>NZ_JBVVNL010000001.1:0-3723044 GCF_055825275.1 Bacillus sp. GS3m_15504 | reverse complement strand
TTGATATTTTTTGGCAGTCACTTTAAAAGAATCATTTGTATTTAAATAATGTTCAACGGCATTTCTTTTTAATTCGAATTTATATTTTCTAGACATAATAAAACCGCACCTCCAATTGTTAGTTATTTGTCTAACAAATTGGGTGCGGTTCAAAGCAGGGTGGTTCTCGCTTTTTTGTATACAGAAATTAGCCATGGACCGACGTATCTTCTACCGATGACAACGCCAGCTCCGGTCAGGATACCATACACTAATTTAATGACAAACATCGCGATCATATTATCACCTCCCCCTTTTTTCAAAATGGAAGAGATGATTACCACACCTACTAGTTATAGCTTATTAAGTCACGTATTCATTGTATTATGTTTTAAAATAGGGAACAAGACATATAGATAAAAAGCCCTAGTTTTAAATGGTTGGGTAGTGTGTAAAGCGTGGTTTGTCATATACAACTTATTTGTGATCGCCTACAAGTTAAGGTGTTTATTTAACTTTATCTCTTGTTAAATAAACAAACATAACTAAAAAATAAGGATAATGATAACAACGTTCAGATGAAATAAACAACAGAACTAGAAAAGCAGTAGATCAACAAGAGCAAGCAGCTGCGTTATGTATAGAAATTCAAATACTATACTTGTATTTTATAACTCAAAAACCTAATATTTAGTTTATCGAGATAAGTGTAATACAAAAAATAAGATACCGATATGAGGTGTATCATGAAAAATTTAATTACTTACGACCCTGCAATCCAGATGGCATATCTGTATGTAATTCCATTTACTTCAGAAATTGAAATTGAATCAACTGAAGAATTGGAAGAAAATCCGACATTAAATTTAGATATAGATCAATTTGATCGTATAGTAGGGATTGAGTTTTTTGGAGAAAATGCTCGTAAATTAAAAGAATTAACAAATAAGAGTAAAATATATATAAAGAAAACTTCAAATGATAATACATACATATACTCATTTAGACTTTCTCAAGATACTCATTTGCAAAAAGTGTTATTTCATAATATCGTATTTTATTTTTCGGATAAGAAGTATGAAGAATTTATCGGTTTTGATATTATGAAGCCCTCTTTGTATGGCAATGAGATATTAGATTCTTTAAGTGAGTGTTAGGAAGAAGGGGGACCCTGATTAAATGGGTTCTTTTTTATTTAGCGGTTTTTGAAGAAGAATTTCAAAATGAAAGAGCGCCTTGGGAGAAAGACGCTCTTTAGGTGAATGTAGTGTAATAACTATTCGGTTTATTATATGTAATTTGCTGAGGAAGTGTTTTATAAAAATGTTATTATCAATTACATTTTTTTATTTATTTTATAAAACTTTTCCATACAGTGCGTCGTCTAATATATGGAAAGGAGGAAATGATGTGGATGAATTAACGGTAGAAGCGTTTGAAATAGAAGATAAGGAGGACCTTATCGACGAAATCATGAACAAGTATGGACAAGAAGTCTTACAGCTTGTGTATTCATATGTGAATAATAAAGAGGTCGCGGAGGATGTAACGCAAGATATATTTGTGAAATGCTATAAATCTCTTCATACATATAAAGGGAATTCGAACTTAAAAACATGGTTATGGAGAATTGCGATTAATCATTGTAAGGACTATTTAAAAAGTTGGTATAACAAAAAGGTCATCGTGACAGAGGATGACTTTACGTATATGGAGAGTCAAAAAGAAAGTGTGGAACAAATAGTTATTCAAAATGCAGAGGATAGTAGGCTTGCTTCTGCAGTAATGAGTTTACCGATCAAATATCGAGAAGTCATTTATCTATTTTATTATGAAGAGTTATCAATTAAAGAGATTGCTACGGTAATAGAAGTGAAGGAAAACACGATAAAAACGAGGCTGAAAAAAGCAAAGGAGCTTTTGAAGAAAGGATTGGAGGAGTAATCAAATGGAAGATCGATTAAAAGGCTTGCGAAAATCAATGGAGAACACAACTTTTAAACATTTGAGTTTTTCTGATCAGCACCAGAAGCGGGTGCGTGAAAAAATCAATCAATCGTCCGAAAAAGAAGAAGACATCCTTTTAGCAGTGTTGCAACTTCTTATGAATGAAAAAACAGGTTATGAATTGGTGCAGTTACTACGGGGGAGAGGGATTCAAACATTTGAAGGTAATGAAGGGTCTCTATACACTTTGTTACATCGTCTAGAGCAGAATCGCTTTATCCAATCTAGCTGGGACCACGAAGGAGCTAAATATTATCAATTAAATGATAAAGGAAACAAGATGCTGCGAAAGGCAGAGAAGAATGCTACGAAGGCACGATTTATATTAAAAGGCTTAGTACAGGAGTGAGAAAAAATTGAATAAAAAAGGGGAGCGTTTTTTAAAAGAAGTTACGAACCATATTAAATCAAAAGAAGCGAAGGACTTGGTGGCAGCGGAACTAGACTTTCACTTAAAACAGACGAAGAATATGTGGATAGGGAAAGGATTAAGTGAGGAAATTGCTGAAGATAAGGCTGTTGAGCAAATGGGGAGTCCGATTAAACTGGGACAAGAACTTAACAAACTGCATAAGCCAAAGGTTGATTGGTTCTTACTTATTTTATTAGTGGCTGCGATGGGGTTAGGGTTTTTGCCGGTTATAGCTTTTGGATATATGAATGATTTACTAATGGATAAGGTGATATTTGTTGTTCTTGGTATTGCAACAGCGTTAGGGATGATGCTGATTAATTATCGGAAGTTAGAGAGATTAGGATGGTTGTTTTATACAATTGGTGTACTTATCTTGTTAATGCTATACTGCTTTCCGAATGCTGGGATGCTTGGAGAACCGATAATAAAAGTTGGTCCTATTGCAATTGACCGTTTAATGGCAGTGCCGTTCTTTTTTCTAGCTTGGGCTTCTTTTTTCAATAATAGTAGGATAAAAGTAATGCATCTTGTGGCTCTTTATTTATTTTCTTTGTATTTATTTTTAATTGGCGCAGCTTTTTCAGTGATTTTTATTTATATCACGATGGTATTCGTTATGCTTTGGTGGAGTAAGTTAGGGAAGAAAAAGGCATTAATTATTACAATTGTACCAATCTGTTTATTGATTATAGGGGTCTATTTTTCCTGGCCCACAGTAAAAGGAGTTTATTTGGATAGATTTTTAGGGTATTTGAATCCAGAGCGTGATGCACAGGGCGCAGGATTTATGTATATACGTTTAAAGGAGGTAATGTCGTCAGCAGGTTGGTTTGGTACATACGGAGATGTAAAGTTCATCCCTAATCCAGATACTGATTTTGTATTTGCAAGTTTGACTTATTATTATGGATATGTGCTTGCACTGGTCCTTGTCTTAATTCTTTCTCTTTTTGTAGCACGGTTAATCTTCATATCTTATACAATAAATGACCGGTATGGTAAATTGCTTCTCATTGGAGGTATGACTCTTTTCGTAGTGCAATTCCTTTATAACGTCGGTATGATTTTAGGTTTATTACCGATTACTGCTATATCACTACCTTTTATTAGTTATGGATTAACACCAACTGTATTTCATGCGCTTGTAATGGGAATCGTACTAAGTGTATATCGACGTAAAGACATTCCAGCGAGAAAATCAGCTTAAAAAACAAACCACCTAGTCCCTATATTTTTTAGGGTGTAGGTGGTTTTATTTACACACTTAACAAGTTTTTCCGTTCTCAACTTCTCCGCATGAATCTGGAATTTGCTTATCTTTTATTAATAGTAATAGAAGTTCAAAAAACTGTTCGCGTTGTTCTAATGTGAGGTTTTGTAAAATATCGTCTGCGACCTTGTCTTGGAACGCGAGCGCCTTTTCCATATTGGAGTGCGCGCGTTCAGTAAGTTGAATTAATGTAGCTCGGCGATCAGTTGGATCTGGTATACGAATTAGGAGCTTGTCTTGTTCGAGTGCATCGACAAAATCGGTAACTGTACGTGCTTTGACGCCTAATTTAGCAGCTAATGCGTTCATTCGAATGGGACCATTTTCAGAAACGGTGGATAGAACGCGTAGCCTTGGCCCTGTTAGATGATAAGGTGTGTCAAGGGCTGACAATTGAGATTGAAATTCTCTTTGAACATAGTTGGACGATTGCATTAAAATATGAATGATATCTATTGCAGCTGGATTATTTGATTTCATGAATGGGATGACCTCCTCATTATTTTGTAGTTCATTTTTGCACGTTTCATAAATATATTGTATATTATTAGTGAGTATCCTCTCTATATTATAAACAATTAGTGAGTGACCTCATTATATCGTATGCTCATAATGTGTAATAGCGGGATAATTACTATTATAACTGATGCGGGGATCTATAGAAAACGATAATAGAGCGAGGTGTATGTATAGAAGGAATTTCAAATCGCTTCAGCATTCAATAGCAATACCCTTAAAAAAACATATGTAACGGAGGATTGTACATGACTATTGTAGCATTAGTACTTCAATGTTTATTAATTTTTGCATTTTTCTTTTCAAGTGTGAGTAAAATTGCGGGAGCAAAAATGCAAGTAGAGGCTTTCGCTCATTTAGGTTTACCTCAATGGTTTAGAATTGCGACAGGTTGGATCGCTTTAGCAGGAGTGGTGGGACTGATTTTTGGTTTCTGGAATGAGGTCGTATTAGTTTTAGCAGCATTATGGATTGCTTGTATTATGTTAGGAGCTGTATTGTCACATATGCGTGTTAAAGATCCAATTGGCAAAATAATGCCGGCAGCAGTGCTTATGATTTTAGCGCTAATTCTTGCGTTCATTCATTTTTCAGCAGTAACAGAACTTCTGTAAAGTAAATTGTAGATTAGTAGATTCGATTGAATAGAGGTAGAAACTGAGCACGTACGATAAAAATGATATCCTCATTATAATAAAATAGTGAGGATATTCATTATGTTGATACTCATTTAAATCTGAATAGATTACCGGAAAAAGAAAAGGAGGTATGCACGATGGTAGATCATTCATCACAAAATGCAGATAAATTACTAGGAGTTTTAGTAGTTACGCTAATATTTTCAGTTATGAACGGTACGATGTTTAATGTAGCTCTTCCTGAAATCGGTAAAGAATTCAACCTTGTTCCTTCAGAGGTTAGTTGGATTATGACGAGTTATATGGTCGTTTATGCTGTTGGTTCCATCGTAATGGGAAAACTGGCGGATAAATATCGGCTAAAAGATTTGTTAACGTATGGATTACTTATTTTCGCTCTAGGTTCCTTGCTTGGCTTACTTGCTACTGAGTATTGGGTTATCATTTTAGGGCGTGTTATTCAAGCAGCGGGAGCTTCTGTTCTTCCTGCGACAGCAATGATTATTCCGGTTAGATACTTTGTGCCAGAGAAAAGGGGGCGTGCGCTTGGAACTTCAGCAGTTGGTTTAGCGCTTGGGAATGCTTTAGGGCCCGTTGCCGCTGGATTAATTACGAGTTTTGGAAGCTGGAGACTTATGTTTGTTCTTTCATTACTACCGCTTCTAACGCTACCTTTCTTTAGAAAGTATTTAGACAATGCAAAAGGGAAGGCGGGTAGTATTGATATTCTTGGCGGAGTTCTATTAGCTGTATCAGTCGCGTTCTTCTTGCTTGCTATTACGCAGATGCAAGTGCTGTTATTCCTTAGTGGATTTGCTACGTTAGCTTTCTTCATTTTGCGGATTAGAAAAGCTAAAGAGCCTTTTATTAAACCGATTCTGTTTAAAAATAAGAACTTTTCGATTGGGTTACTCCTTGCTTTTATGACGACAGCGATGAGCTTTAGTATGACATTCATGACGCCGCAATTTCTATCAGCAGTAAATGGATTGACTCCTTCGAATATTGGTTTTGTTTTAGTTCCAGCTGCAATTGCCTCGGCAATTATGGGAAGAAAGGGAGGAAGGGTAGCTGATACTCGGGGCAATTTTGCACTTGTTTTTATTGCCTCAGTATTCATATTCCTTGCTTTCTCATTATTATCTACTTTCATTGGGGTCTCGGCTTTTGTCATAGCATTGATTTTAATTTTCGGAAATGTAGGACAGACCTTTATGCAGATTTCAATGTCTAATACAATTTCACAAACACTGTCAAAGGAAGAGACAGGTGTTGGAATGGGATTACTGTCGATGATTAATTTCATATCTGGCGCGATGGCTATGAGTGTAGTAGGGAAATTGCTTGATAAGGGATCGACTTCACTGAAGCTAAATCCTTTTGTTGCAAATGAAGCTGCAAATATGTATAGTAATATCTTCGGCGTGATGTCATTATTGATCTTATTTGTAGTTGTGCTGTATCGTTTTCAATTTGGTACGGGCGTTTCTACGTTAAATATGACTAGCAAAGGTAATAAAAATTTATAAAAGAATACAAGGAGGTTTATGTATGAATGCTCAACCTGCATCTGTTTCTTCGCAGTCAAAGGAGTTTGACAATGTGAAAAGACTCCCCATTTTAATATCGATGATTATTGGGGCGTTTTTTACCATTTTGAATGAAACATTATTGAACGTTGCTTTTCCGCAATTGATGATTGAGTTGAATGTAACACCGTCGACTCTTCAATGGCTTTCAACAGGGTACATGCTTGTAGTTGCTGTATTAATTCCAGCTTCTGCTTTATTAGTACAATGGTTTACAACAAGACAAGTATTCATAGGTGCTATGGTAGTCTTTACTTTCGGTACACTTGTAAGTGCAATTGCGCCTGGATTTTCTATACTATTAATGGGGCGCTTGTTACAAGCGGTGGGTACGGGATTAATGATGCCCGTATTAATGAATACGATTCTTCTTCTATATCCTCCTGAAAAGAGAGGAGTGGCAATGGGGAGTATTGGGCTTGTAATCATGTTCGCTCCTGCCATTGGACCGACACTTTCAGGTATTATTTTGGAAACGTTGAACTGGAGATGGCTATTTTATATCGTTTTGCCATTCGCAATTTTTTCTATCGTTTTCGCGTTTATTTATTTAAAAAATGTCTCAGAGCCTACTAAACCAAAGGTAGATGTATTATCTATTCTTTTATCTACAATTGGATTTGGCGGGATTGTTTATGGATTCAGTAGCTCAGGTGAAGGTTGGGATAGTTTCCAGGTGTATGGAATCATTCTAATTGGTCTTGTAGCACTTCTATTTTTCGTATTACGTCAATTGAAATTGAAAGAGCCATTACTAGATCTTAGTGCATTTAAATATCCGATGTTTACGTTAACGACAATTTTATTGACGATCATGATGATGACGATGTTCTCGACAATGACGTTACTACCATTTCTATTCCAAGGTGCTTTAGGTTTAACTGTTTATGCAACTGGTCTTATCATGCTTCCTGGTAGTCTATTGAATGGTCTGCTTTCGCCAGTTTCAGGGAAGCTCTTTGATAAATTTGGTCCAAGAGCGCTTATTATTCCTGGGACGCTGTTATTAGCAAGTGTGATGTGGTTCTTTACACAAGTAACGGCAGATACGTCTAAAATAACTTTCATCCTATTACATGTCACTATGATGGTATCCATTTCAATGATTATGATGCCGGCGCAAACGAACGGTTTGAACCAACTTCCGAAGCGATTTTATCCTCACGGAACAGCTATTTTGAATACTCTATCACAAGTAGCGGGTGCGGTAGGAGTTGCGTTCTTTATTAGCGTTATGACTTCCGGACAGAAGAAATATTTGGATGCATCTTCAAATCCGACTGACCCAGCTCAATTGACAGAAGCAATGGTTTCAGGCGTGCATAACGCATTTACAATTGGCTTTGGTTTGGCACTACTTGCAGTTGTTGTAGCTTTGTTTATAAAACGTTCGCAGACTTCAGAAAGTTAAGGGGCGAAGTAAAGAGGGTATGCCGAGGGCTACCCTCTTTATTATTTTGTTCCTACATAGTAATTTGATTTGGGTTCCTTCTTATTAAAATAGTATTTTTCGGATAGCGCACCTGTTTAAATTTATAATAGAACAACTCTAACTTAGCGATAAAGTTTCATTTTATGTTTAAATAAGTGAACTCGCTTTAATAGAAGTACACAATTCAGAACGAGAAATTGATTCAGCTAATTGTTGTAAATAGGCGTATTCTGCTGCGTCTTTTTCAGAAGTGTTAGGATCCAATAAAGGTGAAGAAAGAAGTACATCAATCGTAAGTATGTCTGCATCATGAGAGACGATATTATAACCTGCAAATACAGGGCGTTTTAAGTCTTTTACTTTTTGAATCATTTGATGGAATTTCATAACACTTATATGGATTTGTGCAAATGGAAAGCATTTTTGGATAGGATTCTCGATGGTCTTTCTAATTTTATAATCGTATACATAGTAGTATTTTTCTTGCTGCTCAAGTGTTTGCAACTCTTTCGTGAATAAGTGGTATTTGTCTGTAAGTCCAGTTGTGAGTGTATCGTGTTCTTCGCCAACTAATAATGTGAAAGGTCTTGGTGAGGAGATTGAAATGGTGCGGACGTTTAGGTTAGTAAAAGTTTGATTAGATTGTAAAATGGTATGTAATTTTTCGGCAGGAAATTCACCGTCATAAATAGCAATAAAATAATGGTTCATCTTTTCGCTCCTTAACTTTTTTCTAAACTGATATATTCTACTTTAAAGTTGTAAATCCTGTACAAAAAAGAAACACCTTGATTGTTATCAAGGTGTAATAAGCTCAAAACTCTCCGAATCAGCCTCAACAATAAAAGGACTAACCTCGCCAACGCTATAAAGTTGTAATTCATGCATTGCGCGTGTACAAGCAGTGTAGAACAATCGACGAACGCTCTCATCGTTGTATACATCTTTAGACGCATCGTAAATAATAACGGCATCAAATTCGATACCCTTCGCTAAGTAAGCTGGGATCACGACAATGCCTTGCTCATACTCGGCTGAGTTACTCTTCACGAGTTTAATATTCTCGATAGGACTAAGTGCCTCATAGGCAGCGGCGCTTTCAGCTGCAGATTTACATATAATTGCGATCGTGTTGTGATTTTGTTTTTGTAATTCAGCAACTTTGGCAGTAATACGTTCGTGCAGTTCGCTCTCATTCGCTACTTTCGTCACTGTAGGTTTCTCACCGTCACGTTCAAAGGCGTGAATGTTCTTCCCTTCCGGTACGAGAGCACGTGTAAATTCAATAATTGGTTTTGTTGAGCGATAACTACGAGTTAAGTTAATGCCGTTTGTTTCGTCTGGCCCGTATAAATTCGTAAGTGTATCGAAATTAACTGTTTCACTCGCATGAGCAAATATTGCTTGGTTAAAGTCTCCAAGTACCGTCATTCTTGCGGCAGGGAAGAGACGTTTTAAAAACTCGAACTGAAACGGCGAATAATCTTGTGCTTCGTCTACGAGTACGTGTTTAATCGATCTGTTCGTTTGGAAACCTTCAATTAACTCTTTTAAAAGTAAAAATGGAGTCGCATCCTCGTAATATAGCTTTCCTTCATCGAGCATGTTCACCGTTAGTGAGCAAATGTCATCCCATTCTTTCGGTTTTTCTCCAGTCCCCCATGATGCATCTGTGAAAAGTTGTTTATATATACCTGTGAAATTGATAAAGCGTAATGTTTGAACGCCTTTACGCAGCGGCTTCAATTTTTTACGGACAATCATACGTCCAAGTACTCTCGTTTCTTTCTCAAAATCTTGAAAGGAGTTGTCGTCAAACTCGCCTTTTTTCTGCAAGTATTTATAAGCCTTTTGGTATTCATCTTTACTAAGTAATTCAATTTCTTCTTCTACCCAAGGTTTTTTCAGTTCTGCTTTTTCAAGTACATCTATTTGCTTATTTAGCCAATCCGTTAACTTTTCAATTCGATTATGGAAGCGAAGGGAGGAGTCGGTATTGTAAAATTGCTCTGTAATTTCTTTCGCAGAAACAATCAGTTTTCCTCTAAATTTCATTCCTCTAAATAGCATGCCTGATGATTCAAGAGATTGTCTGTACGCTCTAATCATCTCGAAAAATTGAGTAGATGCTTTAAAACGAATACTAGCATTTCTCGTTTTATAGGCAGGGCTATTCGTTTCAGTTAGCATATATTCTAATTGTTCATAAGGATCTTCCACGTCAAATGACTTACTTAGTCTATGGTTTAAATATTCTTGGAATGTAACTTGCTGCATATTCTCTTCACCAAGTTCAGGTAGTACGTTAGAAACGTAGCTGTTGAACATAGAGTTAGGGGAGAAGAGAATAATTTGATCCGCTTTTAACCATTCGCGATATTTATATAGTAAGTAGGCGATTCGTTGCAGGGCGGCTGACGTTTTACCACTACCAGCAGCTCCTTGTACGATAAGGAGTCGGCCTTCATCGTGACGAATAATTTCATTTTGCTCGCGCTGAATTGTAGCGACGATACTTTGCATATGTTTGTTTGTACCTTTTCCGAGCGCTTGTTGCAAGATCTCATCGCCAATTGTAAGGCTCGTATCGAACATAGAATCAATCTCGCCATTTTGAATAATGTATTGTAATTTTTTCTCCACATTACCGTGAATTACGCCAGCTGGTGTACTATATTCAGCCGGCCCTGGTGGATAATCGTAGTAGACACTCGAAATGGGTGCGCGCCAGTCGTATATAAGAAAGTTTTCTCCGCTAGCATCAGTAAGTGTAGCAACGCCAATATAAATTTGCTCCGCAGCAGATTCTCCTTCTTCTTTGAAATCAATTCGTCCAAAATAAGGTGCTTTATGCATGCGTCTTAATGCGGCAAGTCGATTAAAGGTGTGCTTATGAGTAATTTGTGTGACAGCTAGTGACTGAGCTTGTTGTCTTAAGTTGATAACTGTTTCAAGATAATCATCAAAAGTATCAGTATTCACTTTCACGTCATCCCAGAAATGTTTACGAATATTGATTACTTCTGCTCGGCGTCTGCCAGTTTCGTTTTCCAGCTTATCAATTTGCTGCGTAATCGTTTCGATTACGGTATCCAATCGTTTTTGCTCTTGATCAAGTTTTTTGTTCATACGATAGCACTCCTTTAAAAGTGAAAAATAGAGGTTGACTGAAGATGTGTTTTGGTGTACAATTAAGATACGGATAAATACGTTCTTTTAATTTTAGAAAACGTGTTTCTGTACTAATTTAACATAGTTTTTTCATTTAATCAATGATAATAAGATAAACCTTGGTTCCATGATACGTGGATCAAGGTTTTTTTGTGTTTGTAGAGGGAGTCACGCTTGTTGTCGTTTTTTGTCGGTAAGTCGATATATTTTGAAAATCGCTGATATAATCGGAATTGCGCTGATATATCTCGAAAATCGCCGATATAATTGGAGTTACGATCGATATATTTGAAAAATCGCCGATATAATTTATTCGAAGGACCAACTGTATAATTTCATTTACCGAATCGGACATAACTACCGAGAGAAGAGGGTATACAAAAAAAGCTCGGGCCTAAGCCCGAGCTTTTTATTTCATTATTTCTTTTCTTCTTTTTTAGCGTCAGCTTTTTTCTCTTCGAAAAGATCTTTCAAATCTTTATCGTCAACTTTTACGTCAGCTTTTTTGATTTCTTTCATCATAAGGTCGTTCATGAATTCGCCGTCTTGTGATTTCTTCGCAACTAATTCTTTTTTGATGTCAGCTTTAGATTGCTCGAATGATTTTTCTGGTTCTTTAATGTCTGTAACTTTAATGATGTGGTAACCGAATTGTGATTTCACAGGCTCGCTTACTTCATCTTTTTTCAGTTTATAAGCAGCATCTTCGAATTCTTTAACCATTTTACCAGCTCCGAAGAATCCTAAGTCGCCACCTTTTTCTTTTGAACCAGTATCTTCAGAGTATTGTTTCGCTAACTCTTCGAAAGATTTGCCTTGTCCAAGTTCTTCTTTCACCTTTTTCGCAGTCGCTTCATCTTTTACAAGAATGTGGCTTGCTTTAATTTCAGGCTTGTAGTTGTCTTTCAATTCTTTATCAGTGATTGTTTTCTCGATAGCTTTTTCTTGAGCTAATTGAGCACGCACACCAGTTTTTAACGTTTCTTCTTTAATACCTTGTTGTTTTAATAGTGTATCGAATTGATCACCGTATTGTTTTTTCATTTCATCGTACTTTTTGTCTACTTCTTTGTCTTCAACTTTGTAGTTTTTAATAAGTACTTTTTCCATAACCATGTTGTTTAACACTTGTTTACCAGCTTGTGTCTTCATTTGCTCGTAGAATTCGTCTTTTGTAATGTCACCAGCTTTAGATGTAACAATTTTGTCTGATGATGATGTTCCACATGCTGATAATGCGATTACACTTGTTGCGGCTAAGGCAAGCATAGCTTTCTTCATTCGATAAACACTCCTACTATTATGTATTTTTAATTTATCCTATACCAATGAACTTTAGTTCATTAGAGCCCGATTAAGTCTCACTGATACTTTTGCTTTTTATGTTGGTAAAGCACGCTTAACAGGGCTTACCGAGGCTTTAGGATAAAGTTAAGATGCGTGTCATTTATTTCATAGTATAAGCAATATGTACAAAATTTAATATATCATATTTCGACTCGATTTCATATTGATAAAGAAAAATTAACCAGTGCGTGTCAGATTTTGAAGGTGTTCCATATTGGGCATATGCCGCATATACAGAAAATAGGAGGGGATGGGGATGAATTCTCAACTTATTTTATTACTTGTACTGTTTATTTTATTGGTTATAGTAGGTATAATTTGCTTATAGAGGAAAAAAGTGAGGAAGGGGCTTTCCTTCCTCACTTTCCATGAAATATAATTTCTATATAACTAGAAATTAATAAAATTGTTATACATACATTAATAACCCGAAAGACACCGGGTTGGCGGCTCGCAGATATTTGTTTTCGTTCACACAGTGTATGTGTCATGAAATTCGTGTAAAATATAACAAGAAGTGCGAATGCGACAAAAACAACTGTTATAAGTGTCATGAGGCGAGACCTCCTTTTGGCTAAAATACATATACTCTATATATTGTATCATACGATATTTTGTTCGTGTTATAAAATTCAGAAATAGAAGACTTTGTGTTAGAAAGTGAGGGAGAAAATGGACGTTGTTAGAAGATTAGAACAAGCTGAATACTATGTAGACCTACTATTTAAAATGATTGATGAAGAAAAGTGTCCATTTTATTCTTTGATCATAAAGAAAAAAGCTCGTAAAAAAGATATTGAACGTATACTAAATCTTTGTGAAATACTGAACGAACAATATGTAGTAGAGAAGGCCGAAGGGCTTCTGTTGTTCGATGCGCTGTTAGATCAATTTGAAAAAGCGCTTCCACATCAGCTCGAAGTACACGAAACTGCGGAAGCGCTAGCAAAACAAGGTTTATTCAAACCGCTTATGAATGAATTCTTAAGCATGATTGCGAAAAAGTAAATAGATTACTTCTTAACTAACTTCTGATCGGATTCTGTAAAGTTCTCTTCAATATCTTCTAATGATTTCTCAAAAATATCGATGAAGTCTTGTCCGTAAATGTTACGCAAGATAGCAATCAGTTCGATATTTTCTGGGAACTTCCCATAAAAATTACGAAGTGCAAGGGCCCCATTAAACACTGAATTATTTTCAGGGTCATACTCCTCCATTAAGCGAAGTAGTAATTCTTCCCCTTTGTCTGTAATTTCAATGTACGTATTTCGTTTATCATCTTCTTTTTTCGAGAATACAAGATAGCCGCGTTCTTCCAGCTTTTTCGAGAAGTTAAACGCCGTTGATACGTGCATAACTCCAAACTTAGCAATCTCAGAAATAGAAGCCCCTTTTAAATGATAAGCGATTGTTAAAATATGATGCTCATTAATGTTTAAATCGTAAGGCTTAATCCACATTTGCCAATCTTTTTCTACACATTTCCATAACGCTTTCGATAATTGAGCAATGCGTTGGCTGAAAATCATCGCTTCTTTTACCGAGTAATCTTTTTCTCCACTTTTCATTTACTCACCCACTTTAACATTCTTTTTCATTACTATCTATTATGCCAGTAAAATAAAAATTAATAAAGTCTTTTTGTGAGAATTGTGAAAATTTTTCGGAAAAATGACATTCTATACAAATCATGCATAACTATGGAAGCGGTTTATAAGTCGCGAGTACATGTGTTGTCCATACATGTTAAGTGATAACATATATTGTAAATGCATAAAAACACGGCATATCTATGTGATATGCCGTGTCAAGGTCAATTTATATAAAAAATATTTGTTATATGCAAAAAACTAAGCAGGAATTTGTTTACGCTTTTTCCGGAACAGCTTCTTGTAGTTTCTCAATTGATTTTTGAATGTCCAAAATCTCTTTCTCAATATGTCGTTTGTTTTGAGAAATGTCTTGCTTCCAGTTAGAAAGTGTATCGTGCATATCGTCTTTTAATTCTTGGAACACTTCTTTACCTTCTGAAGCAGTTTCAACGATTTGACGTTTTAATAATTTTGTATCAGCTGTAATATCAGCTAAAGTCTTTTTAATATCATTTCCTTTTTCTTTTAACTTGCCACGCATGTCTTTGCCAGAAGAAGGAGTTGAGAAGAGAACAGCTAGTCCAGCAACTGCTCCGCCGCAAATGACACCGGTAATAAAGGATTTAGCTTTTGACATAAAAGGAGACCTCCTTATTTTTTGTTCGTATTCATGATGTGAAAAAATATGCATATCTTTAAGACGAGGGAAAGAATAGTACCCAGTCCCCAGCATCTTAAGTGGAGAAACAAGCCGTGCAATATTTAATCACGTTAGGAAAGTGGCTTGTTATGTATGACTTCTTATAATAGTGTCATTATTTCACACTATTTGCAATTGTACTTGCGATGTTTTGTAAATTTTCCATTGTATATTCATTTTGATGTGATTTCCAAACAGCACCGAAACCATCGTTTTCACCGTAGCGTGGAATTAAATGAAGGTGGAAGTGGAACACAGTTTGTCCAGCTTTTTCACCGTTATTGTTAAGGAGGTTAAAGCCAACTGGATTAAACTCTGCTTTAATCGCGTTTGCGATTTTCGGAACGACAGAAAAAATGTGTGATGCGATTTCTGGCGTTAACGCAAAAATGTCTTGTTTGTGAACTTTTGGAATAACAAGAGTATGTCCTTTTGTTACTTGACTAATATCTAAAAATGCAAGCACATGTTCATCTTCGTATACTTTTGAGCAAGGGATTTGCCCGTCAATGATTTTGCAAAAAATACAATTATCCGCTGTATGATTCATTGATCTCATCCTTTCAAATATCCTTAGCCGTATTTTACCATAATTACATAAGAGAACAAACACGAAAAACAGGAAGCTGACTCAGCTTCCTGTTTTCTGAAGAGGGATTGAAAAAGCATTATCGTAATTTACGTTTCGCAGACACCTCATTTATTTTAAGAAATGCACGGTAAATCGGCTAAAGTTTCTGCCGTAGACACCCCATTTTCAAGTGAAATGAATTGCAATCTTTTTAAATGAAATTGTTTACTTTTTAAAACAGTATATGCTCTTTCGGAGACACCCCGTTTCGAAAATAAAACAAATAATCTGGTTATGTGTAAATTCCTTTGTCCAACTTGGACACCCCATTTCATGATGACTTCACTATGTTGTTGTACTCATCAATAGGTGGTTGCTTTTTCAATGTGTTCCTTCTTCCTTAATTATGATGTCCGCTTTCGTAAAAATATATGCGAACAAATTTTAATTTTTTTTGAATGCATCGATACTATGTAGTACAGCGTAATTTTTGGTAAGATGAATATAGAACGAATATAAATGAAGAAAGTGGTGTCGTATGAGCGAGTTATTGCGTGTAGAAAATGTTACAGGAGGATATACGAAACGACCTGTATTAAAAGATGTTTCGTTCTCTGTGAATAAAGGTGAACTTGTCGGCTTAATCGGTTTAAATGGAGCGGGTAAAAGTACGACGATTAAACATATTATCGGTTTAATGGAACCGAAAAAAGGAACTGTCACAATTAATGGGAAAACAATTCGTGATGATATGACAGCGTACCGTTCTAGTTTTTCGTTCATCCCAGAAACACCAGTATTATATGATGAGCTAACGCTAGAAGAACATTTGAAGTTAACAGCGATGGCGTACGGTGTTGAGGAAAAACAATATGAAGAACGCGTAGGACAACTATTACAAGAATTTCGCATGAAAAATCGTTTAAAATGGTTTCCGTCTCATTTCTCAAAAGGGATGAAACAAAAAGTAATGATTATGAGTGCGTTTTTAGTGGAGCCATCTCTTTATATTGTGGACGAACCGTTCGTTGGGCTTGATCCGTTAGCAATTCAATCACTCCTTCAAATGATGGATCAAATGAAAAAGAGCGGTGCAGGTATTTTAATGAGTACACATATTTTAGCGACGGCAGAACGTTATTGTGATTCATTCATTATTTTGCATCAAGGCGAGGTAAGAGCGAAGGGAACATTATCTGAACTGCAATTACAGTTTAATATGCCAGGCGCAACGTTAGATGATATTTATATTGCATTAACGAAGGAAGAAGATTATGAATAGCACAGCGTTATGGAAAGAACGATTTCGTCACTTTTTACAAGAAGTTCGTACATATAGTAAATACGTATTTAATGATCATTTAAAATTTATTTTCGTATTCATCATCGGCGCAGGAGCGTATTATTACCAGCAATGGTTACAAACGTTAACACCTTCGTTTCCGACTGCGCTCGTTATGGCAGTGTTACTTGGACTCGTATTAACAGCCGGATCTATTCAAACGTTATTAAAAGAAGCAGATCTCGTTTACTTACTGCCAGTTGAAGAAAAGTTAAAACCGTACTTCACAAAGGCATTTCTTTTTACGTTTATGATTCAGTTATACATAATCGCCATCGTAGCAGCAGCGCTTGCCCCGTTATACTTCCAGCAAATGAAGCAAACAGGAGCGGCTTACATATGGATTGTAATCGCGTTTGTCATTGTAAAAGCGTGGAATTTATTTGTAGCATGGGAAAAATCATTCTTAACAGACCAAAATATACAAAGAGCCGATTGGTTCATTCGATTTATTTTAAACGCCGTATTTGTTTATTTCCTTGTGGAACGTACTTCCGTTATGTTTATTGGTGGAATCGTCCTTCTCATGGTGTTATATCTTGCGATCATGCATCAAATGGTGAAGGGAAAACCACTAAACTGGGAGTATTTAATTTCTGAAGAAGGTAAAAAGATGATGCTGCTGTACCGCATCGCGAATATGTTCGTTGATGTACCAGCATTAAAAGAGAGAGTAGCACGTAGAAAATGGCTTGATGTCATTCTTTCGATGGTTGGCGAAAAGCGTACCTATTTATACTTATATACGAGAACTTTCTTAAGATCTGGTAACTATTTCGGCTTATATGTGCGCCTGCTCGCTCTTGGAGGAGTTATTCTGTACTTCATCCCGTTTTTATATGGACGATTTATCGTAAGTCTTATTTTCTTATACTTAATTGGTTATCAGCTATTAACTTTATGGAAACATCACCGCATGAAGATTTGGCTTGATTTGTACCCAGTAGGGGGAGAAGAGAAGAAGAAAGATTTTCTTATTTTACTAAATGCGATCCTTATTACAGGTAGTATTATCTTTACAATCATATTTCTACTAGCGACGAAAGATTTCATGATGACAGGAATTTTACTAGTCGTCAGCATAGTATTTAGTATCGGTTTCGTTTATCAATACGGGGCGAAACGAATTGAGCGTTTAAATTGAAGGGAATGAACCTATGATTACATATGAAGAAAAGGTTATAAAAGAGCTGGAGCAGTGGAAAGCTACATTCATGAAAGATTCTTCTATGATGACACGGTTCTCAAAGAAAGTGCAGACGAAAGTACAACAGCTTATTCCGGCGAAAGTGCAAAAAGTATTAACAGAAACGATTCGGATGATGGTACAAACAATTAGTGCCGGATCAAACTTTATAAAGCCGAAATTAAAAGAGACGAACTGGTCATTGCAAAGACGAGACGATGAAGTACGTAAAAAAATGGATGAGTACAAAAAAATAGCAGCGGCAGAAGGAGCAGGGACGGGAGCAGGCGGTATTCTCCTTGGCCTTGCTGATTTTCCGCTTTTACTAGGCATTAAAATTAAATTTTTATTCGATGCAGCAACGTTGTACGGATTTGATACGAGCGATAAAGAAGAGCGCCTTTTTATCCTTCACGTTTTCCAACTTGCCTTTTCAAGTGACGAACACCGAAAAGAAATATGGAAAGCCATCGAAACATGGGATACAGAAGAAGAAAATCATATGGACTGGGAAAAGTTCCAAACAGAGTACCGAGACTATATCGATTTAGCAAAAATGCTTCAGCTCGTACCAATAATCGGTGCCCCGGTCGGCGCATATGCGAACTATCAATTACTGCAAAGACTTGGGGAAGTAACGATGAATTGTTATCGTATGCGATTGTTAAATAGGAATTAAAAGGAAGGCGTCCTACATGTGTAATGTAGGACGCCTTTTTTTAGAAGCCAAGTCCGATATAGCTAACGCCAACTATAATCAATACGACAAAAAGCACAATGATTAATGAAAATCCGCTCTTACCAGCTTGTCCAGCTTCACCACCGCCGTTACCGCCACTACCACCTTTACCACCAAGTCCCATATGCTAGCCTCCTTATTGTTATATATTGCTTTTGTTTTATATTTTTCTTCATTTACCAATAAATTCCTTCTGGAGCACTAACTAACTTGAAAATCATTTCGTTTCATTTTATAATTTACTTACCGACCGGTAAGTAAAAAAAGTGAGGTACAGTATGACAAAGAATTTACAAACATCGCAAAACATTGTAGAGGCGTCATTTAAACTTATGGCAGAGCATGGCATTGAGAAGATGAGTCTTTCCATGATTGCGAAAGAGGTAGGTATTTCAAAACCGGCTATTTATTATCATTTCTCTTCTAAAGAAGCGTTAGTAGACTTTTTATTTGAAGAAATTTTTTCTGGGTATCATTTCGTGAGTTATTTTGATAAAGAGCAATATACGAGAGGGAATTTCGCAGAAAAGTTAATCGCAGATGGTTTACATATGCTCTCTGAGTATGAAGGACAAGAAGGAATACTACGTGTCATAAATGAATTTATCGTAACTGCGGCGCGAAATGAAAAGTATCAGAAACGCTTATTTGAAATACAAGAAGAGTTTTTAAATGGTTTCCACGATCTATTGAAGAAAGGCGCGAGACTGGGCGTTGTGTCACAACATGCAACGGAAGAAAACGCTCATACGCTAGCGCTCGTAATTGATAATATGAGCAATTACATGCTCATGGGATTTCAGTTAAAGTATAAAGAAATTTGGATTCGAAATGTGAAAAACGTCATGAAGGAGGAATAAAAGTGAAAATGCAAAAAAACTGGTGGCTCGGTTTTCTTGGATTTATTGGGGTGTATAAAATTCCAGACATGATAGAAGCTTTTCAAGCGGATGGAAATTGGATGAAGTTAATCGGTTTCATTTGGCTACTTTGGTTCGGATATTTTATACCTGAGAAGAAAGAAGATTAAATTTCAATTTTCTGTAAGGTTATGTAAAATATAGATTGAGACTATTCATATATTAGATTACTAGATTTGGAGTGGTTACATGGATCCATTGAAAAATGAAATTCACCCTGACATGGTCAAGGTGTGGAAAGTTCGGGCTGTAATAGAAGAAGGGATCGGTATTCTCGTCATGTTAGCTTACCTTTTCCTCATGATAAAGTTTGATTGGTGGGCGTGGATTTTGTATGTGATGATTGGGCTAACAGTTGTGTTCGCACCATTTTCGTACTTTTTATTCCCAAAACTACGTCAGCGTTATTACAGCTACCAACTAAATGAAGAAGAACTTGAAATTCAGCATGGCCTTTTCGTCGTAAAGCGCGTATTAGTACCGATGATTCGTGTACAGCATGTGACGATTGAACAAGGGCCGATTATGAGAAAATACGGTTTAGCAGAATTACACATTTCAACAGCAGCAACTTCTCACAGCATCCCAGGCTTAACGATGTATGAAGCAGAAATGTTGAAAACGAAAATCGCAGAATTAGCGAAAGTGAGTGATGAGGATGTATAAGAGACAGCATCCGATCACGATGTTATTAGAATTAAAAATAAGAGATTTTATACCATTTATTATTTTTCTCCTTAGTTTAAAAGGAAAATTCCCATTTTGGTATTTAGTTCCTATCGGTTTTGCGGTAATCACGATTGTTTCAGCTATCGTAGGCTGGTATTACAAAGTATATTGGATTGAAAATAACGTATTACATGTGAAACAAGGTCTCTTTGTGAAGAAGGAGAGCTACTTAAATAAAGAACGTGTTCAAACAATCAATACAAGCTCTAACGTGTTATATCAAATGCTTGGCTTAAAGAAAATCCAAATTGAAACAGCTGGCGGGGGCGATGATGCGGAGGTTAGCTTAGCTGGTATTACAGTAGAAGAGGCAACTGAGCTTATTGCTTTGCTAAATGAGCCAACTCCAGAAGTGAAAGCAGAAGGAACGCTAGACGAAAAAGCGGAACATGCAATAGAAAAAGAAATCGTTACAGAAGAAAAACAAACGACAGAATATAAATTGACTTGGAAAGAAATTTTACTAGCATCTGTTACATCGGGTCAGTTTGGGCTATTATTCTCGTTAATCTTTTTCGTGTATCACCAAGTAGAGGAGTACATTCCGAAATGGATAGAGAATAGCGTAAAGTCGTATGTAATGGAATATGATATATACGGCTGGATTTTCATGGTAGTTATTTTGCTCGTCCTTTCGTGGATTATATCTACAATCGGTTATGCGCTAAAACATGGAGATTTCACAGTAAATCGAAGAAATGACGAAGTCCGCATTTCACAAGGATTACTTGAGAAAAAAGAACTCGTCTTAAAGTTACATCGTATTCAAGGAATTACGATAAAAGAAAGTATTTTACGTCAGCCATTCGGCTATTGTGCTGTGCAAGTAGAAGTGATTCAAAGTAAGGGAACGGATGACGAAAAAGAAAAAGTTACACTGCACCCAATCATTCGAAAAGATCGAGTACAACAGTTACTCGGGCATTTACAATTACCATACGAACTGGATACAAATATTATTTCATTACCAAAAGCAGCATTACGCCGCTATCTCATTGATAGCTTCATCTTTTTCGCAATGCTAGCTATCCCGCTTATTGGAATAAGTATATACTTTGAAAAGCACTTCATCATGTGGGCACTAATTCCGCTCACGATCCTCATCTTTACACTTGGTTACGCAACATTTAAAACAAATGGTTACAGTGTAAACGGAGAGCAAATTACACTTGTATATCGCAGCGTCGGAAAATATACAGGACTTATTAGAAGAAGACACGTCCAATCGATGGAAAAGACGCAATCCTATTTCCAGCGCCGTGCGGATTTATGTACGTATAAGTTTTCGAGCGCATCATCGAGTTATAAATTAGAGCATACGAGAGTAGAAGATGCGGAGAGAATGCAGAATTGGTATAAGAAGAGAATAAGTGAGAATTAAGTGGAATGGCTCGTCTTTTGCGGAAGGCGAGTTATTTTTCTATGTAAAAATGATAGGAAATAATGAATAATATATGTGACGCAAAAAAAGTGAGGTGAGCAGGATTGGGGAAATTTTTAATTCCGTATTCCCATTCTTTATTAAGCTTATTTATTTCAATGACGATAATTCAAATATACGATGAAAAGGGGATTTTTGAAGGAGAGCTATTTTCTATTTTTACGAATCTTTTTATTGCTATGGCCCAAATGTTGGCCGCTACTTTAATAGTTGGAGTCCCTGTTGTTTTAGTTGGATGTCTTCTTGGAGAGATATTGTTTAGGTGCGTTATTTTACCTATAAAGCTACATTTTATCCCATCCTTAATTTTATATATTCTTTTAGCCATAAGTATTGTTTTTTGCTATGAAGTTATATCTGACGGGGTTCCTACAACATATGAAAATACTCGTATTATTAAAATGATGTACTTTATGGGATTAACTATAATTTGCTCTATTACATTTTTAGTAAGTAGGACTACATATGAAGGAAAATAAGGTGATTATATGAAATACACTTGTCCATGCTGCGGATATAAAACATTAGAAGAAGAACCACCAGGTACATATGAAATTTGTAACATATGTTTTTGGGAAGATGATTCTGTTCAATTTAAAGAGCCTGACTATGAAGGCGGGGCAAATGAAGTTTCGTTAAGACAAGCGCAGGAAAATTTCATTGTGTTTGGTGCCTGTGAAAAGCGATGTATTGAATTGGTTAGAAAGCCGACTAGTGAAGATGTGAAGGATGCTAGTTGGAAGCAAATTTGTTAAATAGCTTTAAATAAAAATGTTATTACTCAATTTAACAAGAGTAATAACATTTTTTTATGCCATGATGAAAGAATGAACGCCGCCTTGTAAAATAAAAAAGAAATAAAATTTTCGTCTTTGGAGACAACTAATTATTAATTTGATGATTCAGCTGATTTTTTTATGTAGTTATTGAAAAACACTATAGTTTCTAGAGAGTGAACAGAGATTTTGAATTGATTTAAAGTTGACGGAACAAAATAAAACGAATTGAGCAAAAAAACTTGCAAAACTAAAAGGGGAGTTGTATATTAATTGACGTATCAAATATTGATGTATCAATTAATGTTTTAATAAGTAAGAAGGGGGAATTTTTGAAAACATGTTATTCAGACGATGTCGGAACTTTATATAAACTACAAGGTTAAAATGAAGATATAAGAAATTTATGTAAATATCGTTAAGTTAGGATACATGTTGCAAGAGTTAAAAAACAGACAAGTAAAAGCATGGTATGCACATGGATATGATATAAATCCAGTCGGGACTATACAGAGGAAAGTATATCTGTAACCTTTGGATTGGAAAAAGAGTGCTATGTACTAGTTATATTTCTATCTGTCGGTAAAGCAACCGACAAAGGATATGCTTCAAGCGGTCTCTTTGTTGATAGAATTGCACAATGGAAATAGTCTAAAATTGATATTAGGGAATAGAGGGGGCGGAATAGTGTGGAAATCATCGCAGCTATTTTAGTCGGGATCGTAGCATTAGAACATTTATTTATCATGATCCTCGAAATGTTTTTTATTAATTCAAAAGTGGCAAAACGTGCTTTTAAATTACCGGAGCATTTAGAAGGAGATCGAAACGTAGCCATTATGTTTGCAAACCAAGGTTTATATAATGGATTTTTAGCTGTTGGTCTCATTTGGGGACTTATACTTGGGCTCAATTCAATTGGCTATATGGTTCAATTATTTTTTGTAATGTGTGTGGTAGTAGCAGCTCTTTTTGGCGGTTTCACATCTAATAAATCAATTATTGTGAAACAAGGACTTCCAGCTATATTAGCGTTGATTGCCCTTTTAATTGTGATATAGAACCAAAGCGTTTGAATAAAAAAATTCATTTTTGAAAAATACGCTATTCTTTCTGTAGGCTCATAGGAAAGAATAGCGTATTTTTTCATTTTCATATCCTTCAACTTAAGAAGTGTATAACATGCGAAAATAATAACTTTGTACCTTTTCACTTAGAAATGTAAATCCCCTCTTTTTTTTGCGTAATGAGTATGAAAATACGTATTACATCAAGGATTGGAACCGAATTAACGCTTTAAAATATAGAAAGTGGGGAAAATAATGTAAAAAACTATTGTATGTTTAAAAACCTTGTGTTACATTTATGTTACAAATAAGTTACAGGATGTGACTTTTGTTACGTTTTATTTTCTATTGTTTTTCGATATGTTACGAATTAAGGTGCATATCCAATCAACCGAGAATATATAAAGTTAAAAAACTACCAAAATAAAAATAGTTTTCCTATGTGTATAAGAGTGTGTGTAGTAAAGAGCCTGGTGAGAACTTTACGCACATTATTAAAATTCCTTTCTGTCTTAAAAGAAGAAGAAAACCAACTACCAACTATTTAGGGGTTTTAAGTAATGATAGTAAATGAAATGTACTTCCTTTCCCGCACACAAAGTACATATTTACTTTCAGTCTAATTACTACACAGACTTTTATACATATGACGTTATTGTTTTAGGAATGCATAGGGGGAGAAACATTGAGGAAGTTATTAACGGTAATTGGAATTACATTTTTAATGTTAGCAGGATGTAGTAATGGAGATTTTGAAAAAGAAATAGATGCAGGGAAGACCGCGTTAACGAATAAAGAATATAAAAATGCCTTATCATCATTTGAGCGAGCGCTGGATGAGAAAAAAGACGATTCAGGTGCAATAGTGCTTGTAGAACAAACGAAAATCATGATGGAAGCAGTGAAGTTAAAAGAAGAAAAAAAGATAGAAGAATCAATTCAATCATTTGAAAAAGTAGAGAATATGAAGGATGGAAATACTACACTGATAAAGCAGGCCAAGAAAGAACGAACAGCATTACTAGCCATTTTAGAACAAAAAAAGAAGTATAGCGAGCAACTGACGAAAAGTGAAGAGCTAATAAATAAGAAAAATTATGCAGAAGCGAAAGAGACATTAAATAAGCTAGTTTTAGAAACAAAAGATAACAAGAACCTTGAAGAATATAATAAAAAAGCAGTAGGATTAGTTACGAAAATTGGTGAAGAAGAAAAAACTGAAAAGAGTAAAGCGACAGCGAAGGCACAAAAAACAAGTGCAGTAACGAGTCAAAAGGTAGTAACAGAAAAGAATCAAGATGCATTTACTTTTGAGAAAGCGAAAGAATATATTAAAAATGAATATAAAGAAAACTATGATTACACGCTAGAAAATACGCAAGTAGAGAATGGAAAGAAATATTATCAAATTAGAGTGCGTACGACATATAAAATAGAAGGGGCAGCTGGATCAGGATTTACTGGTGTATTCAAAGTATTTGAAGATGGTACAATTGTTGAAGTGCACTAAGTTGATGGAAAGAATAAGATACAAAACCGTAACAAAAATAGAGATAAAAAGAAGGTATCCTCTCAAGTACGAGGATACCTTTTTACATTTATGACTAATCTTTAATTATTAATCCCAATAAAGATGCAAACTGAATAGCTTGATATGGTGATACTTTACATCCTCTTAGGTCGTTCACTGAAACGGTAAGTGTATCAAAAGTAGAGGAACTAATATCTATTCCTTTTAGTGATGTTTGATCAAAATTTGCTTCGTCAAGGCTGCATGAATCAAATTCAACCTTCTTTAGCTTACAGTCAAAAAAGTCTGCATTATTTAATGAAGTTTCATTAAATATAATCTTTTCTAGCTTAGAATTTCCAAATGAGGCTAAATTCAAAATTGAATTTTCAAATTCAACATTCCCTAAGCTAGATTCTGTAAAATTAACTCCAATTAATTTACTGTTTTTAAATTCGACTCTGTGAACAGAAGAATTGCTTAAATTAACATTTGATAAATCACAGTTCTCAAAACAAACATCTGTAATATCGATATTGCTAAAGTCTGTATTCGTGAACTTACAATTTTTTATCACTGCACTATATAAACGCACTCTATCGACAGATTCATTTTCAAAAGTAGAATCGATAATTTCACACATTTCTAATGTTGGATCTTCTTCATAAAAAATATCGTGAAAACTCTTTAAAGATAACTCTGGCGAAATTTTTGGTCTATCAATTTTCATATTATAACCTTCTTTCATTGAATTAGTTAGCTAGAAAAAATAGTATGTCCTATAGAAAAAGCTGTGTAGAAATTCTCTCATTTTATAATACGCTTTTATTAATTTGAGCAATAAAAGTTAACGGTTTATTTCACGTTGCAGTATTTCCAAAAACAACGATACGTGATAGCTATCTACTGTTGCATGATCTATTTTTTATTACCCTTCTATTAACTTTAACGATAAAATAATAATGTCTCCCTTAAGAGGAGAGTCAAGAATAAGGGGGCAATATAAATTGGAAAATTTATTTTCTATTGGTGAAGTTGCTAATATGAAAGGTGTTACAATAAAAGCTTTAAGATATTATCATCAAACAGGTATTCTTATCCCCGTATACATTGATACAAAAACGGGTTATAGATACTATTCGGTAGATCAATTTGTTTATATTGATATAATTAAAGTTTGTAGAGCTTTAGGAACGAGTACGAAAGAACTGCAACAAATTTTTACTGAAAAGAATATGGATGAATTATTAAAATTTTTAGCATTAAAAAGAGAAGAAACTGAGCAAAAAATAAAAGAGATGCAAGCAGTCATTCATACGATTGATAAACTAGATAATAGTGTACAAGTCGCTAAAAAGGTATTAGTACATAATCAAATAACAATACAGTATTTTGAGCAACGTTATATCGTTACTGCTCCATGTAAAGAAGTGGGTAATTTTAAAGAATTCCTTTATTATTCAGATGTAGATAAAATGATTCAGGAGAGAAATTTAGAAACAACGATGGAGATTGGTATAGCATATAGCATTCATTCAAAATACAGGTTTGAACCAAAGTATGCTTTTTCTGTGTTATGTAAATATGATTACATAGAGAACGAGCAAAATATAGATATATTACCAGAAGGTAACTATTTGACACTGGCCTATAAAAAGAATAATAAAGAAGAAAGTATGGAGAAATTAAAAGATTATATAGAGAAAAATAATGTAACAATCAAAAATTGCATTGAAGTGGAATTGTTAGATGAGTTTTTTAGTACGGATTCTTACAGTTGCCAAATGCAATTGCTTATAGAGAAGGAGTGAAAACGCACTTTAGAGCATACTCAGAAATAATATAAACGAGAAGATGATGAGTACAATTGTTGAAAAAGCATCCTCAAAGTATGTGAGGATGCTTTTTTAGCATAAAAAAGGCATCTAGCAAAAGTACTAGATGCAAATAAAAACACAAGGGAAGACAAAATTCTTCCCTTTTCCCGTAAGTAATTATATCAAAAAATTTATAAAAAACTAGCTTTATTTTTAATATAATTGATATGTGAAGCTATGAAAGTATAAGATTACACTATTTTTGTAGTGTTTTGTTGAAAAAAGGAGCCACGTATATGATTAATTTTAAACCAGAAAATTTGAACCAACTATTAAAAGTGATGCTCATTAGTGCGAATAAGTCTTATGATGCGATTCAAGAGTATGAATGTACGGGAGAAGCAGTCATATTCCGTGTAGACTTCGAGTACATTGACGTTTCTCTTATGATTATAGATATGTTAGGAAGATCGGCGGCTAGATTTAACATTTTGCCATTTGCTAAGCCAGATACGAATGAGATAGATTACATTCAGTTTCAAGTGTATGCCATTAATGAAGGGAATTTTAAAGAAGTAATGGACACGATGTAAAAAAACTATAATTTTACAAAAATGTATATAGCAACTAATATATAAGTAATAAATTCATATAATTGGAGTGATGAGATGCAGCCGTTAGAAAGGGAGATTCATTCTAATATGCTGAAAGTGTGGCGAATTCACGCTTTAATTGGGGCGGCAGTTATACTGGCAGTCGTAATTGCGTATTTCTTTTTTATGATCAATTTTAATTGGTGGGGGTGGCTGTTCGGATTATTAGTAACAGCCGCTATTACATTTATCCCGCTCGATTATTTTGTATTTCCAAATTTACGTCAACGCTATTATAGTTACAGATTAAATGAAGAAGAGATTGAGATTCAAAAGGGAATGTTCGTTGTAAAACGAGTGCTCATTCCGATGATTCGCGTGCAGCACGTAACGATTGAACAAGGACCGATTATGAGAAAGTATAATTTAGCAGAATTACATATTTCAACAGCAGCAACTTCTCATAGTATTCCAGGCTTAACGAAAGAAGAAGCAGAGCAGCTGAAAAGACAAATTGGAGAACTTGCGAAAGTGAGTGATGAGGATGTATAAGAGGCAGCATCCGATCACGATATTATTAGGTATTCGAATTGCGGGTTTATTGCCTTTTATTTTTCTTGTTTTATTTCGATCAGATGGTCAAGTAGAACCGTGGTATTTTTTCCACCTTATTCTTTTGGCTCTATTATTCATTATGGCTATTTTCTCAGCTATAAAATGGTATTTCAAAGTGTACTGGGTTGAAAATAATATTTTACATATAAAACACGGCGTTTTCGTTAAGAAAGAAAGTTACTTAAATAAAGAACGTGTGCAAAATATTAGTACGTCTTCTAACATCATTTATCAAATACTTGGACTGACAAAGTTAAATATTGAAGTAGCGGGCGGCGGGACTGAGCCAGAAGTGATGTTGGCGGGTATTAGAGAAGAAGAAGCGAAGGAACTCATTGCATTATTACATAAAGAAAAAAGCACTGTGAGTGAAGAAGCGCCTGCGGAAGAAGGAAGTAAGACGGTTTATCAGCTAACAACGAAAGAAATTTTAGCAGCATCTATTACATCTGGCAGATTTGGGTTAGTGTTTTCTATGTTAGTCATCCTTTACACAGAGTTTAATCAATTTTTACCAGAATGGCTCATCAATAAAGTAGAAGCGTATGTGATGGATAACGGTGTATATGAATTAATCGTTATGGCGGCGATTTTAATGGCAGTGTCGTGGGTCATTTCAACAGCTGGCTATGCGTTAAAATATGCGAACTTTAAAATAGAGCGAAACGGAAATGAAGTTCGCATCGTGCAAGGATTATTTGATAAGAAAGAGTTTGTGTTAAAATTACATCGCATTCAAGCGATTACGGTGAAAGAGGGAATTCTCCGCCAGCCTTTCGGTTATTGCTCTGTCGAGGTGGAAGTCATTCAAAGTATAGAAGCGGCAGGAAATGAAGTGACGCTACATCCTTTTATGAAGAAAAAAGATGTGCAGCAGTTACTTGCATATTTACAGTTGCCGTATGAAATGGAAGAGAAAATCGTTCCTTTACCGAGGGATGCATTACGTCGCTACGTCATAATGGGCTGGGTTACAAGTGCTGTGCTTGCTGTGCCAATCATCGGTGCGAGTATATATTTTAAACAAAATATCGCGTTGTTCACTTTGATACCACTATTTATTATATTTACGTTACTTGCATACGCTCGGTATACAAGTAGTGGTTATATGATACGAGACAATCAGTTAGTCATGGTGTACCGAGGACTCGCGAAATATACAGGAATCATGCGAAGAAGGCATGTTCAAGCAGTCGGATACAGTCAGTCGTATTTCCAAAAGAAAGACGAGCTATGTACAGCTAACGTGTCAGTAGCGGGGCATCGTTACAAAGTGAAGCATATGCAAAAAGAAGATGCGCTTCGTATATATAATTGGTACAAAGAAAAAGGAAACACCGGCGTGTAACGGTGTTTCCTTTTTTGTGTCATGATTTGTCGATAAGTCGATATTCTCTGTCGAATCGTCGATATATTTCAAAAATCGTTGATATATTTAAAGATACGATAGATATATTCGAAAAATCGCCGATATAATTTCATGTACCGTATTCCTGGAGGAACTACAGTACAAAAAAACCTAAACTAACACGTCAAAAGTAGTCACAAATGACGGACGAGAGAAAATACTCTTTTGCTGTTCTGCATGTGGATGCGCTTGAGATGGAGCTTGTCCTTCTGCTTGGGCAGGACGTTTTTTATGAGCGTTTTCGAATGAACGTGATTCTGTCCAGTCTTTAAAGTTTTGCTCTGTTTCCCACATCGTTAAGATGACATATGTATCGTTACTTAATGGGCGTAGAACGCGGATCGCTTGGAACCCTGGTTCGTTTTCGATAAGGCCTGCGCGGTTTTTAAAACGGTTTTCAAATACAGGGCGACCTTCGTCTGTGACAGAAATGTTGTTACAAACGATATAGCCAGGTTGACCTTTAAATTCTCCAACAGCGTCTAGTACGTCATACTTAAGAGAACCTTCTACAGATTCTTCTGTATTTTCTTTATAAAACATATCTTTTTCATTATTTTTTGCAGTGAAATGTGCTTGTTCTAGAGGTGTTTCGTATGAAATAATAGCCTTCATTTTAATGCCCCCTTACTTATTTGTTTCTATTATATCAACTCTCTTAAAAAACTTCGAAGATTATATACATAAAGATACTTCTTTTTCAAATAATAAATGTACCATCATTTGGAAAGAAGGCCGATGTATGAAGAAAGTAAAGTGGACTTTATTAGGTGGGTTAGCAACGCTTGTATTAGCGATTGTACTTTATAAACTTATCGTGTTAGCTGGTGGCTATATGATGGATGAAAAACAGCTCGTTTTCCACTCTTCATCACGTATCGTTGACCAGAAAGGGAAAGAAATTACGAAATTATACGTAGAAAATAGAGACCTCGTACCAATCGAACAAATTCCAAAATATGTGCAGCAGGCGTTCGTTGCGGTAGAGGATTCTCGTTTTTATGAGCATCAAGGAATCGATTATCCGTCTATATTCCGCGCTCTGTATAAAGACACGTTAGCTGGAGAGAAGGTCGAAGGCGGCAGTACGATTACGCAGCAACTTGCTAAAAACGTCTTTTTAACTCGTGAAAAAACATTTACACGCAAGTTGAAGGAAGTCGCAATTTCCCTTCAATTAGAGCAAAAATATACGAAGCAGCAAATTCTTGAAATGTATATGAATCATATTTATTTTGGTCATGGAGCATACGGTATTCAAGCGGCAGCAAAGTTGTATTTTAATAAAAATGTAGAAGATTTAACAGTAGAAGAAGGGGCAATGCTTGCAGGTCTTCCGAAGTCGCCAAACGGATATTCACCTTATTTCTCTCCAGAGAAAAGTAAGGAGCGTCGCGATCTCGTATTGTCACTTATGCATAAACAAGGCTATTTAACTGCCGAAGAAAGCGTGCGTTATCAAGGAAAAACAATTGCACTATATAAAAACTTAGATGAGAATGAGCTCGCATATATGCCGTATATTGATATGGTCATAGATGAAGCGGCTCGTTTATACGGGTTGTCTCATCAAGAAGTACTCCGCGGAGGATATACGTTTGTCGTACCGATGGATGAAAAAATTCAAAAGGTAGCGTATAACCAGTTTCAAGATGCAAGGAATTTCCCTGGGAAAGAAGAGGGCGCGCAAGGTGCCTTTTTATTAATGGATAATCGTACGGGCGGGATTAAAGCGGCGATTGGCGGAAGAAAGTACGTCCCGAGAGGATTTAATCGTGTTTTTGCGAAAAGACAACCTGGTTCTGTACTAAAACCACTGATCGTCTATGCACCAGCACTCGAAACGAAAAAGTATAATCCGTATTCTTTATTGACGAATGAAAGACATTCTTTTGAAGGGTATGAACCTCGAAACTATAACCGTGAATATTCAAAAGAAATAACGATGTACGATGCGATTTTAGAGTCAGCAAATGTACCGGCAGTTTCTTTATTAAACGAGTTGGGGGTAGAAGAAGGAAAGCAATATTTAGAGAAAGGAAATGTTCACATTGCCGATGCTGGTTTAAGCACAGCGCTTGGCGGATTGAAAAATGGTGTTTCAACATTTGATCTTGTGAAAATGTATCGTGCGTTTTTAGCAAATGGTGATATTATTGAGCCGCACGTTATTGATAAAGTGTTAAATAGACACGGCGCAGTCATTGGAGAATCTCCAAAAGTAGAAACGAAAATTTTCTCGAAACAAACGGCATGGTATATGACGAAAATGTTAGAAGGAGTTGTAAAGGAAGGGACAGCGAAAGCCGGTGTATATAGCGGAGCGTTAGCTGGGAAAACAGGTACAACTTCCTTACCAAATGACGATAATGGGGCGAGAGATATGTGGTTCGTTGGCTATACGCCAAATTTAGTAGGCGCTGTTTGGATTGGTTATGACCGCATAGATAAAGAGCATAAGTTACAAGGAGAAAGTGCGTCAGCAACAAAATTGTTTAAGAAAATTTTAACGAAAGCAAATGTAGAACAGAAAGAGCAGTTTAGGAAACCAGAAGGTGTGGAAACAATCGGTGCTCCAATTCGGCTGCGCAAGATTGAAGATGTGAAAATGAAATTAGCGTTTAGCCCTTTCGGTTTATTTAAAGCGAAATTAAGCTGGACACCACTTCCAGATGAAAGAATTATGTATCGTATTTATAGAGTGGAAAACGGAATTCATACGCACGTAGGTACTGTAAACGGTGCCGGGGAATATGAGGAAAAGTTCGTTAACATCTTTTCAAAACCGAGTTTTTACGTTGTGCCATATAACACACAAACGAATCGCGAAGGAGAAAAGTCAAAAGTAGCTAAACCATAGTTTTTCTCTGTGTTATAATAAGAATGTTGTGAAAATAGTAAGCGTTTTTAAGAATGTTTGTGTCAATTTAATGAACAACGTACATAATATTATGCATTTTGTTTTTACAAGCTGTATAGTAAAAAAAGATAAATATCGAACGTATTCGAAGCATTGTGGTAAGGAAGGGAGCTAGGGTCTTGGTAAGAACTATAAATGAGACATTTTTAAAAGCATGTAGGGGGGAACGTACTGATTATGTGCCAGCATGGTATATGCGTCAAGCAGGTCGTTCGCAGCCGGAATATAGAAAGATAAAAGAAAAGTATTCTTTATTTGAAATTACACATAATCCAGAGTTATGTGCTTACGTTACAAAACTACCAGTTGATCAATATAACGTAGACGCAGCAATTCTTTATAAAGATATTATGTCACCACTACCTGCAATTGGTGTGGATGTAGAAATTAAATCAGGTATTGGCCCAGTTATTGATAATCCAATCCGTTCTTTACAAGACGTAGAAAAACTAGGGGAAATCAATCCAGAAGATGACGTACCGTACATATTAGATACAATTCGTTTATTAACGACTGAAATGCTAGACGTACCGTTAATCGGTTTTTCAGGAGCTCCATTTACGTTAGCGAGCTATATGATTGAAGGCGGTCCATCTCGTAACTACCATAATACGAAAGCGTTTATGTATGCAGAGCCGAAAGCTTGGTTTGCTTTAATGGATAAGCTAGCAGATATGGTTATTACATATTTGAAAGCGCAAATTAACGCAGGAGCAAAAGCAGTTCAAATTTTCGATTCTTGGGTTGGAACAGTAAACGTAGCAGATTACCGCGTATTTATTAAACCAGCAATGGAGCGTATTTTTGTAGAAGTTCGCACGATGGGTGTACCGATGATTATGCACGGCGTAGGAGCTGCACACTTAGTGAATGAGTGGCACGACTTACCGCTTGATGTAGTCGGTTTAGACTGGCGTTTACCAATTGAAGAAGCACGTGCACGCGGCGTTCACAAGGCGGTACAAGGGAATATGGACCCGTCATTCTTACTTGCGCCATGGTCTGTTATTGAAGAACATGTAAAAGGTATTTTAGATCAAGGGATGAAGCAGCCGGGTTATATCTTTAACTTAGGTCACGGTGTATTCCCAGAAGTAAATCCAGATACATTAAAACGTTTAACTACATTTATTCATGAATACTCTAAAGGGCAGTTAGCGAAGTAAAGGAGCATTGCTGTATGAAAAAGAAAATTGGTTTGCTTGTAATGGCATACGGAACGCCATATAAAGAAGAAGATATTGAACGTTACTATACACATATTCGCAGAGGAAGAAAGCCAAGTCCTGAAATGCTGGAAGATTTAACAGAGCGTTACCGTGCAATTGGTGGTATTTCTCCTTTAGCTACTATTACATTAGAGCAAGCTAAGAAGTTAGAGAAGCGTTTAAATGAAGTGCAAGATGAAGTCGAGTACCATATGTATCTTGGCTTAAAACATATTGAACCGTTCATTGAAGATGCAGTGAAAGAGATGCATAACGACGGTATACAAGATGCAATTGCACTTGTTCTTGCGCCGCACTATTCTACATTTAGCGTGAAATCATATGTAGGACGAGCACAAGAAGAAGCTGAGAAACTTGGAAACTTAACTATTCATGGCATTGATAGCTGGTATAAAGAACCGAAATTTATCCAGTACTGGGTTGATGCAGTAAAAAGTATATATAGCGGTATGTCAGACGCAGAACGTGAAAAAGCAGTATTGATTGTATCTGCTCACAGTTTACCAGAGAAAATTATTGCAATGGGCGATCCATATCCAGATCAGTTAAATGAAACAGCGGACTATATCGCGCGCGGAGCTGAAGTAGCAAACTATGCAGTAGGCTGGCAAAGTGCAGGAAACACACCAGATCCTTGGATTGGTCCAGATGTACAAGATTTAACGAGAGAACTAAATGAAAAGTACGGTTATACTTCATTCGTATACGCGCCAGTTGGATTTGTTGCGGAACATTTAGAAGTTTTATATGACAACGACTTTGAGTGTAAAGTGGTAACAGATGAAATTGGCGCGAAATATTATCGTCCAGAAATGCCAAATGCATCGGACGCATTTATTGACTGTTTAACAGATGTTGTAGTAAAGAAAAAAGAATCTGTAATGTAAGAAGAAAGGGGGAGCCTGCTTGAGGAAAAAAGTTGTAATCATCGGCGGTGGCATCACAGGATTAACAACAATGTATCACTTACAAAAAGATATTCGTGACAAGAACTTGCCGATCGATACATTACTGATAGAAGCATCGGGTAAACTTGGCGGGAAAATTCAAACCGTTCGAAAAGATGGATTTACAATTGAACGCGGACCGGATTCTTTCTTAGCACGAAAAGAAAGTGCAGCTAGATTAGTGAAAGAATTAGGTCTTGGCGATGAGCTTGTAAATAATCAGGCCGGTCAATCATTTATCCTCGTAAACAATCGGTTACATAAAATGCCGAGCGGATCAATGATGGGAATTCCAACGCAAATTACGCCGTTTCTATTTTCTGGGCTGTTCTCCCCAATTGGGAAACTAAGAGCTGGTTTTGATCTATTAATGCCAAGATCAAAACCAGTATCTGACCAATCACTCGGGCACTTTTTCAGACATCGCCTCGGAAATGAAGTGGTTGAAAATTTAATAGAACCATTACTATCTGGTATTTATGCAGGGGATATTGATGAAATGAGCTTAATGTCAACATTCCCGCAAATGTATCAAATTGAGCAGAAACATCGCAGTATTTCACTCGGTATGCGTACGCTCGCCCCGAAAGCAGAGAAAGCTGAACCGAAAAAGGGAATCTTCCAAACAGTGAAAACCGGTTTAGAATCTATCGTAGAATCTCTCGAATTAAAGATGCATGAAGGTACGATAATAAAGGGAACTCGCATAGAAAAAGTTGCAAAACAGGGTGATGGCTATGCGATTACTCTTAGTAACGGAAAAGAAATAGAAGCGGACGCGGTCGTAGTGGCAAGCTCACATAAAGTATTGCCATCTATGTTTGCGCAGTACAAGCAATTTCGTTTCTTCCGCAACATTCCATCCACATCAGTTGCGAATGTGGCAATGGCTTTCCCGAAATCAGCCATTCAGCGGGATATTGATGGTACAGGATTTGTTGTCTCTCGAAATAGTGATTACACAATTACAGCATGTACGTGGACGCATAAAAAGTGGCCACATACAACGCCAGAAGGAAAAACGCTTCTTCGATGTTACGTTGGACGACCTGGTGATGAAGCGGTTGTAGAACAAACAGAAGAGGAACTCGTTCAGCTCGTACTAGAAGACTTACGAAAGACGATGGATATTACAGAGGATCCAGAGTTTACAGTCGTAAGTCGCTGGAAAGAAGCGATGCCCCAATATACAGTAGGTCATAACGAGCGAATGAAGAAACTCACAACATTTATGGAGAAAGAGTTGCCAGGTATATACTTGGCAGGTAGTTCTTACGCTGGTTCTGGTCTTCCGGACTGTATTGATCAAGGTGAGAAGGCTGCAAAACGTGTACTCTCTCATTTGGAGAAAGTAATGAATACGGAATTAATCGCACAATAAAGAGAAACGCCTTCAATCATATTGAAGGCGTTTTGTTACTTATTCACCAATAAACATATATAAGTTATTTGGCTTTATAACGGCATCTCCTGCATAAATAACCCATTCTGTTAAGTCATCAAAATCTAAATGATAACTATTTCCTTCACTCATATCTTCTATAAAATATGGTTCATTAATGAGTATTCCTTGAATAAATTCTTCCGTAATATGTTGCATTTCAAACCACATATGCTCGCTTTTACCCTCTTCATAGAAAACGCCAAACTTAGCGAGAAAACGAAACTCCTCATTTGATTGTTCAATTTGAAAAATGTTGCTGAAATACCCGAAAGTATTTTTTGCATTGTAAGCCATACGAGCCGTTTCACTATTTGTTTTATAGAACATGAGCCCTGTAGCTTCCTCGTGTTCTTTGAAAAAGCTTTCGATATATTCTTCTGAAGTATCAAATTTGAACAAGAGAACAGATGGCGATTGATGGTATTCATCTCGGTCATCCATCCCGCCTAAGAATGTGTTTTGTGCATTTATTGGTTGTAGCTTCACTTCTTCATCCTCAATTGAAGATAATTGATCCATACTCGTTTTATGCCCAATATAAGATAAACCTTTTTCCCACGGCACAGCTACTGTATGTATAGAACCTTGCTGACTATGTGCGATAACGATAGGCTCATTCATAGGAACTTGCCCATTTTCAACGGCATTATTCGCAAATGTTTGAAAGAGGTCACCAATGCCATAGTAGGAAGAAATGCGATTTGGAATAATTAATTCTATTTCTGTTACGCCCGCTCTTAAAAGGCCGTGTGTATGAAACCAATATTGCGTAGGCTCGCCTTCTTTATCGTCTTCATAAACAGAATGAATAACGTACAAGTCAGGAATGTCAGGTAATAATTCATTTTCAACGTGATATTCAATATAGCTTCTAGATATTACCTTCATTGCTGCACTTGAATCAATTACGAATAACAAATCTGGCGCAAGGTTCCATAAAAACTGTAACTGCTGGAAAAAGCAATCCAGTACATCGCCTACAAATAGCGTACGAGTGAAAATTTCAGTACCATAAGCCGCATCTTCAAAAGTACGGTCTACGATTGTGGAATCTTGTCTATTGTATAGTTTGTATTCTTCTGGATCATCCGTTTCATCAATATGCAGTTCATACGGTATGACTTTATTATCCATATGTAACTCAACAATAAGGCTTGTCTCATCACTATAAACAATTTTTAACTCATCAACTTTAGTAGCGATATTTTCTAGCCGTTGTTTTAACTGCTCAATTGTAATTCTAGTCGGTATAACAGCAATCATATCTGAAAAATGACGTTCTAATGTTCCATTCATAGCTGCGCGGTATGTTTCTGTTTGCACTTCCATCCAATCACTCCTATTCAAATGAATCCATTTTACATGCCAATTAAATTTCGATATTTCTGTTTTTTCTCTTTCATATTATAAAACGCATTCGTCGAAGGTGTAAAATTATTATTTTGTATTATTGTTTGAAAACGAGTAAATTAGATTAATTTTTTGTAAAACTTGTCGAAATATCATTCTATATAACGAATCATTTGATATGATAGAAATGCTGAGAAAATATGAAATAGGGAGAGGAAAATGGCTGTGAAGAAATTGTTAAGTGTCTTTTTATCATTCATACTATTGCTTTCATTTACTGGAACTTTAGTACAAGCAGAAGAAACTACTTCTATGTCAGTAGAAAAAGCAATTCAAGTATTTAAGCAGCAAGGGAAAACGAAGGGGACAGTGGAAGGATATATCGTTGGATATACGCAAAGTCCTTCTAAGTACACGAAGGATCCGGCTAAATTTGATGATACAAATGTAGCAATTGCCGATTCACCAAACGAAACAAATCCAGACAAGATCATGCCTGTTCAGTTGCCAAAAGGTGACGTGAGAGCGGCAGTGAATGTAAAAGATCATCCTGAAAATATCGGGAAGAAAGTTAGTTTAACAGGGACTCTTGAATTATATTTTAGTAGCCCAGGTTTAAAATCAGTAACAGCTCATAAGTTTCAAGGGGAAGAACAAAACCGTGTTAGTGATGTAGTGGCTTCACCGAATGGAGGAGAAGTTGCAAAAGGAACAGCAGTAACGTTAACAACGAATACAGAAGGAGCAACAATCTACTATACGTTAGATGGCTCAAACCCTACAAATAAAAGCGTTCGTTATAACGGACAAATTATCGTGAATGAAAATAGTGTAGTGAAAGCAATTGCAAAGAAAGAAGGGCTTACTTCTTCAGCAATTTCAACTTTTTCATTTGTTATCGTAAACAATGAACCGGTTCGTATTCATGATATTCAAGGGAAATCACATCTTTCCCCTTACAACGGGAAGAAAGTATACAATGTGGAAGGCGTTGTAACAGCGCTTGATAAAAATGGTTTTTATATAGAAGATAATCAGCCAGATAATGATCCAGCTACTTCAGAAGGTATGTATGTGTACAAAAAAGATACGAATGTAGCAGTAGGAGATCTTGTTCAAGTTGATGGAGTAGTAGAAGAATATGTTGGGCCTGGATATGCAGAAAGGTTTGAAACAGATTTAACGACGACTGAAATTAAAGCGAGCCGCGTTGCTGTAATCGCAAAAGATCAACCTTTACCAGCACCGATTGTACTTGGAGAAAACGGTGTGAAAATTCCTGATCAAATTATCGATAATGATGCATTCGGTTTATTTGATCCAAACGAAGATGCAATCGACTTTTATGAAAGTGTAGAAGGTATGCGCGTGACGATGCCAACGCCAAAAATTATCGCACCTCAGAAAAATGGGAATTTATATGTAACAGTGAAAAATGGCGGAAATAAAGTCGTAACGAAATATGGCACACCTGTATTAGATGAAAATCAATTAAACCCAGAACGTCTTTCTGTAAAAGTACCTCGTGATTACGTAGCGAAAGTAGGGGATACTTTCACTGGAGATATAACAGGGGTAGTCGGATATGATTACGGTTCATTCCGCATTGCGCCAATAACGGAATTACCATCTGTAGTAGACGGTGGATTTAAGCAAATAGGCGCAAATATTCAGCCGCGTCTTGATAAGTTAACGGTTGCTACATATAATATTGAAAACTTCTCGGCGAATAAAAAAGAAACAACAGATGAAAAAGTAAAAGCGTTAGCGTATTCTATTAAATACAATTTAAAAATGCCAGATATTATCGGTGTAGAGGAAATGCAAGATAATAACGGAACGGTTAATGACGGTACAACAGATGCTTCGTTAAGCGCAAAACGTATTATTGATGCAGTGCTAGAAATTCGCGGGCCAAAGTATGAGTATGTAGAAATTGCTCCAAACAACAATTTAGACGGAGGAGCACCAGGAGCGAATATTCGCGTCGGTTTCTTCTATAACCCATCTCGTGTGAAATTAGCGACAGTACCGAAGTTGCTTGATAAAAACGTTGTCCGTATTGGAGACGAAAATCCATTGTTTGAAAGTACACGTAAACCGCTTGCGGCAGAATTTACGTTCCAAGGGCAAAACTTAGTTGTCGTTGCAAATCACTTAAACTCAAAAATAGGAGATGCAACGCCATTTGGAAAAGTGCAGCCGCTCGTATTAAAGAGTGAAGAAAAACGAGTTCAATTAGCACAAGAAGTAAACAATTTCGTACAAGGTATTCAGAAAAAGAACACGAATGCACCAGTTGTTGTGTTAGGGGATATGAACGATTTTGAATTCGCTAAACCACTAAAAACATTAGAAGGAACAATCTTAAAAAATATGCTAAACACAGTGCCGAAAGAAAATCGCTACACGTATATTCATGAAGGAAATGCACAAGTGCTAGATCATATTTTAGTAACAAACAACATCGCACCGCACACAATCGTAGATCCAGTACACTTAAACACAAACATTATGAAAGAGCACGGACGTGTAAGTGATCACGACCCAGTACTTGCTCAAATTGATTTGAAGAAAGCTTCTTAAAGTAGGGGCGCTTAGGGAACTAAGCGTTCTTTTTTGTTTTTGCATCGTCATATAATTACAAAGAAAGAATCCCTTTTTTTGTAAAATGGCGTATAATTAATTGAATATTCATGCTTTTGTGAAGGAGGTTTGGATGTATGGTAGCTCAACTAAACGGGAAAGTAATGAATCAGCTTGCGATTTTTTTAAGTATTTTTATAATTATTAAGTTTGTAGCCGATGTAACAGGTCTTACGCAATCACTAGGTATGTATTATTTAGGCACGCTTAGTACAAATATCGCTTATATAGCATTCGGTCTAGCCGTAATTTTTACTATATTGGGTATTAAAAAGGAATTAAGTAAGTATGCAATTATTTCAGTATGTTCAGCGATAGGGATTCAAATCTTATACGCAGTAGTTTTTGTGATTTTATGGGTGTTGGCAGGTACGCCTTAAAGGGGGGATGATTATATGAGTATCGAAAATATAAGATTGATAAATGTAAATGGTAATAATCTTTTTGTAAAAATATTAGGACAAGGTGAGCCTATTGTGTTTCTTCATGGAGGGCCTGGAAGTGAACACCGTTTTTTTCTTCCCTATATGGCTCCACTAGCAGAAAAATTCCAATTAGTTTTTTACGATCAAACAGGTTGTGGAGAATCGGAAGCACCAAAGAATAATCAATATTCTATGAGAGATGAGGTTGAAAACTTAGAAACACTGCGTGTGCAATTAGGGTTTGAAAAAATAAATGTATTAGGTGAATCATGGGGATCGATGCTTGCATTATTATATGCAACTACATATCCTGAACGAGTGAATAAGTTACTTTTAACTGCTGCGATAGGAGTTAATGTAAAGGGATTAGAAAGATTTGGTGAAGAACTGCAGAAGAGGTTAACGGAAGAAGATAAAGTAATCATTTCTGAAGTAAGCGAGAAGATTAAAATAGGAGAGGCTTCTATATACGAGATGTTACAAGTGTTAGATCCGTATTATGTATTTGCTACGAAAACTTTAACTTATAAACAGAAAACAACTTTTAGTAATGAAGTTAATACGATACTAGGTGCAGATATGGTGAAAAATTATGATGTGACTAAACATATAAAAAAGCTCTCGAAAATTCCAATATTAATTGCGCAAGGAAGTCATGATATTTTAACTCTTGCTACTATAAAAGAACATTTTACAGAATATATACCTCATATAGAGTTTGTAGAGATTGCAAACTGCGGACATTGGACGGTAGTGGAACAGCCAAAACAAATGTGTAATATCGCATATAGTTTTTTTGAGAACTAAGAATAAGAGCGTAACTCCCATATAACTCAGGGAATTACGCTCTTATTCGTTCAATGATTTAGTCTGAAATTACTTGAAACGCTTTTCTACATCGATCTCTTTTTTGCAGTCTTCTTTTATATTTTTTTCTATCACGTTTTACTCCTTGTATATACATAAGTAAGCTAACGAAAAAGAAGAAAGCACATTGAATCATTAAAATATATGGTGACATGCCTTGCAATGGTTGCTTTGGGTCATATAAATGAATAGGTGCCCCGCCTATTGTAGGGAATATTGTATTTAGTAGGACGTACGGAATGGAGTTAACTGCAAATGGAAATAGAATCGCCATATAGTCCTTTTGTGACCATGCAGATGCAGCGAGTCCTAAGAGGGCCATTAAACCTGCAAATAAAAAATTAATTCCGATATATACCGTAATGTAAGTGAGAGGCGCATCGAAGTATAGGTTTGCGAACATTCCATCCTCATTTATGATGCCAGAACCAATCGTAGGTGTTCCGTCTGGAATGGTTAATTTGCAAAATAATAATGATAAGATGAACGGAAATGTATAAAGAAATCCTCCGCAAAAAAACGTAACGATATATTTCGTTATTGAATAAGGAAATAACGAAATTCCTTTACTTACGAACGGTTTAAAACCATCTGACTTATCGGAATTGTAACTTGTACTAAAGGGGAAACTCGCAATAACTGGCATTAATAATAAATAAACATCCATTTCATTGTCACGAAATCCAATCCATTTTATATCTGTTGATATAGGTCCGCTCGCAGCGTCTCCTAAATAACGAATGACATAATAATAATGATAAATACAAATAAGAACGAATCCACTAAACATAATAATTAAAGAAACACGATTACAAAAAGCTTGCTTTATATTTAAACGAAGCGCACGCATCATGACTGAAAAAGCCTCCACTATTTTGATAAACTTGTCTATTTTCTATATTACTATTATTTGTAAAGATTTTCTTGTTTTTTATTTGATTATTTGAAAAAAGGGAAATTTGTTGTTGTGAAGTAAGGTTTAGTTGTATATCTTAAGAACACCTTTTCCTTTTCTCTTTTCTTCTGATAAACTATGGACAGTATGATACAACTTGACTGGAATTTTTTATACTGGAAATAATAAAAAAGAGAACTTGTATAGAATGTAAGCGTGTGGTAATATCAAAGATGTACTAATTGACTATATTATTCAATTGGTCATTTTTGGAGGTGATGATGTGGCGATAGATCGAAAACGTTCTATTATTGAGGCTGCAACAAAGTCTTTTTCAGCATTCGGTTATAAAGCAACAACGATGGATCAAGTAGCGAAGTTAGCGAATGTAGGAAAAGGAACGATTTATACTTTTTTCAAAAATAAAGAAGAGCTATTTGGCGAGATTATTTCTAATTTAATTACAGAAATGAAGCAAGTTGCAGAAAATGCAATTCGTTCAGATGTTTCATTTTTTGAAAATGTACATAGAGCATTATATAGCATATTAGAATTCAGAAAAGAACATCAGCTCATGATTAAGTTAATTCAAGAAGAGCGCGATATGGGAACGAAAGAAGTACAAGAAGTGATGCAACAAGTAGATGTGGAAATCGTTTCTGTCATTCAATCGTATTTAAAGATTGCGATTGATAAAGGTGAAATTAGCAAATGTGATCCAGAAATTACAGCATTTATTATGCTTCGCTTATATGTATCGCTTATTTTTGATTGGGAAAAAAATCATGAACCGCTAGAAAAAGAAAAAATTGCAGAATTATTTGAACTTTATTTATTAAAAGGATTGTCAAACTAAGATAATCCTTTTATTATTATAAAAAGTGACCAATTGAACAAAATGGTCATATATTTAATTTAGGAGGGATAATAGAAATATTCACTTCATATTAAGAAACAGTTGCATAGTATAAATTCGGGGATAAGGCATATGTATGAATCAATATAGCCTTTTTGTTTGGGTAAAAGTGACCAATTGAACAATTTGGTCATTTAAAAAAGGGGGAGAAATGATGAAAGGAAATCAGTTACTTCGTAAAGAGTTCACACAAATTATAAAAAGTAAAAAAATATTAATTCCAATTATCGCGGTTCTATTCGTACCAATTTTATATGCAGGTATGTTTTTATGGGCCTTTTGGGATCCGTATAAACAGTTAGATGATTTACCAGTTGCGGTAGTCAATTTAGATAAAGGGGCAGTATTTGATGGGAAACCAATTGAGGTCGGAAAAGGGCTCGTTGATAATTTAAAAGATAATACCAGCTTTAAATGGGAATTTGTAAGTGAAAAAGAAGCGAAAAAAGGAATGGAAGGCAGAAAGTATTACATGTTAGTACGCATTCCAGATGACTTCTCAAGTAACGCTACAACGTTATTAAAAGACGATCCGAAGCCATTAAACTTAGAATACATTCCAAACGAAAGCTTAAACTTCTTATCTTCCCAAATTGGCGGAACAGCCATTGAAAAAATTAAAGGTGAAGTAGCAAGTACGTTAACGAAAACATATGCAGAGAAAATGTTTGATTCCATTCAAGACGTCTCAAAAGGACTAGCAGATGGGGCGGAAGGAGCAAGTAAACTACATGACGGATCAAGTGAGTTGCATGATGGTTCAAGTAAAGTAACGGATGGACTTCATACACTTCAAGGGAAGTCTGGGGAGATGAAGGATGGAGTTCAGAAATTAGCAGATGGATCTAATAAATTAGTAGATGGGTCAGGAAAAGTGACAGCAGGTTTAAATACGTTAAATAGCAAAAGCGGTATAGGGAAATTACAAGATGGATCCGGAAAAGTAACAGACGGTTTAAATACGTTAAATAGTAAAACCGGTGAAATGCAAAAAGGAATTAGTGAATTGCATGATGGATCTGAGAAAGTAACTAACGGTTTGAGCATATTGGTAAGTAAAACAGGTGAATTAAAAACAGGAACAACTGAACTATCAAATGGTATGGAAAAACTTGCGGGAGGGCAAAGGCAATTAGAGGAAGGTTCTCAAGAGATTCAAAAGGGTTTGCAAGAGTTAAATAATAAAGTACAAAGCTCTGTTGCAGGATTAGGGGAAATGCAGTCGAAAGTTCCTTCTATATTGAATACAGTAAATGAGAAAATAGATGGAGCTGGGGCGAATGTAAATCAGTTAAATGAACTTACACAATCAACAGCAGGAGATGCAAAAAATGCAACGCAAGATGTAGCGAATTTACAAAAGCAAATTGAAAGTTTACCAAAAGAATATCAAGAGCAGTTACAACCATTCATAACAAATGCGGTAAAAAGTACAGCGACAGTTCAGCAAAAAGCTGCCGGAGTAGCAGGCGGAACAAATAAATTAAATGAAGAAGTAAAACAATTAAAAGGCGAAATCAGTGAAAAGACAAGTGGGATGCAAAGCAAAATGCCGAATCCAGAAGATGTAGGAAATTTAACGAGTGGTATTAAAAAATTAACGAATGCACAAAACGAATTTGTAAGTAAGTTTCATGGATTAGGTGAAGGGTTAGGTAATGCTAAAGTAGGTGTAGATCGATTAAAAAACGGATCAGGGCAATTAATTGATGGGGTAAATCAATTGTTTGATGGATCTGGAAAGGTAACAGAAGGCTTAGGAACATTATCTGTAGGAGCAAACCAAATGGCAGGTGGAATAAATCAATTAGCAGATGGCTCAAGCCAAGTGACAGGCGGTTTAGGAACATTATCTGTAGGGGTAACAAAATTAGCAGATGGATCTGATCAAGTAACAACTGGCATAGGTACTCTAAATGGTGGTCTAAATAAAATGTCAACCGGCTCAACCCAGCTAATCGACGGAGTTAATAAACTAGCGGACGGTTCCGGAAAAGTAACGGATGGCCTCGTAAAAGTAAACGATGGTTCAGGTGAACTTGCTGAGAAACTTGGCGAAGGGGCAGAGAAAACTGGTGAAGTAAAAGGAACGGATAAAACGTATGATATGTTTGCAAGTCCTGTAAAAGTGAAGACGGAGAAAATGGCGGAAGTTCCAAACTACGGAACTGGATTCACACCGTATTTCTTATCACTCGGTTTATTCGTTGGGGCATTACTATTATCAATCGTATATCCATTACGTGATACAGTTGGCATTCCAAAATCAGGATTTAGCTGGTTTATTAGTAAGTTCGGCGTTTTACTATCAGTCGGTGTTATTCAAGCGGTAGTAGCTGATGTTATATTACTGTTCGGATTAGGTGTAGAAGTACAAAGTATTCCATACTTCATACTCTTTAGCATCGTTACAAGTTTAGCGTTTATCGCATTAATTCAATGTTTAGTAACAGCATTCGGTGATGCAGGGCGTTTCATCGCTATCATCACATTAATTATTCAGCTTACAACAAGTGCTGGAACATTCCCGCTAGAATTGATTCCGAAGTTTTTACAACCATTTAATGCTTGGTTACCGATGACATACTCTGTATCTGGATTGAAAGCAGTCGTATCTAGCGGAGACTTTAACTTCATGTGGCAAAACATAGGAATACTCATGATTTTCATCGTTGTATTATCACTTGGAACAATCGCTTCATTAACGTGGATGCATAAACGACAGTTTAAAAATATTGCTGAAAATCAATCGGTTGAAGCATAGAAAAAAGCACCTTTTTGGTGCTTTTTTATTTTAATATAGGGCATTTTTTCTGTAGTTCGGATAGGAATCTTTCTAAAAACTATAGAAACGAAAGAAAAGGAATTACAACAATTTACAGAGAAAACTAGAATAGAGGAGCTGATATGATGAAAGGAAATCTTACTTATTATTTTATCTTAAATCCGCTAATCATCTTTCTTGTTTACGCCCTTTCACCTATCTTGTTTCATAAAGAAAAATATATAAATATGAAAGATGCACTAGGAATACTTGTAGTTTACTATGTGTTAATTAGTGGGTATTACCTTATGGATGTTGTAAGTGAAAGAATGAAGAAGGATAGTAAGGACAAACAATAAAGTTTTATTGTATAAAAATCAATGGAGGACAATAAAATGACTGAAAGTGAAATGAAATTTAGGGATGCGACCATTCGTAACTTTTTTGATAAAGAGGATCGTTTAAAATCGATTCCAGGTCAAAAGAAGAAAAAACTAGTATTGTTGGAGCATTTAATTAGCAAGTTAAATGCTGATAATCAATATACAGAAAAAGAAATGAATACATTTATCAAACAATATCATGATGATTTTTGTACAATTAGACGTGAATTTATTGTACATGGGTTTATGGATAGAGAGGCTAATATGTACCATATAAACGGGAGAGAAGTTTGGACGAAGTGGGAGGAGTTAAAATAATGAATTAGAGGGGGGATCCCCACTGATTATGAGTTTGTGCTAATCTTGCATTTCCTGCGTAGTAAGTCTATGAATTCTTCAATATTTGAACTTGTAATGTATCCCAGTGTTATATATTCATCTTCGTAGTAAAATATTATTTTTTTATCAAAGATTCGTCTCTTCGTTTCTATGGATAGAATTTTTTCATAATCAAATTCGGCAATTAATGTGTTTTTATATTGGCTAAAAAAGAGAAGTCTTCTATTAGTAGTAAGTAGCATGCCTGGATACGGAACATTATACGTAATCATATAGCCAGTAAGTGAACAATTTAAAGTGGATAAAATTGTTTCTTCTTTATGTAATAGTTGTTTTGCAGTGGTTAAAATTGGATTCATTGTATACATTCCTTTTACATAGATATAAGAATATTGTATCAAAAGTGAAAAGATGCTCAATATGTAATGTTGCATATTGAGCGTTTGATAGTTTGAATATTATTTTTTAAAGAAAAAGGTACGAGGTGATTTAATGATACGATTAGCAAAAGAGACTGATGCAGAAGCAATTATGGATATTAGAAAAGAAATTATATTATCGAAAACTACTACAAAGTTTTTCATAGTATCTCCAAAGAAATTACCAAATGATACGAATGCAGAAAGAGAAAAGATACGGAAAAGTAATGAGAAAGGCAATCTTTACATAGTTTATGAAGTAGATAATAAGGTGGTTGGCTTTTTACTGTTCAATCGATATGAGCTAGACCGCTTACGACATGCAGGTACAATGGGAATGGGAATTAAGGAGGCGTACTGTAACCAAGGCATTGGTACGAAGTTAATTGAATTTCTTATTCGTTGGGCTAAAGAGAAGAAAGGTTTAGAGAAAATTTGCTTAGGCGTAGTTTCTGTTAATGATAGGGCGATTAAGGTGTACAAACGTATGGGATTTGTAGAAGAAGGCAGACAAAGAAAGCAAATTAAATATGAAGATGGATCATATGGGGATGACGTATTGATGGGGTTTTATATTGATTAAAATTTGATTTTATAAGGGACATATTAATAAGCTGATGTGTATACGTAATGGTATGTACATCTTTTTTTATACCTACTGTAAACTTCTAAAAGTAGTATAAATTCCCCTCCCATTAGCATACTTTTCCCTATGTATAATATTAATATAGTAAAATCATAAGAAGCCGTATTGCAGTTTCCAATAATATACTATATAATCAATTTAAGAAAACGTTTTCATGCAAAGGGGGAGAATTTCGTGTCGACTATAGAGGACGTGGCGAAATTAGCGGGGTTATCAAGGACAACGGTTTCTAGGGTGATTAATAATCATCCATATGTTTCAGATGAGAAGAAAAAAAGGGTTCAATTAGCAATGAAGCATTTAGGTTTCGTTCCTAATTCTGCGGCGAGAAGGCTTCGTAAACAAAAGACGGAAACAATTGCGGTGCTAGTTCCAAGGATTACAAATCCTTTCTTCAGTAGATTTATTGAAGCAATCGAGATTGCTGCTTCTGAACATAAATATAAACTGATTATTTGTCAAACAAGATATTTACCAGAAAAAGAGATGGAGTACTTACAATTATTATCTACGAAACAAGTGGATGGGATTATTCTATGTTCACTAGAAAATCCATGGGAAGATGTAGAGCCATACTTACAACACGGTCCAATCGTGTTATGTAATGAATATATTGAGGAAGCAAATATTCCAACAGTGAAGTTCGATCATGCGCAAGGAGCATACATAGCTGCGAAGCATGTGTTAGAACAAGGATATCGTAATCTTATTTTTTGCCGTGGTAACGAAACCAAAGTGGTTAGCCAACAGCGAAAAATGGGCTTTTTACGTGCCATAACGGAAAAGAGCCGCCAAGTAGAAGCAATCGATTTTCTTGAAAACGCTTTCTCTTGGGAGGATGGAAAACGAATATTCCATGAAGTATTAAAGGACAAAAAAAATCCTACCGCGATTTTGGCAGGAGGCGATGAGGTAGCAGCTGGAATTATTTCAGAGGCGAAACGCCATGATTGGAGCATTCCAGATGATCTCGCTGTTATCGGTTTTGATAATCAAATTTTATCACAGATTACAGAACCAGGTATTACGACAATTGAACAGCCAATCGATGAGATGGCCCGAAAAGTTGTCGACCTAATGATGGATAAAATCCATACGAAAAATTATCGAAAAAAAGAATTGTATGAGTTTGAACTGGAGCTCTTGGTGAAAGGTTCAACGATGAAGGATACGATGTTATTAGCCTAGTAGACTATGTCTGCTAGGTTTTTTTCTGTTCACAAACTACTATTCTTCGTGAACGCAGTCATCACATTTGTTATGATAAGCTTCGTGCTGCTCATCAATTTCTTTCCCACAGTGCGCACAAGTTTTCGTCGGTAAATTTCTGAAAAACTCCATTGGTTGATCGATCATGTCAATCCCTCCATTTCCATTTCTTACTATCATTGTATTAGTACAAAAAATAAAAGTCAACAACTGTTTTATAACAAAATGAAAATTAATGAAAAAGTTTAGGAAATGGATTATAGTTAACAATGTAGGATGTAAGCAAAACATGCATTTCTACTCGGTTTTAGAAAGGATGGATACATATGAAAATGACTGTTGTCGGCTTTTGGGGCGGCTTTCCAGAAGCGGGAGAAGCAACGTCGGGGTATTTGTTTGAACACGATGGTTTTCGTTTACTTGTAGACTGTGGTAGTGGTGTACTAGCACAGCTTCAAAAATATATAACACCATCTGATATAGATGCAGTTGTACTTTCGCATTATCATCACGATCATGTTGCAGACATTGGGGTATTGCAATATGCGAGACTAATTACGAGTGCGACAAAGGGACAACTACCGGAACTACCAATATACGGTCATACATTTGATGAGAATGGATTCCATTCTTTAACGCATGAACCGCATACGAAAGGAATCCCGTACAATCCAGAAGAAACACTTCAAATTGGACCGTTCTCGATTTCATTCTTAAAAACTGTTCATCCTGTTACATGCTTTGCGATGCGTATTACAGCAGGTAATGATATCGTAGTGTACAGCGCTGATTCCAGTTATATTCCTGAATTTATTCCATTCACGAAAGATGCTGATTTGTTCATTTGTGAGTGTAATATGTATGCACATCAAGAGGCTGCAAAAGCGGGACATATGAATAGTACAGAAGTAGCAAGTATTGCGAAAGATGCAAATGTAAAAGAACTTTTATTAACGCACTTACCGCATACAGGCAATCCAGCTGATTTAGTAACAGAAGCAAAACAAATTTTCAGTGGCCATATTACGTTAGCGCATAGTGGCTACGTATGGAACTCATGAGGTGATACGATGTTATTTATTGATAATAAAGGGATTACAGATCCTAGAATAAACTTAGCGATTGAAGAATATTGTGTGAAGAATTTAGATATTAACGAAACATATTTACTGTTCTACATTAATGAGCCTTCGATTATTATTGGTAAAAACCAAAACACAGTAGAAGAAATTAATGCAGATTACGTAAAAGAAAAAGGTATTCATGTCGTTCGTCGTCTATCAGGCGGAGGCGCAGTATATCATGATTTAGGAAACTTAAACTTCAGCTTTATTACGAAAGATGATGGGGACAGTTTCAGTAACTTCAAAAAATTCACCGAGCCTGTAACGAAAGCGCTTGGTAAATTAGGCGTAAATGCAGAACTAAGTGGTCGTAACGACATTTTAGCTGAAGGCAGAAAAATTTCAGGTAACGCGCAGTTCTCAACGAAAGGTCGTATGTTCAGTCACGGTACGTTACTATTTGACTCTGAAATCGATCACGTCGTATCAGCGTTAAAAGTAAAAATGGATAAAATTCAATCAAAAGGAATTAAATCAATTCGTAGCCGCGTTGCGAACATTACAGAGTTCTTAAACGAAGAAATGACGACAGAAGAGTTTAGACAACTTCTTCTAGAAACAATTTTTGAAGGAGAGACAGAAATCCCAACGTATGAATTAACAGAAGAGGATTGGAAAGAAATCCACAAACTTTCTGAAGAGCGCTACCGCAATTGGGACTGGAACTACGGAAAATCTCCGAAGTTCAACTTACAACATTCACACCGCTTCCCAGTTGGACAAGTTGACGTTCGTCTTGAAGTGAAAAAAGGAACAGTAACAGAATGCAAAATTTACGGTGACTTCTTCGGTTCACTAGATGTGCATGATATTGAAGAACGTCTAACAGGCGTACAATTTGATAAAGATGCATTCACTACAGCTTTAGAAGGCGTAGATATCGCACGTTACTTCGGTAATATTACAACAGAAGATTTCTTACATTTGTTCTTCTAAAAATAAGGGAGGCTACCGTAACTGGCAGCCTCTTTCTTTTTGCGTAGATTGTCATGTTTTGTCGGTAAGTTGATATATTTAAAAAATCGCTGATATATTCCGAGTTACGACCGATATATTTGGAAAATCGCTGATATATTTCGAGTTGCGCTGATATATCTGAAAAATCGCCGATATAATTTTATATACAATAAAATCACAGGACATCTGCCTCTTATAAAGGAATATACATATTCAAAAGGAGGCGGATCGAAATGAAAAGAGTAATGTACGTTGTATTATTACTTAGCTTTGTCATTGGAATGACAGCTTGTAACGATGAAACGTCCTCAAGTCGTACACTTTTATCTATTGGAAAACCAGCGAAAGATAATGTTATATATTTTACGCATACAGATAACAAGCGAAAGATACAGGAAATACAAGACATGTTTCAAAATAAGAAGTGGAAAAGAAATGAAACATTCAGCACTGTTAATAAAACACCAGATGTCGTCTTTTCAATAGATGAAGACAATACAGGGTTACCGGCACTATATGTTACGGTGTATTTTCATGAAGATGGAGCGGACGTTCTTAACTTGTACGGGGAGTATACGAGTTTAAATAAACAAGAACTTGCAATGCTGAGAGAAAAGATGAGTGCATATTATCCTAAAATGATTTTTGGTCTAGTTTCATAAATTACTTGTAAATAAAATCCCCTTATCCTTCCAAAGTAAATGAAGAGGAGATGATCTGTTTATATGCAGTTAATGGAATAACACTTGCTACTTTAATTTTCTTTTAATATAATTAATTTAGAATTTTTAAATATTCTAAATTTTATAAAGGTGGGGTTTGTGTGAATCTCGTTCAATCTTTGGCTGAAACGGCGAAAAAGAAGGGGGATAAACCGGCTTATATATTTATGGATCAGTCGGTCTCATATGACCAATTAAACAAAATGGTCACAAGGTTTTCTAGCAATTTAGCAGAAATGGGCATTGGAAAAGGGGACAATGTTGCATTAGTTGTTGGAAATTCACCACATTTTTTGGTCGGTTTATACGGAACAATGAAAGCGGGAGCAACTGTTATTCCAGTTAATCCAATTTATACAGCAGACGAAATGCATTACATTTTACAAAATGGAGATGTAAAAACAATCATCGTACTCGACGTCCTTCTACCTGTTATACAATCTCTTACAACAAGACTTCCTTCACTTGAGAACATCATCAAATGCGAAACCTCATCAGATTTTAACCATACAGAAACCGAAAAAATGAAAACGTTTACCAGAATGATAGGGGCTGGAGATTTAACTTACGAAGGCCCAGAGCTAGATGAAAAAGATGTAGCGGTTATTTTATACACTTCGGGCACAACTGGAAAACCGAAAGGCGCTATGTTAACACATAAAAATTTATATAGTAATGCGAGCGATGTGGCGTCGTATTTACAATATACGGCTGATGACCGCGTCGTTGCGGCATTGCCGATGTTCCACGTGTTCTGTTTAACAGTCGCGGTCAATGCACCAATTGTGAACGGAGCGACTATTTTAATGTTACCGAAATTTAGCCCGAAAGAAGTATTCCGTATTTGCCGCACGTACGAACCGACGATTTTTGCCGGTGTACCGACAATGTACAATTATTTATATTTATTCGAAGAAGCGAGCGCAGAAGATGTGAAGACACTTCGCCTCTGTATTTCAGGTGGTGCGTCAATGCCTGTTGCTCTTCTACAAAACTTTGAAAAACGTTTTGACGTAATTGTTTCAGAAGGATACGGTTTATCAGAAGCATCACCAGTTACTTGTTTTAACCCGCTAGATCGTCCGCGTAAGCCAGGATCAATCGGTACAAATATTTGGCATGTAGAAAATAAAATTGTAAATGAACTTGGGGAAGAAGTACCAGTCGGCGCAGTTGGGGAATTAATTGTTCGCGGACCTAACGTTATGAAAGGATATTATAACGCACCAGAAGATACAGCTGCGACATTGAAAGATGGCTGGCTGTATACAGGAGACTTAGCGAAAATGGATGAAGAAGGTTACTTCTATATCGTTGATCGTAAAAAGGATATCGTCTTAGTTGGCGGTTATAACGTATATCCTCGTGAAGTAGAGGAAGTATTGTACATGCACGAATCAGTGGCGGAAGTTGTCGTAATCGGTGTTCCTGATGAAAACTTAGGAGAAGCAGTGCGAGCGTACGTCGTTCTGAAACAAACGAACGTAACAGAAGAAGAACTGATGCATTACTGCACATTACATTTAGCAAAATATAAAGTACCAAAGAGTATTGAATTTTTAACAGAACTGCCGAAGAATACGACAGGCAAGTTGCTGAGAAGAGCTTTGAGAGAAAAAGCAATGCAAGTTTAAATATAGGGGCAACCATCTTTATGAAGATGGTTGCCTTTCTATTTTTTAGCATTGGTTAAGCTATGGTGCCATATATTTAAACCGTAATATGACTAATAAGGAGGAGATATAAGTGGAACAGAAGGAATTACGTTTACGGCGAGTGCAGTATCTTATTTGTGACATTATGGATGAAATGAATGCTGAAAGTGAGAAGAACAACTTAGAAATACTGCAGCAAGTCATTGATCACCTTTCAGGAGCGATAGGTGATTTAGTTGATCCATCAAGCTCGTATTCTATCGATTATTTAGAACGAAAAGTTCATACAGCGCATTATTTACTTTTTAAAAATGAGCGGAAAGCGTACTTATGTAGGAAATAATATTATTATTTTTATTTGACATTGATAATCATTATCAATATGATAGTTGTGTTAAGTATATTTATATAAAGGGAGATGTCATATTGATAATGATTAAGAAAAAATATATGAATGCATTCGTTATAGCAGCAACTTTAGCAGTTCCATTTAGTAGTATTATGGCACCGATTGCGAAGGCAGAAGCGGCGGTTGAAATGAAAGCGGCTAGCAAATTAGCAGATGGCACTTATGACGTTATTTTAAAGACTTATAAAGATAAAACGAATGATACATCAGTTGCGTCTACATATTTAAAAAATCCAAAAGTAACCATTCAAGGTGATAAAAAAATCGTTACGTTAACAGTTCAAGATAGTAGCTATTTCCAGTACCTTAGAGTAGAAGATACGAATAAAGTAGGGATATTCCATGATGTAAAAGTAATTTCCGAAGATAAAGCAAATAACGGTACGAAAGTTGTTCAATTTGAAATCGATGAGTTCTCGAAAAAATATAATATGCAAATGCATATATTAATTCCAGCAATTAAATATGATCATACATATCAAGTACAGTTTGAAATCGATGCGAGTGCAATTGAACAGAAGCCTAAATTCTCTGACGTACCAGCATGGGCACAAGAATCAGTTCAATATTTAGTAGATAAAGAAGCAGTACACGGTAAGCCAGACGGTACATTTGCACCAGCTGAAAATATTGATCGTAGTTCCGCTGCAAAAATATTAGCAACTGTTTTACGGTTAGAAATTAAGAAAGATGCAAAGCCATCATTCCCTGATGCACAAAATCACTGGGCGACTCCATATATTGCTGCTGTTGAAAAAGCAGGTATTGTAAAAGGTGATGAGAAGGGAAACTTTAATCCAAGCGGGTTAATTAACCGTGCATCAATGGCTTCTATGTTAGTAAATGCATATAAATTAGAAAGAAATGAAAATATAAAACTACCGAAAGAATTTGCGGACTTAAACAATCATTGGGGTGCGAAGTATGCCAATATTTTAATCCAAGAAAAGATTTCAATTGGAACAGATAATGGCTGGGCTCCAAATAAAGCAGTAAGTCGTGCGGAAGCAGCACAATTTATTGCGAAGGCGGATAAGTTGAAGTAAAGTACCGACATTAGCTTTAAGTAGAAAGGCACATGAGTCTATTCATGGAATGAAAAAAGGTCTGTTTATGTTACCGAAAGAACTGAAAGATTTTTTATTTCAATAAAAAACCGAACCACCATCTAAATGGCAGTTCGGTTTTCTTTATTTTTTCTCTACTAACTTTTTATTCTTCCAATCTAGTGTAAACGATTTATTAAATGTTTTTTGATCAACGTCTTTTACGTTGTTTCCAACCCAGTTTGCAGTTCCGAATGTGTAGCCTGGACGAAGTTGGTAGTCGTCGGCATGTTTTGTATAAGCGACTTGTAGGTTAGATTGGTCTGTATTTTTTTCAGAGATAACAACAGCGATCATACCAGGAGAGAAACCACTATTTGTTAGCGCTGGAAGTTGATCCATCGGTATTAAATTACCTTTTGCATCAGATTCATATAAGTATGTGCGAGAGTACATGAACAGTTGGTTTCCATATAAAGAATGGTAGGAATCACGTGTGTAAATACCCCAGTTTTGATTGTTATATCCGTTAAAGAATACGTTCCATTTTACGTTTTTATTTGTTTGGTCAATTAAGTTTGTTTTATAACTAGTTTGTTTATAGCTTACAGAATCAGACCAAGTTACTTGGCCAGTTGCACCCGCTTCAGCGCTAGGTCCATTTGGCGTTGCAGAAGCTTTAACAGAACCGCCAAGTTGATAAGATACACTAGAGGTTACAGTCGTTTCTTCTACAGCATTTGTAGGTGCTACGTTAAAGAAACGAGCGCTGTTATCTTGAAGATTAAAGGCAATATCATATTGTGAAGGATAGCGTAATGTTGCACTAGCGCCAGGGATTGGGTAGTTATCAATAGGCGCACTACTTATAGTAGGATTTGCTTTTAGAAAACTACCAGTTGTATTAATAACGGCAATCTGTTTATCAGCGCTTGGATCATCGATGAAAGTTACCTTTAAAGACATTGTCATATTATCAGTTTGATCATTATTAAATGTATTATAGCTCGTATGTGTTTTTGCATTTTGTCCGATATCTGTTACAACTTGTGACGTCGTTTGAGCGTAAGCAGCAGGTGTTGAAAGCACTAAAGCGCTACTAGCAAAAACAGCGGATAATGCTAAACATTTTAAATATGTTTTAGAACGTTTCATACAATCACTTCCTTTTATTTTTGTCGATATATGTCGTATTCCATTTATATCGTAACATGAAAATAAAACGGAAGGGATGGTTATGCATAATTACATAGGTGAGTTTTGGATAATGAAATTTTATGAGTCTTTATCAAGGGAATCGCCGCTGTATTGTTTATATAATCCTCCTCATCAACTCTCCAATTTGCGTCGTAACAAACGCAATAACACTAAACAGTTAGAGGTTTTTATTGTGAAGGTCATTGTGCTTAATATTTACGCTATAAGTGCATAACAAGTTATAATAGAAGAAATGAATAAGGAGGTTAGTTGTGAAGAATCTTCGTTATCTCAATATATTTACGATATTAATTATATACACACTACTTATGCTTTACATAGGCTGGAACGGCTGGGTTTGGCTTCATGCGGTATTTGGCTGGGAGTCTTGGGGATATTACGCTTTCATAGTTGGCTTCATTTCGTATGCGTACATTCTCGTGCAAGTGTTTAAGTTTTTGCCTTTCCTACGAACAATAGGTTCGATTTGGTTTGCGGTTATACAATACGCGCTTATGTTATTACCATTAGCTAATATTACAGTCTTTCTTTTGCAGTTTTCAGTGGAGAAAGAAGCGGCAATTATTTGGACAGGGGCGGCTGTGTTAGCTGCATTTATTTTTATCTTTGCGTACGGAGTATTTAATGCATATAGCCCGGTAGTAAGAAAGTATGAGGTGCACATTCCGAAAAAAGTAGAGGGACGTAAAAGCTTACGCATTGCGATGGCTTCTGATATGCATTTCGGTAAATTATCTGGCGTTTCGCATTTGAAAAGGCTTGTTCGTCATGTAAATGAAATGGAGCCTGATATTATTTTACTGCCAGGTGATATTATTGATGATCATCCAGGTGTGTTCATTCAAAAAAATATGGGGCCAATTATGAAACAAATGAAAGCTCCATTAGGCGTATATGGTGTGTTAGGAAACCATGAATATTATGGACGGGCAGTTCCTGAATTTTTACAGGAGATGGATAAGATTGATATTCGTATTTTGTTAGATGAAGTGATCACAATTGAAGATGACTTTTACCTCGTTGGAAGAAGAGATAAAACAGAACGCGATCGACAAAGCTTTGAAAAACTTATGAGTACAGTGGATAAAACGATGCCAGTTATCGCAATGGATCACCAACCATTTGAGTTAAAACAAGCAGCGGATGCTGGCGTAGATTTACTATTATCCGGTCACACGCACCGCGGACAAATGGCACCAAACCATATTGTAACGAGAAGAATATACGAACTAGACTGGGGCTACACACAAAAAGGTGCATTTCACGCAATTGTTTCTTCAGGCTTTGGCTTTTGGGGACCGCCGCTTAGACTTGGAAGCAGGTCGGAGATTGTACAGGTGGAGGTTACTTTTGAATAAGTGTATGTAATAGAGAGCTAATGGCTCTCTATTTTTACAAATAAAAAAAGGCTCCACATAAGGAGCACTCAATAAAAATAAATGAATTAAAACAAATAACAGACATGTATAATATACAACATTTGTAATTTAATATCAATATATTTAGATTTATAATTTATTTTGGTGTCAATTTCATAAAAGAGGTACGATTATAAGACGAGGTTGAAATAAAGGGGGATTACAAGTGTTTATATCAGATGTACTATACGGAGAATTTAAAGTCGATCCAGTAGTAGAAGAATTAATCTTAAGTAAGTCTGTGCAAAGACTAAAAGGTATTCATCAAACTGGCGCAAGTTATTTAGTGAACAAGGAATGGAATGTAACGCGCTTTGATCATTCAGTTGGTGTTATGTTGTTAGTTAAAAAGCTAGGTGGTTCAGTAGAAGAGCAAATTGCAGGTTTACTGCACGACGTATCACATACTGCTTTTTCTCATGTGATTGATTACGTTTTTGATAATAGAAATGAAAGTTATCATGAAGAGATATTTAGTTCTGTTGTGAAAAACTCAGAAATTCCAGCGATTCTTGCAAAGTATGGCTATAACTATGAAGATATTTTATTAGATGATTCGAAGTGGACGTTACTGGAACGGTCAGCGCCCGAATTATGCGCAGATCGAGTGGATTATACGTTACGAGATATGTATACATATGGGTATATTTCTTTAGAAGAAGCTCACAGTTTTTTAGAGGATGTAATTGAAGTAAACGGAAAAATGGTCCTTCAAAATATCGAAATGGCAGAGTGGTTTACAGAAACGTATTACAAAGAAGTCATCGATTTCTTTATGCAACCAATGAATAGTTACGGAAATGATATGTTAGCAAAAACGCTAAAGTTAGCGCTACACAAAAAGGTTCTTCATGCAGATGATTTCCTTCTTGAAGATGATGAGCTTATTTTGAAATTGCAGCAATGTAGTGATTCAGAAGTGCATGCTTTATTAAGCAAAGTCCATCCGAATGTAAAAGTAAAAGAAGTTAGAAACGATTATGATCTACATCAGAAGAATAAAGTCCGTCTTATTGATCCTCCATTACTTCGTGAAGGGGAAGTTATTCCATCTTCTGTTGTGTCAGAAAACATAAGGAAGATGAGTGAGATTGCTTATGAAAAAGCGGTGAGAGGGATGTATGTGAAAGTGATTTCAGATTAAAAAGTAGAGCATCACTCCTAGATGCTCTACTTTTTCACATCACTGATCAAACCAATTCCAAACCTCAATATCTCCAAGAGTCGCATAACGAACGTGAGGCGAGTTTTGTAATTTTAATAACTCTTTCGACGGTCCGGTAATGACGATCCCGTATACTTTCACACCGGTATCTTTTACATAATCATAGCGTTTATCTAAGTTCAGCTCTTTTTCAGAAGTCTGAGTAGTTTTACTTACGGTTTCTTTATGTGTAGAAAGAATACGCATCATTTCGATTACTTCATCTTCTTTTGTCTTCGGTCGTTCTGCTTCATTATCAGGGAGATTTATATGTTCTGAAAATCCGATAACCTCTCGGCCATGTAGAATGAAATCTTCTTCATCTATTCTTTCTTGCCCTGTGTCTAAAGCGTACCATATAGGAGTGGGCGGCATTTCTTGTGTTTCAAATGTGCTATATAGAATGGATGCTAATTCTTGTAAAGTGTAAGGTTTGTCAAAAGATATTGCTACTTCTGCAACGGTGCCCTCATGTATCTTTTCGAGTGTACTCCAAACTTTTTTAGAGATTTCTTTCAAATGATCATCTTGCTTAATTTTCGGGTGAACAAAGGAAAGTTTGTTGGAATAGGGTTTATTTGCCCATGATTGATTTGTGTCAGTTACAGATGATAAGAAGCTACGCGTTGTTACTGTACCAATTGGCATTTCTTTTTTACCGACCGTTTTAACTAAATTCATTTCATTTTCTGTACGGAAAAAGGGTTTAATCTTTGTACTGCCTCCAGTGGAACGAATATTTGGAATTGTTGCTTCTAGTGCGAGTGCTGGAATCTCATCTACTTCAACTAACTTTTTCATATTATAGAAGTAAAGAGAAGACGAAAAATGGCCGACAAAATAGATTGCTATACAAACAGCGATAACAAAACTAACGGTTTGCCAACGTTGTTTCCATTTTATTTTCCAAAACGGAACTTTCAGGTTTTGTGATGGTAGTCTTTTCTTTATTGGTTCACTCTTTGAAAGCAACTCATCTAAGTAAGCTTCACACTCTTCACATGTCTCAATATGATTTTCTAACAGTTCTTGTTCATCATGCGTGAGAGTTCCATTTTCGTATTTCTCCCACAGTTTTTTTAATTCTATACACCCCATCCGTATCACTCCTTTATGCTTTTCGTTTCTTTTCGTCCCCGGTGTAATTCAATCTTCACTTTTGCTAATGAGAGACAAGTCATTTCTGCTATTTCCTTATACGAGAATCCGTAGTAATCTCGTAGTAACAGAACATTTCGTCTCTCGAGCGGAAGAGAAGATAAACGGTCTAACCAACTAGCAATCTCATATTTTACGAAATATTCATGTTCTGTACTTGGCACGTTTGGTAAATGGAATTCTGCAACCTCTGTTGTTTTATATTTTTTCTCTTTTCGATACCAATCGATAAAGGCGTTGTAGGCAATTGTAAATAACCACGGTCTAATTTCTTCGCCTTTGTAATAATCAATATGGACGAGCATGCGGTAAAATGTTTCTTGCATGAGATCTTCAGCAAAATGAGAATCTCCGGTTAGGGAGAGAAGATAGCGAAATAAATCATGCATATGATCGGAATAAATGTCTTCTAATGATTGTTTACGTTTCACTACATTTCCCTCCCTTCATACATAACAACGAAATACATATAAAAAAGTTACAATTTTTTATGGAATTATAGTAAAAAACGTCAAGAATTGGATAAGATTCTCTTTTATCATAATACATATAAGGCGGGTGAACAGAGATGGAAAGCTATGAAACACAAATTCAAAGGTCCATTGATTATATCGAGGAAGATGTAATGGAAAAACAGACGCTGCGTAATTTAGCTCGCATTGCAGGTTTTTCTGAGTCGCATTTTCATCGTGTATTCCAGGCGTTAGTAGGTGATACGGTAATGGAGTATGTCCGAAAGAGGAGGTTAGCCCGGGCAGCTTATCAACTTTCTCATACGGATGAAAAAATTATTGATATCGCATTTGAGCATGGCTTTCAATCTCACGAAACGTTCACGAGAGCCTTTAAAAAATTATTTCAAATGACACCGAGTGAATATCGAAAGCAAGAAATAGAAACACCGATGTATTACAGTGTGAATGTAAAGCAAAGAAAATTAAATCCGTATTTAGGAGGTATACAAATGGAATATCGTATTGTAAATAAACCAGAATTTTTAATGGCGGGTTATGAACTGAAGACGACAAGTAAAGAAGGGAAGAACCATCACGACATTCCAGCATTTTGGCAAGAATATTTACAAAAAGATCTTGGAACGACGATTCCGAATCGTAAAGATACGAGCCAATGGGTAGAGCTTGGATTATGTACTGATTTTAATTTAGAAACAGGGGACTTCACTTATATTATCGGAATGGAAGTTACAGACTTTGAAAATGTACCAAATGAAATTGCAAAGCGTACGTTCCCAGCAGCAACATATGCAGTATTTACAACGCCGAAAGTTCCTCATGAAGAAATGGTATCGTCTATTCACCAAACATGGAATGCAGTATTCTCAGAGTGGTTCCCGCATTCAGGATACGAACATTGCGGCGTTAATGAGTTTGAGCTATACGATGAGCGTTCCCATGCAGATAAAAGTGAGTTCGCTCAAATTGAACTTTGGATACCGGTGAAGAAGAAATAATAGATTGAGAGCGAGTCATTGAGAAATGGTTCGCTTTTTTATAAAGGGAGAGTGGGGATATGTTCCAAAAACTAGAATGTGTATCTATACATACGAAGGATATAGAAAAATCCGTTTCTTTTTATAAAGAAATGGGAATGGAGCAAAACTGGGTTATAGAAAGAGAATTAGAAGAAGGGGCTATTTGGACGTTAATAGGATTGAAGTTTCCAGATGAGAAAAGTTCGGAGTTAGTAATAAGCAATCATCCGGATATTAATTTTATAGAAGTCGAAGTATTGGTAGAAGATGTGCAACAAACGTATGAAAGTTTAAAAGATAATAAAGATGTAAAATGGATTCGCGAACCATTTCCAACAGAATCAGGACACGTTGCGGTAATGGAAGCACCTGATGAGAATGTGTTTGTGTTGGTAGGAAAATAGCTGAAATATGGAGTGACCTTTCATAGTGAGTTATGAAAGGTTATTTTTTATGAGTGGATTGTTAAATTTGTATTGCTTTATCTGTAATACATTTGAAAATGGTAAAATAAAATAGCAATTAAATATTGCGGGTGGAAGGTTATACCCTTTCTTCATTTGGTGAAGAAAGGAGGTGTAATCGTATGGAATTTCTTTTGCAAATTTTGTTGGAAATCACAAAAACGATAGCTAGAGAAGGTATAGTTATGGGATTTAAGAAATTAACGGCAAAAAAGCGCAAAAAGAAGACGACCCGTCTGCCTGCGAAGCGTGGGAAGTCTTCTTTTTGCGCAAATAAGCTTTAGTTGCAGTGACGGGGTGTTGGAAGCACTTCGTCTACTTCATTTTATGCAAAACTTAGTTAGTTTATACTTCTATTTATAGTATAACAGTTTAGAAATGTATTTGTTAATAGTTTTATTTTTACTTTTTATAGTAGAGGAAGTAGGCTAGCGTTGTCGGTTTTTGTCGGTAAGTCGATATATTTAGAAAATCGCTGATATAATTTGAGTTGCGCCGATATATTTAGAAAATCGCTGATATAATTTGAGTTGCGCCGATATATTTAGAAAATCGCTGATATAATTTGAGTTGCGCCGATATATTCAAAAAATCGCCGATATAATTTCATATACCGCTAAAACACTTTAAAAAACGATCCGTATAATTTCATATACCGCTGAACTCTCCCCAAAAAGAAAAGACGCCACATAGCGCCTTTTCTACGAACGAAACGGAAACACAAGTATAATCGTCGTTCCTTTTCCTAGTTCACTATCAATAGAAATCGCTCCGTTATGAGCATGAACGAGTTGCTTTGTAATAGCGAGGCCAAGTCCAGTTCCGATGTTGCTTTCTTCTGTATTTGTTCCTCTGTAATATCGCTCAAATAGAAGCTCTTTCGTTTTATCATCCATTCCTTTTCCGTTATCTGAAATAGAGAGTGTGAATGAAGTAGCATTTTGTGAAAGCTTTACAATGACATTAGTTGTTTCATTATTATGTTTTACAGCGTTTACGAGTAAGTTTTCGATAATGCGTTGGAACCATTTTTCTTCAATGAAATATTGAATTTTGTTTGAGCTTGGTACGAATTCAATATTTTGATTTTGAAGTGTCGGATTATTAATGAATTGTAATAATACTTTTTGGACGAATTGATTCATTTCAATGTTTACGTGCTGCGCAGGAAGACTATTATTCTTTAATTGATACGTTAAGCTTAAGTCATCAATTAGTGTGGTCATATATTGAGATTTCTCTTTCATAACGCTGCCGAATTGCTGAATGTCACGATCAGTCCAGTTATACTGTTTTGATTCTAGTAATAATGCGTAGCCGTATATAGAACTTAGTGGTGTTTTTAAATCGTGCGTTAGACCAGTAATCCATTCTTCACGTGTTTGCTGCAGTACTTGCCTCATTGCATCATTTTTTTTGAGTGTAATAGAAAGGTGCTCTAGTGAATTTGTAACATCACTAAATAAGCGGAATGACCATTTTTCTTTACCCGATTTCCTGAACCTGATAGGTTTCCCTTTTTTACTAACAGGCTCTTCGTACTTTCCACCAGCAATATTTTTAAGCCAGCGCATCGCATGTAATAACGGTTTTCCAAATTTATTACCGTACCAAATAGAAAGAATGACTAAATAAACAAATACGATAAGAAGGATTAATCCGCATCCGATTAGAAACTTTTTAGTAAATACATCGTCTATTTCATCGTCTGGGTAGTAGTGCTCATTTTTTGCCGTTACAACAAGGAGATGATTGCTATTTGTGTCGTAAAAGCTAGACGTGTTTTCTTTATGATTCCACGGTTCCCTTTCATTAAGAGCAGCTTGTATAACAGAAAACGTTTTTTTCTTTCCGTTTGGATAGGAGAATACTTCATCGCCCTTACTATTAAAGATTTGAAGTGTTGCTTTTTCTTTAGAAAGTAACTGTTGTTCTTCTTCTGTTAATGTGAATGAATCGGTAGATACAGAAGGGTGCGCTTTCTGAATTGTTTTCAGTAATGCATTGCTTTTTAACATGCCGCCGTAAATAACGAGTACGTTCTTTTCTTCTAATTCAATTTCCCAATATGTAAATGTATAAGGATTTTCTATATGATTTTGTATATACGAGAATAAAGATGCTTTCGTATAAGATGTTGGTACGTCACTAGGTGTATTAAAGTGATAGAGAACTTTTCCGTTTTCCTCGACAACTTGAATCCAATCATTTTTCTCTTTAATTAAGTCTTTTACTTCAGATTTTAACGAAATATTGCCATCTTCTGAAGAGATGTATCTTGCAATCATAAAATTATCAGCATCTGGAATGTTCGGTTCATATGAAGTACTAGTAACGAGAAAAATTAAATAAGTGAAAGCAGCTACTACAGCAATTAGTAATGTAACTAAAACAAATACGTGTTGCAGTATAAACTGGATAATAAGTCGTTTATTAAAGTTCATATCGTCACCCTACTTTGTAATGAACTTATAGCCAAGTCCGCGAACGGTTTTTATATATTCTGGTTTACTTGGGTCTTGTTCAATTTTTTCACGCAGTTTTCGAATGTGGACCATAACGGTATTGTCATCTCCATTGTAGGCAGGTGCTCCCCAAACTTTCTCGTATATTTCTTCTTTTGAAAATACGTAGTTCGGATTCTCGCAAAAGAAGAGTAATAGCTGAAATAGCTGGGCGGAACATTCGACAACACGCCCATTTACTGTAAGCTCTGCGGAATATCTATCAATTTCAAATCTGCCAAATGAACTAGAGTGTGCTTTTTGTTCGTGTGGTATGACTTGCTTCATATGTCTTCGGAGTTGTGCTTTCATACGAGCTACCACTTCAAGTGGATTAAATGGCTTCGTAATATAATCATCTGCACCGTGTGAAAATCCAGATATTTTATCTAAATCAGATGTTTTAGCTGTGAGGAAGAAGATAGGACAATCTGTTTTTTGACGAATGATTGGACAAATATCAAAACCAGATTGTCCAGGAAGCATGACATCTAAAATAATTAAATCGTAATCGTTTTGCTGAGTGAGAGATAAAGCCATTTCAGCTGATGTTGCAGTTGTAATATGAGAAAAACCTTCTTTTTCAAGAATGGTAGTTAGTAATTGTAAAATTGCTGTTTCATCATCAACGAGCAAAATATTTGCTTCATACATAAAAAATCCCTCCTAATTTCCTCGAATATCATATCATCTTTCTGTAACTTATGGAATTTTTAAGGAAATTTTAAGGTTTTCTTTCTCAAAAAATTAAGAATCAAATGATATGATAAAAGTAACATAGGGGAGGAGATGAGTGTGAATCCGTTTCAAACGATGCGAGCTAGATATTTTTTAATTGTATTTACACTATTAACGTTAGTTGCAAGAGCCAGTAATGAATTGATAGAACATACATTTCATATGCAAAATTCTACTTTTATAAATATCCTTATATTCTATATCCTGCCGATGACGTGGATTTTTTTTGAGTATAGAAAATATCGTGTTTCATTTTCATTATTTATTAATAAAAATGAAACATTTAACCTGGTGCAAGTTTTATACATTACGATTATGTTATGCGTGTTTAGTTATGGATATCTTATTTTATACATGTATAGTTTTGCATGGATTACACCAGCATTTATTATGAACGCATTACGTGAACCGATCATAGATAGCACTGGGGGATATGTCTATCAAGTTATTATGGTCGTGTTCATCGCACCAATTATTGGTGAATTTGTTTTTCGAGGATTTTTACTACAACGCTTTGCAGCAAAATGGGGAACGAGTATAGCGATCATTGTAGTAGCGATATTATTTGCATTGTTACACGTTGATTTCCTAGGTGCAGTTGTATTTAGCGTTGTACTATCAATCGTATATATTCGTACGAATAGTTTACTCATGCCAATTGCTATTCACATGTTAAACAATGCATTTGTAATTAGTCTTTCTTTTTTAATAAATAAAGAAGAGATAATGAGTTTTGCAGATTTCTCAAATTATACGACGTTCTTTCCAGGGCTTATTATTTTTATAACAGGATTAAACTTAGTACTCATCTTCTTATTTGTTAACCGCAAATATTGGAGTAAAGAAATGCCCGCTATATATGTAGAGCAGGAAAACAGCTTTTCAGACGTAGTGGGGAGTAAATGAGATGAAGAAGACAATTGAAAGACATTATAGATGCGACATCTGTTACAGATATGTGTGATAGAAACGTTTGCCATTGGCTGCAACCTGTAATAGATACGATTGTGTTTCCAGAGTATTACTTATTTTCTAGTACGCATGTAAAAGAAAATATTATTTCTCTTCTTATTGTGTTAGGGGGTTTACTAATATTTGGTCTAATTGTAGAAGAAATGATGAAGCGCATCTTCAGAAAGAATGAAGAGAAGTATATGTGGGTTCAAAAAATATTTGAGAAAGTAATAGTGGCTTTCCTTTTGTTTTATAGTATGAAAACAATCATTTACTTTATAGCTTTGAAACATCATTAATTCTAAATTTGAAAGGGATGTATAAAATTATATGAATGAAACGATATCATCAAATAAGTTTTTTTATTTGATTGTGCTTAGCATAGTACTAATAACAACAGTCAATGTTATTCTTCGCTGGGAGGAAGCTTATTTCTTTATGTATTTAGCACTCCATTTGTTAGGAATTCTATGTATTAGTGGCGGCGTAGTTGCTGAAAAAAAGAGTGAAGAAAGCATTAATTATATGTGTGTGACCGGCCTTATTTTACTTTTAGCTGTACAAGGGATTATGAAATATAGTTCTTTTTCTCTGCAAGATTTTAGCTTATTAATGGATGTACTTCCTTAAGGGGGCGCGTTATGTTGTCTAAGAAGCAAATAGGATACGTACTAGTTTTAGTCGGTTTTTTTACGCTTATTGTAACGACGTTATTTTTTCAGGACTATGAATATATACGCTATATAAAAGGTGCTGGTTTAATATGTTGGGTTGTAAGTATATTTCTTATCCCAGATTATGAACCGAATAAAGTGTCTAAAGGTAGGTAAAACTCTTCTTTATGTAGAAGAGTTTTTTTATGTAAATAGAGGGTTCTTGAGCAATTTGCATAATAAGCTTGTTCTAATTTAGCATGTACGAACTTACAATAATAATAGACAGGCAGCATAGAGGAGGGAATAGCGTGAGGAAGGTTATCGGGTGGTCGCTTTTTTTGTACGTTGGGTTTGCATTATTTATATATTGGTATTTATTTGGATGGAATCATGAACTAATTCCTGACATGTACAAAGGAACGAGTGCAGATCCAGAAACGTTTATGAATGCAAGAGAGCTTACGCTAAGCCAAGATTATTCGCGCGTGAAAAATTTACTGTATTTTTTAGCGACGCCTCTTGAATGGATTATTTTATTATTTGTACTTGTGCTCGGTATTTCAAAAAAGTTTGAGAAATGGTCGAAGGAAACGACGAAAATAAGTGTTCTGCAAGTTGCGATTTATTTCTTTTATTTATCACTACTCACAACAGTTCTTGCCTTGCCGATGCAATGGATTAGCCGAAAAGTGTCCGTTGATTACGGCATTTCAACGCAAAGTACACAAAGCTGGATAAAAGATCACGTTATCGGTTTTTGGGAAAGTTATGCGACGATGTTAATTGTAGTTGCCGTTCTGTTATGGCTTATCCGTAAATTCCCGAAGAGATGGTGGCTAGCAGGGTGGGCGCTCTCTGTACCATTTACAATCTTTTTAACATTTATACAGCCTGTCGTTATTGATCCACTTTATAACGACTTTTCGACGCTGAAAAATAAGGAATTAGAAACGAAAATTTTAGCGATAGCGGACAAAGCGGACATTCCTGCTAAACACGTGTATGAAGTAAATATGTCAGAGAAAACGAATGCGTTAAATGCATATGTAACAGGAATTGGCCCTAACGCTCGTATTGTAATGTGGGATACAACGCTTAAGCAATTAAAAGATAAAGAGATTTTATTTATAATGGCCCATGAAATGGGGCATTATGTTATGAAACATATATATTGGGGCGTTGCGAGTTATATGTTGCTATCGTTTATAGGGATGTATCTTATTAGTCGTATTATCAATATGTGTATTCGAAAATGGGGGAATACGCTGCAAATTTCAAAAGCAGCATGTTTCTCAATTTTACCTTTATTTTTCTTAATTTCTTCTGTACTCTCTTTTGCATCACAGCCAGCAACAAACTATGTTTCTCGTATAGAAGAACGAGCGGCAGACCAATATGCTTTAGACATGACGAAGGACGGAAAATCTGGTGTAAAGACGTTTCAATATTTATCAAAAACGAGCTTAAGCCAAGTAAATCCGCCTGCGTTAGTAAAGTTTTTCTTATATACACACCCACCAATTTTTGAAAGAATTTATGCGTTTGAACAATATGAAAAACAAAGCAAAAAGAAGTAGCTATTATGCTACTTCTTTTTTTATAGAGATATAAGTTTGATATTGGGAATATTTATCATTGCTTTTTATTGTGATTTTGTAAATAATAAGCTATAAAATTCTAAAAATCTATATATAAAGGAATAAAGGTGGAAAAATGTATTTTTTACAAAATTTAAAAGTGAAATATAAATTATTGTCACTTATTTCATTAGCAGTTTTAGGCATGGTAATTATGAGCTATGTAGCAATTCAGTCTATTAATAAGATTAAGCAAAATACAGAGGTTGTAGTAGATGATTATCAATATTCTACAATTTTATTAGAAGGGATGCTTCGTACACAAAATTCACTAGAATATAACTTATTAGAATTAATTACGACATCACAAAATGAAGGGACAAATAAAGAGGAGATAATTGATAATATTGAAAAGGATCTTAAAAAATATGATTCTTTATTAAAAGAATATGATGATGGCTTTAATTTAAGTAAGCAAGAGGATGAACTGTTTCAGGAGATGAAGAAATCTTTGCCAATTTATATGGGTACATATAAAAAATTGTTTGAAAAGGCGAAGGTAAAAAACGAGTCACAAATGGTAAACGAATTTCAGAAGGAATTAAAACCGAGGGGAGTAGAGTTAGCTGGATATGCGGTGGATCTAGAATCGTATGTTTCAAACTTAGCTGATCAAGTATTTAATGATTCTCAAAAAATGATAGATCGGTCAGTTATTACTTTTATCATTCTCGTAGTAGTTACTACAATCGTTATATGTATAGTAAGTTATAGTATTAGCAGGCTTATAGTTGCTCCTTTACAAACAGTTAGTCGTATGATGGAAAGAGCAAAAAATGGGGATTTAACTGTACATGGTGAGTATAATGCTAAAGATGAATTAGGTGTATTAGTAAGTGATTTTAATGAAATGATTACAGGGCTAAGAACAAATATGAAAGAAGTAGATAATAACATTCAGCTTTTATTCCAACATGCAGACGGAGTAGTATCTGCATCAGAAGTATCTAGCAGTGCGGCGGAGAAAATAACGATGGATATTGAAGAAGTTGCAAATGGTGCAGAGAGCCAAATGCAAGCAATGGAACAAACTGCAGGTGCGATGGAAGAGTTGACACAGGGAATGCAGAGTATAGTGAATACATCATCATCTGTAAATGAATTGTCTGCTCAATCAGCATTAGATGCAGAGAGTGGTAATAAGTTAATGAAACAAATGATTCAACAGATGAATATAATCCAAAATTCAGTACATAGCGGTGTTAAACAAGTAGAGACTATGAAAGAACAATCAGAAGAAATTGTTAAAATCATTGATGTTATGCAAGGTATTGCCTCTCAGATTAACTTATTAGCATTAAATGCCGCAATTGAGGCTGCCCGTGCTGGGGAAAGTGGTAGAGGGTTTGCAATTGTCGCAGATGAAGTGCGGAAATTAGCGGAACAATCTAGTAATTCTGCAAAACAAATTGAGAAGCTTATTACTCAAGTTATGGGAACAACGAGCCATACGGTACATATGATGGAGAGAGTAGATAATGAGGTACAGGCAGGTACACAAGTGGTAATGGATACAGAAAAAGTATTTGGAAAAATTACAGAAAAAGTACATCAAGTATCTGAGCAAATTCAAACGGTATCTATGTCTACAGATGAAATTGCAGCAAGTAGTGAGGAGATTTCAGCTTCGGCAGAAGACATGGCTCAAATTTCCCAAAGATCATCTGACCGAACTGATAGGGTAAAAGAGTCTATTCAACAGCAAGAAAAATCTGTTCAAGAGATTTCGGTTTCAATTGAACATATGCATAACGCAGCAGGAAAACTAAAACAAATAGTTGCCCAATTTACTCTTCAAAAGTAGTAGTATATTTCAGTTTTAATATAGAGAAATTCCTCTCAATAAATAAAAAAATCATCCCATGTAAAAAAGGATGATTTTTTTATGGAAATTTTGTACGGCTATTACTTATTATATTCTAATTTTTTACAATTTTCCGATTGTAATATATAATAATACGTAATGTTTTGGAGATTTTTCGTTTGTAAAAGATTGATTTTAGGAGGAGAGAAAGGGTGTTCAATAAAAAATCAATGCCGGCTATAAAAATGATCCTTTCGATGTCTATTTTCGGATCAATTGGATTTTTTTCTGTTCAAACAGGTTTACCGTCTTTCGAATTAGTATTCGTTCGTTGTATTTGTGCGACTATATTTTTAGCATTATGTTGGCTCGTAACAGGACAGTATAAAACTGAAAAATGGAATAAAAAAGAAGTTATACAAATATTAGCATGTGGTATATTTCTCGTTTTTAACTGGGTATTTTTATTTAAAGCGTTTGAAGTTATGTCGATTACAATTGCGATTTCAGTTTACCATCTTGCACCCATTATTGTATTAATGATTGGTAGTATCGTATTTAAAGAGAGACTTACAATGTTTGCTGTCCTGTCTATTGTCATTTGTTTTATCGGTACAGTTTTAGTAGCTGGTGTAGATGGAAATGTATCGCTTGAGAAACTGATGTCATCTGGCATGGTATGGGCACTTCTTGCAGCACTATTTTATGCTTTTACCACTTTATTAGGAAAAGGAATTCGGCATACGAGCGCATATGCGATGACATTTTTACAAACGTTTTTAGGTATATTTTTATTGCTACCATTCGTAGATTTTGGCAAGTTTCAAGGATTAACAGAGATGAACTGGATGATGATTACAGCGACAGGTCTTATACATACTGGATTTGTATATTACTTATTTTTTGACAGTTTAAGAGATTTATCTACTAGAATGATTTCTGTATTAGTATTTTTAGATCCTGCTGTTGCGATACTATTAGATACAGTCTTTACTGGATTTAGACCGACTAGTATGCAAGTAGTAGGGATTATCCTTATATTTGTAGGAATGGCCTTTACTTTTCGAAAAACGAAAGGTGAAAAAATAGTGATAGAAGAAAAAATGTATTCGGAATTGTAAATAATTTGATTGTATTCTATTGATAATTTCCATATTTTATGTAAAATAGATGAGTAGGAAAATAAAGGAAAAGGTAGATGAGAGAGATGAAAAAGCTAGTAAAGATCGCGACATCACTAACTTTAATGGGGGGAATATTTGTAAGTGCAAATGGTGTGTCTGCAAATACAGATGTTACTCAAAAATCTAGTCCTAATATTATGATAGAGTTTGATGATGTAACAACAGATCATTGGGCATATGATGAAATTACAAATTTAGTATATCATCGTATTATGTATGGCTATGGAAATGGTAAGTTTGGGACAGAAGATAATATCACACGTGAACAGGCAGCGGCAGTGCTACATCGTGCACTTGGTTTAAAAAGAAGTGTTTTTGATGCGAATCCATATGGGGATATTAGCGGAAAGTCAACAATGTTTCCTTACGAAATTTTACATTTAACAAATCTTGGCATTTTTAAAGGCGACGAAAATGGAAACTTCCGTCCGAAAGATACACTGACTCGTGCAGAATTAGCACAAATTTTAACGAAAGCATATGAGTTGAAAGCGAAGAGTCCGCATACATTTACAGATATACCAGAAAAACATTGGGCAAGAGATGCAATTAGCGCATTACAGTCTAATAAAGTAGCGGTAGGAACGGGAGATGGCAAGTTCGAGCCAGAAATGCTTGTTACACGCGGGCAATTTGCGAAGTTTTTACAACGATCAATTGATAATTCTCCAGGGAAAATGGAATAGATAAAGAGAAAGCTCATAATGTGTAGAAGAGGTATCTTCCGCTTATTATGAGCTTTTATTAATAGATAGGTTACTATTGTCGTATGTTGTAGTTAAGTCGATATAAATGCATTTTTTGTCTAGAAAATGAACGTTTAAAATGTGAAGGATTTCTTTTGAAAAAAGTAGAATATTTATATTATAGAAACACCTTTACATGAATACAGGAAAGAGAAGTGATTTGCGTACAATTCGGCATAAAAGTTGAAATCGAGAGCGAATTGGCTCTCCTTTAGTAGTGATTTTCACAATAATAGATTTTTTAAATGTAATATATTGCATAATGGGTACAAAAGCAACATATGTAATATTGGAAAGGATTTCAGTCTATTATTTTCCGTTTTTTCAAATGGAGATAAAGGGGAGAGGGCAATGAAGAAGAACATGTTACGTATAATGGCAACGGTAACTATTATGGGCGGCTTGTTTGTAAGTACGAATGTTCCAAACGTAAAAGCAGAAGAATATCCAGAAATGATTGTATTTGATGATGTTCCAGTAAACCACTGGGCATATGACGATATAATGGACGTAGTATACAATAAAGTAATGTTAGGCTATGGAAATGGTAAGTTTGGTGTAGGAGATAATGTAACACGAGAACAAGTAGCTGCAGTACTCTATCGTACATTGAATTTGAAAAAAGAGGGACCGTTAAAAAATCCATACAAAGATATTTCAGAGAGGGCTACATTCTTTTTAGATGAAATTTTAGTATTAACAAAGCATGGTATTTTTGAAGGCGATGAAAAAGGAAATTTTAGACCAGCCGCACCAGTAACACGCGCAGAAATGGCGCAAATTCTTACGAATGCATTTACATTTGAAGTGAAGAAGAACCATACATTTAAAGATGTACCAAATAATCATTGGGCAAAAAATGCGATTAGTGCACTGCAGTCTAATCATGTCATAGTAGGAACAGGGAATGGGAAATTTGAACCGAATAAAGTTGTAACACGTGAGCAATATGCAACGTTTTTAAATAAAGCTGTTTTTTATTTTCCAGTAAAAGATGAGAATTATGAATGAAAGTTAAAATATAAGGATGTTTAAATTATATTAATATAATTTGTATCGAGAAAAAAGTGTGGGAATTCCACACTTTTTTCTTATTTTAAATTATTTATAAGTATATCGATTTGCTATTTGTAATTTAGTTGTTGGAATTTAGTGGATAATAACAAAATGAATAAAGTAACTTTTTATTGGTTAAATATATGATTTAGTAACTTTATTATTAATAGAGTGTAAATAAAAGTATATGAAATATAGTTCATAATTTAGACAAAAATCACATGGAAATTGTATTGTTACGATTCCATTAATTCTTTATATTAGAAAAAAATATATTTTTAGGGAGAGAATACTTTGAAGAAAAAAATTCTAAAAGTAGCAACAGCTTTAACAATTATGGGTGGAGTAGCATTTAGTGCTGAAGGGGCTACAGCAAAAGCTGAATTAGCTGCAAAGCCACAACAAGCAAGTCAAGCAATTTTTAAAGATGTACCAGCAGGACATTGGTCTTATGAAGCAATTCAAACTTTAGCAGAACAAGAAATTATGCTTGGTTATGGAAATGGTGTGTTCGGTTTTGGACATAACGTAACTCGTGAACAAGTAGCTGCTTTAATTTATCGTGCACTTGATCTTGATGAAGAATTTGGTGAAGATGAGGAATTAGAAAGCCCGTATAATGATATTGTTGATGATAACTCAACGATGTTTCCTTTCGAAGTGTTAGCAGTAACAGAATTAGGTATTTTTACAGGTGACGAGAAAGGAAACTTCAGACCAAAAGATACGTTAACACGTGCAGAAATGGCGCAAGTTCTTACGAGAGCATTTGGACTACAGGTACAAGGACTAGCAGGATTTAAAGATGTACCAAAGGGACATTGGGCAGAAAATGCGATTAATGCAGTAGGTTCAAATGGTATTTCAGTAGGAGATGGGAATGGTAACTTCGCTCCGAACATGAAAGTAACACGTGAACAATATGCGCAGTTCTTATTTAGAGCGCTTTAATAAAAAGGGATCAGTGTTGTATAACACTGGCCTTTTTTTTATGTGTAATGCCGGTGGCAGGATACAGTTTTATAAAAAAAATCAATTGAATTTTCAAAAAAAACTTCCTTTTCTGAAGATTTGTTATATAATATAAAACATAAAATCAAATCTGTTATAAGACAGTTTAAGAAGGGGATGCTAATATGTCGACGCAAACTTCACGGGTTACACTCGTAGGAGAAATGTTACCAGCGTACAACGAAATATTGACACCTGAGGCGCTTAGTTTTTTAAAGGAACTACATGAAAATTTTAATGAGCGCCGCATAGAACTTTTACAAAAGCGTGTGAAAAAACAACAGAAAATTGATGCAGGAGAGTTTCCGAAGTTTTTAGAAGAAACAAAGCGTATACGTGAAGCGGATTGGACAATTGCTAAATTGCCAAAAGATTTAGAGGATCGCCGCGTAGAGATTACTGGTCCAGTAGATAGAAAGATGGTTATTAACGCTTTAAATTCGGGAGCACATCTTTTTATGGCGGATTTTGAAGATTCGAATTCACCAACTTGGGAAAATGCGATTGAAGGTCAAATAAACTTACGAGATGCAGTAAAGGGAACGATTTCACATAAAAATGAAAACGGAAAAGAATATCGTTTAAATAGTAAAACAGCTGTATTAATTGTGCGTCCAAGGGGATGGCATTTAGAAGAAAAACATATGCAAGTTGACGGGAAAAATATGTCTGGTAGCTTAGTAGATTTCGGACTTTATTTTTTCCATAATGCGAAAGCTCTTTTAGAAAAAGGAAGCGGTCCATACTTTTACTTACCGAAAATGGAAAGCTATTTAGAAGCAAGATTATGGAATGATGTTTTCGTATTTGCTCAAAAATATATCGGTATTCCAAATGGAACGATCAAAGCAACGGTGTTACTGGAAACGATTCACGCTTCGTTTGAAATGGATGAAATTTTGTATGAGCTTAAAGATCATTCTGCTGGATTAAATTGCGGAAGATGGGATTATATTTTTAGTTTTCTAAAAGCTTTCCGTAATCATAATGAATTTTTACTTCCTGATAGAGCGCAAGTCACGATGACGGCGCCGTTTATGCGCGCGTATTCTTTGAAAGTCATTCAAACTTGTCACCGCCGTAATGCACCAGCTATTGGAGGGATGGCAGCACAAATTCCGATTAAAAACAATCCTGAAGCGAATGAAGCTGCTTTTGAAAAAGTGCGTGCTGATAAGGAGCGCGAAGCTTTAGACGGTCATGACGGGACTTGGGTTGCCCACCCGGGACTTGTGCCAGTCGCGATGGAAGTATTTAATCACATTATGAAAACACCGAATCAAATTTTTAGAAAACGAGAAGAAATACATGTTACAGAAAAGGATTTATTAGAAGTACCAGTGGGAACGATTACAGAAGAGGGTCTTCGTATGAATATTAGCGTAGGCATTCAATATATCGCATCTTGGTTAAGCGGACGGGGAGCAGCACCAATTTATAACTTAATGGAAGATGCGGCAACAGCTGAAATCTCAAGAGCACAAGTATGGCAATGGATTCGCCATGAAGGTGGAAAATTAAATGATGGCCGTAATATTACACTTGAATTAATGGAAGAGTTAAAAGAAGAAGAGTTAGCAAAAATAGAAAGAGAGATTGGTAAAGAAGCCTTTAAGAAAGGGAGATTCCAAGAGGCGACAACGTTGTTTACAAATCTCGTTCGGAATGATGAATTCGTACCATTTTTAACATTACCAGGTTATGAAATTTTATAAAAAGTGAAAAGGGGATGGAACAAATGAAAAACGAAAGAATCGAGAAATTACAAGAGAGCTGGGAATTAGATACGCGTTGGAAAGGGATTACACGTCCATATTCGGCAGAAGATGTAATTCGCCTGCGCGGATCAATTGATATCGAGCATACATTAGCGCGCCGCGGTGCTGAAAAGCTTTGGGCATCGCTTCATACAGAAGATTACATTAACGCACTTGGGGCATTAACAGGAAACCAAGCGATGCAACAAGTAAAAGCTGGGTTAAAAGCAATTTATTTAAGTGGATGGCAAGTAGCGGCCGATGCAAACCTGTCTGGACATATGTATCCAGACCAAAGTTTATATCCAGCGAACAGCGTACCTGCTGTCGTAAAACGAATTAATCAAACACTTCAACGTGCGGATCAAATTCAGCATATGGAAGGAAGCGGTGATACAGATTATTTCGTGCCAATTGTAGCAGATGCAGAAGCTGGATTTGGCGGACAATTAAACGTATTTGAACTGATGAAAGGTATGATTGAAGCGGGTGCGTCTGGCGTGCACTTTGAAGATCAATTATCTTCAGAGAAGAAATGCGGTCATTTAGGCGGAAAAGTATTACTACCAACGCAAACAGCAGTGCGTAATTTAATTTCGGCACGCCTTGCTGCAGACGTAATGGGAGTGCCGACAATTATCGTTGCAAGAACAGATGCGGATGCAGCAGATTTAATTACGAGCGATATCGATCCTGTTGATAAAGCGTTTATTACAGGAGAAAGAACACCAGAAGGATTTTACCGTACGAAAGCAGGTCTTGACCAAGCGATTGCACGTGGTTTAGCGTACGCTCCTTACGCAGACCTCGTTTGGTGTGAAACATCTGAACCAAATTTAGAAGATGCAAAACGATTTGCGGACGCAATTCATAAAGAGCATCCAGGGAAATTGCTTGCATATAACTGTTCACCTTCATTTAACTGGAAACAAAAACTAGATGAGAAAACAATTGCGAGCTTCCAAAAAGAAATCGCATCTTACGGTTATAAGTTCCAGTTCGTAACACTTGCTGGATTCCATTCATTAAACTACGGCATGTTCGAATTAGCACGCGGCTATAAAGAGCGCGGCATGGCAGCGTACTCTGAACTACAACAAGCAGAATTCGCAGCAGAAAAACATGGCTACTCTGCAACTCGTCACCAACGAGAAGTAGGAACAGGTTACTTTGATGAAGTAGCACAAGTCATTACAGGCGGTACTTCATCAACAACAGCGCTAAAAGGATCTACAGAAGAAGCACAATTTACGAAATAAAAGGAAGGGGCACCTTTTGAAATGGTGCCCCTTATTATTTTTTGAACGATGCGAGAGTAAATGAAAATATATCAACGATTTTTTCGATATATCTACCGTAACTTAAAATATATCAACGATTTTTCTAATATATCAACGATTCGACAAAGGATATCGACTTACCGACACAAAATGACAATATCACCATAGCTTATCAAATCCACTCAGCTCTATGTTCACGAATAAACTGCATATCTTTTTCATAATGCTCCAGATGTCCTTCATCAATCATTCTTTTGAAATTTACGTCGCCTTCGTTTGCTTTTCTTTTCATATATGTACATAACGCTTCTAATCGTAGTAACACCATTCCTAAGTAATCTTCGTCCATACTTTTACCGTAGGACTGGACAAATAATTTCACTCTTTCTTTTATAGAGTCAGCATGTTGTGCCGATTCATAATGAATTGCCTCGCCTGATTCTGTATAATACACTCTACTTAAAGGCACACAAGTATACAGTGTATAAGCGATATCCCAAATTCTTGGTCCAGGAGCAGCAACATCGAAATCAATAATGCCTACTGGTTTCTCGTCATTAAAAATAATGTTATATATAGCAAAATCGTTATGGCATAAAACCTCAATGTTATTTGGGGTATGATCCATCGGTTTCCAATCATCTAATAACGGAAAATCACTTACAGCATCATGGTACAGCCGAAGCATCTTTGCTATTTCTTTTAACACATCATTAGATCGCATATATTCTTTTAAAGGATAATTCCCAGCCTTTCCTTCAATAAAAGATAAAATCTCTCTATTTTTCTCATCAATACCTAAAAACTTTGGTGCGTAATGAAAACCTTTGTTTTCTAAGTGCTGTAATACCTTGTGAATTTTTGCACTGCCTGGCTTTAATTCTCGCCGAACAGTATTTTTAGAACGATATACGTTTGAGACGTTTCCCCCTGTAAGCTTTTCTTCGTTTGTGTATGACATTTCATCCCCTCCAGTAAGTACTGTCAGATTACATTTTAACACTTAGAAAAAGAGTATAGTGTCATTCGAAAGATTTGTTTATTTTTATTCAAATAAGATATTGATAATTGCATATGTGATTTAATTTGTCAGTTATTTTCAAAAAAGATTGTACATTTTATTTTAATGTGCTATGATAATGTCAGTTGAATAGTTAAATTAAGCAATCCATATATTATCAAGTGCTGAAAACGAACGAGAAAAAGTATGTGAGAACTAGTTTATGTTTCGTATTTGATAATGTGTGGATTCTTTTTTTAGATAGGAAAACTAAAAATTTTAAAAAATGTATTTTCTTAGGAGGAAATAATTATGGCAGTAACAGGACAAGTAAAATGGTTTAACAACGAAAAAGGCTTCGGTTTCATCGAAGTTCCAGGCGAAAACGACGTATTCGTACATTTCTCTGCAATCGAAACTGACGGTTTCAAATCTCTAGAAGAAGGTCAAAAAGTTAGCTTCGAAATCGAAGAAGGTAACCGTGGACCTCAAGCTAAAAACGTAATCAAACTATAATTTTATAGTTTATTATGGAAAAAAGGATGGCTGCTGCCATCCTTTTTTTGTTGTCATATACGAGCATAATGATTATATTGGGGGGAAAGCGGGGGATATATATGATCGAAAAGTATACAAATGAAGTAATACTCGATGTTCGTAGGGGAAATAAAGAAGACTTACACAATACGATTGAAGAGATAAAAGCGTATGCGAAAATGTATGAACATGATAAAGTGACGTTAATTAATTTGAAGAAATCTCATTCTTCTGTTTTGGATGAGGAGCGATATATAGTTCTCTTACAAATTGAAAGAGATAAAGAGAATCTTGGAAGAAAATATGAATATGAAGAAGAAAAAATCGTCGGGTTTTTTGAGGACGAAGAAGAGTAAAAGGCCTTCCAAAATGGAAGGCCTTTTACTCTTCTTTTTCAACCTTTTTCTTCTCTCGTTTTTTACATTCAGAGCATTTCGATTTACGAAAAGGCCTTGCAAAGAATAATAGAATGAAAAATAGCCCAAATATAATACTAGCTGAGTTTTTCACGATCACAATACTACTATTTTTCATTTGAATCGTTGGTTGAATTTCTTTTTCTTCCATAGTAGACCTCCATATATTGGATTTTTATTTTTATTATAGCAAAGTTAATTGTCGTAATGATGTGAAATGAGAAAGCAGTTGTAAATATTTATAGGTAGTATACATATATTTTATGTATAATTAATTTATTAATCTCTATATTAATTTTTATTAATTTAAAAGGTGTTTGATAAATAATAAAGTATTGTAAAAAAGCGGAATCTGTAAGCCATTTCCTTTTCATAGATGCTAAAATTATACATGCAGCTGCTAATATAAATAGAAAAAGGAGATAGTGGAATATGGAGAATAAAGTGGAACGCTACGTCGAAAACTATGTGGTAAATAAAAATACAATGGCCTTACTTCCTGTAATTCTCAGTGAAAAGAAAATTGTCACGCGAGTTGTTGAAGTGCAAGACTCTTTTTTCGTATTTCAAAAGCCTCTAGATATTATAGAAAGAAGTTGTCGCAAGCATGGTTCTAGTTTTTTAGGTAGAAAAGAAGGAACGAAAGAGTTAACTCATATTACCCATAAAGCTCCGATTGCGATTAGTCCAACCGATCAACTTTATTTTTTTCCTACTTATTCTTATTCTAGAAAAGAATGCGCGTGGTTATCTCATTTTTATATTGAAAGCAATAAAGAATTAAAAGATGGAAACCTTATTATTCGATTTATAAATGGCTTTGCGGTGAAGTTAGAGATATCGAAAACTAGTTTTGAAAATCAACAAAATCGTACAGCAAAATTGCGTACTGAGTATGAAGATCGTAGGAAAAAACAAGGGAATCCTTGTTTTAAAGAGGTTGATAAAAATGAAGAATCTAGATTAAAACCAGCATATGAGAGTGTGTATTTTGTGAAAGAAGAAGAGGTGTGAAAGGATGGGGAACCCCCATCCTTTTTATTTCTTAGTAAGTGGATATATTGGAGAAATCGAAAATGTAAAAAAACGCTATTTCCTAAATAACCAAATTCACGACACGTCCTGTCGAATATTGATAGATTATCATAGCATAATAATGAAGGAATTCTTATGAAAGGTATGGAAACTTAATAATTACATCTCCATATGTCGTATCTACCATTTCCTCTTTCATATAGGCAATGATACAGTAGAGGTAGTACTTAGAGTAAAGGGGTAAAGTGTAGAATGGATTTTCAGACGATCAAAGAGTATTTTTCACCAGAAAATATGGATCATATTGTTGAAAGCTATAAAGCGTTCGGACCACTTCTTGGTATTGGGTTACCGATGATAGAGGCGTTAATTCCAGCATTGCCACTCATCGTATTTGTATTGGCGAATGCTGTTGCATTTGGATTTTGGCTCGGTTTTCTTTATTCTTGGCTTGGATCAGTAATGGGTGCCTTACTTGTCTTTTTCATAATCCGCCATTTTGGCCGAAGTCGTTTCTTTTCTTTTGTAAATAAGCATGAGAAAGTACGAAAGGCAATGGGATGGATTGAAAGGAAAGGATTCGCACCGATTTTCGTCATATTTTGTTTTCCGTTTACACCATCTGCGCTTATAAATGTTGTTGCTGGTCTATCTCGCATTAGTGTAAAACAGTTTGGCCTTGCGCTCGCGTTCGGAAAGCTTGTGATGATTTTTATTTTAACGTATATCGGTCATGATTTAATGTCATTTATTCATAATCCGGTGAAATCAGTCATTGTAGCAATTGGTATTTTTATTTTATGGTATGTCGGTAAGAAAATCGAAGTAAAGTTAGAACTTCATTAAGAATAGTCTTCTTTGTAAAGGAAAGCTTCATTATTAAAGGAGAAGGGGAGAAGCGGATGAAGAAAACTTTGAAAAAAGAAGGCATAGAGTGGATACGAACAATTTTAATTGGTGTATTATTAGCTGTATTTTTTCGAACGTTTTTCTTTTCAACGTACGTTGTAGAGGGGAAATCAATGATGCCGACATTGCAAGATGGCAATATGCTCGTTGTAAATAAGGTGAGTTATCATGTGGGGGACTTGAATAGATTTGACGTTGTTGTGTTTCATGCGAACAAAAAAGAGGATTACGTAAAACGAATTATCGGTTTACCTGGGGATCATATTGAATATAAGCATGATAAGCTATATGTAAATGGACAATTCGTAGATGAACCTTATTTAGAGACGTATAAGAAAGAGATAGATGGACGACAACTAACAGGTGATTTTAAACTAGAAGAGTTAACGAAGGAAAAATCGGTGCCACCTGGATATATTTTTGTAGTGGGTGATAACCGTCTCGGAAGCTGGGATAGTAGACACTTTGGGTTTGTAAAAGCTGATACAGTTGTCGGTAAAGTTGATTTACGATATTGGCCAATTCAAGATGTGCAAACGAATTTTTCAAAAGGTTGATATAATAGGTAGAAGTATAGAAAAAGACAAACTACTCTGTTTGTCTTTTTTCGTGTCCTATAATACAATTATAGTAGCAAACTAACGTTCGTTATGTAAGTGAAAGGTGGGGTTACATGTCACTTCGATTTGTGATTGGTAGAGCGGGAAGTGGAAAAAGTACACTTTGTTTACACGAAGTGCAAGAAGAATTAAAACAGCGTCCAAGAGGGGAAACAATATTATATCTTGTGCCAGAACAGATGACATTCCAGACGCAGCAGGCGTTAATTGGCAGTGAGGATGTTAGAGGTTCTATTCGGGCACAAGTTTTTAGTTTTTCACGATTAGCGTGGAAGGTATTGCAAGAAGTTGGCGGAGCGAGTCGTCTTCACATTGATGAAGCGGGCGTATATATGTTACTTCGTAAAATTGTAGAGTCTCGTAAAGATGGATTATCGGTGTTCCAAAAAGCAGCGGAGCAAAACGGTTTCTTTGAACATCTTGGCAGTATGATTGCGGAATTTAAACGATATAACGTAACGCCATCAAACGTATATGAAATGTGGCAACAATTAGATGCGCATAGTAGCAGTGCCGAACAAAAGCTACTGGCGAATAAAGTGTATGATTTACAACTATTATATGATGATTTTGAGCGTGCCTTAATCGGAAAGTATTTAGATTCAGAAGACTATCTGCAATTGCTAGTCGAAAAGCTTCCTCAATCTGAATATGTAAAGGGAGCTGAAGTTTATATAGATGGATTTCACTCATTTTCACCGCAAGAGTTAGAAATTGTAAGACAGCTTATGATTTGCGGAGCGAGAGTTACGATCACGTTAACGATAGATGAAAAAACGTTAGCGCAGCCAGTAAATGAATTAGATTTATTTTATGAAACGACATTAACGTATGAAAAAATAAAACAAGTAGCGCGTGAAGAGAAAATAGAAATTGAAAAAACGATTCCACTTATGGAACAGCCGCGTTTTCATTCTCCGGCATTAGCGCATTTAGAAATGCATTACGAAGCGCGTCCAAATGAAAAGTTTCACGGTGAAGCAAGTGTAACGATTCATACAGCAGCTAATTTACGAGCGGAAGTAGAAGGCGTTGCTCGTGAAATTCGTAGACTTGTGGCTGAAGAAAACTATCGTTACCGAGATATTGCGGTTCTTCTTCGTAACGGGGAAAGTTATTACGATGTAATGCGGACACTATTTACAGATTATAATATCCCGCACTTCATCGATGAAAAACGCCCGATGTCACATCATCCGTTAGTAGAATGCATTCGTTCTGCACTCGAGATTATTAGCGGGAATTGGCGTTATGATGCAGTCTTTCGCTGCGTGAAAACAGAGCTTTTATATCCACTAGACGTAAGAAAAGAAACGATGCGCGAAGAGATGGATGAGTTTGAAAACTATTGCTTAGCATACGGTGTACAAGGGAAGAGATGGACTTCTGAGGATCCGTGGATGTATCGTCGCTATCGTTCTCTTGACGATACGAACGGGATGATCACAGACAGTGAACGTGAAATGGAAGAGAAAATAAATCGATTGCGTGACGTTGTAAGAACCCCAGTTATTCGTATGCAAAAAAGACTGAAGCGCGCGGGAACAGTTATGCAAATGTGCGAAGCTGTTTACTTATTTTTAGAAGAGCTGGACGTTCCAAAAAAATTAGAAGCATTACGTATTCGTGCAGAAGAGAGTGGGGATTTCTTATTTGCGACAGATCATGAACAAGTATGGGAAGAAGTTATGAGTCTTCTTGATACGTTCGTTGAGATGCTTGGCGAAGAGAAAATGTCACTTTCTATGTTCACAGACGTTATGTCGACAGGTCTTGAGGCGCTTCAATTCGCAAACATTCCGCCGTCATTAGACCAAGTGTTGATTGCTAATATTGATCGTTCAAGATTATCAAATGTGAAAGCAACATTTGTTATTGGCGTGAATGAAGGTGTCATTCCAGCAGCACCGATGGATGAAGGTATGCTTTCTGATGAGGAAAGAGATGTTTTGAGCGCTGCAGGTATTGAACTCGCACCAACGACGAGACAAACTTTATTAGAAGAACAGTTCGTTATGTACCAAATGGTAACGAGAGCAACTGAGAAATTATATATTTCATGCCCGCTTGCAGATGAGGAAGGGAAGACGTTACTTGCGTCTAGCTTTATTAAGAAAATAAAAAGAATGTTCCCTGATGTGAAAGATACATTTATTACGAATGACGTAAATGATTTATCACGTTCGGAACAAATTTCATACGTAGCAACGCCGGAAGTAACACTGTCATATGTTATGCAGCAACTGCAAACGTGGAAGCGATATGGATTTGAAGGGAATTTAGACTTTTGGTGGGATGTATATAATTTCTACGTAACTTCGGATGAATGGAAGCAAAAAAGTAGCCGCGTATTATCAAGTTTGTTCTACCGAAATCGTGCGCAAAAGCTAAGTACAGCGGTAAGTAGAGATTTATACGGAGACAAAATAAAAGGAAGCGTTTCTCGTATGGAACTATTTAATCGTTGTGCGTACGCTCATTTCGCACAGCACGGTTTATCGTTAAGAGAGCGTGATATTTTTAAACTTGATGCGCCAGATATCGGGGAGCTTTTCCATGCAGCGCTGAAGAGAATTGCAGACAGGCTATTACGTGAAAATCGTACTTGGGCAGATTTATCAATAAAAGAGTGTGAGCATCTTTCTACTGTAGTAATAGAAGAGATTGCACCGTTATTACAAAGGCAAATTTTATTAAGTTCAAACCGTCATTTCTATTTAAAACAAAAACTACAACAAATCATTTTCCGTACGTCCATTATTCTACGTGAACATGCGAAGTCGAGCGGTTTCGTACCAGTTGATTTAGAAGTGCCATTTGGTATGGGCGGTACAGGATCACTTCCGCCGATGGAATTCTCGTTACCAAATGGTGTAAAGATGGAAGTAGTCGGCCGTATTGACCGCGTTGATAAGGCAGAAGATGAAAACGGAACATTCCTCCGTATTATTGACTATAAATCAAGCTCAAAATCGTTAGACTTAACGGAAGTGTATTACGGATTGGCACTTCAAATGTTAACGTATTTAGATGTTGTTACTTCAAATGCACAGACGTGGATGAAAAAAGGCCACGCAGCATCACCAGCTGGTGTACTGTACTTCCACATTCATAACCCAATTGTTGAGGTGAAAGGTGACGCATCTGAAGCAGAAATTGAAAAGGAAATTTTAAAGAAATTCAAAATGAAAGGGCTCGTACTAGGAGATGCTGACGTTGTTCGTTTAATGGATAACAAACTTTCAACAGGAAGTTCAGATATTATTTCTGCTGGTCTGAAAAAAGACGGTAGTTTTAGTGCGCGTTCAAGTATTGCCAGTGAACAAGAGTTTAACGTCCTGCAAAAATACGTACATCATACGTTTAAAAATATCGGAAAAGACATTACAGAGGGTGTTATTGATATTGCTCCATACAAAAAGGGGAATAAAGCAGCGTGTACGTTCTGTAACTTCAAATCAGTTTGTCAGTTCGATGAATCACTTGAAGATAATCAATTCCGTACGCTAAAAGATATGAAAGATAGTGAAGCGATGGAGAAAATTAGAGAGGAGGTTGGCGGAGAATGATAGAAAATTGGCCTAAAAAACCAGAAGGTAGTCAATGGACAGATGACCAGTGGAAAGCGGTTGTAGCGAACGGACGTGATATTTTAGTCGCGGCAGCAGCTGGATCAGGGAAAACAGCAGTATTAGTTGAACGTATTATTAAAAAGATTATAAATGAAGAAAATCCAGTCGATGTCGACCGCCTGCTCGTTGTAACATTTACGAATGCAGCGGCGCAAGAGATGAAAAACAGAATTGGAGAGGCTTTAGAAAAAGTATTAATTGATGAGCCTGGCTCTCAGCACATCCGAAAGCAACTGAGCTTATTAAATAAAGCTTCCATTTCAACGATCCATTCATTTTGTTTACAAGTTATTAGAGGATACTATTACATGCTTGATGTTGATCCTCGTTTCCGCATTGCGAATCAAACCGAAAATGAATTATTAAAAGAAGAAGTGTTAGATGACATATTAGAAGAAGAGTATGGAATAGAAGATAATATGATATTCTTTGAACTCGTTGATCGTTATACGAGCGACCGTAGTGATGATGATTTACAACGTATGATTTTAGCGCTTCATACAGAATCAAGAGCGCATCCAAATCCGGAAAAATGGCTCGATAAATTAGTAGAAGCATATGACGTCGAAGGAAAGACAATTGAAGATTTAGTGTACGCCTCTTACTTATTAGAAGATGTAAAATTCCAGCTTGAAACAGCGGAACAGCATATTCGTAAAGCAACTGAGCTCGCAATGCTTCCTGACGGTCCAGCGCCTCGCGTTGAAACGCTGCAAGCAGATTTAGCTTTACTTGGAACGTTATCAGCAGCTGCTCGTGAATCGTGGACAAGCGTGTATGAAGCGATGCAAAACGTATCGTGGCAAACGTTAAAGCGCATTAAGAAAAGCGATTATAACGAGGATATTGTAAAACAAGTAGACTCTCTTCGTAATAAAGCAAAAGATGAAGTGAAGAAATTACAAGAAGAGCTATTTAGCCGCAGGCCTGAAAGTTTCTTACGAGATTTTCAAGATATGCATCCTGTATTAGAAAAGCTCGTTCAACTTGTAAAAGTATTTACAGAGCGTTTCCAAGCGATGAAGCGAGATAAAGGCATGGTTGATTTCACAGATTTAGAGCATTTCTGTTTACAAATTTTAAGTGAACAAAGTGAAGATGGTGAAATGAAGCCATCAGCAGTAGCACTTCAATATCGTAATAAATTTGCTGAAGTATTAGTCGATGAATATCAAGATACGAACTTCGTACAAGAATCAATTATTAAATTCGTAACGAAAGATTCTGAGAGTGAAGGAAACTTATTCATGGTTGGTGACGTGAAGCAGTCGATTTATCGTTTCCGACTAGCAGAACCAGGATTATTCTTAGGAAAGTATAAACGTTTCACACAAGAAGGATTAGGCGGCGGAATGAAAATTGACTTAGCGAAAAACTTCCGTAGTCGTCATGAAGTGTTAGCGGGTACAAACTTTATCTTCAAACAAATTATGGGCGAAGAAGTTGGGGAAATTGATTACGATGCTGACGCTGAATTAAAGCTAGGTGCTAGCTATCCAGAAGGTGAAGATGTAGCAGCTGAACTATTGTGCATTCAACAAACAGAAGAAGAAGTAATAGACGGTGAAGAAGGTGCGGAAGTAGAAAAGGCACAGCTTGAAGCACGTCTTATGGCGCAGCGCATTAAAGCGATGGTTGATTCAGGTTATGAAGTGTATGATCGTAAAACGGATAGTATGCGCCCTGTAAAATACCGTGACTTCGTTATTTTACTTCGCTCGATGCCGTGGGCACCGCAAATTATGGAAGAGTTAAAATTGCAAGGAATTCCAGTATACGCTGACCTTGCCACTGGTTACTTTGAAGCGACAGAAGTAAATATTATGATGAACGTATTCCGCGTTATTGATAATCCGATGCAAGATATTCCGCTTGCAGCAGTACTTCGTTCCCCAATCGTTGGATTAAATGATGAAGAACTTGCAACGCTTCGTGCTCACGGGAAGAAAGGCTCGTTTTATGAAGTAATGAGCACATTCTTAAAAGGAGCACCGCTTGAAGAAGAAAAAGAACTACATGATAAATTAGAATGGTTCTATAACTTACTGCAAGGATGGCGTGAATTCGCACGCCAACAGTCTCTTTCTGATTTAATTTGGAAAGTGTACGGTGAGACAGGTTATTATGACTTTGTCGGTGGTTTACCAGCTGGAAAGCAAAGGCAAGCAAACCTGCGTGTACTATATGACCGCGCAAGACAATATGAAGCAACATCGTTTAGAGGACTATTCCGCTTCTTACGCTTTATTGAGCGTATTTTAGAACGCGGTGATGATATGGGTACGGCGAGAGCTTTAGGTGAACAAGAAGATGTCGTTCGCATTATGACAATTCATAAAAGTAAAGGACTTGAGTTCCCAGTCGTATTCGTCGCTGGACTTGGTCGTCGTTTTAATACGCAAGACTTAATGAAACGTTTCTTACTTCATAAAGACTTCGGTTTCGGTTCGCAATTTATCGATCCGCGTAAACGAATTAAATATACGACATTATCACAACTTGCAATTAAGCGTAAAATGAAAATGGAATTAATTGCGGAAGAAATGCGCGTCTTATACGTAGCGTTAACACGGGCAAAAGAGAAGTTAATTTTAATTGGAACGGTTAAGGATGCAACTAAGGAAATGGAAAAATGGCTGGATGCGAGGGAGCATAGTGAATGGTTATTACCAGATCACGTACGTGCCGGAGCATCTTGTTATTTAGACTGGATTGCACCTTCCTTATATAGACACCGTGATAGTGAAATGCTTCTTGAATTAGGGCAAGGAAGTATTCCAGATGAAATTTATGGGTATGACACTAGCTGGAAAGTAGAAGTTGTTGACGGGAACACGTTACTTGCGCCAGAACCCGTTCAAGAAGAGAAACAAGAATTGTTAGAAGCACTTCGTGAGAAAAAAGCTGTTCCCCTGCAAAGTGAACGAAAAGATGAAGTGTACGACAGGTTAATGTGGAAGTACGGATATGAGGAAGCGACATCTCATCGTGCGAAGCAATCTGTTACAGAAATAAAGAGAAATTATCAATCTGAAGAAGGTAGCGATAACGCTTTTATTAAAAAATTACGTGCACCAATTCAAACACGTCCTCGTTTTATGGAGAAAAAAGGGTTAACGTACGCAGAGCGAGGAACAGCAGTCCATGCCGTTATGCAGCATGTTGATTTGAAGAAGCCGATTACAGTTGAAGTTCTTCAAGAGCAAATTGCTGGAATGGTAAATAAAGAATTATTAACATTTGAACAAGCAGAAGAAATAGCAGTTGAAAAAGTGATTTCATTCTTTGACAGTGACCTAGGTAAAAGGATATTAGCGGCGAAAAGTGTTGAGCGTGAAGTACCATTTACGATGATGCTTGCAGCAGAAGAAGCGTATCAAGATTGGCAAGGGAAGAGCGGGGAATCAATTCTTGTCCAAGGGGTTATCGACTGCATGATTGAAGAGGAAGATGGTATTACTTTAATCGACTTTAAAACGGATACGATTGAAGGGAAGTTCCCGGGAGGATTCGAACAAGCGAAACCAATTTTAGAAGAGCGATATAAAGTGCAGCTTTCGTTATATGCAAAGGCACTTGAGAAAAGCTTACAACATCCTGTGAAAGAGAAATGTTTATACTTCTTTGATGGTAATCATGTTATAAAAGTTGAGGAATAGAGGGGCTTGCAAATGGCAGCGGAAAAAACGTTAAGAACTTGTGAAAAAGGACATGAGTACTATAAAAGTAGCGATTGTCCAACTTGCCCAACCTGTGAGAAAGAGAGAACGCCACAAGAAGGGTTTCTTTCACTTCTTTCAGCACCAGCAAGAAGGGCGCTAGAGCATCATGGAATTCATACTGTAGAAGAACTCTCAAAGTATAGCGAGAAAGAAATTTTAAAACTACATGGTATGGGACCGGCATCTTTGCCAAAGCTTAGAAAGGCTTTGGAGGAGAGCGGGTTATCATTTAAATAAAATAAAAGAAAAAGTAGGAGATATTCTCCTACTTTTTTTACGCTGTTCCAATTTGATCTTGATCGGCTACATCAGAATCAAACGTATTTGTTGCACTAACACCGTTAAACGTATTCACGACAAATCCAACATTAGAGGCTCCGGATCCATTATACGCTTTCGTGTTTTCTTTCGGAGACACGTTATAAAAATCTCCTAAATTGAAAGAGCCATTACTGTTTTGAACGACGAGATTTCCAACAACAGAAGGCATATCATCCACCTACTTTACTAAGCTTTTTAATTACTATATGAATTATTGAACGGAAGGTTCATCCGTAATATATTGGCGGATTTGCATAATACGAGAGTTATTAAAAACATAATCCACATTTCCAATTTGAAAGCAACCGGAATTTAAAAGTGTTCGTAATTCAACGTTATTCACTTCAATAAAAGGACATTCATTTACAATGTTTAATTTTACATCTGTCGTTCGTTTCGGGATTGTAATGTATTCATCTGTAAAGATTTCAAATGCGTCTAAGCGACCTTCGTCTTTTATATAACAAGGGATTTCCCTGTGGACGGCAAGGGCCCTACTTTTTAATTCCATTTGATTGGCATCTCCAACTTGAAACACGGCAGTAATCCCTAAAGAAATAATAGAAACATTTTGGACAACAGACACATGATGTAACATAATCTATCAGTCTCCTTAACCTGGAGTAGGAGGGACATCTGTTACTAATGGTACAAATGGCCCCTCTGTAACAGTTTCGAATGGTGTATCAAGAATAGAAGATAGTATGAGGAAATTTGCATCCCCAATTAAAAAGAGTGCGGACGATGATACACCGTTCATTTTAATCTGTCCGACTTTGAACTCGCGATTTACAACGTTAAGGTTCATACATACTTACTCCTTTCGGAAATTGCCCGGTATGTGTTGAATAAAAGAGAGGAAGGCTTTGTCGATATCATGTTTCATAGCTTGGATAATGATATCTCGTAAATAATCTGGATCTGTCGAAGTCCCTTCATATGATTGTGCTTGTGATAAGTAATAAGGAAGTCGATGCTCCATCTGTTTTTTTATGTCATCAACCATCATTTGTCGATACATTTCATCGAGTGGCGTTCTCTCTTCTTGTTCAAAATGGAGAATTCGATTATATGCTTCTTCATCTAAGTAACGGTGCATTTCTTGAAGAATTCCTTGGTAAAAGTCTGGATTTGTGTCAGTTTCAGGATTGACCTTCAAAGTTTCTGTATCAACTTGAAAATCCTCAATTTGTTGCTCTTTTGTTGAAAATGGATTTAATCCAATATTTAAAGTGCCATTTAAATTTTCTACTTTTAATTGATCGAATTTGTATTCCACTTTTCCTATAGAAGAGGAGGGGCGATTTTTTAATTCATTAAGCTCTTCTTGTAATTGACGAACTTGATCTTCTAAGTTAAGAATGGTTGCTTGTTGTACTTGAAGAGCTTGTTGAAGTTGGTGTAAGTAAGTATATATATCTTGATTCATTTGTGAAACCTCCTTTTCAATAGGGAGGGTAAATATATTCCTACTATATATTTATGACAAGGATGTCTTAAGAAGAACTAGTTGATGGTTTGATAGAAATAATTTGTCCTTTCGCCTGTAATGGGCGAAGGGGCTCTGTAAATCCGCCAGTATTTGAGAATTTAGATAGGGATTTAATACTTCCAGCAGTACCAATTTGGAATACAGAAGACGTTGTAATGCTATCAATTTTAATGCTGTTAATGATGATGCTTTGGTTTACGTAAAAATTCAATACAATCGCCCCCTTTAAGTTGAACCAATTATCGCTTGATCGACGACATCTGAATCATTAACAGTCGTTGCACTTTGATAATTGTAGACAGAAACGTTATCTCCAACGTTAAAAGAGCCGGCCCCCGCGAAAGCGCGTGAATAACTAATAGGCCTAATCGCAAATACATCTCCAATATGAAAAATACCACTTGATCCAATATTGACGATACGAATATGTCCGACCATAGCTGGCATACAAAACACCTTTCGTTTTTAAAATTTTCTTTTCTATTATTGTATGGGCGTTTTCAATAAAATGTGTGTTTTTTTGAAATAAAAGAAACACACACGTTATTGTGTGTGTGTGTCGAGTGTTTGGTTAGGGTGAACATCCGTATGTACATGCCAAATTACATTTAAGAGCCTGTCCAGTTCTTGGCTACAATCCACTGTTTTTTGAGAAGTCATTCCATAGCGTTCAGCAAAATAAATCATTTTTTCACGTTTTTTTTCAATCGCTTGCTCAAACATTGAAATCGGCTCCATCTCTAAATGAAATTTTTTGTATATATGTAGTACATATTATACAAAAACTTCATAAAAAAGAAATGCATTCGCTAAAAAAAGTAAAATTTCTACATTTTATGCCAAATGATAAAGAAGTAACGAATAGGGTATGAGAAAAATATTGTAAAAATTAGCGTGTATGAGAAGGTTTTTTTCTTACGGATGCGAATACAATTAAAAGGTATGAGTTTTAGGATGGAGAGTGGAAATATTGCGTTTGGTAACGGCGAAAAAAGAAGAAAAGGTATTTGTAGGTATTGTGGATGAAGAGGAAGAAAAGGTATTGCACTTAAGAGAAGCGCAAAGGCAAAAGGGAGAAAAGGTTACAATCCCTATTACAATGTTAGAGTGTATTGAAAGAGGAACCGAATGTTTTGAAAAAATATGTGATATTGTAAATTGGGCGAAGGAAAATGAAGGGACGGCGTACTATCCGTTAACTGAAGTGAAAATATTAGCTCCAATTCCAAGGCCAAGAAAAAATATTTTGTGCGTTGGAAAAAACTATCGTGAGCATGCGATAGAAATGGGCGGAGTAGAGTCAATTCCAGAAAATATAATGATCTTTACGAAAGCGCCAACGACAGTTATTGGAATGGATGAAAAAATTAATAGTCATCCCCACGCAACAAATGAATTAGACTATGAAGGAGAATTAGCTATCGTTATTGGTAAGCGAGGGAAACAAATAAAAAAAGAAAAAGCGCTTGAGCATGTTTTTGGTTATACCATTATAAATGATATAACTGCTCGCGACATTCAAAGGAAGCATAAACAATTTTTCCTTGGAAAAAGTTTCGATACATTTTGTCCGATGGGACCGTATTTAATTCATAAATCGATGATTAGTACGCCAAATGCGTTACACATTGAAACGATAGTAAATGGGGAAGTAAGGCAAACTTCAAATACAAATAAAATGATTTTTTCAATAGAAGAAATCATTTCAACGATAAGTAAAGGAATGACATTAGAACCTGGGGATATTATCGCAACGGGAACCCCGGCTGGTGTCGGAAAAGGTTTCACGCCACCGAAGTTTTTACATGCGGGTGATGAAGTGGTCATTACAGTAGAAGGAATTGGTACTTTGCGAAATGTAGTGAAGTGAAGAAAAGAAAAGAGCTATCTTATTACTAGATAGCTCTTTTTTATGGCTGTGGGATGTTGAAAAAATCTAAAATAGCAACAATATATAATCCGATGAGTATTAATGTACAAATTCCGATTAGTATAACGGCAAGAGAGCTTCTTTCGCGACCAAACCCGATAGCTGTAAGGAAAACGGCAGCCCAAAATGAAATTTTAAGTAGCATGAATGTATGAGGCGTTGAGTAGTGACTGAGTAACGTTGTGGATAATAGGAATCCGATGAATGTAATGGAAATAAGAATAGTAGCTAAATAGTTAATATGTTTACCGTATTTCAAAAGCATATAACTACCCCTTTCGCAAAAAAAGACAGAATATTAAAATTTATTTTACGATAAACTACTAAAAAAAGAAAGAGTCTGTCCTAACGTGTAGGACAGACTCTCTATTATTACGATAATACCGCTTTAATTTTTTGGAACGCCCACTCTAAATCTTCTTCAGAGATTACTAGTGGTGGTGCGATACGAATTACATTTTCGTGTGTTTCTTTACATAATAGACCAGCTGCTTTTAGTTGTTCACAGTAAGGACGAGCTGGCTCGTTTAATTCGATACCGATGAATAAACCTTTACCGCGAACTTCAGTGATCATTGGGTTATCAATCTCTTTTAATTGCCCAACTAATTTTTCACCTAATTGAAGAGAACGCTCTGTTAATTTTTCTTCTTCTAACACTTCAAGAGCTGCGATAGAAACAGCACATGCAAGTGGGTTACCACCGAATGTAGAACCGTGAGAACCTGGCTCGAATACGCCTAAAATGTCGCGGTTTGCTGCTACGCAAGAGATTGGGAATACGCCGCCGCCAAGTGCTTTACCAAGTATGTACATGTCAGGAGTTACATTGTCCCAATCACAAGCAAATACTTTACCAGTACGGCCTAAACCTGTTTGGATCTCATCTGCTACGAATAAAACGTTTTCTTTTTTACATACTTCAAGAGCTTCTTTTAAGAAACCAGCTGGTGGGATGTTAATTCCTGCTTCACCTTGGATTGGCTCTAAAATGAATGCAGCTGTGTTTGGTGTAATAGCAGCTTTTAACGCTTCTAAATCACCGTAAGGAATTACGATAATGCCAGGAAGCATTGGACCGAATCCACGCTTGTACTCTTCGTTTGAAGACATAGAAACAGCACCCATCGTACGTCCATGGAAGTTATCTTCACAAACGATAATCTCAGCACGATTTGCTTCTACTTTCTTCACATCATAAGCCCAGCGGCGAGCTGTTTTAATTGCAGTTTCAACAGCTTCTGCACCTGTATTCATTGGAAGTACCATTTCTTTATTAGTTAGTTTCGCAACTTTTTCGTACCAAGGACCTAATTGATCGCTATGGAAAGCACGAGAAGTTAACGTAACACGATTAGCTTGGTCAATTAAAGCGTTAATAATTTTTGGGTGACGATGACCTTGGTTTACTGCCGAATATGCACTTAATAAGTCCATATAGCGGTTTCCTTCAGGATCTTCTACCCAAACGCCTTCTGCTTTAGAAATAACGATTGGAAGTGGGTGATAGTTATTTGCCCCGTATGTGTCTGTAAGTTCGATGATATCCTTAGTTTGAATCATGATTGTTCCCCCTTTTGTTATTACAAGAAGTTTGTAAATACTCTAAATATTATATCATTTAAATGTAAAAAAGCGAAACATTTCCTGAAAATAAATGAACATGTTATCATATAGAGTGAAAAAGTGTGAAAAGAGGAGGTAAGGGATACGATGGTACATATGCATATTACAGCATGGGCGTTAGGTTTAATTTTATTCTTTGTTGCGTATTCACTTTATTCAGCAGGAAGAAAAGGTAAAGGTGTACATATGGGGCTTCGTCTTATGTACATTATCATTATTGTGACAGGTTTCATGTTGTACATGGGTATTATGAAGACTGCAACAAGTAACATGCACATGTGGTATGGTTTAAAAATGATAGCTGGTATTTTAGTTATCGGTGGAATGGAAATGGTTCTTGTGAAAATGAGCAAGAACAAAGCAACAGGGGCAGTTTGGGGGCTATTTATTGTTGCACTAGTAGCAGTATTTTACCTTGGACTGAAATTGCCGATTGGTTGGCAAGTATTCTAATAAAAAATAAAACCACCTTATAATCTCAAATGTTTGGGAGATAAGGTGGTTTTTTATTTTAGGTTGCATCGATATGCAACTCTTCTCCGTTTACTTTCGTAAAACGGAACATGTTTTTGTTTGAAGAAGAGTGACGGACGAAATGGTGCTGCAGTGAACAAATCATTTCTTCGTTATCGAATAAAAGAATATTTACTCCTTCACATGTTTCCTCTTTCGGTAAGAAGGATAAATAATTATGACAATACATGCAATCATATAAAGAGTAATGAAGTGATTGCAATGATTCTGTTAATAAGGTAAAAACAGAATCAGGTAACTCCTCAAGCCATTCCTTATAGCTAAGAAGTAATTTTTTTCGAATTCGTATCATTTCCCCGTTTTGTAAATGATGCTGTTCGTCGGCGATTTGTAATACATCTTGTTCATAGAAACGCGCTGGTAGCCAGTTGTTGTTATATAAAATCTCAAAGCCATCTTCGGCAATCTCTTCTAATAAAAATGCTTCCTCATTTTCGTCATCAAAGAATATCCATTCATTGTTTATATATTCTACATTACCGACTGTATGAGCGCGGGGCTGGTTATATAAAATATGTTTACGTTGTATCATACACGATTTCTCCTTTATGAAAAGTAGTTATCTCTGTTATAGACAGTTCGTGCATTCTTTATAACTAGACACATCCGGACATAGGTGGGCATACAATAAAACACGTTTTACTGAGTGAAAATGCTATTCCATATGTGGATAGTAGGTTATCGTCAAGTTTGTCATTTTTTTGATCCGCACTTTTAGAGTGGGGTTACTGTACGTTCAAGAAAAGAAATAAGATGGAAGGATGATTTATATGTGCGGGATTACAGGATGGGTGGATTATAAACGCTCATTAGAAGGAGAACGGGACGTCGTTACGAAGATGGCTGAGACGTTAGCGAAGCGTGGCCCAGATGATAATAAAGTTTGGATTAAAGGCAATGTCGCATTTGGGCATAAACGGTTAATCGTTGTTGATCCTGAAGGTGGTAAACAGCCGATGACTTGTTTAAAGGATGAAGCAAATTATGCAATTTGCTATAACGGCGAACTGTATAACACGGAAGACATTCGAAAGGAACTATTAAGAAGAGGATATACGTTCAAAGGTCACTCTGATACGGAAGTATTGTTAGCTTCTTATATCGAATGGAAAGAAGAATGTGTCGATCATTTAAACGGTATATATGCGTTTGCTGTATGGGATGAACAGAAAGAACAAGTGTTTATTGCGCGCGATCGATTAGGGGTAAAACCACTATTTTATAAATATGACAGTGGGCGATTACTATTTGGCTCAGAGTTAAAAGCGATATTGGCGCATCCAGATGTGAAGGCGGAAGTGACGTTAGAAGGATTATCTGAAATATTTGGCCTTGGACCATCTAGAACGCCTGGTCACGGTATTTATGCTGGCATAAAAGAATTACGTCCAGGTCATGCGATGACATTTTCGAAGAACGGTTTATGTATATGGAGATATTGGAATGTAGAAAGTAAAAAGCATGAAGATTCTTTTGAAGAAACAGTAGAAAAAACACGCTTTTTATTACAAGATGCGATTACAAGGCAGCTCGTTTCTGATGTACCATTATGCACTTTTTTATCAGGCGGTGTAGATTCAAGCGCTATAACAGCAATTGCTGCGAAAGAATACGAAAAATCGGGAAAAGGTCAATTACACACGTATTCGGTTGATTACGAAGATAATGACAAATACTTTAAAGCAAATGCGTTTCAGCCAAATTCAGATGCACCATTTATTCATTTGATGACTGAGACGTTTCAAACGATCCATCATCGCTGCGTCATTTCAAATGAACAATTAGCGCAGTATTTAACAGAAGCAGTACTCGTTCGTGATTTGCCTGGTATGGCAGATATTGATTCGTCATTATTATGGTTTTGTCGTGAAATTAAACAAGATTTTGTCGTTGGTTTATCTGGGGAATGTGCAGATGAAATATTTGGTGGTTATCCATGGTTTTATAGAGAAGATGATTTACAATCGAGTGCATTTCCGTGGATGCGTTCTACAGAAGCGCGTGAACAATTGCTAAAGAAAGAATGGAGAAATAAATTAAATTTACAACAATATGTACAGCAGCGCTATGAAGAATCCATTCAAGAAGTTCCTATTTTAGATGGGGAAAGTCCGCTAGAAGCAAAAAGACGCCAATTATTTTATTTAAACATGGTATGGTTTATGACAACATTATTAGACAGAAAAGACCGCATGAGTATGGGGGCAAGCTTAGAAGTACGCGTTCCGTTTGCGGATCACCGGCTTGTCGAATATGCGTGGAATATTCCTTGGGAAATGAAAATGTATAAAAACCGCGAAAAAGGTCTATTGCGTAAAGCGTTAGAAGGGTTACTTCCAAATGACATCTTATATAGAAAGAAGAGCCCGTATCCGAAAACACATAATCCGCACTATACGAAAGCAGTAACAGTATGGATACAAGATTTATTAACGGATAAAGGCTCAATTTTACACGAGCTATTTGATAAAGAACAGCTGAGTGGATTAATTGAGTCAGGCGGCAGTGCATTCCAAACGCCATGGTATGGTCAATTAATGACTGGGCCACAGCTTTTAGCTCATTTAGCGCAAATTCATGTTTGGTTTAAAGAATATGGAGTAAATATTAAAGAATAGGAGAAAAGCGACTTACTTTATAAGTAAGTCGCTTTTTATTAAATAAATTGTCATATAAAATTCAAAATCATATTAGAAAAAATACTTATTTAGAATAATTATCTTTACGTACTTATTATTAGTTGTTATAATTGGAAACAAATGTTCTTGAAAAAGATTCTCATTTATAAAATTGAGGTGTTATATAGATGAAAAAGAAAAAAATAGGTTTACTCGTAATGGCGTATGGAACGCCGGATTCATTAGATGAAGTAGAGGCATATTATACACATATTCGTCATGGGCGTAAGCCATCCGAAGAAGCGCTCCAAGATTTAATTGGGCGCTATAAAGCAATTGGCGGAATTTCACCGCTTGCAAAAATTACGAAAGAGCAAGCGCATAAATTAACAGACTCAATGAATAATATGTTTACAGAGTATGAATTTAATTGTTACTTAGGCTTAAAACATACTGCTCCGTTTATAGAAGATGCAGTAGAAGAGATGAAGCGCGATGGAATTGAGCAAGCGATTAGTATCGTATTAGCGCCGCATTATTCTACCTTTAGCATTAAGGCATATAACGAGCGTGCAATTCGTCTTTCGGAGGAAATAGGTGGTCCTGTTATTGAGCCGATTGACCAATGGTACGATGAACCGAAGTTTATTTCGTATTGGGCAGATCAAATAAAAGAAACATTTACAAAAATTGAAGATAAAGAGAAAGCGGTCGTAATTTTTTCAGCGCATAGTTTACCAGAAAAAATTATTGCAGCAGGTGACCCTTATGTGGAGCAATTGCAGCATACAGCGGATTTAATCGCAGCAGCTGCAAACATCCAAAACTATACAATTGGTTGGCAAAGTGCCGGAAATACACCTGATCCATGGATTGGACCGGATGTGCAAGATTTAACGAGAGATTTATTTGAAGAGCATAGATATGAATCTTTCATATATTGCCCAGTCGGTTTTGTGGCAGAGCATTTAGAAGTTTTATATGACAACGATTACGAGTGTAAAGTTGTGACGGATGAATTAAATGCTGCGTATTTTAGACCAAATATGCCGAATGCACAATCTACATTTATTGATTGTTTAGCTACAATTGCTTCCAGAAAAATGAAAGAAATAGTTGACAAAGAACTAATTTTGAATAATAATTAATTTATAATAATTTTAAATAAAGAATAATTACTATGAAAGAAAGAGGAGGATCCCCCTAGATGAATCCAAATAATCGCTTAACAACAAACCAAGGTGCTCCGGTCGGAGATAACCAAAATTCTCGTACAGCTGGTCGCCGCGGACCAGTATTATTAGAAGACTATCATTTAGTAGAAAAACTAGCTCACTTTGATCGTGAACGTATTCCAGAGCGTGTTGTGCATGCACGTGGTGCAGGTGCTCACGGTGTATTCGTAACGAAAAACAGCATGAAGAAATATACGAAAGCAGCATTTTTACAAAATGAAGGAACTGAAACACCTGTGTTTGTTCGTTTTTCAACGGTTATTCATGGTCAAGGTTCTCCTGAAACAGCACGTGATCCACGCGGTTTCGCTGTTAAATTTTATACAGAAGAAGGAAATTACGATATTGTAGGTAACCATTTACCAGTCTTCTTCATTCGTGATGCAATTAAATTCCCTGATATGGTGCATTCTTTAAAACCAGCACCTGATACAAATATTCAAACACCAGATCGTTACTGGGATTTCATGACGTTAAGTCCAGAATCTACACATATGATGACATGGGTATTTTCTGATTACGGTACACCAGCAAGCTATCGTGAAATGGAAGGTTTCGGTGTACATTCATTCAAATGGATTAATGCAGAAGGTAAAATCGTCTACATTAAATATCATTGGAAACCACAGCAAGGTGTACGTAACTTAAGTGCAAAAGAAGTGCAAGAAGTACAAGGAAAGGACTTCAACCATGCAACTCGTGACTTGTTCGATGCAATCGAAAAAGGAAATTACCCGAAATGGGATTTACACGTACAAGTAATGCAATTAGAGGAAACAGATTCTTTAGATTTCGATCCGTTAGATCCGACGAAAGTTTGGCCAGAAGATCGTTTCCCATTAATGGAAGTAGGGACAATGACGTTAAATCGTAACCCGAAAAACTTCTTCGCGGAAGTAGAACAAGTAGCGTTCTCTCCAAGTGCAACTGTAAATGGTATTGAACCATCTGAAGATAAATTATTACAAGGTCGTTTATTCTCTTATCCAGATACACAGCGTTACCGCCTTGGTGCAAACTACTTACAAATTCCTGTAAACTGCCCATACGCAGCTGTTCATAACCAACAACGTGATGGTGCGATGCAAATCAATCAAAACCCATCTACAATTAACTACGAACCGAGCCGTCATGCTGAAAATCCAGTCGAAGACCCAGCTTACCGCGATTCAACTATGAAAGTAGAAGGCTACGTATCTCGTGAAAAAATTGAAAAACCAAATGATTTCAAACAAGCAGGTGAGCGTTACCGTTCATTCTCTAAAGAAGAGCAAGACAACTTAATTGCAAACTTAACAAGTGACTTAAAAGACGTAAATGAACGTACGAAATTACTAGCTGTATGTAACTTCTTCCGTGCAGATCAAGAGTACGGTATGCGTTTAGCGCAAGCATTAAACGTTGATATTACGCAATATGTAGGAAATGCTCCGAAATAAATAGGAAAAGACGACTGTTATGAAACGGTCGTCTTTTTTTAGTGTAAAGTTACAAGCGGGTATTCTTCATTTTCTTTATGTCGGAATTTGGTGGTAAATCGATATATCGTGTCGAAACGTCGATATATTGAAATAATCGCTGATATATTTGAAAAATCGTCGATATATCCGAAGAATCGCTGATATATTTACAGGAATACCGCTTAGGGTATGCTGTGCCGACAAATGCAAAAAAAGAGATGCAATCTACTATCAATAGATTGCATCTCTTTTTTTAGTTCACTCGCTCAGTATACTCATAAGCTTTCTCTCCATGCATCGAAATATCAAGTCCCATATGTTCCTCGTGCTCATCGACCCGGACAGGGAGGAAGAAGTTGATTGCTTTAATAATGGCGTACGTCATTATAATTGTGAATGCATATGTTGCGCCGATTGCTACAAGTTGTTTAAACAGCAACGCGGCGTTTCCGTAAAATAATCCGTTAGCGCCATCGCCGTTTACGGTAGTAGTTGCAAATAGTCCTGTCGCAATACCGCCCCAAGTTCCGCCGATGCCGTGACATCCGAATGCATCGAGTGTATCGTCGTATCTGAATTTTGTTTTTAAGAAAAAGACTGCTCCGAAGCATAATACGCCGCCAATCGCTCCGATAAGAAGAGCGGAGAAAGGTGTAACGAACCCGCAAGCTGGTGTAATAGCGACTAGACCGGAAACGGCGCCACAAGCAGCTCCCATCGCAGTTGGTTTTGATTGAAAGAACCACTCTGAAAGCATCCAAGTTAATGCGGAGGCAGCAGCGGCTATATTCGTATTAATAAATGCAGTTAAAGCTACATCATTTAAAGATAATGCGCTTCCGACGTTAAAACCGAACCAACCGAACCATAGCAGCCCAGCGCCTAGCATCGTAAATGGTAAATGATGAGGAGAAGTACCGTTTATGTTTTTTCGTTTTCCAAGGAAAATAGCTAATACGAGGCCAGCCACACCAGATGTAATATGAACGACATTACCGCCAGCGAAGTCTAACGCGCCAAGTTCTCTTAGCCATCCGCCAACGCCCCATACCCAATGAGCGACAGGATTGTAAACGATCGTTGTCCATAGAAGGATGAAAATAAGGAAAGCTGAAAATCGCATTCTTTCGGCAAATGCACCTGAAATTAAAGCAGGAGTTAAAATAGCGAACATGAGTTGAAACATCATAAATAAATTGTGAGGAATAGTAGATGAATAGTCTGGATTTGGTGCGTAGGTAACTCCATTTAAACCGAACCAATCGAGTGTGCCGATAAGTCCGTGCCAATCTGGTCCGAATGATAAAGAATAACCAATTACAATCCATTGAATCGAAACGATAGCCATCGCGCTATAACTATGCATTGTCGTACTGAGTACGTTTTTACTGCGAACCATCCCTCCATAAAAAAGTGCCAATCCTGGTGTCATTAACATGACCATTACTGTCGCTACAAACATAAAAACCGTATCTCCCATATTCATTTTCTCTCCTCCTGTAATGTTAGAAAAAATAACATCAATTTGTTATGTTTCATATCATATTCGAAGTGAAAAGAAAAATCAACTAAAAAATCAGAAAATTTCATGTGTTATGTCAGAAAATCTAACATGTATTAATTTAATAAGAATGAAATCAACGTATGCGATTCGTTCGGATAATTGGTATAATATTCTTACAATTAAAAACGTGGGGGATGCGTGTGGGGAAAATACATACTAGGAAACTATTCATTTGTTTTTGTTTAGCTGTCGTTTTGTTTGTACCAATACATACATTTGCAGACGAAAAAAGAGAGTGGCGAGATGAAGTTATATATTCCATTATGATTGATCGTTTCAATAATGGGGAACCGAAAAATGACAAACAGTTAGAAGTTGGTAATTTAGAAGGATATCAGGGCGGAGATATAAGAGGCATTATAAAAAGACTGGATTACATAAAAGAAATAGGATTTACCACTGTTATGCTTTCGCCGCTGTTTGAAAGTGTAAAATACGATGGAGTAGACGTGCGCAATTTTCAGAAGGTAAATGAACATTTCGGAACAGAAAATGATGTAAAAGAACTTGTGCAAGAAGCTCATGCAAAAGGAATGAAAGTTATACTTCAATTTCCGCTTGGAGAAAACGAACAACAAGTAATCGACTCGATGAAATGGTGGGTCAAAGAAGTTGATTTAGATGCAAGTTATGTAATGCATAGTGAAAAAAAGTCTCCTGCTTTTTGGGATGATGTGCAAAAAGATATGCAAGTGATAAAAAAAGATTTTCGAGTTATGACAAAAGAAGATAGTGAATACAACGAAAAAATAGTAGAATCGTTTTCTAAAGCGGACGTATCGGTAAAATCTTTATATGATGTGAGTAAAAAAGACGAGGAATTCATTACATTTTTAGATAATCAAGATACAAAAAGATTTGCTCGTATTGCAAAGGAAAATATGAATTATCCGCCATCGCGTTTGAAACTAGCTCTTACATATTTATTGACATCACCAGGCATTCCAAATTTTTATTACGGGACTGAAATTGCATTAGATGGAGGGGATACTCCAGATAATAGACGATTAATGGATTTCAAATCGGATGAAAAGTTTATGCAGCATATAACAAAACTTGGTGAACTTAGACAAACGAGACCATCTTTACGACGCGGTACATTTGAACTCTTATACGATAAAAATGGAATGAGTGTACTAAAACGAAAGTATAAAGGTGAAGTCACATTAGTAGCGATTAATAATACGAAAGAGACGCAAAAAGTTGCTTTACCTGCAAGTACGATTGGTGAAAAACAAGAGTTAAGAGGATTGTTAGAAGATGAAATTATAAGAGAAGAAAATGGAAAGTTTTATCTCGTTTTAAAGCGTGAAGAATCAAATGTGTATAAAGTTAATAGAGAAACAGGTGTGAATTGGTTATTTATCTCCTTAATAGTTGGTGTGAACGTATTATTTATTACTTTTTTAATTGCGGTTAAAAAGAGACGGAAATGAGTGACGATTTTCTTTAGTAGCTCGTCTTCAGTTTAAGGTAAGGCGTTGCTCTTAAGATCAGGTTAAAGAGAAGACTTTCTCCTTAACCTGTTTTTCTGTGAAGTAAGACTCGTGCCTCGAAATGCATCTGAGCAAAGAAGTGAAAAGAACATATAGAAGAAACAATAATTGCAACTATACTAATTTTACATTACATTAAAAGATGAAAAATAATTTTATACTCATTAAGGGTTATATTTGAGGAGAGAAAATGGAATTTTACGATTTGGGTATTACCATTAAAGAACTTAGAATTAAAAAAAATATATCACAATCCGAATTATGTCATGGAATATGTTCACAAAGTCAAATTAGCAAGATTGAAAAAGGTGTGATTTATCCATCTAGCATATTGTTATATCAATTATCAGAAAGGCTTGGTATTGATCCAAATAATATATTTGCACTAACTCAAAACAAAAAATTAAAATATATAGAAAATGTAAAATGTGTAATGAAAGACTGTATAAGACAACATCAATATAAAGAGCTTTATGAAATAGTAACAAAAGAAAAAAACTTAAATAATTTTCGAATGAAAGAAGATAAACAATTTCTAATATGGCATGAAGCAATTGCTATATATCGTGTGAATAACTCAATAAAAACAGCTTTAACTCTTTTGAATAATGCATTAAAAATAACTGTAACGAATATTGATTTTTTAACAGAGAGAGAAATAGATATTATGCAGACAATGGCTATATTTCATGCAGAAAATAAAGAATATAAAGAGAGTATTAATATATTAAAAAGATGTTTAAATAATTTTGATAAGTTAGATTTTCCTAGAGATAAAGAAATTAAATTAAAAATTATTTATAATTTAGCAAAATGTTTAAATTACACATATCAATACGAAGAAGCAAAAAAATACATTGATAAGGGTATCAAATTAGCTATTAATCTAAATACTTTATACTTATTGGGTGAACTATACTATGAAAAAGGTTCGAATTTATTAAAGCTTGAACAATCTAATAAAGAAGAAGTTGCTGATAACATGAAAACAGCGTTATTTATATTTGAATTAACAAAAAACGAAAAAAAATTACAAATAATTAAAGAAGGGTATTTCGAAAAACATAATTGCTAAATAACTACTTATAGTACAATAAAACCTACAGGAAAAGTTCCTGTAGGTTTTACACTTATAAACCTCTTAATATTTTTTATAAACTTGATTCTAAAATATTATTACTTAATATGAATTTTTTAATGAAAGTTTACTTAACGTACTTTCTATTTTGAAATCTGCATCCTTATTAACACTTTATACTTCTTTTCCTTCCATATTAAAGTTAAGATGGTTCAAGTAAGAGGAAGGCAACTTAAAGTGTGTTTTTTTTTGTGAGCTTTATCATCAACTATTTAGTGTTTCTTTAAATTATTACATAACGTAGTTTTTTTGTACCAAGCTTTGTGAATGCAATTAGATTTATCATTTAGTGTAGTTATATTATTAGAACATCCTGTCATATTTAGAGAGAGTATAGCCAATAAAAAACATAATATTAACTTCTTCAAATAACCACTTCTAACTCTTTTATAATTAACTTTTTTTACGGAATAAGATTCCTTATTAATTTTACATTACATTGAAGGGTGGAAAATATTCTTATACTCATAAATTGTTACGCTTGAGTAGGAGAGGGATTTTGGTTTGGGATTCAATTGATAAAGAAAGTGCTTCAAGTTGAAGGGAAATGTTCTAATGTGTCTTTTCCTTATTTTTAAAAGGACATGCTCAATTCCATGTATAAAAAAATTCTACAATGAGACCTAGCCTAACGACGCGGTCACCTGTAAGATATTCGCATGAATAAACACTGTTCACTCAGCAATTTTCACCGCAAATACCTTCTTGTCCTCGTCATATTGTTTCTACCCGCTAAAAAGAAAAACATCCTCTGTGCAGAGGATGTTTTTCTTTTTAGCGGTAGTTAATAAATTGTACGTCAATCGGTAAATCAGCGCTGCGAACTGCTGCGATAACTGCTTGTAAGTCATCGCGGCTTTTTGCTGTAACACGTACTTGATCATCTTGTACTTGTGTTTTTACTTTTAATTTCATTTCTTTAATGATGTTGTTAATTTTTTTCGCGTTATCTTTATCGATACCTTGTTGAAGTGTTGCGCGTTGGCGAACAGTGTTACCAGCTGCCGCTTCAACTTTTCCGTAATCTAAGTTCTTAATTGGAACGTTACGTTTTACAAGTTTAGAAATTAGAACGTCTTTTACTTGCTCTAATTTGAACTCGTCGTCAGAAGTTAAAACAAGTACTTCTTTTTCAAGTTTAATATCACTTTTACTTCCTTTAAAGTCATATCGATTTTGGATTTCTTTTAATGCAGTATTAATTGCGTTTGTTACTTCAGGTAATTCTACTTTCGAAACGATGTCAAAAGAACTATCTTTTGCCATAGTTAGCACCTCCAAATAAATTTCTAATCTTTTTATGTATTGTACATACTAAAGTATAGCTGAAAACGAGCTTAGACTTAAGTGTTTTCGTACTTATAATGATGTAACCTCATTTTATTATAGTGAATTTTGGGCAGTTGGACAAATAAAGGAAAAATCGTGTTATAATTAACTTTTGTTTGGAATGATAAAAAGATAAAAAAGTTAATTTTATATATATAGAAGGGAATTAAAAAAATATGTATTTACAAATAGGATCGATTGAACAGGTAACTGTTTTACGCGAAACGGAAATTGGATATATGGTTGGAAATGAAGAAGAAGAAATTTTCCTACATAAAAATGAAGTAGCTGGAGAAATTGAAGAAGGCGATACGATTGATGTATTCTTATACCTTGATCACCAAAATCGTATTTCGGCAACAATGAAGGAGCCAATTATTACAACATATGATTGGAACTGGGTAAAGGTTGTAGAAGTTATTCCTAGTTTAGGTGTGTTTGTTGATATTGGTGTATCAAAAGATATACTAATTCCAGCTGATGAATTCCCAATTTATATGCCAGTATGGCCAGAAGTTGGAGATGAATTATATTGTACGTTAAAATTAACGAATCGTGATCGTTTAATTGCTCTTCCGGCAAGAGATAGTGATATGCAAGAAATCGTTGTAGAGGCGACGCCATCTATGCGTAATAAAAATGTAAATGGACGTGTGTATCGTTCACTTCAAGTTGGTTCATTCGTATTAACAGATGAGCATTTCCGTGCATTTTTACACCATACAGAAAGAAAAGAACAAGTCCGCATCGGCCAGCGCGTAACAGGTCGTATTATTGACGTAAAAGATGACGGTACAATTAACATTTCGCTTCTTCCTCGTAAAGAAGAAGGAATGGAAGATGATGCTGCAGTGATTTATGCATATATGGAAGAACGAGGCGGAGCAATGCCGTTTTGGGATAAGAGCTACCCAGAAGACATTAAAGAACGTTTCAATATGAGTAAAGCTGCATTTAAGCGTGCGCTTGGTAAGTTGATGAAAGAAGAAAAAGTTTACCAAGAAGAAGGTTGGACTTACTTTAAGAAATAAAGTGGATGGAAAAGAACTACCTTTTCTCTAAGTTTATTAGAGGAAAGATAGTTCTTTTTGCGTTCAGTATAAAATGAAGGAAGGAATAGAGAATTATGGGGAGAGGGAAATTTAAAAGAATATAGAAAGGATAGATGAAATCTATAAATAACGTTATAAGTATAGAATTAAGGAGGTATGAAGGTGCAATACAATGTGTTAGAACAATTAATAAAGAGCCTCTCAGCGTTATCCCCTGAAAAAGAACGCGAAATAGTAGCAGTTGATTTACATGATATATATGAGAGCGCTGAAAGGTTTGAAAAAATACTTGAAAATATTATGGACTCGCAACACTCTAAAGAAGACTTAATAGATGCGCTGATTGAAGTGGAGATAGAATTAGATCACATCAATTGGCATTATAAAAGCTTGAAGAAAAAGTTGAAAATATTGATGAAAGATTAAAAAACACAACCTTATCTGAAAAAATAAGGTTGTGTTTTTTAATTTCCTTGCGGGGAAACAATAGTAAATGTATCTTCCAACTCACTATCGTTTATTTTAATATTTGCTTTTTTTAATTCACTTTGTAATAATTTTTTACCAAATATAGGATCAGCAGTACGTTCTTCCTCTAAGTTTTTGCGAATAGAGTTTTTTACCTCATCGTAAGGTTTTAGATCTTTTTTACCAGTTAGTTTAATAATGTGATAACCATTTGGTGATTGGACAGGATCACTAATTTGACCAATTTTTAGTTTGTAGGCAGCTGTTTCAAATTCAGGTGTCATTGCACCTGAATGGAAGTATCCAAGGTCTCCGCCTTTTTCTTTTGATAGTAGGTCTTGCGATTCTTGTTTTGCTAGTTCTTCAAATGAAGCACCAGCATCTAATTTTTTCTTTATTTCTTTTGCTTCATTTTCGTCACTTACTAAAATGTGGCTCGCTTTAATTTCTGGTTTGTAGTGGTCTTTCACGTCTTTTTCTGTAACACTTTGTTTAATTGCTTTATTCATAGAAAGTTTGAACTTAATTTGATTTTTAAAATCAGCTTCATCTTTTAAACCGTTGTTTTTCAACACGTTTTTGAATTGATCTCCGTATTGACTTTTCGCTTTTTGTACTTCTTTCTCTACATCATCGTCAGATACTTTATATTTTTTCGTGATAACGTCTTGCGCTATCATTTCGTATAACATGTCTTTTCCGTAACGATCTTTCAACTGTTTTTCGAAGTCGCTCTTCGTAATGGTTGAGTCTGTTGCCGTAGCGACTGTAGCCGAGCTATTTTTTTGCCCGCAAGCAGCTAGCATTAATATACTTATTAGTGCAGTAATAATGAAAATATGTTTTCCTCTCATGCTAACACCTCATCCGAATATGTTATCGCTATTGTAGAATATAGAAGTGAACATGAAGTGAATTTTTAATGTTTTTTCCTGTAAAATGTAAAAAAGTACACCAACAATTTTGCTGGTGTACGATGAAATCAAAGGTGATCGGTCTTTTTAGAATAAGCACGCTTACCTTGCTCTATATTCTTTTGTTCTTGCTCATTTTTTTGCGCGCGCTTTGCATTGTTATCGCGTGCTTTTTTGTCGTTATCACTCGTATGTGGCATATGTATCAACTCCATTTCTAAACGTTGTACGTTTATCATTTCCTTTTTCGTAAAGACTATGTATAGCAGTGTATTCCTGAATAATAAGGGTGGATTGGAAATGGATTTGAAGTTGAATTATACCGAACTTATAAAGAAGTTAATCGTTGTAATCATCGCAGGTTTGTTAAACGCGATTGGAATGAATTTATTTTTAACGCCAGCGAAAGTGTACGCGAGTGGCTTTGCTGGATTGTCTCAATTGTTATCGCAAATATTAGGTGATTTTTTATCAATTCATATATCAACGGGGGTATTGTTTAGTTTGTTTAATATTCCTGTCGTTATTTTAGCGTGGAAAAAGGTTGGAAAGGCTTTTACTTTCTTTAGTTTTCTTTGCGTTATATTTATGACTTTGTTTTTAGAAATTATCCCAGTTCGGGCTGTTTCGAACGATATCATATTAAATGCGATTTTTGGCGGGCTTATTTCGGCAATTGGGGTAGGGATTGCGTTGAAGTGGGGGGCTTCTACAGGTGGTTTAGATATTATCGCCATGATTTTATCAAAGATTAAAGACAAGCCTGTCGGTACGTATTTTTTCTTCTTTAATGCACTGATTATTATCGCTGCTGGTTATGTGTATGGATGGGAAAAAGCATTATATACTTTGGTGACTTTGTATGTTTCAACGCGAATCATCGATGCGATTCATACGCGTCATGTGAAGATTACGGCGTTAATCGTTACGAAGAATGGGGCGGATGTACGAAAGGCGATTCACTCACGCTTAGTGAGGGGGATTACAACTATACCGGCAACTGGTGCTTATACGAATGAAAATAAGGAAATGTTAATGATTGTTATTACTCGTTACGAACTGTATGAATTAGAGAGGGTTATTAAACAAGTGGACCCAGGTGCATTTACAAATGTACTGCAAACGGTTGGGGTATTTGGATTGTTTCGAAAAGATTAAAGAGGACCAAAGTTGGTCCTCTTTTTTAATGTAAATTCGTAATAGTTTGCAATTGTTCCTGCATTTCACGTAGCTGAACTTTTTCAGCAGTTGAAGAATTTGCGTAAGCGGATTGCAAAGCATTTTTTGCTCTATATACGAGATCTTGTTGCTCGACGCCGCTCGAACAAGATACGGCATTTGCAACAGCATCTCTAGCTTGTTGAAATAGTAAGTTCCCCATTTAGACCCCTCCAAAAGAAGAGTTACTTCTCGCTTTTTCTGCCTCAGCTAATGTACCTCTGTACGGGAATCTTGCATCATGCTTCATAACAGCATCGGCTCCTTGTTGGATAAAACGTTTTGATTTGTTCTTTTTACCCATTCGAAAAACCCCCTTTATTTAGCTGAAAACAATCGACGCGCTGACTTGTGCGTCTAATCATAGTATGAGCGTTTGGCGAGAAACTATAAGCAGGGAATTTTTAGATTACAACCCAAGAACCTCTTCTAAATATAGTGCAATACCATCTTCTTCGTTCGTTAGCGTCGTATGGTTTGCGAGTGATTTTAATTCAGGAATGGCATTTCCCATTGCGATGCCGTGACCAGCAAATTCAATCATTTCAAAGTCGTTATCTTCATCACCGAAAGCGATAATTCGCTCTTGTGGAATGTTGTAATGGCTAGAAATTTTTTGTAGTCCAACAGCTTTATTTAATCCGCTTTTTACAATTTCAATAATTGGCCAAGGTGCGCCCCATTTTCTATGGTCGATTACTTCAGCGTGCATATCAGTTAAATGTTGACGTATTGCACTGGAATGCTCGTCATGTGCGTCAATTAATAAGCAAGTTGGATGATCGTTTAAAATATTTAATAAGTCTCCTGTAAAAATATTTGGAGAACCGAATTCGAAAATATGTTTTTTATCTTCATCAATTTCACGAACATACACATCGTCCATTACTTCAGCGTATATATTTTTTACGCCAAAATCAAAGCAAGCTCGGACAATTTCTTGCGCTGTTGCTAGCTCAAGAGGAGAGTGATGTGTACCCCACTTTGAATCAAGAGGGTGATGTACGTAAGCGCCATTAAAGTTTACGATTGGTGTATTTAGACCAAGTTCTTTATAGTAATCATAACTAGCGCGGAATGGACGTCCTGTTGAAATAACGACAATATGTCCTTGTTCCTTTGCTTTTGCAATTGTATGTTTCGTTCGAGTGGAAATTATTTTGTTGTCTGTTAATAAAGTGCCGTCTAAGTCTAGTGCGATTAAATGTTGTTTGTTCATAATTTCACCTCTTATAATATTTTTTTGTTTTTATCTGTATTTCCGTTTTTTATATGCAGAAATAAGAGGTTAGACTGGGTGAGACCACCAAAGATGGAAAGTTCACTATATATCCATCTTACGTCGCAAAGTGCTGCGGTGTCTACTATTTCTCGCTGGAAATTAAGAAAAGTCAACATCTTTTTAGAAAGTTCAAACAATGTTTCTTTCATTATGTACAAATTGTGAAAAGGGTTACATTGCTCGTATGATGAGGCTTATAATGAACATGTAATCTTCTCGTATATGTTTGACTCTCCTTTGAAACTGGCCTATAGTAGGTTGGTTTCTTTTTTTTCTACAAATAGGAACGAAATCCCTGCTTTAAGCTTGTGTCATTCATGTATATGTACAAGAACGAAATGTAGTACTTGTTTCCTAAACATGACAGAAAAGCTTTCTTTTAAAATGGATATACTAATGAGGCAAAGACGTCATGGAAGGAGAATGGAAATGGGACAAAATCGCAGGTTTCGTTCTGGACAAAAAGCGCCGAATGATGGCATTTACGTGGAAATTGGTGAAACGGGAAGTATGGTGAAAGATCCGCAAATGGTGAAACTAACTGCTGGTGACAAGTTTCCAGATAACACGAATCATAACCGTCAGTGGACGTATAAAAGAAAACCGTAACAGGAGCCGCAATCGTTATTGCGGCTTTTTTTCATTACGCATTATAATTTCATTTACCGCATTGTTTTGAACCGCATCAATGCATGTTCCTGTTTTCTTTTTCTAATAATAAGTTTGAAAATACATAAGCAAAATTATTGTATAAAAAAGTCAGTTGGCGTATAATCAAATCAAAGGTCAAAGAAAGTCAAACATTTGGAGGACTGTAAAGATGGACTTAAATCAAATGACAACAAAAACACAAGAGGCGATTATGAGTGCCCAATCTTTAGCGGTATCTCATCACCATCAAGAAGTAGATACTGTTCATCTCTTGTTTACATTATTAGAAGAGCAGGATGGGCTAGCAGCACGTATTTTTCAAAAAATGAATGTCGATATAGAAGCATTAAAACAAGGCGTAGAAAATTTAATTAAGAAAAAGCCTTCCGTAACGGGAAGCGGTGCAGAAGCAGGTAAATTATATATAACAGGTGCCCTGCAACAACTGCTTGTAAGAGCAGGAAAAGAAGCAGAGAAATTGCAAGATGATTACATTTCAGTGGAACATGTATTACTTGCTTTTACTGAAGAAAAAGGCGATATAAGCCAATTATTTACAAGATTTCATATTACGAAAGACAACTTATTACAGTCTTTAATGACAGTTCGGGGGAATCAAAAAGTGACTAGCCAAAATCCAGAAGCAACTTATGAAGCGTTAGAAAAATATGGTCGTGATTTAGTGGCGGAAGTGAAAGCAGGGAAAATTGACCCTGTTATCGGCCGCGATAGTGAAATTCGCCGCGTAATCCGCATTCTTTCACGTAAAACGAAAAATAACCCTGTTTTAATTGGTGAGCCAGGTGTTGGTAAAACAGCAATCGTTGAAGGGTTAGCACAGCGTATTGTGAAGAAGGATGTACCTGAAGGATTAAAAGATAGAACAATCTTTGCGTTAGATATGAGTGCGCTTGTAGCTGGTGCGAAATTCCGTGGTGAGTTCGAAGAGCGTTTGCAAGCTGTATTAAATGAAATTAAAAAGAGTGAAGGTCGCATTTTACTATTCATTGATGAACTTCACACAATCGTCGGCGCTGGAAAAACAGAAGGTGCGATGGATGCAGGGAATATGTTAAAACCGATGCTTGCGCGTGGTGAACTGCATTGTATTGGGGCGACAACCCTAGATGAATATCGTAAATATATTGAGAAAGATCCAGCACTAGAAAGACGTTTCCAACAAGTATTAGCAGAAGAACCAACTGTTGAAGATACAATTTCTATTTTACGTGGTTTAAAAGAGCGTTTTGAAATTTATCACGGTGTAAATATTCATGACCGCGCAATTGTAGCAGCATCAGTTTTATCAGATCGATATATTTCAGATCGTTTCTTACCGGATAAAGCAATTGATCTTGTTGACGAAGCGTGCGCAACAATTCGTACAGAAATTGATTCTATGCCGACAGAATTAGATGAAGTAACGCGCCGCATTATGCAGCTAGAAATTGAAGAAGCGGCTCTTGGAAAAGAGAAGGACTTTGGTAGCCAAGAACGCCTCAAAACATTGCAACGTGAATTATCGGATTTAAAAGAAGTGGCCAGTAGCATGAGAGCGAAATGGGAGAAAGAAAAAGAAGATATTCACAAAGTTCGTGACTTACGTGAACATTTAGAGCGTCTGCGCCGTGAATTAGAAGAAGCAGAAGGTAATTACGATTTAAATAGAGCAGCGGAACTTCGCCACGGAAAAATTCCTGCAATTGAAAAAGAGTTAAAAGAAGCAGAAGAAATGGGCGCAAATAATAAACAAGAAAATCGTTTATTACGTGAGGAAGTAAGTGAAGAAGAGATTGCTGATATTGTTTCACGCTGGACTGGTATTCCTGTCGCAAAACTCGTTGAAGGTGAACGTGAGAAATTATTACACTTAGAGCAAATTTTATCAGAACGTGTTATCGGACAAGAGGAAGCGGTAAGCTTAGTATCAGATGCAGTTCTTCGTGCGCGCGCTGGTATTAAAGACCCGAACCGTCCAATTGGTTCCTTCATCTTCTTAGGACCGACTGGTGTTGGTAAAACAGAGCTTGCCAAAACGTTAGCACAGTCTTTATTTGATAGTGAAGAGCAAATGATTCGTATCGATATGTCTGAGTATATGGAGAAACACGCTGTGTCACGCTTAATTGGTGCCCCTCCTGGATATGTTGGATATGAAGAGGGCGGTCAATTAACAGAAGCAGTAAGACGTAAACCGTATTCCGTTATTTTATTAGACGAAATCGAAAAAGCGCATCCAGAAGTATTCAATATTTTATTACAAATGTTAGATGACGGACGCATTACAGATTCGCAAGGTCGTACAGTGGACTTTAAAAATACAGTTATTATTATGACTTCAAATATTGGATCTGCTCATTTATTAGATGGATTAGAAGAAGATGGCTCCATTAAAGAAGAATCAAGAGAACTTGTAATGGGACAATTGAGAGGACATTTCCGACCAGAGTTCTTAAACCGCGTCGACGAAATTATTTTATTCAAACCTCTTACAACGAATGAAATTAAAGGTATTGTTGATAAAATTGTAAAAGAATTACAAGGTCGTTTAGCTGACCGTCATATTACGGTAAAATTAACAGAAGCAGCGAAAGAATTTGTTGTAGAAGCTGGCTTTGATCCGATGTACGGAGCTCGTCCATTAAAACGATATGTACAGCGTCAAGTTGAAACGAAATTAGCGAGAGAATTAATTGCAGGTACGATTACTGACAATAGTCATGTAGTGGTTGATGTAGAAAATAACGAATTAGTCGTTCATGTGAAATAAAAAAAGAGTTCGGATAAAATCCGGACTCTTTTTTTAGTGCTGTTCTACTGGCTCGTTTGGAATTGCAGCTGAAATTGCTAGTACTAATACCGCAAGAACAACTGAGAAAATAGACGCTTGGTTAAAATCGTATGTACCGCCAGTCATAGAGCCGATTACGTAGCTCATCATATGTACAAGCAAGAACGACCAAATTAATGCCCAAATGAAACGCATATTTTACACCTCTATTCGTTCAATCTGTCCTTATTGTAACACAATTGAAAAAAGAATATAGAAAAATATTTGTAGATTTTGCAACGCAAATTTGCATTCCGTTCATACATTATAAAAGAGTACTTTTATACGTTTAGAAAATAAGGCGGGGGAAAAATGAGTATTACGGAACGTTTTTTTTACTTAGAAAAAGAACCATGCGTTATTTATTTACCGGAGAAGCCAAATGGATTTTCTGTCATGCTTCTTGGGGATTACAACTACTTTATTGAGAATGGTACAAGTTTATGGACACAACATGCGGGTAGATCTTATTTTTTACACGGCCTTATTGAGGAAGGCTATACGGTATTTTCTTCTAATTTATACGGAAGACATTGGGGAAACGATCAATCTGTTCGTCTAGCAAAACGCCTATATGACGTTGTTTTGAGAAAAGAGACATTAAATGCAAAAATGCACATTATGGCAGATGGTATGGGGGCACTTGTAGCGCTTGAAATGATGAACAAATACCCTGAATGTATACGTTCTGTCATTATGTTAAATCCGTGTTTAGATTTACCAGAATATGTGGAGTTTGAGAAAGAGCATAAGTTTTTTTATAAGAGACTCTTGAAGGAATTAAGTTTGGCGTATGATTCCAAAGAAGAAGAATTAGAAGCAAAAATAAATAAGAAATCATTTACGCTTCTTCCGTCTTGTGTACCTGTTAAAATTTTCGTATCAACACAAGAAAAAAGAGGAAGAAAACAGTTGTTACGTAAATACGAGAAAATGAGGCAATTGAATCAATGTGATACTTCTGTTTTATTCCATCTGCAAGATGTGAAATATAAAATGGTTAGGCAAACGACTGATTTCTTTAAAAAATATGAAGAAGAATTGTGAAGCTCCCATATACATAAATGAGGAGCTATTTGTTTCAAGGAGAAAGGGTGGGTGGTATGGAACGCGTGCTAATTATAGGTGCACTTACGTTTGTAGGTTATCACCTTGTGAATAAAATGATTGCAGAAGAAGTAGAAGTATATGGTCTTGATTTTGATGAATTTGATAGTATGACAAAAATTAATGAAGAGAAGTTATTGTTAATTGGGCGAAATGCGTTATTTACGTATTATTCAATAAGAGATGAAGACGGATGGAGATCCGTAGAGGAAGAGAAATTTGATGCCGTTTACTTTTGTCTGTATGAGCCTAACCAACAAAGTGGCTTTCGAAATGAAAGAGTTATATTACAGTATTTAAAGCGAATCATAAGACTGTGTGAAGAACATAAAGTGAAGTTAAATCTAATTTCTTCTATTGAAGTAGGAAACGCAGATGAGTCCGAAAATAAGCGTTTATTTGCGAAAGTGGAAGAAGGATTGAAAAAAGGAGAGGTACAATATAGTGTATTTCGAGTTCCTACATTATATGGGCCATGGCAACCATCTTTTATGATGTATCATCAGCTCATTTTATCAGAGCTAGGTGAGAAAGAGTGCCATTATGCCAGCGAGGAAAACGGAAGTGATCTACTGTACGTTGAAGATGTATGTGAATACTTATGGGAAAATGGAATGAACGAGGAGCAACTCGGCATATATAATTTACTTAGTGGTAAAAAGTCATTATGGAAAAAGGGTATGAACCTTTTACGTGCAGATGATAAAGTGAATAAAGAGAATGCGGAAGAAAGAGATGGGGCGGCCGAGGATATTTCGATAAAAAGAAATACTCCGTTAGAATACGGTTTAAATAAACAATTGGCACATATGAAAAAATATAAAGAGTTATACGAAGGATAGCGAGCGTGTTACACTATGTATGTGAAAGTTTTAATGGAGAGGAAGAACGTAATATGAATGAGAAAAGCATGCAATTTTTACAAATCGCAATGAAGCATTTACCAGAAGCAAAGGCCATTTTAGATGATAATGGAATTGCACTTGATATGGAGAAAGCTCAACCAGTATTAGAGTTATTGATGAAAGTTATGAACGAAGCATATGAGCTTGGGAAAGCAGATCAAGAATAAAAAGCATTTTTTAGATGGAAGAGAGGCCCGAACCGTGGATAGAAGCGGTCAGGGCCTTTTTTGTTCTCGGCTGGGGGAAAAACAGAGATATGAAGAGGGGAAGGGAAAAGTAGTGAGGAGAACTTTCTAGTTTAGAAGGAAAGCAGATCAAGAATAAAAAGCATTTATTTAGATGGAAGAGAGGCCCGAACCGTGGATAGAAGCGGTTCGGGCCTTTTTATATTTCGAAAGAAACAGGGAAAGGTATGTTTCTGTTTCTTTTCATAAACAATAAGGTGAATAATGCGCTCGCTTTATGTTTTAGCTGAAATATATTCTAGACAAAAATACATTTATGTTTTAAAATTAGTACCAAGTCATAATAATTGATATAAAACGGAGGGCTGCGATGTGAACGTGGGCATTTTAGGGATCGGAAGATATGTGCCGGAAAAAGTAGTCACAAATCACGATTTAGAAAAAATAATGGATACATCCGATGAATGGATTCGTACGAGAACAGGTATTGCGGAAAGACGCATTGCCGATGATACAATAGATACTTCATATATGGCCGTAGAGGCTTCTAAAAAAGCACTTGAAGATGCAGGGATTAGCGGAGAGGATATCGATCTTATTTTAGTAGCAACAGTAACGCCAGATCGTGCTTTTCCAGCAGTAGCTTGTGTTATTCAAGAAGCAATTGGCGCAAAACATGCAGCTGCAATGGATTTAAGTGCAGCGTGTGCTGGTTTTATGTACGGAATGATTACAGCGCAGCAATTTATTCAAACGGGAACTTATAAAAATGTGTTAGTAGTTGGTAGTGATAAGCTATCTAAAATTGTAGACTGGAACGATCGAAATACAGCAGTACTATTTGGAGACGGAGCCGGTGCGATCGTAATGGGAGCTGTTTCAGAAGGTAAAGGCGTTCTATCTTTCGAATTAGGAGCGGACGGAAGTGGCGGTAAGCATCTTTATCAAGACGAGTATGTTATGATGAATGGCAGAGAAGTCTTTAAATTTGCCGTTCGTCAACTTGGGGATTCTTGTCTTCGCGTTTTAGATAAAGCTGGTCTTACGAAAGAAGATGTGGATTTCTTAGTACCGCATCAAGCGAACATTCGTATTATGGAATCTGCAAGAGAGAGATTAAATTTACCACAAGAAAAAATGAGTATGACAATTGAGAAATTCGGTAATACATCAGCTTCTTCCATTCCGATTGCAATGGTAGAGGAATTGCAAAACGGACGTATTCAAGATGGTGATTTAATTATACTTGTTGGTTTTGGCGGCGGATTAACATGGGGAGCAGTCGCTCTTCGTTGGGGTAAATAAGGACTGAGAGAAAAAAAGGAGTGTATTTTGTATGGAAAAAAAGAGGGTCGTAATTACAGGACTAGGAGCTGTTACACCGGTCGGTACAGATGTTGAAACAGCGTGGGAAAACATTAAAAAGGGTGTATCTGGAATCGGACGACTTACAAGAATTGATCCGGAACTATTTCCAGCAAAAGTAGCAGCAGAAATTAACGACTTTGAAGTCGAGAAATATATTGATAAAAAAGAAGCGCGCCGTATGGATCGCTTTACACAATATGCAGTAGCAGCAGCGAAAATGGCAGTTGCAGATGCAAAGCTTGAGATTACAGAAGAAAACGGACCTCGAATTGGTGTATGGATTGGTTCTGGTATTGGCGGTATGGAAACATACGAAGAACAATTTAAAATTTTTACTGAGAAAGGCCCGCGCCGCGTGAGCCCATTCTTCGTACCGATGATGATTCCAGATATGGCAGCAGGCCAAGTATCAATCGCAACAGGAGCAAAAGGAATTAACACTTGTTCTGTAACGGCTTGTGCATCTGGTGCAAACTCAATTGGTGATGCATTTAAAGCGATTCAGCGTGGGGATGCTGATGCAATGATTACGGGCGGGGCAGAGGCACCGTTAACAAGTATGGCATTCGCAGGATTTAGCTCAGCGAAAGCATTAACATTCAATGAAGACCCAGCAACAGCTTGCCGTCCATTTGATAAAAACCGTAGCGGTTTCGTAATGGGTGAAGGTTCAGGTATTTTAATTCTTGAAGAATTAGAGCACGCATTAGCTCGTGGTGCTCATATTTATGCGGAAATCGCTGGTTACGGTGCAACTGGTGATGCATTCCATATTACAATGCCTGCTCCTGGCGGTGAAGGCGGCGTGCGCGCAATGCGTCAAGCTTTAGCGGATGCAGGTCTACAGCCAGAAGATATTGATTACATTAATGCGCATGGTACAAGTACGGATGCGAATGAAAAGTATGAAACAATGGCAATTAAAGAAACGTTCGGTGAGCACGCGTATAAGGTAGCGATCAGCTCAACGAAATCAATGACAGGTCACTTATTAGGAGCAGCAGGTGCTGTTGAAGCGATCTTTTCTATTAAATCAATTACAGATGGAGTAATTCCTCCAACAATTAACTATGAAACACCAGATCCAGAATGTGACTTAGATTACGTACCAAATAACGCGAGACATCAAGAAGTAAACGCAGTGTTAAGTAATTCATTAGGATTCGGTGGTCATAACGCAGTATTAGTATTTAAATCGTATAAATAATAGATAAAATAAGGAGTTTTTTCGCAATATATTGCGAAAAAACTCCTTATTTATTTTTACGCCTTTTTCTCCTTTTGCATATACATAAGAAAAAGGAGGGATAAAGATGGGGATTGTTGAAACTGCTGAATGGTTACATCTATATTATGGACGGCCAGAAAAGCTGTGTGAGAAGTTTACGAAATATATCCCGCTGCCAAAAGAAAGGTTGTATCGCTTTTTAATTTCTAAAGGTATGTATCGCCCTGTTATGCGAGGAGAACGAGAAATTAAAGAGTTAGAGAAAAAGGAAGTTTGGAAAGAGTTACGTGCGGAGTATGAGAAACTGAAAAATTGGTTAAAAGGTCCGGATGTCCCTGTCTTTATTTTATTATCAGACTCCTATAATCGAACGGTACAAGAAGAGTATAACGGCAGGGCTGGATTATCTATGCGCCACGTTATTTTCTTATTCGTATGTGGACGGAATTCGGTGGAAGAATTAAAAGTGCTGTTGGCGCATGAATATCATCACATATGCAGGTTACATCAAATTGAGACGAAAGAAACAGAATATACATTACTTGATACGATGATTATGGAAGGATTAGCTGAGCAAGCGGTAACGGAAAGATATTCAGAAAAAAACAATGCACCGTGGACGACGTATCTTTCAAAGGAAGAGGCAATATATTATTGGGAAAATGTTGTACATGAAAGAATAAGTATAAAGCGAGGAACAAGGGAGCACGACATCTTATTAAATGGATTTCACTCTTATCCGAAGATGCTTGGCTATGCGCTTGGATTTCATATTGTCAAAGATTGTGTAACTTTGCAAGGAGAAGATACACTTTCTTTATTGCCTATAGATGCGAAAGAAATATTAAATAAAGCCAATACATTTCATATATAAAAAAACAGGAGCTCTCTTTCCTGTTTTTTTAGTATTAATAGAAGAAAAAATAATAATTAGAATATATTTCCTTAGGTGGAATAAAGTTAAGAAAAATTGAACATAATGATGGATACAAACAGTAGTGAAGTGAGGGGTAGTGAATGTTATATCTACATGATGTATGGGTAAATTGGTTTGAAGGTGAAGAAAATGGGTATAACGTTTGTCATTTTTACGAATGGCGGAAAGATGATACGATTGAGCTATTAGATCAAGTGCCATTATTAAAAGTAGATTCCACATTATATCATTACATCGAGAACGAATTGTTAGAGCTTCCGCAAAAATTGTTGGAAGACGTACATCATAAGGCTTATATTCGTAAAAATCATGAACGTTTGCAGCAAGAGTATTGCTTTGTAGTTACAGATGGAAAAGGAATTATTGCGATCGATACAATTGGTTACAATGTACCGATTCGGAAAAGTAGACTTATACCGCGCCAAGAGCAGATGGTATATGAGATGGTAGAAAACGTACAAGCAGAAAAGTATGAGTTCCAAGTAGAAGAAATGGAAAAAGAACATCATATTTTATCACCATCGCCTTTCGTTATGAATGGCTTAACTCGTAAAGAAAGACAGCTTAAACAATTATTATTTATGGCGTTAGATCAATTACATACAACGAAAAACACAGCAGAAATTCGCTATTGGTTCACAGAGTGGGATCCATCAGCATACGGAATGGTTCAACATATGGAATTTGAAGATATTTGGGCTAAGCTGTATGATGAAGCGAAAACAGGTTGGTCTGAGAAGCACGAACAATTATGCGAGCGTCTCGTAAAAGGACAGCCATTTTTTGAAAAGTTATGGGAAATGGAAAACGAGCAAAAGGTAAATTAAAAAACCGCCGATTGGCGGTTTTTTTAATTTGTTGTAGTCTAGCTCCAGCGGCAAGCTCTTCGTGTCTAAGAACCTTCCGCATAAGAAGGCAAAAAGCGCCTTTTATGCGAAAGAACCTTAGCCAGTCAGAGCTGAACGAGCCGCCTCCGCTTTATATGAAATCTAGCTCCAGCAGCAAGAATGTTCGGTGGCTTCGCGCCTTCCTGCGAGGAAAAAAGCGCCTCTACGTCAGGAGCTCCATCCCCCTCACATTCTAAGCAAGCCGCTTCCGCTTTATATGTTACCTACGTTTTCTACTTAACCCCATTGCGTTTTCTACTTTGCGTAGTTGTTTGAATGCAACGCGGTTTGCTTTTTCGGCACCTTTGTCTAGAATTTCGTCTAGTTCTGGTGAGTTGATTAGTTCGTTATATTTGTCTTGGATTGGGCGGATCGCTTCTACGACTACTTGTGCCAGATCGCCTTTAAAGTCGCCGTATCCTTTTCCTTCGTACATTGCTTCAATTTCTTCAACTGTTTTTCCAGAGAATGAAGAGTAGATTGTTAATAAGTTAGAGATGCCAGGTTTGTTTTCTTTATCAAATTTCACGATACCTTCAGAATCAGTTACAGCACTCTTAATTTTCTTTTCAATTGTTTTTGGTTCATCAAGCATGCTGATCATTGATTTTGGATTCGGATCAGATTTACTCATTTTTTTTGTAGGTTCTGTTAGTGACATAACGCGAGCCCCTACTTTTGGAATGCGAATTTCAGGAATTGTGAATACTTCACGGAAGCGTTTGTTGAAACGCTCTGCTAGGTCGCGTGTTAATTCCATATGTTGTTTTTGATCATCACCAACAGGTACGATTTCAGTGTTGTAAAGTAAAATATCAGCAGCCATTAATGGTGGATAAGTTAGTAATCCGGCTGGAACTGAATCTCTACCTGATGCTTTATCTTTATATTGCGTCATACGCTCTAATTCTCCAACGTAAGCAACGGATTGCATAATCCATCCTAGTTGAGCGTGTGCTGGTACTTCTGACTGTACAAATAAAGTAGCTTTTTCAGGATCGATACCGCATGCTACATAAAGTGCAGCAAGACTGCGGATGTTTTTACGAAGTTGTACCGGATCTTGAGGTACTGTAATCGCATGTTGGTTTACAATACAGAAATAACAGTCGTGTTCATTTTGAAGCTCTGTAAATTGCTTCATAGCTCCTAAATAGTTTCCAAGTGTAATCGTTCCACTCGGCTGAATACCAGAAAAGATAACTGACATAAGTAATTCCTCCTAAATTTGAATGCGTGATGGGGAAGAGAAGGCAAACAAAAAAGCCCATTCATCCCAAAAAACTATAGGGACGAATGGACCGCGGTACCACCCTAATTATTTCACTACTGTGAAATCTCTCTAATCCATAATAACGTTTGGATATAACGCCAAAGCCTACTACTTTCGGTTCGGTTTGGTGCTCAAAAGCCCATTCCATACTGTACAATTACTTGTTCACACCAGCCACAAGCTCTCTGAAATTGCCTCAATATGTACTCTTCTTTATCATCGCATACATATAAATTTATTTATTGTTACCTGAGCTCTTTAAATATGAAAGAACTAAAGTTTTATAACAAAATGTTTTGCTGATTATTATATCATATGGGATAGTGTTTGCAAACTACATCAAAATAGTAAAGCTAATGAGGGTAGAGAATAACCCAAGAACGATACCGGTAATGCAAATTGGATACGTCCATTTGAATGAATATGTTTTATAAATACGTTCTTTCTTATCGACAGGTTCCTCTACTTCTTCAATTAAAGAGTCGATTTTTTTATTCGTACCAAATACTCTTTGGAAGGCGTAAATTGTTACATTAAAAAATCCATTTTGAAATATGAATAAAAAACCGCCTATAAGAATAAAAAATAGTGCGATATAGAACGAGATGTTGACAAAATTCAACAAAAACTGCGATGAAACGAGGAATGCACCAATACTAGAAGCAATTATCGCTATGAAAATTAGTATACAAGTATGAAAAAAAACTTTATTCAAAATGTTCCCCTCCGTCAAAATATTACTAGAATTATTATACTATAAAAGCTATAATATGTACTAGAATTAATTTTTTGAAAATTATACGCAATTAAAGGTCTGATTGCAAGATGATGGTAGCAATGTTAACGTATCCCTTTACAAAAAAATAAAAATATAAACATTTTATTAAAAATTTTAACAAAAAAACAAAAAACTATATTCACAATTGTTATATTATATGTATAATGAAAATTGTAGAAACTTGGAGATTATTCTTTCAATTCTACTTTTTTACAAGTGAGGGTACAGGAAGTGCAATTAGGGGAGGCAACACAACATGAAGAAAAAGATACCGTTATTACTTGCATCGACGTTGACTGTCAGTATGTTAGGAGCTTGTAGTTACCAAAAAGAGGATAATAAAGCAGGCGCAAAAGAAAAATCCTCAAACAAGCAAGTGCTAAATCTAACTGAAACAGCTGAAATTCCAACTATGGATACGACGTTATCAACAGATGCAACATCTTCTAACATCATGAATAACACAATGGAAGGGTTATATCGTCTGGGGAAAGATGATAAACTTGTTCCAGGTGTCGCTAAATCTTATGAGAAATCAGAGGATGGCAAAAAGTATGTGTTTAAGTTACGTGAAGATGCGAAATGGTCTAATGGTGAACCGGTAACAGCGAAAGACTTCGTTTATTCTTGGCGAAGAGCTGTAGATTCAAACACGGGTGCCAAGTTTGCTTACATACTATTTGATGTTAAAAATGCGGAGAAAGTTAACAAAAAAGAATTACCAGTTGAAGAACTTGGTGTAAAGGCAATTGATGATCATACACTTGAAGTGGAATTAGATAACCCTGTTCCTTATTTTGTAAGTTTAACAGTCTATCCAACATTGTATCCTTTGAATGAGAAGTTTGTAACAGAACAAGGAGCAAAATTTGGATTAGAATCCAATACGACACTTTATAATGGTCCATTCGTATTAAATGAATGGAAGCATGAACAAAGTTTCCAACTTAAGAAGAATCCATCGTATTGGGAAAATAAAGAAGTAAAACTTGAGGAAATAAACTTCAATATTGTTAAGGATCGTTCAACTGCTATAAATTTATATGAAACGAAAGCAATTGATCGTGTAGTCTTAACATCAGAGTTTGTAGATAAATACAAATCAGATGCTGACTTTAAAACGATTAAGAAACCATCTACACAATTTATTCGCTTAAATGAAAAGAATAAATTTTTAGCAAATAAAAATATCCGAAAAGCAATTGCAATGTCCTTTGAACGTGAAAACATTGGAAAAGTGATCTTAAACGATGGTTCAGAGGGTATATACGGTTTTGTTCCGAAAGGCTTAGCAAAAGGTCCGAATGGAAAAGACTTCCGTGAAGAAAACGGAAAGCTTATAAAAGAGGATATGAAAGAAGCACAAAAATACTGGGAAGCTGGTAAAAAAGAACTTGGTGTAGACAAAGTAGAGTTAGAGCTATTAAACTTTGATACTGACGATGCTAAAAAAATTGGAGAGTATTTAAAAGGCCAATTTGAAAAGAACTTACCAGGTTTAACAGTTCCAACGAAAATGCAGCCATTTGCACAAAAATTAAAACTTGAAGCAAGTGGAGATTATGCAATGTCATATGCGGGATGGAGTCCAGATTATATGGATCCAATGTCATTCCTTGAAATGTATACGACAGGTAATGCGCAAAACAAAGTACATTACGCAAACCCAGCGTATGATGATTTAATTAAAAAAGCAAAAACAGAAGTTGATGTACAAGCTCGTTGGGATGCATTATTACAAGCAGAAAAACAACTGCTTGAAGATGCAGCGATTGCTCCAGTATATCAACCAGGAAAAGCTTATTTACAACGTGGCTCAATTACTGGCCTATTAGAACATAAATATGGCGGGGAATTTAGCTATAAGTGGGTTGAACTAAAAAATTAAAAATGGTTTCCATCATGAATAAGGGTATATGCCTATGATGGGCATATGCTCTTATTTTAAAAAAATAAAAGTAAGAATATTTTAAACTATCTTATTGCTTTTGAGAAAAACGGGGAGGTGCTTGACTATGGGACGTTATGTATTAAAACGTTTCGTGTACATGGCTTTGACATTATTTTTAATTACTACACTGACTTTCTTTTTGATGAAATTACTTCCGGGTTCTCCGCTTAAAAATCAGGAGAAGTTATCACCGGCACAAAAAGAAATCATTCTTGAAAAATATGGTTTAAATGATCCAGTACCAGTTCAATATGCACGTTACTTAGGTAACTTAGCAAAAGGTGATTTAGGGGTATCATTCCAATATGATAACCGTCCAGTAACAGATATGATTGTGGATCGCATTGGACCATCAGCACAACTTGGTTTACAAGCGATTATATTAGGAACATTTATCGGTTTAATTTTAGGAATCGTTGCGGCACTTCGTAACAATACGTGGGTCGATTATGGGGCGACAATTATTTCCGTACTCGGGATGTCGGTACCATCGTTCGTATTCGCCGCATTACTACAATATTTCGTAGGGGTAAAACTTGGATGGTTCCCAGTAGCATTCTGGAAAGGACCAGAGTTTACAGTAATGCCTACAATCGCTTTATCGATGGCAGTTATCGCAACAATCGCACGTTTCGCTCGTGCAGAGTTAATTGAAGTTATGCAAGCTGACTACATTTTAACAGCGAAAGCGAAAGGAATTAGCCAAGGTGTTATCATTATTAAACACGCACTTCGTAACGCGTTAATTCCAGTTGTAACAATTTTAGGACCAATGGTTGCAGGGTTAATTACAGGTACATTAGTTATTGAGCAAATTTATGCTGTACCAGGACTAGGGGAGCAGTTCGTTAAATCTATTACAGTGAATGACTATACAGTTATTATGGGAACTACAATTTTCTATAGTGCAATCTTCATCTTAGTTATTTTCATTGTCGATATTTTATACGGAATTATTGATCCTCGAATTCGTTTAGCGGGAGGGAAAAAATGATGAAAGATGTACAAAAATTATCTCCAGATTTATTTCAACAAGCCAATCAAAATAATGTGGATAATGAAGTCATTGCCCGTCCAAGCTTAACGTTTTGGCAAGATGTAAGAAGACGTTTGTTCCAACATAAAGGAGCAATGTTCGGTTTAGTTTTATTAACGCTTATTATCTTACTAGCAATTTTAGGACCGATGGTAAGTAAGCACTCGTATAAAGAGCAAGATTTAGGACGTGCGAAATTACCACCGAAAATTCCAGTTATTGAAAATGTTCATTGGTTACCATTTGATGGTACTGATCAATATGGTGTTGACCAATATGAAAAACGTGATATTAAAGAGTATTTCTGGTTTGGTACAGATGATCTTGGCCGCGATTTATGGACAAGAACATGGGAAGGTACGCGCGTATCATTATATATCGCTCTTTTAGCAGCAGCAATTGACTTAGTAATTGGGGTTGCATATGGAGGTATTTCAGCATTCTATGGCGGTAGAGTAGATAACATTATGCAACGTATTATGGAGATTATTAACGGTATTCCATACTTAATCATCGTTATTTTAATGGTAATCATTATGGGATCTGGTATATGGTCAATTACACTCGCAATGGCAATTACAGGTTGGATAGGGATGTCGCGTATCGTTCGTGGACAAATCCTAAAATTAAAAAATCAAGAATACGTATTAGCATCTCGTACATTAGGTGCAACAAATACACAATTAATTGTAAAACACTTAATCCCGAACGTAATGGGACCAATTATCGTAATGACAATGTTTACAATCCCAACAGCGGTGTTTGGTGAGGCGTTCTTAAGCTTCATCGGTTTAGGTATTCAGCCACCATTCGCGTCACTTGGTTCTCTTGTAAATGACGGTTATAAATCAATTCAAACGTATCCGCATATGATGTTCATCCCTGCGGTTGTTATCAGTATATTAATCTTAGCGTTTAACTTAATGGCAGACGGATTACGCGACGCGTTAGATCCAAAAATGCGTAAGTAAAAGAGGGGAGAGGCAAAGATGAAAACATTGTTAGAGGTAAAAGATTTACAAGTCTCCTTTGATACACATGCAGGTGAAGTACAAGCTGTCCGCGGCGTTACTTTTGATTTGAAAAAAGGAGAAACATTAGCGATTGTAGGAGAATCTGGTTCTGGTAAATCAGTTACTTCTAAAGCGTTAATGGGATTAATTCCGAATCCTCCTGGACGCATTAAAAATGGTGAAATCGTATTTGAAGGTCGTGACTTAACGAAATTAACAGAAAAAGAAATGCAGCAAGTACGTGGTAAAGATATCGCGATGATTTTCCAAGATCCAATGACATCATTAAACCCAACGATGACAATTGGAAATCAAATTATGGAAGGCCTTATTAAACACCAAGGGATGAGTAAAGCAGATGCACGTAAAGTTGCTTTAGAATTAATCGATCTTGTGGGTATTCCAAATCCAGAAGCTCGCTTAAAGCAATATCCGCACCAATTCTCTGGTGGTATGAGACAGCGTGTAGTTATTGCGATGGCGTTAGCTTGTAACCCGAAATTATTGATTGCCGATGAGCCGACAACCGCGCTAGACGTTACAATTCAGGCGCAAATTTTAGAGCTTATGAAGGACATTCAGCAAAAAACAGAAGCAGCAATCATTTTCATTACGCATGACTTAGGTGTAGTGGCAAACGTTGCGGACCGCGTAGCAGTTATGTACGCTGGTAAAGTTGTTGAAATCGGAACTGTAGATGAAATTTTCTACAATCCGAAACATCCGTATACTTGGGGCTTAATCGCATCTATGCCAAGTTTAGATGGTTCAGAGGAAGAGTTATACGCAATTCCTGGAACGCCTCCAGATTTATTGAAGCCGCCAAAGGGAGATGCTTTTGCACCACGTAACCCGCAGGCACTGAAAATTGATTTTGAAATGGACCCACCTTTATTTAAAGTAAGTGATACACACTATGCGGCAACTTGGTTACTTCATGAGCAAGCTCCAGAAGTAAGACCGCCGGCAGTCGTTGAAAAACGCATTCTTCAAATGAAAGCAGGTGAACAACATGACTAAACAACGTGAGAAATTAATTGAAGTAAAAAATGTAAAGCAACACTTTGACGTGAGTGGTGGTGTTGTCAAAGCGGTTAACGATATTTCATTTGATATTTACCGCGGAGAAACATTTGGTCTTGTAGGAGAATCGGGTTGTGGTAAATCAACAACTGGAAGAACGATTATTCGTTTATATGATGCAACTGCTGGTGAAGTGTTGTTCGACGGTGAAAATGTACATGGTAAAAAATCACGCGCAGAACTGAAGAAATTCAATCGTAAAATGCAAATGATTTTCCAAGATCCATATGCATCATTAAACCCTCGTATGACAGTAGGGGATATTATTGCAGAAGGTATCGATATTCACGGACTAGCAAAAAACAAAAAAGAGCGTATGGACCGTGTTCATGAATTATTAAACACAGTTGGCTTAAATAAAGAGCACGCAAACCGTTTCCCGCATGAATTCTCAGGTGGACAACGTCAGCGTATCGGTATCGCTCGTGCACTTGCTGTAGAACCTGAATTTATCATTGCCGATGAGCCAATCTCAGCACTTGACGTATCAATTCAGGCGCAAGTTGTAAACTTACTGAAAAAGTTACAAAAAGAAAAAGGTTTAACGTACTTATTCATTGCCCATGATTTATCAATGGTAAAATACATTAGTGACCGCATTGGTGTAATGTACCGTGGTCAAATCGTTGAATTAACAACAAGTGATGAGTTATATGCGAATCCAATTCATCCATATACTAAATCACTATTATCAGCGATTCCACTTCCAGATCCAGATTATGAGCGTAATCGTAAACGTATCGTATACGATCCATCTCAGCATAATTATGGTAGTGAAGAACCGACAATGCGTGAAATTCGCCCAGGACATTTTGTACTATGTTCTGAAGCGGAGTATAAGAAATATAAAGAGATTTATCAATAATAAAAAGGCCATTCTTCTATTATTACTGAAGAATGGCTTTTTTCTACTATATAAAAGAGTTGTCAATATTTCTCCGTAAGTCGATATATTTAAAGAATCGTAAATATAAGTTTCCTATACGAATGACTACACCTTAATTAAACGAGTATTATTGCGCCTGAACAGAAACAATCTCCTCTTGTTCTTCAGGTTTAACAAGTGCATAACGCTCCCACGCTCTACTTTTCCAGCGGAAGAACATAATAATGGCGCGCGTCCATTCATCAATAGCAATAGCTAGCCAAATACCAACGAGCCCCATATCTAAATGGAAGGCGAAAAAGTAACCGAGTGGTAAACTCATTAACACCATAGAGAATGCACCGATTAAAACTGGGTACTTTGCATCACCAGCTGCGCGAAGTGAATTGATGATGACGATGTTCATCGTACGCCCTGTTTCAAGTAGTACACTTAGTAAAAGGACGCTTGCACCTAACGCAATAATGTGCGGATTATCTGTAAATAGTCCCATTAATTGTGTGCGGAATGTAATAACGAGAGCAACCATACATAAAGTGACACCAATCGCCCACTTTACACTTTTCCATACGCGTTCATACGCTTCATCTTTTTCACCACCGCCAACGAGGCGTCCGATAATAATTGCAGTTCCCATACCGATTGCAATAGAGAATAAATAAGTGAACATAGAAATGTTCGTAGCGTATTGTCTAGCCGCTAACGATTCCGTTCCTAAATATGTTGCATAGTATAAGAAGACAATTTGGCAAGCTTGATACATAACCTGCTCAAATGCAGATGGAATCCCGATTTTTAAAATTTTTCCGATATATTCTTTTGATAAGGTGAAGTAGTATTGTAATTTCACACGGTACTCCATAACGCGGTACAGTAACCAGAAGAAAACGATAAGCGCGATTAGCCTGCTGACAGCGGAAGAAATGGCAGCCCCTTGTACACCGAGTTCTGGGAAACCAAATTTCCCGAAAATGAGTACGTAGTTTCCAGCGATATGAATAATGTTCATTCCAAGTGAAATAAACATCGCTTGCTTTGTGAAGCCATGTACGCGGATAATTGCGGCTAATGAATTAATAATAGCTTGAAGGAAAATAGCTCCCCCGACGATAGATAAATAGCTTTGTGCATACATAAGTACATCGCCTTGTAAGTTCATTGCCATCATCATATGTTTTGAGAATAAAAGAAAACCAGCGCTTATAACGAGTCCGACCACTAAATTTAATGTGACGGCTAAAGCTGATATTTTTGATGCTTCCATAAAACGTTTGGAACCGAGGTATTGAGATACGACGATAGCAGCGCCGTTCCCGATCACTTCTAGTACCAAAATAGCGATATGGAGATATTGATTCGCTGCACCAACCCCAGATACAGCATCGTCTGATAATGCACTTAACATGAAAGTATCAGCGATCCCCATTAACATAAATAGAAAAACTTCTAGAAAAATAGGCCATGTTAATAGGAATAAACTTAATTTCTCAGTAGGCCCGTTTTTTGCCTGAATTGCTGTCATGTCCGTCCCCTCTTTACCGATATCTATTTTTAGCAAAGTGTATCGTAACATACTTTCTTAACCTTTGCACTCATTTTAACCTACATATCTTTATTATGAAGGGAGTGCTATTTTATGATAAAAAGAGAAGGATAATTATACATAAAGTATTATGAAATATAAATTTCGTTTTTCTCTGATAATTTAGAAAAATATAAAAATAACTATTTTCAACACTTTAGTAAGAGAAACTAGCAATATGAAACGTTTACAAAGGTTTAAATTGTAACAGAAAATTTTAATAAAATAGGAATATAAATATACAAAAAATATATTTGTGTGTATAATATGAATTGTTAGAACATATATATATTTCTTTTTGTTTGAAAATGAAAGGGCTAACATTTTTGTGGAGGGTGGAAGTATGAAAAAAAAGATTCCAGTTTTTGTAGTATCAACAGTAGCAATGAGCATGATGTTAGGGGCATGTAGCTACCAAAAAGATGAGCCGCAAGCGAACGCAAAAGGGGATAGCGGGAAAAGCGGTGCGAAGCAAGTTATTAACTTAATTGAAACGCAAGAAATTCCAACGATGGATCCAGCGTTGTCAGCTGATGCAGTTTCTTCAAGAGTAATGACTAATACGATGGAAGGCTTATACAGTTTAGGAAAAGATGATAAGCTTGTTCCAGGTGTAGCGAAGGAATTCCAAAAGTCAGAAGACGGTAAAAAATATACATTTAAATTACGTGAAGACGCAAAATGGTCAAATGGTGAGCCTGTGACGGCAAAAGATTTCGTATACGCATGGCAAAGGGCAATTAACCCAGATACAGCTGCGAAATCAGCGTACATTATGTATGATATAAAAAATGCAGAGAAAATTAATAAAAAAGAGATGAGTCCAGATCAATTAGGTGTAAAAGCGATTGATGATTATACATTAGAAGTGGAATTAGACAATTCCATTCCATACCTTGTAGATTTAATGGTATATCCAATCTTCTATCCTGTGAATGAAAAGTTTGTGAAAGAGCAAGGTACGAAGTTTGGTTTGGAAGCGAATACAACGCTTTATAACGGACCATTTACATTAAGTGATTGGCAACATGAGCGTAGCTTTAAAATGACAAAGAGTACGTCATATTGGGACAATAAAGAAGTGAAGATTGAGGAAGTAAACTTTAACATTGTAAAAGATACGTCTACGCCAATTAATTTATATGAAACAAACGCAGTCGATCGAGCGACGTTATTAGCAGAGTTCATCGATAAATATAAAGGAAAACCAGATTTCCAAACAGTAGAGGATACATCTGTATTCTTCCTTCGTTTAAATCAAAAAGATCCAGCTTTAGCAAATAAAAATATTCGTAAAGCAATTTCACTTGCTTTTGAACGTAAGCCGTTCGTTGATACATTATTAAATAACGGTTCTAAGCCAGCAACAGGATTAATTCCTGATAACTTCATTAAAGGACCGGATAAAAAAGACTTCCGTGCTGTAAATGGAGATATTGTAAAACCAAACGTGAAAGAAGCGAAGAAATATTGGGAAGCTGGTAAAAAAGAGCTTGGTAAAAATGAAATCGAATTAGAGCTATTAAATGAAGACGTTGAATTATCGAAAAAAACAGGTGAATATTTAAAAGGTGAGTTAGAAAAGAATTTACCAGGTTTAACAGTGAAAATTAAACAACAACCATTCGCGCAAAAACTAAAATTAGAAGATGCGGGCGATTATGTCATGTCATTCTCTGGATGGAGTGCAGACTTCCCAGATCCAGTTACATACCTTGATATGTTTGTGACGGACGGATCGCAAAATAAAATGAAATACTCTAATCCGAAATATGATGAAATTATCATGAAAGCGAAGAAAGATGGAAGTGATGTAAATGCTCGTTGGAAAAACTTACTAGAAGCAGAGAAGATGCTACTTGATGACGCTGCGATTGTTCCAGTATATCAACGAGGTAGAGCATACTTACAAAGAGATTCAATTAAAAATATGTACAACCATAAATATGGCGGCGATTTAAGCTTTAAATGGGCGTCAGTAGAGAAATAAGAAAAAAGCAGGTGATTACCTGCTTTTTTTAATACGTACGTTTCTTATAAATACCTTTCCCGCCGACCTCGTTCCAGCCGGATTGCACATCCAAACTTTTATTAACAAACTTCATCTTTTCTTTTCCGCCAAAGAGTTTTTCACCAATGCTATTTGTAATGACACCAATCAATGCTGTTATTCCGATGATGAGGGTAGCAACAGTGACAAAATCAATAAAAAAAGCAATCATTTGCAAATTCCCCCTTTGCATGTCTGTATTTTTATTGTATGAGATAAAAGATGAAAAAGAAAGAAATGTCAGAAAAATAATGGATTTATTTTAGAAATCGTATAGACATGAATGAGAATGTTTGTTAAAATAAGAACAAACGTTCTTTTGGATTCTCACTTATATAGTCTTACATTTCTTAATTGATTTATCAAGAAAAGGTAAGAAAACGTTCTCGTTTTCATAGAAAAGGTTATGGGAAAATAACTATATATCATATGAAAAATCTATGAAAAGCAAGCTTTAAGAGGATTGAGGGTTATTGTTAAAGAACAGCTAATGTAAGTACAAGCATGTTACATAGCAGTGGAATGCACAGAAGAGTTTTCTCAATTAGAAGGAAATTTACTGTATATTTCTTGCAAAATCTATTGTATAATGATTATAGAAGTTACTTATTAAAAGTAATTGTTGTTTACTAAAAGTTGTTGCTTACATGAAATGCAATTTTTTACTTTGTTTTAAGACAAGGTATCGTGAAAAATTGCTGAATTTAGAAATTTAAACTGTAATTAGTACAGAATTTGTACTCTTTAAGGAGAGTGAGCTTTGTATGGTAACATTATATAGTTCTCCAAGCTGTACGTCTTGTAGAAAGGCGAAATTATGGCTAGAGGAAAATCATATTCCTTATACAGAACGTAATATTTTCTCAGATCCATTAACGATTGAGGAAATTAAAGAGATTTTACGTATGACAGAAAGCGGAACGGATGAGATTATTTCTACTCGTTCAAAAGTTTTCCAAGAATTAAATGTAAACTTAGAGTCTTTACCACTTCAAGATTTATATAAGATGATTCGTGACTATCCAGGGATTTTACGTCGTCCAATTATGATTGACGAGAAACGCCTTCAAGTAGGTTACAATGAAGACGAAATCCGCCGTTTCTTACCACGTACAGTAAGAACGTTCCAATTGCGTGAAGCACAGCGTCTTGTAAATTAATTATAATAATATGAAAACCTTCTACCTATTATATAGTAGAAGGTTTTTTTTAATGTTTCACATTGCGTAATCGAACTTGTTGTACGATAAAGCCGATGCATAAAATAGTGAAAATGAACAAATAGGGAATGCCTGCAGTGAAACTTGGATTGTTATGAAAAAAGGTTGCAAGTCTGTCTTCATGTGTGACCATTTTGCCTGCTGTATAAGCGAGAATTGCTGCCCCGCAATAAATGAGGAATGGAAAGCGTTCCATAAGCATTAAAATGAGTTTGCTGCCCCAAATAATAATCGGGATAGAAATGAGCAAGCCGATTATTACGAGTGAAAATCTTCCGTGAGCTGCCCCTGCAATGGCAATAACGTTGTCAAATCCCATAACAAGGTCCGCGAATACAATTGTACGCACAGCTTGAAATAAAGTTGTTTTTCCTTGAATAGAAGAAAGATCATTGCTATTATCAGTTAGTAAATTTACTGCAATCAATGTAAGTAAAACGCCCCCAATAAGTTGCAGAAATGGAATGTCGAGTAAATAGACAGCTAGTATAGTAAGGACAATTCTTAGTACGATTGCTAAAAGAGTGCCGATCAAAATGGCTTTATTTCGTTTTGATTCAGGTAAATTTCGGCTAGCTAGTGCGATAACAATTGCGTTGTCACCACCTAATACAACATCGATACCGACAATCATTAGTACAGATGTTAAAAACTCTAAGTCCATTCGTCTGCCTCCATTTATGATGTTTTAATAAGCGAACTATATGTATGTGGTGAATCTTCTCTAATAAAAGTTTCACTTTATTACAGTGTACGGGGGAAGGTGGAAATGTATGTCCAAATTTTTTAGGAGTGAGAAATCGCTATAATGATATATTTGTGTAGATGGTCGATTAAAGATAGGCATATAACTATTTTTGTAAAATAAATCGATTTTATTTCCATTCTGGAGAATCTTATCATAAAATGAGAGTACAAGAATCTATTGATTTGTCATATGAGTGGGGAATCCCTTCATAACAATTCTAAGCAGGAAGGGAGAGTTGTATTTTGGATATTGAAAGAATTAATGATCATACGATGAAGTTTTTTATTACGTACATTGATATAGAGGACAGAGGCTTTAATCGTGAGGAAATTTGGTATGACCGCGAAAGAAGCGAAGAGCTCTTTTGGGAAATGATGGACGAAGCTCGTGATCATGACGATTTCTTTATTGATGGGCCGTTATGGATTCAAGTGCAAGCAGTCGATAAAGGGATTGAAGTACTTGTAACGAAAGCAGAACTTTCAAAGGATGGACAAAAGCTAGAACTACCAATAGGTGTAGATAAAATTATAGACATTCCTCTAGATGAAGGCATTGAATCATTATTCCAGCAAGAATTAGTGGAAGAGGTAGAAGAACAAGCAGGAACAAACTTTAACGAAGATGGTACGTTTGGCTTTTTAATTAAGTTTAATGATTTTGAAGATGTCATTTCATTAAGTCATCGTCTTATCTTTGAAGATATAAAAGATGAGCTGTATTCATTTGAGGACCGCTATTATGTATATGTGGAATTCGATGAAGTGCTACATGATGAGGAAGAAATTGATCGCATTTTAAGTATTGTTTTAGAATACGGAGAAGAATCAACTTTAACAATTCATCGTGTAAGTGAGTATGGGAAACAAATTGTGAAAGAGCATGCGCTTGAAACAATTCGCAATAATTTTCCTGCTAAAACGTAGGCCGATTTCTGTAGTATGAAATCGGCTTTTTATATGAAGAATAGGAAAGCTTTCTTAGTAAGGAGGTAAGAGATGAAAAATACGTTAAAGTTGATTTTCTTTGTTTTACTATTGTTCGCATTATTTGTTTCATTACGTATGTTTATTGATGTGGCATTTTATTCGGATGTAATTGGGATAAAAGATGTTTCGATTTTAGGTATTATTAGTATTTTATTTACGGTATCTGCATTTTTAATTGGCTGCGTTATTTTCTTAGAGAACCGTCATCCGTCAAAAACACTTACATGGCTCATTGTGTTAGGTATTTTTCCGGTATTTGGATTCTTCGCTTATTTATTATTCGGACAAAACTTTCGTAGGAAGAGAATGTTCCAAAAGAAGGCGTTGCTCGATGAACAAGCGTTTTTACAATATAAGGGGCATGAAGATTACGAAGAACGGATTTTGCGCAATCATAAGCATCAAGAGCTGTTATTTCGTTTAGCGGATCGCTTAGGCGCTTTAAATATTTCATTTCAAACTGAAACGAGAACATTAACAAATGGAGATGAAACGTTTCAGGCCATTTTAGATGGATTAAAACGAGCGAAACATCACATTCATATGGAATATTACATTGTGCGTGATGATAAGCTTGGAACAGAAATTAAAGATATTTTAATACAAAAATCAAAAGAGGGCGTAGTCGTTCGTTTTTTATTTGATGCGGTTGGAAGTTTTAAATTATCAAAATCGTATATTGAAGAATTAAACGATGCAGGTGTCGAAATGATTCCGTTCTTCCCTGTGCGCTTTCCGATTTTAAACGATAAGATTAATTATCGAAACCACCGAAAAATCGTTATTATTGATGGAAATGAAGGGTTTGTAGGTGGATTAAATATTGGTGATGAATATTTAGGGAAGGATAAGTACTTCGGCTTTTGGCGAGACACACATTTATATTTGCGTGGTGAAGCTGTACAAAGTTTGCAACTTATTTTCCTTCAAGATTGGTTTTATATGACTGGTGAGGCTGTGCTAGCCCCTGAATATTTACAAGCGAAAGCAGTTGAGGGAGAGCATTGGGGAGGCGTGCAGCTCGTTGCAGGTGGGCCGGATAATAAATGGGAAACAATCAAACATTTATATTTTGCTATGATTGCTTCTGCGCGGAAATCCATTTGGATTGCAACGCCGTATTTCATTCCGGATGATGATATTTTATCCGCATTAAAGGTAGCTGCGCTTGCTGGTATCGATGTTCGTTTGTTAATGCCGAGTAAGCCTGATAAGCGCACTGTCTTTTACGCATCGAGATCGTATTTCCCAGAGCTTTTAGATGCAGGGGTAAAGATATATGAATACGAGAAAGGTTTTCTCCATAGTAAAGTTGTCATTGTCGATTCTGATTTAGCTTCAATTGGGACAGCGAATATGGATATGAGAAGTTTTCATTTGAACTTTGAAGTAAATGCCTTTTTATATGATACAGATAGCATTCGAAAACTTGTTCAAGATTTTAAAGACGATTTAGAAGAATCAAGTGAAATTCATGTCGACCGTTTTCATAAAAGGCGTCTTCATAGACGAATTGTTGAATCAACGTACCGGTTATTATCACCTTTATTATAAAGAGAGATGTCCGAAATTGGGACATCTCTTTTTTTAAAAGGAATTTGTAATAAATTGTAGAATATAAGGAGCTGAAAGGGTGTGATTCCGATATTTATCGCAAAAAGAGAAAATGGAGAAAAAATTCATCTACTCGATCATCATGATGAAGAGCTTTTACACCATATGCGTAAAAGGGAAAGTTTCTTTTGCATAGCTTGCGGGAAGGAAGTACTAATGAGATTAGGAAAACAAAAAAGGTGGCATTTTGCTCATAAGAAAGTAGATTCATGTTTAGCCTTTTATGAAGCAGAATCTACATATCATATGTACGGTAAAGAATTGTTATATCGGTGGTTCAAACGTCAAAATGTTCATGTAGAGATAGAGCATTATCTGCCAGAGATTCAGCAACGACCGGATATTTTTATAGAGAGAGCAGGGAGAAAAATTGCGATTGAATATCAATGCGCCACTCTTTCTATAGAGCAGCTCTGCAAACGAACCTATTCGTATTGGCAAGCTGGTATACAGGTCATTTGGATTATTGGTGGAAATCAATTGAAAAAGCACTCTGCATACTGGATGAAATTCTCCTCAATTATGGCTTTCTCCTTACAATCTTATCCTCAGCCACTTCTTATTTTCTTCTGTTCGAAACAAAAATCATTTATGAAATGCACGTTTATCACTTCATTTTCTACAAGCATTGCTTTCTCACATATTATATATTTACCAATTGAAACGACTACTTTTGAAATGCTCTTTTCTCCTGTTCCTTTCCAAAGGGAAGTATTAAACCGAGAATGGAAGAGGCGAAAGGACTATTTTCGTCAAAACGCTTTGCCCATTTGGAATTATAATCATAAGTCACTATTACGCCTCTTATACCAATGTAAATGTAACCCAGCAAATTTCCCTTCTGAAATTGGTGTGCCACTCCCGTCCTCATTTGCTTTTCAAACAAATTCATTTATATGGCAAGCTTTTCTATATATGAAGTGTATAGGTGAGCTTGCGGTAGGGGATTGTATTTCCCTCAAGTACGTGTGTAGTTATATAAAAAAGTATACGAAAAGGCGTATGCTCCCGTACTTTTCACAGCATATATGGAAAGTGGCAGTTACTGAATATATGACATTTTTATGTTATGCAGGTGTGTTGTATAAGGTAGGGATGTATACGTACCGAAAAATAAGGGATGCTGTTCCGTTAAAAACAGGGGGAGAAATTATGAAGCATGATGAAATATGTTTAGCGCATGCGCTATCTTTATTTGAGGCAAAATTTAACATGAGAGGAGGAAAAGGGGATATAATAAAGACTGATCGTGAAGGAATTACATAAGAGAAATCGAATTGTATGTAAGTAGAGATATTTAAAGGAGGGCTTAAAGGATGTCTGAACAAAATACAGCAAAAACATTACCAGATCGTAACGAGATTGAAGAATCAAGTACGTGGAGATTGGAAGATATTTTCCAAACGGATACAGAGTGGGAAAAAGAATTCCAAGCTATTAAAGAGCTATTACCGAAGTTAACTGAATTTAAAGGGAAACTTGGTGACTCTGCGAACAATTTACTTGAAGCATTGCAATATGAAGATGAAATTTCAATGCGATTAGGTAAGTTATATACATATGCACATATGCGTTACGATCAAGATACAACAAACTCTGTGTATCAAGCGTTAAATGACCGCGCGACAAATTTATATTCACAAGTATCTAGTAGCACAGCATATATTGTGCCTGAAATTTTATCGATTTCAGAAGATACACTGCAAACATTCTTAAAAGAAAATAGAGACTTAAGTGTATATGAACATGCATTAGAAGAAATTACGCGCCAACGTCCGCACGTATTATCTGAAGCGGAAGAGGCTTTATTAGCAGAAGCATCTGAAGTAATGAGTGCGTCAAGTAATACATTTGGTATGTTGAATAATGCGGATTTGAAATTCCCATCTATTAAAGGTGAGGATGGAGAAGAAGTAGAGATTACACATGGTCGTTACATTCAGTTTTTAGAAAGTGATGATCGTCGTGTGCGCGAAGATGCATTTAAAGCTGTATATGAAACGTATGGAAAATATAAGAATACATTTGCAAGTACGTTAAGCGGAGCTGTGAAGCGTAATAATTTTAATGCGCGCGTTCGTAAATACGACTCTGCACGTCAAGCTGCATTAAGTAATAATAATATTCCTGAAGCGGTGTATGATCAACTTGTTGAATCTGTAAATGATAATTTACACTTGCTACATCGTTACATTGATATTCGTAAGCGTGCACTAGGGCTTGATGAGCTTCATATGTATGATTTATATACACCACTTGTACCAGAAGTGAAAATGAACGTGAAGTATGAAGAAGCACAAGACATGTTATTAAAGTCTTTAAATGTGCTTGGTGATGAGTATGTTGATATTTTAAAAGAAGCATATGAAAATCGCTGGGTAGATGTGTATGAGAATAAAGGAAAACGAAGCGGAGCATATTCATCTGGTGCATATGGAACAAATCCGTATATTTTAATGAACTGGCATGATAATGTAAATAATTTATTTACACTTGCTCATGAGTTTGGTCATTCGGTGCATAGTTACTACACAAGAAAAACGCAACCGCACGTATACGGTGACTATTCAATCTTCGTTGCGGAAGTAGCATCAACTTGTAATGAAGCGCTTCTAAACGATTATTTATTAAAAACGACAGAAGATAAGAAAGAGCGTCTATACTTATTAAATCATTATTTAGAAGGATTCCGTGGTACTGTATTCCGTCAAACGATGTTTGCAGAGTTTGAGCATATTGTTCATAAGAAAGTACAAGAGGGACATGCGGTTACGCCAGACATGTTAACAGAGATTTACTATGATTTAAATAAGAAATATTTCGGTGATGCTTTAGTAATCGATGAAGAAATTGGTTTAGAGTGGTCTCGTATTCCGCACTTCTACTACAACTATTACGTATACCAATACGCAACAGGCTTTAGTGCAGCGACGGCTCTATCTAAACAAATTTTAGAAGAAGGGCAACCAGCAGTAGAACGTTACATTAATGAGTTCTTAAAAGCAGGAAGCTCAGATTACCCAATTGAAGTGCTGAAAAAAGCTGGGGTAGATATGGCATCTCCAGAACCAGTAAAAGAAGCATTGCAAGTATTTGAAGAGAAATTAAATGAATTAGAAGCATTATTATTTGAAGAGAAGTAACAAAAAGACGAGGGATTTCCCTCGTCTTTTTGTTTACATGTTATTTTGTCGATATTTGTCGAAAAAATAAGACGGATTTTCTTTCTTGTTTCTAAATTAGAAGGCAGTTTTACAGTTTATTAAAACCCTTTAAATCGTTTTTTATGGTTGAAATACGAGAGGGCGATGACAATGACTCCGAATAAAAGAGGAAAGGCAATCATTTTAGGAAAAGCTTGTAGTAGAGAGAGGATGTACAAGAAAAAAGAAACGATGACAGCTAGAATGATAAGGAAAATATATGTTTTTTTCATACAGAACACCTCCAAAATAGCTTTTTTATAGCTTATTCAAAAATGAAAACGTTTAGAATGTGACAAAAGTGTGAAATTCGACAAAAGGGGTTGTCATCTGACGTCGAATCTTGTAATATAATAAGCGTGAACGAATTCACATACAAACATATACCCCTTTGTTTGAACGTGAAAATTTCTCCCATCCCCTTTAATATTTTTATAAGCCGTAAAGAAGAAGACCTGGTGTTTACACCAGGTCTTCTTCTTTTGCTATCCATTTCCAATAACGCTCACATTTTACGTCAATCATTTGTACTTTTCGTTTCAGTTGTAATTTTTTTAATTCACGCTCAATTTCTTGCTTCGAGCAGTCATATATAAATGCTACTTCTTTTGAAGATATAAATTGCGTCGCTTCTAGTAATACTTCTAAAGATGGTAATGGTTCTGGCTCAATTTCACATTTTACAAGTTCTTTTAATAATTGTACGTACACATCATAGGAATAAGTTCCAGCGATTTTAATACCTTCTTCATCTGAATTCGCATGAAAAAATACGAGAGAAGGTATTTCGGTAATATGCATCTCATTTGTGAATTTCAAGTCACATTGGAAAGCTTTTTTTGCGCTAGCGGAATATAGGTCTTTTTTAAATTCTTCTACATCAATATCGCTATCTTTTGCGCATGCAAGTAATAATTCGCAGTCGGGATTTGATACATTTTCAAGGAAAATGTATTCTTGGAGTTTTCGCAAAAACTTCGAACCTGCTTTTCGACCCTGCAACTCCGCTGCCTTAATTGCCATCGAAACTAAATATGGTGTTGATGATGCCTCTTGCATATGTACCTTCCCATCACATGAAAAACCGTGTAAACTTGTCGTCTTTTCCCACACAAATCGAATATTAGCAGGTTTATTCCATTTGTGTGAGGAAGCGTTCGTTCCGTCCACTTTTCCTGTTACGATATGACGAATAGAAAAGTATTTCCCGTATTCAAGCCATAGTTTAATAATAAAGGGCTCAATTTCCCAGCAATCTTTACAAAGTGGATCAATAAATAAATATGCTTCTACAGACTTATGCTCACATGCGGAAGGAGATGGCATATTGATATGCTTTGCTTCCTGTTTATCCATTATATTTCACCTGTTTCATTTGGAGTATTAACCATATGCTGAGCAGTTAATGCTAAACGTTCAAAAACGAACTCTCTTATATGACCGTGCACTCCTGTGTCATCCATTGCTTGCTCCATGCATGATAGCCAAGCCTCTGCTCGTTTTGGAGTAATCTCAAACGGGAGATGGCGTGCTCTTAACATAGGATGACCGTGTTCTTCAGTGTACAAATTAGGACCACCTAAATATTGTGTTAAAAATTGTTTCTGCTTCCTAGCTGTTTCTGTTAAATCATCCGGGAAGATGGGAGATAGGTCAGGGTGCTTACTGACATAGGAATAAAATGTGTCTACTAATATTGCAATGCATTGTTCACCGCCAATTGCTTCAAATGGTGTCATCGGTTGCTTGCTCATCCTTTTAAACTCCTTTTTCCATGAAATGTATATCTATTGTAGCAATGGAATGTTAGGGAGGGCAAATAAACAGCCTTCATAACGTTCTTTGCTTATTCTACAGTTGTAAAAGAATCTTTTCCTTTTCAAAAAGTGAGATGTATCCACTAGTAGAACGTATTCACTAGTGGAATTTTCACTTTAGCGTGCTTTGTTTTGTTTGGCAAGGAAAAAGCGTTTTACTTTGTTATTTGTATGACGGATAGGTATGTTATGCTGCTTTAATAAATGAATAAAGGCAGCTTTTCCTGTTTCTTCATCTTGCACTTCAAATTCAATTTCATAATCATCGTGATTGTAATAGAAACTATGATCAAAGACAAGCGTTCCGCCTTCAAATAACGTTTCAGCTCTTTCAGTTGTTAAACTACCCATATAAGTTAGAGCAGAAACAGGAATTTGTAGTTTGCATAGTTGATTCATTACAGCCCCTGAAATAATTACGTTTGTCTCCATCATCATTTTTGCTTCGTTTTCTGTTACGACTTGATGTGTTTCCAACAAGCCGACTTCTGCAGGTTGTTTCAATGTTAATGTATAAGTTTCTCCTTTATGACGAATACGAAGTGCAGAGCCAGCTTCCTTTAATGAGAAGTTCGGTGTTTCAAAATAGTGATTCACTTGTTTCGTAAATACCTCAATAGAAAATGATTTACATAATGCATGGAATTCTTCTTCTGTAACAATATTTTTAAATTCAATTTCAATTTCTTGTGTCATTGTATGCGCGCTCCTTTTGAAAAATAATTCTTTACACATTATCGCTTTTTCACAAATTTGGTTCAATGTTTTATTTGTTTGCGTCCATGTTATGATACAATAATACTGTTAAGTAAGACAGGAAGTTGAGATGGAGGAGTTAGAGCATGCAAAATAAAATCCAAGTTAAGAGCGTAGAAAAGAGAGAGAATGCTCTTATTTTTTGTGCGGAAAATAGTGAAATAGAGGTAAAGGGGTTAAGTGCGCGTAATCACGTACTTGTAGACTCAGACAATTTATCATTTTTATATATCTTAGAAAACGAATCATCTTTCATTTATGTAAGTATTCCGCACACATGCTGGGAAGCAATGCATGAAGCGATGAATAACGATGTGGTTATGTTTGTTCGCGTGAATGACATTGAAATGGAATTAGAAGGATTAAAAGAAGAAGTAGAATATTTAGTTGAAAATATTGAAGGTAATGCAAATTACGGAGAAGAACTAGTAACTGCTGTAGAAAAAGTATTTCTATAAGCAAATGGATTGATTTTGGTGGTGGTTGAAATGAATCGAAATTGGGAAGAATTTTTAGCACCTTACCATCAAGCGGTGGCAGAGCTGAAAGTGAAACTAAAAGGAATGCGTACTCAATTTGCAATGTTAACAGAGCATTCTCCAATTGAGTTTGTAACAGGGAGGGTAAAGTCGGTTGCAAGCATTATTGATAAAGCGGAGAAGAGAAATGTACCGTTAGACCGACTGAGAGAAGATATGCAAGACATCGCAGGTCTTCGAATGATGTGTCAATTTGTTGATGAGATTAAGCCTGTTGTAGAATATCTTAGAAAACGAAATGACTTTGAAATCGTGGAAGAGCGTGATTATGTCACGCAAAAGAAAGATAGTGGTTATCGTTCTTATCACGTTGTTATTAGTTATCCTGTTCAAACAATTCAAGGAGAACAAAAAGTGTTGGTAGAAATCCAAATACGTACGTTAGCAATGAACTTTTGGGCAACAATTGAGCATTCTTTAAATTATAAATATAGTGGACGTTTTCCTGAAGATATTAAAATACGCTTGCAACGTGCAGCAGAAGCAGCATTTTTATTGGATGAAGAAATGTCTTCTATTCGTCTTGAAATTCAAGAAGCACAGAAAGCTTTTTCAAGAAAGCAAGAAACGAAAGATTCTGAATCATAAACTAAAGGGTGTTGGGCGATGAAATTTACAATTATGTCAAAGGGAGATCAATCATCAGATACACTGGCAAGCACGATGAAAGAATACTTGCTAGATTTCGGATTTATAATGGATGAAAAGGAACCCGATATTGTAATTTCTGTTGGGGGAGATGGAACGCTTTTATATGCATTTCATCGTTATTATGATCGATTGGCTGAAACGGCATTTGTTGGTGTACATACAGGGCATTTAGGTTTCTATGCAGATTGGTTACCGACAGAAGTAGAGAAATTAGTAATTGCAATTGCTAAAACACCATTCCAAGTGGTGGAATATCCGCTTTTAGAAGTGATTATTCGCTATGTGAATGGGAGTAAAGAGTCGCAGTATTTAGCGATGAATGAAGCGACTGTAAAAAGTGCAGAAGGTACATTAGTAACAGAAGTGGAAATACGCGGAGAGTACTTTGAAACGTTCCGTGGTGATGGCCTTTGTATTTCTACTCCTTCGGGAAGTACTGCGTATAATAAGGCGCTTGGTGGAGCAATTATTCACCCTTCTATTGAAGCGATTCAAATTGCAGAAATGGCATCTATTAATAACCGTGTGTTTCGTACGGTAGGTTCGCCTCTCGTACTGCCGAAACATCATACATGTGTATTGAAGCCAGCTGCAGGAATGAACTTACAAATTACGGTGGACCATTTAACAATGGTTCATCAAGATGTGAAATCAATTCAGTATCGCGTTGCAAATGAAAAAGTACGATTTGTTCGTTTCCGTCCATTCCCGTTCTGGAAACGGGTTCGTGACTCGTTTGTTGCAGATAAATAGAAAGGGTTTATATATTTGAACAGATTTACATTGAAATGGGATATAGAATCGGCTGAAGAAGGAACTTTAGTTAGAGAATTTTTAAAAACAAAAGGGATCTCCAAAGCTGCATTAACGGATATAAAGTTTCACGGCGGAGCTATTGAAGTAAATGGCCAACATGCGAGTGTTCGTCATCAGTTGCAAGCTGGTGAGGAAATACGTGTCTTTTTTCCAGTGGAGGAAAGAAGTGAAGGGATGATTGCAGAAGATATCCCTTTATGTATTGTATACGAAGATGATGCAGTTCTTGTCATAAACAAAGAGGCGAACATGTCAACGATTCCGTCTAGAGAACATCCGTCCGGAAGTGTTGCGAATGCGCTTTTATCTCATTATGATAAGCAATATCTTGCAAGTACGGTGCACATCGTAACAAGGTTAGATCGTGATACTTCAGGGCTTATGCTTATTGCAAAAAATCGTTTCGTACATCATCTTTTATCGAAACAGCATCAACAAAAAGCTGTGAAAAGAACGTATGAAGCAATCGTTCACGGTGAGATGGTAGAACGAGAAGGAACGATTGACGCACCGATTGGACGAAAATCGGATAGCATTATTGAGCGAACCGTTTGTGAGGAGGGGCAAAGAGCCGTTACTCATTTTAGAGTGATTGATAGTGCCAATCATAAGACGCATGTATCGCTTGAGCTTGATACAGGAAGAACGCATCAAATTCGTGTGCATATGGCACATATAGGACACCCGCTGCTTGGCGATAATTTATATGGTGGAAAAAGGGATGAAATGAAACGACAAGCACTTCACAGTACATCTTTGACGTTTTATCACCCTATTTTAGAGAAGGAAATGTCTTTCGCTGCAATGATTCCAAGTGATATGCAAGAGGTATTAAGACAGACTTAAAAAGGGAACAAAATTCTTATGTAATGAAGAATTTTGTTCCCTTTTTTCTTAGCGGAATAATATTAAAATTTGATTATCACCCGTGCGCTTTATAACGAAAAAACCACTTTCGGATTTTGTAGCAATGCCATTGTCATTTGGACGACAATATCCATGTGTTTCGCAAGTGCCGTCATCACGTACTAACATTTGTCCAATTAATCCGACAGGAAGCCACTCGGTACGATCTTTCCTTGCTATATATTTGCAAGCTGGATCCCATTCTGTATTTAAAAGTGGTTGTATGTCTTGCGATTCTGTACGTACATATTGACGTTTTCCGAAGCTATCTGTTTTGTAGCGTTTTTGCCAACTTAGAGCACCGCTATTTCCTATAAGGGCCGGGGTAGCACTAGATATTCCTAAGATGAATGAATCGTTTGAAGTAGCGATTCGAATCTTTTCTTCGCTACTAAATGTAACGAAATAACCTACATCAATAAGAGTATTGTCTATTGCTTCAAACATTTGTGCAAAATCAGTTCCGCTTGCATTATAAGAAGCGCCATCAATGTACATTTCTCCATTATGAGCAAGCCACTTTGCACCGATATTATGATCGGTTTCATTTGTGCCGTTTGCAATAAACCAAGAATAAGATTCTTCTGCTGTACCGAAGCGCCCCATAATATGGCTACCTGCAAAGTGAGCTGTTGATGTATGATTACCTTCCGCATGAGAAGAGAATCCGTTAGCGATAGTCGCGGTTCCTTCTGCATGTGCTGCTTCGCCTAAAGCGATTGTATGTTTACCTTCCGCATGAGAATAAGAGCCACCTGCTGTCGTTTCACTTCCTTCACTATGGGAACTATGTCCAGTTGCTTTCGTTTTTGATCCTTCGGCATGAGAGAAAGAACCTTTTGCATGTGTAAGAAGCCCTTCTGCATGTGAAGCTGTACCCTCTGCATTAGAGTGAAGCCCCTCTGCATGTGCATAACGCCCTCCTTTTTTTACTTTTGTATTTTCAGGTGTAGGGGTTTGAATTATGATAGTCTTTTCTGTTTGTTTATCACCTGATGGTGCTAATGCTTCTTTTATTTTTTTTACTTGATTTATAATAGCAGCTGGAATTTCTGATTCCGCTTTTTTATTTATTGCTACAGGGATATTTTCTTCTGTCTTCTTCTCTGCTTGCTCAGAAGGCACAATCTGTTCAGTATGAGTAGAGAGAGGTTTATTTTTTTGCTGCCTCTTTGTTTTTCGATTATCAATGATGCGGCTCATTACAGCATTTTCTAAAGAGACATATTTTGGTCGAGCTTTGTTTTTTAGGGATGCCTCTTGTCCTTCCAGTTCTTCTAAAGCTGCAGCTCGAATGCTACACCAGTTGTTAATTCCGTACATAGGCAGATAAAAAGGCGGGCATTTTCTTTTTTGTTTAGAAGATTTTTTCTTCATTCTGTCACCTCCTGCGACAGTATATGCCGTGTCATTAAAAAAAGACGCACTTTATTGCATCTTTTTTAATGACTTTACCCAGTTTTTATATGAGAGGCGCCTAAATGATACGGTAATCCTTCGTAAGTATTACATATGGGTTATGAAATTGGGCGAAATTTCTCAGGGACAAAAGGCAGGGAGGAAGGAACGGAAACGGTCTCCATTTCTGGATAACGTAGCGCAGTTAGTCTGCCACCAAATACAGCGCCAGTATCAATATTGACTGTATGATTTACAAAGCGAGGTTCTTTCACGGGTGTATGTCCATATACAATCCAAGTTGTTCCTTTATACTCCTTCGCCCAGTCGCGGCGGACAGGTGAGCCGTCAGCATGTTTTTCTCCTGTAATATCGCCATATAATACAAAGGTTTGTACTTTTTTATCTTGTCTTCCTATGTAATCTTGTCGAATGCCGGCGTGACACACGAGTAACCTTTTCTCATCGAGTACGTGATATAAAGGGGATTGCTCGTAAAGTGTGATGAATTTTTCTTTTATCATGTTTTGTTTATGAGAAGGAAGTGCCTCATATTCAGCGACAGTTGTTTCAAGTCCGTGAGCGACTGTCACATTACGCCCAAGGAAAAATCGGTATAGTTTATTACAGTGGTTTCCAGGAGCGTAGTAAGCTACTTTTTTATGTATAACAAGTTCCCATACAATTTCAATCATACGTAATGAATGAGGGCCGCGATCTGTAATATCACCAACAAATGCAAGTTTGCGTTGATCAGGGTGAACCGGTAGACCGCTACTCCAGTTATACCCTAGCTTCTCTGTTAAATTTTGAAACTCTTGTAAGCATCCATGTATATCTCCTATAATGTCATATTTCATATTTAAACCTCCATCATATTTTTCATTAGTATATCTAAAAAAGGATAGAGATAAAAATATACGGTTTTTGTGCTTCAGTTAAACATAAAGATTTTCGTTCTTGAGCGGACGTTTAAAACAAATCCAATCGCTATCATATATGTGAGTAAGGAACTTCCTCCGTAGCTCATAAGGGGTAATGTGATTCCTGTAATAGGTAGTAGTCCGATTGTCATCCCGATATTTTGAAATACTTGAAAAGTAAACATTCCGATTGTACCAGCGCAGATGTAACTACCGAAAGGGTCATTACTTTCTATAGCGATATGGATCATGCGGAAAATAAGTAGGAAAAAAATTGCAATAATGACGCTTGCGCCTAAAAATCCGAATTGCTCAGCGACATTAGTGAAAATAAAATCTGTATGTGGTTCTGGAAAGTATACTTGTCCATTTTCCCAACCTTTTCCTTGCATTTCTCCTGATCCAGTAGCTAAGAAAGCTTGTCTTAATTGATAGCCTTGCGCATCATATTTGTATGGTGCTAACCAGCCGTAGAAACGGTTTAGTTGATATTCTTGTAAAATGTGTGTTTTAAAGAATTTTGTATGAGTAAAAAAAATATACGTTAATGTAACGGCAGTTACAAAAATACCGGAAACTAATCCGAAAATAAAACGCCAACGTATACCAGAAACTAGTATCATTGCTGCAAGCATAGCTGAAATTACCATTGTGTTTCCTAAATCAGGTTCCTTTGCAATAAGTAGTAGGGGCGGCAAACTTGTTGCGCATATTTTTCCGAGTAATAAAAAATCATCGTGTATTGTTCGGTAAAAATATTTCTCATTGTGATTTGCTATAATTCGTCCGGTGACGATAATTAAAAACAATTTCATAATTTCAGAAGGCTGGAAATTTCCGATGCCTGGGAGCCTGTACCAAGCGGTCGCACCTTTAATTGTAATGGCACCTGGTACTTGAAGTTCTAGCCCAATTAGTAGTACCAATGCAAAGCTATATAAATACCAAGCAATTTTTTGATAACGATCGAAATCGATAATCATAATAACACCAATGGCTATGAATCCAATGAAGTACCACTGGATTTGCTTTAATACAAAATTCACATTTTGCAAAAATGGTGGTAAAGAGGCTTGTGCACTTGCAATTGCAAAGCAACTAACAGTCCCAATGGCAAATAAGATGCATAGTAATACGTAGTCTATTTGATATTGAGAATTTGGATCTTTCAATGTATGTATTCCTTTCTATCGCCTAGTAAATATATGGATTATGTCATGAAAAAAATAATATACAAGCAGACTATGCATACATTTATTCCACTATTTGCGGGAAGTCATACATCACAAGGAAGGAATTCCCCCTTGTGATGGATTATATTGCATGGAGTTCTTTTGTAACTATATTCAAACAATGAGAAAGGCGAGTATGTGTATCGGTCGTTGGAATGAGTTCTGGATATAGCTGATAAAATGTTGTAGCATTTTTATACCATTCGCAAGCTTTTAACAGACTCGTTTTGTAATAGTCAATGTCTTGTAGAAAACCATATTTTTTTGAATGTAAAACGAGATGTGAAAAATCTTCGCAACCTTCAAGGTATTTGTGATGTACTTGCTGTCCCGTATGAAGGCGGAAAGAACTTAAAGGTTCCGTGATATAGATCGCATCACCTTTGGAAAGTAAACTGATCCAAGAAGCCATATCCACACTACAATTATAATTTCTACCATTTAAAGTACCGAAAGGTTCTGTTAATAGGCGTTTTCGAAAGAGTACAGTCGTAGGTTCACCAATAATATTTTGCCCTAGTATAAGCATACGGTTTCCAAAATCTTTCCCATTTAGTAGAGTATCTTCATCATATAATTTTTTCATGGAGGGGTGTTGTTCAATTATATCTCCATCATCATTGATCCAAGTACGATAAGATGTAATAAGTGCGAGATTTTGATCTAAGTCTTTTTGGAAATAAAACATCATTTTTTCAATTTTATTATTATAAAATATATCATCGTCCATTAAGAAATTTATGTACTCTCCATTTGACTGTTCTAAAAGCATAAGGGCGTTATGAAATTGTCCTAAAGTAGAGGGGTTTCGAATGTACGTTATATGTTTATGCTTATGTAAATAATCTCTGTAGATTAATTTTTCTGTTTCATTATTTGTGCTATCGTCTCCTACAATAATTTCAATATTTGAATACGTTTGTGCTAATGCACTTTCTAGAGCAATTTTAAAATAATGTGGCCGATTATAGGTAGGAATAAGGATGGAAACGAGAGGTACATTTTTTATATTTTCCATATATAACTACCTTTCAGAAATTTTCTGTGTAAGAATAATATCTTGATAACTTGTGTGTTCAGTTCTGCCACACCATGAACCATAATGGGGAGGAGTCTGCATTTCTAGCCCATATTTATTTAATAGAGTACGAATATCTTCCTCAGGATAGGCAACTGCGAAATTCGGGATATCTTTATTTAGAACATAACAATTGTCAATTTGATGGTAAAAACCTAACGGACTTAGTCCTGCATTTAAGTAATAGGAAGATTCAGGATTAATTAAAAAGAAAGTAATAAAACATCTCCCATCTTTTTTCAGAACTCGTGCAATCTCGCGTACGTAATGTTCTAATTCTTTCGGAAGGAGATGGGTAAATACAGACGTTAAAAAAATAAAATCGAATGATTCATCTTCATATGGAAACTTGTATTGGGAAGCATCTTCTTTTCCATCGGGATTGTAGAATTGGTTATATATATCGACATGTTCAAAATGGAAATTGTTACGGCGCGTTGAAATGTTATTTTTGCACCATGTAATCCCCTTATTAAATAAGTCAAATCCATAATAAGTACCATCATCGCTTAAATAGTTCATTAATGGAACCGCCATCCGGCCGATACCACAGCCTACATCTAACACTGTTTCATTTGATTTTAAATTGCCAATTTCAATAAAATACTGCATAAACTCTTTTCCAACTTCTTCAAAATGACCACCTACATATTGAACAAGTTCTGGAGGTGGGATTAATGTGATTTTTTTCTCATTTTCGTTCAAAAAATTCACACCTTTCTTATAGTAAAGTAGGAAATTTCTACTTTATATTGAGGGGAGCTTTGCTTTTATTCATTACAAGATTGGTTTTCATGAATTAGTAGTATAATAGTACCCCTCAATTAAATAATTTTTTATTCTATTCTTTTCTCCAAAAAATACCGAAATCATCGATTTGAGTCATAGGAGTTTTTATGTTTCTTTCACTTCTGAAATCTGTTACAGCCTCTGCGCATGTTATCAGTCCATAATCATCAATAATAATAAAGCCCCCTATTGAAACTTTATCGTATAAATTTACAAGACTATCCATCGTTGATTCATACATATCACCATCAAGGCGAGCAATTGCAATTTTTTCTATCGGTGCTGAAGGCAATGTATCTTTAAACCAACCCTTTAAAAATTTCACCTGATCATTTAATAAATCGTATTTTCTAAAGTTTTCTTGCACTGTTTCTAAAGAAACTCGTAAGTAATCGAATGTGTGCAAATAATCACCGTAATCTTTTGGGTATTGTTCTAAGTTAGGTGCGGGCAGACCTTCGAACGAATCAGCAACCCATACAGTACGATCCGTAATATTGTTTGCTTGTAAAAACCCATTCATAAAAATGCATGATCCTCCGCGCCATACACCAGTTTCAATAAAATCGCCTTCTATATTTTCCTTGACTACAGTTTCCATCGCTTCTTGTAATTGATTCATACGTTTTCGACCAACCATACTGTGTGCAGCTCTTGGCCAATCCTTACCACCTTGTCGCTCATTGTTTGAAACGTTAGGGTTAACGATTTTTAAATTGTGATTTTCTACATACTGCTTAAGAAATAAAGGAAGTGGGACCGTAACTGGTTCATATGATAGTTCTTTAGATATATGTAACGAAGCAGGTAAGTATGGTTCGTATTCCAACCATATTTCAAATAAAATGGTTTTCTTTAAGAGCTCAAGATAAAGCTGGACAGCTGATTTATTTTCCATATAAGTGCCTCCTACGGAATGTCATACAACATTATGACTATGTAGAAAAGGAAGATTTAATGATTGAATTTAAAAATGAAAAAGCAGTAAAACTGATATCAGTTTTACTGCTAAGTAAAAAATTAAGCAACTTTTTCAATAATAATGGATGCACTCGTGCCAAGAGCTAGTGATAGTCCAAGCCCTGTAACAATTACTTCAACTAATGATGGAGTTGTCGTAATTTGCGTAATTGCTTGAATAACGATAGGTGCTCCGAGTGAAATCAAACTTGATCCAGTACCTGGTACAGGTACTCCATTCACTTGGATTGTAAGACCTCCTAATACACTTGCTGTTGCAGTATTAGCGATAACAGTAATTTTATAGAATCCAGTTTCACTAATTACGAAAGTATCAGCATCTAATTGAGAAATTGCTGTACCAAACTGAGATCCAACAGTATTAAATGGTACTGGATCATTAATTCCTAAATCTAAAGAAATCCCACCGGAGTTAAATGCATATAGTCCTGCTGGAAGTCCTAGTCCGGATGGCCCAGTCGGTCCAGTCAGTCCGGTAGCACCAGTTGGCCCAGTCGGTCCAGTAGCACCAGTGTCTCCAGTTGGCCCAGTCAGTCCAGTAGTACCAGTGTCTCCAGTTGGCCCAGTTGGTCCAGTAGTACCAGTGTCTCCAGTTGGCCCAGTTGGTCCAGTAGTACCAGTGTCTCCAGTTGGCCCAGTTGGTCCAGTAGTACCAGTGTCTCCAGTTGGCCCAGTTGGTCCAGTTGGTCCAGTTGGTCCAGTTGGCCCAGTTGGCCCAGTTGGTACAGTTGGCCCAGTCGGCCCAGTCGGTCCAGTCGGCCCAGTTGGTCCGGTAGGAAGGGTAAATGGTGGTATCGGTGGTAATGTAGGTCCTACAAGATTAGGGTCAAATGCACTAGCTGATAAAGATTCATCGGGGTTTAATCCATTTGAATAATTATTATTTGACATAAATTCACCTCCATAAAGCGTTCATTATATAGTAGATGCAAAACCGAAAGAAAATGACACGGACATTTGAATTATTGAAAAGAAATCTTAAACTACTTGAACAATTTAAAAAAATGGAAAGTTTAGTATATGTATAACATATGATTGATTTGGAAGAGGGTGATTATGTTGAACAAGCAAGGAATTACAATTAGTTTATGTATGATTGTTCGAGATGAGGAGAAGACAATAGCCCGTTGTTTAGACTCAGTTGAAAAAATTGTGGATGAAATTATAGTGGTTGATACAGGTTCCATCGATCGAACGAAAGAAATCGTAGAGAAATACACTTCTAACATATATGATTTCCAGTGGATTGATGATTTTGCAGCAGCAAGAAATTTTTCTTTTTCAAAAGCGACGCAAGAGTATATATTGTGGCTAGATGCAGATGACGTATTATTAGAAGATGCTCAAGAAGCATTGAAACTGTTAAAAAGAGAATTGGATCCTAAAATTGATGCTGTTTCGATGCCTTATCATCTTGCAATGGATTCTAACGGGAAACCTTTATATTGTACAAAAAGAAATCGACTTGTAAAGCGTGAAAAACAATTTCAATGGTTTGGAAAGGTCCATGAATATTTAGCTATTTCTGGTGAAACTTTTAGTAGTAATGTTGCTATTACACATAAAAAAGAAAAAAAGGTAACAAATCGTAATTTGAAAATTTTTCAAGATGCTGTAGCAGCTGGAGAAGAATTGAGTCCGAGAGATTTATTTTATTACGCAAATGAATGTATGGATAACCAAAAATATGATGATGCAGTTCTTCTATATGAAACATTTCTTAATCAAGACGAAGGATGGTATGAAGAGAAAATTTATGCATGTGGTAAATTAGGAGATTGCTATGCAAAGCTTGGATTATGGGAAAAGGCAGTTGAATCTTGTGTGAAGTCGTTTCGGTATGCTATTCCTAGAGGAGAGAATTGTACAAGAATAGGATATATATATATGGAACAACAAAAATATAATGAAGCGATATTTTGGTTTAAACTTGCAACGGAAGTACCAATGGCCACGGAGAGTCCATTTCACAGTCCAGCTAGCTACACATGGCTTCCCTATTTACAAATGTGCATTTGTTATAGCAAGTTAGGAGAACAAGACAAGGCTTATTATTACAACGAATTAGCAGCTTCTTACGTTCCAAATAATGCTGCAATTGAATATAACCGCAAATATTTTCGGAGCATTTTTGATCAACAAAAAAAATCGTTATAGGTTGTTTTTTTTAGAAATAGCTTATCAAGATTCTAACTCTAATAGATTGACTATATAGTAAAGTATCGGTAATGTAACCAGCAATGGTTATATTTATAGACTTCATATGAGGTTTATATTTCAAATTCAATTTGCATAAGGAGTGTGTGAAATGAATTCCCCAAAAAATTCTTTATATGAAGAAAAATCTGGTCATTATTATAATGCAGTGAATCCGAATTTATTAAAGCATATAAAAAAGGAATGGAAAGAAGTTCTTGATATCGGTTGCTCGAGCGGTGCGTTGGGAGCAGCAATAAAAGAAAATGGCACACGTGTATCAGGAATCGAGGCATTCCCAGAGGCAGCAGAACAAGCAAAAGAAAAATTAGATCATGTTGTTTTAGGTGATATAGAAACAATGGAGATGCCATATGAGGAAGAGCAATTTGATTGTGTTATATTTGGTGACGTATTAGAGCATTTATTTGATCCATGGGCTGTAATAGAAAAAGTAAAACCGTATATAAAGCATAATGGTGTAATTTTGGCTAGTATACCGAACGTTGCTCACATCTCAGTATTAGCTCCCTTACTTGCTGGAAATTGGTCGTATACAGAATATGGTTTATTAGATAAAACGCATATTCGTTTTTTTACATTTAATGAAATGCTTCGAATGTTTTTAAAAGCAGGATATTCTATTAGTAAAGTAGATCGTGTATATATTGATCATAAAATGTATGAACCGTTAATTGAGGAGTTATATGGAGTTTGTAAAAAATATCGTCTTGGAAGTGGCTTCATGGCTGAAACGGTAGTATTTCAGTATATTATTGAAGCAGAAAAATCATCGTTATGAGCGCTGCTGAGAAAACGATATTATTTGTTACATGTATAAATGATTCGAAAATGTATGCACAGTGTGTACGACATATATTGAGATTGGCAGTGCCACCAGGATATGTTGTACAGTTTATGCCAATTCGGAATGCGAAAAGTATGACGAGCGGATATAATCAAGCGATTTCGCATCCAGCGAAATATAAAGTGTATATACACCAAGATGTTTTCATTATGAATGTAGCATTTTTACATGGACTACTGCAATTATTTAACGAACATGAACATCTTGGGATGATAGGAATGATTGGAGCACAATATGTTCCTCCAAACGGGGTATGGAACGAAGGAAAAGGAGTTGTTGGAAAGGTAATTGGTTATATGAATGATTTGTTTTATATGGCAAGTCAAGAACAGCCGTACCATGAGTCAAAAACATTTATGCCTGTGGAATGTATTGATGGTTTATTGATGGCAACGCAATACGATATTCCGTGGCGAGAAGACTTGTTTGATGGGTTTGACTATTATGATGTGTCCCAATCATTTGAATTTAGAAAAGCTGGCTATACAGTTGGGGTTCCTGTACAGCGTGATGCTTGGTGCATTCACTATCATATTGATGTGAATATGACCAACTATGAAAAGTATAGAAAGATCTTTGTGGAGCACTATATGTCAGATGTAAATCAAGATGAATAGAGGGGCTACAAAATGAAAGATCATACAATATTAGTCGTTGTTTGTATAAACAATGAAGAGTTATTTGAACAGTGCGAGAGACAAATAAGAAACCTTTTTGTTCCCCCTGGTTATGTTGTACAAATTTTTCCGATACGAGATGCGAAAAGTATGGCAAGTGCATATAACCGAGCACTTTCATATCCGGCGAAGTATAAGGTTTATATACATCAAGATACTTTTCTTATTAATCGTGAGATGTTTTATACACTTATTTCTCTTTTTAAAGATAACGAAAAACTTGGTTTAATTGGAGTAGCTGGTGCTCAGTTTTTACCGAGCAATGGGATATGGTGGGAAGGGAAAAATTTAGTAGGGAAAGTGATTGAGTATAGAAGACAGAATTACCAACTATTAAATTTAGATCAACTCTTTTATGGGAATCAATCATTTATGTCAGTTCAGGCAATTGATGGATTATTAATGGCCACACAGTATGATATCCCGTGGCGAGAAGACTTATTTCAAGGATTCCACTTTTATGATGTGTCGCAGTCTTTAGAGTTTCAAAAGGCAGGTTATTTAATTGGTATCCCTAATCAAGCAAATTTATGGTGTATTCACTACAACGGGGATGAGTTTGATGCGGATACATATGAGAAGTACCGGAAAGTGTTTGTAGAACATTACAAAGATATATTATCTCCATCATAAAGGAGAGATGCAAAGTGAAAGGGATTATTTTAGCAGGTGGTACTGGATCGAGATTATATCCAATAACGAAAGTAACGAATAAACATTTACTTCCTGTTGGTCGGTATCCGATGATTTATCATGCGGTATATAAGTTAAAACAATGTGATATTACAGATATTATGATTATTACAGGTAAAGAGCATATGGGGGATGTTGTTAGCTTTTTAGGGAGCGGTCAAGAGTTTGGCGTGTCCTTTACGTATCGTGTGCAAGATAAAGCTGGCGGAATTGCACAAGCATTAGGGCTTTGTGAAGATTTTGTTGGGAATGATCGCATGGTAGTTATATTAGGGGATAATATTTTTTCAGATGATATTCGTCCGTATGTTGAAGAGTTTGCAAATCAAAAAGAAGGTGCGAAAGTGCTGCTGCAATCTGTAGATGATCCGGAGAGGTTTGGCGTAGCGAATATTCAAAACCGCAAAATAATTGAAATTGAAGAAAAGCCGAAAGAGCCGAAAAGTTCTTATGCAGTCACAGGGATTTATTTGTATGATCCAAAAGTCTTTTCTTATATAAAAGAATTAAAACCTTCCGCAAGGGGAGAACTTGAAATTACAGATATCAATAATTGGTATTTAAAGCGAGGGGTACTTACTTATAATGAAATGAGCGGTTGGTGGACTGATGCGGGAACTCATGTTTCTCTTCAAAGAGCGAATGCGTTAGCACGGGATATAAACTTTGGTAAACAGTTTAACGGAGAATAGGTGAGAATATGAAAGTTATAGAAACAAACTTTACCGACGCAAAATTGTTGGAACCGAGGTTATTTGGAGATGATCGTGGCTTTTTTACTGAAAGTTATAATAAGAAGGTGCTAGAAACATTAGGGGTTACGCATTCATTTGTACAGGATAATGTCTCGTATTCAGCGGAAGCGGGAACGATTCGCGGATTACATTTTCAAAAAAAACCGAAAGCACAAACGAAACTTATTCAAGTTATGCAAGGAGCAATCTATGACGTTATCGTAGATTTGAGAAAAGATTCACCAACGTTTAAACAGTGGAGAGGATATATTTTAAGTGCGGATAATCATCGGCAATTATTAGTGCCAAAAGGATTTGCACATGGTTTTTGTACACTTGTCCCGCATACGATTGTTATGTATAAAGTAGATGAGTATTATAGTGCCGATCATGACTCAGGGGTACTTTGGAACGATAAAGAATTAGCAATTCCATGGCCGGTAACAAGTCCTATTTTGTCTGATAAAGATCGAATATTACCATTACTTCAGGAATGTGAAGATAGCTTTTGAGTAGGAGAGTTGTTATATGAATATATTAGTAACGGGTGGGGCCGGATTTATTGGAAGCAATTTTGTACATTATATGTTACAAAGCTATGAAACATATAAAATTATTAATTTTGATGCATTAACATATAGTGGAAACTTAAATAATGTAAAGTCTATTCAAGATCATCCGAATTACTATTTTGTAAAAGGGGAAATTCAAAATGGAGAGCTGCTGGAGCATGTTATTAAGGAACGTGATGTGCAAGTAATCGTCAATTTCGCAGCTGAATCACATGTGGATCGTAGTATTGAAAATCCAATCCCTTTTTATGATACAAATGTAATTGGGACGGTCACCTTACTAGAATTAGTAAAAAAGTATCCGCATATTAAACTTGTGCAAGTATCAACGGATGAGGTGTATGGCTCGTTAGGAAAAACAGGACGATTTACCGAGGAAACACCGTTAGCTCCAAATAGTCCATATTCTTCAAGTAAAGCGAGCGCCGATATGATAGCTTTAGCTTATTATAAAACATATCAATTACCAGTTATAGTAACGCGTTGTTCCAATAACTATGGGCCGTATCAATACCCTGAAAAATTAATCCCGTTAATGGTTACGAATGCGCTCGAAGGAAAAAAATTACCGTTATATGGCGATGGATTGAATGTAAGAGATTGGTTACATGTAACAGATCATTGTAGTGCGATTGACGTTGTTCTGCATAAGGGACGTGTAGGAGAGGTATATAATATAGGCGGAAATAATGAAAAAACAAATGTAGAAGTTGTGGAACAAATTATTACTCTCTTAGGAAAAACGAAAAAAGATATTGAATATGTGACAGACCGTTTAGGACACGACCGTCGTTATGCGATTGACGCAGAGAAAATGAAGAATGAATTTGATTGGGAACCAAAGTATACGTTTGAGCAAGGATTGCAAGAAACGGTGCAATGGTATGAGAAGAATGAGGAATGGTGGAAACCATTAAAAAAGTAAGGGGCATATAAATGAAAGAGCGGGTTATCATAACAGGAGCAAATGGTCAATTAGGAAAGCAACTACAAGAAGAGTTAAATCCTGAAGAGTATGACATATATCCATTTGATAAAAAGTTGTTAGATATAACAAATATATCCCAAGTGCAGCAAGTGGTACAAGAAATAAGGCCACATATCATTATTCATTGTGCAGCGTATACGAAGGTTGATCAAGCTGAGAAAGAGCGAGATCTTGCTTATGTAATAAATGCAATAGGGGCTCGAAATGTAGCGGTTGCTTCACAATTAGTTGGGGCGAAGTTAGTTTATATTAGTACGGATTATGTATTTCAAGGCGACAGACCGGAGGGGTACGATGAATTTCATAATCCGGCACCGATCAATATATACGGGGCTTCTAAATATGTGGGAGAGCAGTTCGTCAAAGAGTTACATAATAAATACTTTATCGTTCGTACATCGTGGTTATATGGTAAGTATGGAAATAATTTTGTGAAAACGATGATACGATTAGGGAAAGAAAGAGAAGAAATATCTGTTGTAGCGGATCAAATCGGTTCTCCTACGTATGTGGCGGATTTAAATGTGATGATTAATAAGCTCATTCATACTTCTTTATACGGTACGTATCACGTATCCAATACAGGGTCATGTTCTTGGTTTGAATTTGCAAAGAAAATATTTTCGTATGCAAATATGAAGGTGAATGTGTTACCTGTTTCAACCGAAGAATTTGGGGCTGCAGCAGCAAGGCCGAAATATTCTATTTTCCAACATAACATGCTACGATTAAATGGTTTTTTGCAAATGCCTTCTTGGGAAGAAGGATTAGAGCGTTTTTTTATAGAAACCAAAAGTCATTAACAATTTTAAGTTAATGACTTTTTTGTTTGCCTTTAAGAGGTTTTATGTTACTATAATTATAGTATCAGGTACTAATAACAAGTATAAGTATTTCTGGGAGGATATATCATGGAACTATTACAAGGGAAAACATTTGTTGTTATGGGCGTTGCGAACCAAAGAAGTATTGCATGGGGAATTGCTCGCTCTTTGCATAATGCAGGTGCAAAATTAATCTTCACATATGCAGGAGAACGTTTAGAGAGAAATGTTCGTGAATTAGCGGATACATTAGAAGGACAAGAATCACTTGTATTACCTTGTGATGTAACAAATGATGAAGAACTTACAGCTTGTTTTGAAACAATCAAGCAAGAAGTTGGTACAATTCACGGTGTTGCACACTGTATCGCTTTTGCAAATCGTGACGACTTAAAAGGTGAATTTGTAGATACTTCTCGCGATGGATTTTTACTTGCGCAAAATATTAGTGCATTCTCTTTAACAGCTGTAGCAAGAGAAGCGAAGAAAGTAATGACAGAAGGCGGAAATATTTTAACGTTAACATATCTTGGCGGCGAGCGCGTTGTGAAAAACTATAACGTTATGGGTGTTGCGAAAGCTTCATTAGAAGCGAGCGTGAAATATTTAGCAAATGATTTAGGCCAACACGGCATTCGCGTTAACGCTATTTCTGCAGGTCCAATTCGTACGTTATCTGCCAAAGGTGTAGGCGACTTTAACTCAATCTTAAGAGAAATTGAGGAGCGCGCACCACTTCGTCGTACAACAACGCAAGAAGAAGTTGGGGATACAGCAGTATTCTTATTCAGTGATTTAGCACGCGGCGTAACAGGAGAAAACATTCACGTTGATTCAGGGTATCATATCTTAGGATAAATATAATATTAATTTTAAAGGACAATCTCTACATGTTGAGATTGTCCTTTTTATTTGTTCTTAGAAAGAACGATTTTTAACGAAAGTTCTTACCACGTTATGAATATAAGTATAATAGTACACGATTTATTCAGCTACGTATGGAAGTGGGAGGGACGAGTGTGAAGAATAAAAATAAAAGTTCAACAGTTGGAAAACCGTTGTTATATATTGCGCAAGTAAGTTTAGAACTTGCTGCACCGAAAATAAAAAGAATTATTTTAACAAACTTTGAAAATGAGGATCGAAAAGAGGAAAGTACTAGAAACAAAAATGTTGTAAGTAGTGCTGTGGAAGAGGTAATAGAACAAGAAGAGCAAGAAGAACAAGAAGAACAAAAAGAACAAGAAGAACAAGTAGAAGAAAAAACAGAAGAAGAGGAACAAGTACAAGAGCAGCATGAGCCAGTGAGAACTGTCCCGTATAATAAATCATTTAAGGATATGAATAATGAAGAGAAGATTCATTTTTTATTAAATCGCCCTCATTATATTCCGAAAGTAAGGTGCAGAATAAAAACAGCTACAATCTCATATGTTGGATCAATCATCTCGTATCGTAATGGAATTGTAGCCATTATGCCGCCAAATAGTATGCGAGATATTAGGTTATCTATAGAGGAGATAAAATCGATTGATATGGCCGGCTTTTAAATATGTAAAGGTGGTAGAAACCTTCTACCACCCCAATAGTTTTTTAGTTTACTTCACTTATTAGATAGTAACGTCGCGTAAGCATTGGATTGCACAGAAACAGCTTAAATCTACAGTAATACAAGTAGATGTCGATACTAGTCTTGCATTTGGTACAGCTAAAAACGTACAAATTGGGTCATCAGTAGGTGGTACAGGAGAGCTATCACCTAATACTACACTTAATACACGTAGTACAGCACAGCTATCATCATCTACACTTTCCACACGGAAAATTGGAGATCGGCAGCTAGTAAGGTTTGCAGATGGTGCAAATGCTTCAAATGGTGCGCCAGCTTTTGTGTATAAAATAAAAGGGCGTGTATTTGCTACTGATGCAGTATTGTGTGCGCCTAAAAATGGAATTTCACAACCAGATCCACACGTTGTTGTAGAACAATCTTGTAATTCATTGATGAATTTTACAACGTCAACTACACAATGAGAAGAGCCATGGTGTTTATTTTCGTTACAACTCATTAATGTCACTCCTTATCTTCTTGTTTGTATTTACATTAATAAGATATTGGAGTTGAGGAGATTTGGTCACAATCTCAAGACCTTTTTTTTTAAATAGGCGAAAGAGGATAAGGGAAGGTGGAATTATGCTGTTTACAAGCTGGCTTTTATTTTTTATTTTCGCGTTAGCTGCTTTTAGGCTCACTCGTTTAATTGTTTATGATAAAATTACAGGCTTTTTGCGAAGACCATTTATTGATGAATTAGAAATTACAGAGCCGGATGGAAGTGTATCAACTTTTACAAAAGTAAAGGGTAAAGGATTAAGAAAGTGGATTGGCGAATTATTAAGCTGTTATTGGTGTACAGGTGTATGGGTTAGTGCTTTTTTATTAGTTTTATATAATTGGATTCCGATCGTTGCAGAGCCGTTACTTGCATTATTAGCTATTGCAGGAGCAGCAGCAATCATTGAAACAATTACAGGATATTTTATGGGAGAATAATATATTTTCATAATACGAGAAAAAGCGGAGTTTAAAAGAATGAGGGAACGGAAATAAAGAGTTGTTCATATAGTAAATAGACAGAATTGACAGTAGAGGAGATGTTTGCTGTGAGCAATAATCCAAGGCAAAATTCATATGACCTGCAGCAATGGTATCACATGCAGCAACAACACCAAGCACAACAACAGGCATATCAAGAACAATTACAGCAACAAGGATTTGTGAAGAAAAAGGGATGTAATTGTGGGAAAAAGAAGAGCACAATAAAACATTATGAAGAATGAAACACTCATGTTACTGTGAGTGTTTTTTATTATACATATAAAAAAGCGGTATTTCTGTATTAGAAATACCGCTTTTTACTAGCTAATTTGTGCAACTGTTAATGCTGCTGCACGGATGTCTACAGTTCCAATCAATTCAACTGGCACGATTCTGATTAAGTCACCAGGGTTTAAGTTAATAAGAATAACACCGCTGGATACGTCTACTTCACCAGTACCAATAACGTTAGAACGAACCGCTGTACCTGATCCAGGAATAATGTTAGCTGGTGTACCTAATGATAAGAAGAAACGACCAGCTTCTGGTGCAACAGGTGAGTTATCAAGACTAATTGTTAATGTATAACTGATTTGATAAATACCAGCTCGTAGAATTCGAATGCCATCTCCGACACTTACTGTATCATTTATTACAGGAACAGTAATATTTGGGTTTGGACTTACGCTAGGTAATAGTAGTGGCGTAAATAATGAAGCGAACTGAGGTGCAGACGCGTTGAAAGCAAAACCGAAGGCAGGTAGTGTACTAGCTGGTTTTGCCTCGCAATCAATTTTAGTAAATTCGCAATCAGAAGAGAACATGTTTTTCACTCCTTTATCTGTTTCTACTTTCAGTTAATGAAAAGGACAGGTTCTATGTTCTAGACAAGTTCCCAATTTTAAGAAATTTACATAATAATACTCGTTAAGCATGGATTGGGTGGCAGATAATTCTGCCACCCAATCCATGCTTAACTCATTATTTAGTTTTAAATCGTAACATCACGCAAGCATTGAATCGCACAGAAGCAACTTAAATCAACAGTAAGACAAGTGTTAGTCGATATTAATCTTGCATTTGGTACAGCTAGGAATGTACAGATTGGATCGTCGGTAGGTGGTACAGGAGAAGTATCACCTAATACTACACTTAATACACGCAATACAGCGCAATCATCATCATCTATACTCTCGACACGGAAAATTGGAGATCGGCAGCTAGTAAGGTTTGCAGAAGGTGCAAATGCTTCAAAAGGTGCTCCAGCTTTTGTGTATAAAATAAAAGGACGCGTATTTGCTACGGATGCGCTATTATGTGCTCCTAAAAAGGGAACTTCGCAACCAGATCCGCATGTTGTAGTTGCGCATTCTTGTAATTCATGTATAAAACGAACGACATTTGATACACAGTTGAAATCACAATCATGGTGATGATGGTCTTCGTTACAATTGCAGCTCATTATGTTCACTCCTTCTCGTGAGTTCTGACATACACTACTACAATATGAACGGGATATGGTTGATATTACGTTAATTCTTACGATAAAAGCAGGGAATTTATATAGTAGGGATGTACATAATACAATATAAAAAAAGACATCCTTATTTAGTGGATGTCTTTTCAGGTAAATCTTTTCGCACAGTGTATAAAAAACGAGATATGTCTAATTTTTTTCCTCTAAAAAATTGCGGAGAGGAAATGTACAGTTCTTCCTTTGCACGTGTAATCGCGACATAAAGTAGTCGGCGTTCTTCTTCTAAAGCTTCAGAAGTCTCTGTAACACGATCATTTGCATCTTTTAAAGAAGACGTGTGAGGCAGAATACCATCGCTCGCTCCAAGTAAAAAGACGCATGGAAATTCAAGACCTTTTGCGTTATGAATAGACATAAGCGAAACAGCATCTTTTTGCGGCATTGTTTTTAATGCTTCCATTTCTTTTTGCCCTTGAATGGCTTCATCAACAAATTGTAAATAAGCTGGAATGTCGGTGAAACGATTTGCCGACTCCATTAATTCTTCTAACATTTCTTCTTGTATATCTTTATGCATCGTAAAGGAAGAACGATCGTTACTTTGTAAGTACTCTAAATACTTTCCTTTACCATGAATAATTTCTTTTAAAGCTTTCTTCGGTTCTAATTCTTTTATAAATTTAATAAAATCGATACGCTCATTTACCTTTTTCACTTGAAAAGGTTTTAAGCTTGGATTTAATAATAAGAAATGAAGAAGAGAAGGAAAACGACCTTCACCATATTTCCATTGTTCACGTTCAATAAATGAAATACAATCATCACGCCCGATATACATCGTTGGCAATATATTTGAAAGTGATTCTAATCGAAACGGCTCAATTACGAGTCGTAAATGATCTAATACAGGCTTAATTAAAGAATGTTCATAAAATGACTGACTCGCGCCGTGCTTAATGAACGGGATTTTATGAATGGTAAGCTGATCAAGTAACGAACGGCTTACAGAATGTGTGCGATATAGTAAACAAAAATCTTTATAGTTTCGTTCACCGCTATCTACCTTTCCTTGAATGAGCTGCAAAATTTGATTTGCTTCATCAAGAGTCGTAGCCGGTCTTGCGTAAAAAGGTTGTACACCTTCTTCGCGTACAGAATATAGCTCTTTATCAAAACGCTCTTGATTTAGTTTGATAACTTCATTTCCAAGTCCGACAATAAAAGGATTGGATCGATAATTCGTATTAAGGGCAATAATCGTAGTGTTATCAAATTCTTTTGGGAAAGATAAAATAATTTGGTGACTTGCTCCTCGCCAGCCATATATCGCCTGATCGTCATCACCTGCGATAAACAAATTATTTCTTGGCGAAGCTAACAACTTTACAATTTCATATTGTGCATACGATGTATCTTGGAACTCATCTACTTCAATATAGTGAAAACGTTGTTGTAATTGGGTAAGTAAAGGAGCATTATTTTCTAACATATAATATGTTTCTAATAAGATGTCATCGAAATCGATATAGTTATATCGTTGTTTCACTTCTTCAAAACGCTCGTATACTTCTTTAAATTCTTGTTCAACGGGTGTTTTTGCTTTTACATCTTTCGGGCGATTCAACTTGTTTTTCTCAAGTGAAATCATCGCGAGCATCGTTTCAGCATCATAAGCGTCTTTTAAACGCAATTCTTTTAAAATTTTCTTTATCATAATTTGTTTATGTTTTTCGTTTGCTAAAATTTGCTGATTATATCCTTGACTACGAAGCAATTTTAAAAAGACAGAGTGGAACGTACCGGCAACAACATAGCTACTTGCCGCATGATTCATACCCGGTAAATTCGCTACGCGATTTCGGATTTCTTCAGCCGCTTTTTGTGTAAATGTAAGTAATAAAATATTTCGCGGATGAACTTGTTTTACATTTACTAAATAACCTACGCGAGTTGTTAAAACAGATGTTTTTCCACTTCCGGCACCAGCCAATGTAAGAACAGGACCTTCTGTCGTTCGTACGGCCTCTAATTGTTTTTCGTTTAAAAATACATTTTGCTGTTCGAGAGCGCGAAAATACGCTGCATCTGCATCTTCTTCCATAATTAAATGGGTAGATGTTTTCGGAATATGATATGTTGCACGTGGAATATCAGCGTGCGTTAATGATTTTTGTGAAAATTTTTCTTGTGTCATATATTCACCTTCAAAACTATAGCATCAACATTTAACTTTAGCGGAAGAAAAAGAAAATAGCAATGTAAAAAACAGGAGGGGATACCTCCTGTTTTCAAATTACAATTCTTTTATCATAACGATGTGAGGAATATTTGCTTCCATAAATACATCAGAATTCGTTACATATCCAAGTTTCTTATAGAAATCTTCAGCATGTGTTTGGGCATGCAGCTTTAATTTTGATAGCGAGTTTTCCTTCGCATATGCTTCAAGTGCATCCATAACAATTTTTCCAATGCCTTTTTTACGATGGGAAGCTAGTACGCAAATGCGTTCCATTTTTCCAATTCCATCAATGGTGCGAAAACGCCCAGCACCAACGGGAACATCATTATCATATATAACAACGTGTATGGAAGTTTCTTCAAACTCATCATACTCTTCTTCAGCAGAAACTTGCTGTTCCTTCACAAATACTTGCTTACGTACAGAGAATGCATCTCTTAGTTGTTCGTCCGTTTGTACGATCTGTGCATGCAAATTAGTTGTTCCCCTTTCCAAGGCGGAATGTTTCGTGTACAGTCCATGTTCCATTTTCTAATTGATATAGTAGGTGGAAACGGTCAATTGGTTGTTCGTAATAGAAATCTTTCATACGTAATCGACCTAGTACATCAGCATGCTCTGCATCTGATAAGCCTTGCCCAATTGTTAAATGAGGTACAAAAGCGTATTCGCGTTCTTGTGTAAAGAATCCGTTATGCATTTCCTCATTTAAGAAAGTAAGTTCAGGTGTTTTTTCTACTTTAAAATAAATAACATTATTAACAGGTGCGAATGAACCAACTTTTCCAACATGAAGGGTGAAAGGGTTCGTTTTACTTGCGATTGTATGTAACTCGTTTACAATCGATTCTAATTGTTCATCTTGCGTCTCAAAGGGTGTTTTCAATGTAATATGTGGCGGAACTAATGCGTAGTGTGGATCATAACGTTTACGCAATCCGTTCGCTTTATCTTGAATCATTTTAGATGGAAAAATTACAATGCCTAATTTCATGTTCCAATTCCTCCCTTTGTAAGTCTAGTTAGATTTTGAGAAAATAACTCTCTTAATCTATTATATCAAATTATTCTGAATACTGCTCTCTATTATTTCATTGATAGCATATGAGAGAAAGCTTTCGGTAAATCAGTTTGCCAATATTTCCACGTATGATTGCCTTCAAACTCTTCGTAATGCGTGATGAAATTTCTATCTGTCAGAAGGGTATTAAGCTCACGGTTCGGCCCTACGAAATCAGATACTTGTCCATCAGTGCGCTTTACAGCTGTTTCTTCTGTCCCAATAACGTGATAAAGCTCTAGCGCCTCCGGATTTTTGAAGTCTTTTGCTAAGTTCATTACTGTTTCATCCACAAATGGTGATTGCATAATGACTTTACCGAATGTATGCGGATACATAAGTGCAGTCATGAAGGAAACTGTTCCGCCAAGAGAATCACCAATTAACACACGACCTTTCCCCATTTGGTACGTTGGATAATTTTCATCGATATATGGTGCAAGTTCATGAGCAAGGAAACGAATATACGCAGCGTTTTTTACTTCATTTGGGAAATATTTTTCTTTACGATCGTGTACATTTTTATATGGAATACCGACAATAATTGTACGGTCAATTTCTTCAGTTTCACGAAGGCGCTCAATTACCCGGTGTGCTTTCCCAAGCTGAAAATAATCTCTGCCATCTTGTGCAATGACAACTGTATGTTTGTGCAGCGGTGTGTAATTTACCGGTAAGTAAACGAGAAGTGTAACATCTTCTTGAAGTGATGCACTATAAAATGAAATTTCTTCAATTCTCCCAATTGTTTGATTCATGTAGATCCCCCTAAATAAAAATTTACTGTAATAATTGTAAGAGCGACGCTTGTAGTGAAAAAGAAAGAAATATTCACTAATAGGTGCTTTCATTTCTATTTTACCATAATGGTACGAAGAATCTAAAAAATTAGTATTTAAGTTAGGAAAGAAAACGGATATAATGAAGTGGGATTTTTGACAGGTGAGAGGGGAGACGGAATTTGAAACAAGAAAGGTCAATCGCACTACCATTAGCTATTTCTATTATAGCCATTTCATTCGCAGCAGTTTTTGTAAAGATGTCCTCAGCACCATCTTCCATATTAAGTATGTATCGCTTATGGATTATCGTACTTATAATGCTGCCTATCGTTTGGAAAAAACGGGAAGAGTTCAGTAAGATTCAAATAAAAGATTGGGGATTTTTAATTGGATCTGGTTTCTTTTTAGCACTTCATTTTCTTTTATGGTTTGAATCTTTAAAGCATACAACAGTTGCAAGTTCGACAATTATTTTAGCGCTTCAACCAATCGTATCTTTAGTTGGCGGTTTTTTCTTATTTAAAGAAAGAACAACATACTCAGCCATTGCGACAATGGGAATTGCGATATTAGGTGTAGTGTGTATTGGTTGGGGAGATTTAGGACTAAGTGAACAAGCAATTTATGGAGATATATTATCCTTTTTAAGTGTAATAGCAGTAGTTGGTTATTTATTTATCGGCCAAACGACAGTAAAGAAAGTATCACACTGGATTTACAGCTTTACAGTTTTTGCATTCGCAGGTATTTTTATGGGAATGTATAATATAGTACTGCAAGTGCCTTTTACAGGTTATACGAAGTGGGATTGGACCGTTTTTCTTTTACTTGCTGTTGTGCCGACAGTGTCACATGTCATTAATAATTGGTTATTAAACTACGTAAATGCAACAACAATATCGATGAGTATTTTAGGGGAACCAGTTGGAGCATCTATACTAGCATTCTTCTTACTTGGGGAAAGATTAAATGCAATGCAAATGATCGGTAGCATGCTCGTCTTATTTGGTGTGTCTGTTTTCTTATTGCAACAACAAAAACGAACAGCAAAAGATGTGGTGAACGAACCAGTATATACGCAGGAATTATAATAGTAGAGGAGAAAAGAGAAGTTGTGATACTTCTCTTTTTGTTTTATCCCGGTATTTGTAGGAGTTCTACTGCCTCTAAAATGCCGGGGTGGTGAGAACGAATTATCGTATCATTTTATAGAAATTTAGATAAAGAAGGGGGAGGGAAATGGAATTTCCATCAAAAAAGGATGCATGGTTATACCCAATCTTGTTTATTGTTGTAGGTGCCTGCTTTGCTCCAATATTTGCAGGAAGAGAATATTTTCTGTTATTTTTCACAATCCCATTAGCTATATTATTTATGTGGAGTTGGTTTTCAACAAAATATATTGTCGGAGAAGAAACCATTACTATTAGATCAGGTTTCGTTAAAAAGCGCATATTTATACGAGACATAAAACAAATTTCAAATACGAAAAATCCAATAGCAGCTTATGCATTGTCATTTGATCGACTTGAAATTGTTTACGGCGCACATCAAACAGAAATCATTTCTCCTAAAGATAAAGAGCAATTTATTAATCATGTAAAAAATAAAAATCCACACATTGAAATAAGGTAAAAGAGTGGCTACGAGGCCACTCTTTTACTTTGGGTTTGTCATATAAGGTTGTACGTGAATGATACATAGATCACGGAACTTTCCTTCAGCAGTTGTAACAATTACGACTGCCCTACCTGCACTTTTTCCAGTAATCGTTACCGTGTCACCTTTTGGATACAGTGTGATAACATCAGCATTCATATTCGTCCAAATAAGTTCTTTATTCGTTGCTTGCATTGGCAAAACGGAAGCTGATAACTCAGTGCTTTGGCCAGTTCTTACTTTTAACTTATTTTTCTCCATATGAACACCGATGACTGAAATAACAGAAGGAGCAATTGAAATTTTAGGTGGATTAGGTTGTATGTTCAAACAAGACGCAGAAGTATTGGTGATAGGTGAAAATTTTCGTGTTTGTTGTTGCTGGAAAGCTGCTAACATGTTGGAGTCCCCTTTCTGTATAAGTGCTGATAGTACTACTATAAAGGAGTAGTGTTACGTTTAATTTAACGAAACATAAAGAAATTGTTAAATTCGAGCAGAAGATTGTCGAACGTTGATAAATTGCAAATTTAATTAGTTCTTACCAATTGGGCAGTTATTTCCCACCTAGCTCCTTCGTATTCGCCGAATTTTGAGGTGTGAGTCTTATTGCCAACAAATAGCGGGATAAAAAGAAAGCTCTGCTATCATAACAGCAGAGCTTTTCCTTTATAGATTATCACTATGTTGTTTTTCGAAATCCTCAAATTGCTCTTCAATTTCTTTTGAAGGCTGTGTTAGTAAACTAACAATTATGATTACTAGTAAACTAATAGTGAAACCAGGAATCATTTCATATAAGAATTCTTTTAAGAATTTGAATTGAGTCCAAATAATGACTGTAGCGGCACCAGAAATCATACCAGCAAGTGCGCCCCACTTCGTCATACGTTTCCAATATAAGCTTAATAAAATAGCAGGTCCGAATGAAGAGCCAAATCCAGCCCAAGCGTATCCAACAAGAGCTAAAATCGTATCATTTTGTTTAAACGCTAATGCACATCCAACTAATGCAATAACAAGTACAGCCATACGGCCGACAAATACAAGCTCTTTATCAGAAGCAGAACGTTTAAAGAAAGTACGATATAAGTCTTCAGTTATGGCACTAGAAGTAACGAGTAACTGAGATGAGATTGTACTCATAATTGCTGCTAAAATAGCGGCTAATAAAAATCCAGTAATAAGCGGGTGGAATAAAATTTTTCCTAGTTCAAGGAAAATTGTCTCTGGATTGGATAGCTTTAATCCTTTGTCTGAGTAGTATGCAATACCGATAAGACCAGTAAACATAGCTCCAACAACAGAGAAAATCATCCAGCTCATACCAATTCGTCTTGCACTTTTAATTTCTTTTACAGAAGAAATTGCCATAAATCGTACGATAATATGTGGTTGTCCAACATAACCAAGGCCCCATGCGAATAATGAAATAATACCTAATACAGAAGTGCCTTTAAAAATGTCTAATAATGTTGGATCAATTGATTTAATTGTGCTAAATGCTGGACCAAGCCCATTTACATTCATAATTGTAACAGTAGGAACAAGAATAAGAGCAATTACCATAATGATTCCTTGCACGAAGTCTGTCCAACTTACTGCTAAGAAACCACCAAATAACGTGTAAGCTACAACAACGCCTGCAACAATGAATAATCCAACATGGTAGTTCATACCAAATGAATTTTCAAATAATACAGCGCCTGAAACTAATCCTGAAGCTACATAAAAAGTAAAGAAAATCATAATAACAAGTCCGGATACTAAGCGTAGCATATGGGATTTGTCTTGGAAGCGATGTTCCAAAAATTCTGGGATAGTAATAGAGTTGTTTGCAATTTCAGAGTAGGTACGTAAGCGAGGAGCAACATATAGCCAGTTTGCGTATGCGCCTAGTGTTAGGCCGATCGCAATCCAACTACTACTTAATCCAACGCTAAACATTGCACCGGGTAAGCCCATTAAAAGCCAACCACTCATATCGGATGCTCCAGCACTTAATGCTGTTACTGCGGGGCCTAGTGTACGCCCGCCAAGCATATAATCTGTTAAGTTGGACGTTCGTTTATAGGCGAAATAGCCAATTACTAACATCCCGAGCATGTAAATAGAGATAGAAGTTAAAGTTAACATCTGCGTACTCATGTAGTTCCCCTTCCTTTTGTCATGTCTTTTGATGCGTTATGCATATTTATAATCTATCATGATTATTCTGAAAAATCCATATAGAAATATGAATTTTCAGAAATGTAAGCGTTTTTCGATGTCATTTTACTTTTTTAATATATAATATTCATACAAAAAACCTTATTTTTAATAGAGTATTTATTATATTTACATAAAAAGAGGTTGTTTTGTCAATATAATATTGAAAGGAGAGAAAAATAAAATTTTTTAAAAAGTATTGACTTGTGAAAAAAGTTAGGTCTATAATGAGTGCAACTTAAAAAAATGCAAGCGTTGATGAAGAAGAGTACACATGATGAACATGTCAGAGAGCTGATGGTTGGTGCGAATCAGTATGGAATTGATGTGGAATGGGCTTCGGAGCTTCCAAACCGAAACGAAAGAAGTAGGCTTTGGCGACATGATCTCATCGATACAAGAGACACGTATTGTTTTTGATACGGTAAAGTGCGTTACGTTCGTAGCGAATTAAGGTGGCACCACGGGAGTACCCGTCCTTTCTATAGGATGAGTACTCCCTTTTTGTGTATAAAAAATTAAATAGATGAAATCGTTTAAGTAAGAAGAGTACGTATATTGGAGACGTTACAGAGAGCCGGGGATAGGTGGGAGCCCGGTGCGGTGCTATATACGGAATGGGCTTACGAGAGGTATGCTGAACAATTATTTTCAGTAGGCAACCCGGGTTCCGCCGTTACAAGGATAAGGTATATATTTTGTACCTGAATAAAGCGGGATGCTTTTGCGTCCAACATGAGGTGGTACCACGGTAAATTTATCGTCCTCTACATATTTTCGATATGTAGAGGACTTTTTTATTTTTCAGGATGAGGTGAAAGGCATGATGACAAAAGAGGAATTTATAAAACAGAAAGAACAAAGAAAAACATTTTTAGTAATCGCTGAAGAAGAAGGAGATAGCATTACGCCAATTTCTTTATATAGACGTATGAAAGGTAAAAAGAAATTTTTATTAGAAAGCTCACAGCTTCATCAAGATAAAGGGCGTTATTCTTACTTAGGTTGTAATCCATATGGTGAAGTGAAAAGTGCTGGTACGGAAGTGGAACGAACCATTTACGGCAGGGCAGAAAAGTTGCAAAGTAACGTACTACAAGTGTTAGAAGAAATAATCGCACCATCACAAGTAGACAGTCCATTTCCATTTTGCGGAGGAGCAGTTGGATACATTGGCTATGACGTCATTCGGCAATATGAAAACATTGGAGCAGATTTACATGATCCATTGAATATTCCAGAAGTACACCTTTTACTGTACCGTGAGTTTATCGTGTATGACCACTTACGCCAAAAGTTGTCGTTTGTATATGTATGCAGGGAAGATGATTCAGCAGATTATGAAGAAGTATACGAAAGGCTGCGAGTATACAAAGAGGAAGTGCTACAGGGAGAAGAAGCGGAAGTAACTGAAATAAGATCAACATTATCATTCACTTCTTCTATAACGGAAAGAGAATTTTGCGTGATGGTAGAAACGGCGAAAGAACACATCGGGGCCGGGGACATATTTCAAGTTGTATTATCTCAGCGTTTGCAAAGCGAATGTATTGGAGATCCATTCGCGTTATATCGAAAACTTCGAATTGCCAATCCATCACCATATATGTTTTATATCGATTTTCAAGATTATGTTGTACTCGGTTCTTCGCCAGAAAGTTTGTTATCAGTAAGGGAGGATAAAGTGATGACGAATCCAATTGCTGGTACGAGGCCGAGAGGGAAAACGAAGGAGGAAGATACGGAGATTGAAAAAGAACTGTTAGAAAATGAGAAAGAGCGAGCGGAGCATATGATGCTTGTAGATCTTGGGCGAAATGATATTGGTAGGGTGAGTGAAATCGGCTCAGTTACGATAGATAAATATATGAAAGTAGAAAAGTATTCTCACGTTATGCACATTGTATCTGAAGTTTACGGAACATTGCGAAAACGGATGAGCGGATTTGATGCATTAGCGTACTGTTTACCAGCGGGGACGGTATCAGGTGCTCCGAAAATTAGAGCGATGGAAATTATAAATGAGCTAGAGAATGAAAAAAGAAATGTGTACGCCGGTGCAGTTGGATACGTTAGTTTTTCAGGGAATCTTGATATGGCGCTCGCCATTCGAACAATGGTTGTAAAGGATGAAAAAGCATACGTTCAGGCAGGAGCGGGTATTGTTTACGATTCAGATCCAGTAGCTGAATATGAAGAAACATTAAATAAAGCGAGAGCGCTATTGGAGGTAATGAAATGATTGTACTTATCGATAATTATGATTCATTCACATATAACTTGTATCAACTATTAGGCGAATACGAAGAAGATATTGTTGTCGTAAGAAATGATCAAATAACGATAGAACAATTAGAAGAAATGAACCCAAAAGGAATTGTGCTTTCGCCAGGACCAGGAAAACCAGAGGAGGCTGGTATTTGTATTGAAGTAATTCGTCATTTTTATAAGAACGTTCCCATATTAGGTATTTGCCTTGGTCATCAAGCAATTATATCAGCATTTGGAGGAGAGATTGTAAGAGCAGAGCGCATTAAACACGGAAAAACATCGCGTGTGAAACATAACGGAACGTCAATCTTTTCGTATGTGACGCAGCCGCTAACAGCGATGCGCTACCATTCTCTTGTTGCCGCACAAACGAGCTTGCCACAATGTTTTGACATACTCGCAATAGCGATGGACGATGGGGAAATTATGGCAGTTCGTCACAATTATTACCCGCTCTTCGGATTACAGTTTCATCCGGAATCAATCGCGACAGAAGAAGGCGGAAAGTTAATACGTGCTTTTTTAGGCGAAGTGAAAGAGGAGGAAAGAGTATGAATAACTATCTTCGTAAATTAGTGGAGGGACAACATTTAACAGAAGAGGAAATGTATAAAGCAGGGCTTCTTTTATTAAATGAAAACATATTGGAAAGTGAAATTGCAGCTTTCTTAGTTTTACTGAAAGCAAAAGGTGAAACTGCAGAAGAAATATACGGTCTCGTTCGAGCTCTTCGCGAAAAGGCATTACCGTTTTCGAATCATATACAAGGCGCGATGGACAATTGCGGGACGGGTGGTGACGGTGCCCAAACGTTTAATATTAGTACAACATCGGCATTCGTACTGGCAGGAGCTGGCGTAAAGGTTGCAAAACATGGTAATCGTGCTGTTTCTAGTAAAACAGGAAGTGCAGATTTATTAGAAGAACTCGGTGTAAACATTAGTAGTACGCCAAACGAAATTGATTATTTATTAAAGCATGTCGGAATCGCATTTTTATTCGCACCAGCGATGCATCCAGCATTAAAGCGCATTATGAAAATAAGAAAAGAATTAAACGTTCCGACGATCTTTAACTTAATTGGACCGTTAACGAATCCGGTAAATTTAGAAACACAATTTGTCGGCATTTATAAACGAGATATGTTACTACCAGTTGCGCAAGTACTACAGAAACTAGGAAGAAAACAAGCACTTGTCGTAAACGGAAGTGGGTTTTTAGATGAAGCATCATTGCAAGGAGAAAATCATGTTGTCATTTTAAAAGATAATGAAATAGTAGAAACGAGTATTGAACCTGAGAAATATGGATTCTCAATAGTGAAAAATGAAGAGATTAGAGGCGGGAATTCGAAGGAAAATGCAAAGATTACGCTCGGAGTATTAAGCGGAGAAAAGAGTGTTTACCGTGATACTGTTTTATTCAATGCAGGGCTTGCTCTTTTCGCAAATGGAAAAGCAAAGACGATTGAAGAAGGAATAACACTCGCAGCACATAGCATTGACTCTGGAAAAGCATTAGCGAAACTAAACTTATTAATTGCAGCAAGTAACGAAAAATTAGAAAGGGTGAATTAAAGTGGGGACGATTTTAGACAAAATTGTAGATCAAAAGAAAAAGGAAGTTGCGGCATTATATGAAACATATACACCAGTAAAAGAGAAAAGAAAAACGCGCTCACTTGTAAAGGCTCTAGAGCAATTTACTGTCATCGCAGAAGTAAAGCGAGCATCACCATCAAAAGGAGATATTAATTTACACGTTGATGTACGAAAACAAGTGAAGACATATGAAGAATGCGGCGCTGGTGCAGTTTCTGTTTTAACAGACGGTCAATTTTTTAAAGGGTCATTTTATGATTTACAAACGGCAAGAGAAGAAAGTAGCATGCCGCTTTTATGTAAAGATTTCATAATCGATAAGATTCAAATTGATAGAGCGTATGAAGCTGGTGCAGATATTATTTTACTAATCGTAGCGGCGTTAACGAAAGAGAAATTAAAAGAGTTGTATAGCTACGTACTAGAAAAAGGATTAGAAGCGATTGTTGAAGTTCATGATGAACAGGAATTAGAAATTGCAATTCAATTAAATCCGCACGTTATCGGTATTAACAACCGTAATTTAAAAACATTCGAAGTCGATTTAAGTCAAACAGAAAAGCTTGGAAAACGATTAAATGAGGAGAAATTACTTTGGATTAGTGAGAGCGGGATTCATTCAAAAGAAGACATAATCCGCGTTAAACGAGCTGGGGCAAAAGGTGTATTAGTTGGAGAAGCGCTTATGACATCGTCTTCTATTCATACCTTTTTTGAAGATTGTAAGGTGAACATATGAAAGTGAAAATTTGCGGTATCACTGATATGGAAACAGCAAAACGTGCTTGCGAATACGGAGCTGATGCACTTGGATTTGTTTTTGCAGAAAGTAAGCGGAAAATTACTCCAGGGCTAGCGAAAGAAATCATTCAGGAACTTCCAGCCAACGTGTTAAAAATCGGTGTTTTCGTAAATGAATCAGTAGAAGTAATCCAGAAAATTACAGGGAATTGCGGATTAACACATGTACAACTACATGGGGGTGAAGACAATCATCAAATCAGAAGATTGAATATTCCGTCTATAAAGTCACTGGGAGTAACTTCAGAGAGTGATATGAAAAACGCTCAAGGGTATGAAACGGACTATATATTATTTGATAGCCCGAAGGAAAAGTTTCATGGAGGGAATGGAAAGGCATTTCCTTGGGAGTTACTTGCGCATATGCCAAAAGAATTACGAGAGAAAACGATATTAGCTGGTGGATTAAACACTCTTAATATAGAAGAAGCAATTCGAACTGTTCGGCCATATATGGTTGATGTGAGCAGCGGAGTAGAGACAGAAGGAAAGAAAGATGTAGAGAAAATAAAACAATTTATTATAAAAGCGAAGGAGTGTTCTAAATGAACTACGCATATCCAGATGAAAAAGGTCACTACGGTATATACGGAGGACGATACGTTCCAGAAACGTTAATGCAATCTGTATTAGAACTAGAAGAAGCATATAAAGAGGCGATGGAAGATGAAGCATTTCAAAAGGAATTAAATCATTATTTAAAAACGTATGTCGGAAGAGAAACACCGCTTTATTTCGCTGAGAATATGACGGAGTATTGCGGAGGTGCAAAGATTTATTTAAAACGTGAAGATTTGAACCATACAGGAGCTCATAAAATTAACAATACAATTGGTCAGGCACTTCTTGCGGTGCGAATGGGCAAGAAAAAAGTTGTCGCTGAAACAGGGGCTGGACAACACGGTGTTGCAACAGCTACGGTATGTGCCCTTCTCGGTTTAGAGTGCGTCATCTTTATGGGAAAAGAAGATGTGAGACGTCAAAAATTAAATGTGTTTCGAATGGAATTACTCGGAGCGAAAGTAGAAAGTGTAGCGGCAGGTAGCGGTACATTAAAAGATGCGGTAAACGAGGCGCTTCGTTACTGGGTTTCACACGTGCATGATACGCACTACATTATGGGATCTGTTCTCGGACCGCATCCATTCCCGCAAATTGTCCGTGATTTCCAAAGTGTAATTGGGAATGAGACGAAAAAACAATATGAAGCGTTAGAAGGAAAGTTACCAGAAGCAGTCGTTGCTTGCATTGGTGGTGGGAGTAACGCAATGGGAATGTTTTATCCGTTTGTACATGATGAAGAAGTTGCTCTTTACGGCGTAGAAGCAGCTGGAAAAGGTGTTCATACAGAAAAGCATGCAGCAACTTTAACGAAAGGAAGCGTCGGCGTTTTACACGGATCGATGATGTATCTTCTGCAAAATGAAGAAGGACAAATTCAAGAAGCGCACTCTATTTCAGCAGGACTTGATTACCCAGGTGTTGGTCCAGAACATAGCTTGCTAAAAGATATTGGCCGCGTTTCTTATCATTCCATTACTGATGATGAGGCGTTAGAAGCGTTTCAGTTATTAACGAAAAAAGAAGGGATTATCCCGGCGTTAGAAAGCTCGCATGCTGTCGCATACGCATTAAAATTAGCGCCGCAAATGAAGGAAGATGAAGGACTTGTCATTTGTTTATCCGGCCGTGGTGATAAAGATGTAGAGAGTATAAAACGTTACATGGAAGAGGTGTAAAAAATGGGAGTAGAAAGAATTAAAGCAGCATTTGAAAATGGTAAGAAAGCATTTATTCCGTACGTAATGGGCGGAGATGGTGGCCTTGAAATATTAAAAGAAAGAATTCGTTTTCTAGACGAAGCGGGAGCAAGCATCGTTGAAATTGGTATCCCGTTTTCAGACCCAGTCGCAGATGGCCCAACGATTCAAAGAGCAGGGAAACGAGCGCTAGATAGCGGTGTAACAGTAAAAGGCATTTTTCAAGCATTAATAGAGGTAAGGAAAGAAGTGCAAATTCCGTTTGTACTCATGACATATTTAAATCCAGTACTTGCATTCGGGAAAGAACGATTTATCGAGAACTGTATGGAAGCAGGTGTAGACGGCATCATCGTTCCAGACTTACCGTATGAAGAACAAGACATTATTGCTCCGTTACTTCGAGAGGCAAACATTGCGCTCATTCCACTTGTTACTGTTACGAGCCCAATTGAGCGAATCAAAAAAATTACGAGTGAATCAGAAGGATTTGTCTACGCCGTTACAGTAGCGGGCGTAACAGGAGTACGTCAAAATTTTAAAGATGAGATTCATAGTTACTTAGAAAAAGTGAAATCGCATACACATTTACCGGTAGTGGCAGGGTTCGGTATTTCAACAAAGGAACATGTGGAAGAAATGGTTACAATATGTGATGGTGTTGTCGTTGGAAGTAAAGTGATTGAGCTATTAGAAAATGAAAAACGAGAAGAAATATGTGAATTCATACAGGCAACAAAACAAAAAGAAGAGGCGTAAGTCTCTTCTTTTTGTTTTGTGTAATAAATGTTAAAATATACAGAAAATACATATAATTTAGAGGGTGAGAAAGCATGCTAAGACGAAAACTACTATATCTACTTTTAACTGTACCACTATACGCTTGGCTCATTAGCATGACGAAAATAGAATTGATGGCTTTATTTTTAGGATATGTATTCATCTTTTCCAACTTAAATCGCATTCAAGAGCAATCTATTTTAGAAATATGTATATTTTCGATTAGTATAGAATTATTTAGTATCGTTTCGATTATATTGTTAAATGAATTATTCCGATGGATCCATTCATTTGAATTAATGAAATTTGGGAATGTTGTATTGCAAGTAATATGTGCTTATATTGTGTTTGTTGTGTTAGACAAAATAGTCGGCCAGCAGACAGTTTTTCAGGATAATAGAAAATGGGAGTGATCCAAAAAAGAGCCAAACGGCTCTTTTTTGAAACTGTTGTAAAAACAATTGAAAATTATGACATCTGTTATATAATAGTTAAAAATTGTATTTTAAACGAAATGAGATGATAACATGGCCATATTGTTGGCACTTATCCCAATTATGATGATTTTCATTTGTTTATTTTTATTTAAACAAACGTCATTAAGATCCTCGTTAATTTCTTATGCGGTATGTGTTGGAATCGTTTTACTCTCGCCAACGTTTCAATTAGGGATAAGTGAAACTGTGCACGCAACGATTAAAGGGTGGTTAATTTGTTTTATTGTCGGGTACGTTTTATTTTTCGGTATTTTTTTATTTCACCTCATGAACAAAATGGGGTACATCGACCAAGTAGCACGTTTTCTAGAAGAAGTTACCCATGATCGTTTATTACAAATGCTGCTTATGTGTTTTGGTATTTGCCCACTAATTGAATCGGTAAGTGGATTCGGAATTGGCTTTATGGTTGCAGCACCTATTTTTCTTTCATTAGGTTATAAACCGTTTCAAGCTGTACTGCTCTCTTTTATCGGCTTACTAGCTAGTTCATGGGGCGCAATGGCAACTGGTACGATTATCGGTTCCCAGCTCATCAATATGCCGCTTACAACACTCGGTACAAATACAGCGCTATTAAGTATCCCGATGTTTGCTTATTTCGTCATTCTTTCTTTACACGTTGTTGGCGGCTGGCAAGCGGTTATTGAAAAGTGGAAGGAAGGATTCGGTTTCTTTCTATTATTTTCTCTCGGAATCTATCTTTCTAACGCATACGTAAGCGTGGAACTAGCAGGTATATTAAGTTCTATCGTTACCATTACATTTGGCTTTCTTATCATTAAAGTAAAAGGAAAAAGTGGGCAAAATCTAATGACAGAACATGCTGCGGCAACGGAAAGAGAAGTATCTATTATAAAAATTATTAGCCCTTATATATTCTTAACCGTTTGTATTTTACTTTCTCGCCTCGTACCAGCATTGCATGATGTATTTAGATCATATGCGGTTCTTGATTTAAAATCATATTCTTACAAATTAGAAATGCTGTATTCACCAGGATTTTGGCTCGGTATGACTTGTTTATTTACTATTATTTTCTTCCGCATTCCATCTCATATTATGAAACAATCACTCTTACAAACGATAAAACAATGGATCCCGTTCGCTATTACAACGACAATGTTTATTGCTATTTCAGAACTAATGGGCGCATCTGGCATGCATTCATTATTAGCAAAAACAGCTGGTGACACATTTGGAACATTTTTCGTTTTCGTTGCTCCATTCATCGGTGGTATCGGTGGCTTTTTAACAGGTAGCAATGCAGGATCAAATGCGATGTTCATAAAACTACAAATGCAAACCGCACAAAACGTAGCGCTCCCGTGGCAATACGTCACAACACTGCAAAACACCGCATCGTCAGTAGCGACAATCGCTTGCCCGTCACGGATTACACTAGGTGCGTATTTATGTAACATCCCGTATCGTGAAAATGAACTATTAAAGAAGACGACATTAATGATTTTTGGTGCGGTATTACTTATAGTAGTGGAAGTTATTTTCTGGTATATGTTGAGAAATTAAAAATTCTCCTATATTTAGGAGGATTTTTTTTGTTACTGGATAATGCTTTAAATTATGAAAAGCTGCTACTAAATGAATAGGAGATGAAATGTATGGCCCTAAAAAACTACGGCGTTTTAAAAGGTACAGCTATACAATCAAAGATGGGAAAAGGGAAAACACCTCATTATCAAGTTCATTTACAAGGCGAAGCAGAAGTAGATTATCGCATTGCAATTAACGTAAAATCGCAAAGTTATCCGTCAGAAGTTTTATATTTTGCGAGTAACGATATTCGGTCAGAGGCGATTCATATTTTACCGACATTGCCATTTGGTTTTACAGAAATAAAAAACAATGAGCCGAAAGTAGCTTTAGACTACGTAAGAGGTAATGTATTTGATTCGAAACAAATGATTCCTTTACCTGCTGAAAAAGCAGGAGTAGACAATGATTTAAATGAAAAAATAGAACGTTATATAAAACGAGCAATAGAAGAAAAAGCAATTATTTATGCGTTTGGTGAAAGATGGGGACCCGAAGAAAATACACCCGACTCTTACTTTCATTTCGAACCAGGAAACGGGATACACGATATTCACATGAATCAAGGAAATGTAGAGAAATGGAAAGGTGATAATGGTATATGGCAAGACGGAGGAATACTTATTCAATTTGAAAAGGAAGAAGAATGGGTCGGTATCTTTCTTGCCTTCCAATCCCAGTCATGGTGTACCGATGAAGGGGGACATGCTCGTGTGCCGGTTGAGCATTGTGATTATAAGAGGAATAATTGAGAAGAAGAGGGCGTTCAAAAAGAACGCCCTCCTCTTATTTTATAAACCCCAAAACTAACAAGTGTAGAAATACAAGAGAACAGCAGTGCCACACTAGAAAACGCAATGAGATACATATTATACTTCATCACTTTTCCAATTAGTTGGTTGCTATCATACTGAAACAGTCCCGCTATGATGTTGAATAAAAATAACACGATAAACATGACGATGACACCGTCTATTGATCCTTTAATGTCTGGTTTACTTAAAGCGATATGGGCAGAAATACAAATGGCGATAAATAAAAATAGCCAAAAGGAAGGATTCAATAAGTTACCTATTGTAAATAAGCTTTTCAATAATACGAAAGTCGATAAGAGCATGTTTTGCAACATTTCTAAATTAATAGAAGTAGTAGCGATTGTTTTTTCGAGAGCGGTATTAAATAAGAAATATGAATCTGGTACGAAATAGCGCATTAAAAGGATTAATGCGGTAATACCAGAAATAATAGGCCCGATGCCGATAAAGAAGTTCCCAATTCGTTGATATACACTTTTTTGATTGTATTGATGTTGTACGTAGCCTAAAGCGCCCTGACTTGTATCTGTTGGGAAAAACTGCGTTGCTACAATTTTATGACGAAATAGTACACACATAATGGCATGTCCAAGTTCGTGAATAGGGACACCAATCCAAGCTGTTAAAAGGAAGCCTTTTCTTCCAAAAGCTCTCGACCAATACATTCGTGTGAGAGATTCTAAATAGCCTAATAGAAATCCAATTACAATGATAACGCCAATTAAGGAAAATAATTGGATTACGCTTGTAAGGAGTATTTGAAAAATTGAGTTTACCAATTCCATTGCCAGTCATCCAATCTGTTAGAAACATTATTTATTCTGTTTCATAATAGCATTTTTTTTCAAGATTGCTAGCACATATATTTTCTTTCGGAAGGAGGATTTCAGAATCTTTTTCTTGTAGTCATGTTTTATGTACAAAGTCATATATTGAATTTGTAACACCCTATATGGTATCTGCTTAAGGGGGGAATGCGAGAATGAAATGTCTGGCGTGTCATACAGAAAATGCAACAAAGGCAAAGTTTTGCGGGAATTGTGGACATTCGTTGACGGAGGGGGCAATAGCGAGTAGTTCACAGGAAGAAGGTGAGCAACAAGTACGCGTAGAACAAGCGAAGGAAACTCGTCCGAATGAAACGGTAGAGAAAGCGAAGCGATTTGCGAGTGGGTATTTTCAGTTTTTTAAACATGCTTTCAAAGCACCAACAGCGATTATGAAAAGCGGCAAGGTTGAAGTACGAAATGGAATTGTAAGTCTTGTTCTTATTTGTTTTTTAGGAGCATGTATTTTTTATAGAATGATGAGTGCTGGGGCAGCACTTACGAGAACATTAGCACCAGATTTATCTACTCCTTCTTTCTTTGGAGACTCTATAACGGTCTTTTTATTTTTACTAATTTTAACTTTATTTGTCGGATTTATTATTTTTGTAAGTGGAAAGATGATGAAATCTTCATTTTCATTTCTTGAAGTATTCGGTGTGTGGGGAACGATAGCGACGCCAGCTATTGCTATATTAGTTCTTTCTTTTCTGTTTAGCTTTTTATTAATCTTTTTCTTACCAATCTTATTAGGGCTGGCTACAACGTATATGTCAATTAGTATAATTGTCGCTATAGTAAAGCTAGATAACGGCGGATTAGACCTTATTTATACACTTCTTATCGCAAATGTTTTAATCGGAATTGCAACATTCATTGTACTGTGGTCTTACATTAGCACGATAATTCAAACCTTTACACAGGGATTCACTGGCTTCTAACGAAAAGGTGGATGAATGTATGTACAAAGTGTGGCACTCATTTTGAAGACGGTGTTCAATTTTGTCAAAACCTCAGTATGTATATAATGGCTTCATCTTTCCTGATAGTGATATCCGAAAATTAACGAGTGGGGACTTAACATATTTATCGAAAGAACAATTGAAAATAGAGAGAAACGAAATATACGCAAGGCATGGACATATTTTTCAAAGCAGTCTTGGTATAGAGAAAATCCGTATTAGACAGGAAAGCTAACGGCTATTGAATCTTATAATGTGGAACTCATTAAATCAAGAGAATAGAACACGTGAAAAAGGTACAGTGCATAACTGTACCTTTTTATGGTTATTTATCTGAACCAGGATCCCTTGAGAAAAAGATGTGAAAGAGAAATGTGACTTTACTGGATCCTCCTGATGTACTAGCTTGTATATGTGATAAAGGACCAGACGTTAGGGCTGCCTCGGAATGGGGTGGTACGACTATTTTTAGCGCATGATCTGATTCTGGTGAAGCAGTAACAGTAATTGTATCATCAGAGAAGTTTATAATTTTAACAGAACCGACTGGAAAGATGGACTTGCCAGCATGTGATGCTGAAGCGAATTGGGTAGCTTTCCAAATATCTTGCGCAAATGTATCATCGTTAGATAGCCAAGCACGAGCGCTATATATTGTTGCATTAATGGAAAATTCTTGGTCAAGTGAGACGGCGGGTTTCGGTTCTTTTGGTTCTTGCGGTTCATCTGGAAGCTGGGCGAGAAGGCCGGCGCACATATATTTCACCTACTTTCAATAGTAACTGTTATAGCATATTAAACATGTTGTTTATAAGGCACGACGGTTACCTATTCACGTATAGGTTTGTGCACTAAATTTGAAGATGAAATTCTCTTTCTTTACAATAGAAGTAGGGGTTATTTCTATAAAATATGGAAAACGTAAAGAGTATGTAAAAAAGAAGGAGTGGTAAAGTGAACTATGTCATTATTGGTGGAGATGCAGCTGGTATGAGTGCAGCTATGCAAATTGTTAGAAACGATGAAAATGCAAATGTTGTGACGCTAGAAAAAGGTGAAATTTATTCGTATGCGCAGTGTGGGTTACCATATGTCATTAGTGGTGCTATCGCTTCAACGGAAAAGTTAATCGCGCGTAATGTAAAGACGTTTCGTGATAAATACGGAATTGATGCGAAAGTACGACATGAAGTAACGAAAGTAGATACGGAAAAGAAAATAGTATACGCTGAGCATACGAAGACGAAAGATGTCTTTGAATTTTCGTATGACCGTTTATTAATTGCGACCGGAGTACGTCCTATTATGCCAGAATGGGAAGGGCGAGATTTACAAGGCGTTCATCTTTTAAAAACAATCCCAGATGCTGAGCGCATATTAAAAACGCTAGAAACGAATAAAGTTGAGGATGTAACTATTATTGGTGGCGGTGCGATTGGGCTGGAAATGGCAGAAACATTCGTTGAACTTGGTAAGAAAGTAAGAATGATTGAGCGAAATGATCATATCGGTACGATTTATGATGGGGATATGGCGGAGTATATACATAAAGAGGCAGATAAACATCATATTGAAATTTTAACGAATGAAAATGTAAAAGCGTTTAAAGGGAATGAACGAGTAGAAGCAGTTGAAACGGATAAAGGTACGTATAAAGCGGATCTTGTTTTAGTATCTGTCGGAGTGAAGCCGAATACTGATTTTCTTGAAGGAACGAATATACGTACAAATCATAAAGGGGCAATCGAGGTAAATGCATATATGCAAACGAATGTGCAAGACGTATATGCAGCTGGTGATTGTGCGACACATTATCACGTGATAAAAGAAATTCATGATCATATTCCAATTGGAACAACTGCAAATAAACAAGGGCGACTTGCTGGACTGAATATGCTAGATAAACGAAGAGCTTTTAAAGGAACGTTAGGTACAGGCATTATTAAATTTATGAATTTGACGCTCGCAAGAACAGGCTTAAATGAAAAAGAAGCAAAAGGACTACATATCCCGTATAAAACAGTCAAAGTAGATTCGACTAATATGGCGGGCTATTATCCAAATGCGAAACCACTTTACTTGAAATTACTATACCGTTCTGACACGAAACAATTATTAGGTGGACAAGTAATTGGAGAAGAAGGTGTAGATAAACGGATTGATGTAATCGCAATGGCACTCTTCAATAAAATGAGCATTCACGATTTAGAAGATGTGGACTTAAGTTATGCACCACCATATAACAGCGTTTGGGATCCAATTCAGCAAGCGGCAAGGCGAGCGGAATAGCACTTTTTAAGTGCTATTTTTTTCGTTAAAGGGTAATCATCATTTTTGTCGAATGAAGAGGGTTGGGAAATAGTTACATATAGGGAAGGGGATCATTAAAAATGTTTATAACACTTCAAGCAGTTCAAGAATCAGAAAAAGAGATATTACGTAATTTGTACGCACTATATCTTCATGACCTCTCTACATTCACTCCTCATATAACGATTGGGGCAAATGGATTTTTTGAATTCGAAGATTTGCATATGTTTTGGGTAAATGATGGAATTACTCCGTATTTTATTAAAGGTGATAATGATATTGTAGGATTTTTATTACTACTGGAACGTCCATTCTTAAAGAAGGAAAATGACTTTAGTATTAATGACATTTTCATATTGAATCAACACAAGGGGAAAGGAATTGGTAAACAAGTTATTGAGAATGTACTAAAAGAGAAACGAGGGCAATATTTCGTTATCGAATTTGTGAAAAATGTACCAGCTGTTTCTTTTTGGAAGAAAGTATATAGGGAGCTAAACATCGAATTTGATGAGAAAATACAGTTAATCGACGATGAAGAATGCCTCGTGCAAACGTTTAAAATACAATGAGATTGGTGCTCCTAGTATATTACTTTGAAATTTAACTTTATTTTGAATATACCGTTCACCCTTGAAAACATAGTACGTATCGCTTATATTGTCATATAGTATTTAGTTTTTAAACAAAGCAATGAACGAACCAGGGGGCACAGTATGGCAATTAACATGAAAACAATCGAAGAATGGATTGCTGAATCAAACGCAAGACATGAAGAAGACTTTGGAAACGTTGTTGAAGAGATGAAAGAAGTATGCATTGGACTTGATAATGCGACATTAATTTATACGAAAAACGTATTTTGTTTCGGTAAGAAAGTAGAAGTATTGTTCTTCTTCCAAGACCATGTCGTGATCGGACAAGAAAAAAACGAATATGTTGAGATTGAAAAATTAAAGTATGATGCCATTACACATAGTAACTTAAAAACAAACGATAAAAATACAACGTTAGAATTAAAGTTTGCTAACGGACAATCTATCAATTTAGATAGTTTAAATGATAACTACGGTACGAAAAACTGGTTATTTGCGAGACAAATTAAGAGTATTTTTAAATTAATCTAGTAAAAAAAGCACGCCGATGAGCGGCGTGCTTCTAATTACGTAAATCCCCTTTTAACCAATTCCGCGCTCGATACGCTCCAACAGGAATTTGAATAAGTGACGTTTCATTTCCAGCATCTATCCCGTATAACTGATCACATGAATTTGTATCAAAACTAAGTAACGGATGCCCGCCCATCCCCATTGCGGTCGCTGCAAAAACGAGTTTGTGAACGAGTATACCTGCTTCCATTTGATGAATACGGTACCCTCTATAGCCTAATGCATTTGTATAGTAATCTTTCTTTCCGACTACATGTAAGCAAAGTGGTACTTGAAAAAGGTTTATGTTATCCATCGTCATACTAGATTGAAGGGGATAACGAAGGTCTCCGTACCGAATTGGCTGGATGGAATGAGTTTTACTGTTATAAGCGTAAGCACCGTTTTTTATATCTTTTACGTTATAGAAACATCCATATAATGAGACGCGCGCATTTTCATTTACATACGTACCATCAAGGTCGTTGGAATAAGGGAAGGAGAGACTCGCTTCTTGTAGTAAAGTAGCGAGCTCGGCCGCATCCCATTTCGTTAAAATAAAGTCAGCATCAGGGGAATACCGTTTTCTGCAAAGTTGTAAGAAATCATAAGATAAACGCTCTACTTTCGGCAGTTGTACAGCATGCGCATGATGTTGATAGTACTCTTCATGAGCTAGTGTTTGGAACTGTGCTGTCGATTCAATCATAGAGGCTTCATTTATTTTTGTTATCATCGGATATTCATTTACATATTTTGAGCGAACGAAATGTTCATGTGCTAAAGGCGGAATTTGTTGTAACAACTCATGAGAAGTAACTGTTTTAATTTCACGGTAATCATTGTGAAACCAATTAAATTGCGGTTCTGTACTGAAAGGAACGACAGCATACACGCTTTCTTCTCCTTCTGACAGTCCGAGTAAATGATTAATTGCACGGTCTAGAAATTGAAAATATACGCCATTTGTGTAGCCGAATTGTTTGGCACATTCAAGTAATTGGCCGATGAGAACACCACTATCTAATCCTTGAAGACGATATGAAAAATTATTGTATTTAAAGAAGTTTTTCCAAAACATGGTGGATACGAATGCAGCACCAAAACAAGATTGTATGTTACAACGATTGCCGAGTGCTTCTGTAATATAAGAATCGAAATTTCCTTCGCGAAGTAAGATAAGTCGGTGATGCGCGGCGTCGTAATGGTAAATGCCGTCTGGATAATCGTCAATTTTTAAATATATATACAATTCATTTGGATATAAAGCGCCGCCGGAAGGGATAGATCTTCGAAATAAAATTTTCTCGCTATTTAGCTGACATAACTGGGTTAAACCAAATGAACACCAAAGATAATGACCAATTTCATCTAAAGTAGGTGTAGTAGAAGAGTTAGGTAAAGATAATGGGATTTCTAAAGAGAGAGGGATAATAGGTAAGTTTCGATATAATTTATAAGGAAGCGGTGCATCTTCCCAGTCTATTTCATGATTTGGCATAATTTCATCGATAGAGAAATGGAGATGATGTAAAAAAGTATCTAGTTGCATGAAATCCCCTCCTTTACTATGGAAACGGGTGCGGATGTGGATTTAATTGTTCAGTCGTTAAAGGTTCGTCTGTATATCCAAGTGTCATCGGTACGGTATACACTCGATCTAGCCCTGTAAGTCGAGTGAGATGGTGACCAAATGTCATCGGTAGCATACCTGGAATAATGACTTTTACACAATGTAATCCGTTTTTTTCTATAAGAGGTACTGTTTGATCGACAACTATTACTTCAAGTCCAGATTGCCCTAGACGGTTTAAAAGTTGATGAAGATCGGATGTTAAATCTAGATCAACTGATTGTAATGCATTCATTTCTTGGAACGTTTGCACCGGGGCATCCCCGCGTAAAAGAAAGTGAAGACGTTCTTCTGCTTCTTTCAATCCATACAGCATACTATGGTCTTCCATTTTATTTACGAGATAAGGGTCTTGTAAGCAGTTTTCATAGTACTCTCTTTTTTCCTCAAGTTCATCATCTGTTATAAGTAACATGCCTGCTATTTCGTGAATGGCACTCTTTAAAGCACGGACTGGATCCAAATGAGAGCCTCCAGCACAAACGACATTCATTCCATTTTCACGCGTATTTTTTGCAATTACCCATAAGCTCGGGATGCCGTGTTCCATCGTTGCGTTAAATGCATGTAATTCATAACCAGTAATCGTGTATAGCCGCTGAATCATTAATTGTAATTCTGTATCATGTGCTGAACTAAGATCAAGGCGGGGAAGAGGTAATTCAGCATACCAAGTGAGCAAAAAGGCGTCACGCTCTACAATTTCTAAAATGCCGTGAAAAATTGCTTCTTCTAAACTACCACCAATGGCACATCCATTTGATGTTTCATATACGTAAGCATCTCGATGACCGAGGCTATAATAAGCGATTGATTCAGGAACTAAAATTGGCCGGTTTTGTGATAGTGAATATCCCCATACCCAGTTTTGTTCATAGTCAGGATCAAACGGTTTAAATGGAAAACCATCACGATTATAATGTTCATTTGTATGTACACCGAGCGTAAGGGGATTCAGCGCGTGGTCCTCTACATCATGAAAACTACCATACACATTTGTCTTTTTCCCTCGAGGTGACATACCACAATATCGTTCTAAACCTTCTAAAATAGCAGTTGCTTCACTGATTGCAAATGAATGAGTTCGCCCTGCAACCCCTTCATTTCCAAACATTAATGGCATGTTTATAATAACGTCAGCAAATGGTAATAAAGAATGCTGCATTTTTCCATTCAACATACCGACTCGGTAATCTAAATAGTCTTTCGTTAAAAATGTGTTTAGTTCATGAATGGAACGACAGCGATATGTTGCATCACTTGTTTTTAAGCTCGGTTGTAATGAAATCGCTGCTGCATCTGCCGTGTCATCAGGTAAATTACTACATACAGGGCAGAGTGGATCTGGAAGAAAAGAATGTCGCGTACATTGCAGTGTTTGTAAGTTTAGTAAAATGAGTTCATTTTCTAAAGAAGGATGATTATGAGTTAATATTTTCTCTGTTTCTGCGCAAATCAGATGGCACATTTGCAGAATGCCATTTTGGGTGGCACGTACATCACCCCTCGTTACGTTTTCTTCTTTTACCGCATATTTTCGTTGTAACTCCCACATTTCTTTTTGATCAAATCCAGCGATAAAGCGTCGTCCATCGGCACAATGAGTACATCCGGCTGCAGGAGGGTGAATATAAGGCCCGATAATCCCTTCACCAAATGAAGTAAAACCACGTAGCCACGGAATATGATTTGACCGGAAAGTTAGCTCAGCGTCATGATGAATAGTAGAAGGAGAGCCGTCGTGTAATACGAGAGCGAGGTCGATATTTTCAGGGAGTTCGTCTGCAATTGTATGTTGGCGAATGATGGAATATTGTTTGTATAATTGATCATGTACATAGTCTGCAAGAATGCCATCCCCTATAAGTAATATATTTTGAGTCATAGACCGTCCTCCTTTCCAATTAATACCCCGTACACACCATCTAAGTTTTCTTTCAAAAATGATTCAATTGCCAAATCAAACACGAATGGATAAAAATGATGTTCTTCTAAATGTTGCAAGGCAAGCTGTACAGATTGCGTACTTGGAATTTCTTCTTCTGCTTGTATTTCTAACCTAAAAGAATCCGTGTCATATAAAATAATAGAGGATTCCGGCAAGATATTAGCTCTGTATGGAGTCTCTTCATTTTGAATATGAAGAAGGGATAGTTGTAGGGCGCTTCGTAACGCTAACGTTGTATTAATATTAGATGCGCCGTACCATCGATCATTTATACCGACCCAAACGACTGGAAAGCTGAGAATCTCTTCACTTACTGCTATTTTAGGTGCTTCATGAATGGTAGCGAGGGCATCGTAATAAAATCTACAATTTTTATCATGAATGTCCGTTAAGTCGACCGTCGTAATTTCTTCTAGCATATGTGATTGTCGTTCATACAATTTATTATTTAAATGTTGTTGTAGTGCCCGATATACACCCTCTGTCATCGTTTCTCCAGCGCCAATACCGATATCATTATGTTCAGGGATAAGGCGGTGCATAATTTCTGCTACGTATGTTTCGATTCCTACTAAACCAGCTTCTCGGCGCGCTTCGTTATGAGTTAAACCACTGCAAGTTATAAGAGGCAGGAGGGAAGCTGGACCATCTGATAGAGGTGTAGCTACTTGAATATGGCATTGTGATAACGGTAATTGATGTAAATCTTGTTCATCCCATACATGGAATATACCAGTTTCTTTAGAAATTAATGAATCGAAAAAACGGAATAAATCAGTTGAGGTATGTTGGTTAGACCGATGCTCAAGTTTTTCAGAAAGGTTTTCTATCGTATCAATTGTAAAACTTTCATCAGTGGCGAGAGGATGTTTTATAAAAGGATGCCATGTTCCTTCAAGTGTTTCATAATTTAATAAAAAGAATTGTGGATTCTTTTCTCGATGTGAATCATCAGCAACATGTTTAAATAATTCAAAAACGATTATATTTGCTAGCATTGCGGATGTAATAGGAGAGAAGGTGGCTGATGAATTTTCATTTTGTAAAGTCGTTTCATGTAGCCGATGCCATGCGGACTCCCAGCATTCTTCACGATTAGTTGTTACGACAGGACCAGCTAAACCAACTGTTGATAAACAGACAGCAGGTATGAAGTTCTTTCCTATTTCCTTGCAAATCGCATGAACTGCTCTTAGTCCTTCGATATCTCCATTTTGCGAAACGTATAAAATCCAGTCGAAAGGCTCGAACACTTCATGTAGGGGACGATCAATTGTTGTATCTATTTCTTGAACAAGTACAGCATCATCTACTTCATGCGCAAGTTCTACTAGCTCGTGAATACGGTCGTAATTCGTTTCTTCATAATCTGTCACAAGGTAATGAAAGGTAGGTAATCCGGATTCTAATAAAGAAGAAACTAAGGAAGTAAGCATATCTCCAGAGCCGATTATAAGTACATTTGCATTGCGGTACGTTTCGAATTTTAAAGCGCCTGAATGAGAATCTGCTTCTAGAAATTCAATTTGCGAAGCATATCTATCAAGTAACGCACTGTTTAATTCATGAGGTGCATCTTGACTTACATCACGGACAAACCCATTTGTATATAAAATCTCTCCAATTTCAAATACACGATTTTGATAGGGGAGAGGGAGACCATCCGTTATTTCTGCTAAAGAATAATTACCGTTAAACATTGGCATTAATTTTTCAATCCAGTTATAAATTCCGTCACCGTCCATACGAAATGAACTGGCGTTATTTCGAAAATAGACACCCCCGTTTGAGTCGGGGAGGAAGAAAGTATCTTTATTTGCTTTTAGTTTTGCATGTGCTGGAAGGTTACTCATTTTAATCCTCCTTACGTTTTAGGCATACATTATTACCTTATGTCATGCGATTTGTCCCGTATGAATGCAATAAAAAAAGCTGTAGAATGATATATTCTACAGCCTGTAATAGATTATGAATCTATCAACCTTCTAATAATAATGATTTTGGATCTTCAAGCATATCTTTAACAGCAACAAGGAAGCTAACTGCTTCTTTACCATCAACAATACGGTGATCGTAAGATAAAGCGATATACATCATTGGGCGGTTTTCCATACGTTCGTTATCGATTGCAACTGGACGTACTTGGATTTTGTGCATTCCTAAAATACCAACTTGTGGGCTGTTTAGGATCGGTGTTGACATTAGAGAACCGAACACACCACCGTTTGTAATTGTAAATGTACCACCTTGTAGTTCTTTTAATGAAAGTTTGTTATCACGTGCTTTTTTACCTAATTCACGAATTTCGCTTTCGATTTCAGCGAAGTTTAATTGGTTCGCATCGCGTACAACTGGAACAACTAATCCGTCTGGAGCTGCTACTGCAATACCGATATCATAGAATTTTTTAATGATAAGCTCGTCGCCTTGAATTTCAGCATTTAATAATGGGAATTGTTTTAATGCTGCAACAACTGCTTTTGTGAAGAATGACATGAAACCAAGACGTACATCATGTTTTTTCTCGAAAGCATCTTTACGCTCTTTACGTAATTCCATGATTGCAGTCATATCAACTTCGTTAAATGTTGTTAACATTGCAGATGTTTGTTGAACTTCTACAAGACGCTTTGCAATTGTTTGACGGCGGCGGGACATTTTCACGCGCTCAACTGGTTTTTCGAATTCAGTTTTTGCAACTGGAGCAGGAGCTGGACTTTTTGGAGCAGCTGGTGCTTCTTTTGGTGCTGCAGCATGAGCTTGTACATCGTGTGGTCTCACACGGCCAAGTGGATCTGTGCTACGTACGTCGTTTAAGTCGATTCCTAATTCACGAGCCATTTTTCTAGCAGCTGGTGATGCGATAGGACGGTTTGTATTTGGTAAACCTTGTAGAGTTGCAGTTTGTTCAGTACTTGGTGCCGCAGCTTTTGGTGCTTCAGCAGTTTCTTGTTTCGGTTGCTCAGCCGGTGCAGGTGTACTTACTGCAACTGGTGCTCCGTTTGCGTCTAAAATTGCGATAGTTGCGCCAACTTCAACTGTATCCCCAGGTTCGCCTAGTAATTTCGATACAATACCTGAATCTTCTGCAATGATTTCTACATTGACTTTATCAGTTTCAAGCTCAACAACGCTGCCACCTTTCTCAACTTTGTCGCCTACGTTGATAAGCCATTGTGAGATAGTTCCTTCAGTAATAGATTCTGCAAGCTCAGGTACTTTAATTTCGATCATTTTAAATGTCCTCCCCTTATTTGCCTAACGGTGTGTTTTTTCTTCTTTTGTCTTCGGTAATCTCCATTTGTTAGCCTGACCTTGGGCAGACTATCTGCCCAAGGAACAAGCTAGAAATCTTCATTGTTACTTTTTAGTTGCTGAAAACTTCAATTTCTAGTTTATCTTGACGGAAGTTATACTTCACATCTAAAGCGTGTGAAACAATCAGTTCTTGCTCAGCTTTGTGAGCGAATGGATCGCCGCCAGATGGGCTAGAGCGATCTGGACGTCCGATGTAACCTGTTTTCACTTTATCTCCAGCTAGTTCGAACAGAATTGGAGCCATGTAATGCCATGCGCCCATATTACGAGGCTCTTCTTGAACCCAAATAATTTCTTCTAAGTTTTTAAAGCGTTTAATAATAGATTGAACTTTCTCAGCAGGGAATGGGTACAACTGTTCAATACGAACGATATGAATTTCATCTAAGTTGTACTCATGCTTACCAGACTCGATTTCTGCTGCTAAGTCAATCGCCATTTTACCTGTACTTAAAACAAGACGTTTTACTTTGTTTGGTTTTGTACCAAGGTTTTCTTGTTCTAAAGCAGGTTGGAAACGTCCTTCGCTTAACTGACTAGCAGTTGAAAGCGTAAGTGGGTGACGTAATAAACTTTTCGGCGTCATTAATACTAATGGTCGAACAGCTTCTGTTCCTAAGATAGATGCTTGACGACGCAGGATATGGAAGTATTGTGCCGCGCTCGTTAAGTTTGCAACTGTCCAGTTGTTCTCAGCAGCTAACTGTAAGAAACGTTCAGGACGCGCACTAGAGTGCTCTGGTCCTTGACCTTCATAACCGTGTGGTAATAGAAGAACTAAACCAGATTTTTGACCCCATTTCGCTCTTCCAGCTGAAACATATTGATCAAATAATGCTTGCGCAGTATTTGAGAAGTCACCATATTGCGCTTCCCACATAACAAGCGTTTCCGGAGCGAATACGTTATAACCATACTCGTAACCAACAACAGCAGCTTCTGATAACGGACTGTTATGAACAGAGAATGAAGCGTTGATATTTGGTAAGCGATGTAATGGTGAATATGTTTCATTTGTATCAGTATCGTGTAATACGATGTGACGATGCGCGAATGTACCACGCTGTGAATCTTGCCCAGTTAAACGAATTGGCGTACCTTCTTGTAAAATAGAAGCGAATGCTAATGACTCAGCAAGTGCCCATTCAATTTTACCGTTCTCTTCAAGAGCATCTTTACGGCGCTCAAGAATTTTCTTCACTTTCGGATATACGTTAAAGCCTTCTGGCCAAGAGAGTAGACCTTCATTAATTGCACGAAGTGAGTCAAGCTCAACACCAGTATCAATTGGCTGAATACCTTTTGCAACAACATCTGGCACTTTAACGTGAATTGTTGCATCGCTCGTATCAGCTGGCGGTACTTGTGCATAGTCAGATTTTAATTGCTCTTGCGTAAATTGTGTAATTGTTTCAATTTCATCTGCATTTAGAACACCAGCAGCTTGTAATTGATCTGCATAAATTGCTCTTACAGTTGGGTGATTTTTAATCTTTTTGTACACTTGTGGTTGTGTAACTGCTGGATCATCCATTTCGTTATGACCGTAGCGGCGGTAACCAATTAAATCGATTAGGAAATCTTTTTTGAACAGCATGCGATATTGAATCGCAAGGTTAGCAGCAGCAAGACAAGCTTCTGGATCATCAGCGTTCACGTGAACAATCGGAATATCGAAACCTTTTGCAAGGTCACTTGAATATTTCGTAGAACGAGAATCATAGCTATCAGTCGTAAAACCAACTGCATTGTTTGCGATAACATGAATTGTTCCGCCCGTTTGATACGCGTTCAATCTGCTTAAGTTCAATGTCTCAGATACAATACCTTGACCAGGGAATGCAGCATCACCATGAACTAAAATTACGAATGATTTTGAAGTATCTTGTTCTGGAAGACCAGATTTTTTACGGTTTTCTTGAGCCGCACGTGCGAAACCTTCCACAACGGGATTAACGAACTCAAGGTGACTTGGGTTATTTGCTAATGTAATGCGAGTGCTAACTTCTTCGTTACTAACGACTTGTTCTCTACCTAAATGGTATTTCACGTCGCCAGTCCAGCCAGAATTTGCCACTGCGCCTTCTATTTTTGCATGTTTGAACTCAGCAAACATGTGACTATATGGTTTTTCTAATACGTGAGCAAGTACGCTTAGACGACCGCGGTGAGCCATACCAATCATGACATCTTCTACGCCGTTTTTAGCTCCTTCTAGCACAATTTCATCTAGAACAGGTACAAGCATATCAACGCCCTCGATAGAGAAACGCTTTTGCCCAACGAATGTTTTATGCAAGAATTGCTCGAAACCTTCAACAGCTGTTAAACGTTTTAAAAGAGCAGTTCGTTTTTTATTTGATAGTGGTTGACGCAATGAATTTGATTCCACCATTTGATGCAACCACGCGCGTTCTTCACTATCTTGTATATGAGAAAATTCATAAGCTAAAGATTGTGTATACACTTCTTTTAATCTATGAATTACATCAAGTGCAGTGTGAATACCTTCTGGTGCATCTGGCCATACTGTTTTCGCTGGAATCGCTTTCAAATCAGCATCGCTCAGTTCGTTCATTGCTTTCTCAAGAAGAGATTGTCCATTTGCAGCATCCTCCATCGGATTGATGTGAGCCAACGTATGCCCGAAAGAACGAATCTGTTCAACAAGTTGAACGACTTTAAGAATCTTTTCAATGTTACCTGTGTTTTGAGGAGAAAAATGTGTTGCTGTGTTGTCCCCTGTTACGACATCATCTTGAAACGAAGGAGCTCCAAAAATTTCAAAAAGCTCTTGTAATTCCGGATCAACAGAACCTGCTCCAGTTACGTAAAGATCATACTGTTCAATAACATAACCAAGGTTCGGACCGTGGAACTTGGCCCAAGGGTTTGTCGTTGTATTCTTCCTCGTCATTTGTTTAAACCTCCCAATGCATATAATCCTTTTTCCATACAAAAAGGTGCATTTTGCTCTTTTCAATAATTGATGAACCAATAATCAATGTAAATGTTTTTCTTTACTCTTATGTTATTACAATAATTTACATAATACCAAACACTATTACTTATCTGTTTTGTAAAAAAACATTCACAATAACTTATCACCCAAGTTAATCTTTCATGTTATAAAGTAATTTTACAGAAAAATAGGGTGGATATATTTGGTATACCTATACGAATAACTAAAATTGTTGCATGTAAATATAAGTATAATAGTTAGAATGTTTCGATAAAAATAAGTTCGAATTATGTATATTGAAATAATAAGCGCTTTCATTGATATTATACAACAATATAACGGAATATAGTATAAAAAATAAAAAATTATGAATTTATCGTAAACTTTATTTAGATAGTGTTAAATATTGAAAGGAAAGTGAAGGATTTCTACAAAAAAAGTTGCTAAACATAAAAAATGCTTCATAAACAGTTAGTTTCTATAAATATGCCGAAAAACACCGTAAAACCAATAACACATTTTGCGGAATAAAGGGATAAATGAAATATTTTAAAAGGATAAAACAAATATGGAGATATTAAATTAAAAAAAAAGAGAGGTGGAGATATAGTAACGGTTAGTTCCATTGTTCCATGTTTCGCTTTAAAATAGACGTGCCGAAATTGAAAAAGTTTCTTCTATATAAATAGAGTGAAACAAACTAAAGTATATGTAAAGGGAACTTGACGTAAAGGTTACTTTACATATATACTCGGTGTAAGGGAGGAGGGAGAAATTTCCTTGGAAAATAAAATGGTCGAATACCGAAAAAAATTTGGACTATCTCAAGAAAAATTGGCTGAGAAACTTGGCGTTTCCAGACAAACCATCATTTCAATTGAAAAAGGAAAATACGATCCATCACTTCCGTTAGCATTTGAAATAGCAAAAACATTTCAGACAACGATAGAACATGTATTTATTTATGAAGGAAAAGAAGGGGAGGAGTAAAGATGAACTATTCACAAAAGTACTTTTTAATCATGGGAATTATTTTTTTTATTATGAGTGGAACTATGGTATTTGCGGGGATAATGACGCATTCAGCACCACCGACTCCAACTTATACAGTTCTCGCAATGATGATTATGTGTTTTTGCTTAAGCTACTTACATCCACAATTTAAAGAAAAAGACGAGCGGATGAAATTAATTCGTTATAAAGGCATGTTCTTCAGCTTTTTTGCGTTAACAGCATATTATCTTCTTTTCTCTATCGGCTTAAACTTAAACGTTATTACACTATCTGCAGTTGAACTACTGAACATACTTATGGCACTCACAATGAGTACCGTCTTTATCTCATTTGTTGTTTTGGCAAAAAGATATTAAGATGGAAAAGAGAAAGGAAGATTAACATATGCAAATGATGTATGCTTTTGGCATTGGGCTTGTATTATTTTTAGCCGTATTCTTATTTATTCGTAAAGACGTGCAAGGTGGGACGTTAACGAAAAGAGGCTTTTATAAAATGATCGGCTGTTTAGTTGTTATGTTTATAGCGATTATCATCATGATCGTTTTAATAAATCGGTCACTATAGAATGTAAAAATGTAACCTTACTTAAGTAAGGTTTTTCTTTATAGTTTAAAATCCGAAAATTCCCACTAAATCCTTTTACCACATATGATGGATATTATATAATTTAATAAAATGATGGATAGGGAGAATAGTATATGAATAAAAAAACTATCTTCTTTTTATTAACATGTCTATTACTTGTAGCTAGTACTACTTATATAATATGTAACAAACGAGAACAAGTGCCACCTATGTTAGTATGGGAGGGACAGGAATACTACGTAACGCATGAACCTGCCAAAGCAGAAGAAGTCGGGCAAAGGCTAGGCGAAGTAACAAAGAAAATTGAGATAAGTAAAAAGCCTACTAAAAACAGTGAATCGAACACACTACAAGAAAAAACAGAGGTATTCACAATGATAGAAGAAGAAAAAGGTCCTCACTCACCTTTAATCATAAAGGAGCCTGATGGTAAGGAATATAGAATTGTGAGGCCAATGTTAAAAGTACTATAAAGTGAAAAGGAGATTCCTATGCAGACAGTAACTTCATATCCATGGTCGTTAAGAAAAATGTTTGTCTTTTTCCTTTGTTTTATCCTTCCACCAATCGGTGCAATCTACATTGTAATGAATAGAGGGGCGCTACAAAAGAGAGACTTCATTTTATACGTATTATTTGCTGGTATTAATATATCGCTTTGGGTGTCAATTATGATTTTTGATCGGAGCGTGTGGCTGGTTTCGGGGCATTATGTGCTCGGGGTAATTGTGATTGTCTTTTCGAATATAAATAAGAGATAACCCAGCAATCTTAAAGTTGCTGGGTTTTATTTTGCTATTTATAATGAAGAAACATATAAATCAATATGTAAAGAAGGAATGGTATAGTATAGATAAAAGTAACGTCTGAACGGCTAGAACAGACTGCAAAGACAGTAAGTAACATCAGGGGATTATTAGAATATTTACATAATGGCCTATACAATCAAATTAAGAATATCGCTACACAATGGAATGGAGCGAGTAGAGAACAATTTTATCAGAGATTTAATAAAGTAAAACCAAAAATGTTTACTGTTTTAATAGAAGCTAAAAACTACAATGTTATGATATCTAGTGGTAGACGTTCATTAATAAATATTGTAGTAAAACAGTTTGAAGATAGATTGAAACATTTGCCCGAAGGTTCACATCAGACTGTCGTGATAGATGTGAGAGGACCAGATGAAACGGGAGAAATATTGAAGCAAATAAGAGAAGAAATAAATCAAAGAACATTTGGACAGGCAGAAATTATTATTAAAAAGATAAAAAAAGTAGGTTATATTACAGAGTTAGCACGAATGCATAAGTTATAATTTCAAAGTGCCGTAAGGGTAATCCTGAGGAGAAAAAAGATTTCGAAGTTTTAAGAGTATATAAAATATTTATAGTTGCAATAACTCTATTGTGGTAAAATATTCTATATATAAATTTAAAAGGGGAAAGGCTTATGGACTTAATAAAAATTACTCCAGAGCGTTTGGAGCAGTCTGCTAAGTTGGTACAAGATATAAGACAAACTTTAGACAATATGCACAAAGATCTTTATAATCAAACAGAAAACATAGCGTCTCAGTGGACAGGTGCAACAAGTCAAAATTTCTATCAAATGTTTAATGAAGCTAAACCAAAGATTTTTGAAGTTAATAATCTATTGGATAAAATTTCAGAAGAACTCAAACATTCTGCTAAGAAATTCCGCGAAGCAGACCAAATGGATTATATGTTAGCAAAAGCAAAATCTCAAAATGATGTGGAGTATTTGCAAGGGAAAGCAGAATACAAAGAAGGAGACCGATTTGGTGGAACGCTTGAGGGAGCAGTGGTGGAAGCAAAGAATAGTGTAGGGACAAATGGGGAATTTACAATGAAAGCCTTATCTGGAAAAGTAGATGTAAATATTCCTTATTCTTTTGATGCTGCTAAAGATGATTTATTTGAAGGGAATATTATTGGTACAAAGATGGAGGGTTCAGTTTTAGAGAACGAATATAGCACAAAAGTTCCTATACTTACCCCTACAGGCTTCGAGATGAAGGATATTAAAATTACTCAAAAGTTTGGTGAAGGAAACTTTGCGTATGGTGTGGACGAATATACACTAAAAAATGCAGCAGAAGTTACTACAAATAAGTATGAAGTAGAGATGGAACTCTTTCATATTCCAGAATTTGTTCCTCTTATAGGAGATAAAGATGTCGTCGTAAAAGGTGAATTGGGTTTGGGGACACTTGGTTATGACTTTAAATTAGGAAAAGAAACGGGATTATATGTTGGAGATGGTTATGGATTAGGTGGTACCATTAAATTTGAGGATTAAGAGAGGGGCATATTAATATGCAACCATTTAAGGCTGGAAAATATATTACATATGTTGCAATTGCTATATTACTTGTAGTTGCTATTACGTCTCCTTATGAATTACCTAAAAAAGTTGGCTTTATTATAGGTGTTCTTATTTTAGGAGCTTGTGCACTTGGTACTAATAAAATGTACGAACGGATGTATAGTAAATTTAAAAAAAAATAATGTATAACATAAGAGGGGGAATAAATAAATGAAACTTTTACCAATCGGAACAGTAGTGAAACTAGAAGGTGTAGAACCTGTCATTATGATAATTGGAAGAATGATTGTATCAGCAGATAAACGTGATTTTGATTATGTGGGTGTTCCTTATCCAGTAGGCTATCTAGGTGATGAAAAAGTATTATGTTTTAATCATGATAAAATTGTAGAGGAAATGCATAGAGGGTATATGACTGAGAGTGAATTGGTTCTACGTGAGAAATTAGTAGAATTGTAAAAAAAAACGTAAATCTTAAAGATATGATAGGAGAAACAAAATGGGGAAGATAATGAGAATTATTGTAATTATTGGTATCCTTATTCCTCCAGCGTTACTGTGGAGTGCACCTGATATCCCTCTAAATGTTAAACTTCTGTTTACAGGTTTACAACTAACTGTAGGATTCATCGCAGTAGTAGTGTTAGAGGTAATATTTAGAAATCGAAAAAAGAAGAGGGCAAAATAGATATAAATTGTATAGAATGACAGATAAAAATATTGGTAGCTAATCTTCTCAATAAAAGAAATTAACAGAAGCAGGGAGAAATCCTTGCTTTATTTTTGTATAGAAGTACTAAGTAGGGTATCGTTAAATTAGGATGTTCGAGTCGGCTCGGCAGGTATTATCTATTAAACGTATCGTTGTTTACCTCCTCAGTTAATTCGTCTAGATTAAAACTAAGAGTTTCAGAGATTTTTCCAGCTCGTATGCTAACTACAATTGTACGAGGGGACAGATTAGCGAACTCTTTTTCCTCCTTGAAATCCTTCATAGCAAACTTAAGTAGCATTTTCTTTTCAGTCCTTTCTCAGCTTTATGGAAACAAAAAGAGGACTCCCCCTGAGCTAGCTAGTTTACTGACTAGAATTAGTCCTCTGTTAACTTGTGGTGTCTGATGGAGGCCTCCACAGTTTTAGCTTGTGAGAATACCCTCTCAATCCTTGATACTATTAGGTTTTATGACCCCGGAGAGGCTCGAACTCACGACCTCCACCCTGTCAAGGTGGCGCTCTCCCTGCTGAGCTACGGGATCTTCAAAAATGCTTATGTAACAGCATCTTTAATCATTATGTTAAAACAATTATATATAATTAACTGAAATTTTACAATATTTTTATAGTAATCTTTTGAACAGGAAGAATTTGGAGTCAATTTAGTAGTGTATTAAGGAATATATAAGTAGAGAATGTAATGAAAAGTGGGTTCAAATAGAGCGGTTATATTATTTTTTTCGATACCAATCTAAAGGACCTTCATCACTCAAATCAACAAGAAAAGGGAATAAGAAGTGTAAAGGTAAGCTTAAAAGTTCTGGCATGGTGTTTATTGTTTGCTTTGATAGGTATTGCCTTCCGAAACAATACGGACAATCTTTTTCAAATGTCACGAGTATCGACCATACATCTTTTACTTTCCATTTTGTTTTACAATGTGTACAACGTGCCATTGAATTCCTCCTCAATTTAAGGTGTTTTCTAATATATTCCATTTTAATAAAGTCAAGTGTATTTGGTGTGATAAAATATAAGTTTTTTGTAAAAAGATAATAAAGCTATTACATTGCATCACCTAAAACAAGCATAACCCCGTTATGAATTTAGGACGGGGGTGTGCTTGCTTAATTTTGAATATAGTGTACTGCATTATAAATTTAAGGTTTATGCAATGATCGCGCCCGATCGGTGAGGGCTAATTAAAGTTCTACTTTATGTCTGGTTGTTTACACGTTGCCCATATAGCTTCGCGTTAAGTTTGGGAGAACAATTTTTCCATTCTTACTGTATTTTTCGAATAGCTCTGATAGGAGAAAAATAAAGTTTTTATACTGTTCGTCATTTTCTTTCGGAGCATAAGATGCTGATAAATTCCTTCCTAAAAAGCTTTCATAATCAAAAAGTAAATCATTTTGATATTCTTTAAACTCATACTTTCCACCTTTGAAGAAGCTGTTAAATACTTCTGGAGTTTCATCAATTCCGCCGCTAAAGCCTTTAAAGGTTGGGCAGGTTTTCTGGCAAATTTCTGCGTTCTCTTTAATAAGTGGACTAGTTACATCTCTACTATTCCAAACAAGAGCAACATTTGCTTTTTGTTTCAAAATTCGTTGGCATTCGATTTTGAAAGCTTCTTTATCAAACCAATGAAATGCTTGAGCAACAGTCACTAAATCTACACTATTTTCTTTCAAAGTGGTATTTTCAGCAGTTGCTTTTATAGATTGAAAACGAGGATATCGTTTTAACGATTGTTCGGCCATTTTTCTCATGTCATCATTTGGCTCAACTCCAATAACATGTAAACCACTGTCAAGCAGCTGGCGGCTAAATATCCCTGTACCTGAACCAATATCGGCCACAATTTGATTCTCATTTAGTTCGTTAGCCGAAAGCAAATAATCAATATATTCATTAGGATAACTAGGGCGATGTTTCGCATATATATCGGCCTTGTCAGTAAAATTTTCTGTTGTTTTCACCGTACTACCTTCTTTCCAGCGATATTATGTATAGAAATAGGAACCAAATAGTAATTTTCGCATCGGTCTCTAAGTCTACAACGAAAGAGTCTGGCTAAATGGAGCTGCTTTAGTTCTCTTGTTCAAATTATACTATTTTGCATGATATCTTCCAAAAGGCCATGATTTCTTATTCATCTAAATGGTTTAATTGTTGAATAATATGACCATTTGTATATGGAACGAGAGGTATGTAGGATAAGCGATTTCCATTTTCAATATCTAAATTGGCCAATATATCCTTTTTACAATTTACTTAAAATCATGTATAACAGAGATACAAGATTATTTTATAAATATTCAAAAGTAAAGGGAGAATTATCGTAATGGTAAGGAAAACGTTCAAGATGCGCGTATCTAAAAATAGAACGATTTCAATTAATGGCTCAATTCTTGATGTGGATGTTACACATGATGAGTTTTTGCAAGAGTTTGTTGAGTGGGTCGATTCTAAAGGTTGGTCGTTTATGGGGATGACCGATGAGATTACACCTGAGGAAGCTAGTCAAAATTTAATAGATTCATTGATTGATGAGAAGGATAAGAAAGAATAATTCTTTCTTATTTTTTATTGTATATTTATGTTCTTCATCGTAAAAGTATGATATAGTAAAAAACAGTGAATGTTCTTCCAATTTAATACAAATTACATATAGATTGGTAGATGCAGTTTTTAAGCTGTGAGAGTATAGTGAAAAGGGAGAGTCATATGGTAAATTTTAAGAAAATTTTGGCTTTTATTACCGTTATTGGTTTATTTTTTTTGACACCTATGACGTTACGTGCTGAGACGAATATTGGGGTGAACCCAGAACAAGTGGCACCACCACCTAAGGAAGGGCCAAATGTTTTTAGTCAGTTTGCAACTACAATTGATGCGAAAACTGGAGATATTTTGTATGATAAAAACGCACATCACCGTGCATTTCCGGCTAGTATGACGAAAGTGTTAACGGCGATTTTACTTATGGAACATACGAAGCCAGAGGATCAATTTACATTTTCACAATTAGCATTAGATCAAGAGAAGAGTAATTATCAAATTGAGTTTCAACCTGGTGAGACGATTAATAGAAATACTGCACTTATGATTTTAATGGTGCTTAGTGCAAATGATGTGTCGTATGCGATTGCGGAGCGTATTGGCGGAAGTGTTGAGAATTTCGCTAATATGATGAATGAGAGAGCGAAGCAATTAGGCGCTACCGACAGTCATTTTGTAACACCAAACGGATTGCATGATCCGAATCATTATACTACGCCATATGATATGGCTATGATTACGAGAGGTGTGCAAAAGTATCCTGAAATTTTACAAGCGATGAATACGAAAAGAACAACAGTTACGACATCTAGGCAGACGGTGTCTATTTTTAATAAATCTACTTATTTTGAAAATCCATTTAGTATTGGTGGTAAGACAGGTTTTACAAATGAAGCGCGCAATACACTCGTTTTATTAAATGAGAAGGATGGAAATCGTATTATAAACGTAGTAATGGCTTCTCAAAGACCTGAAATTTATGAAGATTTAAAGCAGATGGCGGACTATTCTTTCGGTCAATTTGTGAAGCAAACTGTACTGGATAAACATAGTTGGCATCAAAAGACAACGTATTTAAATAAAGATATTGATAGTGAGCTTGAAAAAAGTGCAGAACTAATGCTTAAGAAAGATGAAGGGAAAAATGTGAAGACGACGTTCCGGGCGGCTTCATTAGATAAAGATTCTTTATATCATAAAGGAATTCATCGTGGTGAAGTAGTTGGTGCAGTTGATATTACGAAAAATAATCAAACAATTGCGACGGTAAATGTTCTTTCTAAAGAAGACGTTACTTTTGCGATGCCTAAAAAAGATACGATCGAGCCTGAAGTAAACGAATTAAACGTGAAAATAATAAGCATTGGAATAGGTGCTGCCATATTATTTGGAGCCATTTTATTTGTAGTGCTACGCCGAAATACAAAAGGAATGAAATCAGAAGAAAAATAAATTACTAGTTTAAAAGGACTGTGAAGAGACTTCTTCACAGTCCTTTTTTTATATTGAAAATAACTAATAATTGTAAATTTTCTTATTGCATTTCTAATATGTTCGTTATATTATTTAGTTGTGTTCTCGTTAAAGAACGAAACTGAATATTGCATACTTCAAATAATATAAAACAACGGAGAGGGAGAGAAACGATGAAATTAATTTGGAAGGTGATTAGCAACGTTATCTCATTTGTTTTATTTGCGTTAATGGTTTGCTTAGCTTTTGTAGTTATTTCTTCAAAAGCGAGCGGTGGTGATCCAACGGTGATGGGATATCAATTTAAGAGCGTTCTTTCAGGATCGATGGAACCAACATTTTTAACAGGATCAATCATTGCGATAGAGCCGACGAAAGATGGTTCTAAATATCAAAAAGGTGATGTTATTACTTTTAAAGAGAAAGATGAAAAAATTATCACTCACCGTATTATCGGTGTAAAAGATACAAATGGAAAAGTAATGTATGAAACAAAAGGAGACAACAACAACGGGCCAGATTTAGAACCGGTACTTGCGGAGAATGTTATTGGGAAATATGCAGATATTACAGTTCCTTATGCAGGGTATGCATTAAATTATGCGAATTCAAAAGCGGGAGCAGCTTTGCTTCTTATTATTCCAGGAGTCTTTTTACTAGGTTATTCCGCTATTACTATTTTTAGTGCGATTCGTAGCATTGATGGAGAAAAGAAAGAGAAAAAAGTAGAACAATCCGTCTAGTTTGTTTGGTTATACTTTCCGATTAGGAAGTTGACAAATATATAGATTAAGGGGATATGGACATGACTTTAAAGAAAAAATTAGGAATGGGTATCGCATCAGCAGTATTAGGGGCTGCATTAGTTGGCGGAGGAACGTTTGCATTTTTCAGTGATAAAGAAGTGTCAAACAATACATTTGCGACTGGTACGCTTGATTTAGCATTAAATCCATCAACAGTTGTTAATGTATCGAATTTAAAACCTGGTGATACAGTTGAAAAAGAATTTAAATTAGAAAATAAAGGGACATTAGATATTAAAAAAGTACTACTAAAAACAGATTACAATGTAGAAGATGTGAAGAAAGATAATAAAGATGATTTTGGTAAACATATTAAAGTAACATTCTTAAAAAATGTAGACAAGCATGAAACAATCGTAAAAGAAACAACGCTTGATAAATTGAAGGGTGACACACTTACTGCGGTAAATAACGATTTAGCTGCTTGGTTCTGGGATGAAAAAGGTATTTCAGCAGGTAAATCTGATAAATTCAAAGTGAAATTTGAATTCGTTGATAATAAAAAAGATCAAAATGAATTCCAAGGCGATAAGTTACAATTAACTTGGACGTTTGATGCACAGCAAGGCGATGGTGAAACAAAATAATAAGGACAACAAAAAGAGACTATCAAAAAGGATAGTCTCTTTTTCTGCTAAAAGTGAAATGTAAAAAGAAACATAATTTTTATATCATTTTGTAATTCATTTTATTATAATAAAGATATAGTTCTTGATAGAGAACGAGTTGTTCGATAGGAGAGATTAAAATGCTGAAGCCACCTCGTAAATTCAAAAAGATGCTTATATTGCCATGTTTGTGTTCTATTACTTTTTATTTAGGCTCTCAAATGATGACTTATACAGAAGCAGCTTTCATTCATGAAACGAAAGTAGCGGCTACTATTTCTACAGCAAGTATTTTTCCAAAAACAGTTGATCAATTAATAGAACAAGCTAAGCAGCATAAGGAAGTTATTTTGCATGAGTATAAAGAGATGAAATCAAAATTAAATGTTAAATCCACTCAGGAGATAGAACAGGCGCTTGTTATATGGAAGCAAGGACGTGAGAAGATAGCTGCTGAGAGAGAATCGTTACAAAAAGTATATAAATCAATAGAAGAACCTTATAATCAAGTACAAGAAGAGTTAAAAGGACATACAACTGAATCGAATAAGCAAGTATTCTCGTATGTGAATGCTGGCTTCCATATAGTAAAAGAAAACTGTCAGTATGTTGATAAAGAAGTAAATTTACAGGCGATTGATAAACAAATTCAAGATTTTGAGAAGTTACTAGTAGATGAAACAGCAAAACAAGTGAGTGAGGCTGAGAAGCAAAAGGAACTAGAAGAGAAGAAACAAGAGGAAGTAAAGAAACTAGAAGAGAAGAAACAAGAAGAAGCAAAAAAACTAGAAGAGAAGAAACAAGAAGAAGCAAAAAAATTAGAAGAGAAGAAGAAACAAGAGGAAGCAAAAAAATTAGAAGAGAAGAAGAAACAAGAGGAAGCAAAAAATCAAGAAGAGAGTAAGAAACAAGAAGAACAAAAAAATAAAGATAGCAAGTAAATTATAGTAACGTTCCAAGCAGATAGAGATTATAAAACAAAAAGGTGAGAGAGCACTATCACTCACCTTCTTTTCGTGTCTTGCTTATTTTATTTAGCCAATAAGAGGTAGTTAGATAGACGAAGTTTATTAATTAGTGGAGATAGGTCAAAAATCAAAATTTTTTTCTTTATTTTTCAATAATTTATTGAAATTTCTAAATAATATTGAGAAATGAAAATAACTGAAAAGATTAATAAATATGTGTTGTATTTATATAGGTATGTTCGTTATAATGAACATAAGGTTTTTAAAAAAGAACAAATATTAGCTAAGCTAATATAGCTTTAGTTATATCTCTTATTTTAAATAAGAGATAGCAATAAAAAATATAAAAAACAGCTAGGGGGAATTGATTGTGAGTCTGAAAAAGAAATTAGGTATGGGAGTTGCATCAGCAGCATTGGGGTTATCTTTAATTGGTGGAGGAACATTCGCATACTTTAGCGATAAAGAAGTATCGAACAATACATTTGCAGCTGGGACGTTAGATCTTACATTAGACCCTAAAACGCTTGTAGATATTAAAGATTTAAAACCAGGGGATTCTGTTAAGAAAGAGTTCTTATTAAAGAATAGCGGTTCATTAACAATTAAAGACGTTAAGCTAGCAACAAAGTATACTGTGAAAGATGCAAAAGGTGATAATGCTGGTGAAGACTTTGGTAAGCACGTTAAAGTGAAATTCCTTTGGAACTGGGATAAACAAAGTGAGCCTGTATATGAAACAACTTTAGCAGACTTACAAAAAACTGATCCAGATCTTTTAGCTCAAGACATTTTTGCTCCTGAGTGGGGGGAAAAGGGTGGATTAGAAGCTGGTACCGAGGATTATTTATGGGTACAATTTGAATTTGTAGATGATGGAAAAGACCAAAATATCTTCCAAGGTGATTCATTGAATTTAGAATGGACATTCAATGCTAACCAAGAAGCTGGAGAAGAAAAATAATAAAAAAAGCGGGTATCCCCCGCTTTTTTTTATAAAGAAAAAAGAAGTGCGGTTTGTAAGCACTTCTTTCTATTATTATTTTTGATTTTGCTTCCATTTTGTAAATTCAAGAAATTCACGAAATTGTTCTTTGGAGACACCAGAGTTCATTGCATCTTTGACGAGCTGTGTCCATTCGGAGTCTAGGTTAGCTTCCTTTGTTGTTTCATCATGAAGTAAAGTATCAACTGGAATTTGTAGAACTGCTGCGATCTTTTCAAGAAACTGAATGGAAGGGTTCTTTTGTAAATTTCGTTCTATAGAACTAATGTAAGATTTAGCAACGCCAGCTTTTTCGGCAAGTTCAGTTAATGAAATACCTTTTTGTAAACGAAGGCGTTTTATACGTTCTCCAATCATATTTGCGCACCTTTCTATCAATATGTAGTTGTCTTATGATGTCATTATTATAACATAAACTTCGTTAAAAAGAACAAACCTATTGAGCCTGGCTGGATGGCTTCATACGTTTGAAAAAATGTTCGATATCTTGCAAGGCGATCCCAGCGTCTAGAGCTTCAAGTATTAAATCAATCCATTCTTGATCCAATGCGTCAGTCTTATCTTTGTACAAATGTAATTCCTCCCTAATTATCAATCATAACTGCTGCTACAGAATACGTGATAATACAATCGGATTTTGTATTTTTATGTAGTGAATTATCAAATATTTTGTAGATAAAACAAAGATAAAATCCCCATTAAACTCCCTCTATGGCGATTATAAAGTTTCTGACAAATATTTTCAATATTTTCAGAAAACATTGTTGAATTGTGATATACTCGTATGCTAACTATGGAATTTTTACAAATATATTAAAAACATTACATAATATGACTAAATATTGAAAAAATATTGAATTTTTAATAAAATTCAATTTGTAATACATATTATTTATTAGGGGAGGAAATAAGGGATGAACAAGAAACCGTTCAAAGTTTTATCATCAATCGCTTTGACAGCTGTATTAGGCCTTTCATTCGGAGCGGGTGGCCAGTCTGTATATGCTGAAACGCCTGTGAATAAGACAGCTACGAGTCCAGTTGATGATCATTTAATTCCGGAAGAACGTTTAGCAGATGCGCTAAAAAAACGTGGGGTAATTGATTCGAAGGCTTCAGAGAAAGAAACAAAGAAAGCTGTCGAAAAATATGTAGAGAATAAAAAGGGTGAAAATCCTGGGAAAGAAGTAACAAATGGGGACCCACTTACGAAAGAAGCATCTGACTTTTTAAAGAAAGTGAAAGATGCGAAAGCAGATACGAAAGAAAAGTTAGATAAACCTGCAACAGGAACACCTGCAGCGACAGGACCAGTTAGAGGTGGTCTAAATGGTAAAGTACCAACATCTCCAGCGAAGCAAAAAGCGTACAATGGTGATGTACGTAAAGATAAAGTACTTGTTTTACTTGTAGAGTACGCTGACTTTAAACATAACAATATTGATAAAGAGCCTGGTTATATGTATTCGGAAGACTTTAACAAAGAACATTATGAAAAAATGTTATTCGGTGACGAGCCATTCACATTAGATGATGGAAGTAAAATCGAAACGTTTAAACAATATTACGAAGAGCAATCTGGTGGTAGTTATACAGTAGATGGAACAGTTACAAAATGGTTAACAGTTCCTGGTAAAGCTGCTGATTACGGTGCAGATGCTGCTACTGGTCATGATAATAAAGGACCAAAAGGACCACGTGATTTAGTAAAAGATGCATTAAAAGCTGCTGTAGATAGCGGTCTTGATTTATCAGAATTTGATCAATTTGACCAATATGATGTAAATGGTGATGGAAATAAAAATCAACCAGATGGTTTAATTGACCACTTAATGATTATTCATGCAGGAGTTGGACAAGAAGCTGGTGGTGGTAAATTAGGTGACGATGCAATTTGGTCACATCGCTGGACAGTTGGACCAAAACCATTCCCAATTGAAGGCACGCAAGCGAAAGTTCCATATTGGGGTGGAAAGATGGCAGCGTTTGACTACACAATTGAACCAGAAGATGGCGCGGTCGGTGTATTCGCACATGAATATGGTCATGATTTAGGTTTACCAGATGAGTATGATACACAATATAGCGGTCATGGTGAACCAGTTCAAGCTTGGTCTATTATGAGCGGCGGAAGCTGGGCAGGTAAAATCGCCGGAACGACGCCAACAAGTTTCTCACCACAAAATAAAGAGTTTTTCCAAAAAACAATTGGTGGTAACTGGGCAAATATCGTAGAAGTAGATTACGAGAAATTAAATAAAGGTATCGGTCTAGCAACATATTTAGACCAAAGTGTTACGAAAACGAACCGTCCAGGTATGATTCGTGTTAACTTACCGGATAAAGATATAAAAACAATTGATCCAGCATTCGGAAAACAGTATTACTACAGTACAAAAGGTGACGATCTTCATACGAAGTTGGAAACACCACTGTTCGATTTAACGAATGCAACGACTGCAAAATTTGATTTTAAATCATTATATGAAATTGAAGCAGAGTATGACTTCCTTGAAGTACACGCTGTAACAGAAGATGGTCAACAAACGTTAATCGAAAGACTTGGTGAGAAAGCAAATAATGGAAATGCAGATTCGACAAATGGAAAATGGATTGATAAATCATATGATTTAAGCCAATTCAAAGGTAAGAAAGTAAAATTAACATTTGATTACATTACTGATGGTGGTTTAGCATTAAACGGTTTCCTACTTGATAATGCTTCATTAACAGTAGATGGTAAAGTAGTATTCTCTGATGATGCAGAAGGGACACCACAATTCAAATTAGATGGTTTTGCTGTTTCTAACGGAACAGAGAAGAAGAGCCATAACTACTATGTTGAGTGGAGAAACTATGCTGGTTCTGATAACGCATTGAAATTTGCTCGCGGCCCAGAATATAACACTGGTATGGTTGTATGGTATGCAGATTCAGCTTACACAGATAACTGGGTTGGTGTACATCCAGGACACGGTTTCCTTGGTGTAGTCGATTCTCACCCAGAAGCAATTGTAGGAACTTTAAATGGTAAGCCGACAGTTGAAAGTAGTACACGATTCCAAATCGCTGATGCGGCGTTCTCATTCGATAAAACGCCAGCTTGGAAAGTTGTATCTCCAACGCGTGGAACGTATACGTATAATGGCTTAGCGGGTGTACCGAAGTTTGATGATTCGAAAACGTATATTAATCAACAGATTCCAGATGCAGGACGTATTTTACCAAATCTTGGCCTGAAGTTTGAAGTAGTAGGACAAGCTGATGATAATTCTGCAGGTGCTGTTCGCTTATATCGCTAATACAGTAAAACTACCGAAAGATTCTCTTTCGGTAGTTTTTTTGTGAGCAATGAATTTTATATAAAAGAAGAAATTATATATAATGTAACTTTACGAATGAAAATTAGTTCCATATAAAGTCTATATAAATAATGAAAGAATTGGATAAAAATAGTGGGGGAAGGTGAATGAATGAGCGTTTCTTCTATTGTAAATAAACAAAAGGCATATTTTTATAATGGCCATACGAGAAGTGTAGAAGTGAGAAAGAATAATTTGAAGAAGCTTTATGAAGGCATTCAGCGCTTTGAAGAAGAAATATTTCAGGCATTGAAATTAGATTTAAATAAGTCAGTTCACGAGTCATTTACAACGGAAGTGGGATATGTGTTAAAAGAAATTTCTTTTCAATTGAAGCATATTTCATCGTGGAGTAAACCGAAGCGTGTTCGAACAGCACTCACTCATTTTGGATCAAAGGGGAAAGTAGTGCCCGAACCGTACGGTGTGACACTTATTATTGCACCGTGGAACTATCCGTTTCAATTAGCAATTGCACCGCTTGTAGGAGCATTGGCAGCTGGAAATACAATTGTTTTAAAGCCATCAGAGCTAACGCCAAACGTTTCTAAAGTGATTACGAGAATGTTAGCGGAATTATTCCAAGAAGAGCTTGTAGCGGTAGTAGAAGGTGGCGTTGAAGAGAGTACCGCTTTGCTGAAGGAACCATTTGATTATATCTTTTTTACAGGTAGTGTGGGTGTTGGGAAGGTTGTCATGGAAGCAGCTGCGAAACAGCTGACGCCACTTACGTTAGAACTTGGCGGAAAGAGCCCATGTATTGTACATAAAGATGCAAAAGTAGATGTAACAGCGAGACGAATTGTGTGGGGCAAGTTTTTAAATGCAGGGCAAACGTGTGTAGCACCGGATTATCTGTATGTGCATGCTTCTGTGAAAGAGCAGTTAATCGAGGCATTACAACACGAAATTGCGGAGCAGTATGGGAACGAACCTTTGCAAAATGACAATTACGTACGCATTGTAAGTGAGCGGCATTTTGAACGATTATGCCGGTTTTTACAAGATGGTCAAGTCGCAATCGGCGGTAACTATAAGCGAGATACATTGCATATTGAACCGACAGTAGTAACGAATATTACATGGCAAGATGCTGTTATGGAAGATGAAATTTTTGGTCCGATTTTACCAATTATAGAGTACGAAAACATAGAAGATGTAATTGGCACAATCCAGCAACATCCGAAACCGTTAGCGTTATATGTATTCTCTGAAGATAAAGAAGTGCAAAAGAAAGTAACGAGTAATATTTCGTATGGCGGGGGCTGTATTAATGATGTTGTCTATCATCTTGCAACGCCATATTTACCTTTTGGAGGCGTCGGAAGTAGTGGATTAGGGAGTTACCATGGGGAAGAAAGTTTTCGGACTTTTTCACATTATAAAAGCATTTTAGCCCAATCTACGGCATTCGATATGAAAATTCGTTACTCTTCTACAAAAAGTGCTTTAAAATTCATACGAAAGTTGTTAAAATGATGATGGTGTTTATCAGTAGGCGTAGCCGTATGATAATAGCCCCTTCGCAATGGAAGGGGTTTTTCTGTTCGACATTATGTATCAGGCGAAAATGAATCAAACATACTACATAAAGAATAGAAGTGAACGTTTGCTAAATAACCATTTTTGTTTGGATCGAAACAAAAAATAGTCTATAGAACATAAATATTTATTCATGAATATAAAAATTAAAATTTAAGGTAGATTGGACGGGAAAATGAAAAAGATTATTAAAGTTGAAGCAGTAGAAAAACATTTTGGAAATCAAGTGATTATCCCACCGCTTTCTTTAGATATTAAAGAAGGGGAATTTTTAACGATTTTAGGGCCGAGTGGTTGCGGGAAAACGACGTTACTTCGTATGATCGCAGGATTTGAAACGCCAACTAAAGGGAATCTTTTATTAGATGATGAAAAGATTAACGATTTGCCACCATATAAGCGTCATATGAACCTAGTGTTCCAGCATTATGCGCTATTCCCACATATGAATGTGGAGAAAAATATTTGTTTCGGTATGAAAATGCAGAAAGTACCGGCAGCAGAGCAGAAAGAGCGTGCTGAAGAGGCAATGCGTTTAACGCAGTTACTTGAGTTCCGTAATCGTAAACCTGCGAAGCTTTCTGGTGGACAGCAGCAGCGTGTAGCAATTGCGAGAGCGATTGTAAATAACCCGCGTGTATTATTACTAGATGAGCCACTTGGGGCGTTAGACTTTAAGTTAAGAAAAGACTTGCAACGTGAATTGAAAAACTTACAACGTAATTTAGGAATTACGTTCATATACGTAACGCACGATCAAGAAGAAGCGATGAGCATGAGTGATCGTATCGTTGTTATGAATAAAGGCCATATTGAACAAATCGGAACACCGAAAGAAATTTATAATAAGCCGAAAACGTTATTCGTTGCGACATTTATCGGTGAAAATAATATTGTGAAAAACGGGGAAGGCTATGTAGCAATTCGCCCTGAAAATGTAAAAGTGCGTTCGGTTGAAGAGCCGATTTTAAAAGAATATCACCTTGGACATATTGAAGACATTGAGTTTGTTGGAAATATGGAAAAGCTTTATGTACGTGATGAGAAAACATCAGAATTACTAATGGCATATCAAACTGCTGAAGAAGCAGCGCAGTGGAGCATTGGAGATAATGTATACGTAGGCTGGGAGCAAGAGGACGAGGTGACCTTAAATTGAAAAAAGGGAAATTACTCGCACTACCTACAGTCGCATGGCTGTTAATCTTCTTCCTAATTCCCCTTCTGTTTGTATTGGCATTTGCCTTCATGCAGCGTGGGGCGTATGGAACAGTGGAAATGCAATTTACATTAGAAAACATAGCACGAGTATTTGACCCATTATATATGGGGACGTTATGGGAAACAGTGAAAATTGCGGTTATTACTACAGTAATATGTTTACTGATCGGTTATCCATTTGCATATACAATTACAATTGTTGATCGCAAATATCGTTCCATTCTTTTATTATTGGCAACGATCCCGTTTTGGATTAACTTCCTTGTTCGTTCATACGCATGGATTGTTATTTTACGTTCACAAGGTCTTGTGAACACGTTTTTATTAAAGCTCGGTATTATTAGTGAACCTCTAAATTTACTATATAATACACCTTCTGTAATACTCGGAATGGTATATTCTTTATTACCATTTATGATTTTACCAGTGTATGCAGCGATTGAGCAGCTTGATAAGCGTAAGCTAGAAGCAGCTTATGATTTAGGGGCAACACCAGTAAAGGCATTTTGGAATGTTACAGTACCAATGACGATGTCAGGGATTGCTACTGGTTCTATTTTAGTGTTTGTTTCTTCTATTGGAATGTTTGTTGTATCAGACGTTATGGGTGGATCGAAAGTAGCATTAATCGGAAACGTAATTCAAAATCAATTCTTAGGAGCGCGTGATTGGCCGTTTGGATCTGCGTTATCTATGATTGTTGTTCTATTCTCTGTTCTGTTAATTTACTTATATTATCGTGCAACGAAAGTATATAAATATGATGGGAACGGAGGGGAATAGGCAAAGATGAAGAAGTTTTTAGTTTCTTATTCTTGGTTAATTTTATTGTTCTTGTATTTTCCAATGATGGTTTTAATGGTGTATTCCTTCAATGATTCTCGCATTAATGCGGAATGGGAAGGATTCACATTCCATTGGTATACAGATTTATTTCAAAAACAAGATGTTATTGATGCGTTTGTAAATAGTATGACGATTGCGATTGTAACGACGATTGTAACGACAGTTCTTGGTGTGATTTTCGCGATTGCATTACATCGTTATAAATATCGTTATGAAGGGGCGATTAACGGTCTTGTATATTTACCGATTTTAATTCCTGATATTTTAATGGGATTATCTTTACTTATCTTATTTAGTCAATTAGGTATGGAACTTGGTAAAATAACAATTATTATTGCGCACATTACATTTAGTATTTCATTTGTTGTCGTTATTTTAGCAGCACGTCTATCTGGTATGGGACGTGATTTAGAAGAGGCTGCGAATGATTTAGGAGCAACGCCGTGGCAAACGTTTCGTTATGTAACGTTCCCAGCAATTGCACCAGGAGTTATTTCAGCTGCATTATTAACATTCACATTATCAATTGATGATTTTGTAATTAGTTTCTTCGTATCAGGACCAGGATCAACAACATTGCCATTATACATTTACAGTATGGTTAAGCGCGGAGTATCACCAGAAATTAATGCACTTTCTACAATTTTAATTGTGGCTATCGTAGGATTAATGGTTCTATCTGAAATCTTCCGTAACAAAGGTGCAGATGGTGAAGAAAACTCTGGAGGACACCTTCCTTTATAATACGAACGATATAGAAAGTACGAGGGGGTAATAAACCGATGAAATTAATGAAGAGATTAGCTGGCGCAGCAATTAGCTTTAGCCTTGTTGCTGGTGTACTTGCTGGTTGTGGTGAAAAGAAAGAAGAGTTAAACATTTATAGCTGGGCCGACAATTTTGATGAGCAGGTGCTAAGAGATTTTGAAAAGAAATATAACGTGAAAATTAACTATGATAAGTATGCAAGTAATGAAGAAATGCTTGCGAAATTACAAGCTGGTGGCGCGAAGTATGATTTAATTCAGCCGTCTGATTACATGGTTAAAACAATGGCAAAAATGGATTTATTAGCGCCGTTAGATAAAAAGAATATCCCAAATATCGAAAACATGGTTTCTAATTTCAAAACACCTGCGTTTGATCCAGAGAATAAATATTCTTTAGTATACACTTGGGGTGTAACTGGGATTGCATACAATAAAAAGTATGTGAAAGAAGCACCTACAAGTTGGACTGACTTATGGAATGAGAAATATAAAGGGCATGTAACTTTATTAAATGATTCTCGTGAAGTATTAGGTATGGGTCTTAAGAAAAACGGCTTCTCAAACAGTACGAAAGACGATGCACAGTTAAAGACAGCAGCAACTGATTTACAGAAGCTACTTCCAAACTTATTAGCATTTGATACAGATAATATTAAACAAAAGTTCATTACAGAAGATGCTTGGATCGGAACAGTTTGGTCTGGAGATGCAGCATTTATCGCAAAAGATAATAAAGATGTAGAGTACGTTGTACCAAAAGAAGGCGGCACAATTTGGGCTGATACGTTAGCAATTCCAAAAGGTGCAAAAAATAAAGAGCTTGCAGAGAAGTTTATGAACTACTTATTAGATGAAAAAGTAAGTGTGAAAAACTACGAGTCAATTGGATACAGTAATCCAAATGAAAAAGCGCATCCTCTTCATAGTAAAGAATATCGTGAAAACCATATGATTTTCTTAACGAAAGAAGAATTAGATCGTACAGAATGGCTTGTTGATGTAGATGATAAGTTAAAAGATTATGATCGTTACTGGACAGAGTTAAAAACAAAAGGTAAATAAGTAAGGAAATGCGGTTTCTAAAGTAGAAATCGCATTTTTTCATAGTAGGAGGAAATCGTTTGAAGAAGAAGTTGCATCAATATGAGGTAATGTGTATCGGTTTATTACTTGCTGTATTTGGCATTGTTGCTTGGCGAGTACATGCTGGTGGCGTTACAGTGATGGATACATATATCAGAGGATTAGTAAAAGGATTACAAACAGAAGGTTCGCTTGCATTTTTCTCACACTATACAAAATTAGGGTCTGCCATTGGGATTGTAACGGTGCTCGTTATAAGTTTACTTGTTTTTTGGAAAAAAAGTTATTATGCTGCGATGATCGTGTATCCAATGGGTATTTTAACAACACATCTTGTGAATAAAGGGATAAAAGAAATTGTGAAAAGGGATCGTCCGTCGTTAAATGAAGCATTTGATGCGCTCGGCTATAGTTTTCCTAGTGGGCATGCAATGTTATCTATTATGACATTCGGGTTTCTTGCTTATATCATTGCAGCAAATTTGAAGAGTGTGACCGGAAAATATGTGATAACGCTTTTCATGGGGATAGTAATCGTATCGATTGGATTAAGTAGAGTCATTTTAAATGTACATTATCCAACTGATATTTTAGCAGGCTACTGCGTAGGTGGTATTCTATTAATTATCGTAATTTATTGCCATCGTTTACTTACTGAGAAGCTTGGTCTTCATAAAGAGAGATAGAAAAACGTCTAGAAAAACTATTATTATAGTTTTTCTAGACGTTTTTTGTTTGCAGGAAGATGTGATACAGTATAAGTGATAATTGAATGATGTAAAGTAGGTGAAAATGTGTGAAGACAAATGTACATAAAGTTGATAAATGGGGGAAGTTAGGAGCTTTTTTGTATCAGTTTCGTTATACAGTAATTGTAGCATTACTATTGGTTGCGATAGCGCTCGGTATTTTCGCTCCAAAGCTACCGGGAGTATTAGGTGGTGATGGCTTTCAAACGGAAGGGGACTATCAAAAAACGAAAGAAATTTTAGATAAAGATTTTAAGAGGTCTCAAGATACACTTCTACTCGTTTTTGAAAAAAATAAAGGTGTTTCACACGAGGAATTTCAGAAGCAAGTGGAGACAATTGTAAAAAATGTACAAGAGAAAGAGACATATGAATCTTTCCATCACCCAGTGCAAAATAAAGAAATGTTACAAGATGATATCGGCTATGCGACAATTTTATTTTCCGGGAAAACAAATAAGGAACGAATGGAAAAGACATTACAATTTGCTGATAAAATCGAAAAGGAAAGTAATGCAACATTAAAAGTAACGCCTACAGGATTTCCGAAAATTAACAAAGAGATTAATGAAAGAACGCAAAATGATTTAAAAGTAGCAGAGATGATTGGCTTACCGATTGCATTCCTCGTATTACTATTTTCATTTGGTAGCCTTTTGGCATCAATTTTACCAATTGTAAATGGGGCACTTAGTGTTATTAGTACGATGGGCATATTATATTTTATAGGTAGCGATAAGGAGCTATCTATCTTTGTGTTAAATGTTGCACCGATGATCGGACTTGCGCTATCTATTGATTTTGCGCTATTATTTGTAAATCGCTTTCGAGAGGAAGTTGCAAAGCGAACGGTAAAAGAAGCGATAGCAATTACATATCAGACAGCAGGGCGGGCAATCGTATTTTCAGGATTATGTGTATTCGTTGGCTTATCCGGTTTGTTTTTCTTTAAGATTGATTATATTCAGTCTGTCGCAATTAGCGGAATGATTGTTGTGATTATGAGTATTGTATTCTCGCTCACACTTCTTCCAGCGCTATTATCGTTAATCGGTAAACGAATATTAAAAAAGAATCAAGTAGCACATACGCCGGCAAAGGCGTGGCGTACATTTGCACAATTTGTCATGAAACATCCAATCGCGATGATTATTGTTGTTACAACATTTATTGTGATTTGCTTATTGCCATTACGTACAGCCAATTTGCAGTTCCCTGACGTGGAAGCTCTACCTAAACAAAGTGATACAAGAATTGCATATGAGAAGTACGAAGAGGCATTTAATGAAACTGCAAAAACACATGCTGATGTTACGTTAGTCGTAGAGACGAAAAAAGATATGAAAGAAACAGAAAGTTTACAAAGGGTAGAAGAAGTCGTTCAAAAGTTAAAAGATGATAAGAAAGTATATGAAGTAAGAAGTTTATACGACAGTTTAAATGGAATGAAATCAGAGCAAGTGGCGGGGATGTTACAGTCGCCAGAAGCTGCTAAAATAGCTCCGGTATTTGAATCGTATACGAAAGGAAATAAGACAACAATCGAAGTCTTTTTAGATACAAAACCACGTACAGAAATTGCGAAACAGTGGGTGCGTGATTTTAAACAAAATTATAAAGAAACGAACGTTACGTATTATCTAGGCGGCATGACGACGTTCCAACAAGAGTTGGAAGATGAAATTAAAGATAAAGTTGCAATTGGTATGTCTGTTATATTTGGATCGACCTTCGTTATATTATTATTTGCATTCCGATCTATACTCATTCCGATTAAGGCGATTATTATGAATGTACTTAGTTTAAGCGCAACAATTGGAATTGTTGTTTGGTTATTTGAAGGTGGTCATTTTGGTTTAGAAGCGAGTCCTGTTTTATTTGTCTTACCAATCTTCATTTTCGGCCTCGTATTTGGGCTTAGCATGGATTATGAAGTCTTTCTTATTTCGCGTATTCATGAACTGTATGAAGAAACAGGAGATAATGATCAAGCGACGTTAGAAGGACTTGTGTCAACAAGTAGAATTATTACGTCTGCCGCTTTAATTATGATTGTTGTAACTGGTGCGTTTGCTTTTACTGATATTTTACCAGTACGACAAATGGGGCTTGGCGTTGCATTAGCGATATTCCTTGATGCAACAATTATTCGTCTTATGCTCGTACCAAGTTTAATGAAATTGTTTGGAGACTGGAACTGGTGGTTACCATTTCGAAAGAAAAGAGAAAAATCATCATAAAAAATACTCATCTATAAGATGAGTATTTTTTATGAATAGCAAGACCTACATTTTGCAAATAGTATGTGATAAGAACATTACATATAAGTAGGTGAAGGCAATGTTTCGTTATTTTAAATTTAAGCTAAATGATACAGTACAGTTTGCAGAAAACGATGGGCATATGTATCGCATTGTCGGTTATCGGTTAGAAAAAGGATTTTATCCAAAAGATGAATGGACTCATATTATTTATGAATTGCTTAGAGATTTTGATGGGTATACGATGGATGCGGAAGAAGAGGAACTTGTAAAGGTCATTCAAGTAGAGGATGAGTATTACAAAATACAAGAAGTATCGGGCTATCGTTATCCGGTAAAAATGAAGCAAAAACAACAAGTGATGAAATTAGAAAAGATGGATGACTTATTAGATACGTATAATGATTATAAGAGGTTGGCGGATTTCTTTAAAGATTTATCATATGAACAAAAAGCGGAAGAAGTGTTGCAGGAAATGAGAAGGCGTAGAGCGTGAGGGGCAGTCTATTATAAGACTGTCCTCTATTTTTGGCGGTGCATCAAAGTGTATTTTCCGTTACAATGAGAGAATCAATAGAAATAAGGTGATACAGTATGGAAACGAAGAAGAAGGGCGAATGGTGCGAAATGACTGTGCCAGCGAAATGGAATGGTATAAGCATTGAGTCGTTATTAAAAATAGAATGGGAAATACCGAAAAAATTGTTACATCAGCTTCGTATGGAAAAGGGTGTTACTGTTAACGGAGAACAGAGAAGATGGAATGAGCTTTTAAAAGAAGGCGATAAGTTACAAGTTCGTATGTTTATGGAGGAAGAATACGATGTAGAGCCTGAATATGGTGAATTAGATGTAGTATATGAAGACGATCATGTACTCATTGTAAATAAGCCTGAGAAGATGGATACGCATCCTGCTGAAAAAGGCGGGATGGGAACACTTGCAAATCTTGTTGCCTTTCATTATCAAATGAAAGGTTTAGAGACGAAGGTTCGACATATTCATCGGTTAGATAAAGATACGACAGGTGGTGTCGTATTTGCTAAGCATAGAATCGCTGGTGCAATTATGGATCGTTTATTAATGGAACGAAAAATTAAAAGAACATATGCGGCTCTTGTAGAAGGCAAAGTGAAAAAAAAGCAAGGAACAATTGACGCGGCTATCGGAAGAGATCGCCATCATGCGACGAGACGACGTGTTTCTCCAAAGGGAGATCAAGCAATCACATATTATAAAGTAGAGGAGTATTTTAAAAAACAAAATGTTACGCTTGTAACGTTACAATTGGAAACTGGTAGAACCCATCAAATTCGTGTTCATATGAGCTATAATGGTAATCCGTTAGTTGGGGATGTATTATATGGTGGACAAACGAAATATATGTCTAGGCAAGCGTTACATGCGATGAAGATAAATTTTTTACATCCAATTACAAAAGAAGAGATTGAAGTTGATGTGCCATTTCCTACAAAATTAAATGATACAATGAAAGAATTTCAAAGAGTGAATGCGTAAAGTGTAAGTTTAAAGTTGAGAAAAGTAGATTTTTGCAGGAATTTCTCTAAAAGCAGCGAAGCCGTTAAGAGAAAAGAGGGGTGAGAATCACTTGATCAAATATAAATATATACTAGGAATATTTTTCGCTTGTCTTTTAATTACTCTATGCCTCTATCCATATTTACCGAATCAGATGGCTGTACATTGGAACGAAAATGGTGAGCCGAATGAGTTTATGAGTAAACAAGTTGTTGTAGCATTTATTCCTTGTCTTATTATTTTCTTACATGGATTGATGTATATTATTTCACATAATATATATAAGTTTAATGAAGACGAGCATGTCATTATAAGTGGATTTCTAAAGACGATTACTTTATTTATGTTATTTATCCATATGCTCATTCTCTTTATTAATTTTGGAAGCATGATATCCTTTCAAACAGGACTAACAATTGGGATTAGTATGTTTCTTTTTATGCTTAGTAAGGCGTTTAAAAAAGTGCAGAGTACGGAAAAAGATCCAATCAAATTAAAAAAGATCTGTTTAGTAAGTAGGCGGATTTTTCAAGTGATGGCATGCAGTATATTGTTTTCATTGTTTTTGAACTTGAAATGGGGATTTTATGTATTACTTAGCGTAATAAGTGGTGGTTCTATTTTGTTTATGTTCTACGCTCTATACTCATACATAATAGAAAGTTATGAAACATAAAAAAGAGTCTTCTCATAATGAGAAGACTCTTTTAATCTATTTACTTCGTAATAAATTGTTGTGTCCAGTAGTTACCGCTTTCTACATAGCCAACACCGATGTGAGTGAAGCCATTATTTAAGATGTTTGCACGGTGTCCAGCACTGTTCATCCAAGCTTGTACTACTTCTTCAGGTGTACGTTGGCCTTGAGCGATGTTTTCACCTGCAGATGTATAAGAAATACCAAATTTCTTCATCATGTCAAACGGAGACCCGTATGTAGGGCTGTTATGATCAAAGTAGTTATTTTTTTGCATATCTTCAGATTTAATGCGTGCTACTTTGCTTAATTCAGTGTCGATTTTTAAAGCTGGTAAACCTTGTTTTGCACGCTCAGCGTTTGTTAATTCAACAACACGTTGTTCGAACTCGCTTAAAGATTTTGCTTCTTCAGCAGGTTTTTGCTCAGCTGGTTTTTGTTCAGCAGGTTTTTGAGTATTATTGTTTTCAGCAGGCTTTTGAGCTTCTGGTTTTTGAACTTCTTCAGCAGGCTTTTGCTCGGCAGGTTTTTGCTCAACAGGCTTTTGAGTTTCTGGCTTAGCTGTTGGTTGCTCAGTTACAACATTTTCAGTAGGTTGTTGACCAGGAATGAAGCAGTTTGGTTGGAAGTTTCCTTGTTGCCATTGTGCTAATGATTCAACTCCCATAGATTGTAAGAATGCTTGTAATTCTTGTTGGCTCATTTGCTTCATCATCACTTTTGAATGCTGAATATTTTGAACCTTTACGTTAGATGGTTGTACTGTTGCAGCTTGTGCATCTAAAGAAGATACTCCTAAAGTAAGAGCCGTTGCAGCAGCTACAGATAATAAAACACGCTTTTTCATGATGTGTGTCCCCCTATATAAAGTTTTAATTTGTTTTCACACGATTTGTTTTTGACAGCCTGTCTGACTGACAAATTCATCGTAGCATACAATTTGCGAGAAAAAAGATGGAAAAATATTCATAGACTTTAAAATTACCTAATTTATCCTAAGTGAAGAAAAGGAAAGAAATAAGAGAAACGTAGAGTATAAAAGGAATTTTTAGCATTTTTATACCTCATTTTAAGAGGGGATTTTGGATAAATTTACCTAAACAGAAAATGAAGAATCCTATTGTATCAATGGTTTGAGCGTTTTTTTGAGGAATATACTGGATTGATTTTTACAAAACTGTAATGTTTCTGTTGTTCTTTTTTATAATAAAGTAACATATTTTTAATGTTGTAGCGGACAAAAAAGCGGCTATCTCTTTACATAGACGAAGGAGATAGCCGTTTTCCTATTATTACGTATGTTACGAGTTATTACGAGTTGGTTTCAATCGCTTCTAATAATAAATCAACAATGTGAATTCCTCTCATTTTATGAGAAAGACCCTCTCGTTCAATGCCTAATTTCATTTGTAATAAACAACCTGGATTCGCAGTAACAATGGTTGTTGCGTCTGTTTCATGCACACGGTCCATTTTGTAATCTAGAAATTCCATTGATAGTTCTGAATGAACAATGTTATAAATACCAGCAGAACCACAGCAGCGATCAGCGTCTTTCATTTCACGGTATGTTGCCCCTTGAATTGCTTCTAGTAACATACGAGGTTCTGAAGATGTTCGCATGACATTGCGTAAATGACAAGAGTCTTGATACGTAATAATTTGCGGCGTGAGTCGTAAGTCATTACGTTTATGGAAATCTAGTTCTACTAGAATAGCAGTAATATCTTTAATTTTGGAAACAAACTGTTTTGCACGTCCAGCCCACTGTGGGTCATCTTTTAAAAGATAATCGTAGTCTACGAGGTAAGCTCCGCAACCACCAGCATTCGTAATAATATAGTCAATGTTTAAATCTTCGAATGCTTTTATATTGCGTTTCGCTAATTCTTTTGCTCCACTTTTCTCACCAGCATGCCCATGTAATGCCCCGCAGCAACTTTGCGTTTTCGGAATAACGATATCACAACCAGCTAACTGAAGTAGTTTCATCGTTGCGTTATTTGTTTCTAAAAACATCGTATCCATTAAACAACCTGTGAAGAATGCAACTTGTTTCTTCTTTGTACTTTCAGCAGGTAAAAATGTAGGACGATCTTTCATTGCTTTCATTTTAGGGACTTTTGGTAAAACGAGATCCATCGTTGCAAGTGTTTCAGGGAATAACTTCATAATTCCCGTTTTATGTGTTATCGTTTGTAAACCAGAACGCTGATAAAACCCAATTAATCCGGTTAATGTTCTCATTCGATTTTGATGCGGGAATAGCCCTTCAAAAACGACTTTACGAACGGCTCTCACTGGCATCGAGAACTTTTTATTTTGATTTATAATATCACGAGCTTCTTCTAATAAATGGCCATAATTCACACCAGATGGACAAACAGGTTCACAAGCGCGGCAGCCAAGGCAAACGTTTAATGTGTTTTCAACATCTTCATCTGGCTCAATTAAACCATCAACGACCGCTTTCATTAATGCAATACGTCCGCGCGGGGAATGTGATTCTTTATATCCAGATTGAATGTAAGTAGGGCAAGTTGGTAAACAGAAACCGCATCGCATACAGTTTAGTAGTTCATCTTCACTTAATCGTTCTTTAAATTCTTTTTGAATGTTTTCTTTATTTAATGTTGTCATCGCTCAACCACCACTCTTTTACGAGTGTCCTTCGCGAACATCTTTCCTGGATTCATAATGTTATTTGGATCGAAGGCGTGTTTAATTCCTTGCATAGCGGTAATACCTTCTTTACCTAACTTCATTTCTAAATACGGAGCTTTCATCGCACCAACACCATGTTCACCAGTGATTGTGCCACCAAGTTCGATTGCTTTCGCAAATATTTCAGCAAAAGCTTGTTCAGCTCGGTGCATTTCTTCTTCGTTGCGAGCATCTGTCATACAAGTTGGGTGTAGGTTGCCATCGCCAGCATGCCCAAACGTACAAATAGGAATATTATATTTTTTGGCAATGGCATTAATAGCTTCAACCATCGGAGCAATCTGTGAGCGTGGTACCGTTGCATCTTCTAATATTGTAGTAGGCTTTAATCTTGCCAGTGCTGACAGTGCACTACGGCGAGCTGTTCGAAGCGCATCTGCTTCCGCTTCATCTTTTGCGACGCGAACATCAACTGCATTCATGGAACGACAAACGTTAGCCATCTTTTCAATATCTCGATTAACAACTTCAGGCGGACCGTCTTGTTCAATTAATAAAATTGCTTTTACATCAGTTGGTAAACCGATTTGTGCGAACTCTTCTACTACTTCAATTGTCGGTTGGTCTAAAAACTCAAGTGTCGCTGGAATGATTTTATTTGCAATAATAGAAGAAACAGCACGTGCAGCTTCGTTAATATCTTCATATAGTGCAAGCATCGTTTTCTTCGTTTCAGGCATAGGGACAAGTTTTAATATTGCTTCTGTTACGACGCCAAGAGTCCCTTCAGAACCGATAAATAAACGAGTTAAATCGTAACCAGCTACATCTTTTGCTAATTTACCACCAGTACGAATAATATCACCATTTGGTAAGACAAGTTCAAGCCCCATCACATAATCACGTGTTACGCCATATTTTAATCCACGTAATCCACCTGAGTTTTCATTAATGTTACCGCCAATTGTAGAAATTTTCATTGAGCTTGGATCTGGTGGATAAAATAAACCTTTTTCTTCCACCGCTTTAATAATATCAAGCGTAATAACACCAGCTTGTACAGTAATTGTTAAATTTTCTTCATCAATTTCTAAAATGTTATTCATATGGCGGAAGATAAGGACGATACCACCTTCAAGTGGACATGTTCCTGCGCAAAGGTTCGTCCCGGAACCACGAACATATACAGGGATTTTGTGAGTGTTACATACTTTTAATACTTCAGCTATTTCATTTGTATTACGAGGAGCAATGACTGCATCAGGCATTGCTTGGAAGTTTGGAGTGGCATCATAACTATACGTTAAACGCCCCATATTGGATGTATCTACATTATCTTCGCCAACAATGGATACGAATGAATCAATAATTTGTTTTTCTAACATTGGAAATCCCCCTCAAACTGTTAACGTAATGAGTCATAATAAAAAACGTTGTCACAGTGCTTTCATTATAATGATAAAAAAGTCGGGGGATTCTTTCTATGTATAATCATCTAAAGATTAATCTATTTTATCATTCTTTTTTGTGTGATTATCTAATAAGAGGAGCGAGAAGTATAAAATGTTTAAGTCTTTGAATTGTTTCGGATCAAGTCCTGTATACTCCTCAATCTTTTTAAGTCTGTAATGCAATGTGTTAATGTGTATATGTAATTGCTCCGCTGTTTGTTTATAGGATTGGTTATAATCGATAAATAAACGTAAAGTGTGCATAAGCTCAGGCGATGATAGTAAGTTTTTGATGGTGCGCTTTAGAAACTGTTCTCTCGTTTCCGCAGAAATATCTTGTAAGCACATTTCTAAACGTAAATCGTCATTAAATACAATCTTTTTCGTTGCAAGTGATACGGAAAGAGCTTGTAATGCTTGTTCGTACGATAAATTCATATTGCTTGGCGTAACGGATTGTCCAATCCCGATATATAAAGGAATAGAAAATAAAGTTTCACAGTCTTGTTTTAATCGTTTTAAAAATTGATATGTTTGCTCTTTAGAGCTCATCGCTGTAAATAAAATGAATCGATCATTTCCCCAGCGAACAAATAGATGCTCCTTTGTTAATAGATTGCGTACGTGTTGCCAAATCTTACGCTGAAGCATCGTGTCATTTTGATCGATAGAGAACAAAATAAGTTGTTTCTTCTTATATAAATCAATACCAAGTGTTTTGGCACGATCGAGAAAGCTTGGAGACCAGTCTGTATTTTGGAGCCAATCAAAGACAAATGCTTCATAAGAACGGTGTTCAAGTTCTAGCTGTTCTAAAAAGTAGTTTTCGTGAATGAGTAGTTCGGTCATTTTACGTAATATTTCTCCGTATTGGGAAATGTTTTCAGGTTCACCTGTAATTCCAATGACACCAATTACTTCGTCATGGAATAGTAAAGGGAGATTCATACCCGCCTTTACGCCATGCAAACGTCGTTCATCTTCTTTTGTAATAATGACAGTTTTCTTTTGTTTCGCACAGCGGAGTGCGCCTTCATGAAATTGACCGATTCTTTCTATATCTGTACTTGCGATAATAACGCCTTGTATATTAATGATAATAATATTTTCTTTAATTAGTCTGCGTACTTCTCGTACAATTTTATTCGCTAAATCAGGAAAAAGCATAATTGGCACACCTCAAATTCTATTTGTTGTACATTATATATGTAAATGAAGTAGGAAAGGGAAATTTCACACTTTCCACACATTTATTTGTTATTTTACAATTATAACGAAATCATCCGAAGATGGAGGGAATCTTTTGAGAAAGTCTGTTTTTCTTATTTGTTTTTTATTTCTATTAGTAGGGTGTCAAGGAAGTTCATATACACCGATTGCTAAAGATAAAAGTGTTATTATAACAACGAATATAAAAGAAGGCAGTATTAGTTTTGTCGATAAACAAACTAAAAAGTTAATTACGACATGGGAACTTAACGAGCCGATGGCAGGAACCCTACTACTTCCAAATGGTGAAGACATACTTGTATATGGTAAGCAGTTAGAGTACATGTATGTATATTCACTAGTCGAAGGAAGACAAGTGGAGAAATATAAAACTGGAAAAGGTATTGTAAATGTAATCGTATCTGAAGATAAAAAACAATTATTTGCTGCTGATCAAACTGCTCAAAAGGTAAGGTTCTTTACGATTAAGGGAAAAGAGACAGGGAATGTTTCGACAGGAAAAGGACCGATAACGATGGTAGAGTACGATAACCAGTTATCTGTATTAAACTTTTATGATACGAAGCTAACGACAATTGATACAAGGAAAAAAGAAGTGATACAATCTTTTATGATTCCCCCAGCGTCAACGGGAGCAACAATTAGTCCAGATGGGAAAGAAATATGGATTGGCGGACATGGTGATGGAAATCAGGTGAATGAGAAAGTATTAGTGTATTCTTTGCAGAGCGGAGAAATGGTACGTTCTTTACACGCTCCGTTTATGCCTGTGAATATTACGAAGGATAATAAGTACGTATATGCATTAAGTCACGGTTCGAATACGCTTAGAAAGTTTGATGTTAGCACGTATAAAGAGGTGGCTTCTGTAGAAGTAGGATCGAACCCATTTGCATTTTTGAAGAGCGGAGCAGAAGGATATGTAGCCAGCTATGATAGTGATGAAGTGTGCGTTATGGATATGAAGGATTTGAAAATAAAACAAACAATTAAAGTCGGAAAAGGACCGTTTCAACTCATAGAGAGAGAAGGGAAGGACAATGAGTAAATATAGGGTGCTAGTTGTAGATGATGAAAGTGATATGAGGCAACTTGTTGGAATGTACTTAGATAATTTCGGATACGAGTGGGGAGAAGCTGAAAATGGAAAAGAGGCTTTAAAAAAATTAGAAACGGACCATTATGATTTCGTTGTACTAGATATTATGATGCCAGAGATGGATGGACTTTCAGTTTGTAAAGAAATTAGAAAAACGTCAGATGTACCAATTATATTTTTAACAGCAAAAGGTGAAGAGTGGAATAGGGTGAACGGCTTACGTATGGGAGCAGATGATTATATTGTAAAGCCATTTAGTCCTGGTGAATTAATTGCTCGTATGGAAGCTGTATTAAGACGTTATACAAAACAAGAGCAACAAGAGGAGATTCAGTTTGGACCGATCCTTATTAATGAAAAAAGTAGAAAGATTGAGGCCGATGGTGAGCCGATTTCTCTTACAGTAAAAGAGTTTGATTTACTCTATTTTCTTTGCCAACATACGGGACAAGTATTTAGCCGGGAACAATTGCTGGAAAAGGTATGGGGATATGATTATGCCGGAAGTACAAGAACAGTAGATACGCACGTGAAAACGATGCGTTTGAAGCTTGGAGAAAGTGGTAACTACATTCAAACTGTTTGGGGTGTAGGCTATAAATTTGAGGTGTAACGTATGTTTACGATGGTACAGAAGCTTTGGTTGACAGTAGTATGTGCAGTATTTGTAACAGTTTCCTTTCTTTACTTTGTATCTTTATATTCGTATGAAAAACTATATGTTGATAATTTAAAAGATTCATTAGTAATGGAAGGGAAGCGTCTTGCTGCGCAATACGATAAGAGCGAAGGAATATCAACTTTTGAAGAGAAAGTAAGAGCATTTGATCAAATATCTAGTTCAGACGTTCTTTTTGTATCAAACCCACGCGATTTAAGCGCATGTTTACCATTTGATGTGCACCATCATTCTCTTATAAGTGAAGGGGACAGGCAAGCCTTATTAGATGGAAAAACTGTGACAAAGATAGGGTATGAGGAACATTTTGAACGTAATATTATGGGGGTTGTCATCCCTGTTTTAGAAAATAAAAAATTAGTGGGCATTGTATATTCTTATATTCCTTTAAAAAGTATAAAAGACTTAATATATGATATGGGCCTTATTTTAGCACCGTTAGCACTTGCTATTACTTTACTGACAATATGGATTGGTAGAAAAATTATTATTGCTATTACGAGACCGCTTTCGCAAATGGAACGAGTTGCGAATCATTTGGCTACGGGGGATTTCTCAGAACGAATTACAATTTCTTCTGAAGATGAAATTGGACGATTAGGAAAAGCATTTAATAAAATGGCAAATTCTTTAGAGACAGAAGACGTAAAGCGTAAGGAGTTTTTAGCTAACGTTTCGCATGAACTAAGAACACCGCTTAGTTATATAAAAGGGTATAGCGAGGCTATTTTAGATGGTGTAGCGAAGGGACCGCAGCAAGAAAAAGTGACACAGCTCATTCATAAAGAAGCAGATCGTATGCAACGTCTCGTTCACGATTTATTAGATTTAGCACAATTAGAAGGGGAACATTTTCCGTTACAGAAACAACCTATCGTTTTTTCACAACTAATTGAAGATGTGCTAGATACGTATGAGATTAAGTTTATAGAAAAGAAAATTCGTATTTCAACAAATTTAAATCCAGAAATCATTGTAATGATTGATGAGGATCGTATGCAACAAGTGCTTCATAACGTGTTAGATAATGCGATACGGTATACAAATCAAAACGGGGATATTATGATAACGCTCAGGCAGATAGATGATTACTGTGAATTGAGCATAAAAGATACAGGAATCGGTATTGATACGGAGCATTTAGAAAACCTTGGCGAACGTTTTTACAGAGTCGATAAAGCGAGAAGTCGTCAACATGGTGGAACAGGTTTAGGCCTGGCAATTGTAAGACAAATTGTTCATATACATGATGGACAGTGGCAAATTGAAAGCGAAAAAGGGAATGGAACGACGGTTAGTATTAAATTGAAAGTACAGAATGAGGAGAGCATGTTCTAATTTTTAGAGCATGCTCTTTATATTGAAGACAATAGTTATACGTAAAGATATAAATTAATATGTAATAAATATCGAAAATTTGACGATTTTATGAACAAAACATTTGTACTTCTTACCAATTCGTTCTAAAATAGTTATGATGCAAAGTTTTTATAAATCGTTTCAATTGTTGTTTGGAAGATACTGAGGTGATTTAACTGGAGTACAAATCTATTAAACCGAAAAAGATTTACGAAGAAGTATCTGAAGCTATTTTAACAATGATTAAAAATGGTACGTTAAAACCTGGTGACAAACTACTTCCTGTACATCAATTAGCTGAGCAGTTTCAAGTTGGCAGATCTGCTGTTCGTGAAGCGCTAAGTGCGCTAAGAGCGATGGGCTTAATTGAGATGAAACAAGGAGAAGGTACATATGTGAAGAATTTCGATTCTTCTTCATTAACAAAATCATTAAACAATAGATTATTAATGAAGAAAGAAGATATTTTGAATTTATTAGAAGTACGAAAGGTGCTTGAAGTGGGGGCAGTTCGAGCAGCTGCGGCAAAACGTACGGAAGCTAATTTGCAAAATATGAAGCATTGGTTAGATGAAATGGCAAAGAGCATTGGAGATGAAAAAGCTGGTGAAAAAGCAGATTTTCAGTTCCATATGGGAATTGCAGAGTCTTCGCATAATAACATTTTACTTGAACTCATGAATCATGTTTCAGAGATGATTGCTGAAACGATTGGTGAATCAAGACGCATTATTTTATATGGTGAACAAACAACATCAGAACGACTTATAGAAGAGCATCAAGTTATATATGATGCAGTGTTAAAGCAAGATGTAGAATTAGCGCAGCAAGCAATGCTAGATCATTTAACAAATGTAGAACATATTGTCACAGGTAGAAACGATATAAATTCGTAATTTAATCTTTTAAAAATCTAATTTTCTGATAAAATAGAGAGAGATTAAGTAAGCGTTTTCTTTAGAAGAGGGAGAGGATAGGCCATGGTTGAGCCTACTCTTCTTTCCTTAGTCATCTGATGACCATATGTTTGTTGGTGGAGTTGTAAAAAGGGGGAGTAATAATTATGAAAGTTACTTTATTTGTTACTTGTTTAGTCGATATGTTTGAAACAAACGTCGGCAAAGCAACAGTTGAGGTGTTGGAGCGTTTAGGTTGTGAAATTGAATTTCCAGAAGCGCAAGTTTGTTGCGGGCAACCTGCTTATAATAGTGGCCATGTAGAAGCAGCAAAAGAAGCGATGAAACATATGATTGAAACTTTCGAAGATGCAGAATATATCGTTACGCCATCTGGTTCTTGTGCGACAATGTTTCATGAGTATCCGCATGTTTTTAAAGATGATCCGAAATGGGCTAAACGTGCACAAAAAGTTGCTGATAAAACATATGAATTTACACAATTTATTGTAGATGTTTTAAATGTTACGGATGTTGGTGCAAGTTTACCAGGAATTGCTACTATTCATAAATCTTGTCATATGACACGTATGCTTGGAGTAACAGAGGCACCAGGGATTTTATTGTCAAATGTAAAAGGTTTAACTGTGAGAGAGTTACCAAATGTGCAAAATTGTTGCGGGTTTGGGGGAACGTTTTCAGTGAAGATGACTCCAATTTCTGAGCAAATGGTAGATGAAAAGGTAGATAGTGCAATGGAAACAGGTGCTGATTATTTAATCGGTGCAGATTGTGGGTGTTTGTTAAACATTGGCGGACGTATTGAGCGTTTAGGAAAAGAAATAAAAGTAATGCATATTGCTGAGGTACTGAATAGTCGCTCATGAAGGGGGAACATAAGCTATGTCTATGAAAATCAGTGAGAAAAAATTTAATGATCGCGTTGGCGATGGAATTCAAGATTCGTTTATGCGGGGAGCAGTATCTTCTGCACAAACGCGTTTATATACGAATCGCTTAAAAGCAGCGGACGAATTAGGAAACTGGGAAGAGTGGCGTGAACTTGGTGAAGAAATTCGTCAACATACGTTAGAAAATCTTGATTATTACTTAATGCAGTTAAGTGAAAATGTATCAAAAAGAGGCGGGCATGTGTACTTTGCGAAAACGAAAGAGGAAGCAGCAAAGTATATTCAAGACGTTGCAAAAAAGAAGCAGGCAAAAAAAGTAGTAAAATCAAAGTCGATGGTAACAGAAGAAATTAGTATGAACCACGCGCTTGAAGAAATTGGTTGTGAAGTGTTAGAAAGTGACTTAGGAGAGTATATTTTGCAAGTAGATAACGATCCACCTTCACATATTATTGCGCCTGCACTTCATAAAAATAGAACGCAAATTCGTGACGTATTTAAAGAAAAGCTTGGCTATGAAAATTCTGATGACCCATATGAAATGACAAAGTTTGTTCGTAAACAACTGCGTGAAAAATTTATGGATGCAGAAATTGGTGTGACAGGTTGTAACTTCGCTGTTGCAAATACGGGTTCACTTTGTTTAGTAACGAATGAAGGTAATGCCGATCTTGTCATGTCGATTCCGAAAACACAAATTGCAGTAATGGGTATGGAACGTATGGTTCCGACAATGGAAGAATTAGATGTTTTAGTTGGTTTACTATGTCGTAGTGCAGTAGGTCAAAAGTTAACAAGTTATGTAACGGTAGCGGGACCAATTCAAGAAGAGGAAGTAGATGGCCCAGAAGAATTCCACTTAGTTGTGGTTGATAATGGTCGTTCTCAAATTCTCGGATCTGAATTCCGTCAAGTATTGCAATGTATTCGTTGTGCTGCTTGTGTTAACGTATGCCCTGTATATCGCCATGTTGGTGGACATTCATATGGTTCTATATACTCAGGACCAATTGGTGCGGTATTAACACCACTTTTAGGTGGATATGATGATTACAAAGAGCTTCCTTATGCCTCTAGTTTATGCGGAGCGTGTACAGAAGCTTGTCCAGTAAAAATTCCATTGCATGATTTATTATTAAAACATCGTCAAGTTATCGTTGAGCAAGAAGGACGTGCTCCACTTGCAGAAAAGTTAGCAATGAAAATGTTTAGTATGGGCGCATCTTCAGCAGCTTTATATAAAATGGGATCAAAAATGGCACCAGCAGCAATGAGTCCATTTACATCTGGTAACCGTGTATCAAAAGGTGTTGGGCCACTTAAAAACTGGACAGATATTCGTGAATTCCCGGCGCCAAGTAAAGAACGATTCCGTGATTGGTATAAAGATCATAAGAAAGGCGGGGACAAATAATGACAGGATTAATTCAAAACCGTGACTCCTTTCTAGATAATATTGCAAAGGAACTTGGACGTACACGTAAAACGGATGGTGTAGAACGCCCAGTATGGAAAAATAATGTGAATAAAGAAACGTTAAAAGATTATTCACAAGAAGAATTGTTAGAAGTATTTAAAAATCAATGTACAAACATTCATACAACTGTTGTGGAAACGACAAACGACCGTTTACGTGAAGATATTCAAAAAGTAATCGTTGAAAATGGCGGGGGACCTATTATGTTATCGGCAGATGAACGTTTTGATTCTTATGGGTTGACTTCTTTATTTAAAGAAGAGCTTCCAAAGCAAAATGTTGAAGTGAATGTATGGGATCCAGAGAAAAAAGAAGAGAATATGCGTATCGCAGAAAGAGCAAATATCGGAATTGCATTTAGTGACTATACTTTAGCTGAATCTGGTACGATCGTTGTACAAAGTCATAAAGGACAAGGTCGTTCTTTACACTTTTTACCTACTGTATACTTTGCTATTATTCCACGTGAAACACTTGTGCCTCGTATTACACAAGCAGTTCAGGATATGAACACACGTGTAGAAAATGGCGAAGAGGTGGCATCTTGTATTAACTTTATCACAGGGCCTAGTAACTCGGCAGATATTGAAATGAATCTTGTTGTTGGAGTACATGGACCATTAAAAGCAGTATATTTTATCGTATAAAAGAGGGGAAAGCAGGCCAGAAAATGGCCTGCTTTTTTAATAGAATAGAGATAATATGAAGTAGAAGTTCTCTCCTTTTTTTGCTATGTTCTTCTGGAAAGGAGAGGAAGGGATGTTCACTTATGTATATGCATTGTTAGTTGGGATGGTGTTTGGTTCCTTTTTTATGTTAATTGCGATGAGAATTCCGCTAGGTGAGTCTATCATTATCCCGCGTTCACATTGTCATTATTGTAAGTATGTACTCAAGCCAAAAGAATTAATTCCAATCATTTCTTTTTGTATACAAAGGGGACGTTGTACGAATTGTAAGAGGAAAATTTCAATTTTGTACGTAATATTTGAACTTGTAACCGGAATAATATGTCTTCTTACTGTATATATGATTGGGGTGGAACGAGAGCTTATCATCATTTTATCACTTTTCTCGTTACTTCTTATTATTTCAGTTACAGATTACATATATATGTTAATCCCTAATCGTATTTTAGCTTGGTTCTCTTGTTTACTTATTTTAGAATGTGTTTTTGTACCGTTAGTCACTTGGACAGAGAGTATAGTTGGGAGTGGCGTTATATTCATTTTGTTATACTGCATGCAAAAGATATATCCAGAAGGGCTTGGTGGAGGGGATATAAAACTACTTTCGTTACTTGGATTTATTGCGGGACTGAAAGGGGTTTTTATGATTTTATTTTTATCATCTTTCTTTAGTCTTTGTTTCTTTGGAGCTGGTCTCGTATTAAAACGTATGAAAATGAGGACTCAAATACCGTTTGGCCCTTTTATTAGCCTTGGGGCAATTTGTTACATGTTGGTCACGTATGCAAAATAGAGAGGGGATAGAAAATGAATGTATATATGGATGATCAAAGAAGTTGTCCGTACGGGTATGTGCTCGCAACTACAGTAGAATGTGCCCTGCAAATGGTTCGGGATTATGATGTGAATATGCTATCCCTTGATTTTAATATGGGGTGGGGAGAAAAAAGTGGATTAGATTTTGTAGAAGCTTTTTGTAAAGAGGGTTTATATGTAAATGAAATTCACCTTCATACGAATGATGTCATCGGTATGCATAAGATGAAACAGAGAATTAATAAGGGGAAGGAAGAAGGAGAGATTAATCCGAATCTTGTTGTTAAATATGTTGGGAGCTAAAAACTCCAAAGTAAAACTTTGGAGTTTTAATGTTTCATATGCGCTTGCAGAGGAATAATTTCTTCTTGTTGAGCTGCTACTAATTCAGTGTCTTCTTGTTTCACGTCAGGTACTTTCTTTGTTAAGTAGTGGTATACCATACCGACAAATACTGACCCACCAATAATATTACCGATTGTAACTGGAATTAAGTTATGAATAGCACCTGCAAAAGAAATTGTCTCAGGATGCGGTGAAACTAAAGATAGAGCAAACAGTGATAAGTTTGCGATGCTATGCTCGTAACCAGATAAGAAAAATGTGAAAACGAGTAGCATCATGATCATTATTTTTGCTGTATCCCCTTTAACTTGGGAAGGTAAGAAGCAGGCAAGACATACAAGCCAGTTACATAAAATTGCTTTAAAGAATAATTGCATTGTAGGTGTATTCATTTTTCCCTCAACGACTTTATTCATTAAATGACCGTGATCGATTGCTTCGAAAATGCCAGTTGCGTAAAATAGTAAGGCAAAGAATAAAGCACCCGCTAAGTTACCTGCATAACAAGCAACCCAGTTACGAAGTGTATCAGATATTGTTGTTTCTTTTCTTAATGTTGCTACAGTGAAGTACATTGTGTTTCCAGTAAACAATTCAGCACCACCATATATAATAAGTACGAGAGCAATTCCGAAAAACATAGAAGCAGCTAAATAAGTTGCTGGTGAATCTGCAATGTGAAAAAAGTTACCTAATTTAAAGCATAGAACAATAATAAAACCGATATAAATACCCGCAAGTGCTGCACGAATGAAATATTGCATCGGGTTTGCATCTAGTATTTGTTTTTTGCTTTTAGCCAGTTTGACAACATAATCCAATCCTTGTTCTAGCATGAGTAATACGCTCCTTTAGTACATCATCTATAAATACTCCTTATATGAATAAAGTACATGGATTCTGTCATAGTTTCAATAAGTTTGTGCAATGTTTCACAAAAAGGACATACATACATCGAGAAAACGCTTACAAAAAATAGTATAATAGAATTTTTTCTGGACATAGAGAGGGGACAAGGAAAAAAGAAAAAGCGCTGTAATTACAGCGCTTTTTCGTCTAAATTCTTTTCGACTTTTGTTTCTACTTCTTTCGAGAAGAACCAACCACCAACTGCGATTCCAACTAATACAATCCAGAATGTAAGCTTCCATGGTGTAGATTCTGGGAATGAATGTGGAATTACATTTAATGCAGGGTGTGCCAACGTATAAACTGCTAGTTTCACACCAACCCAACCTACAATTAAGAATGCTGCAGTTTCAAGTCCTGGTTTACGTTTTAAGATTTGTACGAAAGCAGTTGCTGCAAATCGCATAATGATTAATCCGATAAGTCCACCTACAAAGATAACGACGAATTGTCCAGTATCAAGACTACCAATTGTACCTAATCCTGTTTTTGGTAAAGTCATTGCTAATGCAACAGCAGCTAAAATAGAGTCAACTGCGAAGGCGATATCTGCAACTTCAACTTTAAATACAGTCCACCAAAAGTTCTCTTGTTTTTTCTTTGCTTCTTTTTCTTCTGTTTCTTCATCCGTATTCTTTTTAACATACGTTTTAAATAAATGATTACCAGCGATAAACATAAGATAAATTGCACCGATTGCTTGCACTTGCCATACATCGACTAGGAACGAAATCATAAATAACGATCCGAATCGGAAAACAAATGCTCCCGCTAATCCGTAAAATAATGCTTTTTTACGTTTTTCTTCTGGTAAATGTTTTACCATAATTGCAAGAACAAGCGCGTTATCAGCCGCTAAAATCCCCTCTAGTGCAATTAGGATGAGTAATACCCAACCATACTCCAATAATAATGATACATCCATGTACATTCTCCTCTCATTTCTATAAGTACTAAATAAGTGAAGAATTTCCCCACTATTTAGTTTCCCCATACTCCTGCCTATTAACTTTGGAAGAATTTGGCAATGAATGCAAAAAAGACCTCTGCCGTTAATAGGCAAAGGTCTTGCTAGACATATGTAATGAAAATGCCAACAAAGCCGGAAGAACTAAGTTCTACGTAATGACGACTTTGTTTCCAAGAAATATTCTTGGACGCTACTCCCCTTTGGAGATATGCTATTGTACTCTCATTATATGGATAATTTATACGGTTGTCAACCTGTTAAAATGTCTTCATTCGGATATTTTATTTTTCGGTTCTTTTTACGTGCAAATGAAAAAGCCAATGTTAAAGGTCCCATCTTCCCAAAGAACATCATAAAGATAATAATAGCTTTTCCGATTATAGTTAAGTGTGGTGTGAAATTCATACTGAGACCAACAGTCCCAAATGCTGAAAATACTTCGAAAGCACTCATCAATAGAGGAACACGCTCAGTAATACTTAAAATTAAAATAGCAAAAAAAATAAATGAAATAGAAATAATAGCGATGGTCAATGATTTGACAATGAGAGTATCTTTAATGGATTTTTTAAACACGACAATATCATCTTGTTCTTGTAAAAATTTAAATACCCCAAAAAACATGATTAAAAATGTTGTCAACTTAATCCCACCACCAGTTGAAGCACTCCCAGCGCCAATAAACATAAGGAGCATCATTAATAGTAGGGAAGGCTTTGATAAGGCAGAAATATCAACTGTATTAAACCCGGCAGTGCGAGTTGAAACTGCCTGGAAATAAGCAGCCATTCCCTCTTCAAAGGGGGTAAATCCTCTCATAGAAAGGGAATTGTGGAACTCGAATATAAAAATAAAAACAGTCGCAATAATATTGACGATTAGAGTAGAAGAGAGCATAAGTTTTGAGTGTAATGTAAGGTTTTTAAAATTTTTCTTTTTCTTTATATCTACGATTACTGTAAAACCAATCCCGCCTAAAATAATGAGGGAGGAAATAACGACATTGACAAGAATGCTATGAGAATGGGACATTAAATTATCGCTCCATACAGAAAAACCAGCATTGTTAAAAGCAGAGATTGAATGAAAAAAGCTATAATAGAGCCCTTTAGCAATCCCATATTTCGGTATCCATTCAAAAGAAAGAATCAAAGTAGCGATACATTCGACTGTAAAAGAGAATAAAAATAATGCTTTGGCAAGACGAATGACACCGCCTATATTTGTTTGATTTAACGCTTGTTGCAGTAAAATTCGGTTTTGAAGACCAATTTTTCTACCTAGCATAATCGCAATTAAAACGGCAAAGCTCATAATGCCAAGTCCACCCACTTGTATAAGTGTTAAAATGACACATTGGCCAAATAAGGTAAATACTTTCCCAGTGTCCACAACACCAAGCCCTGTAACCGTACAAGCAGAAACGGTTGTAAATAAAGCATCGAGCCATGAAATAGACGTCGTTGTAGCAATTGGCAACTTTAATAAGCATGTGCCGATAATTGATAACATAATAAAAGACAAAGTAAGAACACGGGGAGGACTCATGCGAATATTAATCCGTTTCATGTTATATATCGTTCCTTTCAGTTTGCTCTTACTAGTATGTGAAAAAGTACGATTATGTATGTTAAAAATAGAAAGAGGCAGAGAATATCTGCCTCTAAGCCATATGTTATAGTGTTATCCACGTAATTGTTGTTGAGCTAAAGCGACAAGACGTTTTGTTACTTCACCGCCAACTGATCCGTTAGAACGAGATGCTGTATTAGATCCTAAGCTTACGCCGAATTCTTGTGCAATTTCATATTTAAATTGTTCAAGTGCTTGTTCAGCACCAGGAACTAGTAATTTGTTTGTTTTTACCATGTTGATACACATCCTTATGAGTAGTCCAGTTCAGCTAAGTACGTATCTGAACTGGTACCGTTATTTTATGTGGAACCGACGTACTCATACGCGGAAGTAATCGGTGTGATTAGAAGTTATTGGATAGAAAAAAGAGTAGCAAATTTGCTACTCTTTTTTTAGTATTGTCGCTGTACCTTCAACGACAATATCATCCGATTGATTATATATATTTGTTTGCAACGTGATGATTTTTTTATCGTCACGTTTTTTGATGACTTCTGCCACAACGCGAAGTGTATCGCCGATTTTGACAGGAGCGCGGAATGAAACGTTTTGGGATAGATAAATCGTATTTTTACCTGGGAGTTTCGTTCCAAGGATGGTAGAAATAAAACTCGAAACGAGCATACCATGAGCAATACGTTCTTTAAACATTGTCGTTTTTGCAAAAGAGTCTAAAATATGAATAGGATTCACATCTCCAGTCAATTTTGCAAAATTGATAACGTCCTCATCCGTAATCGTTTTTGTAAGTGATGCTTGATCACCGACTTGAATCTCATCATAACGAAGCTCCGGAACAGTTTGTGCTTCTTGAAATGGATTCATTTTGTCCTCCTTCTTTTCCATATCGAAAAATGCTAGCCATCTTGATGTAGTAGGAGGAAGAAAGAGTTTTGTTTGTGCTGCAGTGAGCTCCCACATTTTTCTTACTTGATGGAAGTAAATAGATTTTTTGAGTTTTCCTCGAACTTTTTTGCGAGTTCCAACTGCTTTAACTTGAACTCTTCCAAAAAACCTTCTAACTGTTTTTGAGCCTCTTCACGTTGTAATTGTTGTTGTTCAATAAATTGTTTTGTTGTTTCTTCAAATTGGCCGCTTGTTTGAGTAAGAATAGACAAAGATGTTTTCGTAGGAGAAACCGTAAGCTGCTGCATATGAGCAGAAAGTTCCTTCCATTTCTCTTGCCACTCATTAATTTGATCATTTAAGGAGTTTCCAGTTAATTGCTTCACGTAATCTGTATATTGATTATTGAACTGAGCAGTGAATTGTTGCAGTTCTTTTTCTAGTTCATCTACTCCTGATGTTAATTTATGCAAAGCATCTTGTTGTTGTTTTAATGTTTCTAAAGTAAGTTGCTCTAATTGTTTCCCAGCTGAAGAGAAAAGGGAAAGTGATTGAGACCAGTTTTTCCAAAATGCATCGACTAATTCGTATGGTTTAGTTTCCATTGTTTGACCCCCAAATGTTTTTTTACATATTGTGAACGCAGATTACTCTGCTGTATCACCAGGTGAAGATGAAGAATCTTTTTCATCCTTTTCTGGAGAAGTAGAAAATGGAAAGAATGCATTGGTGTATAACGTGAAAAACGTCCGCAACATATTTTGATAATGTTCAAAAGAAGTCGCACATGTTGTTAAATATTGCTCTCCATATTCAGTTAAAGAATAAATTCTTTTGGCTGGCCCTCCGTCGCTTGTATCCCAAGTAGAAGAAATAAGGTTTTCTTTTTCTAATTTGCGTAGTGTTCTGTACACATTACCTTGGTCAACAGAAGAGAAGCCGATATCCATTAGCATTTGAATAAGTTTGTAACCATGAAGACTCCAGTCTTTAAGACAGAGAAGTAAGAAGGGAACTAAGAAGTTTTTTGGCATGGAGTTTGGTTGTTTTGCTTGGTTGTTCTCCAAACTTTCGCGTTGTTCTGGTTCATTATGTAGCATGATTGTGCATCACCTCATGAATCAGTTAGATGGAATTTTTTGCTTATAAGTGCAATTTACACCTATCTGTTTTTAAAGTCAATACATTTGTTAGAAAATAGAAAAAAATAAAATATAGACTTGAAGTTTTATTCAGAATATTAGAAAATAATGAATAGGTTGAATTGTTTCAAAAACGAAAAAGGGAGTGTAGGTAAAGTGATTGATCAAAAATTCGATCCACTACAAGCATGGAAAAATGCTTATGAACAAACCGAAACATTTTGGGGAAAAGCGCTCAATGAAACAATTAAAACAGAAGAATATTCTGCTTGGATGGGCAGCGTTCTAGATTTGAATTTGTTTTATCAAAAAGCATTAAATGATACGACAAAAAATTATTTAGAGCAGGTGAATGTGCCTACGAAAGAGGATATCGCTAGAGTGGCTACGCTTGTTATTAACTTAGAAAATAAAGTGGATAACATTGAGGAGTTTCTAGAAGAGAAGGTAGAGTCAGTAGGACAAGCTCCTACATTAAAGCGTGATGTTACGAAAGTAAAACAAGATCTTCGCACATTAGAAACGAAGGTTGATCAAATTTTAGAATTGCTAGAAAAGCAAAATACAGTACTAGCGAAACTACAAGAACCTGTAAAGGAAGAAGTAAAACCTACGAATAAGCCAGAAAATAAAAAGTGATAATAGCGCTTGTTTATAACAGATAAAAGAGAGAGGGAGAATCTCTTTTCTATGTATAAACAGCGAAACATAATTATATAGGGACTCCATAGTATGAGTACCAAAATGATTCATAATAGTCGTTCACAAATTCATTTAAGGGGGAAAAGAAATGGTTCAATTAAATGGAAAAGTAGCAATCGTAACAGGTGGGGCAAAAGGGATTGGTAAAGCGATTACAGTAGCGCTAGCACAAGAGGGAGCAAAAGTTGTTATTAACTATAACAGCAGCAAAGAAGCAGCTGAAAACTTAGTAAATGAACTAGGAAAAGAAGGACATGACGTTTATGCAGTTCAAGCAGATGTTTCTAAAGTAGAAGATGCAAACCGACTTGTAGAAGAAGCAGTGAATCATTTTGGTAAAGTTGATATTCTTGTTAATAATGCTGGTATTACAAGAGATCGTACATTTAAAAAGTTAAATCGTGAAGATTGGGAACGCGTAATTGACGTGAACTTAAGCAGTGTGTTTAATACGACAAGCGCGGTACTTCCATACATAACGGAAGCAGAAGAAGGTAGAATTATTAGCATTTCTTCTATTATTGGTCAAGCGGGTGGATTTGGACAAACAAACTACTCAGCAGCAAAAGCAGGTATGCTAGGATTTACAAAATCATTAGCATTAGAGCTTGCAAAAACAAATGTAACTGTAAACGCTATTTGCCCAGGATTTATTGATACTGAAATGGTAGCAGAAGTACCAGAAGAAGTACGTCAAAAAATCGTTGCAAAAATCCCGAAAAAACGTTTTGGTCAAGCAGATGAAATTGCAAAAGGTGTAGTATACCTATGCCGTGACGGTGCTTATATTACAGGTCAGCAATTAAACATTAACGGCGGATTATATATGTAATGAAGTAAGAAAAAAGTGCATATCCATAGCAGGAATGCACTTCTTTTTTTAGAAGGAAATCGACCAAAAAGGAGATAGAAAAATGACTACATTCGCAACAGAATGGGAAAAGCAATTAGAGCTATACCCAGAAGAGTATCGAAAAGCATACCGCCGAGTGAAAAGGGCGAGTGAAATTTTATTACGTGAACCAGAGCCGCAAGTCGGATTAACGCCGAAAGAGGTTATTTGGACGAAGAATAAGACGAAGCTTTATCGCTACATTCCAAAACAAGAAAAAACACAAAGAGTTCCAATTCTATTAATATATGCTCTTATTAATAAACCATATATTATGGACTTAACTCCTGGAAATAGTTTAGTGGAATATCTAGTGGACCGTGGTTTTGATGTGTATATGCTTGATTGGGGCACATTTGGTTTAGAAGATAGTCATTTGAAATTTGATGATTTCGTGTTTGATTATATTGCAAAAGCAGTGAAAAAAGTAATGCGAACTGCAAAATCGGACGAGATTTCTTTACTTGGTTATTGCATGGGTGGAACGTTAACTTCTATTTATGCGGCACTTCATCCGCACATGCCAATTCGCAACTTAATCTTTATGACAAGTCCTTTTGATTTCTCTGAAACAGGATTATATGGTCCTTTACTAGATGAAAAATATTTTAACTTAGATAAAGCAGTTGATACATTTGGCAATATTCCGCCAGAAATGATTGATTTCGGCAACAAAATGTTAAAACCAATTACAAACTTTGTTGGTCCATACGTTGCTTTAGTAGATCGTTCAGAGAATGAGCGTTTCGTTGAAAGCTGGAGGTTAGTTCAAAAGTGGGTTGGCGATGGCATTCCGTTCCCGGGTGAATCATACAGACAGTGGATTCGTGATTTTTATCAAAATAATAAACTCGTTAAGGGTGAACTCGTTATTCGCGGACAAAAGGTAGACCTTGCAAATATTAAGGCGAATGTCTTAAATATTTCCGGGAAACGTGATCATATCGCTCTGCCATGCCAAGTAGAAGCATTGCTAGATCATATTTCTAGCACAGATAAACAATATGTATGTTTACCGACAGGGCATATGTCTATCGTTTACGGCGGAACAGCTGTAAAACAAACGTATCCGACGATTGGAGATTGGCTTGACGAGCGTTCAAAGTAAAAATGAAAAATCCAACTAGCGTTGTGTTAGTTGGATTTTTTTATGGAAAATAACAAAACATAGAAAGGAGAAATTTATATTGTAGGAGTATAATTATGAACCTTATAAGTGGTAAGTTGTTTTGGAATAGAGGAGTTTCTGTACCTTGTTATCCACCGTTAGAAAATGATATGATATGTGATGTGCTTGTAGTCGGAAGTGGCGAAGCAGGTGCCCATATAGCGTATTTTTTAGCGAAAATTGGCATGAGTGTGATGCTTATTGAAAAAAGAGAAATTGCATGTGGTAGTACATTTGCAAATGTAGGTTTATTACAGTTTTTTCATGATAAATCGTTAACCTCACTTATTCATACATTTGGTGAAGAAAAAGGGGTACGAGCATATAAGCTTTGTTACGAAGCGTTACGAACAATGGAGAAAGTTGTACCGACTCTCGATATTGATCCCCAGTTTATTCCACGAAATAGTTTATATTATGCAAGTAAAAGTGAAGATGTCTCATCTTTACAAGAGGAGTACAATACGTTACAGAAATATGGATTTCCTGTTGAGTATTTTACAGAAGTTGATATTAAGGAACGTTATTCCTTTACAAAACAAGCGGCATTATATACACATGGTGATGCTGAGGTAAATCCGTATTTATTAGCGCATAGTCTTTTGCATAAAGCAAATCAAATGGGTGCTATTATACATGAACATACAGAGGTCATACATATAAAAAAACGTCAAAATGATTTAATTTGTTATACGAAAACAGGAAATCAAATTGTAGCAAAGAATATTATTATGGCGACGGGCTATGAAGCGCTTTTTGGGAAGAAAGAAAAAAATACAACAGTAGAGACATCTTATGCAGTTGTGACAAATGAAATAGATCAGTTTGAAGGCTGGCATGAGCGATCATTGATTTGGGAAACAGCACGTCCCTACTTATATTTTCGGACGTATAAAAACCGCATTATGGTAGGCGGATTAGATGAAGCGATGCAAATTCAATCGATTGGTGATACGAAACTATTGCATAAGCGTGATATCCTTATTAACATTGTAAGAGAGATGTTCCCCCAGTATAAGAATATACAAGCAGAGTATTATTGGGCAGCAGCATTTGGCAGTAGTCATGATGGTCTTCCTATTTTAAAAGAAGACAAAAAGATACATAATTTATTTTACGCATTACTGCACGGAGGTAATGGAACTGTGTATGGAATGGTATTTGCAAAAATATTTGAGCAGTTATTTACAAATAAAGAAAGGGAAGATTTTTCTTTATTTAATCGATAGAAAAAAGGTAGCGAAGTGATGGAATGAGAGATATAAAAAAGTTTTTACAAAAATTGCGTCCCGTACAACTCATTGTTTTATTTTATTTATTAGCAGTAGTTGTATCGGTAATATTACTTAGTTTACCGTTTGTGACGAAGTCTGGTGTGAAATGGACATTTATTGATGCTCTATTTACATCGGTTAGTGCGGTAAGTGTTACGGGACTGTCTGTTGTTACAATTTCAGATACATTTACTACGGCAGGAATTATTATTTTAGCCCTTATTTTGCAATTAGGCGGCTTAGGAATTATGGCGCTTGGTACATTCGTTTGGATTATAACGGGAAAAAAGATTGGTTTGCAGAGAAGAAGACTCATTATGGCAGACCATAATCAAGGGAACTTATCAGGCCTTGTAGAATTGATGCGTTCTATTTTAATTGTAATTATTTCGATAGAACTTATTGGAGCAATATTATTAGGCACAAGATTCCTACTTTATTTTCCAACTTGGCAAGAAGCTTATTTTCACGGTTTCTTTGCGGCTGTTAGTGCAACTACGAACGGTGGATTTGATTTAACAGGACAATCGCTAATTCCGTATAAAAAAGATTACATTGTTCAAATGATTCATATGTTACTGATTATTTTAGGCGCGATTGGTTTCCCAGTACTAATGGAAGTGAAACAATTCCTTAGTAAAAGGGGACAACAATTATTTCGTTTTTCATTATTTACAAAATTGACGACAACAACATTTTTTGCACTCGTTGTTGTTGGTACAATTATGATTTTTTTACTGGAGAGAAATCATTTTTTAGTAGGAAAGTCATGGCATGAAACTGTATTTTATACATTATTCCAATCTGTGACGACGCGAAGCGGTGGACTCGCTACAATGGATATACTTGAATTATCACAACCGACGCTTTTATTTATGAGTATATTAATGTTTATAGGAGCATCTCCAAGTTCGGTTGGGGGCGGAATACGTACAACAACATTTGCTGTTAGTATATTATCGCTATATACTTTTGCGAGGGGCGGGAGAACGGTTAGAGTCTTCAAACGTCAGCTACATGAAGAGGATGTGCTGAAAGCATCTGTCGTTATGACAATGGGTATTTTATTATGTGCCACAGCGCTATTTATTTTATCTATTACAGAGAATGTACCGCTTATGAGCTTAATTGTTGAAGTCTGTTCTGCCTTCGGGACGACAGGACTATCGACAGGTATTACGCCAGATTTAACAACTGTTGGTAAACTTGTACTTATTGTACTTATGTTTATCGGTCGCGTTGGTATTTTAACGTTTATACTAGCTAGTGGCGGAAGAGAACAGCCACCTCGCTATAAATATCCGAAAGAGCGGATTATTATTGGATAGTATGAAACCATTCTACCTATGTTAGGTAGAATGGTTTTTTAGTCGTTAATGCCAAATTGCGGATGCATAAAAGCTTCCTTTTTATTATCTGATTCGTTTTTTAGCAACTCTTGATTTTCTTCTGAAATCCACCCAATATCATTTGTAGGATGGATCCACTCATCGCCAGCCATAATGGCAGGATCTACTTCATCACTCCAATTGTGAAGCGGACTGTTCTCGGAATTATATTTACTGTCCCCAATTACAACATCATATTGATTTACGAAAGGTTGTTGCATCGTTTTTCCTGTTCCTTTAAAAGATGGAAAATTCATTTGATGCGGGAGCGTTTCGTCTAAAATTGGTGATTGAATCTTTTCTTTTTTCTTCAAAATCATCGCTCCTTTTTATAATGATTTCTTCATACGTAGTATTTCCATCGAACGCCTCTTATGTACTTGTTAACACTTGCCAGTAATAATTATTTTAAGTTGTTTCAAACTAGAGTAGAAAGTGATTTCTTGAGAGCAGGTGAATGTATTGGTAAAAAGAAAAGTGAAACAAAATGCGGCAATCAACAATAATAAAACTCCGAAAGAAAGCTTACCAGATGCAGAATTTGCATTAGAGTATGAAGGAGAAAATAGCGCGAAGTATGCAAATCGTAATTCAAAAAAAGGTAAACAAAAATGAGGCGTTTTTTACAAACGCCTCATTTTTTTGTGGGATTATAAAGGTTTTTTTAATTATTTGTAAATTTAGTGTTCATTATTAGCAGAAAAATGCGAAAAAACATAGAAGTAGCAACGTATTACACAAAAACAAACAACAAACAAAAGATTAATGTTGGTTTAATACTGCTTTTACACTAGTTGTTTATATTGGAGTTGTACATAAGATTTGTAAAAGGAGAGAGAGACAGTGAAAAAAACAATCTTTAAAGCTGTAGCAACTGGAATGGTATTTTCGTTATTAATGGGGTGTGGTGCAAAGAAAGAAGAAAGTGCTGGGGCAAAAGTAAAAGATGATAAATTATCTGGATCATTAACTGTTTACACAGCGATTGAAGAAGAACTTGTACCAATTTATCTTGATTCTTTTAAAAAGAAATACCCAGATGTAAAGCTGAACATTGTTCGTGATTCAACTGGAGTTATTACAGCGAAATTACTAGCTGAAGGAAAAAATACACAAGCAGATGTTGTATGGGGAACTGCAGCATCAAGTCTATTAGCTTTAGATAAAAAAGATATGTTAAAAGGATACTCTCCAAAAGGAGCGGATCGCGTTCTACCACAATTTAAAGATGATAAACAACCAGAAAAATGGGTTGGAAATACTGCATTTATGACGGGGATTGCTATAAATAAAGAAGAATTAAAGAAGAAAAATTTACCGATGCCAGAATCATACGAAGACTTAACGAAACCAGAATATAAAGGAACGCTTGTTATGCCACATCCGGCTTCTTCTGGAACAGGATTTTTAACAGTTTCCGCATGGTTACAAATTATGGGTGAAGATAAAGGCTGGGATTACATGAAGAAACTTCATGATAATATGGCAACTTATACGCATTCAGGCTCAAAACCAGCGAAATTAGCAGGTGCAGGTGAATATCCAGTTGGCGTATCGATGGTTTATAGTGCTTTGAAAGAGAAACAAAAAGGTGCACCAGTTGAAGTTGTATTGCCGAAAGAAGGATTAGGTTGGGAAGTAGAAGCGAACGCACTTATTAAAAAAGATAATGCAAAAAATGAAAAATTAGCGCAAGCATTTTTAGATTGGGCAATTACTGATGATGTAATGAAGTTATACTTCGAGAAAAATGGATTTGCAACAATTAAAAATGATTATAAACTTCCAGATGGATTCCCTAAAGATGTGACGGAAAAGTTATACAAAAAGAATGACTTTAAGTGGGCAGCAGAAAATCGCGACAAAATTTTAGAAAAATGGGAAAAAGAGTTTGGTCAAAAAGCAGAACCGAAAAAGTAAGTGAGTGGGAGAGAGAAAAAATGAGCGAATATTTATCAATTCAACACATTCAAAAACAGTTTGATGCATTTACAGCGTTAAAGGATATTTCTTTTACTGTGAAAAAAAATGAGTTTGTATGCTTATTAGGTCCAAGTGGCTGTGGGAAAACAACATTGCTTCGAATTTTAGCAGGGCTAGAAGAGGCGACAACAGGTAGTATAGCTGTGAATGGAAAAGATATTACAGCATTACCTCCTGGAAAGAGGAATTTCGGAATGGTATTTCAATCATATGCATTATTTCCGAATTTAACAGCACTTGAAAACATTGAATACGGCTTAAAGGCAAAAAAGTATGGAAAAGCAGAAGTAAAAGAGAAGGCGCTATCGGCGCTAGAACTAGTTGATTTACTGAATGTAAAAGATAAATATCCTGCTCAAATGTCTGGTGGACAACAGCAGCGAGTAGCACTTGCACGTGCACTCGCTCTGTCTCCGGATATTTTGTTACTAGATGAGCCGTTATCTGCTTTAGATGCAAAAGTACGTGAAAAGTTACGTAGAGAAATGCGTGATTTGCAAGAAAAAGTAGGAGTAACAACTATTATGGTCACGCATGATCAAGAAGAGGCATTAACGATGGCTGATAAAATTGTTGTAATGAATCATGCGGAAATTATGCAGATTGGCACACCAGAGGAGATTTACCAAAGACCAGCAAATCCGTTTGTGGCAGATTTTATTGGTTCTATTAATTTCTTTTCGAAAAATAACGAAGAACATGCAATTCGTCCGGAGCATGTAACAGTCGTACAAAATAATGGTATGAAAACAATTGTAGAGAGCATGGAGTTTCGTGGGTCTGTATACCGGACAGAAGTGCGAGTTATAGATGAGAAAACACACCTATATAATGAGAAAATCGTTGTAGATATATTGGCATCAGAAGTAGAAAAAACAGCCATTAGGAAAGGACAGCCAATTCAAATCTCTTTCTCAGAAAATCATATGTTGTCATATGGAAAGAAGGTTGTTGTATAGATGGAGATGTTAGAAGATTTAAAGGTAGAAAATACGAAAAAAAAGATTAAGAGACGTATCGGTAAAGAAGAGTGGATACAAAGACTATTAATTATTGGTATGATCCTTGCCTTTTTGATTATGCTTGTATTGCCGCTATTACAACTATTTACACAAGCTTTTTATGATAAAGATGGAGCTTTCATTGGTGTTGCGAATTTCAGTAAATATTTCACAACACCAACGCTAGTTCAATCATTACAAAATACGGTATGGGTTTCGGGTGCGACAACAATTATTGCAGTGACACTCGCTTACGCTTACGCCTATGCGATCGCTCGTACGAATGTATTTGGAAAGCGTGTATTTCAATACATCGCGTTGTTACCATTATTCGCGCCAACGATGATGCATGGTATCGCACTTACATATTTATTTGGTAATCAAGGATTAGTAACGAAAGGGATGTTTGGCTTATTTGAAGGTATACAAATCCCTTTATATGGACCAGTAGGAATTGTAATGGCTGAAGTCATGTATACATTTCCGCAAGCATTTCTTATATTATTAATTGCTTTCCAAGGTTCTGATTATCGTTTATATGAAGCTTCTAATATGTTGGGGGCGAGTAAAACAAAGCAATTTTTCACTGTTACTTTACCTAGTGTAAAGTACGGATTAATTAGTGCGATGTTCGTTGTGTTTACACTCAGTTTCACTGATTTTGGCGCACCAAAAATTGTTGGTGGGCAATATAATGTACTTGCTACCGACGTATATAAGCAAGTAATCGGACAACAAAATATGCCGATGGGTGCAACTGTCGGAATGATTTTATTAATTCCAGCTATATTTGCATTTGCAGTTGATCGCATTACGCAAAGAAAGCAGGCGAATTTCTTATCTTCCAAAGCAGTGCCATATAGAATAACGGCTAATAAGAAAAGAGATGTAGTCTCATTCATATATTGTAGTGTCATTACACTTATGATTGTTCTTTTATTTGTGGCAGTTGGTATTGCTGCAAGTGTGAAAGTATGGCCATATAATATGAGTTTTACATTTGAGCATTTTAATTTTTCGAGTTTAACAGGAGATGGACTTGAAGCATTTAAAAATAGTGTAATTGTCTCAGCAGTTACAGCAGTTATTGGGGCAATTTTAACATTTATGTTCGCATATGCGATTGAGAAAATAGATCAGCTAAAGTTTTTCCGAAAAACAGGCTACTTTTTCTCGATTGTACCTTTAGCAATCCCAGGTCTAGTACTTGGATTGGGATATGTCTTTTTCTTTAGTCAACCAACGATTCAAATATTTGGACTTTCAGTAACGAATCCGTTTCATTCTTTATACGGAACAATTGCTGTGCTAGTACTAGTAAACATCATTCATTTTTATTCGGTAACATTCGTTACCGCAACGACTGCTTTAAAGAAATTAGACCGAGAGTTTGAGCTTGTTTCGCAGTCGATGGGCATTCCGTTTTATAAAACATTCTTTAGAGTAACAGTACCGATGTGTTTACCAGCAATTTTAGAAATGGTGATGTACTATTTCGTCAATTCGATGGTAACTGTGTCAGCGGTTGTATTCTTATACGCAGCTGATTTTAAACTAGCTGCCGTATCAATCGTAAATATGGATGATGCAGGAAATGTAGCGCCGGCAGCTGCAATGAGTGTACTTATTGTTGTTACAAATATTGTAGTGAGAGTTGTATATGAATGGGGAACGAAAGCACTTCGTAACCGAACTTCACAATGGCAAAAAAGATAAATAAGAAGGGTGATGGATTGTATGAAAATAGAAGCAGTTATTTTTGATTGGGCAGGTACGACAGTTGATTACGGATGTTTTGCACCACTGGAAGTATTTATGGAGATTTTTCATAAACGAGGTGTGGGAATTACAGCAGAAGAAGCCCGTAAGCCAATGGGATTATTAAAAATTGATCATGTAAGGGCACTTACAGAGATGCCTCGTATTGCGAATGAATGGAATCGTATTTTCGGGCAATTACCAACAGAAACAGACATTCAGGAGATGTATGAAGAATTTGAAGAGATTCTCTTCGCTATTTTACCGCGCTATGCGTCGCCAATTCATGGAGTAAAAGAAGTGATTGCTTCTTTACGTGAAAGAGGAATTAAAATTGGTTCAACGACTGGTTATACGAGAGAAATGATGGACATTGTAGCAAAAGAAGCAGCACTACAAGGATATAAACCTGATTTTCTTGTAACGCCAGATGATGTTCCTGCGGGGCGTCCATATCCGTGGATGTGTTATAAAAATGCGATGGAACTTGGTGTATATCCGATGAATCATATGATAAAAATTGGAGACACGGTATCAGATATGAAAGAGGGAAGAAATGCTGGTATGTGGACAGTTGGTGTAATTCTTGGCAGTAGCGAACTCGGTTTAAGTGAAGAAGAAGTGGAGAATATGGATTCAGCAGAACTTCGTGAAAAAATAGAAGTAGTTCGCAATCGTTTCGTTGAAAATGGAGCGCACTTTACGATTGAAACGATGCAGGAACTTGAAAGTGTAATGGAACGTATCGAGAAACAAGAACTTATTATTTCATAAAAGGGGCATGGGATCATGACTGAAAATCATTACTTATTATTAACGCCAGGACCATTAACGACAACAAAGACGGTAAAAGAAGTTATGTTATACGATTGGTGTACGTGGGATGTTGAATATAACACGATGGTACAAAAAGTAAGAGCTAAACTTGTATCGTTAGCAACGAAGGAAGAAGAGAAATATACAACAGTATTAATGCAAGGAAGCGGTACGTTTTCAGTGGAAGCAGTAATCGGTTCTGTCATTCCAAAAAACGGAAAGCTTCTTGTTTGTACAAATGGTGCATACGGTAAACGAATTGTACAAATGGCAGAGATGTTACATATAGATGTGGTGGTCAGTCAAACAGAAGAGTGGGAGCCTACTAATATTGTAGAAGTAGAAAAGATATTACAACAAGATAAAGAGATTACACATATTGCAGTTGTTCATTGTGAAACAACAACAGGTATTATCAATCCAATTGTAGACGTATGTAAATTAGGTAAGCAATACGGAAAAGTAACACTAGTTGATGCAATGAGTAGTTTTGGTGGTATTGAAATAGATATTGCTGAGTTGCAAATTGACTTTCTAATTAGTAGTGCGAATAAATGTATTCAAGGAGTTCCAGGGTTCGGATTTGTTATTGCACAGCGTGATGAATTATTGAAATGTAAAGGGCAGGCACGTTCATTATCTTTAGATTTATACGATCAGTGGGAAACGATGGAAAATCAAAATGGAAAATGGCGTTTTACGTCACCTACACATGTTGTACACGCTTTTTATCAAGCATTACTTGAATTAGAAAAAGAAGGCGGAGTAAGAGCACGTTACAATCGATATTACAACAATCAAAAACTATTAGTGAATAGAATGGGGGAAATTGGTTTTAAGCCACTCGTAAATGAAAAATATCAATCTCCTATTATTACATCTTTTATTTATCCGGAAGGGAACTTCGAATTTCAACAGTTATATAATGAGTTAAAACGCTACGGATTTGTTATTTATCCTGGGAAAATTTCGAAAGTAGATACGTTCCGCATTGGAAATATTGGTGATGTACATGAGGAAGACATAAATCGTTTAGTAGATAGTATTGCTAAAGGGGTTGTTATAGGTTGAAAGTATTTTGCTTAGGTGGAGCAGGTAAAATTTGTCGTGAAGCAATTTTAGATTTAGTCCAATTTTCATCTTTTGAAACGATTACGGTAGCTGATTTTAATGAAGAAGAGGGCCTTAAAATAGTAGAATGGCTCAACGATCCTCGCGTTAATTTTGTGAAAGTAGATGTAACGAATCATGAGGATACGGTTGCAAAAATGAAGGGCTATGACATTGTAATGGATGGTACGACAATTAAGTTAAATGGATTGTCTACTCGATGTATTGCAGAAGCAGGTTGTCACGGTGTGAACTTAAATGGATTTGGTGAAGAAAATGATTCGCATTCTATATTTGTTCAAAACGGAAAAACATGTTTACCTGGATTTGGTATGACGCCAGGTGTAACGCAAATGATGGCGATGCATGCAGCGAATCAGTTACATACGGTAGAATCAGTTCGTGTCAGTCACGGTTCATATCGTCCAATTGCTTTTTCTGCATCCATTACAGAAACAACGACATATGAATATGATCCACATTTGCCATCGCGTACAGTGTATGAAAATGGCGAGTTTAAGCAAGTACCTCCGTTTGCGCGTCCGAGAGAAATTGAATTACCGGCGCCTTATGGTAAGGCAACGCAGTATATCATACCGCATTCTGAAACAATTACGTTAGCAAAAGCATTAGAAAATAAAGGCGTCAAACTAATAGAGACGAGAGGAACTTGGCCAAAGCAAAATATGCAGCTCGTACGTGCTTTATATGATTATGGTATATTGCGTAATGATCAAGTTGAAATAAATGGGGAAGCAATCGGCATTATGGATTGTGTCTCGAAGTATTTATTGCAATCGAAAGAAGGACAAGAAACAGAGGTTTACGGTTATGCACTTCATGTAGAAGTAATAGGTATGAAAAATAATGAGAAACAAAGGCACGTATTGTATCATACACACCCGTTATCTGATGGTTCTGTTGAAGGATGGGAAAAATTAAGAGCATATACGAGAAACGTCGGTATACCATTTGGGATTGCTACAGAGTTAATCGCAAAAGGGGATGTAAATAAAGTTGGTGTTATGACACCTGAGGAAGCTTTTGTAAATCCACAAGTTATTTTTGATGAATTAAAAAAGCGTGGTATTCATATTCATGAAGAAATTTCTACTTACAAAGAAAGTTATAACTTTGTATAAGTAAGGCAATGTATGAGGTAGAAATCAATGGGGTGAGGTTATGTCTGTAGTAGGTGAAGAAAGAAAGCGAACCATTCTTGAGAAGGTAGAGTTTAAAGGGAAAGTAAAAGTTTCAGAATTAGCGAGAGAGTTTGCTGTATCAACGGAGACGATTCGCCGTTATTTAGAAGAATTGGATCGTGAAAAGAAGTTGAAGAAAGTGTATGGTGGAGCCGTCCAACTTCCGGGAGCTGGGATAGAGGCACCAATGTTAGAGCGAGAGATGCTGCATATAGAAGAGAAGAAGAGAATTGGGTATAAAGCAGCAACGTTTGTGGAAGATGGAGATGTGATTGCAATTGATGACGGAAGTACACCACTTCAAATGGTACCCTATCTTGTTCATCGTAAAAATTTAACGATTGTAACAAGTTCATTTCCAGTAGCGACACAATTAATTTCTTCTATTAATAAAAAGATGTTTCACGGTGAAGTTTTATTTATTGGTGGGAAAGTATCTCCAAAGCATTCACGCGTATCAGGATCTATTTCGCAGCAAGTCATCCAGCAATTCCATTTTCATAAAGCATTTGTTTCGATTGATGGATTATTACCTAGTTTTGGAGTTTCTAGTTTTGAATTGGAAAAGGCGAAACTGTCAGAAGCGATGATGAAATTAGCGGAAAAAACATATATTCTATGTGATCATACAAAGGTAGGCGTAAAAGGGAATTATCGAATAGCAGCATTCTCCCGTATTCAGCATGTTATTTGTGATAAAAAAATGCCCTATAGTTTTGAAGAGGAAGTTAAAAAGCATAATATTCAATGGACAATTTGTTAAATACATTGAATTTCCACCTGATTTTAAGGTGGGAGTTTTACTGCTTACAAATAGAGGGATAAAAGATTTGTATGTATGCAAAAAAAGTGGACACATTTTCGCATCTCTTTCATATAATTTACCAATACAAAAAAAGTTGGTCGAAGGAAAGAAGGGAAATTATGTCAGAACGGATATATAATAAACTTGTATTGTATGCAAATATTTTGCAAAAAATTGGTGTTATTAATGAAAAAGAAAAAAGTGAAATTCTGCATACGATAAGTAAAAAGGCCCTCTGAATAAAGGGCCTTTTTATTTTTTATCTTCGGAAATATAAATTTAATGTAATATTCTCATTGACAATGATAATGATATTCATTATCATTTATTTGTAGTTAATTGATAAGTGTTATCAATTATAAAAATTATATATGATAGGGGATATTATTTTGAAAAAAAAATATATGAAGGCGTTAGTAGTAGCGACAACATTAGCAATTCCATTTGCTGCATACTCTACTCCAGCATTAGCAGCAATAAAAATTGAAGCAAACCAATCGGTAGCAGCGAGTGATCGCACGTATGATACTGAGATTAAAATATATAAAGATCAAAAAGATGAGCCATCTATGGTTTCTCAATATATAAAAGATCCTAAAGTGGCGATTGTAGCTGGGAAAAAAATTGTAACTGTAACGATGCAAGATAGTGATTATTTTCAATATCTTAGAATAGAAGATAGAAATCAACCAGGTGTATTTCATGATGTGAAAGTTTTGTCAGAAGATAAGAGGAAGAATGGGACGAAAGTAATTCAATTTGAAATTGGTGAATTTGAGAAGAAGCATAATATGCAAATGCACATACTTATTCCAGCTATTGGATACGATCATAAATATCAAGTTCAATTTGAAATTAAAGATCCAACTGTAGGTGACAAAGAAACAGAGAAACCAGATGATAACACTAATTCAGGCAATACGGAAACGGATAAACCAGTTGATAATCAAAATATGATAACAGATAACAAGTTAAGGGAACTTGTTAATAAAAAAGTATTTAATAGAAAAGATGTAAATACACCGATTACGAAAGAAGAGTTATTACAAGTAAAGAATTTGTTTTTAAATACGAATGAGATTCTTGATTATAGTGCATTAAAATATATGCCAAATTTGAAATCTTTAACAGTTGCGAATGCGAAGATAAAAGATCCGTCGTTCTTTGCGAACTTAAAGCAATTAAATCATTTAGCTTTGCGTGGTAATGAATTTTCAGATGTAACACCACTTGTTAAGATGGATCATTTAGATTCTCTTGATTTAAGTAATAATAAAATTACAAACGTTGCACCACTAATTGAAATGAAAAATGTAAAAAGTTTATATTTATCAGGTAACCAAATAGAAGATGTAACAGCATTAGCGAAAATGGAACAACTAGATTATTTGAATTTAGCGAATAATAAAATTACGAATGTTGCTCCATTAAGCGCGTTAAAAAATGTAACATACTTGACTTTAGCTGGTAATCAAATTGAAGATATTAAACCGTTATATTCATTACCTTTAACAGACTTAGTATTAACACGTAATAAAGTTAAAGATTTATCCGGCATTGAGCAAATGAAGCAATTAGAAGAATTGTGGATCGGGAAAAATGAAATAAAAGATGTTACTCCTCTAAGTAAGATGACACAGTTAAAACAATTACACCTACCTAACAATGAGTTAAAGGATATTACGCCATTATCAAGTCTAGTAAACTTACAAAAACTTGATTTAGAAGCAAATTATATTTCAGACTTAACACCGGCTAGTAATTTGAAAAAGTTAGTATTCTTAAGTTTTGTTGCAAATGAAATTCGTGATGTTCGACCAGTGATAGAACTAAGTAAAACAGCCTACATCAATGTTCAAAATCAAAAAGTATTTTTAGAGGAAACAGAAGTAAATAAAGAAGTAAAAGTACCTATATACGAAAAAGACGGTAAAATCTCTACAAAAATTCGTTTGAAGGGCGAAGGTGGTACGTATAGTAACGATGCAGTTAAGTGGAGTACACCAGGTGAGAAAGTATATGAATTTGGTGTGAAAGATCCATTTGCGGATACAGGAATCTTCTTTACGGGATCTGTCATTCAAAATGTGGTAGAAAGCAAAGCGGATAACACTTCTAAAGAAGACAATACTTCTAAAGAAGATGCAAAAGTAGAAGTAGTGGAATTTAAAGATGTACCAAAAGGACATTGGTCAGAAGAAGCAATTCACTATTTAGCGAAAGAAAATATTTTCAAGGGATATGGAAATGGACAATTTGGATTTGGGGATAGTATTACTCGCGGACAAGTTGCGTCTTTAGTACAAAGGTACTTGAAATTAGAAAATAAAGTAGAGCAGAAAGAGAGATTTACAGATACGAAAGGACATATGTTTGAGCAAGATATTGCTACAGTTGCGCAAGCTGGAATTATGCAAGGAGATGGTACTGGGGAGTTTCGTCCAGATGGAGTATTAACTCGATACGAAATGTCTGTAGTATTATATAAAGTATTTCAGTTAAAAGAAGATGGAAATAATAAAGTGAACTTTAAAGATGTACCAACTGGTCATTGGGCAGAAGGGTATGTGAAAGCGTTAGTGGATAATAACATATCAAAAGGTGATGGAAAAGAACGCTTTTTAGGTGATGATTTTGTAACACGTGAACAATATGCACAGTTTTTATATAACGCAATAACGAAATAAAAGATGAGAAAATACGTTATTCTTTCATTGGAAAAGAATAACGTATTTTTTATGTATAAAATGAACTAGTCAATATACAGGAGTATAGACATATGAATGGCCCATTTTAAAGAAGAGATGTGAAACTATATTGACAAAAAAGCATTCTCATGTGATAATTCAATTAAATTTTTAGAATAATCAAAAAATATTCCTTTTACATAAAAAGGATTCGAACATTATATGAATATTACGCCGGGGGTGACGAAATGTTATTTTTTTTAAAGAAATGGAATGAATTAAAAGATGTGAAATCTGAACTAGCACTTCGTGATTGGTTTTATGGTACAAAAATTAGTTTATCACTCTGTACGTCAAAAGAGCCGTTAACTTTTTTAGTAAATGTTGAGGGAAGGGATAAAGGGTTATTTTCAGAAGAAGATTTTATTGTTGTAAACTGTATGTGTGAACCAGTATTTGAAAATGAAGAAAAACCAGCTGTGGAATCATTTATGCATGCGGATATTTATAAAAAAAGTCGTGCAGAATGTATTTTACAAGTACAGACTGTAGATAGTCATTTAATATCAGAGTTGTACGGAGAAGAAGGGGAAGTAACATTCGATAAACGTAGCGTGGAACGTGTTTTTGGAAAAGAAGGTATAACAGAAATGACGATTCCCATTGTAGAAGATGAAAAAAAATTCGCTGATTTGTTAGAAAATAATGTGCCGAATTTTATTGAAGGTGGAGGAGTAGTTCTCGTTCATAATTATGGCATGATTGTGTGGGGGAAAACGCCAGAAGAAGCGAAAAAATGGCTAGAGGGTATAGAATATTTAATGAACTATCATGTGAAATTGTTAATGATAAAAGGTGCAAAGAGCTCTGTTATATGAAATGTTTGTCATGTCGTTACAAGTCAATAAATAAATGAAAGCGTTTTAAAAATAATTTTACTCATAAAATATAGGTCTCCTTATTATATATAGATTACATGTTAACATGTAAGGAGGAACATATTTTGCGAGTTAAATATCATTTTCTGCCAAAACCACAAGTAACATTTTGCAAAATGAACGATTCAGGTGAAAAGGCTCTGCAAATTATGAATAAAACGGGATTTCGAGCAATCCCTGTATTAGCAGAAGATGAAAAGAAATTCATGGGGATTATTTATAAAGTAGATCTTCTAGAAAAGAAGTGTAATGGCGGATTAGAGGAATTAAGTACAGAACATATGCTGGAAGATTCCGCTGCATTTATTTTTGAAAAGGACTCTTTTTTTAGAGCATTTTATGTTATTCGTCGTCTTCCATTTTTAGCTGTACTAAATGATTATAATGAATTTGTTGGCATCTTAACGCATTCCAATATATTTGATGTTATTGAAGATTCGTTTGGTATGCGGACAGGTGGTTATATATTAACAATTGCAACACAAGATTGTAAGGGAACGATTAAAGAACTTGGGACATTGTTGAAAGCATTTCATATCGGTGGACTATTTACGCTAGATAACGGCGATCAATATATACGCCGCGTTATTGTAAATATAACAGATGAGTTAAATGAAAAAAGATTAAAGCAATTAATCGAAAAAATAGAGAAAAAAGGATTCAGGGTGAGTCATGTAGATTATATTTAAGATGAAAAGGAAAGGGAGCCATTTGCTATATGCAAATGGCTCCCTTTTTTAGTTTGAGTTATAAATCTTATTTCGAAACAGGAGGTGGAGATAATGCTAAATCAGATAAAAAAATAAAATCTGCGTGTTCACGAATTTTAGGAATAGAAGTTTCTATAACACGTGATGTAATTTCACCTGGAGGGCCAACATGTCCAATAGCCACCATAATCGGTTTTTCTTGAAGTTTTTTTATGAGTAATTGGGCTTGTTTTGAAATATGTGCCGCAGTATACACATCATCAAAAAATAATTGATTTTCAATAATTGGCACTCCTAATTCTTTCCCAATTTTTGGGACGACACTTTTAGGGTTTGTTTTGCTATCTAAATAAAATAAGCCGTGTTTTTTACAAGCTGCAAGTATAAGTCGTACAATTCTTTCGTCTGCAGTCACTTTTGATCCCATATGATTATTCATCCCAATTGCATGTGGTACTTCTTGAATTGCTTGTTCGAGTCGATTGTTTATTTCTTCGTCGCTTAAATCAGTTGTAATTGCTTTTGGTCCAAGCCACTCTTTTTTACCTTTAATAGGTTCCATTGGCATATGTATAATAACTTCGTGTCCTTTCTTATGAGCCGCTATCGCATCTTCCTTTGTGGAAGGAAGAAAAGGCATAACAGCAACAGTTAGGGGAATAGGAAGTGATAACATTTTATCAGTCCCCTTCATATTATTGCCGAAGTCATCAATGACAATAGCTACTTTGTTTGTATGGGCCTTTGCTTGAACAGGAAACAAGAAAGATGGTAAGAACATAGTCAAAATAAGCAATGCAATCGTATATTTGCGCATATAACTATTTCCTTTCTATATTATCAATCATCATTATGGTTTGCGTTTTTATATAAATTAAACAAAAAATGTCGAAGAAAAGTATATGGAAAATAGAGAATCCGCTATTTAATTGGTGTTTGTAAAAAAAGAAGATGAAAAAATTGTCTATTATTGCGAATGTATTTACAAAGATAGAATAATTTGTAATAATTCTCAAAGTGAGGGTAAAGAATTGTAAATTACAGGGAGAAAATGTTAAATTTTCTGATTCTTCAAATTCAAATATGATTAAGTAGTTAACAGTCCAATGGAGAAGTGAAGTAGAGAGCATGGAAGTATAATAAGGGGGATATATGAATGTTTACTGTAAAAAGGAAGTACACATTAGAAAAGCTTTCACGTGATATTCATATGAAACGTGAAGAGATGATTCAATTAGGTTTAACGAGTGGGTTAAATAGTATGGAGACGATTCAAGTTAGTCAAGAATTGGACAAGCTTATTTTACAGTACCAGTGTTATAAAGAAAAACAAACACCAAAATGGTTATCAATTATAAAGGCACCTATTTTTCAAATTGGGTATGAAGGGAAATCAAGTAATTTTTGGCGAATGCTTGTGGCTGGTTTTATGAAATAAGTATAATTACCCTTTTGGGATAAGGATAATTATACTATGTGTAATGGAATTTCGACATGAACTGTCGTTCCTTCGTTTTCTATACTGTCAATAAAAAGGTGCCCATTATACATCTCTACAATTCGTTTACATATGACAAGTCCAAGACCTGTTCCAGTATCTTTATTAGTAAAGAACGGATGAAAGAGGTGTTTTTGAATATGTTTTGGAATCCCTTTTCCAGTATCTATAATTTGCAATTGTGCGTGTGTTTCATTGCTTGTTACGGAAATAGTTAGTGTATCACCAGAAGTCATAGCTTCAATTGCATTTTTTGTAATGTTTAAAACCACTTGTTTCATATGGTCTTTTGAGCACCGGATATGAACAGGGTGGTCTGGCAAATGTAAATGGAATACAATGTTATGTAGATTCGCCTCAGATTGAATAATTAATGCTACCTCATTTAGAATGGTTCTCACATCATATGTTTGTTCAATGGTTGCAGTTGGCTTTCCAAGAATAAGAAATTCACTTACAATTTCATTAATTCGTTTTATCTCTTGTTCGATGATGGAAAAATAGAACTGATCTTGTTCATCTTTATATTTCTCTTTTAATAGAGAGACGAGCCCTTTAATTCCGGTAAGTGGATTACGGATTTCGTGGGCTGTACTAGCTGCAAAAGTTCCAACTAATTCAATTTTTTGTAGTTCATTTTGTTGTCTTTCCAGTTTTGTTTGTCGTTTTAACAACATATATTGAGCGAGTAAAAATAAAATTGACATTAAAAATAAAGTAGCTATACATTCTACGGCAACCCACTGATTTAAAGTTTTTTGATGAATAGGTAAAGGAGAAACAGAGACCTTCCAATCTAATCTTTGGAGTGGAGTAGTAAGCATATTATAATGCGCATCACTTGTTTCATTATTATCATCGGTTAGAAAAACTACATCATACTTATCAGTTACTTCAAAATGGTATTGCGGTTTAATGGCATTTAAGGATGATGAAATGTAGTCAAAGCGTAAACTTGCTAACAATAAGCCTGAGAGCTCCTTCTGTTTATTGAAAATGGGAGAAGCAATCATAATAGCTTGATGGCCAAGAACACGATCTGTAATGACGGATGATACAGTTGTTTTCTTAGTTTGTAATGCGTTTTGAATATATTTACGATCTGAGACATCAACAGGTGGCCGGTCGCCTTCTGATGCAATTGTAATGATACCTTCTGGTGTAGTGTAATATAGACCAGAAAAACGTGCATCGTTTCCATCAGTATCATGTACAATTTCTTTCATTCCATTAATATTTCCAGTCTCGGTTCCTACGACCTTTGAGAGCATTTCTAAGGCAGAAATTGCTTCGCCAAGATGGTGATCTAAATAGTCTCTATATAAAAAGAGCACCGTATGAGCAATTCGTTTGTTTTCCTGTTTCATTTTATACGAATGATATGAATAAAATGTAGCACCAATACCGATCGTTGGTAGGATAACAAGCAATATATATAAAACTATGTTGTGGAATTTGAATTTCAAATTTGGAACTCCTTCTTTTTTATTATCATTATATATAAACTATGTTAAAATTGTCATGTTTTTATTCAAGAATCATTCATAATATATTTTGGGAGAGGTAATGAATGAGTGAATGCTCATTCGGAATTTATATGGAGTACTAGTTTGTTCTTTTTATTACTGAGAATTTAAGTGAAGGGTTGAAAGTTGTATGACATCAAATAATGAACGAGAAGATATTTCTCAATCTTTAAAAGTATTTATTGCATTATCTCGTGTACATCGTTCTGTTATGGATACTACAAATAAATCTATACAAAGTAACGGGTTAAATCCAACTGAGTTTGCTGTATTAGAACTGCTATATCATAAAGGCGGCCAACCACTTCAGCAAATTGGTGAGCGTATTTTAATAGCTAGTGGTAGCATTACATATGTTGTGGATAAGCTAGAGAAAAAGGGACTAGTAAAAAGAATTCCGTGCCCAAATGACAGACGTGTTATTTATGCACAATTAACTGAGTCTGGAGAGACCTTTATTGCTTCTATTTTTCCAGGGCATGAGCAAGTTATACATCAGTCTTTTGAAATGTTAACGAAAGAGGAAAAGGATGAATTACTTGATCTATTAAAAAAGATTGGAAAGTACGAAAAATAATAGTATATTCCAAAGGAGCTTTGGATACAGAAATCCAAGGCTTTTTTATTTACATGGAATTATGACGGTATATGCCGTATTTTGCTGAAGAATAAGAGGAGATTTGTAAGTAAGTATTGAATTATAGTAAGGATGCATATAATGGAGAGGAGGCTCGTTCATGTCATTTAAAGACTATGAATATAAAAGGCCAAATATTGAAGAATTAAAAGAGAAGTTTACAGTTGCTTTAGAGAAGTTTGATAACGCAAAAACTGTAGAAGAACAAAAACAAGTCATTCATTCAATTAACGAAATTCGTAACGATTTTGGTACAATGGGGAATCTTTGTTATATTCGTCATTCTGTTGATACGACAGATGCTTTCTATAAGGAAGAGCAAGATTTCTTTGATGAATTCTCTCCAGTTGTACAAGGGTATGGTACAAAGTATTATAATGCGTTAATTCATTCTCCATTCCGTGAAGAATTAGAAGCGTATTATGGAAAGCAATTATTTGCTCTTGCGGAGTGTGATTTAAAAACATATTCTGATGAAGTCGTGAAGGATTTACAATTAGAGAATAAATTGTCTTCACAATATACACAATTATTAGCATCTGCAAAAATTGATTTTGCAGGAGAAGAAAGAACGTTATCACAGCTTATTCCATTTATGCAAGGGAAAGAGAGAAGTGAACGTAAAGCAGCAAGTGAGGCGTATTACGGATTTTTAGCTGAGAATGAAGAAGAGTTAGATCGCATTTATGACGAGCTTGTTAAAGTAAGAACAAAAATCGCTAAATCTTTAGGTTTCAAAAACTTTGTTGAACTTGGATATGCAAGAATGTACCGTACAGATTATAATGCGGAAATGGTGGCGAATTATCGTCAGCAAGTGCTAGATTATATCGTTCCCGTCACAACGGAATTAAGAAAACGACAACAAGCACGTATCGGTGTAGAGAAGTTAGCGTATTACGACGAAAACTTTGAATTTCCAACAGGTAACCCAACTCCAAAAGGAGATGCGGATTGGATTGTTAATCATGGGAAAACGATGTATAAAGAGTTATCGGCTGAAACAGATGAATTCTTCAATTTTATGTTAGATAATGATTTGTTAGATTTAGTTGCGAAAAAAGGAAAAGCTGGCGGTGGATATTGTACATATATTGAGAATTATAAAGCACCATTTATTTTCTCAAACTTTAACGGAACCTCTGGCGATATTGACGTATTAACACATGAAGCGGGCCACGCTTTCCAAGTATACGAAAGTCGTAAATTTGAAATTCCAGAATATAATTGGCCAACATATGAGGCATGTGAAATTCACTCTATGAGTATGGAATTCTTTACATGGCCATGGATGAAGCTATTCTTTGAAGAAGATGCAGATAAATATTACTTCTCTCACTTAAGTTCAGCACTTCTGTTTTTACCGTATGGTGTATCTGTTGATGAATATCAACATTATGTATATGAAAATCCTGAAGCATCACCAGAAGAGCGTAAGACAGCATGGCGTAACATAGAGAAAAAGTATTTGCCGCATCGTGATTATGAGGATAATGATTATTTAGAACGCGGTGGTTTCTGGCAACGTCAAGGGCATATTTATAGCTCACCTTTCTATTATATTGATTACACGCTTGCTCAAATTTGTGCACTGCAATTTTGGAAACGTGCAAGAGATAATAGACAAGAGGCGTGGGAAGATTATGTGAATCTGTGCCAACAAGGTGGAAGTAAATCATTCTTGGAATTAGTAGAAGTTGCAAATTTAACATCACCATTTGCTGAAGGCTGTGTGAAAAGTGTTATTACAGAAATTGAAGCATGGCTACACGCAATTGACGACACAAAATTGTAAAAAACATGCGCTTTTTTTCACATGTTTAACATCGACATAATGAGAAAATGATGAGATAATAAAAGAAAATTCAGAATACTAAAGGGGTGTTTCTAATAAGGAGCACCTCTTTTCACCAACAAAAGGGGGGAAAGAAGTATGCTTCAATCTAATATGGATGTGAGTTTAGAAAGTTTGGTGAGCTCATTACAGTCTACCCGAAGCACGCTATTATCAGAAATTGAAATGTTAAATGATACAGAAGTGAATGTAAAACCACGCCGTGATAAATGGAGTATTATTCAAATTTTGCATCACTTGCATTTAGTTGAACAATCTGTCACGTCTGCCCTTGTATATGCCTTACAAAAAAATGAAAGAAACACGACTCCATTTAAAGATCTCCAACTTACGCTGGATCGCACACATAAACGAGAAGCTCCTCAGCAAATGAAACCAACAGAAACGCTAATGAAAAAACAGCAAGGAATCCAATTACTAGAACATTCACGACAAGAACTATTACACGCGCTTCATAGCGTTATAGATGAAAAAGACCTATTTGAAAATGGATTAAAGCATCCTGTTTTTAATGATCTGAATTTATATCAGTGGGTTCAATTTCTTGATTTGCACGAACAAAGACATCTTACGCAGTTAAAAGAGGCGAAACACGCAATCTTACAGCGATAAGTCAGAAGGAAGTGGGAGACCACTTCTTTTTTCATACGTGCATAGTTTTCTTTCTTATTTTGGAATACTACATGGAGAAAGATAAGAAGGAGTTGAAAAAGTATGTCCAAGAAAAAGAAAGAAGAAGAGCGAGCTTGGAAAGCACGTAAAGAAAATCAAAAACCACATGGCAAAGTGAAAGCTTTTGCTGAATTAGTTGAAGGAACAGAAAAAACGTGATGAGTATTTCATCACGTTTTTTGTATGAGTGGAAAAGTTAATAAGAAGGTTGTACCTGTACCTTTTTCGCTTATAATATCAATTTTTCCATTCATAGCTTGAACAACACTGAATACGACCATCATTCCAAGACCGGTACCTTTTTCTTTTGTTGAGTAGAAAGGGGATCCAAGGCGTTTTACTTGTTCTTGATCCATACCAACCCCTGTATCTTTTATATATAACTGAATATGCTTATGATCAGGAACTAATGTGAAATAAAGATCACCGCCTTTTGGCATAGCCTCAATGCAGTTTTTTAAAATATTTAACAAGCATTGATTTAGTTTTTGTTTTTCTCCCGCGATAAAAAAAGAAGTGCTTTGCTTTATATAATGTGTACGCACATTTGTTAAATTAGCAAGCGGTGTAATTAACGATAATGCATGCAGCAGTTCTTCTTCTAACTGTAATCTTTGTTCTTTTTCAATACTTGGTTTTGCAAAGGTTAAATAATCTGTAAGAACGTGGTTTGCTTGTTCGATTCCGTTGATGGCTATGTCGATATATAATTTTCGCTCCTGCTCAGTGCATGTATCTGATTGTAAAAGTTGCAAAAATCCTTTCGTTGAAGTTAACGGATTGCGAATTTCATGAGAGATAGATGCTGCCATTTCACCAATTAAATGAAATTTTTCAGCATTCATAAGTTCGTTTTGGAGTCGAACTTGAGTTTGTAATATGTGTAGTAAATATAAAATAAGAATCGTACCCAGTATCGTACATAACTCATACACAATAATATGTGGTATATAATCAGCCTTGTTTGTAACCTTGGAAAGGAAGAAAGGTATCCAACTAAATCCGTATATGAGACTGTAGATAATAGCAAGTATTATTTTTATACGATTAGAAGTTCGATTGAAAAATTTGTATGTAAATAATAGGACAATAAATAGAAGGATAGAACCGATAAGTGATGGGAAAACACCTATTCCTCCTAATAAGAAGCGGTATATATTTAATACAACTAATATAGATCCACCAGCAATAGGACCTCCGGTTAATGTACCGACAATTAATACGATATGACGCATATCAAATTGAAATCCGTAAATTGTTTTTGCTGCGAAAGTTATACATAGTATAGTAACGAGGCAACATAATACAATAAATATTGCTGAATTTAATTTAGGAGAACGTTTCCCTTTTTGATTCCAAAATAAATGGTATACGAGCATTGTAACAAGGATGAATAATATATTTAAAAAGAGATAAATAATAAAGGATTTCAGTGGGACGCCTCCTCTCTTCTTACATTAAATTAATCATACTATAAAATGAAAGAAATGAAATGAAAAATAGCGGAAAAATCAGAAATTTTTTCTGGTAGTATACAATATGTTACAATAAGCTTTGTCAATGAAAGAAGGAATTCCGTGCAATGCACGGGAGAGGTTCGCGAACTCCCTCTATAAAAAACTATGGAAACAACAATATCTTTAGGTATTGTTTTGTTTTTTTATTGTGACAGTTCAAGAACGTTCTTTCTTCTTATTCGTAGTAGAGAAGGAGAATGAGTGAAATGAAAAAAGAAAAGGCAGTTGTTGTTTTTAGTGGAGGACAAGATAGTACGACATGTTTATTTTGGGCAATAGAGCAGTTTGCAGAAGTAGAGGCTGTAACGTTTAATTACAATCAACGTCATAAGCTAGAAATTGATTGTGCAGTGGAAATTGCAAAAGAGCTAGGAATTAAACATACGGTACTAGATATGAGTCTATTAAATCAACTTGCTCCAAATGCGTTAACGAGAACGGATATGGAGATTACACATGAAGAAGGTGAATTACCATCGACGTTTGTAGATGGACGAAATTTACTATTCTTATCATTTGCTGCTGTATTAGCAAAACAAGTTGGAGCACGTCATATTGTAACGGGTGTATGTGAAACTGATTTTAGTGGTTATCCAGATTGCCGTGACGTGTTTGTGAAATCGTTAAACGTTACTTTAAATTTATCGATGGATTATCCGTTTGTGATTCATACACCACTTATGTGGATTGATAAAGCGGAAACATGGAAATTATCAGATGAACTTGGAGCATTCGAGTTTGTTAGAGAGAAAACATTAACATGTTATAACGGAATCATTGGTGATGGTTGCGGTGAATGTCCAGCATGTCAACTTCGTAAAGCAGGATTAGATACGTACCTACAAGAACGCGAAGGAGCGAGTAACTAATGGATAATTTCTTTGGATTTCGCATCGTAGAAAATTTGCAAAAAATGGACAAGGATATTCAACGTAAACAGCTCAAATATCATAATAAAAGAGTAATGGTCAGCAAGGAATTTACATTTGATGCAGCGCACCATTTACACTGTTATGAAGGGAAATGTAAAAACTTACATGGTCACACATATAAAGTAGTATTTGGAATTAGTGGATATGTAAATGAAATAGGTCTTGCAATTGACTTTGGAGATATAAAAGAAATTTGGAAGAATGAGATAGAAATTTATTTAGATCATCGTTATTTAAACGAAACGTTACCAGCGATGAATACAACAGCTGAAAATATGGTCGTTTGGATTTATGAAAAGATGGCAGAAGCGTTAACAAAAGATAATCGTGCGAACGAATATAAAGGAGCTCGTGTTGAGTTTGTTCGTCTGTTTGAGACTCCAACTAGTTATGCGGAAGTAAGACGGGAGTGGATGCTCGATGAGTAAAATCCCAGTCTTAGAAATATTTGGTCCGACTATTCAAGGTGAAGGAATGGTTGTAGGACAAAAGACGATGTTTATCCGTACAGCTGGCTGTGATTATAGCTGTGCTTGGTGTGATTCTGCTTTTACGTGGGATGGATCGGCTAAAGATCAAATTAGGCAGATGACAGCAGAAGACGTTTGGAATGAGCTTGTAGAAATTGGTGGTGAAAATTTTTCTCATGTTACGATTTCAGGTGGAAATCCGGTATTGCTGAAAAATATTGAGTTTCTTCTTTCTATATTAAAAGAGAATGGAATGCGAACAGCAATCGAAACGCAAGGGAGTAAATGGCAAGATTGGTTACTTCAAATTGATGAGATAACGATTTCTCCGAAGCCACCAAGCTCGACAATGAATACTGATTTTCAGAAGTTAGATGATGTAATTCAGAAACTAGCAGGAAAAGATATTAGTTTAAAGGTAGTAGTATTTGACGATTATGACTTCGAGTATGCAGTTAAGATGCACGAACGTTATCCAGATGTGCCATTTTTCTTACAAGTAGGGAATGATGATACAAAAACTGTGGATGATGCGATGTTGATTAAAAAGTTATTAGATAAGTATGAGTGGCTGATTGAAAAAGCAGTTAACCGTAAAGAAATGAATAATGCAAAAGTATTGCCGCAGCTTCATGCGTTAGTATGGGGAAATAAACGCGGAGTATAATGAGAAGGGATGTTTAAAATGGCAGGAAGATTAGATGAAGATTTAAAAGATGTAACATTATTAGGAAATCAAAATACAAAATATTTATTTGAATACAGTCCAGAAATTTTAGAGGTATTTGATAACAATCATCCAAACCGTGATTATTTTGTTAAATTTAATTGTCCTGAATTTACAAGCTTATGTCCGAAAACAGGCCAACCGGATTTTGCAACAATTTATATTAGCTACATTCCAGAACAAAGAATGGTAGAGAGTAAATCTCTAAAGCTATATTTATTTAGTTTCCGCAATCACGGTGATTTTCACGAAGATTGCATGAACGTTATTATGAATGATTTAATTAAATTAATGGATCCACGTTACATTGAGATATGGGGGAAATTCACACCACGTGGAGGGATTTCAATTGATCCTTACTGCAACTACGGTCGTCCAGGAACGAAATATGAACAAATGGCAGACTACCGCATGATGAACCATGATCTATATCCAGAAACAATTGACAACCGTTAATATATAATAGAAAGAAAGGATCTGTATGTTATACAGATCCTTTCTTTCTATTATATTATGCATTTTGATTAATGACAGTATAGTTTTTATGACTAACAACTGTAAGAGGTTCCATATCTAGTTCTCTAAAATTCTCCATAATTGTTATATCCACAATAACAGAGTTTTGATTTACTTTTTGAACACGGCCTTGCATTCCACCTTTAAATTCAATGATATCTCCAGTTTCTGCGATCTGCATAAGCAACTCTCCTTGTTACAGTTTTTCCAAAAAAGAATAATTTGGGATTTTTTATTTCCCTTTATTTTGAACTATGTTTCCTATTTTGTAAATGTTTTCAAAGTAAAAATTCGAAAAATATTCACTTTTTGTAAGAAAATATGTAGAAAAGTCATGTTTTTTGAAAAAAGAAAGGTTTAAATGCGTGCATCTTTATATAGGGGTATAATAAAAATATACAATAATCTACTAAAGTAGGAGAAATTAGAGGCGGTAAAATGATGTTTCAATTTGTGGGGAGTATTATAGCATTAACTTTATTTGTATTTTCTTATATGCATTTAAAAAAGATTCGTCATCATGAAACGACTACATATTTTGATGGGATGGATGGGATATATGCTGGGGTCACACATGAGAGTGGCGGGGATATGTAAAGTTGTATAACTTTCTTTTTTTGCGTGGTATGATATGTAAAAATAGTACATAATAGAGTTCGTAAGTGATGAATGGAGAGTGGAAAGAATGAAGATTTCTTTTATTCGTCATGGTCGCTTAGATCGTACTATAGAACCAATGACGGTTACATCCTTTCATGAATGGATGAAAGGATATGACTTACATACTATAACAGAAAAAGCATCTATACCATTGGAAACAAGGGAAGCCGTTGAAGCAGCAAAATTGATTGTAACGAGTGATCAAAGGTGTACTGTACAGTCAGCAGCTGAATTAATGGATTCTTTATCGTTTATACAAAATCCTCTCTTTAGAGAAGCTGCAGTTCCCACGAGCTTTTATGCTCCGAAATGGATAAAATGCAAACCTAACGTATGGATGTTTATCGGACGAACATTATGGATACTTGGTTACCATAAAGATGTTGAGTCCTACAAGGAAGTAAGAGAGAGGGCGAGACAAGCGGCCTACTTATTACATCGTTACGCTCTCGTACATGGAAGTATTGCTCTTGTAGGTCATAATTATGTGAATGGAATGATTGGTGCCGAACTGAGAGCGATGGGATGGTCTGGTTCTCCTATTTTGCACAGAGAGCCATGGGGATGTACAACATATACGTTTCATGAGGCGATGAATGGAAATGTATTAAATACGAATTTAACATAAAAGCACACGATTTATATAAATCGTGTGCTTTCTTTTTAAGATATAGAAATTTTGATGTTCAATGGTTTTACGAGATGTGCATAAGGTTCACCTACAAGCATAACGATTTGATCTTTTTTATAACCTAGTTTTTCGTATAGTGAATAGGCACGTTTGTTTTCTAAATTAACAAGTAACGCGATTTTTTCATGCTCCTTTTCAGTTGCATAAATTTCAGCAGCTTCAATTAATTTAGAACCAATTCCTTTTCCGCCATATACACTTGAAACGGATAAAGTATCAATGTAATATTCATCAAGTTCAGCTTCTTTTTCTAACGTAATCGATTCATCTTTATGTAATTCTCTTAAGTGGTGTACAATTGGTGCATCAAGCATTGTTGCTTCACTACCGTGATAAGCGACAATAACTCCAACTGCACCCCCGTCTTGCTCATATACAAAACAGTTTTCATAGCTTAGTCGATTTTTCTCTTTTGAGAACCATGTTTCAAGTCCTAGTAATACTTCTGTCTCAACTGTGCTACCTGTGATTTTTTCAGCAATTTCGTGCAGAGCGTTATACAATAAAGGTGCTACCAGTTTCGCATCTGTCTTTTTTGCTTTCCGAATCATAGTATCCCTCCTAGTTCTATTCATATATTGTAGCATAGCGGTGTGAAACTTTGCATAATTGAATGTCGAAATGTTTGATATAGAGAAGTAGCTATGTTAGTATATGATATTTAGTGGACATATACTAAAGAGATATCTTTTGAAAAATAATGAAAATGAAATGAAGGTATAGCATCTGGATAATTTTACAGTTGTTGACCTATAGAATATAAGATAAAATAAAATATTGCATAGAGGTGAAATACATGGATAAAGAATTAGCAAATACAATTTTGGATCAGCTGAAAAATGGTGAAATAAAGGAGTATGTTGTTACGAAAGATGTATTTTATACGTTCAGAGAAGTTTTAGTAAATCGAGAAGATTTTAAACATTTCATTGGTAACGCACAGCGCGGCGGACAGGTCATTTATACATATTCAGAAACGCCACGTTCGTAACTAGAAGAATATAGGGGAGGAGACTTATGGGCGATTTTAAACAAAGCATATTACCGCATTGGGATTATATGTGGAAAGATAGAGCTGGCAACCGATTTATGGGGATGGTCATGTATCCAGAGAAAAGAAAGTGTTCCACAAAAATGCTTCAGAAAATAAAAAGAGCATATGAAGAGGCTGTAGAAATTAAAGTAACGGTACAAGTTCAACATACGTATCAGTACATAGAAGGAATGATTGTATACTTTGATGAAGAAGCTCCTGTATGTACAATGATTGATAAAGATGAAAATCCGCATCATATATTTGTAAAAGATATTTTGCGTATTGAGCACTCTGAATAATCTTTTCATAAATAAGTTGAATTTCCATAATAATAATCTTTTTCTATAATAGCTATCTTTTAGTATGTAACGCGAACCGAAACTATATGTATAATATTTAATAAAGTAAAATTGATAAATGTAATCGTTTTTTAGAACAGATTATCGTTTCATGTCTGTTCTTTTTTGCGTGATGCTGGAGAAATAAATTCCTCCAGCATTTGCCGTTTTATGACAAAATATATTGGTAACTTTTTTAAAAATAAGGTTAAATTCGTTGACAACTTTTTTGAAAAGCACTTTATTGACATGAGTTTTAGAATGTTGTTTCATAGTCATTGTATTGAAAAAAATCGACGGTCTTGTCGAAAAGTAAAAGTTAAAAAAAGAAAGAATTTATACATATATCTTGTGTCTTATTTTGAAACGTAATACAATATATAGAGAAATCAAGAAACAACATACAGAGAGTATAGATTGAAAAGGGAGGGTCGGAAATGTTAGTTGCATATGATTCTATGACAGGAAACGTAAAGCGTTTCATCCACAAATTAAATATGCCGGCCGTTCAAATTGGTGAAGATCTAGTAATAGATGAAGACTTTATTTTAATTACGTATACAACAGGTTTTGGCAATGTACCAGAACGTGTTTTAGAATTTTTAGAGCGCAATAATGAAAAATTAAAAGGCGTATCTGCAAGCGGCAATCGTAACTGGGGAGACATGTTCGGTGCAAGTGCTGACAAAATTTCTGCTAAATATGAAGTGCCTATTGTATCAAAATTTGAGTTATCAGGAACAAATAACGATGTAGAATATTTTAAGGAAAGGGTGCGGGAGATTGCGACACATTGAACTGAATAATGAAATCACGCAAATGCAGGACGGTTTTTATCAGCTTCATAAAGATAAAGAGGCATTAGAAGTCTTTATGGAAGAAGCTAGAGAGAATACCGTTCATTTTAATAGCGTGGCAGAGCGAATGGAGTATATGAAAGAACATGATTACTATTACAACGTTCTGGACGAGTATAACTTGGAGGAAGTAGAAGAGGTATATAACATCGCTTATGGTGAAAACTTCGAGTTCCAATCTTATATGGCAGCATCTAAGTTTTACAAAGATTATGCGTTAAAAACAAATGATCAAAAACAATACTTAGAAAGCTATGAAGATCGTGTAGCAATTGTGTCATTATACTTAGGACGCGGTGATGTTGCCAAGGCAAAACAATTCGCAAGCATGATTGTCAAACAAAACTACCAACCAGCGACACCAACCTTTTTAAATGCGGGAAGAAGCAGAAGAGGAGAAATGGTGTCTTGTTTCTTGTTAGAGATGGATGATAGCTTAAATTCAATCGGCTTTAACATTAATACTGCAATGCAATTATCAAAAATCGGCGGAGGAGTAGCTTTAAACTTATCTAAGCTACGCGCACGTGGTGAGCAAATTAAAGGTATCGACAACGCTGCAAGTGGTGTAGTACCTGTTATGAAGTTACTTGAAGATTCGTTTTCATATGCGAATCAGCTTGGCCAACGAAAAGGTGCTGGCGCAGTATACTTGAACATTTTCCATTGGGATATTATTGAATTCCTGGATTAATTGGTAGTCCCTCTACACAGTAATGTGTATGAGAAAACCTTGTGAACCTAACCAATAGGGTGTCGCATTAGCGGCTAACGGTATCAGTTGAATAAGGGGTAAAAGAAAAAGAACCCGCGAAGAAGCTGACTAAGAGAGCCTACGGTCCATGCAAGTGGATAGCAGGTAATACCGTGCCAAGCTTGAAAGAAATATTACTTGGGTGAAGTGGAATCTTATATTCACCGGAGGCGAGATTCCATGAACTGTGGAATTTATTTGATAATTAATAAGGAAAACAGGAAGTTTTATATTGGTAGTTCTAATAATTTTAAAGTGCGATTTAAAACTCATAGAAATCAATTGAATGCTAATCAGCATCATAGTAAACATTTACAAGCAGCCTGGAATTTATATGGTGAGAATAAATTTGAGTTTAAAGGGATAATTGAATTACCAAATGATAAGGACATTCTTCATAAGATAGAGCAAAGTTTATTAAGTCAATATTATGGGAAACAGTATTGCTACAATGGACATCCTATCGCTAGAGGTGGGGCGCTGAGTGGGGAAAAGAACCATATGTATGGGAAAACCCACTCAAAGGAAGTAAAAAAATTTCTTTCTGAAATTAATACTGGGCCTAATAATTATTGGTATGATAAACCTCAACATCTGGAGAATATGAGATCTAAGATTACTAAACGATTTCATGGTAGAAAACATACTGATGAAACAAAAGAAAAAATGTCTAGATCTCGTAAAGGTAAAAAGCATACAAAAGAAACATGTATGAAGATAAGTAAAGCTCAAAAAAATCAATATAATTCAGGTAGAGAAAAACAAAAAAAGCCAATTGTTATAAATGACATTTACTATGAGTCTTTAGCAGAAGCCGGACGAGCGTTTAATGTACCTGCTAATACGATAAAATATAGAGTACTATCCAATAACTTTCCTAATTATCAATACTTTCAAGAAGGTGTAGAGACTATCGAACGCGCGTCATTAGACGAAAGCTAGTAGAGTAGGCTGGAAATAGGTACCAGTCGAAGTGCAAGGCAACCAGTTACAGGTTGATGATATAGTCCAACCTTCATAGAAATATGAAGACGAGTTGACCAAAAAAATAAATGCCGATGAGAAGAGCCGTATTCAGTCTCTATCAATCGGAATTATCGTTCCAAGTAAGTTCTTTGAGCTTGCTGAGAAAAACGAACCTTTCCATGTTTTCGCGCCTTATACTGTATATAAAGAATACGGAAAGCATTTAGATGACATTGATATCGATGAAATGTACGATGAATTAATGAGCAATCCAAAAGTGAAGAAGAAGCCGCTAGATATTAGTGCGCGTGATATGCTTATTAAAATTGCTATGATTCAGCTTGAGTCTGGTTATCCGTACTTAATGTTTAAATCAAATGCAAATAACCAACATCCATTGAAGGACATTGGAACTGTGAAGATGTCCAACTTGTGTACAGAAATCTTCCAGCTACAAGAAACTTCTGAAATTAACGATTACGGTACAGATGACATTATTCGTCGTGATATTAACTGTAACTTAGGATCGTTAAATATCGTAAATGTAATGGAAAATAAAGAAATTCGTGAAGCAGTTCATGCGGGAATGGAAGCTTTAACAGCTGTTTCTGATATGACGATCATTCCGAATGCACCAACTGTGAAAAAAGCAAATGATGAGCTTCATTCAGTTGGGCTTGGCGCAATGAACTTACACGGATATTTAGCAAAAAATAAAATCGCTTATGAAAGTGAAGAAGCGAAAGAGTTCGCTCGTACATTCTTTATGATGTTAAATTACTACTCTATTGAGAAAAGTATGGAAATCGCTAAAGAAAAAGGCGAAACATTTAAAGACTTCGATAAATCTGATTATGCGAATGGGACATACTTTGAAAAGTATGAAACGACAGATTACAGCCCAGTAACTGAAAAAGTTCAGCAATTATTTGAAGGAATTCATATTCCAACAAAAGAAGATTGGACAAGTTTAAAAGAGCAAGTGCAGAAGAATGGTTTATACAACTCATATCGTCTTGCTATCGCTCCGACACAATCAATCAGTTACGTTCAAAATGCAACTTCAAGCGTAATGCCTATCGTAAGTCAAATCGAATCAAGAACGTATGCGAATGCGACAACATATTATCCAATGCCGTATTTATCAAAAGATACGTTCTGGTACTATAAATCTTCTTACGATATGAATCAGTTTAAATTAATTGATTTAATCGCAGAAATTCAAGAACATATTGACCAAGGAATTAGTACAATTCTTTACGTTAATAGTGATATTTCAACACGTGAATTAGCACGTTACTACATCTATGCACATAAAAAAGGCTTAAAGAGTCTGTATTATACGAGAACACGTAAATTAAGCGTGGAAGAGTGTGTGGCTTGTACTGTTTAATATAAAAAGTGAGACATGATGAGCAGGGTTTTCTGAACCCTGCTCATGCTCAGTTATGAATTTTTCATGTTTATTTAGAGAAGGGGCGATTGAATGCGTGCGGTAAACTGGAACAAAAAAGAAGATGATTTTAGTTTAATGTTTTGGAAGCAAAACATCGCTCAGTTTTGGACAGAAGAAGAAATCGCGGTGTCTTCTGACAAAAATACTTGGGTGCAATTATCAAAAGAAGAGCAAATTGCTTATAAGCGTGTATTAGGTGGTTTAACACTTTTAGATACGAAACAAGGCGGCGAAGGGATGCCACTTGTACTTGTTCATCTTGAAAATTTACAAGCAAAAAGCGTATTAGCTTTCATGGGTGCTATGGAAGAAGTACATGCGAAGAGTTATAGTCATATTTTCACAACGTTAGCTACTGAAGAAGAAATCGATGAGATTTTTGACTGGGTAGATACTCATCCGTTACTTGAGAAAAAGGCTGGTATTATTACAAGTTACTATCGTCGTTTATTAAAACCTGAAGTGACGAAAAAAGAGTTATACATGGCAATGGTAGCAAGTGTGTTCTTAGAAAGTTACTTATTCTATAGTGGATTCTTCTATCCACTTTACTTAGCTGGTCAAGGAAAACTTACGGCGAGTGGTGAGATTATTAACTTAATAATTCGTGATGAGTCAATTCACGGCGTATTCGTCGGTATTTTAGCACAACAAATCTTCGCGGAACTTTCTGCAGAAGATCAACAAGAAGTGCAAAAAGAAACGCAAGAGTTATTAATGGAACTATATGAAATCGAAATGGCATACACAGAAGAAATTTACACTTCTATCGGTCTTGTAGAAGATGTAAATCGCTTCGTTCGTTACAATGCGAATAAAGGACTTATGAACTTAGGACTTGAGCCGAAGTTTGAAGAAGAAGAAATTAACCCAATCGTTTTAAATGGTTTACGTACAGATACGAAAAACCATGATTTCTTCTCTGTAAAAGGAAATGGTTACGTAAAAGCAACGAACGTTGAAAAGTTATCTGATGATGACTTCGTGTTTAATTTTTAATATATGATCATAAAGAAAAGCTGTCTTATTCATTGATAAGACAGCTTTTCTTTATGATTTTGTTTACATAACACTATTATTTTCATATAACGATTTCTGTTTGAAAGATTCTATCCAGCTAACGGATAGAATCTTTTTGTAAGTAAATGGGTATTTACAATCCTTTTGTATCGGTGTATTATTTAACTAGTACACCGATACAAAAGGAGGGAAGAAATGAAAATAGAGTTTTCTCCAAATACACCAATTTACATTCAGGTAATGGAATACATAAAAAAAGAAATCGTAACAGGACATTTATTGCCTGGTGATAAAATTCCTTCTGTACGTGAATTAGCGAGTGAATTACAAGTAAATCCAAATACGATTCAGCGTACATTTCAAGAGCTAGAACGAGATGGAGTTGTTGTAACGCGTAGAGGAATGGGACGATATGTAACGAATGAAGGGGAGAAAATTATGGAGCTGCGAAAAGAGATGGCGAAAGAATTACTTCACTCTTTTATAGATGGAATGGACAATTTAGGTTTTTCAGAAGAAGAAATTCTTACAATTCTGCGTTCTTCATTACATGAGAAAAGGGAGGAGAGCGAATGACAGAGTTATTAAAAATAGAAAACTTATGGAAGAGGTACGGATTGAAAGCTGTGATCCGTGAATTAAACATAGAGATTACTGAAGGGAAAATTATAGGGCTTGTTGGAGATAACGGGAGCGGGAAAACAACGTTATTGAAAATGATTGCAGGCTTACAGCATCCTTCTGAAGGTAGCATTACAATCGTTGGTAAAAAGGTAGGATTAGAAACGAAAGAAATTGTTTCTTTTATGTCTGATAAGTCAGTATTTGATGAGTGGATGACTGTAAAAGATTCTTTATTTTTCTACCGAGACTTTTATAAGGACTTTGATATTCAAAAAGCGGTAGATACGATAGTAGAATTTAAAATACCACTGGAAGAGAGAATTACAGCATTATCAAAAGGGATGGTTGAAAAGCTTCAAATCATTTTAACTTTTTCTCGGAGGGCGAAATTATATGTACTAGATGAGCCGCTTGGCGGGATTGATCTTGTTTCTAGAGAACATGTATTAGATTTAATATTACAATTTTATAGAGAAGATTGTACAATGTTAATTTCAACCCATCTAATAAATGAAATCGAAAATATTTTTGATGAAGTGATCTTTTTAAAAGATGGAGAAATTGTACTATATGAGAATGTAGAAGACCTCCGTTTTCAGAGAGGAAAAGCAGTTCATGAATTGTTTAAGGAGGTGTTTAGTAAGTGAAGTCGTTACTTTCTTATTTATGGAATGTGAATAAGAAAAAATATATTGTTACTTTTTTAATTTTTGTGTTACTTGAAGCGATTTTATTTTCACAAATGATTGTAAAAAAGAATGAGACAGCTGTTGTGAAACAAGAAGCGATATTCGGATTTATTATTATGATCTTCATGTTTTATGTGTTGTATATGTTTTTACAAACGATGAAGTCATGTTCACGTTTACTAACAAATCCATTGTTACGGGTTGCAGCGATATCTGGGAAACAGTATGTTTTTTCTATCCTTATCTTCTTTTTTATCGTAATGGCTATATGGTATGGCATATGTGGAATTCTTTTCTATGTAGGTTATGTATTAGCATTTCCTACGACGTATGTATATATAGATGCACAAGAAATTATGCAAGCAGGTATAGTAAAGAATTTAATATATACAATGAGTGATTTGTTTGAATTTTTATTTGCGGTGTTACAAATTTTCTTAGTAGTTACTCTAGTTAAATTGCTTACTAAGAAGAAAAAGATACAAAAAATATTAATTGTTATTATTTCTCTAATTGTAAGTATAGCGATTACTTTAGTGACAACATTGCTAGGGAAATTAGCCCCAGCTTTCCAAGGATTGCGAAGAGAAGAATATCGTAGTGAAAGTAAAGGTCTGTTTATTGATATGTTTCAAGAAAATGGATTAAACATTTTTAATATAAGTTTTATGGTAATTGTTAGTGCTCTAATCGTATATGTAATTGCTTATATAATCGATAAAAAACTAGAAGTTTAAAGGAGGAATCGACATTGGGAAACGTAGTAGTAAAGTTAGAGAATGTTCGAAAAAAGATTGGTGGAACGGAAATTATTCGCGGTTTATCATTTGAAGTTCGTGAAGGGGAAGTATACGGGTTCCTTGGACCAAACGGTAGCGGTAAGACAACGACGATCCGTATGATGACAGGTCTTATTTCAATGACAGAGGGCGATATTACAATTTGCGGTCATAGTATTCGCACGGAGCGTGAAAAGGCGCTAGAGCAAATTGGAGCGATTGTAGAAAATCCTGAACTATATGATTATATGACAGGAATGCAAAACTTAAATCATTTTGCGAACATGGCAATTACACCAATTAGTAAAGAGCGCATTGCTGAAATTGTAAAACTGGTTGAATTAGAGCATGCGATTCATAAAAAGGTGAAAACATATTCACTTGGTATGAAACAACGTTTAGGAATTGCACAGGCATTACTTCATCAGCCGAAAATTTTAATTTTAGATGAACCGACAAATGGATTAGATCCAGCTGGTATTCGTCAAATTCGTGATTATTTACAACGTTTAGCGAAAGAAGAGAATATTGCTGTAATCGTATCAAGTCACTTATTAAGTGAAATTGAACTCATGTGTGATCGCGTCGTTATTATTAAGCAAGGTGAGTTTGTACAAGAGTACAACTTACATGAACAAGCAAAACATGATGAGACAGTAGTTGTAGCGTTTGAAGTAGATCAAGTACAGAAAGCAAATGAAATCATTAAAGGGAAGGCACAAAGAAATGTCATTGTAGTATCTGTAACGAAAGAAGAAATTCCACAACTTGTAAAGAAACTTGTGAATGACGATGTGCTTGTATACGGAGTTACTGTTCAAAATAAAACGTTAGAGGATGAGTTCTTAGCGATTACAGGGGGAGTGAAAGCGTAATGTTTAAATTAATTCAAAATGAATTTTTAAAGCTGCATGCGAAAAAAGGAATGTATATTTTAATTGGTGTTATTGCAGTATTGGAGATTTTGGGAGTTTTAGTGATGTTGAAATGGGGAGAAGGAACTGAATTTAAAGGATCATATTTAGATTTTGCAAGTTCAGATATTGGTTTAATTACTTTGTTTACAACGATATTTGGAATTACAATTGCTTCTCGTATGATTACGGATGAGTTTCAAAAAGGTACAATTAAGCAGTTATTAATCCGTCCAAGAAAACGAATGACAGTTTTATTCTCTAAATATATTACAGTGTTACTTACTATAGTATTTATCATATTTGCTAGCACGTTAATTGCTATGATTATTGGCGGAATTGTAATGGATGGTAGTAAAACAGAATTAACGGTAGGAATCGTAATGAAATCTATTTTATACCAAGTACTTTCACCGTTCTTCTTTGCGACGCTTGCATTTTTCTTAGCAAATGTATTTAGAAAATCTGTATTGCCATTAATTATTACATTGTTCTTCTTTTTCCTACAACAGCCAATTAAGATGATGCTTATGATGCTTGCAAAAGGCTCCGCAAAATTTGTTGTGTTGTTCCATTTAAATTTAAATGTTTACGATGGCAATAAATTAATTAATCGTGGTGCAGAACCACCATTCACAGAATTTACGTTTACAACTTCATTATTACTTGTGATTACGTATATTGTTGTATTACTTATAGCATCAAGTGCATTATTCCAAAAACGTGACGTATTATAATAAAAGAAATCCCCGCTTGTAAAAACGGGGATTTTTATTACATAACTTGCTCAGGTAGTGCAACTTGAAGAGCAGTAATATAGTATTTTAAGAGATATGTTGTTTGAAAGTAATTGAGAAAAATAGGAAGAGTTTCAACTATATTCATATTATAATGTAGTTATCCGACCATTTACTTTTACTATCTTTGGAGGTGTTCTATATGCATTATGCATTTTCACGTATAAGGCTACGTAGCTTTTTTGGATGGATGATTATAGGGTTGTTCCTTACGATGATCCCATTAAGTCTATCAAATGTTTCTGAGAATACGATGGAGGTTATTTCACAAATAACTGTGTTTTTTGTATTTCCATTATTTTGGTTATACGTAAAAACCAATAAAAATAATGTTGTATTTAATAGTTTTTTTGATAAGCCAGGACGTTTACCGTGGGGATTAATTGTATTAGCAACGATAATGGGAATGATTTTTTCAGTCGGTATATCTCATATTCAATTTTACATATTAGCACATACGTTACCGAATTTCTTAGTTACTATGTTAGAAGACGGAAATGTTATTAATACGAGTAACATATATATGACGATATTTACTTTCGTTTCAGCATGTGTATTAGCACCAATTATGGAAGAGGTTATTTTTAGAGGCTTCTTTTTACAGCGAATGGCTTATAAATGGGGGATTAAAAAAGCTGTCATTATATCTTCCGTTATTTTTGGCTTAGGACATTTTGATGTTATTGGTGCGTTCATGTTTGGTGTTGTTATGTGTCTTTTATACATAAAGACACAAAATATATGGACGAATATCGCTGTACACGCTCTAAATAATTTCATTGCAACAAGTATGCAATTTGTTGGCGGAGAAGAGAGTAGCGCAATTTCAATTCCTGAATTACAAGCACAAAGTAATTTATGGATCGGTATCGTTCTTACAGTTGTTGGATTACTTTGGTTAATTCCTTACGTCTGGAAACAATGGCGCACAGTAAAAGAAGTGGGTGTGCCACCAGTGCGCTTTATAAATGAGGAAAAAGTAGTGAGTGCATCACAAGGAAATGAAGTGTATAGTCAAGTGATTGTAACAGATAGATTGATGGCTGTAGAACTACCAGATGAGGCTGTAAATAAGCTCCGGTTAGAAGAAAATGACTATGTAACAGTATCTGTAGAAGAAGATAAAATCGTTATAAAGAAAGCGCATGATAGATAATTAAAAAAGTAGCTCCTTAGGAGCTACTTTTTAATTTGTAATAATTTCCACACGGAAATTATTGCCGTTCTTTACATATTTAATATCTGTAACAGTGCGGACTGTTTTTAAAATCTCAACTTTTTCACCAATTCGAGGGATAGTCGGAACATTGTCCCAAATGCCAAGCAAGTCATCTAATTGCGCCGTTTTTTCATAAAACCAGATTTTCAATGTAAAGCCCCTTTCTCGAACTTTATGTATTTTAATACATAATATATTATTTTTATTCTTATTGTAAGGGGTTTTTATATATTTTATGAATAAAAATTAATTAATCTTCTGGAAAGATATGTTCGATATCAGGAGTAAGAGATATTTCTGATAATACGATATGAGAAACAGTCGTCGCGTATGAAGAAACATCATTAATAAATTCTTCAAGTTCAACAAGTGAAGGAACAGAGATTTTTACAATGTAGCATAAACTCCCTGTTACTCGGTAACAAAAACTTGCAGATGGATAGGACTGAATAAACTGTTGCATACGTGTTGTATCACCATTTTTTAAAGTGATTTCTAAAATACAATCTAAAACAAGTCCTGCTTTTTTATAATCGATATCGATTGTGTATTTTTGGATCACGCCTTCACTTTCGAGTTTACGAACACGTTCTGCAGTAGACGGAGCAGATAAGTTTACTCGTTTCGCCAATTCACGCATAGAAAGGCGACTATCATTATATAATTCATTTAAAATTTTTCGATCAACACGGTCTAGTTGCATTTGTAAATATACCTCCAGTAAAATGATAATTTTTGTAAAGGAAAAATATAAATTAAGATTCATATGAAATGTAAAGAGAACTTTATTTATTTTACAATAAAACTGAAGGGAATAGGAGGAGAAATAATGGAGAGAATTTCATTATCAAATGTAGGAGATACAAAGTTTCAAAAGTTATTAGGTCATAATCCGGAAATATTACATTCGTGGAGTACATTAGAAAATACACTGTACAATAAAGGAACTCTTTCAGCAGAGTTAAAGGAACAAGTGAGAAGAACATTAGCGTACGGGAATGAATGCCCGTACTGTATGGCAAAAGGAAGGCCTGATGATATGCAAAAGGTAGAAGAAATTGGTGTAGCAGTAACTTTTGCGCATACATGTATTCATGACAAAAAGGCGATAGATGATACTATGTTTCATGTATTGAAACAATATTGGACGGAAAAAGAAATTGTAGAGCTTTGCGCTTATATTTGTTTTATTACTGCGTCACAACAACTTGGTTTTCTATTTCAATTACAGCCGAAAGAAGGAGAAAATGATGAATAATCAAATAGCACTTATTATAATTGATGTACAAAAGGCGTTTCAATTACCATACTGGGGTGAGAGAAATAATCTTTTGGCTGAAGAAAACATGAGAATGTTATTAGAAGAATGGAGAAAAAGGAAACGACCAGTTTTTCATATTCAACATGTAAATAAAGAAAATGATCAGTCGATGTTTTGGGAAGGAGCAGAAACGGTTAACTTTAAAGAAGAGTTGCAACCACTACCAGGTGAAGTGGTTATTCAGAAAACCGTTAACAGCGCGTTCATTGGAACAAATTTAGAAGAGCAATTAAGAGAAAACAAATGTAATGCAGTAGTGATTGTAGGATTAACGACAAATCACTGTGTGGAGACTACGACACGAATGGCAGGTAATTTAGGATTTACAACGTACGTAGTGCGTGATGCGACGGCTACTTTTAATCGTAAAGGTCTAGATGGTAAAGAGTATAGTGCAGAAGATATTCACAATATGACACTTGTAAATTTACATGAAGAGTTTGCTACGATTGTGACGACAAAAGAAGCATTAAAATTATTTTAAGAAAATAATTGCGAATTATGTAGAAAAAAATAAGAATATTTCGTATAATTTAAGTACAATCATTTTGAAAATAGGGGTGGCATCATATGGAGCAAATTCCGGTAAAGAGAATAGAAGAAGTACTTGTTGTAGCAGGGGATGACAAACAAAAGCAAAAGGAATTTTATGAATTGCTCTTATCTACTGAGTTTTATGTTGCTGGCTCACTAGAAGCAGAGGAAGGGGCAACAGAAGGGATACTTCGTTTGCGTCATTTCCAAGGAGATGGTAGATGGATCGTTCCGTTCTTTACACAAATGGAATTTGTAAAAGATGTGTTGCCAGAAGGAACGCCCCTTATTACGATACGTGGGAAAGAATTATTTGGTAGCATTGAGAAAGATGCCACAGCCGTATTAAATGTCGGTACTGATATAAGTAAAACATTTATTCCCGAAGAAATTGCAGATATCGCATCTGGACGAATTTTTAACTATTATAAATAAAAGGAAAAGCGTAATCGCTTTTCCTTTTTAATTTGAACACGGGGTGGCTACGCCAGAAGAAATAGAGAGTGTTTTATTATGTGTACTTATTGTAGCTGTAGCTCCAAGAGGAATTCCAATGTTTGGGCTTATATGTCCAATCGGTAAACCGAATAGGACAGGTATATGATACGGTGCGAAATATTCATATAGTATCGTTTGCAATGATTGAGATGGTTTAGAAGGAGTACAGTCGTGACAGCTTGTAAAAATAACACCACTGCATTCATTGAACTTTCCAGATAAGAGTAGTTGATTTAACATACGATCAACGCGATACGGTTCTTCCCCAATGTCTTCAAGTAATAAAAGTTTATTGGCTGTATGTACCTCGTAGTGTGAGCCAATTATGCTCGTTAGCACTGCTAAATTCCCTCCAACTAATTGACCTGTAATTGTACGGGAAGAGCTAGGTACGATACATTCTGACGCAGATAAAATGGTTGAATACGGATGAAATAGTTGGTTGAAAGAAGATAAAGAAAGAGAATCTATACCTTTCCCTAATTCTTCAACCATTGGGCCATGAAAAGTAATAAGCTTTGCATAACGTGAAAAGGCAGTATGTAAAGCTGTAATATCGCTATATCCCCAAAAGATTTTTGGATTTTGCCGAATGATTTCATATTGAATGTGAGGGAGGAGACGAGCGCTACCGTAACCACCTCGTGCACAGAAAACGGCCTTTACTTCATGATTTGAAAATGCTTCATGTATATCATCAAGCCGGACTTGATCCCTTCCAGCTAAATATCCATATTTCTCATAAACACTCTTCCCGATTACTACAGATAAACCTATTTCTTGTAATGCCTTTACACCTTTTAATACATTTTCAATTGTTGGTGGGCCGGACGGTGCAATAATCATTACTGTATCACCTTGTTGTAATGCATTTGGATATATCATTGTTTTCAGCCTCCTTCTCTTTCAATATATTCGCTTGAGAGGGAGTTCAACCCTTGTAAAAGAAGGGAAAAGCTTGTCAAATAAAGAAGATATAAGGGGAATAGGAGGGAAAATGATGTTTACAAGTCGAGTTATAGATACATTACAAATTAAGTATCCCATTATTCAAGCAGGTATGGCGGGTGCGATTACGACGCCAAAACTTGTTGCAGCTGTAAGTAATAGCGGAGGATTAGGTACTCTTGGAGCAGGCTATATGAGCCCAGAACAAATTCGTGAAGCAATTTATACAATAAGGGAGCTAACAGATAAGCCCTTCGGTGTTAATTTACTTTTAACGAAAGAGGTACAGATAGAAGAAGAGAAGATAAACTTGGCAAAGGGATTACTTAGCGGAGTGAATAGAGAATTCGGTATAGAGGAAGAAGAGCAGTTAAAGCTTCCAAAAAGTTATAAAGAACAATTACAAGTGTTATTAGAAGAAAAAGTACCAGTCGTTAGCTTTGCGTTTCAAACGTTAGAAAAAGAAGAGATAAATGATTTGAAAAGAAGTGGAATAAAAGTCATCGGCACAGCTACTCATGTGGCAGAGGCGAAAGTGCTTGCTGAATTAGGAGTAGACATTATTGTCGGTCAAGGTAGCGAGGCAGGAGGGCATAGAGGAACGTTTATCGGGAAAGAACAGGACGCTATGATTGGTATGTTTGCATTAATTCCGCAGCTAGTAGCAGCAGTTCCGCATATCCCGATTGTTGCAGCAGGTGGTGTAATGAACGGACAAGGGCTTGTTGCTGCATTTACACTGGGGGCAGAAGCTGTTCAAATGGGATCAGCCTTTTTAACGAGTGAAGAAAGTATTACGCATGATGTGTATAAAGAAGCAGTTTTACATAGTACAGATACGAGCACAACTGTAACTCGGGCGTTTTCCGGGAAATATGCACGCGGTATTCGTAATGAATTTATAGAAAAGCATGAAGGGAAAGAAGAAGGGCTTCCGATGTATCCGGTGCAAAATGTATTAACTTCTAAAATACGCCAAGAAGCAGCAAAACAAAATAATGGAGAATATATGTCGCTTTGGGCGGGACAAGCGTCGTCATTAGCACGAATAGAATCAGCTCAGCATGTAGTGGAGCGAGTTATGGAAGAAGCAAATAACGTAATCGAACAATTACAGAATGTATATAGAAAAAGACCACTTGAATAATTCAAGCGGTCTTTTCATTAGTTTGCTTTATAAAATTGTTGGATGGCCTCATCGATATAAACCCAGCCTTTCCAACCTAAGTGCATATGATCTTTTAAGAAGTATTTATCATACTCATGATTTGAGAAGTCGGCAATTGGATAGCCAGCTTTCTCAATTTGCTCATGAACTTTCTTATAGTACAATTCGCGTCGTTCTTTCGGGAAGCCAGCGTAATCGTACCAAGGCCCTTTTACAGGAACAGAAATGAAGAGTGGTTTTGCACCAGATTGTTTTAATAGATCAAGTACAATTTGTAAATCTTCATATTCTGGCGACTGATCATAAGCATCATTTTTTAAGTAGCCTTCACGTTGCTTTAATTTCTTTTTAATTTTGCTATTAAAGTAACCATCTTCGATACCATATTCGTTCGATCCAGATTCTGCTGCACCTGTTTGATCTGCATGTTTACGAGCTTCATCCCAGTTCATTTGTTTTAATGAAGGATCAAGTTTTTCTTTATGCGGTTTAATATTAAACATTGCTGTAAATAAATCTTTACGATCTAAAACGTTACGGTAAATATAAGCGAAAGGTTTAGCAGCAAGTGCTTTTACTTTATACTTCGTATCATCGTAGGCGATACCTTCAAGCGAAATTTTTAATAAAGTTTCTTTCTTAACGATTTCAAAGTTTAATAAACGTTTTGCAATTTGCTTTTTCATTTCAGGTTTTACATCATCGTTGAAAATGAAGTGGTAACCTTGTTGTTTTGAAAAGTTAGGTGCAAAGTGCGTTTCATCAATACCTTGTGGTACAAACCATTGCGGAGAAAGAACGAATACCATTTTCTTATCTTTCAATTGATCCATTGTAGATGCAAAATTTAACACATGTACAAGGTCTTGTGTTCCACCGCGTCCAAGTAGGAATGGTGTGAATCCTTCAGGTTTTACTTTGAAATAATTCGATGGATGGAAAGCATCCATACGTGCGAATTCCGATGAACCGTACATCGGAAGGTATTTCGGGTCTGCTAACATCTTTTGCTGTAAAATCATACTTTGAATCTTTTCTTCTTTTAAAGAAGTTGCAGCTTGTTCTACTTTCTCGTCACTTAAAAGCGGGAGTAGAAAGCGCGTCGGAATAAGTAGGAATACAGCAAAAAGGGCCAATGCTAAAAGCATCGGACCAAATTTTGCTTTGTTCATCGGATTTCTTCCAACTTCTTAATAACCATGTTTGGAGTAGCCCACTCGTCACGATCAAAATCAGAAATAGAAACTTCAATATCTAAACGCTCTTGGAATTCAACTAATAAAGATACTACAGCGAAAGAATCAAGAATACCTTCTTCAAATAATTGAACATCTAAGTTTTCTTTTACAATATCGTTTTCACATACTTCTTCTAAAATATCTAATACTTGCTCTTTAAATTCTGCCATTTTTAAAATCTCCTTTATATCCGAAATATATTATATGTGCAACTTCTTAATGGTATAAGAAGGGTGCATTAAAAGTATCTGTTAAGGTGTCCAGAGAAAATTAGGAAACCGAAACATACAACGTGGAACGTAATTACGATCGCAAGGACGTGTGTAAATTTATTGTTTGGCCAAAACTTATGCTTTTTGTTTTTTCGTTCGAAAATATCAAATAGAATAAACAGTGCGGCATGATAAAGACCATAAATAATGTATTGATACACATGCTCACCAGTAATATGCCAAATTCCCATGATGAAAAAGTTTAAAAATGCACCGATATACGAAATTGTATAACGGTTTTTAATTAACTTTTTCTTCGTTGCAAAAAAGACGAAACGCATGTAAATAAAATCACGGAACCAGAATGATAAACTCATGTGCCAACGGTTCCAGAAGTCTTTAATGTTACGACTAATGAACGGCTTATTAAAGTTTTCAGGCGTTTTAATACCCATCATATAACTTACACCAATTACAAATGAGCTATAACCAGCAAAGTCGAAGAATAAATATAAGCTATAGCTATACATGTAAATCATATTGGATAAAATTGTATCTTGCTGAGCAAATGCTGGATCCATAAAATATTGCTTTATTAAGTAAGCGATAATAAATTTATACAAGAAACCTTGGAAAATACGGTTTAACCCTGTATATAGTAAATTTTGATATTCTTCAGCGCTAGGTGGCTTTTGAATGTCTTTTTGGAATCTACGATAACGATCGATAGGTCCTGTTGAAATCGCTGGGAAGAATAAAACGAATTCCCAAAAATTAAAGAAGGAAAGTTCCTTAATTAATCCATCGCGAACTTCAAATACCATTTGCACTGCTCTAAATGTTACATAAGACATCCCTAAAAATACAATGAACTTTAGATCAGGTGCAAATGGTGCGATTTTTGCCAAAATAAGTGGCAAAATTGATAAAATAACAGCTATACAGAATGTAAATGTACTATTATTTTTTTTTCTTAAAAGTAAATAGCCTTTAATAAGGGCATATTGCCAAATAATAAATGCGGCTAACATAATCGCTTGCTTCGGCTTATCAGAGAAGATAATAGCAAGCATGACTAATGTTAAAACGGCATTATATTTACGCAACATTTTACCTTTTAATCCAGCTATGATAGTAGGTATTAATAAAATGCCCACTATAGCGAAAAAATAAAATGATCCATATGCGGTCATGCTGTAACCTCACTCAATAATTTTTTGCGATCTACCTTTCCATTTGGTGTCATTGGAATAGAAGATTGATACATGAATTTACGTGGAATCATGTAGTTTGGTAATCGCTCATTGAGTTCTTTTTTGATTGCAGATGTTAATTTGAATTCTTTTTCAAATGAATGTTCTCCAGGAACAACAACCGCTAATAAATAATCGTATTTCTCACCTTTTTTAATTGGAACGATAACTGCTCCTTCTACGTAAGAACACGCACGAAGATGATGCTCAATTTCTTCTAATTCCATTCGATAACCATGCAGCTTAATTTGGAAATCAAGACGACCATTATAGAATAGAAGACCATTTTCAACATAGCCAGCATCGCCTGTTTTATAGGCGCGCTCACCGTCAATCATAGTAAATGCTTTTTCTGTTAATTCAGGGCTTCCTAAATATCCAACGCTTACGCTTGGACCGACAATTACGATTTCACCTTTTTCACCATCAGGTGCAATCGTGCCATCTTCTTTCATAATAAGAAGGCGACAATCTGATTTACAGTAGCCAACTGGAAGTGATTTGTATTGATCAAGCACTTCTTCTGTAACGTGAATACCTGTTACAGCGACAGTAGCTTCTGTTGGACCATACGTATTCATAATTGTTGCTTTCGGGAAACGCTCAATTAATTTTCTAGCTACTTCATTTGGTAATACTTCACCGCAGAATAAGAATGTTTTCATGTTTGGTAGCATACTCTCAGAGAAAGATGCTTCCATTAAACACATCTCTGCGAAAGATGGTGTTGAAGTCCATACTTGTATATCCGATTGCTCTAAAGAAGCAAACAAGTCTTTTGGACGTGCAATCATATCTTTATCGATTGCCCAAAGTGTACCACCTGTTACTAATGATGGGTAAATATCCATGACAGATAAATCGAATGAGAAAGGTGCTTGGTTTAAGAATACTTGCCCTGTTTGTAAGTTGAAGTCTTCTACAGCCCATTGTGTAAAGCTTACAAGGCAGTTATAAGTAATCTGAACCCCTTTCGGATTACCTGTGCTTCCTGATGTGTAAATAATGTAGAAGTTCTCATCACCTTTTACCGCATGTTCAGGATTTGGAGTGTTCCCTTTATGAGTAAAGAAAATATCTTTTAAGTTGTCTTCACTTACAATGCGAACTGGTAAATCAGTTACAGTTACTGCTGCTGCTGATAAAAGTAATTTCGCACCAGAATTTTCAGCGATACGTTGTACACGATCAGCTGGGATAGATAAATCTACAGGAATATAAGCATGTCCAGCTTTTACACATCCTAAAAAGTTAATAATCATTTCAGGTTGCATATGGCCATACACCATAATTGGTGAACGATCATCTGGATACTCAGAAGAAATCCAATGTGCTAACGCATCAGAATCTTCCTTTAATTGTTTGTACGTAATTTTCGCATCTCGCCAAACAAAAGCAGTTTGATCAGGCGTTTCAATAGCCCACTTTTCAATTTGTTCTAATAACTTCATAACGTTCCCACCCTAAAATTCGTTGTAAATAAATGTACTTGTGTTTGTATCATGGAATCCATACAACCAAAGTAATGCAAATAAAATTGCAAGGTAATAAACCGTCTTTGCAACCCATTGTGTGAGTGGTCGAGACCATATCTCTTTTAATCTTTCCATGTCTTTCCCTCTCTTAATGAAATAATAGCTCTTTGTAGGTATCATGTCCTACATTATTGTGAAAAAAACAAACTTCCACATTTTAGGTAAAAATAAGTCAAAAGGCTCTTTTCTGATATTAGCACTAAATACTAAAAAAGAAAATCCCTAACTTAGCAATTATATTACATTCAGCATGAATTTGTAATGGGTTTGACATGTAAATAGGAAGCGGATTGTATGAATACATAAAAGTGGACTATAAGAATACGAAAAAATAGAGTATTTGTTTTTAGTAATCACTCGAGACAGAGTAAAGTTTACAATTTCTATCTCTTTTGAAAAGGAGGAAATTATCATGAATAGAGTGTGGAAGAGTTTAATTGCGGAAGAAAATATTGTGAAATGGAGAAGACATTTTCATAAGTATCCGGAATTATCGTTTCATGAGAAAGAAACTTCACAATTTATATATGATACATTATGCTCATTTTCTTCTTTTGAAGTAACGAGACCGACGAAGTATAGTGTACTAGCAATTAAAAGAGGAACGGAACAAGGGAAAGTAGTTGCGATTCGAGCTGATATAGATGCTCTGCCAATTCAAGAGGAGACAAGTAAATCTTATACGTCTGTGAATAAAGGGATAATGCATGCATGTGGGCATGATGCTCACGCCGCTATTTTGTTGAGTACAGCAGAGGCATTATCAAATATAAAGGAAGATTTTGCAGGGGAGATTCGTCTATTTTTTCAGCACGCAGAAGAGGTATATCCTGGCGGAGGACAAGAAATGGTTGAGGCAGGCGTGATGGACGGTGTTGATTATGTAATAGGTTTACATGTTATGTCAGGACTTGAGAGCGGGAAGATAGGAATTGCATATGGGCCGATGATGGCGGCACCAGACGTATTTACAGTTGAAATTCAAGGGAAAGGAGGACATGCGGCGAGGCCGGAGGAAACGATAGACCCTATTGCTATCGGAGCACAGATTATTACAAATCTACAACATATTGTATCAAGAAATACAAGTGCTTTCATGCAAAGAGTCGTTTCAGTTACGCAGTTTCATGGGGGAATGGCTGATAATATTATTCCTAGTGTAGCAACTTTAATGGGCACTGTTCGTTCATTTAATCAAGCATTAAGGGTGGAAGCAGAAGAGAAAATTGAAAAAATCGTGAAAGGTATTACAAAAGCACATGGAGGGGCGTATACATATACGTATCGATATGGATATGATCCAGTGATTAATGATGAATATATTACGAAAGTAGTAGAAGAAAGTGCAATACATTTGTTTGGGAATGAGCGTGTTGTGAAGCTTGAACCTTCTATGGGAGGAGAAGATTTTTCAGCATATTTAAGAAAAGCACCTGGTTGTTTTATTAAACTAGGAACCGGTAATGAAAAGATAAATACTTGCTATCCGCATCATCATCCAAAATTTGATGTAGATGAATCAGTGCTAATTAATGGAGTGGAATTATTTTTAGAGACAGCGATAAGACTACTAAAATCATAGAGAAATATAAAAAAAGGCAACTGCGCTCTATCGCAGTTGCTTTTATTTCTTTCCGTCAGAGAGGGCTGAGAAAGAACTATGCTCATTTATAGTATATGAATAGCTAACGGACAAGCTTGTACATTTTAATCATTTTTTAAAAAAAAGTTGTTGACATTGATAATCAATGTCAATTAATCTAAATATAGTTGAAATTGATAATTATTATCAATAGGATGGATGCGACATGTTAATGAGAAAAAATTTTCACCTTCTGCGGAGGGGATTAAAAGATAAAAATAAAGATATTGATCAGCATATGGAATGGCAACGAAATGTAATTCGGTCTGAATATGTAGATGAGAAGAAGAGCATTCAAACAGAAAAAGAGATACAAAGTAAAGGGAGAGGTTCAGTTGAGTAAGTTAGTAATGATTTTTGCGAGTATGAGTGGAAATACAGAGGAAATGGCTGATCATATTGCCGGCGTGATTCGTGAAACAGAAAATGAAATTGAAGTTATTGATATTATGGATTCACCAGAAGCTTCTATATTAGAACAGTATGATGGAATTATTTTAGGTGCATACACTTGGGGAGATGGTGACCTTCCTGATGATTTCTTAGATTTTTATGACGCAATGGATTCTATTGATTTAACTGGAAAAAAAGCGGCAGTATTCGGATCATGTGATTCAGCTTATCCAAAATACGGCGTGGCGGTTGACATTTTAATAGAAAAGCTACAAGAACGCGGTGCAGCAGTTGTGTTAGAAGGACTAAAAGTAGAATTAACGCCAGAAGATGAAGATGTAGAAAAATGTTTACAGTTTGGAGCTGAATTTGTAAAACACCTTTCTTAATGGCAGAAGGGAGATGAAGAGTAAGTGCATGAGAAAATCGCGATCAAAACGATGACAGATTATCATTTGTATGATTTTATGCGTTGCCCGCATAAATTTTATTTTCGTCATATAAAAAGAAGAGAACCTTCTTCGTTTGAATGGCAACAAATCGCACAAATGATTGTGAATCAAATTATTAACGAATATTACACACTACCTGCGGGCCAACAGACGAAAATTGTACTTTTACTATTAATAGAAAAGTATTGGAAAAAAGTAAGGATTAATATGTTTGCTTCGAAGACGGAGTATTATATTGTGTTAGCAAAGCTAACAGATCACTTATTACAGTTTGTTGAAAGAGATGATGGTCAGACACCGCCGTTATTTTTATATGAAAAATTTCAAACATATATGGAAGAGTTAGGTGTGCAGATGTCATTGACACTAGAAGTTGGTGAGTGGAGTACTGAGTCGTTTGTAATTAAAAAGTATGTTGTCGATGCGGATGAGGAAATGCTTGCTCTTTGTCAAAAGTTAATGACAGTATTTAGTTATAAAGCTTTCGGCATTCTTCCAGAGAAAATTGAAGTTATTAATTTAATAGAAGGAACTAAGTATGAGTACATTCCGAAACAAGAAGATATAACAACTGGAATGGCTGATTTATCTAGAATGAAAGAAATGTTGCAGCAACCTGAGCACTACACAGAGCGTCATTTTCGTTCTGAGTGTATAAGTTGTGCATTTCGTAGCGAATGCCAAGGGGAAGAAGTAAAGAAAGAAGCAAAGCAGAAGAAAAATATTGTACATTAAAGGATGCAAATTTGCATCCTTTTTTTGTTGTTGACATGAAAAGCTTTTCATCATTTACCGTATATTTGTAGCAGATTTTAATAAAGGGAGGAATAATCAATGAAAGATGAAACGAAAGTATTTCAATGGTTAAAAGAACAAAATGCTCCTTTTGGGATTCAACTGCAAATTTTACAAGCATTTCAACTATATAAAGTCATTATTGAAATGGATAAAAAGCTAATGATGTATGAGGAGAGGGAATATAGGGAGAGAATGTAATCTCATCCCTGCAGTATTACTTTCAGTTGTTCTATACTTGCTAGAAATTCAAGTTCATTCTTTGTTTCAAAGTTATAAATCATGTTATGTAGTAAAGGACTGTACTGATAAAAACTCGTGATGCGGTGAATGAGTAATGGGTCATGGTGTGAAGTAAGTGTACTATATTGTTCATATACTGATGTAGTAAATTCATGTCCGAAATCATAATATAGCCCAGCAAAATCAAAGGCAGGATCTCCAATTTGAGCATCACCAAAATCGATAATCCCTGAAATGATTTTATTTTGTTTATCAAATAAAATATGATGATGTGTAAAGTCAGCGTGAATGATTGCATTTGGAAATGCCGATGTAGCTATACAGGCAAAAAAATTCTCGAATAAACGGTTTAAGGTTGATTTCTGGAACGAAGTTAGACTGTTAGTAACATACTCATTTAATTTAGTTTGTAGCTCTTTCCAGTAGGTAAGTGTTTTTTCGGTAGGGAACCCTAACGCTGTAACACTTTTTAGAGGAATGCTATGTAGAGCCGCAAGGAAAGTAGCTAATTGTGTAATAATTATTTTTCGTTCTTTTTCATCTAAGTTCGCAACTATTTCTGTTTTTAATGGTTCACCATGAATGAGAGTATAGTAACTACAAAGAGGAACTTCATCAGATTCATTTTTATAAATTAGGTGATATTGTGGAACTTCGATTTCTTGTAGTGATTGAGTGAGAATTGTGCACAGTTCTTTTTCTAACGGAATTCGCATTGCATATTCCTGTTTTCGCGGGAAACGAAACAATAGTTCATCATTTACAATAACCGCTACATTATCCCATCCTTCTTCATTTTGTTTATATGAGTGTATAGAAAGATTAGGCAAAGCTTCTTTTATATATTGTTTGTAAGAGTCCATACTTGTTCCTCGTTTCTGATTTAAGTTATTCTACTTTATGATATCAGAATTTTCTTTCTATATGTTAAAATATACCTATCATTATGGAGAAGGGTGAGAGTATTATGAAGAAAAGAATAGTAATCATTTCTCTATGTATCGTTTTTGGAATGTTTTGGTCATATAAAGAAGAAGTTTTTGCTAGCTATAAACCAATTGATCAGTACGGATTAAATAAGGAATTAAAGAACAAAAGTATAGAAACTTTAACTCATAATGAAATGAAAAAGGTAGGAGAACATTTTGTGACCGAGCAACTATCAGTTTTTGAGTTTACTAATAAAGAAGATGTGAAACGAAAAGGTGAAGAACTATTTTTAAATAGAGGGTATGAACAATTAATGAAAAATTATTATCCAAATCGCTTTCAGGATTTAGAGTATAAATTTACAAACGAGGAGATACGTGAAGTGACGGATGAAAGTTTTCTCTATCAAACTGTAGCGTACGTGACGGGTATTGAAAATGGTAAGAGAAGCGAAATGAAATTGAATTATGAAATGAAAATTGTAAAGGTTAATCATACATTTAAGGTGTTAGAACAAAAACAGTATGTACAATAAAGTGAAATATGAATCAGTATCATAAATAGCGGGATAAAAAAATCCCCCAGTTCTTTGAGGGATTCTAAAGATTTTCATTTTGTTGACCAATTTCTTTTTGAGCAATATATAAATTCCCTTGCTCAACTTGTTTTTGAGTAAGAACAGAATCACCTGCATACCCTTTTTCTGTTTTCACAGTTCTTTTTGAACGATTGGAATCTTGTTTCTTCATATAATAAATCACCTTCCATCAAAAATAAACGAAAATGATAAGCACAAGCAATACAGCAGCAAAAATGGTAATACCCATTAAAAACGAAGTGTTTTTATATTTAGGTGGCTTATGTACATCTTGCCGATATCCAGGTGAAATTTCAGGGGCGAATTCTTCGTCGAATGATTGCTTTTTTTCTTTTTCGTCCATATGTATCCACCTTTCTTTTTCATTATGTTATACGTTACAAGAAAAAATATGCATAAAGAAAACAACCGCTATATTATGAGCGGCTGTTTTGCGTTGTATATTTTCTCTGAACTTGAAAGAGACGGATGAGGAGGAAGGTTGCTCCAAATGCTAGACCGATAATAAGACCAATCCAATATCCTTTTGCTGCCCAGTCAGTATAAGTTGCTAATATGTAACCGAGAGGGAGACCTATTACCCAATAGGCGATTAATGTCATAATTAAGGCGACATTTACATCTTTATAACCACGTAGTGCCCCTTGTACAGGAGTTGCAATTGCATCTGAAATTTGAAATAAAATCGCAAATATAAGAAATTCTTTTGCTAAATGATGAACTTGTATATCTGTCGTATAAATAGAAGCAATTTCATCATCAAAGAAGTAAAGAAGAATGGAATACAATAGGGCGAATGCCAGTGCTAATCCAATCCCGATAAATCCATACTGTTTTGCGTTATTATATCGTTTCGCTCCAACTTCAAATCCAACAGCGATGGTCATTGCCATTGCTAAACTTAAAGGAGTCATATATAGCAAGGAAGCGAAGTTCATAGCTGCCTGATGAGCTGCAATTGTTGTCGTACTAAAATTACTCATCATAAGTGTTACCGCAGCAAAAATACTCGTTTCAAAAAAGATAGCAAATCCGATAGGGACGCCAAGTTTTAAGAATTCTTTCCAACTCGAAAGGGAAGGACGATATAATTGTTTAAAGATATTGAAAGATGCAAAAGGCTCTTTCGTACGAATAATCATAACGGTAATAATTAAAATGCACCAATAGGTTGCTGCAGAAGCAATTGCTGCTCCGACACCACCGAGTTTTGGAAAACCGAAGTTACCGAAAATTAATACATAATTTAATACTACGTTGATTGGTAATGATAGTAATGTAATGATCATCGTTGTGCGAGTTTTTCCTAATGCATCAATAAATCCGCGTAAAACTGTGTAAGTAAATAAAGGGATAATTCCAATTGCGATAATACTTAAAAATTGTGCCGCAATACGTTCTACAGGTTCTTCTAATCGCATGCCATTTAAAATAGGTGTAACAGTAAATAAACCTATAAGGATAACGACGAAGCTAGCACAAATTGCTAAATAAACTGCTTGTATGACAACGTGAGGAACATCCTCTTTTTTCTTAGATCCAACGAGTTGTGCAACAATTGGAGTCGTAGCCATCAAAATTCCTGTTAATCCCGTACTAACTGGAATCCATATACTTGTTCCGATAGCAACACCTGCTAAATCAATAGGGCTTGCATGTCCTGACATGGTCGTATCGAAAAAACTCATTGCAAATAATGACATTTGCGTAACGAAAATCGGGAAAAATAGTAATGCAAATTGCTTTAATTTTTGTGAAAATGAATTAGTTTCTTTCATAAAATCCCCTTTCCGCTAAAAAAACCAAACTCTTACTATCATACAATTTAATCAAAAAATAGAAAAGAAATACGCGCATACAACATGTAAATTCAATAAAAAAAGGATGCACTTTAAAAGGGGATAAGGTATTATGATAAGGTGTGAAAAATTACATATTTGTTATTAAGGAGGCACTACTTGTGGCTGATTGGTTAATTGGTATAATCATGGGTGCTGTTGAAGGGTTAACAGAGTTCTTACCAGTATCATCAACAGGGCATATGATTTTAACAGGACATCTAATTGGATTTGACGACGATAGAGCGAAAGTTTTCGAAGTTGTTATTCAATTGGGATCGATTTTAGCAGTTGTTGTTATATTTTGGAAACGTTTATGGTCTTTAGTAGGTATAGGGAAAGTAACAGACGGACCATCGTTAAATTTATTACATATTATTATCGGGATGATTCCAGCCGGCGTACTTGGCGTATTGTTCCATAGTGCGATTAAAGAAGTTTTATTTGGGCCAGGCCCAGTTGTTATTAGCTTAGTGGCTGGTGGTATTTTAATGATTGTTGCTGAGAAGTTTTCGAAACCAAGTACAGCAAGAACATTAGATGAAATCACATATAAACAAGCATTTACAATCGGAATGTTCCAATGTTTAGCGCTTTGGCCAGGCTTTTCTCGTTCTGGTTCTACAATAAGTGGTGGTTTATTAGCTCGCGTGTCACATACAGCGGCAGCTGAATATACATTTATTTTAGCAGTACCAATGATGGTAGCTGCAAGTGGCTTAGATTTAATTAAAAGCTGGGATATATTAAGTACGGCTGATATACCGTTATTTGCAACAGGATTTATTACAGCATTCGTTGTTGCGATGCTTGCAATTGTTTCATTCTTAAAATTATTATCTCGTGTAAAACTAACACCGTTCGCTTACTACCGTTTCATTTTAGCTGCGGTATTCTATTTCTTCATTATGTAATAAAAAAACTGCCGAGTTCGGCAGTTTTTTTATTTTACTACTTTTTCTATCATGCTTTCCATTACATGTTCCCATAGAGAAGTATCATCAGCTAATGTAGCACGGAAATTAGCGTACATTTCTTTTTGTTTCTCTTCGAATGTTGGATCTTCTTTTTCAGGCAATGTAGCACGCATTGAAGTTACTAACTCCTGTACTTTTGGAGCGCGTGGTCCCCAAACGGCTTGTTCATTTCCATCTTTATCAATGAAAATAAAGATTGGAATCGCACGTGCTGTTCCGTTTGTTAAATATTGATCCATTAATTCTAAGTTTTCATCGCGAATTAATAATGACATATCAATATTTGCAACTTCAGAAATTCGTTTCATAACAGGTACGCATAAAAGAGCATCGCCACACCAATCAGCTGTTAATACGATAACACGCCAGCCATCATTTTGACGTTCTTCTAATACAGGAAGTAATTCATTTGGAATTAAAAAGTTATTGTAAATGTGCAGTAGCTCGTATTGATTTACTTTCATTTCATTCACATATGTATCAAAGGACATACCTTTATCAGCCCATTGTTGTAAGTTCATAAGTAACACCTCTTTAGTATGATTTGTTTTCATTGTACCAATTTTTATATAGAAAAGCTTGTATTCTTACTCTTTCTTGTCACTTAATAATTTACTTAATAGGAAAAAGAATAATACGATACATAATTCAGCAAGATTGGACAGTTGTACGCTCTCTATCCAATCATCGGCAATATGAATGACGAACCAATCTAGCGTAATTTCAATGATTGCGAAAAGAGTAATAGAAAGCCAATTGGGCATGTTTTTTGTCATTGGATATAGAATGATCTTGAAGAAAATGAAGAAAAAGAATGTAATACCGTCTAAGAAAGTGATTAATAAAAAAAATAGAAGTAAAGCAGTGCGCGAACTATACTCTATACCAGTTATATGAAAGATTCCTACATATACAAAAAATATAAATGCAAAAACTATAATGAGAAAAAGAATAACAAAACCAATAATTAAAGTCTTATCTTTTAGATTAAGATTAGAAAATTTGTCTTCTTCGTTCACTACTCCAACTCCTTTTTCTGGAAATTAAATTTTATTGTATCATGAAATATATATTAAAAAACTACGAATTATAGGGAAATAAGGTGACAAAAAGTAAGATTTCATGTAAAATTATTAATAAGGTTTTTATTTAACTAAATGAAATAAAAGGGGCTGTCAAAGTTGTCTCAAAATCGAGAGCAATTAATGGAAGAACTATCGACAAATGTTTTTGCTATGTTCCGCACGTTGCGTAATGATATTGGAAAAATATTTGGTGGTTACATACCGTGGAATGAGTTCATCGTCCTTAGAATATTGAATCGTACGAATAAAGAAATGGTATCACGTGTAGCGAATGAGTTAAATGTGTCGAATAGTCATATTACAGCTGTTACAGAAAAATTAATTAATAAAGGTTTTGTCACTCGTTCACGTTCCACTTCAGATCGCCGCGTTGTGTATTTAGAGATTACAGAACAGGGGAAAGATTTAGTTGCGAAAATGGAAGGTGCGAAAAAACAATATTTACAAGAAAGATTTTCTACGCTTTCAGAAGAAGAAATGAATATAATGATATCTATTTCTAAAAAGCTTATTTAAGTTATTACAAGTAAGAAAACGCTTACGTAATGAAAAAGGAGACCTTCCTTATATGAGGAAGGTCTCCTTTCGTTTGTAAAAGATTATAAAAAAGAAAATATGTAACATACTACTAATAAAGGAAGGGGGCAGAAATATGACAAATCGAAATGGTAGTAAAGGGAGCGGAAACCAAGGCTCACCGAAATCAGGACAATTTCAGCAAGAGTTTAGTGCAGAATTTGAAACTGGTGATGATAACAAAGGAAAAGAATATCGTTCGAAAAAGGGAAGTAAATCAAAAAAGGAGTGAATCATTTCACTCCTTTTTTGATTTAAGATGCGGCAGATTGATCCGTATTATATTTTTCTTCTGATTTTGCGACAATCATTGCGCAAATTGCATCACCAGAAATATTTACAGCTGTTCTTGACATATCTAGAATACGGTCAATACCGATAATTAAGGCAATACCTTCTACCGGTAGGTTTACTTGATTTAAAACCATCGTAAGCATTACAAGCCCAACACCTGGTACACCAGCAGTGCCGATACTAGCTAGTACAGCAGTTAATACGACGACAGCTAATTGTGTCACTGTAAGTTCAACGCCATACACTTGAGCAATAAATACAGTTGCTACACCTTGCATAATAGCAGTACCATCCATATTAATTGTTGCACCTAGTGGTTGTACAAAAGAGCTAATTGCTTTTGGAACTCCAAGCTTCTCTTGTGCGGTTTTCATTGCAAATGGAAGAGATGCATTAGAGCTCGATGTACTAAATCCAATTGCCATTACTGGTCCGAAATGTTTAAAGAAACGGACAATACTTTCTTTTGCTAATACTTTTAATAAGCCGCCATATACGAAGACACCGTGAATAATGAGTACCAACATAACGACAATCATATACTTGAACATCGCAGCGACGCCTGCAAGACCCATTTTACCAACGGATGAAGCGAGCAAGCCAAATGTTCCGATTGGAGCCAATTTCATAACGAGATTAACGAGATACATCATTAATTCGTTGCCCTGTTCAAGTAATGAATGGATACCTTGAACTCGTTTTCCTAAAATAGCTATACCGAGTCCGATTAATACGGCGAAGGCAATAATTTGTAACATGTTTCCATCAGCCATCGCTTTTGCTGGATTATCTGGTACGATATTTAGCAATGTATCAACGAAAGATGTTTCGGTTTTTGCCCCCTCATATTTAAGCCCTTCGGTTTTAAAGTTACCGCCAGATCCTGGTTTTATAATAAGTGCAAATGTAACAGCAATAGAGATGGCAACAGCTGTTGTTACGAGGAAGAATGAAATTGATTTTAAACCGATTCTTCCAAGTTGCTTCGGATCTCCAAGACCAGCAGCTCCAAGCACGATAGAAATAAACACGACAGGAACAACTAGCATTTTAATGAGTCGAATAAACAATTGACCAAGTGGATTGAACACATATTGATTTAATGGATCAAAAATGGATGGAGCAGCTAAATTTAAAGTGAGTCCGACAACTAAACCGAGAAATAATGCAAGTAAGATTGCTTTTGTTTGTTTCAATAAAATCCCCCCTTATTTTTTGTGAAATAATTTTCTACATTAATTGTACCGAAAAAAGACCTATTTTGACAATGTTTTCTGAATATTTTGTATAAAAATGTGTATTTTCATGTAGAGAGGATTACATTTTGTATTTGAAACACAAAATAGGCCATCACATATGATGGCCTAGGGAAGGGGACAATTTATGTCAATTTAATTAGGGATGGAAGTTGTTCAAGACACTGGGGAATGTCTTATAAATTAGGGAGGAACAACTTCGATACATACACTATAAAAGATAGATGTGACCCCCGTGTGAACATAGAGTGAAAGAGAGAGGGAGTTTTAAATAGAAGGTAGAGTAAACAAAAAATAAGACCATCACACAGGATGGCCGAAGGAAGGGGACAATTTATGTCAATTTAATTAGGGATGGAAGCTATTCAAAGACACTGGGGAATGTCTTATAAATTAGGGAGGAATAGCTTCGATACATATACTATAAAAGGTAGATGTGACCCCCGTGTGAACATAGAGTGAAAGAGAGAGGGAGTTTTAAATAGAAGGTAAAGTAAACAAAAATAAGACCATCACATAGGATGGCCGAAGGAAGGGGACAATTTATGTCAATTTAATTAGGGATGGAAGTTGTTCAAGACACTGGGGAATGTCTTATAAATTAGGGAGGAACAACTTCGATACGTATACTATAAAAGATAGATGTGACCCCTATGTGAACATAGGGTGAAAGGTATGAGGATTTAAGAAATGATACATGTAAAATGATTGTTACGAGAGTTGTAGAGTAAGAATAAATATAATAGAAATTGTCTTGTCGTAAAATGAAGTGAAGTTCGAGTATAAATAAAAGTTGAAAACTATGAAAAAAAGGATTATGCTCAACTATATTATAAGAATATGAGGTTTATCTGACTATTTGAAGGCTCTTAAAAGCCTTTATTTATGAAGGAAAAGCTGCACTTTATTAAGGGAGTTAGTGAATATGGAAGTAACAAAAAGACAAAGGCTGTATAATCGTTTTATACGATTAAATCCACCACAAATATTAGCATTAGGTTTTTTCTGCTTAATTGTGGTTGGCGGTTTGTTATTAAAGTTACCATTCGCAACGAAGGTACATATTAGTTGGGTAGATGCTTTCTTTACGGCAACGTCAGCAGCAACTGTAACGGGATTGGGAGTAGTAGATACTGCAAGTACGTTTACGATGTTTGGTGAAATTGTTATTATGTTTTTAATTCAAACAGGTGGTCTAGGTCTTATGACGATTGCCATTTTAATTGTTTGGGTATTAGGTAAAAAAATTGGTTTACGCCATCGCTTATTAATTGGAGAGGCTTTTAATCAGACAAATATAGGTGGTCTCGTAAAATTAGTAAAACGTGTCTTTATATTTTCAATTTGTATTGAGTTTATTGGAGTTATCTTTTTATCGTTTCGCTTTATTCCAGAGTTTGGCTTTGGAAAAGGTATACACTATAGTATTTTTCACGTAATCGCATCTTATAATAATGCGGGATTTGCTCTATGGCCGGATAATTTAACGAGGTATGTAGGCGATCCTATTATTAATATTGGGATTTGCTCTTTAATCGTAATAGGTGGTCTCGGATTTACCGTATTAATTGATATATGGTATAGCCGTAGTTTTCGAAAATTATCACTGCATTCAAAAATCATGATTGTTGGAACAGTAGCGCTAAATGTAATAGCGATGATTGTGATTTTTATATTGGAGTATAATAATGTGAAGACGTTAGGGAATTTACCTTTAAATGAAAAATTATGGGCTTCTTTCTTCCAAGGTATTACTCCTCGTACTGCAGGATTTAATACAGTTGACTACGGAGGTATGGAAGAATCATCTATATTATTTACGATGGTTTTAATGTTTATTGGTGCAGGAAGTGTATCAACAGGTGGAGGGATTAAATTAACAACGTTTGTTATTTTAGTTACATCTGTCCTTTCTTTCTTTAGAAAGAAAGAGGAAATTGTTTTATTCCAGCGCACAATCAAAATGTCGACAGTAACGAGAGCTTTAGCCATAGCTGTTGCCAGTCAAATTCTCATTTTTGCAGCAGTATTTGTATTAATGCTTACAGAAAACTTCAGTTTTATTCAGTTACTATTTGAAACAATTTCAGCATTTGGAACAGTAGGGTTAACGATGGGGATTACTGCGAAGTTATCAGCGTTTGGAAAATGTATTATTATGTTTGTTATGTTTTGTGGATTAATCGGACCGTTAACACTTGTTTTTTCTTTAGCACGACCAGCAAAACAAAAAATTAAATATCCATCAGAAGATGTATTTACAGGATAAGGTATCTCGCATAAGCGAGATACCTTTTTCTTTTTAAAAAAGGGAGAATAATAAACCGATAAGTGCTACTCGGAATAAAATTGCAATGAGTGCTGCAATTCCGCCGACAATCGCAGCGATACCACCAGTTACAGTAGCTCCGCGATTATAAGCGTAAATACCCAGTAGTACAGAAACAAGACCAAATAATGTTGGGAAGGTAAATAGTGATAGGATAGATAAGGCAAGAGCGATGAAGCCAGCAGTTGATCCAGCGGCAGACGATCTTACATCATCTTTATGATCTTTCTCATCGTAATCATAATCAATGCGCTGTGGTGCGACTTCGGCTGCATATTCTTCTTTATAGTCACTATCTATTCTATCTCTTTTTTTATACTCATCAAATTTCTCAGTCAAAGTCATGACTCCTTTCATAACAAGGTTCAATAGTAGTATGTATCTCTTTTTCATTTTTATCCCGCTTTCATGGGCAGTAAGACCCCAACCTCAAAATTCAGTGAAAGCAAAGAAGATAGGTGGGGGATGAAGAACCCCCCACTGATTAAAGTTTTACTTTATCCGAGTATGTACAGGGAGTAATATCCATCTAGAAGGAGGAAATTGTTTTTTTGAAATAGGAAAAGTTAGTATGACTTCCTCTATTTTGGAAAGTATAAAAAAGAATAATGAGGAAAGGGTGCAATACATAATGGAACATCCAATTGAAAATTTAATGAAAACAGCAATGACAAATTTAAAAGAGATGGTAGATGTAAATACGATTGTTGGAAGTCCAGTTTCAACAGCTGACGGAAATGTAGTATTAACAGTATCACAAGTTGCTTTTGGTTTTGGTGCCGGCGGAAGTGATTTTAAAGGTGATTTTATTTCCGAAAAACATAGTAACGGACAAGGACAGCATAAAGAGAAGAAGCAAAGTCATCCGTTTGGAGGTGGAAGCGGGGCTGGGGTTTCCATTAGCCCGGTTGCTTTTTTAGTAGTTTGTTCTAACGGTGTACAAGTATTACACCTCAATAGTAGTACACATTTAATTGAGAAGGCTTTAAATACTGTACCAAGTACTGTAGATAAATTTGTAAATAGTCGTCAAAAGTGAACTTGCATTTTTTAGGAATTATGATATATTAGAAAAAGTGTGCTTTATGATGATCGGAATAATTGAATTGTAAATATATATGATGTGTGGAATAAGGGAGAGGAATTTATGATTAATATCAAAAACTTAGTAGTTGGCTTATGTATGTTAGTAAGCGGCTTTGTAGTATATGTAGTAAAAGAAAAAGCTCCATTCTAAAACAGACAAACCGTTACTGTCTGTTTTTAATTTGCAAAAAATATTGACGAGTTGTTGTATTGGTGTTATAATTTTATTTCGTGTCTCGGTTACAGCTAGTGTAAAGTAAATAAATCTTATAAATATAATACAAAAAGTTTGCGAAAGATCGGGTAGTTTTACCAACAACTTTTGTGAACAAACCCTATAAATTATAATTGTAGGCTTTATAGGTATACTAGTGAATCAAGGAGCGGTCAGTGGAACCGTAATGATGAGAGAGAGGTAGGGCTTTCATCCAGTATATGTTACTTTCCCGTTAGGTGAATATAAAAAAGAGGACTCCTTTTCAAAAGGAGTCCTCTTTCATTTTTTAAGTGCGGCTCTCAACTTGCTGACAAATATCATCTGTTGTTAAACCGTGAGCTGTAATTACCGATCCTTTAATTGATGCATCTGCAATCCCCATCATATTGGAATCTTGCCCAGTTACCACACAACAATCGCAACCTTGTGCATCCTGTTCTGAATTAAGGGTAACAACTTCATGTCCTTGTTGCTTAAGAGCTTGCTGAACATCTGTTAATGAGTTTTCAACGCCGATTCTAGCCATAATTCTCACCTCCTACCATCTATTTGCTAGTATGCTCAAGTACATCACATATATTTATGCAAAGAAGATAGGAAGCATATATTTCTTTTGCTATTTATGGATAGTTTAAATAAAGTTTCACTTTATTTAGTCGTTATATACACCCGTAAGCATTTGACTTACGAATTGATCGTTTAGAGTATCTTGGGCGGAAGAAGTATTTGAATGAATGTCGATTGAAGCAATGAAATTGTTATGTTCTTTATTATTTGGTTCTACCTCTACATAATTATCAAATTTACAAAAACCTTTCGTATCCATTAGATCAAATAGTTGAAGCATCTCTACTACCTCTTGTCTCGTTCCTTTAATTTGTACACACGCCATATTGATTTCCTCCTTCATTTTGACAAATTGTTTTTTAAAAATAGGATTATGATTCCGAAATGAAAAATATGAATGTTATTTTTAGACAGCGTTATTTTTATTATTTTCCCCCTTTTTCAGCAAAAGTCGTTGTATATTCCCGAATTTATAAAAACGGACGTCCGTTTATTGAATACAATAGATTCGTATCAATTGATGAAAATCCTTCTTTTAAACAAATATTTTTTTTAGCGGAAATTGGTGAAAAAAATTTTTGACTTTTTGTAAACGTTAACAATGTTGTTAAATCAATGTAATTAAAGATGTACGTACGAATAAAAATTATAAATTTTCTAAAAATTCACTTGATTTATTTAGAAAGGAGAGTAAACTAGGAAACAATAAAAAATTCATAGAACATAGGAGGCGCTTTCCAGTGAACGAGCAATGGATTTTCTTAAATGGAGAATTTGTTCCAAAAGACGAGGCAAAAGTATCAGTATATGATCATGGTTATTTATATGGCGATGGAGTATTTGAAGGAATTAGAGTTTATAGCGGTAATGTTTTCCGTTTGAGAGAGCATCTTGTCCGGTTATATGAATCAGCAAAATCCATCATGTTAGAAATTCCATATTCTTTAGATGAAATAACGAATATTGTTGTTGAGACGATCCGACAAAATAAATTATCTAATGGATACATTCGCCTAGTTGTATCGAGAGGAGCAGGAAATCTTGGGTTAGATCCTGATTCTTGTACGAAACCGAATGTAGTAGTAATTGCAGAGCAACTATCTTTATTCCCGCAAGAGTATTATGAAAAAGGGATTCCAGTTGTAACAGTTGCAACGCGCCGAAACCGTCCAGATGTATTGTCGCCTCAAGTAAAATCTTTAAATTACTTAAACAATATTTTAGTTCGCATCGAAGCGAAATTGGCTGGAGTACAAGAAGCGCTTATGTTAAATGATCAAGGATACGTAGCTGAAGGCTCAGGAGATAACGTGTTTATTGTAAAAGGAAATAAATTAATTACACCACCAAGTTCTGCTGGAGCGTTAGAAGGTATTACACGAAACGCTATTTTAGAAATCGGTGAAAAACTTGGATATGACGTTAGAGAAGAGTTATTTACAAGACATGATGTATATGTAGCTGATGAAGTATTTTTAACAGGAACGGCTGCGGAAGTAATTGCTGTTACGACAGTAGATGGTAGAACGATCGGTTTAGGGCAAACAGGTCCACATACGAATCGTTTATTAGAAGAATTCCGAAAGTTAGTTATAGAAGATGGAGAGAAAATTTACGAAGAAAATAAAGTTGGATAACAACTTTTTATAACATAAGAAAGCGTTGAGAGGGAGGAGTAGTTGATTGTGAAGCCTCACAGAGAGTCGGTGGTTGCTGGAAACCGATGGTTCACGTCGACGAACATCGCCCTTGAGTGCTAAGCTGAAGCGTTTGTCTAGGCTTAGACGGTAGCTCCGTTATTAGCTAGACTCATTTATGGGTCACTGAGGCAAGAGTATTCTTGCAAAGAAGGGTGGTACCGCGAAATCTTTCGTCCCTTCAGCACATAGCTGGAGTGTGGACGTAGGATTTTTTTTATTGATAAAAGTTTTTAAAAGGGGGCTTATGAGAACAATGTCTTCAAAAACGGAAGAGAAACTGGCAACCGGTGCACAGCTATTGTTAGAAGCGCTAGAAAAGGAAGGAGTAGAAGTGATTTTTGGTTATCCTGGTGGTGCAGTTTTACCTCTTTATGATGCGCTCTATGACTGTGAAATTCCGCATATTTTAACAAGGCATGAACAAGGAGCTATTCACGCCGCGGAAGGGTATGCCAGAATTACTGGCAATCCAGGGGTTGTCATTGCAACGAGTGGACCAGGTGCTACGAATGTAATTACTGGTCTAGCAGATGCGATGATTGATTCATTGCCACTTGTTGTATTTACAGGGCAAGTAGCAACAACGTTAATTGGAAGCGATGCTTTCCAAGAAGCGGATATTATGGGGCTTACGATGCCAGTGACAAAACATAACTATCAAGTGCGAAAGGCTTCAGATTTACCTCGAATTATTAAAGAAGCATTTCATATTGCTAGAACAGGAAGACCAGGCCCAGTCGTCATTGACCTTCCGAAAGATATGGTAGTAGAGCAAGGCGAACGATGTAGTGATGTGCAAATGGATTTACCAGGATACAACCCTAATTATGAACCGAATCTACTGCAAATAAACAAATTATTACAAGCAATTCAGGTTGCAAACAAGCCATTAATTTTAGCTGGAGCAGGTGTATTGCATGCGAAAGCTTCAAAAGAATTAACAAGTTTTGCTCGTAAATATGAAATTCCTGTTGTGCATACATTACTTGGTCTTGGTGGGTTTCCACCAGATGATGAACTATTTCTAGGGATGGGAGGAATGCATGGTTCTTACACAGCTAATATGGCGTTATATGAATGCGACTTACTCATTAATATAGGCGCTAGATTCGATGATCGTCTTACTGGAAATTTAGCTTATTTTGCGAAAGAGGCGACTGTCGCGCATATCGATATTGATCCAGCAGAAATCGGAAAAAATGTACCGACTGAAATTCCTATTGTTGCAAGTGCTAAGCAAGCGCTCCAAGTATTGCTTCAACCAGAAGGAAGGAAAGAAAATCATCATGAGTGGATCTCTTTATTAAAGAATAGAAAAGAAAAGTATCCATTCTCTTATAAACGAAATTCTGAAAGTATTAAGCCTCAATATGCAATTGATATGTTATATGAAATTACGAAGGGAGAAGCGATTGTAACAACAGATGTGGGGCAACATCAAATGTGGGCAGCCCAATATTATCCGCTCAAAACTCCAGATAAATGGGTAACTTCAGGAGGACTAGGAACGATGGGATTTGGATTTCCGGCAGCAATTGGTGCACAAATTGCAAAGCCTGATGAACTAGTTATTGCAATTGTCGGTGATGCTGGATTTCAAATGACTCTGCAAGAATTAAGTGTGTTAAAAGAACACTCTTTACCTGTTAAAGTATTTATTTTAAATAATGAAGCTTTAGGAATGGTAAGACAATGGCAAGATGAATTTTATAACCAAAGATATTCGCACTCTTTACTATCGTGTCAACCAGATTTCGTTGCTCTTGCGAATGCGTATGGCATAAAAGGGGTTCGCATAGATGATCCACTTCTTGCGAAGAAACAATTGCAGCATGCAATTGAATTACAAGAACCAGTCGTAATTGATTGCCGTGTACTTCAATCAGAAAAGGTAATGCCGATGGTTGCGCCAGGGAAAGGTGTTCACCAAATGGAGGGAGTGGAAAAAAGGTGAAGAGAATTGTTACAGCAACAGTTCGAAATCAAAGTGGTGTGTTAAACCGAATTACAGGTGTTATGACACGAAGACATTTTAATATTGAAAGTATTTCAGTAGGTCATACGGAATCATCGGACATATCGCGGATGACGATTGTTGTACACGTTGAAAATGAACAGCAAGTAGAGCAGTTAATTAAACAACTTCATAAGCAAATTGATGTTTTGAAAGTATCAGATATTACAGAAGAAGCGATGATTGCAAGAGAACTCGCACTTATTAAAGTAGCAACATCAGTAGCAAGAGCAGAATTATACAGTTTAATTGAACCGTTTCGAGCCGCTGTAATAGATGTTGGGAAGGATTCCATAGTTGTGCAAGTAACAGGTACGCAGGAAAAAGTAGAAGCATTAATTGAATTACTTCGTCCATACGGTTTGAAAGAAATTGCAAGAACAGGGGTAACAGCCTTTACGCGTAGCATGAAAAAGCAAGATAAGCAAGTAATGTTAATTCAATAATCATTTAAATATAGGGGGAAATGAAAATGGCAAAAGTTTATTATGAAAAAGATGTAACGGTAAATGTATTAAAGGAAAAGAAAGTAGCGATCATTGGATATGGCTCGCAAGGTCATGCACATGCGCAAAATTTACGTGATAACGGATTTGATGTAGTAGTAGGTTTAAGAAAAGGGAAGTCTTGGGATAAAGCGAAAGAAGATGGATTTTCTGTATATACAGTAGCGGAAGCAGCAAAACAGGCTGATGTAGTAATGATTTTGCTACCGGATGAACTGCAACCAGAAGTATATGAAGAGGAAATTGCGCCAAATTTACAGGCAGGAAATTCTCTCGTTTTTGCACACGGATTTAATGTTCACTTTGATCAAGTGAAACCACCAGTGAATGTAGATGTATTTCTAGTAGCACCAAAAGGTCCAGGACATCTTGTGCGTCGTACGTTTAGTGAGGGCGGAGCTGTTCCTGCATTATTTGCAGTATATCAAGATGCAACAGGAGTTGCGACTGAAAAGGCACTTTCTTATGCTGATGGAATTGGAGCGACGAGAGCTGGTGTATTAGAAACGACATTTAAAGAAGAAACGGAAACAGATTTATTTGGAGAGCAAGCAGTACTTTGCGGCGGAGTAACTGCGCTAGTCAAAGCTGGATTTGAAACGTTAGTTGATGCCGGATATCAGCCGGAACTTGCATATTTTGAATGTTTACATGAACTGAAACTTATTGTTGACCTTATGTATGAAGGTGGACTTGAAAATATGAGATATTCAGTTTCAGATACAGCGCAGTGGGGCGACTTCGTATCAGGACCACGTGTTGTAACAGAAGATACGAAGAAAGCGATGGGTACAGTGCTAGCAGAAATTCAAGATGGTACATTTGCAAGAGGTTGGATTGCAGAGCATAAAGCAGGAAAACCAAATTTTTATGCGACAAATGAAAAAGAGAATGAACATGAAATCGAAGTAGTTGGACGTAAATTACGTGGAATGATGCCTTTCGTACAGCCGCGAGTAAAGGCAGGGGTCAAATAATATGAAGCAAATTTTGTTCATGGATACGACGCTACGTGATGGCGAACAATCACCAGGAGTAAATTTAAATGAACAAGAGAAATTGCAAATTGCAAGGCAATTAGAGAGACTAGGGATTCATGTCATGGAAGCTGGCTTTGCAGCAGCTTCCGAAGGGGATTTTCAATCGGTAAAGCGCATCGCAAATACAATTCAAAATGCTACAGTTATGAGTTTAGCAAGAGCGAAAGAAAGTGATATTCGAAGAGCATATGAAGCTGTGAAAGGTGCGGTATCTCCTCGTTTACACGTATTTTTAGCTACGAGTGATATTCATATGAAGTATAAACTTTGTATGTCAAAAGAAGATGTATTAGATAGTATTTATCGATCGGTTACACTTGGGAAATCGTTATTTCCGACAGTACAATTTTCAGCAGAAGATGCAACAAGAACAGCAAGAGATTTTTTAGCTGAAGCGGTAGAAGTTGCGATTCGTGCAGGAGCGAATGTAATTAATATTCCAGATACAGTTGGGTATACGAATCCAGAAGAATATTATGCTCTTTTTAAATATTTACAAGAATCCGTTCCTTCATATGAAAAAGCAATTTTCTCTTGTCATTGTCATGATGATCTTGGGATGGCGGTAGCAAATTCATTAGCTGCAGTTGAAGGCGGAGCGTTGCAAGTAGAAGGAACAATTAATGGGATTGGAGAAAGAGCAGGGAATGCGGCGTTAGAAGAGGTTGCAGTTGCTCTTCATATTAGAAAAGATTTCTATAAAGCAGAGCCTTCTATGACGCTAAAAGAAATTAAAGCGACAAGTACATTAGTAAGCAGATTAACGGGTATGGTTGTACCGAAAAATAAAGCGATTGTTGGAGCAAATGCATTCGCTCATGAATCAGGCATTCATCAAGATGGTGTATTAAAAGAAGTGACAACATATGAAATTATTGAACCAGCGCTAGTAGGCGAATCTCAAAATCTATTTGTACTTGGAAAACATTCTGGGCGTCACGCGTTTACAGAAAAAATGAAAGAACTTGGCTATGAATTTACAAACGACGAGCGGGATGCAGTATTTGAAGCATTTAAAAAATTAGCTGATCGTAAGAAGGAAATTACTGAGGAAGATTTACGAGCACTTATGCTTGGTGAAGCAGCATTTGCGGCTCAGCAATATAACATTACGCAATTGCAAGTACATTTCGTATCAAATAGTACACAATGTGCGACAGTTGTACTAAAAGATGAGGAAGGAAATGTATTCGAAGATGCAGCTACTGGCTCTGGTAGTATTGAAGCGATTTATAATGCAATCCAAAGAATTTTAGGATTGGAATGTGAATTGGCGGATTATCGCATACAATCTATTACACAAGGTCAAGATGCACTGGCTCATGTTCATGTTGAATTAAAAGAAGGAGCACATCAAGTATCAGGTTTTGGTGTTGCACAAGACGTATTGGAAGCGTCGGCAAGAGCATATGTCCACGCAGCGGGGAAATTGAAATCTTTTATCCAGCTTGTGAAATAAGTGTTTGATAGGTGAGAGGAGCTATTCTCGCCTATCAAACTAAAGTTCTGAAAATTCGGTTAAAAGGAGTGTTGAAATTGGAAAAACGTATCGTTTGTTTAGCTGGTGATGGTGTTGGCCCAGAAGTTATGGAAAGTGCGAAGGAAGTATTGCATATGGTAGAGAGGCTATATGGACATCATTTTCATTTGCAAGATGAGCATTTTGGTGGTGTTGCTATCGATTTAACGGGGCAACCATTACCACAACGAACACTTGCAGCTTGTTTAGCAAGTGATGCGGTTTTACTAGGCGCAGTTGGTGGACCAAGGTGGGATGGTGCGAAAGAAAGGCCAGAGAAAGGATTATTAGCTTTAAGAAAAGGGCTTGGTGTATTTGCGAACGTCCGCCCTGTCACGGTAGAAAGTGCAACGGCACATTTATCGCCATTGAAAAAGGCTGATGAAATTGATTTCGTTGTCGTTCGTGAATTAACAGGTGGGATTTATTTTTCTTATCCGAAAGAACGAACGGACGAAGTAGCAACAGATACACTTACGTATCATCGCCATGAAATTGAACGTATCGTTTCTTACGCCTTTCAATTAGCGAGTAAGCGGAAGAAAAAAGTAACATCTATTGATAAGGCGAATGTTTTAGAATCTAGTAAACTATGGAGAATTGTAACAGAAGAAGTAGCACTTCGTTATCCAGATGTTGAACTAGAACATATTTTAGTAGATGCGGCCGCTATGGAGCTAATTCGGAATCCAGGACGGTTTGATGTAATTGTAACAGAAAATTTATTTGGGGATATTTTAAGTGACGAAGCTTCCGTATTAGCTGGATCATTAGGGATGCTTCCGTCAGCAAGTCACGCGGAAAAGGGACCTTCCTTATATGAGCCTATTCACGGATCGGCACCGGATATTGCCGGGAAAAATAAGGCGAATCCAATTGCTATGATGCGCTCTGTTGCCATGATGCTTGGGCAATCGTTCGGATTAACGAGGGAAGGGTGTGCAATTGAAGAAGCGATTTCAGCAGTCCTTAAATCAGGAAAATGTACAGCAGATATCGGGGGGACTGAAACGACAACTTCATTTACAAAGGCAGTTATGCAAGAAATGGAAGAACAAGCGCTAGTAGGGAGAGGAAGATAATGGGGAAAAGGTTGCTAGATAAGCTTTGGGAAAGACACGTAGTTACGACCAACGAAAATGGATTGGATTTATTATATATCGATCTGCATCTTGTTCATGAAGTAACGTCACCGCAAGCCTTTGAAGGCTTGCGGCTTACAAATCGAACGGTACGCAGACCAGATTTAACATTCGCAACGATGGATCATAATATTCCAACGAAAGATGTTTGGAATATTACCGATCGCATTGCGAAGCAGCAACTAGATACGCTTCGGGAAAATTGTAAACAATTTCAGGTGCCGTTAGCGGATATCGGGGATGAAGAGCAAGGGATCGTTCATGTTATCGGACCAGAACTTGGGCTCACGCAGCCAGGAAAAACAATTGTTTGTGGTGATAGTCATACAGCAACGCACGGTGCGTTTGGCGCGCTAGCATTTGGCATTGGTACGAGTGAAGTGGAACATGTATTGGCAACGCAAACGTTGTGGCAAAGAAAACCGAAAGCGATGGGAATTGAGTTAAAAGGAAAATTACAGAAAGGCGTTTACGCAAAAGATATTATTTTGCATCTCCTTTCAAAGTACGGTGTAGCAGTTGGAACTGGATACGTAATGGAATTTTACGGAGAGACGATTGGGACCATGGAGATGGAAGAGAGAATGACGCTTTGTAATATGGCGATTGAAGGAGGAGCAAAAGCGGGTATTATCGCACCAGATGAAAAAACATTTGCTTATGTAAAAGGACGTAAATATGCACCGAGAGACTATGAAACTTTCGAGAAGAAATGGTTTGAACTGTATACAGATGCAGATGCAATTTATGATTTACATATTTCGATAGATGTTACGGATTTAGCGCCGTATGTTACGTGGGGAACGAACCCGAGTATGGGAGTTCGTATTGATGAGAAATTGCCAGAAAAGCATGATGTAAATGACGAAAGAGCATTCTCTTATATGGGATTAATCCCTGGACAAAGTACGTATGACATTCCAGTTCAGCATGTCTTCATTGGATCTTGTACAAATTCTAGATTATCTGATTTAGAAATTGCTGCATCTGTTGTGAAAGGGAGAAAGGTAAAAGAAGGTGTGCGAGCACTCGTTGTACCTGGATCGAAAAGAGTAAGGGATGCGGCGATGCAAAAAGGACTACATCACATATTTGAAGAAGCTGGATTTGAATGGAGAGAACCTGGATGTTCCATGTGTCTTGGAATGAATCCAGATCAAGTACCTGAAGGAGAGCATTGTGCTTCAACTTCAAATCGTAATTTTGAAGGAAGACAAGGAAAAGGAGCACGAACGCATTTAGTTAGCCCAGCAATGGCGGCAGCAGCTGCGTTATATGGTCATTTTGTTGATATTAGAAAGGAGAGTTATGATGGAGCCATTTCGTATTCATAAAGGTACTGCCGCAGTACTAATGAATGATAACATTGATACGGATCAAATTATTCCGAAGCAATATTTAAAGAGAATTGAAAGAACTGGGTTTGGAAAGTTTTTATTTGATGAGTGGCGATATGATAATGAGCGACACGAAAACCCTAATTTCCCACTAAATGCACCAGATAGAAAAGGAGCAAGTATATTAATTACAGGTGATAATTTTGGATGTGGTTCTTCAAGAGAACATGCACCTTGGGCACTTGCTGATTATGGTTTCCGCGTAATTATCGCCGGAGGATTTGCAGATATTTTTTATATGAATTGTATGAAAAATGGTATGTTACCAATTGTAATGGATAAAGACATGCGAGAAAATCTTACCAAAACGGATGCAAGAGAACAAATAGAAGTAGATTTAGAGAATGAAGTCATTACAACGAGTACCCACAGATTCCATTTTACAATCGAGAAAATGTGGAAAGAGAAATTATTAAATGGTTTAGATGAAATTAGTATTACAATGCAATATGAACAAGAAATAAGAGAGTATGAAAGAAAGGTAGCTGTATATTAAGAAATAACGGAATGTTTAAAATGTATTTACATTCAGAATTATGTGTTATATACTATGTAAAAATTAGAGGAGAAAGGGAGTAAGTATTATGAAAACAATGCAATCTATTGAAATGCTTACACAACTACATCATCATACGTAAAGCCCTTGAACCTAACGTGAAAACGTGTAGGTGCAAGGGTTATTCCCGTTGTACCTACACGCTACGAAAGAGCCTTGTAGGTATATTTTATCTACAAGGCTCTTTTTATTTTCGGTTTAGGTGCATGAAATAAGCATACATTAGAAAGGGAAAGGTGTGAGAATTTAGATGACAAAATGGAAACGGGCAAACCCAAATGGAACGAGAGATTATTTATTCGAAGAATGTACGTTAATTGAAGAAGTGGAGCAAAAATTAAGGCGTACTTTTTTAGAGAGAGGTTATGAAGAAATAAGGACACCAACAATTGAATTTTATGATGTGTTCGCCTTTCAAAGCAGGCCGATAGATGAAGAAAAGATGTATAAATTTTTTGATGAAAAGGGGCGGATTATCGTATTGCGTCCAGATATGACAATTCCTTTAGCGAGAGTGGTGGGAACGCAGAGGTGTGATACGCCACTTAAAGTGACGTATAGCGGAAATGTATTTCGAGCGAATGAGTCTCTTGCTGGAAAATATAATGAGATTGTACAAAGTGGTATTGAAGTTATCGGTATTGATAATGTAAGAGCTGAAATTGAATGTGTTATAAGCGTCATTCAATCACTTCAAAAGTTAAGGGTGCAATCTTTTACAATAGAGATTGGGCAAGTACAGTTATATAAATGTATTGTCAAAAAGCTCTCCATTCATGAGGAAGAAGAGAAATTTCTTAGAACATATATTGAAAGTAAAAATTATGCCTCTTTATCCAATTTTATTAGAGATAAGAAATTAGATCGATGTGATGAAACAGTAAAGTTACTGGAGAAATTACCGAGGTTATTTGGGAATTTAGAAGTGATTGAGGAAGCAGAAAAACTCGCCTCAAGTAATGAAATGAAAATGGCTATTACAAGAGTAAAGGAAATATATGAAGCAATTGAAAAACTAGGCTATGGATCTTACATATCAATTGATTTAGGAATGATTCAACATTTGGACTATTATACAGGTGTTATTTTCAAAGGGTATATATATGAAATTGGAGAAGAAATTGTTAGTGGAGGAAGATATGATGAGTTAATTGGAAATTTTGGAGAAATGTTACCGGCTGTTGGACTCGCGGTGCAAGTTAATCAAATTGTAAAGGCGCTGCAAGAGCAGCAAGAGCCATATGAACGAAAGAGAATAGATATTATGATTCATTACGAGTTAAATAGATTAGCAGAAGCGGAACGATTACGAAATTTACTTCAAAAGGACGGGAAAAAAGTAGCGCTATCTTTATTCTCTAATTTAAATGATACTTTTCAATTTGCTAGAAAAAATCAAATCGTAACGGTCGTTGAGGCAAAGAGTGAATCATTAGTGGAATATGTGTGGAAAGAGAAATGGGTCGTCCAGAAAGAAGGGGAAACTTCATGCGTAACATTCAAATTGCGTTAACGAAAGGGAGATTAGAAAAACATGTGATTCCGCTCTTTGAGCAGATTGGAATTGATTGTTCAGAGCTCAAAAATAAAGGAAGAAAACTTGTCTTTCAAAGTAAAAATACGGATATCTCATTTATTTTAGTGAAAGCAGTAGATGTTGCTACTTATGTAGAACATGGAGTAGCAGATATCGGAGTCGTTGGAAAAGATATTTTAATGGAAAACGAGAAAGATATTTATGAAATGTTAGATTTAGGAGTAGGCGTGTGTAAGTTTTGTGTCGCTTCTATTCCTACGTATAATCCGAAGAGCTACCGGAAGAAATGCATTGCGACGAAATATCCACATATTACTTCTAACTATTTTCATAATAAAGGAGAGGATGTAGAAATTATTAAAATAGAAGGTTCTGTAGAAATTGCTCCTATTCTTGGATTGGCAGATGCGATTGTTGATATTGTTGAAACAGGAAAAACATTACAAGAAAATGGACTCATTGTATTTGAGGAAATGTATTCTATATCTGCTCGAATGATTGTAAATAAGGCTGCCTTAAAAACTAAAAAAGACGAAATATTCAGTATTATAAATATGATGGAGCAAGAAATTTTGTCAGGAAAATAGGGGGACTTGTAATGGAGATAGTTTGTGAGGATTTTCAAAAGGCGTTAACGAAAATAAAACTGTTACGAGAAAACGCTAATATAATAGAAGAAACTGTTCAAAGAAGTGTCAGGGAAATCGTTCAGAATGTAAGAGAGAGTAGAGATGAGGCGTTATCTTTCTATACAAAAAAGTTTGATGGTGTAGAGATTAAAGATGTTCGTGTAAGTGAAGAAGAAATAAAACAAGCGAGTATGTTTGTAGAGAGTTCATTTTTAGAAGCGTTACAAGAGGCGAAGAAAAACATTATTTCGTACCATGAAAAGCAAAAAAGACAATCGATGTTTGATTGCACGAGTAAAGGCATCATAAGGGGACAAATCATTCGGCCGTTAGAAAATATAGGGGTATATGTGCCAGGCGGAACTGCTTCGTATCCTTCGTCAGTATTAATGAATGTATTGCCAGCAAAGCTCGCGGGTGTGAAAAAGATTGTAATGGTAACACCGCCAAGAGCAGGAGGAATTGATCCGCATATTTTAGTTGCTGCAAGCCTTGCAGGAGTAGATGAAATTTATATGATAGGTGGCGCGCAAGCAATTGCTGCTTTAGCATACGGGACGGAATCGATTCCAAAAGTAGATAAAATAGTTGGACCAGGAAATTTGTACGTCGCTCTAGCGAAACGAGAAGTATACGGAATAGTAAATATCGATATGATTGCTGGACCGTCAGAAATAGTAGTTATTGCTGATGAAACTGGCAATGCAAAATATATTGCTGCAGATTTATTATCACAAGCAGAACATGATGAGAGAGCGACAGCAATTTGTATTACAACGAATATAGAATTAGCAAAAGAAGTAGAAAAAGAGATAGAAAGGCAGTTAGAAACATTACCAAGAAGCGAAATTGCACGTGAATCAATAAATAGAAATGGAGCCATTTTTATCGTTCCTTCTATAGATGAGGCACTACAGTTATCGAATGAAATCGCCCCGGAACATTTAGAGTTACATATAAAAGAACCGATGAATGCTCTAGCTTATGTGAAACATGCAGGATCTATCTTTCTTGGACCGTATGCACCAGAACCGCTCGGTGATTATTTAGCGGGACCGAATCATGTATTACCGACAAGTGGAACGGCAAGGTTTTTCTCGCCGTTATCAGTCGATGATTTCGTGAAAAAATCAAGTTTTCTATCTTATACGGAGGGAGCATTAAGAGATGTAAAACATCATATTGTAGAACTTGCCAATAAAGAAGGGCTACATGCGCATGCGAGAGCAATTCAAATAAGATTTGGGGAGGAAGAATAATGCGGGAGTCTAGTCAAATACGTGAGACGACAGAAACAAAAATAAAATTAAGTTTGCAGCTTGATGAAGGAAAGAACGTTTCTGTACAAACGGGAGTTGGTTTTTTTGATCATATGCTAACTTTATTTGCAAGGCATGGAAGATTCGGTTTGCAAGTGGAGGCGGAAGGCGATGTATTCGTTGATGCGCATCATACAGTTGAAGATGTTGGGATTGTACTCGGAAATTGTTTAAAAGAAGCATTGCAAAATAAAGAGGGGATTAACCGTTACGGCTCGGCATATGTGCCGATGGACGAATCTTTAGGCTTTGTCGCAATTGATATTAGTGGGCGCTCATATATTGTATTTCAAGGAGAATTAACGAATCCGAAACTTGGGGATTTTGATACAGAACTAACAGAAGAATTTTTTAGAGCAGTTGCTCATGCCGCCAATATTACATTACATGCTCGCATTTTATATGGAAGCAATACACATCACAAAATTGAAGCATTATTTAAAGCGTTTGGTAGAGCGCTTAGAGAAGCAGTCGAAAGAAATGCCCACATTACTGGTGTAAATTCAACGAAAGGGATGTTGTAATTGATTGCCATTATAGATTATGGAATGGGAAATATTCGTAGTGTAGAACAAGCATTAAAATACATTGGAGCAGCGTACATCGTAACGAGTGATAAAGAAGAGATTTTTAGAAGTGATGGAGTGATTTTACCAGGAGTAGGTGCATTTCCAAAAGCTATGGATATATTGGAAGAAAAAGATTTAGTTCGTGTGTTACAAGAAATTGGGCGTTCAAGAAAACCACTTCTAGGCATTTGCTTAGGAATGCAGCTTTTATTTGAAAAAAGTGAGGAACTCCAAGATTGTAACGGATTAAGTTTATTGCCAGGTGTTATTCGAAAGTTAAAAGTTCCTTATAAAATTCCTCATATGGGATGGAATGAGTTAAAGAAAGAAGGAGAAATAGCGCTTTGGAATGGAGTAGAGGACGGTTCTTTCGTATATTATGTCCACTCTTATTACGCAGATTGTCCAAATGAAATTGTGTATGGAATAAGTGATTATGGAGTGAAAGTACCTGGTTTTGTAGCAAAAGGAAATATATATGGTGCGCAGTTTCATCCTGAAAAAAGTGGTGACATTGGCATGCAAATGTTGAAAAATTTTAAAGGAGTGGTAGAAACATGGAAATCTTCCCAGCTATCGATTTAAAAGAAGGGCGATGCGTGAGACTGTATCAAGGCGAGTTTAGTAAAGAAACAGTAATGAATGAGGACCCGGTTGCGCAAGCGATTATATTTGAAAAATTTGGGGCGAAAAGGTTGCACATTGTTGATTTAGATGGAGCAGTTGCTGGCGAGTCATTAAACTTGTCCGTCATTGAAAGGATTTGCAAGGCAGTACGTATTCCTGTGCAAGTTGGAGGAGGAATTCGATCACTTGTAGCGGTAGAGAAGTTATTTTCAGTAGGGGTAGATAAAGTGATTTTAGGAACAGCTGCTCTTTATGATAAGACATTTTTAGAAGAAGCAGTTCTTCTATATAAAGAAAAAATCATCGTTGGAATTGATGCGAAAAATGGTTTCGTAGCAACGAGAGGTTGGCTTGATGTGTCTGAAATTTCTTACATTGATTTAGCAAAGCAAATGGAGAAGATAGGTGTTCAAACGATTGTATTTACAGACATTTCGAAAGACGGGACACTTGCAGGGCCGAATATAGAGCAATTGGAGTTACTACAAAAAAGCGTTGCTATTCGTCTTATTGCTTCTGGAGGAGTTGCATCTATACAAGATGTGAAAAATTTAAATGATATGAACATATACGGCGTCATAATTGGTAAGGCTCTTTACGAGAAAACGATTGATTTAGAAGAAGTGCTAGAGGTAACAAAGTTATGTTAGCGAAACGTATTATTCCATGTCTAGATGTGAAAGAAGGGCGAGTCGTAAAGGGGGTAAATTTTATAGGGTTACAAGATGTCGGTGATCCTGTTGAAATAGCAGCTTTATATAATGATGCGGGAGCAGATGAAATAGTATTTTTAGATATTACGGCAACGCATGAAGGACGAAAAACAATTATAGATGTTGTAGAAAAAACGGCTTCAAAAGTATTTATTCCTCTTACAGTTGGCGGAGGAATTTCAAGTGTGAAAGATATGTACAATTTACTAAGAGCGGGAGCAGATAAAGTTTCAATTAACTCAGCAGCAGTGCGAAATCCAAAATTAATCGAAGAAGGGGCACAGCACTTTGGTTCACAATGTATTGTCGTAGCAATTGATGCTAGAAAAGTAGCAGAAGGTAAGTGGAATGTATATGTGAACGGCGGAAGAGTTGATACGGGAATGGATGCAATTGGGTGGGCAAAGCGCGTTGTTATGCTTGGTGCCGGCGAAATTTTGTTAACGAGTATGGATGCAGATGGAACGAAAAACGGATATGACCTTCGTTTAACAGAAGAAATTTCAAAAAGTGTTTCCATACCAGTCATTGCGTCGGGTGGATGTGGTCATGCTGATCACATTATAGAAGTGTTTCAAAAGACAACAGTAGATGCAGCGTTAGCGGCATCAATCTTTCATTACGGTGAAGTGACAATAGGGGACGTAAAGAGAAAGTTAAGAAATGCAAACGTCGAGGTGCGGTTATGAAACCTAACTTTTCAAAAGGACTATTACCGGCAGTTGTAATTGAAGAAGGTACAAAAGAAGTTTTAATGCTAGCTTATATGAATGAAGAAGCATATGAAAAAACGCTAAAAACGAAAAGAACATGGTTTTATTCTCGTTCAAGAAGGTCGCTATGGAATAAAGGAGAAACGTCAGGTCATGTCCAACATGTGCAATCTCTTTATTTAGATTGTGATCAAGATGCAATCGTCGTTTTCGTAAAACAAGTAGGACCTGCTTGCCATACGGGAGAAAAAACGTGTTTTCATTACAAAATTATATAGGGGGATACATATGGAAAATACCTTCAAATTACTATTCGAAACAATTGAAGAACGAAAGAGAAATCCACTTCCTGAATCATATACAAATTACTTGTTTTCAAAAGGAGAAGATAAAATTTTAAAGAAAATTGGTGAGGAATGCACGGAAGTAATTATCGCATCTAAAAATAATGATAAAGAAGAGCTGGTGAAAGAAATGGTTGATGTATTGTATCACTGCTTCGTGTTATTAGCCGAAAAAAATATACCATTAGAAGATATTATGGAGGAAGTGACAGAAAGAAATGGGAAGCTTTCGAGAGTAGGGGACAGAAGAGAAATAGATACATTATAGGGGGAATATGTATGAAAGTGGATTATCACATTCATTTAGAAGAAGGACCATATTCAATAGGGTGGCTAGCTAAAATAAATGAAGCAATGCAACATTATGAACCGCTTAAAGAAGCAAAACATTCTATGGAATGGCTTGTGAAAACACAAGAACGGCTGCAAAGACGTGTGAAAGAAGGGCCGTTTACAACGAAATGGATTGATTTATATTTAGAAGAAGCTGTGCGAAAAGGTATAAAAGAAGTTGGGATTGTCGATCATTTATACCGTTTTTATGAAGCGAAAGAATACTATGAAAGATATGTTGATATTAGTGATTCGAGACTTGGTCGTTTACAGAAGGAATGGTTAGATCAAGTAAGGGTAGCGTCACTACATGATTTTACAAAGGCAATTGAAGAGGCGAAAGAACGATGGAGTAAAAGAGGTGTTACGCTTAAACTTGGGATTGAAGCGGATTACTTTATTGGTGGTGAACAAGAATTACAATCTTTACTCGCATTAGGAGACTTTGATTATGTAATTGGTTCTGTTCATTTTTTAAATGGCTGGGGATTTGATAATCCAGATATGAAAGAATATTTCAAGGAACATGATTTATACGCTTTATATGATACGTTTTTCAAAACGGTTGAGTTCGCAGTTCGTTCTGAGTTATTTGATATTATTGCTCATCTTGACAACATAAAAGTATTTAATTATCGGTTAGATGAGAATGAACAACTTTCTTATTACAAGGAAATTGCGCGTGCATTAGTAGAAACAAATACGGCAACGGAAATAAATGCGGGGTTGTATTATCGTTATCCTGTGCGCGAAATGTGCCCGAGTCCGCTCTATTTACAAGTATTAGCTAAACACGAAGTTCCGATTACACTTTCTTCAGATGCTCATTATCCAAACGATTTAGGAAAATATGTGGAAGAGAATGTAAAAACGTTACGTAATCATAATATTTCTCACTTAGCTACATTTACGAAACGAGTCAGAACGATGAGATTACTAGAAGAAGTAACAATTTCAAAATGATCACGATTTTTTGATGAAAACCGTTCTTTTTGTTCAAAATAAGAAAGAATAAAAAGGAGGGTAAGAAATGGCGAAACAACAAAATAAACAAAATGTACAAGGTGTACAGCAACAATCGTATACTTCTGAAACAACGAATACTGCTCAGTCAGTTATTGAGGAGCAAATTAGCGATACAGTTGCAGAAGGAACAATTGATGTGAAACTCGGAAAAGCATCGCAAGAAAAAGCGTAAAAAGAGGGGAGACTTGCATCTCCTCTTTTTTCATGGAAAAGTGTCGATTTTTAAAACTATAATCAAATTCCTTGGTTTTTATATGTGGATTTCTTACAATGAAAGATAAGAGATATCCTATTTTGTATAGAAGAGGTGTTAGTATAGTGGCAAAAATATTAGTAGCAGGAAAAATTCCCGAAATCGGATTAGAACTATTAAAAGATCATGATGTGGAAATGTATGATAAAGAGGAGTTAATTTCTTTAGATGAATTAACAGAGCGTGTAAAAGACAAAGATGCATTGCTAAGCCTACTTTCTACAAAGGTGACAAAAGAAGTGATTGATGCGGCACCTAGTTTGAAGATTGTTGCAAACTACGGTGCTGGTTACGATAATATTGATTACACGTATGCTGGAGAAAAAGGGATTGCGGTAACGAATACACCGAAAGTATCAACGGAAGCGACAGCAGAATTAACATTTGCACTTCTTTTAGCAGCTGCACGTAGAATTCCTGAAGGTGATACGCTATGTCGTACAACGGGATTTAACGGATGGGCACCGTTATTTTTCTTAGGCCGAGAAGTACATGGTAAAACAATTGGAATTATTGGCCTTGGAGAAATCGGAAAGGCAGTTGCAAAACGTGCGAAAGCATTTGGAATGAATATTTTATATACAGGACCAAATCGAAAACCTGAAGCTGAAAGTGAACTGGAAGCAACATATGTAACATTGGAAGAGTTATTACAAACAGCAGACTTTATTACAATTAACTGTGCGTATAATCCGAAATTGCATCATATGATTGATGAAGAGCAGTTTAAAATGATGAAGAAAACAGCGTATATTGTAAATGCTTCACGTGGACCAATTATGCACGAAGCGGCACTTGCTCATGCGTTAAAAACGAATGAAATTGAAGGAGCAGCTCTTGACGTGTTTGAATTTGAGCCGAAAATTACTGAAGAGTTAAAAGGATTAAAGAATGTAGTACTTGCTCCTCACGTAGGAAATGCAACATTTGAAACGCGTGATGCGATGGCTGAAATGGCAGTAAGAAATATTTTAGCTGTATTAAAGGGTGAAGAACCTGTAACACCTGTAAATCAAAAAGTATTCGTTACAAAATAAAAAGAAACCTTCCAGTTCCGGAAGGTTTCTTTTTATTTTTCTTTATTTGCTCTTTTTGATGGTCTTTGTCTAAGGAATTGAGATAGCATGTACAAAATATATAGTGGAATAGCAATGAATAAGAAAACAGAAAAATTACCGAACCCTGTTTGATACATTGTGATAATGATTCCAACTAAAAATAGTGTAATAATGATGCTATATCGTGGAATTGGTACATCTTTTAAACTTGGGATACGAATGCGGCTCACCATTAAAAATGCGAACGTTACAAATACTGTAATAAGAACGATTTTTGGAATGGTATGTGAAAATAATGTTAAGAAAGCAACAAGCCCTCCCGCTGCTGTAATCGGTACCCCAGTGAAATATTTCATTGAAGTAGAAGATGGTGTTACATTAAATCGTGCTAAACGATATGCTCCGAAAAGAGGGAATAGCCCCGCTATGTATAGTCCGATGATTCCATAATTAGAGAAAGATGTGTAATACATAAGAACAGCAGGTGCTGCACCAAATGTTACGACATCCGCAAGCGAGTCAAGCTCTTTTCCCATTTGTGAATCAACACGTAATAAACGAGCAACACGCCCATCAAGACTATCTAACATCATCCCGATAAGTACTAAAATAGCAGCTGATTTATAATATCCTAAAGATGCATAGCCGATTGACAAGAATCCACTATATAAATTTCCGAGCGTAAATAAGTTTGGAATAGCTGCTCTATACAAAATCTGATCCCTTGCTTTCTGTAATAAATTCTTAATTAGTGTATGAAAGTTTACTTATTTTATCATACCATAAATTTATTCCTCATACGAAAGAAATTCCCAATTTGTGAAAGATTTCATAGAAGAATGATTTGAAAAACAAGTAAAAAAAGAAGCAACTTTTATAAAGTTGCTTCTTTTACTATTCAAATTTCGTTGTCATCGTTCCGGTTTTATACTGATTCGTAGGATCGAAACGTAATAAATCTCCATAAATGAGTTTGTCGGAGAGTTTTAATTCAGTTTTTGCTTTTTCAATATTCGGTTGACATAATGAGATGTTTGCTTCTTCGCCCGTACTTCTTTTATAGCACATGTTTTTTGTATACACATAATCTTCCGAAACGAAGCTACCATCACGCATTACCATAAGTGGATCTTCTTCTTTAATAAATAGGTCAGTTCCAAATTCAACTGATTTATTTGTTTTAATACCAAGTAAATGAAGTAGCGTTGGTTTAATATCAATTTGACCAGACACTTTAGAAATGACTTTTCCTTCTTGGCCAGGTACATGAATAATGAGAGGGACGCGTTGTAATTGCATAGAATCAAATGGTGTAATAGCGTCTTTCCCAAGGAACTGAGCCATAGCTGCGTTATGGTTTTCAGAAATACCGTAATGATCTCCGTAAATGACAATAACAGAGTTGTCATACAGTCCTTCTGCTTTTAATTGTTTAATAAATTGTTTAAGAGCTTCATCCGTATAACGAACGGTTGGGAAGTAACGGTTTACAACGCCACTTTCCGAATTAAACTCATCAACATATTGATCTTCTGGATTTAGAAGAAATGGAAAATGATTTGTTAAAGTAATGAATTTTGTATAGAACGGCTGTGGTAAAGATTTTAACTTTGGAATAGATTGTTCAAAGAACTCCTTATCTTTTAATCCCCAACCGACTGACATTTGTTCTGTGCCTACGTAATCATTTAAATTAAAGTAACGATCATATCCAAGTGCAGGATACATTACATCCCGATTCCAAAACGCTTTATCATTTGAATGGAAGACAGCAGAAGAATATCCGTATTTTTTTAATTGTTCTGGTGTAGCTGTATATTCATTTGTTGCGTGAGTAAAGAATACAGAACCGCGGTCTAACGGATAAAGTGAATTTTCAACGATAAATTCAGCATCAGAAGTTTTACCTTGTCCTGTTTGATGATAGAAGTTATCGAAATAAAAACTATCTTTAATAAATTCGTTTAAAAATGGAGTAATTTCTTTTCCATTTATTTTTTTATTAATAACAAAACTTTGCGTAGATTCCATTGAAATCAAAATGACATTTTTACCTTTTGCAGCTCCAAATAAGTTCTTATCAACTTGCTTATCTTTTGAGTCTGTATAGTTTTTAATTTCAGAGAACCCGTCCCCACTTGCAAATACACGTTCAGCTGAAGATTTTGATTGCAGTGTAATATCAAATAGATGATATGTGTATAAACCTAAATTTTTCACGACAGTTTGACGGTCAAATGAGCGTGAGAACATTTGTGGTTTATAAATAACAGAAACAGCAATTTGTAGTGCCAATAGAGCTGTTACACCGCTAAAGAAAGTTCGCTTTTCAGAGCGAGAAAGTGGTGTCTTGTCACAAAATGCCGGGAATTTACGTGAAAGAAACATTAAAATAATCGCATCTGCAAATAAAAGTAATGTTTTGTACGTAAAGAGTTCTTTTATACTTGTCCCTAAATCAGCCATATTATTTGTTTGAAATAACACCGGGAACGTAACGAAATCGTTATAAAATCCATAAAACATTGCATTTCCAAATAAAATGAATGATAGTATAAAACTAATTCCAACTATAATGCGGTTTCGGTGTTTAGATGCAAATAAAGCAAAACCGAAAAATAAAAGTAACGCAGCTAGTGGATTCATAAAAAGCATAAATTCTTCAAAGAAATTATCAATTTTAATATCAAATGCTAGCTTGTACACAATATATGTTTTTATCCATAGTAAAACGACCGCAACGAGTGCAAATCGCAGTTTTGGAAACAGACGTTGTAGCATAATATACTCCTCTCCTAAAAAGCATGACAGTTCTTGTGAGCCGATTTGATTAACGCCTCATTTTGTATATACGAACAGTCCTTTGTTATTATGTTTATTATACTATGAGTATCATTATACGAAAATAAAAGAGAGTTGTGGACTTTTTTATAATAATTGAGTAGAAAAAGGACAGTAGGAGACAATAAAATGGAGTTTCTATGTATGATTATTATCGTGCGCAGAAAGAATTGTGTAACAATACGGAGGTTATAATGCGAAAATTATTATATTTTATAGTATGCAGTAGTGTTATACTTTTTGCTTCACCGAGTGTGTCGGTAGCTCAATATGAGGCACCTCTTATGGAAGATGCCCTTTATTCTGTGTTATTCCCGAAAATAAATAAAGCGATTGAAAAACAATATGGGAGCTTGAAGCCGTATCAATGTCCTAAAATTATTAGTTTAAAAAAAGTGTATAGCGGTACATATTTATTTCAAGCGAGTATTGAAGTGACAAAGTATGAACGAGTCGCTGGGAAAATTGCTCCACCATTTGAGAAGGTAACAATTACATTTAATAACGACGAAGGCGAATGGGAAGTGACGAAGGTTTTAGTAAAGCGCTTACCAAATGATACGAAACTAAACTGCAAAAAAATAATATGAAAAATTGTTTGACAAATAAAATGGTCCTTTGGTATTGTTAATAGCAACAATTAGATGTTTGAAAATTAAATAGACTTACCTCATCTACTCTCAAAGGTAGAGGCCGCGATAGGAAAGAGTAAGCTATGGGAGATTTAATGGAATCTGTGATCATAGGTTGAAAGGGACTATTGCCGAAATATAAGAATAACCATCTTATTCATATATTGGGACTGCATTGAATAAATGTAGTACTGTCATAAGATTTATTTTATGGAGAGCTATTTGGAGATGTTGATGCGGTTTCTTATTTTGAGGAGATAACAACTCGTTTATTTTTTCAATATATATTTTTCCTAATAAGAAACGCGTGTGAACATTGTTCCGCGCGTTTTTTGTCTATCTAAAAGCGTGCTGCAATGAATAGAGGATTGGGGTTATGAGTTTTAGAGGAAATAAGGGAGGAATTCAAATGTATTTACACGGCACAAGCCGAATCAATGGGCAAGGACACTTAGAAATTGGAGGGTGCGATACGACGCAGCTAGCAAAACAATACGGAACACCGCTTTATGTATACGATGAAGAGTCAATTCGAGGAAAGTGCCGCGCATTTCATCGTGCTTTTAAAGAAAGTGGGTTCTCTTATCAAGTAGCATATGCAAGCAAGGCGTTCTTGTGCATGGAGATGTGCCGAGTAGCTCGTGAAGAGAATATGTCATTAGACGTTGTTTCTGGAGGGGAATTATATACTGCGCTTCAAGCAGGATTTCCGGCATCACGCATTCATTTTCACGGCAATAATAAAACAGAAGAAGAAATCGTGATGGCTCTTCAGGCGAATATTGGTTGTTTTGTTGTAGATAATTTCTTGGAATTAGAAATTTTGCATGATTTAGCAGTGCAAAATGGGAAATTTGTGAACATATTAATTCGTGTAACACCTGGAGTAGAGGCGCACACACATGAATATATTACAACAGGTCAAGATGATTCGAAATTTGGATTTGGCGTGTCAAATGGTCAAGCGATGCAGGCGATTGAGCTTGCTTTACAAAAATCAAATTATAACGTGTTAGGGATTCATTCACATATCGGATCACAAATATTTGAAACGGCTGGCTTTGTGCGAGCGATTGAAGTTCTTCATCAATTTTTAGAAGAAGTGAGAGAGCGAACAAACTATGTAGTAAAAGTGCTAAATGTGGGCGGAGGATTTGGAATACGCTACACAGAGTCAGATACACCATTAACTCTTGAGACATACGTGCGAGCTGTAACAAGTGCAGTGAGAGAACAATTTACAGTATGTAATTATCCATTGCCAGAAATATGGGTTGAGCCAGGTCGTAGCATTGTAGGTGATGCTGGAACGACAATTTATACAGTCGGATCTGTGAAAGACATTCCTGGTATTCGGAAATATGTATCAGTGGATGGTGGAATGACTGATAATTTAAGACCTGCTTTATATAACGCTCGTTATGAAGCAATGTTAGCAAATCGAGGGAATGATGAGAATGAGGAGACTGTTTCGATTGCAGGCAAATGTTGTGAGAGCGGAGATATGTTAATTTGGGATATTACTTTACCGAAAGTTGCTTCTGCCGATTTACTAGCGATTTCTTGTACAGGGGCATACGGGTACTCGATGGCGAATAATTATAATCGGATTCGTAGACCAGCTGTCGTCTTTGTGAAAGGTGGTACATCACAAATTGTTGTAGAGCGCGAAACATATGAAAATATTATTGGGAACGATCGCATACGTATTAAAGAACTTGTTTAAGAGAGGAAAAGGAGTTGTTCGGATGGGCAATTCCTTTTTTGTAAAATAAAATAATTAAAATATATCGGAAAACTAGGATTGAAAAAAATCAGAATTGTGATAAAATACAAATACAAAGCTTATCAAGAGAAGCGGAGGGAACTGGCCCGGCGAAGCTCGGCAACCTGCTTATAGAAAGCAAGGTGCTAAATCCAGCAAAATGGAATCCATTTTGAAAGATAAGGTAAAATATATTACCGAACAGTCTTTTCGAAATGGGAAAGATTTTTTTTATGAATAAAAAGGGGGGCTGTTCGCGTGAGCGTACGGGAACATTTTGAGGAAGTATCTGAGAGAATTCAAGCGATGCTTGCTGATATGAAATATGGTTCAATTACAATTGTTGTACAAGATGGAAAAGTCATTCAACTAGAGAAAAGTGAAAAAGTACGTTTAAAGTAAAAAGCGCTGACTAGAAAAACTAGAGGCGGTTTTAACCTATTTCATTAGGTTAAAACCGTCTTTTTGCTTTTACAGGGGGAAAAAACATGTTGACGTATGAAACGTGGGAAGAAAATGATGTTTCATTTTCAGAAGAAGATGAAACGAAAGGCGCGCTATCAGTATTAAGTTGGGCGTATAAAGAATATAAAAGTGAAATTGTATACGCATGTAGCTTCGGAGTGGAAGGGATGGTACTACTGCATCTTATTAACCAAGTAAATCCATCTGCTAAAGTTGTATTTTTGGATACAAACGTACATTTTCAAGAAACGTATGAATTAATTCAAAAAGTGCGGGAACGATTTCCTTCATTGAATATTATAGAAAAACAGCCAAAACTTACACTTGATGAACAAGACAAATTGCATGGTGACAAGCTATGGGAAAGCAATCCTAATCTCTGTTGTAAGATTAGAAAAATTTTACCGTTAGAAGAATCATTAGCGAATGAAAAAGCGTGGATATCAGGGTTGAGGAGAGAACAATCAGAAACGCGTAAGCATACAAAGTTTATAAATCAAGATCATCGTTTTCAATCTATTAAAGTTTGTCCGCTCATTCATTGGACGTGGAAAGAAGTATGGCGATATGTATACAAGCATAGCTTGCCGTATAACCCATTACATGATATTGGATATCCAAGTATTGGGTGTGAGAAGTGTACGTTGCCTGTAGGAGAGGGTGGCGATTCGAGAGATGGTAGATGGGCTGGGAAAGTGAAAACTGAATGTGGTCTTCATTATCAATAAGATGAATCTTGAAATAAAACAAAGAGGAGATATAGAAAATGAGTACAGTAAACGAATTGGTAAACCTTGTAGACGAGACATATGACATATCACAAATTGAAAAAGAAATTGGGCTAGATAACATTGCGTTAAGTGATTTAGAACTATTAGCGACAGGGGGATATAGCCCGCTTACTGGTTTTTTAGGAAAGAAAGATTATGATTCAGTTGTAGAAACGCTTCGTTTAGATAATGGGAGCGTTTGGAGTATACCAATTACATTACCAGTAACAGAAGAAGTGGCAAAGAGTCTAAAATCTGGAGAGGAAGTAAAGCTTGTTAACGGTGGAAATGTATATGGTGTCATTCAAATAGAAGATATTTTTGTGCCTGATAAGGAAAAAGAAGCGTTACTAGTATATAAAACGACGGATGAGGCTCATCCGGGAGTGAAAAAATTATATGAACGACCGAACGTTTATGTCGGTGGGGCTATTGTTCTTACGAAACGCTTTGAAAATAATCCGTTTCCTTCTTATCATTTAGACCCAATTGAAACGAGAGAAGAATTTAAAAAACGTGGTTGGAAAACAGTAGTAGGATTTCAAACGAGGAACCCGGTGCATCGTGCCCATGAATACATTCAAAAATCTGCTCTTGAAATTGTAGATGGACTCTTTTTAAATCCGCTCGTTGGGGAAACAAAATCGGACGATATTCCAGCTGATGTAAGGATGGAAAGCTATGAAGTATTACTTCAAAGCTATTATCCGAAAGATCGTGTCTTTTTAAGTGTATTTCCTGCGGCAATGCGTTACGCAGGACCGAGGGAAGCAATATTCCATGCATTAGTTAGAAAGAATTTTGGATGTACCCACTTTATCGTAGGGCGCGATCATGCTGGGGTAGGAGATTATTACGGAACTTATGAAGCGCAAGAAATTTTTACAAACTTTACAGTGGAAGAGTTAGGGATTACACCGTTATTTTTTGAGCATAGTTTTTACTGTACGAAATGTGAAGCAATGGCTTCGACAAAAACATGCCCGCACGGAAAAGAAGATCATGTTATTTTATCGGGTACGAAAGTAAGAGAACTATTACGAAACGGTGAGATTCCGCCAAGTACATTTAGTCGTAAAGAGGTAGTAGAGGTACTAATTAAAGGTTTGAAAAAAGAAGTAGTAACAGAATAGGGAGAGAATGAGATGGATACGAATATTACTTGGCATACAGCTTCTGTTTCAAAAGATGAGAGAAGAGTGAAGAATGGGCATCATAGTTTTGTAATTTGGTTTACTGGTTTATCAGCTTCGGGTAAATCTACAGTAGCGAACGCGGTTGCTCGTAAACTATTTGAAAAGAATATTGGAAACTATGTACTTGATGGAGATAATATACGCCACGGTTTAAATAAAGACTTAGGGTTCTCTGAAAGTGATCGTATGGAAAATATAAGACGGATTGGCGAGGTGGCGAAGCTATTTGTAGATCAAGGAGCCGTTGTTCTTACAGCGTTTATTTCACCGTTTCGAGTCGACCGAAAACAAGTTAGGGATCTATTAGCTGTAGATGAATTTATAGAAGTGTTTGTAAAATGTCCAATTGAAGAGTGTGAGAAACGTGATCCGAAAGGGCTTTATAAAAAAGCAAGAAAAGGTGATATTAAAGAGTTTACAGGTATCGATTCACCGTATGAGGAACCAGAGAAAGCGGAATTAATTGTAGAAACGCATAAGTATTCTATTGAAGAATGTGCAGAACAAATCGTGAAGTACTTACAAGAGCGTAGTTTGATATAGGGGGATAAAAAATGAGTTATGAAAAAGTATGGGCTAACAATGAAAAATTAAATCAAACTGAGAAAAATAAATTAAAAAAAGATGGATTGGAAATCTTTAATGATATTCCTTACTATGCAGAGAATGGCTTCGAATCTATTCCGAAAGAAGAGTGGGACGCATTCAAATGGGCAGGGTTGTATTTACAAAGACCGAAAGAAGCTGGTTATTTTATGATGCGCGTAAATATTCCTTCTGGGATTATTACGAATGCACAGGCAGAAGTGCTTGCTTCTATCGCTGAGGATTATGGACGTGACGTAATCGATATTACGACAAGACAGGCGATTCAGTTTCATTGGTTAGAAATTCATCAAATTCCAGATATTTTTAAAAGATTAGCAAGAGTTGGGTTATCTTCAGCTGGAGCGTGTGGTGATATAACGCGTAATATTACAGGAAATCCACTTGCTGGTATTGATGCAAATGAATTATTTGATACAACGCATATTGTGAAAGAGGTATATGACTACTTCCAACATAATGAAGAGTTTTCTAACTTACCACGTAAATTTAAAATGTCTATTAGTTCTAACATTTATAACGCAGCAAATGCAGAGATTAACTGTGTTGCATTTACACCTGCTACGAAAGAGATAGATGGTGAGAAAAAAGTTGGTTTTCATATAAAAGTAGGTGGTGGGTTATCAGCTCGTCCGTATTTAGCTGATGAATTAGATGTATTCGTTTTACCAGAAGAAGTGAAGGCGGTAGCGATTGCGATTGCTACGATATTCCGTGATTTTGGATATCGCGAAAAACGTCATTTAGCTCGTTTGAAATTTCTTGTTGCAGACTGGGGAGCAGAGAAGTTTAAAGAGAAACTAATAGAGTATACAGGACCATTACAAAGTAAAGGGGAAAGTGCTCTCAAAGGCTGGAATGCGGGATACTTTTATGGTGTCCAAGATCAAAAACAAGAGGGACTAAAATATGTAGGTTTTAATGTGCCGGTAGGGCGCCTACATGCAGAAGAAATGTTTGAGATTGCAAGAATTGCAAAACAATATGGAAATGGACAAATTCGTACATGTAATTCGCAAAACTTCATTATTCCGAATGTTCCGCCGGAAAATGTAACGGGCTTACTAACTGAGCCGTTGTTTGAAGCGATATCAGCGAATCCGAAATCGTTTATTGGTCACGCGGTTTCTTGTACTGGTATTGAATATTGCAATCTTGCTTTAGTAGAAACGAAAGAAAGATTACGAAAAATTGCCGAATACTTAGATACACAAATTGCACTCGATGTTCCGGTTCGTATTCATATGGTAGGATGTCCGAATTCGTGTGGTCAACGTCAAATTGCGGACATTGGATTACAAGGTGTGAAAATGAAAACGAAGGAAAAAGGGATTGTTGAAGCATTTGAAATATATGTAGGTGGAACGTTGTTAGATGGTGGTGCTTATAATCAAAAGTTAAAAGGAAAAATAGATGGTGAGGATCTACCTGATGTACTCGCATCATTTATAAGTTATTTCAAAGAAAATAAATTACCGGCTGAAACGTTTTATGATTTCGTAGGCCGCGTTGGTGTAGAGACATTACAAATAGCGTTAAATAACGTGTTAGAAGAAGTAATAGCGTCTTAGGAGGGGCAATATGGATTTATATCGATTTGAAGCTGTATTAGAGAATAGTATTGTTCCAATTGTTGTTGTTGCTGAAAGTGAAGAAAAGGCATTTAAGATGGCGGAGATTGAGCTTGAAAAACATTTTTTACCGTTACCAGAGGTAAAGGAGATTGCTTTATTTGAAAAAAAGAAGATTCGAAAAAGCGCGGCCTTTGTTATTCATGAGTAAGGAACATTGAAATATGAAGAAATGAAAACTTCCATTCATATATAAGGATGGAAGTTTCACTTTAATAGTAGAAATGAGGAGAGATGATGGGAAAAGTATATATCGTTGGGGCGGGCCCTGGGGATCCAGATTTAATTACTGTGAAAGGATTGAAATGTATTGAGAAGGCAGATGTTATTTTGTACGACCGTCTTGTAAATAAAGAATTGCTTTCCTATGCAAAGCCTGAAGCGGATTTAATTTATTGCGGAAAACTACCAAATTATCACACGATGAAGCAAGAGACAATTAACACGTTTCTTATTAAATATGCGAAAAAAGGAAAAATTGTAACGAGACTTAAGGGTGGGGATCCATTTGTATTTGGTAGAGGGGGAGAAGAGGCCGAAGCGTTAGCAAAGCAAGGTGTACCATTTGAAATTGTTCCTGGTATTTCAGCTGGAATAGCTGCACCAGCTTATGCGGGTATTCCAGTGACACATCGTGATGCAAGTGCAAGCTTTGCTATTGTGACAGGGCATCGAAAAGAAGATGCTGCAGAGGAAGTGAAATGGGGAAATTTAGCGAAAGGTGTAGAGACTTTAGCGGTATATATGGGGGTTAGCAATTTACCCTATATATGTGAACAACTGATGAAGCATGGAAAAGATAAAAGTACGCCTGCCGCTATTATTGAGCGGGGAACTACATCTATGCAGCGCACAGTTGTTGGGACGTTAGGGACAATTGTAGATGTTGCGAAAAAAGAACAAATTCAAAATCCGAGCATGATTGTAATTGGAGAAGTCGTCCGTTTTAGAGAAAAAATCCATTGGTTTGAAAAGCAGACAGAAAGTACGTATCAAGTAAGTGGAGTGTTATAAAATGAAAGCCATCTTATATATATGTCATGGAAGTCGCTTGAAAGCAGCTAAAGAAGAAGCGGTTGCATTTATTACGTCATGTATGAACCGTGTAGAGGCAAGTATTCAAGAAATTTGTTTTTTAGAGTTAGCGAGTCCAACTATTGATGAAGGGTTCCGTACATGTGTGAAGCGTGGTGCTACAGAGATTATCGTTATTCCAGTTTTTTTATTAGCAGCAGGTCATGTAAAAAAAGATATTCCGTTTGAATTGGAAAAGTTAAATAATCAATATCCAAGTATTAAAGTGACCTATGGTAATCCATTTGGCGTATCAGAAGCACTTATAAAATCAGTGTATAACGGAAGTGGCATTGAACAGGAAAATAAGAATGAAGTGACGTTACTTCTCGTTGCAAGAGGGAGCAGTGATCCTGAAGTATTAAGAGATATAAACTGGATTGCTTCTTTATTTCAAAAGGAAGAGAAGATTAAGAAAGTAGAAGTTTGTTACTTAGCGGCTGCCGAGCCGAAATTTGAGGAGAAGTTAAAGGAAGTTGTAGAACGAAAAGAAAAGAATATCGTTGTGCTGCCTTACTTGTTATTTACAGGTTTACTTATGAAACATATTGAAAAAGAAGTGCGCCAATATGAGCTAGATGAGATAAAAATAAGTCCGTATTTAGGAAAGAATGAAGCGTTTCAGTATATGTTAATTCAGAAAACGAAGAAATTATTGAAGGGAGATCAATATGTATCCACTTACAGTGCGAGTTGAGAAGAAACGTGTTGTTGTCATTGGTGGAGGGAAAGTTGCGGGATTTAAAATTATTCCTTTGCTAAAACAAGGTGCAGATATAGTTGTGGTAAGTCCTGAATTGGATGCGAATTTAGTGAAACTTGTAGAAGAAAAGAAAATTCGTTGGTATCAAAGAGAATATGAAAAAAGTGATATTAATGGTGCTTTTTTAGTTGTAGCAGCGAGTAGTGATGCCGTATTGAACGAAAAGGTTGCTGAAGATACGGCAGAAAATCAGCTGGTAAATGTTATTACGAATCCGGAAAGTGGAAATGTTCATTTTCCGGCGGCGTTTCATCGTGGGCTACTTAATATAGCTGTTTCTACCGGGGGAGCGAGTCCGAAACTTGCAAAAAAAATTCGAGATGATATCGCAAATAAATATGATGAGGCGTATGAATCATATCTTGATTTTTTATACGAAGTTAGAATAAAGGTAAAAGAATTACAAATAGAGAAAAGAGAGAGAAATATATTGTTGCAAGAGGTATTGAAGTCAATATATGTTCAAAATGAACAAAAAAGAGAATTGTTTTTACAAGAATTAGAGAGAAGAGTTCATATAGGATGATGAATAAATTGTACTTTACAACTATAAGAATATAATTTATAATCACAAGTAACTTCAATAGATGAAATCGATGAGCAAGAAGAGTATGTATATTTGATACGTTCAGAGAGCTGGGGGAAGGTGTGAGCCCGGTACGATAAAATATACAGAATGGGCTTGCGAGAGGTATGTTGAACATTGTAGTAGGCAACCCGGGTTCCGCCGTTAAAAGGATAGAGTATCGGAGTTTTTCCTGTACTTGAACAAGTGGGATTTATCAATCCAATTGAGGTGGTACCACGGTATTAACATTACATATATCGTCCTCTACATGCATATTTGCGTGTAGGGGACTTTTTTATTTTCTAAAGGAGGTGTGCGAGTATGAAATGAAAGTGTATAATTAACAAAAGTTTAAATATTCAGAAAAGGGGAATTTATGATGAAAGAAACACAGCAATGGACGTCGAAAATAGGATTTGTACTCGCAGCAGCCGGAGCCGCAGTAGGTCTTGGTGCGATATGGAAATTTCCATATGTTGCAGGTAATGGCGGGGGAGGCGCATTCTTCCTTGTATTTTTACTATTAACTTTATTTATAGGTATGCCGCTTCTATTAGCTGAATTTGTTATTGGACGTAGTACGCAAAAAGAGGCAGTTACAGCGTATAAAGTATTGGTGCCAAATAGCAAGTTATATCCTTGGATTGGTCGTATGGGAGTTGTTACTTGTTTTAGTGTACTATCTTTTTATAGTGTTGTAGGTGGATGGATTTTACTGTATTTATACTATAGTATTACAGGAAGCTTCTGGAATGGTGTTGTTGATTACGGAAAATTGTTTAATGAAACGATTTCAAATCCGCTAAGTGCGATTGGAGCACAATTTATCTTTATGCTTTGTACGATTTTTGTTGTAAGTAAAGGTGTAGAGAAAGGGATAGAAAAAGCAAGTAAGTATATGATGCCGCTATTATTTATTTTATTTATTGCGATCATTGTTCGTGCATTAACACTTGATGGTGCTTTTGCAGGAGTAGAGTTCTTTTTAAAACCTGATTTTTCAAAACTAACAGCAGATACGGTTTTATACGCGATGGGACAATCTTTCTTCTCGCTCACAGTAGGTGCCTCAGTAATGGTAACGTATAGTTCATATTTGAAGAAAGAAGAACATTTAGCGAAATCAGCAACATCTATTGTAAGTTTAACTGTTTTTATTACAGTACTTGCAGGATTAGCAATTTTCCCGGCGATTTTCGCATTAGGCGTTAAGCCGACTGAAGGACCAGGACTACTGTTTATCGTCCTTCCAGCAGTATTTGCGAAAATACCATTTGGACAATTTTTCTTCATTATGTTTTTAGTTTTATTCTTCTTTGCAACATTAACATCTGCGATTTCCATGCTTGAAATTGTAGTAGCATCTGTTGCGAAAGATAATGAGAAAAAACGTCCGTCAGCATCATTATTAATCGGTATTCTTATTTTTGCAGTCGGAATTCCGTCAGCATTATCGTTTGGCATTATGAGTGATGTGAAAATATTTGGGAAGACATTCTTTGATTTCGTCGATTTTGTGGTAAGTAATGTATTATTGCCACTCGGAGTACTAGCCATTTCGCTATTCGTACCAAATAAAATGAGTAAAGAAATGTTAATGAAAGAATTAGAAGTTACGGAAACGAAAGGAAAAACATTATTTAATATTTGGTTCTTCTTGCTTCGTTATGTTATTCCAGTAACTGTAATTATTGTATTTTTAAATGCGATAGGCGTATTTAAAATGTTTGCATAATAAAAAGACGGAGAAAGCTCCGTCTTTTTATTATGTGGTAGGTGTATTTAATGAGTGATTATATGCTTTATAAGCTGTGATGATTGCAAGGAATAATCTGATTAAAAATAACGCTGAATCGCCAAATGTAAATTTCTCTAGCTTCTTCTATTTTTCGCTGTAATTGTGTATTTATATGATTCCCCCGTAAAATATAGGTAGTTAGTTGTAGTCTATATTTCACGGGGGAAATAAAAAACTCGGTATGCACCGAGTTTTTTTTATAATCCGATATAAGGAGATGGATCAACTGCGTTTGTCTTGCCGACGTTCCATTCTCCAAGGTGAAGTTCGAAGTGTAAATGCTGTCCGTATGATTGACCAGTGTTCCCCATAAATCCAAGTTGTGTTCCTTGTTTTACAGTTTGTCCATTTGATACAGAACGGCTACTCATATGAGCATATACTGTTGTGTATGTTTTTCCGTTAATACGGTGAGATAAGTACACAACATTTCCATAACTAGAAGATAATTCTGAGCGAATAACAACGCCATCTGCAGCGGCAATAATTGGAACGGTTCCTGAAGCTGCGATATCGATTCCTTTATGGTTATCTATAGAACGCACGCCAAACCCAGAAGTTTTTGATCCGGCTGCTGGTTTAATAAAGCCGCCAATATTTGTATCGTGTGGTGTTGGAGCTGCTTGAGCTTTTTGAGCAGATGTAGTAGCTTGTTTACGAGCTTCTTCTGCCTTACGGGCTTCCTCAGCTTTACGAGCTTCTTCTGCACGTTTTTCTTCTTCAATTGCTTTTTGAACAGCTTGACGCTGATTTTCTAAAATACCTTTAGATTCTTCTAATCCTTCAATCTCTGAATCTACTTTTGCTACTTTCGTATGTAGATCGCTAATAAAGGTTTGCTGCTGTTGCTGATTCGTTTGCAACTCTTGTTGTTTGTGAACTAATTTCTGTTCAGCTTCTTTTAATTCTTGCTCTTTTTTCTCAACCGCCTCTTTTTCTTTCGTTACAGCATTTTGGTCAGTTGTTTGTTTTTTCACGATATCGGTATCGTTGTTTAAAATTAAACTTACAGAGTACATATTATCAACAAGATCAGCGATGTTTGTAGAAGTTGTTAATACCTCTGTAATAATATTTGTGCGAGGTTTTTCTTGCATAGATTGCAAACGTTGCTTAATAACTTCCTGGCGTGTATCTATGTTTGTTTGTAATTGCTCTATATGTTTCTTTTTTTCAGCGATTACTTGTTGTGTTTTACTAATTTCTTTTTTTGTATCGTTTAATTCAGCCTCGTTTTTATTAATAGAAGTAGTTAAATCGTCGATTTTCTTTTGTAATTCTTGAATTTCCTTTTCTATTTGTTCTTTCTCGGCTGATTTATTTTGTAAGTCATTTTGTTTTCCTTCTAATTCAGATTGAATATTAGATAATTTATCTTGATTCGTTTCAGCGTATGCGGGTGATAGTAATGGAGAAACAAAAATTGTTCCTGCTGCTAAAACGCTGAACGCTGCAAATTTCTTTTTCATGGTTGTCTGGCTCCTTTCCCTATGAATGTTATATATCATAAGAAGAAGAGTGTCTATCGTTGTAACCATAATGTAAAGAAAATTTTATAAAATTGCTAAGTTTTGTCGGAATTTATCATCTTTCGACGATAAATTTCACTGTTGATGCATTTTTTATATTTGTGTAACAAGGATTTATTTTTAGATTTTTTTGTAAAATAAAGGGAAAAACGATTTTGTTTTATGTAGTGAAATATTAGTTAGGAATCCAATAAAATACTGGTGAGGAATCGTTCTCATGTGAGGTTTTCTAACATGGGTTTTGTTTTTGTCAAGAAAATTATTTGCGTTCGGGAAAAGTTATTTTGTTGTCAGATTTTAAATTTTGATTTATGATTTTTAACAGGGACAAAATGTAGTGAATTGTCGAATAATATGTAATACTCTTAATTTCAAGTTTTATAGAGATAGAATGAAAGGTAGAGTGACACATCGAAGAGGGGGTTACAACAAGTATGAAAAGAATAGGACTTGCATGGCAAATATTAATAGGACTTGCGCTTGGTATTGCAGTTGGGGCGATTTTCTTTGATAATCCAGCGGTTGTGAAATATTTACAACCAATTGGTGATATTTTCATCCGATTAATTAAAATGATCGTTGTACCGATTGTTGTAGCAAGTATTGTTGTTGGGGTTGCTGGTGTTGGCGATGTTAAAAAATTAGGCCGACTAGGCGGAAAAACAATTATTTACTTTGAAATTATTACAACAATTGCAATTATTGTCGGTCTATTAATCGCTAATATTTTCCAACCGGGAAAAGGCGTAAATATGGAGCAGTTAACAAAGACAGACATTTCGAAATATACGCATACGACAGAGCAAGTACAAAGTCATTCATTTGCAGATACATTTGTAAATATTGTTCCAACGAACATTATGAAGTCATTAGCTGACGGAGATATGCTTGCTATTATCTTCTTCTCAGTATTATTTGGTTTAGGCGTAGCAGCAATTGGTGAAAGAGGAAGACCGGTTCTTCAATTTTTCCAAGGTGTAGCTGATGCAATGTTTTACGTAACGAACCAAGTTATGAAATTTGCACCATTTGGTGTATTCGCATTAATTGGTGTTACAGTATCTACATTCGGTTTAGCTTCATTAATTCCGTTAGGGAAATTATTAATTGTAGTATACGGGGCAATGATTTTCTTCGTTGTAGTTGTCTTAGGACTTACAGCGAAAATATTTGGAATTAACATTTTCCAATTCTTTAAAATTTTAAAAGACGAGCTGATCTTAGCGTATTCAACAGCAAGTTCAGAAACAGTTTTACCGAAAATTATGGAGAAAATGGAGAAGTTCGGTTGTCCGAAAGCAATTACATCTTTCGTTATTCCGACAGGTTATTCATTTAACTTAGATGGATCAACTTTATATCAAGCAATTGCAGCTATTTTCTTAGCGCAAATGTACGGTATTGATTTATCTATTACACAACAAATTACATTATTACTTGTATTAATGGTTACATCAAAAGGTATCGCAGGTGTACCGGGCGTATCATTCGTTGTATTATTAGCGACACTTGGTACAGTAGGTATTCCACCTGAAGGTTTAGCATTCATCGCCGGTATTGACCGTATTTTAGATATGGCTCGTACAGCAGTTAACGTTGTAGGTAACTCTTTAGCAGCTGTAGTTATGTCTAAGTGGGAAGGTCAATATGACGCTGAAAAAGGACAAGCTTATTTGAAAGAAATTTCTAATAAGCAAGCAGCTTAATTATAATTTGAAAAAAGCTCTCACATAATATGTGAGGGCTTTTCTATATAGAAGGGAAGCGGACGTAATGAAACGTAAATATGGTGACGGTTCTTCGTGGAAGCGACTAATAGAAAGGAATTATACGGTTAAGCAGATAGAAGAGGGAATGCTAGGAATACTGGAAATAAAAAAGGTGAGAGAACCTAGTTATAAAGAATATGATGGTAAGGAACTTTGTATTGCTTGTAATCAGTATACGTGGATTCAGTATTTCATAGATGGGAAAAACTTTGCGATTACCGCTATGTTAGATAATCAGAAAACATTAGTGCAATATTATATCGATGTGGCGAAAGAATATGAAATAGACGACCGTGGTTTACCGTATTTTGATGATTTATATTTAGATGTAGTATTATTACCGAATGGTAAAATGTATGTATTGGATGAAGATGAGTTAGAGGATGCTTATAAAAGTGGCGATGTTACAAAAGAAGAGTATGAGTTAGCTTGGTACACTACAAAGTGGATTATAGCTGCAATAAAAAATAGTGAATTTTATTGGATTTCAATATTGGAAGAAGAAATCAAAAAGTTAAAATGATTATTGTATTCAAATTTTTGTATAATTACCAAAAAAATCTATACAAAAAATAATTGACTTTTGTTTTGTAAGCGAGTAAAGTTAGGGAAGAAATTATTATTAAAAAATAAATATGAAACCTTCTTATAAAGAGAGGCGGAGGGACTGGCCCTACGATGCCTCGGCAGCGGACTCGATTTTAGAGTGCTGTGCCAAATCCAGCAAGCATGTGCTTGAAAGATGAGAAGAGCGTTTCTTATAGATGTATAAGACCTCTTCTCGTTGGAAGAGGTCTTTTGTTATTCATTAGAAAAAAGGTTGAAACTAGGGAGAGATGGTACTTTGAAAGAAACGAGAGGAAATGGTTTGGCTTTATTACCACTTGGGATATTTTTGGCGCTATTTATAGGTTCTGGAATTATTACAGGTGATTTCTATAAATTGCCGATACTTGTAGCAATTTCAATTGCTGTAGGAGTCGCTTTAGCGATGAATCGTAAAGAAAGCTTTCATGTCAAAGTAGAAAGATTTGCTAAAGGTGCAGGAAACCCAGATATTATGATTATGGTTCTAATCTTTGTACTTGCAGGAGCATTTTCTGAAACGGCAAAAGGGATGGGCGGCGTTGATTCTACAGTTAACTTAGCGTTATCAATTTTACCGCAAGGATTTATTATAGCTGGGATTTTTGTTATAGGGGCATTTATTTCATTAGCAATGGGAACTTCAATGGGAACAATTGCCGCATTAGCACCGATTGCTGTAGGTATTAGTGGGCAAACTGATATCTCCATTGCGCTTGCCATGGCTACCGTTGTTGGCGGGGCGATGTTTGGTGATAATTTATCATTTATTTCAGATACAACAATCGCAGCTGTACGTTCACAAGGAACAGAAATGAAAGATAAGTTTAAAACGAACTTTTTAATTGTATTACCAGCGGCTATTATTACAATTGTACTATTAGTAATTCTTACTTTAGGAAGCGACACGCAAGTTAAAGCGCATAGCTTTGACTTGATAAAGATTTTACCGTATGCAGGAGTACTTATTACAGCGCTACTTGGTTGGAATGTACTGATTGTATTAACTGGTGGAACTGTACTATCTGGGGTTATCGGTCTTTTAGATGGAAGTTACACGTTAGAGAGCTTCTTTAAAAGTGTAACGACTGGAATGGGCGGCATGATGGAGTTAGTATTACTCGCTATTTTAATTGGCGGTATGGTTGAATTGATCCAATATAATGGTGGTATTCAATATTTAATGAATCTTTTAACGCGTAACATTCGTTCTAAAAAAGGAGCAGAGTTCGGTATCGCTGGTTTAGTAGGGATGACGAATATGTGTACAGCAAATAATACGATTTCTATTATCTTTACAGGTCCACTTGCAAAAAACATTGCAGATCAATATGAAATTGATCCTCGTAAATCAGCGAGTGTATTAGATCTTTTCTCATGCTGTGTGCAAGGATTAATTCCGTATGGTGCACAAATGTTAACAGCAGCAGGATTTGCGGCGTTATCTCCAATTGAATTGTTACCATATGCGTTTTATCCGATCTTAGTTGGAGTATGTGGAATCATTTCTATATTAATTGGTTTCCCGAGGTTTTCTAAAGTAACGGAAAAGAAAGAGTATCATAAAACAGCATAATGAAAATGAAGTTTATTAAAAGTAACGAAAGCCGTTCAGAGAATGTTCTCTGTGCGGCTTTTTTTGTGCGATAAAAGAGTGAATAATCTCATGCTACCTTATGTTTTTACAAAAGGCTGAATGCAACTCGGTCTTAAGTCTGAGTTGAAAACGGTTCTTAAGCTCGTTATGGAAAAAAGAAAAAATAGTTAAGATAAGAGTATCAAATCGAAGGGAGGCAAGCACAAGATGAAACAATTTCTAGCGTTTATCGCGGCTGGTATTTTAGCTTTAATTGCTCTTGGCAGTCTTGCTGGTATTATAGGATTCGCAATTGGAGCAGGAGTTGTGTACTGGAGCTATAAATCATTTGTGCGAGCACAATCATTTTTTGGAAAGTTAGCTTGGGGTATTGTTGGTTTAATCGGCTTGTCCATCGCCCTTTCTCATTCCCCAGCATTAATCGGTATTGCCGCATTAGTAGTTTTATACTACGGATACCGTGAGTGGAAAAAAGAAAAAGATGTAGTTGTTGATTCTGCTCCAGAAAGTTCTAAACCATATAGCAACTTTGAAGATGAGTGGAACAAGTTAATGAAAAACTAATAAAAAATAAATCAAATTAAATTTATAAAGTAGAAGAGAGGAAGATTATAATGAAACAATCTTTATTCGGACGTGTACGCGATGCAATTTTAGCAGATTTTCATAATGTATTAGATGAGAAAGAAAGAAAAAACCCAATTGCTATGTTAAACCAATATTTACGCGATAGTGAGCGTGAAATAACAAAAATTGAGAAGTTAATTCAGCGTCATAAAACATTAAAATCGAACTTTGCTCGTGAACTTGAGCAAGCTCGTTATTTCGTAAATAAAAGATCAAAGCAAGCGCTTATCGCTCAAGAAGCAGGCGAATTACAACTACATGAGCGTGCATTAGAAGAAGTAGCTTACTATGAAGGGCAAGTAACTCGATTAGAAGAAATGTATGCAGGTGTTGTAGAGCAAATTGATGAGTTAGAGCGTCGTCTTTCTGAAATGAAAAATAAATTAAAAGAAATGCACGCAAAACGTATGGAATTAATGGCACGTGAAAATATGGCACATGCAAATCGTCGTATGAATACTGCGATGCATAAAATGGATGAAAATAATCCATTCTTACGCTTTGAAGAAATTGAAGAGCATATTCGTGACTTAGAAACTCGTATGAATGATGAGCATGAACGTGACACATTTGATATGAAAATTGCAAAACTTGAGCGTGAAATGAAAGAAAAGAACGATGTATCGTTAACGAAAGAGTTAACAAAATAATAGTAGTATATTATAAAACAGGCTTATGATATAGTGATAGGAGAAAAGGTGTTGGAAAGCAATGCCTTTTCTTCTATGTATATGTGACAAGAAGGGGGGAGCTGAAATGAAGAAGCATTTTTCAAAAACACAATTAATGGGGATGCTCCTCATCATATTTGGATTCGGTCTTTTTCTTGATATGATACTTGGACATTTTGAACCAGGTGGTCTTATTTTTGCATTTATTATGCTTATGTTTGGAAGACATTATCGTAAAAAGAATCGTTATGTACGGGGAAATGTATTTTTATTTGTTGGTGGTATCGTATTTTTATTCTTCTTATTTTCATCAGCAGCATTTGTTCTTGTCGTATTTGCTTGTTTAGCTTTAATTGGTTATCAATTGATTCAACAAGGACATAAGCAAAAGGCAATGAAGGTTGAAATTAAAGAAAAAGGGATTATAGACGAAGAGAAGCAAATATATCGTACAGAACCATATTTAAAAAACATGTTTGTAGGTAATGTACGAATGATGGATCATATTTATGAACTTGAGGATATTAATGTTCAATATGGTGCTTGTGATGTGGAAATAGATTTAACAACTGCTATGATTCCTGAAGGGGAGACGGTAATTGTTATTCGGGGTGTCGTTGGTAATATTCGTTTATATGTGCCATATGATATTGAACTGTCTTTAAATCATTCTGTTATTGTCGGACGTGTGCTCTTGCCAGGTCATGAGGAGACAGGGTTTAACCGTAATGTTACATTTAGAACAGAGCAGTATAAAGAGGCTCCTCGTCGTATTAAAATTATTTCTTCGCTTGTCGTAGGCGATACGGAAGTGAGGAAAGTATAATGAAGAAACAAAAAAATATTTCGTGGATGTATATTCGTTATTCTATGTTGTCCTCAGTTAGTATCGCACTCATTTGTACAATTGTATATGTATGGAAAAGCGAGCAACAAGTGTATGATTTATTATGGAAGGAATCCATCGCTTCTGTTCCAATTGGCTTGTTTATTATGACTACAAGTTTACTTATCGGGGGAATTGTAGGATATGCAATCGGTTACTATATAGAGCAGCGTATACAAGGGTTAAATACGTTTCTATTTGAAGTGGAGCGTGGGAATTTTCCGAGCGATGTTTCGTTTACTGCAGATGATGAATTTCATGAAGTGGAACGAAAAGTAATCGTTTTGGCTCGTCGATTAGAGGAGCAAGCTGGACTCTTTCAAAAAGTAACGAATGAACGAGCTCATTGGAATGAAGAGATGAGACAAGAAGCGATTTCCCAAGAAAGGCATCGATTGGCGAGGGAGCTGCATGATTCTGTAAGTCAGCAGCTTTTTGCAATGTCGATGATGATGTCGGCTATTAATGAACAAGTAGCTGAAATTCCAGAAACGACGAAAAAGCAGTTGCAGCTTGTTGAAAATATGGTTGTAAATGCACAATCAGAGATGAGAGCATTGCTTCTTCATTTACGCCCAGTGCAGTTAGAAGGTAAGAAACTAACAGAGGGTATAGAAGAATTATTAACAGAACTGTCTAGAAAGCAACATATGAAAATTGAATGGTTAATTGAACCGATTCAATTAAAAAAAGGTGTAGAAGATCACTTATTCCGCATTGTACAAGAGGCGCTGTCTAATACTTTACGGCATGCGAAAGCAAAGAAAACGGAAGTACGTTTACGCAAAATTGAGCAATATGCAATATTGAAAATTATTGATGATGGTGTAGGTTTTAAAGTAGGAGTGAATAAGGCTGGTTCTTACGGATTAAGATCAATGCAAGAGCGAGTTCATGAAATTGGTGGTACATTAAAAGTGCTTAGTTTTCCAAATAAAGGTACACAAATAGAAGTAAAAGTACCGATTATGATTGAGAGAGGGGGAGAATCATGATAAAAGTATTACTAGTGGATGATCATGAAATGGTTCGAATGGGTGTATCAGCATATTTATCAACGCAGCCAGATATTGAAGTAGTTGGAGAAGCTGAAAATGGAAGAAAAGGTTCAGAGTTAGCACTGCAATTAAGACCGGATATTATTTTAATGGACCTTGTCATGGACGAGATGGATGGTGTTGAAGCAACACGTGCTATTATTCAGGAATGGCCAGAAGCGAAAATTGTAGTTGTAACGAGCTTTTTAGATGATGAGAAATTGTACCCCGTTATTGAGGCCGGAGCGACAAGTTATTTATTAAAAACATCAAGAGCGAGTGATATAGCAGATGCTGTACGAGCTACTTATGATGGAGAAACGGTATTAGAGCCAAAAGTTACTGGTAAAATGATGTCTCGTATGCGCCAGAAGAAAGAACAGCCTTTGCATGAGGAGTTAACAGAAAGAGAGTCTGAAATTTTGTTATTAATTGCAGAGGGGAAAAGTAATCAAGAGATTGCAGATGAATTGTTTATTGCTCTTAAAACAGTAAAGACACATGTGAGTAATATATTAAATAAACTAAATGTAAGTGACCGGACACAGGCGGTTATTTATGCGTTTAGGCATCAATTGACGAAATGATACAGTGAAACTTTAATCAGTGGGGAGCTATTCCCACTGATTATTAGTTTGCACCGAATCTTTTTATTGACGCTAATATATGTAAGCGTTATCATTAAGGTGTTAACAGTACATACAAAGGGGAGAATGTATATGTTAGTTCAAACGATATTTGGCATGGATAAATCAAAAAAATTAGGGGATTATGTGAACGCATTACAAGCGCTTTGTGAACAATATAATGTTGAAACAGATAAAATTGCAATTGTTGAGGCGACAGAAGAGTACTATTTATTTTTAGTAAAGCAAGAAGATTGCTACGACGTTGTCAAAGTAGAAACAGTGGATACAAATATCGACTATTATACGAAAGCGTATAAAATAAGCAGTTTTAATCACACTGCTTATCAAAAGTAAAAAAACTCCCTTTTGGGAGTTTTTTTAGGATGCTTTTACTTCACGAGATTCGGTTAGTAAAGGAACTTTTTTCGCACCGCTTAGTTTAGCGATTGTAAGGCCGATAAGAGCTCCGGCTAATGCAGGTACTAGCCAGCCTATTCCTTCATTATATAAAGGGATAAATTCAAAATATGATGTGATAAATGAAACTGAAATACCCCCTTGTTTTAATCCATCAAATACGCTCACTATAACTGCTCCAATTAAAGCACCTACATAAACAGAACGATATCCCCCGAAGTATTTATGCAGTAACGATAGTAGAACAAGTACGATAGCAATTGGATATACAACAAGTAGAATTGGAACAGAGATGGCAATGATTTTTGTTAAACCTAAGTTAGCAACTAGTAACCCTAAAGCACAAATGATACTTGCAAATGTTTTGTATGAAAATTTAGTCAATAATGTTGAGAAATATTGACTACATGCAGATACGAGTCCAACACATGTCGTTAAGCAAGCGAGTGTAACGATTAGAGCTAGTAGAAGTAAGCCGTATGGACCAAATAATTGTTGTACGATAACAGTAAGTAACTGTCCGCCATTTTCTGCATATCCGAGCGAGACGCTAGTTGTACCGAGCCAGCCAAGCGCACCATATACAAGTACGAGACCAGTAGCGGCAATAAGTCCTGCTTTTGCTGTTGCGATGGCAATGGATTTACGATCATTCACACCTTTAGAGCGAATAGCATTTACAACGATAATTCCAAATGCAAGTGCTGAAATGGTATCCATCGTTAAGTATCCTTCCATAAATCCTTTGAAGATCGGGGAAGTTTGATACTCTTGCATCGCTGGACCTGATTGCCCGAGTGGTGTAAATACACTTTTAACAAACAATAAGAAAATAGAGAGTAATAAAATAGGTGTTAATATATTTCCAATGCGATCTACAAGTTTAGATGGATTCAAGCTCAGCCAAAATACGATAGCAAAGAATATGATTGTATATACAAATAGCACTAGGTTGCTAGAACGGATTGTTTCTGGTAAGAAAGAACTTACGCCCATTTCATAAGCGACATTTGCAACGCGTGGAATACCCATAGAAGGACCAATGGCAATGTATACAACTACCGTAAAGAATATTCCGAATAATGGGTGAACATGACTTGCAAGTTGTTGCATACCATTTCCTGATAAAGAAATTGCGATAACAGTTAGTAGTGGTAAACCGACTCCTGTTAGTAAAAATCCAATCATTGCTGGCCAAAAGTTTTCACCTGCATTTTGTCCAAGCATGGGAGGGAAAATTAAATTACCTGCCCCAAAAAATAAAGAAAATAGCATAAGACCCGTGAAAAAAATATGTTTTTTTGATACAGTGTTCATTGTTTTTCCTCCTTTTTTACATTCATTTGTAAGAACACAAAAAACTCGTCCCTAAAGAAAGGGACGAGTTATATTTACCCGCGATACCACCCTAATTTATACATGTAGAAATGAGTCTATATGTATACGGCTCTGCAACGTACAACATGATACGTGTTCCTTGTAACGGGGGACAGCCGGTAAGAACTTACTGCAACATTCGGTTCTACTTCTCGGAGATGATTTTCGGCTACGCACTGAACGTTGGCTTTCAGCAAATCGCCAACTCTCTGGGGGACAGTTCTATAACGTACTCGTTCTCGTCAATGAATTTTTATTCAAGTATTCTGACAGTATTGTTACATGTTTTTTTTTGAAAGTCAATATTTTTTTGAAAAAGATATATTTATATGAGGAATTATTTGAGGTAATATTCTTTTTTTTTTGAAGTAAAGGGGGATGTAAAATGGGAGTAAAAATTTGTAGAGAATTGTAAAGTTTGCGGAGAAAGTTGATATTTATAGGAGTAAAGAAGGGATTATTTGAATTTACAGAGAATAATACAACAATCCACTTGATGGAAAGAACAAACCAAAAGAGGTGACTGGAATGCTTGCGATGGGAGTATTATTCGGCATTATTGCTATAATTGGTTTTATGTGGTTATATTATTCGCGTTCGTTTAAACAAGCAGAAGTTTTACTCTTTCAAAAAGGTAGTTTGTTGACAAATCAGTCTAGATATTTAGTATGTCCGAAGTGTGGAAGTGCACAGGCCAGAAGTGGAGGATATCAAGAGTGTTGCAAAATTAGATTATGAAAGAAGGAAGCCTCACAAAATAATGTGAGGCTTCCTTCCTTACAATTTCATGGCGCTCCAAATGGTCCACCGATCCCTTTCGATAATAGGAGAGACGTTTTGTAAGGCAGTCTGTACTTGTTGTAGAAGTTGAGAAAGTTCATAATCTGTTAATTCGTATAGAATGGATCGACCTGTTCGGGGGGATAAATCTTGCAATAATGCTTCTACAGAATCATGTATTTTTCGTACTTCCCATTGTGTTTGAGTGGGGAACACGTGAAGAAAATATTTTTGTAATTCTTTTTGTATTGTGGTGGTTTTTGGTCGTCTTTTTGATTCTATTTCGATAAGTTTCGGAAATATAGAGAAAAAATATCCACGAATGTGTTCAGGGCTTCCAGGAATTGTACAATCTTCAATGGTTCGGTCTTGTACAATAAGTACACCGTTTTTCTTTAATATACGAGAAGCTTCACGTAGAAATGTAGGAATGTCTTGCAAATGATGAATAACCGCACGCGAAATAACAATGTCGAATGTATCATTAGGATATGGGGTACTATGTGCATCACCGTGAATGAATGAAATATTTGAAAATCCACTACAATTTTCTTTTGCGGCCTGTAATATTTCTTTTGAAAAATCAAGCCCAACAACACTTTTTGCTCCCATAAGAGCAAGTTCTTTCGTATAAATCCCGCCACCACAGCCAATATCAATTATTTGCTTGTTTTGTATATTTGTAATACCTTTTATCATTTCTTCCCAAGAAATATGGGCATTTCGCTGTGCGTATGTGTATTTATTATTTGCATCGTGAAAATTAATGGGCATGAAACAGACCTCCTTTCAATGCTTAGTATAGCGTATTTTATAGTGTGTCACGTTTTTGTTTTTTATATGAAGATTATAAGAGTTTCTTATTGTAAAAGGAGGATTAAGGTGAAAAGGAAATATGTAGTGCTGTTATTTGCTATGTTATTAGCATCTTGTAGTCAAGTTGAGCAAAAAAAAGAAACAAAAAAAGTGGAAGAGACGGTGAATGAAGTGAAAGAAATAATAGAGGTAACCGTTATACAAAAAAAAGATAAAGAGAAAAAGTTACAGGAATCTGAAGCTAATGTAGTAATAGACATTATCGATAAAGCTGAGAAACAAGAAATAACAGGTAGCTTCGGTGAACCTGAATATGAAATACAAATTAGTAGAGATGGGAAAAAGGAAACATATTATGCATGGCTAAGAGGAGAAGACAGAAAAGGATGGATACAACATAAGAAAGCTATGTATATGCTGAATAAAAAAGATACAGAAAAGCTTTTGGCTATATTTCCAAATGTATCAAAACAAAAAGAAGATGAGATACAGGTAGGTCCTTTAACGGAAGTAACGAAAAAAGATTTGCAGATTACCGCGTTCCATATTAAAGCAGGCAATCAAAAAGTGAATTATACGGTACGGTATACGATTTCACAGTCATTATACAACAAGTTAGAGAAGGAACAAGAATACTATTTGCAGGTCATTTTTCCAGAAAAAGTTCAAAAATTAATTGGAGCAAAAGAGAGTGAAAAAATCTTAGGAGAAAAGGTAAAGGAAGGATATAAACAGTATGAATTGCATGCTACTGTTCCGATACAAGGTGCTTCAGAATCACAATTAAAGTCATTAGAAACATATTATGAAAATTATGATTTGAAAATATTAAATAGTAAACAAGAAAAAATAGGTGTTTTTCAAAATATTATTCAAATTGTGAAAGAGTATGGTGAAAAAATGAATTTACAAAGATAAAGTGAAATTTTAATTAGCCCATGCGAATCAGGATGAATGTAAATTCTGTATGACCTTTCCTAGGAAATGATAATAGAGAGGGGGGCCCCTCTCTATTACTTTGCTTTTGCAGATGGCTCATTCATTGATTTTCGTGTAATAAGAAAAGAAATCATAAGAGCGGAAAGGATGATAAGGGCAATAAATATATGATTGGGCAACAAATCTAATAATAATACGTAACTAACGGTATAAAAAATAAGAGTTGAAGCTAAAAACGATAGAACGCCTATTATGAGAGATTGTAAGTTCATTTGTATACACCTCCTTTTATTTATATTTTTGGCTAAAAATGGATTATATAAACATTATTTCTAACAATAGAAAAAAATATGTCATAATAGAGAAAAGAGTAAGCTTTGATGAATGTATATGATTCATTAATGAAAGATAAAGGAGAGGAATATGAAAAATAATAAAAAAGGATTATGGGGAATTATTGTTGCAATAGGACTATTTTTACTTTCTAAGTTAAAGTGGGTATTTGCAATTTTTAAATTAGCAAAGTTTTCAACAGTATTTAGTATGTTTCTATCACTTGGTGCATACGCAGTTATATATGGTTGGAAGTTTGGGGTAGCGCTCATTTATTTGTTGTTTATTCATGAAATGGGTCATTTATGGGCTGCGAAAAGAAAAGGTATACCGACATCACCAGCAATATTTATTCCATTTATGGGCGCTCTTATTGGGATGAAAGAGATGCCAAAAAATGCAAAAGATGAAGCATATATTGCCTATATGGGTCCTCTTTTCGGATTACTTTCATTTTTACCGGCTATTCCACTTTACATGATAACGAAAGAGCCGTTTTGGGCGCTCATTATTTTACTTGGAAGCATGATTAATTTCTTTAATTTAATTCCAGTTTCCCCGTTAGATGGAGGAAGAATTATTTCAGTTGTAAGTACGAAAATTTGGGGAGCGGGGCTTGTTTTATTACTTGGTTATTCAATTTATTTTAAAAGTATTTTGGGAGGATTTATTGTTATTATCGGCTGTATGGAATTGTATAGAGTAATAAAAAGAGATGAGCCAATTAAGGAATTAGGATATAGAATTGATGGAATGAAAGAATATATTGCAAGGCTTGAAGAGGAGTTAAAAGAAACTGGTGCTGTGCATCGAAATATATATATGATGCAACATGAAATAAATGTATTAAGGCAAAAAGAAAGAGAGAAAGAATTAAAAACAGGAGAATTTCAAAAGATTGAAGTGTTAGAGTATTTGTTACCGAAGTTTGAGCCACTTGATTACGTCCCATATGAAGATGAAAAAGAAACACATACCATTCATATAAGAGAAGCATTTGAAATGTCAGAAAGAAAATTAGAGGAATGGGATGCGGAAAAGAGACAACAGGAAAACTATTATAAAGTGGATACAAAAACGAAATGGACGGTATTTGCTTGTTATATCGGATTAATGGCTATACTTGGTTACGCAGCTTATGAAGGATATATTGTTTTACAAGAACATTTGCCAACGAGAAATGTATAAAAGAATATTGTCGAAATGATAGGAAGAATTTATACAGGAATTATATTTCTACGAGAGAATGTTACAAGTATAGTCATACATTGTAATATCTTTAGTAGAGAAGGAGTTCTGTATATGAAGAAATGGTTAAATGTATTCGTGATTATTATCGTAATGATCATTGCGAGCTATAGTCTTATGAAAGTATTATTACATTATGCGAATAAGCCCGCTGGGGTAAGTACAACAGCTGAAATAGAAGATGTGCAAGAAGAGACAAAAGTACTAGATTTTATTCGTATGACACATGAAAGTTATAATAATTTCTTAAATTATGGTAAAGCAGAGAATTATACAGAAGGGGACTGGAACCAATTTAAACAATGGTTTCAACAACAAGAATCATCGTTAAAAAATATACATACAGACATAAAGAATGAAAAAATAAAACGTGATGTAAATAGAAGCTATGAAATTGCAAAAAAAGGTGTGGAGCTCCAAAATATTGAGTATGTAGTGTATGCACATCGCGTATACCATGATTTAGATATTATTGTAAATAAATATAGAGGTGAAACGAACATCTGGGGGTATACAGAATTTGGAGATGGGAAAGATATAAGGGTAATTGAACAAGCGATACAGTCTAAATAATAAGCGAGCTAGCATTCTAGTTGGCTTATTTTCTTTTGTAAGTGCAATGTTCATATATTTTTCACAAAAACACCGTGTTAATAGTGATTAAAATCACAATCTGTATTATACAATTCAGTTAAACTAAAAACAGTTAAGGAAATAGAGGAGTGGGATACAATGTTAAGTGAAAAAACAATTGAAATCGTAAAGTCAACAGTACCATTATTACAGGAAAAAGGCGTTGAAATTACAACGAGATTTTATGAAATTTTATTTTCGGAACATCCGGAGTTATTGAATATTTTCAACCATACAAATCAGAAAAAGGGAAGACAACAACAAGCGTTAGCGAATGCTGTTTATGCAGCTGCAACGTACATTGATAATTTAGAAGCTATTATTCCAGTTGTAAAACAAATTGGTCATAAGCATAGAAGTTTAGGTATTAAAGCAGAGCATTATCCGATTGTAGGTACATGTTTATTACGTGCAATTAAAGAGGTCGCAGGTGCACCGGATGAAGTATTAAACGCATGGGGAGAAGCATATGGTGTCATTGCTGATGCATTCATTAGCATTGAAGCAGAGATGTATGAAGAAGCGGCACATAAAGAAGGTGGATGGAAAGATTTCCGTAACTTTGTGGTTGTTAAAAAAGTGAAGGAAAGCGATGTTATCACGTCATTTTATTTAAAACCTGAAGATGGAGGGAAAGTTTCTTCATTCATTCCAGGACAATATGTAACGGTTCAAATAAATATCGAAGGTGAAACATATACACATAATCGTCAATATAGCTTATCAGATGCTCCTGGAAAAGAATATTATCGTATTAGTGTCAAGAAAGAAAAAGGTGTAGATACGCCGGATGGTAAAGTATCTAATTACTTACATGATCATGTAAAAGAAGGCGATATGTTACCAGTAAGTGCACCAGCAGGAGATTTCGTATTAAATATGGATTCAACTTTACCAGTTGTCTTAATTAGTGGTGGAGTAGGTATTACACCAATGATGAGTATGCTAAATACGTTAATTGAACAAGATTCAAAACGTAATGTATGTTTTGTTCATGCAGCGATAAATAGTGATACACATGCAATGAAAGAACACGTTGAGGCAGTAGATAGTGAATACGAACAAGTTAAAGCATATACTTGTTATTCTGCACCAACTGAAAAAGATTTAGAAATGAAGAACTTTGATAAAGAAGGTTTTGTGGAAAGAGAATGGTTACAAACTATTATTCCGACAACTGAAGCAGAGTTTTATTTCTGTGGTCCAGTACCATTTATGAAACATATAAATGCTGTACTAACTGATTTAGGTGTGAAACAAGAACATATTCATTATGAATTTTTCGGCCCAGCAGCAAGCTTACAATAAATTGAGCTTTAATAAGCAAAAAAAAAACGAGGTGTTATTTCACCTCGTTTTTTATTTGTTCTCGTAATAGTCGATTTACTGTTTCGCGGCGTATACCGATCAGTTGACCAATTTCAGTTTGCGTTAATATTTCATATATAGGAATGTCACCTAAATATAGTGTGAACCATTCTTGTAAGCGATGAAGACGTTCTTTCGGAGAGACGGTTGTCAATTGATCGATACGCTGCTGCATCATTCTTAATTTTGATTGTAATTGCATAGCGATATTTGCATATGATGCAGGATTTGCTTGAAGTTGATCATACCATTCATTACTCATTATAGGTTCAACTTCTGTTTTCATTAAAGCAATTGCTGTACCGTGATATTCCTTCGGTGAGATTAAAGAATGGTGAGGTATCGTTTCTCCTGGAACGATAATATTGAATAGAAATGGTGTTCCATCTTCTTCTAACCTTACTACTTTTAATAAACCTGTTTTTATAAAATATAAAGGACCGTCCTCACCTTGACGGAATAGTACATCTCCTTTGTGTAAAATCAATGTTAGCCCCCCATTTAAACATTTCTATTTCTTTTATTTTAGCGTATATGTATAAAGATAATATGCTTTACAACAGCAATTTCATTGACGAAATATATGCTATTACAGTAGTATACTATTTAGTGTGTAATAGTACTAGCAATGAATACGCTGTAGGGGGTTTAGTATATTGTTAGATGCGATAAAAATGACGGATATGAGAATTCCAGCGAATGCTATCATTCATGTAGAAGAGATGAAAGGTGGAGTCGTGTTATCCGTTGAAGTAGACGGCCAAATTATTTATACGATGGCTTATGATGAAGAAACAGATAGTTATGCTGAATTATATGATCGAAACGATAAGAGGGCGTGCCAAGTACATGAAGATTTTATGGGATGGTCACTTCTTCATTAAAAAAGATGTCAATATGACATCTTTTTTTATTAAACCGATAGAATATACAAAGAAATGAAATATAAGGATAAAATTTGTAATAAATGATTTTGCATTGTTAGCACTTTGTAACTGCAACTGAATTATTTTTTCGCTATCATAAAGATAACAGTCGCAGTTATAGGAGTGGTCAACTTGAAGAAAGTACATATTTCCAATTATATGTTATTAAGTGTTTGTTTAATTTTATTCGTTTTATTAGGAAGTTTTTTATATTCATGCGTATAAGAAAAACGCATTCTAAAAGGAACGCGTTATAAAAAAGAAGTAATGATTAATCTAGTACCAAGAATAATTAATGTGATACGTAATAAATTAATTACGGCTTTACCACTTAATTTTGTATTAATATAAGCCCCGATTTTTCCACCGATCCATGCGCCCGGAATAAGAATTAATGCGTAAATCCAGCTAACATTTCCAAGGGAGATGTGAGTTGCAGAACTTACAATTGCTGATAGAAATACGATAAACATCGAAGTTGCTACAGCGATATGTGCTGGGAATGCAAAAAGTAACATCATTGCTGGAACGAGTAAGGCACCGCCACCAATTCCAAATAATCCAGATATAAAACCAACTATAAAGGCGATAAAGATAGCGAGAAGCGGTGGGAATTGATAGTGTACAGTGTTTCCTTCGTTATCTGTAAAAGAACGTTTAATTACAGTCATATTTGATAAAGAAAGAGGCTTTAATTTGTCTCGTAACATAAGAAGAATGGAGACGAAAATAAGGAAAATCCCAAAATATAAAGAAAATGTATCTTGGTTTAAAAATTTATTTGCCCATGAGCCGATAATACCACCAGGGCCACTCCCGATAAATAAAATAAGTCCACTTTTGTAATCTACTCGTTTATGCTTCATATAAGTAAGGGTGGAAGATAGTCCTGTAAAAACGACTGTTACCATTGAAGTTCCTACTGCAAGTTGTGGTGACAGGCTATGTAATCCGATTAATAACGGAACAATAATAATTCCCCCACCAAGACCGACTAGACTCCCGACTGTCCCAGCGATTAGCCCGATGAAAAGTAACATGATGTATTCCAAAATTGACAACTCCTCTATATAACTTATCCACCAATTATTATACACGCTTTTTCATGAGAAAAAGCTTTGTTCACAAAAAAGTCGTCTTCCTAGAAAAATAAGGAAGACGACTTTTTATTAAAAGATTAAGTGTAATAAAGAGTAAAATAAAGCAGCTAATGAAGCTGAAATAGGAAGTGTGATAACCCAAGTAATTAACATGCGTTTTGCAGTTCCCCATTTTACACCTTTTACACGATGAGAAGCACCAACCCCTAAAATAGAAGAGGAGATAACGTGCGTCGTACTAACTGGTAAGTGAATAAATGTTGCCCCGAAAATAACAAGAGATGATGATAAATCAGCAGCTACACCATTTACAGGACGAATTTTCATGATTTGTCCACCGACAGTTTTAATAATTTTCCATCCGCCGACAGAAGTACCAAGACCCATTGCAATTGCACAAGATAATTGTACCCAGAACGGGATGTCGCTCGAAGTATGATAGTTATTAGCCATAAGAGCCATCGTAATGATTCCCATTGCTTTTTGCGCATCATTCGTACCATGTGTATAAGCCTGTAATGCAGCAGTGAAAATCTGGAATATACGGAAATTCTTATTCGTTTTCGTTAAGTTAAAGTTTTTAAATACTACTTTAAAAATACTGTATACGGTATAACCAATAACGAAAGCGATAATTGGTGAAATGATTAAAGCTTCAATAATTTTAATGAATCCTTTAAGATTTAGCGAGCTAATCCCAGCGGCAGCAATTGCTGCACCTGCGATTGAGCCGATAATTGCATGCGAAGAACTACTTGGAATACCGTAGTACCAAGTAATTAAGTTCCAAGCTATTGCTGCAAGCAAAGCAGCTAAAATTACAAGAGAACCATTTTGTAAGGCGAATGGATCAACGATATCTTTTGTAATCGTTTTTGCTACACCTGTAAATGTCATTGCACCTAAAAAGTTCATAATAGCCGCCATAACAATGGCATGTCTAGGCTTTAGGGCTTTCGTTGAAACAGCCGTTGCAATAGCGTTTGCTGTATCGTGAAAACCATTGATAAAGTCAAAAGCTAAAGCGCAAATGACTACTAAAACGGTCAGTATCAAGAGTGTATCCATGATCAAACTCCTTACGCGTTCTTCATAATAATTGTTTCTAATACGTTTGCAACGCTTTGGCAGCTATCCGCTACTTCTTCAAGCTCTTCGTAAATCTCTTTGTATTGAATGATCTTAATCGGATCTTTTTCACGAGAGAATAAGTGCTTAATCGCATGACGGCGAATATCATCACATTGTGATTCGTAATCCTTAATCTTAATCGCATTTGTACGAATGTCGACTAATTTTTTGTTAGACATTAATTCAACAGAGTTTGCAATTTCAATCGCACATTGATTAATTGCTTCTACGAATTTAATCATGTATTCATCAGCTTCTGTAATAGAATACATTTCGAATAGACCAGCACTATGATCTAATCCGTCTAATACATCATCCATACTCATTGCAAGCTGTAGGATGTCCTCACGTTCAATAGGAGTAATAAACGCTTTGTTTAGCTCCATAATGATTTCGTGAATAAATGAGTCGCCTTTTGACTCATAATCTTTCATGCGCATAGAAAACTCTTTTAAATCGCTAGCATTTTTAATTTTATACTCCACGAAAAACTGCGCGCCTTCTTTTAAATTTTCGGAAACATTCATTAACATTTCAGAAAATTTATCTTTTTTTGATTTAAAGACCATTATTAGTTACCCCCACAAAAGTAATATATGTAAAATATATTGGCTAGTCAATTCTAACAAAAAACTGTCGTTTTTTAAAACATTTTATCGAAAAGTTTACAAAAACTTAACATAACTCTCGTTGTTGTATTAATAATATTAATAATCAAGATTGAATATCTTACTTGTAGAATGTCCTTTTCGTGCAAAAAGTATGAATGGGAAAGAAAAGCTTTACACTACAGGAAAGACTACGTTATTATAATAAATTTAAAAGGAGGTATAATCTTCCTTTTAAAAAGAAGAGTGTAAACAAACAAAGGAAGTGAACGAATGAAATTGAAGAACACTCACTTAAAAAAAATGCAGGAGTGGTTCAACAAGAGAAAGAAGCTTCGTAATTTATTAATTATATTAGGAAGTTTACTCGCTACTCTATTTATTGCTATAAATATAATAATTTCCATTCAAGACATATCTGAATTAAAGCAAGCTGTTCCGCAACCGACTTTAATTTATGATGCAAATAATGAAGTTGCGACTAAATTAGCTTCTTCTAAAACAGAAGGTGTGAAAAGAAAAGATATTCCTGATATTATGGTTCAAGCAATTGTTGCAGTAGAAGATAAGGAATTTTTTAACCATCACGGTATTTATTATAGTGGAATTATAAGTGCAGTTTTTAAAAATATTACAGCAGGAGAAGTTGTAGCAGGGGGAAGTACAATTACACAACAACTTGCGAAAAATGTATTTCTGACACAAGACCGCACATACTCTCGAAAAATAAAGGAATATTTTTTAACAAAAAAAATAGAGCGTACGTATACGAAAGATGAAATCATTGAAATGTATATGAACCAAATTTATTTTGGTGAAGGTGCTTGGGGTATAAAAAGGGCAGCTAAATCTTATTTTGATAAAGATGTAAAAGATTTAACAATTTCAGAAGCTGCAACGATTGCAGGCTTGATTAAAGCACCATCTGCGTATTCACCTTATAAAAACTTTAACAAGTCAATTGAAAGACGTAATGTCGTATTAAGTTTAATGAAAGAGCAAGGGTATATTTCTGACGAACAGTATAATAAAGAAAAAGAGAGCGGGCTTGTGTTAAAACGTGGCGTTGATGATAAATACAAGGGAAAATACTCTCAATATGTAGACTATATTGTTAGAGAAGCGATGGACAAGTACGAATTAACACAAAATGAAATTTTAGCAGGTGGTTATCGTATTTATACAGAGCTTGATCCGAAAAAACAACAGGCTGTAGAAGACGTTGTGAATAATGATAGTTATTTCAAAGATAGTGGCTCAGACCAACTTATGCAAACGGGTGTAGTTCTTATGAATCCAAAAACAGGTGGTGTACCAGCTCTAATAGGAGGCAGAGGGCCCTATCAGTTTTTACAGTTTAACCATGCAACACAATTAAAAAGACAACCTGGTTCAACGCTAAAGCCTTTGGCTGTATATGTACCAGCGTTAGAACAAGGATATGAAGTATACGATATATTAAAAGATGAACCATTTAACATTAAAGAATATAAACCACAAAATAGCGATCATACTTTTCACGGTGATGTGACAATGTATGAAGCTGTGGCAAAATCGTATAATGTTTCGGCTGTGTGGCTATTAGAACAAATTGGATTAGATAAAGGATTGAAATCTTTAGAGCGATTTGGTATTCCATTAGTACCAGAAGATCGTACGTATCCGATTGCTTTAGGCGGTATGCATGTGGGGACATCTCCATTTGTAATGGCTCAAGCATACAGTACATTTGCAAATGACGGTGTCCAAGTGGAAGCTCATGCAATTAGAGAGATACAAAATGCTGAAGGTGAAACGATTGGAAAGTGGTATAAGAAAGAGACACGAGTGACGAGCGAGAAAACTTCTCAAAAGATGACATATTTATTAAAAGGTGTTGTCGAAAAGGGGACGGGTGAAAAGGCAAAAGTTACTAATATTGATACAGCAGGTAAGACAGGAACTACTCAAATTGTAAATGGTCCGAGCACCGGTGCAAAGGATTCATGGTTTGTTGGATACACACCAGATTTGGTAGGTGCGATTTGGGTAGGATATGATAAAACAGATAGCGATCATTATGTTCCAGGTGGTAGTCAAATTACGACGACAATGTTCCGGGATATTATGAAAAAAGCGAACGCAAATCCAGCTCAAAAAGCATTCCAGTTATCACTCATATCTGAGGCTGATTATAAAAAACAATTGACTACAATAGAAGAGGAAAAACGAAGAAAAGAAGAAGAGAAGAGAAGAAAAGAAGAAGAACAACAACGAAAACAAGAGCAGCAAGAGTGGCTTGATAAAGTGAAAGAATGGATTCCTTCATTTTGGTAAAAGAAAGAGGCGAATAAAGAAATTCGCCTCTTTTTTGTATGAAAACAAAATGAAATTTTAATTGGTAGAGATTTTTGTCTATCTTAATTAGCTATTAATTCATATGAGATATATGAAATTACTCGTTAAGTATAATGTTCGTACTGCCAAAAGATTCGGAATCGTATGTGATGATTATTTTGCCTTTACTAATAGGTTCGTAAGGTAATTCTTCTTCATAATTACCGTTATTTTCATTGTGGATAGAAAGTGTAATTTCATCGATCTTTTTATTTGTATACTGATCTTTAATCGTTTCAGCAATCTGGAGCAACGCCTCGGAACTAGAAGCTTTTGTAATAAGCATTCCTTTTATAACTTTTTTTTCATTCTTTGTGGCATTGGAATAAGGGATGTTGCTTTGTTTCGTATATAGAAGTTTGTATGGAGTAGTTTTTTTCTCTGCTTTTGATATAGTGGAATATTTTAGAGTTAAAAAAAATCCTACACATAAAATAATGCATACCATAAGTGCAAACCAAATGCGTATTAGTGACATAACTCTCATTTTCATCCCTCTTTCATATCTTTGACTTCACTATTTATCATACAAAATAAGGATTAAGATAGAGTAAATTTGAGGTAAAGAAACGTAAAGAAGGAGCACTTATCCTCCCAAATAAGTGCTCCTTTCTATATAAAGAGAGATTTAATGCACGGTTAAACGATACATATTATTATAAATATACTTTTTAAGCGAAAATTAGTAAATTCGGAATACAGATAGTGTTGCTGTTGTATCGCCTGTGTTAGGAATAGAAATAGTGTTTGCTGTAGGTTGTACAGAAATTGTTGTACCAGCTTCTAAAGTAACGATTGTAGAGAACGATACAGCACTACCGATAACGTTAGTTGAGAAATTACGAGTAGGTGGTTGACCATTGAATGAAATACCGAATCCAAATGGTGAAGATCCTGGGAAAGTTGTAGACGCTGAGAAACTAATATCATATACGCCTGTTTCTAAAATTGTTAAAGTATCTGCAGTGTCATTAAAATTAATGTTATTTATTTCGAAAACTTGATTAAATTGGATGTTTGTTCCAGGGGATATTGTTTGAGCATTGGAGTTTCCGATTGCCGCAATCGTTACAGGAATTGGTGTACCCGCTGGTCCAGTAGCGCCAGTAGCACCCGCTGGTCCTTGAATACCTTGAGGCCCTTGAGGTCCAGTAGCACCCGCCGGTCCTTGCGCACCAGTAGCGCCAGTAGCACCTGCTGGCCCTTGAGCACCTTGCGCACCAGTAGCGCCAGTAGCACCTGCTGGCCCTTGAGCACCTTGCGCACCAGTAGCGCCAGTAGCACCTGCTGGTCCTTGAACACCTTGCGCACCAGTAGCGCCAGTAGCACCTGCTGGTCCTTGAATACCTTGAGGTCCTTGAGGTCCAGTAGCACCCGCTGGCCCTTGAGCACCTTGCGCACCAGTAGCGCCAGTAGCACCCGCCGGTCCTTGAGCACCTTGCGCACCAGTAGCGCCAGTAGCACCTGCCGGTCCTTGAATACCTTGAGGTCCAGTAGCACCCGCTGGCCCTTGAGCACCTTGCGCACCAGTAGCGCCAGTAGCACCCGCTGGTCCTTGAGCACCTTGCGCACCAGTAGCGCCAGTAGCACCTGCTGGTCCTTGAACACCTTGAGGTCCAGTAGCGCCAGTAGCACCTGCTGGCCCTTGAACACCTTGAGGTCCTTGAGGTCCAGTAGCACCTTGAACACCTGCTGGTCCTTGAGCACCTTGCGCACCAGTAGCGCCAGTAGCACCCGCCGGTCCTTGAGCACCTTGCGCACCAGTAGCGCCAGTAGCACCCGCCGGTCCTTGAACACCTTGAGGCCCTTGAGGTCCAGTAGCGCCAGTAGCACCCGCTGGTCCTTGAATACCTTGAGGTCCTTGAGGTCCAGTAGCACCTTGAACACCTGCTGGTCCTTGAGCACCTTGAGGTCCTTGAGGTCCAGTAGCACCTTGCGCACCCGCTGGTCCTTGAGGCCCAGTAGCACCAGTAGCACCCGCCGGCCCTTGAGGCCCAGTAGCGCCAGTAGCGCCAGTAGCACCAGTAGCACCTGTTGCGCCTCCGCCTCCAAGGCAACCTGATCCGTATTGAACTAGAATAGTTTGGATCTCTGTTATGAGTCTAACTAGTTTGTCAATCGTACAACAATCTACTTTGAATAACTTAGCGATATACAATAAATAATTAAGCAAGCTTTGTAGCTCAACGTATAATGCTCCGCATGAGAAAGGTGTTGTTCTTAAAATAGTTAATAAATTAGCAATAATAGAATTTCCAATTTGTTTTTGTGCTGGAGATAAATCTAAGCAATTGAGGAACTTTTGTAAGTTATTGAGCGCAGCTATCAAGTTATTGATATTAGTTTGAGAAGGGTTCTGAAAGACAGCTTGAATAGCTTGGCCAAGAGCTTGAAGAAGTCTAACGAATTCTGTAAGTTCGGACTTAGAGATGTTAATATGACTACAAGCTCTTACTTCGCAACAATCAATACCATAAAATACTTTTCCTTTATTTTTATTGTTCATCTTTTCATTCCTTTCTTTCATAGAATCAATAGTCATTACTATATATTAAAATGAAATTTATACTGAATTCGTAATGGACAAACTACCATTTCTAAAAAAATAAGAAATTGTCCCACTTAGCAAAAAGTAAGTAAGGTATAGAATGTAAAGAAGAGAAGTTCAACATAAAAAACTGCATGTCAATTGTTGAAGGATTAACAATTGACATGCAGTTTTTTATATGTATTAATTTAATCTTTCAAGGGCTGTTTTAGGTAAGATTGGAATTGAAATAGTAAAAGTAGTACCATCTTCATTACTAGTCATTTTTAATGTACCGTTATGATTTTGAATAATTTTTTTCGTTACTGACAAGCCCAAACCTGTGCCGGAATCTTTTGTTGAGAAGAATGGATCAAAGATATATTCTTGAATCGCTGGTGGAATACCAGTCCCATTATCAGTGAAAGTAATACGAACAAAATTATCAAGGCGGTAACTAGTGATTTGTATAGAAAGTTTTTTTTCACCTTGAGCATCGACAGCGTTCTGGAATAAGTTTAAAAAAACTTGTACAAGTTCATGGCGATCAATATGAACTAAAATATCATCTAATTCAGTAGAAAAATTATAATCAATTGAAATGTTATGTAAAAAGACTTCACTAGCTAGTAACTGTTGAATATACTCACGTAAAAATGTATTAATGGGAAAGGGTTCTCTTGTAAATTCGCGTGTTTTTGAAATAGATAAAAATTTTGTAATGATACTATTTGCGCGATCTAATTCAGGAATAAGTAAGTTTTTAAATAGTTCTTTATTAGATGGAGAAACATTTTCTTGTAAAAATTGTAAATATCCTCGTACGGTTGTAAGAGGGTTACGTACTTCATGTGCAATACCAGCTGCGATTCGCCCTGCTAACGAAAATTTTTCTGCATCACGTTCTGTGTTTAAATAATGAAAAACACTAATAACCCTAAAAATCTCTCCGTTATAATCACGAATAATTCGGTTATTTAAAATGCCATAGTTTTTGTCTAAGACTTCTTCATTATATATTTCTGTGCCTGTTCTTAATGTTTCTAGAGCTTTAATTTTTTCTTCAGGCAATTTTAGTAATTGTTGAATTGGTTTTCCAATTATATCATTTCGTACTACACCAAAATCATCTGCTGCAGCCTGATTACATAAAGTTATATTTCCTTTATTATCAACAAAGGTTACATGATGTGAAAAAGCATCAAAAATATGAATAAAGTATGTTTCAAGTTGTTTAAATAAAAATAATGAATCGCAAGTAAGTTGAAAGTCAGCCTCTTTATTCTCTTTTTGTATGTTTTGAATGGAATGAGTCGATCTCGTTTTCTTTATTTGTAAACCAATATGTGGATTTTTATATGTGAAATGATGTGGTAATTGATTTACAAGTTCTTCATAAAAACGCACTTTATTCTCTAGTTCTTCTATTCGTTTTTCATGAGATATAATATCATCGTTTGGAAGCATAAATAAATAACCCCTCAATTTAAAAATTCTTCCATCTAGTATATCATATTTTTATACGAATACTCTTAAAGATGGGACTACTTAATGAAATTGATTGGTCAAAGTGTTCAGAAAGTGGGTAGAATGGATAGAAAGTGAAGTGAAAAAGGGAGGAATATATTTGCTTTTCATTGGAGTAACAGGGTGGGGAGATCATGATTCTTTATATATAGACCCCTATGAAAATAGAAATAAATTACGAACATATAGTGAGTATTTTCCTATAGTAGAAGTGGACAGTTCGTTTTATGCGATGCAACCTGAACGAAATTATACAAAATGGGCAATGGAAACACCGAAAGATTTTTCTTTTATCGTAAAAGCATATCAAGGAATGACAGGACATATGAAAGGAGAGATTCCTTTTTCTACGTTCGATGAGATGTTTGATGTATATAAACAATCTATTCTTCCTTTAATTGAAGCTGGTAAATTAAAAACGATTTTATTTCAATATCCACCATGGTTTGATTGTAAAAAGAAGAATGTAGATTTTCTCCGATATACGAAAGAAAAAATGGAAGGTTTGCCGTGTGCGATAGAATTTCGAAATCAAACATGGTTTTATCCAGAAATGAGAGATAAGACGTTACAGTTTCTAGAGCAGGAGAAATGGATTCATACAATTTGTGATGAGCCACAGGCAGGGATGGGGTCAGTACCGCTCGTATTAGAAGTAACGAGTGCAGAGATGGTGTTAATACGCTTCCATGGCCGGAATGTTCATGGCTGGCTTGATAAAGGAGAAAATTGGAGAGCGGTTCGTTGCTTATATCGCTATAACAATAAAGAATTAGAAGAATGGGTAGAAAGACTAGAACAATTAAAAAAGAAGACAAAGGACATATATGTACTATTTAACAATAATTCAGGCGGAGATGCAGCTGATAATGCGAAACAGCTTATGAAAATGATGAACATTACATATGGTGAGCCAAAGCCTGAGCAATTAAATTTGTTTGAGTGATAATAAACAAGAAAGGCACTGTACAAACAGGGGGAATGTACAGTGCCTTTCTATATGAAAAAGAGGGGTAACAATGTTACTGAGCGTTTGGTTGATTCATCAATTGTTGGCTTCGTAATAAATGATAATGGTTATCATTATCATTGTCAATAGTTTTCCTAAAAATAAATAAAAAACTTTTTAGGAGATAGGAGCGATAGGGAGATCTCTAATAGAAGTTTGGCTGAAGTAATGAGTTGTTTCGAGGTAAATTTCTAGCAAACTCCTGATAACGTATAAAAAAAGAACAGCAATTAATGCTGTTCTTTTCCAGTGATGAATTGTTGTAAATCAAAAGGAGTTATCGCTTGGATAAATTCTTTTGAGATAAGTGTTTGAACAAGAGTGCTCTCAGAAATAGAAGCACCTGTTTTCTTTTCATAAGCTTGTTTTAATAAATCAAGTTTTTCAGCCGTTTCTTTCGGTAATTCAATTGTTAAAGTGTTCATAATTTCTCCCCCTTACTATTAGAGTACCACTACAATATAGGAGAGACAAGAAAAGAGAATGTGAAACATAAAAAAGGTTACCATTTATAAATGGTAACCTTTTTTATGTATAAGAGTTATTAAGCAATACCGATATACTTTAAAGTTTTTGATGGAGTACTATGATCAAAGAAGTGTTGTAAAAATGCGATATCAACACCTGATTTGTATGCACAATATCCCCAAGTTTTTCGAAGTGTATGTGAGCTAATCCCTTCTAATCCAACTTCTTTTGCAGCTTTGTTTAAAATGTACCACGCATGTTGTCTCGTAATAGATTTTGTTCCTTTTTGAGACTTTAATAATGGTTCATTACGTTTCCAAGTTTTACGTTCTTTCATGTAGTCTTCGATTGCGTGCTGTAAGTCTTCATTTACAGCGAACCATTTATGTTTTTTTACTTTTTCATTGTAAAATAAAATGGAATGGCGAACATTTTCATTTTCATCGATTACATCACTAACTTTTAATTGTAAGATTTCACTTACTTTTAAGCCAGAATTTACAGCTAATACGAATAATAAGCCATCACGTTTCGAAGATTGTAAAAGTATATTTTTGATAGTTTCTAATTGTTTTTCATTTTGAATAGGTTGTCCTGCTTGTTTCATTTCACGCACTCTCCTCTTTTATATGTGTAAAGGAAAGGATTAACTTGTTTCTAACTATAAAGGGAGGGTGTGAATTTCATGTGAACTCCTAGTGAAATTAAGACAAATTATTTGACTTCTTTTACTTTTTGTAAATTAAAGTAGAATACAACACTATTAGTCGTATTATATACACCATACTCGGCATGGTGGAGGTCTAAAATATTTTTAACAATAGATAAACCGAGACCAGTACCACCAGTATGACGGCTACGAGATGCATCTAAACGGTAGAAGCGATCCCAAATTTTTTCAAGACTTTCTTCTGGGATAGGATTTCCTGTGTTTTCGATTTCGATTTTTACTGTATCTTCCATTGTTATAACGGAGACTTGTATTTTTTCTCCTTCTGGCGTATAGCGAATTGCATTGCTAAGTAAGTTCACAACCACTTGCTCAATACGACTACGATTCGCTTTCACAAATATAGACGAGTTTACATCTATGTTCACTTGTAAATGCTTTTCTTCCATGCTAAATAATAACTTTGTATAGACTTGTTGAATTAATTCACCGATGGAGAATGTCGTCATATCTAGTTTGTACGTACCTGATTCTAATTTTGCTAATTCTAACATTTCAACAATAAGTCTGTTCATATTTTCTGTTTCTTCTAAAATAACATCTGTGTAATACGTCGTATCTTTACTAACACCATCTTTAATTCCTTCTGCGAAACTTCTAATTACACTGAGTGGTGTTTTTAATTCGTGTGATACACCAGAAATGAATTCTTTTCGCGTTTTCTCTAATTGACGTTCACGTTCAATATCTTGTTGTAGTTTTGTGTTTGCAACATTTAACCGATCGATTCGGTCTTTTAAGTTTACAGATAACGTATTAATACTACCGGAAAGTCCGCCAATTTCATCGTCTGCTGTTACAGGTAATTTCTCGCTAAAATCAAAATTGGCCATTTTCTTTGTAACGCGATTAATTTTAATTAATGGTTTCACAATGATTTTTGAGTAGTAGAAGGATAACAAAATAATTACGAGAAATACGATGATTAAGGCATAAACATAATAATCTTTCAAAACGAGCATCGCTTCATTAACAGGTTGTAAGGATGCTATCGCAAAAGCATATTCTGTAATCTCTCCATTTTTTATAATAGGTTTTACAAAGATACTATTCTTTATATTCTCCCCGCTATCTATTATATAAGTGTTTAATTGCTGCGAGTTAGCAGTGCCATTTCTAATAAGCTCTGCAAAATATTGAACGGCTTGTAATGTTTCAATATCATTTGCAAGACGAACCTCGGCTTTCGATGGAAGCTGTAGCTTAGATATAGTACCAGTAAACTCAATTTGAGTAACAGTTTTGTATCGGTTTGTAAGTCTATTTTTAGAAGGGTTACCACTAATAGATGAAAAATCTGAATTGGTATATTCGTTTTGCCAACGATTATAATTTGTTGTCAATTTTATTGGTGTTATTGTGTTGTTTTGTAGCAAACCGACGACGTTTATCACATCGTCTTTTTTCAATCCTAAGTTTTCGAATTTCTTATATTCTTCGGGTGTTAAAAGATTATTAAGCGGAATGGAATATGTTTCATGATTTTTAGGGTTAAATACTTCAATGTAGTAATTGTTGTCGCTTTTAATAATGCCATTCGTATTTAAAAATTGCATGTCAGCATTTGTTTTATCATGGAATTCTTGTTTTAGTTTTCTAACTTCCTCAGGATCTTTTTCGCTTTTTTCATAATTAGCTACGAATTTTTCAAAAGCAGTTTGAACGGTTTTTACTTTTTTATTGATATAAAATTTTTCTAAAAATAGAGATTGCCCTAGGAAAAAAAGGAGGAATATGATTGTAAATAATGTTGATGTTAATAGAAATAGTTTAAAGACGATACTTCTGTTTTTCACTGCGTCACCTCTTGTGAGAAATACTGTAAATGATTACTTTATTATAACAAACGTTACAAAAAAGTAGAGGAGAAAATCTGTCTCTTCCGAAAGTAGTTTTTAATAAAAAGTCACATAAAAAGAACTCGACAGACGTATGACGAGTTCTTTAATGTATTATTGTTGAATTGCTGCATCTAAAGCGATTTCAATCATTTCGTTAAATGTAGTTTGACGCTCTTCAGATGTTGTTTCTTCACCAGTGAAAATGTGATCGCTTACTGTTAATACAGATAACGCATTTACACCGTATTTCGCTGCTAATGTGTAAAGAGCAGTTGTTTCCATTTCTACTGCTAGTACACCGTAATCTCCAAGTTTTTTAACCATGTCCATGCTTTCACGGTAAAATACATCTGCTGTTAAAACATTACCAACACGAACGTGTAAGCCTTTTTCAGTTCCAGCATCGTAAGCTTTCTTTAAAAGATCGAAGTTTGCAGCTGGTGCAAAATCAAAACCTGGGAATGTTAAACGATTCATATTAGAATCCGTACAAGCTGTCATTGCAATAATAACGTCACGTACTTTTACATCTTTTTGAATAGCACCGCAAGTTCCAACGCGAATTAAATTTTTAACTCCGTAGCTTTGGATTAACTCGTTAACATAAATAGAAATAGAAGGAACACCCATACCTGTACCTTGAACAGATACACGTTTTCCTTTATAAGTTCCAGTGAATCCTAACATTCCACGAACGTTATTATAGCAAGTAACGTCCTCTAAAAATGTTTCAGCAATATATTTTGCACGTAATGGATCACCAGGTAATAGAATAGATTCAGCAATTTCGCCTTGTTTTGCTTCAATATGTACACTCATGAAAAGTCCTCCTTATAATGTATTGATAGAAATCAATATCATTTGCATTATACACTACGAATCCTTTTAATTAAAATCTTTTTATCCTTTTCGGCAAGAAGACTCCATCTGATTTGTGTTACGGGTGAAACCCAACAATTCAGGTGGAGATGAATTGCCGTCAGTCAATAAGGCTGAACTCTTTTGTTTCGCTTATAACAATTTTCCCAGGGGGAATGTTTGTTTCTTTTTGTCTTACAATATGTCGGAAATAAGGAGGGAATATATCTTAAGATAACGAAATTGGATAATTATAATCGTTTTGTTACTTGCACCAAAAGGAATGAATAAGTTAATTCTTTAAGAAAGGTGGTGAAAACAATGGCTAAAAAGAAAGCAGTGAAAGTATTACGGAAACAAAAGAAAAGAGAAACGCTGCGACGTTTCACGCAGAAGCAAAATATCGGACGAGCTTGCCTGACTGCACAAGAATTTCGTTTACTTCAGCGCATGTCACATAGTTCAAAGGCATTGCGAAATGTTGGGTTGTACACGATGAAACAAAGTTATTTGAACTACAATAAAATGGCTACTGTAAAAGAAGTGGACACTGCCATGCAAGCCGATATGAACTACTGGGGTATTCAATCAAACTCTGTTCAAGCGATTCGTAGAGCCTTGTTTACAGAAGTGAAGAGCTTTTTTAAAGCATTGGAACAGTGGAAGAAAAATCCTGAGAAGTTCACAGGTCGTCCGAAGTTTCCAAATTATTCTCATTCCACCGACAAACGAATTATTGAAATCTATCAAGTTCCAAAAGTGGATGAGAACGGGTTTTGGATGATTCCGATGAGTGTTGCATTCAGAAAAAAATTCGGTTCCATTAAAATACGTATGCCTAAAAACTTAAGAAATAAAAACATCTCCTACATTGAGATTGTACCGAAGCAAAAAGGTCGGTTCTTTGAGGTGCATTACACATATGAAATGCACGTTTCTCAAATGAAGAAACAACCCATGACTACGAGTAACGCTTTAGGTTGCGATTTAGGTGTAGACAGATTAGTAAGTTGCGTGACCAATACAGGTGATGCCTTCTTAATTGATGGAAAAAAACTAAAATCCATTAACCAGTACTTCAACAAAACGATACGTAATCTACAACAAAAAAATGTGGAAAATGGACTTTCAAAACGAATTGTAACGAACAAAATCGCTGCACTTTGGCATAAACGAGAACGACAAATACATGGTTACATTGCACAAACGGTAGGTTTGTTGTTCAAAAAAGTGAAAGAATTCGATATAGATACGATTGTTGTAGGGTATAACGCTGGTTGGAAACAAAACTCTCATATGGGGAAAAAGAATAATCAAAAGTTTGTTCAAATCCCGTTCCATAAACTGATTGCAGCAATTGAGAATAAATGTATAAAAGAAGGTATCCGATTTTTCAAACAAGAAGAAAGCTATACTTCAAAAGCCAGTTTCCTAGACAAAGATCCGGTTCCAGTTTGGTCTAAGGATGATAGGACGCAGTATCGCTTTAGCGGCAAACGAATTACTCGTGGTCTGTATCAAAGTAAAGCAGGAACATGTATTCATGCGGATATTAATGGTGCGCTGAATACATTGCAAAAATCACAAGTTGTAGAATTGGATGGCAATCTCAAAGTAAAAACGCCGATTCTATTAGAAGTGCAAAAACGGAAGGCTGTTGCTTCGCGCATAGCTTAGTGGGTGTGTCAACCATCCATGTGTACCCGACTTGTCGGGGCTTGTAGTACACGCCAGATTCATCTGAGTGGTGGCTTCTTTCATAAGGAAGAACTGCTCTTTTTCGAAAGGGTGGTGCAAGTGGGAAAACGATCGTTCGTTGCCAGTACCAACCAAAAACATACTTGGGGTGTTACCATAAGGTAGCATGGATGCTAGAGCGTCAACTGTCTAGCGATAGATGAAAAGACCTAGTGTTCTAACTCAAGCCCCCACTGAAATGTTTTATCTCAGTGGGGGTAGTTGACTATTTGTAATATGTGCAAAACAGAAGGATTTCATAAATTATCATCTAGAATATATATGTAAGAAGTTTTGTATGAATAGAGACTATAAAAACGGTAGGTGATGTTTTGAAAAATCTTGTCATTGGACTCGTTGCTTTGCTATTTGTTGTAGTAGGCGGATTTTACATAAAAAAGTATCAAGAAACTACAGAGACTGTAGGTGATGTTCAGGAAGTAAAATGGGATGTATCAAATGGAAAAGGAAATGAGAAAGCAGATATTGTGTTTCAATTATTAAATAATAAAAGTAGCGAAGTGCGTGGTGTGAATGATCAAATTCGGGCAGTTATTGTAGACGGACAATTAAAACATGTACAACAAACGAAACCTACATTTGCAGGAAATGGATCATATAAAGTATCTTCTAAAATAGCGAAAGATGAAGGCTATACAATATTTTTATATGAAGACAAAAATAAGTCTGTGCAATCATTTGCGAAGAAAGATTTTGGGAAAGAAATAGACGAGAAAAATAAGAAAAAAGTAAAATTTCCAATCGATAGTGTACTTACAAAAAAAATAGGGGAGTATGAAGTTTCTCTTTTATTTGGTGCATTGCATCCGAATGAGCCAGTGACGTTAACATTTCAATTTCAAGCGAAAAAGGGTGAGAAATTGAAACTACATGCAGAGAGAGGAGAAGTGGAGGCGCTCTATATCGTGGATGAAACGAGAGAAAACTTTTTATATGCAATCCCTGTTGATACAGATGAGCAATTACAATATCGCATTACATTTCCTGCTGAAGGAACGTATAAAATATGGGGAGATTTCTATATAAATGGAAAGAAATATGAAAAAGAATTCATTGTACAAGTTCAAAAAAGAAAAAACAGCTAACTATTTAGCTGTTTTTTCTTTTTCCTATTAATTTTGTTACAGAGAGCATTGTAATTGGTAAAGAATGATTCTTTCTAAATGCTAAATATTTACCGCTCCATGCTGGTTTATATTTTTCTTTAAAATGTCGTAACCCGCTGAAACTATATGTATAACGAACATTATTAAAGATGGCAGCGGCAACTCGTTCAGACCAGAAAGATTGTGTCGATAAACCTACATTTGAAAGTGGCGCCATGCCAATATTAAAGGAGTGGTATTCATTTTCTTTTGCCCACTGGAATAGGTGGATGAAAATGGCATCCATAATGCCGCTAGGTGCATCTGGATAATACCGCATTAAATCAACAGACAATGATCCGTCTTGATATACTGGCATAAAAGTTGTAAATGCGATGATTTTTCCATCTGCATCAGATAATGTAGCGATAGGTGCTCGGCTAATATATTCATGATCAAAGTATCCGAGTGAGAAACTTTTCTCTTTTTTTCCACCGAGCCACGCATCTGAAACTTTTCGTAATTCTTCAAATAATTCGTTTGAGAACGGTGGCTGGTGAATAGAGAATGTATAGCCCTCTCGTTCAAAACGGTTGAAAGTTGCTCGCATACCGGCGCGTTTTTTTCCTGTTATTGTAAATGTGTTCAAATCAACGACAGCTTCTTCACCAAGCTTAAAGAAGTTGTAACCGAAATCATGATATAAACTCATCCATTTACTTTCGATTTGGTAGAATACACAAATGTATCCAAATCGATCAGCCTCAGCTAAAAATTCCTGTAACACAGTACGGTAGGAGGAAGGATCTCCAATTGGATCACCTAGCACAACAAGACGTTTTCCAGTTATAGAGAAGAGAAGGAGCGCTTTCCCATCGCTACTGAAGAAGAATTGTTTATCACCTAAAAATCCTAAATGACTAAGTACATTTCCGCCATGTTCATCTAAAAAGTTTTGCAATCTTTTATCATTAGCTGGTTGCCCGGGAAATTCATTTCGATAACGATTAGCAATGAGTGAGCCAATCAGTAAAAATGTAGGAACGAAAAAGGCAGCAGCTAATGCACTTCGTTTCACTTGCGTAATATTACGAACGACAAAATCAGGTTTAAAAGCTTCTTTTGCACCTGCAAATAAAATACCTAAGTTTTTATATAAATATAAAGTTATAAGTAAGAATATAAAAACTTTTACGATATCAGAAAGTGAGACTTCCATTTTCTCGCGTACAAATCTTTTACGAAGCATATATAATACAGCGAGTACAATTAATAAAATAAACGTTTCTTCAATATCAATCCCTTTTAGCGTATTAAAGATGGCCGCTCCGATTAAAGAAATAATCGTCATATAGTAAGAACGCTTTGTTCCATAATATATGCCTCGTGAAAGGATCAGGAGGAGAATACCAAATGTTAGTGATAAGCTAAAAGAAAATTGAATAAGATGTTTTGGAGCTAGAATATGTAAGGCGTGTGCTCTGTTTATACTTGTTGGTAGAATGGTCGATAAAATAACCATTAGTCCAGCAAATACTGTTAAAGCAGCAGAGGCCCATGAACCTAGTTTTCCTAGAAAATCACGCTGCAAAGTCCATATAACACCAGTTGTTTCTAATGCAGGCGCAATAAAAGGCTTATCTTCAAACTTTTTAATGGCCACACCTGTCATTTCAAAAGCTGCAAAAATAAGACCAAGGCAGAACGGTAAAATGTAATAGACAAGGCGATATAATAACATAGCAGGTAGTAATACGCCTGTATCAATGCCGTATTGTCCAAGTCCAGTTAAAAAGACAAGATCAAATGAACCCAGCCCACCAGGCACAAGACTAACAACGCCAGCTAAAGCAGCAATTACATACACACCTAAAAACTTTTGAAATTCGATATCGATCCCAAATAATATTAATATGACGTACATAACAATACCAGCAGATACCCACTCAACTAATGAAACTAATGAGTATAAAACAGTTGGATTTTTCTCTTCTTCTCCTTCATCTTGTCCTTCCGCTTGCTTCGTTTTTCTATTTTTTAGTTTAGAGAAGCCAATGTATATAGGGACGAAAAGAGCGAAGAAGATAAGAACAGGCCATAGCCACGGTTTTTCATGCAAAATAAAACTTGTGTCTAATATTCCGATAAGACCGAGGAACGAAAGAATAGCTAGTCCGTTAATAAAAGCGGTTGTCATCCAAGCGATACTTTTAATAAGTTTGCCATTTTCTTTTATGTATGGACGATACAGCATTGTGCGTACACCTGCTCCAACGAGACCACCAAATCCAATAAATCCATTTAAGGTATTAGCAATCCATGAGATACGAAAAATCTTTTGGACTGGTATATCAGCTTTTAAATAACGAAGCATAACATAGTCATAAAAGAACATTGTGGATACGGCAAATGCACCAAGTGTAATTGCTAAAAAGACTCCTCCGGTTGGAATGTTTTTAATTGTATTGATTGCTTCTAAAAAAGAAATGCCTGCTAATTCTTTTTTTGCTTGAAAGAATACAATTGTTAATACAACAAATGGGAAGATAATTTTCCCGATTTGTAAGAAACGTTTCCATGAAAACGACATAAATACAACTCTCCTTGTATAAGAAAACTGAGACAATAATATTATTATGACAAACTTCAAGAAAAATAAAAAGGTAAATTCCTGTATAAGGAAGCTATTTTTTTATAAGGATTATATTTGAAAGAGTATTTCGTTTGTCAGAAAATTAAGTTAAAATAAATTGAAAGAAGGAAGAGAGGGGAAGTAAATGATTATAATAGGTTATGCGGGATATGAGTTAGAGAAAGCAAAACCTAATACATCAGAAGATTTTTTTAATAGATCTGAAGTGACATATATATTAAATAATAAAGAAAGAACTTTTTCTGTTTTATATGTTCGATATTTTGAAGAAGTTTTACAAGGAATTACTCTTTTTGAAGGAAATACAGTATGTAAAGTAGAAGAACAAGACATACATTTACGGGATATTGTAGCGATATGCTGTTTACTAAAAGAGAACGAGCTCCGTACGCAAAAACGTTTGTATTTAAATAATATAGAAGAATTTCAACAATATTTTGATAAAGAAACGCTGTTGAAAGTACAAGAAATATTGGCTGAATTACATAAAAATAAAAGAGTAGAAATATCGTGAAATGGCAAAGGAGAGAGGAAAATGTCTAATTTGATGGTTGAGAATCAAACAGAACAAGTTTCTATATTTTTAGAAGATGCTATTACTTTGATAACCAATTATGTGAATTATCATACGTTACCTTCTTTACTAGAGGAAACTCCAGCAGGAAACGAGCAATATTATAAAGGACTATTAGCATCAATGAGACGTCTTCTCGTTTTTTGTGAAGAAGGGCATGATGCATGTTTTGTTTTGTTAAATAGCCAGCCATTTCGAAAGACAGCAGCTGAAAAAACCTTATATAAGATTTACCATCAAGTAATTGCAGAATTTTTCTCACCAAAAAGTGATTATTGGTATGAAAATAGTCGATCTGCTTATACAGGGAAAAACTCCATTGTGTTTCAACAAACACCACCTGCATCTGTAGAGGAAGTAATGAAGAGCTTAGAGGGTAAATTCCAATTGATGCGTGAAGAATTAGAATATTATGAGACGGATTATCAAACAAAGATGTTACACAAATATTAACTGCGAAAAAGAAGCTGAGGGGACTTAGCTTCTTTTCCTTTTGTACAGTTATATAAGAGGTTTCCTTTGAATATATTTAAGGGGATAGCATTAAGGAGGTGTAACATGAGTCAGCAAGGTGTATTTACAGATTACTTTCATGAAGTAGAAAGCTGGTGTGAAAGTGTTCTTCACGTATTAGATAGCCGTGCAATGGAAGTGTATGATGTCCATATGCTTGCTTATAAAATTCAAACGTTATTAGATCGTATGAAAGAACATGAGTACGACACAGATGCAGAGTTTATGTATGAAATAAGTGATGATGTAGAACATATTCAGCATCATTTGCAAGAAGTATTTGTACAGGGAGAAGAGGAATATGAACTATGTGAAAGAGGGGATAGTGAACGAGCTGTTCCAATTGGAGGACATACACTCCCACCATTACCGTATCCGTATAACGCCTTAGAACCATATATTTCTAGAGAAATTATGATGTTACACCATGATAAACATCATCGTAGTTACGTAGAAGGATTAAATAAAGCGGAGAAGATGATGGAAGAAGCGAGAAAAACAAATCAATTTGATTTAATTAAGCATTGGGAAAGGGAAGCTGCTTTTCATGGATCTGGTCATTACCTGCACACAATATTTTGGAATAACATGAAAAAAGGTGGAGGCGGAAGTCCAAGAGGGGCTCTTTCACACCGGATTGAACAAGATTTTGGAAGTTTCTTACGTTTTCAAAAACATTTTACAGAAGCAGCTTCTAAAGTGGAAGGATCAGGCTGGGCAATTCTCGTTTGGGTGCCACGATCTGGAAGGTTAGAAATTTTGCAGAGTACACTTCATCAATTATTTACACAATGGGATACGATACCACTCCTTGTATTAGACGTGTGGGAACATGCGTATTATTTACAATACCAAAATCGTAAAGATGAATATATAAAAAATTGGTGGAATGTTGTAAATTGGCCTGATGTCGAAAAAAGATTTGAAAGTGCAAAACAAATTGAATGGACACCGTATTAGACGCAGGTTTTCTGCGTCTTTTTTATTGGAAGGAGAAGGAGATTTCGTTCATATTTTAAAAGGCCAAGCATACACTTGTACAAAAAGTGCCAAAAGGACGTGGGGGGAAATATGAGACGAATTTGTGTAATCATAACGCTTCTTATTATTTATGCAAGCGTTATGCCAATTCCTACATATGCAAAGATGAACAGCAATGTCAGTGCTCGTAATGCTGTATTAATGGAACAACATTCTGGACGTGTATTATACGGAAAAGCAGAACATGAGCCGCAAAAAATTGCTAGTATAACAAAAATTATGACAGCCTTATTAGCTGCTGAATCAGGAAAGATGAAAGAAAGGGTATTAGTAAGTAATGAAGCGGTCAGGGTCGAAGGATCTGCAATTTATTTAAAGCCTGGGCAAAAAGTGAAGCTAGAGGATTTAGTATACGGACTTATGCTTAGATCTGGTAATGACGCAGCACAAGTAATTGCTGAAAATGTAGGAGGGAGTATAGAAGGGTTCGTATATTTAATGAATGAAAAGGCGAAACAGATTGGAATGAAAGATACTCACTTTTCAAACCCACATGGTTTGGATGGAGATGGATCTCATTATTCGTCGGCCTATGACATGGCACTTTTAACGAGATATGCAATGGGGAACGAGACTTTTAAGAAAATTTTTGGAACAAAAACGTATAAATCAGATTCGTGGGATTATCCGTGGAAAAACAAACATAAACTTGTGACGTCGTATTATGAATTTGCAACAGGGGGAAAAACAGGTTTTACGAAGAAAGCAGGAAGAACGCTTGTTACAACAGCATCAAAAGATGGACTAGATCTAATTGTCGTAACTTTGAGCGCTTCTAGTGATTGGGATGATCATATGAATTTATTTGATAAAGGTTTTGACCGTTTCGAACAAACAAAAGTTTTAGGACAAGGAGCACTTGCTGAAATAACCGAAAAGAAATACGCCAATCATGTTTACACGAAAAATAGTTTTTCAGTACCTTTAACTGAAGAGGAAAAAAAGAGCGTAGTATTAAAAGTTGAACTAGATAAAAGTGCAAAGCTTGTGGATGGAGTAAAGGTTGGAAAGACAGACGTTTATGTTGGCAATGAGAAAGTTGGAGAACGGAATTTATTTTATAGTAAACGAAAGTTAGTAGCTACAACCGGGATGTACTGGAATAATGTGAAAGAAATTTTTTCTTACATGATAGGTGTTGGTAGCGATGGTTAATCTCGTATGGGTAGCGATGGCAGTCATAGGGATTGTATATGCGATGATAAATGGAACGATGGAAGCAATAAATAAAGCTGTATTTGATGGAGCGAAAGATGCAGTAACAATTTGTATAGGACTGATTAGTGTTTTAGTATTTTGGCTCGGCTTAATGAAAATTGCAGAGGAAGCTGGGTTGTTAAAAAAGTTAGTGGCACTTTTTATGCCGATAGTAAAAAGGTTGTTTCCAGAAATACCGAAGGATCATCCGTCAATGGGATTTATTTTATCAAATATGATGGCAAATTTTTTTGGATTAGGTAATGCAGCGACCCCTCTTGGCATTAAAGCGATGGAACAATTGAAAGAGTTAAATGGAGGGAAGGATTCGGCGAGTCGTTCTATGGTAACGTTTTTAGCATTAAATACATCAGCGATTACTTTAATTCCTACGACCGTCATTTCGATTCGAATGACGTATGAATCAGCAAATCCCACCGAAATCGTTGGGGTAACATTCATTGCACAAGTACTCTCTATGATCGGAGCGATTTGGATTGACCGCTATTTTTACCGAAGAAGGAGTAGGAAGGGGCGGAAAAAATGAGCATTGTCAATACGATATCATTATGGGTAATCCCTTGTGTCATTGGTTTTATCCTTTTATATGGAACGATAAAGAAAGTTCCGACGTATGAATCGTTCGTTGAAGGAGGAAAAGAAGGGATTCAAATTGCAATTTCCATTTTACCGTTTATGGTTGGAATGCTCGTATCTATTTCTATATTTCGAGCTTCAGGTGCATTAGATGCAATGATATCAGTGATGAAGCCGATGTTAGATTTAATTCATGTCCCAGCAGAAATTGTTCCACTAGCACTTATACGTCCTATTTCGGGCTCTGCTGGTTTAAGTATTACGACCGATTTAATTGCGACGTATGGACCAGACTCGTTCATTGGGCGATTGGCTTCTACGATGCAAGGGAGTACAGATACGACTTTTTATATTTTAACAGTATACTTCGGAGCTGTTGGAATTAGAAAAATGGGAGATGCATTAAAAGTAGGACTTTTTGCCGATTTAATCGGAATTATTTGTTCGATTGTGTTTGTTTCTTTAATGTTTAAGTAATACTATTCATTTTTTATGCTATTTCGCTTATAATACGTATACGACCACTATTAAGGTGTTGCTTAATAGTGGTTTTTTTATGCGGTATTTTTGACAAAATAATGAACTTTTATTGTGAGCAATATGAAAAATATGGACAATAATAAAAGGTAAAAACATGGTTTGACCTTTATATGTTTATTATCATCGCTATGTTGTTTAAGTAAGATGGAGCGAAAAGCCGTCAAGTGTATGCGGTTGCCAAGTCTTTCTAATGTAAGGTAAGATAAATTCGAGGTGAAAAAAAGAAATGGAACGATTACAAAAAGTGATTGCGCAAGCAGGTATTGCATCGAGAAGAAAGGCTGAGGAATTAATTCAGCAAGGAAAAGTGAAAGTTAACGGAAAAATAGTGAAGGAGTTAGGAACGAAAGTAACTCCTCAAGATAAAGTAGAAGTAAATAACATCCCTCTTGAAAAAGAAGAACCTGTTTATTTTTTACTATATAAACCAACTGGCGTAATTTCAAGTGTATCAGATGATAAAGGAAGAAGTGTTGTAACAGACTTTTTCCCAGAAATTACACAACGTTTATTCCCAATCGGACGTTTAGATTATGATACGTCTGGCGTATTATTAATGACAAACGACGGGGACTTCGCAAACGTATTAATGCACCCTAGATATAAAGTTGAAAAAACATATGTTGCAAAAATAAAAGGGCCTCTAACAGGTGAAAAAATCCGCATGTTAGAACGTGGTGTGACGTTAGAAGACGGAAAAACAGCACCAGCGCGTGTGAAGATTATTTCTTGGGACAAGCGTAAAGAAATGGCGATTGTACAACTAACAATTCATGAAGGACGTAACCGTCAAGTACGTCGTATGTTTGAAGCTTTAGACTGTAAAGTAGTGAAACTAAAGCGTGAACGCTACGCCTTTTTAGAAGTGGGTAGCTTGCGACCTGGTGATGCAAGAGAATTGACACCACATGAGGTGAAACAATTACGTGCATTGGCTTCCACAAAGCCTCGCTAATCGATATTGTGAAACTTTCACCAGTGGAATGTTCCGCTGGTGATTTATTAAAAAATACATATATTCATCACTCGTCGAAGAGAGGGGAAACAATATGAAGAAAAATCGCTTATTATTTCGCGTTATCATTCTGCTCATTTTAAGCGGTGCTGTAGGATTTACACTTTATCAAGGATTCTTTGCTGATAAAGAGAAAATGCAAATTGGAAAAGAAGCGCCTAACTTTGTTGTGACGGATTTAGAAGGAAAGAAAATTGAACTAAAAGATTTAAAGGGAAAAGGTGTATTTTTAAATTTTTGGGGTACGTGGTGTAAACCTTGTGAGAAAGAAATGCCTTATATGAATGAACTATACCCAAAGTATAAAGAAAAAGGCGTTGAAATTATTGCGTTAGATGCAGATGAGACGGACATCGCAGTAAAGAATTTTGTGAACCAATACGGTTTGAAATTCCCAGTTGCCATTGATAAAGGACAAAAAATTATAGGAACATACGGAGTAGGACCATTACCAACAAGCTTCTTGATTGATAAAGATGGAAAAGTAGTGGAGCAAATTATAGGTGAACAAACGAAAGAACAGTTAGAAGGATATTTAAAGAAAATTACTCCGTAATAAAGAAAGCCTTTACATAAGAGGTGCGTGTCTATAGTGCCTCTGGTTTAAAAATTCTGAGTATTGCGGTAACTTGAGGTTAGAATATACAATAGTACATATAGATACAGGGGCGGTGAGAGTGTTGAAAGAAATTAAATGTGAATGTGGACATGTGAATCCGATAGGAACCGTTTTTTGTGAAGCTTGCGGGAAACCATTTGAAAGCAATGAAAATATAAAACTATTGGATATGCGCTATGAGGGGAGTGCTCGGAGATCTCTCACGCAAACAAAAACGATAGTCGATAAAATTTGGAGCTTTTTTTCTTCTGTAAAAGTGGGTGTATGGCTAATTGTAATCACTTTAGCGGCATCGGCGATAGGAACTATTTTTCCACAAGAAATGTACATAACCCCAGGAATTGCACCAGCTGAATATTATAAACAAGAATATGGGTTTTTAGGACAATTATACTATCAATTAGGATTTAATAATTTATACGGTTCATGGTGGTATATGATTTTGATTGCTTCTATCGGTATTTCACTTGTGATATGTAGTTTAGACCGCGTTATTCCACTTTATAAAGCTTTAAAAAAACAAGGGGTTAAAAGACACCCTAGCTTTTTAAAGAGACAAAGATTATACGGCACTGGTGCACCGCAAGATGGTGACCTGGAAAGAGTGCAAAAGAATTTAAAGAAAGTGAACTATAATGTGAAAGTGGAAGACGGAAACATTTTAGCGGAAAAGGGACGTTTCTCACGTTGGGGTCCATATGTAAATCATATCGGTCTTATCATCTTTTTATTCGGTGCGATGCTTCGTTTTTTACCAAGTATGTACGTAGACGAAGCGCTTTGGTTACGTGATGGTGAAACGAAAGAAATACCAGGAACGGATGGGCAATACTATTTAAAAAATGAGAAGTTTATAAAGGAAGTTTATGATAAAAGTAAGGATAAAGAAGTTTTTGATGAAGCAATTGACCGTGTAGGCGATAAAATGATTGCGAAAAACTTCCAAACGAATGCCATATTGTATAAAGCAATAGGTGAAAATATAGCAGGAGAAAAACCGAAATTAGAAAAAGTAAAAGAAGCGGAAATTCGAGTGAATGAACCGTTGAAATTTGATCAATTTGCAGTGTATCAAGTGGATTACAAAGAAAGTGAATTTAAAAGTATGTCCTTTAACTTGCAAAATAAAGAAAATAATCAAAAATGGGGACCGATTAAAGTCGATTTAACGAATCCTATAGAAAAATATGATTTAGGAAATGGTTATTCTTTAGAACTATTAAACTATTTCCCAGATTTTTATTTTGATGAGAATGGAAGACCAAATACAAAAACGAAATTACCAAACAATCCAGCATTCGTATTTAAAATGTTTACACCTGAAACACCAGATGGTGAAGTGAGTTTTGTTGGTATACAGCAAAATATAGAAGCTGATGGGAATAACAAATATAAAATGTCCTTTGCAGGTGTGGAAATGCAAAATGCAACAGCACTTACTGTAAGGAAAGATTTAACGCTTTGGATTCTCGGTATTGGAGGATTTATATTTATGGTTGGTGTGATTCAAGGTATGTATTGGAATCATCGCCGTATTTGGATACAACGCGTTAATGATGAATGGTGGATTGCAGGACATACGAATAAAAATTGGTTCGGTTTAAAGAAAGATATTGAAAGAGTACTAGAAGGTACAGCAATTCCGCAACCAAATGATAAAGTAGTGGATAAAAAAATTAGTTAAGGTGGGGAAATGATATGGTGCAAATAAGTAGTAACTTTCTCTTTACCGCATTTATTTTATATTTAATTGCAACTCTATTTTTCGGGGGAGCAATTAAAGAAAAGGGTCATAAATGGGCAAATGTAGGAATAACGATTACAATTTTAGGGTTTATTGCACAAACAGTTTATTTTGTAACAAGGTGGATCGCATCAGGTCATGCGCCAGTAAGTAACTTTTTTGAATTTGGTACGTTTTTCGGTATGATGCTTGTCGGAGCATTTATTGTTATGTATTTTATGTACCGCGTAAGTATAATTGGGCTCTTTGCATTACCAGTTGCGCTTTTATTAATTGCCTACGCGAGTATGTTTCCGAGGGAAATATCACCGCTTATTCCATCTTTAAAAAGTAATTGGTTACATATTCACGTGACGACTGCAGCAGCAGGACAAGCAATCTTAGCGATTAGTTTTATTACGGGCGTTATGTATCTATTGAAAAATGTAGATCAATCAACGAGAAGCAAACGTACATTTTGGTTAGAAACGGTCGTGTTCACGCTTGTTTGTACAGTTGGGTTTATTGGAGTGACAACGGTATTTTCTAGTATGAAATATGAAGCGAAGTTTCAATGGGTTGATAAAAATGAACAACAAGTGGAAATGAAGTACAATCTTCCGGCTTTAGTAGGGCCGCATGAAGGGAAGTTGCTGACAGAAAATAAATTAGAGCCGACAGTTGAAGTTCCAGCGATTGTAAATGCGAAAAAATTAAATACTGTTATTTGGTCAGTGTTAGTTGGAACGTTACTGTATATCGTATTAAGGCTAATTTTACGTAAAAGAGTATCAGCGGCACTTCAGCCGTTAGTGAAAAATACGAACAGCGATTTGTTAGATGAAATTGGATATCGTTCTATTGCAATTGGATTCCCAGTTTTCACGTTAGGTGCATTAATTTTCGCCATGATTTGGGCTCAAATAGCATGGACACGCTTTTGGGGATGGGATCCGAAAGAGGTTTGGGCGCTTATTACTTGGCTCTTTTATGCTGCGGTATTACATTTACGTTTATCAAAAGGATGGCACGGAGAGAAGTCAGCGTGGTTAGCGGTAATTGGTTTTGCAATCATTATGTTTAACTTTATTGTAGTAAACTTAATTATCGCGGGTTTACATTCATACGCATAGAGAAATAAAATAGGAGAGTGTATGTCACTTTCCTATTTTATTTTTGTCAACTTTTCTTCTTTTTTGAGAAAAACATGACAAAGTAGCAGTTGATTTTGTAAAATGATGTCGAGGACATTATATACTGTTCAAAAAAAATACATAGTTTTGGAAAAAAATTGAACAAACTTTATTATTCTTGTGAAGCATAGTATGGAAAGTGAAACATTTAGAGGATTGCTTAAATAAACGAGAATAGCGCAACATAATAGTATAGAAGGGTAGGTGTGAACCGTTGTGGTAAAAGTACGCAACGGGTAGAAATGGAAAATGAATCAAGAATTTTAATTGTAGACGATGAGGATCGTATTCGTCGTTTGTTGAAAATGTATTTAGAAAGAGAACAATACACAATTGAAGAAGCAGACAATGGTGATACAGCTTTAGAAATGGCGTTGCAAAATGATTATGATTTAATCCTATTAGATCTTATGATGCCTGGTAAAGATGGTATTGAAGTATGTAAAGGGGTTCGTGAGAAGAAAGCAACGCCAATTATTATGTTGACAGCAAAAGGTGAAGAAGTAAATCGAGTACAAGGGTTTGAGGTAGGAACTGATGATTATATTGTGAAACCATTTAGCCCACGTGAAGTAGTGCTTCGAGTGAAAGCGGTCTTACGCCGTTCTGTACCAACAACATTCTTTACACAAGATACAACGACAAAAGATGTTACTGTGTTCCCTCATTTAACAATTGATAATGATGCACACCGTGTTACAGCAGATGGGAATGAAGTGAATTTAACACCGAAAGAGTACGAATTACTATTATTCTTAGCGAAAGCGCCTGATAAGGTATTTGATCGTGAGCAATTGTTAAAAGAAGTATGGCAATATGAATTCTTCGGAGATTTACGTACAGTTGATACGCATGTAAAGCGTTTACGTGAGAAGTTAAGCAAAAAATCACCAGATGCTGCGAAGATGATTGTTACCGTTTGGGGCGTAGGTTACAAATTTGAGGTTGTGAACGACTGATGCTTTGGAGAAGTGTAGTAGGGAAGTTATGGATGACCATATTACTTCTCGTTTCGTTCGTGCTTGGATTTGTTGCGATTTTACTTTCACAGTTTTTTAGAACATATTATGTTGATATGAGTGAAGCTAGGCTTCAAAAGGTTGCAACAAGTGTTTCAGAGTTAATTGAAGAAGGTGCCGATGTCAAAACGATTGAGAATATCGCGTACAAATTCTCTGACCCACTTTCAAGGATCATTATTGTAGAAGATGGTAAAGAAATATCTTCTTCACCGAAACAAGAAGGATTAGTCACTCTTACAATGGATGATTTAAAAGAAGATAAAGAATTAGCGGCTGTGTTTACAGACAAAAAAGAAATTAAGAATAACATTAGAAAAGCCTCTAATAGTAGAAAGAATAAAAATACTGAAAATGATATTATGATTGTCGGAAAACCAGTACAGTCAAAAAATGAAAGTGCAGTGTTTGTATATGAATCTTTACAAGTGCCGATACAAGGTATGGAAAGAACGACTGATTTTATATTCCTATCAGCAGGGATTGCGATTATATTAACAACTTTCTTTGCATTCTTCTTATCTACTCGAATTACAGCACCACTTCGTAAAATGCGTGAGGTTGCTTTTGAGGTGTCGCGTGGGAAGTTTGATGCGAAAGCTCCTATGGTATCTCAGGACGAGATTGGTGAGCTTGCAACGGCCTTAAATCAAATGGGGAAACAGTTGAAGTTTAATATGAATGCCCTGCAGCAAGAGAAAGAACAGTTAGCTAGTATATTAAGTAGTATGGCAGATGGGGTTATTACATTAAATCAAGAAGGTGAAGTCGTTGTAATCAATCCGCCGGCTGAACATTTCTTACAAGTTTGGCAAGAAGAAAAAGAGATAGAGCTCAGTAAAAAACTGCCTTCTGAACTTGTTGAACTATTCCATCTCGTTGTAGAAAGCGAACAACAACAAGTGGTTGAAATTAATTTACAAAAAGGTAACTATGTGGTTCTTATGACGCCGCTTTACAATCAAACGAAAATTCGCGGGGCTGTAGCTGTATTGCGTGATATGACGGAAGAACGCCGTCTTGAGAAGATGCGTCAAGACTTTATTGCGAACGTATCACATGAACTTCGTACACCGATGGTCATGCTTCAAGGGTATAGTGAAGCAATTTTAGATGATATTGTGCAAACGAAAGAAGAAATTAATGAGTTTGTTCAAATCATTTATGATGAATCCGTTCGTTTAGGTAAACTTGTAAATGAATTATTAGATTTAGCGCGCATGGAAAGTGGTAATGTAGAGTTACATATAGGTGAAGTTGATATTCATCCTTTTGTTGAAAAAATAGGTCGTAAATTCCAAGGGATTGCGAAGGATAAAGAAGTCGCGTTAACAGTTGATTTCAAAGATCCAATTGAGCAGTACCCGTTTGATGCAGATCGTATGGAACAAGTATTGACGAATTTAATTGATAACGCAATACGTCATACGAACGCAGGCGGACATGTAACGCTTGTAATTGATACGAAAAATAATGGTCTTATTTTTGAAGTGCAAGATTCAGGCGCCGGTATTCCAGAAGAAGATATTCCATTTTTATTTGATCGTTTCTATAAAGCTGATAAAGCAAGAACACGTGGAAAAAAAGGTGGAACAGGACTCGGGCTTGCGATTGCAAAAAATATTGTGCAAGGCCATGATGGGAAAATTGCTGTTTCAAGTGTTGTTGGGGAGGGAACTACATTCTCTGTCTATTTACCGAATCGTATAATTTAGATATTCGTTTTTAAAGTTGATAATGAATAAAGTTCTACTGTTTTTTATTTTTTTGTAAAATCAATTAAATAAATAATAGTAGAACTTTTTTTCTAACTTAGTCGAATGAAGAATAATGAGAGGGGTGTCGTAAAGCGATGAAATTATATACAAAAACAGGAGATAAAGGAACAACAAGTGTAATAGGTGGCAGAGTGGATAAAGATAATATCCGAGTGGAAGCATATGGCACGATAGATGAGGCGAATTCTCATATTGGATATGCGATGACGAAACTACAAGGCGGGGTTTTCGGAGATATTTACAATGAACTTGAAACAATTCAACATGAACTATTTGATTGCGGGGGAGACTTGGCGATAGTAGGTGAGAAAATTCCTTATAAAGTAAAAATTGAAATGGTCGAAAACTTAGAAGGTAGAATTGATTCATATATAGAAGAAGCACCGCCGCTAGAGCGCTTTATTTTACCAGGTGGAAGCGAGTCGGCAGCTGCTATTCATATTGCACGTACAGTTGTAAGGCGAGCAGAACGATGTATCGTGTCCTTGCAAAAGGAAGGAGAAATAAATGCAGTTGTTCTAAAGTATGTAAATAGATTATCTGACTATTTATTTGCAGTAGCTAGAGTAATAAACGCTCGATTACAAGTAAAAGATGTAGAGTATAATCGCAGTGCAATCGTTTTTCGTGATAAGAAAGAGAAGGAAGTGGAGTGATTCACTTTCTTTTTTTGTATACTTTTTTCTGTAATATACCAAAATAGAGAAGGTATGGTGGTAATTAGAAAACGGAGGATGTATATGAAAGCTTTAAAATACGGCGTCATGTTATTGACAGTACTGTTTTTATCTCAATTACATGTGTACGCAGAGGGAAATCAATGGGCATGGCCTGTTGAAGGGCAGATAAGTGATTATTTTGGAACAAGGCACGGAAAACACTACGGTATAGATATAGCGGCACCGATCGGCACGCCTGTGTCAGCTATTCAAGAAGGGAAGGTAACAAAGTCTTATTATTCAAGTAGCTATGGAAACGTTATATTTATTAAACATGGAGAATATGAGGCTGTGTATGCACATTTAAATAAGAGATATGTAGTTCAAGGGGATTATATTTCAAAGGGAGAAATAATTGGAGAAGTAGGAAATACAGGAGAATCCCGAGGTGCACACTTACATTTAGAAGTTCATCAAGGAAAATGGACGATGGCAAAAAAGAATGCGATGAATCCATTGCTTGTTTTACATGAACAAAGAAATGAAACAGTTTCTTCATCGTTATACGTCGTTCAAAAAGGTGACACTTTAGTTAGCATTGCACGGAAATTTAGAATGTCCGTTAAGGAAATTCAAGAAAAAAATGGGTTGCAACAAGAGTTGATTTATCCAAATCAACAATTATATGTAAAGTAAAAAAAGAGCTAGTTTAACACTAGCTCTTTTTTACCAAAAAATAAAGACACATATAAATCCAGAAATAGCTAAGTAGCTATATAAGTAAAATACTTTCGTTCTTGTTTTTTCGTTTGTTCGAAATAGTACAATAGTCGGTTCAATTAAACCAATTGTCAAACAAAGTAAACCAAGAAGCATACAACCGATTGAAATAGAGTACAGGGCGATTTGTGGTGCTTGAAATGGAATCATCCATTTTAATAAAAATGCAATGAGTGCAGTGTAGCAAATGCTGCCGATGTATTTATTCAACGGTGTATTAGAACGGAAGCCTGGAAGTTTTTTTAAGAAAGAGCGGGAAACAACTTCAGTTTGTAAAGATGTATGCTCTTCGATTATTTTTTGAGCTTCTTTTCCTTTTTGGAAAAGGGATAATATCCAGTTTCGCTCACCTTGAAAAATAAATTGTGAAGTTGTCAAATAATGATCAACCTTCACTTTATTCCAATTCTTCCATGGATGGCGCTCACATAATTTTAATTTACTTTCTGTCTTTTTATCATACTGATAAATACTGATGCCATCTTCATCGAAAGCAGCATAGTATGTCTCACTTGAGAATGTGCCTAAATCAATTGGACAGTAGAAAAGTAATTCTTTTTTTAAGTAAAAGTATTCTTTCCTTAAGTTTTTTTTCATTGTTTCTCGAATAGAGTGTCTCTTTTCTTTCTTCATGACATTTCCTCCATAATCCAGAAAATGTTCTTATCTTAACAATTCAACATCTTATCACTTTTAATTATATATGACTAGGGGATTCATAGGAGAAATGCCGAATACTAAAAAATATGGGGTGTATTGTAAAATATAATGTATGATTTTGGTTATGTAAAATTAATAACTTATTTTTAATAAGTTACACTTTTTTTGTTCACAATACGATCATGTTGTTGTATAATGAAGTGGAAAATAGAATATCGGTCTATCTTCGGGGCAGGGTGAAAATCCCGACCGGCGGTGATGAACTATATGTGATTTTGTTCTAAGCCCGCGAGCCGTTAAGGCAGGATTTGGTGTGATTCCAAAGCCGACAGTACAGTCTGGATGGGAGAAGATGGAGGTTCAAGCGTTCAAAAAAGATAAGTATTTGAACGTCTGTTTGATGTGCCTTAAATTCTCCCTTTGTGTAAAACACAAAGGGTTTTTTCGTTCTATGAAAAAGTAGGCATAGCAGAACCTTTCCACTTTCCATGAGATGATCGATGGAAAAGGAGAGAGAAAGATGAAACAAAAAAACAGTGTAGTGCAGATGGTGAGTGTAGCGATGCTAAGTAGTATTGCATATTTACTGATGATGTTGGATTTCCCATTCCCAGGGCTTCCGCCATTTTTAAAAATTGATTTTAGTGATGTACCAGCTCTAATTGCTGCAATTATTTTCGGACCAGTTGCAGGGATAATTGTAGAAGCGATAAAGAATATTTTACATTACGGGATTCAAGGGAGTTTAACGGGAGTACCAGTTGGAGAAATTGCTAACTTTATTGCAGGATGTTTATTTATTGGACCAGCAGCTTTCTTATTTAGGAAGTATCGTACTGTTAAGAGTTTAACGACAGGATTAATGCTAGGGACAATTACAATGGCTCTTATTATGAGCGTATTAAATTACATCATCATATTCCCAGCTTACACTTGGTTTTTAAATTCACCAGCTATGTCTAGCGAAGCGATAAAAACAACGGTTGTAACGGCAATCTTACCATTTAATTTGATTAAAGGAATTGTTGTGACAATTGTATTTGTAGCGTTATTCTCACGCCTGAAAGTATGGGTGTTTGCAAAAATGAAAAATGCATAAAATATAAAATAAAACCATTAGTAGTATGTAACTACTAATGGTTTTTTAATAAGGAGAATGAAAATAGAAAACAAAAAATACCCCTCAAAGGAATGAGGGGTATTTTTTGAAGTTAATAAAAGACTATTCGAATTTTAAAGCATCGCCGTCGAATGATTCGTCAGCAACTTTAATTGAGTCAGTTGGACAACCTTCGAATGCATCCATCATATCTTCAAGTAATACATCTGGAATTTCAACGATACCTTGGTTATCGTCTAATGTTACGAATGCAATACCTTCATCATCATAGTCATAAATGTCTGGTGCAGCAGCGCCACAAGCACCACATGCGATACAAGTATCTTTATCAACGATTGTATATTTTGCCATCTTTTTTCCCTCCTGATAATATGTATGTGAAAAGCTCGCCATAAAAATTATAACCTTATTGTAAAACGGTTTTTAAAACTTTTCAACATAAAATTATAATGATAATCCTTATCAATTAGAGTGTCAACTAATTTTTGCATTATGTCATAAGATTTTCAAAATACGTAAATGTTATTTCGTTTGGTACAATAGAATATATACAAGTACATATTGCCAATATGATAAGTTTAATGAGTAACTAAGTTAGATTGAAAGGTGGAAGCGGTAATGCAACTACAATATACTGTATTGTATTGTTTAAAACAATTGAATGGTGAAAGGACCGTTTCTTCTATTTATTATTTATTAAAGGGAAAACGTTCTTCGCAAACGTTACAAGATGGAAATATGTTCCGAATTTCTTTTTTGTTTGGAATATATAAATCGCTAAATAGAGCTGAATATGATCGTGAAGTTGCAAAGTTGTTGCAAGCAGATTTGATTCAAGAGATACATGAAAATACATATTTGTTAACACCTAAAGGTAAAATGCAGTTACATACATGGGAGGAAGGGTATGCTTTTCCAGCGCATTTACATGGTTTGCACTATGGTGAATTAGGTGAAACATTTTGGAAAAGATTATCCTTAATTATTCAAACTATATCTAATTTACAACAGAATAATACGAAGTTTATTCCTATTCAACAAGATACAGAAATAATGGTTTGGGTGAAACGCTTTTTAACAGGTATGCCGTATAGGCGTAGTGAATTGGCAAAAGGATTATGGAAAGAAATATATACTCTTTTAAGGAAATGTGATGTGGTAGAAGCAACGATTGTAACATATAGATTAACAGGATATGAACGTATCGGTTGTACATTGCAGCAGTTAGCAGAAATTACGAGACGAGATGTTTTCAGGGTGTACTTTTTATTTTGGGGTACAATTCATTTCCTTATACAAGAAGTTCGCGATTATGAAAATGAATTTCCGTTATTATCTGAGATTATCTCTTATCCAAATGAGAGAGCTGAATTATTTAGTTTATCAACGAAAAAAACATATAATTTTTGGAGGCAAGGGCGCTCATTAGAAGAAATAGCGACAATTAGAAATCTAAAGGTTGCAACGATAGAAGATCATTTTGTTGAAATTGCTTTGCGAGAAAGAGATTTTTCAATTGAAATGTTTATGGAAAAAGACAAAATAGATAAAGTAACAGAAGTAATTGATGCATTACAAACACGTAAGCTGCGTGAGTTGAAACAAGCGGTTGGAGAGGATATCTCTTATTTTGAAGTTCGTCTTGTATTGGCGCGGATGGAGGGTATAAATGAAACTTGAGGAATATTTATATAGGTGGTTTGGATATTCTGAATTTCGTCCAGGTCAAAAAGGAGTCATTACAGATTTATTGGAAGGAAAAGATGTTATAGCGATGCTTCCGACCGGAAGGGGGAAGTCTATGTGCTATCAACTTCCAGGGCTTATGCAAGAAGGGACAGTACTTGTTGTATCACCATTATTATCTTTGATGGAAGATCAGGTTACACAATTAAAATATGTTGTGAAAAACCGAGTGATAGCATTTAATAGTTTTCGGACATTACAGGAAAAAAGAGAAGCGATGAAAAGATTAGCTTCTTATAAATTTATTTTTGTTTCACCAGAGATGTTGCAGTCGGAATTGTTAATAAGAGAATTGAAGAAAGTTCATATTTCATTATTTGTTGTGGATGAAGCTCATTGTATTTCGCAATGGGGTTATGATTTTAGACCAGATTATAAAAAACTAAATGTAGTTATTAAGAATATCGGGTCTCCTACGGTGCTAGCATTAACTGCAACAGCGACGAAAGATGTACTCCGAGATATAGCAGAGAGTTTGAATTTGGAGAATGTGACGCAGCATGTATACTCTATTGATCGTCCAAATATAGCAATGGAAGTACAATTTGTAGAGACGATAGAAGAGAAGAAAGAGGCGCTTTTGGACCAGGTGATGTATTTACAAGGGCCGGGGATTGTATATTGTTCAAGCAGAGCGTGGACAGAACGTTTAACGGAATATTTAAGAGAAAAAGGCGTGACTGGTGTCGCTTTCTATCATGGTGGTATGGAACATGAAGAGCGTATGTTAATTCAACAGCAGTTTATGAATGACCAATTGCAGCTTGTAATATGTACAAGTGCTTTTGGTATGGGAGTAAATAAATCGAACACGAGATATATTATTCATTTTCACTATCCGACTAATATAGCTTCTTATTTACAAGAAATCGGAAGAGCTGGAAGAGATGGTGAACCAAGTATAGCTATTTTACTATGTAGTCCGTTAGATCACGATTTACCAATTTCAATAATTGAAGATGAATTGCCAAGCCAGTCACAAATACAATTTTTATTTTCTTTACTACAGGAAAGAATGTTTCAAACGAAAGAATTACCAATAGAAGAGGTAGAAGAAATTTGTTATAATGCAGCAAGATTTAATGAACAATATTGGCGTTTCATCCGCTATCATCTTGAACAGCTTGGAATCATACAACAGAGAAAATTAAAATTAGAGAGCTTGTCAGATGAAATTATGAACAGATTAATAGCTGAAGTAGAAATAAGGCTACGTAATAAATATAGTGAGCTAGAAAACATGAAAGCATGGATACAAGTGAAAGGATGTAGACGTGAATATTTATTGCAACAGTTCGGTTACAGAAAAGAGGGCGAGTTAAAGAATTGCTGCGACTATTGTCATATTACAAAAACAGATTATAAAAAAAGACAAGCGCAACAATCGGATTTCGACTATAATTGGGAAACAGAGTTACAAAAGCTTTTCGGTCTAGAAAAGATGGGGGAATGATGAACATTCAAAGGCATAATATTGAAGATATGAGTCCGAAAGAAATAAGGCTGAATCTGTATATCACACAGTTCATTATTATTGGTATCGGTTGTTTACTAGCCTATATACTATTCCGAGATATAAAATCGGTGTATAGTCTATGGAAATGGGAACCGGTGTCTATACTTATAATAGGTGGCTTGTTAGCAATTGGTATTGTGTTATTAGATTATGTTGCAATGCGGGTGTTTCCAGAGTCTTGGTTTGATGATGGTGGTATTAACGATAGGATGTTTCAAGGGATGTCAGTTATGCATCTACTCGTTATTACGTTCATTATCGGCTTTGCAGAAGAATTTTTATTTAGAGGTGTAGTGCAGACGCACTTTGGAATTGTAATAGCGAGTTTTGTATTTGCAGTGTTACATATTCGGTATATAAAAAAGCCATTTTTGTTTTGTTTCGTCTGTTTCATTAGTTTTGTCTTTGGTTACGTATTTGAATGGACAGGAAATTTGTTTATAACAATCTTTGCACACTTTCTTGTTGATTTTATAATGGGACTCCAATTAAGAAAATAAATGGAAGGTGGTGGTGAACAACATGAGGAAACGAATTCCTGATTTTGAAGAGGAATTAGAAGTTGAGCGAGTGGAAGAAAAAGAAGGTTTACCGCCGCGTAGTGAAATTCATAGAAATAAAGAAAAAAAACAAAAGTTTAAAATGAATCATATTTTCGTTCGAGTTTTAACATTTCTATTCATATTACTACCAATTAGTATCTTATGGTATACAGATAAATATATTCAGGTGAAAAGTGATAGTAATAACGCTGGAAAAAGTGCATTTGAGGTCATTTTTTTTGATTCAGCTAAATCTGAGTCCGAGGCATCATCTGAGAAAGTCGTCACGCATACGGTGAAAGAGGGAGAAACTTTAGAAAGTATAGCGAAGCAATATTTTTCAGATGAAACTGGAATCGAAGTGATTAAAAAGTATAATGATTTACAAAAAGATGAAGTGAATGTAGGTCAAGAATTAAAAATTCCGATAAAAGATAAGTCCACAAAGCGAGAAAGTTAGTAAAATACTTACTATAAAAACTGAGGATTATCTTTATGAGGAGGGGAGTAAAAATATATGATATGGATTATCTTATTAAGTACTCTCGTTTGTATTGGTATTATAATGCTTCTTGTAATGTATACAGAAGCAATGCGTGATACGGTGCTAGAACATACTTTAATATTTGAAGAATTTCCGAAAAGTTTTCAAAAAGTAAATGTATTTTTTATATCTGATATTCATAGAAGGGTCATTTCGAATTCGTTAATTGAACAAGTAAAAGGAAGAGTTGATCTTGTAATTATTGGTGGTGATTTAGCGGAAAAAGGTGTCCCTTTATCGAAAATCTCTGCAAATATACAAAAGCTAAGAGCGATAGCTCCTGTATATTTTGTATGGGGAAATAATGATTATGAAATTGAATATCATGAATTAGATGCTTTGTTATTAGAAAATAATGTGAAAGTTTTAGATAATACAAGAGTTGTATTTGAGTCTGAATTAGGAGAGAAAATTTGTTTGCTCGGTGTAGATGATGTTGGTTTGGAACGTGATCGTTTAGATTTAGCGTTGGCTGATTGTAAAGAAGATGGTTTTCGCATATTAATTAGCCACAACCCTGATATAATAAATAAAATGTCTGGAAAAGAACAAATTTCACTTGTGCTAAGTGGACATACACATGGAGGGCAGATTCGATTATTCCCATCTAAAAAATATTTAAAAGGTGGCGTATATAAGCATTCAAATATAACTCTTTTTGTTAGTAATGGGTATGGAACAACGTTGATTCCACTTCGCTTCCGAGCACCTGCTCAAACACATATTATTACGTTATGCGGAGGGAAATGATGCCAACTCTAAACGGAAAATATAACATAAAAGCTGTTTCAAAAATAATTGGAGTTCAACCAAGTACGCTTCGTGCATGGGAAAGAAGATATCAAATGATTGCCCCAAAGCGGAATCATGCGGGGCATCGATTATATACAGAAGAGCATATTCAAATTTTGAAATGGTTAATGGACAAGGTTTCTTCCGGCATGATGATTGGACAAGCAGTTCAATTATTAGAAGGGAATCGTTTGCAGAATAGTGTTGAAAATGAAATACATTACGATAGAGAAGTTGTTTTAGTGGACGATTTACTACAAGCTTTGTTAAAATTTGATGAAATTACAACTTCTGCATTGTTAAACGAGGCTTTTAGTATTTATGCAACAGAAAAAGTTATCGCAAGTATTGTTCTTCAAGTGTCAAATAAATTGTTAACGTTAAAAAATAATAATGAAGTTACAATGGTGCAATTCCAATATGTCGTATCATTTTTACAAACGCGTCTAGGGATGATATATCATAATGCATCATCGTTTTCTTCTATACACAAAGTTGTTGTGTTAGAAAGTAATATGTTGAAAGGGTTTGTTTTCTCAACGTATTTACGATTAAAAGGATATGAGGTGATATATATTAGGGCAAGCTTAGCGGAAGATAGTATTACGTTAGCTGTTGAGCAAATAAGACCTAAATATGTAGTAATCTCTTTTGATGACGGACGAGAACTGAAGAACGCAATGAGCTACTTGAATTTGTTGCAAGAAAAAAGTGAAAACCTTTCTGTTGGGGTTATAGGAGAAATAGGTGCTGGAGATCAGTTGAACATTCAAACAAGCCTAATTGGTGATACGAAAGAAGAATGGGATGATTGGTTAAAAATGTTAGAATAGTTGTTCGAAAAGAACCATCTATTTTCTATTTCATATAATAAAAATTATATTCATTGGTTGCGTAGGGAGGGTATGAGATGAGGCTGGAACGATTAAATTACAATAAGATAAAAATTTTCTTAACATTTGATGATTTATCTGAACGAGGATTAACGAAAGAAGATTTGTGGAGAAATGCACCGAAAGTACAGCAATTATTTCGTGATATGATGCAAGAAGCAAATAAAGAATTGGGATTTGAAGCGGATGGCCCGATTGCAGTTGAAGTATTTTCTCTACAAGCGCAAGGAATGGTCGTAATTGTAACGAAAGAACATCAAGAAGCGGATACAGATGATGAGTTCCGTGACGAGTTTATTGAAATGCAAGTGACTCTAGATGAAAGCGAGCATATCCTTTATGAGTTTGCTACACTAGATGACGTAATTAACCTGTCGAATCGTTTATATAACCTTGATGTAACTGGCGGAAAATTATATACGTGGGATGGGCGTTTCTATCTTTGGATGGAAGAAGAGGAGCAAATACAATTACTGAAGGCAGATTTTATAGCTATTTTAGCGGAATATGGTAATCCGTCTACAGCAACTATTTATCGTCTAATGGAGTATGGTAAAGAATTAATGGCTTCTCAAGCAATTGAACAAATACACAATTACTTTGTGAAAAAACAAAACCTTAGCTAATATAACATAGCTAAGGTTTTGTTTTTTATTTTACTTAAATGTATCTTTTTAAAGTGCTGTATTTAAGTTAAATAAAAAATATTTAAATATTTAAGTATTTTACTTTTCTAAAAGCAATAAAAGGACTATAATGATAGTGAAAACGCTTGCAAAAGGAAATACTTTGTATATATTTGTTAGCGTTTTCTATTGCATTCCAAATTTAACGGTGTATACTAGGCAATGAAGGTTTACTAAACAAGTGAAATTACAGGGGGTTTACTTACTATGGTAGCCGAAAAGGGAACTCAAACAAAAACACAACAACAAAGGGAACAACATTTTGAACTATTGAATTCAACACAAATTGTTATTAGTGAAGCGTTAGAAAAATTGGGTTATCCAAACGAAGTATATGAATTATTAAAAGAGCCAATTCGTATGATGACAGTGAAAATACCAGTTCGTATGGATGACGGGACTGTTAAAATATTTACAGGATATCGTGCACAACATAATGATGCTGTTGGTCCAACGAAAGGTGGAATTCGCTTCCATCCGAATGTAACAGAAAATGAAGTGAAAGCACTTTCAATTTGGATGAGTTTAAAATGTGGTATTGTTGACTTACCATATGGCGGAGGTAAAGGTGGAATTATCTGTGACCCGCGTGAAATGTCATTCCGTGAGTTAGAAAGATTAAGCCGCGGTTATGTACGAGCAATTAGCCAAATCGTAGGACCGACGAAAGATATTCCAGCTCCAGATGTATTCACAAACTCTCAAATTATGGCATGGATGATGGATGAGTATAGCCGTATTGACGAATTTAATTCACCAGGATTTATTACAGGTAAGCCACTTGTATTAGGTGGATCACATGGACGTGAAACAGCAACAGCGAAAGGTGTTACAATTTGTATTCGCGAAGCTGCAAAAAAACGCGACATTGATATTAAAGGTGCACGCGTTGTTGTTCAAGGATTCGGTAATGCTGGTAGCTTCTTAGCTAAATTTATGCATGATGCAGGTGCGAAAGTTATTGCAATCTCAGATGCTTACGGCGCATTACATGATCCAAACGGATTAGATATTGATTATTTATTAGACCGTCGTGATAGCTTCGGTACAGTAACAAAACTATTTAATAATACAATTTCAAACAAAGAATTGTTAGAACTTGATTGCGACATTTTAGTTCCAGCTGCAATTGAGAACCAAATTACAGAAGAAAATGCTAATGATATTAAAGCAAAAATCGTTGTTGAAGCTGCAAATGGTCCAACAACATTAGAAGCAACTAAAATTTTAACAGATCGCGGAATTTTACTTGTTCCAGACGTATTAGCAAGTGCTGGTGGGGTAACAGTATCTTACTTTGAGTGGGTACAAAATAACCAAGGTTACTACTGGACTGAAGAAGAAGTAGAACAACGTTTAGAAAAAGTAATGGTAAGATCGTTTGATTCTATTTATGAAACAGCACAAGTTCGTAAAGTGAACATGCGTTTAGCGGCGTATATGGTCGGTGTTCGTAAAATGGCTGAAGCAAGTCGCTTCAGAGGTTGGGTATAATATTATATTGTGAGAAAACGTGATTCCTTTCGAGGGAATCACGTTTTTTTGTTGAAGTATTAGAGTGAGGTGTTGTGTATGGAAAATAAAATGATGGAACGAGTAGAACAATTAGAAGAAAAGGTTAAGAGGTTAGAGGGAGAACTTGCAAGAGCGACGAAAGCCAAAAAGACAAGTATTGTTCGGGTGTTCGGGGAAGGATTACTGTTTTTAATATTTGGTGCGGTTGTAGTAGGACCGATTATAGCCTTTGTAATCACGATTCTTACTGGATTTTCCGAAAAATAAAATAAAAACAAAAAGAACGCTTGTTCTATGCGAACAAACGTGCTATAATCTCCTTAGATAAACAAAACGGAAATGATTTTAAGGAGAGATAAATGATGAAAATGACAGTAGACCAAAGATTTATGATGCCAGCGGATGTTGTAGAACGAGTGGAAGTGTTAAGAAACAAACAAAGTAAGCGCGGCACATTATTACAATCAGTAAATAAATTTTTCGGTTTAGATACGAAAGAAGATTGTGTTTGGTTTTACGGTTTTTATGGAGTTGCTGTAAGTATTTTATTATTTATGGTGTTCACATCAAATATTTTCGATTTTCTCTTCGCGTAAGAAATATGCTATAAGGACATTGCTACCGAATACATATATAAAGAAGTAAGGTAATCTTCTGAAGCGGGAGTTGGTAGTAATGGCGATGTTTCCTATAGAGCGTAACTATATTGGATATGGAAGTTCACGGCCGGGAATTCCTCTTTCTAAAGTAAGGTTTATTGTAAGCCATGATACGGGGAATCCTGGTAGCAATGCGATTGGGAATCGGGATTATTTTAATGAGATACAACCGAAAGCTTCGGCACATACATTTATAGATGACAAAACAATACTAGAAATTATTCCTATAAATGAAGTTGCTTATCATGTTCGATATGGTGTGCCGACAGATAATGACTTGTATGGGTATGATGCCAATAAGGCTGCTATTGGAGTGGAGCTTTGTTATGGCGGTGATGTTAATTTTTGGGAAGCATATACCCGTTTTACGTGGTATCATGCGTATTTATGTCAAAACTTCGGCTTGAATCCGAAAAAAGATATCGTATCACATAAAACACTTGATCCAGCCAGAAAGATTGATCCTGAAAATGTTTTAGGGAAACAAGGTATTAAATTTCAGCAGTTTTTAGCAGATGTCTATCGGATGTACGTTTCGTTTAGATGACAAATATATGAAAAATGAATACAATAAAGATAGGTGCCTACTGCTGTAAGTAGGTTTTTTCTTGTTTTTATAAATAGTGTATTGGTAGAAGACTAGGAGTGAACCGAGTATGCAGAAAGAAACAGCTATCATAATTGGAGGCGGTCCGTGCGGATTAGCAGCAGCAATTTCGTTGCAAAAGGTAGGGATAAATCCGTTAGTAATTGAAAAAGGAAACATTGTAAATGCGATTTATAATTATCCAACCCATCAAACATTTTTCTCTTCTAGTGAAAAATTAGAAATTGGTGATGTAGCTTTTATTACAGAAAATCGTAAGCCTGTTCGAAATCAAGCGCTTGCGTATTATCGTGAAGTAGTAAAGCGTAAATCTGTACGTGTAAATGCTTTTGAACGAGTGGAGAAAGTTCAAAAAGATGGAGAAGTTTTTCAGGTTGAAACGACAAAGCGTGACGGAAGTAAAGAAATATATATAGCGAAATATATTGTTGTAGCAACTGGATATTATGACAATCCAAATTATATGAACGTTCCAGGTGAGGAATTGAAGAAGGTAGCTCACTATTTTAAAGAAGGACATCCTTATTTTGATCGAGATGTAGTAGTTATAGGTGGGAAAAACTCGAGTGTAGATGCCGCGTTAGAGCTTGTTAAAGCTGGTGCGCGTGTAACGGTACTATATCGCGGAAGTGAGTATTCACCAAGCATAAAGCCGTGGATTTTGCCAGAGTTTGAGGCGTTAGTCCGAAATGGTACAATTCACATGCATTTCGGGGCTCATGTGAAAGAAATTACTGAGCATACATTAACGTATACGGTTGATGGCGAGACAAATACAATCCAAAATGATTTTGTATTTGCGATGACTGGTTACCATCCAGATCATAGCTTCTTAACAAAGATGGGTGTTCGGATTGATGAAGCGACAGGACGTCCAATTTATGCAGAGGATACGATGGAAACGAACGCTGCAAATATTTTCATTGCAGGTGTAATTGCTGCTGGAAATAATGCAAATGAAATATTTATTGAGAACGGTCGATTTCATGGAGATGCAATTGCGCAAACCATCGCAACAAGAGAAATGTAAAAAGAAGCTGTCGAAATAAACTTCGACAGCTTCTTTTTTTAATCATGCATAAACATGTTTTGGATTGTTTCATGAGAAGTTGTATTCTCTAATGCAACTAATAATTTAATACGTGCTTTTTGAGCGTTTAAACCGTATGTGAATACAATACCCATATCTTTTAATTGTTTGCCGCCACCTTCATATGAATATACATCTTGAACGATGCCGTTGAAACAGCGAGAAACTAATACGACAGGAATTCCTTTGTTTATTAATCGTTCTAGACTAGGAAGTGTTCTTGGAGGTAAATTACCTTGTCCAAGTGCTTCAATAACAATCCCGTCTACTGGAAGATTTTCAATTGCTGCTAACAATGTATCGTCCATACCAGCGTAAGCTTTTAGAACGACTACATTTTTAGAAATTTTATTTACTGAATATGTTTCATGATGTACTAAAGCATGGTGGAATACAACGCCGCGCTTTGTTACCATACCAATTGGTCCATACTGTGGACTTTGGAATGTTGCTACATTGCTTGTATGTGTTTTTGTTACGTTTGTAGCGCAATGAATTTCGTCGTTTAATACGACTAAAACACCTTTTTCTGCGGCTTCACTACTGCTAGCGACTTTTACAGCTGATAAGAAGTTATATAGACCATCAGCACCTAATTCATTACTAGATCGCATTGCACCTGTTACAACGATCGGAATAGTTGCTTGTACTGTTAAATCTAAGAAGTAGGCTGTTTCTTCTAATGTATCCGTACCATGAGTAATGACTACGCCATGAATGTTGTCTTGTTTTACTCTTTCATCAATGATGACTTGTAATTGTAACATTTCGCTCGGTGTCATATGAGGAGATGGTAGATGGAACACATCTTCAACGATTAAATCAACATCGCCTTCTAAATCAGGAATGAATTTTAAAAGAGGATTTTTTTCACCTGGTTGTACGACCCCAGTTTCTTTATCTTCCTCCATTGCAATTGTTCCACCTGTGTGTAAAACTAGGATTCTTTTCAATGCTTATACCCCTTTCAAGTAAAAAATACATTTAGAACATAACATGTTTTGAGTAAATTCGACAATGGAAATGTATAAAAGTATGCCTCGGAAATGACAATAAAATGAACTGCTATATGTACGATGTATAAAATAATAAAATGAAATGTAAAAATATAGTATAAGAGGGAGCAATTACGGTGAAAAAGATGGAGAGAATTTTTATTCGTATATTAATAATACAATTTATTTGTCTTTGTGTTGTACAATTATTATTTATACATAAATCATCGGTGAAATACTTATCTAAAATTGTTTATTATGAAGGTGTTATGGTAAAAAACAAAACGAAAATCTTACAGGTGAATAGGTAGTTTTCATTTTCTTCTATGAAGGATTATGCTACAATAATTGAGGATTTAATGACGTGAAGCAAATGAGAAGAAGCAGGAGAATACCTGCTTTTCGTTTTGTTTTATAAGTGAAAAAATGAGGTGTTACGATGGATAAAAGAATTTCAATTGCTATAGATGGTCCAGCAGCTGCTGGAAAAAGTACAGTTGCGAAAGTTGTAGCGAAGAAGCTTTCTTACGTTTATATTGATACAGGCGCAATGTATCGTACGATTACATACGCAGCCCTTGAGCAAAAAGTGGATATTGAAAATGAAGAGCAGCTAATGGAAGTTGTAAAGAATGTGAAAATCGAGTTTCAGCAAGGAGAAAATACACAACTTGTATTTTTAAATGGACAAGATGTTTCTGAAGTAATTCGTACACCTGAGGTAACGAATCGAGTATCTATTGTGGCGAAACATCGCCTTGTTCGTGAAGAAATGGTACGCCGTCAACAAGAGTTAGCGGAAAAAGGCGGCGTTGTAATGGATGGTCGTGATATTGGTACACATGTGTTACCGGATGCTGAAGTGAAGATCTTTATGCTTGCTTCTGTTGAAGAAAGAGCAGAAAGAAGACATTTAGAAAATATGAATAAAGGTTTCGATTCTAATTTAGAGCAGTTAAAAGAAGAAATTGCTCAGCGTGATAAATTAGATTCAGAACGCGAAGTTTCTCCTCTAAAAAAAGCTGATGATGCATTGGAATTAGATACAACTTCTTTATCAATTGAAGAAGTTGTCCAAAAAATTATGGGTATTGTTTCGGGAGTGTTTGCGAAATAAAGAAAGGGGGTAGCCTCTTTCTTTTTTGTTTATATAAAAATGTAAAGGATACGTGAATTGTGAGTCTCTTTCCTTGACAAATGACCGGATTTATAAGAAGTTAGTTAAAGAGGAATAAAACTGTCAGAATATATTCGCTATTATATTTCAAAACATACTTTCTTCAACATGATTTTGCTGTATACTATTTATATAGGTTTAATATATTTTCTAGTGAAATGTATGAAGCTTAAGTATGTGATGATAAATTCTTAAACATGCAAATGAAAACAATTGTTTTCATTTCGTATATACATAAAAAATGCTTTGTCAATTCTGTAGGGAGGTATTTCCATGGTAGAGAAAATGAATGAAGAAGTTATGGATTCAAAAGAATTACAAGTTGGTGACGTTGTTACAGGTTCTGTAACGAAAGTTGAAGAGAAACAAGTGCTTGTAAACGTTGGATACAAAACAGATGGCGTAATTCCAATTAGTGAGTTAGCTAACGTTCATATTGAAAAAGCAAGCGATGTTGTAGAATTAGATCAAACACTAGAATTAAAGGTTATTAAATTAGAAGAGAATGATCTTGTATTATCTAAACGTGCTGTTGATGCAGAAAAAGCATGGGTAGAATTACAAGAGAAATTTAATTCTGGTCATGTATTTGATGTTACTGTAAAAGATATCGTGAATGGTGGATTAGTTGTGGACCTTGGTGTTCGTGGTTTTATCCCGGCTTCACTTGTAGAAGTACATTATGTAGAAGATTTTACTGACTATAAAGGCAAAACGTTAGCCGTGAAAATTGTTGAATTAGACCGCGAAAAAAATCGTGTAATCCTTTCACATAAAGCGGTAGTAGAATTAGAACTAGATTCTAAGAAGAAAGAAGCGATTTCTTCATTAAAAGAAGGAGACGTTGTTGAAGGAACAGTGCAACGACTAACTGACTTCGGCGCTTTCGTTAACGTTGGGGGTGTGGACGGTTTAGTTCATATTTCACAAATTTCGCACGAACGTGTAGAGCAACCTTCTGAAGTATTAGAGCAAGGTCAAAAGGTAAAAGTAAAGGTATTATCTGTTGATGCTGACACACAACGTATTTCTTTATCAATTAAAGCAGCTCAGCCGGGACCTTGGGAAAATGTTGGTGGCGAAGTAAAAGCTGGAGATATTCGTGAAGGAGTAGTAAAGCGTCTTGTTACATTCGGTGCATTCGTTGAAATTTTACCGGGCGTTGAAGGTCTTGTGCATGTATCTCAAATTGCAAATCGTCATGTGAAGAATCCAAATGAAGTATTGGAAATGGGACAAGAAGTAAAAGTGAAAGTGCTTGAAGTGCATGTAGCAGAAAAACGTATTTCTTTAAGTATAAAAGAAGCGCTTGAGGAAAATAATGTAACTGAAGATTACAGTCAGTATGAACCAAATGCTGATTCTGCTACTTTCCAATTAAGTGATATTATTGGTGAACAACTGAAAAAATTAAAGAAATAAAGAGGGGTACAAGTGGTAAGGGCAAAACGTAAATTAGATCATATTGAATACGCTCTTTCTACTGGTCAGTCTCGTACGCATGGCTTTCATGATATTGAATTTGTGCATCAAAGCTTGCCAAATTCAAGTTATGAAACAATAACATGTGAAACAAAAATCGGCGAACTTTCACTAAGTTCGCCGATTTTTATCAATGCGATGACTGGTGGTGGAGGAGAGAAAACGTTACATATTAATGAGCAATTAGCATATGTAGCGAAACATCATAACCTTGCTATGGCTGTAGGTTCGCAAATGGCGGCGTTAAAAGATGAAAGTGAAGCTGCTTCTTATAAGATTATTAGAAAGGTAAATCCAAATGGTATTTTCTTTGCTAATTTAGGTAGTGAGGCAACTGTTGAACAGGCAGAGCGTGCTGTTGATATGGTTGGAGCGAATGCGCTACAAATTCATTTAAATGTCATACAGGAGTTAACGATGCCAGAAGGAGACCGTGACTTTACTGGTGTACTTCAGCGTATTGAGAAAATTGTTTTAAATAGTAAAGTTCCTGTCATTGTAAAAGAAGTTGGATTTGGGATGAGTAAGGAAACAATGCAACAGTTAGCGAGCGTAGGTGTAACGGCAATTGATATTGGCGGACAAGGTGGTACGAATTTTGCTGCTGTTGAAAATGAAAGAAGACAGCGAATGCTTTCTTATTTTAATAACTGGGGCATACAAACAGCTACCTCGATTATTGAAGCAACCTCTACAAATAATAACCTCTCTTTTATTGCATCTGGGGGTATACAAACAGCGCTTGACGTAGCGAAAGCAATCGCATTAGGGGCGAATACAACTGCGTTTGCTGGATACTTTTTACGCATTTTAATGGAAGATGGTATCGAGAAGTTGGTGGACGAAATTGACCTTTTACATACAGATTTGAAATTTATTATGACAGCTCTCGGTGCAAAGACGATAGAAGAGTTACAGTCCGTACCTCTTGTTATAAAGGGTGAAACGTATCATTGGTTAACGCAGCGTGGAATTGATACGACGCATTATAGTAGAAGATAAAAAATCAACCGATTGGTTGGTTTTTTTGTATTCTATTCGTTTTAGTAATATAAGGTTAGGGATGGAGTTGATAGTCTATAAATATTTTATAATATGTATATAAAAACATTATATTGTAAAAGTTGCGACTGAGAATGTGGATAGTTTACTACTGAGTTATTGAAGAAAGTTTAATTTTGCCAAAGGAAAAGGGAGAGGAACAAAAATAATTTGTAGAAAGATTCTTATGTGAAATATTATTTTGATATAAGTAAAAATTATGAGGAATATGTAAAAGACGGTTTCGTACAATATCGAAACCGTCTTTTTGTATTCATTAGTGCTGATTCTGCTTACGAGCTTGCTCTGGTGTATCCAGTCCAGTTGCACCCGGATATTGTAGTGATTGGTCGCGGTCAGATTCAACGCGGCGTGATTCTCTTAGTTTTCTTTCTTGACGATCTTTACCCATAATGAATAGCACCTCCTTATTAAAAGTGTTGCTGTTATCGGAAAAAACTATGCGTGAAGAAAGTGGATTAACTTTCATAAAAAGTTCCCATAATGGAAAACATAGGAGGTGAAATGATGGAAGGGAGTACTTTTTATTTTGTAGCTTGGATAGGGTGGATTGTCGTAACTTTTTTTATGAAAAAGGACTCTATTCGGTGGAAGATAAGCGCTTGTATATTGATTTTTATTATTTGCTCTCCGTTACATGTAACGATTGCTTCATTCACGGTATCAATAAATGCACTGTTACTTTCTGTTGTTGCTTTTATAGGAATCGCACTATATTCTATTTGGAAAAAATTATATAGCTTACTTTCGGCACTTATTATCGCAATGTTATATACAAGTTTTCATTTGTTAGAAGTATATGATCCAATTTGGATTGTGGTGGACAGGTTGTTTTTGTTAAGTAGTGCTCTTGTGTATGCCGCCGTTTTATTACATGAGGATCGCATACTACGATTATGTTCTCTTTATATAGGAATGTTACAGGGAGAATTGTTTGTGACAATTATTTTTCGGAAACTGCATTTTCCTTATGATTACGGAAGTTTAGCATTTTTTGATAGCGTCGCCGTTTCTACATTTTTTATGGCAATTTTGTTTTGGATTGCGAAAGCATCAGTATATATGGAACAGTTCAAGAGAAAAACACGTAAAAGAAAGGCGAGGGTAATACATGATTGAATATACACCGGCCATTTTATGTGGCGTAATAGCGGGGACAGTAACGAGAGTGTTAATGCTCCGGACAGATACGCGGCAATATCCGACGAGGCTCCACGGGAAAATTATTCACATTGCGATGGGATTAATTGCAGCGGCTTTAGGAGCAATCGCGATTCCATCCATTTTGAAAAAAGATTTTTCTGCCATTACGTTTCTTACGTTAGCAGCGACACAGTTTCGTGATGTGCGTAACATGGAAAGGAATACACTTCAACAATTAGATGGATATGAGCTTGTACCGCGTGGGAATACATATATTGAAGGAATTGCATTAGTTTTTGAAAGTCGCAACTATTTGGCGATGTTAACGTCGTTTGCAACGACATTTGCGTATATAGGATTTCGTTCATGGATTGCCGGAGTAATTATGGCCATAATCGCATTTTTTATCGCGAAAACATTAATGTCTGGTAAGAGGTTACATGATCTTGTTGATATCGAGCATGTTCCACTTCGTTTTGAAGGAGCGGGGCTATATATTGATAATATTTACATTATGAATATTGGATTGCCAGCGAGACAAGAGGAAATTATGAAGTATGGAATGGGTTTTATTTTAAGGCCAAAATCAATTGATGCGATGGTGACAATCTCCAACTTAGGACAACGACAGGCTATTTTACATGATGTTTCTGTTGCTTTAGGGATTTATAGAGATTCTGGTACGCCGGCACTTGTACCATTAGCAAAGCGTGATTTAGAGGATGGTAGGGTTGGAATCTTTGTCTTGCCACAAGATCAAGATGCGGAGAAAGCGATAGGTGTCATAGGGAACGTGCCGACGTTAGAAAGTGCTGTTCATATGTCATCAGAAGCCCCGAAAGGAAGGGGAGATAAGAGATGATGTTAGAAAGTGTAATTCTTGCAGTTATTACAACGACCCCGGAGAAGTTTGCTGGTGGTGCCCCTCTATTTACTTGTGAATCGACAGAGGAATTAGAATTTGTTGCAAATAATTTAGAGGCAATTCTAGACGGCATTGCGCATCGCTTACAAGAGAATGTATATATTATTGTGAAACATTAGCAACGTGTGTTATAATGTGAGGTGTTTTGATACGCTGAGAAATATTCTGGAATGCAAATCCCTTCTTGCACAAAGAAGGGTTTTTTACATAATAAACAGAAGCAAGTTGAAAGGATGAAAGTATATGCCGAAACCAGTAATAGCAATAGTAGGCCGCCCGAACGTAGGGAAATCTACTATTTTCAATAGAATTGTTGGAGAGAGAGTTTCAATCGTAGAAGATATTCCAGGTGTAACGCGCGATCGTATTTATAGCGCTGGAGAATGGTTAAATCATGAATTTAACATTATTGATACAGGTGGAATTGATATTGGAGACGAGCCATTTTTGACACAAATTCGTCAACAAGCTGAAGTAGCAATTGATGAAGCAGATGTTATCATTTTTATGACAAATGGTCGTGACGGTGTAACAGCAGCGGATGAAGAAGTTGCAAAAATATTATATCGTTCAAATAAACCAGTTGTACTTGCAGTAAATAAAGTGGACAATCCGGAAATGCGCAGTGACATTTATGATTTCTATGCATTAGGATTTGGCGAGCCATTCCCAATCTCAGGTACACACGGATTAGGATTAGGTGACTTATTAGACGAAGCTGCACAGCATTTTCCAAAGATTGAAGAAGACGGATATGATGAAGATACAATTCGTTTCTCTTTAATTGGCCGTCCAAATGTAGGGAAATCATCACTTGTAAATGCTCTTCTTGGTCAAGAGCGTGTAATTGTTAGTAATGTAGCAGGAACAACTCGTGATGCTGTCGATACACCATATAGTAAAGATGGAAAAGATTATGTAATTATCGATACAGCTGGTATGCGTAAAAAAGGGAAAGTGTATGAAAGTACAGAAAAGTATAGTGTACTTCGTGCACTAAGAGCGATTGAACGTTCTGACGTTGTTTTAGTCGTTTTAGACGGTGAAGAAGGAATTATTGAACAAGATAAAAAAATCGCTGGATACGCTCATGATTCAGGACGAGCTGTCGTGATCGTTGTAAACAAATGGGACGCAGTGAAAAAAGATGAGAAAACAATGAAAGCATTTGAAGAAAACATTCGTGCTCATTTCCAATTTTTAGAGTACGCACCGATTGTATTCTTATCTGCAAAAACGAGAAAACGTACACAAACGTTAATACCGGTTATCGATGAGGTAAATGAAAGCCATAGTATCCGTATTCAAACGAATGTATTAAATGATGTAATTATGGATGCGGTAGCGATGAATCCAACGCCAACGCATAACGGTAGTCGTCTGAAGATTTTCTATGCAACACAAGTTGCGGTAAAACCACCAACATTTGTTGTGTTTGTAAACGATCCAGAACTATTGCACTTCTCATATGAGCGCTTCTTAAAAAATCGTTTACGTGAATCATTCGGCTTTGTAGGAACGCCGATTCACATTATCGCTAGAGCAAGAGACTAATGGAGAGGATGTGATTTTATGACAAAAATCACAGTAGTTGGAGCAGGTAGCTGGGGAACAGCGTTAGCGATGGTATTAGCTGACAATGGGCATGATGTACGTATTTGGGGAAATCGTTCTGAACTTATGGATGAGATTAATACAAAACATGAGAATAGTCGATATCTCCCAGGAATTACATTGCCAAGCACAATCGTAGCCTACTCTTCTTTAGAAGAAGCATTAGTAGATGTAAATGTAGTACTTCTTGTAGTACCAACGAAAGCGTATAGAGAAGTACTGCAAGATATGAAGAAATATGTAGCAGGCCCGACTACTTGGATTCATGCAAGTAAAGGAATTGAACCTGGTACGTCAAAACGTATTTCGGAAGTGATTGAGGAAGAAATTCCAGAGGACTTGATTAAAGATGTTGTTGTACTGTCTGGACCGAGTCATGCTGAAGAAGTAGGGTTGCGTCAAGCGACAACTGTTACGTCTGCAGCAAAGCGTATGGAAGCGGCTGAGGAAGTACAAGATTTGTTTATGAATAGTTACTTCCGTGTATACACAAATCCAGATATCGTTGGAGTTGAACTTGGTGGTGCGTTAAAAAATATTATCGCATTAGCTGCTGGGATAACTGATGGTCTTGGATTAGGTGATAATGCAAAAGCGGCATTGATGACACGTGGTTTAACGGAGATTGCTCGTTTAGGAAGAAAAATGGGCGGAAATCCGTTAACGTTTGCTGGACTAACTGGTATGGGTGACTTAATTGTAACTTGTACAAGTGTTCATAGCCGAAATTGGCGCGCTGGAAATATGCTTGGAAAAGGACACTCTTTAGAAGAAGTGTTAGAAAGCATGGGTATGGTTGTCGAAGGTGTAAGAACAACGAAAGCTGCTCATGAATTGGCAGAAAAAATGGAAGTAGAAATGCCGATTACAGCTGCTTTATATGATGTGCTATTCAATGGGAATAATGTAAAAGATGCAGTAGGCTCATTAATGGGGCGTGTTCGAAAACACGAAGTGGAAGCTATACCTGACTTACTTTAAAGAAAAGCGACAGAAGTGCATTTGTACTTCTGTCGTTTTTTATTTTTTTTTGGGTCTTTTCACCATTTTTTTATTTTTGCATAGGATAAAGAGTAACTTGAGGAGAGGGTGAAAAGAATGGATAATAACATTTTTAATAACATTGAAAAAGAAGCGAAAGTGAATAAAGAAGATATTTTTAAATTAGCATCATCTGTACAAAATGCGAATTTACGTGATGAGACTGTGCTTCGTCAATTGATTCATCAAGTGGCTCTTATGGCAGGACGTGAAGTGCCGAAAGAACAAGAGGATCAAATTGTTAAAGCGATTATCAACAATAATATGCCAGCAGATTTTGGCTCGTTAAGCAAAATGTTTAAAAAATAAAATATGAGAAACAAAGAGTTTGTAGAGTGCATATGATAGCCATGAAAGTATGGGAATAGAGCTGTTTTGGGCATATTTGGTCAACCGAAGCGAGAGATACACTCGCTTCGGTTTTATTTGTATCTAGATAGGTGGAAAATGCTGAAAAACCTATTAATTAAAGTTACATATTCGCAATTTGGAGTAAAATGTTCTTTTTGTATTTGTTTAAAGATTTTAATTTGTTAAAATAGTATAAAAATAGATTGATAAAAAGGGGTGTGTATATGTCGGAAGGGCTTATAAAAATGTGGTTTGCTTTAGGGGCGATTGGATTTATGTTTTTTGCAGTAAGTTTTATTTTGCTAAGCAGGTATAAAATAAAGAATAAATTTTTGAAAGGGATTACAGCATTGGTAGCGTACACCCTTATGATTGTGTCAGGAATTGTTATTTTTCTTGTTGTATTTAGTGGACCTGTACAGCAGTAAAGAGAATGGTCTCGGAAATGTTACATACGGAGTAAGTTATATTAGTATGAAAAGGTGATTACTAGTGAAAAAAGTCCATATTATTTTAATATTTTGTTGTATGAGCATTTTAACAGGGTGTCTGTATCCGAAAGAAAATATGAAACAAAATGCTGTTCCTTATGAAGATCAGCTACAGGTCGTTCAAAAAGCTGTTGTGACATTTAAGGAGCAAAATGATGGAATATTGCCAATTAAGACGCGGGATATGAATACGCCTATTTATCAAAAATATCCAATCGATTTTCAAAAGGTTTCTCCGCGTTACATACAAGAAGCACCAGGGAATGCCTATGAAAGCGGGGGAGTATATCAATACGTATTAATAGACGTTGAAACAAACCCGACAGTAAAGCTAATTGATGTTAGGATGGCTGAACAAATTCAGGAATTATCATTAAAGCTTAGGATGTATCGAGATGAACATCAATATCCACCTTTTAAAAAGGTAATTTCAGATGGTGTATATGAATTAGATTTCAAAAAACTTGGATATAAAGATGTACCGCAAGTGACAAGTCCGTATTCTGGTAAAGGCCTTCCTTTTGTAATTAATGAGAAGGGAGAAATTTATGTTGATTATAGAATCGACTTATATGAAGCGTTGAAAAAAAATGAAGGGCAATTAAAGGAGGGGGAAGATATTCGAAATATACTTTCGAAAGATTCTCCGTTTGTACCTGCGTATTCTTTACCATATACAGTAAAGAATGGAGAACCAATTTTTTTAAAATCATAAGTCATGAACCTTTCTTTTAGTGAATAAGTTCTAGAAGAAAGGTTTTTTATGTTACACAACTTGCGATGCAAACAAAAGGTATTTTTTAATAGTCATATGAAATTGGACAAAATTATATGATATATTGTCCGAACTTCTAGAATACCATTATATTATATCAGATATTATAGGCAACGTTAGAGAAGGTATTAGTTGACTATAAACGTGGAATTATTCCCAAAAATATTGAGGGAGGGAATCACTTGGAAAAGGTAGATATTTTTAAAGATATTGCGGAACGCACAGGCGGTGATATTTATTTTGGAGTTGTAGGAGCTGTTCGAACAGGGAAATCAACATTCATTAAAAAATTTATGGAACTTGTAGTTATTCCTAATATTGAAAATGAGTCTGACCGTCAAAGGGCGCAGGATGAACTACCTCAAAGTGCTGCTGGCCGTACAATTATGACGACGGAACCGAAATTTGTTCCAAACCAAGCGGTTTCTATCGAAGTAGATGAAGGTCTTGAAGTGAATATTCGATTAGTAGATTGTGTCGGATACACAGTTCCAGGAGCAAAAGGCTATGAAGATGAGAATGGCCCGCGCATGATTAATACTCCTTGGTATGAAGAGCCTATTCCATTCCATGAAGCTGCAGAAATCGGAACACGTAAAGTAATTCAAGAACATTCAACAATTGGTGTTGTAATTACAACAGATGGAACGATTGGTGAAATCCCAAGAAGAGATTATATAGAGGCAGAAGAACGCGTAGTAAATGAGTTAAAAGAAGTCGGAAAACCTTTCATTATGATCATCAACACTGTACAGCCGTATCATCCAGATACAGAGCAATTGCGCCAAAGTTTATCTGAAGAATATGATATCCCAGTCATTGCGATGAGTGTTGAAAGTTTAAGAGAGACAGATGTGTACAATGTGCTTCGAGAGGCGTTATTTGAGTTCCCTGTTTTAGAAGTAAATGTGAACCTTCCGAGTTGGGTAATGGTGCTAAATGAAGGACATTGGTTACGTCAAAGTTATCAAGAAGCCGTTCAAGAGACTGTCAAGGATATAAAACGTCTTCGTGATGTAGACCGTGTCGTATGGCAGTTTAGTCAGTATGAATTTATTGATCGAGCGAGCTTAGCTGGCATTGATATGGGGCAAGGTGTAGCAGAGATTGATTTATATGCACCAGATGAATTGTATGATCAAATTTTAAAAGAAGTAGTAGGGGTAGAAATTCGAGGGAAAGATCATTTATTGAAGCTTATGCTCGATTTATCTCATGCGAAAATAGAATATGATCAAGTGGCGGATGCTCTGCGTATGGTAAAACAAACAGGATATGGTGTAGCGGCGCCTGCGTTAGCTGACATGAGCCTAGATGAGCCAGAAATTATTCGTCACGGTTCAAGGTTTGGTGTGAAATTAAAAGCTGTAGCCCCATCTATTCATATGATTAAAGTTGATGTGGAGTCCACGTTTGAGCCAATCATTGGTACGGAAAAACAAAGTGAAGAACTAGTTCGTTACTTAATGCAAGATTTTGAAGATGACCCATTATCAATTTGGAATTCAGATATATTTGGACGTTCGCTGAGCTCTATTGTTCGGGAAGGCATTCAAGCGAAACTATCTTTAATGCCAGAAAATGCGAGATATAAATTAAAAGAAACGCTAGAAAGAATTATTAATGAAGGATCTGGCGGATTAATTGCGATTATATTATAAGAAAAAATCCCTCTCATCGTAGAGGGATTTTTTTAATTTTCACATATAGAATAGGAAAATAAACAGTCATTATCTAATATATTGTTGTAAATTGTCAAGTTTCATCAGATTTTCACATTTTAAGAGTAACAATTTCCTTAAAAATATTGAATTATAAAGGAGAATCGTATAATATAGGCGTTGATAATGATTTATCTACATCTTTGTAGTATAGAATTTGCAAAAATTGCCTACAAATGAAAGTAAGACTCATTTTATGATCATTATACAGTCTTATCTTTGGGAGGAGGTGAATGGCATGAACAAGACAGATTTAATCAATGCTGTTGCAGAAGCAAGTTCCCTTTCTAAAAAGGACGCAACAAAAGCAGTAGACGCTGTTTTTGATTCTATCTTAGAAGCTTTAAAACAAGGTGATAAAGTACAACTGATCGGATTCGGTAACTTCGAAGTTCGTGAGCGTGCGGCTCGTAAAGGTCGTAACCCACAAACAGGTGAGGAGATTGAAATCGCTGCAAGTAAAGTACCTGCATTCAAACCTGGTAAAGCGTTAAAAGATGCGGTTAAATAATCCTTACATATTAACAGGGAAGAAGAGTTTCCTTTTTGGAAACTCTTCTTTTTGCTTTTAAAAACATAAATATGCTAGAATGTGTTCGTATCACTTTTAGGTTTTCGGGAGGGCTAGCGGATGGCAAAAGTTAATTTAGAACAAATTGAACATGCAGTACGCCTTATTTTAGAGGCAATTGGAGATGACCCTAATCGAGAGGGAGTACTTGATACACCAAAGCGTGTTGCAAAAATGTACGCAGAAGTGTTCGCAGGTATGCATGAAGATCCGAAAGAACATTTACACAAAGTGTTCGGAGAAGATCATGAGGAGCTTGTACTAGTAAAAGATATACCGTTTTATTCGATGTGTGAGCATCATTTAGTTCCATTCTATGGAGTTGCTCACGTTGCATATATTCCGCAAGGCGGAAAAGTGACAGGGTTAAGTAAATTAGCTCGTACTGTAGATACAATTGCACGTCGTCCACAACTGCAAGAACGTATTACATCAACAGTAGCGAACTCTATTATGGAAGTACTAGAGCCGCATGGTGTAATGGTAGTAGTAGAAGCAGAACATATGTGTATGACGATGCGCGGTGTGAAAAAGCCAGGTGCAAAAACAGTAACAACAGCAGTACGTGGTGTGCTAGAAAATGATGCTGCAGCACGTAGTGAAATTTTATCTTTTATTAAAACGAAGTAAAGAAAAGTGGGAAACTGCTTTTCTTTTTTTTTTTTTGTAAATAAATGATATAGTTTTAGCGAGGCACAGTGAGAATAGAAAGATTACTTAAAAGAATAGAAGAGGTTATGTAGTTCGGTAGAAGTTTGGAAAGAGTAGCCAAGTTTTGGTTATAGAAAATAGAGTGTATGTGTTATAATAAGTTTTATGAATTAGAAAACAAGGGTGATTTTTGTGTGTGACATCTACGGAGGGTATGCGGGTATAAGAGAGAAATTGATGGTGAAATTACGCCATCCTTATTTTATAAACTATATTGAAGAACCATTTATTGATGAAGAGAAAATCGCATTGTTATATGGTGCTTTAAAAGGTGCAAATTTACATATAGAACAAATTGAGCATTATGTAGTGACGATTATGCTTGTGCAAATTGCGCTTGATACACATGAAAGAGTATCAAATAAAGCAGGGGAAGAAGCAAACGAATCGCATAAGCGTCGCCAGTTAACAGTGCTTGCTGGTGATTACTATAGCGGGTTATATTATTACTTATTGTCTATGAATCGTGATATTGTTTTAATTCGTGCGCTTGCTGAAGGAATTAAAGAAATTAATGAACACAAAATAATGTTATATCAAAAAGCGCATAAAACGGTGGATGACATAATGGAAAGTGTAGTAATAATTGAGTCTGCACTGTTGCAAAAAACATGTGATCATTTTCAGTTAGCGCATTGGAAGCCGTTTATAACGTATGTACTAGGAAAAAATTGTCTCCAAAAAGAATGTGAACTACATGTTAATAAACAACATTCACCTGTTTTTCAAGCTGTTCAAGGGATTGTGAACGATAAAGCAGATGCAGAAACAGTTATGAATGGATGGATGATGAAACTTGGAAAGAAAGAAAATCAATTTTTAGAAAATCACACAGATATAAGCGAAATAAACTCTGTGTTAAGAGATACATCGAAGACATAAGCAATTTTACATTGGAAGAAGGTACGAGCATGCAACAATCAAAAGAAGAAAGAGTACATGATGTATTTGAGAAAATCTCTGATAAATACGATGTGATGAATTCTGTAATTAGTTTTCAAAGACATAAAGCGTGGCGCAAAGAGACGATGCGCATTATGGATGTAAAACCAGGTAGTAAAGCGCTTGATGTATGTTGCGGGACAGCGGACTGGACAATTGCGCTAGCTGGAGCGGTGGGTGAACAGGGCAAGGTTGTTGGTTTAGACTTCAGTGAAAATATGTTATCTGTTGGTAAGCAAAAGGTAGAGGCGTTACAATTAAAACAAGTAGAACTTCTACACGGGAATGCAATGGAACTTCCATTTGAAGATAACACGTTTGATTATGTAACGATTGGATTTGGTTTACGTAATGTACCGGATTATATGCACGTATTAAAAGAAATGACGCGTGTAGTAAAACCAGGTGGAAAAGTAATTTGTTTAGAAACATCTCAACCAACAATGATTGGTTTTCGACAAGGTTATATTTTATACTTTAAATATATCATGCCGTTATTTGGAAAGTTATTTGCGAAAAGTTATAAAGAATATTCATGGCTACAAGAATCTGCTAGTACATTCCCAGGTATGAAAGAATTGGCTAATATGTTCGAAAAAGCTGGACTTGAACGTGTGCAAGTGAAGCCATTTACTTTTGGGGTAGCAGCGATGCATTTAGGCATGAAACCAGAATCAAAATAGAAAAAAGAAGTTTTAGGTTAAGGTGAACAATATGAAGTTACAACTTATGTACTCTTTTTTACGATCGGATATTAATGTGATAGAAAAAGAATTAAAAAAGACAGTTGCTTCTGAACAGCCATTAGTAGAAGAGGCGGCATTACAACTTATTGAAGCTGGTGGGAAGCGAATTCGTCCTGTATTTGTGTTGCTTGCGGGGAAATTTGGAGATTATAAGTTAGATGCAATTAAGCATGTAGCTGTTGCGTTAGAACTTATTCATATGGCTTCTCTTGTTCACGATGATGTTATTGATGCTGCGTTTTTACGACGTGGTAGTGCAACTGTGAATGCGAAATGGGGAGATCGTATTGCAATGTATACAGGGGACTATTTATTCGCTAAGTCTCTTGAATGTATAACGAATATTGAAATTCCAGAGGCGCATCAGGCGCTATCGCATACCATTTTAGAAGTTTGTAAAGGTGAAATCGAACAAATAAAAGATAAGTATAACTATGACCAAAATTTAAGAACATATTTAAGAAGAATAAAGCGAAAAACCGCTTTATTAATTGCTGCAAGTTGCCAACTAGGAGCGATTGCTGCTGGCGCTAATCGTGATACGGTAAGTCGTCTGTTTTGGTATGGCTATTTCGTAGGGATGTCGTATCAAATTATTGATGACATTTTAGACTTTGTTTCTACAGAAGAGAAACTTGGAAAACCTGCTGGTGGTGATTTATTGCAAGGAAACATTACGCTTCCTGCCCTATATGCTATGGAAGATCCAATCCTTTGTAAGAAAATCAGATCTGTACATGAAAATACAACAGCGGACGAAATGAAAGAAATTATTGAAGCTGTAAAGAATAGTGCTGCTATTGATAAAGCATTTGCGTTTAGTGAACGTTATTTACATAAAGCATTAGAAATGATAAAACCACTCCCACGTGGACAAGCGAAGTATGCATTACAAAATGTAGCAAAGTATATTGGAAAACGAAAATTTTAGTGTTTTTTCTAAAAAATAAAATAATCTCTCTATTTCAAAACTATTGCACAATTGTGATAAGGGTGTTAATATGTGTGTGGGGATATACAATTACATACATAATTCAGAAGTGGAGAGATTTTTTATGGAAAAAACATTTCTAATGGTTAAACCAGACGGTGTACAACGTGCCTTCATTGGGGAAATTGTAGCTCGTTTTGAGAAGAAGGGCTTTCAATTAGTTGGTGCAAAATTAATGCAAGTCACTCCAGAAATCGCTGGACAACACTATGCTGAGCACACAGAAAAACCTTTCTTTGGTGAATTAGTAGACTTTATTACATCTGGTCCTGTATTCGCAATGGTATGGCAAGGTGAAGGTGTAGTAGATACAGCTCGTAACATGATGGGTAAAACAAGACCACATGAAGCAGCTCCTGGAACAATTCGTGGAGATTTCGGTGTAACTGTTGCGAAAAACATTATCCATGGTTCTGATTCGTTAGAAAGTGCAGAGCGCGAGATTGGTATTTTCTTTAAGGAAGAAGAATTAGTTGACTACTCAAAATTAATGAATGAATGGATTTACTAATTATTTTGAAATAATTTGTAAACGCTTTAATCACTGTGATAATAGTAGAAAGTGCAAGGAGAATAGGGGTATTCTTCTTGCACTTTTTTTATTTCTATTAGTTACGAAGTTAGAGCTGTTATGATATATTGATATGTAAAGTAAAGGCCTATCGGAGAATAAGCGAATGGCTGATGTATGAATAACTCTTTTATATTTTTAGAGTAATGAAAGATAAAATTATTGCTTAATATAGCGAGATAAATACATATACGAAAAGAGGAATAACGTATGCGATATATTACAGCTGGTGAATCTCATGGTCCACAACTTACAACGATTATAGAAGGTGTTCCAGCCGGACTACCATTAGTGGCGGATGATATAAATGAAGAGTTAGCTAGAAGGCAAAAGGGATATGGGCGTGGTAGACGCATGCAAATTGAAACAGATCAAGTACAAATTGTGAGTGGTGTTAGACATGGAGAAACATTAGGTTCTCCAATTGCACTTGTTGTTGAAAACCGTGATTTTGCACATTGGACAAAAATTATGGGTGCGGAGCCGTTAACGGAACAAGAAGAAAAAGAAATGAAAAGGAAAGTAACAAAACCAAGACCTGGACATGCTGATTTAAATGGTGCGATTAAATATGGTCATAGAGATATGAGAAATGTACTGGAACGTTCTTCAGCTCGCGAAACGACAGTGCGTGTTGCTGCTGGTGCGGTTGCTAAAAAAGTGTTAGCGGAACTTGGTATTACAGTAGCGGGCCATGTAATTGAAATTGGTGGTGTTGAGGCTAAAGAGACTACGTATCGTTCAATTGAAGAATTAAAAAGTATTACAGAAGCATCACCTGTACGCTGTTTAGATGAAGAAGCTGGTAATCAAATGATAAAAGCAATTGATGATGCGAAATCAAATGGTGATTCAATCGGTGGCATCGTAGAAGTAATTGTGGAAGGAATGCCAATTGGAGTAGGCAGCTATGTGCATTATGATCGAAAACTAGATGCAAAATTAGCAGCCGCAATAATGAGCATTAATGCCTTTAAAGGGGTCGAGATTGGAATTGGTTTTGAAGCAGCGCATAGACCAGGAAGTGAAGTTCATGATGAAATTCTTTGGAACGAAGAGCATGGATATACACGAAGAACAAATAACGCGGGTGGTTTAGAAGGCGGTATGACGACTGGAATGCCAATTGTTGTGCGCGGAGTGATGAAACCGATACCTACACTATATAAACCTCTTCAAAGTGTCGATATTGATACGAAAGAGCCTTTTACAGCAAGTATTGAGCGTTCAGATAGTTGTGCTGTTCCAGCAGCTAGTGTCGTTGCAGAAGCGGTTGTAGCTTGGGAATTAGCGACAGCTTTAATAGAACAATTCGGATTAGATCGTATGGACCTTATTCGTGAAAATATTGAGAAACATAATGAATATGCGAGGGGATTTTAATGGGAAACATACATATTCAAACGAAATCAAAAGAATATGATGTATATGTAGGAAAAGAATCGTTGTCACATTTGACAACAATCGTTCAAAACATGCAGCCAGCTGTATCAAATATTATGATCATTTCAGATGAAGCTGTTGCATCTTTACATTTACAGACAGTTGTAGACGCGTTGCAAATAGATCAAAAAGTATTTTCATTCGTTGTACCGAGCGGTGAAAAAGAGAAGTCCTTTGAAAATTTCTATGCGGCTCATACGTCAGCTCTTGAAAATAAATTAGATAGAAACTCTTTAATTGTTGCACTTGGAGGTGGGATGATTGGAGATTTAGCTGGTTTTGTTGCTGCGTCGTTTATGCGTGGAATTCGCTTTGTTCAAGTTCCGACGACTTTATTAGCTCACGATAGCGCGGTAGGTGGGAAAGTAGCAATCAATCATCCGTTAGGTAAAAATATGATAGGTGCATTCCATCAACCGGAAGCAGTTGTATATCATACGCCATTTTTACAGTCTCTTCCTGAAAAAGAGTGGCGCTCAGGTTATGCAGAAGTGATAAAACATGCTCTAATTGGTGATGTAAAGCTATATCATTGGCTAAAAGAAGAAGTGCAAACATTAGCAGATCTTCGTGATGAGAAATTAATCCATATATTAACGAAGGCAATTCCTGTAAAGGCAAACATTGTAGCACAAGATGAAACAGAAAAAGGTGTACGTGCTCATTTGAACTTTGGACATACGTTAGGCCATGCTCTTGAAAAAGAACTAGGATATGGAAATATTACTCACGGTGACGGAGTAGCGGTTGGAATGTTATTTGCTATATTCTTAAGTGAACAAGTGTATAAGGTGAATCTTGCTTATGAAGAGATGAAGCAGTGGTTCTTGAAGTACGGCTATCCAAAAATGCCAAGTGATTTAAGTGTAGAACGCCTCGTCGGGTTGATGAAACAAGATAAGAAAGCGAATGCAGGGACAATTCATATGGTACTTATGCAGGAATATGGGGTAGTGAATGTCGTATCTATTTCTGATGAGACTGTTCATATTGCGTTAGAGGCATTTCAAAAGGATATGGTTTAAAAACAAATGATAGAGAGTAGCCATGAAGTGCTTATTTTGAGGTGTTTTCGTAATAGTGATGGTTAGGATAAAAGATTGCAATAAAGGACTAAAATTGTATTGTAATCGAATTCAATAAAATGACTGGGGGAAGAAAAATGAGAGTGAAAGAGCAATTGTTAACTTTGAGAGCATATGTACCTGGGAAAAATATTGAAGAAGTCAAAAGGGAATATGGGTTATCGAAAATTGTGAAATTGGCATCGAACGAAAATCCGTTCGGTTGCTCAGCACGCGTAACAGAAGCATTAACTTCTTTAGCGAGTCAATACGCTCTTTATCCAGATGGACATGCCTTTGAACTTCGAACACAAGTAGCAAAACATTTAGGTGTTAAAGCGGAACAACTGTTATTTGGTAGTGGATTAGATGAAGTTATTCAAATGATTAGTCGTGCGTTACTACACGAAGGAACAAATGTTGTAATGGCGAATCCAACATTCTCGCAATACCATCACCATGCTGTTATTGAAGGAGCAGAAGTTCGTGAAGTATCACTTAAAGATGGCATTCACGATTTAGATGCGATGTTACAGCAAGTAGATGATCAAACGAAGATTGTATGGATTTGTAACCCGAATAATCCGACAGGTACATATGTAGAAAAACAAAAATTACTTTCATTTTTAGAATCAGTTCCTAAGTCAGCGCTTGTTATTATGGACGAAGCATATTATGAATACGCGGGAGCAGAAGACTATCCGCGAACATTACCACTTCTTGAAAAGTATGAAAATCTTATGGTATTACGTACGTTTTCAAAAGCATATGGTCTAGCTGCTTTCCGTATCGGATACGCAGTTGGTAATACGGAGTTAATCGGGCAGCTAGAAGTAGCGAGGTTACCATTTAATACATCGACTGTAGCGCAATCTGTAGCACTAGCTGCATTAGAAGATCAAGCATTTTTACAAGAATGTGTGAAAAAGAATGAAGAAGGATTACATCAATATTACGCATTTTGTAAGGAATATAACGTATTCTATTATCCATCTCAAACAAATTTCATTTTCTTAAAACTCGGTATTCCTGGTAATGAAGCTTTCGAACGATTAATGAAAAAAGGATATATTGTTCGTTCTGGTGCTGCATTTGGTATCGATGATGGCATTCGTATTACTGTCGGTTTGAAAGAAGAAAATGATGAAATTATAGAGTTACTGAAAGAACTTGTAAATGAGCAAGTACAGAAAGAGGAAACATATTCTTAAGAGATTGTGAAGGCTCCTATTAGAGGAGTCTTTTTTATCGCATTAAAAAAGTTGAAGTTTGGTAATTAAGTTGTTCTGTAAATTACGATTTGTATGGCTCGATAATTAGTGGGAGAAGTTATTTGCACGGTCATAAAAGAAAGCGGTACAATAGAAGAAGATAAGAAGGTATCGGTATCATATCCGAACCTTTTGAACAATTAACTACTCTGTAAGAAGAAGCATGCACATTCTAAAGGTTGCGTTCTAACAATGAGTTGCTTATGATAAATGAACAGAAAAGAATATTTTTTAGAATTAAAGGAGACGTTTATGCAAAAGTTTGAACAAGCTGTTTCATATATTGAAAATGGTGAAGCGGAAAAAGGATTACAATTGTTAAAAGAACAATTAAAAATTGCGAATGATGAAGAGAGATATGATATCGCTCGTTACTATCATACACTGGGATTTACGGATGAAGCGTTATCTATTACAGAAGACTTACGTTTATTGTATCCAGAAGAAAGTGAATTCACTGTATTTTTAGCAGAATTATATATTGATCTAGACAAAGAAGATGAAGCGATTGAAGTGCTTCATGATATTCCAGAAAATGATGATTTATATGTTCAATCGTTATTACTAGTTGCGGATTTATTCCAAATGCAAGGTTTTGATGATGTAGCAGAACAAAAACTATTAAAGGCGAAAGAAATGATGCCTGACGAACCTGTCATTACGTTTGGATTAGCAGAGTTATATAGTAGTAAAGGTGAAGAACAAAAGGCAATCACTTATTATGAGTCACTATTAGCGGAACATAAAGTAATGGGTGGTGTTGTCATTGCACTACGCCTTGGAGAAACGTTAAGTGCGATTGGAAATTGGGAAGAGGCGATTTCTTACTACGAAGCAGGTTTAGAAGAACAAAAAGATATCCACTCATTGTTTGGATATGCCTTCACATTATATCAAGGTGAAGAATACCAAAGAGCAATTGGTGCTTGGCAAGAACTAAAAGAATTAGATCCTGAGTATGCATCTCTTTACATGTATTTAGCGAAAAGCTATGAAAAAGAAGGAATGCTTCAAGAAAGCTATGAAACACTTCATGAAGGAATTAAAGTAGATGAACTTTCTGTACCATTTTATGTAGAATTAGCGAACATTGCAGCGAAATTAGGGAAAATAGCGGAAGCAGAGGAAGTGCTTCAAAAAGCGCTTGAGTTAGATCCAGGACATTTAGGTGCAACATTAAAATATGCATATATCTTAAAGGAACAAGAAAAGTATGAAGAGCTAATTGCCGTTGTAGAGCGTGCTATCGATAGTGGAGAACCAGATACACAACTACTTTGGGATCTTGCGTTTGCAAAAAAACAATTAGAAATGTATTCTGATGCATTAAAACACTATGAAAGTGCATATACTTCTTTTAAGAATCATCCAGACTTCTTGGAAGAGTACGGTTATTTCTTATTGGAAGAAGGTATGCGAAAAGAGGCGAAAGAAGTATTTACTCAGTTAATACAACTAGACCCGACACAAATTCATATTGAAGAATTGTTATATAATTTAGAGGATTTTTCATAAGTTGGAAGGAAACTGAATACTGCTTCTTGAATCTAAAAAGAAAAGAGAAAGACAGAGGAGGGACTTAATTGCTATGAATACCCCTGTTTCTGTAAACGAGAAGAAGGATTTTGTAAAATGGTTTTTGAATAATTACCAACTGAAACAGCGTGAATGTGTATGGATTTTGAATTACTTAATGAGTCACGACCAATTGATGCATAAAGTCCACTTCGTAGAGCATGCAAAATATTGTCCGCGTGGCTTAGTAATGTCCGCGAATTGTGTAAAAGACACACCGTTTCACTTTTTTAAACAAAATGTTATGACAACAGATGCTGAAAAATCGTTTCATGATATTCGCTTAAATCGAGATGAGGATATTTATATTCAACTCAATTTTAAATCATCGTTTCAAAATGCCAATTACGTAGCTGTATTAGAAGAAAACCCGTATTTACCAAAGCACATTGAAGTAAATGAAAAAGATCGTTTACTTGCAGAAAGATTTTTAGAAGAAAGTGTATTTTCTTTTAGAAGAGAACGTCTTTTGAAACAAATTGATGAAGCGCTGGATAAGCAAGATAAGGAAGCGTTTCATAGGTTAACAGCGGAGTTAAAGATGTTATAGAGTTCATTTGGATTCATAAAATTTTACAAATTTCAGACTTTTTCAAGAAAAACTACCTTAATATAGGTAGTTTTTCTTTTTTTACCTCTTTTAGTATGGTTTAATATATATAAAGTGAAAGTTCTGTCATTTATAGGTGGGGAGGGAAGACATTTGAAATGGATTGTAAAAGATGTGGAACAGTTTGAGCAAGCAAGAGAATATGTAGATACAGGTGTTATACCACTTTTATCAATTTCGGCAGCGAAAGAAATGAAAACGGTAGTGGAACAAGGTGAATTTATTGAATTGTTGAGTATGGAGTTGGAAAGAGAATATAAAGGAAGAGTCCTTTTACTACCTGCATTTACGTATTTAGTAGAAAGTCAAAAAAATGAAAAAGGTCGTTTGCAAGAATGGACAAATCATTTACAAAAGCAAGGTTTTAAGCATATTGCTTATGTTACAAGTGATTTTTCATGGAAAGAAGATATGCAAGAATTACAGGGGGATTTATTTTGGTTTCCTTCGTTAGCGTTAGAACAATTTAGTGATCAAGCGAAAAGAGAAGTGATTCATGCACATATAAAAAATGTAATGGTGATGCTAGAAGAAAAATGGGGAAGGTAATAATAAACAGAAAGTTCTTATTATTATGAGTAGTATGATATTGACCTGTGCATGAGCGTATTATATCATGATAGTGTCCTAGTTTTTATTTTTTATATAATTTATCACGAGGGGACAATTTCTGATAGAGGGGGGAAATTTTCGTGAGCGAGAAAGAACATCGTGTGTCAAGAAGACAGTTTTTAAATTATACCCTTACAGGGGTAGGAGGCTTTATGGCGGCGGGTATTTTAATGCCGATGACGCGATTTGCGCTTGATCCGGTGTTAAGAAAAGAAGCGGGAACGGATATGGTTGCTGTTGCACAAGTAAAGGATATTACAACAGAGCCGAAACGTTTCGACTTTAAGGTGAAACAGGTTGATGGTTGGTACAAGTCCGAAGAGCCAAAATCAGCTTGGGTTCATAAAGATGAAAGCGGAGACATTGTTGCGTTCTCTCCAGTATGTAAACATTTAGGATGTACAGTGAACTGGAATTCGGACAAATCACATCCGAATCAATTCTTTTGTCCATGTCACGGGGGTCGTTATACAAAAGATGGGATGAACATTAAAGGCACGCCGCCCCTTGCACCACTTGATGTATACGAATCTAAAGTGAAAGACGGGACGCTGTATTTAGGTAAAGCGAAGCCAAGAGGGGGTGCAAAGTAGATGCTAAATAAAATTTATGATTGGGTAGATGAAAGGTTAGATATTACACCAATATGGCGTGATATCGCTGATCATGAAGTACCTGAGCATGTAAACCCGGCACATCACTTCTCTGCATTCGTTTATTGTTTTGGAGGACTTACCTTTTTCGTTACTGTAATTCAAATTTTATCTGGAATGTTTTTGACGATGTATTATGTGCCTGATATTAAAAATGCTTGGGAATCAGTTTATTATTTACAAAATGAGGTTGCGTACGGACAAATTGTTCGTGGTATGCATCACTGGGGTGCTAGTCTCGTCATTGTAATGATGTTTTTACATACACTTAGGGTTTTCTTCCAGGGTGCGTATAAAAAGCCTCGTGAGTTAAACTGGATTGTTGGTGTTCTTATTTTCTTTGTTATGTTAGGTCTTGGCTTTACCGGATATTTATTACCGTGGGATATGAAAGCGTTATTTGCAACAAAAGTAGGGATTCAAATTGCAGAGCAAACGCCGCTCATTGGTCCTTATATTAAAACATTACTCGCTGGTCATTCCGAAATTGTTGGCGCTCAAACATTAACTCGCTTCTTTGCTATTCACGTCTTCTTCTTACCAGCAGCACTTCTAGGTTTAATGGCCTTCCACTTCATCATGATTCGCAAACAAGGTATTTCCGGTCCACTATAAGAGATTGCTAAATTAAAGGGGAAAGAACTAAAGGAGGGAGATTATGCATCGCGGCAAAGGGATGAAGTTTGTAGGAGATTCTCGGGTACCAGTAGCTCGGAAGCCTAATATTCCAAAAGACTATTCTGAATACCCAGGAAAAACAGAAGCATTTTGGCCGAACTTCTTGTTAAAAGAATGGATGGTAGGTGCAGTTTTTTTAATCGGTTATTTATGTTTAACAGTGGCACATCCGTCACCACTTGAGAGAATGGCGGATCCAACTGATGCCGGATATATACCACTTCCAGATTGGTATTTCTTATTCTTGTATCAGTTATTAAAGTATTCTTATGCTTCTGGCTCATTTACTGTAATTGGAGCGTTTATTATGCCAGGGATTGCCTTTGGCGCATTACTATTAGCTCCATTTCTTGATCGAGGTCCAGAAAGACGCCCATTGAAGCGTCCTGTAGCAACAGGATTTATGCTTTTATCAGTTGCATCGATTATCTTTTTAACTTGGGAATCTGTAGCGCACCACGACTGGGAAGCTGCAAAAAAACAAGGAGCAATTGTAAAAACAGCACCAGTTGATAAAAATGATGATGGTTATAAGTTAATGCAAAAAAATACTTGTTTAACATGTCATGGTGACAATTTACAGGGCGGGGCAGCAGCACCGGCACTGCAAAACTTAACTTTAAAGCCAGAAGAAATTGCTAAAATAGCGAAAGATGGAAAAGGTGCGATGCCAAAAGGTATATTTAAAGGTACGGATGAGGAGCTGAAGAAGCTTTCGGAATTCATTGCAAAGTATAATAAAAAGTAATAGGGAGCTGACTACAAAATTTGTAGTCAGCTTTTTATTTTGATGAAAGAAAGTTTACTATATAATAGAGTAGAGTTGTAGGAAAGAATGAAAGGTGTTGGACATACAGTTTGGTTTATTTGTATGCAATGTTAAGGCAACGCTCCGTATTGTTATTTTTATTAGTTGTTAACATATTAGGTACAATTTACGGATTTATATGGTATGGAAATCAATTAAAAGAAACTTCTCCTATATTTTGGCCGTTTGTACCAGATAGCCCTATGGCGAGTCTCTTTTTTGTCTTTGTTTTAATTGCTTTTTTAATCAAGAGAAACTGGGGATTAATAGAGGCGCTAGCGATTGTTACTTTAATAAAATATGGAATATGGGCTGTTGTTGTAAATGGGGTTATGATCTATGTAAAAGGTCCTATTGGTTTTATCGGGTATATGTTAATGCTTTCGCATTTTGCGATGGCAGTACAAGCAGTGCTATATGCACCGTTTTACCGTATAAAAAAATGGCATTTTGCGGTAGCAGCTATATGGACATTACATAATGATGCAATTGATTATTTATTTTGGCAAATGCCGAGATATGGAATTATGCATTTGTTTGTAGGAGAAATTGGTTATTTTACGTTTTGGCTAAGTATTACAGTGCTATGTATTACATATTATTATTGCTTACGTGAGAACCGAAAACAATTTTCTTTATGATAGTTAGAATATGTAGGGGGAGAAAATGAAGAAAAATAAGAGTGGTACAAAAATATTGGATCGATTGATTACGATAGTTGTTTCATATAGCATAGCATTTTCTATATTTGCACTCGCAACAACGACGGTTGTATACGGAAAATGGCTATATTATTTTGAAATTGATTTTTTAAACATTCCAGATTTAGCGGATATGACGAAAGGTGACATTAAAAGAAATTATAATGTGCTGATCACATATTTATCTCCATTTTATGACGGAGCATTACATTTGCCAACACTAGATATGTCTACAAATGGCCGTATTCATTTTGTAGATGTGAAAAACATTTTAGTAAAGATTCAATATGTAATGTATGCAACAATTATGATTGCAATGATAGGCGGCATGTATTTGTTAAAAAAGAAAAATGAAAAGTTTTTACTACATGGATCTATTTTAACAATCATTTTTCCGATAGCGTTAATGTTACCGATTGCTATTAATTTTGAAAAGAGTTTTGTGATATTCCATAAACTTTTATTCAGTAATGATTATTGGGTTTTTGATCCTGAGAAGGATCCGATTATATTAATGCTACCAGAAGAATTCTTTATGCATGCTGCGTGTGCTATTTTATTATTCATTTTATTTGGTAGCATACTTTGTTACAGTTTGTATAGATACTTTTTAAAAAAGAAAAGGATGTCAAATAAAAAATTCTCTGCTTAAAGAGAATTTTTTTGTTTGTAAAACGATAATATATTTTTCGGTCCAGTTCTGTTCTATTCTTGTCCACATTAACATATTTTGTACTAGTAGTTATAGGGGGGACCGTGATGAAGAGAACATTAATTGGACTGATTGCATTTCTAATTATCATGTTTCCGTTACGTATATATGCTGAGGAGTGGAGTGAACTAACAGGGTTGTTAGATGACTCATTACAATTAGTGAAGCGTAATGAAGATGAAAAAGCAGTACAAGTACTGCAACATTTCTCGGAGCAGTTTGTAATAAAGGGGAATGAAAAGAAGCAGGAAGTAACGCCAGATCAAGTTAGAGTTATTTCTTTAGCTTACGACAAGGCGAAACAATCTCTCGCGGAAGAAGATGTAAGGAAACAAGTTAAAATTGATAATGTGTTAGCCCTGCAGCTCGCTGTCGATGCGCAAGTATCGAAATATCAACCACTTTGGATGGAAAGAGAAGGAAAAGTAATGGATGCCTTTTCTCAAATGGAAAAAGCGATGAAAAAAGAAGATACGGGACAGTTTCAACAAACGTTAAACACATTTTTACATGAATTTAATATTATTTATCCAAGCTTAATGATTGCCTTGCCAGAAAATGAAGTGCAGCGTGTAAATGCCCATTTATCTTATTTGGATGAATTTCGTAACGTTATGTTAAAAACAAAAGGTGGGCAAATGCAATTAGGAATCATTAAAGGGGATTTGCAAAAAATATTTCATACAGTAAAAAAAGATGAAATTGCACCTTCTCTCATTTGGTTTATGACAATTACTGGAGGTCTTATTTTATTCACATTAACTTATGTTGGGTGGAGAAAGTATAAAGGAGAGAGAGAAAAAAGAAAAAGTAATGTACATTCTAAGAATAGATAATGTAATAAATAAAGATTCGGATTGTAAGGTTTATTCATTGACAATGGTGGCAGAAGAAAATAGAATGAGAAGTACTATAATTAAAACTTCAATGGAGGTTCATGATGTTTTATTTAATTTACTTCGCGATCATTTTGATCATACCGTTGTATGCACAGTCAAAAGTACGTAGTGCCTATAGCAAGTATTCACAAGTTTACTCAACATCAGGTATGACAGGAGCGGAAGTGGCTCGGAAAATTTTAGATGAGAATGGATTATACAACGTAGCCGTTGAAGAAACACCAGGTCATTTATCAGACCATTATGATCCAACTGCCAAAACAGTTCGATTATCAACAGATAACTATTACGGTCATTCAGTTGCTGGTACAGCAGTTGCAGCACACGAAGTAGGACACGCAATTCAAGATGCAAAAGATTATAACTTTATGCGTATTCGTCATTCGTTAGTACCAGTTGCAAACTTTGGTTCGAATATGTCTTGGATTTTCGTCCTAATCGGTATATTTGCACAAATGTCTGGTTTGTTGTTATTAGGTATCATTTTAATGGCAGCAGGTGTTGTGTTCCAACTTGTTACATTACCAGTTGAGTTTGATGCATCCAAGCGTGCAATGCAACAAATTGAAGCGTTAGGTATCGTATCAACAGATGAATATGGGCAAGCTCGTAAAGTATTAAATGCGGCAGCATTAACATATGTAGCAGCTGCAGCTGTAGCGGTATTTGAATTATTACGTCTCGTATTAATGTATACTGGTATGCAGCGTAGTGACGACTAAAGACTATCAATTTTGATAGTCTTTTTTTGTTGTTTGGATTGAATTATATAATGTATTACAAATAGAAATAATAGAAGTAATGCGGAAAGGCGGTGGGGGAAATGAAATATCCAGATCATTTAGTAAAACAGGTGAAAGAGCGTAGTGCTCCTTATCAATTAGAAGGTTTTTTAAGTGGACAAGGTCCTGAAAATCCGAAATTTATGTTGTTAGGAGAAGCGCCTGGTGAAACAGAAATTCATAATGGGATTCCGTTTAGCGGGAGGGCGGGAAAACAATTAATGGGTTTTTTAGAACGTATTCACGTTACAAGGGAAGAAGTATATATTACGAGCGCTGTTCGGAGTAGACCTTATAAGTGGCGAGAGAAAAAAGAACGAAATGGTTCTATTATACAAAAAAAGTATAATAGAACGCCAAATCAAGGAGAAATAGTTGCCCATGCACCTTTGTTAGATTATGAATTAGAGAAACTAAATCCGAAGCTAATCGTCACGCTTGGCAATATAGGTCTTCAACGTTTAACAGGAAAAGATAAAAAAATCACAGATGTACACGGGCAATTATTAAAACAGCCCATTCAAAAATTAAAGGATATGCAAAGTGCAGAATTTATATGGTCAGAGAAAGAATATCATATTTTTCCGACCTTCCATCCTGCTTCCATTTTTTATAATCGGAGCTTATTGGAGCTTATTTATGAGGATTTAGAGAAACTTAAGCAATATGTAATAAAAAACTAGAAAAGCTAAAAAGCTTTTCTAGTTATGTTTATGTATGTAATGGGTTTTTATTTTCATCCAACGTAAAACCTTCACCAACTACATCATGTACGTCACTTACTGCAACAAATGCATGAGGATCTACAGAAGTAATAATATTTTTTAATTTCACGATTTCATTTTTAGCAACAACGCAATACAATACGTTCCGTTCCACTTTTGTATACGATCCAACAGCTTTTAAAAAGGTTGCTCCGCGCTCCATCTCAGATAAAATTTTAGCAGCAATTTCATCGTTTTTATCTGAGATAATAGTTGCTCCTTTTGCTGCATAGGCTCCTTCTTGCATAAAATCAATGACCTTCGCCCCGATAAAAACAGCAACTAACGTATACATACCCTCGCGATATGATAAATAGGTAAGGATAGAGACGATAATGACGATAGCATCAAACATAAACATAGTTTTCCCCATACTCCAGCCAACATATTTATGAGCGAGTCTCGCAATAATATCTACACCGCCAGTAGTTCCGCCGTATTTAAATATGATCCCGAGACCGATACCAATAAATGCCCCAGCAAATAAAGCTGCGAGTGTCATATCATTTTGTAAGTTTAAATGTAAGTTGAGAACTTCGTAACGCTGAAAAATCCATAGAAATAAAGATACGCTAAAGGTACCGATTAGTGTATAGATAAACGTTGTTCTTCCAAGTAATTTCCAACCAATGAAAAATATAGGAATATTTAAAATTAAGTTTGAATAAGAAGGATCAAACTTAAATAGAAAATACAATAATAGTGTAATACCGGTAAATCCACCTTCTGCAAGGTGATTTTCAATATTGATATTCACAATACCGAAAGAAAAAATAGCGGAACCGATTAAAATAAAAATGATATTTCGAATCTTCAAATTTGATGTCATATAGAAATCCCCCTAATTATGTAAATGGCATTGCTCCGCTGAAACGGTAAAACATAATGATAAGTAATTTCTAGTTGCTAGTGAAAATAGTGAAGGCTATAAAAATCGATTGGTTCTGGTTGATTTTTTGCCAAAAAGGCAAAAGAAGTTTCACTTTATTATAATCTTTCCCAAAAAGGGTCGCAAATAGGTGTTTGGCGGGGAATAATATTTGTCAAATCGCGATGAATTGGCTAACATGAAAGAGGAAGGATTAGAGGTGAATTGTATGGAAGCGAAAACGATGAAGGATATGCAGAAAGAAGTTGATGCATATATTGGTCAGTTTAAAGAAGGTTATTTCAGTCCACTTGCAATGATGGCTCGTTTAACGGAAGAAATGGGGGAGCTTGCAAGAGAGGTTAATCATTATTATGGTGAGAAACCGAAGAAAACAACTGAAAAAGAACGTAGTATTGAAGAAGAGCTTGGAGATGTATTATTTGTTATGATTTGTATGGCAAATAGTTTAAATATTGATTTAGAAACAGCACATAACATTGTAATGAATAAATTTAATACTCGCGATAAAGATCGCTGGACACGTATTGATGAGGGAGAGAAAGAATAATGAAAGAAATGAAAGTAATTATCGCTGGACCAAGAGGACGTATGGGACATGAAGCAGTTCTTCTTATGGAAAGAACGGAACATTTTAATTTAGTAGCAGCAGTGGATTATAAGCATGGTGGAGAGAAAATCTCTGATTTACCGGGAATGCCAGCGCTAGATGCACCTATTTACGCAGATTTACATACTTGTTTAGAGGAAGTAGAAGCAGATGTGTTGTTAGATTTAACAACGCCAGAAGTTGGGAAACAACACGTTACACTAGCAGTTGAGCGTGGACTTCGTTCTGTTATTGGTACAACTGGGTTTACAGAAGAAGAGCTAAAACAATTAACCGAGACTGCGAAAGAAAAAGCAGTAGGAACAATTATCGCTCCAAACTTTGCAATTGGTGCAGTTCTGATGATGAAATTCTCACAAATGGCAGCGAAATATTTCCAAGATGTTGAAGTAATTGAATTGCATCATGATCAAAAACTAGATGCACCATCTGGTACAGCGGTAAAAACAGTAGAATTGATTCGTCAAAATCGTGAATCAAAGCAGCAAGGTCATCCAAATGAAGTAGAGCAACTAGAAGGGGCTCGTGGTGCAAATGTAGATGGCATTCATATTCATAGTGTGCGCTTACCAGGACTTATTGCACATCAAGAAGTAATGTTTGGTGGAGACGGACAAATGTTAACAGTTCGTCATGATTCATTCAATCGTGCATCATTTATGTCTGGTGTAAAACTATCAATTGAGACAGTAATGAATCTAGATCATCTTGTGTACGGTTTAGAAAATATTATCGACTAAAGGAGAGACAATGGATGAAAATTGCCTTAATCGCACATGACAAAAAGAAAGACGACATGGTTTCGTTTGCATACGCATATAAACCAATTTTTGAACAACATGAATTATTTGCAACAGGAACGACAGGACTTCGTATTATGGAAGCGACCGGCTTAGTTGTAACAAGATATCAATCTGGTCCTCTTGGCGGCGATCAAGAAATTGGTGCAATGATTGCAAAAAATGATTTAGACATGGTAATTTTCTTCCGTGATCCATTAACAGCACAACCGCATGAACCGGATGTGAATGCATTGCTTCGTTTATGTGATGTATATGCAATTCCACTTGCAACGAATATGGCAAGTGCTGAAATGTTAATGCACGCATTAGAGCGAGGAGATTTAGATTACCGCAAGTTAAGAAAATGAGGGGAACAATTATGAGTGGATTACATATATTAGCGTTTGGTGCCCATGCCGATGATGTTGAAATCGGCATGGCGGGTACCATTGCTAAATATACGAAGCAAGGGTATGAAGTAGGTATTTGTGATTTAACAGAAGCTGATCTTTCTTCTAACGGAACGATAGAGTTAAGAAAAGAAGAAGCAAAGGCGGCAGCTCGTATAATGGGAGTAAAAACGAGATTAAATTTAGCGATGCCAGACCGTGGTTTGTATATGAAAGAAGAGTATATACGTGAAATTGTAAAGGTAATTCGTACATATAAACCAAAACTAGTTTTTGCGCCGTATTATGAAGATCGTCATCCAGATCATGCAAATTGTGCAAAACTTGTGGAAGAAGCTATTTTTTCAGCGGGAATTCGCAAATATATGCCAGAGGTTCCACCACATCGTGTGGAGTCTTTTTATCATTATATGATTAATGGTTTTCATAAACCGAATTTTTGTATAGATATTAGTGAATACGTATCGCAAAAAGTGGAAGCATTAGAAGCGTATGAAAGTCAGTTTTCAACAGGGAGTGATGGTGTGAAAACGCCGTTAACAGAAGGTTACGTTGAAACTGTAGTCGCTCGTGAGAAAATGTTTGGAAAAGAAGTTGGAGTCTTATATGCCGAAGGATTTATGAGTAAGAAACCGGTTTTATTACATGCTGATTTAATAGGGGGATGTAAATGAAATTAAAAATAGGTATTACATGTTATCCTTCTGTAGGTGGTTCTGGAGTTGTTGGAACAGAATTAGGAAAGCAATTAGCGGAACGCGGGCATGAAATTCATTTTATTACATCGGGTTTACCATTCCGGTTAAATAAAGTGTATCCAAACATTTATTTTCATGAAGTGACGGTAAATCAATACTCTGTATTTCAATATCCACCATACGATTTAGCGTTAGCGAGTAAAATGGCAGAGGTTGCACAAAGAGAAAACCTAGACATTTTACATGTGCATTACGCAATACCACATGCCATTTGTGCTTATTTAGCAAAACAAATGATTGGAGAGCGTATTAAAATTGTTACAACCTTGCATGGAACAGATATTACTGTGTTAGGATCCGACCCTTCGCTAAATAATTTAATTCGTTTTGGTATTGAGCAATCTGATGTTGTGACGGCTGTCTCGCATTCATTAATTAACGAAACGCATGAGCTTGTAAAACCAAATAAAGACATTCAAACGGTATACAACTTTATAGACGAACGTGTATATTTCAAACGTGATATGACCCAATTAAAGAAAGAATATGGTATAAGTGAGAGTGAAAAGATACTCATTCACATTTCAAACTTCCGTAAAGTGAAACGTGTGCAAGATGTTGTGCAGGCATTTGCTAAAATTGTTACAGAAGTAGATGCGAAGTTGCTTCTTGTTGGAGATGGACCAGAATTTTGCACGATTTTACAGTTGGTGAAAAATTTACATATTGAAGATCGCGTCTTATTCTTAGGGAAGCAAGATAATGTTGCAGAACTACTTGCGATGAGTGATTTAATGTTGCTTTTATCAGAGAAGGAGAGTTTTGGTCTTGTTTTATTAGAAGCGATGGCGTGTGGTGTACCTTGTATCGGAACAAGGGTTGGAGGTATTCCAGAAGTCATTCAACATGGTGATACAGGATATTTATGTGAAGTTGGCGATACAACAGGAGTGGCAGATCAAGCTATTCAGCTATTAAAGGATGAAGAACTTCACCGTAATATGGGAGAGCGAGCAAGAGAAAGTGTTTACGAGCAGTTTCGCTCTGAAAAAATCGTCTCACAATATGAAACGATTTACTATGATGTACTAAGGGATGACAAAAATGGAAAGATTTAAAAAAGCTAGTTCTATTATTGAGACTTTAAAGCAGCAAGGGCATGAGGCTTACTTTGTCGGTGGAAGCGTAAGAGACCTTATTATCGATAGGCCGATTGGAGATATTGATATTGCGACATCTGCTTTACCAGAAGAAGTGATGGCTATATTTCCAAGACATGTTCCTGTTGGTCTTGAACATGGAACTGTAATTGTAGTAGAAAATGGTGAGCCTTATGAGGTAACCACTTTTCGAACAGAGAGTGAATATGAAGATTTTCGAAGACCTAGTAGTGTTCAATTTGTTCGTTCATTAGAAGAGGATTTAAAACGTCGTGATTTCACAATGAATGCAATTGCCATGACAGAAGAAGGCGAAATGGTCGATTTATTTGCAGGACAGGAAGCGATTCAAAAGAGAGAAATTGTGACAGTGGGAAATGCTGCGGATCGTTTTCAAGAAGATGCCCTGCGAATGATGCGTGGTATTCGGTTCGTAAGTACGTTAGGTTTTTCTTTAGAGACGAAAACGAAACAAGCAATTGAAACATATGGACATTTGCTGGAACATATAGCAATTGAGAGAATTACAGTGGAGTTTGAAAAACTGTTAACTGGCACATATTGCGTGAAGGGTCTCAAAGAATTAGTGGAAACGAAACTATTTTCTCATCTGCCATATCTACAAATGTCAGAAGAGAGATTATTAAAAGCTACGCAGTATAACTGGGATTCTTTTGAAACAGACATTGAGGCATGGGCGTTTTTCTTATATTGTATTGGAGAAGAACATCCATCTGTCTTTTTACGTCAATGGAAGTTTTCAAATAAAAAAATAAAAGATATCGTCGCAGTTTTATTAACAATCCGTAAGAGAAAGGAGAAGGATTGGGATACAGTCCTTCTTTATAAAACGGGAATTCATATAGCTGAAATGGCAGAAAGAGTATATGAAGCGATGATTGAAAGCTATGATCATACATCTGTTGAACGGGTACAAACGTTGTTTCAAGCATTACCAATCAAAAGTCGACAAGAGATGGATGTGACTGGGAATGATTTGTTAAACTGGGCAAGTAAAAAGCCCGGTCCATGGGTTGCTGAAATGATTCAAAAGATTGAGGAAGCAATCGTACAAGGAAACGTAGTTAATGAGAAAGAGTGTATAAGGGAGTGGCTGCAAGAATGCAATCTACTATAAGAAAGCAGTTATTGCAAGTTTTTTCTGAGGCGGATGGAGAGTTTGTATCTGGCCAAACGATTAGTGATAAACTTGGTTGCTCGAGAACCGCTGTATGGAAACATATGGAGGACCTTCGGAATGAGGGCTACGAACTTGAAGCAGTGCGTCGATTAGGTTATCGAATTGCAAGTAAGCCAGACAAAGTGACTGCGAATGAAATACAGTTAGGGTTACAAACGAAACATATTGGTAGAACAGTGTATTTTGAAGAGTCTGTTGAATCAACGCAGCATATTGCAGCAAAGCTTGCTTATGAAGGTGCAGAAGAAGGAACAATTGTTGTGGCAGAAGAACAAACAGCGGGTAGAGGTCGTTTAAGCAGAAAATGGCACTCTCCAAAAGGAACGGGAATTTGGATGAGTATTATTTTACGTCCGTCAATTCCGGTTCATCATGCACCACAACTTACTTTGTTAGCCGCTGTTAGCGTTGCGCAAGCAATTGAAAAATGCACAGGTGTAAACGTAGGAATAAAATGGCCGAATGATATTTTAATTCAAGGAAAAAAGGCTGTAGGTATATTAACAGAAATGCAGGCTGATCCTGATAAAATTAATGCTGTCATTATGGGTATTGGTATTAATGCGAATCAAAAGCAAGAACATTTTGATGAGGAAATTCAGCATATTGCTACTTCTTTAGCGATTGAATCTGGTAAGCCAATTGTTCGTGCAGAGCTTATGCAACAAATCTTTTTACAACTAGAAAAATTATATGAAGAGTATTTACAAAATGGTTTCTCTGTTATTAAAATTCTTTGGGAAAGTTACGCTGTAAGCATCGGGAAAGAAATTAACGCTCGAACGATGAGAGAGACGATTACGGGTGTAGCAAAAGGAATTACAGAGGATGGTGTATTGCTCCTAGAAGACCATGAAGGAAAAGTACATCATATTCATTCTGCGGATATCGAAATTAAGTAAAAGAAGTTCCTCTTTTGGAACTTCTTTTTTATTTCCATATTAATAAAATCTTTTAATATTTAAGTTTTATTTTAAAAGATCGTCCAGTTGAGTTTGCTTCTTATTTGACGATTACTTTACCTTCCATTCCTTTGAGGAGATGGTATCGACATATTAATTCATATGTACCGGCACTTTTAGGTTTCACGGTAATGTTTTTTTCTTTTCCTGACTCGACGACGACGTCAATACCGAGTTTTTTGATTGTAAAGGTATGCTCACTCTTACCTTTATTTTTCAACAGTAATGTTGTTGATTCGTTAATTGGAATCGTGATGACGTTTGGATTAAAGTAATCATCGTTTAGATCAACTTCAATCACTTTCGCTGACGCAATAGGTTGTGCCAAGTCGTTAACTGAGGCAAATACATTGAGGGAATTTAAAGTTGTTATTACCACAAGCATCACAAGAAAACCGATGAATCGAAATAACCATTTGTTTATAGACATTCGCAATTCTCCTTTTGTAAATATATTTCCTCAATTAACCTGCATCATTATTTTATGAGTTATACCATGTATTTAAAAAGTTTATCTTTCTATGATTGAATCGTTCACTTATAAATTTCACGTACCGTAATAAGAATAAAAATTATTTTTTCAAAAAAATGTAGTAATTCCTTTTTGGAGTTTGCTATAATTAGTTCGAATGTGGGCAGTATCAGAGCGAACTGCACCATGATTCGAAGCAATACAAAAAATAATAACTTGGATTCTGCCTTGATCCAATAACGGACTGGGACAGAGGGATGAATAATGCCGACTAACACACAACCCTTCTGCCCTTTTATGGCCAGAGGGGTTTTTTATATGATTTCGGCCATCTCCTCTCTCCTGTATAAAGGAGGAGTAGTTTTTGAAAACAAAAACAGATTTTTTGAAAATGAAAGAGCAAGGTGAGCCGATTACAATGCTAACGGCGTATGATTATCCTTCTGCTAAATTAGCAGAAGAAGCTGAAGTTGATATGATTCTAGTTGGAGATTCTCTCGGGATGGTTGTGCTCGGCTACGATTCAACAGTACCAGTAACAGTAGAGGATATGATTCATCATACAAAAGCTGTACGCCGCGGAGCGAAAGAGACGTTTATTGTAACTGATATGCCATTTATGTCGTATCATGTGTCACTGCAAGATACGATGGTGAATGCACGCCGCATCGTTCAAGAGAGTGGTGCCCATGCACTGAAGGTAGAAGGTGCGGGAGAAGTGATATCGACTATTCACTATTTGACGAATGCGGGAATTCCTGTCGTGGCGCACTTAGGTTTAACTCCTCAATCTGTAGGAGTGCTAGGTGGATATAAAGTACAAGGAAAAGACGCTGAAAGTGCAAAAAAATTAATAGAAGATGCGAAGAAATGTGAGGAAGCTGGTGCAATTGCACTCGTGTTAGAGTGTGTGCCAATGCAGTTAGCAGAACTTATTTCAGAGCAATTAACAATTCCAACAATCGGGATTGGCGCAGGACAAAAAGTAGATGGGCAAGTGCTTGTTTATCATGATCTTATCTCATATGGGGTAAATCGTGTTCCGAAATTTGTGAAGCAATATACGTCCGTTCAAGAAGAAATTGTACGCGGGATTTCTCAATATGTTGCTGAAGTAAAGACAAGGCAATTTCCTGAAGAAAAACATTCGTTCACAATGAAAGAGGAAGAATGCTTAGCGTTATACGGAGGAAAACAATCATGAAAATCGTAACGACAGTACAAGAGATGCAGCACATTACAAAAGAACTGCGTGCAAGTGGAAAAAGTATTGGTTTTGTCCCAACGATGGGGTATTTACATGAAGGTCATGCGACTTTATTACGTAAGGCAAGAGAAGAAAATGAAATTGTAGTTTTAAGCGTGTTTGTAAATCCACTACAGTTTGGACCGAATGAAGATTTAGATCGATATCCTCGTGATATTGATAGAGATGAAAATGTAGCAAAAGAAAACGGTGTAGATTATTTATTTTATCCGAGTGTAGAAGAAATGTATCCAGCAGAACAAACGACAACGGTAGAAGTTGTGAAGCGTACCGATGTATTATGCGGTAAACAAAGACCAGGTCATTTCGCTGGTGTTGCGACTGTACTCATGAAACTATTTAACATTACATTGCCAACCCGCGCGTATTTCGGTATGAAAGATGCCCAGCAAGTTGCTGTCATTGAAGGATTTGTCGCTGATTTTAATATTCCGGTTATAATCGTACCGGTGGATATTGTAAGGGAAGAAGATGGATTAGCGAAAAGTTCTCGTAACGTGTATTTATCACAAGAAGAGCGTAAAGAGGCTCCTCATTTATACCGCAGTCTATGTATGGCAAAAGAAAGAATTGAGGCAGGAGAACGGAATGCAGAAATTATTACAACTCTTGTAAAAGAATATATTGAGACGTATACGAAAGGCACTGTAGATTATGCGGATTTATATGCCTACCCTTCACTACAAGTAGTGGATCAAATTGAAGGGCGAATCATTTTAGCAATTGCAGTTAAATTTGAAAATGTACGATTAATTGACAATATAACATTAACGGTTAAATAAGGGGGAGCATCTATGTTTCGCACAATGATGAGAGCGAAGTTACATCGCGCAACAGTAACAGAAGCAAATTTAAATTATGTAGGTAGTATTACAATTGATGAAGATTTAATGGATGCAGTAAATATTGTAGAAAATGAAAAAGTTCAAATTGTAAATAATAATAATGGTGCTCGCTTAGAGACATATGTTATTAAAGGCGAACGAGGTAGCGGTGTTGTTTGTTTAAATGGTGCAGCTGCAAGGCTTGTACAGCCAGGAGATAAAGTTATTATTATTTGCTACGGTTTAGTGGCAGAAGAAAATATTCATAAACAAGAGCCGAAAATTGCAGTATTAGATGATGATAATCAAATTATTGAAATGTTAGGTGCTGAAAAAGCGGGTACGATATTATAAGTAAGGTGGCTATCTCTATTATGGAGATAGCTTTTTTGTGCATCTTTTCATTAAGATGAGATAAAACGTGGTATAGTAACATTATATAATTTTCTGTTTGATAGGTAAGAAATTGAGGTGTTACATATATGAGTAAGCGTTATGTCGTTGTGGATTTAGAGACGACAGGGAACTCCTGGAAGGATGGGAAAGATAAAATTACCCAAATTGCAGCTGTTGTAGTGGAAGATGGAGAGATATTAGAGATTTTTTCATCTTTTATTAATCCGAAGAGAGAGATTCCGCCATTTATTACAGAGTTAACAGGGATTGATGAGAGTATGGTTAAGCAAGCCCCGTTATTTCAAGATGTAGCCCCGATGGTTGTTGAGCTATTACAAGGTGCAGCTTTCGTTGCACATAACGTTCACTTTGATTGGAATTTTTTAACGGAAGAATTAAGGCAGGCTGGATATACAGAAATACATTGCCCAAAAGTTGATACAGTTGAATTGGCGCAAATTCTTTTGCCAACGGCTGATAGTTATAAATTACGTGATTTAGCTAAACAACACGAACTAGAGCACGATCAACCGCATCGTGCGGATAGTGATGCTCTTGCTACAGCGGAATTATTTTTACAATTTTTAAATGAAATTGAAAAGTTACCACTTGTCACCTTGCAATCGCTTTATGAATTGAGCGATGTTTTTCAAAGTGATATTGCGGATGTGCTTTCTGTAAATATTTTAAAGAAAATGATGCATGGCAAAAAAGCGGCAGAGGAGTATGAAGTGTATCGAAATATTGCGCTTCGAAAACGAAATTATTCTTTAAATCTCAGTGAAACATGTTCCTCTAAATTTGATGCTTTTTTGCATAAGACAATCGATAAACTTGCATTAAATATGCCAAAGTTTGAAAAAAGAGAAAGCCAACAAATTATGATGAAGGAAATATATACAGCACTAAGAGATTCTAGGTTTTCCTTAATCGAAGCAGGAACAGGTACAGGGAAGACTCTTGCGTATTTGCTTCCAAGTATTTATTTTGCAAAGAAAAAAGAAGAACCTGTCATCATAAGTACCCAAACCGTACAACTGCAACAACAAATACTAGAAAAAGAAATTCCATTATTACAGAAAATAATGCCATTTTCATTTGAAGTAGCTCTTTTGAAAGGAAGAAAGCATTATCTTTGCCTACATAAATTTGAATATGCTTTGCAAGAGGAAGAGAAAAATTATGATATGGCGCTCACAAAGGCAAAAATTTTAGTATGGTTATTGCAAACGGAAACTGGCGATCGGGATGAATTAAATATCCCTGAGGGCGGAAAGTTACTTTGGAACCGTATTTGTAGTGATGTACATAGTCCGGGCGGGATGCAAAGCAACTGGTTTAGTCGTTGTTTTTATCAACGGGCAAAGAATAAAGCGTTATTTGCAGATATCGTTATTACAAATCATGCGTTATTATTTCAAGATTTTTCAAGTGAAGAACCATTGTTTGCTTCATGTGAACATATTATTTTTGATGAAGCTCATCATATTGAGGAAGCGGCGAGTAGAACATTAGGTGAACAGTTCTCCTGTATGTATTTTCAGCTAGTTTTATCTCGTCTTGGTACGTTAGAAACAGATGATGTACTTTCAAAAGTATATAAAATGATGAAAAAATCTGAACAAGCCTCTCGTTCGACTTTCCGGATGGTGAGTCATAGTTTGAAGGAATTGAAATTTGATGCGGATGAGCTATTCCAAATGTTACGTGCGTTCATCTTTAAACAAACAAAGCAGGAACAAGGGATAAGCAATATGCCACTCATTTATCGATATAACACAGAAGTAGAGAAAGGTAAGTTATGGGATAGCATTACCGAGTTAACAAATCGTTTTGTATATGATATAAGAAAATTATTGACTACACTTGAGAAGCAAGTTGATATATTGCAAAGTAAAATAGAATGGGAAATGCATGTTGTTACTGGTGAATTTATGCATTTAATTGAGTTGTTGAGAAAGATGGCACAAGCTTTACAATTACTCATTTTAGAAAAAAATTCATATGTGACATGGATGGAGACTGAAACGAAGGGAACCATTCATTCAACTGTTTTATATGGGCAACCTGTTCATATTGCTGAAAGGTTTGCTGATGAATTTTTAACAGAGAAAAAGAGTGTTATTTTCACATCAGCAACGCTGACAGTAAACGATTCATTTGCCTATATAAAAGAAGAGCTAGGTTTACATGATTTTGCTCCTAATACATTACAGGTTCCATCACCATTCCGTTTTGAAGAACAGATGAAATTAATGGTTTCAACGGATGTGCCTTTTATTAAGAAAGCAAGTAATGAAGAATATATTGAATCTGTGTCAGCACATATTGCAAAAATAGCGAAAGCTACAAAAGGTAGAATGCTCGTTTTATTCACCTCGTATGAAATGTTGAAAGAAGCGTATACGAATTTGAAAAATGACGAGGAATTAGAAGGGTATTTATTATTAACACAAAGTGTGAATAATAAGAGCCGAAGTCGTCTTATTCGTAAGTTTCAAGAGTTCGACAAATCAATTTTGTTAGGAACAAGTAGTTTTTGGGAAGGAATCGATATACCTGGAGATGCACTTAGTTGTCTTGTTATTGTCCGGCTTCCCTTTACGCCTCCTTATCAACCGATGATAGAAGCAAAAGGAGAGTGGTTAAAAAATCAAGGAGAGGACGTATTTGCTAAGTTAGCACTTCCGCAAGCAATACTGCGTTTCAAACAAGGATTTGGTCGTCTCATTAGAACAAGTACAGATACCGGAACAGTATTTGTATTAGACCGTCGTTTGACAAGCTCTTCCTATGGAAAATATTTTTTACAATCAATTCCAACTGTCCCGCTCTATGAAGGTCCTTTAGAAGAATTGTTAGAACAAGTAAAGGAACGGCCAACTGAATAAAATTGGAAGAAAAATACGCCTGAAGTACATTTAATCTTCAGGCGTAAAAAATGTGGGTAGGAGGAATTTTATTTTTCTTACTTCTTGTATACAAAATGTCTTGGTTTTCGACTTGAAACCTTTTTTTGCTGTACATGTCCTGCTATAATAGATGGGTGATGAAGCAGGGGTTGTAAAGAATGTACTCTTATTGTAACCGCATTGCGTTCTTCTATAATTAGAAATTTTTGTGTAACGGAGGAGTTTTTTCATGGATAAGAAAATCGAAGTCCTATCAACGACGCGTATTAAATATTCGTCTGACTTGTATAAAATTGTTGATAGCTTGAATCGTACGTTAAAAGAGCAGGACCTCATGTTCGGATTAGCATTAGACGAAAAAGATAAAGAAACAGCTGTATTTACGATTTACAGAACGTAGTGATAAAATGAAAAAGTGGATCTTTACAATCATTATCGTAATCGTTGCTAGCGGAATATATGGGGCGTATGTTTATAATAAAGCAATGGAAAAGAAACTTCCTAAAGAGGCAAAATCTGTAGAAATTGCGAAAGAAAAAGCAAAGCTTACAAAAGTAAAATCTGTGGATTATTATAACGGAGAATCTTCATATACAGTCGTGCAAGGTACCGATGAAAATGGAGAACAACTTATCGTTTGGGTGCCTGAGAAAAAAGGGGAAACAATAGTAAGGAAAAAGAGCGAAGGTATTTCTGAAAAAGATGCTTTACAAAGAACGATTGAACAAGTCGGAGATGAAAGTAAAGAGCCCAAAAGTAAGCCTAAAGAAATTTTAAAAGTAAAATTAGGCGTTGAAAATAATATACCACTATGGGAAGTTACATATATTGATGATGACAATCGTTATAGTTACTACAATCTTGCATTTCAAGATGGTCAGTTTTTAAAACGATATAGCATTGAAAAATAGATGTAGGGGGAACTACAAATGAAATTAGCAAAGCGAGTAGCTGCTTTAACACCATCTGCAACTTTAGAAATTACAGCAAAGGCACAAGCATTAAAAGCAGAAGGTCATGATGTAATTGGATTAGGAGCAGGAGAGCCTGACTTTAATACGCCAGAACATATTATGGATGCTGCACATAAAGCGATGTTAGAAGGGCATACGAAGTATACACCAACAGGTGGATTACAAGCGTTAAAACAAGAGATTGTGAAGAAGTTTACTCGCGATCAAGGAATTGCGTATGATCCGTCCGAAATTATTGTATGTAACGGTGCAAAGCATGCATTATATACATTATTCCAGGTGTTACTTGATGAAGGAGATGAAGTTATCATCCCAACGCCTTACTGGGTAAGTTATCCTGAGCAAGTAAAACTCGCTGGAGGTAAGCCAGTTTATGTAGAAGGTCTGGAAGGCAATGAGTACAAAATTACAGCAGAGCAGCTGCGTGAGGCAATTACAGAGAAAACGAAAGCAGTTATTATTAATTCACCGAGCAATCCAACAGGAATGATTTACAGCAAAGAAGAATTACAACAGCTTGGAGAAGTATGTTTAGAACATGATATCTTAATCGTTTCAGATGAAATTTATGAAAAATTAATTTATGGTGGAGCAGAATATACTTCAATTGCCCAGCTTTCTAATGCATTAAAAGAACAAACACTTATTATTAATGGTGTATCTAAATCTCATTCTATGACAGGATGGCGTATTGGATATGCAGCAGGAAATAAGCAGCTTATTAAAGCGATGACGAACTTAGCGAGTCATAGTACGTCAAACCCTACTTCAATCGCTCAATACGGCGCAATCGCGGCATATGCAGGCTCACAAGAACCTGTTGAAACAATGCGTCAAGCATTTGAAGAAAGATTAAACATTATTTATGATAAATTAATTCAAATCCCTGGCTTTACTTGCATTAAACCACAAGGTGCATTTTATTTATTCCCGAATGTAAAAGAAGCTGTAGCGTTATCAGGATACGAAACGGTTGATGAATGGGCAAAAGCTTTATTAGAAGAGGAAAAAGTGGCTCTTGTACCAGGTACAGGATTTGGTGCACCAAATAACGTTCGTTTATCATATGCGACATCTCTTGAACAAGTAGAGAAAGCATTAGAACGCATTCATACGTTTATGAAAAGTAAAGTGCAAGCTTAATTCTATATGTTATTAATGCAATGCAAAAAACCTTCCTACATAATAGGGAGGTTTTTTTGACGAATTGTGGCAAAAAGAAATGACGAAAGGTGTGTTATACTAGAGAGCGAGGTGTTTGGTGATGAAAAAGAAAATGATGTTACAGTGGTTTGAACAGGGAAGCATCGCAATTCCAAAATTACTTATGATGCATTATAAAAAATTAGGATTAAATGAAACAGAATTTATGGTTGTACTTCATGTACATACATTTTTAGAATCGGGCAATTCGTTTCCGACTCCGTCAGAGATTTCAGAACGGATGACGATTACTGAAATGAAATGTATGGAAGTCATTCAGACATTGATTCAAAAAGGTTTTTTATCACTAGAAGGTGGACAAAAATCAGAAGCGATGATGTGTGAAAGTTATTCTTTACAACCGCTATGGGAAAAAATATTGCATTTCTTAATGAATGAATCAATAGAGGAAGAGCAAAAAGAAATAAAGCAACTGCAAGTAAATTTATATACAGTATTTGAAAAAGAATTTGGAAGACCACTTTCTCCATTTGAATGTGAAACGTTGGGAATGTGGGAAGATCAAGATCAACATCATCCGAATTTAATTCAAGCGGCCCTCAGGGAAGCTGTAATGAGTGGTAAGCTTAATTTCCGATATATTGATCGTATTTTATTTGAGTGGAAAAAGAATGGTATTAAAACAGTAGATCAAGCTCAAAACCAAGGACGGAAATTTAGAGCAAATCAACAACGAACGCAGCAAACGACAAAACAAGAGACGAAATTTACTGGAAAAGTGCCTTTTTATAATTGGTTGGAGCAGTAGTGTAGGAGGAAGTATATGTTAAATAAAACGCAAATTCGCTATTGTTTAGATACAATGGCGGATATGTACCCAGAAGCACATTGTGAATTAATTCATGATAATCCATTTGAACTAGTAATCGCGGTAGCATTATCTGCACAATGTACAGATGCACTTGTAAATAAAGTGACGAAAAATTTATTTCAAAAATATAAAACACCAGAAGATTATTTAAGTGTTTCTCTAGAAGAATTACAACAAGACATACGTTCTATTGGATTGTATAGAAATAAAGCAAAAAATATTCAAAAATTGTGCAGAATGTTATTAGATGATTACAATGGGGAAGTGCCGAAAGATCGAGATGAGCTTACGAAGTTACCAGGTGTAGGTCGGAAAACAGCAAACGTAGTTGTTTCGGTAGCGTTTGGTATTCCGGCAATTGCTGTGGATACGCATGTAGAGAGAGTGAGTAAACGGTTAGCGATTTGTAGATGGAAAGATTCAGTGTTAGAAGTAGAAAAGACATTAATGAAGAAAATTCCGATGGATGAATGGAGCGTTACACATCACCGTATGATTTTCTTTGGACGTTATCACTGCAAGGCACAGCGACCACAATGCGAAGAGTGCCCGTTACTAGAAGTATGCCGAGAAGGAAAGAAGCGAATGAAGGGGAAATAAAGGATGGAGCGAGTTATAGAAATACCGAGAGAATTTCGGTGCTTACCATTTTTTAAAGAAAGTGTAAATTCGATTGCGTATTATGCAGAACAGTCTTTCGAAGAAACAATACAAAAGACTTATTTTATATATGATATTGAAAAACAATATGAGCCATGGAATGAAATTGAAAACAGTATTCCGGTAATGTTGAATGTATGGAAAAATAAGCATGAGGACATTGCTACTTTATTTCGAAACAGAAAGAAACAAGAAGCTGAAGGTCCGATGATTCTTTTTGCAGCACATTTATTATCAATTGTATATTGGCTAAATGAGCAACCTGTTCATAGTTTGAATAAAATAGAAGATTTTACGAGTGAATTGGAAGTGCAACCAGTTAATTTTATAGAGCGATATTCGTTCATTATAAAGAAACCGAATAATTATCATTCTTATATTCAGTTAGCACAGTTGTATATTGAAATAGAAAAGCTATATGTAAAGAAAATGATAACAAAAAAGAAGTCCTGTTCTCGTTAAGAGAAAGGACTTCTTTTTTTGTATTAAGACTCTGTTGTAACAACATTTCCGTCTGCGTGAGGTGTATCTCCTCCGGTATTTTGTTGTTGTTCTTGCTGCTGTTGCTCTTGTTGTTTTTTAGCTTCTTCTTCAGCTTTTTTTCTAGCTTCCTCATCAGCTTTCTTTTGAGCCTCTTCTTGCTGTTTCTTAGCTTCTTCTTCAGCTTTTTTTCTAGCTTCCTCTTCAGCTTTCTTTTGAGCTTCTTCTTGCTGTTTACGTTGTTGTTCTTGTTGTTTCTTAGCTTCTTCTTCAGCTTTTTTAGTAGCTTCTTCTTGTTTTAGTTTATCTTCATTGGCCTTTTTCTGAGCTTCCTCATCAGCTTTTTTCTTAGCTTCTTCTTCAGCCTTCTTCTTAGCTTCTTCCTCGGCTTTCTTCGCGTCTGGAGTTCCGCCAGGCGCAGTGAAGGATGCTCCAACTGCAGGGCTTGTTCCAGTACCTTTTTTCGCTACTACAGAGAAGCTGTAAGTAACGCCTGGTTTAATACCACCAAGAGTAGCTGTTGTACCTTTTACTGATAAACTACCACTTGAACCGTCAGTCGCTTTATAGCTTGCTGCATACGCATCAACTTCTGTTGGTCCAGACCAGTTTAGTGTAACTGTGCTAGCGCCATCGAAAGTGACATTAAGACCACTAGGTGCATCTACTTTAATTTGTTTAATTGCATCTTTCTTCGCACCTTTTACATATAACTCTCCGTTTATTTCTTGTACAGAAGAAGGGCGTTCGAAACGAGTTTTATCTGTAGCGAATTTGCTCATCATTACTTGGAACATTTGCTGTGCAATTCTAGTATAACGATCACTAATGTAGTTTTCTGGGCCATTTTTTTCGTACCCAGTCCATACTGCCATTGTATATTGCGGTGTATATCCAGCGAACCAGCTATCTCTGTTTGCATCAGCTGGAATACCATATTCTTTTATAACGTCTGCATCAAAGTTTTGTGTTCCTGTTTTACCGGCAACATCAACACCTGAAACGTATGCTGTTGGACCAGTACCGCCAGAACCAGGTTTTACGACATCACGAAGAACGTCAGTCACCATGTAAGCTGTGTAGTCTTGCATCGCACGTTGTTCTTTCGGTTTAAAACTTTTCTTTTTCCCATCTGGGAAGGTAACTTCTTTTACGAAGTGCGGTTTATTGTAGTTCCCACCATTACCAAAGGCTGCATATGCACCCGCTAATTGTAATGGTGAACTATCGTTACTACCAATTGCTGTTGATTCAAATGTTTTGCCATCTTTAAATGTCATACCTAAACCTTCAGCAAACGCTTGTGACTTAGGAAGACCAACCGCTTGGGCTGTTTTTAAAGCTGGGATGTTTAATGACTTTTTCAAAGCTTCACGTAGTGAAACGTCACCTTTGTAACTATTTGTTGCATTTCGTATCTTTTTACCATTGGAATACGTATACTCTGAGTCATTTAATTGATGGTATGTAGACCATTGTAAATTTTCAATTGCTGGGCCGTAGTCAAAAATTGGTTTCATTGTTGAACCGACTTGGCGTTTTAAATCGGTGGCCATATTATGACCTTTGAAAGTAGACTTACTTCCTTTACGCCCAGCTCCAATTGCTCGAACTTCACCAGATTGTGTATCCATAAATACGAATGATCCTTGGAATTGATCGTTTGGATACTTAATAAGATTGCCATCCATAATTTTTTCAGCATAATCTTGAGCATCTTGATCAAGTGTTGTATGAATCGTTAAACCATCTGAACCAATATTTACATCAGGATATTCTTTTTCAACTTCTTTTACAACCGCATCTAGAAATGCTTGATACTTCATCTCAGTTATTTCTGAAGACGGTTGAAGACCCTCTGTTACTGGGATCTTAACTGCGTTATTCATTTCTTCTTTTGTTATATAACCATGTCGATTCATTAATGACAATACGACATTACGACGATTTGTTGCTCGTTCAACATTTTCCTTTTTCGTTGGATCGTAAATGTTTGGACCTTGGGGTAAACCAGCGAGCATAGCAGCTTCATGTAATTGCAAGTCTTTTAAATCTTTACCATAATATTTTTGCGCTGCTGTCGCAATCCCATATGAACGGTTACCTAAATTAATCTTATTTAAGTACATTTCTAAAATCTCATGTTTAGAGTATTGTTGCTCTAATTTGTAAGATAAGTACCATTCTTGTACTTTTCTCTTTGCAGTTTTGTCCATCGTTAGAAAATAGTTTTTGACTACTTGTTGTGTAATCGTACTACCACCTTGAGATCCGAAACCTCCAGTGACATTTTCCATAACTGCTTTTGTAGTTCGTTTAAAATCAATTCCATTATGATCGTAGAAACGTGAGTCCTCAGTTGCAAGGAATGCATTTTCAACTACTTTTGGAATTTGATCATACGTAACGTGGGTTCGTTTTTCAGCACCGTATTCATAGAAAAAGTTCCCGTCTTTATCAAGAAACTTTGTTGATAAAGGATTGACAAGTTTTGATTTGTCTAATTTTGGAGCGTCCTTCACCATAACAAAGAAAGCGGAAACGCCAGCTACAAGACCAACGATACCAAGAAGTAGACAACCTATAAGGAATTTTTTAAAAAAGGAGCCTTTTTTCTTTGGTTTTTTTTCTTTATTTGTTTCTTGCTTTTGATTTTTTACATGATTTCGTTCTGTACGAGAACGATAATTATCTGACATTATACTTTCTCCTACCTTTCATTCTCTCCCCAAAAGTCGAAAAAAGAGCCTTAGTGATGACTCTATCACGAAAAATAAACCGTGTCTAGTACACGGATATAATCAATCCGAGGGTGATAACCGCATGATAATAAAGATCCATGCTCTACTATTTCTTCTTTCGTAATCGATTTTCGTCCACCAGTATTTTGACGATTCCAAAATGTAATAATATGTTTTGCATCTAATAAATAAAGTTCATCAAAAAGTGTAAATTTAATAATAACAAATGCAATTCCATTATGAGCAATTACTTGCTTCATATGTTCAATTTGATGAAGGTGGAAGTTTTGAAGTGGAAAGCTGGTTTTATTTTTTGTTTCTTTCGCTTCAAAATCGATGTATTTCCCTTTATATACACCGTTGTAATCTGTTGTAGAAGGTTGTTTAAAATACGCCTCTTTTACCACTGCAGCACTTCGAGCGGGGTAATCTACTTTTACAATTTGAAGAGGTGTAGGTTTTTTATGTACACATGCAATATTATGGGTTAAGTAATATTCATTTGTTTCATTCAATTCCTCTTCAAGGGACATACCTCTGTTACTATAAGTATGTTTTTTAATTGGTGTTTTATGAGGTTGTGAAGCTTGATTGTACCGTTTTCCATTTGGGTAACGAATGGTCATAGTGTGTCCACTCCCAACTTGCTAAGAATTACTTACAAAGGTGATTATAACAAAAAATGAAAAAAGATGTGACCTTTTTGAAGAAAGGTGTGATGACTTATTCATGTTTACATGGAATGATTATGAAAAAATTAAACAATATCGTAAACGTGCGGTCTGTACAGAAGAAGAAAAAACAACGGTTTACAACATTAAGAAGGAAATAGAAATAGCTAATATGGATAACATTTCTCGAACGCAGTCTTATCAAGACTATTATGTAAGAAATAGTGAAATTAGGTGGGCTTTTTTAGCGAGTATGGTCTCGAGAAATGCGGGGTGGAATATGACGGATTTAAAAGGGAGGTATTATGCCACTGTTTTACCTCAAACAGTAAAAAAACATTTGTTTTTGACTTATGAAGAAGCGAATTGGATTATTTTTTTAGATGCATTTCCTCAGCTGTTGTTATATGAAGAAAGTAAGAGGAGGCAGGTGCCATTATTCCATTTGTTACAATATTTTAATGTGTCAATTTTTATGGAAAAAGAATGGATATATTTTTGGGAGAAAAAAGATATAAATAGGCTTATGACAGCGCTTATTATAAATGAACAAAATAAAATTCAAAAACCAATTATTGAGAATACATATTTTAAAAAACATGTATTTCATACAGCACTTTTTAAATTGCAAGAAATGCTTCATGTTAGTGCTGTTATTTTTCCAACCGTTGAAGGGAAGATGTATGGTTTTTCAGTTTATCAATTTGAAACGTTGCAAAAGCGTGTAGAACTAGGGAAGAAATTAGCAGCGTTACTATTTCATCCGAATTATAAAAGTTTATTCCATAGGTTTGCATTGCAAACTGTTCACACAGGGTCAAGGGCAGATTATGAACAGTACATAAGAGAAGCTAGAAAATCTTGTACGCCAACTCTTAGAGAAGTTTATCCTGCTGTTACACATAAGGAAATAAGTATGAGAGATTGGTTTTGTAGAGATATGGAAATAAATGAACTATTTTTACGAGAAGAGTATAAGGGTGAAGTTGATATAACAGAATGGTATAAAAGAAAGAGGGAGCAAATTTATTTTGCTTCTATCATAAATCGTTTTGTTAAGAGGATGGATGAGTTCGTGATATAATAAAAAAGAAGTCCCGTCTTCATTTATGAAGACGGGACTTCTTAATGTGAAGTAATCCTGCTATGCGTGCTAAACATTTAATCTCAAAATGTAATGCATACAAGAGATTAAGGAAGTTTCACTTTATGTAGCAGGGAAGTTTGGACCATCTAATTTTGGATTTCCAGTTTCGGGTTTATTTTGTTTGTTTTGTTTTTTCTTTTTTTCGTTTTTGTTCTTTGCCATTTTCATGCACCTCCTTTTTGTATTGTTACCATTTCTATAAATGACATACAAAATGATTTCTTTGACGAATAACAACTAGTTTTGTCATGTGGGCAGGAGTGAAGAATCATTCGGCGAAATTACATGACAAAGGAAAAGCAAAGAAGGAGGCGTTTTGTATATGGCGATGGTTCAGAAGGAAGATGTAATGAAAACAATGGATCAAATGTTAAGTTCTCTCGATTTGCTGGAAATGAATATAGGGATTAGAACGAATCATGCATTAAAGGATAAGAGTGAAAAAATATGCAACAAGATAGAAATAACAGAAATGCACATTGAGCATATGGAAAATAAATTAGTGCATCACGAAGAAAAAGGGAATTGGGTGAAGGCATTTCAAAACGTCGTAGTGAGTGCATAATAAGGTGGGAATAAAATGAAGTATGAAGCATTAATACAGTCTTCGGAAAAACTTATGCAACATAATAATGAAGCAAATGTGAAAAAAAGAGAAATGATTGAATACGATTTTTATAAGGATATGAAACCGTTTGTAGATATGGTAGATGAGGAATTAAAAGTGTGGAAAGAATTGGCTTATGAATGGATTAAGGAAGAAAAACCGAAGTATATACATGTACAGCAAATTGATCAAGTGTATGATAATTTACAAACAAATGTGCTGCAATGTTTTGTAAATAAAGGTAAAGGTAAGCGATTCTTTGAAACGCATCAAGCCATTTCGTATACTTTGCAAAATATAATTGAGCAATGTAAGTAACAAGAGGGGAAACCCTCTTGTTTTTTTATGCTTCTGTCATTGTTGTAGGTTTTGTTGCACCGTTTATTTCTAATTCTTTTATTACTGTTCGGTAATCTGAAATGCATATTTTTCCTTCGAGATACCAATGTCTCGCAAAGTCCAATAATTCATTTACATTTTCTGTGTAATATCCCTTTTTTTGAGAAAACGCTTGTTTTAAATCCCCTAATACCATGTTGATTCCTCCCCCATGAGAATCTTCTTCTTTATTATCATAGCATGGAAGGGTTTTCTTTTTTAATTTTTTAAAAATTTAAACTTCCGACAAAAATAGACACATACTCCGTCACACAAATTATTTTACAAGTACATATTATATATGTAGAAACTTATGTGAAGGAGGAGAGAATGCATGTTTCAACAATCTAACGTATATCAGCAATCTAATCCATATGCACAGCAAAATATGTACCAATATAATACGGATACATATTTACGTTATAATATGTATCCTTTCGAACCTCATTATGGAAATCAAAATTATTACCAGCCATTTGAAGTGTCGTTTATGAATCAACCGCAACAACCACAGCAACCATATATGAATCAACAACCGCAACCGTATATGAATTCACAATACTATATGCCACCACCATCTCCCTATAGCAATCAACAAGCGATGTTTTATCCACCAAAACAACCGTACCCGACACAAAATAAACAAAAGCAACAGCAGCAACCAAGTCAATTTTCTAGTTTTGTTTCCCAATTTAAAAATTCAGATGGTAACTATGATGTAAATAAAATGATGAATACAGCTGGACAAATGATGAATGCGATGAATCAAGTGACAGGTATTGTAAAGCAAGTGGGAGGCTTTTTTGGTAAGTAATGTCGAAGGTTTGTCTATAAAAAGCATTGGATAGAAAATCAAGGACTAGACAAATTTCCTTAGAATAAATGGGTATATATAACAAGCGGCTTACCCTCTTTTCTCATACTGTAAAGTGTAATCAGATTTTTTTTATGAGAGAGGAGAGAAAAACTATGCATCATTGTCATCCTTGCTTTGGAGGGCATAAGCCTACAGGACCTATTTGTACAACTGCTCCTGTCATTCATCCGACGAAACAATGCGTAACACATTCTTTTTCAACAACGGTGGTGCCACACATTTTCCCGACGCATACAACACATGTACATCATCAACAAATTAAAAACCAAAACTTCTTCCCGCAAACAAATTCAAATGTAAATGTTGTAGACCCAATCGATCCAGGATTCGGCGGATGTGGACCATGTGGCCATGGTCATCACCACCACCACCACGGTCATCAAATATCCCCATTCGGACCAGGACCGAATGTATCACCGTTTGGACCAGGACCAAATGTATCGCCATTTTTACCAAACAATGTATCACCAGTAGGTCCGAATATTGGACCAAACGTTGGTGGAATATTTAAAAAGTAAATGATATGTTAGAACTAGCGAAATGCTAGTTCTTTTTTTGTAATTGGAGTGTTGATATGAAAGTTATTGCAGTAACAGGCTATAAGCCATTTGAACTTGGAATATTTAAAAATGATCATCCAGGAGTAGAATGTATAAAAAAGGCGCTGCGTCGTAAATTAACTGCTTTTGTAGAAGATGGTTTAGAGTGGGTTATAATAAGTGGCCAGTTAGGTGTAGAATTATGGACTGCTGAAGTTGTTTTTGAAATACAAGTAGAATATCCAGATTTAAAATTAGCGGTATTTACTCCATTTTTAGAACAAGAAGAAGGTTGGAAGGAAGATAACCGTGAATATTACGAATTTATTCTCTCTCAAGCAGACCATGTTGATAGTATCACAAAACGGAAGTACGAAAGCCCAGAGCAATTTAAATTAAAAAATCAATTTTTTATTGAAAAAAGTGATGCACTTTTAGCTGTATATGATGAAGAAAAACCAGGGAGTCCTAAATATATTGTAGAAGCGGCAAAGAAAAAAGGAGAAATAGAAAATTATCACAGTTATTTCATTCTTTTTTCCGATTTACAAGATATAATAGAAGAGGAACAGTGGAATAATGCTGAGTAATATGTAATATAGTACTCGTATATATGATTGACAAAAAGCATTGTTTCTGAAAAAATTTAGTTAATGAAAGTTTTGGCAAAAATTTGAGGTGAAGAAAATGATTTCGGATAAAATTAAATTAACGGCGAAAGATATTTTAGAAAAAGAATTTAAAACAGGTATGAGAGGTTATCAACAAGAAGAAGTAGACAAGTTTCTTGATATGATCATTAAAGATTATGAAGCTTTTCACAAGGAATTTGAGCAATTAAAGCAACAAAATGCTCGTTTAAAGCGTGAACTAGAAGAGCAAAAGCTAGCAGCAACGCAAGTTCCACAACAACCAGTTGTACAAACACCAGTTGCACAACCAGTATATAACAACACGAATACGGACATTTTAAAACGTCTATCGAATTTAGAAAAAGCTGTATTTGGAAGTAAGTTATACGAATAATTTCTGGTGATAAAAAGGTTAAAGCATTTTACATAGAAAAAAACATTGCAAAATCTTTTTGTTTCCACTATACTAATGGATGTCATAACGTTTGGGTAATCGCTGCAACGCCAACGTTGTAGAGGAAAGTCCATGCTCGCACGGCCTGAGATGGCTGTAGTGTTCGTGCCTAGCCAATTCATAAGCTAGGGTATTCTGGCTGTAAGGCTGGTTTAACGGCAGGGAAAAAACCTAAGTCCTTTCGGATATGGTTTGACTACCTTTAAAGTGCCACAGTGACGAAGTCCTTGAAGAAATGATAGGAGTGGAACGAGGTAAACCCCACGAGCGAGAAACCCAAATAATGGTAGGGGAATCTTTTCCAAGGAAATGAACGATGGGAAAGGACAGGTTGTATAACCTGTAGATAGATGATTGCCACCGGAGTACGAGGCGTGGGCCGTTTGCAGTACAAAGGAACAGAACATGGCTTACAGAACGTTATGAACCAACTATGAAATAACTCAGCTCTCCTTTGTTAGAGGAGGGCTTTTTATTTGTATGAAGTTATAAATTATGAGTTAAAATGGTTAATGAGAAAATTCTTCGTAAAATGTAATGATTAATAGGATAAATGGCTATTAATTATTGTTTGAATATACATAAGAGGTGAATGCAAATGGGAAAAGTTACTTTAATCGCAACAGCGGCAATGGGTATTGAAGCTTTAGTTGCCCGAGAAGTTCGTGACCTTGGTTATGAATGCCAAGTAGAAAACAGCAAAGTAACATTTGAAGCAGATGAAAAGGCGATTTGTCGCACGAATTTATGGTTACGTACTGCGGACCGTGTGAAAATTAAAGTTGGCGAATTTAAAGCGACAACATTTGATGAGCTGTTTGAGAAAACGAAAGCATTAAACTGGGGAGATTATATTCCAGAGAACGGTGAGTTCCCTGTTATTGGTAAATCTTTAAAATCTGAGTTATTCAGTGTTTCGGATTGCCAACGTATCGTTAAGAAGGCTGTTGTTGAAAAATTAAAAACAACATATAAACGTACAACTTGGTTTGAAGAAGATGGCCCGTTATTCCGTATTGAGATTGCAATGCTCAAGGATATTGCAACATTAACAATTGATGCGAGCGGTGTTGGACTTCATAAACGTGGATACCGCGTGGATCAAGGAGAAGCTCCTTTAAAAGAAACATTAGCTGCGTCTTTAATTAAATTAACAAACTGGAAGCCAGATCGTCCTTTCGTGGATCCTTTCTGCGGATCAGGTACAATTCCGATTGAAGCAGCATTAATTGGACAAAATATTGCACCAGGATTTAACCGTGGCTTTGCATCGGATGAATGGGGCTGGGTTGGTAAACAAAACTGGCGTGAAGCTCGTCAAGAAGCTGAAGACTTAGCGAACTATGATCAACCATTGCAAATCATTGGATCAGATATTGATCATCGTATGATTCGAGTTGCTCAAGATAACGCAGAAGAAGTTGGTTTAGGTGATTTAATTACATTTAAACAAATGCAAGTAAAAGATTTCACAACAAAAGAGGATTATGGCTATGTTGTAACGAATCCTCCATACGGAGAACGTTTAAGTGAAAAAGCACTTGTTGAACAACTGTATAAAGAAATGGGACAAGTATTCCGTCCATTAGATACATGGTCGGCGTATGTATTAACAAGTTACGAAGCATTTGAGAAGTGCTACGGAAAAGATGCATCGAAGAAGCGTAAACTGTTTAACGGATTTATTCGTACAGATTACTACCAATACTTCGGAAAACGTCCACCTCGTAATTCATAGTATAAAACTACTCCAGCGCGCATATACTGGCTATTATGTAATGCGTAAAGGAGGAACTAATATGGATAGTTTCCAATTATCAATGATTCAAAAGGCTATTCACCGTACGTATGATGAGATCGGAAAAGAATTGGATAGCCAAGGTGCGATTGTAGATGAAATACAAAAAGCACAAGAAGAATATTTGTCAGCTCTTTCACATGAAACGGCGATTGATAAACGTTATTTAAAGTCATTAATATAGAAGAAAATTTTCCTTTTTCGAAAGGAAAATTTTTTTTCGTGTATTTCTATGTATTGCAACAGGGGAAAGTGGCTGCACCTATATGAGTAGCAGTTGCTATATCTTTTATAGAAAAACTTTTTGGTTGGAGGCTAAGGATGTTTACTGAGAAGAGATTACCATTTGAAGTAGGAAAACAAGACAATTTTTATGATAAGTTGAATGAGTGGATTGGAGATGTGTTTTACGACATCCTTCCGGAAAAAGGCTTTGAAGAGCGTGATGAACAAATTTTTATGGCGTTTCAATTAGAGCGTGCTTTCCAAGAAAAGAAAGTTATGTTCGCAGAAGCGGGTGTAGGAACCGGGAAAACAATTGTATATCTTCTATATGCAATTTGCTATGCGCGTTATACTGGGAAACCAGCGATTATCGCTTGTGCAGATGAAACGTTAATTGAGCAGCTTGTAAAAGAAGAAGGGGACATTGCTAAATTATCTGAGGCATTAGGCTTATCGGTAGATGTAAGACTTGCGAAATCAATGGATAATTATTTATGTTTACGTAAACTTGAAGATGTTATGAGTGGACGAGCTCCAGAAGTAATTGAAGATGTATACTACGAATTACCGCAGTTTGTATTTGACCACGGTACGATGCAAAACTTTACTCACTATGGTGACCGAAAAGAATTTCCGCTTTTAAATGATGAGGAATGGTCAAAAGTAAATTGGGATTACTTCCAAGATTGCTTCACTTGTGATTCTCGTCATCGTTGCGGGCAAACTCTATCACGTGAACATTATCGTAAAGCGGCAGATTTAATTATTTGTTCTCAAGATTTCTATATGGATCATATTTGGACGTATGATGCTCGTAAGCGTGAAGGACAAATTCCGTTATTACCAGAAAGCAGTTGTGTTGTATTCGATGAAGGACATCTTGTAGAATATGCAGCTCAAAAAGCTTTAACATATCGTTTAAAGCAAACGATGATGGAGCAACTTTTAACGAGATTATTACAAAATGATATTCGCGAGGAGTTTGCGCATTTAGTAGAAGAAACAATTTGGCAAACAGAGCGATTCTTTGATGTGTTACAAGAGAATAAAAAAGAAATTGCTGGTTCTGATCGTTTAGAAATTACTGTGACAGAAAAAGTAACGGCTGAAGCGAAGCGACTTTATGCAAAAATTGGTGAAGTCGGGGACGCATTAGTATTTGAAAGTGAAATGCATACAGTAAACACGTATGATTTAAATATCGTTGATGAACATTTAGATGTATTAGAGCATTCACTTCGCCTATTCATGCACGAGAAAAATGTAATTACATGGGGTGAAGAAGGTGATGGAGCCTTCACGTTAGTAATTATGCCGCGTGCAGTTGAAGAAGTATTACAAGAGAAAGTATTCTCAAAGAAAATCCCGTATATTTTCTCTTCTGCTACATTATCTAACAACGATTCATTCTCATTTACAGCAAATAGCCTAGGGGTAAAAGATTACTTATCATTCTCAGTTGCCTCACCGTTTGATTATGAGGAGCAAATGGCAGTAAACTTACTATCTCATACGAAAGAAAACGAATGGGAAAGAAAGTGTCAATATACACTTGAAAATATACAAAAAACAAATGGTCGTACACTTGTATTATTCCGTACAACGCAAGAACTTGCAGCGTTTAAAGAGTATGTAAGTAAAGAACAAATGTCAGTTCCATTCCTATATGAAGGGGACCAAGAAATTAGTCAGCTTGTTTCTCGTTTCCAAAATGAAGAAGAAACTGTACTTTGTGCCGTTCATTTATGGGAAGGTTTAGATATTCCTGGTTCATCATTATCACATGTTATTATTTGGTCATTACCATTCCCTCCAAACGATCCTGTGTTTGAAGCGAAGCGTAAACATGTGAATGATCCATTCTGGGATGTAGATGTACCGTATATGATTTTACGTCTTCGTCAAGGAATTGGACGTTTAATTCGTACGAGTGACGATAAAGGGGCTATATCAATCTTCTTATCTGATACTGAAGATGAGAAAGTGGTAGAAGCAGTGAAAAAGGTACTACCAGTAGAAGGTAAAGAATTATAAGGAGAAAGCTTGGCGCTTGCCAAGCTTTTTTTCTATTATATATAAAAGGAATTTAGATTTTCGTGTCGAATTAAGTTTGAGGTAGAAAAAGGAGGTTTTTATACAATGACAGTAGCTACATATGAAGTAGAAAAGCAATTTTTAACATATGTAAAGAAGATACAAAATTACGGAGAAGCGTTAAGCTTAATGTTTTGGGACTTAAGAACAGGTGCACCTAAAAAAGGTGTAGATCAGCGTTCAGAAGTAATTGGCATGCTTTCATCAGAAGTATTTGCCATGTCGACTTCAGATGAGATGGGGAACTATTTAACAGAGCTTGAATCTTTAATAAGTGAAGACAAACTTTCTGAAACGACGAAGAAAATGGTTGAAGAGTGTCGTAAAGAATATGATAGAAATAAGAAAATTCCACAAGCGGAATACGAAGCGTATGTGAAATTAGAAGCGAAAGCGGAAAGTGTGTGGGAAGAAGCTCGCGAAAAATCTGATTTCGAAATGTTCCGTCCGTATTTAGAACAAATAGTTGAATTTAAAAAGAAGTTCATTACATATTGGGGTTACGAAACATATAAATATAATACATTATTAGATATGTATGAGCCGGGTATTACGGTAGAAGTGTTAGATCACGTATTTGGTCAACTTCGTGAGCGTATCGTTCCGCTCGTAAAAGAAATATCAGAGTCGCAAAAAAGATTAAAGACAAGTGCTTTATCAGAACATTTTTCAAAAGAAAAACAAAAAAACTTTACATTAGAGCTATTAAAGCAATTAAATTATGACTTTGAAGCAGGTCGTCTTGATGAAACAGTACATCCATTTGAGATCACATTAAATAGAGGGGATGTTCGTATTACGACACGCTATGACGAAAAAGATTTCCGTATGGCTGTGTTTGGAACAATTCATGAATGTGGTCATGCTGTATATGAACAAAATATTGCAGAGAAATTTGAAGGCACACCGCTATGTAGTGGAACATCTATGGGTATTCATGAGTCACAATCATTATTCTTTGAGAACTTTATCGGTCGTAATAAATCATTCTGGAAGAAAAATTATGATTTATTAAAAGAGTATAGCGATGGTCAATTCAATGATATATCAGTAGATGAGTTTTATGATGCAATAAATGAATCGAAGCCTTCATTTATTCGCATAGAAGCAGATGAGCTTACATATCCGCTTCACGTTATGGTTCGTTATGAACTTGAGAAAGAGTTATTTGATGGCACATTACAAGTGAAGGATTTACCAGCGGCTTGGAACGATAAGATGGAAGCATATTTAGGAATTCGCCCGGCTAACGATGCACAAGGCGTATTACAAGATGTTCACTGGGCTGGTGGTTCATTTGGATACTTCCCATCTTATGCGCTTGGTTATATGTATGCAGCGCAATTTAAGCAAAGAATGGTAAAAGACATTCCGAACTTTGATGCATTATTAGAAGAAGGAAACGTAACACCAATTCGTGAATGGTTAACAGAAAACATTCACCAATACGGTAAAACGAAAAAGCCACTTGAAATTTTAGAAGATGTAACAGGTGAAGGATTGAATGCGAATTACTTAGCAGATTATTTAGAAGCGAAGTATAGAGAGATTTACGAGTTATAAAAAAAGAGCTGCTTACTTGCAGCTCTTTTTTTAAAGGGGATGGGAGAATGGACTATACATATACAGTAATGACGCAAGAAGAAGCAGAAGAAATTGCATACAACTGGCATTATGAAGGGGAATATTCCTTTTACGATATAGAGGCAGATGAAGAAGATTTAGCCGAATTTTTACATGATGAGAGTAGAGGGGATCATACATTTTCTGTGAAGGAAAATGGCACTCTCATTGGTTATTTTACTGTTTGTAAAATAACTGATGGAACGGTTGATATAGGTCTTGGAATGAGACCTAATATAACTGGGAATGGATTTGGTTTACAGTTCATAAATGCTATACTAGCTTTTAGTAAAGAAAAATATGGATGTAATTATATAACACTATCAGTAGCTACATTTAATAAAAGAGCAATTAAAGTGTATAAAAGGGCAGGGTTTGAAGCAGTTGGAACGTTTATACAGAAAACAAATGGTAGTTGTTTTGAGTTTTTGAAAATGAATTATATATGTAAAAATAACTAAAAAACAGAAGAGAGTTCTTCTGTTTTTTAGTTTAATGTTTTTTAAGCAACTGTATTAACTTTCAGTTGCTAGCATGTGTATAGCTGCTTCATGCATGTCTTTCAAACCTGATACTTGAGCGTACTCAGCAACAGTGATGCTACTTGTTGTTAGAAGTTCGATAATATGTTCGTCCATTCTTGACCAAGTTTTACCGCCAGCGTTGTCATAAGAGTGAATTAACTTTGTTAATCCATCTTTCCCAAAGAGTAGATAATGCGATGTGAAATCTATAGATAGATCACCTATCCCTACTTCTGTCCAATCGATTAAACCAGTTACATTATTTTTCTTATCAATCAGAATATGACCTGGATGTATATCTCCATGCTTTACTCCCACGTGAGATGGCCAAAAAGAATCTTCAGCTAGCCATGCTTGCCAACGATCCCATAAGTTTTGATTAATATGGTATTGTTCCTTCACTCGATTCATCCTTTGTTGCATAGAAGTTCTTAATTCATTAGCAGTAAGAATTTCAACACCTATATTATTAAATTTTTGCTGAGGTAATGAATGTACATTCGCTAGAACTTTTCCTAATGAAATATAATATTCGGTTGGTACATTCTTTTCATTAAAGTTCCATACATATCTTTGTTGTTCTATATCGATAGTAGCAGCAGGAAAGCCATTTAGTTGTTTATAAGCAATTAGTTCTTCAGAAAATATAGACCAATCAGGAACTTGGAATGCTGCATGTTTTTTCATAATTTCTAACGCTTCTTTTTCTCGTAGGGCATGTCTCATGGATTCTGGTCTACGAGGAATTCTTAGTATCCATTTATCTCCGTTTTGTTCTGTAACGTGTGCTACTTGAAAGTCAACGCCAGATTCATTGATTTCTATTGAATCTTCTAAGATATTTAGTCCTTTTTTATTTGCTAATTGTTTCACTTTAAATGTATTCATTTTTATTTCCTCCAATTGTTTATTTTGATTTTAATGCTTTTATACGTTTTCTGTTACTAATCATCCTAAATACATCAATATGATTAAAGAAATGTAATCATAAAAAAACCACAGACGGGCTTCTGTCTGTGGTTAAGAGTAAACGAGGATATAAGGAATAAACGTCTCTCTTTGTATGAAAAATATACGAAAAAAAAGACAGATGTATATCTGCCTTTCTCCATGTGGAAAGTGTACTCTTCCGTTGAAGATTATTAAAAATGTGCAGACTAATCCCGTTTACTCTGCTTTATGAAAACAGAGCCTTTGAACATATTAAGTTACTTAGTGTTCAAAGTTTGCTGACGTAGTCTTCCTGCGTGCATCATCTTTAACAATCCTCCTTTTAATAGTATAGTAACAATATACTTTGTTTATAAGTAAACATCAATTAAAAATACTAGATGTAATATTAATTGAAAGTGTTGGAAGAGTATGTGTATCATTGAAATTTAGTAGCAAATAGTAGGTCTAGCAAGGAAGGTAGAGATAAGCATGATTACAATTAAAACGAAAAATGAAATAGATTTAATGCATGAATCTGGAAAGTTACTTGCTTCATGTCATAGAGAAATTGCGAAGATAATGAAACCAGGTATTACAACAAAAGAAATTAATACGTTTGTGGAAGCGTATTTAGAAAAACATGGTGCAACGTCTGAGCAGAAAGGGTACAACGGATATCCATATGCGATATGTGCATCTGTAAACGATGAAATGTGTCATGCATTTCCGGCCGATGTTCCTTTGACTGAGGGTGATATTGTAACAATTGACATGGTAGTAAACTTAAATGGTGGTCTTTCAGATTCTGCTTGGACGTATAGAATTGGAAAAGTTTCTGATGAAGCAGAAAAGTTATTACTAGTAGCTGAAAATGCTTTGTATAAAGGAATTGATCAGGCGGTGATCGGTAATCGTGTAGGAGATATTGGCTATGCAATTGAGAGTTATGTAGCAAATGAAGGTTTTTCTGTCGCGAGAGACTTCACTGGACATGGGATTGGTAAAGAGATTCATGAAGAACCAGTAATTTTTCATTTTGGGAAGCAAGGTCAAGGGCCAGAGCTACAAGAAGGGATGGTAATTACGATTGAGCCGATTGTCAATGTAGGTATGCGATATTGTAAAGTAGATTTAAATGGATGGACTGCAAGAACGATGGACGGGAAATTATCAGCTCAATATGAGCATACAATTGTGATTACAAAAGATGGACCAATCATTTTAACGAAGTTATAATTTGGAATGAAAGAGTTTACAAAACTCGAACGAAAATGATGTTTTTATAAAATTTGTACGTGTTTTATGAATAAAAGCTTTTCAAAGTATAAAAAGTGCGTTATAATCCTTCTATAAAATAAATAGTTAGCTACACTCATATAATCGCGGGGATATGGCCTGCAAGTTTCTACCGAAGTACCGTAAATACTTTGACTATGAGTGAGGACGAATATATTTGCTTGTTTAGCATTCTTTTTTGCGAAACTCCAAAAGCGCGTCTCTCACTTGTAACGAGTGGTGGCGGCTTTTGGAGTTTTTTTATTGCATAAGAGGGGGAACAAACATGAAAGTATTACAAGAAAAGATTTTGAACGAAGGAAAGGTTTTATCTGGTGATGTATTAAAGGTAGATGCATTTTTAAATCACCAAATTGATCCAGTACTTATGCAAGAAATCGGAAAAGAATTTGCTAAACGTTTTAAAGAAGAGAACATTACAAAAATCGTGACGATTGAATCTTCAGGGATTGCACCAGCAGTTATGGCTGCATTAGAGCTTGGTGTAAAAGTAATCTTTGCTAGAAAGCGTAAATCGTTAACGTTACAAGATAATATGTATGTTGCAAACGTATATTCATTTACAAAACAAGAAACGAATGAAATTTCGTTATCTCGAAATCATATTGATGAAAGTGATCGCGTTTTAATTATTGATGACTTTTTAGCAAACGGTCAGGCTGCTTTAGGTTTAATGAGCCTAGTAGAGCAAGCTGGAGCAAGTATTGCAGGAATTGGTATTGTTATTGAAAAAGCATTTCAAGATGGAGGAAAGAAGCTTCGTGAACAAGGAATTCGTGTTGAGTCACTAGCAGAAATTGCATCACTTGATAATAACGCAGTTACATTTGTACAGCAAGAAACTGCGGAGGTGAAATAAACGATGAAGCAACATCCATTTAAAATCGCATCGCTTGGTATGCAGCATATGCTTGCTATGTATGCTGGCGCAATTATCGTTCCGCTTATTGTGGGCGGCGGACTTGGTTTAAATCAAAAAGAGTTAACATATTTAGTCTCAATTGATTTATTAATGTGCGGCGTTGCGACAATTTTACAAGCATTATCAAATCGCTTTTTCGGTATTGGACTCCCAGTTGTACTAGGTTGTACATTTACAGCCGTTGGGCCGATGATTGCAATCGGAAAACAATACGGCGTGTCTTCTATTTATGGAGCAATTATTGCTGCGGGGTTATTCGTTGTTATTTTTGCGAAATTATTTGGAAAGCTTGTAAAACTGTTTCCTCCTGTTGTAACAGGATCTGTCGTTACCGTAATTGGAGTTACACTTGTTCCAGCAGCAATTAATGATATGGCTGGAGGAGTAGGAAGTAAGGATTTCGGTAGTCTTGAAAATTTAGCATTAGCATTTGGTGTGTTACTATTTATCATCATTATGTATCGTTTCTTCGACGGGTTTATTCGTTCAATCTCTATTTTACTAGGTCTTTTATTCGGTACAATTGTTGCAGCATTTATGGGGAAAGTAAGCTTGCAAGCGGTTGGAGAAGCAGATTGGTTCCATGGTATTCAGCCATTTTACTTCGGTACACCAACGTTTGAATTAACGCCAATTATTACGATGATTCTAGTTGCTTGCGTAGGGATTGTAGAAGCAACAGGTGTATACTTTGCATTATCTGATATTTGCAATAAAAAGATTGGTGAAAAAGAATTAACAAAAGGTTATCGTGCAGAAGGGTTAGCAATGGTGTTAGGTGGTATTTTCAACGCCTTCCCATATACAACATACTCTCAAAACGTAGGGCTTGTTCAATTAACTGGAGTAAGAAATCGCGTGATTATTTATACTTGTGGTGGTATGTTAATCGCTCTTGGATTCATTCCAAAAATCGCAGCGATTACAACAATTATTCCGAAATCGGTACTTGGCGGTGCGATGTTAGCGATGTTCGGTATGGTAATGGCATATGGTATTAAAATGTTAAGTAGCGTTGATTTTGGAAGACAAGAAAACTTATTAATCGTTGCATGTTCTGTTGGAATCGGGCTAGGAGTTACTGTCGTTCCTACATTATTCTCACAACTTCCAGAAAGCATTCGTATTTTAACAGATAACGGAATCGTACTTGGAAGTGCGTCAGCAGTACTTTTAAATATCGTATTTAATATGGTGCCGCAGCGTAAAGTGAAAGTAAAGGATGAACCAGTTCCGATGCAAAGTGCGGTAAGAGAAGCGTAAAATTGATAAAAGGTTCAAATCGTATGCGATTTGAACCTTTTATTTTTGTATTTCAAAACCGATTCGTTACTGTTATGAGACCTTGCTTTTCTTTTTAAGTGGCATCATTTTCCCGTACGTACCAAGACGCCAAATGTACTCAAGTGGCCCGTATTGATAACGTGACAGCCACCAGCGGCTAATAAAGATTTGTAACGTGTAGAAACCGACGCAAAATAGTGGTCCTACCCATAATGGAGCTGGATAATAACTTTTAAGCAATAGACCAAATACAAGTAACGTAACAATTGTATGTGAAATGTAGTTTGTTAATGCCATTCGACCAACGTACTGGAATGGACGTAATAATGTTTGCCATTTTTCTTTTTGTAATAAACGCATAAGAGTGAAAATATAGAAGATGAATAATGTTTTTCCGCTAAACATTGCAAGCCCTTGCATATAAAGTGGTTCATATGACGATGTTGATAAGAAATAACGAACCATAAAGAACCAAAACGGTAATGTTAAAACAAACATAATGATTTGCCATTTTTTTAGCTTTGGATCTAACTCTTTCGTGCGGCGGAAAATGTCTTTTTTACCGGCATATAAACCGAGTAAAAATAGCCCAACTGTTTCTGGGAGCATTGATACATTTAGTCCAATTCCATTAGCATAAAAAGCATGGAAACGATTTTGTATTTGTGACACCCAGTCTTCAAGTGGCATGATTGGTAAGGATAACCCAAGTTCCTCCTTTGGCATGAAGGCAATACCAATAGTAGCGATTAGCATAAGAAATTGAAAAATACTTAATAAAACGATTGCCCATATTAAAATAGTACGAGGTTTTCTCTTATAAAATAAAAATAAGAAAAATCCAGCGATTGCATAACTATGTAAAATGTCTCCGTCCCATAAAAGAACGTAATGTAAGAAACCAAATAATAATAAAATAAGTAAACGACGAACAAATAAAGTTTTTGGTCGATCTGTTTTTGCTTCAGCACGAGTCATAAAGATGTAAAAGCCTAGGCCGAATAAAAATGAAAAGATAGTATAAAACTTTGTTTGAATGAACATATCGTAAAATAGACGGATATAGCTATCTAGCCCCTCGTAAACTCCTGAAAGATCACGTGAGTCAATCCCAGCGATAATGGGCCAGTTAACAAGAAAAATACCTAGTACAGCTATTCCTCTAATAATATCGATGGAGTGTATCCTCTCGCCTTGTGAAATATTTTGTGTCATTATTTTCCTCCTTGTTAAGTAATTCCCTTTTATTATACAAAATGTAAGATGGAGGGTATAGGGTAGATTTCCATTTTTTTTAACTATTAAGTTATGTAAGATGAGATATAATAAGAGTGCACAACAAGTTTTAACCTTTTTCAAAACAGGCAGTGAAGCTCCTTCTTATAAGGGGCTTTCTTTATGAAAAGTGTTGATAATGATTCTCTTTAATGATAAAATGTATTCAAAAGTGATAATCATTATCAAAAAAGGTTGGTGCATGAGTATGGTATATGCATTAGTAGCAGGTACAGTCGCTGTATATGCAGTTATTGCAAAGTATGTTTTAAATGGAGTAGGAACAGCAAAATGAGTGATATTACATAAAATCCCTTTCATTTGTAAAAAGAATGAAAGGGATTTTTTATTTTTAATGAGAATATGCTGAAAATTTAGTATGATAGTAAAGTGAAACGGTAATCAATGAGAGGATGTATCTCCTGTTGATTATGAGCTCGCAAATAGCGGGGAAAAGTATATACATCTTGGATAAAGGGGAACAAGGGGATGACAAACATAGTACAGACAAACGGTATGAAAAAACTTGTTTGTTTTTATGAAGAGTGGCAAAAACACGGCGATGCAGAGAATAGCTTAAAGTTGTTTGAAGTGATTCAAAAATATAAACGAGAGCAGCTTATGATAGCATTCTGCGGTCACTTCTCAGCAGGGAAATCTACGATGATGAATCATCTATATAAAGCGCAGTTGTTACCGACAAGTCCAATTCCGACAAGCGCTAACGTCGTTAAAATTGAAAAGGGGTCTGATCGTGTTGTTGTAACGATTAAATCTGGAGAGCAGTACGAATATGACGGTGCATATTCAGCAGAAGAATTAAAACAAATTTGTAAAGATGGCGATGAGGTAATTGGTGTTCATATTTATCGGAATGATGCTCCAATTCCTGAAGGTGTTATGTTAGTTGATACACCAGGAATTGATTCAACAGATGATGCCCATCAACTAGCGACAGAATCAACGCTGCATCTAGCAGACGTAATTTTTTATATGATGGATTATAATCACGTCCAATCGGAAGTGAATTTACAATTTGTTAAAGAATTGAAACAACGTAATAAAACGGTTTATCTCGTTGTAAATCAAATAGATAAACATAAAGAAAATGAATTATCGTTTGCGGATTATAGAGATAGTGTAAAACAATCGTTCTCTAACTGGGATATTGAAGTAGATGGAGTTTATTATACATCATTACGAATGATGAACCATCCACATAATGAAATTGAAAACCTAGAAACGTTAATTACTTCTATTATGAAAGAAAAAAAGCAGTATGTAAGAGATGGAATGGAGCGAGAAACAGAATATTTAATGGGAGAACATGTCTCGTTTATTCTTTATGAAAATGAAAAAGCTCTTTTGAAATATGAGGAAGAGTTAGCATCACCGCTTTCTATTTCAGAGATAGTTGAAAAGAAAGAAGGGCTAACTGAAACGAAACATCGAGAGGCTAGTAAAGAGTCTCATGTGAGAAACGAATTTATAAAAGGCTTACAAGCTATATTAGATAACGCGTATTTAATGCCGTTTGAAATGAGAGAATTGGCAAATGCGTACTTAGAAACGAAATTAACAAAATTTAAAGTTGGTTTGCTATTTGCGAAAGGAAAGACTGAGCAAGAAAAACAGAGACGTTTAGATGCTTTTTATTCAGCTTTGCAAAAGACGGTTGAAACGCAACTGGATTTTCATGTGAAAGAATTTATTGTTGCCTTCTTAAAAGAAGAAGGGTTGTTTACAGAGGAAATTGGGAAAGACATATATGCTCTAGAGATTGCCTTCGGACCAGAAATGTTAGCCGAAGTAATTAAACAAGGTGCAGGTTTCACAGGTGATTACTTACTTCTTTATACAGCGGATGTAGCGAATGAACTGAAGAAACGTTATTTTACAAAAGCACAACAAATTTTTGATAAAAGTGCAGTCGTTTTAAAGAAAAAGGTAAAGGAAGCAGTTGCTCGTATTGAAGAAGAGATTGAAACATATACGATGTTGCAAACGGCAAAAGAAACAAAATTGCAATACAGTAACAATTTGGAGACGTATGAAAGTTATTTACAAAATGTTTGGCATGAGCGTGTTGCTACGCCAGAAGGGTTGCAAATAGAAGAGATATTGCAAAGTGAAAAACAAATTGTTAGTGAGAAATTCACATTACAAGCGCAGGAAGTTGTAAATGATAACGTAGCGGCTCATGAGGAAGAGATAAAAGGAACGGCAGCTTTAAATATTCAGCGTATATTAGAGAAAGTGAAGAAAGCTGAAACGATATTAGAGCCATTGCCAGCGCTAAAACATGTACAACAAGAGATAATAGAAAAAAGGCGCCGTGTGGAAACGAAACAATTTACAGTAGCGTTATTCGGAGCTTTTAGTGCTGGGAAATCATCATTTGCCAATGCATTGCTTGGTGAGAAGGTACTTCCTGTATCACCAAATCCGACGACGGCAACGATTAATCAAATTTTGCCGGTTACAGAGGAAAAACCACACGGAACAGTAATGGTTCAATTTAAATCAAAGCAAGCCTTATTAGAAGATATGAAAGCTGTTTATAAGCTGTTTCATTATGAGATTACTACGTTAGATGAAGCGTTAGCACAAATTGATAAAGTTATGAAATATCCTTCACCAACTGGGAAGCAAAAAACAACATTTAGCTTTTTACGAGCGGTACAAAAAGGATATGATACGGTTTCTACGCATTTAGGTGAGCAAGTACAAGTTACATTAGAAGAGTTTTCTGATTATGTAGCGAATGAAGAAAAATCATGTTTTGTTGAGTATATGGAGCTATATTATGATTGTGCTTTAACAAGGCAAGGGGTAGCGCTTGTAGACACACCTGGAGCGGATTCTATTAACGCCCGCCATACAGACGTTGCGTTCCAGTATATTAAAAACGCAGATGCTATTTTATTTGTAACGTATTATAATCACGTGTTTTCTCGTGCTGACCGTGAATTTTTAATTCAGCTTGGTCGTGTAAAGGATACTTTTGCTCTTGATAAAATGTTCTTCTTAATTAATGCGGCCGATTTAGCAGAGTCTGAAGAAGAACTTGAAATGGTAAAAGGTTATATCGCAGACCAGCTACTGCAATACGGTATTAGAAATCCACGTTTATTTGCAATTTCAAGTTTATGTGCGCTTGAAGAGAAACAAGGAAAAAATATTGGAAAAGAGAAGTACGGTATTTTACAAAACTCTGGGATTGCTAAGTTCGAGGAATCATTTACATCCTTTATGATGAGGGATTTAATGCTCGTATCTGTTCATGCTTTATATGGTGCACTGCAAGGGGCAGATCACCTGTTAGTAAATATGATAAATGGTGCAAAGCAGGGGAATGAAGAGAAAGAGAAGCAAACGAAAAAATATGAAGCAGAGCGTGATCAACTACTTCATATTATTTCATCATATAGTGTGCTTGCTGAAGAACAGGCGATGCAAAATGAAGTGAAAGAATTGCTTTATTACGTACAACAACGACTATTCCTACGTTATAACGATGTGTTTACTGAATTTATTAATCCGGCATCGCTTCGAACGGACGGAAATGTGAAAGTGCAGTTGCAGCAGTGTGTTATGGAATTAGTAGCATTTATTCAGCATGATTTATTACAAGAAATGCGTGCAACATCATTACGTCTTGAGAAATGGATAGACGAAACGATGAAGCGTGCTAAGAATGAAATTGTGGTGAGCTGTAAAGTAGAAAATGAATCAATTTCTATGAATGGAACAGTGGAATATGAATATAAAGATATTACACATAAAGAACCGTTCCCTTCAGTTGAAATAAAAGATTTCAAAAAAGCACTGGCACACTTTAAAAATGAGAAAAGCTTTTTTGAAAAGAATGACAAAGCTTTTATGCAAGAAGACGCTAAATCTGTATTAGAACCTCTCGTATCAAACTATGTAGCTGATGAAAAAGATTTATTTATTCATCATTATAAGCAAGAGTGGGATTTAAAATGGGACTTATTCCAAAAAGTGATGCAGCAAGATGTGATGAATTATTATGAAAGTGTATTATTTGCATTGGCTGCAACGATTGATGTATCACTGTATGAACAAAGTAAAGAACAATTGCAAAAGCAATTAGTAGAGATTGAAAAAGAAATTTATGTGATGTAGTCGTTATGAAAAAAAGATTCGTTCAATTTTCTTTTGTAGTACCGTATCTAAAGATTTGACAAACCCAGCAAATTCATCGGTAGAAATCATATGAGTAAGAACGAGTCGTCTGCCGTCTGGTGTTTCACCGCATAAGACGAATGAAGAAAATTCATATGTTTTGTTTTCTACTACTAATTTTGGATAGGCATACGTGTCGCTCTTCTTTTTCTTTCCATCAATAGAGATGACGTTGCATTTTTTCTCATTGTTGTCCATGGTGAATCCCTCCTTTCTATTACTTATGGTAGACAAGGAGGGTTTAGAACAATAGAGAAGGGGGAATTTTTTATGAATGTTGTAATAGAACGTATTTCGAAAGAAGCTGTACCAAAACCTTTATTATTGCTTGCTGATCCAAGTGAAGGGCAGATTGATACATATGTACAAAGAGGGAAAACATATGTAGCTAAGCAAGAGGGAAGAGTTATTGGTGTATATGTTCTTTTGGAAACAAGACCGAAGACGATGGAAATTATGAATATTGCGGTTGTAGAGCATTTGCAAGGGAAAGGTATTGGAAAGAAATTATTAGAGCATGCGGTAGAAACTGCTAAAGAACATGGTATGTCAAAACTTGAAGTTGGTACAGGTAATTCTAGTGTCTCACAACTTGCTTTATATCAAAAATGTGGATTTCGTATTTTTTCTATTGATTTTGATTACTTTTCGAAGCATTATGAAGAAGAGATTATTGAAAATGGGATTGTATGCCGTGATATGATTCGGCTTGCAATGGAATTGAATGAGAACGTATAACTTATTTAGGGGGAAGAGAAGATGGAAGTACATAAAGCAATTACAGCACATTCTCGTAAACAAAATGAAAGTGTAAAAGCATGTTTACAATTAGATGCGCAGCGTGAAGCAGCTATTGAAGCTGCTGTATCACTTGCGTCAAATGGGAAAGAATTTTCGGTTGATGTCATTAATGTTGTAACGAAGCAAATTAATGCTCTTGCAAAAAATGGTGTTACCTTGCAGCGTAAATATGTTACAAAAGAAATGGTTATGGAGTATGTAAGTCGTTTGAAAGAGAAAGAAGGTCGTTAAAGATGATAGTTACAGTCGAATGGTTACGTGAGCATATAGAAGATGAGAACGTCCGTATAATCGATTGTCGTTTTGATTTAGCGAATCCTAATTGGGGTAGAGAAAAGTATGAGGAAGAACATATTCCTCATGCATTATATTTTGATTTGAATGTAGATTTATCAAGTCCTGTAACAGAACATGGTGGCCGCCATCCGTTGCCAAATGTTGAGGAGTTTGCAGACAAGCTTTCGCAAGCTGGCATTGATGAACATATGACAGTAATTGCATATGACAGTGAAGCGGGTGCAAATGCTTCTCGTCTTTGGTGGTTATTAAACTATGTAGGACATGAGAAAGTATATATATTAGATGGCGGATTTCCAGCTTGGAAAGAGAATGGACTACCGATAACACCGGAAATTCCTGTTGTTATACGAAAGACATTCAAAGCAAATATACAAGATCATATGCTTGTAACGATGGAAACGGTTAGAGAGAACATCGATGCAGGTAAAGATGTTACATTAATTGATTCCAGAGAGCCAAAACGTTATGCTGGTGTAGAGGAACTTGTTGATCCAAAAGCAGGACATATTCCAACGGCAGTAAACTATTTTTGGAAGGATGGTATGCTACAATCAGGACAATTTAAGAATGAAGCTCAGCAACAAGAACGATTCCAAAATCTTTCGAAAGATAAGGAAACAATTGTATATTGTGGTTCTGGTGTTACAGCATGTCCAAATATCGTTGCATTGAAATTAGCTGGATTCCAAAATGTTAAATTGTATGCAGGTAGCTGGAGTGATTGGATTTCTTATCCAGAAAATCAAATTGCAAAAGAAGAAGATTAATCACTTGCATGCAAAAATAATTTGTATTAAAATAAGGTCACAAGCAAGAGATTGCTCGAAAAACTTTGTATTTTACACATTGGAAACAATGTGATAATATAACGACAAGTAAATAACACATCCTGCGGTGTACGTAACTTATTTATGTCTAAAACCGATGTTAGTTATACGGAAGCTCAATATTTAGTGACCATCATCAAGCCTTCCTTGTGGAGGAAGATGTACGGTAACTGTGAGGGCATCCACCTGCGAGTAGCGGGTTTTTGGACATTTACGAGGAGCGGCACGTGCGGGGGTCTTATTTCAACTAACATTATATAAAATTCCTACGGTGTACGTAGCTTATGCATGTCTTAAACCAATAAGTTTAATATGGAAGTTCAATATTTAAATGTAGCTAACATGCCATCTTTTTAAGAAGGAAGTTACAAACATTTGTGAGAGCATCCACCTGTGAGAGCAGGTTTATGGACATCTAGAGAGAACGGCATATGTGGGGCTATATAAAAACCTTACGTTTTATACGTAAGGTTTTTTTGTTGCGTAAATATATTCATGTTATCCCGCTTTAATGGGCAGTAAGACCCTCACCTCAAAATTCAGTGAAAGCAAAGAAGTTAGGTGGGGGCTGATAATCAGTGAGGGATGAAGAAACCACCCCACTGATTAAAGTTTCACTTTATCTCGATTCACCTGTAAAGTTTCCATAATAAATATAGCATTTTCTATCTTCATCAATTTCTCTTGAATCTAAAGTAAACTCCATATGCATGCCGTCGTGCTGAATATATATAATATCTGAATGAAGAGATGGCAAAATCTCCTCATAGTTCCATACATCTTTACTATTTATTATGCTTGAACTCGTTTCACTTAGTTCTCTAACTTCAAAACCGATGTGGGAGTATATCGGGTCTGAAGGGTCATTTGCAAACTCTTCTTTTTGAATATATATAACTGCTGTTCCGTCTGGATCTACAGAAGTTGCAGTAACAACATATGTATTTTTATCTTTTATAAAATATTCACAAGTCATGCGTGCGATAATTTCAGCATTAGAAATATTTGTGTAATTCCATAAAGCAGGATACTTTTTCGTTTCATCATTAAGTCGATATTCTAAGCGCATTTTATCCCTCTTCTTCCTTTTTCTTCTACTTTATCATGCTATCCTATATAATAGGAATAGAATTTATAAAGGGGAGTGCGAAGGTGACAAAAACGAAATGGCTAGTAGGTGGTGTCGTAACGTCTTTAATGACTGGCACTTTATTTGGCTGTGCGCAAGATCTTCCCCCAAAACCGAATGATAAAAGTTGTTCAGATTGGGATTGGGATGATGAACTTGGGGTATGGCAGTGTGATGAGAGTAGCTCAAGTTATCGTGGGCATTACTTCTATGGCGGAACATACTATCGAAATAAATCCGCTTTTAAAAATTCATCGGCGTTTAAATCTTATCAATCGTCTGCGGAATTTAAAGGTGGAATTGGAAGCGGTTCAAAGGGAGGATTTGGGGGCTAAAATATGTCGCAATACATAAGGGATCGAAAAGATTTTTATTCGAAATATCCGAATTTTTGGTCGGATTTATATGAATGTGAGTATAGTTTGTTTCATGTTTTCTCTATAACAAATGAGACTATGAAACAATTAAAGTTAGCAACTGAACGAATGGGGAAAATATTTTTTAAGACTGCTAGACTTCTGCGTAATTTAAATGATGACCAGCTTCTTGAACTTGGGTTTCCTCCTGCGAGCTTATCGTTCATTAGAATAAAAGGATTATATCCTGAATCTGTTATTTCACGGTTTGATTTCGTTTTAACAGATGATAACCAAATTAAAATGCTTGAATTTAATAGTGATACACCAACTTTTATTATGGAATGCTTTCAAATGAATGGGAAAGTTTGCGAGCAACTAGGCTATGATGATCCAAATTCGGATCAAGAACGATTACTATCTTCTGGTATTACAAAAGCCGTAATGGAAGCGACACAGGGAATAGACAACCCAAATGTTGTTTTTACAGCACATCATGAACATATTGAGGATTGGAATACGACTATGTATTTGAGTCAGTTATGCCATGTTGAAAATAAAGTAGTGCCAATGTCAGAACTTAGAATTACAAAAGATGCTTTAGTGGATAGGGATGGAGTGCAAATTGATGTTTTATATCGCCAAACATATCCAATAGAAGATTTAATTGAGGATCAAGATCCTGAAACAGGAGATTTGGTAGGTGTGGAACTGTTGCAACTTGTAAAAGCCGGAAAGCTTTTTATAATCAATCCATTGTCAGCATTTTTACTTCAGCCCAAATCAGTTCAGTGTCTTATTTGGGGGTTAGCAGAAGAAGAGGCTTTTTATACAAATGAGGAACAACAGTGGATTAAAGAATATATGTTACCTACATATTTAGAACCGGATTTGTTTTTAGGAAAAGGTTCTTTCGTTCAAAAACCTTCATTTGGTAGAGAAGGAGACACGATCACCATTCTCGATAAGGACGAACATATTATGATTCAAAATGCACACCAAACGTATAAAGCGTCGCTGCCGATATTTCAAAAGTATACAGAACTTCCAGTCGTATCTTTGGAAACAGAAAAAGGGGTGGAGGAATTGTCGTATGTGTTTGGTTCATTTTTAATTGCTGGAAAAGCGAGTAGTATCGGTATTCGTGCGGGGGAAAAGATTACGGGAAATGAATCGTACTATTTACCGGTAGGTATAAAAAAGGAGGAAAGTATATGATTAATTTTTTATTATATTTAGCAGTAACACTTGGCCTTTTATGCATTGGTCTTCTCTTGATGGAAGTGACAACGAAAGTAAAAGAATTTAAGCTAATGGCCCAAGGAAATAAGGCGGTAAGCTATGTACTTGGAGGGCGATTACTTGGTTTAGCTATTGTTTTATATTCGACAGCAGCTAATTCCATTTCACTTCTTGATATGGTTTCGTGGGGAGCGGTTGGGATTTTGGCTCAAATTATCGTCTTTTATTTAGCTGAGTGGCTTACACCACGCTTTAATATAAACAAAAGTCTTGAAGAAGATAATCAAGCAGTCGGTCTTTTTCTTATGTTTTTATCGCTTTCAATTGGGATCGTAATTGCTGGTTGTATAACTTATTAAAAGCCTTACGTTTAAACGTAAGGTTTTTATTTTTACTAATTTTGAAATGGGTGCTTTATTCATTTGATGCGTCGAAAGAGAAATAATATGTATATGAGAGGGAATTGTTGTAATAAGGAAAAGATTCCATTCAAAGTGTTGACATCTATTTTAAATAAGAGTAACATTTTCTATGTAATAAAAATAAGTCTCTGTTAGGTGAGGCTCCTGTATAGAGAAATGCTACTGCCCAAAAATGTCGAGAGACGCCAATGGGTCAACAGGAATGATCGAATTAAGGTTTTTCTTAACGTAGCTGGTAATGTACCTATGCTATACAGTGCTAAAACTCGGCGAGGGAGAGGTCCGTAGATTTCTAATTGTATTAGGAATCGTTTATTTGTGTATGTCATGGCCTTTACTCTTTTCAGAGTAAAGGTCTTTTTGTTACAAAGCTATGCGTAATTTCATAGTATAAACTATAAAATGAAACGAGGAGGTGAGGAGCATGTCAAATTCTGACTCGGTTCCGTTACCCATATACTTCAAATCAAAAATATATGATGTAGGCAGGAAACGACTTGTTCCTCCCTTTATATTTATCATCATGTAGCGTTTATATGTATGTTTAAGCGCTAGACACTTTCACAGGAAAGTGGATAAATTGAGAAACAAAGCGTTTCTTCCTATGTTGTAAAGGAGGAGACGATAATATGTTATATGCAAACAAAACTGTGGGTAACACGTCATATAAATTAAGTAAAAAATCAATGAAAGAACAAACATTGCTTCAAAAAAATAAAGATTTATTAATTGAAATCGCAACGAGAGATGTAAAATCTGTATTTGCGTATTTTAAAACAACAAGAGACGGATTATCTATGAAAGAGGCACAAAAACGCATTCAAGTATACGGCCGAAATGAATTAACTTCAAAAAGAGCTCGTATTGCGGAAGTGATGATGAAGCTAAGTGAAATGATACCAGGTTTTTCAAAACAACATGTGCGTGATGGATTACAATGTGAGAAGATTACTGTGTCTCGAGTAGAATGTTCTAGTGTAACAGGTGTAAACGGTGAATTAAAAATGATGAATTTGCCAGTACAAGAGCTTGTTCCTGGAGATATGATTTTCCTTTCAGAAGGTGATACAGTACCAGCAGATGTACGTATTATTTATGCAAATGATTTATTAGTAAATGAATCTGTGCTAACAGGAAACGATGCGAATATTGAGAAATTTGAAAGCTGCTATCACCTTGAGCGCAAACGTTTTATGCCTTTAAAAAGAATGAAAGACTATAATCCACTTGAACTTGAAAACGTATGTTTCAAAGGGACGTATATTGTTGGTGGAAATGCGAAGGCTGTAGTAGTTTCGACTGGGAAAAATACGTATTCAGGGATTCTTCATATTTGTTGTAGTAGAACGTCTTAATGTGTAAATGATGCGAAATATACAAAAACAATGTATAATAGACAAAGTTGAAAAAACGTAGAATGGTAATCTATTTATATAACCTTACGTAATGACGTGGGGTTATTATTTTTTTGGTAGGAGAGGAATTATGAAAAAAGTATTATTAGTTGATGGTATGGCACTATTATTTCGTGCTTTTTATGCAACAAGTGTCTACGGACAGTTTATGAAACGACAAGATGGTACCCCTACAAACGGGATTCATGGTTATATGAAACATTTATTAACAGCAATGCAAGCAATTGAACCGACTCATATCGTAACATGCTGGGATATGGGTAGTACGACATTTAGAACAGAATCGTTCTCAAATTATAAAGCGAATCGTGCAGCGCCGCCTGAAGAATTAATTCCGCAATTTGATTTAGTACAAGAAATGACTGCGAAATTATCCGTGCCAGTCATCGGTATGAAAGGGTATGAAGCGGATGATTGTATCGGTACACTAGCAAAACAATACTGCAATGAAGCGGAAGTTTATATTTTAACAGGTGATACGGATTTACTTCAGCTTGTTGATAAGAACGTTACAGTTATGCTTCTGCGCAAAGGAATGGGAAATTACGAGTATTATACACCAGAGAAAATTATGGAAGAAAAAGGTGTAGAACCGTGGCAAATCGTGCATGCGAAAGCTTTCATGGGGGATACGAGTGATAATTACCCAGGTGTAAAAGGTATTGGTGAAAAAACAGCATATAAGCTTATTCAAGAACATGGTACAGTAGCAACTGTACTAGAAAATGTGGCATCATTAACGAAAGCGCAACGTACGAAGATCGAAAGTGATTTAGAGAATTTAAATATTTCATTACAATTAGCGCAAATTCATTGTGAAGTTCCTATTTCATGTTCAATAGAAGAAGGATTACACACAATAGATGAAGAAAAATTAAGATTCGTTTGTGAAGAAATGAATTGGGGAAGACCTGAAATGTTAATCAATATGTTGTAAATAGTTTGAAAAGAAGGATGTTGCATGAGTCAAAATTTGACTAGGTGCCACCTTCTTTTTTATTTTGAAAAAAAGAATTTTAGTAGATGAAAGTATATGGAATGTAGCTTAAAATATATAAATATTTCGACAAGATAAATTGATATAAGATGATGCAAATGGCGATTTATGTAATTGAATGAACCGACTATAAAATTGTTTTAGGGAGTCTCTTTTTTGAGTGTTCACAAAGTTGTCAGAAAATAAACGGAATTTTCATATGAAGTTCAAATGGAATTCACAACAATCAATTATTATAAGAACAACCAGATAATTCTTTATCTTTTATATAAACCATCCCCCAAGGAGGACAATGAAAATGAGAAAAAAAGTGAGAAAATCTTTTAAACAATTATTAATTGAAAATAAACAATCACTATTAAATAATAAAGAAAATATGAAAGAAATTGAGGAACGAATTGAGAAACGACATGTAGCATATAGTGGTGCTAGTAATTAAATAAAATAAAAAAGATAGCCTATAAAGGCTATCTTTTTTATTTTATATTGGAAAAAACGCTATTCCTATCTTTAATCTTGTAAATATACAAGATATTTTTATAGTGCTTTTCTAGCAATATTTTTCATTTTTCGAGGTTGAAATTGGTATATACCAATTAAAGAGATTAACTATTCTTAATATAGCAAAAAGTGTTACAATACATTGAAAATTACGCTATAAATCATTTTAATATGAAAAATTGGAATGAAAAGAAAGGAGAGGAATATGAATAATGGTGTCGCTTTGAAATGATTATTATCATTTCATTAGGAGTTGATATAAAGCGATGAATAGGTATGAAGAACTGGATTCAATTAGAGGGATTTCTTCATTAGTAGTAATGATTGGCCATCATTTAATGATTTTTTCAGTATTTCAAAATTACAGTTATGAAGATAATAAACCATTTGTTATGTATCTATTAAAAGAAACACCTGCTCGTCTTGTTTTTAGTAGTGGTAACGAATCTGTTATTATCTTTTTTGTTTTGAGTGGATTTGTTTTGTATGAATCTATTCAAAAAAATTATGATAGCTATAGGTCATTCCTTGTAAAGCGTATATGCAGAATTTATATTCCTTATATCGTAGCAATACTTATAGCTATTTTATGCCAAACTACAATGAGTGAATATGGAATTTCTCATTTAAGTGAATGGTTTAATCGCTCATGGACGATTGAAAGTTCTTTAAGCCTAATCGTGCAGCATATATTATTGGTTGGGAAATATAATACAGATGCATATAACGGCGTAATTTGGTCACTTGTTCATGAAATGCGAATATCAATCATTTTCCCGTTAGTTTTGATGGTTTGTTTACGAAAAACGTTGAGAGATTCGTTATTGACATTGTTTAGTTTTAGTATATGCTCTGTTGCGATATTATTTTTATTTCGCTCGAGTTTAACATTAACAAGCTATATGTTAACACCACATTACACGGTGCTATTTTTACTAGGGGCACTAGTTGCGAAGTATAAAAATAATGTAATAGTTTTTTATAGTAATCGTACTAAAAATGAGAAAATTGCATGGTTTTTATTAGCGATTTTACTTTATATGTATGAAGGGCTTATCGGAGAAATTAAAGTGCTCAATAATTTTATATTGCGAGACTACGTAGTAGCGATAAGTGCATGTTTATTTGTCATATTAAGTTTATCAGTATCAACTTTGTCATCGTTGTTACGTAATAAATACTTGTTATATTTGGGGAAGATTTCTTACAGTCTTTATTTATACCATATCATATCGTTATTTTCCCTTATATACATGCTTCATGAAATATTGCCGTTGCCTATTATTTTAATTTTTTCACTCGTTTTTTCGTTTATACTTGCGGTGCTTTCGTATATATTTGTAGAAAAATTTGCATTCAGAGTCGGAAAGTATGTAACAAAGCAAGCGAATAGAAAGAAGAAAGGGTTATCTGTAAAAAATGATGTGCAGAATATGAATCAGACAAAGGCGGTGAAATAATTGAAGCAAGAAATTAGTATGAAGGATTTTCAACAGTTATTGAAAAGAAGGATAGTAACAATTATTTTGACGATGTGCTGTTTAACTGTTTCTCTAATTCTTATCTCTATGTACGTATTAAAGCCTTCATATCAATATTCAACACAAATTCTCGTTGGGAATTTAGATGAGTTTAATAAGGAGAATGCGGCGAATAAAACACAGGAAAATAAGCAACTCGTAACATCTTATGTTGATATATTAAAAAGTCCACTCATTATTTCAACAGTGAAAAAAACTTTGAAATTAGAGCAATCAAGTCATGAACTAGCACAAAAAATTTCAGTGGTGAATATGGACAACTCACAAATTGTTACTGTTACAGTAAAAGATTCGGATCCTATAATCGTAAAAGAAATTGTAAAGTCATTGGCAGAACAATCTCAAAAAAGCTTTCAACAGTATACGAATGTGCAGGGGGTAAAAATATTAACTGATCCTGAGTTACAGGAAAAAGCTGAAAAGTTGTTTCCGAAATTTAAACTTATCATTCCTATCTCTGTAATTGTTAGTTTTTTTGTTGGGATAGGTTTAGCAGTATTTCGAGATTATTTTGATGAACGTATATACGTGGAACAGGATTTAGAGAAGATAACAACAGTTCCTGTAATTGGTCACATAAATATGGAACCGAAAAGAAAAAAGGAATCTACAGAAGTTGATCCGCAATCAGCTATATATCGAGGTGAACATGTCGATGTTTAAAACAAAGAAACAGCTTCTATTTAATCCGCATGATGCTCTAATGAAAGAGCAGTTTTATACTGTGTATCACGAGTTGAAAAAAACAGGAAAACAAGTATTCACAGTTATTTCAACGAAGGATAGAGGCGTTGTTGCTCAGCTTATAGTAAATATAGGGCTAGTGTTTGCAGAAATGAAAAAAAAGGTGTTACTTATCGATGTGAATTTTTCTGATCCTAAACTACATCTACTATTACAAAGTAATCATACGAAAACAGTGAATGATATAATAAGCGATTTCACCTGTAGTTATGAATCTTTTTCTAGTAATTTATCTAAATACTTATATTGTATTCCTGCCAAAAAAACAGTACACACCGGAACGACTTTAGTTTCTATGGATGAATTTGATCGTGCAATTGCGAAGTGGAGAGAAGATTTTGATTATATTTTTTTGTATTCTTCTGAAGTATTTGAGCTTCCTGCTACGCACATTAGTGCAGGGAAATGCGATGGAGTGATCTTAGCAGTCAAAAAGCGAAAAGATTCCCTACGTACCGTGCAAAAAGCAATAACTGATATAAAAAAGAAAGAATGTGAATTAATGGGTATAGTTTTATATTCTTGAATGTGGGGGTAACGAACTATGATTCGTGAAACAAATCAAGCCAAGTTGTATGCGATTCCAGATCCAGAAAAGAACAGTATTTTGAATCGAAGTATAAAGCGCTTGTTTGATATTATATTTTCACTCATATTGTTACTAGTAACGCTACCAATAATGTTGTTCTTTTGTATTATGATTGCTTTCGAAACGGCAGGAGCTCCAATCTATTTTCAAGAACGTTTAGGTATTAATGGGAAGAAATTTAATGTATTTAAATTAAGGTCGATGGTAAAAGAGGCTGAAATAAATGGACCACAATGGGCAGATGAAAATGATTCAAGAATTACTAAAGTTGGATCATTTATAAGAAAAACGAGAATTGATGAGTTACCGCAACTTTTAAATATTTTAAAAGGTGATATGTCTTTTGTGGGACCTAGACCAGAGAGAGAGTATTTTTATAAACAATTTGATACGTATATTCCAGAATTCAAAGACCGCTTAATCGTGAAACCAGGGTTAACAGGATGGGCACAAATAAATGGAGGGTATAATCTTGATGCAAAAGAAAAATTGAAGTTGGACATGGAGTATATTGAAATGAAAACGATCAGGATGGATATTCGTATTTTATGTAAAACTGTTTTAATTGTATTGAACGGTAATGGTGCAAGATAAATATATGTAAGTAGGCTAGGTTGCTTGCAAAGGAGAGCAGGTATGGGTAAATCTATTTTAAATAATATTATCCATCTATTTTATAGCACGATTTTAGCTAATCTTCTTCAGGCTGTAAGTTTAATTGCTTTAGCAAATTTTTTTAATGCACAACATTATGGAATGTTTAGTGTTGCCATAGCAGTGACGTTTGTTATGTTATTTTTCACAGATTTAGGACTTACTAACACTTTTCTTCGAGAAGGGGCAAAAGATGGCGTAGACTTAGGGAAGATTTTATCGTCGTATATAAAAATAAGGATGATCCTACTTATTTTTATTTCTATAATCGGTTATATTGCTATTCATTATATGTATGCGGATAGAAATGTAATTTACATGATGATAAACGTAATGTTTTTCATGTTAATAGGATTAACTTTCCAAAATATAGGGATTGCCTACTTTCAGTTGATGGAACGAATGAAGTATATAGCACTTATTAAAGTTGTATCAGCGTCAGTTGTTATCATCATTACATGTTTTTGTATTTTCGGAGAGTTACCGGTGTATGTAACAGCTCGTTTATATGCTTTTGGGTATATGATCGGTGGTTTGTTCAGCATATATATCATGAGAAAAAAGACGAAAATGAATATGAAAGTCGTAATTCATAAAGCATTATTTTGGCAATTAACTCCTTTTATTATTAGCGGTTTTTTAATAATGAGCACCCCGCAATTAGCGCCTATCTTACTTAACTATACATTGCCACTAAGTATGGTCGGTGTTTTTGCAGTGGCGTACCGGATGCCAGCAGCTTTATATCAAGTGCCAGGGGTAATTGCAGGTGCGTTTTACCCAGTGCTTTTTAAGCATTATAATCAAAAAAATTTAGAAGAGCATACGAAATTAAACTTACTTCAAATAAAATCAATGGCGATTGTGGGAATCTGTATGACAATCGGTTTATATTATTTAGCACCATACTTTATTTCTATATTTTTTCATGAGGAATGGAGCAATGCAGTAGAGCCACTCCAAATATTATCCTTTCTCATTGTGCTGCAAAGTTTAAATATTGCTATAGGTGACGGCTTAACAACGAGTGGACGTCAAAATAAAAGAACGGTTGTGCAATGTATAGCATTAGTGATAGGTGGGATTATGCTTTATAGCTTTAGTAGTATTGGTGGAGTGATAGGAGCGGCTTATGCTATGGTTTTATTTGAAATTGTAGCTTTAGTTGGGTATATAGCAGTAAGTGTAGTGAGGAAGAAAATTGTATTCCAAATTGTCATACCTTATACAATTTATTTTAGCGTAACTTTTATTGGGGTGCAATATATGTTGCATACATATCATTTCATTGCGCTCGTTCTGAATACGTTAATCGTAGTAGTTGGTATATTCCTATATGATTATGAGCTGAAAAAACTTCTTCTTTCGTTTATAACAAAAACACGCAAAAAGGATTATATTACGAAACAGGGGATATAGCATATGGAAAATAATATGAAAATATCGATGAAATGGATCATGCTTCTAATATTATTTGTCATGTTAAGTAAATACAATATATATATTGGATTTTCGTTGAAGATCTATATGATTTTTTTAGTCCTATATTTTTGTTTAACAATTAAAAACTTCCATATTCAAAAGCTATATTTTCATGAAGTTGTATTTTTACTATTTTATTTCATCTATTGTTTGAGTGGAATTCTTTCTATATATTTACATGCTAGCATTCGTATGATTTTTGGTGTGTTACTTGTTTTAGGTTGTTATTTTATAATGAGAAATTTATTAGGAAATGTTGAAATAGCAACACTTGAATCATCTATTGTTTATGTAGGATTTATATTTAATATTGTAAGCTTAATACTTTATATAGTTGGTTTACAGCACTTTGGGTTATACGGTGGAGAAGAAAGAGAAATTTTTGCCGGACTATTAGTTGATAGAGGATATCCAAGATTAATTGGTTTGCTAGATGATCCTAACATTTTTATTTTTTATAATACAATATTTTTTATGTATTATATGACAAATTTACATAATATGACGAACATTTTAGGATTGATTTTATGTGTTACGACAAGTTTATTAACTTTTTCAAGGGGAGGAATATTAGCGCTTGTGCTTGTCATTTTTGTATATGTATGTACTTCTAGTTTTGCAAAAAAAATAAAAATAATGATGAGTTTACTATTGTTTGGTGTAGTGATCTTTAGTTTATCTAATAGTGTAATGGGTGGCCAATTGGATGACATATTGAATAAACGAATTTCTGATTTTTCGCATGATAATGGAAGTGGCAGATTTACATTATGGGAAGCAGCTTTTAAATATTATTTATCTAATCCATATATCGGAATCGGTGCGTTTAATTTTTCGAATTATTATGAATTTCAATTTAATGAAAAATTATATGTGCACAATACATTTTTAGAAATTTTATCTGAATCGGGTACAATTGGTTTTCTTTTATATAGCGCTTTTTTATTTGTATTAATGTTCAAGTTAACGCAGTATACTTTGTTTCGTGAAAAACCGTATCTTTTATTGACTATGGTTGCATTTTTATTTCAGATGATGTCATTGTCACTCATTATTAACGAAGCGTTCTTTTTATTTTTAGCAATTGTTGTGAAGTACATTTCAATATATGAAGGAAGGGGAAAGATAGATGGTAAAATGTCTATCAGCACATAATAAGGCGCCTCATGTTTCTGTAATAACACCTTCTTATAATAGTATACGATTTATAGGTGAGACGATTGTATCTGTACAAAATCAATCATATGAAAATTGGGAGATGATTATCGTTGATGACGCTTCAACTGACGAATCTGTTACAAAAATTAAAGAGATAATAGAAGGAGACTCGCGTATTAGGTTAGTATCATTAAAAGAAAATATTGGTGCTGCTAAGGCTCGGAATATAGCAATTCAAGAGGCGAGAGGAAGGTATATTGCCTTTTTAGATAGTGATGATATATGGTTACCGCATAAATTGAAGACACAATTGTTATTTATGGAAGAAATGAGTGTGGCCTTTTCATATGCATCGTATAGTTTAATCGATGAAAACGGTAATGGACTAAATCGAGAAGTGAATGTACCGAAATCTGTTGACTATCATTGTTTGGCAGGAAATACAATTATCGGATGTTTAACAGTAATAATTGATCGTGAAAAAATTCCGCATATTGAAATGCCTAGTGTACAGCCGGAAGATACGGCGTTATGGCTGAAATTATTACATGAAGGGCATGAAGCGAAAGGGATACAGCAAGTATTAGCGAAGTATCGAATTGTAGCAAATTCGGTTTCCAGAAATAAAATTAAAGCAGCTTTTCGGTATTGGAAATTATTAAGAGACCAAAAATGTCTTAATGCAGTGCAAATCTTTTACTATTTTAGTAAGTATGCTTATCATGCCTATAGAAAAAATAAAATCAATGTAGTTGGGAAGACGCAATTATGAATATACTTTTGATGACAGATAAATTGATAACAGGCGGAGCTGAAAGTTATTTCTGTAAATTGGAAAGTAATTTGCGTTATGAGGATTTTAAGGTTTATACAGCTGCAGGTGATGGAGAGCTATATGAATCTCTTACTAGAAAAGAAAATTTTATGTTACTTAGCCGATGGAATCATTTGAGAAATATTTATTACTTACGAAACGAAATTTGTAAACGAAAGATAGAACTTATTCATGCCAATAGTTTACGGATGGTATTATATGCTTTTCTACTTCAAAAGTTTATGAAAAAAAAGATGAAAATTGTGTATACGAAGCATAATGTAACGATATTAGAGAAGAAAATGCCAACTCTTTTTCGTTATTTTATGAATAAATATGTGAACAATATTATTACAGTAAGTGAGTTTGAAAAAAATAACTTACTTTCAATGCATGTAGCTGAAGAGAAAGTAAAGACAATTTATAACGGTGTGGATATAGAAAAGTTTTTATTCCAGCAGAAAAAGAAAGAATCTATTTATAAAGTAGGGATATTAGCTAGACTATCCAAGGAGAAAAACCATCAACTATTTGTAAAAATTGCAAATGTGTTGAAAAAAAGAGATGATTTTTTGTTTTATATTGCTGGTGATGGGCCAGAAAAAGAATCTATTATGAACGAAATAGAAAAGTATGGATTGCAACAAAGGGTAACAATGTTAGGGAATATTTCAGATCCGCATAGGTTTATAGGAAATATGGATGCCTTACTTTTATTATCTTTTCGTGAAGTGTTTCCAATGGTAGTAATTGAAGCAATGGCTACAGGGACACCAATTGTTTCAATAGATGTTGGCGGAATAAATGAAGCGGTAATAAATGGAGAATCAGGTGTTTTGATACATGAATATTGCGAATCTGAATTTGCAAGTGCACTTGAGGAACTACAGGGGAATGAAGAAAAGGTGAATGATATTAGACTGAAAGCACGAGAGAAAGCAGAGAGGTATTTCTCGTTAACTAAAATGATAGAAGAAACGAAAGGTATATATGAATTAAACAAATGACCGTACAGGTCGTTTGTTTTTTTATTATAGAAACTTTTAAGAGAAAACTCACATATTATATGAAAAAGGTAATATGAGGAGTGAATTTATTTTGTCAGAATATATTTCTTCCCAAGAAGATTGTGCACCAGAAAATAGCGTTCATATTGATTGCTTTGGAGCAGTACCGAACTCAGGAAATGATAGCTCATTAGCAATTCAGCAAGCTATAAATTATTGTGTAGCGAATCGAATTTCGACGGTTAGAATTACAGGGGTAAATACGTATAAAATTGTAAAGCCAATTATTATTAAATCAAACGTAAGATTAGAGTTAGATCCTACTGTAACGCTACAAATCGATGGAGATTTTAATGTGTTTGAACTGCAACAAAATGCATCTATAACAGGTGGTACAGTTCAAGTCATAAATCCAGTGTTTCAATCTGCTGTTATTTATGTTTCCGGTTCACAACAAATAGAAGTTCCTAATCACTCTCTTATATCAAATATAAATATAATAAATGCAACGTCGTCATATAAAGGTAAGGCTATACACTTTTATTGTCAAAAAGCATGGGATTATATTAGTTTCTTTCAAGTTAACTTTATTCAAATTAAAAACTTTCAAACTGCAATACATTTAAAGACAGAATATATAGATGATATCAATACACCTTGCTGGATTAACGCAAATGTATTTCAATCTATATTTATTGATGGATGTCAGTATGGGATAGAAGTTGATGGAAACAGTGATTTACCAAATGAAAGTTCAGGAAATACGTTTCATGATATTCAAGTGCAATGTAGACAGCAAACGAAAAAAGTAATTCGTTGTACCGGCGCCTATAATACATTTGATTGTATGATTTGGGATACGTACCGGATGAGTAGTGAACAGATTGTCATTGAATTTTCTTCTAATTCGCATCGTAACTACCTTTTTTCAAATTTACTTTCTACAACTATTGTAGATAAAGGGCAATACAATGTTTGTAAGTCTACCTATGAAGAATCTCTTCGAATTCAGTTACCGATTACGTTAAATAAACCACATTTAATAGGGAATCAAGATGATATTTTAGTAAACGCTCAACAGAAGTATACTGTTAAGCAAGTAAGTGGGAAATTACCGTACGGGGGGAATCTCGCAAATTGTTTTAATTTAATAGATGAACAAAGTGTAAACTATATTGATGTTCCAGATAGTAATCCAGTTGTGATTGAACTAGATTTCACGAAAAATCCAATCAAAATGTTAAATTGTTTTGGAATGTATTTTGGGTGGGGAGAGAGCCCGAAGAAAATTAAAGTTGAATATGCATTAAATGCAACTGGAAATTGGGTTGTTGCGTCGGATGTTCCATTAAATGTAGGCGATACAATTATATCGAATATGAAGGCGAATCAGTTATATAAAGTTAGAATTACATTAAGTGGTTATTCTCAAGATCATAAGCGTTTTCGGATTAATCGTATGTTTGCAAGATCGTCGATGGAAAATGGGAATGCTTGGTTAGCGACAACTGGCGGAAGAATGTTTGGAGATATTGAAATAGAGGCAAGTAAAGGTATAATTATGAAGACTGCTAGTGGAGTGAAATGGAAAGTTACTATGAATGAAGCTGGCCAACTTATTACGACTAAAATAACTTGAGACGATGCCTAAGTGTATATCCTTGGACGAGTTATTGGGTAGGACGATAAAGGTAATGAAAAAGAGATTGTAATTTGGTTTCAACCAAACTACAATCTCTTTTTGTTTCATTTAACGCCACCAAATCCAAGTCCAAAGGTAATTTCCTACATTCCGTGGAGTAATGCGTACAAAACGTTCCCCGTCAAAGAAGCAATTTAAATTTGGAACTATTTCATCTTGGTTTTCTGGAACAAAGATGACGATGTTTTCGTTACTTGTAACAGTTTCTGTAATTGGTGGGTCGGTAGGCGAGACTTGAAGTTGTAATGAAATATTGGCCGTATTTTTAAATTCATTATTAACAGGTGGACTTATTACTTGTACTGTGAATAAGACGATAATTGTTTCATTTGGTTCCAAATTAGTAGCGACTAGGAAACCGATATTCGGATTCGCTAGTGGAGAGCGTTCTTCGTTAATGAAGACAGTGCCGTTTATAAATTGTAAACCTACTGGAATAGTATCCTGTAAAGAAATATTTGAGAGTGAAATCTCGGAAGTATTCGTAATACGCACCGTATAATCAAAATATTGATTTAAATAAGCTGAGGTGACGGAAGCGTTCTTCACTACTGTCGCAGTTACAAATTGAACTGGTATACGAACGATATTTGAATTAACAATAAAAGTAATAATTGGGTCCTGGGGTGTCAATTGGAAGGTGGCTGTGACGGTAGCAGAATTAATAATTGTACTGTTTGAAGGGATAGAAGTGACGAGAACTTTAAATGTTATAGTTGCTATGGAATCTGCAGATAAAGAGCCAATATTCATACCAGTGTCTGGACGAATATTTAAAACTAGAGTACCGTTAATTGTTACACTGTCTTCTATAAATATTGTACCTGCTGGAATTATATCTAGCACAGAAGTACTGATTGTAGGAATTGGTGAATGATTTATCACTTTTAATGTGAAAGTTATGATGTCCCCTGTCGCCACGATAGATTTATCGGCTGTTTTTTCAATACTAACCATTGGATCAACTATTATTGTTGTAACAGTATTTGTTTGCTTTGTAACAGTATTTATTTGCCTTGTAATCATAATAGGTGATTCGGTTGGACCGACAATAGGCGTATAGGAAATAGTAGCATCGTTATTGATTGTAGATTGAAGAGTCGAAGAAGATATTGTCACTTGGAATGTAATAATAACAGATTCATTTGGAGCAAGATTTCCTAACAGAATACCATTTTCAGGATTCGCATTAGGTTGATTGATTCCGTTAATCGTAACACTACCAATAACGAATGTTGTATCTACTGGTGCCGTGTCTACTAGAAGAAGATCTTCAATAGTGATATTACTATTATTAGTAATCGTAATGGTATACGTTAAAGTTTGACCAGGTAAGGCACTCGTGAAATCAACAGCTTTTATCGCAATGACATTATCATTTTGGACGGTTGTTGTGACTGTATTTGTTGTCGTCGTATTTGTAACAGGTACGTTATTTGGATTGACTATATAGTTAAAAGTAGAGATTGCTTGGTTGGTGAGTTCGTTTCGTATTGGAATAGAAGTCACAGTTACTTGGAATGAAGCGATAGCGTCTCCATCTACAATTATAGTACCAATTGGTATGCCATTTGCTGGATTTACTCCCGGAAGAGTTTCTCCGTTTACAATAACGCTATTTTCTATAAATGTAGTACCTTGAGGAATCATATCTTGAATGATTACATCATTTGCTGCAACATTACCAGTTTGATTGAGTGTAATCGTATACGTTAACGTATCACCGACCATTGCAAATGCAAGGTCAACAGCTTTATTACTATTCAAATTCGCATGATTAATTTCTGTTAAAGCAGCTGATGAAATAATAGTTTTGGTAATAGGTGGTTGATCTCCTACCGTGTATTCATATTCAATTGTACTTGTGTTAGAGATTGGATTGGTTTGAGGTATCGAAGTAACCCGTACTTGGAATAGAACAGTTGCTGTCGTATTAGGCAGAATGTTATCAATTGGTATCCCGCTAAGTGGATTGTCATTTGGACGAGTGTTTCCATTCACAATAACACTATTCTCTATAAAGTTTGTATTTACTGGGATGATATCTGTAACGATAATGTTTTCCACTTGTATATTCCCATTGTTTGTGATGGAAATTGTGTAAGGGATAATTGTTTGTAGGTCAGCATATTGGATAGGAGTTGTTTTTACTGCGATTATATTAGCAGAAATAACTTCAGTGAAAGTAATGTTACTAGTCGATATTTGTTCTTCTCCATTTATTGTATAACGAGAAGTTGCTTGATTTTGAACATGGCCGCTAGTTGGAAGCGCTACGACAGTAACAGAAAATGTGACTGGGATAGAAATGTTAGGAGCAATCGTTCCTAACAATATACCGGTACTTGGATTGGCATTAAGCTGCGGAATGTTATTTACTAAAACGCTACCGTCTATAAAGGTTGTTCCACCAGGAATATTGTCTGTAAATACAAGAGCAGTGGCATCCGTATTCCCTGTATTTGTTAAAGTTGTTGTATAAGTTAAAACATCACCAATTGTTACAGAAGTCAAATCAACAGTTTTAAGTGAAACGATATCAGCATCATTAATTTGAACGAAAGTAGTGTTGGAAGTAGTCGATTTTTGAATTGGTGCAAAGTCAGGGTTGAAAATAAAGTCGTAGACGATGTTTGCAGTATTAGGTGTTGGGTTTGCAGCAGGTAAATTCGTAACCGAAACTTGGAATGTTATTGTAGCTACTTGACCTGATGTGATATTCGGGATGGAAAAGCCGATATTCGGATCTGCTGCAGGAAGTACAGTGTTGTTAACTGTTACACTCCCCGAAATAAATACTGTTCCATCTTCTATAATATCAGTAAAAAAGATGGAGTTAGTTGTAGTGGATCCGTTATTTTGAATGAGTACTGTATATTCAATGTTTTCATCAATATTAGCTAATACTGTATTAGCGGATTTTGTAGCGATAAGAATGGCATCAATAAATTGTATATTTGTAGTATTGGAAGATGTCGTTTCTGAAATTGGTGGTAAGCTTTGGTCTGGCTGATACTCATAGTGGATGACGGCGATATTATTCATGTTATTTTGAGAAGGTATCGAGTCTACATTTACTTGGAATGTAACGATAATTGTATTGTTTGGAAGGATAATATTAAGGGAGATTCCGGTACTTGGATTTTCGTTAGGTCTTGGTATGCCATCTACAAGAATGCTATCTGGAACGAATGTGGTGCCAGCAGCGATTGCGTCAATTAGGAGAGTATTTGTAATAGGTACTGTACCAGCATTTGTAACTGCGATGGTATATGTGATAATTTGACCGATGCGTGTAATGGATCTGTTAGCAGATTTAATTGCACTAACATTTGCTGTACGGACTTCCGTGTTTACTGTATTTGATAATGATCTACGCTGAATAATTGGAGAACTAGGGTCAATTTGGTATTCATATGAAGTGTCTGAGATGTTAATGACTGTATTGTCTTCAGGTATATTTGTAAGTTGTACTTGGAATGAAATAGTGACTGTTTCATCTGGTTGTATCGTGCCGAGAGTTACTCCATTTTCAGGATTCGTACCAGGCTGAATGACATTATTTATTGATAAGCTATCTTCAATGAATATTGTCCCTTCTGGAATGTTGTCAATGAACAACGTATTGTTAGCTGGAACCGTTCCGATATTTTGTAGTGTATTTGTGTAGGTAATAAATTGCCCGATGGAGACGAAAGTTACATCTGCGCTTTTAACGGAAATAATATTCGCATTTTGAAGTGATGTTGTAACAATGTTAGAATTTGCAGAGCGATTCACTGGTGGAGCTGTAGGAATACTTACATATTGGTAAGTTACTGAAGATTGATTTACAATTTCGGTTTCAGTAGGTGGATTATTTGTTTGTACTTGAAATAGTATTGTTTTGGAACTGTTTGGTGGAATCGTTCCAATTGGTATTCCGTTTTCGGGATTTGCATCAGGCTGAAGTACACCGTTAATTGTGACACTGTCGAGAACGAATGTAGTCCCAACTGGAATCGAATCTGTAAAAATAATATTTATTGCGTCAACATTGCCGCTATTTTTCACTTCAGAAATATAAAGTATAGTTCCGCCAATATCTACAGTTATTGGATTGGACGTTTTTGTAATTGTTAATTGTGCTTGCACGAAATTTGTAATGACAATATTACTTGTAGATGTTTCAGTAATAGGCGGTTGCCCTGGATCTGGTTGAATTGTATATGTTGTATTAGATTGATTTGTAATCGATTGTTGCGAGAATGGATCGTTAATAAGAACTTGGAAAGCAATAAGGTGAGTAGCGTTTGCTGCTAGGTTAGGCAAAGTAACACCTACATTTGGATTTGCACCCAGTATAGCTGTTCCGTTAAGTGTAAAACTATTTTCTACGAATGTAGTCCCAACTGGAATCGTATCTGAAAATATGAGATTTGTAGCTGGAATATTTCCGGTATTTTCTAGTGTTATCGTGTAGGTTAAAATGTCGCCAGTTGTTGCTTGTTGTGCATTGACGGCTTTTAAAGAAAGAACATTCGCATCTGAAATTTGTGTGAAAGCTGGATTCGAAGTAATTGTTCGAGAGACGATAGGAGCAGTTGGATCCGCAATAAAAGTATAGTCAATACGGGCTATATTAGAAATTGGATTCACGCTTGGAATAGATTGAACGATAACTTGGAATGTGACGGTGACGATTTCTGACGGCGCAATGGAGTTTAATGGTATTCCTACGTTTGGATCGGCACCTGGAATTGAGATGCTATTAATGGTCACGCTATTTGGAATCAATGCAGTTCCTTCTGGGACCAAATCTGTTAAAGTAACTGTATTTGCAGTTGTATTCCCGTTGTTTTGAATGACGACAGTGTAAGTGATTGTACCGTCAGTAGATTGTACGATGGAATCTGTATTTTTAATTACAGATAGCGATGCATCAACGACAGCTGTAGTAACTGTATTAGATGAAGATGTTGCTGTAACTGGAGGTTGACTTGGATCGACAATATATGTGTAACTTGTAAGTGCTTGATTTATAATTGCTCCTTGCGGCGGAATAGAGTTTGCAAGAAATTGGAACGTAATTGTAGCAGAATCACCTGGTGCGATAATACCAACTGGAATACCGAGAGTTGGACTTGCATCTGGAAGTGAAATCCCGTTAAGCGTGACACTATTTGGAACAAATAATGCCCCTTCAGGAACACCGTTAATGAGTAATACCGAGTTTGCAGGGAAGTTTCCAGTGCTTGTTAATGTTGCAGTGTACGTAATTATATCTCCAATAGATACGATTGTTCGATCTGCTTCTAAAAGCGTTGTAACAGTAGCGTTATTAATTTGTGTAGAAGCACTATTAGAAGTTACTGTGCCTGTAACAGGAGGAGCGGCCGGATCAACGATGAATGCGAATTGAATAGATGCAACGTTTGTAATTGGGTTGGAAGGAGGAGTAGATGTAACTATGACTTGGAAAGTAACGGTTAAGGAACTACCCGCGCTAACGGTCCCGATATTAACGCCGCTATTTGGATTTGCACCTGGAATGGTATTTCCATTTACAGCAAAACTATTTTCAACAAAGGTCGTTCCTCCTGGAATGAGGTCTGAGAAATTTACATTCGTAGCGTTTGTATTGCCGCTATTTTGTATTAAAACTGTATAAGTGATTGTGTCTCCAATATTCGCAAAGGCTGTACTAGCAGTTTTTACAGCTGAAAGTATTGCTGAATGAATAGCAGTAACGAAGACGTTCGTTTCCACATTGCCAGGCTGAGCCTGTAATGCATTGCCTACGTTATATTGGAAGTTAACAAATGCTAAGTTTTGGAGTTCAGGTGTGAATGTTGGTGGATTGCTTACGATTTGAACTTGGAATATGATTGTTACAGTTTGATTTGGAATAATCGTATTTATGCCAATACCGCTGGTGATAGAAGCGGATGGTAATGGAGTGCCATCAACAATAACGGATCCTGCAACAAATTGTGTCCACGATGGTATCGGGTCTGAGAAAATAACGTTATTGGCAGGGATATTTCCAGTATTCGTAATCGTAGTTGTATACGTAATTGTATCACCAATCGTTGCAAAAGCTTTATCACCGATTTTAGTAGTAGTTAAAATAGCACTTTCAATTGTTGTTGTAACACTATTTGAAGTAATGTTTTTTGAAACAGGAGGATTAGCTGGATTAACGATATGCTGAAAGCTAACGCTAGCTTGATTAGTAATTGGATTAATAGCCGGGATTTCATTTGAAGTAATATGAAATTCTACAATGGCAGATTCGTTTGGCGCGATATCACCAATTGGGACGCCTGTAATGATGTTTGCATTTTCGATAATAGTTCCATTAAGTGTAAAACTATTTGGTTCAAAGGAAGTTCCGTCTGGAATAACATCGGTAAAAATAACATTCGTTGCATTAACATTTCCGCTATTTGTAATTGTAACGGAGTAGACAATATCTTGCCCGATATCTACCGTAAATACATTTGTGCTTTTTTGTGCAGTAAGAATAGCACTATTAATTTGTGTTGTCGTTGTATTAGATTGATTGGAAATTGTAATAGGTGACTGGTCTGGATCAACAATGTAACGATAAGTTGTAAGAGCTGAATTAGAAATAGGATTGTTGATTGGTAGGGTTGTAACGGTAGCTTGGAATGTGACAATTGCCGCAGTACCACCGTTAATTGAACCGATATTTACACCAGTAGATAAATCAGCATTTAGAATGGTTTGCCCATTAACTGTGAAACTGTTTGGAACAAAAGTTAAATTACTATCAAGCGTATCGATAACTGTAACATCAGTTGCAGTCACATTCCCTGTATTCGGGAGGTTAAGTGTAAATGTTATTGTATTACCAACATCCGCAAAAGTAAGATCTGTTGTTTTTGTACTTATAATATTTGCGTTGTTTATTTGAAGAAGCGTAGTGTTGGAAGTAGCCGCACTTAATACTGGAGGATTAACAGGATCAACAGTAAACTCATATGTTGTTGATGCTGTATTTGGTGCTGGATTAATAGGGGGAATGCTGTTCACTGTAACTTGAAAGACGATACTATATATTTCATTAGGCGGAAGTGTTGCAAGTAATACACCTGTATTTGGATTCGCGTCAGGTTGTAAAACACCATCGACAGTTAATGTGTTAGGAACAAATGTGACTCCATTTGGTAATACATCTGTGAATACAATATTAGTTGCATCTGTATTTCCTATATTCGAAATAGAAGTAGTGTAAAAAGCAGTTTGCCCGATATTTGCAAAGGATACACTTTCATTTTTCGCCATGGATAATATGGCTTCTTTAATTTGCGTTGAAACAGGATTGCTAATTGAAGTTTCTGCATCAGGCGGTGAGACTAATTGGTACGATGTTGATGAGAAATTTACAATGGGGTTTTCCGTGGGTAATGACGTTACAGTAACTTGGAAAGAAACTGTTACTGTAGTCCCAGCTGTTATAGATCCGATATTTACACCGTTCACTGGATTTGCGCCACTTTGAGGAATTCCATTAATAGAAAATGTGTCTGCAATAAATGCTGTTCCGCTCGGTATAGTATCTGTAAATATAACATTTTGTGCGGATGAGTTTCCATTGTTTGTTAAAGCGACAGTATAAGTGAGTGTGTCTCCAATACGACTAAAGGATTTATCGACTTGTTTTAATGAAAGAATGGTAGCTGTATTAATCGTAGTGAACACTGTGTTTGAAGTAACGGTCCTTGAAACAATAGGGGCATTAGGATCAGCGATAAATGTGTAAGAAGCAGTAGCGGAATTGGCAATAGGATTTTGAACAGGTGTAGAAGTAGCGGTAACTTGAAATGCTATAGATATTGAGCTGTTAGGAGCAATTGCTCCAATTGTTATACCTGTATTAGGATTGAGCCCGATTTGCGTGATGCCATCTATTGTAACGCTATCAGTAATAAACGTTGTTCCATCTGGTACAAGGTCAATGAAAGCAATATCTGTAGCGTTTGTATTACCACTATTCGTTAAAATGGTCGTATAGGTAATGGTATCACCTAGTGTTACAAGTGTTTGATCGACGGATTTTACCATCGTAATGATAGCATCTAATACAGGATTTGTAACGGTATTCGTTGAAGTAGAAGTTGTAACAGGAGTTCCGTTTGGATCGACAGTATACGAATATAAAATGGTATCATTTCCCATAATTGAACTTGAAGAGGGAACAGAAAGAACATTTACTTGGAAAGTAACAGTTACTGTTTCACCAGGAGCAATATTTGGTATGTTTACTCCAAGTGCTGGTTGCACACCAGATTGCTGAACCCCATTTATTGTGACTGAGTTTGGTATAAAGGTAGTGTTAGCTGGAATTGCACTCGTGAACTTTATATTCGCTGCTGCCGTATTTCCTGTATTTGTAATAGTAGTTGTATACGTAATTGTATCACCGACAGAAATAACGGATTTATCAGCACTTTTTGTAGTCGTTAATATAGCACTCTTAATAGTTGTCGAAACAGTATTAGATAGATTCGTTTGTGATACGGAAGGTTGGCTTGGATCGACCACATGTGCAAATTGTACAGAACTAAAGTTCGAAATTGGATTTATACTTGGAATATTTGTAACAAGTGCGTTTATCACAATAGTAGCCGTACTACCAGGATTTATATTTCCAATTTGAATCCCGGTAGCTGGATTTCCAATTTGCTGTGTACCAGAATCGTTTGTAAGTGTTCCAGAAATAAAAGTTGTTCCTTCAGGTAAAACATCCGTGAAAATTATATTTTGTGAAGTGACATTTCCAGGGTTACTTAATGAAATTGAATAAGAAAGTGTATCCCCGATCGTTGCGAAAGTTTTATCTACAGATTTAACAAGTGCGATTTCCCCAGAATTTATTTGTGTTGAAACAGGATTGGATGTCGTACTTCTTGAAGCGAGTGGTAAATTAGGTCCTGTCATAAATTGATAATTAATAGAAGCGCCATTTACAACCGGTGAATTTGGCCCCCCAGGTCCAATTGTGAAAATTGGATTTGGAATGCTAACTACTTGTACGCGGAAGGTAACGTTTATAAAATCTCCTGCAATAATATCCCCAATTGGTATTCCGTTTGCTGGATTTACTCCAGGTAATAAAATCCCGCCTACTCGAACGCTATCTTCTATAAATACTGTATGATTTGGAATCGGATCTGTAAAAATGATATTCGTAGCAGTTGTATTCCCTATATTTTCTAATAAAACAGTGTACGTTAAAAATGAATTTCCAGGTGCGACGTCAGAGAATAGTCGATCCACACTTTTCGTTGCTTGAATAATCGCTTCGTTAATTTGAATTAAAGTTGGATTGCTTGTAGCTATTTCTGTCACCGGTGGCTGGGTAGGGTCAACGATGATAGAGTATGTTGTGCTAGATTGGTTCAATGTTGGATTTATAGCTGGTATTGAACCAACGATAGCTTGAAAGCTAATTGTTATCGTTCCTCCAACTGGAATTGAGTCTAAAGGAACACCAGTATCAGGCCTAAATCCAAGTTGTGGGATGGTATTAATTTGTACGCTATCAGGAACGAATGACAGTTCAGCTGGTAATATATCGATAAAAACAGGTGTGTTTGCAGTAGTATTTCCGCTATTAGTGAGAGTCGTTGTATACGTAATTGTATCTCCAACAGCGGCAAATGCACTGCTAGCAGTTTTCGTGGCGATAACGGAAGCAGAGTTTACTTGTGTAAAAGTTTTATTGGATTGAACGGTTCGTGAAACAGGCGGTTCATTTATATCAACAATAAATCTATATTGAAGCGATGATTGGTTCGGAATTGGATTAGGATTTGGAAGAGTTGTAATGTTTACTTGAAAACTAAGTGTAACCGATGCATTTGTATTCAAGTTACCAATATTGATACTGTTTTGTGGATTTGTATTCGGGACCGTTACACCGTTTATTTTAAAACTATTTGGGACAAAGGTAGTACCATTTGGAATTGAATCTGTAAAAACAATGTTATTCGCGGTAGTATTTCCTGTGTTTGTAACAACTGAGGTGAATGTAATCGTATCTCCAATTGTAGCGAAAGTTGTACTAGCATTTTTATTTATTACTAAGGTAGCGTCAACGATAGGTGTAACTGTCGTGTTTGTAACGGTACTTCCAACAGCTGGCGTTTCAGTTGGATTCACTGTATATTCGTAGTTTACAAGAGCATTATTCGTTAAAGTGCCACTAGGTGGAATAGCAAGGATTTTCACTTGGAATGTAATAAACGTAGTTCCTCCTGGTGAAATATCGTCTAAATGAATACCTAGTGAAGGATCTAATCCAGGTTGAGATACGTTATTTATCATAACGGAATTTGGGATGAAGGATGCACCTGGTCCAAGTCCATCTGTTAAAACTGTAGCACTAGCAGGAATATTCCCTGTGTTCGTAACTGCAATCGTATAAGTAACGATATCTCCAATTGCAGCATTCGGTGTATTTACTGACTTCGTAGCGATGATTGTAGCGTTATTAATTTGAGTTGTTATTACGTTACTTAGCGTATTAGAGGACGCTGGAGGTAAGTTAGGATTTACGACATATTGGTACGTTGTGTTACTTTGGTTCGGGATAGGATTCGGATTTGGAATAGAATTTACTTGCACTTGGAACGAGATTATCGTATTTGCATTCGGATTTATCGGATCAATTGCTATGCCATTTGCTGGATTTGCATTAGAGAGTGTAGTGCCGTTTACTGTTACACTATTTGGAATAAAAGATGTCCCGCTTGGAATAGCATCTGTAAATACTATATTTGATGCAAGTGTGTTTCCATTATTCGTTAAAGTAGTCGTGTACGTAATGATATCATTTACGTTCGCAAACTGTTTATCTGCAGATTTTACAGAGGTAATCGTAGCATTATTAATAGTTGTCTGTACAGTGTTAGAAGCAACCATCTGCATGACAGCTGGTTTGGATGGGTCGTACGTGTATTGGAATGTAGTGCTCGATTGATTCGCAATCGGATTTGCACTAGGAATGGTTGGTACAAAAACTTGGAATGCAACAGTACGTGATGAATTCGCTCCTATCGTACCAATTAAAATGCCGTTAGCAGGGTTTGCATTAGCTATAGGGACACCGTTAATCGTTACAGTATTAGGAAGGAAGATGGTACCAGCTGGAATGATATCTGTAAACGTTACATTCGAGGCAGGGATATTGCCGTTATTCGTTAAAATCGTTGCATAAGTTATGACATCGCCAACATCAGCAAAATTTGTGCTTGTTAGTTTCGTAGCAACAATATTAGCAGTGTTAATTTGTGTAGTTACTATATTACTAGCAGAGTTTCTTACAACGGGAGGTGAATTTGGATCTGCGATAAAGTTATATTGAAGTACAGCACTGTTTTGAACTGGATTTGGTGAAGGTAAACTATTTGCACCAATTTGGAAGACAATTGTTGTAAAACCACCAGCTGGAATCGTACCAACTTGAAGACCAGCACTTGGATCCGCACCAAGTTGTAAAGTCCCGCCTATAAAAATACTATTTGGTACGAGAGTTGTACCAGGAGGGAGTATATCGGTAACAACTACATTATTTGCGGGAGTATTCCCAGGGTTAGCTAAAGCAATTGTATATGTGATTGGTTGCCCAACGTCAGCAATAGTTAAATCTACCTGTTTGACAATAACTACATTTGCTACATTAATTTGTGTACTTACAGTATTACTTAAAGATGTTTCTATAGTTGGTGGATCGCCCGGATTTAAAATAAAACTATACTGTGTACTAGATGAATTTATTGTTGGATTTTGTGTTGGTAAAGAGGTGACAGTTACTTGATAAGAGACGGTAAGTGAACCGTTCGCAGGAATGGAAGGTAAGGGAACACCGACATTTGGATCTGCGTTATTTTGGAGTACACCATTAATAAGGAAAGTGTTTGGGATAAAGGTAGTACCGTCTGGATTCGTATCTACGAAAGTAGGACTATCAGCAGAAACACTTCCTGCATTCGTTAAAACAACGGTATAAGTTAATACATCCCCAACAGTAGCGAACGCTCGATCCACTGTTTTTGCTGAAATAATATTTGCGTCATTTACTTGAGTAAATGTAGTGGTTGAAGTTGTGTTCTTACTTATAGGGAAAGCGTTTGGATCAACGATAAAGTTATAGGAAATAGAAGCGCTATTTGAAATAGGATTTGGGTTTGGAATACTAGTTATTAATACTTTGAATGAAGCTGTAATTGTAGTACCAGCAGTGATACTACCGATATTGATGCTAGCTGGTGTAACGCCTGGTTGAGTAACATTGTTAATCGTAACACTGTTTGGTACAAAGGCAGTACCATTCGCGATTGAATCGGATAGTACTACATTGTTCGCCGCAACATTTCCATCGTTTGTAAGAGAAAAGGTATAAGTTAATACATCCCCAACTTCCGCAAACGTTTTATCTACAGATTTAGTAGCTTGAAGGTTTGCTAGTCTAATTGTTGATGTAACAGAATTAGAATTTACTGTTTTTGAAGTTGGTGGCAGATTTGGATTTACAGTATATAGATAAGAGGCGAAAGCATTATTAATGATAGGATTTTGGGTGGTAATATTGATGACTGTTATTTGGAAAGAAAGTGTAAAAGTAGCTCCGCCAGGAATTGTGCCGATAGGTAAAGCAACGAGAGAATCTACATTTTGCAAAATGCCGTTGAGTGTTACAGAACCAGGGGTCAATATTGTTCCGTTTGGAAGTGGGTCTGTTAGTTGTACATTAGTTGCAGCTGTATTTCCGCTGTTTGTAATAAGAATTGTATAACTTATCGTTTCCCCAATTGTGGCAAATTGTTTATTTGTTGATTTTGTTAATGCTAAATTCGCATTGTTAATTTGAGTGGAAACGAGATTAGAAGAAATGTTTTTTGTAACGGGTGATTGGCTTGGATTGACAGTGTACTGATAAGAAGCGCTTGATCCATTAGATACGACATTTAGCGCGGGTATTGTATTTACAACTACTTGAAATGAAACATTTTTTGTTGTACCAGTTGAGATTGATCCAATGTTCACACCGTTAGCGGGATTTGCTCCACCTTGTGTCGTGCCATCTATTGTTAAACTGTTTAGAACAAAAGTTGTTCCAGTAGGAATAACATCTGTAAAAATAACGTTGTTCGCATTTGTATTACCTGTACTTGTAAAGGAAACGGTGTACGTTAGTGTATCACCAATATCTGCAAAATGTTTATCTACTGATTTTGCCATAGTTACAGTAGCGTTATTCACTTGAGTAGATACGATATTGGTCGTATCAGTCCCACTTATTGCCGGTTGATTTGGCACAGGAATGTATTGATATGTTGTTGTTCCGATATTTAAAACTGGATTTGTTTGGGGAATAGAAGGAACGAGTACTTGAAATGAAACAATAGTCGTAGAATTAGCAGCAATAGCGCCAATTGATATACCAGTAGCGGGATTTGCTCCAGCCTGAGTAACTCCGTTAACAGTTACACTCCCCGGAACGAAAGTAGTCCCGCTAGGAATCGGATCCGTATATATTACGTTAGTTGCAGCAATATTCCCTATATTAGCTAAGGCGATACTGTAAGTTAACGTTTCACCAATATCGGTAAAAAGTTTGTTAACTGATTTTGTGCCATTAATATCTGCGAGGTTAACTTGTGTTCCAGCAGAGTTGCTTGTTGCAAGACCGTTAAAAGTCGTTCCTCCGGCAATTGGTGTATATTGAAATGTAATATTAGCAGTGTTGGAGATAGGATTTTGACTTGGAAAAGAAACGACAGTAGCTTGGAAAGTTACTGTACGAGAAGCGCTGTTATTAATGGTTCCAAGAGATATACCAGCGGCCGGATTTGCATTCGTTTGCGGGACATTATCTACTGTTACAGTTCCAGGTATAAAGGAAGTACCGTTAGGGAGAATGTCTGTAAAAATAACGTTATTGGCGGGAAGAAGCCCTGTATTAGGGATAGTAACTGTATAAGTGAGAACGTCCCCAATTGCTGCAACACTTTTATTCACGCTTTTTGTTGCTTGTATGTTAGGTGAATTTATGTTGATTTGTAAACCGACTGTATTCAACATATATGCGTCTCCGTTAGTTGTTAAACGGATTGCGGCGGACACTTGAGAATTTATTAAATAAGGAGAAATATCAATGGAAGTAATATCCCAGCCCTGTCTTCCAGCGGAGATGTTTGTACCTGTAGAAGCACTTTGATTTCGCGTTCCAAATGTCCCGGTTGTATCTAAGTTTCCAGCGGCATTATTAATTTGAGAACCGAAGAAATTATTTACAGCATTGTTAGGTCCAGATAAGGCATTTAATGAACTGAAATTTGGCCCGAATAGAGCCTGATCCCCAATTAAATCAGCATCTCCTTCGGTAGAACTTAAAAATAATCTACCGCTTACAGGCCCTCCTGAAGGTGTTAAAAATCCTGAAACAGATACATCGGCACTACCAGTTTCTGCAGAAACCCGGTTACCTGCTACATAAATGGTTAAGTTTCTTGCAGGTAATGTTCCATTTTGGTAAGCGACGATAAGCGTCCATCCAGCTGAATTAATTGTTCCATTAGAAGCATCTATAGGATCTACAAGTCCAGGGACAGAGCCGGTTGTATAAGAGCCAGATCCTCCCGCTTGAATGAGGGATGTTACATCTGCAGAACGTGTATAGAATCCAAATGTGATAGATCCAGAAACGAATGTTTGATTGGAAGCTGTAACAGCAGAAGGAGTAATCGAGTATGTTGAAACAGGTGTTGTAAAAGAAACAGGGTTTCCTAAAACACTTGTAATGTTTTGATCACGAGATAAGTAGTTGCCGCCCCAGATGAGTTCTGCGTAAAGAATCGTACTACCAGCAGGGATATTTAAAAGAGCGGTAGAACTATTCTGTGTATAGTTTAATGTTGTACCAGCAGGAAAAGAAGTTACTTGTAAAGCGGTATTCGTAGTTGCGAATGCACCAATTGCCCCGATTGTACCAGCACGGTTTTGATTACTGATTTTACTTAAACCGAGTGTGTTTCCTGTAATCGCAAGTGCGCCGTTAGTGGTGGTAGAAAATCGATTCGTAATGGGCATGTTGTCACCTCACTTACAATATAGTCTTGGTCAAAATAGGATATGTGTGTAACAGATAAAGTGAAACATGTACAAGTTGATTCGGGAAGAATAGTTTAAAAGTCTAGATAAAGAGATGGAGAATGATTGTCTTGGAAATGAGAGTGGAGCGTCTTAAAAAAGAAAATATAGAGGATATTGTAGTGTTATCTTCCTATATTGGTTGGGACTATAATAGAGCAGAAGTTGAAACGATTTTCAACTCAGGTATTGTATATGGCGTATGGAATGAGAGAAAAAAACTGATTGCGAGCGCTGCAATTATATTATACGGAGAGGCGTTAGCGTCAATAGGAATGGTAATTGTACATCCTGATTATAAGGGAAGAGGGATTGGAAAGGCGATAACGAGTTCTTGCATGAATAGTGTATCAGCTCGAACTCCAATTATGCTCATTGCCACGGATGAGGGGAAGCCTTTATATGAAAAATTAGGATTTAGGTCTGTTAGTTATGTTTCTAAATACATATGTAACTCGTACAATGTGAATAATTATTGTGTAGGAAATGAAGATTATATGATGAATTATGAAGTAAGTGATTTAGAAAAAATAATAAAAATAGATGAAGATGCATTTGGAACAAATAGAAAAGAGTTTTTAAAGAAAAGAATTATGCAAAGTGAACAGTGCACTGTTGTAAAGGATAAGGAACAAAATATATTAGGTTACGGTTTAAGTATACAAACGCCGGAAAATAAAATAATAGGACCGATCGCTGCTAAAAATGATGCAATGGCAATGAGAATTGTACATGATTTAGCAAGAGGACATCATGGTAAATTAAGAATTGATGTACCAGAAGGAAAGAAAGATTTCATGAAAGAATTACAGATTATTGGTTTTCAAAAGGTTAATACACCACCAATAATGATGAAAAATAGCGATCAATTATTAAAAAGAAATAATGAGTTATATAGCATTACAGCACAAATTTTTGGGTAAAAAAGAATCCTTTTCACGTAAGGATTCTTTTTTCGTTCATTTAATCACGATATTGGTCATGAATAGGTTGAAAAAGATTTTCCTCGACATCTCTAACAACTGAGAAATGATCAACATTATAATGACCATGGAGAATTTTATTGTGATGGTCAATAATTTGCTCTGCAGACAACACAGTAGAATCAGTTGTGGAATGACCATTTTTAATTAATGTAACATCAAAGCCTTCTACAGTTGCTGTTCGAACAGCGGTGTCGATGCAATGTTCTGTTTTACATCCACCTATAACGATATGGTTAATTTTTTCTTCTTTTAACAGTTCAAGTAAAGAAGTACCATAGAATGAATTTGTTGCGGCTTTATTAATAAGGATTGCAGACTGAGGTACTTGAATTTGATTATGTACTTCAAATCCTTCTCCGCTACCAGAAGCAACATCGGTATCTCTTACGAAAACAATTAGGGCATTGGCATCTATTGCTTTCTGCACCGCTGTATTTAATGTAGATAATAATTCGGTTTTACGAAAAACTTCATTTTCTTGTTCATTTCCATCCATTAATTCTTGCTGTGCATCAATGATTAATAGTGCTTGTTTCATCGTGTCTCCCCTTTAATATGAAATAAGTTCCACTGTACATATTCCTCCATATTATAAGGAAATCCTCCATTGTAAGTGGAGTATAGGTTGATTTACAAAGTTGTCAAATAAATTTCATTCTCATAGCGTGTAAAAACATGTATGATAGGAAGTGGAGAATTTTTGAGTAGGTGGGAATATCATGCAGACAGTAGAAGATTATCTTTCATTCTTACATACGAAAGGATTTAAACTATCAGAGGAAGCGCAAGGGTTTATTATGTTCGGACAAGGATATACGGGTGCATCTGATGGCATTGTAAACGCAGCAATAGAAGCGACAATTAAGCATCAATTGCAGTTTGATGGCAGTTATTTTGTTGCGCTATTAGAACGATTGAAAGAAGAAGAGATTACAGATAAAAAAAGCGCTAAGGCTTTTATGCGGAAGTTACAAGCGTAACTTCACGCAGCCTGCGCTTCTTTTTTTGTTTTGGAAGGTAATTCAACGAAAACCATACCTAGGAAAATACATAGGCATCCGATAATAGCAGAGATAGAAAGTTGTTCGTTTGCAACGAGAACGCCTGTTAAGGCAGCAAAAACGGGCTCCATTGTGAAAATAATAGCTACTCTCGTTGGAGATGTATGTTTTTGTGCTGACGTTTGGATGAAAAAAGCAATGGATGTCGCGAATAGGGAAGTTAGAAATAGCGCAAATAAAAAGGAAGAATTCGTCCATAGTGCTACTGAAAATAATTTTTCCCAATCTTCAAACAAAAAGGCGCAAATAGAAGAAAACAGTCCGACAGCTAATACTTGCGATGTACTTAACAATAAAGGTGATATTTTTTTAGAGAAGAAGCCGTTAACAAGAATATGAGCAGCGAAAGCAACTGCACAACCGAGAACGAGTATATCTCCAATGTTTAATTGAAAAGAATCACCAGCCGTTAATAAGTATAAACCTGCTGTTGCTACAGCAATGCCAATTACGATAAAAATGGTAGCTTTTTGTTTTAAAAAAATAAAAGACAAAATGGGTACCATAACGATACTAAGCCCTGTTAAGAAACCAGCTTTTGAAGAAGTTGTATACAGTAAGCCGAATGTTTGTAAGACGTAGCCAATGCATAAAAAGAACCCAACGATTAATCCAGCGAGACTACTCTGTTTTATATGTTGTTTTGAAGCTTTTTTTGAGAAAAGTATTTGAACGAATAATAAAATAATTCCAGCGAATAAAAAGCGAATACCATTAAAAGTAAATGGGCCAACGAAAGACATAGCATTTTGAACGACGACAAACGTAGCTCCCCAAATAAAAGAGACGAATAGTAAAGCAAGAGGAGCAATCCAATCTTTTTTCACACTCATACCCCCGTTAATTTTGTAAGATAGCTTTTCTAGCTAACTCATCAGCAACTTTATTTTGACTACTTGGAATCCACTTAATAAAAAAGAGATCGAAACTTTTTATGTACTGCAGTGCTTCCTCTAATAGTGGTGCAAACATTTTGTTTTTTGCATATTCTTTTTCAACAGCTCGCTCGACAAGTTGCGAATCTGTACGAAAAGAGACAATGTTATAATTATGCTCCGTGCAATATTTTAATGCCGCAAGTAATGCGTGGTATTCTGCTTCATGGTTGGACATTGTCCCAAGGGGCAATGATAATTGTACAGCTGGTTGAACCCCTTTAATAAATACTCCTGCACCAGAAGGACCAGGATTTCCTTTTGATGCACCATCAATATATACTTCAATCAAAATGAGAAACCTCCAAATGATAAGATGATCCCCTACTTATATGTTTCTTTGCAGTAGGGGATAGGGCAATTAGCCGATTGTAATACTATAACGACATGTAAATGTTTCATTCGCTTGTAAAGATTGAATTCCTTTTTTTCCCTTGAAATCTTTTGCAGGATTTACTTCATCAGCGATCCCGTACCAAGGTTCGATACATAGGAAAGGTGCGTTCTCGCCTGGTGTCCATACGCCGACAAATGGGAATCCGTCAAATTCTACTTTTACAAATTTATTATGTTTATGAGAACGAATAGAGATTTCATCCGTATTCATATTTTCAAAAATAAGCGCATCATTTTTAAATAGATCATATGTAAGTGGTAATTCATTCGTACTTTCAGCGATTAATTGCTTTTTATTTGAAAGGTAAGGTCCTTCTAATACACTTGTTTCTAAGCGTTCAGAACCATTAAATGATAGATGGTAATCTGTAAATGATTCGTCTTCTAATAACGGGAAATTGAAACCAGGATGCGCCCCGATTGAGAAGAACATCTCTTTTGAAGTAGGGTTATTTACTTCGTATGTTACATGAACGATTTGTCCGTCTAGCTCATAAGAAACGAGTAATTCGAATTCGTATGGGTATTTTTTTAATGTTTCTTCATTACTAGTAACGATATAAGTGATTTTCGTTTCACTTTGTTCTTTTACAGTGAATGTAAGATCACGAGCAAAGCCGTGTTGTGTTAAAGAATAAGGTTTATCATCTACGTAGTATGTATTATCTACTAATCGGCCGACGATAGGGAATAAAATTGGTGCACGGCGTCCCCAATAAGTAGAATCACCTTGCCATAAGTATTCTGTATTGTCTTCTTTTAAGCGAACGCTTTGTAATTCTGCACCTTTGTCAGATATGGAAACGATCACTTTTTCGTTTTGAATTGTTGCAATCATGAAGTAAAACCTCCTAAATCTTTCATACATTTCATTATACGTTGTCTAAAAGAAAAAAGGTAGTTCATGATAGGAATCTATTGACGAAAGGGGGGCTACCGCGTAAAATATAATCTTGTTGCTTAAAAAACGAATAACGTGGTTCGAAACCATCCCACGTAAAAAAACTAAGGAGATTTTGTCATGAATATTAGAACATTAGTTGGTAATGGTATTTTAGCGGCATTATATATTGCTGTTTCTATGCTTATTCAGCCATTTGGCTTTACGAATGTACAGTTTCGTATTTCAGAGATGTTTAATCATCTCGTTGTATTTAATAAGAAAGCAATTTACGGAATTGTATTAGGTGTATTTTTAACGAATCTCTTTTTCTCACCTATGATCGCTTACGATTTAGTATTTGGAGTAGGGCAATCTATTCTTGCATTAGTTGCAACCATTATTTCTATGCGATTCATTAAAGGTGTTTGGGCTCGTATGATTTTTAATACAGTTATCTTTACAATTACAATGTTTATGATTGCAATTGAACTTCATCTTGCATTTGATTTACCATTTATGTTGACTTGGTTAACATGTGCAGTCGGTGAATTTGTTGTCATGGCCATTGGTATGCCTGTAATGTACTGGATTAATAAACGAGTACAATTTGAAAGATTTATGTAATAGATGAAAGAGCTATTCCTATAGGGATAGCTCTTTTTTACATGTGATTATATTGAATATAATTCTGTGACTCTTGATAAAATATAATAAAATAAAGTGAGGCTTTCATTAGCTGGATACATATAAGAAGTCTTACATAAGGGGAATCTAGTATGAAATATAAAATTCATTGGTTGTATAAAACGAAGCGCGGATTGCAGACGGAATTAACGACAGATTATATGAACATAGAAGATGTACTGCAATTTGCAGAGGATTTCGAGAAAACAGGAAGAGTAAAAGAATTTTCATTTTATGATGAACTGGATACAGAATGGTCATTAAAAGAGATGAAAAAGTTAAGTAAGCAAGTAGAGGAAGAACTCCAAGAAATACTCGTTTATTTTGATGGTGGTTATGATGTACAGACGAAAGAAGCTGGGGTAGGTATATGTGTATACTATAAAAAAGGAAATGCAAAATACCGAATTCGCCGTAATGCATATATAGAAGGCATATATGATAATAATGAAGCGGAATACGCATCATTACTATATAGCATGAATATACTCGAGGAATTAGGGATTAAGTATGAAGCAGTTACACTTCGCGGGGACTCTCAAGTTGTACTGCAACAATTGGCCGGAGAATGGCCTTGTTATGATGAACATTTAAATCATTATTTAGACCAAATTGAGCAAAAAGCGAAGCAAATGAAATTAAAACTTGTATGTGAGCCAATCTCTAGAAAACAAAATAAAGAAGCACATCAATTGGCAACGCAAGCATTAGAAGGAACAGTCATTGATAGTCATAAAGAAATAACCGAATAGAGAGGTGCAACGGTGGATAAAAAGCAACTCATTACAGAGGTAAATGACTTATTAGAAACGTATTGTGAAGGATGTTTTTTGCGAGAACATAATCGAAAGACAAATAGTAAGTATTATGCTCATTCATTTTGTATCAGGCAATGTACAGTTGGAGAAACATTGAAAAAGTATGGGGAACAGTTGTCATGAAAAAACATCCAGAGAAAATTCTCTGGATGTTTTTTAGTGTCTTGCTTCGTTTAGTTGATGCTCACATTTATTTAATTTCTTTTCCTCGTTCATTAAAAATGGCTCATCTAAATCAGTTGCAACAGATTTCATAATTTCAAGCTGAGAGCGAGCTGCTTCTACAGCAGTAGTAGCGTGTTCTAATGTATCTGGATCCATTGAAATTGTCGCTGATCCCACCATTTTTTGTGCTGTTTCTACACGGAATTTCACTTCTTCAAAATCATTTACTTCTGATCCCATTGTTACTGCCTCCTTTGTATATTGCGCATTTCACATAGTTTTTGCTCTGTAAAACGGAAATATACAAAGGAATAACAAAGGAGGTTACCAAGTAAGGTAACCTCCTATTATATGTTGGATTAAAGTTTTACTACGTTAGCAGCTTGAGGTCCGCGGTTTCCTTCAGTGATATCGAAAGATACTTCTTGACCTTCTTCTAAAGCTTTGTAGCCTTCGCCTTGAATCGCAGAGAAATGTACGAATACATCGTCAGCGCCTTCCATTTCGATAAATCCAAAACCTTTTTCGTTGTTAAACCATTTTACTTTTCCTTGCATGTTACAATTCCTCCTAAAAACATTTGCTTTTTTCATTTAGTGAAATTCATTTAAAAGATAATATAAACTAAAAATGCTATAATCTTGAATATTCTGCTAAATGATTAATTTAAATATACACGAATTGGGAGAATTTAGTCAAGTAAGCGATTTTATTTTTTTGTATTTTTAAATAATTTTTCAACCAAATTTTTAAATAAGCATAGGACAGGCCGAGTATGTAATAGTCTTAATTGAATGCTATACATAATGAGGTGAAAGAATGAATAAGTCTTATTTATTAGATAATGAAGGAATGAGAATGAGAACGGATATACCGAATTGGGTTGCAAAAGAATTTAAAAATTTTTCTAACGTCGTATTAGAACCAACTTTCCCATGTTATTTTGGTTTAACTGCTTTGAAAAAGAATGAACTTCGCTATTCCTTTCTATCTCATAATGATTGGAGTCATTTGCCGCATACAATGTTATCTTTTTTAGAGTTAATGAAAGAGAGACCAATTGTTAGAAGAGGATTTTTTCTATTTGTGGAACCAGAATGTGAGGAACAATCAATCGAATATTATCGTGATTACTTTTGGAAAGTACTACAATATTTACATGAAAATGATGATCAAACGTGGCCGAAGCAAATTCCGGAAGACCCAGATCACTACTTATGGGAATTTTCATTTGGCGGGGAACCGATATTTGCATTTGGAAATGCACCAGCTTATAAACAACGAAAAACTAGGCATTTAGGAAATTCTCTCGTTATTGGATTTCAGCCACGTACCATTTTTGATGGATTAGAAGGCGACCGTCCTAAAGGAGCATATTCAAGACAAACGGTCCGAGATCGAGTTGAAAAATGGGATCAGTTGCCGAAACATCCTAACATTAGTCATTATGGTGATCCGGAACATCGGGAATGGAAACAATATTTCATAGGAGACGATGTAGAGCCGATAAAAGGAAAATGTCCTTTTCTTCATAAGATAGAAAAGTAAGAGCCATCACCTAAATGGCTCTTTTGCATATTTTGGATAAAAAAGGGTATTTTAGTAGTACATATTTTGATGAAAGCTAGTCTATTTTCAATCATTACATCATTACTTAATAGTAAAGGAAGTAGAAAGGATAGAGCGATGTTTGGAGCGATTATACAACAAATTGTATTAGGGATTTCATTAGCGGCGCCGGTAGGTCCGATTAATATTGAAATGTTAAAACGAGGAATTGAACGAGGTTTTTGGCATGCCTGGATTGTTGGAATTGGTGGTATGACTGCAGATATTTTGTTTATGCTTCTCATCTACTTCGGTTTATCTTCTCTGTTTATGTATACATATGTACAAGCTTTTATGTATTGCACAGGGTTTTTCTTATTATTTTATTTAGGATTTCAAAGTGTAAAACAAGGAATTTCTCACTTGAATATGGAATATAAAAAGGAAGAGGTAGGCGGCCTTAAACAATCGTTTATGGCAGGTTTTTTCATTGCAATATCCAATCCATTAAATCTTGTTTTTTGGTTTGGTATATACGGTAGTACACTTAGCTCATTGCTTACGAAGGTAACGAAACAAGAAGCCTTTTTGTACAGTCTTTGTATTATCGTTGGTATTATTTTATGGAATTTAAATATTGCTTTTTCTGTCCATTTTGGCAGAACTTTATTAAAGCAAAAAGCACTTGGCTATATAACAGCCGGAGCAGGTATTATTCTAGTAGGATATTCTATCCATTTTGCATACAAAGCTTTACAGTTGTTCACATAAGATTGAAGGGGAGATTTTTATGTATCGAACCACTATTGACGGAAAAGAAATCATTATTACGTTAGCACCAAAAATCAGAAAAGAAATTACTGATAGAAATCCACTATATGAAGCGGTATTTCAGAATGCAGCAAGATTACTACAAACAAAGCAACCAACGTTTGCGGTAAATCATGAAATATTGGGGCTTATAATTGGAGAGGTACAAAGAGGAGAAGTAACAGTGTTTGCGGTGGAACATATTATTCCGAAGCAAAATATATTTGGAACGAACAATTTTTTCTCGACAATAGAGCAACAGGCAAATATGTAAAGCGTATAGAATAAGATATAGAAAAGAAATAGTCGTAACGATATGTTGCGACTATTTCTTTTGAAAAGGGGGAAGTAAGATGAAGAGGGTGGGGAAAGAGTTCTTTTTACAACATGATATCGTTATTATGTATAGTATTTTATTTGTTTTTATCATTATTTTAAAAATGCAATTTTTCACATGGATCGGTTTGTTATCCTGTTTGTTTGGTATTATTTTTTATACACTAAACGAATATATGACACACCGGTTTTTATTTCATTTAAAACCACCTAAAAACGTATTTTTATTAAAAATGCTAAGAAGATTACATTATGACCATCACGTATATCCAGATGATTTAAAACTTTTATTTTTACCTGTATGGTTTAGTATACCGAGCTTTACTATATATTTACTTATATCATATGCTATAACAAAAAGTGTTACTATTACACTTTCGTTCGGAATTGGAATGATTATTATGCTTCTCGTTTATGAATGGAAACATTATATTGCACATAAGCCAATCCGTCCTGTTACTAAGTTTGGAAGATGGCTAAAAAAACAGCACATATTACACCATTATAAAAATGAAAAGTTTTGGTTCGGTGTTTCAAATCCAGTATTCGATTTCATATTTGGAACGCTTAAAGATGGAAAAGACGTTGAATTAAGCGAAACAGCTCGTAATTTAGAAAAGGAAAAAAAGACAAAAGTAGTGCGTTAAGCACTGCTTTTGTTTTAATGAGGAAAAAATAAGTAAGGTGTCACTTTATTTTGAAAAAGTATATTAAAAACTTAGGGGAAAATGCCGAAAAATGTCTATCGAAAAATCTTTGCAGGAATGTATGGATTGTCTAAAATGAAAATAAGTTTCTGAATATTTATAAAATTTAGTCTTTAGGTATACAAGGGGGAATTGTATTTCTAGTAAGAGAGGGGATCAGAGAATGAAAAGAGATGATACGTCAGCACGTAAGTTACAAAATGAGGTGAATTATACAGAGGTTGTTCAGTCAGAAGAATTTCAATTGTTATTAAATAAGAAAAAGAAGTTTATCGTTCCAATGAGTATTTTCTTTTTAAGTTTTTTTATTGCTTTACCTATTTTAACATCGTATTCAAAGGTACTCAATACACCGGCATTTGGTGATGTTACGTGGGCGTGGGTATTTGCGTTTGCACAATTTATTATGACTTGGGCTTTATGTATGATTTATAGCAAAAAGGCGGAATCCTTTGATGAAATCTCGCAAAAAATTCTACAAAATATGCAAAAAGGGAGGGGCTGAACTTGAATACGACTGCATTTGCACTATTTTTAATTATTGTCCTTGGTACGCTCGTCATAACCTATTTTGCATCGAAAAAAACGAAAAATGCGAGTGAGTTTTATACAGCTGGAGGGGGATTAACTGGTTGGCAAAATGGTCTGGCCATTGCGGGAGATTATATGTCTGCTGCGTCTTTTCTTGGTATAGCTGGAGCGATCGCGTTAACTGGTTTTGATGGTTTCTTTTATAGTATTGGCTTTTTAGTTGCTTATTTAGTTGTTCTATACCTTGTCGCAGAACCGCTAAGGAATTTAGGGAAGTACACGTTAGCGGATATGATTGCGGCGCGTTTTGATGCGAAAAAAGTTCGCGGAGTTGCAGCGCTTAATACGATGACGATTTCCATTTTTTATATGATTGCACAATTAGTTGGGGCGGGTGCACTTATTAAGTTATTATTAGGGATTGAATATACGACATCTGTTTTAATTGTTGGTACATTAATGACAGTGTACGTTATTTTTGGCGGAATGACCGCGACGAGCTGGGTACAAATTGTTAAGGCTGTATTACTTATGGCTGGTACATTTATTATTTCTGTTATCGTTTTCGCAAAATTTAATTTTAGTGTGACTGAAATGTTCGCTCAAATGAAAACTGCTACTCCATTAAAAGATTCGTTTTTAAATCCAGGAGTAAAGTATAAGGATGGTCTTGATACGCTATCTTTAAATTTAGGACTAGTCCTTGGTACGGCAGGATTACCACACATTCTTGTTCGCTTTTTTACAGTACGTGATGCAAAAACAGCACGTCAATCTGTAGTATACGCTACGTGGTTAATTGGCGCATTTTATATTATGACAATTTTCTTAGGATTTGGGGCAGCGGCGTTTGTAGGGAATGAGGCGATTATGAAAGCAAACCCTGCTGGTAATATGGCAGCACCTTTATTAGCGAAAGCATTGGGCGGAGATTTCTTATTTGCTTTCGTATCAGCAATTGCCTTTGCAACGATTTTAGCTGTAGTGGCAGGCCTTGTATTAACAGCAGCATCAGCATTCGCACATGATTTTTATAACGAAATTATCCGCAAGGGGAAATCAACGGAAAAAGAGCAAGTATCCATGGCTCGTTATGCGTCTATTGGAGTAGCGGTATTATCTATTATACTAGCGTTATTTGCTCAAACATTGAACGTAGCATTTTTAGTTTCGTTAGCATTTGCAGTTGCAGCGAGTGCAAACTTGCCAGTTATATTATTCACAATATATTGGAAGCGCTTCAATACAACAGGTGCCATTTCGGGTATGATTGTTGGTCTAGTATCAGCCATTGTTCTTGTAGCGTTAAGCCCAAATGTTTGGAACCCTGTAGCTGGAAAAGCTATATTTGTTGGGGAAGCGATATTCCCATATACGACACCTGGAATTATTTCGATCCCGCTCGGATTTCTTGCAGCATATTTAGGAACCGTGTTATCTAGTAAGAAAGAAGATGCAGCGAAATTTGATGAAATTCTTGTGAAATCAAATACTGGTCATGGTATTAGTGATGCGTCTTCGCATTAAAAAAGAGGAGCTTTTCAATAGATAAGAAAAGCTCCTCTTTCTTTTGTCATTTTCTTGTAAATAATACTGCTTTGTAAGTAGGATTTGTCTTAATTTTGTGGAATGAAAATAGCAGGGAGAAATTTAAGTCATCATGGCACCAGCGCAGCTTTTGTGAAAAATAAGTTGTTATGGAAGGTGGAAGAAATGATGAAAACGAAACAGACTGATGAATTATTAGCAAAAGATGAGCAATATGTTTGGCACGGAATGCGTCCCTTTAGTCCAAATAGTACAATGGTAGGGGCAAAAGCAGAAGGGTGCTGGATTGAAGATATACAAGGGAAAAGATATTTAGATGGCATGAGTGGTCTTTGGTGTGTGAATAGTGGATATGGAAGAAAAGAACTCGCAGAGGCGGCATATAAGCAATTACAAACATTATCATACTTTCCGATGTCACAATCGCATGAACCGGCTATAAAGCTTGCCGAAAAATTAAATGAGTGGCTTGGAGGGGAGTATGTTATTTTCTTCTCTAATAGTGGTTCGGAAGCGAACGAAACAGCTTTTAAAATTGCAAGACAATACTATACGCAAAAAGGTGAACCACATCGTTATAAATTTATGTCACGTTACCGCGGGTATCATGGGAATACAATGGCAACGATGGCAGCGACGGGACAAGCACAGCGTAGATATCAATATGAGCCATTTGCTTCAGGATTTTTACATGTGACGCCGCCAGATTGTTATCGTATGCCTGGAATAGAAAGAGAGAACATTTATGATGTCGAATGTGTAAAAGAAGTAGATCGGGTCATGACATGGGAATTAAGTGAAACGATTGCAGCTTTTATTATGGAACCAATTATTACGGGCGGAGGCATTTTAATGCCGCCACAAGACTATATGAAAGCTGTTCATGAAACGTGTCAAAAACATGGTGCCTTGCTCATTAGCGATGAAGTAATTTGCGGTTTTGGACGTACAGGAAAGGCATTTGGATTTATGAATTATGATGTGAAACCAGATATTATTACAATGGCAAAAGGTATTACGAGTGCGTATTTACCATTATCAGCAACAGCTGTGAAAAAAGAAATATATGAAGCATTTAAAGGAAAAGGAGAATATGAATTCTTCCGTCATATTAATACATTTGGTGGAAATCCTGCGGCTTGTGCATTAGCGCTTAAAAACTTAGAAATTATGGAAAATGAAAATTTAATTGAGCGATCTGCACAAATGGGTTCGCTTTTATTAGAGCAATTAAAAGAAGAAATTGGAGAACATCCACTTGTAGGGGATATTAGAGGAAAAGGTCTACTAGTTGGAATCGAACTAGTAAATGATAAAGAGACGAAAGAGCCAATTGATAACGACAAAATTGCAAGTGTCGTAAATGCTTGTAAAGAAAAAGGTTTAATTATAGGGCGGAACGGTATGACAACAGCAGGATATAATAACGTCTTGACATTAGCACCACCGCTTGTTATTTCAAGTGAAGAAATTGCCTTTGTTATTGGAACGTTGAAGACAGCGATGGAACGTATTTAATGAATGAAGCGAGCTGTACTATACAGCTCGCTTTTGTTTATGAGGTGAAATATGATAAATTTTCAAAGAGAGGGGAATTTATTATGAAGAAATATGATTCTAGTCAACATTATCACATCGGATATTATGAAGATGGATATGATTTAGAAGTGACGGCGTACAAAAGAATAAATGAACCAGTTTGGGATGCTTATATTCCGCACTATGAGGTAAACGATTTTTATAAGAAAGTGGAGGAAATGAAGTTAGGTGAATATATAGATAAATATGGCATTATGGTGTATTCATTTAGTAATGATATTGATGATGATGAAGCACGAATTATTTTTGAAAAATGGTTAAAAAAGAACAGGATTGTTTAAAGATAAAACAAAAAAGGAGATTGCTATCTTATAAGATAGTAATCTCCTTTTTATTAAAATTATTTACTTGCTTTCATTGCTTTATCTTTTGCACCAAAAGTGTATTTTAACATTGGTGGTGTAATCATTGTAGTTAAAATAACGACAATAACAATTGCTGTAAAGTAATCTTGTGCTAGTAGTCCTGAAGAAAGTCCTGTTCCTGCAATGATAAGTGCAACTTCACCACGAGAAACCATACCAGAACCGATAATAGCAGAAGACTTAGCATCAAATCCAGTCATTCGTGCACCAACACCACAACCAATTAGTTTCGTTAAGACAGCGATAACAGTTAATGCCAAGATGAACCAAATTTGATCGCCGATACCATCAAATGTAATGTTCATACCGATACTTACGAAGAACACTGGAACGAACATAGCGTAAGCGATTGGTTCTACTTTCTTTTCTACTTCATGTTTGTAGTTCGTTTGAGAAATCGCGATACCAGCTGCGAAAGCACCGATAATACCAGCAATTCCTAATAGTTCGCCGAAATATGCGAATGAGAAACAGATGATAAGAGCCGCGCTCACGATAGACTCAGATACGCGTAGTGGTGATAACCAGCGCATAATCGCAGGAACACCTTTCCATCCGATTAAAATAATAGAAGCGAAGAATACAACTTTCTTCAAGATAACCATTGTTAAGTTAACATCGTCTGTACCTAAGAAGCTCATTGCAAATGCTAATAAAATAACAACAAGAATGTCATCAAATACAGCTGCGCCCAGCATAGTTGTACTTTCACGTGTTTTCATCTTTCCTAAATCGCGAAGTGTTTGTACGGAAATACTAACACTTGTCGCACATAGAAGTAATCCTAAAAATACAGCATTTCCTTGTTCCATTCCCATAACAAGACCAGAAACGTAACCACCTACGAATGGAAGAATGATACCTCCAAGTGCAACAGCTAAAGAAGAATTACGATTTGCGTTTAATTCCTCTAAGTCTGTTTCAAGACCGGCCATAAACATTAAAAGAATAACCCCAACATTACTTAATTGTGTTAGAAGTTCTGAATTTTCAATCCAACCTAATACAGCTGGACCGATAACGATACCGACAATTAATTTACCGAGTACAGAAGGTTGGCCTAATCTAACACTAAGATCACCAGCAAGCTTTGTACTTAATAAAATAAGTGCAATTTGAAAGAAAAATTCGAATTCCATCGGATCCTCTCCTCATCATTTTTATTTTTATCATACGATTTCTCGGAATTTGCCTAATGAAAATATGTAAAACCCATTAAACAAAGGGTCTGATTACAAGTTCTTTTGAACTCGTAATTTGAACCTGTAATTAATATATAATAGATTTTACAAAAAATCAATGAAAAAATGGGAGCTTTTTTACGAAGAACTTGTGTTATTGGGGATATAGGTATAAGAGTAGCATGTGAATTTTATATGTATGAAATAGTATGAAGTCCTTTTCCATTACAAATAATAAAGCCTAAATACGATTTCACGAATTATAACTGTGAAAGGGAGGGCATATAATTTGAATTCATTAAAAAACAACTTGTCTATCGTTGCTTTAGGCGGAGTAAATGAAATAGGGAAAAATATGTATGCTATTCAATATGAAAATGATATTGTCGTTATTGATTGCGGATCTAAATTTCCAGATGAAAGTTTATTAGGAATTGATTTAATCATTCCAGACGTCACATACTTACAAGAAAATAAAGAAAAAATTCGCGGATTAGTAGTAACGCATGGACATGAAGATCATATTGGCGGAATACCATATTTTTTAAAACAACTAAACGTACCAATCTATGCGACGAGGTTAACGTTAGGTTTAATTGAAATTAAATTAAAGGAACATAACCTTCAAAATGATACAGAATTAATCGTTATTCATTCAGAATCAGAAATTGATTTTGGTTCTATTAAGACGACTTTTTTTAAAACGAATCATAGCATTCCAGATTGCCTCGGTATTGCTTTCCATACACCAGAAGGTACTGTAGTACATACAGGTGATTTTAAATTTGATTTAACACCAGTAAATAACCAACAGCCTGATATTCATAAAATGGCTAAAATAGGTAGTGAAGGCGTGCTAGCTTTACTATCTGAAAGCACAAATGCAGAACGACCAGGATTTACTCCATCAGAAAGGTCGGTAGGGGAGCGGATAGAAGAAATATTTATGAAAGCAAATAGGAAAGTGATTATTTCTACTTTTGCTTCTAATGTGAATCGTGTTCAGCAAATAGTTGAAGCTTGTATAAAAACAAATCGAAAACTGGCTTTGCTCGGGAGAAGTATGGTAAATGTAGTAGAAGTTGCTCTAGAGAAAGGGTATCTAAATATTCCAGATGGTATGTTAATTGAAGCAAGTGAGGTAAATCGTTTAGATCCAAAGCAGGTAGCAATCCTTTGTACAGGAAGCCAAGGAGAACCAATGGCAGCTTTAGCGCGGTTAGCTAGTGGAAACTATAGGCAAGTGGATGTTTTACCAGAAGATACGGTTATTATAGCGGCAACGCCTATTCCGGGAAATGAACGTAACGTTTCACGAATTATAGATAATTTATTCGCATTAGGAGCAAAAGTAATTTATGGATCAGGTAGTTCTACTGGAGTCCATGTATCTGGTCATGCGTATCAAGAAGAATTGAAATTAATGCTTGCTTTAATGAAGCCAAAATATTTTATCCCTATTCATGGAGAATTTAGAATGCTACATCATCACAGTTTGTTAGCAGAATCAATAGGTGTTGAAAAAGAGAATATCTTTATCGTTCGTAATGGAGATGTTGTAGATATAAGTAATGAAGTGGCAATTCAATCTAGAAAAATACAGGCAGGAAATATATATGTAGATGGATTAGGAATTGGTGATGTTGGAAATGCCTTATTACGTGATCGAAAACAACTTTCAGAAGATGGAATGCTCGTTATAGTGATTACTTTTAATAAAGCGGATGGAGATATAATTTCAGGTCCGGATATTATATCTCGTGGATTTGTCTATGTTCGTGATTCAGAAGAATTTTTGAAGGAATTAAATAAATTAGCTGTTATTACGATTAATAATTTAAAGAAAGAGAAAGTGAATAGCTGGGGTATTTTGAAAAGAGAAGTAAGAGAAGCTTTAGGGAAGTATATATATACGAATACGAAAAGAAAGCCGATGATTCTTCCTATAATAATAGAGGTGTAATAGTGAATAAAAAGAATTCTCGTATGGGAATTCTTTTTTGTTTTGAAGATAAAATGAACATATAATGAAGTAAATAGGAATGGAAGGGAATAAAAGATGTTATTAAATAAACGTTTTACAATTGGAGAAATGGCAAAAATGCATAATATAGCGGAATCTACTTTACGTTATTATGATGAAAAAGGAATTTTTCATCCGTCCATTGTGGACCCACAAACAAATTATCGCTATTACACAATCGATCAATTTTCACTATTAGATACGATTAAGTTTTTACGCCAATTAAATATTCCATTAAAGGAAATTAAGAAATATATTGATGAAAGAAATCCGGCATACGCACTGAATTTACTGGAAAAACAACAAGAAATGATGTTGAAAAAACAAAGAGAAATTGAGTATGCTTTGGCGAAAATGGAGCATAGAATTCATTTGATTAAGGAAGCAACAAAAGCAAAAGCTGAACAAATGGTAATGAAAGAGATCCCGCGAAGAAAAATTACAGCAATTGCGGTTGCTCCAAATACAACGGACGATATGTTTGAGTACTACATTCATTCGTTGCAAAAAAATATGAGGCAAATGGATGATAGCTTATTTTCTGGAGATATCGGTGTAACTGTTGCGAAAAAAGGATTCATGCAAAATGAGTTTCAAGCATATAGCAGTGTGTTTATTCTTTTGGATTACATGCCTTTTCAAGTACATCGTTCAGATGAAATTAAAGAAGGTATGTTTGCCTGTGTATATCATCATGGGCCATATGAAGAAACTGATGAAACATATAAGAAGTTAATGAAATACATTGATCAAGAAGGATATGAAATAGACGGAGATGCGATTGAGATTGCATTAATTGATTGGTCTGTAACAGAAAATCCAGATGAGCAAGTAACCGAAATTCAAATTCCTGTAGTGAAAAAATAAGGTGAAAACCTTTGAACTGATGACAAATTTACATTCATTAATATAATTCAGTTACCTATTTTTTAATTCTCTCTTGACCTTCAAGTTACTTGAAGGTTTAAACTGTGAACAGAGCGTTGAAAAAAGGAGCAAAATAGTATGGAAGTAACAGAAAAATTAAGAGAAAAACCAATTAAAAGTTTATTTATCACTTATTTAATACCAGCCGTTCTCGGAATGGTATTAATGTCAGTTAATATTGTGATTGACGCGGTTATGATTAGTAGGGGAGTTGGAGCGAACGGATTAGCAGGAGTAAACGTGGCTATTCCAGCGTTTTCAATTTTCTTCTCTATTTCATTATGGATTGGAATGGGCGGGGCAACGTTATATTCCATTGCGCTAGGTGAAAATAAAATAGAAAGAGCAAGGTCTATTTTTACTCAATCCATGACAGTGGCAGTCATTATCGTAGGTATTTTAGCAGCGATTTGCTTATGGAGAATAGAAGATTTAGCGTATTTATTCGGTGCAAATGAAGTGATTTTACCGTATGCGTTAGATTATTTACACGTGTTATTAACATTTGGAATGATATACGTTTTAGAAAATATTTTAAGTACATTTATACGAAATGATGGAAATCCTAATTTAGCAATGGCAGGTCTTGTTGTAACAGCTATATTAAACATAGTGTTTGACTATATTTTTATTTTTATTTTTGGGTGGGGCGTAACAGGAGCTGCTTCAGCAACTATTCTTTCGGCAGCAATTGGTTTCCTTGTATTATTAACTCATTTCTTTAGAAAAAGTAGTATTTTAAAGTGGACGAAATTCCATTTTGAATGGGATACGATTAAACAAATTATGATAATCGGTTTTCCGAGCTTTATAACAGAAAGTACAGTGGCAATCGTAACGATTGGTTTTAATATAGCATTCGTTCAATATGCAGGAGAAGTAGGAGTAGCTTCCTATGCGATGGTAAACAGCATTCATGCGATGACATTACTATTATTCTTCGGTGTAGGTGCTGCATTGCAACCAATTGCTAGTTTCCATTACGGTGCAAATTTATCAGAAAGATTACGTGAAGGATTACAGTTTGCTGTGAAAATTGCAGTTATACTTGGCGGCGTTGCGATAATTGTCGGATTATTCTTCGGGAAATATATTATTGGCCTATTTGATGTCCAATCTCCACAATTATTGGAGTTAACATTAACAGGTATTAGTTTGTTCTTTATCCAATACGTATTTTTAGGCTATAACATTGTGTATGGAGAGTACTTCCAATCAGTACGACAAACGAAGAAATCAATACTGATTATAATGAGCCGAGGGCTACTATTTATTATTCCATTATTATGGATTATGCCAAAGTTATTTGGGATAAACGGAATTTGGCTCGTTATGCCAGTAGCTGAAGTAATAACAGCGATTATCTTATTTACGATGAATCGTATGAAACATCCTGTTCCATTAAACATGGCAGGGGAGAAGGAAGTAATATAATGAAGAAAATCCCCTTGAGCAAGTAAGGGGATTTTTTATTTTTTTAAACTAATAGCAAAAGATCCATCAATTTCTTGAACAGAAGCAAAGGCAACATTTGTAATGTTTGTAATTCCTTTTTCTTTTAATTCTTTATATAACCACTTTTCGTCCTTATGAATTAACTTTAAGTTATCGTATTGAATTTGCGAATCAACAATAAGGGCAATTGGTAATCCAGCATACTTAACATCTATGTTCAAATCTTTCGGAGTTAATGGGACAAGTTCACGCTTTGGTAAAATACTAATGGCTCCATTTGCTTCTAAAATAGCGTATTCAATTTCATGAACACTTGGATATCCTGCGACGCGAAGGTTAGAAAGTAATTCAGCAATGGGATATCTACTTTTTTGTAAGTTCTCAAAAATAATGTCACCATGTTTAATTAAAATAATGGGGTGCCCGAGAATAAAACGATTTAGTTTGTTGAATAGGCTTAATTTTGTAAGTATTAAATGCAAACATGTAATAACGACCATACCGAGAAAAGCTTGCAAAGCACCAGAGACTGGTATGGCCTGAAAAGCTAAATAAGATAAAAAGATAATCGCACCAAAATCATGAGGAGTTAGTTGTGCTAAAGCTGATTTACCAAGCATCTTAAGTGACAGTAAAAATAAGATAAAAAAGAACGATACGTTACATAAAAAGAGAAGCAATAGAGACACTCCTTCGTGCAAAGTTGTACTTACTGTTCCCGAAAGGAATATAAATATTACTTTTTAGAGGATAAATTAGGGTGAATTGGAATTTGTCTGTATACAAACAAATAAATGGATATTATCATGAAAGAAGCAAAGAACATAGGAGTATATGGATATGAAAAAAAAGAAAATAATTAAGTATATGATAGGAATTATAATGGTTTGCGTCGTTTATATGGGGTTTTTACAATATAACATTTATAAGCACGGGCAAATGAATGCCACCTATGATGCGGATTATATCATTGTATTAGGCTCGAAAGTAAACGGAACGAAACCATCGTACTCATTGCAATATCGTATCGATAAAGCAGCTGAGTATTTGAAATCACATAAGAAAGCAATTGCTATTGTGTCTGGAGGGAAAGGAAAAGGAGAAGATATTTCAGAAGCATTAGCAATGAAAAATGAATTAATGAAACTAAATATTGCAGAAGACCGCATTATTATGGAAGATACGTCAACGAGTACAGATGAAAATATAAAATTCTCAAAACCTTTAATTCCGGACAATATGAAAAAAGGAATGATCGTAACAAACGATTTCCATATGTTTAGAGCGAAAAAAATAGCAGCAAAACAAGGTTTACAATTAGATGGTCTTCCGGCCGCAACACCGAAGCGAATTGTCATTCCATCGAATATACGAGAGTATTTAGCTATTACGCAATATTGGTTTATGAATCGAATATAGTGAAAGTGATCCCGCCTAGCATTATAGGCGGGATTTTTTGAGCGAAATCTTACAAATGTGTCATGTTTATGAAAGGTAAAGCGATAGTTTCTAGAGTGGATTCCTGACATAATGAAGGTAACAAAACTATTTAGAGGTGAATCGGATGAAAGGAAATAATATATTATCTTCACTATGTTACTTTAGTATCTTTTTTGCGCCATTTTTATTACCAATTATCGTGTACTTTGTTGCGGAAGATGAAGTGAAATACCACGCGAAAAAAGCATTTTGGTCACATATTTTCCCGTACGCAATTTTATTCGGGGGATTAGCAATATCAGGAATATACGGTTTAGGATTCAATCAATCTGACGGTGCTGGAATTGGAATGATGATCACATATGCAGTGTTCATTCTTGTAGGAATTTATTACTTCATTTGGAATATCGTAAAAGGTATTAAAGTTTTGAAAGCAGCGTAATATGGAATAATTTATTATGAGTTTGTCGTTATTTGTCGGTAAGTCGATATTCCTTGTCGAATCGACGATATATTCGAAAAATCGTTGATATAGTGTAAGGAATCGTTGATATATTGAAAAAATCGACGATATAATTTCATTTACCGTAATAATGTCCGTTTTAAAAAAGAGCAATTCAAAAGAATTGCTCTTTTTGTACTTATAAGTTGTGAATATTGGAAAAGATATGTTAATTTTTCATTAGGAAGAGAAAAAAGGAGTGATTTTCATGAATGAAATGATACATAAAATGGAGCAACACGTTTCAGTTCGTAAATATAAAGAAGAGTCCATTCCGAAAGATGTAGTAGAAAGAATGGTGCAAGCTGGGCAGCATGCTGCTTCCTCTCATTTTGTACAGGCCTATTCTGTTATATATGTAACCGATCAAGACTTAAAGGCTAAACTAGCAGAGTTGTCTGGAAATCGACATGTGAAAGATTGCGCAGCATTCTTTGTTTGTTGTGCAGATTTAAAACGACTTGAAATGGCATGTGAAAAACATGGTACAGAGATAAAGCATGAAGGAGTAGAAGACTTTATCGTAGCAACGGTAGATGCTTCACTTTTTGCGCAAAACTTAGCGTTAGCAGCAGAATCGTTAGGATACGGTATTTGTTATATTGGTGGTATTCGTAATAATCCGAGAGAAGTGAGCGAATTGCTTCATTTACCGGATAAAGTATATCCTGTATTCGGAATGACAGTCGGTGTACCAGATGAAGATCATGGAGTAAAACCACGCTTACCAGTAGCAGCAATCCTTCATGAAAATGGCTATGATGAAAAGAAATATGATGAATTATTAAATGAATACGATGAAACGATGAGCGCGTATTATAAAGGAAGATCATCAAACAAGAAAAGCGTCACATGGACGGAATCGATGAGTTCGTTTATGTCTAAAGAAAAAAGAACGCACATGAAAGAGTTTTTAAATGAGAAAGGATTAAATAAGAAATAAGAAATAAGAAATGAGTAAAAAGGCAAACCTGTGATGTAGGTTTGCCTTTTTTGGAGGAGAAAGGTGATTGTCTTCGAATAAGTATAGGGGGAGGGGATAATATGAAAAAAGCTTTAATCTTTTTATTTGATGGATTTGCAGAATTTGAAGTGAATATAGCGAGTTTATTTTTGATAAGTAAGCAATTTGAAATAATAACAGCAACTGTAGACGGAAAAACAGTTACAGGAGAAGGCGGCTTTTTGTGTCAACCACATGTGTCTATGGAGCATATTGAAGTAGCGGACTATGAATTGTTTATCGTACCAGGCGGACATATTTTTGATCATTTAGAAAATGATCAATTGTTATCTATCGTGAACAAATTACATGAGCAAAATAAATGGATAGCGGGTATTTGTGCAGGGACATCTTTACTACATGCAGCAGGAGTGCTGAATAAGAAGAAATTCTCAACATCATTAACATCAGATGAAAAACAATTAGCGCATTTGCATGAATGGGAATATAAACAAAACAAAGATGTAACTGTTGATGGAAAAATAATAACAGCGGTAGGGTCTGCATACGTTGAATTTGCTACTGAAATAATGAAGCAACTCAATTTATTTAATGAAGCTGAAGCGAAGGAGAACTTGCAATATTTTAAAAACGTAACAGAGACTTGTGGTGGAACGTTAGTATAAGTGAAAATAAAAAGCGGCATAATAGCCGCTTTTTTATCGTTATCATGTTTAAAAATATAACGACGATACTTCATTTAAAACCCATCTGTTATGGCACAAACTAAAGCACCTTCTATAACAAATGCAAACTTTCAATAAGAAGATATATACCTGTGCAGCTCAAAAGAATATACGTAAATATTTTGAAAACTCGTTGATTAAGCCATTTAAAAATAATTTGACCTATATACAAACCTAGAAATACGATTGGAATAGCGTAAAAACTTGATTCCCAAATCGTTTTGTTTGTGCCAGTAAAGAGTATTTGAGTGAGTAGACTAATGAAATATATAAATAGATAAAAAGCTAAAGTAGTTGCTCTTAGCTTCTCCTTTTTCGTATCAGTTCCTGTAAAGTACAGTAAAAGGGGTGGTCCCGGCATACCGATACTTGTCGTTAAAAGACCTGATAATCCGCCCACTAAGAAATCTCTAGATTTTGTTGATTGAATCTTAAAGTTACAGATTAGCATTAATGTTAATAGTAAGAGCAGGATGCTAATTGCTAATTTAAACGTGTTGATGTTAATGGAAATGAAAATGAAAATACCAAAAGGAACACCAACTATACTTCCGAAAATTAATCTTTTCAGTAGAATAAAATCAATGTCCATTCTTATTTTCCAAATGAGTGATATAGAAATAATTAATGATAAAATGATATTTATTTGTATAGCTTCTTGTGGTAGAAATAACATGAGTAAGAAAGGTGTTGCCATAATAGAAAAGCCAAAACCTGTACTTGTTTGTAAAATAGAAGCTACTAATATAATACATATGAAAATGAATATAGTATTCAAAAAAGCCCTCCTACATAATTAGATCCAATACATATTTTAACATAAAGTGAAACTTTAATCAGTGGGGGCTTAATGTCCTTTAATATGGAAAAAAGCGGCTAAATAGCCGCTTTTTATGTTGCGTTTAATATTCCAATGATGACTCTGTCGCTTTAAAATATTTTTCACGTGAAGGAGTCATTACCCGGATTGCTAATAAACAGGAAAGGAAAAGAATGAGTAACGAGCTACTTATTACAGTAATTTGGACGGAAAGAAATTGTGCGGATGCTCCAATTGCTAAAATGAAAAAGACTTGGATAAAACTTTTTATGGAATCAAACACGCTATCAATACGTCCTATCATATGTACAGGTATGTTATTTTGATAAAATGTTATAAAGCCAGTACCAGCAAATGATGAAGACACTCCAAGTAAAATAAAACCGCCTGCTGCGACGATAAATGAATTTGAAAAGGCGAAAATTACATAGCCTATTGCTGTAAAAATCATACCGAATCCGATACAATATTGAATCGGTAATCGTTTAGCAAAGAGAGAAACAAGAAATGAACCGAAAACGTAAGCTGCACCAGTTATACTAACAAGCATGCTATATTCCATGTTGGATAAAAGCAGTACTTGATTTGTGAAAACAACTTCTTGTGAATCGATTGCCATAGCGACAAGCATAGTCGCTTGAAATAAAACGAATATGAGAATAATGTAAGTTTCTGTTCGAGCAAATGAAAAAACTTGATTCCAATCATTTCGTAATGTTTGTACGAAAGTATTTGCAACTTCTTCGTTTTGCTTTGTTTGTAATGCAATGTTTGGCAAGAAGTAAATGAAAATGGTAGAAAGTAGAAAGGAAAGTGAGTTGCAGTAAATAACAAAGGTTGCTGAGTGCGTGGTGAGAAGTATTCCAGCAAGAGCTGGACCGATAATGAAAGCTCCGCTTGTACAAAAGTTACTCCAAGCGTTGAATTGCGCGCGTTCTTCAGCACGTATGAGCATTGTTTTATAAGAAAATGAAGCCGGATCGAAAAATGATGTAGCAATGCGAGTCAAAAAGATAAAAATGTAAATGGCCCAAATAGAATCAAATAGTGGTATACAGCCAATGAGAGCTGCCCGAATGATATCTGTGATAAGCATAATAGACCGTTTGTTTAATCGATCTACTATGCTACCAGACCATATTTTCGTAAATACGGTGGCAATTGGGCCTACAATCCATAATCCTGCTACAGCAGCAGGAGAGTTTGTGCTATGTAACACCATTACGTTTAAGGCGATGAGATACATAAAATCACCTAAACGAGAAATTCCTGTTCCCGACAATAATAATAATTTATTTTTCATGAGCGGCTAGACCTTTCTTTCATTGTTTTTTTATCCTGCAGGAAATAGCATATTCCTCTTCGGAGTTTGATTGACGAGCGGTTTTGTTTTCCCAGCGTAATAAAACTTGTGTAACCTCCCAAGTAAGCTGTTGTAATTCCTCTGGAGTTAAAAATAAATGAGAAACAATATGACTACCTGTATTCGTTCCCTCTGTGCCGCTTTCTTCAATATAGAAATGAGCAGATTTTGCTTTGTAATATTTTTCAATAATCCCTCGTTTTTCCTTCGTGTCTACTAATTCAAGTAACCCTCCATCATATAAAATTTGAACGTGATAATGCACGCTACCAGTAGATTTGTTTAGTTTAGTAGCTACTTGCTTTGCTGTGAGTGCTTCGTCTTTTAAAAGGTGAAGAATTTGAATACGAGTTGCGTTGGAAATGAGCTTCTGCTGCTCAGCTGAAATAGTAAGTCTATCTTCAAACATGATGATATCTCCTTTCTTATAATCTAAATTTATTGTACATTCTAAAAAATTAGAACGTAAGGAAAATAAATCGCCTTTTTCCTCTGTATTTCGACATAAATAAAAATAGCATGTACATAAACATGCTATTAAGTAATAGTAGATTCTTCACTAAGTTTCCCGCGATAAAACAGATAAAGCCATATAAAACTTACAAATATACAGCATGTAGCTAATAAACTACCAATCATTTGAGGAGAAAGGATTTCTAATAACCATCCTGTCATGAGCATAGATAACTGTATAAGTGAGCCATAAATAGAGTAATGAAAGGAAAAAACTTTACCAATCATATTTTCCCGCGTGTAAGTTTGAAGTAATGTCGTATCAAGTGGAACGATGATTCCTCCTGCTATGCGCATACATAGTAATGTAATGATACCGAAAATAAGTTGATCGGATAGAATGAATCCAAGAAAGAAAATGCCTTGTAGGAAGTAGGCCCAGCCAAATGCTTTTTTCATTTTTTCTTTATTATGGGATATATAAAGATTAACGAGAAAGCTTCCTATCATAAGCCCAGCCCCTTGAACCGTATATAAAATCCCAATGTTCGTGTGGAAAATTTTTTCGGCATAGATTGTTAGAAGTAGCTGATAAGCGCCGCCAATAAGCCCCCATGAAATGCCGACAACAATTAATGTTAAAATGATTTTTGTTTGCGATATATATGTATAACCATCTTTTATATCAGTCAAAAATGCTTTTTTCTTGTTACAAGTATTATGAGAAGGGATACACATACTATAAATAAAATAGGCTGAAATAAAGTATGATAGGCTATTTACTAAAAAAGCGAACTCAATATGTAAAGATTGTGCAATTATACCGCCTAAAGAAGCACCCATAATAGACATAAAACCATTCATTGTACTAGAAAGAGAGTTAGCAGTTACGAAATGATTTTCGTGTACGATGTTTTTTAAGGTTGCTTGTTTAGCTGGCTCAAATAAGCAAGAAAGTACAGATAAACATATATTAGCAATGAAAATAATTTCAATTTTATAGCTTGCGAGTATGTATGTAAGGACTAGAATTCCCCGTGTAATATCGGTGAAAATCATAATATTCTTTTTAGAAAAACGATCTACCACTCCGCCTATGAAAGGGCTAAGAAGTAGTTGTGGTAAACCTTTACTTATAAAAGTAAGTGCAATCATAAACGGAGATTCTGTTATGCTATAGACGAATGTTAATAAAGCTACTGTATGAAACCAATCTCCAAGTACACTTAATGTTTGTCCGTAAAATAGTTTGTTGAAGTTTTTATTTGTTTTAAGAAGTGCGGAATAAGAAACTGACATAAAAAGCTCAATCCTTATGTAATGATGATGCTTGAATTTGTTTTTTCCATTCACTTAAATACACTTTCTTTTCTGAAGGAAGTCCAACAGGTAATTGTGCAATCAATTCTAAACTATTTCCATCAGGATCGTTAAAGTATACAGCGGCATGTGCTAATTCAGGAAAAACAATTGGTTCAATTGGTTCCATTCCAAAGTCTTTTCGTGCTGAAATTCCTTTTTGATTTAGCCAATGAATCGCATTTTCTAAATCATGTAAACTTACTTGAAAGGCGATGTGTCGTAAAGAGGGATGATAATTCACTTTGTATTCTGTGCCTTCCCAAAGACCGAGCCAGCTTTCATTTTCTTTAATCCAAAAGAAAGCAATATCATCTCCTCTTTTATATAATTTTAGTCCAAGCGATTCATAAAAAGATATTGATACTTCCAAGTTACGTACAGGTAAATGTGCTTCGTAAAGGCCTTTAATCATTGTAATCCTCCTAAGTAAAAAATGCTTCTTATTTCATAGTAAACATTTTTTTATGAGTTGAAATCAGAAAAAAGAGGGACATAATTTCATACGAAAGTATGAAAAAACAGCTCAAATATGAGCTGTTTTCTTATAGTTTTTCGTTCATTTGTTAAGGATAGGATATATTAGTATCCGTATCCGCCGCCACCCCAACAGCTACATCCGATGATGATTAGAAGGATGAATAGTACGATAAGCAAAGCAAATCCACCGCCGAAACCAGCGCAACTTCCACCATAACTCATATGTGTTCCTCCTTTTGAGTAAGTTAATCTATATAATTCATGGACTACTATATACAGTATGTTTTTTGTATAGAAAAGGAGCCAGTCTCTTTTGTAATTAGACAAACGCCTGTATGGTCATTCTAATTGTATATAGAGCTACGGATATGGGGATGAATCGTTATATATTTTGCGATTTGTTCATAAAAAAATATAAAAATTGTAATAAAAACCATTTTTATATTTTTTTATGAGCGAATTTGTACTATAATTTTACAAGTAATATTATGGGAAAAGGGAGTTTTAGTGAAGAGATGGAGATGGGACAATTAAAAAATAAAATAGAAAATAAAAAGAAAGAGCTAATTCAACTTGTTGCTAGACATGGATTGGATCATGATAAAGTTTTGTTATTTAGCCGAGATTTAGATATACTTATTAATAAGTTTATGAATGTAAAAGATAAAGTACATAAATAAAGAATTTGTAGTTTTTTATATTAAGATATTCAATGAAAAAGGAGAGAGATGTATTTGGAACATTTACAAGAAGAGCTATATAAACAAATAAAAGAAGAAAAAGGTATTGTTACAATTTTTTTAAAGAGTGGCGTTAGAATAGTAGGAGAAATTGTTGCAATAGACAAATTTACCGTTTTAATGTTAGTTGATGGAAAACAACAACTTATTTACAAGCAGGCTGTATCAACAATAATGAAATAAGACACTCGTGCTGAGTGTCTTATTTCATTATTGCTTACAAGCTTCAACGTCAATGCCAGCAGCTAATAATTTATTTTCACCATCTTGCTCAATGATTTTTTGTAATTTAGATAGGAAAGAATCAAAGTTTGTATGCTTTGCTACTTGGAATGTCATTTTATGTTCAATTGGCAGCCACGTATCAATGTCAGCTTCGTTATGCTGAATTTTCACCTCAAGCTTATCAAGTGCGTTAGCAACTTTTGCTTCGTACGTTTCTTTCGCTTCAAACTCCATCCATAAATCATATAATTCCTCGCCGAGAGAACCTTTTAATGTTCGTTTAATATTTAAAATTGCTTCTTGTTCATTTATTTGTTTTTGTAGTTGTAATTCATGACTATTCATTGTATCAAAAGCAGGAATATCACCAGCTTCTGCTTCGACTAGGTCGTGAATAATAACCATTTTAAGTAATTTTTCAATATTTACTTTTTGATCTAAATAAGGTTCAACTAAAATGGCCATTAGAGACATGCGCCACGTATGTTCAGCAACGCTTTCTTGACGCCCGTTAGAAAGCCAGCTATGTCGCATTTCATATTTTAGTTTTTCTGCTAGTGCAATGACTTGTAAAATGTTATGTTCCATCGTGATCCTCCTCGTATTTCCATACTACAATTCTAATATGGAAATGAAATGTGTCAATTCTATGAGTATATTGCGATAAATAGATGATAAGCGTATAATACTTATTATATGTGAAAACGCATTATTAAAATAAAAAAATGTTTTATAAAAATGAAAAGGAAGGGCAGGAATATGGGAGACGAAAATCAAGTGTTTGCTAGACCAGAAAGAAAAAAAAGGAAGTTTGATATTTCTAGCCCAGTGGGCATAATAGTAGGTTTTGCTATTGTAATAGCGGCAATTATGCTTGGCGGCGGTGGAATAAAAGCTTTTAAAAACTTTTTAGATGTTTCATCTATTTTAATTGTTATAGGGGGAACAACAGCGACAATTGTTGTGGCATATCGATTTGGAGAAATAAAAAAATATACGAAAAGTATTTTTACTGTTTTACATAGAAGAGAAGAAGATTTAGAACAGTTAACGGATTTGTTTGTTGATTTTTCGAAAAAGTCTAAAAAACACGGTCTGCTTTCTTTAGAAGTTGATGGAGAGCAAGTAGACAACCCTTTTATTCAAAAAGGAATTCGATTAATGTTAAGTGGTTACGATGAAGATGAATTAAAAGAAGTGTTAATGAAAGATGTTGAAACGGAAGTGTATGAGTTAAGAAAAGGAGCTGCATTATTAGATAAAATTGGTGATTTCGCTCCTGCTTGGGGTATGATAGGGACTTTAATCGGTCTTATCATTATGCTTCAAAACTTGCAAGACACATCGCAAATTGGTACAGGGATGGCAGTTGCGATGTTAACGACATTGTATGGATCCGTACTTGCAAATATGATTGCAATCCCACTTGCTGAAAAAGTGTATAGAGGGATTGAGGATTTATATACAGAGAAGAAGTTTGTTATTGAAGCAATTTCAGAATTGTATCGTGGACAAATTCCGTCTAAATTAAAGTTAAAACTCGATACGTATGTATACGAAACAAAGATAAAAAAAGTAAAACGAGCAGCCTAATATTGCAAGGAGTGGTATGGTTATGTTGAAACGACCGCAAAAGGGATCGCCTCGTTGGATGACGACTTTTACAGATTTAACGATGTTATTATTAACTTTCTTTGTATTACTAGTTGCTACTTCAAAGCAGGATGCAGTAAAATTGTCAAAGATGCTTGAAAAGTTTAGTGATACGGAGCAAGTAGATGCAAAAGTAATGGAAAATACAATACCAGATATTTCGCATGAAAAAAATGATGAAAAAATGATTTCGAAAAAAAGAATGGATGAATTATATAAGAAGTTAAAAGCATATGTAGATAATAACGGTATTAGTCAAGTGAATGTATATCGAGAGGATACGGGAGTAAGCGTCGTTATAGTAGATAATTTAATATTTGATACAGGTGACGCGAACGTTAAACCAGAAGCGAAAGAGATAATAAGTCAATTAGTTGGGTTTTTCCAATCGGTACCAAATCCCATTGTTGTAGAAGGACATACAGACAGTAGACCTATTCATAACGACAAATTCCCTTCAAACTGGGAATTATCTTCCGCGCGAGCAGCAAATATGATTCACCACTTAATCGAAGTGTATAATGTGGATGATAAAAGGCTAGCTGCGGTAGGATATGCAGACACAAAGCCAGTTGTACCAAATGATTCACCGCAAAATTGGGAGAAAAACCGTCGCGTTGTCATTTATATAAAAGAATAGTATATTATCATTTTAATAATAAAATAATAAAAATACGAAAATTCTTTTAAAAAAATATTAAATTTTATCATTTTATTTTGTATAATGAGTGAGAATGATAAGGTTAAATATTAAGATATATTTATACATAGAAGGAGAGAATCAAAAAGAATGGCACATAAAATTTTAGTTGTAGACGATGCGATGTTCATGCGAACAATGATTAAAAACTTATTAAAAAGTAATTCTGAATTTGAAGTAATCGGAGAAGCGGAAAATGGAGTAGAGGCAATTCAAAAGTATAAAGAACTTCAACCTGATATAGTTACATTAGATATTACTATGCCAGAAATGGACGGACTTGAAGCGTTAAAAGAAATTATTAAAATTGATTCAAGTGCAAAAGTTGTTATTTGTTCTGCAATGGGACAACAAGGTATGGTATTAGATGCAATTAAGGGTGGGGCAAAAGACTTTATTGTAAAGCCATTCCAAGCAGATCGTGTAATCGAAGCTTTAACAAAAGTAGCAAACAGCTAATATAGAAGGGGTGCCACAAGGAATCTAAACATTGATAGCGGATATGCGTGTGGCCCCCTTTTTTCTCGTTTTAAAACACTAAATTGTTATACATGAATGAAATGTTTGTTAGACAGGTAGGGGATTAAAATGCAAACAGATCTATTAAATATATTTTTTGAGGAATCAGAAGAACATTTACAATCGCTAAATGAAAATGTGCTAACTTTAGAACAAAACCCGACTGATATGGATGTTGTGGGAGAAATATTCCGCTCAGCCCATACGTTTAAAGGTATGTCAGCGAGTATGGAATTTACGGAAATGGCGGATTTAACGCATAAAATGGAAAACGTTTTAGATGAAATTCGTCATGGGAATATAGTTGTAAATGCGGAGATTATTGATGTAATTTTTGAATGCATTGATAATTTAGAGAAGATGGTTGCAGATGTGCAGCAAGGTGGAATGGGCAATATTGATGTAATTGCAACGAAACAGAAATTAGAAGCATTATTGAACGGCAATATAGAAATTCCTAATGAACATATAGAACAAGAAACCATAAATAACGATGATGCAGCTTCACATGAAGTGCATATAACTGTTGAGCAACAAGCTATTTTAAAAGCAGTACGTGCCATTATGTGTATTGAAGCGCTACAAAATTTAGGTAATGTAAAAAAAACAGTTCCTAGTATTGAAGAAATTGAAGCAGACGCTTTCGGGTTTGAGTTCACAGTATTTATGGATACTGATCAAAGTGAAGAAGAATTAAAACAAGTAGTGCTTCATGTTTCTGAAATTGAGAAAGTAGAAGTGAAGCAAGGACATACATCAAAAGAAGTAGTTTCGGAAAAATTGGTTACACAAGAAGTCGTACAAGAAGCTATACAAGCGGATACGCATGTGGAATCAACTAAAGAAGTATCTAAACAATCTGCTAATGCTACACCAGCTAAAAGCACTGCAAAAACGAAAAATGGTAAAGTAGAAAATCGTTCCATACGTGTTCAATTAGAAAAAATTGAAAGATTAATGAACATGTTTGAAGAAAGTGTAATTGAGCGTGGTCGCATAGATGAATTGGCGCAAGCAATTCAAAACAAAGAATTAATTGAGCATTTAAATCGATTAGGCGATATTTCAAAAGATATTCAAAATGTACTTCTAAACATGCGTATGGTGCCGATTGAAACAGTCTTTAATCGTTTCCCGCGTATGGTACGTATGTTAGCGAAAGATTTAGGGAAAAAAATCGATTTACAAATTACAGGTGAAGATACTGAAGTCGATAAAATTGTTATTGATGAAATCGGTGATCCGCTTGTTCATTTAATTCGTAATGCAATTGATCATGGGGTTGAAACTGTTGAACAACGTCGTGATGCAGGTAAAAATGAGACAGGTACGATTAAATTAGAAGCGTTCCATAGTGGAAATCATGTCGTAATTCAAATTACGGATGATGGAAATGGAATTCATAAAGGGAAAGTATTAGAAAAAGCGATTAAAAATGGTGTTGTAACAGAATCTGAGGCAAATAAATTAACAGACCGTGAAATATTTGATTTGATCTTCCAACCAGGATTTAGTACAGCTGAAGTTGTATCAGACCTTTCTGGACGCGGGGTTGGATTAGATGTAGTGAAACATACAATCCATAGTTTAGGTGGACATTTAATTATTGATTCTGAAGAAGGCAAGGGAAGTACATTTAGAATTGAACTTCCATTAACGTTGTCTATTATACAATCTATGCTTGTTCAAACGAATGATAAACGGTATGCTTTACCTCTTGGTAATATTGTTGAAGCAATTCGAATCAAGAGAGAAGACATCCAATCCATACAAGGAAAAGATGTGTTAAATTACCGTAATCAAATTATTGAAGTGAAGCATTTAAGTACGGTATTTGGTGAGAAAACAGCAGATGAGGCGTTTGCGTCATATGATGGTCAAATGGTTCCTGTGTTAATTGTTCGTAATACACATCGCAGCTATGGAATTATTGTAAACACAATTATCGGTCAAAGAGAAATAGTCTTAAAGTCATTAGGTGACTTCTTTGCAGAGAGTTCTAATTATTTCTCTGGTGCGACAATTCTCGGTGATGGACGAGTGGTCCTCATTTTAAACCCAGAAGGTTTATAATAGGAATGAAGGAAAGCTCCCCACTTGTATACAATTGGGGAGCTTTTTAGTTAATTGTTACTAAGCTGAAAATGGGAATAAATACATATTAACGTTTTATATAATAAGTTTGTTAAAATAAAATGAGAGTTTATATCATTTGATAGAAAAACAGAAATGAGGAGGCAGAGAAAATGCCTGAGCAACACACAAAAGGGGATACGAGCACAATTGTGCTAGAAAAAGAAAATGAGCATTTAACGCCTCAAGAATGCGATATTCTTGGCGAAATTGCAAATATATCATTTGGTTCAGCTTCGACTGTATTATCAACAATCTTAAATAGGCAAGTAAGCATTACTGCTCCTCGCATCGAATTGGTAGATTTATATGATTCAAGCGACGTCGAAGTTCCACACGTTGTACTAAATATTCATTTTACAAAAGGATTAGATATGGAAAATCTTCTTGTCCTTAAGCAAGATGTTGCATTATCCATTGCTGATTTAATGATGATGGGAACAGGTGAAGTGGAGGACGGAAAAGAACTTGGTGAATTAGAGCTAAGTGCTGTACAAGAAGCGATGAATCAAATGATGGGGTTCGCAGCTACATCTATGTCTGAATTCTTCCAAGATACAGTAGATATGTCTCCGCCGACAATTAAAGTTGTAAAGCTATCAGAAGAAATGGAGAAAATCTCGGAAATCGATGGGAATCAAACGATTGTTAAAGTATCGTTTGATTTAAAAATAGATAATCTTGTAAACTCTAAACTTGTGCAAATTGTTTCAGTTGAACATGCGAAACAAATGATAAATAAATTAATGCAATTATCTGGTGAAGTAGAAGAGCAAGACGATCCAGCAGAAGTAGTGGAAACTGAGATTGTAGAAGAACAAGTTGAAAAAGAGCATTTAACGCAAGAAGAGAAAGATGTCCTTGGTGAAATTGCAAATATTTCAATTGGTTCCGCTTCAACAGTATTGTCAACGCTTTTAAATCAGCCAGTTTCAATTAGTACACCGAATGTAGAAGCAATCAATGTTCGCCATTATGATGGAGTACCAGTTCCGTTTGTTATTTTAAATGTTGATTTTGTTGAAGGACTAAAGAATGAGAATGTATTCGTATTTACGAAAGATGTCGCTTTAACAATGGTAGATTTAATGATGATGGGGACAGGGGAAGTTGATCCAGAGAAAGAACTTAGTGAATTAGAACTGAGCGGTATTAAAGAAATCATGAACCAAATGATGGGGCATGCTGCAACGGCGATGTCAGAAATGTTTCAAGAAAAAATGGACATGACACCACCAAATGTTAAATTTGTAACTTTAAAAGAAGAAATGGAATATTTGGGAGAGTCAATGGAAGTGGACGAACTCGTTCAAATTACGTTCAACCTTGAAATTGGCGACCTGCTTCAATCAAAAATGTATCAAATTTTACCGATTTCAGAAGCGAAAGAAATGGTAAGAAGACTTCTATATCCAATGGTGGAAGAAGAAGAGATTGTTACGGAAGAAATTGAAGAAGAAAAAGTTGTAGAACCTGTTGTGCAACCTATTGAATTTAAAGAAGTAAAACAAATGGAACCAGTATACATGGACACATCCATCCTACAAAATGTAGAAATGAACGTGAAATTTGTATTTGGAAGCACAGTGAAAACCATTCAAGATATTTTAAGTTTACAAGAGAATGAAGCGGTTGTGCTAGATGAAGATATTGACGAGCCAATTCGTATTTATGTAAATGATGTATTGGTGGCGTATGGTGAACTTGTAAATGTAGATGGATTTTTCGGAGTAAAAGTGACGAAATCGCTATAAGTCGTTGAAATAGGAGTTTGAGCTAGTAGATGAAAAACGTAAAGTTTTTTCTAATGAGCTGGTTATGCATACATGTGTGCTTGCTCTTCCCGCTGCAAAGTAAGGCGGAAGAGCAAAATGTGCCAGAACAAAATATAAATGAAGTGAATGTGCAAGAAGAGAATAAGGAAGTGCAAGAACAGCCAGGACAAGTGGAAATGAAGCAAGATAAAGAGGAACAACAAGAAGCAAAAAATAAACAAGAAACCGAAAAAAAGATAGAGACGGATCAAGGGGTTATTACAGTAAATAAGCCGGAATTAAAAGTTGGCGAAGAAGTGCTGGTTATTGTAGAGCCGAAAGAGAAAAATGTTCAAAGTATAAAAGGTATTTTGCGCTTGCCAAAAAACGGCGATCAGTATGAACAAGAAAGAATGCTATCGTTTAAGTATGAAGAGGAAACGAAGCGATGGATTGCTAACTACAAGGTCGAGACTTTTGATTTGCAAGGTGATTGGAACCTTCAGCTCATTCAAAATTACAAAGAAAATGAGAAAGAAGAGCTCTTAGAAAATGAAGTAAAAGTCCCTCTTATTCGTATAAATAATGAAATGCCAACAATAGATAAAGAGATGCCGAAGTTGCATAAGGTTACTATCGACGAGGCGAAGGAGAACGTAATCGAACGAAAACAAGGCGATTCTATACGTGTAAGAGTGAAGGCGGCAGACGTGGAATCGGTTGTGAAAGAAGTTCGTGTTACATTAAAAGGAAAAGAAAATAAAGAGATTACATTTTTGTTAGATTACAATAAGCGCGACATGGAATGGCAAAAAGTATTTGAAATAACGGATGCGTTGCCAAGTGGGACATACGAACTACTTGTAGAGGTAGTAGATGCGGCTGGAAATAAACTGATTGAAGCAAGTGAGTATGTCGTTTCTGTTTTGGAGCAAAAAACAGAAGAGGATAAAAAGATAGAAGAACGAGAAGATAAATTAGAAAATAAATTAGAAGATAAGAAAGAAACAGAGAAGCAGGAAGACTCGAAAGTAGAAATCCCGCTTCAGGAAGAAAAACCACCAGTTGTTCAAATTCCGAAAAAAGAAGAGAAAGTAAACGATCTTATAAATGAACCATTGAAAGAGAAAGAAAAAATTACTTATGTTATAAAGGAGCCTCTCACAGACAACAAGGAAGTAAATAAAGCGACGGCTCAAAAAGATAAAGATAATAAAAATAACAATCAAGTCATTTCGAAAAAGAAAGAGAAAAAAGAAGAGCCAGCAGACAAGAAAGAAGCTGAAAGTGACCAAGGAATACAAGCTTCTAATGTATTTGCTATTATGTCAGGTTTATTCGTATTGTTTTTAGTTTTAAAGAGTAATAAAGAATGGGGCTAATAATTTCATAGTAGTGGAGGCGCTTAGATGGAGATTAAACGTACGACAATTGAAAATAAGACGCTACAACCATTAAAACAGCCTGCAGCTATTTCAGAACATGAAATCCAGAAAGAACGAAAGCATAGTAATCTAGTGTTTACTGGTCAGTCTAAAATTATTTCGAAGAATAATGAAATAGGGATTTTACTTGCGAGTTTAGGCGATGGAAAGGTTATGAAGGAAATGCTTTCTAAAGAGATGGATACAGTATTACAACTCTTTAAGAAGTTACATACATTATCTGGAGAAGGAAAGCAAACAGAAAAAATATTTGAACAAGTAATGAGAAGCTTGCAAGGACTTGTGAAGCAGGCGCATATAAAAGAGCTTCCTTTGTTAGATGGGACGTATGATTTCGCTGAAGTACAACTATCATTTGGTAGAAAGGTACACATTCCGTTACTAGATGTAAGTGCACTCCTTTCTAGAGTGGAAAATGATTCTTCAGAAGGAAATATAAATTTAATGGTAACGGTTATTACTGCTTATATAACGAAATTGTCTAACGAAACCATTTTAATTAGCGTTACAGATCGTACTGCTAAAGAGCGGGATGTAAGCGTATGGAGAGCACTTGCAGAAATGAATATGACACAATTATCACAGGCTTTGAAACATACAATGCAAGAACATAAATGGTCTATGACGTTTCTTTTTCTCTTTGTATGGATTGTTGCTATTATTTTAATTCGAGTTATATAAAAAGGTCGTCACTTTGCGTTGTGACGACCTCTTTTATATTTTTTCGTAGAAGAATGTATCGAAGCGCTGAAGATTATAACGTTCAGGTGTTAAAATTTGTTCAGTACTACCAACAAATAATACGCCGCCTTTTCGTAAAGCACGACTAAACTTTTCATAAAGTTTTACCCTTGCTTCTTCAGTAAAGTATATCATTACGTTGCGACAAATGATTAAATCGTAATTTGTATCGAATGACTGCATTAACAGGTCATGCTGCTTGAACGTCACGTTTTGCTTAATGTTTTGGTGTAATGAATATATATCATTCTCTTTTGTGAAATGACGCTCTTTTAAATCGGCAGGTAATTCTTTTAAAGAACGTTCTGTATATTGACCGCGTTTTGCAGTTTCTAAAATGTGAAAATCAAGATCTGTTGCTTGTATTTCAAAACGATATGGAGCTAGGTGCTTCGATAAAATTAAAGAGAGTGTATATGGTTCTTCACCGGCAGCGCAAGCGGCACTCCATACTTTTAATTTTCCGTTATTTTGTTCGAGTAATTTTGGTAGTGCTTTCGTCTCTAACGTTTGCCAACGTTCTTTATTTCTAAAAAACTCTGAAACGTTAATTGTAATATAGTCAATAAAACTTAAAAATAACTTTTGATCGGTACGTAAATTGCTTAGAAAACTAGTGTAGTTCTCAAAGCCTTTTCTCGAAATAAAAGCATCGATTCTACGACGCATTCTATCTTGTTTATATGAAGCGATATCCATATTGAATTGTTGTTTAAAACTCGCGATAAAATGATCATAATCTTGTTCAATTATCATATTTATAATAGGCACAATAACGATATTGTGCCTCCCCCTTTACATCATACGGATTTTTTGTTCAAAGTTTTTTTTCATCTGTTTTTCATGTAAACCTGGTAAATCATAAATAACAGCATCAATTCCTGCTTCTTTTGCAACGTCAACGGGAATGACAGATGTATGCTTGTCCCCATTATAAAAACAGAGAACTAAATCGGTATCTTCGATTATTTGTTTTACAAAAAACATATAATCTGATCGGTAAATGGAGTCGGAAGGATGATCAAAAGCGACATACTCGGCTCCGTGTTTTTTTAAGTAATCCACGACCTCTTGAAATTCATCTGTTAATGCTTGTAACGGCTGTAGCGTGTAAAGGCATAAATTTTGAGCGAGTCTTTCGTTTTCGATGAAAAAACGAAGAATCTCATTTTCAATAGATTTATAACATAATATGTAAATTTTATGTTTGTGAGCATAGTCAGTTAAAAATTTTTTTATTTCTTCCTGATCTAATGCTGTTAATTGATTTGAACCACAAAGAAAAATATTCATAGATTTGTGCCACCTCATGCTAAATTGTAACATATCTTTTATAAAAAATAACTGCAAAATATTAGTGTTCAGAGTATAATTATAAATAACTGGATTTTACGATTAAGTTTAGGAAGAAATAAAAAAATAAATAGGTGATATATATGCTGCGTTCAATCTCGCATAATCCAATTTTATCGCATATACCGCCTGCTACTCAAATGCCGAAAGAAGCAAATGTCAGGACAGGACTTGCATTTTCGGATAATTTGCATGCAGATCCAAAAAAAGATAAATTGTTAGAACAAATGGAAGCATTTGTCGATAACATTGGAGAAATTAAAGAGAAAATTGAAATGGAATTAACGCTTGATAATGTAATGGAATACAAAAATACAGTAAAATCATTTTTGAATTTTTACGTAGATAATGTATTGCAATATAAAGATGTCATGTCGCGTCATCCACGTTATGGCTATTCACAGAAAATGACGATTGTGAAACAGGCGGAAATGGGATTAAATGAGTTAGAAGATGTTATGAATTTAATTAATACGAAAACGGGACATTTAGAAATGTTAAATCAGATTGGAGAAATCCACGGTTTAATTGTAAATTTAGTCTTGTAAAAGGGAAGGAAACGATATGTACATACAATTATATGAAAAGCTCGTTATTATTCAAAAAGCATATGAAAACATTCAAACGCTTGGAGAACAAATATATGAGAATTTGAAACATAAAAATGTAAATGCAGTTCAAAAATTGCAAGTAGAGCAATTGCAGTACATAGATGGTTTAAAAGGATTATCAAGCTCGTTTGAAGAAATGGTTATTCAGTTTTGTAAAGAAAAGGGAATTGAGCCGTTTCGCGTAAGTGCATTATTTTCGCATTTTTCTAACGAAGAAATTGAAAAAATGGAAGAATTACAAAAAAATGTAGCTGAATTAGAAGAGAATGTAAAAATGATTCTTTTGAAAAATCAATATTACTTAAACGTACTATTAAAAACTACAGAAAGTATTGTGGATTCCGTTTCTGAATATAATTTAGAACGAAACAATAATTCACAAATCTTTATGAACGAACTATTGTAAAGGGGAAGTGAAACATTATGAGGCTGTCTGATTATAATACACCGCTATCGGGTTTGTTAGCGGCACAAATGGGATTACAAACGACGAAACAAAATTTATCAAACATTCATACGCCTGGTTATGTGCGTCAAATGGTGAATTACGGATCGGCTGGAGCAAGTCAGGGCTATTCACCAGAACAAAAAATAGGTTACGGTGTACAAACGTTAGGCGTTGACCGTATTACAGATGAAGTGAAGACGAAACAGTTTAATGATCAATTATCTCAACTCTCTTACTATAACTACATGAATTCGACTTTATCACGTGTAGAATCTATGGTTGGAACGACAGGAAAGAATTCATTATCTAGTTTAATGGATGGCTTCTTTAATGCCTTTCGTGAAGTTGCAAAAAATCCAGAACAACCAAATTACTACGATACATTAATTTCTGAAACTGGGAAGTTTACAAGTCAAGTAAATCGTTTGGCAAAAAGCTTAGATACAGCAGAAGCACAAACGACAGAAGATATTGAAGCGCATGTCAATGAATTTAACCGTCTTGCTGGTAGTTTAGCGGAAGCGAATAAAAAAATTGGACAAGCAGGTACACAAGTACCAAATCAACTTTTGGATGAACGTGATCGAATCATTACAGAAATGTCTAAGTATGCAAATATAGAAGTGTCTTATGAATCTATGAATCCTAATATCGCGAGTGTTAGAATGAATGGTGTTTTAACAGTAAATGGACAAGATACATATCCACTTCAATTAAATAAAGAAAAAGAACCAATGACTGCTGAAATTTACGGTTCGGAAATTCCTTTAACGAGTGGAGCAATCCAATCAGCGATCGATACGAAAGCGAAGATTGCTAGTTATAAGAAAAACCTTGAAGAACTAATGAGTTCTGTAAAGAATGAAGTGAACACAGTAATGGGGAAAGAGTTCTTCGTTGGAGATCAAGCGAAAGATATGAAATTAAACCCTGAATTTGCAAAAGATGTTTCGAAAATGAAAATATCAGCTGAAACAGCAAATAAATTAGCAGCAATTACAGATGGAAATTATAAAGAAGGTCTTTCTTATAAACAAGCATTAGATCAATTCGTAGTTGGTGTTGCATCTGATAAAAGTGCAGTGAATGCCTATCAAAAAATTCATGTGGATTTATTAGAGGGGATTCAGCAAGAAAAGATGGGTGTTGAAGGCGTTAATATGGAAGAGGAAATGGTTAATTTAATGGCCTTCCAAAAATATTTCGTTGCAAACTCTAAAGCTATTACCACGATGAATGAAGTGTTTGATAGTCTGTTTTCGATTATTAGATAATGAGAGGTAAAAACAAAACCCTTTTCTTTTATGTTTAAAGAGAGAGCCAGCAGAGTGTAGAAGCGGTCAGTACCTAATAGTGAACCTATCGGTGTGAGACCAGAGATACGGGGCGGTAGAGGAATAAGTTAGTTAAGGGGAGAGCCGGAAATAATTCTGGTTTCTTCTTCAAATTAATTTGAAATAGATAAAGGAGGAGATAGAAATGAGAGTATCTACATTTCAAAATGCAAGCTGGGCAAAGAATCAGTTAATGGATTTGAATGTGCAACAACAATACCACCGAAATCAAGTAACTTCAGGGAAGAAAAACCTTTTTATGAGTGAAGATCCACTTGCGGCAAGTAAATCATTTGCGATTCAACATTCATTGGCGAATATTGAACAAATGCAAAAAGATTTAGCGGATTCGAAAAATGTATTAACACAAACTGAAAATACTTTACAAGGTGTTTTTAAATCTTTAACGAGAGCAGATCAATTAATGTTGCAGGCGTTAAGTGAGCAAAATGGTGAAAAAGAATTGAAAGCCATCGGTGCAGAGATTGATCAAATTTTAAAACAAGTTGTATATTTAGCAAATACGAAAGAGCAAGGTCGTTATATTTTTGGTGGTGATAGTGCGGAAAAACCACCATTTACAGAAGATGGTACGTATCAAGGTGGACAAAATGATGTGAACTGGCAACTAAATGACGGTTATGACTTAAAAGCATTTCGTAACGGCGAAGCGTTATTATCCCCTGTTATAAAAACGTTAAAACAGATGAGTGAAGCGATGCAAAAAGGTGACCAAAAAGCATTACAGCCGTTATTAGGAGAAAATAAGAAAAACTTAGATGGCATCATTAATCGCACAACTGAAGTTGGTTCGACAATGAACACAATGGAGACGTTTAAAACAATTTTAAGTGAACAAAATTTAGCGCTTCAAGAAAACCGTAAAGAAATTGAGGATGTTGACTTAGCGGTAGCAATTTCTGATTTAGCTTATATAAACGCAACGTATGAAGCGACGCTTAAAGCGGTTAGTACGATGAGTAAAACGAGTATTTTAGACTACATGTAATCTATAAGGAGTGAGAAATTATGGCAGGAACATTAACGGGTATCGGTGGTAGACAACAAATATGGAACCTCGGAAATAATATGATCGATACATCTAACTTTGTAGAATTAGAAATGCAAGCGTTAGAAATGAGAAAGACGCCTTATGCTAATGAAAAGAACCAACTTTCACAAGATAAACTATTATATACAAGTTTAAAATCAGAATTTAGCTCTTTTACGCAAACTTTTAAAAACTTAGCGGCTTTTAAAGGAAATGAGAAAAAGGTAACAACATCACAAGACGGTTATATTAATGTAAAAGCTGATGGTGGCGCGATCGCTGGAACTTTTAATATGACGATTACACAGCTTGCGCAGCGTCATCAAATAGCTTCTAAAGAAATTGATGTAGATGCAAAGCTTAATAGAGATGAAACATTAAAACTAGGTGGTAAAGAATTAAAAGTAACATCTGATATGACATATAAAGATTTAATTAATAAAATTAATGATGGAGATTACGGCGTATCAGCTTATACACTTGGGAATAAAATTTTCATGACCTCAAAAAAAGAGGGAGAAGATGGAGTAATTAATTTTAAGGACAATACATCTACATTGTTTCAAGATATAGGGTTAGCTAGTAAGGATGGCGTAGCGGTTAATGTAATTAATGAAGCGCAAAATGCTGAATATACGATTAATGGTATTAAAGGTAAAAGTTCTACCAATACAGTTGAAGCTCTTCCAGGTGTGAAAATTGAATTATTGAAAGTAACTGAGCCGAAAGTAGAAGGAACACCAGATGCAGGTACAACAACAGAACCAAAAGCAAAAGGGATAGATCTAAAATTCACAGTAAGTGACTCAAACGTAACAGACGCAGCAAATGTTATTAAAAAAATGGTTGCTGATTATAATAAAGCTGTTTCTACAGTAGATATCTTTGCTGGAAAAGGCGGGGCGTTCCAAGGCCAAGCTATTATGCAAAGTGTGCGTCAAGCTATGAACAATGTTGTAACTTTTTCACAAGATGGTAATTACTTATTCTCATTTGGTATTCAATTAAAGCAAGATGGAACGATGGAAGTTAATGATGAAGCATTAACGAAAGCGTTAAAAGAGAAGCCGGATGCAGCGAAGCAATTTTTCTTTAGTTCTAATGGATTAGGGAAAATGATGGAAGAACCACTTGAAAAATTATTTGGTGATAAAGGTGTAGTAGGAGAACGAGTAAAAAGTATTGATTCACGTGTAAGTGATTTAGATAAAAAGATTAAAGATATTGAAGCACAAAACTTGCAAAAACAAGATGAAATCGTGAAGAAGTATCAAAAACTAGAGAGTACATTAGCGGCGCTAGATAGCCAATTAAAAACAATTAAAGCAATGACAAAACAAAAAAGTGATGATTAATGAAAGGTAAGGAAGTGATTGTATGCAAGCATGGCAACGTTATATGCAAAATGATATTATGACGAGTAATCCGATTAAAAATACAATTTTTATTTATGAAAGATGCATTGTAGAGTTTCGTAATTTAGAAGAACTGCTACATGCTTTTAAACTACAAGAAGGAGATGCACTTCTTGAAAAGTTAGAACGTATTTTTGAAGAATTGAAGCTTCAATTAAATCCTGAAATTACGAAGGATTTATATGATAGTTTATATGGCTTATATGATTGGATTAGCATTCAAATTCAAACAATGAAAGTAACGCGTGAAGCAAAAGACATTGATGCGATTGTGAAAGTGTTACAAGATTTAATAGACGGTTACCGCGGAGCACTTGAAAATGAACAATGATATTTATCGGACGTTTGTCGGCTGTTTTAATGAAATCGGTGAATTGCAAGTGTCAGATGAAGAGTTTGCTGAGAAGAGTGAAATGTTAAATCGCTGGATGATGACATTGGATGAGGAAACGCGTGCGCAAGTTGCAGCAGAAGTAAGTCCATTCATTATTAAGGCGGCACAGCATATTCGAGATAAGCAAAAGATTTTGGAAGAAATGATTATGACAAATGATGGGCGCATGAAAGCTAATTCATTTTACGGTAAATTTTAGTGATGGAGTTTAGAAACGGATTCCCCTTTTAAGAGGGGGTCCATTCCTTTATTTAAATAAAGATTTCCGTTGATTGAGGTTTCATTTTATGACTGTAATGAAAAATAGTAGTAATCTAAATAATGTGAAAATGAACTTTAGTTTGTAAATCATAGATTGAAATGTTTCATAGATTATTGCGTGTATACAGTTTTTTTGTATTCTTTTTTATATTTTTGTATTTTTCTAAAGACAACAATGGAAAAATGGAATAAAATATGTAAGGGTACATGATTGTTAATATTTTAATAAACACATATAAGAAAATAAATAATGAAATGAAACTTCCATCAGTGGATCATTAAGTGAAAAAAGAAAGGGTGTGGAATATGCCAGATTTAGTGAGTGATGTAGGCCATTATATGAATTATTTAGTGACGAAACGAAATACTGTTTCTAGTAATATTGCAAATGCGAATACACCCGGCTATAAAGCACAAGATGTAACATTTGCTGAGCGAATGAATAAAAGTAGTGCATTATATAAGAACAATGCTGCAGACTTAAAGAGTAATCCAGATTTATATCAAACGAATGAAATGCACTTACCGACAGTAAATACGAAAAATACATATGCAAAGATTCAAACAAAATCAATGCAAACGAATAAAGATGGAAATAGTGTGGATGTAACGACAGAAATGCTAGATTTAATGAAAGCAAATCAGTTATATGGTATTTCAATTAACGCGATTAATACACAATATGCAATTAACCAAGCGGCACGCGGACGTTAAAAGTAGAAGGAGAGACAACGATGTTTCAGGCAATTAATGCAAGTGGCTCAGGACTAACGACAGCGAGAAAGTGGATGGAAGTTACTTCAAATAATATTGTAAATGCAAATACAACGGCGGCTCCGGGGGCAGATTTATATGAGCGTCGTAGTGTAGTGCTAGAATCAAACAATAGTTTTGCAAATATGTTAGATGGGTCTCCAACTAATGGAGTAAAAATAAAAAGTATTGAAGCAGATAAAACTGAAAACTTAGTGTATGACCCAACACATCCGCATGCAAATGAAGAAGGATATGTACGTTATCCAAATATTGATGTGACTGCTGAAATGACGAATGTAATGGTTGCCCAAAAAATGTACGAAGCAAATACAAGTGTATTAAATGCGAATAAAAAAATGCTTGATAAAGATTTAGAAATTGGCCGAGGATAAGGGGGAATATAGTATATGAAAATCCAACCAATGTTAAATACGCAACCATTTGGTGTGATTCAGCAAATTGGTGCACCAAAAACTTCTCAAACATCAGTAGTTGAGGGGAAAAAGTTTATCGATTTATTGGAAGATATGAATCAAACACAAAACAATGCGCAAACAGCAGTATATGACTTACTAACTAAAGGGGTAGGAGAAACGCATGACGTTTTAATTCAGCAGAAGAAGGCTGAGTCTCAAATGAAGACGGCTGCTCTCGTACGTGATAATCTTATTGAAAATTATAAGTCACTAATTAATATGCAAATTTAGGAAAGTGGACGGGTGTGTTTAAATGGAAAAGATGAAAAATGTTATCCAATCGTTAAAAACGTGGCATAAGTTAGTAATCGGTGCTGCGCTTTTAGCGATTGTAACAGGAGCACTTTTATACTTCACCTTGCCAGATAAATATGTTGTTGTATATCAAAATTTAAATGATGAAGATAAGCAAGAGATTACAGCAGAATTATCAAAGTTAGGTGTCGATTATCAGTTAGCGGCCGATGGATCGATTCGTGTGCAAAAAAATGATGCTCCATGGGTGCGAAAAGAAATGAATGGGATGGGCTTACCGTTTAATTCTAAAAGCGGTGAGGAAATTTTATTAGAAAGCTCGCTCGGTTCAAGTGAGCAAGATAAAAAAATGAAGCAAATTGTCGGTACGAAAAAGCAATTGGAGCAAGATATTGTAAGAAACTTTGCGACAGTTGAAACGGCGAATGTTCAAATTACATTACCTGAAAAAGAGACAATTTTTGATGAAGAAAAAGCAAAAGGAACAGCTGCGATTACTGTTGGGGTAAAACGTGGACAATTATTAACTGCTGATCAAGTTGCGGGTATACAGCAAATGATTAGTGCAGCAGTTCCTGGGGTGAAAGCAGAAGAAGTAAGTGTGATTGATAGTAAAAAAGGTGTCATCTCAAAAGGGGCAGATGAAGCGCATTCTACTAGTTCCTCTTCTTATGAAAAAGAAGTAGAGATGCAGCATCAAATTGAAGGTAAATTAAAGCAAGATATTGATGCAACGTTAATGACGATGTTTAAACCGAATGAATATAAAGTGAATACGAAAGTATCTGTAAACTATGATGAAGTTACACGTCAGTCAGAAAAGTATGGTGATAAAGGTGTACTTCGTAGTAAACAAGAGCAAGAAGAAAGCTCTACTGCACAAGAAGGTGCAGAGACGAAGCAAGGCGCTGGTATTACAGCGAACGGCGAAGTACCAAACTATGGTACGAACAATAATCAAAATGGTAAAATCGTCTACGATAATAAAAATGGTAACAAAATTGAAAACTATGAAATAGATAAAACAGTTGAAACAATTAAGAAACACCCAGAATTAACGAAAACAAATGTTGTAGTATGGGTAGACAACGATACGTTAGTAAAACGAAAAATAGATATGACTACTTTCAAAGAAGCAATTGGCACAGCTGCTGGCCTTCAAGCTGATCCGAATGGAAACTTTACAAACGGTCAAGTTAACGTTGTAACTGTTCAGTTTGATCAGCCGAAAGAAGAGAAGAAGAAAGAACCAGAAGAAAGCGGCATAAACTGGTGGTTATTCGGTGGAATTCCAGCTGGTTTATTAGCGATTGGTGGTCTAGTATGGTTCTTCTTAGCAAGACGTAAGAGAAAGAAAGAAGAAGAGGAATATGAAGAATATTTAGCAGAAGAGGAAATTGCTGCAAGTAATGAAAGTATTATGGAAATTCCTGAAGAGAAAATAGTACCAGAGCCAAAACCAGAACCAGAAGAACCGAAAGAACCGACGTTAGATGAACAAGTGCAGGATGCTACGAAAGAACATGTAGAAGGAACTGCAAAAGTAATTAAAAAATGGTTAAATGGACAGTAAGGGAGGAACAACGATGTTAGATGAAATCTCCTCCAAAGAAAAAGCTGCCATCCTTATTCGTACATTAGAAGAAGGGGTGGCAGCAAAAGTCATTGAATATATGACGGCTGAGGAAAAAGAAGTATTACTTCGTGAAATCGCGAAGTTTCGTGTATATAAACCGGAAACGTTAGAAAATGTACTAGGGGAGTTCTTGTATGAATTAAATGTAAAAGAATTAAACCTAGTGACTCCAGATAAAGAATATATTCGTCGCATATTTAAAAATATGCCAGAAGACGAACTAGAAAAATTATTAGAAGATCTTTGGTATAACAAAGATAATCCGTTTGAATTCTTAAATTCACTTACAGATTTAGAACCACTTCTTACTGTACTTAATGATGAATCGCCACAAACGATTGCGATTATCGCTTCTTATATTAAACCGCAGCTTGCTTCTCAATTAATTGAGAGATTACCAGATCATAAGCGAGTAGAAACGGTAATGGGGATTGCGAAGCTAGAGCAAGTAGATGGTGAATTAATAAATCAAATTGGGGATTTATTAAAATCAAAATTAAATAATATGGCGTTTAATGCAATTAATAAAACAGATGGTTTGAAAACAATAGTAAACATTTTAAATAACGTTTCACGAGGTGTTGAAAAAACAGTCTTTCAAAAGCTGGATGAAATGGATTATGAGTTATCTGAGAGAATTAAAGAAAACATGTTTGTATTTGAAGACTTACTTGGACTTGAAGATCTCGCACTTCGTCGTGTATTAGAGGAAATTACAGATAATGGTGTTATTGCGAAAGCACTTAAAATTGCAAAAGAAGAAATTAAAGAGAAATTATTTACATGTATGTCTTCAAACCGTAAAGAGATGATTCTAGAAGAATTAGATGGCTTAGGACCGCTTAAGATGACGGATGCTGAAAAGGCACAGCAAACGATTACAGGTACAGTGAAAAAGCTAGAGAAGGAAGGAAGAATTATCGTTCAAAGAGGTGAAGATGATGTCCTTATTTAAAAACAGAATTCCGAAGAATTCTGTTTCTTTTTCTGAAGAAACGTATGAATTACAATTTCCAAAACCGATACCAGTTCACGTAGAAGAAGAAATACAAGTAGATCATGAAGAACTTCTTGCGCAGCAACAATCGTTATATACTGAACTGAATCAACTAAGGCAAGAGCAGCAAATATTAGAACGAGAGCGTCAGCAGTTATTACATGATCAAGAACAATTTCAAATGCATGTTCAGCAGCAGATGAAAGAGATAGAATCCGCACGTATACAGTTTCAAAAGGAACAACAAGAAACAGCGTACCAATGGACAGAATTATTATGGGATCAATCTTTTCAACTAGCAGAAAAAATTGTGAATCAAGCAGTGGATTCGCGCTTACTTGATGTGTTACCAATTTTAACTGGCATCGTTCAAACGTTGCCGACTTCGTTTGAAAAATTGGTCATTACCGTACATCCAGAAACATTTGAACGCATTCAAGAAGAGAAGGAAAATACGAAAGAATATTGGTTACTACAATTAGTAGAATGGAAATATGATTTCTCCTTACAGTTCGGTGAATTTGTTCTAGAAGAAGAGAAAGAGTTCTTTGAATTTAAATTTGCACCTATATTTGCGAAACTTCGCCAGAAATGGGAAGAAGAGAAGTTATTTGAGGAGCAAAATGTATGAATCGACTATTAATGAATGAAAACCAAAAATGGAATACATTTATTGAAACGCCGTTTTATACGAAAGTCGGTAAAGTTCATAGTGTACAAGAACAGTTTTTCGTAGCGAAAGGGCCAAAGGCGAAAATCGGTGATGTTTGTCTCGTTGGAGAACATAGCGTCTTATGTGAAGTGATTGCAATTGAAAAAGAAAACAATATGTTACTTCCGTTTGAACAGACAGAAAAAGTATGTTACGGAGATTCAGTTACACTAATTGCAGAAGATGTTGTTATACCTCGTGGTAATCATTTGCTCGGGAAAGTGTTAAGTGCAAATGGCGAAGTGTTAAACGAGAACGCTGAAAACATTCCATTGCGAAAAATAAAACTAGATGCTCCGCCTATTCATGCGTTTGAACGTGAAGAGATTACTGATGTATTTGAAACAGGAATTAAATCCATTGATTCCATGCTAACAATTGGTATCGGTCAAAAGATTGGTATTTTCGCTGGGTCAGGTGTAGGTAAATCTACTTTACTTGGCATGATTGCTAAAAATGCAAAAGCGGATATAAATGTTATTAGTTTAGTAGGAGAACGTGGCCGGGAAGTAAAAGATTTTATTCGAAAAGAATTAGGCGAGGAAGGTATGAGGAAAAGCGTCGTTGTCGTAGCGACGTCAGATGAAAGTCACCTTATGCAGCTTCGTGCAGCTAAGCTTGCAACATCTATTGCTGAATACTTCCGAGACCAAGGCAATAACGTATTACTTATGATGGACTCTGTCACACGTTTTGCTGACGCGCGTAGAAGTGTTGATATTGCCGTTAAAGAGTTACCGATTGGTGGTAAAACACTTTTAATGGAAAGTTATATGAAGAAGCTGTTAGAGCGATCTGGGAAAACGCAAAAGGGGGCTATAACGGGTATTTATACTGTACTCGTTGATGGAGACGATTTAAACGGTCCTGTACCAGATTTAGCACGTGGTATTTTAGATGGACATATTGTATTAAAACGTGAACTTGCAACGCTCAGTCATTATCCTGCTATTTCAGTGCTAGACTCAGTAAGTCGGATTATGGAAGAAATCGTGTCGCCAACTCATTGGCAACTGGCAAATGAAATGCGAAAAATTTTATCTATTTATAAAGAAAATGAATTGTATTTCAAATTAGGAACGATTCAAGAAAATGAAGAAAATGCTTATATTTTTGAATGTAAAAATAAAGTAGAAGGTATAAATACGTTTTTAAAACAAGGTCGATCTGATAGTTTCCAATTTAACGATATCGTTGAAGCAATGCACCATATAGTATAAGACCTTGCGCTCCGCAGGTCTTATTTTTTTGTTTTTTAATATTTCACAGATTTTTTTGGAAAAAAACTATATAATAGAAAAAGAGAGCGTTATAATAGGAAGGGGCTATAAAAACAGGTGGATAAGCAGCAGTACGACACGATAAAGTTGCAAATAAATCAAGAAAAAGAACAGATTTTGAAAGAAGTGTATGAATTAACAGCTGAAAAAAGAAAGATAGAACAAAAAAAAGAATATGATTTATATGTAGTAAAATCGCGTAGTAAAGTCGTACAAACTGGGCAACGTATAATGGCTGGTATGCTTTCCTCACATACGTTTTCACCTGAAAGAATAGAAGAATGGAATCGGAAAATTAAAAAAACAGAGGATTTTATTCAAAAAAATGAAAGCCTTTTAGAACAAGTAAAAGAAAAAGAACGTGTCATTGATGAGATGTATCAAGAAAATTGTAAAAAGCTTGCAAAAGTACGAGAAAAGCAGGAAGAAAAAATGCTTCTTGATTTGAAAATGTGTATGAATGGATGAGGTGAATATAGTGATACAGTCTGTATTACCGGTGCAACAAAGTTTACCTCCGCAAAAAGAAAAAGGGCTAGAAGTACAATCAAAAAGTGAAGATTCTTCATTCGATCGTACGATGAGAATGGAAAATAAAAAGCAGCCGAAAACGGAGAAAATGAAACAAGAAGAAGCACCAAAAGAAGAAAAAAAAGAATATATTCTTTCTAAACAATCAGTAACGAAAGAAGAGCCAATTGTAAAGAAAGAAGAAAAAAAAGAGACAGAACAGTTGTTATTAGCTGTATCTGAGCAAATGGTTGCAATTGAGCAATTACGTGTGCAGCCAGAATTGTTATATCAATACATACAAAAAATACAAGAGCTGTATAAAGAATATGGAAATATAAAACTTAACGAATTGCCCGCAGCAGAATTACAACAATTACAAGAGCTTCTTTCAAATATGAATATCAAAAATGCTATATGTTTAGAAGATACAATGCAAACGGTATTAGATAAATTGACGATGCCGGAGCAAACGATGCAAGTATTGAAAGTGGTAGAAACAGAAACTTGTAATATTGCAAAGAAACAAGAAGAGTCCAAAGAATTAGATGGAGATCTTCCGAAAGCTGAGAGCGATGATGTAAAGATAGAGTTGCCGGAAGGTGATGTGTTAAATGATTCGAGTTCAACGGGTGCGGAGTTACTAAATAAAGCAACGGGTACCGATCAAATAGGAAAATCAAATAGTGGCGCTGAGAAGGTTACGTTACCTGACTTAGGAAAGAAAATGGAAGCGCAAGTAGAAGCGTTACAAAAATTTGTAGTGAGACAAGAGCGTGTTTTATTTCAGTTAAATCCAGAGAAACTCGGTACATTAACAGTGTTTATGAAAAAACATGGAGATCAAATTGATGTTCACGTAGAAATGGAAAAACATGATGCAAAAAAACGTGTTGAAATCATTTTTGATGAATTGAGATTGAAGTTAAAAGAAAAAGAAATCAATATTCAAATTAGCTATTCAGATAAAGATGAAAATCGAAAAGAACAGCGAGAACAAGAGCAAAGACAAAAACAGAAATTAGCAAGTACGAAACATGAGAAACAAGAATCAAAAGAATTTGCGGGATTATTGGAGGAATAAAGTGTGCCAACAGTTGGATTAAATACAACGAGTACAAATCATATTCCGTTACAAGCAGGAGCACAAACAAAAAACGCATCTGTTACTGGTGCACAGTCGACAGCTCAACAAGCAAACGGAGTATTAGCAAATACTCAAAAAACACCCGGTATTATGGATAAAGATGATTTCCTGAAACTTTTCTTAGCAAGCTTTCAACATCAAGATCCGTTTAATGCGATGGATATGAACCAAATGATGAACCAAACAGCACAGCTATCGCTTATGGAGCAAGTACAGAATATGACGAAAGCAGTAGATAAATTGCAATCAACGATGTATTCGACAGCTCTTGATGGAGGGATGAAGTTTTTAGGAAAGTACGTTAGAGGTGTAAGCAATAATGGAAAGCAAGTGACTGGTCAAGTAGAAACAGTTCGACTTGCTGAAAATAACGATGTGCAACTTATTGTTGATAATCAAGTTGTCTCACTTCGTTTCATAGAAAGGGTTTCTGATAAACCGATAACAGAAACTAATCCGGAAGATGAGAAGAAAGATGATATAGAAAAAAATGAAGAGGTTAAGCCAGATTAATAAAAGGAGTGTACAAAGGTTATGATTAAAGCGTTATATACAAGTATTACAGGGATGAATGCAGCACAAAATGCATTAAGTGTTACTTCAAATAATATTGCAAATGCACAAACAGTTGGATATAAAAAGCAAAAGGCTATTTTTGATGATTTGCTATATAATAATACGGTTGGTTCACGTGGTGATGGTGCTTATGCTGGTACGAATCCAAAGAGTATTGGTAACGGTGTAAAGTTCAGTGGGACATCTACAGATTTTAGTGATGGTTCTATTACTTTAACTAGTGATAAGATGGAGACAGCGATAGAAGGAAACGGTTTGTTTTTAGTTGGTGATCGTAATGCTGGAAATGTAGAGTATACGAGAAAAGGGTCTTTTAGTGTATCGAAAGATAGCTATGTTACAAATACAGGTGGACAGTATGTACTAGGTTATGGTGTAAAAACAGGAACACAAGAAGTAGATTTTTCTTCACGACCAAGCCCAATTCATATTCCAATGGGATCAGCTGTTGGTGGGATTCAAACAGATAAAGCGACAATAGGCGGAAACCTTCCGAGAAACCAAAATGCATTATCTCACGAATTCACAGTTTTTGATGCGGAAGGGAACTCATTAACGTTACGTGTAAATATTAAGCAAAAGACTACAAAAGAGACTGTAGATGGTAAAGAAGTTGAAAAGCCAGTGCCAGGCGAATATACATATACAGTTTCTGTAAGGAATGATTCTAAAAACGAAAAGGAATTTAAGCCTGTCGAAGGCATGACGGGCGAAAAAAATCTTAAATTTGATACATTAGGAAATTTAAAGGAGACAGATGAGGCTGTACAAAAAGATCCAGTAACTGGTGAAATTACTAAGGGTGGATCTGTTCAAATTCCTTTTGGTAGTGGTCTAACACTTGATTTAAGCGGATTAACAAATTATCCAACGGGGAAAACTCTTTCTACAACAGAAGTAACAGGGCGCCCAGCTGCAATTGCAAATGATTATTCTATTTCTGACGGTGGTTTCGTTATGATGAAATATTCGGATGGTAGTATGAAAGTTGTAGGACAACTAGCTGTAGCTACATTCCCGAATTCAGGCGGATTAATGAAAACAGGAAATGGAAATTACGTTGCGACACCATCAGCGGGTATTCCAGGAATAGGGGTTGCTGGTGAGAATGGTGCAGGTAATGTACGAGGGTCAGCAAAAGAAAGTTCAAACGTAGATTTATCTGTAGAATTTGTTGATTTAATGCTTTATCAACGTGGATTCCAAGGAAATGCGAAAGTAATTAAAGTGTCAGATGAAGTATTAAATGAAGTTGTAAACTTAATTCGATAATATATCATAAAGTAAAATTGTAATGTAGTAGAAAGGGTTTTTTATTCGTATGACGACAAGACAAGAGCGAATTTTACAATTGCCTTTTTTCGAAAATAAACGTGAACTTGCTGAGCAAGTGTTAAAAATGGAACGAGAAGAGCATATATATTTACCGGATCAATTTGAAATTAAGCAAGTACCTCCATATTCATTTGGCGAAAAGCAATCAATCATTGGCCGTATTCATGAGTTTTATTTCGTAAGTGTTGGTAGCGAAGGAGAATGGAAGTATCAACTGTTTAAGGACGAGATGAAGTGCCGTGAGTTTTTTATTACACTATCAGGGATAACGGATCAGCAGATTGCATTTTGGTTCAATAACATCGAGTTGTTGAAAAGCTCTTAAAAAGATCTAAAAAGACCTTAAAAGCTCTTTTTAGGGTTGAAGAGAGGACCCAGCATTGTTTTGGAGCGGTTAGTGCCTAATAGGACCTCGACTGGTGTGTAAGGACAGAGGTATGGAGAGTTACTAGGGTAGTATAAGAAGAGGTAAGCGAAGTTTGGTGTGGATAAACAGTCATGATCCAGACGAGCTGCTAGTTGTAAGAATAGAGCTATGGAGGCGTTGGTTGGGGTGAGATAATCATTTCATAGTTGACCAGTGCCTTTTGGATAGTTTGTGACGATAGATTTTTATAAAAGGAGAGGTGAGGAGGATGGCGCAGAATAAGTATCGCGTTACATTCATTTCGCCAAGTGAGGTTGAGCAGCGGACTGTTATGGCGGCGAGTAGTTTGCCGGATTTAATTCGTAAAGTAGAGAGTATTATTGCAGATCCGAACGGTTATTTTGTAAATGATAAAAAAAATAATTGCTATTTTAAAGTGATTAAAGAAAATGTTACGTTTATTCAATATGAGTTACTATTTTCGGATAAGGAAATTCATATTGAAAAATTAAAACATATAGCACCAGCTATATTGAAACAATTATTTAAAAAAATAAATGATCCAGAATTATATGCGCTTGCGCTACTTGATGTTGATATAGCGACGAAAGAATATGTGCTAGAAGAAATGGATTCGGAGCTAAGAATAAGAGTAGAAACGGAGCTTTCGAAAAAGTGGGAAGCATTGCCGACAGAAATTGTAGGAGCACAAGAAGTGTTATTAGAAGCACTTGCTTCGTTTATACAAGATTAAGCGTCTTTTAAAATAAATCGTTCGACTATCTATATTTTTTATATAGGTAGTTGACTTTTTCTCTTTTATAAAGCTTAATAATTAGATATACGGAATTAATGGAAGGGGAGCGACACCTTTATGTCACAAGCACAAAGTATTTTATTAGAAAGCGGAACAAATGAATTAGAGATTGTTACATATACTGTTGGTGAAAACCTATTTAGTATTAACGTAATGAAAGTACGTGAAATCATTAATCCATTCCCTGTTACAACTGTGCCAGAATCTCATCATGCAGTTGAAGGTGTAGTTCAAGTACGTGGTGAAATTTTACCGGTTATTAACTTAGCGACAGCTCTTAATTTAAAATCGACAAAGCCACTTGATCAAACGAAATTTATTATCTCTGAATTAAACCAAATGAAAGTTATTTTCCGCGTTGATGAAGTGCATCGTATTCAACGTATTTCGTGGGAACAAATTGATGAACCAGCTTCATTGTCTATGGGACTAGAAGAAACGACATCTGGTATTGTAAAACTAGACGGACAAATCATTTTACTATTAGATTATGAAAAAATTGTATGTGAAATTAGCGGTACTGGTTATGACAATAAATCACTTGCAGGGTTAGAACAGAAAACAGATCGAGCTGAAAAAGTGATTTATATTGCAGAAGATTCAGCAATGCTTCGCCAAATATTAGAAGAAACATTATCATCAGCTGGATATACGAAAATGAACTTCTTCAGCAATGGTGCAGAAGCGTTAGCACAAATTGAAAAATTAGCGAAAGAGCAAGGCGAAAAAATGTTTGAACATATTCACTTGCTAATTACGGATATTGAAATGCCGAAAATGGATGGACATCATTTAACGAAAGTGGTTAAAGATAGTGAAGTAATGAATCGTTTACCGGTCATTATTTTCTCTTCATTAATTACAAATGAATTATTCCATAAAGGTGAAGCTGTAGGAGCAAATGCGCAAGTGAGTAAGCCGGATATTCAAGAGTTAATTGGTTTAGTTGATAAGTTAGTACTGTAAAAGAGATTTAAAAGCTTTTTTTAGCTGGAATAGAAGCTCTAGCCATGCGTGGTGGCGGTTAGTGCTTAATAGAGCCACACGCGATGTGAGGTTTCAATTGAAGATTTATAGATTTCTACTTATAACTCTATTCTTTTAGTGGAGAGAAGGGAACTAACCGTGTGTAATATTGGTTAGTTCCTTTTTAGTGTTCTATACTCTGTATAGGTGGAAAGATGGAGCGTTTTTGGAGTGTTTGTGATTGTATGTATGAAAAATCTTTATTTGAAGATTTTTTGTTTAAAAATATAAAAATGTATCTTTGGATTATTTTAGTAATTTTTCGTGATAACGCAAATTTTTTCGGTGAAATTACATTCTAAATACCATATAATATAATTAAAAGTGATTAATATGCAATTATGCATATTAATAAAAAATCTTTTTCTATTTCTATACTTTCTATACATTTTTGTATGTTTATTATTTGACAGACAATTTCGAAATGTTATAATATGGATATGTAAAAATTGCTATTTTCTGAAAAGACATGGGAGTCAGATGAGAATTGTGAAAGGATGAGGGGAGAGTGACACAGATTATGTATCACCACACAGCAATCAATGTATTAAGTCTTTTACAAAACATGTCAAATAATAAAATGAACGATATGCAACTAGAAGCGGAATTTAAAAAAATAGAAAAACAATTCCAAGTAAAATATGAAGAACTAGTTGATTTATATAATAGAATGGTATTATTTCAAATAGATATAGAAAAACATGGCGGGATGCGAGCATATGAAAAATCAGCGATCACATGGCTGAAGTCTGAGCTAGAGTTACTGTATGAAGTGTATCAATTTTCCCAACGTCACGGTTTAAACATTATTAACATTTCAAAATACGTTAGTAAAAAAGAACTAAATCTTTTTCCAAAAACAGAAAGTCAATTGCAAAATACGTATTACAAATTAAAAAAATGTGAAATACCGTTTGAAAATATTGAAAAACAAAAACCAGGACGAAAGCGAAAATATACACCAGTAAAAGAACCAATTGTGGAGATGAAAAAAGAGAATAAACAAGAGTTAAGAGAAGAAGTTCAAAATACAGAGAATGAAAAAAGCCTTGTAACAGTTATATCTGGTATTGTTGATAATTTTGAAACGATTAGCCAGTGTAGTGAAAGAAAAGAGCATGAACTACATCAGTTTATGGAAGGAATCTATAAGCTTTCTAGCATGGCTGCAGAGCGTTCAAAAGATGAAAAGAATGCTCGTGGCCTCGAAGGCGAATTACATGTATTACGAGCTGAAAATGAAAGAATCAAGCGAGAAAAGGAAGAGCTTGTTCATGATATAAAAGAAATGACGCATCATTTAATTCATTTCATTACGAGCTCTGATATTGATCAAATTCGCACATTGCCTTTCTTCGTAAAAGAATGTAAACAAGATTTGCATAAATTAGGGCTATATAACGCACAAGACGGTAAAATGAAAATTATGGTTGATCGTAGTGGGCAGGTTATGACTGTAACGCAGTAATAAAATTTGGGTACAAAACAAAAGGGAAATACATAGTTTATATGTATTTCCCTTTTGTTTTGTATGGAATCGTTCCAAAGAAGGAAGATGACTTTTTAAGATTGTAGTAACTCGGAAACCATTTGTGGTATTTGATTAGCTTGTGAAACCATACTAAGCGCAACTTCGCTTAACAATTTAAACTTTAAAAAATCACTCATCTCCTGCGCCATATCCGCATCTTCAATTCGAGATGCAGCATCTGTTAGGGCCATACTTTGGCTATTTAAATTTTCAATATTAAACTGTAAACGGTTGATCATAGCCCCAAGATCAGCACGATGAAGTAATACATTTTGTAAAGCCTCTTCAATTTTACGAATCGCCGCTCTTGCTTCTTGTTCTGTTGAAATCTTGATGTCATGTTGTGTAGGGGAAGGGGAGATATGTTTCGTTACATTTACTGTATGACCAATATCATCTAACGTAACAGGACGGTTTTGGCCGTCGAACACGGATAAATCATTAAACTCAGTCGTCTCGCCAATATAGCTAATTTGCTCTGTTAAAGATTGAAACTCTTTATTTAACGAATCACGGTTTTTATTTGAATTTGTATCGTTCGAAGACTGAACAGCTAAATCACGCATACGCTGTAAAATATTCGCCACAGTTTGAAGAGTAGCTTCCGCTGTCCGAAGCATTGATAGCGCATCCTCATTATTACGAATCGCCACACGCATACCACTCGCTCGTGCATGCATACGAGTCACAATTGCAACATTAGCTGGATTATCAGAAGCATGATTCAACTTCTTACCAGTCGCCAAATGCTCCATCGCAACATTCATACGTTTTTCATTCTCATATAGCGATTGCCTAGCATTCATACTCAAAACATTCGTACCAATACGCATAATAGACACTCCTTATAGATTGATATAGTCGGTATCTCTTAATCTAATAAACAGCTATGAACAGAAAAAGAGACTTATGCTTATCTTCTAGTTGTGTTTTAGCATAAGAGGGGATCAAGATAAGCACTAACCGCTTCTATGCGCCGCAGATGCTCTCTTCCATCAAAAAAAGGAAGTTTTTATAAAAAATAAACCTCTCCGCAAGCAGAGAGGTTTATTCAGGAAACTAACTCAAATGAATTATTGTAATAATTTAGAAACCATTTGTGGAGTTTGGTTTGCTTGAGAAAGCATGCTGATACCAGCTTCGTTCAAGATTTTGAACTTAGTCATCTCAGACATTTCTTTCGCCATGTCAGCGTCTTCGATTTGAGAAGCAGCTGCAGCCATAGAAGAAGACTGGCTCTTAAGGTTATTTACGTTAAAGTCAAGACGGTTTAATGTAGCACCAAGAGTTGCACGGTTAGATGCGATTGTCTCAAGAGCTGCGTCGATTGATTTAATTGCATCTGATGCGTTTTGTCTAGTAGCAGCTTTAGTAATAGTACCTGCCTTAGGATCCATAGCAGAAGTGAAAGCAATTCCCATTCCTTTTGCTTTATCTAAAGCTGGTGCGGCTGCATCAAACTTTTCGATTTCTGTTTGAACTGTTTTAATATCACTATCATTCATAAACTTTTGGATTTTTTCAAAGCTCTTTTTGAAATTTGATACAGCTTCTTTGATTTCATCGTCGCTAGAGCCATCACCTTTTGAAGGGGCACTTTCCGCTTTTAAATCAGCCAAAGCCTTTTTAGCATCATTAAATTCATCAATATCAGTTTTAGCAGCTTTAATTTCATCATCAGTTACTGTAATTGTCTGTGTTTTAGTAGTGTCAGTAGTTTTACCACTGATCGTTAATTTATCAATTTGTAGTGCTGAAGTAGAAGAATCAGCTAAATTAATGTTGATTTGTTTAGTTGTGTCTGCATTATCTAGAGTTTGAATAGCAATAGTTTTGTTTTCGCCATTTAATAATTTTTTGTCATTAAACTCTGTATTTTTAGAAATGTAATCGATTTGTTCTTTTAATGCAGAAAATTCTTTATCTAATGCTTTTTGGTTGTCATCAGTATTTGTACCATTTGCAGATTGGTTTGCAAGGTCACGCATACGAAGTAAGATGTTAGATACTGAGTTCATTGCTGAGTCAGCTGTACGGATTAATGACATACCGTCTTGAGTGTTGTTAGCAGCTACTCCTAATCCGTTTTCACGTGCACGCATACGAGTTGCGATTGCAAGACCTGCTGCATCGTCAGAAGCGTTGTTGATACGTTTACCGCTTGATAAACGGTCCATAGCGTTGCTCATTTTTGTTTGGTTTTGGCGCATGTACTCTTGAGTACGCATGCTATTAATGTTTGTATTAATTCTCATGATTAAGAACCCCCATTTTTTTATATTGACTTTTCTGCAAATTGAAAAACGGTAATATGCGAAAAAATCAATTTCGAGATTTATTGTAATCCCTGTCATAGCGGGTGTCAACTAAAAATTCGAATTAATAAATATAAAAAAATAACAGTTTAACAATATATTCATTTTTTTATTACAATATTATTAAAAGGATTATTGCAAACTTTAAAAAAAAACTCTAATATTAGATTATCTTTGTTTACCGAAAAGGTGATATTATGATAGTTGGAAATATAGTAAAAGAAGTGCTTGCATATAAAAAAGGACAAATTCAGCAAAAGCTAAGTAGTCCACAAGCATTCGTTAGTAGTCGTTTTCAAGAGAAGTTGCAGAGTGAACCTGCGAAGGAAACGAAGGGTACTACGCAACCGGCAAAGGTAGAGGATATGAGTCAGCCGGTACAATCTACGAAAATAGAAACGGTCGTTAATAAACCGGAACAATCTATTAATAAAGTAGAGGAAGCGAGTAAGCCTGAAGAAAAGGCTGAAACGAAGAACGTAGATGAAGTGCAAGTCGCACAAAAAGAGTTTGAACGACGTTTCCCAGAAACGAAAAATGAGGCTGCTGATACGTGGGGATTAACGAAGAAGTATAATATTCAAAAAATACGTTCTTCCAATGAAGGGAAGTATGAGGATATTATAGATCGTGTAAGTCATACATACGGAATTCCAAAAACGTTAATTCAAAAAATGATTGAAGTAGAATCTGATTTTAATCCGAAAACGGTGTCACATGCAGGGGCGATGGGGCTTATGCAGCTTATGCCAGCGAATGTGAAAGAGATGGGTATAAAAAATCCATTTTCACCAGCTGAAAGTATTGAAGGCGGTGTGAAAGAGTTAAGCGGTTATTTAAAGAAAAATAATGGCGACTTAGTATTAGCGCTTGCATCTTATAATGCAGGTCCTGGTAATGTGAGAAAGTACGGAGGCGTACCACCATTTAAAGAAACGCAAGGATATATTAAAAAAATATTAAATATCGACGTTTCAAAATAAGAAGTTTCATATATAGAGAGAACATGAAATTTTCGTGAACATGATATGGGAGTTGGCTAGATTTGAAATTACAAGATGATATTCCGTTAACAATTTATTTTGAAATCGGAAATACGAAAAAGAAAATTGAAGATTTGCTTCATATTACGAAAGGTACATTGTATCGTCTTGAAAATTCAACGAAAAATACGGTGCGTCTTATGCTTGAGAACGAAGAGATTGGAACCGGAAAGATTTTGACGAAAAACGGGAAGATGTACGTTGAAATCGTTGAATTGAAAAGGTAGGGAAGGGGATTGTCATGAGTGGCGAAAAATTAAGCCAAGAGCAAATTGATGCCCTGCTGAAGGCGGTAAATGAAGGCGAGGAAATGCCAGCTTTCGCACAAGAAGCAGGAAAGCAAGAGAAATTTCAAGAGTATGATTTTAATAGACCGGAGAAGTTCGGTGTTGAGCATTTACGTAGCTTGCAAGCAATTGCTTCTACATTTGGTAAACAGACGTCACAGACGTTGTCAGCGCGTATGCGTATTCCGATTGAGTTAGAGCCTTCAACGGTTGAGCAAGTTCCGTTTACGAGTGAGTATGTGGAGAAAATGCCGAAAGATTATTATTTATATTGTGTTATTGATCTTGGCCTTCCAGAGCTTGGGGAAATTGTTATTGAGATTGATTTAGCGTTCGTTATTTATATTCATGAATGTTGGCTTGGCGGAGATAGTAAGCGTAACTTTACGATGCGCAGACCACTTACCGCATTTGAGTTTTTAACATTGGATAATATTTTTATGCTCCTTTGCAAAAATTTAGAGCAATCATTTGAAAGCGTTGTTGCGATTGAACCGAAATTTGTAACAACGGAGACAGACCCGAATGCATTAAAGATTACGACAGCAAGCGATATCATTTCATTACTAAACGTAAATATGAAAACGGATTTTTGGAATACGACAGTGCGCATCGGAATTCCATTCTTATCTGTTGAAGAAATTATGGATAAGTTAACATCTGAAAATATTGTTGAACATTCTTCAGATAAACGTAAGAAGTATACGTCTGAAGTGGAAGTGAAAGTAAATCAAGTGTACAAACCTGTTCATGTTGCAATTGGTGAGCAGAAGATGACAATGGGCGAGATTGAACAAATTGAAGAAGGCGATATTATTCCGCTCCATACGAAAGTTTCGGATGAATTACTTGGTTATGTAGATGGAAAGCATAAATTTAATTGTTTTATTGGAAAAGATGGAACGCGTAAGGCGCTCTTATTTAAAAGTTTTGTAGAGTAGGAGGATCCATATGAAGCATGAAGTATCTCCTGTGTCATTAATGGGATTAGAAGATTTTGCAGGAAAGCGAAATGAAGCAAGTAAAGCACATATTGATACTGTTTCAGATATTTCGATTGAACTTGGTGTAAAGCTTGGAAAGGCATCTATTACGCTTGGTGATGTGAAACAGTTAAAAGTGGGCGATGTTCTAGAAGTAGAGAAAAACTTAGGACATAAAGTAGATGTATATTTAAGTAATATGAAAGTCGGCATCGGGGAAGCGATCGTAATGGACGAGAAGTTCGGTATTATTATTTCTGAAATTGAAGCTGACAAGAAGCAAGCTGCGCTTATGAAAGCGCAAAGTCAAATGCAAGATAAAGAGTAGAGGAGGAGTCATATGTCGTATATGACGACCTTATTTCAAGTCGTTTTACTGTTTGGTGCGCTCGGCTACGGTGCCTATTATATGACGAAAAAGACGCGCAAGCAGCAGTTTTTTAAACAAGGTGAAAATGGCCACATTCAAGTGAAGGACGGCGTGTATTTAAATCATCAAACGAGCGCCTTTTTATTTGAAGTGGATGGTAAGCAAGTGTTCACTGTTATTAGTAATAACGGTGTTCAATCTGTGCAATTAACAGGAACAGGAAATCAGTTTCAACAAGCGCTAGAAGACGCGGTGAAGAGTGAAACGAAAAAAGTAGAGGATCCATCATGAGAATAAAGAAACAGTTATCGTTATTAGCCGTTATTTTCGTATTTTCTATCGTTTTTTCAATTATTTTTGTAAATCCAGCGTATGCAGCCCAAAACGGTTTTATTAATTTCGAAAATGGAAAAGAGTTTACGAGTAACTCAAGTGTACAGTTATTTGCGCTCGTTACCCTTTTATCATTATCTTCATCTATCGTTCTATTATTTACACATTTTACTTATTTTATGATCGTTCTTGGGATTACACGTCAAGGACTTGGGGTAATGAATTTACCGCCGAACCAAGTACTTGTTGGACTTGCCTTATTTTTATCACTCTTTACGATGCAGCCTGTTCTTGGGCAGCTAAAGAGCGATGTGTGGGATCCGATGACAAAAGAGAAAATAACAGTAAGTCAAGCTGCGGAAACGACAGCGCCGATTATGAAAGAGTATATGTCAAAGCATACGTATAAGCATGATTTAAAAATGATGCTGAAAGTGCGCGGAGAAGAGTTGCCGAAAGATTTAAAGGATCTATCCTTATTTACGCTCGTACCATCCTTTACGTTAACGCAAATTCAAAAGGGATTGTTAACAGGGATGTTCATTTATTTAGCGTTTGTATTTATAGATTTGATTATTAGTACACTGTTAATGTACCTCGGGATGATGATGGTACCGCCGATGATTTTAAGTTTACCATTTAAAATACTCGTTTTCGTATATTTAGGTGGATATACAAAAATCGTCGACATTATGTTTAAAACGGTCGCCTGAAGCGTTTGATGCTATGTGATAGGAGTCATATAAATGAATACGTCACCAATTATAGATATTTTTCAAACCTTTTTTTATAAAGGGGTTATGATTTTAATGCCGGTTGCCGGCGTTAGTATGATTGTCGTTATTATCATCGCTGTCATTATGGCGATGATGCAAATTCAAGAGCAAACGCTGACGTTTTTACCGAAAATGGCGAGTATTGTACTCGTTATTATCATTTTAGGTCCGTGGATGTTTCAAGAGTTAACGACGCTTATTTTAGATTTATTTGATAAAATTCCATCGCTATTGCGTTCGTACTAAGATAGGGGAACTGAAATGAATATGGAATTATGGGCGGCGACGTTTTTTGCGTTTTGCCGCATTACTTCATTTTTATATTTTTTACCGTTTTTCTCAGGTCGATCCATTCCAGCAATGGCGAAGGTTACATTTGGACTTGCTCTTTCCATTACAGTGGCCGATCAAGTTGATGTCTCTCACATAAAGACAGTTTGGGACGTTGCAGCATATGCAGGAACGCAAATTGTAATTGGACTATCGCTTTCAAAAATTGTAGAAATGCTGTGGAACATTCCAAAAATGGCCGGGCATATTTTAGACTTTGATATCGGTTTATCACAAGCAAGTTTGTTTGATGTAAACGCAGGTTCACAGTCTACTTTACTATCAACCATTTTTGATATATTTTTTCTCATTATTTTTATTTCACTTGGCGGCATTAATTATTTCGTTGCCACGATTTTAAAGTCGTTTCAATATACAGAGGCGATTTCAAAATTGCTGACGACTAGTTTTTTAGATAGTCTACTCGCAACGTTATTATTTGCGATCACATCAGCGGTTGAAATTGCTCTTCCGCTCATGGGAAGTTTGTTCATCATTAACTTTGTTTTAATTTTAATCGCAAAAAACGCTCCGCAACTAAATATTTTTATGAATGCATTTGTAATTAAAATTACGTGTGGCATTTTGTTTATTGCGATGAGTGTACCAATGCTCGGTTATGTGTTTAAAAATATGACGGATGTATTGCTTGAAGAATATACGAAACTATTTAACTTTTTCTTAACGAAGTAGGGGGACGCACATGGCAAAGGATAATAAAACAGAAAAGGCCACCCCGCAGAAGCGTAAGAAATCGCGTGAAGAAGGGAATATTGCCCGGAGTAAAGATTTAAATAATTTATTTTCCATACTTGTGTTAGCAGTTGTCGTTTACTTTTTCGGAGATTGGCTAGGGTTTGAGATTGCCAATTCTGTATCGGTGCTGTTTGATCAAATTGGAAAAAATACAGATTCGACCGAGTATTTTTATATGATGGGGATTTTACTACTAAAAGTATCAGCTCCGATATTAATACTCGTATACGCTTTTCATTTATTCAATTATATGATTCAAGTCGGTTTCTTATTTTCTTCTAAAGTCATTAAGCCGAAAGCGTCACGTATTAACCCGAAAAACTATTTTACGAGATTGTTTAGTCGTAAAAGTTTAGTAGATATTTTGAAATCACTGTTTTATATGGGGTTAATTGGTTATGTCGCTTACGTTCTCTTTAAAAAGAATTTAGAGAAAATCGTGAGTATGATTGGATTTAACTGGACTGCGTCACTTACTGAAATTATTAGGCAAATTAAATTTATCTTCTTAGCTATTTTAATTATATTAATCGTTCTTTCTATTATTGATTTCATTTATCAAAAGTGGGAGTACGAACAAGATATTAAGATGAAAAAAGAAGAAGTAAAACAAGAGCATAAAGATAATGAAGGGGACCCGCAAGTAAAGGGAAAACGAAAAAACTTTATGCATGCCATATTGCAAGGAACAATTGCGAAGAAGATGGATGGCGCAACATTTATTGTAAATAACCCGACTCATATTTCGGTCGTACTCAGGTACAATAAACACGTTGACGCAGCACCGATTGTCGTTGCAAAAGGGGAAGATGAACTCGCATTATATATACGAACACTTGCCCGTGAACAAGAAATACCAATGGTGGAAAACCGTCCGCTTGCTCGTTCTTTATATTATCAAGTCGAGGAAGATGAGACGATTCCAGAAGATTTATACGTAGCTGTAATTGAAGTTATGCGCTATTTAATTCAAACGAACGAACTTGAAGTATAATAGCGCGTTTGGAGGAGATCTCTTTGTTTAAGATAGATTCTGCAAGAACCTATTTTTCTATCTTTTTAGCAGCGTCATTCGTAGTGGCGCTCTTAATTCCACTTCCACCATTTATACTTGATATCATTATCGTTTTTCTACTAAGTATGTCAGTGCTTATTTATATGCGAGCAACAAGTATTAACGAGTGGGATGAATTAAAGTCATTTCCGACGATGTTGTTATTAATCGGGATTTTCCGCGTATCGATTAACGTATCGACGACGCGAGCGATTTTGACAAACGGAAATGCGGGTCATGTTATTGAAGAGTTCGGTCAATTCGTAATTGGCGGGAACTTATTAATTGGTATCGTTATTTTTACAGTATTAATCATATTCCAGTTTATCGTTGCAAACGGTGCATCTCGTACAGCTGAAGTTGCAGCTCGTTTTACACTTGATTCTTTACCAGGGAAACAAATGTCAATCGATGCTGATTTAAACCAGCGTATTATTACAGAAAAAGATGCACAAGCAAAACGAAAAAAATTAAATATGGAAACAGAGTTTTACGGGGCGATGGATGGTGCCGGGAAGTTCATTAAAGGGGACGTTATTTTCGGCATTGTCATTTTATTCGTAAACATTATTTTTGGCTTAATTGTCGGAATGATGCAGCAAGGAATGAGCTTTGGTGAAGCAGCCCTTCATTATACACAGTTAACAGTCGGTGACGGAATTGTAAACCAAATTGGTTCCTTAATGCTTGCGATTTCAACTGGTATTATCGTAACGCGTGTATTTGACGGTTCACCGGATACGGTAACGGAAGGAATCTTTAAAGAGTTATTAGCACATGAAGTTGTTGTATATGCACTCGGTGGTTTATTTATCGCAATGGGTATTTTTACTCCGCTACCGTTTCTACCGTTCGCACTCGTTGGTGGAACAATTATCTTCTTAGGAATTCGTAATAAAAACCGAATAAAGAAAGAAAAAGAAGACGAGCTTCAAAAAGAAATAGAAATGATTCAAGGTGAAGATGAGCAACTGCAACAAGTGGAAGATTCATTTGGCGTATTTACAGATAAATATCCAATTATAGTAGAGCTCGGCTTAGATTTAGCAGCACTTGTAAAGCAGAAAATTAACGGAGAAACAGCTCGTGATAAAGTTGTTCTTATGAGGAAATCGATTATTACCGACCTTGGTATTAACGTTCCTGGAATTAACTTTAAAGATAATACGAGTTTTAGACCACGTGGACGTTACATTATTCGTATTAAAGGTGCGAAGGCAGCTGAAGGTGTTTTAAAATCAGGTTACTTATTAGCACTGAAAACACCGAACGTAATGGCCGATTTAGATGCAGAACCAGCGAAAGATCCAATTTTTGGCGAGGATGGATATTGGATTTTAGAGCATATGGTACAAGATGCACAAATGAAAGGCTATCAAGTATTAGAGCCACTTAGCATATTAATTACGCATTTAGATGTTGTCGTTAGACGTAATCTTCATGAGTTAATTCAGCGTCAACATGTAAAAGACTTAATTAACTCGCTTGAAAATGATAACGGCGTTTTATTAGAAGAGATTAAGAAGAAAGAAATTGACTTATCACTTGTTCAAAATGTTATTAAGCAATTGCTAAAAGAAGGTATTTCTATTCGTGATTTACCAACCATTATTGAAGGTATTATTGACGGAAAAGAAATTTATCAAAATCATGTTGACGGTGTAACATCATTCGTCCGTGAATGTATTTCAAAAGTTATTTGTGAAAATGCGAAAAATCCTGACGGTAAAATATATGCGGCGCTCTTCTCAGATACAATTGAGTTAGACGCAGACGTTGTGAACAATTCTTATCAAGGTTATTTATTAAACTGGGATTTAGATTTAGAAACGCGAGTCGTTGAGCAAGTACAACGCGTATTTAAACAAGCGAGGTTAATGGGAAGAGAACCAGTATTATTAACGCGTAGAAAAGATTTCAGATTTGCGATTGTAAGACTTCTTGAGCGCTACCAAGTAGAAGCGCAAGTACTTTGTATTAGCGAATTAGCACCAGAAATTGTTGTAGATCAAATTGCCTATATTGAATAGTAGGGGGTGAAGTAATGGAAAGTACAGAAAAGAAAGAAGCGTTAATGCGAATAAAAGCAGCTTCGAAAAATGAATTGTATCGAAAGTTATTTGACCAATATGGTACAGATTATTATTACGTTGTCGATGAAAGTGTAAAACGAAATATCCCGTTTTTTTGGAAAAAGAATTATGAAATGTTAGTTGCTTTTCCTGAAGAAAAACAGGAAGAAGTGAACGAAGGTACAGCTCAATTTCATGAACAATTAATGGATGTTGTGAATGATCCTTCAGAACAAATCATGAAGGCGAACGGAATTCAATCGGTACTGCATAATTTAGAAAACGTGACGACTCCTATGTCATACGCGGCGATGCAAACAGGAAATAGTGAAGAATGGGCAAGAAAGAAAGAGAAACTATTAAAGCTGTTTGAAAAAGGAATCGTCGTTGTGAAACAGACGGAAGAAACGAAAGTAACGAAAAAGCAAAAAGCTGTGAAAAAAGTCGTTCCTGTCAAGAAAGAAGAAGTAGTTGTAAAAAAAGAAAAGCAAGAATCTGTACCATTTATTATTCAAAAAGTAATTCGCATGCTAGAGCAAAACGATGTAGAACAATACTTCATTCATGCATATGCTGAAAAGCTAAAAGTGAAGTTTGAGAATGCAACGATGATTACAGAAGAAGAAGTGATCGAATATATATTGGAAGATATGAGATCTCATTTCAACACAGAAAACGTATTTGAAAAAGAAGTACAAACAATTGCATTAATCGGTCCAACTGGTGTTGGAAAAACGACGACACTTGCGAAAATGGCGTGGCAGTTTCACGGTAAGAAAAAAACGGTTGGTTTTATTACGACAGACCATTCTCGCATTGGGACAGTTCAGCAACTGCAAGATTACGTAAAGACAATTGGATTTGAAGTAATCGCTGTACGTGATGAAGCTGCAATGACAAGAGCGCTTACGTATTTTAAAGAAGAAGCGCGCGTCGATTATATTTTAATTGATACAGCTGGAAAAAATTATCGTGCGTCAGAAACAGTGGAAGAAATGATTGAAACGATGGGACAAGTAGAGCCAGATTATATTTGTTTAACGTTATCAGCTTCGATGAAAAGTAAAGATATGATTGAAATCATTACGAACTTTAAAGATATTCATATTGATGGTATCGTGTTTACGAAATTTGATGAAACAGCAAGTAGTGGTGAGTTGTTGAAAATTCCAGCAGTATCAGCAGCTCCCATTGTATTAATGACAGACGGACAAGACGTGAAGCAACATATCCATATCGCTACAGCTGAACATTTAGCGAAACAAATGTTGCAAACATCATAGAAAAGAGGTGAAGGATAAGGCGATTGCCTTATTCAAACGAGTATGAACGGTCTTTATATAGGCTCTATGGGTATGATGAATTACATGCAGCGTATTAATGTTCATTCAAATAACGTTGCAAATGCTCAAACGACAGGATTTAAAGCAGAAAATATGACTTCTAAAGTATTTGATGTACAAGACACATATCGCCGCGGAGATGGTGCTGTAACAAATATCGGTTCGGTCGATTACGCTGTAGTACCAGCCGCAACGCATGTGAACTTAGTACAAGGAAATATACAAATGACAAATAGTGCTACAGATTTCTTTTTAGATGATGGAACTGCAGGCACAGCTTCGTTTTTCGTTACATCTAAAAATAATGAAACGTTTTTAACGAGAGACGGTAGTTTTACATTAAATAGTGATCGTTATTTACAAACAACTTCAGGCGCTTTCGTAATGGGAGAGAATAATGAACGTATTCGTATTCCAGAAGGAGCAAAAGTAGCTGTACAAGCAGACGGTACGTTATATGATGCAGTAACACAAAACAATATTGCTCGCTTGCAAACAAAAACAGTAGGTGCAGAAGCAAATAATCGTCTTGTACAAAGAGAGAACAAAAGCTTTACACTAGCAGAAGGAAACATTGCTGATCTACCGAACGGAACAGGCTTAGTAAAAAACCATATGCTAGAAAATTCAAATGTAGATATGACGAAAGAGATGGCAGATCTTATGACGGATCAAAGAATGATTTCAGCATCACAACGCGTTATGACTTCATTTGATAAAATTTATGAAAAAGAAGCGAATGAAATATTGAGATAGGAGACTCCTAATAAAGGAGTCTTTTATTAATTTTAAATTTCAGAATTATCAATTGACTTTGTGGAGCTTCTTTTTTATATTAGTAGGTATAACTATAACTACTAAAGAGGTGAGAGTATGACAACGGCATTATATTTAGAAGATGCATACAAAACGAGTTGCGAAACAGAAGTGATAAAAGTAGAAGGGAATAAAGTATTTGTAAAAGAAACAGTTTTTTATCCAACTGGTGGGGGGCAGGAATGTGATACGGGTGTCATTGTACAAGACGGGTCTGTATTTGAGGTTGAAAAGGTAAAGAAGGAGCAGGGAGAAATAGTTCACTATATAAAAGATGGAGCTCAAGTAAAATTAGGTCCCGTTAAATTAGAGATTAATTGGGAAAGACGTCATAATTTAATGCGTCATCACTCTTTACTGCATCTTATCGGAGCTGTCGTTTATGAAAAATATGGAGCTCTCTGCACTGGAAATCAAATTTATCCTGACAAAGCACGTATTGATTTTAATGAGTTACAAGAGTTATCGAGCGTGGAAGTAGAAGAAATTGTTAAGGAAGTGAATAAACTTATTGAACAAAATAAAGAAATTTCCACTCGTTATATGAGCCGCGAAGAAGCAGAAAATGCTGTAGGAATGATTAAAACAGCAATAAACCTCCTGCCAGCTACTATACAAGAAATCCGCATTGTTACAATTGAAAATTTAGACGAACAAGCTTGTGGAGGCACACATGTAAAAAACACAAGTGAAGTAGGAACACTTGTTATTGATAAAGTAAAAAGTAAAGGGAAGCAAAATCGTCGCTTTGAAGTTAGAGCGATCTAGATTGCGAGGGGTTACCGATGGATGAAATTATAAAGGAATTACAAAAGTTAGGATTTTCCCAGTACGAATGTAAAGCGTATATTGGACTACTAAAACATTCCCCAGTAACAGGTTATGAAGTGAGTAAACAAACAGGAGTACCTCGTTCTATGATTTACGAGGTACTCGGAAAGTTAATGGATAAAGGAGCAGTACATATTGTACCTTCTGAACCAGTTAAATATGTACCAGTACCAGCTACCGAATTGATGAATCGAATGAGAAAAGACTTTGAGAAGTCCTTTGAATTTTTAGATGAGAAATTAAATGGTTTAGAACAAGAGAGACAAATAGATGTAATTTCGCATATTCGCTCAAATGATCGTGTTTTAAAAGAAATTTGCAATATAATTAATAGAGCAAAGGAAGAGTTATGGATTTCTGTATGGGAAGATCAAGTGCATGAAATTGAGCCATACATTCATCAAAAAGAAGAGGAAGGCGTACATATATTTTCAATCTTATTTGGCGCGCCAGAAACCAAAATAGGCGCGACGTTTCACCATAATTATATGACACCTCACGTTGTTGAAAAGAGAATGGGTGGTCATTTAACTGTTATTGCTCGTGACGGGGAAGAAGTATTAATTGCGAACTTCTCAAATGATAGCACTTCGTGGGCTGTTACAACGTATGACCCAGCATTAGTTCTCGTTGCTACAGAGTATGTGCGACACGATATTATGGTTGAAGAAATTACGAAGGAATTTGGAGCTGATAAGTTAGATACGTTATGGCGTGAAAATATAGATTTAGTTCATGTCGTAACAGGAAAACGAACTATGGAAGGAATGGAGGATGATAAGGATGAGTAAAGCTGAGGCACATGTAGCTTTGCAGAGCGATGATACATTTCAGCAAGGAGTAAAAGATTGTTTACCAACTGTATTTGGTTATTTAAGCATCGGTATAGCAGCTGGTGTAATTGCAAAAACAGCAGGTTTCTCCATTATTGAAATTGCGTTTATGTCCACTTTAATTTATGCAGGTTCTGCCCAATTTATATTAGCTGGTATGTATGCAGCTGGTGCACCGGCTTCCGCAATTATTTTTACTGTATTTTTTGTTAACTTGCGCCACCTTCTTATGAGTGCTGCACTTGCGCCGTACTTTACGAAACTGCCTCTATTTAAAAACTTACTAATTGGTTCTCAAATTACAGATGAAACATTCGGTGTTGCAGTACAGCATGCGGCGCAAAAAGGATATTTAGGTGAAAGATGGATGATCGGGCTTAACGTAACAGCGTATTTAAATTGGATTCTTGCTACTATCATTGGCGGGCTATTTGGTGAGTGGATACCAGATCCGCATACGTATGGGATGGATTATGCATTACCAGCAATGTTTATCGGATTATTTGTACTTCAGCTTATAAGTAGTAAACCGAAGCTAGCAATTCATCTTACTGTTGCAATTGTAGCGATTATACTTGCATACGTTTCTCACTTATTTATGCCAGATAGTATAGCGGTTATTATCGCAACATTATTAGCTGCGACGATTGGAGTGGTGATTGAAAAATGGAAATGAGATTAGACGTAATATTACTTTTATTAGCAGCAGGAGCTGTTACACTCGTGCCACGTATTTTACCGCTACTCGTATTTAGTAAACTACAAATTCCAGACTGGGGTTTAAAATGGTTAAATTACATACCAATTGCGATATTAGCAGCACTTTTAGCACAAGTTTTATTTATGCATGAGACGATACAGTGGGATTACCTGATCGCAGCAATTCCAACATTTCTTGTCGCAATATATACTCGTAGTTTATTAGGTACAGTATTAACTGGCGTGATTGTGATTATTTTGTTACGTTTCTTTTTCTAAAAAGGATTACGGTCATATAATAGCGAAAAGTGTAATAACATGAAAAATATAGGGGTGGTGTTATGATACTTTTAACGATAGGAGCAATTTTATTAACGTTGTTTATTTTCTTTATTATCGGCTTTATTACGTTTATGATGTTTGTTGATAGGGCGACACCTCAAATTTATTATACACCTTGTGAATCAGTGACAGTGAAATCTAAAGGTAAACATAAAAGGAAGAAAAGTTGAATGTAGGCTTTTCTTCCTTTTTCTATTACATCCCCGAAAGAACTAACAAAAACAGCCCAAATAAAAAACTAATAAAGGAAAGAAAACCGAGACATATGGAGAACACACGATTGTTTCTCCATTCGCGCCAGAAAGTGATAAAACCTAATATACAAAGGAAAAACCAAATAGGAAGAAATAGGAACTCACTAATCTTTTCAGGAAGTAAAGCATAAAAAGTTAATAAATATAAAATCCAATTTGTAAAAAATAAAATGCAAACGATAATAGATTGTAAATAGGGCTGTTTGGAAAACTCTCTCTTTTTTACGGTTACAAAAATGATAGTTAGCGCTAAGAAAAAGGCAATGAGCATGAAAATCAGTAAGAGTAATGTAAGTGTCATTTACATCTCCTTTATAAGAGTGTTTTTTACAAGAAATGAATCTATTACATTGTATGCTTGATTTGTAGAGTGCCCGTTATATTTTTCAGTGTATGGATTTAGAAAACCATGTTCACCGTGTAGTTGGTGTATTTCTAATAAAGGATTTTTTTGTTGCTGCAATGTTTGAATGAAAGAGGATACTGAAAAACTAGCTTCTTTTTCAGGGAAAATAAGTAAGGTAGCACATGTTGGTTTCATATGAATATAGTCACGTATACGGGAACCGTAGCATCCGATAATAAAATCTATGTTCGGATTGTTACTACATAGCCATGAGATGGTAGCACCAACACTAAAGCCGATAAGTCCAATATGTGTGTAACTACTAGAAAGAGAAGTAATGAATTTTTCAATTTGCTTTTTTCCATCTTCAAATCCAATATGATTCATAAAAAAATGATATGCTTTTTCTTCATCACTATAAGGAAATGCATGTTGTGATTGTAGCAGATTAGGGCAGAATACATCTATATGAGATGAAGTGAATTGGTCGGTAACATGATGCATATGATCGTTCACACCATATATTTCATGAACAGCAATGAGAGCTAATTTTTTCTTCATATCTACAAAGTACCTCTATGAAACTTAAATTCTTTCTCAACAAGGCAGATACGTAGGTGGAAGTTTTCGTACCATTGCTCACGACCTCTTTTTTTCGCTTCTTTATGTAAGACGTTCTGTTTCCAATTTTCAATTGCTTCAAGTGATTCCCAATAAGAAATTGTGATTCCAAGCCCTGAATGATCTCGCGCACTTTCTACATCTAGAAATCCAGGTTGCTGCTTTGCGAGTTCCTCCATTTTATCGGCAACTGTACTATAATCTGCTGTATCATTAGATAAATTGGAAGTGAATATAACTGCATAATAAGAATTGTTTTTTTCTAAATTAGGTGCCATTATTTTTCCTCCTTAATGTATAGTGTGAATAATTAATCTATAGTTTGTATTTTAGCAGGTCACAAAAAGAAAAGAAGTAAAAAATTCTTATTTTTTCAGCTTCTGTAAAATAGAAAATAGAAGGAATTTATAATAAGTAATCTAAAAAAAGAAAAATGCCACTTCAAAAAAATGAAGTGGCATTTCTTATATTTCCTCTAAGCTATTAACTGGAACTGTTAATTCGCGTCCTGGATTTTTTACTTCATATATGCGGGCGGTTTCATTGCTTTCGTCGACGTGTTGAATCATAACAGGCATGCCTTGAAAACTAACATTCGCTTGCTCCGCTGACACAGAAAGCTCTTTTGCACGTTGAATATTCATTTATATTCCTCCCATCATTATTATCTTTGCTAAAAAAGAGGAATAATATACCATTTCGAGACAATCTTAAAGTTTTTGTATTATTTGTAATGTTTCTTTAATAAATGAAGTGAAGATCGAATCAGGATAGCTATCTATTGCTTGAACAGCTTCTTTTGCCTCTGTTAAGGCAGATTTTTTATCTTGAAGTTCTATATAGCAAAGGGCACGATAAGACCCAGCTGTTAATACCCACGATTGATCAAGTGGATGACTCATATAATCTGGTATGGTAGCGTGTTTTAATGTTTCCAAAGCTTCCTTATAACGTTTTAAACCATATAAAGATTTTCCTTTTTCAAGATAATACAGCCCATCGTCTTGGAAAATTGGATCATTTTTTAGTTTTTCTCGAAATTGTTCTAGATGTTCCAATGCGATTGTATATTCATTCGTAACAGTGTTGTAGTAATAAGCTTTTAATATATCTACATTTGCAGCGGATAAAGTATCTTCTGTAAAAATGGCAAATTGCTCCGATTTTTTTATGTAATATAAATATTGTTCTTTATCAGTTGTGATGATTTTTTGATAAGATAAAATGCGATAAAATTCATCTGTTTTATAATACACTTGATGTTTTTTTGAAAATGCAAGTGCATCTAAAATGACTTTTTCACATTTTTCATAATTGCCGTATGCGAGTAAAATAATTGCCTCTTTTAAGTATAGTTGTATATGTGTAATAAGATCCATTTCTAAATTCTTCGCCTTATATTCATCCCGAATTGTGGCGATCATCTGTAAACATTCTTTATATTTTTTCTGCTTGAAGAGCATATAGTAAAACAGTAGTTTCGTTTCAGTACTTTCGCGATACAAAGTATATTTTTCAAATATAGAAATAGCGGTTTCAACGTAATATTCAATATTATAATCGTTCATAACAGCTGCTGCTGTTATGAACTGTTTATATAAACGAGCTGTATTTAAAGTAGAAGGTAGCTCTTTTTGAACGATAGGTAGTAAAGTGTCATATACTTCATCACATTTATTCTTTATGAGTCGCTCCATTTTTTGAATGAGTTCTACAATTTCATCATCGTCTTCCTCTAATAAAAAACTCGTTTCACATCCAAGTTTTTCTGCAATATATTGTAATGTTTTCATCGAAGGTGTAGCTTTTCCATTTTCAATTTGACTAAGCATACTTTTTGTCAGTTCCGAACCTGCTAGCTCTGTTTGTGTAAGTTTTTTTCCTTTTCGTAATGCTTTAATTTTTTCGCCGAGAGTTGCCATATTGTAGCTCCTTTATAATTAAAAAGTTAAATACAATTAAACTTTTTTGTTGTAATAATTGGAAAGCTGATTATATAATAAGTTTAACACAATTTAACTTTTAAGGGGAGAGTGTCAGAATGGAAGATGTAAGTATAGGTCAAACTGATTCAAGAATGAAGATTGCAACGAGAAATATCATTTTAATGATGATTGGAAAAATGACGTCTTTATTAGGCGCAAGTATTTATACGTTCGCAATGGGGTTATACGTATTAAAGACAACGGGTTCAGGGATGGGGTTTGCAACTACGCTCGTTTGCGGGTCACTTCCACGGATGATTTGTGGACCAATTGCTGGTGCTGTAGCTGACCGTGTGAGTCGAAGATCGCTTGTCATCGGTACAGATTTATTAAGTAGTTTAACGATGCTTATTATGTTTATTCTTGCTACTATATTTGGACCATCACTTCTTTTTATTTATATTTCAGCAGCATTATTATCAATTTGTGCAAGTTTTTATTCTGTAGCATTAACTTCGTCTATTCCTAATTTAGTAGATGAGGGGCGTATTCAGAAAGCGAGTGCTTTAAATCAAACGGCAGCTTCTTTATCAAATATTTTAGGGCCAATTATTGGCGGAGTTGTATTTGGTTTCTTTTCAATTCAGTCGTTCTTTTTGTTAAATAGTATTACGTTCTTTTTAGCGGTTATTTTGCAATTGTTTATTGTATTTGATTTATATAAAAAAGAAGTGGCTGAGATTAAAGAGCATTTCTTGACGAGTATAAAAGAAGGTTTTTCATATGTAAAACGACAACATGAAATATATGGTTTAATGAAAATAGCATTGTGGGTAAACTTTTTTGCTTGTGGGCTAACCGTTGCACTTCCGTACATTATTGTCCATACATTGCATTTATCTTCAAAGCAACTCGGAACTGTAGAGGGAATGTTAGCAGTCGGAATGCTAATGGGTGCGATTACTTTATCAGTGCGTAAAGAAGTGAATAATCCGTTTCGTTCTATTTATACTGGACTGTTTTTGTTTGCAGGTTTAAGTTTATGTACAGTATTCCCGTTGTTAGTTACCATTCCAAAAGTAGCAAGTTTTATTTACTATATTGCTTTCATGATGTTAACTGGTATAGCAATTATGATTGTAAATATTCCGATGCAAGTACATATGCAAAAGACGACAGATCCGAGCTACTTAGGGCGTGTGTTTGGCCTACTTGAAACAATTGCGACTGCAATCGCACCGCTCGGTATGATTGTATATGGATTATTGTTAGATATGTTGCCAACTAGCATTGTTATGATGACAATAGGCGGAGGTTTATTGTTAGTTGTATTAGTTGGAGTAAGGCAACATATGGCGAAAAAACAAGTGGATGTGTCGGCTTAAAAACAAGAAAATAATAAAAATGACCAAATTAGTATTTTAGTTTTTGAAACTCTTTTTCATGTATGTTACAGTATAGTGAGCAGGCAAAGAAAAGGAGACAACAGCATGAAAAAATTAAGTTTTGTTATGCTTTTTCTATTAGTCGTAATGGCTGGATGTAGCAATTATGACACATATATTGAAACAGGTATGCAATCATTGAAAGATGAAAAATATAGTGATGCAACAATGTGGTTTGAAAAAGCAGAAAAAGAGAAATCAGGAAATGAAGCGAAATCATATAAAGAAATGGCCGAGAAAATGGATCACGGAGCAACGGCATTAAAAGACGGTAAGTATTTAGAAGCGAAAGACATTGCAAATGAAGTGTTACAAATGAAAAAAGACGATGCGCTTGAAACAGCTGTAACATCAAATGCCGAAAATATGCTTCAAAAAGCAAAAGATGTAGAAAAGAAAGTGAATGAAAGAGTAGCAAAGCGGAGAAAAGTAGAAGAAGAAGGAATTGATAAACTCATTAAAGCTGTAGATAGTATAGATGATGTGAAAGAAAAAGAGAAAAAAGTTTCAGAAGCATTAGATAAGGCTGAAGAGGCACAAGCAAAAATTGAAGCGAAGAAAAATAAATAGATTCATAGTGTAAAAGGCTGTCGTGTATAACGACAGCCTTTTAACTTTTTTCTGCATAAGAAGTGATACTCTGTAGTAAAAAAGAAATAATTTTAGAATTCCATCTGTCTTCATGATGAATCGTATAAATGTTACGTTGAAATTCAAATTCAGGGATCGGTATGTAGCGTAGTTCATTTCGTTGTACTTCTTGTTCAATAGCAAGTTTAGAAATAAAGGCAACTCCATTACCGTATTTTAAAATTTGTTTCATCGTTTCTAATGAATCTAATTCAATTTCAGATTGGAATGTAATGTTATGAGCTAACATCCATTTTGTAAGTAAATCTCTCGTAGTAGATGGATTACGATGTAGTAATATTCGTTCCTTTTCGATATCTTGTAATGATACATTTTCTTTTTTTGAAAAATGATGTTCTTTGGAGAAAGCAAGAACAAGTGTATCAGGCATTACATTCGTCTGTTTTAAAAGTGATTCATCAAACGGTGCTGCGGAAATTACACCGAGATCAATTTCATGATTTTGTAGCATCGTTCGAATTTCAGGAGCTGTTTTTACCATAAGTGTTATTTTTATATTTGGAAATTCACATTGAAATTGATAAACAATTTCTGGTAAAAGATAAGTCGCTGGTACATAGCTAGCGCCAATTGTTATAGCGCCTTTATGAAAATCTTTAAACTCTTGCGTGACCCGTCTAGCCTCTTTCATAAGTGCATCTATTTTACAAGCATAATGATGCAATGCCTCACCAGCCTCTGTTAAGAAATACCTTCCCGAACGTAATTCGAATAAAGATACACCGAGTTCCTCTTCTAAGCTTTTTATATGGAATGTAATAGTAGGTTGTTTAACACCTAGTTTTTCTGCAACGATCGTAAGCTTTTTGTATTTCTTAATAAGCACTACAATTTCTAATTTTAAGAGATTCATTATGAATTGCCGCCTTTTTTATTTTAACTATAGAAAAAATCTATAGAAATAAATAGTTTATTAGAAGTTTTTTAATTTAATCTTTACAGTACATTAACATTCAGTATAAATCTTCCATATAGAATGAAAGCAGGTTAAGAGTGAGGGGAGAGAGGTGAAACGATGGACATTCAAATTAGTGGATTAGAAAAGAATTTTGGAAAAACGCAGGCGTTAAAGCCATTACAAATTGTTATGAGACAAGGTGAATTTACCACACTTTTAGGACCTTCGGGATGTGGGAAAACGACTTTACTTAGAATGATTGCAGGACTGGAAGAACCAGATAAAGGTGAAATATATTTCGGGGATATGTGCATGTATTCTTCTACTAAAAAAATAAAAACATCTCCTCATGAACGTAATATAGGTATGGTATTTCAAGATTTTGCTTTATGGCCACACATGACTGTATTTGAAAATGTTGCATTTGGTTTAAGGGCTACAAAGCAAACGAATCAATTACGGGAAAAAGTAGAAGAGGCAATAAAGAGAGTTCGCTTACAAGGGATGGAGAAACGTTATCCGCATGAACTCTCTGGCGGACAGCAGCAACGTGTCGCATTTGCGAGAGCGATTGTAACAAAGCCGCATTTCATTTTGTTTGATGAACCGCTCAGTGCACTCGATGCAATTTTGCGAGAAGAAATGCGATTAGAGCTTATGGATATCGTTCATTCCATTGGTTTAACGGCATTGTATGTAACCCACGATCAAACAGAAGCTATGTCAATGTCAGACCAAATCATTGTCATGAAACAAGGAGAAGTATTACAAAAAGGAACACCAGAAGACATTTATGTGAAGCCATCTCATGAATTTGTTGCAAAATTTGTTGGTAAGGCAAATTGGCTTGTAGAGGGGAAACAAATGGTTCGTCCAGAGCATGTAAGCTGGACGAAAAATGAAGTGTGCGAAATATATACAGGTGAAATTCAGCACGTTACATATGTAGGGGAACGTTATGAAGTGAAAGTAAACATGGGGACACTCGGAATATGGACAGCTTATCACAATAGTAAGCTAAGCATTGGGAAACCAGTATCGTTATATGTACCAAAAAAATGTATTCATCATATAGGGGGAGAATCGTATGAAGAAATTCAGTTCGCTTAAGTCTTTATTTGTATGTACTTTATTATTTTCTGCAGTCGTAACAGGGTGTAGCTCAAAGACAGGTAATGCAGATGCAAAAAGTAAAACGACTAATGAAAAGAAAATTGTCGTATACAGTGCAGGGCCAAAAGGATTAGCAGAAAAAATTCAAAAGGACTTTGAAAAGAAAACGGGTATAAAAGTAGAAATGTTTCAAGGGACAACGGGAAAAATTTTAGCGCGAATGGAAGCTGAAAAGAAAAAGCCAGTCGTTGACGTAGTCGTACTTGCTTCTTTACCTGCGATGGAAGGATTAAAAAAGGATGGTCAAACGCTAGCTTACAAAGAAGCGAAACAAGCTGATAAGCTTCGTTCTGAATGGTCGGATGATAAAGGACATTATTTTGGATATAGTGCTTCAGCGTTAGGAATTGTGTATAACACAAAAAATGTGAAGACAGCGCCTGAAGATTGGAGCGATATAACGAAAGGAGAATGGAAAGGGAAAGTGAATCTTCCAGATCCAGCACTTTCAGGTTCAGCTTTAGACTTTGTAACAGGATATGTGAAAAAGAATGGAAAAGATGGATGGGATTTATTTGAACAGCTTAAGAAAAATGAAGTTACAGTAGCAGGGGCAAACCAAGAAGCATTAGATCCAGTTGTAACAGGAGCAAAAGATATGGTCATTGCGGGTGTTGATTATATGACGTACAGTGCAAAAGCAAAGGGTGAACCGGTTGATATTGTTTATCCAAAAAGCGGAACAGTTATTAGCCCACGTGCAGCAGGTATTATGAAAGATAGTAAAAATGTAGAAGGTGCAAAAGAGTTTATTGATTATTTATTATCAGATGATGTGCAAAAACAAATTTCTAAAGCATATTTATTGCCTGGTAGAACAGATATAAAAGCTGAGAATAGACCAAACGTGGAAGAGATTCCAGTATTAAATATTGATTGGAAAACAGTTGAGAAAGAACAAGATGAAATAGGAAAACAATTTAAGAAAGTATTTCAATAAGATGGTGATTACATGGTAAATCGATTCGTATCAGTAAGGCAAGTTGGAATGACGGTAGCTTTATTACTTGTGGCGATGTTAATCGTCATTCCGCTTTTTCTCATTTTACTTTCTAGTGTATATGAAAATAGTAGTTGGAATTTTTTAAAGCCGTTTGAAGTGATGCAGAGTAGTGGATTAGCTGGCATTTTTCTAAACTCGATGCTTCTAGGTGTACTTGTAGTAATAGGGGCTACCGTATTTGCATTTCCACTAGCTTTCATTATGAGCAAAACAGATGTTGGAAAACATAGTAAGTTAGATATTGTTTTTATGATTCCATTTATGACTCCGCCGTATATTGGATCGATGGGATGGATCTTGTTCATGCAACCGAACGGCTATTTCGAACAGTTTTTTCCGATGCTAAAGACGATTTCATCTTCGTTTTTTAGTTTAGGAGGTATGGTTTTAATTATGAGTTTGCATTTATTCCCATTCCTTTATTTCATGTTGAAAAACACGTTACTTCAGATTGGGAGTAGTAAAGAAGAAGCCGCAGCAGTTCATGGCGGAAGCTTTTTCTATCGTTTAAGAAAAATAATATTGCCGTTATTAGTATCAAGTTATGTAATGGGTGCTTTACTCATTTTCGTAAAGACGATTGCTGAATTTGGAACACCGGCTACATTCGGGCGGAGAATCGGATTTCACGTGCTGACTTCAGAAATTCATAAATTTATTTCAAGTTGGCCGATTGATTTTAGTAGTGCAACAGCATTATCTTCTTTATTACTTAGTGCATGTATGCTCATTTGGTATATGCAAAATGTATTGAATCGAAAGTATTCATATGCAATGGTTAGTGGAAAAGGTGTGAAATCTAAAAGGTATACTTTGTCTATATTTGCGCGCGTTGTAGCATGGTTTTATGTAATTGGTTTATTAATCGTATCAATTGGAATCCCGTACTTTTCTATATTGATTGCTTCTTTATCGAAATTAAGAGGCGGCGGCTTACATGTAAATAACTTTACAACGAGCCATTATGAAGCATTATTTACAATTGGATCTCCAGGATTAGAAGCTTTATGGAACAGTTTTCTTTTTTCACTTATAACAGCGATTATTGCTGTTATGATTGGAGTGTTTTTAGCACTTATGATCCGAAAGGGGAAAAAGTCCTCTGAAAAATGGCTTGATATGTGCGGTATGTTACCGAATATGGTACCAGGAATCGTGATGGTTGTAGGGCTTATTTTATTTTGGAATTCCCCTTATATGCCCCTGTCCATTTACAATACACCAGTCATGGTAATCGTAACGTACGTTGTTCTTTTTTTACCTTATACGGTGCAGTATGTAAAAGCATCGCTCGGGCAAATCGATGATTCTCTCGTGCAGGTAGGAAGTATTTTTTCTGGAAATTATATTTATATTTTTAGAAAAATAATATTACCGCTTATTATCCCAGGTATTCTTGCCGGATGGGCGATGACATTTACAATCTCAATAAGGGAGTTAGTAGCATCGCTTCTCGTACTACCTCCATCAGTAGAGACGTCAGCAACATTTATTTTTGCTCAATTTGAACAAGGAGAAGTATCTATTGGAATGGCGATGGCTGTCGTTTCAGTTGGACTTACAACGCTATGTTTATTACTTCTGCAGCATATGGAGCAAAAACGAAAAGGGGTAGCATGATGAGGGTAGAAGTATGGGGAGGAGCGGGAGAATACGGTCGTTCCTGCTATTTCGTAAAAAATAAAGAGACAAAAATATTATTTGATTGTGGTATTAATCGATCATATGAGGATAGTTATCCAAAAATAGAGCGGGAAGTTGTACCGTTTTTAGATGCAGTATTTTTATCACATATTCATGAAGATCATACGATGGGCTTACCTTTATTAGCGAAGTATGGATATAAGAAAAAAATCTGGACAACTCGTTATACGAAGGAGCAACTTCCCGCTTATTATGAAAAATGGAGAAACTACAATGTGACGCAAGGATGGAATGTGCCATATAACGACCAAAATGTGAAAGATTTAAATTATATATATGTTGATGAGATTAGTAATCCGAATGAATGGATACAGATTACTCCAACATTGCGGTTTCAATGGGGGTATAGTGGGCACGTATTAGGATCGGTTTGGTTTTTAGTGGATATGAGTCATACATATGTATTTTATTCTGGCGATTATTCAGCAGAGTCTAACATACTACGAGCGAATTTACCTGAGAAATTGCGCGGCGATATAAAAGTTGCAATTGTAGATGCCGCTTATCATACTGATGATGTTTCGCAACATGAACGAGTAAACGAACTATGTACAGAAATTGAACGAGCTGCGGGGAATAAAGGGATAGCATTACTACCATTGCCACCCCTTGGTAGGGCGCAAGATATCGTATTGTATTTATATGAAAAATATAAAGAATTTCCCATTATAGTAGATCAGGAAATTTTAGATGGATTTGACGAGATGTTCTTATATAAAGATTGGATCAAAAATAATAAAGAACTTGAAGAGCTAATGGAGAGTTTAAAAAGAAACATAATAGTTATGGATGATGACGGCGGTACGCAACATAGTTATGGAATAGTTGTAATGAGTGATGCGAATATGCAAACGAAACGGGCTCAGTTATATTATGAACAAATTCGGCATGAAGAAAGAAATTCTATTATCTTTACTGGGCATGTTGCGAAAGGGAGTTTTGCAGAAAAAGTTTTGAAAGAACGTATAGGTAAAGAATGTAGGGTGAAGCGAGTTCCATATAAAGTTCATCAAAGTATAAGAGATGTGAAAGAGATGTTAAATACATTATTACCGGAACATACGGTGTTAGTACACGCTTTAAAAGAGGATACAGATCGATTACAGAAAAAGCTTAGCACGGCAGGGTATGAAAATGTATATTCACTTACTATGGAACGTATAGAAGTTATTTAACATGTAAAGGGGATAGGTATATGAAAAAAGTATTTGTATTCGTGAGTATTTTCTTTTGTTGTTTCCTTTATTCCGATAAGGAAGGGTTTGCTGCTAGTCCAATGACACCTAGTTTTGAAGTGAAGTTATTATTAAAGCCAGAACAAGTACTAGGTCCTAACAAAGAGATGAAGCAAGATGTACTAGAGCATTTCCAGGCTGGTACAAATTATGAAAGAATACAAGTGCAATTTTTAGATACGGAAAATAAAAATTTAAGTAATGAAGGTTGGTTTGCTAGAATTCGAAAGAAAGAATTTAGTAAAGATTTTGAGCTAACATATAAAAAAAGATATCCTATTCCAAACGGTGTAATTCAAGATGCACTAGAAGTAGCTAAAAATGATGGATTTGATAGTAAAACCGATAACTATGATGCGGAAATAGATTGGGGATTTGAAAAGAAAACGTTAAGTATTTCAAATAAGAAAAGTTACAGTGCGAAAGGATATGGAGTACTTGATTTACCAGACGAACAAGCTGCTCAAAACATGTTAATAGAAAAGTTGCCAGGGAAAATGAACAAATGGTTGTATACGAATTGGGGAGAAGAAATGCTCAAAAATTCTCGTATTTATGGGCCTGTATTAATGAAAAGGTATACAGCTGAATTTGAAAACATTAAAACGAATATTGAAGTTTGGCCACTTAGTAATACAGGGAAAATAGAAGATGATTTCGTAATAGAAGTATCGTTTAAAACAAATGAGGCAAGTATTGCAAAAGAACAAAGAGAATTATTAATGCAGAGCTTAGATCAAAAAGGATGGCTGTTACCGAAAGATAGTTTGAAGACAGAACTTATTTTTCAGTAAATAGTAAAAAGGAATCCATATGCCATGGATTCCTTTTTATATATGAGTATTACGCTAAATCAGCTGACACGAGCATATCATTATTTTGAAGGTTTTTAGAGCGTAAACTATAAGCAACTACCTTCTTTTTATATTGCTTTACAACATCAACATGCTCTTCATGACTATAAATATAAAATATAAAATCCTTTTTGCCACGCTTTGCATTGATAATTAAAGGCGTACCCTCATTGTGTGGTGGTGCATAATAGCGATCTAAAAATAAACCTTCGTTAAAATCATGAATAATTTTGGATTTTTGTTCGCCTTCTACGTTATTTCCATTGATTGTAACAGTCGCATTCTCTTCTTCGAGCTGTGGATGTGTTTCGTACTTGCTAATAATGGATTCAATAACAGTGTTAGGAAGGCTCGAAACGATAATTTTAAATGCTCCAAATACAACCAACATAACAATAAACCAAGTCGTCATACTATATCATCCCCTTTTTCCTATTAAATAATATAACTCATATGGTAATAGTACATAAGGTGAAGTTTTGTATAATTTGTGAAAAATATGCCGTTTTTACGAACGAAATATTAGAAAAATCAATTTTGTTACAAAAAGTTGAAATCGAAGTATTTTAAAAGAAAAAGGTTTATAATAAAAATATAACTAATAACCACATTACTAATTATAAGGAAGTGTAACTATGAGTACTGTAGCAATCGTGTATGGTATTATTCTTTCCACAATTATCGTTCTATTTTTCGTTGGGGTTTCACGTTATATTCATAAATGGAAAGAAAGCGTTGCGAAATTAAATCACATTGAAGAAGAACTTAGTGATTTAATGTTACATCATGGTAAGTAAAAAGTTTATTTTTAGCTAAATAATGTGAAGAATATCACAAAACATGCTCTCCTTATGAAGGCATGTTTTTTTGTTATGTGAATGATAGGCACATTCATGTTTTTTTTCCATACGATACAGTGTGAAAGCCGAAATGTTCGGAGTGGAAAAGAGGGATAAAATGGGTAGTTCAGGTTATGTTCCAGATAACAAAAATTTAAAGAAAAGCTCAGGAACTCCAAACCTTTTCTTTGATTCGAGAAAAAATGTCTTTTTTAAAAGAGATAAGAAAAACGTTGCATATGAAGTTACGTCAACGCAGTTACCAGCAATGATAGGTGGAGCGTTTGTTGATTTGTTTATGACAAAAGGACATATGCGAGAACCACATTGGCATCCGAATGCGTGGGAATTGGATGTTGTTGTATCAGGAGAAGCAATTACATCTATCTTAAATCCCGAAACGAATCAATTGCAAAATTATCATGTGAAAGCGGGGCAAACTGTCTTTATTCCAATGGGATGGTGGCATTGGATCACAGCAGTAACAGAAGAAGTACAATTACATTTGTTCTTCAATAACGATCAGTTTGAAACAGCAGAAGGATCAGACATACTTAGATTAACACCGCCAGAAGTATTTCAAGCTGCATACGGGGTAAGTGCAGAAAAATTAGAGAAGGACTTTTCGCCAATTAAGGAGTCAGTTGTAATTGGTCCTCCTAACTCAAATCGTATAAGTAGCGTTAAAGAAAGTGACGAGTCAAATATAGTAGTTACGTTAAATGGACAAATAATACCATGTGAAATAGAATAACTCTTTCTTTTTTTAGGAAGAGTTATTCTATTTTGTATAATTTTGTAATATATTTCGTTATAATTATGATATAGAAGGGAATGTAGTAGAGGGGGCATATTGTGAACATATTAAAGATTATAGGAATTGTTGCAGGAGTCATTATAGTAGCCGTTATAGCTTTCTTTGTTATTATGAAGTACTATTTGTCAAAAGAAGATCCGAATTACGTATTAAAGTACATAAAAGAACATAAAGACGATAAAACATGTTCATTATTTATTAAAAGAAATGGAGAAGTAATAACTTCTATAAATGAAAATAAAAAATTGCCATTAGCGAGTATGGCAAAAATCGTAATAGCAGTTGAATTTGCTAAGCAAGTATCAGAAGGAAAAATAAGTCGAGATGAACAAATTTCATTGCACGAGTTAAATAAATATTACGTTAAAGATACTGATGGTGGAGCACATCCTGCCTGGTTAGAAGACGCCGAAACTAGAAATTTAGTGAAAAATGGACAAATCGCTTTAGAAGAAGTTGCAAAAGGAATGATTCATTATAGCTCTAATGCAAATACAACATATTTGTTAGATAAGCTTGGAATAGAAAGAGTAAATGAAAGTATAAAAGAGTTAGAGCTTACTAGTCATGACAAGTTCTCTTCGTATACTGCTTCATTATATATGAGAGGGTATGTAGAAAAAGAACTTCATGAGCCAGAAAATCAATCGTTAGAAAAGATACGTAACATGTCACAGGATGAGTATAATCAACATGTGTTACAAATACATGAATGGATGAAAGATGAAGAAGAATGGAAAAAGCGGGATATTCCATTAAAGGTAGATATGGAATTTCAGCGAATTTGGTCAGATCGATTAGTAGGTGCAAACGCTAAAGATTATATGAGTATAATGGAAAAGATAAATAGTAGAAAGTATTTTCCAAAACCAATGCAAGAAGAAATCGAGAACATTTTCAAAGGAACAGTTAAAAATAGTAAGTTCGAATATGCTGGTCAAAAAGGTGGTTCTACCGCATTCGTATTGACAAAAAGCTTGTATACTACAGATAAGAAAGGGAATAAAGTAGAAGTTGTCATTATGTTTAACGATATAGAAGATCAAGTTGCATATCAAAAGCTGAGAAATAATGTAGATTATTTTATTCGAGACATTATAACAAGTGAGGAATTTAGAAATAAATTATAATGAAATAATTTTATTATGTAAACAATGAGCTGTTAAAGGTAGGTGTTGAGATGAGGTTGAATGAGTATATGCTTGAAACGTTTCCAAATTTAGAACTTAGACCACCTCTATTTTATAATGGGGATATTGGTATTCGCTTTAGATTAGGTGTGAACTATGATTGCAATAACATTTATGAAAACTGCCCATATTTAGAGGGCGTTTATAATAGAGCCATTACTTTATTTCGGTCTTTACATGCAACAGAAGATGATATTTATATCGTAGTGGATGTAAATGAATATGCAGACGGTGAAACTTTTAAACACAAATTAAATATCTTTTCTAAGTATGTAAAAGCGAAGTCCGATTTGTTTAAGTTACAGAAAAATACAATCCCTTATGTTTTTCCAGAAGACGATGAAGACGGGGGATATAAAACACATAGATATATTTTGAAATGTAAAGTTTCTGACTTGAAATACATTCCTATGTTAAAAGCAATTTGTAATCAAGATATGGGAATAAAACCGCGTATTTTTCATAGAGTGTATTTTATAAATAGTAATAAGAATACTATATTTCACGTTTATGATGATAGAGGTTGTGAGGTATTAGCTACCTCTCCTAATACAATTAGGGATATTTATTATACATATAAGGATTGGATATTAGAATACGATAGAAATAAAATCGATAAAGTATTTAATTGAATGTAGTCTATTTTAATTGAGGGAAATACCATATGAGGTGTTTCCCTTTTATTAATATGAAAATCAATATTTAAATTTGACAGCACCTATTATAAAGGTAAAGGGATTTGATGGTAATGTATTGAATTTGGATAGAAACGGAAAAGGGAGATGAATACATGACGATAATATATTTCGTTCGCCATGCCCATTCTACATATACAAAAGAAGAGCGGGAGCGTCCTTTATCTGAAAAAGGGTACTTGGATGCAGAGAATGTAACACACTTATTAAAAGATAAACATATTGATGTAGTGATTTCTAGTCCGTACAAAAGAGTAATTCAAACTGTACAAGGAATTGCGAATACATATCATGTATCAATAGAAATAGAAGAAGATTTACGAGAAAGGTTATTAAGTTCAGAACCAGTAGCAGATTTTAATGATGCTATCGAGAATGTGTGGGAAGATTGGAGTTTTGCATACGAAGGCGGAGAATCAAATGATGTAGCACAAAGACGCGCTGTAATATGTATGCAAAGTATATTAAAAAAATATAAAGGTAAAAATATTGTAATAGGTACGCATGGGAATATTATGGTATTACTTATGAATTATTTTGATTCAAAATATGATTTTCGATTTTGGAAAACACTTCGTATGCCCGATATATTTAAGTTGAATTTTCATAATGAAGATTTAGTTTCTGCCGAAAGGATAGAGAATACGGGTCATCAGATAAATAATTTGTAAAAGTTTATCAAAAAAAGAGGAAAGAGAGATGTTATTGTAGAAGTATGACTTTGTAACATAAAAAATATATGTTAAAGGAGGCTGTTTACATGTTTGAGAAAGAGAAAGAAGGGCTTATTGAAGTTCACAACGTATATGAAATTGCACCAGCAGATGGAACAATTATAGGTATGGCAACGGAAGAAGAAATGGAAATTGCTGCTGAACTAGAGCTGCAGTACTATGCCCATTCTCGTTTGTTAGAAACAAATATTCAGTTAGACGGTTCCTCCTACAAAGAGTTACTTCAGGAGTTCCAGGAGTATGAAAGAAAATCAATGAGCTTTTGGCGAGCAATACATAAGCGTTTAGCTGTGCCGTGGGCATGGGTATTACGTATTGACGTTGCGAATGGCCCTATATATGTAAGTAATGGGAATTCGTATTACGAAGAAATCGATGATGAAGAAGATTATGAATAGATAAGTAAGGAAGCAGCTTTAGTTGCTTCCTTTTTTTATTTTTAGGGAGTGAACAGCTTCAATGATAATATCTGGTCGGTCATTTTCTATTCCGTGACCAGCATGTTCAGCAAGTATATATTGGCTATTCATTGAGAGTTTTAATTGTTCATGAATTAGCTCTTGCCACATTGCTTCAAGTTGTGTCGCTTCCTCTATTGGCATGCCGCCTTTAATCAACTGAGTAATAGCATATTGAGGGTCTCTACCGATAACGATTAATGGTATTTCTAATGTTTTATATAGCTCTTTTAGTGAAAGAGCACAGTTTTTCCACTCCGATAGTTCAGAAGCTGTCGCTTTATATAATGAAGGAGAGGTAGAAAATTCAATTTGTTGTCTTGATTGACCGGCTAGCATAGGTTTTAGTCTATTAGAAAGCATGTCTACATCCATTTTGGAATATGTATTATATTTTTGAAGCCACATATCATCCGAATCTGTTTGATCAGAAATTGGTAAATGAAGTTCATCTAATCGGTGTAAGTTCATGGAAGTAGAATCAACTAAAATAAGTGCTTGCAACTTATCTTCATGTAACATCGTAAAATGTTGTGCGCATAAGCCTCCGTAGGAATGACCAATTAGAATGATAGGCTCGTGAATAGCTAATTTCTGTAGTAACATATGTAATTCTTTTGTCACTTTCCTTATAGTACGCGAATCATTTCCTAAATCACTTTTTCCGTAACCTGGGCGATGGTATGAAACGACTGTAAAGTGTTGTGAAAGCTTTTCTATAATAGGAAACCAATCATAAAATGAGCAACCCATTCCGGTTTGAATGACTACAGTTTGTGTATTACATCCTTTTATATATACTTCTATAGTTTGCCCCAATACTTCTACAAATTTATAAATAATAAACCCTCCTAACTAAGCTTGAAATAATTTTTGACAAGCGAAAACAATACACCAGACACCTATACCGAATAGGACAGAGGTACTAAGTGAAAACGAGTTTTTTAAACCAATATAGACGATAAATAATAATAGTGCGGATGCAGGAAATCCATATAATACACCTAAAGCAAATTGACTTAATTCTTGTTTGTTCCCGCCTTCGAAAGAAATCCAAAATAGGCTCAGTAAACTTACGAGAGGAAGGGCAGCAATAAAGCCGCCAATTGTACTGTAATGTTTAGCGACTTCGGTAATAACGCCGATAATAAGTGCAGAAACGATTACTTTAACGAGGAAATGCATACTTTGCCTCCTTTGCTAATAATGAAAAAGCTTTTTCAATTAATTGTTGTTCTTCTTTTGATAACTGTGATTCTAATATTTTTATCTTTTCTTTATCTAGTAAAGTATGCTTTTCTAATACTTCAATGCCTTCTTTCGTTAAAGTAAGGTTCACAACTCTTTCATCTTGTTTGTTTCTTTCTTTTATGATAAATCCTTTTTGAATAAGGCGCTTTACGTGTTCAGATGCTGTGTTATGAGAGAGAGTAAGCTCAGTAGCGACTTTTCCAATTGTTATTTCTTTCTCACGAGAAACGATTTGTAAAATACGAATAGCTTGGTGAGAAAGATTGTCTTCATATTCATATCGTAAGTGATAATAAATGTTCTCCCAATGCTGATTGATGTCTTTCATAATAATAAATCCCCCTGTTTTTATATCGTATACTAAGATATATTCGTTAGTGTAGAAATAAAATCCTTTTATTTGGATAAAAAATGTTGAAAAAGTTTATTTTTATTGAAATATAAGGTAATCTATGTGTAAAGGTATACATTTAGAAAGAGAGAGGATGATAGCTGTGAATACATTCAAATGGATGAGTCATGAACAGATGTATGTAGATGAAATACATGTTGAAAAATGTGGTCCTCTTTCAGTCGGCGTATATGGGGGGAATCAAGAGAGTGATGCATATGAACGAGGAGATGCGGTGCTTGCTTGGTGGGATCCTGAATTACAATTTGAATTTGTTATGATTTTTGATACACATCACAAAACAAAAAATATAGATTATATAGTAGAAGCAATTTCGGAAAGAAAAGAGAAACTAAAAGAGTTATTTTCCTACCCGATACATTTAGCTTTTCATCATACACATATGTATTTGTTAGCTTTATTTACAGATGAGTTGTTTATTGAAAAATGTGATCAAGATGATGAGGAACTCGCATGTTTAATATGTTTGCGAAAAGGTGAATTTTTATATTGGTTATCAGTTGGTAATTGTTTCGCATATTTATTCCATTCTGAGAAAACGAAAAATGGAAAAGGGCGATTAAATAAGCGGAAGAATTACGAATATATCGGTAGGAAAAATATTTTTGCAGCAAATACACCTTGCTTTACGTCAGGTGTAAGAGGATTAGAAAAAGGAATGAATCACATTGTAATGGCAACGGACGGTATTTTAGAGTGTGATAAACGAAGGTTTGATGATGATCAATCTTTAGTAGAAATATTGCACGACGGAAGTTGCTTACAGATTGAACCAGTATTAACAAATGTACTGCAGTGGAAAGGTAGAGATTGCGCCACAATTATTGGATGGTCCATTGACACTGAAAATAAACGATGTGCTAATTAATATAAAAGGAGTTCAAGGCTTTTGTCCTTGAACTCCTTTTTGTTAAGCAATATGGATGTGATACGTTTTTAACCATTCATTTACTTGAAGCATATATTCCATAGCACTTCTTGCTTCGAAATTGTTAATTTCTTTATTACTTCCATCGGCAATGGCAAGTAATGTGGAATGATTAATAAGTGAGAAAATAGGGTTGTTTTTATTACTGCACATGTCGAGTGATAAATGACGGATTGTTTGTAAATACTGTGGGTCTTGTGAAGTTGGATACGCACTTTTTCTTCTATTACGTACATCGTCAGGTAAAGCAGGTTTCAGTGCTCTACGTAAAATACCTTTTTCAATATTATCAATGCTTTTTATGTTGAAAGGAACGTTCCATAAATATTCAACTAATCGATAATCGCAAAACGGTACACGAACTTCAAATCCTACAGCCATACTCATACGGTCTTTACGGTCAAGTAAGAACGGAAGAAATCTCGTTAAAAATAAATAAAACATTTGACGTTGTTTCGCGGATTTTTTACTTTCGCCTTCAAGAGTAGGTACTTCAAGTATCGCTTCTTGGAATCGTGTATCAATATAGTTTTTTAGATTACATTGGTTACTTATTTCATGTAGTAGAAGAGGAGATGTATTCTTCCAATTTGTTAGCCAAGGAAACTTATCGACATATAGTAATTCTTCTTGATGAAACCAAGGGTATCCACCGAATACTTCATCAGCAGATTCGCCGGATAAAGCTACGGTCGCATCTTTTTTCATTTCGCAAAATAGTAAATATAGTGAAGTTTCCATTTCGCCAGCACTCGGTAAATCTTTTGCACGGAGGGGAACGAATAAGTGATTAGCTAATTCTTCAGCATTCACAATAATATCATGATGAGATGTCCCTACATGTTCAGAAACGCGTTTTACCCAAGGAGCGTCTAAACCAGTGCGAGCAAATGTCAGCTCGAAATCTTTTGCGCTATTTACAAAGTCAACGGAATACGTATGAAGTGTTTTATTTTCAGCAGCAAATTCTTTTCCTGCTAGTGCAGTAATACCGCTAGAATCTAATCCTCCTGATAACATGCAAACGAGAGGGACGTCGGCAATTAATTGTCTTTTTACTGTATCTTGTAAAATAGATAAAATATGTGATGATGTATCTTCTATAGAATCTGTATGGACCTTACTTTCTAAATTCCAATACTTCGTAACTACTTTTTTATCACGTGTAAATGTGATAGAATGTCCGGCACGCACTTCTTCAATATGTTTAAAGACGCCACATCCTGGAGTTCGAAATAGCCCTAATCCAAATATTTCATTTATGCCATCCGCATCAATTTCAGCAGGAACAGATGGATGAGCTAATAATGCTTTTATTTCAGATCCGAAAATAATACTGTCATTTCTTTCTGTATAAAAGAGCGGTTTTACACCTAAATGATCACGTGCTAAAAACAGTCGTTGCTTCTGATCATCCCATAAGGCGAAAGCGAAAATGCCGTTTAAATGTTGCACGCAGTCTTCTTTCCATTCTAAATAAGCATGTAGTAACACTTCTGTATCTGAATGCGTTTCAAATGTATGACCACATTTCCTTAGTTGTTCCCTCAGCTCACGGAAATTATAAATTTCTCCATTATAAGTAAGAGCATACGTATAATCACCAGCACGAAATGTCTTCGGCTGTGCCCCGCCTTCTGGATCAATTACAATTAAACGACGGTGTGCAAAGGCCGCACGAGGTGAAAACCAAAATCCTTCAGCATCAGGACCGCGATGCTGAATACGATTTGCCATCTTTTTTAAAATAACATGTTCATTAGAAAGATCCTTATTCCAATTTACCCAACCTGTAATTCCACACATACACATCTCATCTCCTAATTTTAAATAGTAGGTTAACGAAATAAAATGTACACTAAGTTAAAGAATGACTATATAAATAGTGTACTACATGAATCAAATTGCAGACTTGAGAAAATTTTCTTGTAATGCATAGTTATGTGAGACAATGGCTAAGGGAAAGTATTCCATTACATACAAAAAATAATAAAAAGATGAGAGAAAATATTTTTTTAGACGTTATATAGGGTGTAAAAGTTTTTACAAAAAAATAAGGGGAATCGCTACATGAAATCAAATGAGAAAAATTGTATAAAAAGATTAAAGCGGCAAAAAGAAGATGCGCTAGAATTTGTTGTCGATACATATTTACCACTCATAAAGGGAATCACGCACAAAGTTCTTTTTCCAGTTCAAAATGATGGATTGATAGAGGAATGTGTAAATGATATTTTCCTATCTATTTGGAATAATGCAAATAAGTTTCATGGAGAGCCAAGTGATTTTAAAAAATGGGTTGCGGCAATTGCGAAGTTTAAAGCAATTGATTATTACCGGAAAGCGACTAAAAAAGTTGAAATTATTTCGGATGAGTTTCATATCAGTACGGAAAAGTCAGCGGAAGATGAATTAATTGTTATGGAAGATAGAGAAGAATTATTGAAGCTTATTAATCAATTAGAACCGCTAGATCAAAAAGTATTCATTATGAAATATCTACTTGGTATGAAGGCAGAGGAAATAGGTGACAAGTTAGGATTAACCCGGGCAGCAATCGATAATCGAGTGTACCGTGGGAAAAAGAAACTACAACAAAATGCTACGAATATTAGTTTTGGAGGTAGTGTAATATGAAAGACATTTATGAACTATTAAATGATATTGATATAGATGAAAAAGAACTTGAGGAAATTGAGGCTTCTGAAATTGAAAAAGAAAAAGTGAAGCGTAATGTAAAACAATCTATTCATACGAAGAAAAAGATGAGAAGTTGGAAAAAAGGTGTCGCTGCTGCATCTATTTTAGTCGGCGTATCGGTTGCCATGCTTGGCATCGGATTTCCTACATACGCTGGGGGATTACCAATAGTAGGGGACATATTCCGATTTTTAGATAATGGTAGAACGGGGTTATATGAAAATTATAAAGAGTTTTCGACTGAGTTGAATATGACGAGAGAGAGTAATGGGGTTAAGGTTACAATTAATGATGCTGTGTTCGATGGTAGAACAATCACAATCACATACTCTATTGAGAGTGATAAAGATTTAGGTGAGAAGCCAAATATATTTGGATATCCGCAGGTGATGGGGTTTAATGGCGGGGGAGGAAGCTCTCAAGTAACAAAAGTTGGAGAGAAAAAGTACGTAGGTATGACTACGATGAGTAGTAATAGTAGTAAAAGGTTAGATGTTGCAAACGTTTGGTGGAATATGGAAGAGATTGAGTTGGATTATAAAGGTAATTCAATTAAGGGGAATTGGAACTTCGCACTTAGTTTAAAAGCAATGGAGAGTAAAGAAGTAAAGGTTAATGGGGTTTCTGAAAATGAATTAATAAAAGTAAATATAGACAAAATGGAAGTAACTCCGATGTCATTTATCGTTTTTTTCAATCAGGAAGAGTCTAAAGTATTAAGAAGTATATGGGATAGCGCTGATGTGGAATTAGAAATAAAAGATGATTTAGGAAATAAATATGCAGGTGAAGGAAATGGCGGAACTAGTACAGTAGCAGAGCCACATAAAAGTAGTTGGAGTGCTACATTCCAAAAATTGAACAAAAACGCTACGAAGCTTATCGTTACACCTCAAGTGAACTTACGAGTACATACATCAGAAAACTTTGGTGGAGTGGAATTTATTAATGGTATCGAGAAAAAAATTGAAGTGCCGAATAAAGAGGCGAAAAAGAAAGATATTGTTTTAGATGATATCGTTATTGATTTAAAGAAATAAAAGAGAGACCGCCTAAAACATTAGGCAGTCTTTTTTTTCGTTAAGGAGTAGTAACAAGTAAAGCATGCGGGTGTTGTGTTTTATACTCATCTTTCCACGGAATGTTTAGTTGTTCCCACGATTCGCCGCTATCATTGGATTGAAACACACCGTTGTTATTTAAAGTGTAAAACGTGTGCGGTTCTGCTGGATTTGTTGCAAACATCGAAATGACTGTACCGATTGCAGAGGGGAGTCCTTGTTGTACTTGCTCGAAAGGAGTATCTTTCGTTTTACGATAAATATAAGATTCATAAGGAATACGGTGATGAGCGAGATCTGCACTCGGTGCGGCAGAAACGAGAATTGTATTACAATCAGCTGGATCGATAGCCATGCTATATAAATAATGATGTTCAAGTCCTTCACTGCGTGAGATCCAGCTGTTTCCACTGTTATAACTTTCAAGGTATGCGCGATCAGGTCCGCCCATAAAGCCGTCACCACATGATGCATAAAGGCGATTTGGTGCTTCAGGATGCATGAGTAATTGATGCGCATCGATAGGAGCACCGAATTTTTTATCAATCCATGTATGTCCTTTATCGTTACTTTGAATCACAGCACCAGCTTCAATTGAAACATGAATTGTATTCGGATTCTGTGGATCCACTGTAATCCAGCGTACGTGATGGGTGAAAGGTCTAGGCGGAAAAGCCCACGTATAAGAAGATAATAATGATTTCATATTTTTCAGTTCCGTCCACGTTTCACCACCATTTTCTGAACGGAATAAAGCGCTCGGTTCTGTGCCGACATAAACGACGCCATATCCGTTAACTTTTTCATTCGGGCTTATCGTAATGGAAGTGATAGAAGAGTGTAAAATACCATCTTCTTTTGGAAAATCAAAGTAACGATAAGAATCTCCAATCGGTCTCCATGAATCTCCGCTATCATCACTTAACCAGAGACCTCGTCCAAATGTTCCGCAATATACACGATTCTTTTGAAATGGATCAACAGCGATACAGGTAGGTTGCATATTTTGTAAGTGATATGCGGTTTCATAGTTACCATAGCGTTCTTTTACAACGATAAGTTCACGTTCCATACAGAGAAATAAACGTTTCATTTTCGTAACCTCCTTAAAAATTCTTTCATTAGTAAACAATATGAAGCCGAAAAAGAAGTAGTCTTATTTTTTGTTGAGAAAAAGGACTTGTTTGAAATGTAGCGAAGTGTGTATACAGAGGAAGCGGGATAAAGGTGGGGAGTTTGTTTCATACTAATGTACAGATATTATCCTTAAAGGAGCCTTAGTATGGGACATTCACATAATCATGGTAATTCTAATAATAAAAAAGCGTTATTACTTGCATTTTTACTAACAACAAGTTTTATGATTGCTGAAGTTATTGGGGGATTTGTAACAAATAGCTTAGCACTACTATCTGACGCGGGGCATATGCTAAGTGATGCTGTATCTTTAGCTTTAAGTTTACTTGCGTTTAAACTCGGAGAAAAAACAGCAACAACTGCAAAAACATATGGATATAAGCGAGTCGAAATGTTAGCGGCATTATGTAACGGTGTCGTTCTTATTGTCATTTCAGTATACATTTTTATTGAAGCAATTCGCCGTTTTAAAGAGCCAGTTGAGATTGCTAGTAATGGGATGCTCATTATTGCTGTACTTGGTCTATTTATTAATATTTTATCAGCTTGGATATTAATGCGAGGCGGAGATGTGAAGGGCAATTTGAATTTAAGAAGTGCTTTCTTACATGTATTAGGCGATCTATTAGGGTCAGTCGGAGCGATAATTGCTGCGTTACTTATTAAATTTTTCGGATGGACTGCTGCAGATGCGATTGCTAGTATTCTTGTGTCTATTTTAGTCATTATTAGTGGATGGCGTGTAACACGTGATACAGTCCATATATTAATGGAAGGTGCACCACAGCACATAAATGTTGAAGAGGTAAAAAGTACATTATTAAATATTACGGTTGTAAAAGAAGTTCATGATTTACACATATGGTCTGTTACATCTGATTTTCAAGTATTAACTTGCCATTTGATTATTAACGGAAATGAAACACAAAATGTATTAAAAGAGGCTACGGATGTATTAAAGAAGAAGTTTCATGTAGAACATGTCACCATTCAAGTAGAAATAGATGGTGAATTTCATCATAGTGAGACAACTTGCAAAGTATGAAAGAAAAAGGATACGAAAAAGTGTCATAACATTTTTCGCGTGGCATACATATATATAATGTGGCCACAAATACTTTGTAAGGTAAATATTTCATGAAATTACTTTACTTATAAAGAGTCATCTTTTATAATCAAAAGTGGTAATTGATAAAGATTATCATTTTCAATGATCGTAGAAAGGAGTTTTTTAAAAGATGAGTAGTCAACTCCGTTTTGCAGTTGAAAATCGTAAGAGGCATTTAATTGATGTGTTAATTGGAGCAGGTGTATTTAAAATTCGTGACCGACAATTATACGAGCTGTCTTTAGAAGAATTGGAAAAAGAGTACGAGGATATGGAAGATTATGCAGATATTCAGGCATAGTTATATATATTAGTAAAAAGAGAGCTGGCTACATAAAATCGTAGCCAGCTCTCTTTTTATTTCGTAGAAATTATTTTTTGTATTTCTTTCATTGGACGGAGCCAGTTTTGAGTCATCATTTGTTCCATTTGTTTTTCATCCTGCTTCTGCAGTGCTTGAATGATAGCGTGATGTTCATCAATAGATTGACTTGCTGGAACAAAGTTTTGGAAAAATAAATATTCAAGGCGTAAAACGTGAAGTTGCATATTTTCTAGAAAGGGTTCAATATATTGATTTTTAGCAATAGAAGAAATTACATTGTGAAATTGTATATCTAATTCTAAAGCTTGTTTTGCGTTTTTTTTCTCTATAGAGTACTGAAAATCATTATTTATTTCAGAAAGTAGTTTCAAATCAGCTTCTGTAGTGTGTTGAAGTGCTTGCTTACCTATAATAGAGTGAAGACCAGCCATCGTTTCATAAATAGTTGGTATGTCGTCTAACTTAATAGGAGCAATTTTTGTTTTTTGCCCAGGTACCATTTCCACTAATCCAGAAAGCTCTAATATTTGAAGTGCTTCTCTTACAGGTGTTCTACTTACTCCTAGTGCTTCAGCCAATTCCCCATCATTAATTTTTTCATCGGGCTTCAGTACACCTTCAATAATCCAATCTTGTAGTTGATTTAACACGAGTGATTTTGCCGAAACTCTTCCTTGTTTTTTATAATTTTGAGGGATAGGCATAGTGAATTCAATCCTTTCATTGTATATTTTCCTTTTTCTCATGAACAAGCTTTAATTCTGGTTTCCCTTCATCTGGTTTTTGACTTAAGATGAGCACCATTACAATGACACAAAAAGCCCCTAATAACTGAAAAGATTGAAACGGTACATGTAATATAAGTACAGAAGAAATAATAGCTGCGAGTGGTTCAGTACAACCGAATAATGTCGTTTCTTTCGGAGTCAAGTATCGTATGCTGTCTAAGTATAAATAAAAGGCAATAAGTGTCCCAAAAATGACGACAAATGTGATGAGCGGTAGAGTACTTAATTTTACATATTTCACAGTTGATAATAAAATAAATTCTTTCGTAGAAATAAAGTGTACAATCGTTACACCAATACCCCCAATAATCATACCCCATCCAACGATAACAGAGGAAGACCATCTTTCTAGTAATCCCTTTGAATATAAACTATAAAAAGCGAGAGATAATCCAGATAAAATCCCCCAAATAATAGCTGGTGTAGAAACAGCTAAGTTATGCACAGACCCGTTTGTTAGTAAGAGGAAAGTACCTACTAATGAAAGGGTAATTGAAATGAAATCAATTTTTGATGGACGAACGTTCCATTTGAAAAGTAAGTATACAGTGATGAATATAGGAGCTAAATATTGTAATAATGTTGCAACGGCGGCATTTCCTTCTTTAATAGAAGCAAAATACGTATACTGTACAGCAAGCATACCGAATAAACCAAACAATATCATTTTATAAGCATCAGATCTTTGTTTCCAAATGCCGAATATTTCTTTTTTTCTTGGTCCGAATGATGCAATAATGAGTAAGATAATGCCAGATATAAGTAATCGGATTGTAACTAACCATTCAGTAGAAACATGTTCAGATTGAAAAAGTTGTTGTGCAGCTGTTCCGGACAAGCCCCATAAACAAGCACCAATGACAACCATAATGATTCCTTTTAAACGATTTGGATCCATCATGTATAGAGTCCTCCTTTCGGAAAATATATTATATACAATATGCAATATATCACGTAATGAATAAAAAATAAACTGAAATTTCTTACTTGATGTAAAGTTATTATTCAAATGAAAGAAGTTTGTTAAATAAGAGAACGATAAAATAGAAAGGCTTCCGTAAACGGAAGCCTCTCTATTTTGAATTATGAAGTGTAAGTAAAAGCTGGAATAGGATCAATGAATGTATTCCAGTTTTGTGTCATTTCTTTTTCTGTTAATAGACAATCATCTAATGATTGTTCAATTAAAGAACGGTTCATATCAATTCCAATAAATACGAGTTCAGTTATTCGATCTCCATATTGTTTATCCCAGTTTTTCAATACTTCTGGCTCTTCTATGATCATTTGATTTCTTTCAGTTTCAGGTAATGCTGCTATCCATTCACCGGCTCCTTGAATTGTAATAGAGGAACCTGCTTGAGACAGAAGACCTATCATATTATTACGAGATGCGAGCCAGAAAAAGCCTTTTGCTCTTACGACATCTACAGGCCATTTTTCTAGCCAATTCATAAGGCGTTCAGGATGGAAAGGGTATTTACGACGGTATACAAAGGAATTGATACCGTATTCTTCCGTTTCGGGTGTATGATGTTCACTATTTAATTCTTGTATCCAACCCGCCGATTGACTGGCTTCCTCATAATTGAATACATTTGTATTTAAAATTTCTTGCAGTGGTACGTTGCTAAAGGAAGATTCAATAATTTTTGCATTAGGATTTAATTTCTGTAGCAGTTGATGAAGTTCTATCACATCTTCTTTTTCTAGTAAATCTATCTTATTAAGAATAATTACATTTGCAAACTCAATTTGATCTATTAATAAATCAATAACTTCCCGAGTATCATTTTCATTGATTGCTTGTTTGCGATCTAATAAACTTTCTCCATCTGCAAAATCATCCCAAAATCTATTTGCATCTACAACTGTAACCATCGTATCGAGGCGACAATTTTTCGTTAAATCAATGTTAAGAACGTCGTCAGTATAAGTAAATGTTTGGGCAACTGGAATCGGCTCACTTATACCGGAAGATTCAATCACTATATAGTCAATATCACCGTTTTCAACAAGGCGATTCACTTCTATTATTAAATCTTCTCGTAGTGTACAACAAATACAGCCATTTTGAATTTCTACTAGTTTTTCCTCCGTACGTGAAAAACCACCTTTTTTTATAAGGGAGGCATCAATGTTTACTTCGCTCATATCATTAACGATAACAGCTACTTTTAAGTTGTTCTTATTAGTTAAAATATGATGTAGTAATGTAGTTTTTCCGGATCCTAAAAACCCACTTAATACAGTGATAGGTATTTTTTTCATGAAATTATTTCTCTCCTTTAAATCGTAATGATTACGTTTTATGTTAAATGATTGAAAGGGAAAAATCAATAATAAATCATAATGATTACGATTTAAGAATAGGAATAGACTATAACATTTGTGTTGTAGTAGTAGATGCATTTGGACAAGCACATGTTTACATATAAATAAAATGGAGGCGAGAAAGTTGGTTTTTAATAGAGTTTCAAAAGAATTAGCAGGCATAGTGCTTATTGTTATTTTTCTCTTTTTATTATTTTTTGTAGATTTTACAAGCCTAGCAAATTTGCACAAAAGTATGCCGCAAGTATGGTTGAATGTGAACACACTCTTTTTAAGTATTATTTTTGAAGCAATACCTTTTATTTTACTAGGGATAATCGTTTCTTCACTCATTCAAGTGTTTGTGACAGAAGATATGATTCAAAAAGTAATGCTGAGATCTCCAATTGTTGCAATGATTCCAGCAGTATTTGTAGGAATTCTTTTTCCAATGTGTGAATGTGTCATTATACCAATTGTAAGAAGGCTCATTCAAAAGGGGTTACCACTTCATGTAGGCATTGTTATTTTACTAAGTGCACCTATAATGAATCCGGTTGTTCTTTTATCTACCATATATGCGTTTCAAAAAAATGATTACGTTGTATATGCACGCTTTGGGATAACAATTTTTGTTGCTCTATTCATAGGCTTAATTGTGTATTATCGCTATCGCGAAAGAAATGTTTTAAAAGACGTAGAGGGTTCAGTTCAAAAAAGCAAAAAAAAGAGTTGGAAAGATGTTATGAATCACACTGTAGATGAGTTTTTTGATACTGGTAAGTATTTATTGATGGGTGCTTTTTTAGCAAGTGTATTTCAAACTTTTTTTGATCGGAATGTACTGGATGCAGTAGCACATAACGAAGTAGTTGCCCCAATTATTATGATGGGATTTGGTTATGTTTTATCCATTTGCTCAGCTGCTGATGCATTTATAGCGGCATCTTTTGAACAAGTTTTCTCTGTAAAAGCACTTCTCGCATTTCTTGTGTTTGGACCTATGCTTGATATGAAAAATACATTAATGCTATTTGCATATTTTCAAAAGAAATTTGTATTCTTTTTGATTGGAGTTATTATTTTATCAGTGTACACAATCGTGCAAATTATAAGATTATAGGAGGTGAGAAACAATGGAGAAAGAGGAGCAGAAGGCATATCATCGCTATATACGTGGCATTATTTTAATTGGTTTAGCAATGCTCTTATTTAAATTACTTGTAACCGGAAATATATATAATTTTATCGCTCCAAAAATGATTAAATTTACGTATATAGCTTTTGTAGTGCTCTTACTTCTTGGTTCTTTACAAGTTTGGAGAGATGGAAGAGAAAAACAGGATGATTGTAATTGTTGTAAGTATCATACAGCATCAAAATTAGGGATGAAAAGTTTGTTTGTATATGTCTTATTTGTTGTTCCAATTATTAGTGCTTTTTTATTTGGAAGTGTAACAATTGATGGAAGTTTAGCGGGAAAAAGGGGTATGAATCAAAGTGTACAGGCGAGAAGTATGGAAAAGAATGAAAAAGAGGGAATACGGGCAAATTCTGATTCGAAAGAACAAGATGAAACTTCGAATTTAAAAGTGACTGAACAAGTGGAAGAACAATTGACAAAAAGTATGTTAGGGCAGCGTAAAATACAAGTAGAGGATAAGGACTATGTTCAAACAATGGGTATAATTGGTCAAGATGTGAATGGGTTTAAAGGGAAAGAACTTACATTCACAGGGTTTATATATAAGGATAAAGATGTGAGAGGGAATAAAGCAGTGGTGGCTCGATATGGCATAACTTGTTGCATTGCAGATGCATCAGTCTGGGGGATGATTGTTACGGGGCAAAACGTCGAAAAATTCCCAGAAGAAACATGGGTGAAAGTAACAGGGATATTAGATAAAACGACATACAAAAGAATGCCATTTCCACTTGTGAAAATAAGTAAATTGGAGAAAATTAATAAGCCAGCAGACCCATATGTATATGATGCTTTACTGCAATAAAAAAGAATGAATTCTTCATATTTTCATGAAATAGAATCATAATCATGACGATAAAAAAATAAAGATAAGAGTAATTTGGTTTGTTAAAAATATGTGTAGAAGGAGATACGCGATGAACTGGGTTACTCATAAACCAACATTTGAATTTGATAATTTTAGTCCATTTATTCGTGCGAATACTGCGTGGCTTGGGCATTTGGAGTTCGCATACGATTTAGTAAGATTTGAAAAACCAGAAATATTAGTTGAGCTAGGTACACATATGGGCGCTTCTTTTTTTAGTTTTTGCCAAGGGGTAAAGGATGGGGGATTAGCTACAAAATGTTTTGCTGTAGATACTTGGACAGGAGATGGGCATACAGGTCCATATGGAGAAGGTGTGTTCCATATTGTAGATAAAGTAGTGAAAACGAGTTATCCCAATATAGGTAATTTAATTAAATCTACTTTTGATGAGGCTGTTGATCAATTTCAAGATGGAACGATAAATTTGTTGCATATTGATGGCTATCATACGTATGAAGCAGTTTCTCATGATTATAAAACATGGTTACCGAAACTTGCGGATAACGGTATCGTATTATTTCATGATATTGAGGTGAAAGATCGAAACTTCGGCGTGTATAAATTTTGGGATGAGGTGAAAGCGAAGTATCCTCATTTTCAGTTCCAGCATTCATATGGACTTGGAGTATTATTTCCGAAAGGTTGTAGTGATAGATTTAAGGAAATACTTAAAAATAAAGAAGAAATACAAGATATGTATAAATAAAAGTGGAGCATGCATCATTTGAATGATGTGTGCTTTTTTGTGTGGGGAATAATGATATGCCTTTAAACGGTGAGTATAATAGTAAAACGTTTTATGATGGAAAATATTGAAAAAGTTACCCTTTGCTTGTTAAATATAAAAAATGCAACATTTTTTATATTTTCCATTGCGAAAAGTAGCATCTACTTTTACAATAGAAAAGGTGTCCAATATATTATACTGGAAAAATAAATCGAAATAATATGAAAATTTTGTTTTGTCTTCGCTAATTGTATACTGCATATACGTAAGACGACATACATCATGTTATCGACTTGTAAGGAGAGAAAAAAATGAAAAGTGTAAGATTACCATCGATGCTAGAAATCATAGTTCTTTTATTATTATTTCTTGCTGTTGTTTTTTCCTTCCAAACGATTTTTGATCTCCCAATTCAATTAGCGCTATTTATTTCATGGTTTTTAGTAATTGCGCTTGGATTAAGATTAGGATTTCGTTATCAAGAATTGCAAGATGCAATTACGAAAGGGATTTCTAACGGATTAGAAGCAATACTCATTTTAGTTGCAGTAGGTGCTTTAATTGGAACATGGATTGCTGGTGGGATAGTACCAACATTAATTTATTATGGATTAGAATTTATTCACCCTAGCATATTCCTATTAGCAACATTAATTATTTGTTCGATAACTTCTATCGCAACAGGAACATCTTGGGGAACGGTAGGAACAGCAGGTATTGCTATGATGGCAATTGGTGAAGGTCTTGGGTTACCATTACCACTTGTTGCTGGTGCAGTTCTTTCAGGTGCTTATTTCGGGGATAAATTATCGCCACTTTCTGATAGTACAGTACTTGCAGCATCTATGGCAAAAGTAGATGTTATTGCACACGTACGAGCTATGCTTGTATTAGACGTTCCAGCGTATATTATTACTAGCATTATGTTTACTGTAGCTGGTTGGATGTATGGCGGAGATAACGTAGATTTAAATCGAGTAGAATTTTTAAAGGAATCATTATTAAAACACTTTGATATTAAAATATGGATGTTAGTTCCGGCGATTATTGTCATTGTACTATTAGCAATGAAGAAGCCTTCTATGCCTACAATTGCAATGGGAGCTTTACTTGGCGCAATTTGGGCAACTGTTTTCCAAGGAATGCACTTTGGAGACGCAATTGGAACAGCATATAACGGATTCTCAATTCAATCAGGCGTTGAGTTTGTCGATAAGTTATTAAACCGTGGCGGAATTAACGGTATGCTCGGTTCAGTAGCCGTAATTATTTTCGGTTTAGGGTTTGGTGGATTACTTGAAAAATTAGGTGTTTTAAAAGTAATCGTATCAAAATTCGAAAAGAAATTAAATTCTGCTGGTAATGTAACATTATCTACATTAATCGTTGCATTTTTAGCGAACATATTTGGCTGTGCGATGTACGTATCACTTATTTTAACACCGAAAATTATGCAAGAAAGTTATGATAAACTAAAAATCGACCGCCGCGTATTAGCGCGTAACTCAGAAGTAGGTGGAACATTAACTTCAGGTATGGTTCCATGGTCGGATAACGGTATTTTTATGGCTGGTATTTTAGGTGTTGCGACGATATCATACATTCCATTTATGTGGTTAAGCTTCGTATCGTTAATTTTAGCAGTTATTTACGGATATACAGGCAAGTTCATTTGGTATGTAGATGATGCTGAAAAAGGAAAAGAAGCGTCATAAATAAAAAATCACCTTCTACGTGTTGTAGAAGGTGATTTTTTATTATGAAAGCATATTTTTTCATATTGAATTCCTCCAGTAGTGTTATAGTAGGTTACAAAGGAAAGGATACAGCCTAAACTTAAGTTTAGGTCAAGAGGAATTTTTTTAAATAAATATATAATATCTATATATAAGAGTGAGAATTCTTATCATTTAAGAGAAAGTCTGTTATTATAAGAGATGTAGGTATTATATTTTCAAGGGGATGAAAACATGGAGTACAGAATTGAAAGAGATACATTAGGAGAAATAAAAGTTCCAGCTGATAAATTATGGGCAGCACAAACACAACGTAGTAAAGAAAACTTCCCGATTGGAACAGAGCAAATGCCGCTTGAAATTGTAAAAGCATTTGCAATTTTAAAGAAGAGTGCAGCGCTTAGCAATCAAAAATTAGGAAAGCTATCAGAAGAAAAAGCAGAAGCAATTGTGGTAGCTGCTGACGAAATCATTGCAGGGAAATGGAATGAACATTTTCCGCTTGTCGTGTGGCAAACAGGTAGTGGTACACAATCAAACATGAATGTGAATGAAGTAATTGCAAATCGTGGGAATCAAATTTTGAAAGAAAAGGGATCTGACGTACATATTCATCCGAATGATGATGTGAACATGTCCCAAAGTTCAAATGATACATTTCCAACAGCGCTTCATGTAGCATGTGTACTCGCAGTAGAAAATCACGTATTACCAGCTATTACGAAATTAAAAGAAACGTTAGCAGAAAAAGTAACTGCATTTGAACATATTATAAAAATTGGTCGTACACATTTACAAGATGCGACACCGTTAACATTAGGACAAGAAATTAGTGGATGGCACCGTATGCTTGAAAAAACAGAGCGTATGATTGCAGAGAGCAATACATATATGAAAGAGCTTGCGATTGGTGGTACAGCAGTTGGAACAGGTATTAACGCTCATCCTAAATTTGGTGAGATGGTATCAGAGGAAATTAGCCAATTTACAGGTAAACAATTTATTTCTGCACCAAATAAGTTCCATGCATTAACGAGCCATGATGAAGTTGTATATACTCACGGTGCATTAAAAGCATTAGCTGCGGATTTAATGAAGATTGCTAACGATGTACGTTGGCTTGCAAGTGGTCCACGTAGTGGTCTTGGAGAAATTATTATTCCAGCAAATGAACCGGGAAGCTCTATTATGCCAGGTAAAGTAAATCCAACGCAAAGTGAAGCATTAACGATGGTTGTAGCGCAAGTGATGGGGAATGATGCAACAATCGGATTTGCTGCGAGTCAAGGTAATTTTGAGTTGAACGTATTTAAACCTGTTATTGCATATAACTTCTTACAATCCGCTCACTTATTAGCAGATGCAATTGTTTCATTTAATGATAATTGTGCAGTTGGTATTGAAGCAGATGAAGAAGTCATTAAAGAGAATGTGAATCGTTCATTAATGCTTGTTACAGCATTAAACCCGCATATCGGATATGAAAATGCAGCAAAAATTGCGAAGCATGCTCATAAAGAAGGGTTAACTTTAAAAGAAGCAGCATTGCAATCTGGACTACTAACAAAAGAGCAATTTGATGAAATTGTCGATCCGAAAAAAATGATTGCTCCGAAAGAGTAATAAAAAAAGCCGAGATTCTTTGTTTAGAATCTTGGCTTTTTTAATATTTATCTTTTCTATTTGTATTACTGTAAGTACCAAAATAAATTATTTGTTAGCAGGCATATTCAATACTTTCATATGCGGACAGTTTTCTTTTAAGACTGAAAGGAACTTTTCTTCTTCTTGGGGTATAAAAACAGTTACAGAGTCAAATAAATTGTAATGGATTTCTAATTGCTGTCTAGTCCATTTCTTTGAATGAAGTTTTTTACCAGCATATTTAACGTGACGGATGTCTTTAAATAGAATTTCAGTATGAAATATGAAACCATGTTTTACAATAAGAGATGAAGCAGTTATATGGTAGTGAGAAAAATAGAAGGAAGAAAGATTTACGACATTTAGCAGCATCATGAGAGTGAAAAAAATAGAATTTTCATTTTGGAAGAATAGCGAAATGAAAAAAATCATGATAAATAATGAAATGAAAATGACGTGAAATGGATTTTTTTTCGCTTTAAATTTCAAGTTGGTCACCTCGGTATACATGTACTTTAACTAAATTAAATCATAACATCGTAATAAAACGCGTGAATATGCATAATTGCATATTCACGCGTTTTATTATTCATGTAAAATTTCTTGATGGAATACATTCAAAAGAAGTTTTCTAATAGTGGAGTGGCATGAAGTGACTTACAAGAATAGAAAGATAGCGTTAGTCATAATTAGTTGTATGATGATTATGGGGAGTTGTGCTAATACATTTGTTGAAGATAGAAACCGAAAGCATACATTTGTACAAGCAAGTAAGGTTTTAGTAGAGACTGTAAATAGAATATATAAAAAGTAAAAGGTGTTTTCTTATACAGAAACACCTTTTTTGTAGTTAAAATTGAATGCTGAAGTTTTGGAATGTATGAATACCAGTCCCATGTTTGATCAGCTCTTTATCATTTAAATATTGAATAGCATATTTCACCTCTTTCAATATAACAGGTGAAAGGCCGAGGGTATGATGTGAACCAAAAATTTGTTTAATAGGAAAGACGTTTGTAATTTTATTTAGAGACTGAACTAGATCTACAGGATTTGTAGATGGATAAAATGCAAAAATCGTGCCTTCATACAGTAAATCTCCTGTGAATAAAAAAGCAGATTCATAATCATATAGGCAAATATGTCCTGGTGAGTGACCTGGCGTATGTATAATTTGAATCTCCCTATTTCCGATATCAATCATATCTCCATCTTGTAGTAATTTTGTTGGTGTTCCTTGAAAGGGTTTGAATGTTTCAGGTTGAAATGTTTTAGGTGTAGGTAAAGTAATATCACGAGCGATGTCGTGCCTAATTTGAGTAATAGGAAGTCCTTTTATGCCATTAATGAGCCAATCCGCCTCTAAAGCATGTACATAGATTTCTTCAAATTGTGCGTGACTACCGATATGATCCCAATGGACATGTGTTGTGACAACAATAATTGGTAAGTTTGTTAGTTGGTCAGTTATACGCTTCAGATTATCGATACCTAGTCCAGTATCGATAAGGAGTGCGGTAGTATCGCCTAAAAGCAAGAAGGAATGTACTTGCTCCCAATGTCCATATTCACTAATCGCATATGTATTTTGGGCAATTTGTTTAACAGTAAACCAAGGGTCGTGCAGAATAGTCATGTTTTGTTTCACATCCTATCGTAATTTATTTATTAAATACATTCGCTTTTTATTGCTTCATATCCTTTTTAAAGAATATCTTATAGACATTTTTATAAAAGTTTGCAAAATAGGTAAACGAAACATTGAAATGTTTATTTCGTTTATGTTAAGATGATGAAGTGATAATAAACGTTATTAAAATTTGTTTGTTTTAAAATGGACATTTTAAAGGAGTGTTTAGTATGAGCGATATTTCAGAGAAGTTTTGGGATGCGTCGGTAGAGGAATTGAAAAAAGGGTATGTGTTTGATGAGGAAACGGAAGAGTATATTTGTTTAGCTTGTGGAGAAACGTTTATTAAGGGGGTTATTTATCAAGATAATCAAGTTTTGTATGAAGCAGAGAAGTTTGTACAATTGCATGTGCAAAACGAACATACGTCTATGTTTGATTATTTATTAAACCTTGATAAGAAGTATACAGGTTTAACTGATTTGCAAAAGAAAATGGTTCAGTTTTTCCATATGGGGCTGAATGATAAAGAGATTGTAAAAGAGATGGATGGCGGAAGTACTTCAACTATCCGCAATCATCGGTTTACACTTCGAGAGAAAATGAAACAAGCGAAAGTATTTTTAGCGTTAATGGAACTGTCAGAAGAAAAATCGAAAGTACAAATGAAATTTGTACCTATTCATAGAACAGCAACGATGGTAGATGATCGTTACAATATTACAGAAGAAGAAAATGATGAAGTATTAAAAGCACATTTTACAGAAGGCTTAGATGGACCGCTTTCTAAATTCCCGAAAAAACAAAAGCGTAAATTAATTATATTACGCCATTTAGTGACGAAGTTTGATAGTAATAAAAAGTACACGGAAAAAGAAGTAAATACTATCATAGAAAGTGTATACCCAGATTTTGTGACTTTAAGAAGATATTTAATTGAATATGGTTTTTTAGATAGAACAGATGATGGAAGCCAATATTGGGTGAAGTTATAGTATATGGAGAAGAAAATGAATAGAAGCACATCGTTATAACAAATATACAAAGAGATGTAAGTTGAAAAACAGATTTTTAATAAAAGGAGAAATGAAATTTGAAACCACCTACAGATAACAATAAAGAAGGTGCGGAGTCGCATAAGTTAGAAAGTGAGAGTAAGCCGATATGGAAATCGATGTCCATGTTTTTAGTACCGTTACTATTAAGTAATGTATTACAATCGGTCGGACAATTATTTGGTATGGTAGTAGTAGGGAGATGGCTTGGAGTGAATGATTTAGCGGCCATATCAGCATTCTTTCCACTATTTTTCTTACTCGTTTCATTTGTAATTGGTATTGGTTCTGGTAGTTCCATTTTAATAGGTCAGGCGTTTGGGGCAAAAAACGAAGATCGTTTAAAAGCGATTGTTGGTACGACGCTAACATTTACCTTTATTATTGGAGTTGTGTTGGCGATAGTAGGTAGTATTTTTGCGATGGATATTATGCGCCTTATGGGAACGCCAGAAAATATTATTGAAATAAGTGTACATTATGCACGTATTTTATTTATATCGATGCCAGTATTATTTTTGTATTTCGCATACACAACATTTATGAGAGGGACAGGAGATTCTAAAACGCCATTTTATTTTTTAATTGTAAGTACAGCGCTAAATATGATCTTATTACCGATTCTTATTTTTGGATGGTTAGGAGCTCCGAAATTAGATGTGTATGGAGCAGCCTATGCTTCTGTTATATCTACAGTTATTACGTTTATTGTCATGTTAGTGTATTTAAAGAAAAAAAATCACCCACTACAATTAGATAGTACGGTAAGGAAATATCTTCGAATGGATTGGGATTTATTAAAGCTATTGCTACGACTCGGTATTCCAGCGAGTATTAATATGATATTAGTTTCATTATCAGAAATTGCGGTAATCGCGTTTGTAAATCGTTACGGTTCAGATGCAACAGCAGCTTATGGGGTTGTGAACCAAGTTGCAAGTTATGTGCAAATGCCAGCAGTTAGTCTTGGTATTACGGTCTCCATTTTTGCTGCACAATCAATTGGTGCGAATCAATTTGATCGATTGCAGAAAGTTGTGAAGGCCGGAATTATTATGAACTACGTCATCGGTGGTGTGCTAATATCTCTTATTTACTTGTTCTCAAGAGACATTCTATCACTGTTTTTAACGAGTCAAACTACAATTGAAATTGCTCATAGCCTAGTTATGATTACATTATGGAGTTATTTAATTTTCGGGCATGCGCAAATTATTAGTGCGACAATGCGAGCGAGTGGTACAGTATTATGGCCAACTGTTATCGGTGTCGTATCAATATGGCTTGTAGAAGTACCTGTAGCGTATTACCTTTCTTACCATACAAGTCTTGGTATAGAAGGGATATGGATTGGGTACCCAGCAGCGTTTATTGTCAGTTTAATACTACAATATGCATATTATAAGCTTTCATGGCAGAAGAAACGAATTACACGATTAGTGAGTTAAATATTGAAAAAGTCCCTAAGTTATTTTACTTAGGGACATTTTTTGTAAAGGTATCTTTATAAATAGCTTTTTAAAGTAATATCAAAATGTTGTCTAATGAGTTTGTTATCACTCATATAAAACTCCCAAGCTTTTTCTGGTTCACCGATAATTTCAAAAGATTCTTCTGTAATATATAAGGCACAATTATCCTCTAGAGCAATGCCTTCTATATTACCTTGATGATTTTGTAAAAAGGAATGGAAGGCGTTCATTCTATTTAATTGATTATAATGTGGACAAAACCTTTTGTTCACAATTCCCCAGCCGTTGCTCTCTATATAACCGGAACCTTCATAATCTGAGCGGATGCTAGATGTGAACCAGCACATAGCACCAGCGCTGTATCCTGCAATGAGCGTTCCTTGCTGCAGAGCCAATAGTAATTTTTCATCGAGTTTATGTTCTTTCCATTCTGTAACCATTTGAATATAGTTCCCGCCACCGAGATAAATTAAATCAGCAGACTGAATCATTTCGTCTATTTCATATTTAGAAGGTGTATCAGCTATAATACGTAAAATTTGTACGTCACAGTGTAATTGTTTTTCAAATGTGTCTAAAAATAATTTTATATAGCTTTCATCATCATGACTAGCTGTAGGAATGAATAATACTTTCGGATATTGTTTATTTGTTAATTCTATAAGTCGCTCATTAATAGGCGAGTGATTGGAATCTTGTAAATCACCGCCACCAATGACAGCTAATTTCATAGTAAAGCACCACCTAATCATTTTCGTTATATAAAAATTCGATAGAAGAGAGTTACATTCCTTCTGTGATGTAATGATTAAGTAGAAAATATAGTTTAAATATATCGGAATAGTAAAGAAAAGGCTGGTTATATTGGGAAATGAATTAGAAACAATTTATTAATATATAATACTTCATACTATTGTTTCAAAATATGGAAACAATATGTTTAAATGGATATAAAGAAGCATGTATTCATATTGAATGAGTGCTTATACTTTAAAAAGGAATCGGAAATAATAGAGATTTTACAAATGAGTTTTTACTTTTAATAGGAACTTGTATTACAATATGGTAAAATTATTTCAATATATTTATTTAATATAAAAATACAAAGAGGGAGCGTGAAAAAAGTGGATTTTCGATTCGAATTTACAACGAAGGTGAAGGAATACTTGGATGATGAGAAGGATGAAAAAATAATAAAAGATGGACATAGAGATATCATTTTTCAGTATTTATATCCGCTAGAGAGTGAAATTGGTATTTATAAAAATCCTAACTTTACTTTTTTTGCATCAGGAAGACGCTCGCATATCGTATTAGAAAACATTGAATTTAAAACAGAGGTAAATGTAAAAAGTAACATCATTGAAATTACAAAAATAGTAGATAATGTCGTTATCCCGTTAGATACGATCGTAGCGAAAGATCGGGAATTGTTTGCACTTGGGCGTAATGAGAAATTTAGTGTACAAATATTAGAGCAGTATCTCTTTGATACATTTGGAGAAAAATTAGGTTTAAAATGAATGGAATGGCCTATGTATTTATAGGTAGTGAATTTTCGTATATATCATTTGCGTTTGACCTTTCGTTTAATTTATACTACAATTCGTAGTGTGAAAGGAGCTATGCGATGTTTACTCAAAACTATAAGCTAAATGAGCAAGGGTTAAATCATTTCTTTGGACCGCTTGAAGCGAAAATTATGGAGATTGTTTGGTCTAGCGAAGGGATTACGATTAAAGAAGTGCAGCAGAAATTAAGTGAAGAATCACCTGTGAATTTTAACACTGTGATGACAGTTATGAACAGGTTAGTAGAGAAATTACACTTAGAAAAACAAACTGTGAAAAGAAGTGGCATATATCGTGCTGTACAAACAAAAGATGAATTCTTATCCAATCAAACGAAGAAAATGACACAGGAATTGATGGGGGAATTTGGAGATTTAGTTGTAAATCATATGCTAGATGAATTAGAGCAAGCTGATCCGAATTTAATAAAAAAATTAGAAGACAAATTGAGTCAGTTAAAAAAAGAGGATTAATGAAATGAAATGGCAAATGCGTAAAATCGTATTGTTAGCAGGAATTGTTAGTATACTCTTTTTCAGTATGCTAGTGTATTACGTTACATATCCATTTCTGTTTCAAAATAAGATGTTCTTCCTTTCAAATTTTTGCTTGTTTCAATTAGAAAAACATATGAAGGAGTTATCGCTCATTCGTATTATAATCGCTGGATTTCTACTACTTACTGTGTTTATCGTGTGTAAAAGGATATGGCGACAATTTTTTTATAGTAAAAGATTACAAAAAGTACTTATCCCTTTCATCCGAAAAGGAAAGCAAATATATATATTGCCGACTGCGGAAGTTGCGGCATTTACAATTGGGCTATTTCGTCCGAAAGTTGTCATATCAGAAGGGATGATTCAAACATTTTCAGATGAAGAAATGGATGCAATTATTTTCCATGAAGAATATCATCAAAATAATCATGATCCGTTAAAATTATTTTGTTTTACGTTATTAGCAGAAGGAATGATGTACATACCGGTCTTAAAAGGCTTGTTACAGCGGTATCATACGTATCAGGAGCTAGCTGCTGATAAATATGCGATGCAAAAAATGGAGTCTTCGTTTGAGTTAGGTAGCGCGTTATTAAAATTAATTAAAATAAAGACAATGGAAAATCGATGTGTTACAGCTTCATTTGCAAAAACAGCAATCAATTTACGAATCGAGCAAGTGTTAAATGAAAAAGTTGTTAAGCTTACTATTCCGTTACATACGAATTCGGTATATGTAACATTAGGTTTATTTTGTATGTCGGTTGTGCTAATTGTCGGAGAGTGCATATAGCCTCTTTTTTTAAGAATTAACACTACTTGTTGTAGTGTTTTAGGGGGAATAAAATGAATGCAGCAGATTTAACAATTTGGCTTGTAGCAGGGGCAGGAGTATTGTCATTTATATCACCATGCTCTTTACCGCTATATCCATCTTATTTATCTTATATTACAGGTGTGTCTATTCAAGATTTAAAAGAAAATCGTGGGATTATGCAAAAATCAGCGATTATACATACCGTATTTTTTATGATCGGATTTTCGGTTATATTTTACGCGTTAGGTTTATCAGTAAGCTGGATTGGAATCACATTTTCATCTAACCAAAAATTAATTCAACAAATTGGTGGGATTTTTATTGTTTTAATGGGGCTATTTATGACGGGCTTGTTTCAGCCTAAGTGGCTTATGGCAGAGAAAAAGGTGCAGTATAGAAGTAAATCGACTGGATATATTCGCTCGATTTTAGTCGGTATGACATATGCAGCGGGTTGGACTCCATGTGTTGGACCGATATTTTCAGCTGTACTCATGCTTGGTGCGACGAATCCTGAAGGGGCACTTCTTTATATTACAGCGTATACGCTTGGATTTGCAGTTCCATTTTTCGTGATGGCATTCTTTATTGGGAAGATAAAATGGATTGTTACATATGCCAATGTCATGATGAAAATTGGCGGTGGAATGATGATTGTAACAGGTATTTTATTGTATACAAATCAAATGACGAAAATTACAGCATTCTTTATTCGTCTATTCGGCGGATTTACAGGTTTTTAAAAATGAGGAGGAAAAAAAGTGAAGAAACTAATTGCTATTATACTGGCCGGAGCATTAATTTGGGCCGGAGTTAATTTTTATAATTCAAAGAAAGAAGAAAAAGAAAGAAAAGCGAAACAAGCGGAATTACAGAAAACAGAAGTATTACCACAAGTAGGATTTAAAGCACCAGACATAACATTAAAAGGATTAGATGGGAAGCTGTATTCGTTACATGATGCAAAAGGTAAACCATATCTTATTAATTTTTGGGCATCATGGTGTGGTCCATGTGAAATGGAGGCGCCTGACTTAGTTCGTATGTATGATAAATATAAAAAGGATGTTGAAATCTTTGCGGTAAATGCAACAATAGGAGATCCAGTGCAAGAAGCGAGCGCTTTTGCGGATCGTCACGGATTTAAGTTTCCTGTTTTACTAGATATGGACGGAGTAGCCGGATTAGATTATAAAGTGTTTTCTTTACCAACGACATTTTTTGTTAATAAAGATGGAATTATCGTAGAGCAAGTACGAGGCGTACTACCTCCAGATCAATTAGAAGAGAAATTCAAGAAATTAATTGAGAGTTAAGAGGGGATTTCATAGTGATGGAGTGGATCGTGAGGTTACAACCCGTATCTCTTATAATTGGAAGTTTATTTGGATTTATGTTGATGAAACGAAAGATGAAGAACGAAAGTGTACCATATGAAAAAATGATGGATGCAGTAACAAATGCTTTTCTTATCATCGTATTTGTATGGAAATTTGCACCGGCAATTTTAAATCCAGTATGGGCTATTAGGTCGCCACTGCAAGCATTATTAGCTATAGGAAGTACGAAACATATTGTAGTAGGATGCATAATTGCAAGTGTATACATTGTTTGGAAAAGTAAAAAGGGGCAATTTTCGCTTCGTACTTTACTTGATGCATTACCTATTGCGCTATGTATGAGTATTATTTTTTATTTTCTATTCCACCAAAAAGTAGGAGTACAAACGACATTGCCTTGGGGTGTGAAAGTATATGAATCTAATTTTTTATATCATCCTATATTCGCATACGAGATCATTCTGGCTCTTTGTATAGTGGGCTTGTTATGGATGAAAAATGAAAGGCTTGGAAATGGAAAGAATATAAGTGTTTTTCTAATTATTGAGGGGTTTGCTCATATTATTATTTCACTTGTTAGTGAACAGAATTCAGTTCTATTTGGTTTATCGATGCAGCAAATACTCAGTTTTTGTATTATGAGTTTAGGGATTTTGTTCGTACCGAAAAGATAAAAATAGCCATGTGCGGAGGAATCCGCACGTGGCTATTTTTATTACAGCTATTAAAAAATCGGCGGAGTAACAGAAAATAAAACAATGGCATTTTGCTCGAATTGATTTACCCATTTATGTTTTAAATAAGCGGGTATTTTTACGCTATCACCAGTTTCTAATATGTACTCTTCTTCATTTAAATGTAATGTGATTTTCCCTTCTAATACATATGCTAATTCTTCACCTTTATGTTCTAGTACATTTTCTGATGAAGCTGTATTCGGCGGGACGGTCATAATTGCTGTTGCTAAATTTCCTGTGAAATCAGGTGATAGCATTTCATATGATAAATTATCGATAATCATTTTTTTGCGTTTATGAGAACGTACAATTAAATCGTCTGTATTGGTATCTTCAAGTAAAAAGCTAAATGTTGGAACATCAAGGGCCTTAGCGAGTACTTTTAATGTTTGGATAGAAGGGTTAGCAGATCCACGCTCAATTTGACTTAACATAGATGGTGTAATATCAGCCATCTTTGCAAGTTCTTTACTCGTTAAACCTTTTTCTTTTCTTTGTTTTTCAATTTTTTTACCAATATCTATATTTTCCATATTGAAAATCTCCTTACTGATTATTAAATTATATTTAAATAAGTTAAATTAAAATTAACTAAAGTGGATAATTTATGTTAAACTATATTAAAATTAATTTAATTATAATTTATTAAATCGTAAGCTACAAGGTGATGAGGAGGTAATAACAGTAAATAAGAATCTATAAAAAACTATAAAAATTTACAATTACAGGTTTTATATTTTACAGAATTCAACCTATAATATTTTCAGGTGATGAAAAGGGGGAAAAGGATGAAAACAACACGTACTTGTAAAATCAATTCTATTACAAAAGAACAAACGGAAGCTTTAATTACTTTGATCCGTACGTTCGAAAGTGCAAAACGATATAGTTTTAATCGTTTAATTGAAGGAGAAAGCGAGAAAGAATTGATTAAAAAACTACAACTTAAATATTTGTTAAACAAACGCTTTTGTGAAGATGCAGTTTTGCAAGTACAAACCATCCTTTCCTCCCAAAAAGAACTTCTTCCTGTTTACCTAGAAAACAATCAAAAAAAATTAGAAAAAACATTACAAAAAAAAGATGATTATGAAAGTGGCAGGAAAAACCCAAAAAAAGTTTCATTAGAAATGTGTCTAATTGGATTAAGAAAAAGACAACAAAAATTAGAACAAAAAATTGAAATGTATGAAACACATATTAAAAATGGAACATTACCTCCTATTATTTTTGGTGGACGGAAAAATTTCTATGAAAGAATGAAAGATAAGATATCCAATCAAGAATGGAAAGATTTACGTACAAGGCAATTATATTCTCGCGGAGATAAAAGTAAAAAAGGGAATTTGAACATGCGCATTACAGTTGATGATTGTGGGCAAGGATGGTTAGAAATTGCAAATTCATTAGGACGAACAAATGGAAAAACAAAAAGCCCACGAATCAAAGTTCCGATTATTATTCCATATCGTTTTTATCATGAAATCACAAATGTTGTTATGGGAGAACAAATCGGTGTAAATCCAAAAGGAAAACCGATTATAGATCATCAAAAATATAGTGTAGAAATTATTCGCAAACAAAATGATTTTTATGTAAACATTACGTTTGATGAAACGGAAATAGGTCGTGTATTAGATTTTAAAGAAACACCACAATCTGATTTAATTGCAGGGATCGATGTGAATCCGGATCGAATTGCAGTTAGTTTATGTACAAAACAAGGTAATTTTAAGGGTTCGAAGATCTTTTACTTACACAATCTTGATACATTTTCAACAAACAAACGCACAACAGTAATCGGACAAATCGTACAACAAATCAAAAAATGGTTAATAGAAAACAATGTAGGTGGTATTGTTTTAGAGGATTTGAAATTCCAACAGTCTCATGATACTGATAAATACAGCAATCGTAAATTTCATCAATTTACGTATAAAAAAATGTTGGATAGTTTAATTCGTATGGCTCTTCGTAACGGATTTTCTGTCAAAACAGTAAATCCTGCCTATACAAGTGTGATCGGAAAATTAAAATACTGTAAAAAGTTTGGTATTAGTGTTCACGAAACCGCTGCGTTCACAATCGTAAGACGTGGATTAGGTTTCCAAGAAAGATTACCTAAAGAAGTTGTTCTGTTATTAAAAAACAAAATTACAACAAAACTCCGTATTTTTGTCGCTTCAATGGAAGAAAGCGAAAAGGATACGAATACGAAAAAAGTATATAAAAAATGGCTACAAACGATTAAAACATGGAAAGATCATCACAATTGGAAATTGTGGAGTATTCTTCACAAAACTGTTTATATGAACAATCAACAATTATTATTTAAAATTTAAATATAGAAGGGGGGTACTGGTTTATTTCTTATAACCTCTTGCATACTACTGACTTGGATGAATGGTAGTATGCAAGAGCAGATCGTTCCTAACAGGAACCTGCCGTCATTCTTTCACAATAGGTGGATGAAAAGGTCACAAATCTTACGGACAGGAAAAAGGTGAGATTCCTTTTCGGTAGTTGGCATTTGACTTGGTTCGCCAACAATTTATAGATTTTTATAAGAATTTTAAACCAGGAAGAGGAATGAAGGAAATAGAGAAATTAAAAGAGGAATATCCACTATTAAATAAATTGATTGAAACAGAAGAAGTGTTTTGGGTGAATCCGAACATGGAAAAGTATGAAACGGCAATAAAAGATTCGCCACTCAGTGAAGAGAATGTAAAAGATGCGGAGGAGAGGTTAAAGCATTTTGCTTCATACATTGCGAAAGTTTTTCCTGAAACGAAAGAGACGAAAGGCATCATTGAATCACCTTTATTGAAAATCCCTTCTATGAAACAAGCTTTAGAGAAACATTACGAGCAACCTATTTTAGGAGAATTATTCTTAAAATGTGATAGTCATCTCCCGATATCAGGATCAATTAAAGCTAGAGGCGGCATTTATGAAGTGTTGAAACATGCTGAACAATTAGCTTTGCAGCAAGGTATGTTAACAGAAGGAGATGATTATTCCATTTTAGATAGTGATACATGTAGAGAGTTTTTTGCCAAATATTCAATTGCGGTCGGTTCTACAGGGAATTTAGGGCTAAGCATTGGGATTATGAGTGCGAAACTAGGTTTTAACGTAACTGTTCATATGTCAGCAGACGCGAAACAATGGAAAAAAGATTTATTAAGAAGTAAAGGTGTAAATGTTATTGAATATGAAGCTGATTATAGTAAAGCTGTAGAAGAGGGGCGCCAGCAAGCAGATGCAGATCCTAGTTGTTATTTTGTAGATGATGAAAACTCACATGATTTATTTTTAGGATACGCAGTAGCAGCATCGCGTTTACAAAAACAATTAGAAGAGTTAGAAATTGTAGTGGATGAAGAGCATCCTTTATTCGTTTATCTGCCATGCGGAGTAGGTGGCGGACCTGGCGGAGTCGCATTTGGTTTAAAGTTATTGTATAAAGACAACGTACACTGTTTCTTTGCAGAGCCAACACATTCTCCATGTATGTTAATCGGGTTAATGACAGGACTTCATGATAAAATCGCCGTTCAAGATATCGGAATTGATAATGTAACAGACGCGGACGGACTTGCGGTAGGAAGGCCATCTGGATTTGTTGGTAAAACGATGGAACCATTTTTGAGTGGGAATTACACAGTAAGCGATGGAGAGTTATATAGATTGTTAAAAGAACTAGCTGATACAGAGAATATTTATTTAGAGCCTTCTGCATTAGCAGGTATGATAGGACCAGTGAAAGTATGTAAAGAAGATGCGTATTTACAAAAGCAACAGTTAATGGAGAAGATGCAAAAAGGTACTCATATTGTATGGGGAACGGGCGGTAGTATGGTTCCAGAAGATGTGATGAATGGGTATTATAAAACAGGTGAGGCATTAACAATATTAGAAAAATGAGGCTAGTTGTAGCCTCATTTTTTCATGTACATAAAAATCTTTGTTATTTTCACAATAGTTCTTTATAGTATAGATAAAGGATAACTAATATTGAATAAATACAACAAAAAGCTTTATTTTACATAATAAGAGGATGTGTATACGATGTCATTACAGACTAAATATATAGCGGGTATTTCGCTTGGGGTTATGGGAGTAGGTTTTGCAGCTTCTATTCCATTTCAAGGAACGGTAGCAGGTGAGATTATACAAGGAGGATTTGAAGCTGGATTAGTTGGTGGACTTGCGGATTGGTTCGCAGTTACAGCATTATTCCGTCATCCGATGGGAATTCCAATTCCGCATACAGCTTTGTTACCTAAAAATCGTAAACGAGTAACGAAAGGACTCATTAATACGTTAGAAAATGAGTGGCTAACGAAAGAAAGTATTACGAATAAAGTAAAAGAGATGCAGTTAGCACAAATGGTGCTGCAAATTGCAGAGAGAGAAATGCAGTCTGATGCTGTGAAAAAAGGGATTGTAACGATTGCTGAAAAGGCGATTGTTTCAATAGATACGGAAAAATTAGCGGTTATTTTTGAAAAAGAATTAAAAACATATTTGCATACAATTAATACAAGTAACATTTTACAAGTGCTTGTTGATCAATTAGTTGTGCAAGAATATGATGAAAAGACACTTGATTACATATTAGTAAAAGTGAAAGACTGGACAGCGCAAGATGAAGCGCGTTACCAGCTCGGAAGCTTAGGTATGAAGGCGATGGAAAATATAAAAGTAGATGGATTCTTGCAGTTTACTTTGAAATCATTTATGAATATTGTAGATGAAGATAAAATTGGCGGTATTTTGCAGAAGTTTATTATTAGTAATATTAACAGCTTACAAGATGCTGATAATAGCACGAGACAACTTATATTAGCGAAAATTCGTCAAGAAATTATAAATGTAAAAGAAAATGAAGCTTTACTACAGGAGTTAGAAAATTGGAAAGAAAAATGGATTGCGAATTGGGATGGTACTGACAAAATAAAAGAAATGCTTGGGCAAGTACAACAAAGAGCAGTTACCTTTGTAAATAACGAAGAATTTGCTGATAAATATATTATTCCATTTTTACAAACACAAATGAATAAAATAAAAGAAGATGAACAAACTGTTCAAAAAATAGAAGAATGGTTACAAAAACAAGTTGTGAAGCTTGTTGAAAATAACCATTCAAAAATCGGAAAACTTGTACAAGAAAACCTTGATAAGTTAGATGATAAAACATTAATTGAAATGATTGAAAATAACGTCGGTAAAGACTTACAGTGGATTCGAGTGAACGGAGCTGTTTGCGGATTTATGATTGGATTAGTGTTAGAAGGAATTAAAGCGATTATATAAGAAAAACCTTCCACAATTGTGGAAGGTTTTTTACTTTTCAATAACACTCATATTTAAATTGTAAGCTTTCTCAATGTTTAACTTGTACGTTCCGTTTCCAGTTTTAATCGAATTTTTATACCAATGTTCTTGCCCGTTGAATTCTAGATTTTCTTCTGAAGTAGTATCTTCTTTTTTCGTTACATCTTCAACTTGTTCCCAAGGTGAGCTGCCATGTGTTTCTTTTTGATTCGTTACTGCTGTTAAAGATACATCACTCTCTTTTGCAAGATGGACAGACACTCTTGAGCTTTCTTGTACAAACCAATTGTTTTGTAATTGACCTGGATAAAGAGATAGTTCGTTATTGGAAGCACGGATTTCCACATTTTTATTTTGCGGAAGAACAAGCGTTGGTTTCACCTGTGGTGCTGAATTAAATAACGTATGCTGAACAGGTAATGATTTTAAAGTGATATACATCGTTTCTCCAGCCGTTTGAACGGAAAGGAAATCATCTTGTTTTAAATTGAGTTTTTCATTTGCTTTCGTCGTTATTTCATAAGTTCCAAGAAGATGAATTTGATTTGTATTATTTCCCTCTATCGTTAGAGGCTGATGTCCTGCATCTACTACGATTTTTTTGATAGATTCAGGTATATCAAATTGTCCATCTGGAATATTACTCGTTTGCCTCGTTGTGTTAATAGAGTGACGAACTTCTTCTAGCAATCCAGTTGATAATAAACAGTAAAAAGCAATTCCAACGCTTCCTAAAACGCCGATAAAGAAAATACTAAAAATATCATATTTAATAAAGGATTGTTCCTTCTTAGAAAATAGAAGGTATAGTAAAATTTCCACGCCAAGTATAATAAGTAAAACAGGCCACCATGCTGTTAAGGAATCTAATACCTTAGTACCTTGTATAACTGAAAATAGTAAGAAGCAACCTAATGAAATAATAGAAAGCCCCATTGAAAATGTTCCAACGCGCCATGTTCTCATTCTTTCGTACCACCTTTGTTTTCTTTATTTCCAAGTAACAATTTAAAGCCGCCACCAATTAAGAGGAGTGCAACGATAGATGTTTGGAAATAGCGATAATACAGCTCGCTAAGATGAATGTTAAATATAGTTGCAAAGTAATTATTCAAAATAGGAAGGAGTGTTTGATCTAATAAATAATAACCACCGAGTGTAATTAACCCAATACCGATCCATCTTTGATGATTGATAAAATAATCAATGATAGGTTCGTCATGTACACGTTCTTTTCCATATTTTGAAGTTTGCTGTAAAGCGTCAAAAAAGCTATAGAACCAAATGATTGGTACTAAAAATAAAAACGCCGAAAGTCTTAATAAGTCGAGTAAATAAATTGATAGTAAAAAGGCTGCCATAAGCTGAAGACCACGGCGTTGCAAACCTAAATACATATGTCCTGCTCCAGGGAACATCGCTAAAATAGAAGCGAATGTTTTATTCTTCTTTCCTTGTTCACGATGCTCTTCAAACTCTTCGAAAATAGTACGATCATCTAGTTGCTCGCCACGTTCTTTTTTCTGGAGCTGCTGAACAACATCGAAGAAATTGTAAATCCATAAAACAGGTAATGTAATAAGGAAGATAAGAAAACTTTCTTGCGATGTTAAAAGTGCAACGAAAATAATCATACTTCCGATTCCTGTGCAAGCTACTAAAAATGTAAGTCCACGTTGCATAAGCCCTAATTGAAAATGTCCAAGTCCAGGGATGATTGATAGGAGAATGATATAAAATCGTTCGCTCTCTTTAGAGGAATCTGTCAATTCTCCAGCTTCTTGTTTTTTCGTTTGGTTTATAATGGTGATAACTAAATCTAGTAAGTTAATTACCCATAAAACAGCTAGTAAAAATAGGGAAAGAAAAGCAATGGTGCGCTCTCCTAATTCTACTGTACAAAATACTGCGAAGATAAATAGAAATAAAGCTCCCCCGCTATATAAAATAAACCGTCCAAATTTCTTTAAATATAAATGTCCAAGCCCAGGAATTAGCCCTAATACAAGTGCTAAAAAGGGATTTTTATTCATGCTTTGAACCTCCGTCTTTTTTTGATGTGTCTACTGATTTGTTTACAATTTGTTGTGAGATAGAAGACTCGTTATGTTTTGAAGATTTCTCGAAATTTGATGTCGCTGTAAAAATATATTGGAATAAACCACTTACCATAAAAATAATTGTAGCCGCGGTTGCAATTATGTAATGGATAATCGTACGCTTTAGTTGGTTTGATTTCATATTTTCATTAGACTGTAGCGTTTCAAAATTAATTTGTGTCATAACTTCGTTCGTAAATGAATCATCATTTATCATTGGAAGGTTTTCCTGTTGTTCATCAATACTTTCCATATAAAGTGCTAAACAATGATCACATTCATAAAGGTGTTCTTCCATAGATTCACGTTCATTGCTTTCTATAGAATCTAATGTATAATTGCGCCAATCTTCTTTTGAATAATGCATCATAGAAACTCTTCCTCCTTCCAATGTTTTTTAATCCATTTTCTTGCTCGATACAGTTTCATTTCGACTGTTTTTACTTCGATTTTTTCCTGCAAAGCAATTTCTTGATAACTTTTTTCTTCTAAGTAATGTGCGAGAACGACGTCACGGTAATTTTCGGGAAGTTCTCTCAGTTTTTGAGCGATGAGTAATTTTTGCTCTTTCGTCAATAATAAATCCTCAATATTATGAGAGGATTTTATATTTTCCTCAGTTTCTTTACATAAGGAGAGTTCTTCATTTTCTCTAGCTTTCTTTCTCTTATAATCAATAGCGTGATTGGTGGCAATTCGAGCCATCCATGTTTTCAATCCGCGAAATTGATAATTAGGGAGAGAGGCGTGAATTTTTACGAATACTTCTTGTGTAACATCTTTCGCATCTTCTTCATGTCTTAAAATAGAAAAGATAACTTGAAAAATATAATGACGATATGTTTGCACAAGGATACGAAAAGCATGTTCGCTTCCTTGTTGTGCTTTTTCAATTAATTGTTTTTCCTCAATGGGTCTCTCCCTCCTTTTTGACGCATTCTATTATATAGACGTAAAGAATGATAAGTCACCCTACACATGTTGTAAAAAAAGAATAATATATTTTTAAGAAGGAGGCTATATGAAAAAAGGTGTGAAAAAATGGTAAAAAGAAGTATATAATGAGCAAGTGGGAAATGTTGCACAGAGAAAGGATGTGAATGTTAGTAGGGGGAGTTCCATACTAACAAACATGAAAATTAAAATATTAATAGCGGATGATAACTCTTTTATAAGAGAAGGTATGAAAATTATTTTAAATACATATGAAGAGTTTGAAGTGGTAGATACAGTAAATGATGGGAAAGAAGCAGTGGAATATTGTAAAAAGAACGACGTTGATATAGCGCTTTTAGACGTTCGTATGCCAAATATGAACGGGGTAGAGGCAACGAAATTGATTTGTGAAGAGACAGAAACGAAACCGCTTATTTTAACGACGTTCGATGATGATGAATATATTTTGGACGCAGTAAAAAACGGAGCGAAAGGTTATTTATTAAAAAATAATGATCCAGAGCGTATTCGTGATGCGATAAAAGGAGTATATAACGGTCAAACTGTTATGCAAGATGTAGTGCTTGATAAAATTAAGTGCAATTTAATGGAAAGTAAAGAGGACGAATGTAAAATAGATAAGAGTCTTTTTACAGAGAGAGAGCTTAGTATTATCGCGTTAATAGCGAAAGGTTTCTCGAATAAAGAAATTTCAAAGCAACTTTTCATATCAGAAGGAACAATCGCAAATTATATTACATCAGTTTTAGGGAAAACTGGACTTGAACATCGTACACAAATTGCGATTTATTATTTAACAGGGAAAGTAGATTAATGTTATGGAATTTTGGTTAACTGTAAGTAAATTAATTGTCTTTATATATATTGTGTTCAGTTACATTTATTTAAATGTTGTGAACTTACCGTGGGTTATACTTACTTTACTTTTATTTCTTTCTGTAAACGTGTTAATCTCTATATTTAAAAATGATACGTACAAAAACATATTAACTTGCGTATCAATTGGTCTAGTTATGTTATTTGCATGGAAGATTCATCCGTTTTTTATTTTGTTTTTACCAATGAACTTATATGAAATTATATTTCGTTATATAGAGAATAAATGGAAGCTCTTTATCGTTATGATGATTCCTATTGTTTTTACAGATGAAAGCATTCGAATGACATATGGATTAATTGTTGCATTTTCTTTCATCGTATTAACTATGGCAGAACGGCATATATCGCGTGTAGTAAAGCTTGAATCACAAAATGATAAGATGCGAAAAGATATGCAGCGACTTACGAAAAGCTTACATGAAAATAAAGAGTACATAAGACAATCAGAGTACACATTTAAGTTAGAAGAGAGAAATCGGTTGTCACAAGAAATTCATGATAAAATTGGACACTCAATGACGGGCGCACTCATTCAAATGGAAGCAGCAAAGAGGTTAATGGAAATAGATAAAGAAAAGTCTGCTGAGTTATTACAAAATGCAATTTATATTTCAAAAGATGGAATTGAAAGCATTCGGATTACATTGAAAAATATGAAGCCGCCAACAGAGCAAATTGGTATTCATCGTATGAAATTATTCATAGAGGAATTTGCCAGTAAGCATGATGTGAATATTCCATTCGTATATAAAGGAAACTTAGATATGATTTCCCCTATACAGTGGAAAATTATCGGTGAAAATGTTACGGAGGCATTAACGAACGCGATGAAATATGCTGATGCAACAGTCATTTCCATAGATGTTCATGTACTTAATAGGATGGTGAAGGTACAAGTGAAAGATAACGGAAAAGGTGCAGTGCTTGTGAAAAAAGGTCTCGGTATTATAGGTATGGAGGAGCGAACAGCTTCTGTAAACGGGAAAATTATTGTAGATGGGAAAAATGGTTTTTCGGTAACAATGTTGTTGCCGATAGGAGGATGAATCATCTCATAGGAAAAAAGTGAATATTCTCATGTAAAAAGAGTGAACTTCTGCACTGAGCAGGTTCATTCTTTTTGTTTATACTAAAAGCAGAGAAACCGAAATAGGGGTGAAATAATGAATACATTAGAAATAAAAAATTTAACGAAAAAATTTGGTGATTTCATCGCGGTAGATAATATGTCTTTATCTATTAAAGAAGGAGAAATATTTGGCTTTTTAGGATCAAATGGTGCTGGTAAGAGTACAACGATTAATATGATCGCTGGGTTGTTAAGAAGTAATGAAGGTGAAATTAGTATATTAGGAAAAAATATAAAGAAACATAATCGATTTGCGAAGATGAATATTGGTGTCGTTCCGCAAGATATTGCAATCTATGAAGAGTTAACTGCCTATGAAAATGTGAAATTCTTTGCTGGACTGTACGGGTTAAGAGGAGCTGAACTAAAAGCAAGAGTGGAGGAAGCACTTCAATTTGTGGGACTTAGCGATAAACAGAAAAGTTTCCCGAAAAACTTTTCTGGCGGGATGAAACGCAGACTGAATATAGCTTGTGCAATCGCTCATAGACCGAAGTTAATTATTATGGATGAGCCGACAGTTGGAATTGATCCGCAGTCAAGAAACTATATCCTTCAGTCTGTCCGAAAATTAAATGAAATGGGAAGTACGATTATTTACACGAGCCACTACATGGAAGAAGTAGAAGAGATTTGTACGAAAATCGCAATTGTCGATCATGGTAAAGTGATTGCAGAAGGAACGAAAGAACAGTTAAAAGCGATTATTACCGATACGAAAGACATTTGGATTGAAGTAAAGTCAGTAGAAAATTTAGATGTAGAAAAATTAAAAGAGATAAACGGTGTGAAAGCTGTTCAAATTGAAGAGAACGTAATTAAAGTAAACTCGGATGCAGGATTAAACAATTTAAATAAAATTATTCAGCACTTCATTAATCATGACATTGAAATTCGTTCATTAGAGGAGCAGGCTCCAAACTTAGAAACAGTATTTCTTACGTTAACTGGTAGAAACTTACGAGATAAATAAATGGTAAATGGAGAAAAGGTAAAGGGAGGTTCATCAATTGAACATCTTCAATATTGCAATTTTGCATATTAAAAGAGATTTCAGGGACATAAGAACTTTAGTTTTTATGCTAGCATTTCCGATTGTGCTTATGCTTGTGTTAGGAACAGCATTAAGTAATGCGTTTAATAGTGATAGTCATTCAATTAAAGATATACAGGTGCTATATAAAGATGAAGCAAGTAGTGCGTTTTCTCAAGCATTTGAAGAATTTGCGAAAAAAGTGGATAAATCGGGTATTCATTTTAAAAAAGCTTCCGAAGGTATAGATGGGAAGGAAGCGGTGAAGCAAAATAAATATGCTGCCTATGTAGAATTAAATAAAGATGATGCAAAATTTTACGGAAGTGACAGAAGTAGTGTCGAGGGAAGTATTGTGGAAGGGATGCTTACAACATTTGTTGATAAGTACAATGTAGCGGCCGAAGTTGCAAAAGTAGATCCTCGTAAGGTAAGCACAGTTATTTCAAACGGAAATCATAATGATTATATACAAGAAACATCTTTACAAGCTGCGAAAAAACCAGGTTCTATGGATTACTATGCGGTTGTAATGACGACGATGATTGCACTATATGCTGCGATGGGAGCGAGTTCTTTAATTCGAGAAGAACGAATACGTAAAACAGGAGATCGCCTTATTGCTGCGCCTATAAGTAAGGCTGAAATATTCATTGGAAAAGTACTTGGTAGCCTAGTAGCAAATGCCCTTTGCGTATTACTTGTCATGTTATTTAGCAAATTTGTATTTCAAGCGAATTGGGGCGAACATCTTGGAATTATATTTATAATTTTATTAACACAAGTCTTTCTAGCAATTAGCTTCGGTTTAGGAATTGGATATATTACAAAAACAGCTGAATCATCGAGAGCAATTATTCTTGTAGTCGTACAATTAGCTTCTATTTTTGGTGGTGCATACTTCGTAGTAGAAGAAAATTTCGTTACAAATTTATCACCGTTAACGTGGGCAAATACAGCTGTTATGAAAATTATTTATGCAAATGATGTAGGAGCAGCACTGCCGGTAATCTCTTTAAACCTTGGCATTTCAGCACTCTTTTTATTAATTGCGATTATTGCATTACGTAGACGGGAGGGGCTATAGTATGAAAGATATTTTATGGCTCATACAAAAAACGTTATCTGTACTTTTGAAAAATAAAAAAAGTTTACTTATTATTATTAGTTTGCCGATAATAGGAACATTAATCTCCTTCTCAATGTATGGGAATGTAGGGCAAGGGACGTTAAATATCGGGGTTATAAATAAAGAAAATCAACCTATAGCAAATGATACGGTGAAATTTCTAGAAGGGTTAAATCATGTAAAGGTAAGTAAAATTAAAGAATCTGAAGTAGAAGATAAACTCACTTCCAAAAAACTTGATGGTGTTATTACATTAGATTCTGGTTTTTCTGAAAGTGTTCGAGAAGGGAAACCTGATCATATTGAGATTTCATCAATTAAAGGGGATCAAGTAACAGTATTCATAAAATCATATTTATATAACTATATTGATAATATTGTAGCGATTAGTAAAGTGGCAGGGACGGATCAAAGTACGTTTAATAGTATGTACGCTGGTTATCAAAAGAATTTATTTAAAGTAAAGTCTGAGACACTTACAGATACTTCGAAAAATAAAGATATGACAAACCAAACGATGGGTTATCTTATTATGTTTATGTTATTTTCAGCAGCGAACTTATCAGGATATATTTTAAAAGAAAAAGAAAATAGAACGTATTTTAGGCTCTTAACAACGCCGATAGATGGGAAGAAATTCATATTATCTAATGTCGGGGTCAATATGATGATACTAACAATACAAATTTTAATTACAATCCTATTCCTAACGAATGTTTTTCATACGAATATCAATATGCCTTTCATAGTGATGATTGGCGTACTAATGCTATTTGCTTTAATAGCGATTGGAATATCATTAGTTCTTGTTGCTTTTTCGAAAAACTCAGCATCGGCAAATACGATGCAAAATCTGGTCATTGTACCAACATGTTTACTTGCCGGATGTTATTTTCCATATGACATTATGCCAAAAGCGGTACAAAAAGTAGCTGATTTCCTTCCGCAGCGTTGGTTACTAGACACGATAGCAAAACTACAGCAAGGAATTCCATTTTCAGAGTTGTATGTAAACATTTTAATCTTATTTGCCTTTGCGGTAGCATTCTTCTTAATTGCTATTTATAAGTTTGGAAGAAATAATGATGCGAGAAACTTTGTTTAATATGAAAAGGGTGTGACGTTAAGTCGCATCCTTTTTTGTATGAAGCATGAAATCTAAATTTGAATGCCAAAATAGTAGGGTGGAAAGAAAAATGAGCGGAAGGAAATGAACATGATTAAAAAAATATTGCGAGTTACTTCTATTATTATTGCTATTTTCGCTTTTATTTTAATTTGTATGCATATTGATGTTACTTTAGGTAGGAAAATGGAAGCTGGGAAAAACATGCCGACAGAGTATGCACCTCATTATAGTGATTTTCAATTATATGTAGAAGGAAAGTCATTTTATAAACAGTTATTTACTGATATAAAAGAAGCGAAACAATCTATTTACACTTATTTTTTTATTTTATCGGATGATAAAAGTAGTCATACTTTTTTAAACTTATTAAAAGAAAAGGCAAGAGAAGGAGTAAACGTATATTTATCTGTCGATTTACTTAACGATTTATCATTTGAAAGAAAGATGAAAAAAGAATTACAGGAAAATGGTGTACATTTTACATATAGTAGAAAACAGGAATTACCATTCGGGTTTTATTCACTTCACCATCGTAATCATCGCCGCATTACAACGATTGATGGAGAGATTGGTTATACGGGTGGTTTTAATATAGGGGATGAATACTTAGGGAAAGATAAACACTTTGGGTACTGGAGAGACTATCATGTACGGATAAAAGGTGAAGGTGCAAAAGACTTAGAGGAACAATTTGCTTTAGATTGGAAACGAGATACGAAAGAAGATATAAAGAGGAGTACGAATAAGGCTAGCAAAGGGAATACACTACATACTATGGTTAGTTATAATGGGCATCACGTCGCTGAAAAATATATAGATCTTATAAAACAAGCTCAGCACTCAATTGTAATTGCAACGCCGTATTTTATAGCGAAAAATAAAGAATCCATGAATGCTTTAATCGCAGCACAAAAGCGTGGTGTTACAGTAAAAATACTTTGGTCATATAAACCAGATCTACCTCTTATAAAAGAAGCGGCGTATCCATACATACGTCAAGCTATTAATAATGGGATTACTGTATATGGGTATAAAAAAGGAATGTTCCATGGCAAATTAATGCTTATTGATAATGAATTAACCGTTATTGGCACAACAAACTTTACTTCGCGTAGCTTCAATATAAATGATGAAATGAATTTTTATATTCATGGTGGTCCTATTGTAGGGCAAGTTAATAAGGCCTTAACAGAGGATTTTCGTGACTCAAAAGAAATGACGAAAGAATTTTTTGAGAAGTTATCTTTTTGGGAGCGTTGTAAGGAGAAATTTGCAGGGATGGTGGATTTTTATTTATAAAGGCTGATGGGAAAAGGGTGTCTTTTATAGACACCCTTTTAAAATGAAAAATAATTATTTCTCATGCACAAGTAATGAAGCGTCATCATTAATCAACGTTCCCACATGTTCTCCTAAACAAATTCGTCTCATCACTCCAGGCTCATCAAAGTTAAAGACATGTGCTGGTAAATTATAATCACGGGCCAATAATAAAGCGGCTTGATCCATTACTTGAATGTTTTGCCTAACAACATCGTTATAGTTTAGTTTTCGATACATTTTTGCTGATTTATTATGCTTTGGATCACTAGTAAAAACGCCGTCGACTCCTTGTTTTGCAACTAATATGGCGTCACTATTCATTTCAATGGCCCTTTGAACACTAGGGTAGTCTGTCGTAACGAATGGTTGCCCGTTACCGCCTCCAAAAATAACGATATAACCGTTATCTAAATGATGGACCGCACGTAAGCGAATGTATGGTTCAGCTACAGCATTAAATGGGATGGAAGTCATAACGCGAACTTCTTTATTTGTTTTGCTTGTTAAAACGCCGCGTAGCATTAAGCTATTAATGATGGTACCTAATGTGCCAATATTATCAGCTTCTACACGATCAATTCCCCATTCCTCAGCTAAATGACCTCTGAAAATGTTACCGCCACCGATGACGATAGATACCTCGATACCTAAATCAACGATGGATAAAATTTCATTTGCGATATGTTCTAATCTTTTGGAGTTAAAGCTATTTCCGGTTTGATCGGCAAGTGCACCGCCGCTTAATTTAATTAAGACACGTTTATATGGCCTCATAACAATTCCCCCTATATAGATCGCAACAAAAAAGGAACAAAGGCGAATGCCCTTGTTCCTTTTTAAGAAAATGAAAAAGAAAAGAAGATAAGACGAATTTTTGTACGTAATTTTTCATATTATCCACTCCTTTTCATTTTGGTTTGTTGTAAGTATATATCTTTTTGATTATACAAAACAATCTGATTACTTATCAAGTATATTTTATCTCTTTTTAACGAAAAGGTGTCAATGAAAAAGAAAAGAAAAATTTTCGAATTTTTTGTGACGAACTTGTAGGTTTTTGTATGATTTTGTAGGTTCGCCTATATGATGTGTGAGTAAGCTTTTATAAATACGAAATGAAAGCGTTCGCATAAAGGGGATGAACATAAATGAAAAAATTCGGATTAGCGACACAAATTTTTGTCGCACTTGTTTTAGGGATTGTAGTAGGGGCAATCTTCTATGGTAATAAAACGGCGATTTCTTATATCACACCAATTGGGGATATATTTATTCACTTAATTAAAATGATTGTAGTACCGATTGTTATTTCAGCATTAATTGTTGCGGTAGCTGGTGTAGGCGATATGAAGAAGCTTGGGAAACTAGGCGGAAAGACAATTCTTTATTTTGAAATCATTACGACGATCGCTATTTTAATGGGATTACTTGCGGCGAATATATTCCAGCCAGGTACTGGCGTTGATATGAATAACTTACAGCAAAGTGACATTTCTTCTTATAAACAAACAGCAGATGCTACAGAGAAGCAAGGATTCGCTGAGACGATTGTTCATATTGTACCGAAAAACGTATTTGAATCGATTGCACAAGGTGACTTATTACCGATTATTTTCTTCTCAGTATTATTCGGTTTAGGAGTTGCAGCAATTGGGGAAAAAGGAAAGCCTGTCTTTAATTTCTTTGAAGGTGTACTCGAAGCGATGTTTTGGGTTACAAATCAAGTGATGAAATTTGCACCATTTGGTGTATTCGCATTAATTGCGGTTACAGTTGCAAAATTTGGTGTAGCAACACTACTTCCTTTAGGAAAACTAGTGCTAGCCGTATACGTAACTGTTATACTATTCGTTGTGATTGTATTAGGTATTAATGCACGAATGGTTGGCGTAAATATTTTTACATTAATGAAAATTTTAAAAGAAGAACTAATTCTTTCATTTACGACAGCAAGTTCAGAAGCTGTTTTACCTAATATAATGAGAAAAATGGAAGAGTTCGGTTGTCCAAAGGCAGTTGCCTCTTTCGTAATTCCGACAGGTTATACATTTAACTTGACTGGATCAGCTATTTATCAAGCGTTAGCGGCATTGTTTGTTGCACAAATGTACGGTGTGCACATGTCACTGACAGAGCAAATAACGTTATTATTCGTTCTCATGTTAACATCCAAAGGTATGGCGGGAGTTCCAGGTGCATCGTTCGTTGTTGTATTAGCAACGTTAGGTTCAATGGGGTTACCACTAGAAGGTATCGCGTTAATTGCGGGAATTGACCGCATTTTAGATATGATTCGCTCATCTGTCAATGTATTAGGAAATGCATTAGCGGCCATTGTTATGTCGAAGTGGGAAGGCGAATTCGATAATGAGAAAGCAAAACAATATGTAGAAACAGTCAAAGAAACAAAAGCAGCATAGGAAATCGTTAAGGAGTGAATAATCATGGCTACATTAACTGAAGTTAAAAATGGTGTTCGAATTGAAAAAGATTTTTTAGGTGAAAAAGAAGTACCAAACTATGCATACTACGGCGTACAAACAATGCGTGCAGTTGAAAACTTCCCAATTACAGGATACAAAATCCATGAAGGTTTAATTAGAGCGTTCGCAGTTGTAAAAAAAGCTGCAGCGCTTGCGAATACAGATGTAGGAAGATTGGAATTGAACAAGGGCGGAGCGATCGCAGAAGCTGCTCAAGAAATTCTTGATGGAAAATGGCATGATCATTTCATCGTAGATCCAATCCAAGGCGGAGCAGGTACTTCAATGAACATGAATGCAAATGAAGTCATTGCCAATCGTGCTCTTGAATTATTAGGGATGGAAAAGGGAGACTATCATTATATTAGCCCAAATAGTCATGTAAACATGGCGCAATCAACAAATGATGCATTCCCAACGGCGATTCATATCGCAACATTAAACGCATTAGAAGGGTTATTACAAACGATGGGTTATATGCACGATGTATTTGAATTAAAAGCAGAACAGTTCGATCATGTGATTAAAATGGGTCGTACACATTTACAAGATGCTGTGCCAATTCGTCTTGGACAAGAATTTAAAGCATACTCTCGTGTACTTGAACGTGATATGAAACGAATTCAGCAATCACGTCAACACTTATATGAAGTGAACATGGGGGCAACTGCAGTTGGTACAGGTTTAAATGCAGATCCAGAATATATTGAAGCAGTTGTAAAACATTTAGCTGCAATTAGTGAACTACCACTTGTTGGTGCAGAAGATTTAGTAGATGCGACGCAAAATACGGATGCTTATACTGAAGTATCTGCAGCACTTAAAGTATGTATGATGAATATGTCTAAAATTGCGAATGACCTTCGCTTAATGGCATCAGGTCCACGTGTTGGCTTAGCGGAAATTATGCTACCTGCTCGTCAACCAGGTTCTTCTATTATGCCAGGGAAAGTAAACCCTGTTATGCCAGAAGTAATTAATCAAATTGCATTCCAAGTAATTGGTAACGACCATACAATTTGTCTTGCTTCAGAAGCAGGTCAATTAGAATTAAACGTGATGGAACCAGTACTTGTTTTCAACTTACTACAATCAATTAGCATTATGAATAACGGTTTCCGTGCCTTTACAGATAATTGCTTAAAAGGAATTGAAGCGAATGAAGATCGCTTAAAAGAGTATGTTGAGAAGAGTGTAGGAATTATTACAGCCGTGAACCCTCATATCGGTTATGAAGCAGCAGCTCGCGTTGCGAAAGAAGCAATCGCGACAGGGCAATCCGTTCGAGAACTTTGTGTGAAAAATGGTGTATTGTCACAAGAAGATTTAGAGTTAATTCTAGATCCATTTGAAATGACACACCCAGGGATTGCAGGAGCAACTCTTTTAAAGAAAAATTAAAAGAAGAGGGGGACAAGCCCCTCTTTTTTGTTTACAATATAGAAATGCTATATATGAATAGAGGTAGGGATGTTATGAGCAAGTTTACAGTAGCTTCTAATGGTTCATTAGAAACGACATTAAGAGGAGTAGAAGTATTATCAACACCACTTTTAAATAAAGGGGTCGCTTTCACGCAAGAAGAAAGAGAAGAATTAGGTTTAAAAGGGTTATTACCGCCAGCAGTTTTAACATTGGAAGAACAAGCACGCCGAGCATACGAACAATTTTGTTCTCAGCCGGATGATTTATTAAAGAATGTATACTTAACAGCGTTACATGATCGAAATGAAGTGTTATTTTATCGCATTTTAACAGATCATTTACGCGAAATGTTACCAATCGTATATACACCAACTGTTGGTGTAGCAATCCAAAGATATAGTCATGAATACCGTAAACCACGTGGTGTGTATTTATCAATTAACGATCCGTCAGGTATTGAAGAAGCATTCGCCAATATCGGTGCAACAGCAGAAAATATTGATTTAGTCGTTGTTACAGATGGAGAAGGTATACTTGGAATTGGTGACTGGGGCGTTGGTGGTATTAACATCGCAATCGGAAAATTAGCTGTTTATACAGCCGCAGTTGGAATCGATCCTAGCCGCGTATTACCGGTAATTTTAGATGTAGGTACAAATCGTGAAGAATTATTAGACAATCCATTTTATATTGGAAATCGTCATCCTCGTATAACAGGTGAAGCTTACGATGAATTTATTGATACATTTGTACAAGCGGTAAATAAGCAATTCCCGAAAGCACTTTTACATTGGGAAGACTTCAGTTCTCGTAATGCACGAAAAATTTTAGATAAATATCGTCATGATATTTGTACGTTTAATGATGATATTCAAGGTACAGGTGCAGTTTCGCTTGCGGCTGTATTATCGGCAGTAAAAGCTTCTGGTGTACCGCTAAGTGAACACCGCGTTGTTGTGTTTGGTGCTGGTACGGCTGGAATCGGTATCGCAGATCAAGTTAGAGATGCGATGGTACGCGTCGGCGTATCAGAAGAAGAATCATATAAGCGTTTCTGGTGTATTGATCGTAACGGATTAGTTACAGATAACATGGAAGATCTTCTTGATTTCCAAATTCCATATGCAAGAAAAGAAGCGGAAGTAAGTGAGTGGAAAGAAAATGGTGTGATCGGGCTTGCTGAAGTTGTGAAACATGTGAAACCGACAATTTTAATTGGTACATCAACTGTTGCAGGCGCATTTAAAGAAGAAATTATTAAAGAAATGGCTTCTCACGTAGAAAGACCAATCATTTTACCGATGTCGAATCCGACGCCACTTGCTGAAGCGAAACCAGCCGATTTAATCGAGTGGACAGAAGGAAGAGCACTAGTTGCAACAGGAAGTCCATTTGAACCAGTTACATATAACGGTGTAACGTATGTAATTGGGCAATCAAATAATGCACTTATTTTCCCAGGTCTTGGTCTTGGAACAATTGTTGTACGTGCAAGCGTCATGACAGATGGAATGTTCGCAGCAGCAGCTGAAGCAGTTGCAAGTATGGTGGACACAAGTCAGCCAGGAGCACCTATTTTGCCAGAAGTTGAAGAGTTACGTAATATCTCGGAAATGGTAGCAATTGAAGTAGCGAAAGTTGCTGTTGCAGAAGGTGTTGCTAGAGAGAACTTCAGTGATAACGATATTAAGATTGCAGTGAAAGAAGCAATCTGGGAGCCTGAGTATCGCCAAATAAAAGCGGTAGAAAAGGTTACAATATAGAAATAAAGCCCGTTTATAATATAAGCGGGCTTTCACTTTTATTACTGAAAAAAAGAGTATAGGAAGTGGCACCTTTGAATTGGAATCAATTATGGAAGAAAGATATATCCCTTTTAATTATATTAATGGTAGTTGTTCCGATTGCAGGAGAGCTTAATTTTCATCCTTTTAATGATACGTTTCGGGTTAGCTTTGGGACGCCGTTATTCTTCTTTTTATTACTATTTTTAAGAAGAATACCAGCAGCGGCTGCGGGTATTCTTGTCGGTATATGTGTAGTCTTATTCCGCGTATGTCTTGACTGGGTCATGCAAGGTTCATTTCATATGACAGAATCATTTTATTTGCGTTACCCTGTGTTCTTTTATTATTTTATTTATGGAAGTCTTTTTTCACTTTGTAGAGTGAATAAGTTTCATCAAAAGCCGATTGTTATAGGGTGCCTTGGAATTACAATTGAAATTATTGCAAGTATGTCAGAACTCGCAATTTATCATATGGTAGTGCTCGGTACAACGATAACAGTTTCTGAAGTAAATAAACTTATTATTATTGCTATTTTTCGTAGTTTCTTTGCACTCGGTTTTTTAAATATGATGAATTTATATGAAACGAAATTAAAAGAATCACAAGTTCGAAAAGAAAATGAAAAAATGTTCATGCACCTTTCAAATTTATATGTAGAATCAGTTCATTTGAAAAAAACGTTACAAAATGCAGAGTTGATTACACAAGAAGCATATCAACTATATCGAAACTTACAAGCGAACGATGATTCCAGCAGTAAAACAGCATTGAAAATAGCAGGAGAAGTGCACGAAATAAAAAAGGATAATCAAAGGATTTTTGCAGGATTATCTAAACTGCTATTAGATAAAAATGTGGCGGAGTATGTAGAAGGTCATGAGCTTACAGAAATGATTGTAAGAATAAATGAAAAGTATGCTGAAATGTTAGGGAAAGATATACGTTTTTCTAAACATATAGAAGGTGAACACGCTGCATATCACGTGTATACAGTGCTATCAATTTTTAATAACTTAGTTGCGAATGCAGTTGAAGCAATTGAAGATAGAGGTCTCATTCGTATTAAGTTATATAAACGAGAAAAAAATGTAATCTTTGAAGTGATTGACGATGGCCCTGGTATAACGCAAAAGTATAAGAAATTAGTATTTAAGCCCGGGTTTACTTCAAAGTATGATCAAACAGGAACACCGTCCACAGGTATTGGACTTTCTTACATAGACGAAATGGTAACAGAGCTCGGCGGAGAAGTAAGGTTAGAAGACAATGAAAATGGGAACGGGTGTAAGTTTATCGTTTGTTTACCGGAGTGCAGTTTAAAGCGGGAAGGGGAATAGGTTTGTTTTATTATATCGTAGATGATGATGAAGTTTTCCGTTCGATGCTTTCGCAAATTATTGAGGATGGCGATCTTGGGGAAGTAATTGGAGAATCGGAAGATGGAGCGTTTATTGAAGCAGAACAGTTAAATTATAAAAAAGTGGACATTTTATTTATTGATTTACTAATGCCGATGAGAGACGGCATTGAAACAGTTCGCCATATTGCATCTTCATTTACTGGGAAAATTATTATGATTTCCCAAGTTGAATCGAAACAGCTCATTGGTGAGGCGTATACACTTGGTGTGGAATATTATATTACAAAACCACTAAACAAAATAGAAGTAGTATCTGTTGTACGAAAAGTGATAGAGCGTATTCGTTTGGAACGTTCTATATATGACATTCAAAAATCATTGAATAATGTGTTTCAGTGGGAAAAGCCGCAAATGCGTAATGAAACAGTGCAAGAAGGGAAAAAGATATCAGATTCAGGACGCTTCTTACTAGCAGAACTCGGTATTGCGGGAGAGAACGGAAGTAAAGATTTACTTAGTATGCTGGAATATTTATATGGACAAGAAAAGGCTCAAACATTTGAGTTTGGATTTCCTGCTTTAAAAGATATCTTTCACCAAATAACAGTAAAAAAATTAGGGGAACTAGCTTCAGATGCAGATATAGAGAAGGAGAGAAAAGCGTCTGAACAACGTGTAAGAAGAGCAATTTATCAATCATTAAATCATTTAGCTTCCCTTGGACTAACAGACTTTTCAAATCCGAAATTTGAAAGTTATGCTCCGAAGTTTTTTGATTTCACTGTAGTTAGAAAACGGATGACAGAAATGACAAAGGATGAGGTAGCGACTTCTGGCCATATACGAATTAATACGAAAAAATTTATTCAAGTGTTGTATTTTGAGGCGAAACGACTGATGGAGATAGAGTGAAAAGGTGCTTATAAATAAGCATCTTTTTTTGTTAAATCAACATTTTATATTTTCTCGTGAAGCATGTAAAATGTTAAGTAAGAGAAAATGGTTTTACATTAAGGAAGTGTCAAAACAATGAGTTTTACATTAAATAAATCGATTATTAAAGAAGTTTGCGGAGAAACCTCATATAGAAGAGGAGAAGCTTATTATAAATCAAATAAAGTAATCGTCAATCACTATGATGAAACGAAAGAAATTTGCGAGGCGACGGTAAAAGGGAACGAGGATTTCCATGTTACGGTAGAAAAAGCTAAAAAAGGTGATGTTGTTGCGAGGTGTAGCTGTCCTTCATTAGCGTCCTTTCAAACGTACTGTCAACATGTTGCAGCTGTACTGATACAAATAAATTATAACCAGCAAGCGGGTGTAATGGGCTCTGTTAGTAGCAGAAATGATCAATTAACAAATGGGATGTTTCAGTTGTTTGCAGACAAACCACTGAGGCCAAAAAGTAAACAACATCGTTTTGATACACGTGAAATATTAGATATTGCGTTTATATGTTCACCAGTAGCGACGAAAAGCGGTGGGGCTCTTCTTGGAATTCAGTTAAAACTTGCGAAAACATATCTTATAAATCATATTAGAGAATTTCTTTCTAAAGTGGAGAAGAGAGAGACTTTTCATTGTTCGAATGAATTTACATACACGCCAGATATACACAGTTTTAAACAAGAAACGGACGTGATTATACAACACCTCATTAAAATATATCATAATGAAAAAATGTATGAAGATGCACTAGAAGTACATGCGAAACAAGATGAAAGTATGATATTTATACCGCCAGCTTCGTGGAATGATATGCTCTCTGCACTTTCTAGGGCCGAGTATGTACAGCTGAAACAAAATGAGCAACTGTTTCACGGGTTACAAATTTCAAAAGGTTTATTGCCATTACATTTTGAGTTTACAAAAGGGAATAATGGCGGGTTTACACTTCATATAGCCGGCCTAAATCGTGTTCGAGTTATGGAGATGTATAATAACGCTCTTTACGATGGGAAACTATATCATTTACCTATGGAAGATTGTATGCGACTTATTGAATTGCAAAAGATGATGAGTCGCTCAAATAGCAATCAGTTTTATATTCCTGAAAATAAGATGGAACACTTCGTAGCAAAAGTTGTGCCTGGATTAATGAAACTTGGAACAGTGCGCATTGATGAAGGAATATCCGATCGTGTTGAAACGCCGTCGTTAAAAGCAAAACTGTATTTAGATCGAGTGAAAAATCGTTTGTTAGCAGGTCTCGAATTTCATTATGGAAACGTCGTGATTAATCCGCTAGAAGAAGACGGGCAACCGTCTGTCTTTAATCGTGATGAGAAAAAGGAAAAAGAGATTTTAGACATTATGAGTGAAAGTGCCTTCGCAAAAACGGAAGGCGGTTATTTTATGCATAATGAAGAAGCAGAGTATAACTTTTTATATCACATCGTTCCAACTTTAAAGGGTTTAGTTGATATTTACGCGACAACAGCAATTAAATTACGCATTCATAAAGGCGATACCGCACCTCTTATTAGAGTGAGAAGAAAAGAAAGAATTGATTGGTTATCATTTCGTTTTGATATAAAAGGAATACCGGAAGCGGAAATAAAAGGTGTGTTAGTGGCTCTGGAAGAGAAACGCAAATATTACCGACTAGCGAATGGTTCTTTATTATCACTAGAGAGCAAAGAGTTTAATGAAATTAATCAGTTTGTAAAAGAATCAGGTATTCGAAAAGAATTTTTACATGGGGAAGAAGTGAATGTTCCGCTTATTCGAAGTGTAAAATGGATGAACGGACTTCACGAAGGTAATGTTTTAAGCTTAGATGAGTCTGTGCAAGATTTAGTTGAAAGCATTCAAAACCCGAAAAAATTAAAGTTTACAGTGCCGCAAACTTTACGTGCTGTAATGAGAGAGTATCAAGTATACGGATTCGAGTGGATGAAAACACTCGCCTATTACCGTTTTGGCGGTATTTTAGCAGACGACATGGGACTTGGAAAAACGTTGCAAAGTATTGCTTATATAGATTCTGTTTTGCCTGAAATTCGAGAGAAGAAGCTCCCTATATTAGTCGTTTCCCCATCGTCTCTAGTTTACAACTGGTTAAGCGAGTTGAAAAAATTCGCGCCGCATATTAGAGCGGTTATTGCAGATGGAAATCAAGCAGAGCGACGAAAAATCTTAAAAGATGTAGCAGAATTTGATGTCGTAATTACGTCATATCCATTACTAAGAAGAGATATAAGGTCTTATGCGAGGCCGTTTCATACGCTGTTTCTTGATGAAGCACAGGCGTTTAAAAATCCTACAACGCAAACTGCAAGAGCAGTGAAAACAATTCAAGCTGAATATCGTTTTGGACTAACGGGAACGCCTGTAGAAAATTCATTAGAAGAGCTATGGTCTATTTTCCACGTTGTATTTCCAGAATTATTACCAGGAAGAAAAGAATTCGGTGATTTAAGGCGTGAGGATATAGCGAAGCGCGTAAAACCTTTCGTATTAAGACGATTAAAAGAAGATGTATTAAAGGAGCTGCCAGATAAAATAGAGCACTTACAGTCATCGGAGTTATTACCAGATCAAAAGAGACTATATGCTGCTTATTTAGCGAAATTAAGAGAAGAAACGTTAAAACATTTAGACAAAGATACGTTACGTAAAAATAAAATTAGAATTTTAGCTGGCTTAACGAGATTGCGACAAATTTGCTGTCATCCCGCTCTATTCGTTGATGATTATAAAGGGAGTTCAGCTAAATTTGAGCAACTGTTAGACATACTAGAGGAATGTAGAAGTACCGGTAAGAGAATTTTAATTTTTTCTCAATTTACAAAGATGCTGTCCATTATTGGTCGTGAATTAAATCGTCAAGCGATTCCATACTTTTATTTAGACGGAAATACACCTTCGCAAGAACGTGTAGAGCTATGTAATCGATTTAACGAAGGCGAAGGGGACCTATTTCTCATTTCTTTAAAAGCTGGTGGTACGGGGCTTAACTTAACGGGTGCCGATACGGTTATATTATACGATTTATGGTGGAATCCAGCTGTTGAACAACAAGCAGCAGATCGGGCATATCGGATGGGACAGAAAAATACGGTACAAGTTATTAAGTTAGTGGCTCACGGAACAATAGAGGAAAAAATGCATGAACTGCAAGAGAGTAAGAAAAATTTAATTGCTGAAGTGATTGAGCCTGGAGAAGAGAAATTATCATCAATCACAGAAGAAGAAATTCGAGATATTTTAATGATCTAATAAAAAAAGCTATGCCTTCAAATATATGAGGGCATAGCTTTTTCGTTGTAATAATTATATTTTGTTTTGTACAAAGAAAAGAAACTAAATGTTATTTCTTTGTACCTTTACTTTTGTATGGCTTTGCAGCTTTCTTCTTTTTTGCACTTGATTGCCAACGGTTCCACCCTTTACTTCCTGTACCTTGTCCTACACCTTTTTTCGGTTTTGCTTTCGTTTTACTCATATAATCACTCCGTTATATAAAAATCTAATTTGATAATAGTCAATGATTTAGAAAATACTCTTTATAAATGACTATGTTTTCTTTAAGGAAAACAAACTGCTTGAATGCTATAGTATATCATGAATTTGCAAGTAAACTGAAAGGAATTACAAAGAAAATGAAAATAATACGAAATACTGCGGATTCTATATTTCGAACGATTACATTAATCGTCGTATATACGTTAGTTTCAGTTAGTGAGACGTTTTTTAGAATACCTAGGCAAAAGAAGTAAAGAAGGTATATTGGAAACAATCAATAAAGCCGTAAAATAAAGAATTGAAAAATATTTTAAAACTTTTTGTTGACTTTCTTTATTTTTTGTATAGAATAATCATTAATAAAATGTTTCAGAGATGTGACAACAAAACGACTATGAAAGGACGAGTAGTAGTAGGACGTAGTCTAAGCGAGTCAGGGGTGGTGTGAGCCTGATACGAAGCCTATTATGAAGAACCTCCTGGAGTTGCTAACCGAAATCCTTTACAGGAAAGTAGACTTAGCCGGGAACTTCGCCGTTACAAGAAGAACAGTATCGAGATATTTCATCTCCGTATTGTATAAGTGAGCAACCTCTGTTGCTAATTTGGGTGGTACCGCGGAACCAAAGCCTTTCGTCCCAGTTTTTTGGGAAAGAAGGGCTTTTTTTGTTGGCTTCTTTTCACAACATCCAAACATTTTAGGAGGAAACCACCATGTATCAATCATTAATGACAGTAAGAGAGACTCAAATCGCAATTAAGGAAGTTAAAACATTTTTCGAGGATCAATTAGCAAAACGACTTGAACTATTCCGTGTATCTGCACCATTATTCGTAACGAAAAAATCAGGATTAAACGATCATCTAAACGGTGTAGAACGTCCAATTGAATTTGATATGTTACACTCAGGAGAAGAATTAGAAATTGTGCACTCACTAGCGAAGTGGAAACGATTTGCACTCCATGAATATGGATATGAAGCTGGTGAAGGTTTGTATACAAACATGAACGCGATCCGTCGTGATGAAGAACTTGATGCAACACATTCTATTTACGTTGACCAATGGGATTGGGAAAAAATCGTTCAAAAAGAATGGCGTACTGTAGATTACTTACAAAAAACAGCACTAACAATTTATGGAATATTCAAAGATTTAGAAGACCACTTATTTGAAAAGTATCCGTTCCTTGGGAAGTATTTACCAGAAGAAATTGTATTCGTTACTTCTCAAGAACTAGAAGATAAATATCCAGAATTAACACCGAAAGATCGTGAACATGCAATTGCAAAAGAACACGGTGCAGTCTTCATTATCGGAATTGGTGATGCGCTTCGTTCAGGTGAAAAGCATGATGGACGCGCAGCTGATTATGATGATTGGAAATTAAACGGTGATATTTTATTCTGGCACCCAGTACTACAATCTTCATTCGAATTATCATCAATGGGAATTCGTGTTGATAGTAAATCACTTGATGAGCAGTTAACGAAAACAGGTGAAGACTTCAAACGTGAGTATGATTTCCATAAAGGGATTTTAGAAGATGTACTACCATTAACAATTGGTGGTGGTATCGGACAATCAAGAATGTGCATGTACTTCTTACGTAAAGCACATATTGGTGAAGTTCAATCTTCTGTATGGCCTGATGATTTACGTGAAGCTTGCAAGAAAGAAAACATTCATCTATTTTAATAGAAGAGAGAGAATAGCTTAAATATAGAGCTATTCTCTCTTTTTTTACTGTGTAAACGAATGGTTTACAGTGAGTTTTACTAATGGTTTCTTTCTTTTTTATCTCCCATTATGTCATAATTTGTTAAAGGAGGGGACGTTATGAGCTTAGGAGAACAGTTAAAAAAACTACGAGAGTCAAAGGGATTTTCACAAGAGGATGTTGCTAAAAAGATTGGTGTGACGAGGCAAGCGGTATATAAGTGGGAGAATGATAAAAGTTGCCCTGATATTGATAATTTAATTTTACTAAGCGAAATGTACAATGTTACGCTCGATGAGTTAATAAAAGGGAATCAAAACATTAAAGAAAAAATACATATTAATGAAGAAGATGAGGATTTTGAGAAAGAGAACGAGTTTGGTTTTTATATTGGATTTGGTTTGTTAATAATGAGTGCTTTCATTGATTATGAAGGAATTCAAAAGATGTTATTAGGAATTGCGTTATTCATGATGGTTTTTTATTTTGATATGAAAAAAGTTATTTTGAATGAATATCGATCTTTTTTTCGAGGAAGAGAGCCAAAAGATATATGTGATAAAAAATGAGAAGAGTCAGTTGTATTTCCTAGGAAAAGGTATAACAAGAAAGTAAATTGTTTTATAGTGATTTTAGGATGTTAATAGTATGTTAAAAAGCTCAAACAAGGATAACCCCGTTCTAAAGCTAGGACGGGGTTCAAAATCTAAGTTTTATTAAGTGTAAAGTTCTTTCAAATATTTTTACTTCAGTAAAGGCTTCTAATAAAACATTAATTATTTATTACCGAGTTCTTCCGCTAAACCGATTAAAATGCCTTCAGTTCCACGAATGTAGCAGAGACGGTAAGAGTTCTCGTATTGAACTACTTCGCCAACGAGCTGAGCACTATGCTTAGTAGTAAGCCTAGATACCATTTCGTCAATGTCTTCAACGGTGAACATGACGCGCAAATAACCGAGGGCGTTGACAGGAGCTTTCTGGTGATCTGCTATAGCAGGCGGGGTAAGAAATCGCGAAAGTTCAATGCGGCTATGGCCATCTGGTGTAACCATCATAGCAATCTCTACGCACTGAGAACCGAGTCCGGTTACGCGACCAGCCCATTCACCTTCGACAGTGGCGCGCCCTTCGAGTTTCAAACCAATCTCCTCGAAGAAAGATATTGCATGATCAAGGGATTCTACAACGATGCTGACATTATCCATTCTGAGTAATTTGTTGTTTGTCATTGTCTTTATCTCCTTATATGTAAAAGTGTATGATCTAACCATCTACATAATTATACTATTAAAAAGTTATAAACTCCTTCCAAACAAAAAATAGCTTGTCACAGTATAGGGAAATGTGACAAGCTATTTTTAATTGTGCTATATAGTATCTTGTTAACAAACAATACCGCGACTTCCCCGAAAAATATTTCTACGCTGTATGCTCTTAAAGGGCCCGATCGTTGTATAGAATGAAGTGTATTATTTAAATGATAAATACATTTCTTATTACTCTATATGCAAATAGCTTTCTATTTATATAGGAAGGAAGTAGATTCATATAATTTGTTTTAAGTTTTACTAGTAGAAATTAACTCATCTGCACTAAAGGCTCAATTTTCGCCATAAATGATTGATGCAGCGCCTCGACACCTGTTACTAAATGAAGGCGGTCAATAACGACAGACACTTTAATTTCTGATGTACTTACCATTTTAATATGAATATCTTCTTCTTTTAAAGTAGTGAACATATTCGCAGCGACACCTGGATTAGAGACCATACCAGATCCTACAATTGATACTTTTGCTAAATGATTTTCATATTCTACTGATTCATAGTGAAGTGCCTCTTGATTTTGTTCCAACACTTCTAACGTTTCTCTTAAATCATTAGAATGGATGGAGAAGGAGAGATGAACAGTTCCTTCATTTGTAATACTTTGAATGATGATGTCTACATTAATATGTGCCGCTGCTAATGTAGAGAAAACAGTTGAAAGCGATCCTTGTTCCAATCCTTTCACTGTGATGCGTGTAATATTATCTTCAAATGCAATACCTTTAACGATTGATTGTTGTTCCATGTTACATTCTCCTTTTACAATTGTTCCATTTTCTTGTTCCATACTTGAGCGAACTTCTAAAATGACATTATGATTTTTAGCAAACTCAACAGCACGCGGGTGTAATACACCAGCACCGAGATTTGCAAGTTCTAACATTTCGTCATAAGAAATTTCATCTAATTTATAAGCATCTTTTACAACTCGTGGATCCGTCGTATATACGCCGGTCACATCTGTGTAAATATCACATTTTTTTGCGTTCAGTGCCGCAGCTAATGCAACAGCAGTTGTATCAGAACCACCACGTCCAAGCGTTGTAATTTCAAGGTCTTCACTAACTCCTTGGAAACCAGCTACAATAACAATCGTGCCTTTAGTAAGGTAAGACTGAATTCGATCTGTATTAATTTCAGTAATCCGTGCACTACTATGTACAGATTCTGTCGTAATACCAGCTTGCCATCCTGTTAATGAAATTGCGTTATAACCTTTTGCTTGTAATGCCATCGTTAATAATGAAATAGTGACTTGCTCTCCTGTTGATAGAAGCATATCCATTTCGCGTTTACTCGGATTTTCTGTAATCGCGTTAGCAAGTGCTACAAGTTCGTCTGTACTTTTCCCCATTGCTGAAACGACAGAGACGATACTATGTCCTCGTTCATATTCTTCAATAATTAAATTTGCTACATGTTGAATGCGTTCAACGCTTCCGACAGAAGTGCCACCAAATTTTTGTACAATCGTTTCCATTACGAATTCCTTCTTTCATCCATTTTTAAGAATAGATTAGGACATATATAAATCCCAATATTCCTGTAGTTACCAGAGAAAAACAAAAAACACCATCTCAAATAAGTGAGGATGGTGCTGTTACAGGAAAAGGGAAACAGAAAACGGAGCTAATAAAAAAACCGCCAAAAAAGGAATACCATAAAAATGATATCTCTTTTTTGTAGATAGCTCTTCATACGTACATGTCTGTACATATGACAGTTCTGTTTCTATTCGAAAACAGCCCCAATCGATACATACAGAGAAATATATCGATTTCGGCAATACTTCCTTTCATCTAATTTCATGGACCTCTCTGTGTCTCCATTAGAATACTCATAAGTATCGCAACCTCTATCTCACGTTTTAGGCGAGAGTGTTTGATTTATGAAGTTGTTGGTAACATTTGTTTTATAATAATTTATATTTTTCGAGGAATCAAGTGTTTTATAATTTTTTTAAAAATTCTTTCTTTTATCTTAAAAGTTTGTGAAAAATATAGCAAAATAAATATATTACATGTACATTAAAATTATAGTGTATTGGAGGTGGAAGAATGAAGGGGAAAAAGCCTATTTATGTTTCGACAGAAATGAACACAACAATGGAGAAATTATGGGAATACACGCAAGAACCACATATACATACAGAATGGGATGCTCGCTTTACTGAAATTTCGTATGTAGAGAAACAAGAAGGAGAACCACAGAAATTTTTATATAAAACAAAGATCGGATTTGGGCTTGAAATAGCTGGAGAAGGTGAATCGATAGGTAAGATAAGAAAAGAAACGGGAGAACGTATTTCTTCTTTAAAATTTTGGACGGATAATACATTATCTCTTATTCAAATAGGGCGTGGTTATTGGAAGTATACACCTTGTAAAGAACATATTCATTTTGAGACGCAATATGATTATGATACGAGGTATGGTCGTATAGGGAATGTAATAGATTTCTATATGTTTCGGCCGTTATTAGGCTGGGCAACTGCTTGGAGTTTTGATGCTTTAAAATTATGGTTAGAAAAGGGGCTTCACCCTGGGTTGCTAATTAGAAGAACAATGACATATTGGCTCGTATGTTTTTTATTTGCATTTGTATGGATGTATCAAGGGATCTTCCCAAAAATAATTTTCAGTCATCCAGAAGAGATGAAGATGCTTTCTGCAATTATTGGTTCAACTGGAAATAGTATTGCGATTCTTAAAGTAATAGGGATGTTAGAAATTATTTTTGGTATCATATGGCTATTTCCAGTTCCAAAACAAAAATTATTTATACTACATATTTTTATGTTAATAGCTTTAACGATAGTGGCAGGATTTACGAATATCGTAAGCTTTACAGAGCCGTTTAATCCAATTACATTAAACGTTTTACTAATGGGGGTATCGATTGTCGGTTATATGAATAGTTTTGATTTACCAAGTGCAAAAAATTGCAAGAGGAAGAGAAAGGGATAATGTATGGCTAATATGTATGAAAGACTATTAGGGGATTCTTATAAAAAACTTCATCCAAAATTACAGAAACGCTATGAGATTACAGAAGAAAATAGCTTTACTGGAGAAGGAAAGATGGATGAAATTTACGGAGGTTCTTTTTTCGTAAAATTGATATTAACAATTGTATCGAAGTTTCGAATGTTTTTCCCTGAGCGGGGGAAGAAAGTGCCATTTACAATACATAATACCGCTGAGCGAGATGAACATGGAAATGAACTTGTGCGGTGGAATCGTACTTTTTACTTTCGTAATAAGAAAAGATATTTTAATGCGGTAATGAAATTCGATGAAAATGAAATTGTAGATTATTTTGGTGAACCACACATACTTGTTTCTACACTGAATTTTCATATTGATGAGATGGGGGCGATGCATATTTCTTCAAAGAAACAATGGTTTTACATGTTTAGAAGAAAAATCCCGTTACCTAGATTCTTATACGGAGAGGCCAACATTGTAGAAAGTTATGATGAAACAAAACAGTGCTTTCGAATTCATGTACAAGTACGCAATCCGTTAATTGGTTCATTATTTTCATATAGGGGAACATTTGTGGAGAGGAAATAAATGATATGAAAAATATAATAGTTGGGCTTGCTTGTTATATTATTTTTCTAATATGTGAGTGGTCAAATGTAAACCCAGTTGAAGCAATTATTTTATTATCTATTTTGTTATTTATACCGATGTCTTTTTATATTATTGATAAAAGAGCACGAAATGGATCGTATTTATTATTTTATAAATCCGTATCGTTTTTATATCCGATAGCAGCGATTTGTGCAATGTTAGCTTTCGTAACAAATCAATATATCTTTGCGATAATTTGGTTTGTATATACGGGGATCGTTGCGTTATTTGGTATAAATAGATTACTAGAAAGAGGATGGAAACCGTTAGAAGAGACAGCTATCGATAGTGCGTTTATTTATTTGTTTTTAGGTGGTTTTTGGTTTTTTGCTTCTGTAGCAAAACTCTCCATTATGCACTTTAGTTCTGACATCATTTTGCTTACCGCTGCACATTTTCATTACTCTGCATTTCTATTGCCATTATCAGCTGGTTTAATAGGGCGGAAGAGAGAAAAGAGCAGTAAAGTATATGATGCAATTATGTTTACTATAGCCATTTCACCGATGACAGTTGCGATAGGGATTACATACTCAAGGGTATTTGAATTTTTTGCAGTGTGCCTATATTTATGTGCGATTTATGGTTATAGCATTTACGTTTGGAAAGCGAAATTTAATGCTATCAGCGCAAAAATCCTTCTAATCATATCGTCTAGTACACTCATGGTAACAATTATGTTTTCACTTATATATTCGTACGGGAATTTGAAACATGTAATGACGATTACAATTGCTCAAATGGTTTGGATTCACGGTGTTGTTAATGGAATTGGAGTAGCGTTGCCGGCATTTGTCGGCTGGATGATTGAAAAGAGTGTTCCGAACTATAAATATTACGGGAAACCAATGAGCAGATTAAGAGGAAAGGCGGCAGTTGGTGAAGCATTTTTACATAACAAAAATTTAATAGATAGAAAGGAATGCAGAGGTTTAGTTGATAAAATGAATGATTATTATAGTGAAGCATTTGACGTGACGAAGATTCCTTTAAGTATTGTTCACTTTTATGAAAATACAAAAGAGTATGAGTTACAATCACATATTAAATGGACTCGCTGGTTCCGCCCGGTAGCATTTTGCTATGAGAAAATGAGTAAACGTGTAGGGCAAATACATTTAGGAATGGGCGGCAAGTGGGAAACGATGCACGGCTCTATCATCGGGGTAATAGATGAGAAGGATGGAAGAGAGAATGTAAGGGCTTGGCTAAGAAAAAATGAAGCAGAAGAATCTATTTTTGTAGCTCTTTACTCAAAACATACATATGAGAACGAAACATACATGAATATTGCATTACCTTTACCATATTCGAATATGACAGGGGTTTTGAAAGTATGTAATAAGAGTAAGGATTTAATCATTACTAGTAAGTTAAGAGAAAATGGTCAGGGAGATGAGGGTATTTATTTGCATACTCGTTTCTTTACAATACGTTTACCATTAGCAGAAACTTTTATTATTAAAGAGAACAAGGATCAAATATTAGTAGCAAAACATAGAATGTGGATATTCGGAGTTAAGTTTTTAGAAATTGATTATGAGATTAAGAAAATGGAGGAGAAGTAAGAAAAGCTTGGAGGGATTCCAAGCTTTTTTACGTATGGGTAAGGGTCATAGCAACTTGTTTATCTAAATCGCGATCCCAAACACGTTGAATTTCAAACGTACCTTTTTCAAAAAATAATGGGAATCTCTCTTTAAACCAATTTTGCATAGGAAGATTTAATACTGTATCCATTGGCACCCATAATAATTCGCCCTCTGGAGGATTCATAAGAAGTTCGCCTTCAAATGAGTCTGTCCAATAATTAAATACCATATATCGAACATTTTCTTTCGGATTTACGTATTCATCTAACCCCTTAAAGGTTAAATTTGAAACAAGTAATCCAGTTTCTTCTTTTACTTCTCGTTTAGCAGCTTGAACGATACTTTCTGGAAAATCCACTTTACCGCCAGGAGCGATGTAACCAGGGAAGCCAAGATGATTAGGGCGCTGTATTAACAATACTTCGTTTTTCCGCTGAATCATACACATTGTGTAAATGCGGTGTTCTATATCTTTCCAATTGTTACTCATACGAATCTCTCCCTTATAAAACCTTATAGTTTTTAACTATAGTTATATATGACAAAAAATACAATAATAATACAAAATTATACAAATTGCAATTGACTATTACTAATTTTCAGAACTATAATTAGTCTGTTATATAAATACATTGTACTTGAGAGGGGAATATATTCTATGAAAAATAGAATAATCGCAGCAGGAGTAATCGCAGCTAGTATATTATCTTATTCATCTAGTAGTTTCGCACAAACAAAAACGTTTCCAGATGTCCAAACAGGGCACTGGGCAGAAGATTCTATTAACTACTTAGCAGAAAAAGGCGCAGTTACAGGTAACGAGAAAGGAATGTTCGAGCCTGGAAAGGAAATCACTCGTGCAGAAGCAGCTACAATGATGGCTAAAATCTTAAACTTGCCAATCGATAAAAATGCTAAACCATCTTACGCTGATTCTCAAAAACATTGGGCTACTCCAATCATCGCAGCTGTAGAAAAAGCTGGTGTTGTTAAAGGTACAGGCAATGGATTTGAGCCAGACGGAAAAATCGACCGTGTGTCAATGGCATCTCTTCTTGTAGAAGCTTACAAATTAGAGTCTAAAGTAAACGGTACTCCAGCAACTAAATTCAAAGATTTAGAAACATTAAACTGGGGTAAAGAAAAAGCTAATATTTTAGTTGAATTGGGTATTTCTGTTGGTACCGGTGACAAATGGGAACCTAAGAAAATTCTAACTAAAGCAGAAGCAGCTCAATTTATTAAAAAGGCAGATTCGCTTAAAGTAGGTAATCCTTTAGTAGAAAAGGTAGTTATTATTGATCCTGGTCATGGAGGATTTGATCCAGGGAATCCAGGACAAGGTGTAGAGGAAAGTAAAATTGTATTTGATACATCTTTAAGATTACAGAAGTTGCTAGAAAAAAATACGCCTTTAAAAGCTTTGTTAACACGTGAAGAGAACGGAAATCCAGGAAGTAACAAAAATGAATCTCTTGCGAATCGAGTGAAATTTGGTCAAGAGAACAATGCAGATATATTTGTAAGCATTCATGCAAATTCTTCTGAAAAACATGATGGTCATGGAACGGAAACGTATTATTATAAAAAATCAAAGCGTGGAGAAGAGACACAGATTGAAAAGGATAGCGAAGTATTAGCGAAGAAAATTCAAAATAGAGTAGTAGAAGCACTACACACAAGAGATAGAAAGATAAAAGACGATCACTCACTTTATGTAGTAAATAATAATACAGTACCAGCAGTTTTAACAGAGCTTGCCTTTATTGATAATGATATAGATAATGGTAAATTAGCTACTGAATCAGGAAGACAAATTGCTGCTGAGGCAGTTTATGCTGGGATTTTAGATTATTATGAATGGAAAGGTTTTGATGTTTCCAAATATCGTTTAGCTAAATAACAATGTTGATTGCTAAGCCCATCGTCTACATAGAGGTGGGCATTTTGTAAGTTTATGTAATTTTATATCGGAATAAAAAGATATATCGTATTATGCTGATTATGAATAAAATAATGGTAGATTAGTTTATTTTTATCACGTATACTTTTACTGTTGACTATTTAAGAGTTTGTTAGTTTAATAGGGAAAATTATACGATAAAGGGAGGCAAGTTAACACGGGACAAGCATATACATAACGTGTTAAAAAATTTATGAAAAAAGTTATTTCTAATGTGTTAGCGGTGACAGTCGCACTTCAAGTAGTGATGGCTCCAGCAACTTCGTTTGCATCTACAAAAGAATTTCCAGACGTTCCGAAAAATCATTGGGCACTCGAAGCGATTAATGATTTAACGTCAAAAGGGGTTATTGCAGGTTACGATAATGGTAAATTTGGCTTTGGAGATGTTGTAACTCGTGAGCAAGTAGCAGCATTAATGTATCGCGCACTAAAACCAGAGGTGAAAAGCGATTATAAAAATCCATACTCTGATATTAGTGCAGGAACGACGATGTTCCCAGAAGAAATTTTAGCATTAACAGAGATGGGGATTTTTGTAGGTGATGGTAAAGGGACATTTAGACCAAAAGACTCGTTAACTCGTGCTGAGATGGCAGTAATTATACAGAATGCTTTTAAGTTTAAAATAAAGGCTCAACATACGTTTAATGATGTACCAAGCACGCATTGGGCAAATGATGCAGTTAGTGCATTAGAATCTAACGGCATTACAGCAGGTAATGGAGCAGGTGCATTTAATCCAACTAGTGTTTTAACACGTGAAGAATATGCACAATTTTTGTTTAATGCTATGGCATCGTATATCAATCTAGATATAACGTTACCATCTAATATAACAGCACAAGAGATTGATAATTTTATTGAAAAATGGCATCCTGATAGTCCTCTTATTGGAACGGGACAAGATTTTATTCAAGCGCAAAATGAGTATGGTGTGAGTGCACTGTATTTAGCTGCACATGCAATCTTAGAATCTGCCTATGGTAAATCAGAAATTGCATATCGTAAGCATAATTTATTTGGTCTAAGAGCGTATGATCGCGATCCATTTGCATATGCAAAATATTTACCGTCATATAAGCAAAGTATTTCGTACAATGCCGATTATGTAAGAAAGAACTATTTAGAAGAAGGTGCTAATCATTTCAATGGCTACACATTACCTGCTATGAATGAAAAGTATGCAACTGATAAAGAATGGGCTGGCAAAATCGCTAATATTATGGAGCGTATTAAACCGTTTAACAAAAAAGATTATCAAAATGTAAAACGATTACCGAAAAATCCTAACACATTAAATGTAGAGGCATTAGGTGAGGCGATTCCATATAAAAATTATGCAAAAGATGCAACAGCTACTGTTCAATTAGTAGGTTCTTACTATCAAGTACCATATCCATTTGGCTATACAATTAAAAGTGTACCAAATATTACGCAAAATGAAGTTGGGAAATTAGAAAATGGTAAGAAAGTAAATGTATATCGTGAAGATCCAAACGGCTGGGTAGAATTTTCATTTGAAAATGCTCAAGAAAAATATTGGACATTGAAGAAGAACTTAAAAATATAAATAAAAAAGGTGTTTTCACTTATGAAAACACCTTTTTTATTTATATTTAACATGTAATATTTTTAGATTCAGTATGAGTTTCTTTTTTATGTTTTTACCAATAATTAAACCGTTTCATATATAATTAAAAGTGTTGAAGATTGAATTTTCTGTTTTTGTTTTATTGTTAACTTAATTTGAAAAGAGGAGAGATATATGCAAGGAGAAATACCAACAGAGAAAAGTTTAAGTTATATCGGTAAATTGTTATTGCCGGTTAAAGCGTCACCACATTTTAAATTTTTATGGATCGGGCAATTGCTTTCGACTTTAGGCAGTTCGATAACGATGGTTATTTTGCCAGTCGTTGTATATTCATTGACTGGATCAACAGTTGTAATGGGAATGACTATGGCAATGTACATGCTTCCTAATATTCTTGCGTTACCGTTTGCTGGATTAGTCGTAGATCGAATGGATCGGGTGAAAGTAATGTTATTTACAGATATCATTCGCTGTATATTAATGCTATTACTTGCAACACTTATATTTATGGACGTATTAACAATTCCGCTTCTATATGTCCTCATAGCATTATATGGGCTTATGGAAGGCATATTTCAGCCAGCGTATGCGTCCGTAAGAGCGAAAGTATTTGTACCGGACATTCGAAATGCAGCCAATGCATTAACTCAAATGAGTAATCAAGGCATACGACTAATTGGACCGGCTCTTGGAGGCTTGATCGTTTCAGTTGCCTCTGCCGGAATAGGATTTGGACTGGATGCAGTAACGTATTTACTATCATTTTTCTGTTTACTATTTTTAAGAGAAATAAAGTTTAAAAAAGTAAAACCTATTGAAAAGAGAAAAGTTGATTACAAACAAGAGTTTATGGAAGGGGTTTTCGTTTTAAAAAGTCACCCGTGGCTATGGATTACAATTTTAGTTTTTTCTTTCATCAATATTTGTTATGCAGGAATTATCGTCGTATTAATTCCATGGCTATTTAATGTTCATCATCATTTTGAAGCATATGTGTATGGATTAGGAATGGCATCTTCTGGCGTTGGAGCTGTAATTGCCGCGCTAATATTTGGTGGGAGGGAGCGTTGGCATAAGCGAGGATTACTTGCCTATGGTGGTGTTTTAATAAGTGGTTGTGCACTTCTAATAATGCCGTTTATTGCTTGGGCACCTGCTTTAATCGCATTAATGGCAATTGAAGGGTTCGGTATGATGATATTTGGACTCATTTGGGAAACAAGTTTACAAGAGCTTGTGCCAGAAGAAGCCTTTGGGAGGGTAGCAAGCCTTGATATGTTAGGATCTTTTGCTTTATTACCAGTAGGATATGTAGTTGTTGGCTGGTTAGCAAATGTAATAGGTGGTGAGATAACGATAATTACACTAGCTATTTTAGTACTTATAACAATTGGACTAGCGTTGGCTGTACCGAGTATACGACGATTTAATTGAAGATATAAGGGAAAAGGGAACGACTAATATGATTATAGAAAGTTTGAAAGATATAGTAGTAAAGGAACTGGACAGTAAATATACTTTGCAGGAAAAGATCTTTGAAGCAAAAAATTTCACAGTCTATATCGCTACCCATAGAGAAAATAGTCTAGCTTATAACGTACTCGTATTAATAAAGCATCTTTACAATGAAAATCCCTCCGTACATATTTGGCATAAGAAAATTAGTATGGAAGCAACAGAGCTGGAAATTACAAAAGAAGTGACAGAAGCAATTCAATCTGGTTTTGTAAATAAAGAGTAAGCCCTAATCAAATTAGAGCTTACTCTTCATTAAATACAAATGTTTCTTTCATTTGTTTACTCTCATTTACTGGATGGCCGTTGTAAGAGAAGTTCTTTTCTTCCCAAGTAATGATGACTTTGAAATTATGGCTATTAGGGTCTAATGGAAATGCCATGTAGTCAGAGCTTGTATGACTTTTTGAAACGTTATTATTTAAAGTAATAGGATTAAAGGTAGCTTTAGATGCAGGGGTGTTATCAAGTATTTCCACTGATACATTAGATACATCATTACCGATGTTTTTTATGAGTAAACTATAAGTATCATATACATCTTGTTTTGTCTGCACTGCTTGCTTGTTTGTACTATGAGATTTATCAATTTCGATATACCACTGTTTAGACTTTGACGCGGTTGGTAGTGATTGAAATGTATATGCACTAGCTTGTATTGGTAGCGCTAAGCATATAAGAGTAAAGAGAGTTAATATTTTTCGTTTCATTTTTTAAGAGCTCCCATTCTGTAACAGATTTATTTGTTAGTATCTTCTCTTCGTGAGAGGATATACCATATAATGTAAGTGGGGTGTGTATATCGGGCTAGGAATCATCATCTTACAAAAAATAATATACTAAAAATTCTATATAAACTGTTTATTTAATGTAATTAAATATGCTAGAATAAATTTGAAAACGTTTCCTTATATGGAAATAAGAAAGCGTTTTCTATAAAGGGGGGATAGTAGTGATTACATTTTTAGTATCAATCGTTGTATTGATAATTGGTTATTTTACATACGGAAAGTTTATTGAAAAGATATTTGGAGTCAATTACAAAAGAAAGACACCAGCCTATGTAAATCAAGATGGAGTAGATTATGTACCTATGGATAGGCGAAAGAATTCTATGATTCAATTATTAAATATTGCAGGTACTGGACCTATATTTGGACCAATATTAGGTGCTTTATATGGACCGATTGCATTTGTTTGGATTGTAATAGGGGCTATTTTTGCAGGGGCTGTTCATGATTATCTTACAGGGATGATTTCTATTCGAAATAAAGGAGCGCATATTCCTGAATTAGCAGGGAAGTTTTTAGGAAATGCAATGAGGCACATTGTAAATGTTTTTTCACTGTTGCTGTTAGTATTAGTAGGAACTGTGTTTATTACAACACCAGCATCATTACTTGATATTGTATTGCAAGGGAAAGTGTCAATAACTATTATTTTATCCGTTATTTTCGTATATTACATTTTATCTACAATCTTGCCGATTGATAAAATTATTGGAAAGATTTATCCGGTATTAGGTGCATTATTGCTAATAAGTGCTATTGGCATAGGGGGAATGATGATAATAAAAGGTTCTCCTATCCCAGAATTAACGTTTGAAAATATGCATCCAGATAATGCGCCGATTTTTCCATTATTAATGCTGACAATTACATGTGGTGCTTTATCAGGATTTCATGCAACACAATCACCAATTATTTCACGGACACTTCAAACTGAAAAGCACGGTAGATATGTATTTTTTGGCATGATGGTTGCAGAAGCGATTATTGCAATGATCTGGGCAGCAGCTGCGATGAGTATTTTCTCATACGGTGAATTAAATGAGTTAATTAAATCAGGTACACCTGCTGCGGTTGTAAGTGAAATCTCGAAGACAATGCTAGGTGCTGTCGGCGGAACAATTGCTGTTATCGGAGTAATTGTATTACCAATTACATCTGGTGATACTGCATTCCGTGCGGCACGTTCTATCATTGCAGACTATTTCAATTTTAATCAAACGAAATTGAAAAATCGCTTAATGATTGCAATTCCATTGTTTGTAATTGCATACGGTTTAACGAAAATTGATTTCACATTATTATGGAGGTATTTCTCTTGGGCTAACCAATCGACTGCAGCAATTGCGTTATGGATTGGAACGATGTATTTATTCATAAAAGGAAAGTCGTATATTGTTTCCTTAATTCCAGCAATATTTATGACGCTTATGACTGTTATTTATATTTTAAATGCGAAAATTGGTTTTAATATCCCGTTAAACACATCTTATATTATAGGTGCAGTTATTACCGTTATATTAACTGCTATATTCTTTATGAAAGCCATGAAAAATAAAAATGAGAATATTGAAGTAGATGTGCAATTAGAGAAGGAAGCTGTGTAGAGATTTTTCTACACAGTTTTTTCTAATGTGAAAAAATTTCCAATAATATGTTAAAATAACATTGTCATACAACAAGGGGGATTTGTTTTATGGAAAATGGAGTTCTTGCTAAAGTAGATGTAACGAAAAGAATTGAATCAAAATCTAAGTATAATAAGAAACTTGAAAAATATCAAAGGCGCTTATTAGCGTTGCAGCAAATAGTAAAAGAAGAAAAAATCGCAGTTATGCTCGTTATGGAAGGCTGGGATGCAGCTGGAAAAGGCGGAGCGATTAAACGAGTGACGGAACATCTTGATCCACGTGGGTTTCAAGTAAATCCAATTGGAGCACCAGCACCTCATGAAAAACGATACCACTACTTGCAACGTTTCTGGCGGAAACTACCTCAGTATGGGCAAATTACTATTTTTGATCGCTCATGGTACGGCCGTGTGTTAGTGGAGCGTGTTGAAGGTTTTGCTACAAAGGAAGAGTGGACGAGAGCGTATGACGAGATCAACGATTTTGAAAAACTATTAACAGATGATCATTATATAATCGGGAAGTTCTTCTATCATATTAGTAAAGATGAACAATTAAAGAGGTTTAAAGATAGAGAGAACAATCCTTTGAAAAGATGGAAAATTACAGATGAAGATTGGCGTAACCGTGAAAAATGGGATGAGTATGTTGAAGCGATGGAAGACATGTTTGAAAAAACGAATAAGCCAAATGCAAAATGGCAAATCATTGCGAGTAACGATAAATTATACGCTCGATTGAAAACGTTGAAAGTGATTATTTCGTTAATTGAGGATTACCTGTTAGAACATAATATAGAATTACCTTCGTATTATTATGAGATGAAAGAAGGTAAGACAGAAGATTTTGAAACGAATCAAGATATAGTTGTAAAATAATATAAAGTAGAGCCACCCTGTAATTTTGAATTACAAAATTACAGGGTGTTTTTTATTTAGAAGCATTTATCATTAAGTGCTGTTAAAAATTAGAAGATTATTATTTGAAATGGAGGAGCAACAAAATATGAATAAATTTAAGAGTTATAAATTTGGGGATTTTGTTGTTCTATAGTACATTAACAAGGGGGACTAGTTTTATAGAGAGGGTGAGGAAATGATAGATACAGCAGATGCTTTAATAAGTAATCGTATGTATACAGAAGAAGAGCAACAAAAATTATACAAACGAACATTAATAATCGTAAGTATTTCACAAATGTTCGGCGGAGCTGGGTTAGCTGCTGGAATTACAGTAGGTGCACTTCTTGCGCAGCAAATGCTTGGGACAGATGCATTTGCTGGATTACCAGCTGCTATGTTTACGATGGGATCGGCGGTAGCGGCTTTCTTTGTTGGAAAGTTATCGCAAAAACATGGACGCCGCATAGGTCTTGCATCAGGTTTTATGGTAGGTGGATTTGGAGCGATTGGAGTTGTATTGGCAGCTTTAACAAATAGCATTATTCTTTTACTTATTTCTTTACTCATATACGGTGCCGGTACAGCTACAAATCTACAAGCTCGTTATGCTGGAACGGATTTAGCGAATAAGAAGCAAAGAGCAACTGCTATTAGTATTACAATGGTAATGACGACTTTTGGTGCAGTCGCAGGTCCAAATTTAGTAGGTGTAATGGGAAGGTTTGCTCATTCAATTGGAATTCCTGAACTGGCTGGTCCGTTCATATTATCAGCAGCGGCATTTATACTGGCAGGTCTTGTCCTATTTGTTATGCTTCGTCCAGATCCGTTACTTGTTGCTAATATGATAGAAACATATAAACAAGAGCATACATATAAAGGGCAACCAGTAACAGAAGAAGCGACAGAAACCAAACGAGGTATTACAGTTGGAGCTATCGTAATGATACTTACGCAAATCGTGATGGTTGCAATTATGACGATGACGCCAGTTCATATGGGGCACCACGGTCACGGTTTAAGTGCTGTAGGACTTGTGATTGGTTTTCATGTCGGTGCAATGTACCTTCCATCTCTCGTTACGGGAATGCTAATTGATAAAATTGGTAGAACTACGATGAGTATAGCTGGCGGAGTAATTTTACTAGCAGCAGGTGTCATAGCTGCGCTAGCACCGAGCGATTCTTTAATACTATTAATTGTTGCTTTGTCTTTACTTGGATTAGGATGGAACCTTGGTTTAATAAGTGGTACGGCTCAAATTGTTGATGCAACTATACCTTCGACACGTGCAAAAACACAAGGAAAGATAGATGTATTTATTGCACTAGCGGGAGCTTCAGGTGGAGCGATGTCAGGAATGGTAGTAGCAAATTCAAGTTATGCGGCATTGTCATTAGCCGGGGGCGTATTAGCTTTCATGCTTATCCCTGTTGTGATATGGTCCCGAAAAGGGTAACGAAATTGAAGTGAGGTTCTAGTTACTAACTAGAACCTCTTTTTTATATGTTTAGCTTAAATCCCACTCCACAATAAGGCCTAAATGTGTAAGACCACCGCCAAATCCGTACAGTAAAAGTGTGTCTCCGTTATTTAATTTCCCTTCTTTTCTAGCTAAATCTAGAGCGAGTGGAATAGAGACAGAAGAGGTATTCCCCATATATTCCACGCTCGTTAATGTTTTTTGTATTGGAATTTGAGATTTTTCACAAATAGATTCAATCATTCGTAAGTTAGCGCTATGAGGAATGAACCAGTCTATATCATCCATTTTCATATTTGCAGTATGTAACAGTTCTTTTATACCTACTGGCACTGTGCGTGTTGCCCATTTATATACTTCTCTCCCATTTTGAACGATTTTTTCATTTGTTTGCAGTGGAGTGTCATTCATAGTAGTAGATAAGTTTGTTCTGTATAGATGAATACCGCCGTGCCCATTTGTGCCCATATGATACGCGATAAAGCTTGGTTTGTTTTCATCTCTTTCTAATAAAATAGCACCAGCACCATCACCGAATAAAATGCAGGTCGTTCTATCGGTGTAATCAGTAACTTTTGATAATGTCTCTGTCGCTACGACAAGTACTTTTTTATGTGATCCAGAAGTAATCAAGCTATTACCGACGTGCAAGCCATATGTGAAACCAGCGCAAGTTGCATTTAAATCAAATGCCATTGTATGAGGTATGTTGAAGTGTTGTTGTATTTGACACGCGACACTAGGAAAAACAAAGTCAGCAGTCGTTGTAGCGACGATGATACAGTCGATATCTTCTAAGTTCTTTTTAAATGTTGTACATAAATTTTCAATGGCTTTAATGGCTAAGTGTGAGGAGTATTCATCTTCGCTAGCAATTCTTCTTTCCTTCATTCCTGTTCTTTGTACAATCCATTCATCATTTGTATCAATCATTTTTTCTAAATCATGATTAGAGAGTATTTGATTTGGAACATGAGTACCAATTGCAGTAATACGGGATTTAGAATTCATAGGAACAGCTCCTAACTTTATTTTTATAACCTGATACTAATACTAGGTTATAAAAATGTCAATAAAGACTTTTATTTTATTGAAACTAGAATGCTTAACTTACTATGAAGGAATTTGGCGAGTGGTGTAAAAATAGTATACGAGAAGTTTTAAAAATTGATAATGAAGAGAGTTGGGCTCTTTGAAAAGAATTTTGTATATATTTCCTGTTGTCATTATTTGCAGCTTTATTCTTATTGTTTTACCAGAGAAGTCTTACGCTTGTGAGTGTATGAAAGTATCACCAGAAGAGAGGTTACAAAAAACTAATGTAGTGTTTGAAGGTAAGGTATTAGAAGTTCAAGAGAAGGGCGGAAAAATGGAAATATTATTTGAAGTGAAGAAAATTTGGAAAGGGACAAGCTCTTCGCAAGTTATTATATATACAAGTTTTAGTAGCTGTACGTTTCCTTTTGCGGAGGGAGGAGAGTATTTAGTCTTTTCTTCTTATAGAGGAGAAGGACAGTTAGAGACATCTATGTGCAGTGGAACGAAAAGATTAGATGAGGCAGGGGCGGACAAAGTGGCTTTAAGTCAAATTGCAAAAGAGTCTGTTCCAACGAAGGAAGTCGATTTAAAGGATGACATGTTGAACGGTTTAAGTTGGTGGCAAGTTGTTACTCTTTCTGTAGGTCTGTTACTGATAGTAGCTCTTGTGATTTTTAGTGTAAGAAGAATGCGCAAAAAATGACGATTAAAGTAAATATATAAAGAATTTCTTTCTGTTTCTATAGGTGGTTTAACCTTGTGAAAGCGAATTACTTATGCTACACTTTATGTAACTTAAAATGAACGGAGGGGCTTCCTTTGATCTTAATCAGATTACGTCTCAATACTTTGTGCCAATAATTGAATAGCGCTCAAAGGCTCTGTCTGTGTACAGAGTGAACGGGATTGGTCTGCCTATTTTAAAGGAACCCTTTATTAAGCTTATATGTGAAAAAGAGGGAGGGACGAATACGCCCTCTTTTTGTTTTGCCTTTATAAATAGAATGGGATTGTATAGGTGAACACTTATTGTGGATACATATATGATCTTGGGATTTTTTGACTATGAGATAGGATGAAAGCACAGCTTTCTTCTATTTCTTTAGTGAACCCTTACCCGTTTACGAAAACACAGGCAGCGACCTGTGTTTTTTATTTTACGTAATCGAAATGGAGGAATAAATATATGGAAGAATTATTACAAAGAGCAGTATTAGTTGGAGTGAATTTAGGTAATGAAGATGATTTTGCATATTCGATGGAAGAGCTAACGAATCTTGCAGAAGCTTGTGATGTAGAGGTAATTGGGCAAGTGACGCAAAATTTACAACGTGTAAACCCGTCGCATTATATTGGAAAAGGAAAGATTGAAGAAGTAGCAGCCTATATAAATGAAGTAAATGCAAATATGGTCATCTTTAATGACGAATTATCTCCTTCACAAATTCGAAATTTAGAAGCGGATTTAGATTGCAAAGTAATTGACCGTACCATATTAATTTTAGATATTTTTGCGCAACGTGCGAAAACGAAAGAAGCGCAGTTACAAGTAGAAGTAGCCCATCTTCAGTATATGATGCCGCGTTTAATCGGTCTTCGTGAATCGTTAGGAAGACAGAGCGGCGGCGTTGGTACGAAAAATAAAGGTGTCGGTGAGAAGAAATTAGAGTTAGACCGTCGTAAAATTGAAGAACAAATTTCAGTTTTAAATAAAGACTTAGAAGCACTCGTTGCACAGCGTCAAACGCAGCGAAAGCAACGTAAGAAAAATGAAATTCCTGTTGTAGCATTAGTAGGTTATACGAACGCAGGAAAATCAACGACCATGAATGCGATGCTTGAAATTTATAATGGGACAGAAGAAAAACAAGTATTTGAAAAAGATATGTTATTCGCGACGTTAGAAACATCGGTGCGAAATATTGATTTACCAGATAATAAATCATTCTTATTAACAGATACAGTTGGATTTGTAAGTAAATTACCGCATCATCTTGTCAAGGCGTTCCGTTCAACGTTAGAAGAGGTAGCGGAAGCAGACTTACTTATTCATGTTGTAGATTACGCAAATCCAAATTATGAACAGTTAATTGATATTACAAATGAAACGTTAAAGAAAATTGGAGTAGAAAATATCCCAACCATTTATGCTTATAACAAATCAGATATGGTAGATGTTGAAATTCCGAAAGTACAAGAAGACCGCGTTTATTTATCAGCGAAGAAACATGTTGGAATTGAAGAACTTGTCGAAATGATTCGCTCACACATTTATAAAGAGTATACGAAGTGTGAAATGTTAATTCCGTACGATCAAGGACAGGTAGTTTCTTATTTCAATAATCATGCGCACGTTTTATCTACGAGTTATGAAAACGAAGGTACGAAAATAGAAGTAGAATGTAAGACGAGTGATTACGAAAAGTATAAGCGTTTTGCGATTTAATAAAAAAGACGATCCTAATATATGTTAGGATCGCCTTTTTCTTATTCTGTAATAGAGGCCCACTTATAAGAATAAATTCCTGCAAATGGACGAATAACAACACCTTTTACTGTTGTGCGTTCTAAATATACAAGCCCTGATTGGAAGATTGGAGCGATAGCTGCATCATCTTCCAGTAAGATTTTCTCTGCATCTTGAAACGCTTTCCAACGTGCGGATAAATCAGTTGCTAAGGTAGAGCTCGTTTTCTCAATTAATTCGTCGTATTGTTTGTTTGAATAGCTCATCTTATTAAACGGTCCGTCTGTGACGAACATATTTAAAAATGTTGTAGGGTCAGGATAATCTGGTCCCCAAGTAGAAAGTGAAATTTCAAAATCGCCATTTCCTTCGCGATCTAAAAATGCTTTTACTGGAAGGGGCTGTAAAGTGATTTTTAATCCAGGTAAGTTTTTCTCCAGTTCACCTTTTAAAAACTCGCTAATTTTTTTATCGTTAGATTCATCAGTTGTTATGATTGAAAGGGAAGCGTTTTGTAAGTTTGTTTCTTTTTTCGCAGTTTCCCATAGTGTTTTAGCTTCTTTCACATTTGTTTCTACTTTTACATTACTTGTACTGCGAAAATCTTTATTGTCAGGTCCTTTTACGAATCCTTTCGGAACGAATGCATTCGCAGGTATAGAACCATTGTTTAAAATCGTTGTTGCGATTCCTTGTTTATCAAAAGCAAGCGAAATAGCTTTTCGAGCGTTTTTGTTTGCTAATAAAGGATTTTTTTGGCTAAATCGGAAAAACGTCATAGAAGGACGTTCCATTTTCTTTAAGCTCGGATCTTTTTGATATTTATCAACAAACTCTGAATTGATCGTAATTCGGTCTACTTGTTTGCTTTCAAATAAATTAACGGCTGTTGAAGTATCTTTTACGATATTTACATTAATTTCATTTAACTTCACATTTTTATTATCCCAGTAGTTCGGGTTTTTCGTCATTTTGTAACTTGTATCATGTTTCCATTCACTTAATTGAAATGGCCCGTTATAAACTACATTTGCAGCTTCAAGCCCGTAATTTTTCCCTTGTGCTTCTACTACCTTTTGGTTTTGAGGATAAAATGTTGCAAATCCCATTAACCCTAAAAAGTATGGAACAGGGTGTTCTAATTGTACTTCAAGTGTTCTATCATCAATTGCCTTTACACCAAATGAATCAATTGGTAATTCTTTTTTATTTATTTTTTCAGCGTTTTTAATATCGAACATAATATGTGCGTATTCAGAAGCAGTTTCTGGATTTACGGCACGTTTCCATGCATATTCAAAATCATGAGCAGTTACTGGATCGCCATTTGACCATTTTGAATCGTGTAATGTAAATGTATATGTTTTTCCATCTTCGCTCAGTTTGTATGATTCAGCAGCTGCAGGAACAGGTTTATTGTCAGGACCAGGCATATATAATCCTTCCATTACGTTGTTTAATGCAGCGTAAGAAAACCCATCGGTTGCGATAGATGAATCAAGTGTAGAAATTTCCCCAGCTTCTACAATGTTTAATACTTGTTTTGAAGATTCTTTTTTCGTTTCTCCGGTAGTTGTTGCCTCTTGTTTTTGACCACATGCTGTTAAAAACATAGATAATGTGATTGAGAGTGCAACGATTCCTTGCGTCTTTTTCTTCATAGTTGTCATCCTTCCCTTCATCTCTGCCTTAGTATAAAAGAAAATATAGAAAATTTCTATAAATAAATCCGATAAAGCGTATAGAAAAAATATCTTATGTAAGAAGTGATATTTCTGGAAAAAGAAATGAAACCAGTATAGAATAGAAATGTTTCAAAAGTCAGAATTTATTAGGGTTAAAGCTTTACTTTATTACACTTACTTTAATAAATATATATTTTGTACAGGAAGGAGAGATTCATATATGCAGGCAGTTTCGCAAAAAAACACAGTAGAAACACCGACAATATATCGAATACTATTTGCGATTAGTTTCGGTCATTTTTTAAATGACTCGATGCAAGCAGTTGTGCCCGCGTTGTTTCCTATTTTGGAAAAAACGATGAATTTATCCTATATGCAAGTAGGGTGGATTGCGTTTGCATTAAATATGACGTCATCGATTATGCAGCCGGTTTTTGGTATGTATTCGGATAAGAAGCCGTCACCATTTTTATTACCGCTCGGTATGTTTTCAAGTATGCTTGGGATGATCGGACTTGCATTTGCACCGAATTTTATTATTGTTATTATTTCTGTTTTATTTATCGGATTGGGTTCCGCAGTCTTTCATCCAGAAGGTGCCCGGGTTGCTTATATGGCGGCAGGGACGAAACGAGGTTTAGCGCAAGCGATTTATCAAGTGGGAGGAAATACAGGTAATTCTCTAGCTCCTATTTTTACAGCGTTAATTTTCGTTCCGCTTGGGCAAATTGGTTCTTTAGGTTTTACGGCCTTTGCAGCGGTAGGAATAGTGCTATTAATTTTCGTATCAAATTGGTATAGGAATGAATTAGCAACTGGCGCTGTGAGAAGAAAAAAGAGAGCTGCGCTTGAGGCGGAAAATGCGATTGTAAGTACGCATATTAAATTTGTTATTGTACTTCTTGTTTTTCTTACTTTTGTACGTTCTTGGTACGGTGCAGGTATCGGGAATTTCTATCAATTTTACTTAATTGAGCATTACGGTTTATCTATAAAAAATGCCCAGTATTTCGTATTCGCATTTATGATTGCCGGTGTATTAGGAACTTTCTTTGGTGGTCCACTAGCAGATCGATTTGGAAAGAAAACAATTATTGTATTTTCAATGCTAGGTTCAGCACCACTTGCACTTTTATTACCTCACGTTTCGCTCGTGTGGGTCGTACCGTTATTTTTATGTATCGGTTTTATTAGTTCAAGTAGTTTTAGTGTAATTGTTGTTTATGCGCAAGAACTTGTTCCGGGAAAAGTAGGAATGGTATCTGGATTAATTGTAGGGCTTGCGTTTGGACTCGGAGCTTTAGGATCTGTAGTTCTAGGGAAATTGGCTGATATATATAGTCTACAATTCATTATGTTACTATGTAGTTGTTTACCATTAATTGGACTTACTTCATGGTTACTACCAAGTGATAAGAAAACGATAGAATAGGGGATGCGCTATGAAATTATGTGAAAATATAACAGAATTAATAGGAGATACACCTGTCGTCAGATTATCTAAATTTATTCCAGAAGACGCAGCAGATGTGTATGTAAAACTAGAAATGTTTAATCCATCGCGCAGTGTGAAAGACCGTGCTGCCTATAATTTACTGCACGTTGCAGAAGAGAATGGTCTTATCAAACCAGGAGATACAATTATTGAACCGACAAGTGGAAATACAGGGATAGGCTTAGCAATGAATGCAGCTGCGAAAGGGTATAAGGCGATTTTAATTATGCCAGACAATATGTCAAAAGAGCGTATAAATTTATTGAAAGCATATGGAGCGGAAGTAGTTTTAACACCGGCAGAACAAAGAATGCCGGGAGCAATTGCGAAGGCGTTAGAACTGCAAAAGGAAATTCCGAATAGTTTTATTCCGCAGCAATTTGAAAATCCAGCAAACCCGAATATTCATCGTTATACAACTGCACTTGAAATTTATGAACAAATGGATGGAGAGCTTGATGCATTTGTAGCAACGGCTGGAACTGGTGGAACTATTACAGGGACTGGGGAAACATTAAAAGAGAAGCTACCAAACTTATATATTGCAGTAGTAGAACCGAAAGGATCTCCCGTTTTATCAGGCGGTGTGCCAGGTCCTCATAAACTAGTAGGGACAAGTCCGGGGTTTATCCCGAAAAATTTAAATACAGAAGTGTATAACGAAATTATTCAAATTGCAGATGAAGAGGCTTTAACGACAATGAGAAACTTAGCTAGACAAGAAGGTTTATTAGTAGGGCCGTCTTCCGGAGCTTCTGTTTATGCCGCAATTATGATTGCAAAACGTTTAGGTACTGGTAAAAAAGTTTTATGTGTTGCACCTGATACAGGGGAACGTTATTTGAGTATGGGATTATTTGAATGAAATTAATAGGAACCCCTTAATGGTGAAAGAGAGCTATTAAGGGGTTTGTTGTAGGTTATTTAGAGAGGAGAAGCACAATGAAATTATTAAAACCAATATACGAATATAGCGAACAAATTACGGAGTATCGCGATGCGTTTTTACATGCTGATGAACAACCACATGGCAGTAGTTCCCTACAAAATTTTGATTCTCTCAATGAATGGTTTGAAAAAGTGAGAAAGCAGGAACTAGGAGAAAAATTACTGGATAATCGAGTACCATCTAGTCAGTTTTTAAGTTTTGAAAAAGGAGAACTTATAGGTTTTGTAAATATTAGACATCGATTAAACGAAGAATTATTACGAGAAAGTGGTCATATTGGATATAGTGTCCATCCAAATAAACGTCGCCAAGGTTATGCGACAAAACAATTGAAACTTGCACTAGATGAAGCGCAAAAATTAGGATTGAAGAAAGTGTTAATAACTTGTGATAAATCGAATGTCGGCTCTGCTAAAACGATTCAAAAGGTTGGCGGTGTGTTAGAAGATGAAGTGGTTTCTTCTCATAAAAGTGAAATTGTTCAGCGTTATTGGGTAGAAATATGATTCAGTGGAACTTTGAAAAGGAAATGCAATGCTTAATATCGAAATAGATAAATAAAAAGCGAAGTTGTACTGCAATTATAGGGGGAAATGAAGTGGGATTAAAAGAGAAAGCAATAGAAATGTCGGAGATTTATAGGCAAAATCCGAAAGTGGAGGCTATCATTTTAGCGGGTTCAGTAGCTAGAAAGTTAGAAGATGAACATTCAGATATAGAATTACATATTTTATGGTCAATGCCGCCAGAGGATGACGATCGTAAGGGACCTATTCATCGTATTGACGGGACAATTTTGTCATATTATCCTTACGAGGAAGAAGAATGGTCGGAAACATATTTGACGAAAGAAGGAATTAAATTAGAGATTAGTAACTTTTTAACAGAAACAGTAGAGAAAGTTATTTCTGATGTGGTGAATAAATATGATATAAGTTATGAAAAGCAATGTATCGTATCATCCGTTCATGACGGTGTTAGTTTGTATGGGGGAGAGAAAGTGAATGAATTAAAAGATAGAGTGGTAGCATATCCAGAAAATCTAGCGAAACGGATGATTTTAGAAAATCTTTGGTTAAGCAATCGCTGGCATAATCGAGAGGCGCTTTTAAAACGAAAAGACTGGCTTATGCTATATGATGTTATTTGTGAAGCACAAAGAAATATATTTGGAGTCTTATTTGGTTTAAACCGAATGTATGTGCATCATCCTGCCTTTAAATGGATGCCAAATAATGTGGACCGAATGAGTATTAAGCCTGAAAACTTATATGAGCGTATGGCGAATGCATTAATAGGAAAACCAGAGTATAGTGTACAGGAGTTAGAAGTGTTAATCCAAGAGGTATTACAGTTAGTAGAACACCATGCTCCAGAATTACATATTGCCGAACAGCAAAAACGTATTCAATATGCGAAGTAAGAAAGAAGGGATGTAACAATGCGTTACATCCCTTCTTTTTTTATTTAATTAATTTACCTAGTACGGGTAATCGTTGAATCTTATCACCGAGAATATGTGAAGCAAGTCCGCTCGTTAAGACGAATAAAAGGTAAACAATCCCTCCTACAGCGCCGCATATAACAACAATGAGAAGTGATTCCATATAAGATTGTCCAGGAATTAACCATGTTAAAATTGCTTTTAATGCCATCACAACAGCAGACATTGCTGCTGAGTAAATTGTAATAAGAAATACTGTTTTTACTGTTTCACCCATTTTAAATTTCGCAAACTTAACGATGCAGTACAACATAATACTATTTGAAACGAGGTATCCAAGAATGGTTCCAAGTACAGCACCGTGTCCGCCAAATAAATGTAAGAGCGGTGTATTTACTAAAACTTTAACGAGAATACCGACTGAGAAAGCGATCATCGTTTTTCTTTGATAATCGATTCCTTGTAATATGGCAGCTGAAACTGTGAAAATCGCACTTAATATAGCAGAAGGTGCAAATGAAATTAAATATTGTGATCCACCAAGTGCAATTTCAGGATTTACATAAACCATACGGAATGCATCGTAAGCGATGCTAGCAAGGCCAAATGCAGCTGGGATAGTAAAGAATAACAAGACTTGAAATATCTTTGCGATTTGTTCTTGTAATTCTTCTAGTTTCCCGCTTGTATAAGATTTCGTTATAGCAGGAATGATTGTTAAGGAGAATCCAGTTGCAAGTGAAGCTGGAATCATAATTAACTTTTGGGCATAGTTCGTTATATAAGCGAACACTGCATTCGCTGTTTCTAAAGGCTCTCCCATCGCTCTCAGGACATCAGCTACAGTATATTGATCTACTAACGTGTAAAGCGGAATTGCGATGCCGACAAATACAATTGGGATTGCATATCGAAGTAATTCTATATAAATATTTTTTAATGAGAGATTGGATGCTCTTGATTTTAATTCGCCTTCGGGAGGTTTTAATCCATTATATTTTTTCCAGTACACCATTAAAATAGAGACGCTTGCCAGTGCTCCGATAACAGCTCCAAACGTAGCAACTGCAACAGAAGAGGCTACGGAACCTCCTAATAGTTTTGAGACGATAAAGCTACCAACTAAAATGAAAACAACGCGCGCAATTTGTTCTACGACTTGAGAAACAGCACTTGGTTTCATATGTTGAAATCCTTGGAAATAACCACGTGTAACGCTCATTGCTGGTACGATAATCAGTGCGAAACTTAATGCTCGCATCGTAAGTGTTACGTCAGCGATAAATTGTGGATCTGGCGTTTTCGAGCGAATAATAAATTGTGATATGTATGGTGCCCCAATAAATAAAACTAAAAACCCTAAAAAGCCCATAAACAGCATTAATTTTACGCTAGAGTTGTATAATTTTTTGCTTGTACTATAATCACCAAGCGCATTATGCTTTGCAACGAATTTGGAAACGGCAATAGGAATACCGGCAGTTGAAAAGCTTAATAAAATTCCGTACCAAGAGTATGCATATCCATATAAAGCGACCCCTTGTGTTCCGACTAATAATTGAAAAGGGAAGAAGTATATGAAACCTAATATACGTGAAATCATTGTCGCACCGCTTAATAAAGCAGTTCCTTTTAAAACTTTTGAAGTAGACAAAATTCTTTCCTCCTACTCGTGCTGTCTTGCATTCATCGTATACTACTATAAACTTATTAGAGAAATTAATGTAGTATAGAACATAAATATTCTAATATTATTCATTTAAAAGTCACATTTCGAATTTAAAAAAAGAATGTAATACATAAAAATTCAAAATATAAGTTGACACTATTTTTAATGTGTGATAAAAATGATAGTAATCAATTCGGAAAATAATATTTGGGCAATGAAAGGGTATAGTAGTGAATATCTCCCTGTTTCAGAGAGCTGGTGGTTGGTGTGAATCAGCATATAGATTATTCATGAAGTTCGTCCTGGAGCATCTTTCATAAATCTCACATTGTGAGGAAATGAAAGACGGTAGTTTATACCGTTATCAAATAAAGTGGTGAAGATTGTTTCACAACTAGGGTGGTACCGCGATATTTATCGTCCCTACGTATTTACGTAGGGACTTTTTTTATTTAGGTCCTAACTTTGTTGTGGCTTCATAACTAGGGTGGTACCGCGATATTTTATCGTCCCTACGTATTTACGTAGGGGCGTTTTTTATTTAGGTCCTAACTTTGTTATATCTTCATAACTAGGGTGGTACCGCGATATTTTTGTCGTCCCTACGTATTTGCGTAGGGGCGTTTTTTATTATTAGGGAGGAAGTGAGCGTATTAGAAAAGAGTATGGATAGAACAATATAAATACTGAATTGTAAAACAGAAAAAGATAAAGAGAGGAGATTAACAGATGAATTCACAGCAATGGACATCGAAATTAGGTTTCGTATTAGCTGCAGCAGGTTCAGCAATTGGTCTAGGGGCTATTTGGAAGTTCCCGTATATGGCCGGAATTGGAGGGGGCGGCGCGTTCTTCCTTATTTTCATCGGTTTCACATTATTAATTGGTTTACCACTATTATTAGCTGAATTTGTTATCGGAAGAAGTACACAAAAAGAGGCTGTTGATGCGTATAGAGAAATCGCACCAAAAACATTATGGCCATGGCTAGGGAAATTAGGGATTGTAACATGTTTCATATTACTTTCTTTCTACAGTGTTGTAGGAGGCTGGATTTTATTATATTTATGGAATGCAATTACAGGTAGACTATGGGAAGGAAATGGAGCATACGAAGCTACGTTTGGTGAAATCATTTCCAATCCGTATTTAGCAGTAGGATCACAGCTATTATTCATCCTTATTACTATTTTCATTGTAAGTAAAGGTGTACAAAATGGTGTTGAAAAAGTAAATAAATATTTCATGCCAGCGTTATTCGTTTTATTCTTTGTATTAATCGTTCGTGCACTTACGTTAGATGGTGCAGGAGAAGGGGTTCGTTTCTTCTTACAACCTGATTTCTCAAATGTAACATCAGAAGTAATTTTATATGCGATGGGTCAATCGTTCTTCTCATTATCGGTCGGTGTAGCAGTAATGGTAACGTATAGTTCATACTTACCGAAGGAAGAAAGTTTACCGCGTTCGGCATTTTCAATCGTTGGTTTAACACTTGTCATTACATTACTTGCAGGACTTGCAATTTTCCCAGTTGTATTCGCATTTGGATTAGAACCATCGCAAGGACCAGGACTATTATTTATCGTATTACCTGCTATTTTCAGTAAAATGGCGTTCGGAAAAGTGTTCTTCGTTATTTTCTTATTGCTGTTCTTCTTCGCAACGATTACATCGGCTATTTCTATGCTAGAAATTAGTGTTGCGTCGTTAACATCAAAAGGTAAAGGGAAACGCGAGAAAATGGCCTTAATTGTAGGGTTATTAATCTTCGTTGTTGGAGTACCATCAGCATTATCATTTGGTATATTAGGTGATTTGAAAATTTTCGGAAAGACAGTCTTTGATTTAGCGGACTATGCAGTTAGTAACGTACTAATGCCACTTGGTGTTTTATTAGTTTCCATCTTTGTTCCTTTAAAAATGAAGAAAGATGTATTAATGAAAGAACTTGGTGTAAGTAAAAATAAGGGCTATAAATTATTCGTATTATGGTTATTCTTACTTCGCTTTATCGCACCAATTGCGATTATTATCGTATTCTTAAATGTACTTGGCATTATTTAAAAAGAAAGGTAGCGTATCGTTTTATGATACGCTACCTTTTTATTTTGCACTTTTTTGTAATTCATTTACTGTTACGAACTGATAGCCCTTCTTAGATAAAGAGTCTAGAATACCTTCGATAGTCTGTAAATTTTCATTAGACTCATCATACATAGAGTGCAGTAAAATGATAGAACCTGGTTTTACATTTTTAGAAACGTAGTCAATTTTATCTGCCGCAGATTTATAAAAAGTATCAGGTTCAAGATCCCATGTAATCGTTTCGATATTATTTTTATTTAAATAATATGGTAGTCCAATTAATTTTTTTCCATTAGGTGGTCTAAAATCAATTTCGCCTGTAAATCCTATTCGGCGTATTAATGAATTTGTTTTTTCTATTTCTTCTTTAATATAAGAAGGTGTTTTAAAAACCATTCTGTTATGAGAATATGTATGGTTTCCGACTTGGTGTCCAGATTGTATGATAGCTTCTCCTAGCGATAGGTTTTTTTCTAATTCATTTCCGATTAAAAAGAAGGTAGCTTTTGCATGGTATGTATCTAGTAGCGGTAATATTTGTTTTACATTGTTCGTAGGGCCATCATCAAAAGTTAAAGCAACCACTTTTTCATTTGTTTCTACTCGGTTTGTTAAATCTCCAAACAATTGAAAGCCTCTTGCGTTCATCAATTTGTATGTTCCAAATAATGCTACAGTAATAATGAATAATGTAACGATTGTAATGATTATTTTCTTTTTCATAAAGCAACCTCACTATATTTTTGGATTGGACTAAAAAGTATTATATCAAACTAAGTAGTTTCATGCTGTAAAAAGGATGTGGATGCAAGGGGAAGGAATTTATCATATAATGTAATGAAAAAGGTATATTAGGAGGTGTTTACATGGCGATTATCATTCAATTGCCAGACACTGCAGCGTCTCATGCAAAGCCAAGTATGGAAATGGCGATACTTTGCGTGAGGTAGACAAGTAATATACAATTCATCGCCAAAATGAGCTCGTATCATTTTTTGTATTTGGCTTTGCACCTTATTGAAATGAACCATAAAAAATAAGGGGCGAGCAGAAATGAAATACGTAAAAGCTAAGGCAGTTTTACCAGAAAGTTTAATTACTGAAATTCAAAAGTATATACAAGGTGAAACAATTTACATTCCAAAACAAGAAACAAAGCATTATAAATGGGGTACACGCTCTGGAGGAAGAAAACAACTAGATGAAAGAAATAAAGCCATTAAAGAAGCGTTTAAAAGTGGGATTACTGTTCATCAACTTGCAGAGGAGTATTTTCTTTCCGGAGAAACGATTAAAAAGATTGTGTACTCTAAATGAAATAAAAGAGTCTCGTTCAAATATCATTTTGAACGAGACTCTTTTTGCTTTGCCCGTATTGGATATATGGGGTGTGGATGGGCATGATAATAGAAAAAAATGAATCATAATTATATCGTATAGAAACGTGAATAGAAATAAAAACGTTATATTACACATATTACAGAAAGGTGAACGATTATGAATCATCTTGGGCAAATAACGATAGAACTTTTTGTTGGTTTTTTTGTTTTATTAATTGCTACTAAAATATTAGGGAAAACACAAATATCGCAGCTAACACCTTTTGATTTTATTTCTGCCATTGTAATCGGAGAACTCGTTGGAAACACCGTATATGATCCTGAGGTGAGAGTGTGGTCTATTTTATACGCTGTTTTTGTATGGGTAATTTTAATTTACGCAATAGAAGTAATAACACAAAAATTTAGAAGGACAAGAAAGTTCTTTGAAGGATACCCTTCTATTATCATTCGTAATGGGCATATTGACAGAGAACAATTAAAATCGAATCATTTGGATATTAACCAATTACAACAAATGCTTAGGCAACAAAAAGATATATTTTCGATTCGAGAAGTTGAATATATGATATTAGAACCTAACGGAAACATAAGTGTATTGAAAAAAAGTAAATATGAATCTCCCACTATAAATGATTTAAGCTTAAAACATAAGCCTGTATACTTACCAATTTCATTAATTAGTGATGGGAAAGTAGTGAAGGATAATTTGAGGGAAGCAGGTTTTGATGAAGGATGGCTGTATAAACAAATAAAGAAAAAAGGGATTACTAAATTTGAAGACGTGTTATATGCAGAATGGAAAACAGACGAGGGTTTCTTTTGTCAGGAAATGAAGCGGTAGAACATAATCGGAATATGTAATATTCGTTTCTAAGTTATCTTTTACATATCAAAAAGCTGAATCTTTGTATACAATAAAACTAGATCAACAATTTGTATGGAGTGATAAAGATGGAAGCTTTTATTAGAAGTGATCAATACAATTTTATAAAATCACAAGCTTATATTTTAGCGAATGGGCATGCAACGGCAAATGATAGAGGTGTAATTCAAGCGTTAAAATCACTAGCGATTGAAAAGATAATACATGTATTTGAGAATTTAACGGATGAACAGAAAGAGTTAATTGATACGGTATTAACAGTTCAAAATAGAGAAGATGCAGAATCGTTTTTACTGAAAATAAATCCGTATGTCATTCCGTTTCAGGAAGTTACAGCGCAAACATTAAAAAAATTATTTCCTAAAGCGAAAAAGTTGAAACTTCCTGATATGGAAGAACTAGATATGAAAGAATTATCTTATTTAAGTTGGATTGATAAAGGGTCAAGCAGGAAATTTATTATAGCGAAAAATGATAAAAATAAGTTTGTTGGTCTGCAAGGAACATTCCAAAGTTTAAATAAAAAGAGCATTTGTTCTTTATGTCACGGACATGAAGAAGTAGGAATGTTTTTAGTTGAAATTAAAGGTGATATACCAGGAACTTTCGTTAAAAAGGGAAACTATATTTGTAAAGACGGTGTAGCTTGTAATCAGAATATGAAATCACTTGATAAATTACAGGATTTTATTGAGAGATTGAAGAAATAAAACGGAAGACCTCTAGTGCTTAAACTGGAGGTCTTTTATTTTGAAAATGGTAATAGATTTCCTTTTTGAAAGATATAATTTATAAATAAAACATAGGAGAGTTGAAGAAATGTTTAAAAAGTTTTTACTTTCTTTACTGGATGTTTTACTGGTATGCGTTGTTTTCTACATAACATACACAACTACTCTTAGTTTTGTACAGATGTTAGTAATTTCAATTGCAATCGGAATCATTGGTGGTCTTGTTCTAAGAATTTGTACGGATTTATTCACATTTATCAAGTGGACAATCAAACAAAGAAAATCTTGAATATATTGATAGCTATTAGGAGGAAACGAAATGACTAAGAAAAAGAGTAGAGTGAAAAATGAAATATTACTTTGGACATTAACAGCGGTTGTTCTCATCATTGTATGGTACTTTTTTCAAAGATAAAAACGCATCGCACTTTGAAAAGAGAGCACGATGCGTTTTTATTATTTTTTTTGCCAATTTTCTTTTATAAAGTCTTCACGGCCAGATTCTTTTTGCTCAGTAGCATATTTCTCTGGGTTCTTTTTATAGAAATGTTGATGGTATTCTTCAGCCTCATAAAAAGGTGCAGCCGGGCGAATTTCAGTTACAATTGGATCTTTAAACATACCGCTTTCTGCAAGAGAATGTTTTGATTTTTCAGCAAGCTCTTTTTGTGTTTCGGTATGATAAAAAATAGCGGTGCGATAAGATGGACCACGGTCAAAGAATTGTCCGCCATCATCAGTTGGATCGATTTGTGGCCAATATAAATTTAATAATTTTTCATATGGAAAAATAGAAGGATCAAATGTAATTTGTACAACTTCTAAATGACCAGATGTACCCGCTTTTACTTGTTCATATGTTGGGTTTTCTACATGACCACCTGCATAGCCGGAAAGTACTTTATGAATACCGGGAAGTTCATCAAAAGGCTTTACCATGCACCAAAAGCAACCGCCTGCGAAGGTTGCGAGTTCGTATGTTTTTTCGGACATTGCTGTAATCCTCCTAAATATATATGTTTTATATAGTATTATATAAATTGTTTTATTGCGCAATAAAAAAGATTTGAAAATATATGCTTTTTTATAAACAAGATCCTCCGCTAACATCAATTAATTGTCCAGTAACCCAGCGGCTGTCTGGAGAAGCGAGAAATGCAGCAGTGTCGGCAATGTCTTCTACTTCACCTAAGCGATTGAAAGCGGAAATAGTAGTGGCGTATTGTTTCATCATTGGGTCACTCAAGAGTTCTGCATTCATATCTGTTTTAATAAATCCTGGAAGTATTGCATTCACTGTTATTCCTCTTGCTCCGAGCTGTTTTGCTAGTGTGAAAGTCATTGTATTAATAGCGCCTTTCGTCATACTATATGCAATGAAATCAGGTAAAGAAATTCGTGTGGCAGCGGATGAAATATTAATAATTCGGCTATTGTCACGTAAACGAGATAGAGCTTGTTGGATGATAAAGAATGGTGCTTTTGCATTTACTGAAACCATTCTATCAAAAAATTGTTCAGTCGTTTCTTCAATAAAAGCACCAGGACCAATTCCAGCGTTGTTTATTAAAATATCAAATTTAGTACTACCAGTTCTGTTTTGTAATTCGTTATCTAAAGAACTATAAAGAGCTTCTACACCATGTAAAGATTCAAGGTTTGCACCGATGGAAAAAGCTGATCCGCCATTTGACTGGATTTCATAAACGGTTTCTTCAGCTTCTTCTTTTCGATTACCATAATGAATAGCAACTAATGCACCGTCGTTTGCTAAACGTTTTGCAATAGCACGTCCAATTCCTCGGCTTGCTCCTGTAACTAATGCTACTTTTCCTTTTAACATAGTTTTCTCATCTCCTCATAAATTTTAAATGTTTTTAAGTTATTTTTCTTTATGTAGTAATGCGGACATACTTAAGTAATATATGAGTATGTGTAAGAAGTTCATTCCTGTTTTGTTTTGAGAAAAAATAAATAGACTTCGCATAAATTGATTGAATTTTATTTTTTTTTAGAAAAACATGTTGACAATGAAAAGAACAACGTCCTATAATACGTTTAACAAATGAAAGTTAATTAAGAATTTTCTAATTTTAAATGTTGTATATGCAAAGAAGAGGAAAGTAGATGATTATGATCGTTTCAGAGAGCTACTCCTAGGCTGTGAGAGTAGTAACAATCGAATCATTGAAGATCACCTCGGAGCATCGCTTGCGAAAGGGAAACTGAGTAGAGGGCGGCGGCATCGTCTCCGGTAAAAGGACGGGGGTCTAATTGGACCTACAGAGCTTATATTTCGTGAGAAGTATAAGGAAGCTGAGTGGTAACGCGAAACTCTCGCCTCAGCAATCGAAGCTACTAAATTGTAGTAGTTGATTGCTGAGGCGAGAGTTTTTATTTTTAAAAAATTGAATAAGAGAATGCGTAGAAGAGGAGAGTAAATGATAGGCATTGTTTCAGAGAGCTACCCCTAGGCTGTGAGGGTGGTAACAATCGAGTCTTTGAAAATCACCTCGGAGTACTACTTTTGAAACTAGTAAAAAGTAGCGGAGTTGTTGCCGATAGAAAAACAAAAGTCTAATTGGACTTGCAGAGCTTACATTTCGTGAGAAGTGTAAGGAAGCTGAGTGGTACCACGATTCCCTCGTCTCAGCAATGGATTGCTACAAGTATGTAAGTAATTGATTGTTGAGACGAGTATATTTTTAAGATTTATATACTGAATATTCTGTTAAAAATAATCATCTCAGCAATCGATATAGAAATAGATTGCAAAAATAGAGAGAAAAAAAGAGGAGCGATGTGAGATGGGAAACCAGTACATTTATATGAATGGGGAATTGGTAGAAAAAGAAAAGGCAGTTGTTTCAGTATATGATCACGGTTTTTTATACGGAGACGGTGTATTTGAAGGAATTCGTAGTTACGGTGGAAATGTATTTTGTTTAAAAGAACATGTAAAACGATTGTATGAATCGGCAAAATCTATTTTACTTACAATCCCGCTGACGGTTGACGAAATGGAAGAAGCAGTTTTACAGACACTTCAAAAAAATGAGTATGCAGATGCTTACATTCGCTTAATTGTTTCAAGAGGAAAAGGGGACTTAGGACTCGATCCGAGAAGCTGTGTGAAACCGAGCGTTATTATCATTGCAGAACAATTAAAATTATTCCCTCAGGAATTTTACGATAACGGACTAAGTGTTGTATCTGTTGCATCAAGACGTAATACGCCAGATGCATTAGACCCACGAATTAAGTCAATGAACTACTTAAATAACGTACTTGTAAAAATTGAAGCGGCACAAGCAGGAGTGCTAGAAGCACTTATGTTAAATCAACAAGGATATGTTTGTGAAGGATCTGGAGATAATGTTTTCGTTGTGAAAGATGGAAAAGTGTTAACACCTCCGTCATATTTAGGGGCATTAGAAGGTATTACGAGAAATAGTGTTATCGAGTTATGTGAGCGACTGAGTATTCCGTGTGAGGAAAGACCATTCACTCGCCATGACGTATATGTAGCGGATGAAGTGTTTTTAACAGGAACGGCAGCTGAATTAATTCCAGTTGTAAAGGTGGATTCAAGAGAAATTGGAGATGGGAAACCAGGAAGTGTAACGAAACAATTGACTGAGGAATTTAAAAAGTTAACGAGAGAAAGAGGCGTACGTGTCCCAGGGCTGGCAGAAAGCTTACTGTAGGTAGGGAGAGGAGTTAATTGAAATGAAGCAATATACAACCTATGAGAAATTGCAGTGTGAAGAAGTGACAGGAGCTGGACACGTTATTCAATGCTTAAAGAAATTAGGCGTAACGACTGTTTTCGGTTATCCGGGCGGAGCAATTTTACCAGTGTACGATGCGCTATATGAAAGTGGATTGAAGCATATATTAACTCGTCATGAACAAGCTGCTATTCATGCGGCTGAAGGTTATGCAAGAGCTTCTGGAAAGGTCGGGGTAGTATTTGCTACCTCTGGCCCAGGGGCGACGAATTTAGTTACAGGCTTAGCAGATGCTTATATGGATTCGATTCCTTTAGTTGTCATTACAGGGCAAGTTGCAACACCACTCATTGGAAAAGACGGGTTTCAAGAAGCTGATGTTGTCGGAATTACAGTACCTGTTACGAAGCATAATTACCAAGTTCGTGATGTGAATCAGTTATCACGTATTGTACAAGAAGCTTTTTACATCGCCGAAAGCGGGCGGCCAGGACCAGTATTAATTGATATTCCAAAAGATGTTCAAATTGAAAAGGTAACAAGTTTTTACAATGAAGTAATTGAGATTCCAGGATACAAACTAGAGCCTAGGCCAGATAGTATGAAGCTTAGAGAAGTGGCTAAAGCCATTTCAGAAGCAAAACGCCCACTTCTTTATATCGGAGGAGGAATCATTCATGCAGATGGATCTGAAGAACTTATTCAGTTTGCGAGGAAGAAGGGGATTCCTGTCGTTTCCACTTTAATGGGACTTGGTGCATATCCGCCGGGAGATCCATTATTTTTAGGAATGCTCGGTATGCATGGAACGTACGCAGCAAACATGGCAGTAACAGAATGTGATTTACTGCTTGCGTTAGGTGTTCGTTTTGATGACCGTGTAACAGGAAAACTGGAACTTTTTTCTCCGCATTCGAAAAAGGTACATATTGATATAGATCCTTCAGAGTTTCAAAAAAATGTAGCGGTAGAGTATCCAGTTGTTGGTGATGTAAAAAAAGCATTACACATGCTGTTACATATGTCTATTCATACACAAACAGACGAATGGCTTCAGAAAGTAAAGACATGGAAAGAAGAATATCAACTTTCTTATAAGCAAAAAGAATCTGAGTTAAAACCACAACATGTCATCAACTTAGTAAGCGAATTAACGAATGGTGAAGCGATTGTGACGACAGAAGTAGGACAGCATCAAATGTGGGCTGCGCATTTTTATAAAGCGAAAAACCCGCGGACTTTTCTAACATCTGGTGGGTTAGGAACGATGGGATTCGGTTTCCCAGCGGCAATAGGTGCTCAGCTTGCTAAAGAAGAAGAACTTGTCATTTGTATCGCGGGCGATGCTTCTTTTCAAATGAACATTCAAGAACTGCAAACAATTGCTGAAAATAACATCCCTGTAAAAGTATTTATAATAAACAACAAATTTTTAGGGATGGTAAGGCAATGGCAAGAAATGTTTTATGAAAACCGATTGTCAGAGTCGAAAATTGGATCGCCAGATTTTGTGAAAGTGGCAGAAGCTTATGGGGTGAAAGGATTAAGAGCGAAAAATGCAACCGAGGCGAAACAAGTGATGTTAGAAGCATTTGCTCATAAAGGCCCTGTCGTAGTTGATTTTTGTGTAGAAGAAGGTGAAAACGTATTTCCGATGGTTCCGCCAAATAAAGGGAATAACGAAATGATTATGAAGAGGTGGGAAGAATGAGTCATACTTTTTCATTAGTTATCGATAACGATCCAAATGTCTTATTACGTATAAGTGGAATTTTTGCTCGGCGTGGTTATTATATTTCTTCATTAAATTTAAATGAAAGTGAAATGGAGTTAACGGCAGTTTGTACAGAACAAGAAGCAACATTACTCGTTGGTCAGTTGAAAAAGTTAATCAATGTACTACAAGTAAACAAATTATAAGGAGTGTATGGAGTATGAAAACATATTATGAGCAAGATGCAAATGTAGGGCTATTACAAGGAAAAACTGTTGCGGTAATTGGTTATGGATCTCAAGGTCATGCGCAGGCACAAAATTTGCGTGATTCTGGTGTGGAAGTGGTAGTTGGTGTTCGTCCTGGTAAGTCTTTTGAAGTAGCAAAAGCAGATGGGTTTGAAGTAATGTCTATTTCAGAAGCAGTTCGAACCGCGCAAGTTGTGCAAATGTTATTGCCAGATGAACAGCAAGCACATGTGTATAAAGCAGAAGTAGAAGAGAATCTCCGCGAAGGACAAATGTTACTTTTCTCACATGGATTTAATATTCACTTCGGACAAATTAACCCGCCAAGCTACGTAGATGTAGCAATGGTCGCGCCAAAAAGTCCGGGTCATCTCGTTGGCCGTGTATTTCAAGAAGGAAACGGTGTTCCGGCATTAGTCGCAGTACATCAAGATGCAACAGGCACAGCATTACATGTAGCACTCGCGTACGCAAAAGGTGTAGGGTGTACACGTGCAGGTGTAATTGAAACGACATTCCAAGAAGAAACGGAGACAGATTTATTCGGAGAGCAAGCTGTACTTTGCGGAGGGGTAACTGCACTTGTGAAAGCTGGTTTTGAAACATTAACAGAAGGTGGATATCGTCCTGAAATTGCATACTTTGAATGTTTGCATGAATTAAAGTTGATCGTTGATTTAATGTACGAAGGCGGTTTAACGAATATGCGCCATTCTATATCAGATACGGCAGAGTTCGGGGATTATGTAACAGGATCGAGAATTGTTACAGATGAAACGAAGAAAGAGATGAAACGAGTACTTACAGAAATTCAGCAAGGTGAATTCGCGAAGAAATGGATTTTAGAAAATCAAGCAGGGCGTCCAACGTATAATGCGATGAAAAAAGCAGAACAAAATCATCAGTTGGAAAAAGTAGGAGAAGAGCTTCGTGAAATGATGAGCTGGATTCATGCACCGAAAGAATTAGTGAAGAAATAGAGTAATAGATTGCAAGTGAAAAATACGTAAGAGGGGATTTGACAAGATGAGAAGTGACATGATTAAAAAAGGTTTTGATAAAGCGCCGCATCGTAGTTTATTAAAAGCAACTGGTTTGAAAGATGAAGACTTTGATAAACCGTTTATAGCGATCTGTAATTCTTTTATTGAAATTATTCCAGGTCATAAGCACTTAAATGAGTTTGGGAAGCTTGTTAAAGAAGCAGTACGTGCAGCAGGTATGGTTCCATTTGAATTTAATACAATTGGAGTAGATGACGGTATTGCGATGGGGCATATCGGTATGCGCTATTCGCTTCCGAGTCGAGAAATTATTGCAGATTCAGTAGAAACGGTTGTAAATGCCCATTGGTTTGATGGCATGATTTGCATTCCAAACTGTGACAAAATCACACCCGGTATGATGATGGCTGCACTTCGTATTAACATTCCAACTGTTTTTGTTTCAGGTGGTCCGATGGCGGCTGGAAAAACATCTAAAGGAGACGTTGTTGATTTAAGTTCTGTTTTCGAAGGAGTAGGGGCTTATCAATCTGGGAAAATTTCAGAAGAAGAATTAAAGGATATTGAAGATCATGGCTGTCCATCTTGTGGTTCTTGTTCTGGTATGTTTACAGCGAACTCTATGAACTGTTTATGTGAAGTGTTAGGTTTAGCTCTTCCTGGTAACGGAAGTATTTTGGCTATTGATCCAAGACGCGAAGAATTAATTAAACAAGCAGCAGAAAAATTAAAGATTTTAATTGAAAGAGATATTAAACCGAGAGACATTGTAACGGAAGAAGCAATTGATGATGCGTTCGCGCTTGATATGGCAATGGGCGGTTCAACAAATACAGTGTTGCATACATTGGCGCTCGCGCAAGAGGCTGGATTAGATTACGATATGAACCGTATTGATGCCGTTTCAAGACGTGTACCACATTTATGTAAAGTAAGCCCTGCTTCCAATTGGCATATGGAAGACATTGATCGTGCAGGCGGGATTAGTGCAATTTTGAAAGAGATGAGCCGAAAAGAAGGGGTACTTCATTTAGACCGTATTACTGCTACGGGGCAAACATTAAGAGAAAATATTGCTCATGCAGAGATTAAAGATAAGGAAGTGATTCATTCTCTTGAAAATCCTCATAGTGAAGAAGGTGGATTACGTATATTAAAAGGAAACCTTGCGAAAGACGGAGCAGTTATTAAAAGCGGGGCAACTGAAGTAAAACGATTTGAAGGACCTTGTGTTATTTTTAATTCACAAGATGAGGCGCTTGCCGGCATTATGCTTGGGAAGGTTAAGAAAGGAGATGTAGTTATTATTCGTTATGAAGGACCAAGAGGCGGTCCTGGTATGCCGGAAATGTTAGCACCAACGTCAGCGATTGCTGGCATGGGATTAGGTGCGGATGTTGCGTTATTAACCGATGGTCGTTTCTCTGGTGCTTCACGTGGTATTTCAGTAGGTCATATTTCGCCAGAAGCAGCTGCGGGCGGAACGATTGCACTTCTTGAACAAGGGGATATCGTTTGTATCGATGTTGAGGAAAGGTTGTTAGAAGTAAGAGTTAGTGACGAAGAATTAGATAAGCGTAAAAAAGAATGGAAACGACCAGAACCGAAAGTGAAAACGGGCTGGCTTGGACGTTATGCACAAATGGTAACATCGGCGAATACAGGTGCAGTCCTAAAAATCCCGAATTTTGATTGAGTCAATATAAAAGAGATAAGGATGATATGAAATGGTGCAAAAGGTAAAGGAGAAAGTGAAAATTGAAGATATCTTAATGGCCCATACTTGTATGAAAGATATCGTTATTAAAACACCGTTACAACGTGATACAGTTTTATCTGAGAAATATGATTGTGACGTTTATGTAAAACGCGAAGACTTACAATTAATTCGCTCTTTCAAAATTCGTGGTGCGTACAATTTAATTCAAAGTTTATCGAAAGAACAATTACAAAACGGTGTTGTTTGCGCAAGCGCTGGTAATCATGCACAAGGGGTAGCTTATACGTGTAATTTATTGAAGATTCCGTCAAAAATTTTCATGCCAACAACAACACCTAAGCAAAAAGTATCACAAGTTCAATTTTTCGGTGGTGATTTCGCAGAGATTGTATTGGTTGGTGATACATTCGATAGCTCTTTTCAAGAAGCACAGCGTTATTGTGAAGAAAATAGAATGACATTTGTTCATCCGTTTGATGATCCGTACGTAGTTGCTGGTCAAGGGACAGTGGCAGTTGAAATTATGCATGATATGGAGAAACCGGTTGATTATATCTTTACAGCAATTGGCGGTGGTGGATTAGCATCAGGTGTAGGTACATATGTGAAAGGTGTTAGTCCTGCTACACAGGTCATTGGGGTAGAGCCAATGGGAGCTGCATCTATGAAAGAGGCTTTTCTTCAAAATGATAATGTGGCATTGGAGAAAATAGATAGTTTTGTTGATGGGGCAGCGGTTAAAAAGGTAGGAAAGTTAACATTTGAAACTTGTAAAGATGTAATTGATGACATTGTTTTAGTACCAGAGGGAAAGGTTTGTACGACGATTTTAGAACTGTATAAGAAAAATGCGATTGTAGCTGAACCAGCTGGTGCACTCTCTATTGCAGCGCTTGATTTATACAGAGATGAAATTAAAGGTAAAACAGTTGTATGCACATTAAGTGGTGGAAACAATGATATTGATAGAATGCAAGAAATGAAAGAACGATCTCTTATTTACGAAGGGTTAAAGCATTATTTCATCATTGAATTCCCGCAACGTTCAGGTGCGTTAAGAGAATTTCTTGATAAAGGATTAGGGCCAGAAGATGATATTACTCGCTTTGAGTATATTAAGAAACATAATAAGGAAAATGGTCCAGCATTAGTCGGAGTAGAGTTAAAATATAAAGAAGATTACGAGCAGTTAATTATCCGTTTTAAAGAAAATAATATTCAATTTATGGAGCTTAATAAAAATCCTGTTTTGTTTGATTTGCTTATTTAATAGAAGGAAAGAGTTAGCACCCAAATAAAAAAGATAGATGCAAGCGAGGAAATATAATGCTTGTTCTATCTTTTTTATAGTTAAACTAGATATTCATTAAATTCAAGAAGAATAAAGCTAGCTAACCAAAAGAGTATTGCAATACGAATGATTACGTACATAGTAAATTCAAAGGGAGAAAGGTTTCTCTCTCGCTTTATTTTTTTTAATAGTCTCACAGAATAAAAGGAACATAAAAGCAGGATTGCTATAGAAATTTTATAGATATTTTCTAAGAGAACTATATTTTCTAATAAGCCCTTTAGCATATTCATCACCTATTCTCTAATGTATGTTACATAGAAATGGATCTTGTACTGTTTAGTTGCGTTTATTTATTATTTTCCCTGTATCATCAATTTCTACATCAGTTGAAATTGTTTGTAAGTATTGGAGAGCTTTTCTCTTTTCTTCCTCATTTACAGGGGAAACTTGGTTGTTACGGATGATATAAGGATTGAATGACATTTGGACATCCTTTCCTTTAAAAGTTAAAGTTAATACACCAGTTTCAGCACTTTTTCCGTTCACATAACTTGGGAATAAAAAGTTTCCTAATGAGTAAGCGACAGGAACGTTATTATAATATTCAAACCCTTGTAACCAATGTGGATGACTTCCGACAATCGCGTCGGCTCCTGCTGTAACCATTTTATTTACATATTGTTTTTGATAATCTACCGGACGATTTGATTTTTCGACACCCCAATGCATATAGACAATTAAATAGTCTGCATCTTTCTTTTGCTCTTTAATTGTTTTTGTTACAAGATTTAAATCATACCCGTTCGCAACGCCAGGTTTATTGTCATCAGCTACCCAAGTAAAATCAGGCATAAATCGGACGAATGAAAGGAATTTGAATTTTTTTCCTTTTACAGTCATTTCTCGTGCAGTATATGCATCTTTTGCATTTTTTCCGGCTCCAATGTAAGGGAACTTTAATTTCTCTACGTGAGAGATCGTGTCTAATAATCCATTTTGTCCATAATCAAGTGTATGGTTATTCCCAATATTTACGATGTCATATCCAGTGTTTTTTATCGCTTGAAGCGTGGATGGATCACTTTTAATCCAAAACAGTTGTCCAGGAGCTTTCTTTTCTTTCGTTGTAAATGCTGACTCTAAATTAACGAAAGAAATATCAGCTTTTGTTATTTCTTCTTTTACATGCTGGAATGGATAATCAGCCCCGTTTTTTTCGATTACCGGACGTAATTGCCAATCGAACATTGTATCACCAGAGAAGGTGAGTGTAATTTCCGGGTCTTCTATTTTCTTGTCTTTTTTTGAAGCAGTTTTACTAGATTTGTTTTGGAAATCGGGTTTGTCTGTCGCCTTTGAAGTAAAAGAGTGGTTAATTAATACAACAATTGGTGTAATACAAAAGGCTATTAACAAAAATCGTTTTAGTAAAGTTTTCATAAATACCTTCCCTTTTGAGTTTATCTCGCAATTAGATTAGCAATGAGTCTATAAAAAGTAATTGGTGTATGTACAGATACAAAAAAATGCGGTTTATGTTGTGAAAAACATTTGTTAATATTCTCAATATTAAGTTAACATATAGATAACCTGTAAATCAATGAATAAACCAAAATATAGAAATAAAGAATTCGAAGGGTGAAGAATGAGAAATGGTTATATTAGGAGCAGTTGTAAATGGGATTTGTATTATATTTGGTACTTTACTAGGTAAATTATTTAGTAGGATTCCAGAAAGTATGAAGGGAACAATTATGCATGCAATTGGTTTAGCGGTTGCTGTGCTTGGACTTCAAATGGCATTGAAAAGTGAAAATTTTCTTGTTGTCATACTAAGTTTAGTAATTGGTACCGTCATCGGGGAATGGCTACAATTAGAGGGGAAGTTAAAACAGTTAGGAGATTGGCTAGAAAATAAAGTTGGATCGAAAGGGAAAGGGAGCATATCAGAAGGTTTTGTAACAGCTACTTTAATTTTTGCAATTGGCGCGATGGGGATACTTGGTGCACTCGACAGTGGTATTCGTGGCAATCATGATATTTTATTTACAAAGGCAATTATCGACGGATTTATTTCTATTATATTAACGACAACTCTAGGGATTGGCGTAGTATTTTCAGCGATTCCAGTCATTTTATATGAAGGTGGCATCGCAGTTTTTGCAACACAAATTAATAGTGTTGTCCCGAAAGAATTAATGAATCAATTTATAGTGGAAATGACAGCTACAGGCGGTATTATGATAGCCGCTATTGGATTGAACTTACTGGGATTTATTAAAATTAAAGTCGCAAATTTACTTCCAGGTATATTAGTAGTGGGAATCATTGTTTCACTTATTTATAGTTACGGTTTAATAGTAAAGTAGGGGATGGAGATACAGATGGAGGGATTTCAATTTACAAAACGTGTGCATAACATATTGAAGATTGCAGCAGAAGAGGGAGAAAGTAATATCATTCAACCAGTTCATTTATTTATTGGCATGTGTAAAGAAGGTACTGGCGTATGCAGCGAGTTGTATATGTATTTGTTTCGTAACGTGGGTACAGATTTTTTAGAAAAACTTTCAATACAAAAACAAAATGATTTAACGAATCAAGAGTATAAAAAAATAGGGCATTATAAGTTATCATATAAGACACTAGAAGTTTTACAAATAGCGAAAAAACGTATGGAACGTTTTCAGCAACTATTAATGAACGAAGGACATGTTATATATGCACTCTTTCGCGCGGATACGTTTATTGAAAATCCACAAATACAAAAAGAGATATTACGTATTGTAGATGAGCCAAGAGATTTAGCGGTTGATTTAAAATGTTTTGTTCCTGCGTATACTCATGTAACATGTCATGTTAGAAAGGCTAACTCTTCTGATTTTGGGAAATTAGTAAGTTTTGTTAGTGAGGAATTTGGTGAACGTTGGTTACATTCGATAGAGTACGGATTTCGTACATATAAAGAAAATGTACCTATTTATATAGCAGAACAAGAAGAAGTGATAGTAGGTTTTGCTTGTTATGATGTAGTGAGAGGAAAGAAAGGATTGTTTGGTCCAATGGGCACGGCGAAACAAAATCGTGTGAAAGGTGTAGGGAAGCAATTGTTACATTGTAGTCTGCATAGTATGAAGCAAGAGGGTTATGAATATGCAATTATTGGGCAAGCGGGCCCAATTGAGTTTTATGAGAGATGTTGTAATGCACGTTTAATACCGATTATGGATCATTAACCAACTTCATTTAGGTGGAGTTGGTTTTATTATGAAAAAATGTGGGAATGTAGTGATTTTTATTAGAAAATAGCGGGTTTTGTAGTAAATCTTACAAATAAAGCAAATTACTAAACTTTTTACAAGAAAGGGTGTAGAATGGGTATCTAAAGAAAGAAGGTGTGAAAATGGCCAGCTGGAAACGAAATTTAATGATTTGTTGGCTAGGTTGTTTTACCACTGCAGCCGGTATGAGTTTAGTAATTCCTTTTTTATCTTTTTATATTGAGGAATTAGGGGTAACTGGCACTTCTAGTATTGCACAGTGGTCGGGACTTGCATTTGGTGTAACATTTTTAATGGGTGCGATCGTATCACCAATATGGGGAAAGCTTGGTGATATACATGGACGGAAATTGATGCTAATTCGTGCGAGCCTTGGTATGGCGATTATTATGACGCTTATGGGGTTTGTAACGGATGTGTATCAACTAGTCGCACTAAGATTTTTAATGGGAGCAGTATCTGGTTTCCTTTCAACAGCGATGACATTTATTGCAGCAGAAACTCCGAAAGAGCATTCAGGTTGGGCGATTTCTACAATTTCAACTGGTGGCGTGAGTGGCTCGTTACTTGGCCCATTACTTGGTGGTTATTTATCAGAGTTAATTGGAATGCGTCATGTTTTTCTTGTTACAGGAGCTTTTTTATTCCTTTCCTTTCTCATCGTTTTTTTCTTTCTACATGAAGAAAATCACTCTGCTCAAGCAAAAAAAGTACAAACGAAAAAAGTATGGACGATGGTTCCAGCCAAACATTTGATTATTAGTTTGTTTGTCACAACATTTATTATTCAACTTGCTAATATGTCTGTTCAGCCAATTGTTACATTGTACGTGAAAAATTTAGTTGGTCCTCAAACAGCGCATATTGAAACAATTGCGGGTGCCGTTATGTCAGCGACAGGATTAGCGGTTATTTTGGCAGCACCAAGATTAGGACGATTATCAGATCATATCGGTCCTCAAAAAACGTTAGTTGTAGCGTTGTTTGCTGCAGGAATTATTTTTATCCCGCAAGCATTTGTAACCTCAGCTTGGCAACTATTAATTCTTCGATTTTTATTAGGTATCGCACAAGCAGGATTATTACCTTCCGTACAAACTCTACTAAAACAACATACACCAACTCATGTAACGGGACGAATATTTGGATATAATCAATCGTTTCAGTTTTTAGGAAATATGATTGGACCAGTACTTGGTGGACAAATAGCAGCACATGCAGGATTCCAATATGTGTTCTTATCTACTTCATCACTATTATTTATTGCATGCATTTGGGTTTATTTTCATAATAAGAATGAAGAGGTATCAGAGAAACGACATTTGGAAGTTAGTTAACTAAGTGAATGAAAAAAGGATGAAGCAAAGATTGCTTCATCCTTTTCTTTAAAATTGGAGACAAAGATAACTTAATGTACCAAGCTCGTAACTGCGATGAATGACTTCACCGTTATTTTCACCACTTCCCATAGCGATAAATAAAGGTACAAAATGCTCTGCTCTTGGTACTGCTAATTGTGCATGAGGAGCATTTTTCTCCCAATTAAATAAAGCATCTTTATCAGCAGCCTGCATATGTTTAATAATCCAATCATCAAATTCAATTGCCCATTGTTCGGGTGTAGTTTGATTCCATTTCAGTGCTCGTAAGTTATGAACGGTAACACCACTACCGATTACTAAAATATCTTCCTGTCCAAGTCCTTTTAATGCTTCTCCAATCTTAAATTGTTCTTTTGCAGAAAGGAATGGATTTACTGATATTTGTACGACAGGAATATTTGCTTCTGGATACATGCGATGCAAGAGTGTCCATGAGCCATGATCTAAACCTCTCGTCATATTATGATGGACTGGAATACCTTTGTTTTTAAACTTTGTTTCTAACATGGATGCAATGCTAGAAGAACCTTTTGCACGATATTTAATTTCGTATAACTCTGGAGGAAAACCTCCAAAATCATAAATTGTTTCATATTCGTTATCTGATGAGGAAATCGTTAATACTTCACTTTCCCAGTGAGCAGTGAAAATAACAATTGCTTTCGGTTTATACGTTTCTCCAAGTGTTTTTAAAAAACGTGTATAGTCTGTATCTTGAATAGCGAGCATTGGTGAACCATGTGCTAAAAATAATGATGGCATCATAATAGAAACCTCCTAAAAATATAATAATTACTTTATGTAAGTAACTATATAATTTTATGACGTTTTCGTCAACATAAATAGTTTGACAGCTAATCGGAAAAGGAAGGTATTTGTCATAATGAAAGCAATTGCATATAATATATAGTAAGAAAAATGAATAACTATTCATTTTTGGAGATACATAATAGATTTGGGGGCTGACGAAATGAACGTACAGGAAAGTTTCGTTACGGCATTGGATGGATCGGAAATTTATTTACGCAAGTGGTTACCAGAATGTGAACCGAAAGGGATTATTCAAATTGCGCACGGTATGACAGAACATGCAGGTGTTTATACAGACTTTATTGATGCGTTATTACAAGCAGGGTACGGTGTTTATGCGCATGATCATAAAGGTCATGGGAAAACAGTAAAAAGCGAAGAAGACTATGGTCATTTTGAACCGGATATAGGGTGGAATCAGGCTGTGTCTGATGTGATCTTTGTTTCGGAAATGATAAAAGAAGAGCAGGCATGTCTATTGTTTTTACTTGGTCATAGTATGGGATCTTTCCTATCAAGAAGAGCTGTGCAACTTAGAGGCGAACTATATGATGGATTTCTTATTTCAGGCACTGGGGGAAATCCAGGGTTTGTAGGAGTCGTTGGTCATAAAGTAGCGACAATTGAGATGAAATTGCGCGGTGCAAAAACGAAAAGTCCGATGCTAAACTTTTTATCTTTTGGCAACTTTAATTCGAACTTTAAGCCAAATCGTACAAATTTTGATTGGTTATCTTCAGATAATGATCAAGTTGATAAATATATTGCCGATCCGTTATGTGGATTCATTTGTACGACGAGTTTTTATCGAGAATTATTTTCTGGTGTATTAGAAGTGAATAAATTAGAAGAATACAAGAAGACGCCAAGCAATCTTCCGATACATATATTCTCTGGAGACCGTGATCCTGTTGGAGATATGGGAAAAGGTGTGAAAGAAGTGTATGAAAATTATAAAAAATGTGGTGTGAAAGACGTGACACTACGTTTATATGAAAATGGAAGACATGAAATGTTCCATGAAGTGAATAAAGAAGAAGTATTTAAAGATTTGATTTCGTGGTTAGATGCGCATAATAGATAAGAAAGTTAAGCTCAAACTGTTTTTAGTTTGGGCTTGTATTTATATATTCGTTAGAGATAAGGACAAAGAGTTTTAAAAAAATTGCTTCAAACAAATATAGAGATGGTTTCCAGGAGATGAATATATGAAATTTGGAATTATCGGCCCATCAGAAGATGAAATTATGCCATTCATTTTGTTAAGAAGTTATTAGAATCAGTGAAAAAGAAAAGAAACATTGTATGAGAAAAACCTCACTTTTTCTAAAGTGAGGTTTTTTAAGGTAACGTGGCTATAGTTTATAAGTGTTGATTTGAAGAAATGAAGCTTGGCATAGTGCAGGGGCTGCTTCAGAACTTTAAGAACAATTTCTAATCAAACTTCTTATAAAGCAACAAATGCTTGTTCATAATAGTAGTATAATAGTGAATGAGGTGTTAATAGAATGGAAGATAAAACATTAGGTCTACTACTAGATGTAGTTGGGGAATTATTTTCAGATGAAATTTCAATTGCTGTATCGAATACGAAAGAATATATATACTATCGCCCGAGTAAACGAATTGATTTAAAGATTAGCGCCGGGGATCCTATAAAGGAAGGGACGATTGCTCATAAAGCAATGGTGACAAACCAAAAAACCTCTGAGTTTATTAACCGGGATGTTTTTGGTATTCCTTATCATGGTATGGCCGTGCCGTTTTCAAACAATGGAAAGCTTGAAGGCTGCGTGACAGCTATTTATCCTGCTTTAACCGACGGAAAGTCAGTCGTTACTTTAAAAACAACGGACGGCTGGGTTCCGGTTCCTTTTTCAAAGGTCATGTATTTAGAGGCGAAAGATAAAAAGACGTATGTGAATGCAGAAGAGTTAACAGGAACACATAAATACTCGCTACAAGAATTCGAATACTTACTTCCGAAAGATTCATTTATTAGATGCCACCGTTCATTTATTGTAAATGTTAATCATATTAAAGCGATTTATCCTGATACACATTCTACTTTTGTGCTTTCGATGGACAACGGAGAGAGGGTACCAGTTAGTCAATCATACGCTAGTTATTTTCGTAAGCTTCTAGGATTCTAAATTATTCTGCTTTAGAGACTAGATTCGCTGTTTTGTCTGAATTTTTGCCATTGTATACTGAAATCCCTATTTGGATACTGTTAAAGTGTAAAATAATTATGAATATTCATAAGGAGAGGGATTACATATGGAGAATAATTTGGATAGAATTAGGGATCAACGTCTGAAAGATCGCGTAGTTACACCTGAAGAAGCAGCTTCATGGATTGAAAGTGGAATGACTTTAGGCTTAAGTGGGTTTACACGTGCAGGTGATGTGAAAGCAGTCCCATTTGCGCTTGTAAACCGAGTTAAGAATGATACATCTTTTAAAGTAAATGTTTATACTGGTGCCTCTTTAGGTTCTGATGTAGATAAATTATTTGCGGAAGCAGGAATTTTAGGGAAAAGATTGCCTTTCCAAGCTGATGCGACTATGCGAAAAGGAATTAATAACGGAGATTTTTTATTTGTGGACCAGCACTTATCTCATACAGCAGAGTTACTTCGCGCTGACGTTATGGATGTAGATTTTGCTATTTTGGAAGCGGTTGCGATTACTGAAGATGGCATGATTATTCCAACAACTTCAATAGGAAATTCTTTAGCGTTTTCTTTAAATGCTAAGTCCATCATTATTGAAATGAATATGGCTCAATCCGCACAGTTAGAAGGACTGCATGATTTATATGAACCAGGTAAGCAGGGAGAAAGGCTTCCAATTCCGATTGTGAAAACGGATGATCGAATTGGAACGATTGGCATTCCGATTGATGTTGAAAAGGTGAAAGGGATTGTGTTTACGAACCAACTAGACTCACCATCGACAATTGTTCCTCCGGATGAAGAAACGGTTATTATGGCACAGCATTTAATAGAGTTCCTTCGAAAAGAAGTCGAAGTAGGCCGATTAACAAATCGTTTAGCACCGTTACAATCGGGAATTGGTTCAGTGGCTAATGCAGTTCTTCATGGAATGTTAGATTCGGAGTTTGAAGATTTAGAAGTGTATTCTGAAGTTTTACAGGATGCGGTCTTTGATCTTATGGATGCTGGAAAAGTCAATTTTGCTTCATGCTGTTCGATCACACTTTCTGAGGAGAAAATGCAAAAAGTATTTTCCAACTTTGAAAAATATCGTGACAAATTAATGATGCGCCCGCAAGAGATTTCCAATCATCCTGAAATTATTCGCCGCCTCGGATTAATCTCGATTAATACTGCTTTAGAATTAGATATATACGGAAATGTGAACTCTACTCACGTTTTAGGTACAAAAATGATGAACGGTATCGGTGGTTCTGGTGACTTTGCAAGAAATGCTCGTTTGGCTATCTTTGTTACGAAATCGATTGCGAAAGGTGGTAACATTTCAAGTATCGTTCCTTTCGCCTCACATATAGACCATACGGAACATGATGTAGATGTTATCGTCACTGAGCAAGGATATGCTGACTTAAGAGGACTTGCGCCAAGTGAAAGAGTGGAACTCATTATTGAGAATTGTGCACATCCAATGTATCGTGATCAACTACGAGCTTATTATGAGGAAGCGAAAACAAGAGGTGGACAAACTCCTCATATTTTAGAGAAAGCTTTTTCTTGGCATACGAATTATGCTAAAAATGGAACGATGCTTGAAGAGGTAGTAGAAACTGTATAGAAATATAAGAATGATTCTTAGAATAATATGCTATAAAGATTGAAAGAAAAGAACGCCAATTTTCAGGAATGGCGTTTTTTTCTTTTAAAAAATTATTATCTATTATGAAGAATTATAAAAGTAATCTCTTATTTACGGAAATAAGAGGTTTTTTAAATTAATTTTCGAATCATTTTATAGTGTATATATCGAAGGTGAGGAGAAAGAATCATGAAGATAAGAAAAGCGTTATTAAGTGAAGCAAATGAATTAAGTGAACTTGCACTACATTCAAAAGCAACGTGGGATTATAGCGAAGAATTTATACTTGCTTGTAAGGAAGATTTAACAATTACAGAAGAGTACATAAAAAATAACTTTGTATATGTTTTAGAAAACGATAATACGAAGATTGGTTTTTTCTCATTTTTACGTAATGAGAAAGCTCTCGATTTTCTATATATTCATCCTCGTCATAAAGGGAAAGGCTATGGGAAAATACTGTGGGGCTATGTAATAGAAAAAGCAAATGAATTAGGGTTAAAAAGTTTTATGATTGATAGTGATCCGAATGCAAAAGGGTATTACTTGAAAATGGGAGCAAAGTTAATCGGAGAGACACCATCCACTGTTTTTAAGGGGCGTTTACTGCCTCTTTTGAAATATGATGTGTAAAACTATTAATAGTAGGAGAAGCTGAGAATGGATCATGTACAGAGAAAGCAAATATATGAAGTATTAATAAAATCGTGGTCGATTGAAACAAGTTCAAAGTGGACAATTGAGAATCCAGCAAAGGGACAATGTGGTGTTACAGCTCTAGTCGTTCAAGACATATACGGAGGAGAGATTAAAAAGACAAAAGTAAGAAAGGCGTGGCACTTTTATAACTTTATAGATGGACAGAGGTTTGATTTTACAGAGGCGCAATTTAATGAAAAACTGAATTATATGGATATAGAATCAAATCGAGAAGAAGCATTTGCAGATACAAATGAAAAACAATATAGCATTTTGAAGAAAAAGATAACGAAAGAATTCAAATTATCTTTTGACTCTTAATCTTTAATAAGTTACTATAATGGTGGTAACTTATTAAAGGGAACTTCATAGAGTTGAAAGGGGAAATACTTTTGAAAACAACTTATGTAAACGCTACAATTGTAACGATGAATGAACAAAATGAAGTGATAGAAAATGGATATATCATTGTAGAAAATGATCAAATTATAGATGTAAAGAGTGGAGAATTCGCTAGTGATTTTGAAGTAGATGAAGTAATTGACATGAAAGGAAAGTGGGTTTTACCAGGTCTTGTCAATACACATACACACGTTGTAATGAGTCTCTTAAGAGGTATTGGTGATGATATGTTATTACAGCCGTGGCTTGAGACGAGAATTTGGCCACTTGAAAGTCAATTTACGCCAGAACTTGCGGTTGCTAGTACGGAACTAGGATTACTTGAAATGGTGAAAAGTGGTACAACATCATTCTCTGATATGTTTAATCCAATTGGAGTAGATCAAGATGCAATTATGGAAACGGTATCAAGGAGCGGGATGCGAGCTGCTGTTTCAAGAACTTTATTTAGCTTTGGAACGCAAGAGGATGAAAAGAAAGCAATTGAAGAAGCTGAGAAATATGTGAAGCGTTACTATAACGAAAGTGGTATGTTAACTACGATGGTTGCACCGCATAGTCCATATACATGCAGTACAGAACTGTTAGAAGAGTGTGCACGTATTGCAGTAGAAAATCAAACGATGGTTCATATTCACCTTTCGGAAACAGAGCGTGAAGTACGTGATATTGAAGCACAGTACGGAAAACGTCCAGTAGAATATGTAGCAAGCTGCGGATTGTTTAAACGTCCAACAGTTATTGCACACGGTGTAGTATTAAATGACAATGAGCGTGCATTTTTAGCAGAACATGACGTTCGAGTAGCTCATAATCCGAATAGTAATTTAAAACTAGGTTCTGGTATAGCGAACGTAAAAGCGATGCTAGAAGCGGGAATGAAAGTAGGAATTGCAACAGATAGTGTGGCATCTAACAACAATTTAGATATGTTTGAAGAAATGCGTATCGCAACATTATTACAAAAAGGTATTCATCAAGATGCAACAGCGTTACCGGTTGAAACAGCTCTTACACTTGCAACTAAAGGAGCGGCTGAAGTAATCGGCATGAAACAAACGGGATCACTTGAGGTTGGAAAGTGTGCTGATTTCATTACAATTGATCCATCTAATAAGCCTCATTTACAACCAGCGGATGAAGTGTTATCACACCTTGTATATGCTGCTAGTGGAAAAGATATAAGCGATGTAATTATTAACGGAAAACGTGTCGTTTGGAATGGCGAATGTAAAACGTTAGATGAAGAGCGTATTATATTTGAAGCAAGTCGTTATAAACGAGGTTTACAAAGATAGGTATTTTTAGGCTGTGGAGAAAGACTTCTCCACAGCCTGTTTTTGTGTCTGAACCTTTTTTATTAATAAAACAGAAGAGAATGATTTAGATAAAATCACTAGTTTCAAAAATCCTTCACGTAATAATGATTATATGAAGGATTTGAATGTTTCTTATTTTTTTGTCTCGTTGACCCATATAATAATGTCCTGGATAACGTACTCAGGAACATTAGCAGGGATTTCATATTCACTAGGGAGACTTAATTCCCCATCACCCTCCGTGAAGAAATGATTCAATTTTGGGTATTTATTGAACTGAACATTCCTACGGTTTGAGAGCCCTTCCTGCCATTTTGTATATTCATTTTTTACTGTTACTTGATGATCGCGTGCTCCTTGTAGAATCAGTAAAGGCTCTGTTCGTAATCTTGCCTCTTCAACTGGACGCCACCTAGAAACGTCATACATAAAATGAGGTGACGCAAAATTGTAGCCAGCTGGAGGGTGGTCAGGATTGAAAGTAGGATCCTGGATAAAAGCGACTTGTCTTTTTAGTTCATCGATTACTTCCTTTGGTGCTCCTAGGTATTGATTCTGATCAATAGCAATGTCAGTCAATGGGCGTGCAGGTGGTGCGAGTAAGATACTTCCTCTAACAAGTGAGGAAGGTGATTTGCTTAGTATACGTGGCATTGCGCCAGCTCCTAGACTATGTCCAAGAATGAAAATATTATTTGGATCAATGCCTTCCTGCTGCGCTGCTGATTTTGCCGCATATATGGCATCATCTGTAGTATCACGGTCTAACGTAACAGGTTCTGCACTCATCTTTAATGCGTGTTCTAAGGTGCGTTTTTCATAGCGTAACACTGCAATTCCGTTGGACGAAAGACCTACCGCAAGATCTCGTAAGATTTTTGTTCCCATATATGTACTATCGCGATCATGGATGCCAGCACCATGAACAAGAACAACTACGGGTACCTTTTCACCAGGCTTATGTTTCGGAATGGTTAATGTGGCTGGTAACGGATAGGTAGAATTTCCAATGACGATTTCACGTTCTTGATAGGAAGCAGGTTGATCATATGTAGGCTGCGGGATAATATAAGATTCCGGAGGCGTCCTTACCCCAATTTCATCTACTTTCCCGCCAGGTGTGAATTTAAGGAGTAACGGTATGGTAGTTCCTTGGGTAGTTCCTGAAATTTCCACCGTCTGATGGACTAAGTTTCGTTCTTTTATTACGGGGATTCCCATGCTTTTTATCGCGCTCCAGCCACTTTGTGTCCACCAGTTTTGTAATGTGTTTGCTGTAAACTTGGATTGAAAAGCAGCAGACGTTAACTGAAGTGCCTCTGCATACTTATCTTGCTGGAGATATTCAAAAAATAATGATGTACGCTCCGTTAAAGAGACTCGTTTCTTTTCTACAGATTGTTCCTCACGTGTATCTGCGTGAATAGCTGTTGTAAGCGGAAAAGATGAAATGCCTAAAGAAAAGAGCAGGGTAAAGGAAAGTACTGATTTTTGTATTTTCTTTTTTTTATTCATGTTTTAACCTCCAATATGTGATGGGAAAAAACAGGTATGATAAATTAAGGTTCTGTTGTAACAACGTCTAAACCATTGATATGTTCATCTAAAACCAACAGTTCTGGTTTTGTCGTAATCGCTCTAGTAACTCCTAACCTCTCTTTCTTCACTTTATATTTTGACTATACGAAACAAAGTTCTCGTTTTTCTTACTTGATCCTTACAAAATCCTTAAGTGTATAAGATTTGTAAAATATCACTTGCTACTTGACCTGAATTTCAAAAAAAAGCGGCATTTCTTAATGGAGATAAAAAAATATCCCAACCAAACTGTACCTATATGTCTATTAAGTTAATTATGGGGGATTTATATGAAACAGAAGAAAAGTTAAAGCAAAAAGGGAGGTATACAATAGGAGATGTTTTTTAAACTTGAGCGAACAGCGTAGATTATACATTCAATCTTTAGTGATCCTTTTTAAAAGGGTCACTTTTTTCTTGAACGAATAAATATTCAAAAGAATGTCGCATCTTTCTGGTAGTATTTCTGCTATAATATATAACGTTTTATAATATTATATTTTAAGGAGAACAACTTATGAAGTGGAAAAAGAGCCATTTAATGGTAATGGCACTTGTTATATCTTTATTATTAACAGCTTGTAATAATAAGGAAAATAAAAGTGATGCAGAGTCAAAAAAACAAGTATTAAATGTAACAGTATCAGAAGAGATTCCTTCTCTTGATACCGCGAAAACGATGGATGGTACGTCAGCGCAGGTTATGCAAAACATATTTGAAGGGTTGTATGTATTAGATGATCAAGATCAGCCTATTCCAGCGGTAGCAAAATCGTTTAAAAGAAGTGAAGATGGTAAAAAATATACATTTGATTTGCGTAAAGATGCAAAATGGTCAAATGGTGACAATGTGACAGCTCATGATTTTATGTTTGCGTGGAAACGTGCAATTGCTCCTGAAACAGCGTCTCAATATGCGTCCATGCTCTTTTATGTGAAAAATGCGAAAGAGATTAATAAGGGGATGATGTCTCTTGATGAACTTGGGGTTACGGTTATAAATGATTATAAGTTAGAGGTGGAACTAGAACAGCCAATTCCTTATTTTTTACAGTTGTTAGCACTACCTATATACCTACCACAGCATGAATCATTTTTGAAAGAACAAGGAAAGAACTATGCATTGGAACCTAGTAATCTCCTATATAACGGTCCATTTATATTAGAGAAATGGAAGCATGAACAAGAGTTTCAATTAAAGAAGAATGCTACCTATTGGGATCAAAAGAAAGTGAAATTAGATGAAATAAACTTTCAAATTGTAAAGGATACAATGACGGCTGTTAATTTATACGAAGCTGGTAATTTGGATAGGGTACCTATTAATTCTCAATTTGTAGACAAGTATAAAGGGAATAAGGAATTACATATGTCGAGTGATTCTGGAATTGCTATGCTACGTTTTAATGAAAAAAATAATGCATTAGCAAATAAAAAGGTACGTCAATCTATTTCTTTAGCGTTAAATAAAGAGGACTTCGTTGCTCACTTTATTAATAACGGAGCAAAACCTGCCAGTGGATTAGTACCAGCTGGTCATATAAATGAAGAGACTGGTAAAGATTTTAGAAAAGAAAACGGAAATCTTTCTTCATATGATTTGCAAAATGCGAAAAAGATTTGGAAAGAAGCGAAAAAAGAGCTTGGGGTAGAACAAGTAAACCTCGAGTTATTAACGTTTGAACAAGATAATGCAAAACGTATGGCAGAATATATAAAAGGTGATTTAGAAAAGAATTTACAAGGACTAACGATACAAATTAAACAACAGCCATTTAAGCAAAAATTACAGTTAGAACAAACAGGTAATTACGATATAACTATGGCAAATTGGGGACCTGACTATAAAGACCCAATTAGTTATTTAGAATTATTTACGACAGGTAATCCGAATAATAAAATGAATTACTCTAATTCTCGTTATGATGAATTAATAAAGAAAGCGAAAACTGATTTTGTACTAGAACCAGAGAAACGATGGGAAGCATTGCTAGAAGCTGAGCAGGTATTATTAGAAGATGCAGCTGTAGCGCCGCTGTATCATATTGGTTCAGCTTATGTACAAAAGGATTACGTAAAGGGAATTGAAAAGCATCAATTCGGTGGTGTTTATACTTATAAAAATGCTTATATCGCTAATAAATAAATACAAAAAACCTTACTTATTAAAAGTAAGGTTTTTTTACAGAGGACAGGGAAATCCTTTGGTGGTGTACCAAACATATAAAGAAGATAAATGCAAAATTGTAGTCACGCATTCATAAGAAGTTGCAACAAATAAGATTGAGCAATTTATTTAAGTAAAAAAAGAATAGAAATATAGCATACATGGAATAAGGGAATGCAGTACAAATCAGCATATAAGCATTCTCTTGTTGTAACTATGTTTGTTTTTAATTATATATAAAAAATATTAGATTATATATTTTGTCCTTGGTATACTTAAGAGGTAATTTGGAGTATTAAGATGAATTGATAGAGAAGTTTGTTTGTAATTATTTGAGTATTGTAAAAAGGATGGGAGCTTAAGTGTTCGATTGGAACGGGGCTTTTTCTATATGAATTAATGGGTATGTATAATACTTGGAGGGATATTAATTTGGGGATATCGGTGATTTGGTTTAGAAGTTAATGTTAAGGAATAAAGGGGAAAATTAGTATGAATAAGAAAGTAAAAAATTTAAAATATTTTATGGTTATATTAGCTTGCATTGCAATTTTTGGAACAGTTTTACCTAATGCATTAGATCCAAATGAATCATTAGCAGGGAAAATTTCAATTGCAACTTTCGGTACAATTGGAGCTTGTTTACTATTCTCTATTATGTATTTTATTGTAAAAAAAGCTATTTTAAGAGGTGGGAAATAAGGTGGGACAAAATTTAGAGTTAGAATTACTTCCAATAGGTTCTGTTGTAATGTTTAAAGATTGGGAACATCCATTAATGGTTTAAGGAAGAAGACAGATGGATTCTGAAACAAAAAACATGGGATTATTTATGTTGTTATTTCCCTCATGGTAATATTTCTTCGGAGTACAATTTCTTTTTGAATCATGAAGATATCTCTAGTGTGTTACATCTTGGTTTTATTAATGAAACAGAAGTAGAGTTTCAAAAATTATTTAAAAAAGAAATTGAAGAAAAGCAGTGATTCTTTTTAGGTGTTGGTGTTTTTGAAATAGTTAAAGAATGGATCTTAATTCACATATACATAAAAAAGGGGAATTTCTATGAAATCATTACGTTTATTTATGATTCTCACTCTTGTCGTATTGTTAAGCGCGTGCAATACAGCAACACAAGTTACAAAGGTTCAAAAAAATGGGGAAACGACTTTAAAAATTGGTTCTCTGCAAGGGTATTACGATGTACAAACGCTTAAAGCTGAAAAAGGAAATGTGGAAATCCCTTATGAAGCAGCTGTTGAAGAAGGTACGATTTTATTACAAGTTACAAAAGATGATAAGGTTATTTATGAAGAAGAAATCACTTCTCAAAAAGAAGGTTTGCTTTCTTTTGAAGCTTCAAAATCCGGATCATATGATTTAATTGTACGCGTGAAGGGTGAAAAAGAGAAAGCAAAAGAAATTCAAATACATACTAAGCTATGAAAAAACGGCAAGTGGAGTGCACCCGCTTGCCGTTTCCATTTTCAGTTGATTCTGTCACAACATATGTTTATCAATTTAAGAGATGATCTTCCGAAATTCCTCATGAAGTTAAAATAAGAGGTGAACAAAAGAAAATGTTACAACTTTGGGATGTTAGTAACGGAATTTATAACTCTCTTTTACATGATAAAAAGATTGGGTTTGATACATTTTTATTCGAAAGAGATGTAGATGGTAAAAAGCAAGTAGTAGTATTTAGGAGGAGGGACATAAGGTGATGCTCTTTTTGAAGAATGTGTCCTAGACCTTACTACAGATATTGATTATATATGGGGGAAAATAAGTTGAAAAGCATTGAAGTTCTAAATACATACATTGAAGGGATTTCTGTTGCAATCCCTACGTGGTTAAAGCATCTAATTGAGGCAGAGGAGATACATCAAAACTATGAGAATGTACAAGTACTTGGTGCATTAAAAACAGATGCAGTATTGTACTACGTACACCGTACGCTGCAAGTGTTGGATGGACTGTCTTTAGATGAAGAAGCATATCGTATTATTGAAAAGGTACTAACGTATAGTGAGCTTGCAAAGGTAGGATCTTTAAAACAGCGGGAGCAATGGAAGAAAAAAGGGATTAATCTATTGGTACATAACGAGGGTTCTGCTGATATCTTTAGTGATATTCAGTTTATTGAACGTGTAGAGACAAACTTAAACTCTACTGAATATTTGTTTATTCAAGATTTAATTAGAACACATGGATTAATCGGGCAGTATATCCGCGGGGAGGCTCGTTTGGACTCTCATGTTGATTTAATTAACACATATAAAGAAGAATACGGAGACGTTAGGTTAAAGGAGATTCTATACTATCTTAACCAATGCATTATTGAGGGCGTATCAAAAGCTTTGTGGAGTGAAGTGAAGAACGATGTGAAGATTACAATTGATGGTCTGTTTGATGGTTATATGGAGCCATTTACTTCTCGTATACATAGACTCACGCCAAAACATAAGGAGTCAGCATTTGAAAAAGATATAATTATGGGGAGCGAGAAGAGTGACGTTCAAACATTCCTATCTAATAAGGATTTGTGGTATGTAGAACCTTCTATGCATGCTCTTAGCTTTGAGGATATTTGGACAGTTTTTGTTATGTTAAAGAATGAGATAGGCACTAGAAAAGTTCAGCATATACATTTCGAGAAATTGATGCAGCAGCTACATTATGATTTCAAAGGTGAAAAAAAGGACAACGTGTATCGTAAGCGAGTTATTGAGAAGTATTTACGGGAGTACCGTGAGAACGAGAAACCGAATACAACGCATGTTTCTTTTCAGGTTAAAGTCGATGAAGATATGAAGACTGCGTATGTGTCGTTTCGGTTTTCTGCTGTAGGTGAGGCGTTAATTACCTTCTGTGTAGAGGCAGAAAAGATAGATATGATGCATGCTCGGGCAAATGTGCTGCTGTTTGATTTCTTCGGGTTACGAAAGGATGCATATGATAGATTCCATAACGAAGAAGTGTATCTGGAGCATATGAATAGCTCGGCTGATGATAAACGAATTATTCTTGATTACATAAAGGGAGATACGATTGTAGATGTCGGAGCCGGTGGTGGTGTCATGCTAGACATGATTGAAGAAGAGACCGAGGATAAACGAATCTACGGTATCGATATTTCCGAAAACGTGATTGATACGTTGAAAAAGAAGAAGCAGAACGAGGGGCGTTCTTGGAACGTCATTAAAGGGGATGCAATCAATTTAAGTAGCTCATTTGAAAAAGAATCGGTTGATACGATTGTATATTCTTCTATCCTTCATGAGTTGTTCTCTTATATCGAGTATGAAGGTAAGAAATTTAATCATGAAGTAATTAAAAAGGGGCTGCAGAGTGCTTATGAGGTGTTAAAGCCAGGAGGCCGTATTATCATCCGTGATGGCATCATGACCGAAGATAAAAGGTTAATGCGGGTGATTCGTTTTAAAGATGCAGGTGGAATGAAGTTCTTAGAGCAGTATGTCCAAGAATTTAAGGGGCGTATAATCCAGTATGAGGTACTTGCAGACAATACAGTCAAAATGCCTGTTAATGATGCAATGGAGTTCTTATATACGTATACTTGGGGCGAGGATTCCTTTGTTCATGAAGTACAGGAGCAGTTTGGAATCTTTACGCCAAACGACTATAAGGATTTCGTAAAGGGGATTTTTGGAGATAAAGTAAATATCGTTCAAGCTATGAACTATTTGCAGGATGGATATACAAATCATCTTAGCGAGAAAATCGAGTTTACAGATGAGTCTGGGAATGCGGTTGCGCTACCGGATAGTACGTTCTTTATGGTTTTAGAAAAGAGGTAATGATGTTGAAAGACTTTAAAAATACTATTTTAAAAAACTTAATTTAAATTTGATGAGTTGAAGAAAGCAGAGATGTTAATATAAATACCCCTTTAGATAATTTAGTCTAAAGGGGTATTTATATTAAAAAAAGAGATTCTGTAATTGGTGAAGAGGAAGGTAGAAACATTAGATCAACAGTAGGGTAGGAAGAGAATGATTTGTGATACATCTCACACCATAAATACATATATAACTTTACAATTAGAATATCAATTGATGGGAGGGTTAATATTGATGAATCTTGATTTTAATAATAATCCATTTATTGTAATATGGGAGTTGACAAGAGCATGTCAATTAAAATGTCTGCATTGTCGTGCAGAAGCACAGTATCATCGTCATCCTCTAGAACTAACATTTGAAGAAGGAAAGAAACTAATTGATGATATATATGAAATGGAAAATCCAATGCTTGTATTTACTGGTGGAGATCCATTAATGCGTCCAGATGTATATGATATTGCGGAATATGCAGTGAAAAAAGGTGTTCGAGTATCTATGACACCAAGCGCCACCCCGAACGTTACGAAAGAAGCGATTCAAAAAGCAAAAGAAGTAGGACTTGCTAGATGGGCATTTAGTTTAGATGGACCAACAGCTGAAATACACGATCATTTTAGAGGGACAGAAGGTTCATTTCAATTAACGATGAATGCGATTCGTTATTTGCATGAATTAAAAATTCCTATTCAAATTAATACCGTTGTTTCTAATTATAATGTGGATGTACTTGAAGAGATGGCAGTATTAATAGAAGAATTAGAATGTGTACTTTGGAGTATATTTTTCTTAGTTCCAACAGGGCGAGGGAAGGAAAAAGATATGATTTCACCAGCCCAACATGAAAGGGTATTCCATTGGCTATATCAACTTAATAAAAAGGTTTCTTTTGATATTAAAACAACAGCTGGTCAGCACTATAGACGTGTTGTGATCCAAGAAAAAATGAAAGAACATAAAAAGGAAAAACAGGTCATTCAATATCAGGATGTATTGATGAATGGGACGACGGGGCGAGTTGATGGGCTAGGGCGTGCTCCAAAAGGGGTGAATGATGGAAACGGTTTTGTATTTATTTCTCATATTGGAGATGTATATCCAAGTGGGTTATTGCCGATTAGAACCGGGAATATTAGAACAAATTCGCTAGCTGAAATCTATCGAAACTCCCCTATTTTTCAAAATCTTCGTAATCCTGACAAGTATAAGGGAAAGTGTGGTGTTTGTGAGTTTCGATATGTTTGTGGGGGATCTCGTTCTAGAGCATATGCAATGACGGGGGATTATATGGAAAGTGAGCCTTTCTGCGTATACGTACCAAAAGCATTGCGAAAACAGAAAAAGAACATAAAAAAGGGCTATGAGTAAAAGCTTACTCACAGCCCTTTTTTAATGTTTTATAAAGTATAGTACTTCGCATCCTTCATTAAAAATTCGCTACCTATAACTGTTGTACTGAAACAAGTTTTTTACACATGTATTCTATTAAACCGATTTTAATAAAGAATAAAAATTCGTATCATAGGGAATGTCATCTTGATACATATAATTCTTTAGAACTCCTTCTTTTTCAAAACCTAATTTTAATAGCACTTTATTAGAAGCTTCATTTTCAAGAAATACAATTGCCCCAATACGCTTTAAATGAATGGTATGGAAACCGTATGATATAACTTCAGAAACAGCTTCAGTTGCATATCCTTTTCCCCAGTGTTCAGGTAAAAAGGCATAACTTAAATTGGCCCGTTTATGCTCAGAAGACCAATCGTGAAAACCGATTGTTCCAATGAGTTCTTTCTTGTTTTTTAATTCGATTCCCCATTTTATACCGCTTCTTGCATTGTAACTCAACTTAAAGTTATGAATGATTTGTTTCACTTGATCAATATCCTGTAATGGTTTTTGGCCATAATAGCGCAGTACGTCAGTATTAGAAAAGCATTTTAGTATACTTGGTGCATCTTCTTCGGTAAGTTCTCGTAGAATGAGTCGGTCGGTTTTCAATATAGGAAACATGCTTTCACTCCATTTCTTTTGAAACTAGAATGTTTTGTTATTATATAATTTAGTCTGAAAATAAAGATTATTCAAGAGGGAAGTATGGCTTTAATTTATGATAAAATTGATTGTGGAATATATTTCAAAAAGAGGTTTGTATATGGAGAAAAATTCAATTTTAATTGTAGATGATGATCAAGATATCGTTCGATTTATGAACGTGAATTTAATGCAAGAAGGTTTTAAAGTTTTTAGTGCTTATAACGGAGAAGAGGCTTTAGAAATTATAAATAATAATAGCATTCAACTTGCTATTTTGGATATTATGATGCCACAAATGGATGGGATAGAATTGTGTAGACGGATTAGAGAGAAACATAGTTTACCAATTATATTTTTAAGCGCCAAATCATCGGATGTAGATAAAGTTGTTGGATTTAGTACGGGAGCAGATGATTATATTGTGAAGCCGTTCAGTACAATTGAATTTATCGCAAGAGTGAAAGCACAATTAAGAAGGTATACATATTTCAATCAACATGCTGTCCAAGTAATAGAAAAGAAAATAAACATTAGAGGTTTAGAAATAGATGAAGTGTCGAGAACAGTAATGTTATATGGAGAAACAATCAATCTTACAAAAACGGAATATGATATTTTATTCTTAATGGCAGCTGCAAAGAATCGTGTGTTTACTATTGAAGAAATATATGAGAGCGTTTGGAAAGAAAGGGCCTATGAAAGCAATAATACAGTAATGGTTCATATCGCAAGATTAAGAAATAAAATTGAAGAGAATCCAAAAGAACCGAAGTTTATTCAAAATGTTTGGGGAGTCGGATATAAAATTGAAGATTAAATCATTACAAGGCATTAGAGCTAAGTTTTTTATCGCATTCATATGTAGCATCTTGTTAGCAACTATAAGTATAATAGTGTTTCAAATTTTAATTGGAAATATATATAGTCATGTTACTACGTTAGAGGAAAAATATTCATTTTTATATTTTATAGTTTTTTTGATTTTTACTACGGCATACTTTGCATGTATGACAAAAACAATGATGAAAAGATTGTCTGAAATTAATAAGAACGTGAAGGAAATAAGTAAGGGTAATTTTGAAGTATACATACCTATTTCAAAACATGACGAGATTGGTGAATTAGCGACGAATGTAAATAGAATGGCCAAAAGTTTAAAAGAGTCTGTCGAGAATGAAAAAAAATCACAGGAAATGAAAAATGAAATGATTAGTAATATTTCGCATGACTTACGAACACCTGTAACATCTTTAATCGGTTATGCGGACTTATTAGGAAATAAGCTGCATGCAAATGGAGAAGAATGTGAACAGTATGTAAGCATATTAAAGCGAAAAAGTTATGAATTAAAAAATCAAGTAGATGAATTATTAGAATACTGTCAAATAAATTATAGAGAGATTGAATTACATAAAAGTGTAGTAAATATGAAAGCGTTAATGGAACAAATTATGATTGATTTTGTACCACAACTAGATGATGCTAATATGAGCTTTTGTATAAAAGGTGATAAGGAGTTACATGTGGAAATAGATGTAGCGCTTATGGTGAGGTTATTCGAAAATGTAATTAGTAATAGTATTATGTACGGGAAAGACGGAAAGGAGATTTTAATTCTAGTTTCTAAAAGAGACATGAATGTTGAAATAGAAGTTAAAAATTTTGGACAATGTATTCCAGATGAGAACCTTCCTTACGTTTTTGAGAAGTTTTATCGTGGTGAAAAATCACGTAGCTCCCATACAGGTGGAAAAGGAATGGGACTTGCAATTGCGAGAAGTATAGCAGAGCTTCATAAAGGGGATATCACTGTGCGCAGTAACGAGAAAGAAACTATTTTCACTATCGCTTTACCGCAGCATAAAGAATTGTAAGAAAGTCGTAAGTATTTCTTTTATATGTCGTAATTTTTAATTCGTATCATGTAGAACAAAGATATGAGAGTAGGGATACGACATGTGGAAGAAATATGTATTAGTAATTTTAGTTGCTTTTTTACTTACAAGTTGGAGTATAGTTTATTTAGCTAAAGGTGTTATATCAGTCGTTTTTTGGTGGAGTATACAAGCCTTTAGCTTCGTATCAAGCTTTATTTTGATAGGGTCAGTATTACTATTTGTGTGGAAAGGCATTTTTAGAAAGCGGATAGATAGTATGCTCCTCTTCATAGTTCTTTTTTCTATAATTGGAGCTTGGCCTTTAGGATGGCTCGCTAACATAGGCGGACTTGCTTATCCAGCAAATGTACAGTCTATGAGCCCTAAAATAGTTGTTCGTTTTCCTTTAAATGAACGAGCATTAGTAGGATGGGGTGGCGATCGATTAGAAGCGAACTATCACGTTATAAAACCAAATGAACGATGGGCATATGATATTCTTATTCCACCTGCTGAAGTGAAAAGTAGTAAATTAAAGGACTATGGAATATACGGAGCGAGAGTAACGGCACCAGCTTCTGGAACAGTTGTATCAATTAATAATGATGAAAAAGATTTAGTTCCGGGATCGGATGATTTTCAGTCAATGGCGGGAAATCATATTTATTTACGACTAGATGAAACAGGGACATTTTTGGTTCTTGCGCATTTAAAGAAAGGATCAATTAAAGTGAAGGAAGGACAACATGTAAATGAAGGAGAGTTTCTTGCTCAAGTAGGTAACTCAGGAAGTTCAAGTGAGCCACATTTACATATTCATCATCAAAGGCAGGATCCATCAAAGATAAGTATGTTTTTAGCGGAAGGATTGCCGCTGTATTTTCAAACTGAAAAAGGTGCGATGATGCCGGAAAGAGGGACATATATGAGTGATAAGTAGAAGGAAAGTAATTCAAACAAAAAGGGTATTCCAAATTGAAATTGGAATACCCTTTTTATTAACCCACAAATGTTTGATACAGTAAGAAAATATTTAAAATGATAACAAGTACAGCAATAATCCAAGCGATAAAGGTAGTTATGCGGTGATTAACGAGTGTACCCATAATTTTTTTACTACTTGTAAACATAATAAGTGGTACTAATGCAAAGGCAATACCGAATGATAAGACGACTTGGCTCATGACTAGAGCGTAAGTTGGATTTACACCTAAAGCGATAATAACTAATGGCGGAATCATTGTAATAAATCGGCGTAAGTATAACGGAATGTGCATTCGAATGAAACCTTGCATAATAATATCACCTGACATTGTACCGACAGAAGAGCTAGATAGTCCTGCTGATAAGAGACCAATTCCAAATAAAGCAGCTGATACAGGACCGACTAAGTTACTAAACTGGTTAAAAGCAACATCAAGATCTTCAACATGCAAGCCGTTTTTAAAGAATAGTGCAGCAGCAACAATTAACATACTTGCATTAATTGCTCCAGCGATAATCATTGCGATAATGATATCAATAAACTCGAAGCGGAAAATCTTTTTCTTTTGTTCATCATTTGTTCCGACTACGCGGCGTTGTGTTAAGGCGGAATGTAAATAGATTGCGTGCGGCATAACTGTCGCACCTAAAATTCCAGCTGCAAGTAATATACTGTCTACACCTTGGAATTTCGGAATGAAAAGCCCTGAAAGTAAAGGACTTAATTCCGGTTTTGCATAAAAGACTTGTACACCAAAAGCGATAACAACGATAAAAATCATCCCCGTTATAATCGCTTCTAATGGACGAAAGCCTCTGCGTTGAAATTCAAGAATAATAAATGATCCAGCAGCTGTAATTAAAGCTGCGGGTAACATCGGAATCCCAAATAATAAATACAATCCGAGTGCGGCTCCAATAAATTCAGCTAAATCAGTCGCCATAATAACGAGTTCACCTTGTATCCATAAACCGATGGAAACAGATTTTGGGAAGTTTTCTCGAGCGATCTCAGGAAGGTTTCTGCCCGTAGCGATTCCCAATTTAGCGGATAAAGTTTGGATTAATACAGCCATTAAATTAGAAGCAAGAATTACCCAGAGTAATAAATATCCATATTGTGATCCAGCGGCAATATTTGTCGCGAAATTGCCAGGATCAATATAAGCGACTGAAGCGATGAAAGCAGGACCTAAGAATGGTAATAGTCTTTTTAAGCCTTTCGTTTGTCCGCTTAATGCTAAATGCGCTGATTGAACAGTTGTACTTTGAGAAGGGACATGTTCATCTTTTGATATATCTTTATTCATAGTAGTTTTCCCCTTTGAAATGTTAACTTGATGAAATTATTGTAAGTATTCTTATTCTTTATTTCAATACATTTAAATGTAATATGTTATATTTTTATTTGAACACAAATGTTTCCTTAGTACAAATTATATGCCTTTATACAATGAATGGTGTGGTGTTATTAAAAATTGGGAGTTTATGGTGTGATGAGGCGGGGAAACATAATGAATTAAAGGGCTGTTTTTGAAATTTATGTGAACATAAAGCCGATAATACAGCATATTAATTGATGGAATTGCATTTGTATGATATATAATATATTGGGATTACAACATAACCACAGTGTTTTGGTGTGTAATCTTGTTTTTTATTTTTGTTAACTGATAGAAAATAGTATAAAGAGAAGGAAATGGGATTCATTTTCTTATTATATATGTTTTGATATGAACGTTAACTTATACATGATTTTAAAAATTAGATAGGTGGTAGAAATACATTGGCAACTACAAAACCATACAGAGTATTACTATATTACATGTACACAACAATTGAAAACCCAGAAGAATTCGCGGCAGAGCATTTAGAATTTTGTAATTCACTTGAGTTAAAAGGAAGAATCCTTGTAGCTAAAGAAGGTATTAACGGAACTTGTTCTGGTACTGTAGAACAAACAGAGAAATACATGGAAGCAATGAACAACGATCCACGTTTTGACGGTATCGTATTTAAAATAGATGAAGCGGATGGTCATGCATTCAAGAAAATGCACGTGCGTCCTCGTCCAGAGTTAGTTACACTTCGTCTAGAAGATGACATTAACCCACACGAAATAACTGGAAAGTATTTAGAGCCAAAAGATTTTTATGAAGCAATGAAACAAGAAGATACAGTTATCATTGATGTACGAAATGATTATGAGTTTGATTTAGGTCACTTTAAAGGTGCGATTAAACCTGATATCGAATCATTCCGTGAATTACCAGATTGGATTCGTGAAAATAAAGAAGTACTAGAAGGCAAAAAGATTTTAACTTATTGTACAGGTGGAATTCGTTGCGAGAAGTTTTCTGGTTGGTTAGTTCGTGAAGGCTATGAAGATGTAAGTCAGCTTCACGGCGGTATTGTAACGTACGGAAAAGACCCAGAAGTACAAGGTGAGCTTTGGGATGGACAATGTTACGTGTTCGATGAGCGTATCGCTGTACCAGTAAACCAAAAAGAACATGTTATCGTTGGTAAAGACCACTTTACAGGTGAACCTTGTGAGCGCTATGTAAACTGTGCAAATCCAGAATGTAACAAGAAAATTTTATGTTCTGAAGAAAACGAAGCGAAATATTTACGTGCATGTTCTCACGAATGTCGTGTAAGCCCACGTAACCGCTACGTAATACAACATGAATTAACAGAAGAACAAGTAGCTGCTGCATTAGAGAAAATCGAAGCAGGGAAGTAAGAGGGAAAAGGCTAATCTAAATTTTATTTTGGATTAGCCTTTTTCATATTCGATTTGTTTTTGTCGTTTTTTGTTGGTAAGTCGATATATTTAAATAATCGCTGATATATTTTGATTTGCGTCGATATAATTTGAAAATCGCTGATATATTTCGAGTTGCGCCGATATAATTTGAAAATCGCTGATAAAAATTTCACTTACTGAATTGTACTACGTATTTGTAGTTTAAAAATAATCTTCTTTACTTCTTATTGTCTTTCTCTCTCACAGCAGAAAGTACAGTTTGTTTTACCCACGCTTTTCTTCGTTTATGTTGTATACCCCATTGGTATAAACTTTGCGCACCTAAAATAAGTGAAATGACTATGCCGCTAATTGCTATCAACAGCGCGAAAAATTCAAGTGGCGATGATATTTTGTTTGAATCGGTGTTTCTTAACAGGTCAATCATAGTAAATCCTAACATTTGGCCCACTACAGAGTAGAGCGTTAAAATTAATAATAAAAGGCTATCTTTTTTAGAGGCGACATTTTCTTGATATTTAAACAAACTATCAAGATTTTGTTTTGCATTCGAGTATAAAATCTCGATGTTAAAAAGCTTTCTTAAGCGAAAGAAAATATCTTCACTCTGTGATTGGGATACTAGCTCTAAAGAAAAGTAATTTGCAGTAAATGAATTGATTGCATAAATTAATTGCTCTATTTCATTTGTATCTTGTTCAATGTTTAGCTCAGCATAAGCGTTTGCCATTTTTAATAAAACAATTTTATGAAATAGATTTAATAATAAAGCGTAATAAAATTCTCCGTACATTTGACTAGCAAGTTTAGTGAATTCGCGTTCTCCTTCATTTGTTACACATGTGAAAATATGTTCTTCCATAATGAAATAACGATTTGGAGCCCATCTCTGGTAAGCGTGTTTTTTTAAATAGTCATGAATATAAGGGAAATTATTTGCACTTACATAAGCCTTACCGTCACTTGTTAACCCGGAAAGACTGGAAGTCCGATAAACATCCACTTCAGTAAGCTCCATATCTGCTTTTATAGATAGTAAAGTTTGAACGTACATTCTTTGGTCTTCAAAGAAAGGAAATGTTTGAAAGTAAGAGCTTCTTAATCTCTTCTTCTCAAAGAAATCTGTTACGCCATGAAATAAATAACCAAAAATGAATCTTTCCACTTGGGAATACTTTTTTCCATTACATTCAATACAAATCGTTTCGTTTGTATCATTTCTCGTTTCAAGTACACGGAAGCGTGCAGCGAATTCAATTGCTTCTGATAATGTCATGTTTGGAGCGGTTTCTACTTCTGTCCGAATTGTTAAGAAACCAAGCTCATAAGGACAAAGTGTTACGTCAATAGAATGAATCTTAAATGGAACGGAAATAAGATTTGTTGTTAAAAGGCCTTTTAAATTAAGGTCTTTAGAATAACGCTGTAAGCCTTTTTGATTTTCAGAATGAGGAAAGAGAATTTTATTCGTAAATGAAAGATAGTATGCTTCCATATTTTGATGTGAAACTTGAAACTTTCCGTAGTATGTATTTTCATTTTCAAGATGATCGAGTCGAAAAGGACGGAAATCATTTTTCTGTAAGAAAGGGAACATATTTTGTTCATATCCAGTTTTAAATGAAAACGGGAATATAAATTGAAATATCGCTGTTGTTACATCTTTTTCCTCGATTGTTTGTATTGCTTCCATTTACATTGTTTCCTTTCCATATATGCTATAAAAACAACATGCCCAAATTTATTTGAAAATAACCACTGTTTTATACTTGAGTAAGAATGAAAATTCAGCTTATTTAGCAGGGGACATGTATAATATTATATATACTAAAAGTTATAAATTTATATTTTGAAAAGGGGGATGTTGTATGCGGATTTTAGTATTAGGAGCTGGTGGCGTTGGAGGCTTTTTTGGAGGTCGCTTAGTAGAAAAAGGAGAAGATGTTACGTTTCTTGTTCGTAGTAAACGGAAAAAACAATTGGAGGAAAGGGGACTTGTAATCCGAAGTGTTAACGGAGATTTTTCCTTTCAACCGAAATTAATAACGAAAGAAGATCGAACTGCTCCATTTGATGTCATTTTATTTTCAACAAAAGCGTATCACTTAAACGAGGCAATTCAAGATTTGAAACCGTTTGTTGGCGAAAGTACTGTAATCATTCCGTTGTTAAATGGTATTGCTCATTTATCGCTATTACAAAAGGAATTCGGTGAGGAAAAAGTAATTGGCGGTTTATGCTTTATCGAGACGACGTTAAACGATGAAGGAGAAATTGTACAAACTAGCGCTGCAAATAGACTTGTGTTTGGAGAAATGAAGTCTCAACATGCAGAGAAAATAAAGCATATTTCTAAAGCATTTGCAGGTACAAAATCTAGTTTTGTTTTAAGTGAAAATATTACGCAAGATATGTGGCATAAATATTTATTTATTACTGTAATGTCAGGTGTGACAACATTAATGCGTGCACCAATAGGACCAATCCGTGAAAGCGAAGGTGGACACGATTTTATCCGAAACTTATTTGAAGAATGTGTGCAAATTATGAGATGTATTGGGGCACCCGTTAAAGATGATATTACCGAGGAACATATGAAAACAATTGATAAAATTTCATATGATATGAAGTCATCGATGCAGCGTGATATGGAAAAAGGCTCGTCCATTGAAGGGACGCACTTACAAGGATACTTGCTAGATGTAGCAAAACAATTCTCTATAGAAGCACCATTATTAGGAGTAGTATATCAAAATTTGAAAGTGTATGAAGAAATGACCTTGAACAGATCTGCAATAGAATTGGATGTATGAAAAAATAAAAAAGAAAGCAATATATAAGTGTATTGCTTTCTTTTTTATGACAAATTATTTATTTCTTTTTGTTCTATCTGTCAAATTTATTTCCTGTTCACGTTTCCCATATAATTGATTAATTTCATTTGCTAATGCATCTAAATAGGAATCGGAAAAAATAGGTTTCTTTTCTTTAGACATATGGGTCTCCTTTATCGATTTTTTAGTATTCATTATGTATATTTACCAGCGGATTATGCGCAATCATTTTAATTTTTTCTTTTTCAAAATTTTTGTTTACATTTTGAAAATAAAGGAGTATTATAATCCACAGTTTCAATTTTCTAAATCGCTGAAACCGCATGGTGCGGGGGACCCGTTCTTATGGATTAGTTCTTAATCCAATGGGGTGAATCCTTGAAAAAGGTAGGGCTACTCATAGGCCCGAATCCGACAGCTAACCTCGTAAGCGTTATATTGAGAAGGAAGGTGGAGCTTGTGCGACAAAAAAAATAATGTCTACAAGTCTATTTCGTTATGGCTTGTAGACATTTTTTTGTTTTCTGAAGAAATAGTTTATCCGCTGTAACTAGCAGAAAAGTTCGTACAAAATTATTGGAGAGTGGACAGCATTGGTTTCATCTATTAAAAGATTTTTAATTGGAAGACCGTTAAAATCAACTGAGTTAGGAGAACAAAAGCTTAATAAAACGAAGGCACTAGCAATCTTATCTTCTGACGCTTTATCATCGGTTGCTTACGGTCCAGAGCAAATTTTAATTGCATTAGCAGGCATTGGAGCGATAGCTTATTGGTATTCCATTCCGATAGCTATTGGGGTATTAGTATTATTGACAGCCCTTATTTTATCTTATCGTCAAATTATTTTTGCTTATCCGCATGGCGGGGGCGCGTATGTTGTATCAAAAGAAAATTTAGGGATGAATCCAGGGTTAATTGCTGGAGGATCTTTATTAGTCGATTATATTTTAACTGTTGCAGTAAGTGTGTCTGCAGGTACAGACGCACTCACATCAGCTTTTCCTAGTTTACATGCACATAATGTAATCATTGCGATTATATTTGTTATATGTATTACCATCTTAAATTTAAGAGGCGTAACAGAATCAGCTTCTGTTTTAGCATATCCTGTTTATTTATTCGTTTTAGCACTATTTATATTAATTGGTGTAGGGATATATAATATTTTAACGGGTCACGTTTCGCAGGCTCTACACACGCCGATTGGAACGCCGGTTGCGGGAATTAGTTTGTTTTTATTGTTAAGAGCATTTGCTTCAGGAAGTTCTGCTTTAACAGGTGTTGAGGCGATATCTAATGCAATTCCAAATTTTAAAGATCCTGCACCTAACAATGCAGCGAAAACATTGCTTGCAATGGGTGCATTACTTGCAGTTTTATTTTCAGGAATTGTGTTCTTAGCTTATTATTACGGAATTTCTCCAAGTAAAGAAGTAACAGTTGTTTCACAAATTGCTGAACAAACATTTGGACGTAATTTCATGTACTATTTTATACAAGGTACAACGGCTTTAATATTAATTCTTGCTGCTAACACAGGATATTCTGCGTTTCCGTTATTAGCAGTAAACCTTGCAAAAGATAAGTTTATACCGAGAATGTTTACGATTAGAGGAGACCGCCTAGGTTACTCAAACGGAATTATTATACTTGGAATTGCATCGATTATTTTAATTGTAGCTTTCCAAGGGCAAACAGAGCATTTAATTCCATTATACGCAGTAGGTGTATTTATTCCATTTACACTTTCTCAAACGGGTATGGTATTAAAATGGCTTCGTGAAAAACCTGAAGGATGGGCTTTGAGATTAACGGTCAATTTAATTGGTGCAGTCATTAGTTTTATCGTAATGAGTATGTTCTTTTTAACTAAGTTCGCACAAGTTTGGTCAATCCTTATTTTCTTACCTGTTATTATCTTCTTGTTCCACCGAATTAAGAAGCATTATGATGCAGTAGGTGACCAACTAAGTTTAAAAACTTGTGAACGGATTGTACCGATTGAAGGAAATGTAATTGTCGTTCCAGTAGCTGGTATGACGCATGTAGTAGAAAATTCATTAAACTATGCGAAGTCTCTTTCTGCAGATCAAGTTATCGCTGTATATGTTGCTTTTGACAGAGAAGAGGAAAAGAAATTTGAAGAGAAATGGAAGAAGTGGCAACCTGAAGTAAGGCTTGTTACATTACATTCTCATTATAGAAGTATTATTCAACCGCTAACAAAGTTTATTGATACAGTACAATATAAAGCGAGTGAATCAAATTACCGAGTTACTGTCGTTATACCACAGTTCATTCCGAAAAAAGGTTGGCATAACATTCTTCATAATCAATCTAGTTTACTTATTCGTGCGTATTTACTTTATAAAAGAAATGTTGTTATTACGACAGTTCCATATCATTTGAAAAAGTAAGAAGGTTTTTTAAGGATAGCTTTACGTAAGTGAAGCTATCCTTTTTGTGTATACGCTATGCATAATTGCATATGGGTTATAAAAGTATATTAATATAATTTTTGCGTCTTGGAGAAAGTAGAGATTTTTGTTGTGATATATGGATATTTCAATTGAAAAAGTGAAGTGGATTATATTTTGAAATAAAGACATGAAGGCTTGAAAATAAAGGGAATGAAAATACTTCTTTACGTTATATAAATAGCTGTGTTTAAATGACCTTACAGTACAAAACTTACATGAAAACAAAACGGAATTTCATATTTACGTACGTTATTTAGTTTAAGGTGAATAATATTTTTATGTAATATATTCACTGTATCAATGTGGAAAATAAGATGAAATAGAAAATTTATGCAATGTTATTCATACTAAGTATATATGAAAAGTTTTATAACAATAAGTAAGTACTGTAGCAATAAAATTTTGGAGAGGTGGTTCGTACATGGATCGCGATGAGAACGTTCTCTATTTTAACCATCTCAAATTATGTGTAAGAAAATAGAATAATAAAATGCGATAGTAATAGTTGCTAATACATAGGAGGAGTTAAAGTGAAAAAGACTTTAATTACAGGGTTATTGGTTACAGCGGTATCTACGAGTTGTTTTATTCCTGTAAGCGCTTACGCTAAGGAGGGGCAAACAGAAGTGAAAACAGTATATGCACAAAATGTAATTGCTCCAAATACATTATCGAATTCAATTAGAATGTTAGGATCACAATCACCACTTATACAAGCATATGGATTAGTTATTTTACAACAGCCAGACATTAAGGTAAACGCGATGAGTAGTTTGACGAATCATCAAAAATTTGCAAAGGCAAATGTAAGAGAGTGGATTGATGAATATAATCCGAAGTTAATCGACTTAAATCAAGAGATGATGAGGTATAGTACTAGATTTAATAGCTATTATAGTAAGCTTTATGAACTAGCAGGGAACGTAAATGAGGATGAACAAGCAAAAGCAGATTTTACAAATGCATATGGAAAATTACAATTGCAAGTACAAAGCATCCAAGAGAGTATGGAGCAAGATTTATTAGAGTTAAATCGATTCAAAACGGTATTAGATAAAGATAGTAGCAACTTATCAATTAAAGCTGATGAAGCAATAAAAACACTACAAGGATCAAGTGGAGATATTGTGAAATTAAGAGAAGATATTAAAAGAATTCAAGGAGAAATTCAAGCAGAATTAACGACTATTTTGAATAGACCTCAAGAAATTATTAAAGGTTCTATTAATATCGGTAAACAAGTGTTTACAATTACAAATCAAACTGCGCAGACGAAAACAATCGATTTTGTTTCTATCGGTACTTTAAGTAATGAAATTGTAAATGCTGCCGATAGTCAAACGAGAGAAGCAGCTCTTCGCATTCAGCAAAAGCAAAAAGAGCTATTACCACTTATTCAAAAATTATCACAAACTGAAGCAGAAGCGACTCAAATTACATTCGTTGAAGATCAAGTAAGTAGCTTTACAGAACTAATTGATCGTCAAATTACAACATTAGAAACGTTATTATCAGATTGGAAAGTTTTAAACAATAATATGATCCAAATTCAAAAGAATGTTGAAGAAGGCACGTATACAGATAGTAGTTTACTTCAAAAACATTTCAATCAAATTAAAAAAGTAAGTGATGAAATGAATAAACAAACAAATCAATTTGAAGATTATGTTACAAACGTTGAAGTACATTAAAAATAAGTAACGATATAGGGAGAGAAGAAAAATGACAAAAAAACCTTATAAAGTAATGGCTCTTTCAGCACTTATGGCAGTATTTGCAGCAGGGAATATTATGCCGGCCCATACGTATGCAGCTGAAAGTACTGTGAAACAAGCTCCAGTTCATGCGGTAGCAAAAGCTTATAATGACTATGAAGAATACTCATTAGGACCAGAAGGCTTAAAAGATGCAATGGAAAGAACAGGTTCAAACGCTTTAGTAATGGATCTGTACGCTTTAACAATCATTAAACAAGGTAATGTTAACTTTGGAAATGTATCGACTGTTGATGCTGCTTTAAAAGGAAAAGTGATTCAGCACCAGGATACAGCTAGAGGAAATGCGAAGCAATGGTTAGATGTATTAAAGCCACAGCTTATTTCAACGAATCAAAATATCATTAACTATAATACGAAATTCCAAAACTATTATGATACTTTAGTTGCTGCGGTTGATGCAAAAGATAAAGCGACACTTACGAAAGGGTTAACTAGATTATCAAGTAGTATTAATGAAAATAAAGCGCAAGTAGATCAGTTAGTAGAAGACTTGAAGAAATTCCGAAATAAAATGACGTCGGATACGCAAAACTTCAAGGGTGATGCAAATCAAATTACATCTATTTTAGCTAGTCAAGACGCTGGAATCCCGCTTCTGCAAAATCAAATTACAACGTACAATGAAGCAATTAGTAAATATAATGCAATTATTATCGGTTCATCAGTTGCGACAGCTCTAGGGCCAATTGCAATTATCGGTGGTGCAGTAGTTATTGCTACAGGTGCAGGAACGCCACTAGGAGTCGCATTAATTGCAGGGGGCGCAGCGGCTGTAGGCGGTGGTACAGCTGGAATCGTATTAGCGAAGAAAGAGCTTGATAATGCACAAGCTGAAATTCAAAAAATAACTGGACAAATTACAACTGCTCAATTAGAGGTAGCAGGATTAACAAACATTAAAACACAAACTGAGTATTTAACAAATACAATTGATACTGCAATTACAGCGTTGCAAAATATTTCAAATCAATGGTACACAATGGGATCAAAATACAATTCTCTACTTCAAAATGTAGATTCAATTAGTCCAAACGACCTTGTTTTCATTAAAGAAGATTTAAACATTGCGAAAGATAGCTGGAAAAACATTAAAGACTATGCAGAAAAGATTTATGCTGAAGATATTAAAGTAGTAGATACGAAAAAAGCATAATCGAATACGAATCGTTAGAGCGTTAAGTGTTGATGAATGATTTGAAGCTCCTGTTCAGTTGTGAGCAGGAGCTTTTTATACCCTTATAAAGAAACTAGGTGAAAAGTATGCAGAAACGATTTTATAAAAAATGTCTTTTAACGTTAATGATTGCTGGGGTGGCAACGAGTAACGCATTTCCTTTACATACTTTTGCAGCAGAACAAAACGTAAAAGTACTACAAGAAAATGCGAAAGATTATTCTCTTGGTCCAGCAGGATTCCAAGATGTAATGGCACAAACAACATCGAGCATATTCGCAATGGATTCATATGCAAAGTTAATCCAAAATCAGCAAGAAACGGATTTAAGCAAAATAAGTTCGATTAATAGTGAGTTTAAAGGAAATATGATGCAGCACCAACGAGATGCAAAAATTAACGCGACGTATTGGTTAGATCGTATGAAGCCGCAAATTATGAAAACGGATCAAAATATTATTAATTACAATAATACTTTTCAAGCATATTATAATAGCATGTTAATTGCGATTGATCAAAAAGATAGCGTAAAGTTGAAAGCGGATTTAGAAAAATTGTATGCGGATATTGTAAAGAATCAAAATGAGGTAGATGTATTATTAGGAGATTTGAAAGCCTTTCGTGATAGAATGGCGAAAGATACAAATAGCTTTAAAGAGGATACAAATCAACTAACCTCGATTTTGGCAAGTACGAATGCTGGAATCCCCGCTCTAGAGCAACAAATCAATACATATAATGATTCAATCAAAAAGAGTAATGATATGGTTATTGCTGGTGGTGTACTTTGCGTAGCGTTAATAACATGTCTTGCTGGCGGACCTATGATTGCCGTTGCGAAAAAAGATATTGCAAATGCAGAACGAGAAATCGCTAATTTAAAAGATAGAATTTCTGGAGCACAAGCAGAAGTCGCAATTTTAACTGATGTAAAAAATAAAACAATAAATATGACTGAAACGATTGATGCAGCAATTACAGCACTGCAAAACATATCAAATCAATGGTATACAGTAGGTGCAAAGTATAATAATTTACTACAAAACGTAAAAGGAATTAGCCCTGAAGAATTTACGTTTATAAAAGAAGATTTGAATACAGCGAAAGATAGTTGGAAAGATGTAAAAGATTATACAGAAAAATTACATGAAGGCGTGGCGAAGTAAACAGTGGACTAGTTCTGCTGTTTATTTTTTATCTTGTTTTTTGAAAGCTGAACTTATCATTTGATATATAAGTTTGCCATGTGTTTTATCAATGTAGCTTTAGGATAATGTTTAGCCAAATTGATACTAATAACATAAATAAACTTCTGATCAAGCTTTTTATATGTAATGTTTTAATGAAAAAAGCTATACTGTAAGCAAAACTAAAATTTGGAAAGGGAATGCTAGAACATGGAAAATTATTTATTGTTTATCCTTACAGCAATGCTAATTATAATAATGCCTGGTCCTGGTTTCGCACTAGTTACAAAAAATACCATCTCGTATGGCACAAATGGTGGAATAAAGACTGTCTTAGGCACGATATCTGGAATGATGATTCATACAATAATGGCTACGTTAGGACTCTCGGCCATTCTAATGAAATTTTCTATGTTATTTATATTTATTAAATATGCTGGGGCTTTGTATTTAATTTATTTAGCTGTAAAGTCAATTAAAAGTGCTTTTTCTAAAAAAGAAGATATGCAAGTTTCGTTGGAAATGAACGCTAAGGATACTGGGACGATTAAAAGTTTTAGACAAGGATTTACAACGGCAATCTTAAACCCAAAAACGGCTGTATTTTTCTTAAGCTTTCTCCCACAATTTATTGTGAATAATCAAAGCCATTTCTTCCAATTTCTTTGGTTAGGACTCACATTTACGACTTTGACTGCAATATGGTATTTGCTTTATATCTCGCTAATACGTCAATTAAGAACTTTTTTAAGGAAAGAAAGAGTGAACCGTACAATAGAGGGTATTACGGGCGCAGTATTATTAGTATTTGGGGTTAGATTATTTTTCCAAAAATAAATATGTATATGAAAAAGAGAAATAATCAATAGTGGTTATTTCTCTTATTTATTCTAATACTATTTCACACTTACATACTAATTTGAGTTTTAAAAATGAGTTCCTCAATAATCCGACCTGTTTGCTTAATAAAAAAATTCTACATTATGGGAGCTGAGTCGCCCGTAAGCGCCCAGTTTGTGAGGGATGATAATCAGTAGGGGAGGGACAAAATCCCCATTGATTAAATTTTTATTGTATATACTAAACGGAGTAGAAGTTCAGGTATATAAAATTCAGTAGTCGAAATTTCTTGCATAAAGCTGTATAATGCTTGTAACGAAAGGGAAATACAGGAAAGGATTTGTATTGAGTTACTATGGATAAAGATAAACAACAATTAAGCGTTGAAGTTGCAAGATTATATTATCAATCAGATTATAGTCAGCAAGAAATTGCTAACAAATTAAATATTTCAAGACCGACAATTTCTAGACTATTAAAGTACGCGAAAGAAAAAGGATTTGTTCAAATTAGTATAGCCGATCCATTTGCTGATTTAGATAACGTTGGGAATTTACTGAAAGAAAAATATAACTTGTTAGAGGCACATGTCGTATTTTCTCCAGTGCCAGAATATGCAACGATTACAGAGTATATAAGTAAATATGCAGCTGAGTATATGGAAAAGACGGTTAAAAACGGTGATATCGTTGGTGTAAGCTGGGGAATGACGATGTATGAAATCGCTAGAAAAATCGTACCGCAACATGTAAAAGGAGTAGAAGTTGTCCAGCTAAAAGGTGGTATTAGTCATTCGAGTGTAAATACATATGCGAATGAGACGATAGCATTATTTGCAGATGCTTTTCAAACGACGCCAAGAAATCTACCTCTTCCAGTTATATTTGATAATGCAGTGACAAAAGAATTAGTAGAGCAGGATCGACATATTCATCACATTATCGAAATGGGGAAACAAGCGAATATTGCAATTTTCACTGTAGGAACAGTGCGAGACGAAGCGCTATTATTCCGATTAGGTTATTTCGATAAGGATGAAACGAGTTTACTCAAAAAACAATCGGTCGGTGACATTTGTTCACGTTTCTTTGATGGAGACGGAAATATTAGTAGCGAAGAGATTAATCAGCGGACAATTGGAATTGAGTTAGAGGAACTGAAATTAAAGAAACGCTCTATTTTAGTTGCAGGTGGTAATAGAAAAATAAAAGCAATTGATGGTGCGTTACGTGGTGGGTATGCAAATGTATTAATTATCGATCAGCATACGGCGAAAGAATTGTTATATTATAAAAAAGGTTAGAAATAAAAGGCTTTCTCAAGATATTCATTTTGAGAAAGCCTTTTATTTTGTTATGTATGAATTGATAGGAGTGTTTTTTGAATACAAATTGCAGTTTTTAAAATAATTATGGATATTGAGATACATACTACCACTGTTAATATAAAAGTTTTAATTATATATATGAATTGTTTCTTAGTTAGAATACGTTTTGTTTAGTATAAGAAAATTACTTTTAAAAGAATGAACAAAATTTCAAAAGTGTATTTACATTTGTTCAACTAAGAGTTAGAATGAAGTTGTTAAAAGATATGAGGAGTGAAGATAATGAACATTGCAAAGTTAATTGACCATACAATTTTAAAAGCTAATACTACTAAAGAAGATGTTATGAAAGTAATCGAAGAAGCAAAGGAATATAAATTCGCTTCTGTTTGTATTAATCCTACATGGGTAAAGCTAGCTGCTGAAGAATTAGCTGGACATGATGTAGATGTTTGTACTGTAATCGGTTTCCCATTAGGAGCAAGCACGACTGAAACAAAAGCATTTGAAACAAAAGATGCGATTGCAAAAGGTGCAACTGAAGTTGATATGGTAATCAACGTAGGCGCTTTAAAAGATGGCGATAACGAACTTGTTGAAAAAGACATTTATGAAGTAGTACAAGCAGCAAAAGGAAAAGCTCTTGTAAAAGTAATCATTGAAACTTGCCTATTAACAGATGAAGAGAAAGTACGCGCTTGTGAATTATCAGTAAAAGCTGGTGCCGATTTCGTAAAAACTTCAACTGGATTCTCAACAGGCGGAGCAACTGCTGAAGATATCGCATTAATGCGTAAAACAGTTGGACCAAACGTTGGTGTAAAAGCATCTGGTGGTGTTCGTACACGTGAAGATGCAGAAAAAATGGTAGCTGCTGGAGCTTCTCGCGTTGGAGCAAGTGCTAGTGTTGCAATCGTACTAAATGATGCAAAAGGTGCTACAGATAACTACTAATCATTAATGAAGTCAAAAGCAATAGATACACAAAGTAAAGTGTATCTATTGCTTTAACAATTAAAAGAAATGTAAGCGGATACGAATGGGAGGAGACGGCTTATGAAATACTTAATCGGTGTTTTTGGCCTCGTATTGATTTTAGGTATCGCTTGGCTTGCTAGTAATGATAGAAAGAAAGTCAAATATCGCCCAATCATAACGATGGTTATATTACAATTCATTTTGGGGTTTCTATTATTAAATACAAGTGTCGGGAATATATTAATTAGCGGAATAGCAGATGGTTTTGGAGAGCTGTTAAAATATGCCGCTGACGGTGTGAATTTCGTATTTGGTGGATTAGTAAATCAAAAAGAGTTTTCATTCTTTTTAGGTGTATTAATGCCAATTGTATTTATTTCAGCTTTAATCGGTATTTTGCAGCACATTAAAGTATTACCTATTATTGTGAAATCTATCGGTCTAGCATTAAGTAAAGTAAATGGAATGGGGAAACTAGAATCATACAATGCTGTTGCTTCCGCGATTTTAGGACAATCTGAAGTGTTTATTTCAGTTAAGAAGCAACTAGGGTTATTGCCAGAGAAAAGAATGTATACATTATGTGCATCTGCAATGTCTACCGTTTCCATGTCTATCGTTGGATCATACATGGTCTTATTAAAACCGCAATATGTTGTAACCGCTTTAGTGCTTAACTTATTCGGTGGTTTTATTATTGCTTCTATCATTAATCCTTATGAAGTTACGGAAGAAGAAGATATGTTAGAAGTACAAGAAGAAGAGAAAAAGACTTTCTTTGAAGTATTAGGGGAATACATTATTGATGGATTTAAAGTTGCGATTACAGTAGCAGCTATGTTAATTGGTTTCGTTGCTCTTATCGCATTCATTAATGCCGTATTTAAAGGTGTAATCGGTATTTCATTCCAAGAAATTCTCGGTTATGCATTTGCACCATTTGCATTTATTATGGGTGTACCTTGGCATGAAGCAGTTAATGCCGGAAATATTATGGCAACAAAATTAGTATCGAATGAATTTGTCGCTATGACAGATTTAGCACAAGGAAACTTTAATTTCTCAGATAGAACGACAGCGATTATATCTGTATTCTTAGTTTCATTTGCAAACTTCTCTTCAATTGGAATTATTGCAGGGGCAGTGAAGAGTTTAAATGAAAAGCAAGGGAATGTAGTCGCAAGATTTGGTTTGAAATTACTTTTCGGTGCAACATTAGTAAGCTTCTTATCAGCAACAATCGTAGGCTTATTATTTTAATAGATTCATATCATATAAAAAGGAATGGTGATTGTAATGAGAATGGTAGATATTATTGCGAAAAAACGTGACGGTAAAGAATTAACAACTGAAGAAATCAAATTCTTTATTAATGGTTATACAGACGGAAGTATTCCTGATTATCAAGTAAGTGCACTTGCAATGGCAATCTTCTTTAAAGATATGACAGATCGCGAACGTGCAGATTTAACGATGGCAATGGTGGAGTCTGGAGAAACAATCGACTTATCTGCAATTGAAGGAATTAAAGTAGACAAACATTCAACTGGTGGTGTTGGTGATACAACAACATTAGTATTAGGACCATTAGTAGCTGCTTTAGATGTACCAGTAGCAAAAATGTCTGGTCGTGGTTTAGGACATACAGGCGGAACAATTGATAAATTAGAAGCGGTAGAAGGATTCCACGTTGAAATTACGAAAGAGCAGTTCATTGATATTGTAAACCGTGACAAAGTAGCAGTTATTGGACAAACAGGAAACTTAACACCTGCCGATAAAAAGATTTATGCATTACGCGATGTAACAGGAACAGTAAACTCAATTCCTTTAATCGCAAGTTCAATTATGAGTAAAAAAATTGCAGCTGGTGCAGATGCAATCGTACTTGATGTAAAAACAGGTGCTGGCGCATTTATGAAAACAGAAGAAGATGCAAAAGAATTAGCACATGCAATGGTACGTATCGGAAATAATGTAGGACGTCAAACTATGGCTGTTATTTCAGATATGTCACAACCGCTTGGATTTGCGATTGGTAACGCTCTAGAAGTGAAAGAAGCGATCGATACGTTAAAAGGTGAAGGTCCAGAAGATTTAACAGAATTAGTACTTGTATTAGGAAGTCAAATGGTCGTACTTGCGAAAAAAGCAAATACGTTAGAAGAAGCTCGTGAAATGCTAATTGAAGTTATGAAAAACGGAAAAGCAACTGAGAAGTTTAAAGAGTTCTTAAGCAATCAAGGCGGAGATAGCTCAATTGTAGACAATCCAGAAAAAATGCCACAGGCGAAGTATGTAATTGATGTACCTGCTAAAACTTCAGGTGTTATTTCTAACATTGTTGCAGATGAAATCGGTATCGCAGCTATGTTACTTGGTGCTGGCCGTGCGACAAAAGAAGATGAAATTGATTTAGCGGTAGGATTAATGTTACGTAAAAAAGTTGGCGATGCAGTAAAAGAAGGCGAGCCATTCGTAACAATCTATGCAAACCGTGAAAATGTAGAAGATGTAAAAGCTAAAATTTATGAGAACATTTCTATCGCTGAAACAGCAGTGGCTCCTAAATTAGTTCATACAGTTATTACTGACTAATCATAATTACACTTACTTTGAGGGGGAAATAATATGGATAAGAAAAAATATATTGAAGAAGCAAATAAGATGTTGTCGAAAGCATATATTCCGTATTCAAAATTTCCTGTTGGGGCAGCATTAGTTACGAAAGAAGGTAAAATCTATACTGGTTGTAATATAGAAAATGCTTCTTACGGTTTATGTAACTGTGCAGAAAGAACAGCAATCTTTAAAGCAGTATCAGAAGGTGAGCGCGACTTTAGTTACTTAGTTATTACAGGAGAAACGGACGGACCAATTTCACCATGTGGTGCTTGTAGACAAGTAATTGCTGAATTCTGTGATCCGAAAATGCCTGTATTACTAACGAATGTAAAAGGCGATGAAAAAGAAGTGACTGTTGAGCAGTTACTGCCAGGTGCTTTTACAAATGACGATTTAAAATAAGTTAAAAGCCATTTTGCAATTAGTAATTGTAAAATGGCTTTTTGTTTGGAACATACAATGTAATATTTACTTTAGTTGGGCTATTGGCTGTACGAGTAGCATTGAAATCATATTTAAATCAATCGATTGATTTGGCACAGTTAAGTAGAATGTTTTTCTTACTCGCATTTGCGATGTATCGCTCGTATACTAAATTAGAAAAAACAATAAAAAGAGCTGGAATTTCTATATAGGAAATCCAGCTCTTTTTATGTTTTATTGAAATTCTTTTGCGCGGAACTCATTTGCTTAATTTTAAACGTATTTGAGCATCTTGTAATGCAGCTGGTGTAACGTTAAGGCCATTTTGATCAACAATTTTTGTGTTTAATAAAATGGAATCTAAGCTTCCACGAAATGTTTGTGTATAGTTTTGACGCAACATTTGTTGTTCTTGTTTTTCATCAACTGTTAATCCAGTTGCTTTTTCTTTTTTTGATAATTCGTTAATACGGAATAAAATGTTTTTCATTTATTTCACCTCTAGTTAGATTTAATTACATTAGCTACTTACTAATGTATAGTTATTGTAACCTATCTTTTAACAAGTGTCAATGCCTATAAAATGCCTTGTTTTGTAAGTGTATGGAGTGAGAGAAGATGTAAATGACTATTAATACTTGAAATAGAAAAGATATTAATATACAATACCGTAGTAGGGTATATAAAGTTCGTTATTTTACATTATAAAAGTAATAAGCAAAAAGGAGTATGTAATAATGAATGCAGTAATTTCAAAAAAAGAAACAATCATTTCATATACGATTGCTATTTTATTTATTTTAGCTATGGTAACAGCCGGTGTGTTATTAAATGATCCGGAAGTCATTTTGCCGGAAATAGCAGCTATGGCAATTGCTTTATGGGCGTATCGTGAGCCAGGGTGGTTAAGACAACCAGAAAAAATCTTTGTTGCACCGTCAATAACAGCTTTGATTGGTTTTGCAGTGAATCAGATGGATTTAGCCTATATAGGAAAAGTTAGCGTAACACTTGTATTAATGATGCTGTTTTTACGTGTAATTCAATCTAACTTAGCGCCGTCGATTGCGACTGGTTTATTACCTTTAGTAACAAACGCGACAGAATGGTCGTTTGTGATCTCGGTATTCGCTTTAACATTTATTTTAATGATCGGTGTTCTTATATTTAAATTGAACAACGGTATTAAGCGAAAAGTGCACATACAGTATAAATATATGACTGTATTTCTAATACTCAATTTTGTATGGATCAGTTTATGTTGGATAACTGGTTATGAACAATTAGCAGTTATTCCACCAATATTAGTTGTTGTATATGAATCACTTCAAAAGCCGATGTACAATGAAAAAATGGCTTTTAAGCAAATATTAGTATTAACTACATCTGCAACTGTTGGGACGTTATTGTACTTTGCGATTGATTCATGGATTGTAGTCACTTTCTTAAATATGATATTAATGCTTATTTTATTAAAAATCGTTGGAGTACGTATACCAGCAGCGTATGCATTTCCACTATTGCCGCTCGTATTTCCAGATGAAATGATAAAGATGTTACCAGTAGGTTCATTTGTTGCGGGAGTATTTTTATTTGGTGCAGTACTACTGTATAAAAAGTGGGAGATGAAGCAAAAGTGCATGCAGAAGAGTTAAATATAATTTTAAAAAGGTAAGTTTACATGAGTTGAACTTACCTTTTTATATGTACTACCAATAAAGAGCAGCATCATAAAGCCCGATTAAAATGAGTAGGATACCGGCTATACGTTGAATGCTTTTTCCTATTTTTCGACTCTTTTTAAGTAGTGCTCCATTTAAACCAAGATAGGAGATGATAAACATGAATATAACGATAGGGAGAGCCGTCCCTACCGAAAAGAATGACGGAAACAAGTACCCGTACGTATATGATAAAGATAAAGGGATTAACGTTCCAAAAAATAGAACGAACATAGTCGGACAGAAAGCTAAGGAAAAGAAGAATCCGAGTAAAAATGAACCAACTTTATTTTGGTTTCGTATAAATTTGATCGAGAAGAAATATCTTCCTTTTATAATACCTGACAACAGTAACCCCATTAAAATTAATAAAGGTCCCATCATTTTTCGTAACCATGGGAAATACAAAGTCAATATTTGCTGAATCTCTTTTCCTAAAAACCATACTAATAATCCAAGTGTAGTAAAAGCTATTATTTTTCCTAAAATGAATAACAGTATATGTTTCCATGCATATCTCTTTTGTAAAGATTGATTTCCATAAAGTGTAATAGCACTAATGTTTCCTGTTAATTGGCAAGGAGCAAGTGTACCTACAATGCCTAATAAAAATGCAAATAAAAGAGGTACTGATTTCGTAGCATTCGCGACATCTATTAAAGGAGACATGAGTTGATAGCTCCATTCACTAATTGTTGAAAACACGTTATATTCACCTTTCTAATTAAATTGTAATGTTCCCTCTTTAGTAAGTTGCTTCCACGTTTTACCCTCATCTGTAGAGAGGAACACATTTGCTTTCATTGTAGCAAATACGATTTCAGCTGCATTTTGAGGATTTTGCGATATATATATAATTGCATCTTTAGAATCTAAAAGTGGAATTTGTATGTTTGTCTCTTCATTTGTTGCAATTGATTTCTTCGTTACGATTTGCGTATTGATAGGGGCGTAAATAACATCTTCATTACTTAATGTAACTGCGGTCGATTCAAGTGATTTAGAGAATAATTCAAACGTATTTCCATAATCCGTAGATAAATATACACCGTCTTTAGTACTTACCGCCACTACACTAGATTGATCCGGATGTACGGAAAAGGAATGAACCGTACTTGAAAGACCTTTTAACTTACTATTTTTCCAATCTTGTCCGTTGTTTGTACTGAAATAAAAACCTTGTTGTAATTTAGAATTTGGACGCTCATTGTATAAATAAATTGCTTCCGTATTATACCCGACAGCGAGGTTATGAAAATCAGATTCTCCGTAAAACGCTAGCTTTTCAAGGGTATTACCGCCATCAGAACTTTTCATTAATCCTAAAGGGTTCTTTAAATTTGCACCTGGTTCAGGATGACCGCTGGCAAAAAATCCATTTTTCGTTGCTTGAAAGCCCATATAATCGTGTAGCTGTGTAGCAGTTTCTAACCATTTTCCATTTTGATAAACTTTTATACCACTGTGAGTGGCGATAGAAACCCCCGGCACATTTCCTACATAGCCAATTCCGTGAATGTGTTCGATTTTTCCAGATGTGATGTCTTTATAGAAGTTTTGCGGAGTCGTATTTACTGTTTCTGTATTTTTTTGCTGAGATTGCATCGTTTCTTTCTTTACTGTTGTTGTTTCGACGTTGCTAGAACATCCTGAAATGATTAATAAAGAAGTAATTGCTATCGCTGTTGCCACATAATGCTTCAAATTTGTAGGCTCCTTTCCTATATATGAGATTTTAAGTATATGGAATAAATGTCAAGAAATTGTGGAGTGGTATGCAAAATGTAGATTGGAAGGGGACTAGTAATGGGGATTTTTCTTTCTCTATGAGCACTATTAATTGACGAAAAATTATAACAATAATAAAATGAATTGATTAGATAATTAGTTTTTGAATCATACATAGAAAGCTAGGGGGATTATTATGAAATCAACATTTTTTGCTCAAAATAGAGAACGACTAGTAAACACATTACCAGATGAATCTATTACTATTTTATTTGCTGGACAAGCACCTCATATGTCAGCGGATGCACATTATAAATTTGTGCCGAATCGAAATTTTTACTATGTAACAGGAATCGATGAACCAAATGTTATTTTCATGTTGAAGAAGTTTGGAAATAGTGTTGAAGAAACACTTTTCATTGAAAAGTCAGATCCAGTAATGGAAAAATGGGTCGGTAAAACAGTTTCTAACGAAGAAGCAGAGAAAATTTCAGGTATAAAAAAAGTTATATATTTAGATAGCTTTGAAAAAACAATGTCAAATATATTTTTTACAGAAAATGTGAAACATCTATATTTAGATTTAGAGTGTCGTGAGTGGAAAGGTACGGAGACAAAAACATTAGCATTTGCTAAACATGTAAGAGAACAATATCCACACGTAACAATTGGTAATGTATATCCGAACATTTGTGAATTGCGAGTATTTAAAACAGATGAAGAGATTGAAATTATTAAAGAAGCAATTGCTGTAACGAAAGACGGTATTTACAACGTACTTAAGCATGCAAAAGCAGACATGATGGAATATGAATTAGAAGCTCAGTTTGATTTCGCACTGAAGTCATCTGGCATTAAGCATCATGCGTTCAATACAATTTTGGCAAGTGGGAAAAATGCTACAGTTCTTCATTATGAAGATAATGATGCACAAATTCAAAATGGTGATTTAGTATTACTAGATTTAGGCGCTCAAAAAGACTACTATAACGCTGATATTAGTTATACATTCCCGGCAAATGGAACATTCTCTAGTCGCCAAAAACAAATTTATAATATTGTATTAAAAGCATTAAAAGAAACAACAGAGATTATTAAGCCAGGTTTGAAGTTCGCTGCATTAAATGAGCATGCTAAAAAAGTACTCGCAGAAGGGTGTAAAGCAGTTGGTTTAATTCAAGAAGATGAGGAACTGTCTAAATATTATTATCATGGAGTCAGCCATTTTCTTGGTTTAGATACGCATGATGTAGGTACATACAAAGATAGAGTTTTAGAAGAAGGTATGGTTATTACAATTGAACCTGGTCTTTATATTGAAGAAGAATCAATTGGCATTCGTATTGAAGATGATATTCTTGTAACGAAAGACGGACATGAAAACTTGTCAAAAGATATCATTAGAGAAGTTGAAGAGATTGAAGAGTTTATGAGAGAAAATAATGTGAATGTAAAACAAGATGAGGTTGTTACGAAATAATAATCAGGAAAGGCGCTCAATTTGGGGCGTCCTTTTATTTTTCCCATTTTAAATCTCCTTATTTTCTTGAAAATCATCTTCTAGAATGATTTTGAAAAAGAAAAGGAGGGATTTTCCATGAAGCGATATATATTAACAGCGGTTACAGTCTCAGTAATATTTTTAATTGCTGCATGTTCTGTGACGACAAATACAACAAATGACCATAAAAATAGGAATGATAAAAAAACTAAACAAACTGAAACGGCTACAAAACCATTGGAAATTGTTAAGGGACTAGAAGTTACTTTAATAGCGAAAGAAGAAAAGCAAAAATTAAGTAACGGTGTTATTGTTCCGGTCTGGACATTTAATGGCTCATCTCCTGGTCCGGAAATTCGGGTAAAAAAAGGTGAAAAGGTGAAAGTGACATTAAAAAATGAACTATCTGCACCAGTATCTATTCACTGGCATGGGTATCCTGTCCCAAATGACATGGATGGAATTCCAGGTGTGACGCAAGATGCAGTCGAACCAGGAAAAAGTTTCACTTACGAATTTGAAGCGAGCGTACTAGGAACGTACTGGTATCATTCACATCAAGATTCTGTAAATCAATTAGATAGAGGATTATATGGTGCTTTCGTTGTAGAAGATACAAATGAAAAGTATGATAAAGATTACACATTAATGTTAGATGAATGGATAACGGATAAAGAAGAGATGAGTAAACAGTTAAAAGAAATGACAAAAGGAAAAACAGAAAAAGCAGACGGTAATAAATCTAGTAAGGGTAATGAAAATACGAAAAAGAATGATGATAAGAACAGCATGGATCATTCTGGTATGGACATGGACAGTGATAAAAAAGACTCTGGCAATATGGCAGGAATGGACCATGGAAATATGAAGATGGAAGGTCATGATATGAGTATGTATGATTTATTCACAATCAACGGAAAAAGTGGTGATTTAGTAGCGCCATTGAAAGTGAATAAGGGAGATAAAGTTCGTCTTCGACTCGTTAATGCCGGTTATCTATCACATAATATACATGTTCACGGTCATGACATTAAAGTGATTGCAACAGATGGTCAACCAATAAACGACCCAAAAGTTATAAAGGATAAAGTAATTTCAATCGCACCGGGTGAACGTTATGATGTTGAGTTTACTGCTAATAATCCTGGAAAATGGTATGTTGAAGACCATTCAGAAAATAAAGGTGCAAAAGGAATGAAGGCTATTATTGAATATGATGGTAGCAAAGAGATGAAAGATATAGCAGATGAAAAAGAAAAATTATCGAAATTAGATATGACGAAATATGGTGCTAAAAAATTAGGTGGTTTCACGTTAAATCAGCAGTATACTGCCACATATAATATGGACTTAAATACGCAAATGAATGGAAATGAAATGGTATATACAATTAACGGGAAGGTGTTTCCGGATATTGACCCAGTTCAAGTGAAAAAGGATGATTTAGTAAAAGTGAAATTGGTAAATCGTTCTAAAATGGATGATCACCCAATGCATTTACATGGTCACTTCTTCCAGGTGTTGAGTAAAGATGGAAAACCGGTAGAAGGTTCTCCAATTGTAAAAGATACATTGAACTTAAAACCGGGAGAAGAATATGAAGTAGCCTTTGTAGCAGACAATCCGGGTGAGTGGATGTTTCATTGTCATGATTTACATCATGCTTCAGCGGGGATGGTAACGGAAGTGAAATATAAAGATTATAAATCTGACTATGTTCCAAACCCAAACATTCCTAATAAGCCAGAATAATATGAAAAACATGTAGTTTATTAATGATGTAAAGCAGTTATCTTTAATAGGTGGCTGCTTTTATATGTCATGTTGTGAATTAGGAATATTATTTTTATGAAAATTTAGATAATAAGAGGGAACTATCCTGTAGAAAGAGTTTACAAGGAGGGAAGGTTTTTTATTATTTAAGAATTAAAAACATAGTAGTTTTTGATTAGAAGTGAATAAATGTAATGTATTATATTGTAGTTCCACAAGTCGGAATACTTATATTTGACCTTTCTTTTATTTTGTACTACAATTCGTAGTGTGAAAGGAGAAGTGAGATATTTAAGCGAAAGTATGAGTTAAATGAAGAAGGATTAAATTATGATTTTTTTTAGATATTTTTTTGTTAATTAAAACTACAATGTGTAGTGTTTAGTTGAAAGAATGAGATGATTTTCAAAGTGTAATGAATTTAACTTTCCTTTATTACGAGATATAGATGATGGAAAATAAATAAAAATTCAATATGGATAATAAAAGGATACTTTTGCTGAATAGTTAGAACGAAAAGAACTGAAAGTCAATATAAAAATATAATGATAATCGAATGTTTTTATAGGAAGGTGTTTTGTATTTATGAAAAAGATTTTAGCTAGTGTAGCAGTAGCTTCTGTTACAGGAAGTGTATTTATTAGTACTGCTCAAGCGAAAAATACCGTTATACAAAAAGAAGCAAAGCATGAGAAACCTACTGATGTAGTAAAATATGAAAATCAAGTAACAGTAAATACAAATGCTCTACGTGTCCGCACACAACCAAATACGTCTAGTACAATAATGGGACGCGTGTATGAAGGAGAAGTTTTACAAGTTATTGGAGAAGAAAACAGTTGGCTGAAAATTAATCATAAAGGAAAAACTGGCTATGTAAGTAGTGAATTTGTTTCGGAAAATAGTGTATCAGCGAAGACGAATGTAAGCATGAGTCGTAGTAAAACTGTAATTGCTAATGTATTACGTGTTCGCACACAGCCAAATACGTCTAGTGCAATAATGGGGCGCGTGTATGAAGGGAAAGCTTTACAAGTTATTGGAGAAGAAAACGGTTGGTTGAAAATTAAACATAATGGAAAAGTAGGTTATGTAAGTAGTCAATTTGTAATAGACGGTACCTCAAATGGAAGTGACAAGAACAATGGAAAAGTTCAAGTAGCGAGTGGGAATTACAAAGTTAATGTATCTTCCCTCCGCGTGCGTACAGGTCCAAGTACTTCCCATACGATTTTAGGCTCTGTACATAAAGGGCAAATTGTTCAAGTAACTGGTGAAGTTCAAGATTGGGTCAAAATTAACTATAGTGGACAAACTGCTTATATTAGTAAAGATTACATTTCAAAGAATGATTTTAATGCAAATGTAGACCAAACGAATGAACAACAAAAGAATATTACGGTTCAAACTGACGGTACATATATTGTAGACGCTACTTCTTTACGTGTGCGTACAGGCCCTGCTACTTACCATAGTGTAATTGGTGGTGTATTAAACGGACGAATATTGCAAGTAACTGGCGTTGAAAATGGTTGGTTGAAAATTAAACATAATGGAAGAACTGGTTATGTAAGTAGTGAATATGTAAAATTCGTAAAAGGAAATACGCCATCAAAACCTGAAACTAGTAATCCGTCTACTGGAGCAACAGTTGGTGACTACTATGTTAACGTAAACGTGTTAAATGTAAGAAGCGGCGCTGGTACAAATCATGGTGTAATCGGTGCATTATCAAAAGGAATAAAAGTACAGGTTCTATTTGAACAAAATGGTTGGGGGAAAATTAATTACAACGGTAAAAATGCTTATGTATCAAGTAAATTTTTATCAAAAACAAGTGAGACTGATGCAGAGAAGCAGCGGCAATCCCAGGAGGTAAATAAAACAAATGACTTTATTCAACCAGCTGCAGGAAGATATACTTCTAGATTTGAAAAACGTGGTGGGAAAATGCATCAAGGATTAGATATTGCTGCTTCAGGTACAGTACCGGTTGTTGCTGCCGCAGAGGGTGTAATCACTCGCTCTTATTATTCTACAAGCTATGGTAATGTTGTGTTTATTTCTCACAATATTAACGGACAAACATATACGACTGTATATGCTCATTTAAAGAGCCGTTCTGTTTCTGCTGGTCAAAAAGTGAAGCAAGGACAACAACTTGGCATAATGGGGAATACAGGACAATCTGAAGGACAGCACTTACATTTTGAAATTCATAAAGGTGAATGGAATGCACAGAAGAGCAATGCTATGGATCCAAAAATATACATTGGTTAATTGAAAATTTATTATTTCAACATGAAATTGTATATCTTCTTAAGCAAAGAGAATTTCATAGATTTAGAAGTTTTGGACTAACGATTCAAAGTTTTTTTATCTTCGTCTGTTAAGAAATAAAAATAATGAAATCGATCCCCTCTAGTATGATGAAATAGTAGAGGGGATCGATTATAATTGCTAATGTTTATGTTGCTCCTCTGTAGAAGAGGTTGGCGGGATATGCTCTGGGAATGTTACAAATATAGTTAGAATAATTACTACCCCAATTGAAAGTAATAATAAAAAACGTCGCTGAATAACAGCAGAAAAACTTTCTGATAAAAGCTGAATGATACATGACATAGTTATCGTTATAGTAAGTAAAAGACTAATGAACAGTATACTATGAGCTTGTTGAGCGTTTAGCATTTCTGTAATCATTGCTCCCATCATACTTGCCATTAATCCAGAGAACATTCCTTCTAAAGCAGTGTACAGATGAAAACGTAGACCGATAAAAAAGCCGATAAATCCACTAATTAAAATAGCAAGCAAAGTAGAATATAGCAATTCTCCTTTAAATAGAATACCTAAATAAAAACCTATACTTAAACCGATACTCATACTAAAAGACATAATAAATACCATATACTCCATTAGGGTACCACTACGTTTCGAAATATATGATGTAATAATAATTGAGATACAGCAAAGCATTAAGGCAGTTAATGTATAAGCAAACATCATGATACCTCCCTGTCCTATCATTCACTTCATCATATGTTCATATAGAGAGTACTTATGCTTATTTATATCTGCATATTATCTGCACAATTTCATAAATGAAAGCAAGGTGGCGTTTGATTTTTTACGTCTTTTTTTACGTGTGAACATGTGAAAGAAAGTGTTATATAATGAGTTTCTATTGTGAAGCAATAAAGAATAAGCGTATAATATTATAGTTATCCCATTACTCGGGATAACCCGCGAATGATAAATAAGATTGTTGTTTTATCATCGCTTCTAAACAGATAGACAACGAAAGTAACACTGGAATACAGATAGGGAGTTATACAATGAAATTAATTATTGCCGAGAAACCAGATCAAGGTTTGGCTCTTGTTTCACAATTTAAATATCGCCGGAAAGATGGATATTTAGAAGTAGAAGCGAATGAGTTATTTCCAAATGGAGCGTACTGTACATGGGCAATTGGTCATTTGACGCAGTTATGTAATCCAGAACATTATCATGCAGAGTGGAAAAAATGGTCACTTGATACGTTACCGATGATTCCAGAGCGTTTTCAATTTGAAGTAACAAAGTCGAAGTATAAGCAATTTAATGTAGTGAAACAGCTGTTACATAATCCACAGGTAACAGAAATTATTCACGCGGGCGATGCTGGGCGTGAAGGGGAATTGATTGTACGAAATATTATTAACCTTTGCAACGTGCAAAAGCCGATGAAACGTCTTTGGATTTCATCTTTAACGAAACAAGCTATTTATCAAGGCTTTAAAAACTTACTCGATGAATCAGATACAATCAATACGTACTATGAGGCGTATACAAGGTCATGTGCGGATTGGGTTGTTGGTATGAATGCATCGCGTGTGTTTAGTATTTTGCTAAAGAAAAAAGGAATGAACGATGTATTTTCAGCTGGTCGTGTACAAACACCGACACTCGCGTTAATCGTAAAGCGTGAGAAAGAAATTGAAAACTTTAAGTCAGAGCCGTTTTGGGAAGTGTTCGCAACCTTTAATATAGAAGGAAAGAAGTATGAGGGGAAATGGGAAAAGGATAATGAATCCCGCTTACAAGACCCTGATATGGCAAATAAAATTGCAGCATTTTGCCAAGGAAAACCGGCGGTAGTAAAGGAAATGAAAACGGAGCGTAAAGAGTTTCAGCCTCCGCTTTTATTTAACTTATCATCACTACAAGCAACGGCAAATAAAGCATTTAAATTCTCACCGAAAAAGACGCTTGATATAACGCAAGCACTATATCAAAAAGGAATTGTTTCTTATCCTCGTTCAGATTCCAACTATGTTACACAAGGTGAAGCGGCAACATTCCCTGATATTTTACAGAAGTTAAGTCAGTTTGATGAATATAAAGGTTTATTACCAGCTCCGGTTGAATCGATTATGAATAATAAGCGTTATGTGAATGAAAAGAAAGTAACAGATCACTACGCCATTATTCCGACAGAGCAAGTTACAAACCCAAGCAGATTATCAGGTGATGAAAAGAAAATTTACGATATGATCGTAAGAAGACTTATAGCAGCTCACTATGAAGTTGCAATCTTTGACTATACAACGATTGTAACGCTTGTAGATGAACGTGCTGAATTCATTTCAAAAGGAAAACAGCAAATTCAAGAAGGATGGCGTAAAGTTATTTTCCAAGACGATAAAGATGATGAAACCATTCTTCCAATTGTAGCTGAAGGTGAAGAAGGAAAAGTTGTAAAGGTGAAAGTGAAAGAAGGAAAAACACAACCACCGAAGCGTTATACAGAAGGACAACTTATTACGTTAATGAAAACAGCTGGTAAGTATTTAGAGAATGAAGAGCTGGAGAAAGTATTAAAGAAAACAGAAGGTTTAGGTACAGAAGCAACTCGTGCAGGTATTATTACGATGCTAAAAGACCGTAAATATATAGATGTGAAAAAAAACCAAGTGTATGCGACTGATAAAGGAAAAGTATTAATTACCGCAATCGGTGACAAAATACTAGCTTCACCAGAAATGACCGCAAAATGGGAGCAACGTCTTGCGGAAATTGGGGAAGGTACAGCATCACCAGCAACTTTTATGGAACAAACGAAAAAATTATCAGCTAAAATTATTGAAGATGCGGTTGAAATGTCTGAGAAGTGGGATTTCACCGGATTACATGTTGAATCGATTGAGCGAAAAGGATCGAAATTTACAACGGGTAAAAAGGTTGGTAGCTGTAAAAAATGTGATGGCGATGTAATTGATAAGTCAACGTTTTACGGCTGTTCTAATTACAACACGACACAATGTGACTTTACCATCTCGAAGAAGATATTAAGTAAAACAATTTCGCAAAAGAATATGACAAAGCTCTTAAAAGGTGAAAAGACCGATTTAATTAAAGGCTTTAAAAAGGGCGAGAAAACATTTGATGCGAAGTTAGAGTGGAAAGATAATAAGATTAATTTTGTATTTGAGAATTAAGTTGTTTCAACAAATAAAAAAATATGATAATTAAACTGTATCCTATAGAATAGACGCTTAAAAAAGTCTATTCTATAGGATATTTTTTTGAATAAGGAGTGCTATTTATTTTTTATTGAAAATAAAATGTACAATAAAAAATATTTATAGTTGATAATTATTTATTGTAAAACAATAAATAATGTATTAAAATCAATATCGTGATAAATCAGTGAGGTGCTTTTTATAGAAAGGCAACAACGCTGTTTTTTATTAGAGGAGGTAAAACTATGAACAATCACAATTTGATTATTGAAAATATTGACAACCCTCATGAGTTGGAGAGAATGTATAGAAAAGACCCGAAAGCTTTTAAAAAATCATTCTCACAAGCATGGGCTCAAAAACCTGATTCTCAGGTTCTAGGTGCTTGGTATGAAAGGTTACATTTCAAGGAGACGGCAAATGCGGAAAAAAAGTCGTTGTTTCAAAAAGGTTTCTTATTTATGGGCATGTTAGCTATTCTGGCCGGGATAAGCACCAGAATCATTTTCTACTTTGTCGAACAAGAAGTAATTGCTCCAATTAACCTAGCTTTTGGTGTAATTCCCTTTATTGTCGCTTATTTTGTCTACCATAATACGCCGAAAAAAAGTATTATTTATTCCCTTATAGCGTTGTTCCTAATTTCCGGGATATATCTTAATACGTTGCCATTAAATTATAAAGACAGTATTATCCTTGCTTATTTACATCTTCCTATATTTTTATGGGTCTTGGTAGGACTTGCGTTTACAGGAAATGAATATTCAAAAGGTAGTACAAGATTAGCTTATATTAAATTTAATTTGGAATATGCCCTTCTCTACGCGAGCATGGCAGTTAGCGGAATGATTTTAGCAGTATTCACCATGCGTTTATTTAGCTTTGTTGACTTGGATATAGGAGAATTCTATTTTAGTAATATTGTGTTATTTGGTGCTGCTGCTCTCGCTATTGTAGCTGCATATTTAGTATCAATGAATCTTAAACTTGCTAAAAATATTACACCATACATATCTAAAATTTTTAGTCCTCTCGTCCTGATTACGTTGCTAATCTATCTTATAACGGTTATATGGGTCGGGAAAAATCCGTTCTTGGACCGCAATTTCTTAATGGCCTTCAACGGAATACTTCTTGGCGTATTGGCCGTTACCATATTTTCTATCGTTGAGAGTGATTCGGATGAGAAAAAGAACATTTCAGATTATATAAATTTTGCCTTAATTGTTCTGGCGCTTATTATTGATACAGTAGCTTTGTCAGCCATCGTATTCAGACTTTCTTCATACGGGATTACACCTAATAGACTTGCTGTTTTAGGGGTAAACATACTGATCTGGGCAAATTTAATTTGGATTATGTTTTCCTATATGCGTTTCTTACAAAGCAAATCAGGACCAACAGCTATCCAAGATGCCGTTACGAAGTATTTGCCAATCTACGGACTTTGGGCAGCTTTCGTTATATTTACGTTTCCTTTAATTTTTAATTAGAAAGGAACTGTTGATGTAACGAAAAGTCAATTTTCCGTAACGTATAATATCGGCTTATTTTGGATATGGAAAAATATATTGAAACTATTTTAATGTAATATATAATAAATTTAGATAATTGAATAAAAACTTCTTATTAAGAGAGGTGGAGGGACTGGCCCTTCGAAGCCTCAGCAACCTAATGTGATATAAAGGTGCTAAATCCTGTAGGATCTAAAAGTCCTAATAGATAAGAAAGTAGGTATAAGTAAACCTTCTTCTTATTTTGAAGAAGGTTTTTTGTCATTTAAATAGAGAATTAGAAAGGTGGTGATATAGAAGAGAAAGGATCAAAGAAAATATAGAAGGAGAAACCGGAGGGCATAGTGAATAATCGAGTTGGAAGTTTAAAAGAGGATAGCGTTAGTAATAGTATTTGGAGCAATAAAATTTTTTCGTATTTTTTCTTAGCAAGTTGCATTTCTTTAATAGGTAATTCTATGGTTACGCTCGTTTTACCGTTATGGGTAATGAAATTAACGAATTCTCCATTACTTGTCTCGGGAGTAAACGTTGCAATTGCGACGGCGGCGATTTTATTTGCACCTGTAACAGGAACGTTAGCAGATCGAATGTCGAGAAGAAAGCTTATGATAATTGCGGATGTTATGAGATGTATCGTCATGATTTTAATTGCAGTTATAGCATTTTATAATAAAATGCTATACATTCCGTTACTAATTTTACTTATAATACGTTCAATTGGGAGTGCTTTATTTACTCCAGCTTCAAATGCAGCATTAGTGACATATGTGGAAGAAAAGCATGTTCAACAGGCGATTACGCTGAGACAAATCTCAATACAAATCATATCGGTAGCCATTCCTTTAATGGCTAGCTTTTTAATTAGTATTTTTAATTTTCATGGAGTATTTATGTTAGATGCAATTACATTTTTTATATCATTTTTAATTTTAATGAACATCAAATTTCCACGTGAACTGAAAATTGAAAAGAAAAAGCCTTTTTACGAAGATTTTAGAGAGGGTTTCTCCATATTTAATAGTAATCAATCATTGAAAACATTGCTTATGAGCGCTGCCGTTATTAATTTACTTGGAGCGGCGTGTATGCTTTCACTCCAAGTAATAGTTGTTAGAGAAATGGACCTTTCTACGCGGTGGTATAGTATAGTTTTTGTGGCATCACCGATAGGGATTTTAATAGGAGCATTTATTACCAAAAAGATTCGTACATATAAAACGATTACGACTGCTTTTATATTTACTGCTATTATGGGGATTTTTAATGCTGCAATGGGTACGACAGTAAATCCGGTGTTATTTTCTGTTTATTATTTTCTATCAGGGATTGCATTTGGAGTGAGTAATGTATATTTTGGAGTGTTGTATAGAAAGTTAATTCCAAATGAAGTGCAAGGAAGATTTTTCGGTTTTTTAAGTTCGTTATTATTAGTATCTACTCCAGTTGGAATTGCACTAACAGGATATTTCTTAGAGTCAATTTCAGCTTCTATTGTATTTATTATAATTGGTATTATTACGTTTCTAGTTTCGGTTATTTCATTTGTAATGATAAATAAGAAATAAGTGTTGTATGAGATTTTTCAAAAATAAAAAACGTCCTGCTATAGGACGTTTTTTATTATGTATATTGCTGCTTCTTCTTAATAAGCAACAAAACTTGTGACACACAAGCTAGTACCGGTAACTCAATCAATGGTCCAATAACGAGTGCAAGTGCGATAAGAGGTTCGTCTGGAAAAGCGGTCACAGCGATAGCGAGTGCAACAGGTGAGTTTCTTGCTAAGGTTGTTAAGCTTAGACTTACTGTATCTTTGTAAGATAAATGCATGATGCGCCCGATAAATTGTCCTAGTACAAAATTAATGATGAAGAACAATAGAACAGGAATGAGTAATAATAAAACGACATTCATATTTTGTAGTAAATATTTACCTTGTGATGCAAACATCGCTACGATTGCTAAACTTAAAAATACAATTTGGGCAGAGCTGAAAAACGGAATGAGTTTATTCTCGAGCGTTTCAGCTTTTTTCAGTTTATTCATAATGAATTTTGTAGCGTGTGCAAGTAAAAATGGTAAGACAATTACGATAACAATGCTCTCTATTAAAACAGAAACGGCTACAGTCTTCATGACACCAGCGAATAAAAATAAATAAATGGGAAGAAGTAGTACTTGCAAAATTAAATTTACAGGTAAAATCGCAGTAGAAAGTGCTACATTTCCTTTCGCTATTTCAGTAAAGATTAAGTACCAATCTGTACATGGAGTAACCATTAACATAATAAATCCAACCCAAAGCGCAGGGTGATCTGAAAGAAATAGTGCTCCTAATCCCCAAGCGAGTAAAGGTGTCCATAAAAAATTAATAGTAAGGCTTGTTCCAGCAAATTTTAAATTACGAAATCCGTTTTTTATTTCTTTCAATGGGATGCTGAGGAATAATCCATATAGCATGAAAAATAAGAAGGGAACAATAAATTTGTCTGAATACATATGTATAACATTAAATTGTCCAAGTATGATGCCGCATGTAACAGCAAAAAGAATAATAAAAGTTTGAATCTTTTCTATCGTGCTCATGAATGAATCCTTTCTAAATATGAATTTTCCTCTCTAAGTTTATTATACAAGTAATAAGGTTGTAATTTGGTGTTCAATTGTATTTTAGTTAATGTTTTTAATTTGAGATTTATTTTTTATTAAAAGTTACTTGACTAAAGTAAGTGGCTATATTACAATCACTTACATAAGGTAATTAAATAACAAAAAGTTTTTGTATCTGTACTTAAGATATCTATTGGAACTTTTTATTAGAATAAGAATTTTTGTGATGATGAATAATGAATATGATAAGAAAGTTTAGGTGAAGAAAATGGGATTATTTAGCTCGTTATTTGGTAAAAAAGAAGAAAATCAAAAAGTAGAGGAGAATAAAACAATGTCAAAAGTATTATTTGTAAAAGCAAACGATCGCCCAGCGGAGCAAGCAGTTAGTTCAAAAATGTATGAAACATTTGTAACTACTTATAAAGAAGCAAATCCGAATACAGAAATTACAGAGTTAGATTTATTTGCATTAGATCTTCCTTATTACGGAAATATTGCTATTTCAGGTGGATACAAACGTAGTCAAGGTATGGAATTAACAGCAGAAGAAGAGAAGGCAGTTGCTACAGTAGATCAATATTTAAATCAGTTTTTAGAAGCTGATAAAGTTGTATTTGCATTCCCATTATGGAACTTTACTGTACCAGCACCATTAATCACATATATTTCATATTTATCTCAAGCTGGAAAAACGTTTAAATATACAGCTAATGGTCCAGAAGGTTTAGCTGGTGGTAAAAAAGTAGTTGTGTTAGGTGCTCGTGGTTCAGATTACTCTTCAGAACAAATGGCTCCTATGGAGATGGCAGTTAATTACGTAACAACTGTACTTGGATTCTGGGGAATTACAAATCCAGAAACTGTTGTAATTGAAGGACACAACCAATATCCAAATCGCTCACAACAAATTGTTGAAGAAGGTTTAGAGAACGTTAAGAAAGTAGCGGCGAAATTTTAATTAATTGATAGTAAAAATGGAAAAACCAACATGGATGACCATGTTGGTTTTTTAGTCTATTTCTATGTTAAAAAATGTATATTTATAAAATGAATGAAAAGTTTGAAAATAGTATTGCAAAATATTATATATCAAACTATAATGAGTTCAAGAATAGTTGATACTTAAGTTAAATATTCAGAAAATTCAATTAGTTAAAATTGGAAATGACATAGGTTATTTTGAATGGAGGTTATATTATGACGAATAAAGTACCGTTTTCGTTCATAGTTGTTATTGGTTTAATGTTATTTGCACTATTTTTTGGGGCAGGAAATTTAATATTCCCAGCAATGCTTGGTCAATCGGCAGGAGAGAATGTGTGGATTGCTAACGCTGGATTTTTAGTAACAGGTGTAGGTTTACCGTTGCTAGGGGTATTAGCATTTGGAATTTCAGGTAAAGAAGATTTACAATCGTTAGCAAGTCGTGTACATCCAGTGTTCGGCATTGTATTTACGACAGTTTTATATTTAGCGATTGGTCCACTATTCGCTATTCCGAGAACAGGCAGCGTTTCTTATGAAATTGGTATGAAGCCTTTTGTACCAGAAGCTATGAGTTCTTCAGCACTCATTCTTTTTACAATTATATTCTTTAGCATCACTTGTTTTTTTTCGCTAAACCCCGCGAAAATTGTCGATATTGTAGGAAAAATCTTAACGCCAATTAAGTTAACGTTTATTGGGATTTTAGTAGTATTTGCTTTTATTCATCCAATGGGAGAAATGCAAGCACCTGCAGAGGCATATACATCACATGCGTTCTTTAAAGGGTTCCAAGAAGGTTACTTAACAATGGATACGTTAGCATCATTCGTATTCGGTATTATTATCATCAATGCGATTAAAGAAAAGGGCGCAAAAACAAAAAAAGACATTATGATTGTTTGTGCAAAAGCAACATTAATTGCTGCATCTATTTTAGCAATGATCTATTCAGCACTTTCATTTATGGGAGCTTCAAGTGTTGCAAAACTTGGTCATTTAGATAATGGTGGTGCAGTATTAGCAAAAGTTTCAAACTATTATTTTGGGTCATACGGCGGAATTATATTAGGAATTATGGTTACAGCAGCATGTTTAACGACTAGTGTAGGACTTGTTTCAGCGTGTTCTTCATTCTTCCATAAACTATTCCCGAATGTTTCGTATAAAAAGATAGCAATCATCTTATCAGTGTTCAGTGCAGTTGTTGCGAATGTAGGTTTAACACAATTAATCGCAATTTCTGTTCCTGTATTAATCGCGATTTATCCATTAGCAATCGTCTTAATTTTCCTAACGCTTCTTCATCCATTGTTTAAAGGGCGAGCAGAAGTGTATCAAGGTAGCTTATTAATAACATTTATTGTAAGTATGTTCGATGGATTAAATGCAGCTGGTATGAAGTTAGCAGTAGTGAACGATTTTCTTACTAAAATACTCCCAATGCATGAAGTTGGATTAGGATGGATTTTACCAGCACTTATTGGCGGATTGATCGGGTACGTCATTAGCATTGTGAAAGCAAAAAATCAAGTTCAACCAGCAGCTAGTGCGGATAAGAAAATAGGTTAAATAAAAAAGTTATAGAACTTGTTTCTATAACTTTTTTTGTTACTATTAATAATGAGAGAAAATAAAGTAGTAGGGGAAATAAAATGAAAAAAACAATTGATCACATCGGCATCGCAGTGCGCGATATAGATAGTACGATAAGTTTTTATGAAAAGGTATTGTTAGGAACATTAATAGATCGTTACGTAAGTGAGGCACCTGGTGTTGAAAGTGAAGTAGCCATTCTTGAAGTGGATGGAGATAGAATCGAATTACTTGCACCGACGAATAATACGACGTCGCCAATTGCCAGATTCATTAAACAAAAAGGTAAAGGTGTACATCATGTTGCATATCGAGTAGATGATTTGGATGTAGCTTTAGAAGAATTGAAAGAACAAGGTATTCGAACGTTAGAGCATACACTTCGAATGAATAAACACGGCAGAAGATTAATCTATCTTAACCCAGCGGATACAGAGGGAACAATCATAGAGTATTGTGATTATCCGGAAGAGAAATAGAAAAAAGATATTTTTAAAAAGATGTTACGTAATAAAGTAACATCTTTTTATTTATGTATTTCACATTTTCTTCACAAATGATTCACGATAACTTTTCTTCTTCAGGAACTTACATAAATATATTTTATGATATAATTACAATCGACTTTAAAAATGTAAGTTGTATCTATACAGGTAGTTACTATTTTATTAGAAGTTTAGAGGTGAGAGAGAAATAAAGAGTTATACTGTGTAGAAGTTTATATTTAATTAGGTTAATATTTCGCCGGAGAATTAAACTTGGGAATTTAAAGTTATGAAAATAGAGGGATGAGGAAGAAAGAAGTGAAATGAGTATGAAAGTAATGAGAAGGGTAGGGGCATGGCTATTACTTGCATGTGTGCTTATTATATTGATACCGAAAAGTGCATCTGCTCATGCGTACGTTGTGAAATCAAATCCTACTGAAAATGAAACATTGAAGAAAGCACCATCTGTTGTGAAAATTGAATTCGATGAGGACATACAAGTTTCAAGTTTTAATACATTGTACGTGAGAGATACATCAGGTAAAAGGGTCGATTTAAAAGATGCTCATATTGATACAAAAAATAAAAAGCTACTAGAAGCCGGATTAAAAGAGAATCTCAAAAACGGTCTGTACTCTATTCAGTGGAAAGTGATTTCAGCTGATGGTCATCCAATTCAAGGAGTTATTCCATTCCGTATTGGATTAGCAGAAGTAAAAGCAGACGATATACAAGTGGAAGAGATGGGTTACGTCCCACAAATCGATATGATTATGGAACGTGGAATTTTATATACAAGTTTCTCATTATTTATAGGCGTGCTATTCTTTAATCTTATTATGTATAAAGGGAATGCAACTTCGGTCCGATCAAGGAGTAAGAACATAATATGGATCTCCTTATTTGGGATATTGATTAGCTTGTTATTCAATCTACCATTGCAAGCGAAAATAAATGCGGATGTTTCATGGCTAGAAGCATTCAATCCTTTACTATTAAAAGAAACATTACAGCTTTCTGTTTTTGGTTATGTATGGATTACTCAAATGACTCTTATTAGTTCGCTTATAATCGTTACGTATTTTGCGATGAGGCGCGAGAAGCTTTCGTCGTTTAAAGTATGGAGCATTCCAATAGTATTGTTTATTGGGATACTTGTTATGAAAGCATGTAATAGTCACGCATATGGTTTAAAGTTTAAAGACATTGCTGTCGTTATGGATTTTCTACATTTATTCGCAGCTTCATTATGGATTGGTGGTCTATCATCTATTATTCTCCTTTTACGCAAAGAGGATAACAAGTGGAGTATGTATTGGGATATGATTAAGCGTTTTTCACCGTGGGCAACATGTGCTGTCATTGTGATTTTCATAACAGGTCTTTTTAACAGTACATTTTTTATTCCAACAATCCACTCGTTATTTGATACGAAGTATGGATTAGCTTTATTAGCAAAGATACTTTTATTCATTTTCATGGGGATATTGGGAATTATTCATTATGTGAAAGGGAAAATGAGAGCGGAGCAAGGATTAGGTGCTACGGTAAAAGTAGAGTTTATCATTGGAATTATCATTTTCGTAATCGTAGCTTTTATGACAAATGTACAAACACCACCGATGCCTCCTACTGGACCTTTTACAGAGAGTAAACAATTAGATAATGGATATGAAATGACGCTAAATGTAAGTCCTAATAAAGTAGGACAAAATATATTCCATATTACTTTAAAGGATGAGAACGGACAACCTGTTACTGATATGGAACAAATTATATTAACGACTCAATCGTTAGATATGAATATGGGAAAAGGATCATTTAAAGTTTCGGCAGTTTCACCGGGAGAATATGAGGCGGAAGGTATGTATATTAACATGACAGGTAACTGGAATATACAAGTACATGGATTAACAAAATCACTTGATAGCTTCGATACGGATTATAAGTTTATTGTAGGTGGCAGATAAAGTGAAACTCTAATCAGTGGGGTATCCCCCGCTGATTATTAGCCCGCCCCCGCCTAACTTCTTTGCTTTGCGGGATAAAGAGACGTTATAGATGAAAAGGAGTAAATAGAAAATGAAACGTATAAAAAAATTAGGAACAACAATGATAGCAACAGTAATTGCAATGGGAATTTTTTCGTTACCTGTTAGTGCGCACGTAACTGTGAAGCCAGCAACTTCTGACATCGGCTCTTGGGAGACTTACACGATAAAAGTACCAGTTGAAAAGAATATAGCAACAACAAAAGTTACACTGAAAATACCGTCTGGAGTAGAGTTCCAACAGTATGAACCAGTGCCAGGATGGAAAGTGGAAGAGCAAAAAGATAATGCTGGAAAAGTGAAAACTGTAGTATGGGAAGCAACAGGAGAAGGGATTTTACCCGGTCAGTTCCAGCGATTTACTTTTGTCGCTAAAAATCCGGATAAAGAGCAAAAAATAGCTTGGGATGCATACCAACAATATAAAGACGGAGAAATTGTGGAATGGACGGGCGATGAAAAAGCTGAAAAACCACATTCACTTACAACAATTGCAAAAGGTACGTCATTAACAGGAGAACATGGTGAAGTGTCTAGTGTAGAAAAGAATGAAGGTACTAGTAATATGCAATTGATAGCAATTGTTTTATCTATTTTAGCGATTGTATCTTCGGTAGGTACGTGTGTTTTTATGGTACGTCGTAAAAAATAAGTAATAATGATAAGAAGGAGCCTACAATCAGTAGGCTCCTTCTTATGTTAATTTACTTCACTTCAACTCGCTGCCCTACAGCAAGTGTTTTCGGCTTTATATTTACGAAACAAATACTCACTACAATAAATAATAGTCCGATGAATAAGCTAATAGTAATGGCTTCATGTAAGAAAATTGAACTTACAATAATAGCGATTAGAGGAATGAGAAATGTATAAGCCCCAACTTTACTTGCTTCACCAGCTCCAACGAGTGTGAAGTATGCAAGCCACCCCATTGCAATAACAAAGAATGAAATAAAGAGTAGTACACTAACAAACGGCATGCTCCAAGCGATACTAGACCAACTTTCAAACTCTGATCCAAATCCAATTAAGCAAAGTCCGCCAATAATAAGTTGCAGTGTTACCATCCAAATGGAATTAACGCGGTGCCCAGTCTTCTTAATAAATACGGTTCCAAGTGCCCAGCCAATAGCGCATCCTATCGCGAGAAGAATCCCGATAATAGAAATATGTCCAGTTAAACTGCTAGAGCTAATAACACCTACGCCAATAAATCCGAGTATAAGCCCGAAAATTTTTAACCCATACATTGATTCTTCAAGCCATATCCAAGAGAAAATACCAAGTAAAACGGGTTGTAGAAATACGATGGCGGAAAATAGCCCAGCAGGCATATATTGAAGGCCGACAGTTTGTAATCCGTAAAATATAATGATGTTAAGTAAAGAAGAAATAACGTATAAATGCCAAGTTTCTTTTAAGTGTAACTCTTTGTATTTCGGTAATGCGAACAGGAGTAAAATGAATCCTCCAATTAAAGTTCGAACGCCTGCAAATAAAACGGGTGGTGTATAATGCAGAGCAAATTTAGATAAAGGCCAATTGATTCCCCACATGAAAACGAGAAAGGTAAGGATGATGGCCGTCTTAGTTCGAGAAAGCTGTGTCACTGTAAGACCTCCTTGATGTTATTCATTTCACTATGATATGATATCGACTGTAATAAATAAAATGAATCTTTTTTATGAGGAGTATAAGTGATTAGTTATGACCATTACACAACTGCAAGTATTAATAAAAACTATTGAGTTAGGTAGTTTTACGAAGGCAGCTCGGGTGTTAAATATGACGCAACCAGCTGTAAGTCATGCGATTTCAAGTATTGAGTCAGAGTTAGGAGTTACGATTCTTATACGTGATAAACGAAAAGGGTTAATTGTTACGGATGTAGGAAGCAGAATTCTTGTACATATTAGAGAGATTTTGAACGGTGTAGAGAAGATTGAACAAGAAGTTGCGATGGAGAAAGGACACGAAGTTGGGACGATTCGAATTGGGAGTTTTCCGAGTGCTTCTGCACATTTCTTACCGAAAATGATAAACCATTTTAAGGAGAAGTATCCGAACTTAGAAGTCGTTCTTTGTGAAGGAACGATTAAAGAAGTTGAAGATTGGTTAGTATCGAGGGTTGTTGATATAGGGATTGTTATTTTACCTAATAAAGAGATGGAGATTGTTCCATTAACGAAGGGGAAAATGGTTGTTATTTTAAGAGAGGATCATCCTCTTTGCAAGAAGAATGCTGTTACAATTCGTGATTTGGAGAATGAACCGATCATATTATGTAAGGGCGGATACGAACCACCTATTATCGATATGTTTAAACAAGCAAATGTACCACTTCGAGCTGAGTATGTAATTTCGACAGTTACGACAGCTTTAAATATGATTCAAGAAGGGTTAGGCATTGCAATATTAGCTGAATTATCTTTAACGAATTTACCAAAAAATGTGCAAACGAGAGAATTGGAACCGCAAGTATGGAGAGAAATTGCTTTAGCTGTTCCTTCATTAAGGGATTCTTCAATCGCTGTGCAGCTATTTATTGAAGAATTTCAGGCGCTATTTGCAGAATAAAAAGAGGTGTCTCGTATATTATAATGGGACACTTTTTAATTTACTTATAAAAAATATGTGAAAAGGATTGACTTATTTTTCAGTTGTAACTATAATGATTACATCGAGGTGGTGATTACGCTGAAAATTAGTAGCCGCTTTTCCATAGCTGTTCATATTTTATCTATTTTGAAAAACAATCCATCTTCACTTTGTACTTCAGACTATATGGCTGAGAGTGTCAATACAAATCCAGTAGTCATTCGTAAAATCATGTCGTACTTGAAACAAGCTGGCTTTGTTTACGTAAATCGTGGACCGGGTGGCGCAGGTTTACTAAAGGATTTACATGAAATCACATTGTTAGATGTGTATCATGCAGTGAATGTAGTGGAAGAGGATAAATTATTTCACATTCATGAGCAACCAAATCCAGATTGTCCAATCGGAGCAAATATTCAAGCGGTATTAGAAGTTATATTAATACAAGCGCAATCTGCGATGGAAGAAGTTTTGAGAAATATTACGATGGGGCAGCTGTTTGAAACTTTGCAAGAAAAAATGAATGCTTAAATCATATTTATATTTTTTTAACATTAATGTAACCTGTATGGTTACAACTATAAAGGTAAGGTGTAAAAGTTATGACTGTAAAAATGAAAGTATACTCAGATTTTATATGTCCATTTTGTTTTTTAGCAAAAGGTCCATTAGATGAAGTAGCGAAAGAAAAAGATGTAGAAATTGAATGGATGCCATTTGAATTACGTCCAAGTCCATATTCAAAAATAGATCCATGGAATGAGCCAGAAAAATTAGGTTCATGGGATGCTTTCATTCTTCCGACAGCGAAGAAGTTAGGAATTGATATGCGTTTGCCACGTGTTTCTCCGCATCCATATACACATTTAGCTTTCGAAGGGTGTCAATTTGCGAAAGAATGTGGACTAGGTAATGAGTATCATCACCGCGTATTCACAGCATTTTTCCAAGAAGAGCAAAACATTGAAGATATTGATGTGTTAACAAAATTAGCGGTAGAAGTAGGACTTCCTGAGGCGGAATTTAAAGATGCTTTAGTAACTCGTAAATATAAAGAAAAGCATCAAGAAGCAATTCAGCACGCATATGATGAAGCGAATATTATGGCTGTTCCAACTGTCATGATTGGAGATGAAGTCATTCAAGGGCTTGCTAGTAAAGAAACACTAGAAAGGGTCATTGATAAAGAAATTGAAAAGGATAAAACAAATTCATTTGAAGGTATGCAATGTAATACCGATGGATATTGCTAATTCGCTTGTTATGAAATAACAAAATAAATTATAAAACAAACATTTGGAGGAATTAAAATGTCAGCAACTACAACAAACTTAAAAGAAGCAATCGTGAACCGCCGTTCCATTCGTAAAGTAACAAAAAACGATGCAATTACGAAAGAAAGAATTGAAGAAGTGCTAAAAACAGCTTTACACGCACCAACATCTTTCAATATGCAAAGTGGTCGTATGGTTGTATTAATGGATGGGGAGCATGAAAAGTTTTGGGATATTGTGAAAGAAACATTAAGAGCCCGCGTACCAGCAGAAAACTTTGAAGCGACTGTAGAAAGACTAAAAGGTTTTCATGCAGGTGTAGGAACAGTTTTATTCTTTGAAGATCAAGCAACTGTAGAAAAAATGCAAGAAAACGCACCGTTATATAAAGATCAGTTCCCATTCTGGTCTCATCAAGGAAATGCGATGTTACAACATACTGTGTGGATGTTATTATCTGCTGAAGGAATTGGGGCGTCATTACAACATTACAACCCAATCGTAGATGCTGAAGTGAAAGAAACTTGGAACATTCCAGCAGAGTGGAGCTTAGTAGGTCAAATGCCATTTGGTGAACCAAACGAACAACCAGCAGAAAGAACGTTCTTGCCTACTGAAGATGTAGTGAAATTTTATTAAGAAATTTAATATATAAAGAGTGAAATAAAAGGAGAGTACATATTATCCATAAATGTACTCTCCTTTCGTATGTAATGTTAAACTCTTATTGCAAGCGCAATTACCTACATAGGAATCGAAGTCTTTCTTTACAATTAAAAATCTATTATGTTTTTGAAATGACAGTAAACATCCCCGTCATGTTTGGTGAGTAATCCTTAAAATCAAATTTCTCATAGAACGAGTCTTTACCTTCTGATGCAAACAAACCGACAAACGCTTTATCAGGGGCATTTTCATGTAAGTATGTAACTAAACGATGCATGATTTCTTTCCCGATACCATGTTTCTGATAATTCGGATGAACTACTATATCTTGAATATAGAAATAGATAGATCCGTCACCAACAATTCGCCCCATGCCGATTATTTGTTCATCATCGTTCACTGTGATGCAGTGAATAGAATTCTTCAGTGAAATATTTGCTACATCAAAATTCATATAATTAGTCCATCCAACAGAATCACACAAATATTTGTACTCTTCTAATGTTGGAATGTTATGTTTAAACTCAAATGTTTTCAAAATGTTCCCTCCAAGCCCTTAAATTCAACAAGTATATACATTCGACATTTTTTTATCGTTTCCTCTTACGTAATTGCCCTTAGGTGTTGAATTTTGGGCAGTTTCCTTATTTGTATTAATTTATAAGGGTTTAGGGAAAAAATATTAGAAATAATGCAATAGAAAGGGAAGTAGAAAAATGAATGATGAGAAAAAATATACAGTGGTAGGTACTGATGTTGAGGAAGTAAAGCGTTTAAATAAAAATTCAGGGTTAACGTATAATCAAGTGAAAGAAATGTTAGCAAAGCAAATGCAAAAAAAGAAGTAATTAGATTGAAATCTTTCATTTTTTCATTTAGCATTTTGATTGGAGAGAGTTAAGTAAAAGGTAACTCTCTTTTTCGTATAAAGAAGCACCTTATAGAGTGGAGGAAGCAACATGAAGAAATGGGTGAAGGTAACGCTGTCTATCGCTGGAGGCATAGTCTTAGTAGCATGTGCCAGCGGATATTACGTGTATAAAAATTATTTTCCAAAGGAACCTGAGCGTATTGTATATGATAAAGAAAGAGTGCTACAACCGATACATAATCAGCTTAAAGGAATCAATATAGAAAATGTAAAGATAAAAGAAAAAGAAGTTGTAAATGCGACTGTAGATGAGCTTCAAAAAATGATTGATGATGGAAATTTGTCATATGAAGAATTAACGAGTATTTATCTCTTTAGAATACAAGAACATGATCAAAATGGAATAACATTAAATTCTGTTACAGAGATAAATCCTAATGCGATGGAAGAAGCAAGAAAGTTAGATCAAGAGCGAAGTAGAAACAAAAAGTCGAATTTATATGGTATTCCTGTCGTTATAAAAGATAATGTACAAACGGCAAAAGTGATGCCGACTAGTGCAGGAACTTATGTATTAAAAGATTGGATTGCAGATCAAGACGCAACAATTGTGAAGCAGTTGAAAGAAGAAGGGGCATTTGTTTTAGGAAAAGCGAATATGTCTGAGTGGGCGAATTATTTATCTTTTACAATGCCTAGCGGATATAGCGGGAAAAAAGGACAAAATTTGAATCCATACGGTCCGATTATGTTTGATACATCGGGATCAAGTTCAGGATCTGCTACAGTAGTTACAGCAGATTTTGCACCGCTTGCAGTCGGAACAGAAACGACAGGATCGATTGTAGCACCCGCAGCGCAGCAATCAGTAGTTGGGTTACGTCCATCTTTAGGTATGGTAAGTAGAACAGGAATTATTCCGTTAGCTGAAACTCTTGATACAGCAGGACCTATGGCAAGAACGGTAAAAGATGCAGCAACGTTATTTAATGCAATGATAGGTTATGACGAAAAAGATGTTATGACAGAAAAAGTGAAAGATAAAGAAAGAATTGATTATACAAAGGATTTATCAATAGATGGATTAAAAGGGAAAAAGATAGGGCTTCTTTTTTCTGTAGACCAACAAGATGAAAATAGAAAAGCAGTAGCAGAAAAGATTAGAAAAGACCTTCAAGATGCAGGTGCGATATTAACTGATTATATTCAGTTAAACAATGGGGGTGTAGATAATTTACAAACATTAGAATATGAATTCAAGCATAATGTAAACGACTATTTTTCACAGAAAAAAAATGTGCCGGTAAAATCGTTAGAAGAGATTATAGCGTTTAATAAAAAGGATAGTAAAAGACGAATAAAATACGGACAAACATTAATTGAGGAGTCTGAAAAATCTGCTATAACGAAAGATGAGTTTGAAAAAGTAGTGCAAACGAGTCAAGAAAATGCAAAAAAAGAGCTAGATAGATATTTAGTAGAAAAGGGTTTAGACGCTTTAGTTATGATTAACAACGAGGAAGTTCTTCTATCCGCTGTAGCTGGCTATCCAGAATTAGCGGTGCCAGCAGGATATGATAACAATGGAGAGCCAGTAGGTGCAGTATTTGTCGGGAAGCAATTCGGTGAGAAGGAACTGTTCAATATTGGATATGCGTATGAACAGCAGTCTAAAAATAGAAAACCACCTAAACTGTAAAAGGTTAAACGAAAAAAAGAGCTCAACTGAAGTAAGTAGGTGGGCTAATATAAATAGAATCTAACAATATAAAAAGAAAAAAAGGATTCTTTCTAATTAGTAAGAAAGATTGTCTATAGAAGTTCATAAAATGTAATATATTCAATTTCCATCCATTGAAGGGGGAGGTTAAATCTTAATGAATGAAGTGAAAAATTTTTTTCGAAGTAGAGGGTTTCAACGGTTTCTCGTTTTAATAATATTAGCGCTTGTATTATATGGATTAAAAAGTATGATCAACTTAATATTAATTACGTTTATACTGACATTTTTAATGGATCGATTTCAACGTTTTATTTCAAAGAAATTGAAAGTGAACCGGAAAATTGTTATCGCCTGTTTGTATATCATATTAGTTTCCTTTATTGGCACGACATTGTATAAATATTTACCTGTGTTAACGATACAAATTTCGCAATTGATTTATCAATTTAAATTGTTTTTTCAAAACCCGCCTGATAATGAAATCATTAAATATGCACTTTCGACAATTAACGGAATGGAAGTATCAAAGTATATAGAACAAGGTGTAGATGTCATCTATCAATCGATAGCAAATATAGGGAAGGTAAGTTTACAAATATTATTGTCTCTCATATTAAGTCTCTTTTTCTTATTAGAAAAAGAGCGTATTATTACCTTTACTTCTAAATTTAAAGAGAGTAAGCTAAAGATTTTTTATGAGGAGATTGCATATTTTGGCGAAAGGTTTGCAAGATCGTTCGGTAAAGTAATTGAAGCACAGTTTTTAATTGCGGTTGTAAATTGTATTCTTACTGTTATTGCATTAATTGTTTTAGGATTTCCACAGCTTCTCGTATTAGCTGTTATGATTTTTCTACTAGGGTTGATTCCAGTTGCAGGTGTGATTATTTCTTTATTTCCACTTTGTATCATTGCTTATAACGTAGGCGGAGTTATATACGTTGTGTACATACTTGTGTTCATTACAGTCATCCATGCTCTTGAAAGTTATTTTTTAAACCCGAAGTTTATGTCTGCGAAAACAAATTTACCAATCTTTTATACATTTATGATTCTCATTTTTTCAGAACATTTCCTTGGAATATGGGGGCTTATTATCGGGATACCAATCTTCATCTTTTTATTAGATGTACTTGATGTAAATAATGAGGAATCGATTAAAAAATAGAAAATAAACAAAAAAGCAATCCAAAAAATTTTGGATTGCTTTTTCACATATATGATTAAAGAACAGGAGCCATTGTTTCTTTCAACACTTGAACTGAGTGATCGAATTTTAATTCTTCGTCTTCACTTAATTCTACTTCTAAAATTTCACGAACACCGCCGCGATTTAAAACAGCAGGTACACCGATATACACATCTTTTTGACCGTATTGCCCTTCTAAATATGCCGAAACAGTTAATACACTATTTTCGTCGTTTAAAATTGCCTTAGTAACGCGTAGAAGTGACATACCAATACCATAGTATGTTGCCCCTTTTCGTTCAATAATATGGTAGGCTGCATCACGAACGTTTATGAAGATTTTGTCTAAATCTTCTTGATTATACGTATTGTCTTTTTCAAGCAGTGTTTGTAATTTTTGAATACCAACTGATACGTGACTCCAAACAGGAAGTTCCGTATCACCATGTTCTCCGATAATATAAGCATGAATGTTGTGTGGACCAATATTGAAGTACTCACCTAACATATAGCGGAAACGAGCAGAATCAAGTGTTGTACCAGAACCAATTACGCGTTCTTTCGGTAAACCAGATTCTTTCCAAGTTACGTAAGTTAAAATATCGACAGGGTTAGTTGCGATTAAGAAGATACCATCAAATCCGCTATCCATAATACTGCGCACGATTTGTTTAAAGATTTTTGCATTTTTCTCAACTAAATCTAAACGTGTTTCGCCTGGCTTTTGTGGTAATCCAGCCGTAATGACTACAAGGTCAGCATCTTTACAATCTTCGTAGCTACCTTTCCATACTCTAGTTGGAGCTGGAGCAAATGGAACGGCATGACTTAAATCCATTGCTTCTCCTTCAGCTTTTGCTTCGTTTACATCAACTAAAACAAATTCTTCAGCTACAGCTTGGTTAATCATGCAGTAAGCATAACTACATCCAACTGCTCCTGTTCCTACTAATACAACACGGTTAATCCCTTTTTTCATTTCAAAATTCCTCGCAATTTCATTGATTTTATTATGTAAGATAATACGTCTTACTTCTATAGATTCATATCTAGTTTATTACATTTTATAAAAGATATTCAAGTATTTGAAAATGTATCCGTGCAATTCTTTGCATGAAACATAGGAATTCAGTGAACCGAATATAATTCAGTAAAATCCTTTGTAAAAGGGGAAATGGCATGGGGAACCCATTAGCAATGGAAGAAATGCTTCATATTATTCATGCAGGGCTTGTTAAAAAGAATAACCCAAAACGAATTACGATTGCCGGTGCAGGGATTTCTGGATTAGTTGCAGGTTCTTTATTAAAAGAGGCTGGACACGAAGTAACGATTATAGAAGCAAATAACAGAATAGGTGGCAGGGTGTATACGATTCGGAAACCATTTAGTGTGGGTTTATATTTTAATGCGGGACCGATGAGAATTCCTGATACCCATAAATTAACCTTAGCGTATATTCATAAATTTAAACTACCTTTAAACCTTTTTATAAATAAAACTTTTGCGGATATCATTTATACGAATAACATTCAAACGAGATTGAATGTGTTTGAAGATAATCCAAGTGTACTTGAATATCCGGTTTTGGATAAAGAAAGAGGAAAAACGGCAGAAGAGCTAATGATTGAAGTATTAGAACCAATACTAAATTATATTAAGAAGGATCCTGATAAAAACTGGCTTATCGTTGAAAAAAAGTATAAAACGTATTCGCTTGGTTCATTTTTAATGGAGTATTATTCAGATGGTGCAATAGATATGATTGGGGTACTTCTTGATATGGAAGCTTATATGGGAATGTCCTTAATTGAAGTATTACGTGAAATGATTTTCTTTACTTCAACAACGAAATATTATGAAATAACTGGTGGAATGGATAAGTTATCGAATGCATTCTTACCACAATTAAGAGAACATATTTTAATGTCGTATAAGGTTGATAAAATCATACAAGAAGATAATAAAGTAATGTTACAAGGAAATCATGAACAAACGTTAGAGCAATTTACAATAACAAGTGATTTTGCTATTATTACAATTCCATTTTCAGCGTTACGATTTGTAGAAGTTCAGCCATACCATTTATTCTCTTATTTTAAAAGACGAGCAATTCGTGAATTAAATTATATTGCTGCAACTAAAATTGCGATAGAGTTTAAAAGTAGATTTTGGGAGAAAGCGGGACAGTGTGGTGGTAAATCTATTACTGATTTACCGATACGGTTTACATACTATCCGAGTTATGGCATTCATACTCCAGGGCCAGCTATCGTTATAGCAAGTTATACGTGGGCAGATGAGGCGTTAACATGGGATAGTCTCCCGCAAAGAGATCGTATTCGTTACGCATTAAAAAATTTAGCGGAAATATACGGTGACATCGTCTATAGTGAGTTTGTCACTGGAACATCTTTTAGCTGGAGTAAAAATCCGTATTCTTGCGGTGCATTTACAGCTTTCGAACCAGGCCAAGAGCTCGAGTTATTTCCGTATATTACACCACCATCTGGAAAAGTACATTTTGCAGGAGAGCATACGACATTAACACATGGATGGATGCAAGGGGCAATTGAGTCTGGAGTTAGAGTTGCATATGCAGTAAATGAACAGTGAAGATATATTTACAAATCACGACTCTTTTAATAAAATAATAAATATAAATCGTAATTATTACGCTTTGAATACGTTTTGAAATAAAGAAATGGATGGTCGATCAAATGAATAAAGTAGAAATTCATATATTAGGTGGCTTTTTAGGTAGCGGAAAATCAACATTATTACAAAATTTATTGTTAGCGGAGAAAAAGAAGAATAGAAAAGTTGCAGTGTTAATGAATGAAATTGGTGAATACTCAGTAGATACAGATATTATTGGAAAAGAGAATGTTTTAAGGGAACTTCTTAAAGGGTGTATTTGTTGTACGTTAAAAGAAGAGCTTGAAATACAATTACATTCGTTATATCAGCAAGAAAGACCAGATGTCATTTATATAGAAACGACAGGTGTTGCGCATCCAATTGAAGTGCTAGATGCATGTGTATCACCAATTTTAGCACCTTTCTTAGAAGTGAAATCAATAGTAGTCGTTTTAGATGCAGTAAGGTGGTTAAATCGAAGAGTATTAAGTGCAAACGTTCAGCAATTATTACATGAGCAATTAAAGTTTGGTAGCCACATTTTAATTAATAAATCAGATTTACTAACATTTGCGGATAAGAACAAAGTAATTGAAGAAGTGAAAGTAATAAATAATCATGCCAAATTGTTTGAAACACAATATTGTAATATTTCTTTAGAAGACATAGAAGAAGCTGAATTTACGAATGATAAGGAACATGAAACACTACATGTAAAACAGCATTTACATATACAAACGATGACATACCAATTTACGAAATCGATTGAGCAAGATAAATTATACGAATGGCTTTCGAATTTACCAGATAGTATTTATCGTGTGAAAGGTTTTGTGAAATTTCATGGAAATAAATACCCGCACCTATTCCAATATTCGTTTGGCGTACCAACTTTATTGGAACAAGACTTCGGTTTCCCGACGAATTTGGTAGTGATAGGGGAAGGGCTAGATAAGAAACAATTGGCTGAAGGGTTAGAGAAAGTGGAACTTAATTCTAATTAAGATTAAAAGGAGTTGCCACATAAGTTGATGAAAACGACTTATGGGGCAGTCCTTTTATTTTTTATGAATAAGCATATAGATACTTGTATTCATTTTAAATAGTCACTCTTTTAGTATTTTCGTTTTCCAAGAGAAACATTTACACTAGTGCTAGAGTCTCTTCTAAATTCAATTTTGCGACCATCTAATTCTGTTGTTCGAGAGCTTGCAGTAGGGTTTTTAATTAGATTGTACAGATTATCCGCTTCAGTTGGTAGTAGTGTATTGAGAATTTTTTTCACCGGCTCGTTTAATACAGGATCATCACTATGAATAGATATTCTATATGCGCTGTCATCATAGGGAGAAAAATTAAAATACATAATGCCATCATATGTTCGACCAGTTTTAGTATATACATAGTTATAATCGGTTTTTAAAAATCCAGAATCAATTAGTATATTCTCAATTTCTTTATACTTATCCTCATCTTTTGCAGGAATAGAATCAGGAATAAAATAAGGGCTTACATTAATTGCTTTATACATAAACGTTGCAAATTGTTCTCTTGTTACATTCATTTCTCCGCCATATTTATAGTCTCCAATTCCTTTTGTAATGCCATTACTATACAATGAACGAACAGCGTCTGTTGCCCAAAAATTATTTGGAACATCATAGAAAAGGTCGTTTGTTTTTACAGATAGATGAAACGCTTTTTGTAAGATAACAGCCATTTCATATCGAGTTAATGTATCATCGGGTCTAAACTTGTCAGTGCTACTGTCCCCTGTCATAAGTCCTTTTTGAGCAACTGCTTTAATACTGTTTTCAAACATATGCCCATGAATATCAGAGAAATGTTTACTTGCAGATCCGGTATTTTCTAGTTTTAAGTATCTTGAAATAATTGCAGCCACTTGTCCACGAGTTACATTGTCTCCAAATCCAAATTTTCCGTTGCCATAACCACTAATGACATTTTGTTCAGTTAAGTAGTTAATCGAATTTTTAGACCAGTGATCCTTTGGTACATCAATGAAATGTTCAGTTTGTGCATAAGCATTCGTTGCGCCAAATAGTGTGGCGGTAATTAAGCCTGTTGCAAGTACATGTTTAAAATTCATTATGATTCCTCCTAAGTATATAAAACAATAGTTTCTCACTCATATCCGATGCTTATAAGTGATAATCAATTATATATTATATTAATATATTACGGTTTTGTAAAATATGGATTTACTTTCATAATATTGCTTAAATGTATATGGTGTTATGAGAGGGTGGGAAGTGTAAAAAAGTCAACTGACGAGGCATTTATATGTTCTGATTAGGAATGCGTTATAAAATTCTTACTAATTAATAGCTAGTCAAAAAAAGCCAATCTTTATTGGATTATAGAAAAACACTTGCAGATTTTGTCTAACGATAATAATTGTAAAATTCAGAAATATATTTATAATCAAATTTAAGAGGTGATTCAGGTGTCAGAAAAAATAATAATGGATGTAAAAAACCTAACAACAAAAGGGTTAGAAACGAGAGAGAAATTATTGTGTGCTGCAGAAGAGGTGTTTGGTAGTAAAGGGTATTACGAGGCTTCTATCGTAAATATTACACAAGAAGCAAAGGTGGCGCACGGAACTTTTTATAATTACTTTCCATCTAAAAAAGATATATTTGATGAATTGATTCGCAGATTGAACCGTGAGTTACGCTTAATTATTAAAGGAGAAATGAAGGGAATATCAAGTTACGAAGAGGCACAAAGGAGAGGTTTTCAGGCCTTCTTTCGATGGGTGAAAGATCGTCCTAATCTATATAATATTGTACAACAGGCGGTAGTTGTTGATGATAATTTATATAGATGGTATTATGCAAAGCTTGCAAATGGATTTTTAAAAAGTTTATCGGCTGGTATGGAAGCGGGAGAGTTTAAATGGCTTGATAAAGAAACAATTGCGTATTGTCTTATGTCAATTGGGCAATTTTTAGGAATGCGATGGGGTTATTGGGAAGAGAAAGATGTTCCAGAAGATGTATTTGAAGCAGCGATGTCATTAATATTTGAAGGATTGAGAAAGAGATAAGGGGTGGGAGAATATGCAAGGCATTGCTTATTGGATTGAAAAACGGGCCTATTTACATCCAGATCGCATTGCCATTATTACAGAAGAGGAGGAAATGACATATAAGCAGTTACATGAGTATGTAAGTAAAGTAGCCGCATATTTAATTTACGAATTAAATGTGAAAAAAGGAGAAAGGATAGCTATTTTATCGCAAAATAGCTTGGAATATATTGTGCTTTTGTTTGCTATAGCAAAGGTAGAATGTATTGCTGTTCCACTAAATATACGGTTAACAGAAAATGAACTAATATTTCAGTTGAAAGATAGTGGAACTACAGTTTTATTTGTAGAGAAAACATTTCAAAATATGGCATTGTCAATGCAGAAGGTATCGTATGTACAAAGAGTTATTTCGATTACAAGTTTAAAAGAAATAGAAGATAGAAAAATTGATAACTTTGTAGAGAAAAATGAAAGCGCATCCTTTATTATATGTTATACATCAGGGACAACTGGAAAACCGAAAGGAGCTGTACTTACACAAGAAAATATGTTTTGGAATGCGCTTAATAATACATTTGCGATTGACTTAACTATGCACGACCGCTCCATTGTGTTATTGCCTTTATTTCATATTGGTGGTATTGGCTTATTCGCATTTCCAACTTTATTTGCAGGCGGTGTAATCATTGTTCCAAGAAAATTTGAGCCAACCAAAGCTCTTTCTATGATAGAAAAACATAAAGTGACTGTTGTGATGGGAGTACCTACAATTCATCAAGCATTAATAAATTGTTCAAAGTTTGAAACTACAAATTTACAATCAGTTCGCTGGTTTTATAACGGTGGTGCTCCATGTCCAGAAGAGTTGATGAGAGAATTTATAGATAGAGGATTTTTATTTGGTCAAGGCTTCGGTATGACTGAAACATCACCAACCGTATTTATGCTTTCAGAAGAAGATGCAAGACGTAAAGTAGGCTCGATTGGGAAACCTGTTCTGTTTTGTGATTATGAACTTATTGATGAAAACAAAAATAAAGTTGAGGTTGGTGAAGTTGGGGAGTTACTAATAAGAGGACCGAATGTAATGAAAGAGTATTGGAACCGGCCAGATGCAACAGAAGAAACGATTCAAGATGGTTGGTTATGTACGGGTGATTTAGCTAGAGTTGATGAAGATGGTTTTGTATACATTGTTGGTAGAAAAAAAGAAATGATAATTTCCGGTGGTGAAAATATTTATCCACTTGAAGTAGAGCAAGTCATTAATAAGCTTTCGGACGTATATGAGGTAGCGGTCGTTGGTAGGCAACATGTAAAGTGGGGAGAGATTCCAATCGCTTTTATTGTGAAAAAGAGTAGCAGTGTATTAATTGAAAAGGATGTCATTGAACATTGTCGTTTATTTCTAGCAAAATATAAAATACCGAAAGAAATTGTTTTTCTAAAAGAATTGCCTAAAAATGCAACTGGTAAAATTCAAAAAGCACAGTTAGTAAATCAATTGAAAAGTAGGTGAAGAGATGACGATGTATAGCACTGGTCAACAGGCGTCATGTAGTAAAACAATTACAGAAACGGATTTTGTATTATTTGCAGGTTTGAGTGGGGATTTTAACCCAATCCATATTGATCATGAGTATGCGAAACAAACTAGATTTAATCAAAGAATAGCACATGGTTTACTAACTTCTAGTCTTTTATCACAATTACTTGGTATTCATTTACCTGGAAAAGGATCTGTTTATATGGAACAAACTATTAAATTTACAGCACCAGTTTTTATAGGAGATACAATTACAGCTATGGCTACTGTACAAGAATTTATGATAGAAAAGAGAGTTTTGAAATTGTTAACGGAGTGTCATAACCAAAAAGGAGATTTAGTATTAACAGGTATAGCGACCATGATGGTGCCAAAAAAAGGAGGAGTAGTCTAATGAATATTGGGATTGAAGCGACCGGTGTTTTCTTCCCAAAAGATGTAGAGACGGCCGCAGACTTATCTCAAAAAACAGGTATTCCTGAGAATGTTATTATAGAAAAATTTGGGTTGTATGAAAAACATGTTGCAGATGAAACGATGCATGCATCAGATTTAGCTATTGCTGCTGCAAAGCCAATATTATTACAAGTAAATCCTCAGTCTATTGATGTAGTCATTTATTTTGGCAGTCCACATAAAGATTACCACGTATGGTCTAGTGCCCCAAAAATTCAGCATGAACTTGGATTGAAAAATGCTTATGCTTTTGAAATTATGAATGTTAGTTCTTGCTTTCCAATCGCTCTCAAAGTCGCAAAAGACATGCTTTACTCCGATAACTCAATTGAAAATATATTATTGGTAGGTGGATGTAAAGAATCTCAAATTGTAGATTATGATAATCCACGCTCGCGTTTTATGTTTAATTTCGCTGATGGCGGAAGTGCAGCTTTAGTGAAAAAAGACGCTAAAAACGGTGAAATATTAGGAAGTGCGATAATAACAGATGGTTCATTTCATGAAGATGTTCGTATCCCAGCTGGTGGATCAAAGCAGGTTGCGAGCTATGATACAGTTGAGAATCGACAACATTATATTGATGTAATAGATCCTAATAGTATGAAAGAACGTCTAGACCCGATTTCAATCCCTAATTTTGACAAGGTTATTCGGGAGGCGTTAAGAAAAAGTGGATATACTCCTAAAGATATTAAAGTATTGTTACCACTGCATACAAAACGTTCTATGTTAATAGAATTGATACAGGGGCTAGGGCTAACGGAAGAACAAGTCGTATATTTAGATCATTATGGGCATATGTCAGCGCTTGATCCGTGTATTGGTCTTCACTTTGCAAATGAACAAGGAAAATTACAGGCCGGAGATATTGCAGTAGTAGTTAGTGCAGGGACTGGATATACATGGGCAGCGACTGTGATTAGGTGGTGAAAAATTCTAAATGAACATATGAGAAATGGAGGTATTTGGAAAGGAGCGGCGAATGTAATGGTACTTCATTAAATTTTCTCAACAGATTTGTTTGTATGATTCAAAGAAAAAGTCATAATTACGGGTGGATAACTTTGGCGAGATTGATTCTATCAGAAAGTAAAGTATGGGGAGGATCACAATGTCGATGAAAAAACGTAAATGGCTAAGAATGATGGCTACTGGTTGTGTTTTAGGTTCGTTATTCATAACGGCAGCTTGTTCAGGAAAGAAAACAAGTACAGAGGATGAAAAGACGATTAAGGTAGGGGTTCTTGCATCATTAACAGGTCCATTAGAATCATATGGAAAACAAACAATGAACGGATTTGAATTAGGGTTAGACTATGCAACTGGTGGAACTGGGAAAGTGGAAGGGAAGAAGATTAAGTTTGTTGTAGAAGATACGGAAACGAAAGCTGATGTAGCAGTTAAAAAAGCTACGAAATTATTAGAAGAAGAGAAAGTTGATTTTTTAGTCGGATCGTCTAGTTCAAGTGATACATTAGCGGTTTTACCACTAGCGGAAGAGTACGAAAAAATAATGGTTGTAGAACCAGCAGTGGCGGATAGTATTACCGGCAAGAACTGGAATAAATATATTTTTAGAACAGGTAGAAATTCCTCTCAAGATGCAGTCGCTGGTGCTGCAGCGATTGCTAAAAAAGATGTGAAAATAGCAACGTTAGCACAAGACAATGCATACGGCCGTGAAGGAATTGCGGCATTTAAAGCTGGAGCGAAGAAATTAGGTGCAAATATCGTAAACGAGCAATATGCTGATACAAATTCGACTGACTTCACTGCAAATATTCAAAATATCATTAGTTCAAAACCAGATTATTTATTTATCGTTTGGGCAGGGGCAAATTCACCTTGGAAACAGTTAAAGGATATGAATGTGGAAGCGCAAGGTATTAAAATTTCTACAGGTGCACCAGATATACCAGCATTAAAAACGATGGACGCGTTAGTAGGAATGCAAGGTTTTTCTGTTTATTATCATACACTCCCGAAAAATAAGGTGAATGATTGGTTAGTGGAAGAACATAAAAAACGATTTAATGGTGCGGTGCCTGATTTATTTACAGCAGGAGGAATGTCAGCGGCAATTTCAATTGTAGAAGCGTTAAAGAAAACAAAAGGTGATACAGATGTAGATACATTAATTAAGAAAATGGAAGGAATGGAATTTGATACACCGAAAGGAAAGATGAAGTTTAGAGAAAAGGATCATCAAGCGATGCAGACACTTTATTCTATCACATTGAAAAAGCAAGATGGTGTTGATTATCCGGTGCCAGTATTAGAGCGAGAATTAACGATGAAAGAGACAGAGCCACCAGTTCAAAGTAAATAGACTGAATTTTCTGTTGTTTTTATATAAAGAGGGGACACCCTCTTTATACGTATTTCTTTCATACTTAAAGCTTGAAAGGGAGGGATATCGTGACACATTTGCTAGAAACGAAAAATCTTAGCGTATCTTTTGGTGAGCATCATGTTATTAAAGATGTGAATTTAATAGTACAAAAAGGAAAGCTCATTTCCATTATTGGACCAAATGGTGCAGGAAAGACAACGTTATTTAATTTACTAAGTGGACAAATTTCTCCAACGAAGGGTGAAGTATATTTTAAAGGTCAAGAGATTACAAAATTATCAATTTCGGATCGAACTCGATTAGGAATTGGTCGTTCTTTTCAACTTACAAATATATTTCCAGAGTTAACGGTACTTGAAAATGTTCGTTTAAGTGTTCAATCATTTGTTCAAGATTACTATAGTTTTTTTCCGAGTTCGGCGAAATTTAAGCAACAAGTTGGAGAGGCGAGACGTTTCTTAAAAACAGTATTACTTCAGGAGAAAGAACATGTATTAGCGAAAGATTTAGCGCATGGAGAAAAGCGAAAATTAGAGCTTGCGATGTTATTAGCTTTAAAAACGGATGTGTTATTACTTGATGAGCCAACGGCAGGTATATCAGTTGAAGAGGTACCGGCTATTTTACAAGTGATTGAAAATATTAAAAAACATCCAGAGAGTACGATTGTACTTATTGAACACAAAATGGATATGGTACTAGGTTTATCAGACCATCTTATCGTTTTATTCCATGGAGAGTTATTGGCGGAAGGTATGCCTGAAGAAATTATGAAAGATGAGCGAGTACAAAGTGCTTATTTAGGGGGATTATATAGTGGCACTATTACAAGTGAATAATATAGAGACGTATTTAGATCAGTTTCATATTTTACAAGGGGTATCTCTTGCTGTTGAAAAAGGAACGATTACTGTACTGTTTGGGAGAAATGGTGCAGGGAAGACTACGACATTACGTTCGGTTATGGGATTTCACCATATTGCACATGGTGAAATTTATTATGATCGTACACAAGTAAATGGATTGTCTACACATTTAATTTCAAGGAAAGGAATAGGGTATGTACCAGAAAATCAAGGTATCTTTCACGACCTGACAATAGAAGAAACATTCGCTCTTGCTAGAGGTAAGGGTGAAGAAGCGGAAGAAAAAATAGAATGGATGCTTGAACTATTTCCAGATTTAAAGCAATTTTGGCACAAAAAAAGCGGGCTCTTAAGCGGAGGACAAAAGCAAATGCTAGCAATTTCAAGAGCGTTTATTAATAGTGATGGTTTATTACTTATTGATGAGCCGAGTAAAGGCTTGTCCCCCATTATGATAGAAAAGTTAATGATAGCCATTTTAAAAATGAAAGAGAAAACAACAGTTTTACTCGTTGAACAAAATTTTATGATGGCTAGTCAAATTGGTGATTACTTTTATATTATGGATAACGGAAAAATTGTTCATAACGGTTTTATGCATGAATTAAAAGAGGATAAGGAAATGTGTCATAAATATTTAGGAATCTCTTAACATGAATCCGAGGTGAGAAGGATGGATGTGTTAATCAATTTATTTGTAAATGGGATTTCAACAGGGATGCTCATTTTTTTATTAGCGTCAGGTCTTTCGCTTATTTTCGGTTTAATGAGTGTTCTAAACTTTGCACATGGTGGTTTATTTGCGTGGGGAGCCTTTACAGGTGTTTGGTTATTTAATATGACAGGTAGTTACGTATTAGCGTTAATTGGAGCAATAGCTATGGGAATGTTCCTTGGATTCATTTTAGAAAGATTCCTTATTAGACCGGTATATGGAAATCATGTTCGCCAGCTTCTTGTTACGCTTGGAGGAATGCTTGTACTTAGTGAATGTATTAAAGTATTTTGGGGACCAAATCCAATTGGGGCAAAGTTACCGTTATGGCTACAAGGAAGTTTTACATTCGGAGGCGTTATATTAATTAAATATCGTCTATTTGTTATTTTAATTGGGATTATCATTTACGTTGCCTTACTATTATTGCTCAAAAAAACAAAGATAGGTCTTATGATACGCGCAGGTGTAATGGATAAAGAGATGGTTCAAGCGCTCGGTATTAACGTAAAAGCGATATTTTCTTTCGTCTTTTTATTAGGAGCAGGGATGGCAGCGTTGGGAGGTTTCTTATTAGCACCGTATTCAGGTGTTATTTTCGCCGAAATGGGTATGCAGTATGCGATTTTAGCGTTCATAGTAGTAATCATTGGAGGATTAGGAAGCGTACAAGGTTCAGCAATTGCTTCTTTAATTGTCGGATTAGCTGGTGCTTTTACAGCGTATTTTATACCGGATTTATCACTTGCAATCAATATGTTAATGCTACTGTTTTTCTTAATCGTGAAGCCAAATGGACTTGTTGGTGAAAAGGGGTGAAATGGTGAACAGCACATCAAATCGAATTAAAGTATACTTCGGAGTATGTATGCTCATTTGTTTAAGTGTATTTCCATTCGTAAATGATTCACGGAGCTTGTTAATTTTGTTCACTCAAATCTTCATCTTTGCTATTTTTGCAATGAGTTTTGATGTATTGCTTGGGTATACAGGGATTGTATCATTTGGTCATTGTATGTTCTTTGGAATAGGAGCATATGGCGTAGCGCTTTTATTTGATCGACAAGGAGTATCCATAACGAACTTTTTTATAGGGATAGTAGCTGCAATTATCATTTCAGCCATTGTTAGTTATATAATTGGTTTGCTTTCTTTACGGCTGAAAAGTCATTTTTATGCAATGTTAACACTTGCTATTTCACAGTTGTTTTTCGTACTTGCTGAAAAATGGCGTGGGCTCACTCACGGAGGGGATGGTTTTACATTTGGTGTACCAGACGTATTCCGTGATCGCTTTACGTTTTATTATATAACACTTATATGTTTACTTATCATTTTTGTTCTGTTACGTCTTTTCACAAAATCTTCTATTGGAAAAGTATTAAAGGCAATTTCACAAAATGAGCAACGTGTTGAAGCACTAGGGTATAAAGTTCTTCATTATAAAATTATTGCTAGTGTTGTTGCAGGAGTAGTAGCTGCGATAAGCGGTGGTTTATTTGTTATTACTTTACGCTTTGTTAATACAACTGTATTTTCAATTGAAATGACATTAAATGCATTATTGATGACGATGATTGGAGGCGTTGGAACGTTAATTGGAGCAATTGCTGGAGCTGGAATTATTGAATCTCTAAAATATTATTTATCAGAACTAGCTACAGAGTATCCGATTTTTGAACGATGGACAATTATTCTTGGTTTATTGTACATTATCGTATTGCTAGTTTTCCCGAAAGGATTAGTTGGCACGGTTAAGGGTTTGAAGAATATGAAACGGAATAAGAAGGAGAAACGTGCAGAAGTGGAGCAAAACGTGTGAAAAATCGATTGTATAAAATATGAAAATCCCTCTTTTAGATTCGTAAAGGAGGGATTTTTTATTAATTAAATAATTCATCAGGGATGTGTTTTAAAGAGTTTTGATTTGTGAAAAAATGGACAGTTAATTTCTCAATTTGAACATCTTCAATTGGTACCAATTTATCATTATTAATCGGTAAAAAGGCTATCCCTTTTCCGTCCTGAATATACTCTTCCATAAGCGAATAAGAATCTAGTTGTTGAAGTTGACGCTGAGATAAATTATTTTCTTTTAGAAATTGAATGGTCTTATTTCTAAAAGGGCACTTTTTGTCATTGCTAACGAAGAAGAGTTCCTTTGAATAGTCAACAGTACACTTTTCTATCGCTTTTAATAAACCGATAGAAATTGAAGTGGAAAATACTTTTTTAAACGCTGTGTCCGGGTAATCCTCATAAGTAATGACCATATCAACTTTTTGTTGCTGCAGTAATTTTTGCAAATGACTACTATTTTCTACATATATTTGATAATTCCTGAAATTTTCTTTAATGCGCTTACTTACATAATTAGTCAAAATCGATTGTGACGTCGCGATTATATAAGAAGAACCACACATTTTAATTTTATCTTTCGCTTCTTCTACTAGCATTAATATTTGATTTATGTAGTCTAGTAAAATGTCACCAGAAGGTAACAACGAAACGCCTTTGTTATCTCTATGTAGTAAAGGTGTTTCTAATTCTAGTTCTAATTTTTTGATTCGCTCAGTTACGTTTGGTTGAACATATCCTAACTCTTTCGCAGCTTTACTAATAGAACCTTCGCTAGCTACAGTTTTGAATATAATAAGATCATTTATTTCCATTTATCACAGCTCCTTATACGATATCATTATAAATGATACCAAGCATAAGTTATACCTATTTTACGTTAGTCAGTCATCGCTTTATCATTATGTATATAGGATAGAAAGTGAGTGATAAACATGATTGGAATGCAATATAAGGTCATTTTGCCAAAGGATTATGACATGGAGATTATAAAAAAAAGGGTAAAGGATAATGGGCATAAAACGGATGGCTTTCAAGACCTAAATTTTAAAGCTTATTTAATTACTGAGGCAGGTAAAGACGGAAATTTCTGTAACTGTTATGCGCCTTTATATATTTGGAATGGTCATGAAGGAATGAACAAATTTATCTTTGAAGGGTATTACGATAATATTTTACAATCGTTTGGGTGGCAACAAATAAATATAGGTGTTCCATTAGTTGTTAATTTAAGTGATGATTTTAAAAAAAGTAGATATGTTGTTGAGTATACAGGGAGTATTTCTCAAAGTAATTCACTGAGAGAGACTCAATTAAACACTATGAATGAGAATGTACAAAACATAGAAAAATGTTTAGGAAATATAATCATTTATAATCCAGATAAATGGGGATATAGCCATATCAGGTTTTATAATGAAAAGCCTGATATGGTAACGAATAAAGATGTTACAGTATATGAGATTTTACACATTTCACGATGAAAATTTGTTGAAGTTTAAGAAAAGGGATGAAAATGTATGCCTTTTGTGAACGTTTATTATCATGAAAATAAATTAAATAAAGAAGAAATCAAAAAGGTAGGTGAATGTATTCATCTTTCATTAATTGAACATTTTAACATCCCTGAAAATGATTATTTTCAAATGTTTTTACCTTATCAACAAAATCAATTTTTATATGATCCATATTATTTATTAGAAAGAGGAGAAAAGAGAACAGAGAATATGATGTATGTTTCTATTACATGTGGACAGGGAAGAACGATAAAACAGAAAAGTGATCTGTATCAATCGATATCCTCGAAGGTTTCTGAATGTTCTAGTATAAAACGTGCAAATATTTTTATTACGGTAAATGAGACATCTGCAGAAAATTGGTCATTTGGTCAAGGAATGGCACAATTGGTAAAAGTGAAGGGGGAGTGAAATGATGAATGGATCCATTGAATATTGTATTCAAGAGAAAATGAGAGAAAAGGCACCTGCATTTGCTCATTATAGTGAAAAAATATTGTTCGAGGAAGTGTGGCGGGATGACACTTTAACATTAAGAGAAAGGAGTTTATGTATAGTGTCTGTATTAATCAGTCTTGGTAATACAGAACAATTACCATTTCATTTGCGACTGGCCAAACAAAATGGAATTAAAGAAAATGAAATGATTGCATTAATAACACATATGGCTTTTTATGTTGGTTGGCCAAAAGCTGTGGCGGCTTTACATATAGCAATGAATGACATGAAAAGTTAAGAATAACGATAAGAAAGAATTCATTTAAACATGAATTCTTTCTTATCGTTATTTATGTAATACTCTAATGAGATATTTTTCACGTTTTCTCTTGCTTTTTTATCACTTGCGTAGTAAAGTGATAGTAAGATTCACGATAGGAAGTGATCAAACATGCGTGATAATACGATTGGATCATTAATATGGTTACGTTTAATACGATTTACGAATCAAAGTAATCAGATGTCAAATGAGTTTTTAAAACGTTTTGATTTAACGACTGCTCAATTTGATGTGCTGTTGCAAATACGTACGTATCAGCCACTAACACAAATGGAGTTAGCTGAAAAGGTAACTGTTACACAAGGCGGTATTTCTCGAATGTTAACTCGTCTTGAAAAAGAAGGATATATTGTACGAAAACAAGATTGGAAGACGAAAACAATTAGTCTTACAGAGCAAGGAGAAGCAGCTTTAGAGAGAGCATTGCCAGAGCAACTTGCATTTCAATCATCTTTTTTTGATGATGTATTAAATGAAGAAGAACAGAAAATATTATACGAGCTAATGACGAAAGTTCATAAGCATAGTGAAAAAAAAGAATTACCGCAAGAGTAATTTTTTTTACACTATCAATTGACTAATCAAGTGAAATTATAGACAATAGGAAAATACATTTGACTTACAAACGTTTTTTAAAAGAGAAACTAATAACACTTTATTAAAGGAGAGAGTAATGATGGAAAAATACCGTATGGATACAAGTAAAGGGATGGAGTTTGGATTATATTCGATTGGGGATCATGTTTTAAATCCGCATAATGGAGAGAAAATTAGTGCGGAACAAAGAATTCATGAATTAATTGAAACAGCTAAGTTAGCAGATGAAGCTGGACTTGATGTATTTGCTATCGGTGAAAGCCATCAAACGCATTTTACAACGCAGGCTCATACAGTTATTTTAGGAGCTATTGCACAAGCTACGAAAAATATAAAAATTGCAAGTTCGGCAACGATAATAAGTACTTCTGATCCGGTACGAGTATATGAGGACTTTGCTACAATTGACTTAATTTCTAATGGACGTGCAGAAATTGTGGCTGGTCGTGGATCACGTATTGGGGGATATAGTTTACTTGGTTATGACGTAAATGATTATGAAGAGTTATTTGAAGAGAAGATGGATCTTTTATTAAAAATTAATAAAGAGGAACATGTAACATGGAATGGACAGTTTAGAGCACCGCTTGCACATGCATCGGTTATTCCAAGAGCTAAAAATAATAATTTACCAATTTGGCGTGCAGTTGGTGGCCCACCAGCTAGTGCGATTAAAGCGGGACGCGCGGGTGTACCAATGATGATAACAACACTAGGTGGTCCAGCTATTAACTTTAAAGGATCAGTAGATGCTTATCGTGAGGCGGCTGCGCAAAGTGGATTCAATCCAGCAAGTTTGCCAGTTGCAACAACGAGTTTATTTTATACAGCAAAAAATTCACAAGATGCACTTAGTGAATACTATCCTCACATTAATGCTGGTATGCTTACACTACGCGGTGGTGAGTATCCGAAACAACAATTTACAAATGCATTAGATTACCGTGACGCGTTAATGGTTGGTAGCCCGCAACAAATTATTGAAAAAATGCTTTACCAATATGAATTGTTTGGGCAACAACGCTTTATGGCACAAATTGATTTTGGTGGTGTACCATTTGATAAAATTGAGAAAAACATCGAATTAATTGCTACTGAAATTTTACCGGCTATTAGAAAACATACAGCAAAATAATTTGAAAAATACCGAGAGTATAATCGATTCTCGGTATTTTTCTATGTATTGATTTAGTTTGAAAAAATGACAAAAAAATGAATTTTTAGTATAGAAAGTGGGAGTAGACTTTCTATTTTTGAATAACATTATTTTGTGTTTGAATTTTAAAAATACATTTTCCTCTTGACAAAAAACTCACTGATTTCTTCGTTGGTTCAGAGGACATTTTTTCGCGTGAAAGTCAAGTGTATGAAGAGGGAAATGATTATTTTATTGATATGAAAGTAAGTCTTATATTAAAAAAATACATTTTATTAATGAGAAAAATCTAATTCAAGAAAATGACAAAAGACATATTTCAGACAAAATGATGTCAATAATACGTCAAAAATCAGCTGAATTTACTATGCAGGTATATTATACAATTCGATTAACGGATAAAACACTACTGAAATAGTGAAAAGGTAAATTTTATGAGAAAGTTCTTTTGTAATTATCTTGAAAACTGAAAATTTATATTTTCTAAAAGTACATAAACAAATTTATCTTTCTATATTTCTAAGATTTGAGTTGTTTTATTCATACAACTCAATTGAAATTACGATATAAAAAATTATGAAGGAAGTGATTGTAGTATGGAAACGCTCGAATTGGCACGAATACAATTCGCATCAACAACGATTTTCCATTACTTTTTTGTTCCGCTGTCTATTGGTTTAGCTTTTATCATTGCGTTAATGCAAACGTTATATGTAGTAAAGGGACAAGAAATTTATAAGAAGATGACGAAGTTTTGGACGCAAATATTTCTTGTTAACTTTGCGGTAGGTGTAGTAACTGGTATTCTACAAGAATTCCAGTTTGGTATGAACTGGTCAACCTATTCACGTTTCGTAGGTGATGTGTTTGGTCCATCACTTGCAATTGAAGGTTTATTAGCATTTTTCATTGAGTCTACATTTTTAGGTTTATGGGTATTCGGTGAGGATAAATTACCGAAGCGAATTCACCTTTTATGTATTTGGCTCCTTTCAATTGGGACAATGCTATCAGCGTTTTGGATTTTAACTGCAAGTGCATTTATGCAATCGCCAGTAGGATATGAAATGGCAGCAGATGGACGTGCACAAATGAATGATTTCTTAGCAATTATTCAAAACCCACAATTATGGGTACAATTCCCGCATACAATTACAGCGGCAATTGCAACTGGTGCATTCTTTATTGCAGGTGTGAGTGCATGGAAAATAACGAAAGCTCAAGAAACTGAAGTGTTTAAAAAATCATTCCGCATTTCTATCATTGTTGGAACACTTACAACTGCGCTAGTATTATTCTTCGGTCATGCGCAAGCGCAACAATTAATTAAGACACACCCAATGAAAATGGCAGCAGCTGAAGCATTATGGAATACGAGTGAGGATCCAGCGCCATTTACAGTATTTGCGAAAATTGATGCAGAGAAGAAAGAAAATTCGTTTGAAATTCAAATCCCTTATATGCTAAGTCTATTATCATATGATAAATTTAGCGGTCAAGTAGAAGGGATGAATCAAATTCAAAAGCAATATGAAGAAAAATATGGGCCTGGAGATTATATTCCACCAGTACACACGATGTTCTGGAGTTTTAGAGCGATGGTAATGAGTGGAACATTTATGCTTCTTCTAGGGGCGTACGGATGGTTCTTATCAAGAAAAGATCGATTAGCTGAAAAAACTTGGTATTTAAAATTAATGGTGTATGCAATTTCACTACCGTTTATCGGTAATACAGTAGGATGGATTATGACTGAAATGGGACGTCAGCCTTGGGTAGTTTTCGGTGTTATGAAAACGGAAGATGCTGTATCTCCAAATGTTACGTTCGGAGAAGTGTTATTCTCTTTAGTTTCATTCACATCACTATATTTAATTATAGGTGGAATTACTATTTACTTATTCGTTCGTATTATTAAAGGACATGAGAATAAGAAAACGAAACAGGATTCTCAAAGCCATGATCCATTTGATAAGGAGGAAGAGTATGTTATCTCTTAATGAGTTGTGGTTTATCATTATTGCAGTTTTATTCGTAGGCTTCTTTGTACTTGAAGGTTTCGATTTCGGTGTAGGTATAGTTTCAAGATTTTTAGGGGAAAACGATTTAGAGAAAAGAATATACTTAAATACAATTGGTCCATTTTGGCACGCGAATGAAGTATGGCTTGTTTGTGCTGGTGGTGCTATGTTCGCGGCATTCCCACACTGGTATGCAACTTTATTTAGTGGGTTTTACATTCCTTTTGTGTTTATGCTTCTCGCCTTAATTATAAGAGGTGTTTCCTTTAAATTCCGTGCGAAAATAGACAATCATAAATGGAAAGGTTTTTGGGATTGGGGTATGTTTTTAGGAAGTTTACTACCACCTATTCTGTGGGGAGTTGCCATTGCTAACTTTATGGTAGGTATTCCAATTGATAAGACGAAAAATGCTGTAGGTGGATTCTTACAATTACTTCATCCATTTGCATTACTTGGAGGAGTTATGTTCCTTCTGTTATGTATTGTTCACGGATTGCAATTCCTGACTATACGTACAACTGGTAAGTTAAGAGAACGTGCACGTATTGCTGCGTTGAAAATTGCACCGCTTGCAATTATCGCACTTCTTATTTTTGCTGGTGTTGGATTATGGAAAACAGATATTTTCACTGGTCATGGTAAAGAGTGGATTATGGTTCCGATTGGAGCTTTTGTAGCATTATGTGCGTCAACATTATTAAATAAAAGAAGAAGAGATGGTTGGGCTTTCTTTATGACAAGTTTAACAATCATTTTACTAAGTGCGAGTGTGTTTGCCGGCATGTTCCCACGTGTCTTAATTAGTTCGTTAGGGTCAATATACGATTTAACAATTTATAATGCAGCATCAGGGGATTATGCACTAAAACTGATGACGTATTTTTCAATTGCTATATTGCCATTTGTATTGGGAAGTCAAATATGGAGTTTTTATGTGTTTAGACAACCTGTTAAGTCAGATAAAGATTTGGAGTACTAATGAAAAGAAAAAGAGGACTTCCGTCGTATCCTGGTAGCCGAGTTTTATATGTAGTGCTAACAATCATTAGCATTTTAGAAGCTTTTAGTATTATTGCACAAACAGTGTTTTTAGCGCGGGCTATTACGTTCCTATTTCAGGGGGAAGCAGTGCAATCTGTGTTAAATGAAACTGTTTATTTCGGAATCGCGTTTGCAGTACGTCACTTGCTAGTTCGAATATCGCAAATATTAGTGGAACGTTTTGCTGAAAAAACAGGATCGCTACTGAGAAAACAATTAATAGAGGCATATTTCACATTAGGTCCACGGTATGTTCAAACTACTGGAACAGGTCATCTGGTTACCTTATCAATAGAGGGTATTGAGAAATTTAAAACATATATTGAATTAACTATTCCTAAAATGATTAGAAGTAGTATCGTACCGGGACTAATTGTACTATATGTTTTTACACTAGATATGGAGTCTGGAATCATTTTAGTTGTAACGATTCCTATCGTAATTGTTTTTATGATCCTACTAGGATTAGCAGCGCAGAAAATGGCGGATAGCCAATATGAAACATATCGTGTTCTTTCTAATCATTTTGTAGATACGTTAAAAGGATTAGAAACATTAAAGTATTTAGGTCAAAGTAAACAACACGAAGGAAAGATTGAAAAAGTAAGTAAAAGATATAGAAAAGCAACGATGCGTACTTTGCGGGTTGCTTTTCTTTCTTCATTTGCATTAGATTTCTTTACGAGTTTATCAATCGCATTTGTAGCGGTCGGATTAGGTATACGTTTAATAGATGGGACAATTGTACTATTACCAGCCCTTACGATTTTAATTTTAGCTCCGGAATATTTCTTACCGATTAAACAAGTTGGAGCAAATTATCATGCTACATTAGATGGACAACTTGCAATGGAGCAAATAGAAGAGATTTTACAGCGACAAAAAGAAATAGGGAAGAAAGGATCTAATGTAGATCTAATATGGAATTCCTCTAGTAACTTGAAATTACAAGATGTAAAAGTAAAGAATGATGAATCTGAAAAAGCTATATTAGAGGGAATTGATTTTACTTGGAATGGAAACGGCGCTATAGGTGTAATTGGTGAAAGTGGGGCAGGGAAATCGACGTTAATCGACGTATTAGCTGGATTTTTAACTCCTTCGGGTGGAAAGATGATTGTAAATGGTGTGGAAATTGACGGGTCTACTCGTGAAGAGTGGCAAAAGAATATTGCTTATATTCCGCAGCAACCTTATATTTTCCCGCTTTCATTAAAAGATAACATTTGTTTCTATGAAACAAATACAACTGATGAAGAAGTGGAAAGAGTTATTAATGAAGTCGGTCTTCGTTCACTTGTTACATCGCTTCCGAATGGAATGTATGAAAGAATTGGAGAAGGTGGGCGTATGCTTAGTGGCGGACAAGAACAACGTGTCGCAATGGCGCGAGCCCTTTTAAGTAAAAAGCCAATTATTTTATTAGACGAGCCTACGGCACATCTTGATATTGAAACTGAATTTGAAATAAAGCAAGCGATGTTACGTCTGTTTGAAGGTAAGTTAGTATTTCTTGCAACACATCGTCTTCACTGGATGAAACAAATGGATCATATTCTTATTTTAAATAAAGGGGAAATGATAGAAAGTGGAACCTATGAAGAACTTGTAAAGAATGAGACATTACATGTTCACAGGAAAGAGAGGGGATAGAGATGAGTAACTGGATTAAACCGTATGTACAGCAAAATAAAGGTAGAATGACTGTAACTATTTTCCTTGGTCTGCTTGGAGTTAGTTCAGGTGCAATGCTACTTTTCATTTCAGGTTATTTAATCTCTAAATCTGCTCTTAGACCAGAAAATGTAATGGCAGTTTATGTACCTATCGTTGCAACACGTGCGTTTAGTATAGGACAAGCGGTATTTCATTATTTAGAGCGTTTAGTTGGACACGATGTTGTATTACGCATATTAGAAAAGATGAGAACGAAACTATATGGGATAGTAGAACCACAGGCGTTATTTTTCCGTTCGCGATTCCAAACGGGTGATATGTTAGGGGTATTATCCGAAGATATAGAGCATTTACAAAACCTATATTTACGTACAATATTTCCTAGCATATTAGCATTAGTTGTATATAGCATATTCGTACTTGTTATTGGTTCATTTGACGTAATGTTTGCACTTATTGCAGGGTGTATGCTAGCGATTATCGTTTTTCTTCTCCCATTTATATCATTACTTTTGATGAAGAAACATCATGTTACTTTAAAGCAAGGAAGAAACCGTTTGTACCAACAACTAACAGATGCTGTTTTTGGATTATCTGATTGGCAAGCAAGTGGTAGAAAAGATGAATTCATTGATAAGTATGTAGAACAAAATGATCAGTTGTTAAAAATCGAGAAAAGAATGAAGCGCTGGAATCATATTCGGGACAGTATCATTCAATTAGTAGTAGGGATTGTAGTCATTTCAATGATCGTATGGACTGGAAATGAGGCGGCAAGTGAACTGATTGCACCTACTGTTATTGCGGCTTTCGTCTTAACGACGTTATCTGTCACAAACGCGCTTATTCCTCTTTCAGATGCCATCGATCGCATTCCATCGTATGTAGAATCTGCTCATCGTCTAAATCAAGTAGAAGGTAAAGATACTTTACAGTATGAAGAGGACTTATATGGAGATAAAGAGTATGTTGCATCAAAACATATAGACATTGAATTAAATCATGTATCGTATAGTTATCCAGATAGCAATGAATTTGTATTGAAAGACGTATCATTACAAATAAAAGCAGGGAAGAAAATCGCCATTTTAGGAAGAAGCGGAACAGGAAAATCAACTTTATTAAAACTGTTAACAGGTGCGCTAAGCCCATTACATGGTAAAGTTTTATTGAATAGTGAACATGCTCACACGAATCTTTTATCAAAATATATTTCTGTATTGAATCAAAAGCCGCATTTATTCGATACGACAATTGGAAATAATGTAAGGATAGGCAAACCAGAGGCAACAGATGAAGAGATATGGAAAGCTTTAGAGAAAGCACAATTAGCTTCGCATATTGCTTCTCTTCCAGATGGATTACAAACGAAAATGCATGAGATGGGAAAAAGATTTTCTGGCGGGGAAAGACAACGAGTTGCATTTGCAAGAACGCTAATGCAAGAAGCACCAATCATTGTACTAGATGAACCTACAATCGGCTTAGACCCAAAGACAGAATTATCTTTAATAGAAACAATGTTTTCTGCAACGGAAGAAAAGACAGTAATTTGGATTACGCACCATCTTGTAGGCATTGAGCATGTTGATGAAGTAATATTCCTTGATCGTGGTCAAATTGTGATGCAAGGTAGTCATGAACAACTTCTGAAAGAAAATGAGAAGTATAGACAGCTTTATGAACTTGATAAAGGAATATAGTTTCATTTAGTAGTTGATTTTTTTTAAGTATTCATTCTTCATAAAAAAGAATGAATGCTTTTTATTTATATCCCGCTATTTGCCGGGCAGTAAAACCTCACTTCAAAATTCAGGGAAAGCAAAGAAGTTAGATTAGGGCCTCGCTGTCAGTAAAAAAACAATTGAGAATGACTGATTAAAGCTTCATTTTATGATAGAACAGAGTATATCTTAACTTGTTATGTTTTAAATTTTGCTGACCAAGGCAATACTGAGCCATAGTGAATGTAAAGTTGGAGGGCGAGCGTATATGTTTGATGAGGATGGGATAGTTTTAATTATGGAACCAGCTGATGAAAGGAACTTGAGGAGATTTATTTTTTCAGTGCCAAAATCAGTGTATGAAAAGAAGGGGCTTACATTACACTACGGAACAGCTATAGGACAAGGATATATGGATATAATTGAAGATATTATTAGCGTACATATAGAAACAGATGTGGTAACTGTAATCGGACATGTAAGCGGATAAATAGCTATTTGAAAAAAGGTTTTAAGTAATTTAGATAGAAGTTATGATAGAGAAAATTGCAGACAATTATAAGAATGAAGGGAGCCTAAAATGAAAATAAAATCAATTTTATTAGCGTGTATAGTCTCAATTGGATTAATGGGATGTTCACTAGTAGAGGAAGGAAAGAACTCCCTAGATTATGCGCAAAAAGCGACAGACTATGTAAATGAAATAAGTGCATTTGCAAATGATGCACCAGCATTAGCAGAAAAGGCCGTTAATGATAGCGAAGCTCGAAAACAATTAGAAACGAAACTTAGTGAAATTAAACAAGACATACCCGCATTCAATGAATTAACGCCACCTGATGTAGCAAAGGATCTTCATCAGCAAATTGTCGGATATAATGAAAAGTTAAATACGTTAATTGATACGGCGATGACAAAGATAGAAGAAGGAAAAGTGGATGTAGAGCAATTTAAAAACTCTGAGCTTATGCAGACGGTAGATCAAGTTCGAGATTTGAAAGAGAAGGTTCAAAATTTAGGACAATAATAAAAAGCTCCGTTTGTGATGAACGGAGCTTTTTTATATTTTCTAATGGAAAAGTTTATAATACTTTCTTCCTATAATATAAGCATTTTTATATCTTCCATTTCTCTAAAATATGTATTGTTTTATTGGTTGCATCCATGTTCACTTGAATACCTATCGGCATAGTGATCATTGGATGGGTATGACAACAATCAAATTCAGCTAGTAAAGGGATTCTTTGATTTTGGAGTACTTCTAAAAGTATTTCGTATGGTTTGCGATTTGTACCACAATCATCAAATTGCTCATGTTTTCCAAGAATAATGCCTGAAACTTTGTCAAATACACCGTTAATTTTTAGGAATGAAAAGCTTCTTTCAATGGTAGCTGCATCTTTTGAGCTATCTTCAATAAATAGAATATCGCCTTCTTGAATACATGGCATATAAGGGCTGCTCCAAATCCCTTGTATTGTATTTAAGTTGCCACCAATAACACGTCCAGTAGCTTGTCCATTTGTTACAGAAATCCAATTATTTGGTCTAAGTTCTTTATCTTTCGTTTTCTCTTCCCAATTAATAAATTCGTCTGACCAAAATAAAGGTTGTTTTATGTTGTAAGGAAGTGCTTGGTCATGCAGTAATGTTTCTGCAAAATATTTGTACGTATCATCTACAAAAGGCTCAAACTCTCCAAAAGAGGGAACGAGTGCCGGACCGTAAAATGTAGGAATTCCTGTTTTTGCATAAATCCCTAGTAATAAAGCTGTTGCATCTGAATAGCCAATCATTATTTTAGGGTTATTTTGAAAAGCGTTATAATCAATATAAGGTAATAGGGAATTAGAATTCATACCGCCAATTGTTGACATGATACAAGATACATTAGGGTTTCTTATTAAAGCATTCAGTTCCTCAGCACGCTCTTGTATACTGCCAGAACGATAATAGTCATATCGCCCTGTTAGCGAACCTTCGAATATATGAAATCCTTTTTGAAGTAAGTAAGATTTTGCACGTTCGAATCTTTTGGGAGAAGTGTAGGTTACTGGTGAAGAAGGTGAGTAAATCCCAATTGTGTCTCCGCATTTTAAAGATTTTGGAAGTATCATTTGTATGAATCCCTTCTATTAAATAGTTTAGCCGCGTGAATTTATTGTTGAATATTCTTATATTTCAGTATCATTGTAACATAAATATATTGAAATATAATTGTTATAGATGAATAAATAGACTTTTTATCTTGACGATATAAAGGGAAAGTTGTTATGGTTGAATGTGAGTGTATAAAAGGTTTGCTAAAGGAGTTTTGAAATGAAGCGGTTAAAATGGGGAAGGATAACGATCCTATTAGTAATTATTTTAGGGATATGTTGGTTCTTATTCCAAGGAACTCAAAAGAGTGTAACAAATGTAGAGGGACAACCTTTACAAGTGGCAGAACTACCTAAAACAGGATTAACTGAAAAAGTAGTGCCACCAAAGTATATACCACCGGAAGTTGATGCAAAAGCAGCTATGATTATTGATGCGAGTAATGGAGATATTATTTATCAACATAATGAAAATGAGGCTTTTGCGCCAGCAAGTATGTCTAAGATGATGACAGCATATCTTCTATTAGAAAATGTACATAATGGGAAAGTTCGCTGGGAAGATCCGGTGAAAATGAGTGCGAAAGCGGCACAAACAGAAGGGGCAAGAATCCCAGTCCAAGTGAATGACACATTGACTGTTAAAGATTTGTTCCATGCATTAATGATTGAATCAGCAAATAATTCGGCTGTAGCTTTAGCAGAACATATGGCGAAAACGGAAAAAGATTTCGTTCAGCTTATGAATGCAAAAGCGAAGCAGTTAAAAATGTCGGATTATGCAAAATTCGCAAATGCATCAGGACTACAGGAGCCCGATGGAAGTGAGACGAAGATGACAGCTGCTGATGTAGCAAACTTGGCGTATCATCTTATAAAAGACTACCCAGAAATATTAGAAGTGACTCACTTACGTCAAAGTCAGTTGGCATTTAATAATATTAATGTTATAAGTACAAATGATATGTTAAACAAAAATAATAAAGCTTTATATATAGAAGGAATAGACGGATTAAAAACAGGATTCACAGATAGCGCAGGGTATTGTTTTACGGGTACAGCAAAACAAGGTGATACTCGTATTATTACAGTTGTAATGGGAACGGAAGATAAAACGAAACGTTTTACAGAGACAAATAAGCTAATGACTTATGCATTTGGCTTAGTTAATTAAGTGAAATACTGAGTTGGATCATCATTATATGAAAGGCGATTTATTGTTACGTATTATCAGTAACAATAAATCGCCTTTTTATTTTTAATAGTAGGAAATAAAAAGGTAAAATATGTGAGTGTTATTATTTGAGTTTAGTATTATTTATTGATAGTATAAAGTTAGAAACTTATTAATGATAAGTTTCGAGGCAGAATATGATGTATACATATGAAAAAGCATCAAATGAAAATTGGAGGGAATTATGATGGCAAAAGATTTTTACTCAGCAATTGAAGACCGAAGATCTATTTATGCGATTAGTAAAGAGCAAGTAGTTTCTGATGAGAAAATTCAAGAAGTGATTTATCATGCTGTAAAACATACACCTTCAGCTTTTAACTCTCAAAGCGCTCGCGTTGTTGTCTTGTTAGGAGAACAACATGATAAGTTATGGGATATTACGAAAGAGACGTTACGAAAAATTGTACCTGAAAATAACTTTGCATCTACTGAAGAAAAAATGAATGCATTTAAAAGTGGTTATGGAACGGTTTTATACTTCGAAGATAATCAAGTAGTGGAAGAGCTACAAGAAAACTTCGCGTTATATAAAGATAATTTTCCAATTTGGTCTCAACAATCCTCAGGAATGTTACAATTTGCAATTTGGACAGCTTTAGAAATCGAAGGATTTGGTGCTACATTGCAGCATTACAATCCACTAATTGATGAAGAAGTGAGAAAAGAATGGGAAGTTCCAGAAAGCTGGAAACTCATTGCGCAAATGCCGTTTGGTAAACCAGTGGTACCTGCAGGGGAAAAAGAATTCCAACCATTAGAAAACCGTGTGAAATTTTATAAATAATATAGAAACGATAAAAGGTGAACAGAAATATAATCTGTTCACCTTTTTTATATGTAATAAGGGTTTTTTTGCTCGGTATTTTTCATCTGATGTTTTAATTCGTTTTTACGTGTTTCAATAGTCGATATTTTTTGTAAGGTGATACATGAAACGAATTGAAAAAAAGCATAGTACAGTTCTATGTTTTTATCTATAGTATTATCTATTATGTTTTTCATAAATATACCCCCTTTTTTAATCCCACTATTTGCGGTTACTAAGACTTCCATCTTAAAATTCAATATCGATCTGTAAAAGTTCGATTGGCTTCCGTGTAGGATAAATAGAACTTGATTAGATTAAAATGCCAATATATATATGATAATATAAATATCCTGGAAATTCCATAGATAGTGAAAAGTAGGTAATGAAATGTGTATTTTCGCCAAATTAGAACACGATTTTTGAAGTTAAATCTTACAAATCGTCAAATCTTTTAAAAATGATAAATAGTATCGAAAATAGTTTTCTAAAAATATTATACTATTGATAAAAAAGGTGTTTTTTGTCATGATAAGAGTATGCTTCATGGGGGGAACTATACTAAGCAATACATTCTTTGCATTGTGTTAGATGAATAGAATTTTTCAAAGTCGATAGAAAAATATTTACTAAGATAATGAATGGTATGTCGAATTTTCAATGAAATACATAAGAAATATGAAAAAAGCATTGCAAAAACAGTAAGTTTAATGGTAAAGTTCACATGAAGTTCACACGGATTTCACTTCATTCATTTAAAATGAACTCTGTGTGAAAAATAAAACTCTTGCTAAAAAATGGAACTTAATGAATATTTTACTTTGATAATATTGTAAAGTATTAAGTTTATAAGTTTTTTAAAAGAGGATAGTAGGGAAAGGAAGTAAAGACAACTTATGAAAAAAGTAATTGCAGGTTTAGCAGCAGCTTCTGTAGTAGGTGTTGCAGTTCCAGGTATGGATTCTGCTCAAGCACAAGTTTCAAACGAAGCGCTAAAAGAAATTAATGGACAAACTCAAACTCAAACGACTGTAACTGAAACAAAAACTGTAGAAACAAAATCTGACTTAAAATACACAGTAACTGCTGATGTATTAAATGTTCGTTCAGGTGCTGGTACAGGACATAGCGTTATTTCTAAAGTAAAACAAGGTCAAGTACTACAAGTAATTGGACAAGAAAACGGTTGGTTCAAAGTAACTGTAAACGGTCAAACTGGTTATGTAAGTGGTGACTTCGTAACAACTGGTGGTAAAACAGGAACTACTGTTCAACAAGGAACTGGTACTTACACAGTAAACGTTTCTTCACTTAACGTACGTACAGGTCCAAGTACATCTCATACAGTATTAGGCTCTGTAAATAAAGGTAAAACAGTACAAGTTGTTAGTGAAGTACAAGATTGGTTTAAAATCAACTTCAATGGTGGAACTGGATATGTAAGCAAAGACTTCGTAACAAAAGGTGGTTCTGCTGTATCTAACCAAGCACAACAACCAACTACAAACAACAATACTACAACAGTTCAAACTGGTGGTTCTTATGTTGTTAACACTGGTGCTCTAAAAGTACGTACAGGCCCAGCTACATACAACGCTGTAATCGGTGGTGTAACAAACGGTACAGTATTAAACGTTACTGGCGCTGAAAATGGTTGGTACAAAATTAACCATAACGGCCGCACAGGTTACGTAAGTGCAGACTTCGTTAAGTTTGTAAAAGGCGGAGTAAACAACGTTACGAATAACGTTCAACAACCAGTTAAAGACGTACAAAAACCAACAACAGGTGGAAATACATCTTCAATCGCTGGATTCGCTAGATCTTTAAATGGTTCACCGTACAGAACTGCTGGTACAACACCTGCTGGTTTTGACTGCAGTGGATTCATTCACTACGTATTAAATCAAACTGGTCATAAAGGCGCTCGTCAAACAGTTGCTGGATACTGGAGCTCTAAAACAAAAACTAGCAATCCACAACCAGGTGATTTAGTATACTTCCAAAACACTTATAAATCAGGTCCTTCTCACATGGGTGTTTACTTAGGAAACGGTCAATTCATTAGTGCAGAAACTGATGCAACTGGCGTACGTATTAGTTCAGTAAGCAACTCTTACTGGAGCAAGCACCTTTTAGGTTACACAAAAGCATACTAAGAAAAAGTAGTTTATATACTTTTCGAATAGAGAAAAGGCTTTCCAGGGAAACTTGGGAAGCCTTTTTATAGTTGAATAAATTGGGAGTATAGTAGTTTTTACTTTAACTTCCCGTTTAAAAATCGATCGTATAAGTCATGGAAATAGTTAGGGCGAAATAAATTTGCTGCATGTCCTGCTAACGGTATTTCTTTATATAAAACGTTAGGAAGAATGGACTTTAAATCAAAAAGACAAGATTTATAGAGATGATCATGTTCACCCATTACCCATAGAATAGGGTGGGGAAGTGATTTTAATTTAGATTTTAAATCGAATTCTAACCGATGTCGTAATGATTGGGCAATAATTGATGAATGTAATTGCAATCCGAAACGGTAATAAATATTTCTTGAAATGACTGCAAATGGGTTTGCTTTTAGTATGCCACTTGGAAAAATGGTATTTGCGTATTGAGAGAGCCATTTAGAGTAATCGTCTCCTCGTTTCTCCCAAAAATTTTGAAATACGCTATATAAAAGAGAAGGATTATTATAATGGCCGCCAATATGACAAATGCTTAATACTTTTTCTGGGTGCAGTTGTGCAAAAATGGTAGAGATATAACAGCCGTAGCTTAAAGCGCAAATATGAGCTTTTTGAATGCCTTCTTTTTCGTATAAATTCAATAATTGATCAACGAGGCGCTGTAATGAAAATTCGATAGCTTCACCTTTATCATCGCCGTGACCTAATAAGTCATACGTAATAATGTTGTAGGAGGTTGAAAATCGTTTATGCTCTTTTTTGAAGGCACGACGATTACCAACTAATCCATGAATAAAAATGATTGTTTCCTTTTCGGAATGTATATTTGTTTGCAAAAAGGATACTCCTTTCAATAACTGGAGATTTATATAGTATTTTAAATTAGTTATTTATAATTCACATAGAATAATATTAAGTACCAGGTAATAATATCAGATGTTTATATCTGTTGTAAAGATGAGTTTTTATGTATATTTTGTAAAAATACAAAATGTGTGTTTACATTCAGTTTACATTTGTATTGTATTCTATTTTTAGAAAGAACAGTTTTGTTTAACACGAGGAGATGAACATGAATGGAAGTTAGAGATGAAATAAAGAAAAAAGGGAATTGGAGGCAGTTTTTACGCCTTATTCAAGATACAAAACCTCCGAAAGGGATTCTTGTTTTTGCGTTATTAATGAGTTTGCTTTCTACGGGAGCAAGTTTATTTATTCCGATGTTAACAAAAGGGTTAGTAGATAATTTTTCACTTTCCTCAATTAGTACAGGACAAATTGTTGGATTAGTTGCATTCTTTATTATGCAAACTATAGCTGCAGGATTGTCTATATATTTATTAAATTATATAGGACAGAAGATTGTAGCTGGACTGAGAGAACGTTTGTGGAAAAAGGTACTTATATTGCCAGTATCTTATTATGATCAAAATAGAACAGGCGATACAATTAGCCGCATGACAAATGATACAGGTGTTGTGAAGACATTAATTTCTGAGCATTTGTCAAACTTACTAACAGGTGGTATTTCAATCGTCGGATCATTAATTGTATTATTTGTTTTAGATTGGAAAATGACACTTTTACTTTTAACGGTTATTCCATTATCAGTACTGATTTTAGTTCCACTAGGAAGAAAAATGTATAAGATTTCAAAAGCGCTTCAAGATGAAACAGCTTCTTTTACAAGTGTGCTAACGCAAGTATTATCAGAAATTCGTTTAGTGAAATCTTCGAACACAGAAAAAAGAGAATATGAAACTGGAAATAAAGGTATCGAGAAGTTATTGCAATTTGGTTTGAAAGAGGGAAAAGTGCAAGCGTTAATTTCACCAGTTATGTCGTTTGTTTTAATGGCACTGCTTGTTATTATCGTAGGATATGGTGGGATGAGAGTTTCTAGCGGTGCATTAACAACTGGGGAACTAGTAGCGTTTATTTTATATTTAGTTCAAATTATAATGCCGATGAGTCAATTATCTATGTTCTTTACACAATTCCAAAAGGCGATTGGTGCAACGGAAAGAATTTATACCATTTTAGAATATGAAGTAGAAGATCATGAAACTGGTGTGAACGTCACAAATGCTAAGCAACCAATCGTTCTTGAAAATGTATATTTCGAGTATAACGAAGAAGAGCAAGTGTTAAAGAATATTGATTTCACGATTGAATCAGGTAAAGTAACAGCGATTGTAGGACCGAGTGGTAGCGGGAAAACGACGTTATTTTCATTATTAGAACGCTTTTATGAGCCGACAACTGGTGCAATCAAATTAGGAGAAGAACCTATTACAGCTTATTCACTACCGTCATGGCGACGTCAAATCGGTTACGTATCACAAGATAGTCCGTTAATCGATGGAACGATTCGTGATAATATTTGTTACGGTGTTGAGGGTGAAGTAACAGATGAAGAAATTGAAAAAGTAGCAGCGATGGCATATGTTGATGCATTTATTCATGACTTACCAAACGGATATGCAACAGAAGTGGGAGAACGGGGGGTAAAACTTTCTGGAGGACAAAGGCAGCGAATTGCGATTGCACGAGCTCTACTTCGAAACCCACAAATTCTTATGTTAGATGAGGCAACTTCAAGTTTAGATAGTAAGTCTGAGTCCGTCGTTCAAAAGGCATTAAATAACTTAATGAAAGGCAGAACAACGTTAGTTATTGCACATAGACTCTCTACTGTTGTAGATGCAGATAAAATTATCTTTATAGAAAAAGGGAATCTTACAGGAAGTGGTACACATGATGAATTATTACGCACACATGACATGTATCGTGAATTTGCAACGCAACAATTGAAAATTAAAGAGGCGGCATTATAAAATGAATAATCAGTGGGGATTGTACTCCACTGATTATTCATTTTTAAAAGTTTTGTTAAGGATGCTAATTAGAAAGGAAATGGTTTCTTTGATACCTAACATTTTAATAGTAGACGATGATCCGCATATTAGAGAACTCGTTTCTGTATTTTTAGAGCGTGAAGGTTTTCAAACATATGAGGCAATTGATGGTCTAGATGCACTTCAAAAAATAAATGAAGTGAAAGTTGATATGGTTATTCTTGATATCATGATGCCGAATATGGATGGATTTGATGTATGTTTCGAATTAAGAAAGTACTATGATATTCCGATTTTGATGTTAACTGCTAAAGGGGAAACGTCTCAAAAAGTAAAAGGATTTCATCTTGGTACGGATGATTATCTTGTAAAACCATTTGATCCGATAGAACTAGTAGTGAGGGTTAAGGCGTTATTGAAACGTTACCAAATTACAGTGTCGCAATCAATTCAAGTTGGAACTGTACTGTTAAATCGTAAAACATTTGAAGTTGCAATTGGAGAACAAACGGTTACGTTACCGTTAAAAGAATTCGAATTGCTCTTTACTTTAGGCTCTAAAGCGGGGAGAACTTGTTCGAGAGAGCAATTAATTGAAGATGTATGGGGATATGATTTTGAAGGGAATGAACGCACACTAGACGTTCATATAAATCGGTTACGTGAGAAGTTTCAAGAAGAGAAGTCGAAATTTAGTATTAAAACAATAAGGGGTTTAGGATATCGCTTAGAGGTAAGTAAATGAGAAAAAGAGAACGAATGAGTAAATTCAAGATGCTGAAAGTAACAGGAGCGATAATAGCACTCTTTTCTTTTCTTACTATTATTTGGTCTACAGCATTTTATGTATCATCTAGTATATTGGATGCCCTTGCAATACATCTATCTCCTTTTGTTACTTACCTCATTAGTGACATACTCAGTTTTATATTTATGATTCTTCTTTGGATATTAATTGCAGTATTAATGAGACCGAAGCGAGAGGCGATGATTTGGACTATTATTGAACCGATACAAAAAATTGCAAAAGGGGACTTCTCGGTAAAAATACGAAATGAAGAGAAATATGATGGGGAAATTGGTGTGCTCGTAAAAAGTATAAACGATATGACAGATGAACTGAATGCGATGGAGAAGATGCGTCAGGAATTTGTTTCGAATGTTTCTCATGAAATACAGTCACCATTAACTTCTATAAAAGGGTTTGCTAGAGCACTACAAGATACTAATCTTCCTGAGGAAAAAAGAAAGCATTATCTTACCATTATTGAAACAGAAACGACGAGATTATCTAAACTAAGTCAAAATTTACTGAAACTCACCCTATTAGAGTCGGAAGAATATACACCAGAAAGAGTTACTTATCGATTAGATCAACAGTTAAAGCAAATTGTGTTAAATAGTGAACCGCTTTGGGCTGAGAAAGAAATTGAATTAGACCTTGATTTAGAAAAAGTGCATATAACTGCTGATCAAGAAAGTATGAGTCAAGTTTGGATTAATTTAATTCATAATAGTATTAAATTTACTCCAAGTAGCGGTACGATTTCAATCAAGTTAAAAGAATATGAGACATTAGTGGAAGTGCGTATTCGCGATTCGGGAATTGGGATATCCGAAGAACAGAAGCAACATATTTTTGAGCGTTTTTATAAAGCGGACTCTTCACGAACTCGTGCTTATGGAGGAAGTGGCTTAGGTTTAGCGATTGTGAAAAAAGTACTCGATCTTCATCAGGGGGAAATAAAAGTTGAGAGTGAGGAAGGGAATGGGACGGAATTTATTGTTTGTATTCCAAATTATGAAGAGAAATAGTGTTAGGAGGGAATCCTTCTAACACTATTTCTCTTTAAAAATACATTTCCCATTACTGCAGCTATACTGATAAGCTTTTCCTTCGCTATTCATACGGTATGAATAATCAGATTCTTTATCTTTTTTAAAGTCAACGTATGCTTCTGCACCGTTTTTATCATCATCTATATCAATGAAATGAACGTGTCGTATAGAATAATCCCTTTTTTCACTTAAACCTCTTTCTTGTAAGTTTGTATGAATCCCTTGTATTAGTTGATCGAACAGTGACCAATTTAAATTAAGATGCTCAAATGATTCAGTATGTCTTCCTAAAATGCCATTGTCTTGTATTATTTTTTTATTATTATCGTATGTATAAGAGTATGTAAAATAAGGTTCGTCTTTATATACGACTTCTGCATAATAGCCGATATTATAAAGGGGAGTATATTTTCCGGCTATACTTTGTATTTCTTTTTGCTTATATCCTTTTATAGTATGGAGATATTCGTTAGTATCTTTTTCTATTACTTTATAATGTAATGGATTACCAAATATAAAGTACATAGCCAAAAATATGCTAAATAGTCCGACTGCAGATAGTGACAAGTACCATTTTTTTCTTTTCATACACAAACACTCTCCTATGTGGAATTTATTTCTATTTTACATGAATTATGGAAAAACATGAGAGTTATAAATAAAAACTTTCTATAGTTACCTACAAGTAACCTACGCACATGAAAGTGCATCATTGCCTTTTTACATAAACATAGATACAATTTTAATATAATACATAACTGAGATGATTAAGGAGTGTTATACTTGGCAGAATTATTACAAGGCAAAAATGCTTTAATTACAGGAGCAGGTAGAGGGATTGGTCGCGCTGTAGCGATCGCATTAGCGAAAGAGGGCGTAAATGTAGGTCTTTTAGCTCGCTCAGAAGAAAACTTAAAAGCTGTAGCGAAAGAAGTAGAAGCAGAAGGCGTAAAAGCTGTTATTGCAACTGCTGATGTTTCTTCATACGAAGAAGTGACTACTGCAATTGAGACATTAAAAAACGGTTTAGGATCTATCGATATTTTAATTAATAACGCTGGTATTTCTAAGTTCGGTAAGTTTTTAGAATTAGACGTTGCTGATTGGGAAAAAATCATTCAAGTAAACTTAATGGGTGTATACTATGCAACTCGTGCAGCTTTACCAAGCATGATTGAACAACAATCTGGTGATATCATTAACATTTCATCTACAGCAGGACAAAAAGGTGCACCTGTAACAAGTGCATATAGTGCTTCTAAATTTGGTGTTCTTGGCTTAACAGAATCGTTAGCGATGGAAGTTCGTAAACATAACATTCGCGTAACTGCTTTAACTCCAAGTACAGTAGCAACTGATATGGCTGTAGATTTAGGACTAACTGATGGAAATCCTGATAAAGTTATGCAAGCAGAAGATATTGCAGAGTTTATCGTAGCGCAGCTGAAATTAAATAAACGTACATTTATTAAATCAGCAGGACTTTGGTCTACTAATCCGTAAGGGATACATGTATAAACAAAAGAAGGGACATCTATTTTGTAATGAAGTAGATGTCCCTTCTTTATTTTTGTATATGAGACAGAATTTTCGGTATAATTGAAAGCGAATAGTAGAAATGCATTGGAAAATTGAAGGGGATGGTATTTACATGAGTACGATTGAGAAATGGACGGCTGTTGATCAATATGTGAGTGACATATTAATACCGAAAGATTCTACATTTTCGTAAAAGAATAACGAAAGGAGATAAATAGAATGAAAAAGATGTTTGAAAAATTATAACTTGTATCGTATATAACGCAGTTAGCTCGTGGACCTCCTATATACATATCACTATATTTTATATAAAAAATTGGAGGTTGTGAGTAGATGAGAACGGAAAAAGAAATGATGGACTTAATTATAAATACAGCAAAAGAGGATGAAAGAATTCGAGCTGTCATCATGAATGGATCACGTGTAAATCCAAATGTGAAAAAAGATTGTTTTCAAGACTATGATGTTATTTACGCTGTTAAAGATATACGCTCTTTTACGTCTAATCATAATTGGATTCATAGATTTGGAGCAATAATGATGGTACAAATGCCGGAAGAAATGTTATTAGTCCCACCAGATAGAGACGGGAAGTTTCCGTATTTAATGCAGTTCATGGATGGAAATCGGATTGATTTAACACTAGCCCCAGTTGAATTAATAAATAATTTCGTTAGACAAGATAGTTTAAGTAAATTACTTCTTGATAAAGATAATTGTATGGAAGGATTCCCGCCAGCAAGCGATAAGGATTACTTAATAAAAAAGCCTACAGAAAAAGAGTTTTTGGATTGCTGTAATGAATTTTGGTGGTGTAGTACGAATGTGGCAAAAGGGTTATGGCGAGAGGAACTTTCTTATGTGAAAGGGATGCTTGATGGCCCAGTGCGAGATATGTTAATTGTAATGCTAGAATGGCATATTGGTATGAAAACAGACTTTATAGTTAATGCAGGGAAGTTTGGAAAGTATTTCGAGAAATATATTGAAAAAGATATGTGGGTGCAATTTAAGAGGACATTTTCTAATGCAGAATATGAAAACATATGGGAATCATTCTTTGTCATGGGTAATTTATTTAGGGAAGTGGCGAACGAAATTGCTAACGCTTATGGATATCCGTACCCGCAAGGTGATGATGACAGAGTGACAAGTTATTTAAAACATGTGAAAGCTTTACCGAAAGATAGTACATCAATTTATTAATAATAGTCAGCAGTAAGACTGTCCAAATGACGGACAGTCTTATTTTTGTTTATGAATAATAATTTCTCTAACAAAGTGCAGATGAATCACATATGAAACTTTAGGGAGGTTTTTATTATGTATTATTTTTATTCACCAGAAGGGTTTGCTCCATATCAATGGGGGCTAGAACGAGATGTTTCGTATGCCTATATGCCATATAACTTATTTTATTACGGAGATTATATAAGAACATTGCTATACACATATATCCCTCAAAGCTATGAAGTACAAATGAAAGCAGATGAACGTGGATCGTGGACACCATTTTCTTGGGTCGAAAAATATGCGTACGCATTTTCAGGACCGTACAATAAAGCGGAAGTCGCACTTACATTTGATGACGGGCCGGATTTAGAATTTACGCCAAAAATATTAGATAAGTTAAAACAACATAATGTAAAAGCTACTTTTTTCTTACTTGGTGAAAACGCAGAAAAGTTTCCGAATGTCGTAAAGCGTATTGCGAATGAAGGGCATGTAATTGGCAATCATACGTATAGTCATCCAAATTTAGCGAAAGTAAATGATGCTGAGTACCGTAATCAAATTATAAAAACAGAAGAAATATTAAATCGTTTAGCTGGGTATGCACCGAAATTTATTCGCCCACCGTATGGTGAAATACTTGAAGATCAATTGAAGTGGGCAACTGAGCAAAATTTTATGATTGTACAGTGGAGTGTTGACACGGTTGATTGGAAAGGTGTAAGTACTGATACAATTACAAATAACGTGTTAGGGAACTCATTTCCTGGTAGTGTCATACTTCAGCATTCAACTCCAGGTGGGCATTTGCAAGGGTCCGTAGAGGCGCTAGACAAAATTATTCCGCAGTTAAAAACGAAAGGGGCGCGTTTTGTAACACTTCCAAGTATGTTCCAGACATCAAAAGAAAGAAAATGAATGTGTTATAAATTGGGGAAAACAGGATTATGTCGTATAATGAAGGTGTAGGTTAGGAGGGGATATAATTGATGTATGCACTAATAAACATAGGAATGAGTATTTTAATAGGTATTATATTTATATTTGCGGCAATTATCCTTCAAAAAAATCCACCGACAGATATTAATGCGGCATATGGTTATCGTACGAAACGATCTATGAAAAATAAAAAATTATGGGATGCAGGTAATAGGTATAGTGCAGACGTGATGAAGCAAAACGGATTCATCATGATGTTTATTGGAAGTGTTAGTAGTGTACTGTTTAGATATCCACATACAATGATAGCGATTATGATAGTTATGCTGTTATTAATCGTTCGTTTATTTATACAAGTAGAGAGTAGATTGAAAATACTTGAACAATAATGAAAAAATAGGACTCCACGCAATATTATGTGGGAGTCCTATTTTATTTACAAACTATTATTTTTTATTAACTCTTTTCCTTTTTCTATAACAAATTCATAGTATGCAAGATCATATGGATAAATATCTTCAAATGTTATCGTTATCGGCTTATTGTTTAAAACAGAAATAGCTGTAAAAGATGAAATCTCTCTTTTTAATAGTTGTAGAAAAGAAGTTGCATGTACTTTCATCACATCGTCTACTTCTTCACCTGGTGCGAATGGAAGTGAATCGATGACATTGTGAAAATACATATGGCAAAATTCGCGATCCGTAAGATTTGAAATTTCATAATCTATTGTAAAGATACCTTTGTATGTTAAATCAGTCGTTTGAAAGGAAAGGCCTAATTCTTCTTCAATTTCACGAAGACCGCCAATTTGTACATCTTCATCATGCATTATATGTCCAGCTGAAGTAATATCCCATATAAGTGGAGCTTCTTTCTTATTTTTAGAGCGTAATTGGAAATATAAAAACATATCTTCAGCATCTTTTTCTACAAACCAACAATGAAATGTTTCGTGCCAATCACCGTCACGATGCACTTCATCACGTAATTTCTTCCCAAGTGTATTTCTTTCAGAATCAAATATCGTTAACCACTCTGTCATTTTAATTCCCCTTTCTGCAAACTTTATTATACAATATTTGTATTGAATTTTGGGAAAATAAAGAAAAGAGAGGTCGGTATTAGTGGGAATAGAGAGTAAGGAAATAAAATCGATTATTTCAACTGAGGTAGAATTACGGAAAATATTAGGGGAACCAAGTGAGCGAGCTTTGAAAAAGGTTATTTCATCATTAGACCACCATTGCGTAGATTTTCTGTCTAAATCTCCTTTTCTAGTACTATCTACTGCAAATAAATTAGGAGAGTGTGACGCTTCGCCGAGAGGAGATGCACCTGGATTTGTATTCGTATTTAATAATAATAAAATTATCATTCCAGAAAGACCAGGCAATCGTCGTATAGACTCTATTTTGAATATTATTTCCAATCCACGTGTAGGATTAATCTTTTTTATCCCAGGCCTTGGGGAGACACTCAGAATAAATGGCCGAGCGTATATAACAAACGACGAAGAAATTTTGCAAGAAATGCAGGCAAATGGACGCAATCCGTTACTTGGAATTGTGGTTGAGGTAGAGGAATGCTATATCCATTGTGCAAAAGCTTTTATTCGTTCAAAAATGTGGGATCCAGAATCTTGGTTAAATAAAAAAGAGTTACCTTCAGCAGCAAAAATGTTGCTGGAGCATGCGAAAGTGAATGCTTCAGAAGAAGATGTTGCACGTTCTTTAGAAGAAAGTTATACAAAAAGATTGTATTAACAAAATTATATTAATATATTTTTCGGTGAGTATATATGTGTTTTAAAATGGGATATTTATATATAAACTGTTAATTTATAAGTAGAGAAAATTACAAATAGGTAAATCAATCTGTAGATGAATAACGCTATTGTAAAATATAATAAAAGAAGTTTTTGAAAATAGTTAGTAAAAATAGGCTTGCTTTTTAAAAAGTTGATAACTATAATAAATTAACAAATAGACATGAACGAAAAAGTAACGATAAGGACACGAAATCATTTTTACGGTTTACAGAGAGGGAAGCCAAGGGTGTGAGCTTCCTAACACGAGAAATGGTTTTACCACCTTTGAACTTCAATAGTGAACGAGCAATCTAGTAATTATTGACGGAATCAGCCGTTATCTGAACTTGAGCAATCTAGAGAGAAGTACGTCTAGATTGGAACAAGGGTGGAACCACGAAAACACATTCGTCCCTTTCTTAGGGATGAGTGTGTTTTTTTATAGTTTAAGAGATTGAAAATTTAAAATAATTTAAAAATAGTATTGATTTTGTTTTTTATGCGAGTATAATGAGTTAACAAATAAACATGAACGAAAAAGTAACGATAAGGACACGAAATCATTTTTACGGTTTACAGAGAGGGAAGTCAAGGGTGTGAGCTTCCTAACACGAGAAATGATTTTACCACCTTTGAACTTCAATAGTGAACGAGCAATCTAGTAATTATTGACGGAATCAGCCGTTATCTGAACTTGAGCAATCTAGGGAGAAATATGTCTAGGTTGGAACAAGGGTGGAACCACGAAAACACATTCGTCCCTTTCCTAGGGATGGGTGTGTTTTTTTATTACTTTGAAAGGAGGTGCAGTAACATGAAACGATTTGTACGTACGGAAATAACCACCACCTGCATGATTAAAAAGCAGAGCAAGGTGATTGGTAAAGATAAATAATAAAATTGTAGGAGGAGATTAGAAGATGAATAACGTTATTCATGTAGGGGTGTTAGGATTAGGTACGGTCGGAAGTGGTGTTGTCCATATTTTGAAAGAACATTATAAAAAAATTGCACTTGATACAGGGCATGAAGTGAAGGTGAAGACAGTCGTTGTACGTGATTTAGAAAAAGAACGTGATGTTTGTATCGATGGAATCGTAGTAACAAGTCATGTTGATGAAGTTCTAAATGATTCAAATATTGATATTGTAGTAGAGGTAATGGGCGGAATTGAAGAAGCGAAGCAGCATATTGTTAAGGCTTTACGAAATAAGAAACATGTCGTGACAGCAAATAAAGATTTAATGGCTGTATACGGTGCAGAGCTTTTGCAACTGGCGAACGATAATGATTGTGATTTATGTTATGAAGCAAGTGTAGCCGGTGGTATTCCAGTGTTAAGAGGACTAACAGACGGATTAGCTTCAGATCAAATTGAAAAAATAATGGGAATCGTAAATGGAACAACAAATTATATGTTAACAAAGATGAGTCAAAAGGGATGGTCGTATGAAGAGGCTTTACAAGAAGCGCAAAAATTAGGTTTCGCAGAATCAGATCCGACAGCGGATGTAGATGGATTAGATGCAGCGAGAAAAGTAGCAATCCTTGCAAATTTAGGTTTTTCGATGAATGTTTCTTTGGATGATGTGCAAGTAAGAGGGATTCGAAAGGTAGAAAAAGAAGATTTACAAATGGCTGAAAAGTTAGGGTTTACTATGAAGTTAATTGGTAAAGCAGAGAAACAGGGATCAGCTATTCATTTAAGTGTAGAACCGACACTTTTACCAAGTCATCATCCATTGTCAAATGTAAATAATGAATTTAATGCAGTGTATGTTCACGGGCAAGCGGTAGGAGAAGTGATGTTTTACGGACCTGGAGCAGGTAAATTGCCGACTGGTTCTGCAGTAGTAAGTGATATTATTTCAATCGTTAAAAATATGAATCAAGTTCCAAAAAATAAAAGTGTGTTAAAAGAACCAGAGCCATACGAATTACAAGGGGATGAAGAAGTCGTTTCGAAATATTTCTTACGTATTTCATTACGAGATGAGCCAGGGATGTTGCAAAAAATAACAGAATGTTTCGTTAATTATTCTGTAAGTTTAAAAGAAGTAATTCAATTACCTTTAAATCGTAAACTTGCAGAAGTCGTTGTTGTGACACATCAAACTTCAAAGTATCAATTCGAACGAGTTTTAGGGGCAATAGAAGATGTCGCAAGTGAAATAAACAGTTACTACATTATTGAGGAGGAAAAACAATATGTATAAAGGGCTATTAAACCAATATGCTTCTTATTTACCGGTAAATGAAAACACACCAGATGTGAGTTTAATGGAAGGAAATACACCCCTTATTCCGTTATTAAACATATCAAAACAATTAGGGATTCAGTTATACGGGAAGTATGAAGGAGCGAATCCGACAGGTTCTTTTAAAGATCGGGGCATGGTAATGGCTGTTGCGAAGGCGAAAGAAGAAGGTTCGGAGGCAATCATTTGTGCATCGACAGGTAATACATCAGCATCGGCTGCCGCATACGCGGCACGCCTTGGAATGAAATGTATTATCGTAATACCGGAAGGAAAGATTGCACATGGAAAATTAGCACAAGCAGTTGCGTATGGAGCTGAAATTATTTCAATAGAAGGAAATTTTGATGATGCATTAAAGGCTGTAAGAAATATCGCTGCGGAAGAGCCGATTACGTTAGTAAACTCAGTGAATCCTTATCGAATTGAAGGGCAAAAAACAGCAGCGTTTGAAATTTGTGATCAGTTGCAACGTGCACCAGATGTTCTAGCGATCCCTGTTGGGAATGCTGGAAATATTACAGCGTACTGGAAAGGTTTCTGTGAATATGAGAAAGAAAAAGGTTATAAAAAGCCAAGAATTCACGGATTTGAAGCGGAAGGAGCAGCTGCAATTGTAAAAGGGCATGTAATTGACGAGCCAGAAACAATTGCAACTGCGATTCGCATCGGTAACCCAGCAAGTTGGTCATATGCGGTAGAGGCTGCTGAGCAATCTCACGGCGAAATAGATATGGTATCAGATGAAGAGATTTTACATGCATATAGATTATTAGCAAAATCGGAAGGGGTTTTCGCTGAGCCAGGATCAAATGCTTCATTAGCTGGTGTAATGAAACATGTTCAATCTGGAAAAATCAAAAAAGGAGAAACAGTTGTTGCAGTTTTAACTGGAAACGGCTTGAAAGATCCTGATATCGCAATCTCTTCTAATACATTAGATATTGCAAGTGTTTCAAATAATATAGAACAAATTAGAGAGCATATTAAAGGGGTGATTATGTCGTGATACCATTAAGTATTCGTGTTCCTGCTAGTACAGCGAATGTTGGACCTGGATTTGATTCAGTAGGAATAGCTTTGTCATTGTATTTACATGTAGTAGTAAAAGAGAAGTCTGATAAATGGCAAGTGATCCATTCCTTTGAAGATTCAATTCCGACAGACGATAAAAATTTAATTGTTAGCACGGCATGTAAAGTATGTCCTTCTTTATCACCCCATATAATAGAAGTTACTAGTAACATCCCGCTAACAAGAGGTCTAGGAAGTAGCGCATCAGCAATTGTAGCTGGGATAGAGCTTGCGAATCAACTAGGCAAATTGAACTTAACGATTGATCAAAAAGTTCAAATTGCTACAAATTTTGAAGGTCATCCTGATAATGTTGCTGCTTCTATATTAGGAGGAACTGTAATCGGGGCACTTGATGGAAAGAATGTATCGGTTGTGAGAATTGAAAGTAAGGAATTAGGCGTAATTTCACTTATTCCAAATGAAGAGCTAAATACAGATGAAAGCCGTTCTGTATTACCAGATGTATTTCCGTTTCATGAAGCTGTTAAGGCTAGTGCAATAAGTAATGTATTAGTAGCTGCTTTATGTCAAAAGAAATGGGAAGTTGTAGGGGAAATGATGGAAAGGGATCATTTTCACGAACCGTATCGTTTAGAGCTTGTACCGTTATTACCATCTATTCGTAAATGTGCAAAAGAATTCGGTGCATACGGTACAGCGCTTAGCGGTGCAGGACCATCTATTTTTATATTAACGCCGTATGAGAAACGTCAAGAAATTGCTGAGCAATTAGCGAGAGTATTTACGTCTATGAAAGTGTGTGAGCTAGAAATTGATCATAGAGGGATTACTGTAAATAAGAAAGAACATATTGGATTATAAAGAGAGCTAGCATCGCTAGCTTTCTTTATGTTGTAAATATTTTTTAAGTTTGCATATAAAAGAAAAATATGAATGTATAATTTAGTAAAGAGTGTATTAATTTGGAGGTGAACGGATCATATGAAGAAAGAGTCACCGGAAGAAAAAAGAGAACGTATAAGGCAAAGTGAATTGAAAAACAATCCTACCGGTTCTTTACATGATGGGCTCAACAGAGCTGAAACGGGTAGTCCAGTTGATATGACGGGTGGTATGAATTGGAAAGGTACAGCGCTAGTAATTTTAGTACTAGTTTTAGCATATATTATATACACTTATTTTTTTAGTTGAAAAATGCATGTTAAAGCTTTGAATGATTTGCTTTTATAATTAGTGAGGATGAAAAAACACGGTTATTGTACTGCATATATATTAAGTAGACTATATAGTTGTCCGTATATATAATACCCAAAACAGAGCTAGCGTTATGCTGGTTCTATTTTTTTGCCACATTCCTGTAACAAAGCCCTTGTATATTCAGTGGTGGAGGTGCAGAAGATGAAAAAAATGATAGCAATATGTCTTCTTACAACGATGTCATTTTCGACTTTAGTCGGGTGTGATATAAAAGGTAGTAATGCTGTACAAGAGTCTAAAATAAAGAAAGCGACGTATAAAGATTTTACGTACGATGTAAATCCAGAGACGTTCACATTAACGGTAGAACATGATGGTGTAAAAGAACAGGCGTCACAACCGTTACCGAAAATGAAAGTATCGAATGTGAAAAAAGAAAAGAATCGCACATCTTGGGAATATCCAGATGAAAAAGTAAAGGTGAACTTAGAAAAGAAAAACGACCACTTAAGTATTGAAGTGGAATCGAACGGTGCAGAAAGTTTTACATGGCCAAAAATACAAGCTGAAAATTATACACTCCCGCTATGGGAAGGGAAGCAAATTCCGAGTAATGATGAGAATTGGAAGAAGTTTTTAAAGGATGATGCATATTCATTTGCTGAATCATTTTCTATGAAGTTTTTTGCATTAAATGGTTCGAAATATTCGATTGTATATATTGCGAACAATATGTTTAATAATGAATTGAAATTTCATTCGGATCCGAAAATAGGATTTGAGTTTATACATGAATTCCCCAGTATAAATAAAAAGAAAACATATGGATTTCAATTATATGTGACAAATAATGATGCAGTCAGTATTGCTAAATTGTATAAGGATAATATTGTTCGAAAAGGTGAATTTAAAACATTACAAGAAAAGGCTAGAAAAAATAAAGAGATTGAAAAACTTTATGGTGCGGCTCATTTTTATTTTTGGAATCAAAATGGTTTGTCTGACAGTAACATAAATTGGCCAAAGTTAAGAGAACAAATAAATAGTCCTGTGTTCAGTCGTATAAAAGAGCTTATTCAAAAGAATAGTTCAGAGCCTGGGGAGTTGAATGTATTTGAGCAAGTAAGTAAACAAGATTTTGTTGATAAGTATCAAAAAAATGTTATTTTGCGTTATGTAAATGAAGTATTATTAATGAAAGAATTGTATAAAGAGGACATTTTCCTAAAAGTTGATCAGAAAGCTAGTGAGTTATTAAACAAAGGTGTAGATCAATTATCAAAGATGGAGTTATATAACTTAAATAAGCATGTATTAAAGTCGGTACTCGGTGATGCGGTTGAAGAAGTAAGTAAATGGGGGAAGGCAGATGGAACGGATATTATAAAGGAAATGAAAACGGCAGGAATAGACAATGCATGGATTGGGTTACCTAACTGGGAGCAAGGGTATATGCAGCCTGATTTCGTGACAGAAGCTAAGAAAATGGGTTATTTAGTTGGTCCGTATGATTCCTACCATTCTATTCACGAAAAAGCTGATAAAAACTGGAACACAGCTTCGTTTACTGATTCATCGTTATATGAAGAGGCAACTGTGACGAAGAAAAATGGAGAAAAGGTACAAGGTTTTTTAGGTAGAGGGCGAAAATTAAATCCAACTTTATCTCTTCCTAGTGTAAAAGAACGAATGAACGATATATTACAAAATGGACCTAAATACAATTCATGGTTTATTGATTGTGATGCAACAGGTGAAATTTACGATGATTATTCGGCTAAACATATAACAACACAAGAACAAGATTTAAAAGCAAGATTACAACGAATGGATTATATTGCGCAAGAAAAAGGTATGGTAGTTGGCTCTGAAGGCGGAAATGATTTTGCAAGTAGCACGATTGCATTTGCTCATGGTATTGAAACGCCAGTTATTAAATGGGACGATGAAGATATGAGGAAGAACAAAACAAGTCCGTATTATGTGGGTGGATATTGGTCACCGAATCAAAATGTTCCAGAAAAATATGCGAAACAAGTACCGTTAAAAGAAGAGTATAAACAAGTATATTTAAATCCTGTATATTCAGTACCATTATATAAATTAGTATACAATGATGCTGTAATTACAACACACCACTGGGAATGGGGAAGTTTGAAAATAAAAGATGAGGTTGGAAACCGTATGTTATACGAATTATTGTATAACGTTCCTCCGTTGTACCATTTAGATGAAGTAGAGTGGAATAAGCATAAGCAAGAAATTACGAAGCATCTGAAAGTTTGGAATGAATTTCATAAAAAGGCAGTAAAAGAAGAGATGACGAACTTCGCATATTTGTCAGAAGATAAGTTAGTACAATCTGCTTCATATGGAAAAAATATGAATATTATTGTGAATTTTTCAAATGAAGATATAGAAATAGGAAAGACGAAAATAAAAGCAAAATCAGCTTTCATTATTAATAATGGGAAGCAAACCATGTATACGCCAAACTAAAATAATTATAATATATAGATTTATTTATATCTTTATGTAAATAGTGACTTGCCAAAAATAAGCACGAGAGTATAATGTGAAATGGGATATATGTTGGATTTATGATGTAACCTTACAAAATTGTAAGGTAATTGAAAGGAAATTCAATATGAAGATTACTAGACATACATTATACTAGGGAAAGAGAAAGAGAGGCGAATGGATATGAGCTCTGAATTAGAACAAAATACGAGAAGCAGTAAAAAACGTTCTAAAAGAAAATCAATAAAATGGTTCATTATAATTCCATTGTTCTTACTTATTTTTGGAGGAGTAGGATATGGATCGTTAATATATAATAAAGCAAAAGCAGTAGTAAGTGACGCGTATGCACAAATTGATAAGTCATCGAAGCGTGATAAAGAAGTTGAACCTTTAAAGGATAACATCTCTATTTTAATTATGGGTGTAGACGGTAGTGAAATGAGAAAAAGTCAATATGGTGAAGCCGTTCGCACAGATGCACTTTTATTAGCAACAATTAATAAAGATGATAAATCAGTTAAATTAGTAAGTATTCCGCGTGATTCTCGTGTATATATTCCATCTAGAAAAAAATTAGATAAAATTACACATGCACACGTATTTGGTGGTGTTGAAAGTACACGCGATACGGTGGAAAGATTTTTAAATGTTCCTGTTGATTATTATGTGAAGTTTAACTTTGAGTCATTCGTACAAATTGTTGATTCACTTGGTGGTATTGATATCGATGTACCAGTTACTTTCACTGAACAAGATAGTAAAGACCAAGCAGGTATGATTCATTTAGAGAAAGGCTACCAACATTTAAATGGAGAACAAGCACTTGCGCTTGCAAGAACACGTAAAATTGATAGTGATGCAATGCGTGGTCAAAGACAACAACTTGTAATTGAAGCAATTGCCAAAAAAGCGATGTCTGTCCAATCAATTAGCAAAATGGGCTCTTTACTGGATGCAGTTGATAAAAATATGAAAACGAACTTAACTTTCGATGATATGCTTGCTATTACGAAAAATATGGCAGGATCTAATTTAGAAATGGAAAAAATGCAAATAGAAGGTACGGATAAACGTATCGGAGGTATTTATTATTACATTCCAAACGAAAAAAATGTAAAAGACATTTCAAATAAATTGAATCAGCATCTAGGTGTAACACCAAAATCAGTTCGAAATGAATAATAAAAAAGATTGGCTTCTGCCAATCTTTTTTTATCGCGATTTGTAACTTTTCTGTAACGATTTTTTATTGTAGAAAAATTATACTCATATGTATGAGAATATTGGAGAAGTAAAAAGTAAAGAGAAATAATGAAAATCTGTAATGAGGAAAGATATTATATGCAGAAATGGATAGGCATTATGGGAATCATTTTTATATTGACTGGATGTAAAATGTCTGAAGCTCCAACAAATTTAATGGAAGCTCCTGCCAATGAGAAATGGATTAATGAACTAAAAGAGCAAATAGATAAAGATTTGCCTGTTAATTATCGATTGCTTACTCCAATGTCTAATAAAGATAAACAGATGATTTGGTCAATGGATTTTAAACAAGATAATAAGAAAGAAGCCGTTATATTTTATAAATTGCCGAATGCAGATCATAGTGTATATTTAGCCGTATACGAAAAAAACGGGAATGGTTGGAAAACGAAGTCTACACATAAATTTAATGGTGGAGATGTAGATATTGTTGAAGTTGGTGATTTTACAGGAAACGGGAAACGAGAGTTGTTAATCGGGATCTCTGTAGACCGTGAATCGTTAAAACATGTTATGTATGTTTTTTCGGAAGAAAATGAAGATATGAGGGAAATATATAATCGGAATTATACGAAGTTATTCATAGACGATCTAAATAAAAATGGACTGAAAGATTTAAGTCTTGTTACGTATGAAAAAGATGAGAAGTTGATAGTTGAGTTCATTGAACAATTTAAGACGTTATCTGAAGCATCATTCGATCCATTTATAAATAGCATTCAAAGAATACAAATGGGCCGTATTTCTAAATCACTAAAGGCGATTGTAATTGATGCAGGAGTTGGTGCTCATTCAGGTATAACGTATGTAGCAAAATTTGATGAGAATCATTATGAGGTATTACCTATAGATGGGAAAGAAGATTTGTTCAATGAATATGTTGTAGAAAGTAAAGATGTTAATGAAGACGGCATTATTGAATTTGTTCGTACTGTACGTCCAAAAGGTTGGGAAGATAAACCACATGGTGATAGTCCGCTCTTTGAACGTTACATACAGTGGAGTGAATCGGGGATTAAGCCAATTGAAGAAAGATATATCGATATAGAAAAGGGATATTATGTGAAAATTCCTAAAGAGTTAATAGGAAAAATTACGATATCAGATGAGCAAAAGGAATCAAATTCTCAAAAGTTTTTGGAGACAAGTACAAATGAAACATGGCTTGAAGTTCATATATTTAAGCGGAAAGAATGGTTTGGAATAAAAGGATACAGCGCAGCAGTTAAAACAGCTTCTCACGTATATGCTGTACCGAAACAACCACATTTTGAAAAAGTGAAAGCATATGTAAAGCCGCTAGCGGATTATCAACAAGAGTAGGGAGGTGGAAATGATGCCAACAATTTTAGTTTTAGAAGATGAAATGCCTATTCGTAGTTTTATTGTCCTAAATTTGAAACGTGCTGGATTTTATGTACTAGAAGCCAGTACTGGAGAAGAAGCGTTACAAATTTTATGTGAACATACTGTAGATGTAGCTTTACTTGATGTAATGTTACCGGGAATGGATGGTTTTCAAGTTTGTAAAGCAATCCGGGAAGAAAATAAAAAAATAGGTATTATTATGTTAACCGCGCGCGTACAAAATGAAGATAAAGTACAAGGGTTAGGAATTGGTGCAGATGATTATATCGCAAAGCCATTTAGTCCTGTGGAACTAACTGCACGTATACAATCGTTACTAAGAAGAATAGAAGTACATGATGAAAAAGCGAATACTATCACATCTGGTCCGTTTTTATTAAATATAATAGAAGAAAGATTATATAAAAGTGGACAACTAGTCGATTTAACCCCTACAGAGTATATGATATTACAGTATTTAATGAATCAGGCTTCAAAACCGGTTTCACGTGATGAAATTTTAAATATGATTTGGGGAACGAATTATGTAGGAGAGACGAAAGTAGTAGATGTAAATATGAGGCGGTTACGTCAAAAGATAGAGTGTAATCCATCAGAACCTGAATTTATTCTTACTGTGTGGGGAAAAGGATATGTGTGGAAGGAAAGTATAAGATGAAAAGAAAAGTGACTTTATATTTTATGACGGTCATTATACTTATGCTTGTATTATTTGAAGTCGTATTTTCAGTCTCCGTTTACCGATATTATTATAATGGTATTGTGCAATATGTAGAATCTCATGCGAAGACAAGTACACGATTTTTCTCTGAATACAATTCATTATACTTTATTCGTTTGCAAGAATATAGCGGGGATATAATTGAGAGTTTTCAGTTAGAAGGAACCGAATTACAATTAATTGATCGACATGGTACGATTATACAATCGTCAAGTGGAGAAAAGACAGAGGGTAAAGTAGTTATTCCGTATTCGTTACTAGAAGGAGAAATGTACCACCAAGTGACTACTACGAAGGACAAAGTGAAACAATTAGAAGTGATTAGTCCGCTGATTCATCAAGGACAAACGATTGGTGTTTTAAAATATACGACTGTATTAACACATGTAAATGCCAAGATTATTGAAATTATTATGTTTACGATTTGTGTAGGTATTGTTATTTCAGGAATTGTATTCTTAATTAGTAGACGATTAGCGAATTCATTTGTTAAACCAATCGAATCTATAATTCATGCTTCTTCTCAAATTGCAGAAGGTACATTAAAGAAGAAAATTAAAGAAGATTATCCTGGTGAATTAGGTGAGTTAGCACATAGTTTAAATCATATGTCTGATAAAATAGAAAAAGCGGAACAGATGAAAAATGAATTTATTGCTTCTATTTCTCATGAAATACGAACCCCTTTAACTGGAATTAAGGGTTGGAGTGAAACGTTAAAAACGGTAGATCATTTAACGGAAGAAGAAATAAAGCAAGGCATGGGGATTATTTCAGGTGAGACAGACAGATTAATTCATTTAGTAGAAGAATTGCTAGATTTTTCAAGGTTGCAATCAAATCATTTTAATTTATATAAACAAAAGGTGCAATTATACGATATACTAGAGGAGACGATTTGGCAATTAACTCCTAATGCTGAAGAGAAGAAAATGCAATTCATCAAAACTATAGAACGAATTGAATTGATAGGAGATCGAAATAGGCTAAAGCAAATTTTCTTGAATATTGTTCAAAATGCCATTAAATATTCACATGAAAATGGTAAAGTATATATTGAAGCGACTAAAAATGAAGGACAAGCAGTCATAAAGGTGAAAGACGATGGGATTGGAATTGCTAAAGAGCATTTACCGTATATAGAACAGTCATTTTACCAGATTAATAATCATGCTACAGGTGCTGGTCTTGGTTTAGCTATCGTTAAAAAAATGGTGGAGCTTCATGGAGGTACAATAAATATTATAAGTAAAGAAGGAATAGGAACGACCATTTTGATAAAACTCCCATTATAATACATATAAAGTCTGTTTATATAGTGTAATAAAATAAATAGATGTATAATTATATTGGGTGATTTATATATAAGATTAATAGGGAGAGGAATTCGATAGAATGGAAAAAGCTTTTAAAATTAAACGAGTAGTATTCGTTTTAATAGCGATTGCAGCAGTAGCAATTGGGTATTTCATGTTTCAATCCATTACTTCACCAGCAAAGGCTGTTGCAAAACAAGAAAATGTAGTACAACTCGCAAGTGAACAACCAAAAGTAGAAATGAATAAAACGGCACCAAGTCGTTTTAATGGCAAGGAAAGGAAAGTTGCTTATCTTACATTTGATGATGGCCCAGGGAAATATACGGCTGAATTATTAAATACGTTAAAACAACATGATGCGAAAGCGACATTCTTTTTAATTGGAGCGAATGTAAAAGAGTTTCCAGATTTAGTGAAACGAGAAAATGCAGAAGGTCATTATGTAGGAATGCATAGTATGACGCATAATTTTGCAAAGTTATATAAGAATGGCGAGTATGTAAATGAGATGAAAGAGGATCAAAGCTTAATCGCCAATATTATTGGGAAATCACCTAAATTAACACGTCCACCATACGGTTCGATGCCAGGATTAAATGAAGGTCTTCGAAATAAAGTGGTAGAAGGCGGCTTTAAAGTGTGGGATTGGACAATTGATTCATTAGACTGGAAATATAACAAAATGCAAGTTGATGCAGCTGCAGCACAAATTGCTCAAAATGTATTAACAAATGCAACAAAACCACAAGAAGTCATTTTAATGCATGACATTCATCCGCAATCAGTAGCTGCTGTGCCAGCAATTTTAAAAGGGTTAAAAGAAAAGGGTTATGAGTTTGAAGCTTATCATGAAGAAAGTCACTTCCCAGTGAATTTCTGGCATGATAACCGTATGTAATGGAGGAATGAACGTTGAAGTATGGAAAAGTAGCAGTAGTTGGAGCTCTATCAGTAGGACTATTAACAGGTTGCTTCGGTGAAAAACCAGAAGAAAACCTATATACAGCTTTTGAAACAGCGGCGACACAAGAAAAATCATTAGTTGATGAAGCGAAAAAATTAGAGAAGTTAGAGAAGGAAGGCCAAGAACTATATTCTCAAATTTTGCAAGAAGGTAAAGATCATAATGACGCTGTTATGAAGAAAATAGAGCAAGCTACTGCAAATGTAGATGACCGTGAAAAAGTATTGAAAAATGAGAAAGAAATGCTAGAAAAAGCTCAGAAAGAAACGAAATCCGTTCAAGGAAATATAGAGAAGCTTGAAGATAAAAAGTTACAAAAACAAGCGAAAGCAGTAGAAGAGTCGTATAAAAATCGTTATGATGCATTCCAAAAGATGAATGAAAATTATACGAAGGCGTTAGCGACTGAAAAAGAATTGTATGAAAAATTAAAAGTAAAAGAAACGAAATTAAAAGAGATTGGTGAAAAAGTTAAGGCTGTTAATGAATTAACTGTGGAAGCACAAAAATCAAAAGAGCAATTTAACAATTTTACAAAAGAGTATAATGACAGTAAATTAGCATTCTACAAAGATGCAGAGATTAAGATTAAAGATAAGAAATAAAGAAGAGTTTTAAGCGTAATAAAAAGCCGGAGAAACATTATCACAAATGTTTTTTCGGTTTTTTACGTTAAATGAATAGAAAAGACTGGAATTGATATCATAAAAGAGTTATAGTGAATTATTCCAAGGGAAACATTGTAAAGTAAGGAGAATGGAAATATGTCATATGAATTTTTACTCAAATTAGGTTTAGCACTCTTTTTAGGATTATTCATCGGGATAGATAGGCAGCTAAAGAATAAACCGCTTGGTGTGAAAACAAGTATGGTTATTTCTGTAGCAAGTTGTTTAATTACGATGGTTTCAATTGAATCCGTACATGTATATTCTGTTCCAGGGCATACAAATATGGATCCCATGCGTTTAGCTGCTCAAATTGTGAGCGGAATTGGTTTTCTTGGGGCAGGTGTTATTTTACGAAGAAGTAATGATGTTATTTCTGGATTAACGACCGCCTCTATGGTGTGGGCTGCTTCAGCTTTAGGTATTGCGATTGGAGCAGGATTTTATTTACAAGCGACGGTTGCTATGATTTTAATTATTTTAGCAATTAATGTACTTCCGCAACTTGTGAAAATTGCAGGACCGTATTCATTAAGACAAAAAGATTTATCTATAAAAATTACTGTAAAAGAGCATCATGAGTTGGATGGTATATTTAAGCAAATTAAAAATTTAGGTATGCATGTAAAACGAGTGAAGATTAAAGATATAGATAGTGGAGCATTTCAGCAATTGGAGATGGTTATTTTAGCTCCAGAAGATTTATATACAACTGAGCTGTATAGTTCACTAAAAGAGATAGATCGTGTTGTTTCAGTTGAAGTGGAAAGTAGATAATTGTAAGAAAAAAGGGTGAAGTAAATTCACTCTTTTTTATTTGGTTTTTTAAGGGGAAAATTGATATGATGATGAGTAAACAAGGGGGGAGAGAATGATGGAGGTACGTATTAGAAGAGCGATAAAAGATGATATACCATGTATAGCAAAAGTTCACGCTGATAGTTGGAAAACAACATATAAAGACATATTCCCTAACGAGATTTTAGAAAATATAACATATGAGCAACGAGAAAAACAATGGGAAAACATTTTTCAAAAAGAAAGTAACCATCAATTTAGATTTGTAGCAGAGACGTTAAATGGAGAAATAGTTGGATTCATCGATGGAGGAGTAGAAAGAACTGGTACATACAATTGTGAGGGAGAATTATATGCGATTTACCTTTTACAAGAGTATCAAGGAATGAAAATAGGACAAAAGTTATTTCAAGCTTTCTTATCGGATTGTAAAAACAATGATATGCAATCGCTATTAGTTTGGGTTGTTACGAATAATCCTTCTAAGAAGTTTTATGAAAAATTTAATCCAGAAAAAATGGATACGAAATTTTTAGAACGAGTACAGGTGGAAGAGACAGCGTATTGTTGGAAGAATATAAATAATATTATTATGTAAACTAAATGTTTAAAAGAGGTATACCAATTAAGGTATACCTCTTTTGTTTAACTATTTTGGATAGATTACTAATGAAAAATAGTAAGTATGTAGTTTGAAACTGAGTATTTTTTTCGTGTACTTTTAACTAGATTAAAGAAAAGAGGGAAAACAAGAAAAATTAAATCAGATAAAAAAATTCTGAAATATACTATTGAATTGAATATCGTTATCAATTAGAATCATAATTGATAACGATATTCAATTATCGATTGTAATATGAAATTCCGATAGTGTTTATAGAAAGAGGAGGGCAAGTATGAAGCATGCGAAACAAATCGCGGAACATGCAACAATACAAAGTTTTTTAAATTGTTATTTAAGAGAAACAGGAAGTGGAGAATGGATTACAGAGGATAAAAGGATAGAGGATATTTTCTACCATTCATTTCAAAGAGATACTTGCTCTACTTATTTATGCTGTCGGTTATCGGCACAAAACATTACTTTGTATGGAGAAGTTATATATAAATCACCAACAGATCGCCATTTGTTTGGAGAACAATTTTATTACCAAATGGGAGATAGTAATTCTGTTATGAAAGCAGATTACGTTACAGTTATAACATTCTTAATAAAAGAGATGTCTATCAACTACGGAGAAGGGACGAACCCTGCTGAACTTATGCTTCGAGTTATTCGTAGTTGTCAAAATATTGAGGAATTTACAAAAGAGAGAAAAGAAGATACATCTGCATTATACGGTTTCCATACATCCTTTATAGAGGCGGAGCAATCTTTATTATTTGGACATTTAACGCATCCAACTCCAAAGAGTAGACAAGGTATTTTGGAATGGAAAAGTGCGATGTATTCTCCAGAATTAAAAGGAGAATGCCAGCTGCATTATTTTCGGGCACATAAAAGTATTGTGAATGAAAAATCATTATTATTAGATTCTACAACAGTAATTTTAAAAGAAGAGTTACGCAATGATGAGATGGTTAGTAAGGAATTTATATCGAAGTATTGTAATGAAGATGAATATTCATTACTTCCAATTCATCCGCTTCAGGCAGAGTGGTTATTACACCAACCTTACGTTCAGGATTGGATAGAGCAAGGAGTACTTGAATATATCGGTCCTACCGGTAAGTGTTATATGGCAACATCATCACTTAGGACGTTATATCATCCTGACGCAAAGTATATGCTTAAGTTTTCATTTCCAGTAAAAGTAACAAATTCAATGCGCATTAATAAATTAAAGGAATTAGAGAGTGGTCTTGAAGGGAAGGCAATGTTAAATACGGCGATTGGTGAAGTGTTAAAAAAGTTTCCAGGCTTTGATTTCATTTGCGATCCAGCCTTTATTACATTAAATTATGGAACACAAGAATCTGGATTTGAAGTGATTATTCGAGAGAATCCTTTTTATAGCGAACATGCCAATGACGCTACATTAATTGCAGGGCTAGTGCAAGACGCTATCCCTGGAGAACGTACTCGTTTATCAAATATTATTCATCGCCTAGCAGATTTAGAAAGTAGAAGCTGTGAAGAAGTAAGTTTAGAGTGGTTTAGACGATATATGAATATTTCTTTAAAGCCGATGGTATGGATGTATTTACAGTATGGTGTTGCATTAGAAGCTCATCAGCAAAATAGCGTTGTTCAGCTAAAGGATGGTTATCCGGTCAAATATTATTTCCGTGATAATCAAGGTTTTTATTTCTGTAATTCAATGAAAGAGATGCTTAATAATGAGTTAGCTGGTATTGGAGAACGTACTGGAAATTTATATGACGACTATATTGTAGATGAAAGATTTCGTTACTACTTAATTTTTAATCATATGTTTGGACTCATTAACGGATTTGGTACAGCTGGATTAATTAGGGAGGAAATTCTCCTCACGGAATTAAGAACTGTACTTGAATCGTTCCTTCCATATAATCGTGAACCTTCTACCTTTTTAAGAGAATTGTTGGAAGAGGATAAGTTGGCATGTAAAGCAAATTTATTAACGAGATTTTTCGATGTCGACGAGTTAAGTAATCCTTTAGAACAAGCAATTTACGTACAAGTACAGAATCCGCTCGTTAGAGAAGTGGCTGTTCGTTCATAAATAAGGTTAAAATTTCACGTAATACAAATAATGGCATTTTATGCAAGGTAGAGGGGGTATGAGAATGGATATGTATCATACGAAAATATTGAAAGCGATTGAGTCAGAAGATTATATTTCAGTACGAAGAAGAGTTTTACGTCAATTAGTAGAGTCGTTAATTTATGAGGGGATCATTACGCCAGCTCGTATAGAAAAAGAAGAACAAATTCTTTTTCTTATACAAGGACTTGATGAGGACAATAAAAGTGTCACGTACGAATGTTACGGAAGAGAACGAATAACATTTGGACGTATCTCTATAGATTCATTAATAGTAAGAGTTCAAGATGGAAAACAAGAAATACAATCAGTGGCGCAATTTTTGGAAGAAGTTTTTCGAGTTGTTAACGTAGAACAAACGAAATTAGATTCTTTTATTCACGAATTAGAACAAACGATATTTAAAGATACGATTGCACAATATGAAAGATGTAATAAGTTGAAATATACTCAAAAATCATACGATGAATTGGAAAACCATTTAATTGACGGTCACCCGTATCATCCTAGCTATAAAGCGCGCATTGGGTTTCAATATCGAGACAATTTTCGATATGGATATGAATTTATGAGGCCAATAAAACTTATATGGATCGCAGCGCATAAGAAAAATGCCACTGTAGGTTATGAAAATGAAGTGATTTATGACAAAATTTTAAAAAGCGAAGTAGGTGAGCGTAAATTAGAAGCGTATAAGGAACGAATTCACAGTATGGGATATGATCCAAAGCAGTATTTGTTTATACCTGTTCACCCTTGGCAGTGGGAAAATTTTATCATTTCAAATTACGCTGAGGATATACAGGATAAAGGTATTATTTATTTAGGGGAATCAGCGGATGATTATTGTGCGCAACAATCTATGAGAACGTTAAGAAATGTTACGAATCCAAAGAGACCATATGTAAAGGTATCGCTGAACATACTTAACACTTCGACACTCCGTACGCTGAAACCATATTCAGTTGCGAGTGCACCAGCTATATCGAATTGGTTAAGTAATGTCGTAAGTCAAGATTCTTATTTAAGGGATGAATCACGTGTAATTTTGTTAAAGGAATTTTCGAGCGTAATGTATGATACGAATAAGAAAGCCACATATGGTTCATTAGGGTGTATTTGGCGTGAAAGTGTTCATCATTATTTAGGTGAGCAAGAGGATGCAGTTCCTTTTAACGGATTATATGCAAAAGAGAAAGATGGAACACCCATTATTGATGCATGGTTAAACAAATATGGGATAGAGAATTGGCTGCGATTACTTATTCAAAAAGCGATTATACCAGTTATACATCTTGTTGTAGAGCATGGGATCGCACTCGAATCACACGGTCAAAATATGATTTTAGTTCATAAAGAAGGATTACCTGTCCGTATTGCATTAAAGGATTTTCATGAAGGACTTGAGTTTTATCGTCCATTCTTAAAAGAAATGAATAAATGTCCGGACTTTACTAAAATGCATAAAACGTATGCGAATGGAAAAATGAATGATTTCTTTGAAATGGATCGTATCGAATGTTTACAAGAGATGGTACTAGATGCACTGTTCTTATTTAATGTAGGAGAGTTAGCTTTCGTACTTGCGGATAAATATGAATGGAAAGAAGAAAGCTTTTGGATGATAGTGGTCGAAGAAATTGAAAATCATTTTAGAAAATATCCACATTTGAAAGATAGATTTGAAAGTATTCAGCTATACACTCCTACATTCTATGCGGAGCAATTAACGAAGCGTCGATTGTATATAGATGTGGAATCGCTAGTTCATGAAGTTCCAAATCCATTGTATAGAGCAAGACAACTTAACATACAAAAATCAGTTGCTACAGGGGGAAATTATGCTAATTGTTAATAGAGAAGAGTATAGCAAAAGTGATTTTGATTTGAGATTACAAGCTTATGAGGAAATGGAACAATTTCAAGAAGCAGCAGGAAATAGATTTGCACTTTGTCTGAAAGATCCATTCGATATTATTACGCTTGTGTTTTTCTTAAAAGAAAAGAAATCATCCGTGTTACTTATACATGAAGATACGCCAAAAGAAACGGCTATTGAAATGGCGAAGCGTGCAAATTGTATCGGAATTTTATATGGAGAAAATAGCGATTTTACGAAATTAGAAGCAGTGAATTATTTAGCAGAAGAGCCTTCTTTATTGCAATATAGTTCTGGAACTACAGGAGAACCGAAACTGATTCGTAGAGCATGGACGGAAGTTGATACAGAAATTAAGGCTTATAATGAAGCTTTAAACTGTGAAATAGATGAAGTACCGATTGTTATGGCTCCTGTTTCACATTCATACGGACTAATATGTGGTACGTTATCTGCAATTACGAGGGGAAGCAAACCTATCATCATTACGAATAAAAACCCTAAATTCGCATTAAATATAGTTCGCAATACAGAAAAACATATCGTATATGCAGTACCACTTATGCTACATATTATGGGGAGTTTTCCGCAAGGAACGTTTCAGTTTCATAAAATTATGACATCCGGAGCACCTTTGCCAGAAGCATTATTTTATAAACTAAAAGAAACGACAACATATATGATGCAACAATACGGTTGTTCTGAAGCAGGTTGTATTAGTATATGTCATGATATGAAAAGCCATTTAGATTTAGGAAACCCGCTACCTCATGCGAGTATAAGTATAGGTTCAGATGAAAATGCACCGGAAGAAATCATAGTGAAAATGAATGATAAGGAAATTTTCACGAAAGATTTAGGGTATAAATCTGAGCGTGGGCTTCATTTTATGGGGCGTATGGACGATGTGATTAACGTTTCAGGATTAAAAGTGTTTCCTCTAGAGGTAGAAGAAACGATGCTTCGATTGGAAGGTGTGCAAGAGGCGATTGTATATCGAGGGAAACATCCTGTCATGGGGGAAATTGTTAAAGCGAAAGTAATCTCTCATATTGATCCAGTTCAAATAAGAGAATGGTGTATGCAGCATTTACCATCTTATAAAGTTCCGCATGAGATTGAAAGTGTAACTGAAATTCCGAAAAATAAAACTGGAAAAGTAAGTAGAAAGTTACTAGAGATGGGAGAGGTTACAACATGAGACGGGAAGCGTTAAAGAATGCTGTATTAAAAATTATGACAGAAAAAATGGAACTGAAAAATGTAACGCATTTAGAAGAAACGATGCGTTTAAATCAAGATTTATATATTGATTCAGTAATGATGTTACAACTCATTGTATATATAGAAATGGATGTAAAGCTATGCGTTCCAGAGGATGAGGTAGACCCAAAAGCATTTCTTACTGTAGGATCTTTGCTTGATTTTATGGAGGAGTTGCAGCCGTTACAGGACGTAAATGAATAACTAACCTTTAGGAAAGTGGATGATAGTATGACTTCAATTAAAGTGCACTGTTTAGTGAGTTGTTTTTGTGAAATTATAAAAAGGCGTAGCGACATAGATTTTCGCCCATTTTATTTTGGACTATGGGATGGAGACTTTGATATAACAGAAGGTGGCATTATTTCGTATCACTCCGAAAATATTAACCATGATCATTATTTATTATGGTATGAAAAGTTGTATGGTATGAAAGTGAACGAATGGTATGACCATGCAAAAGATAAAGATAGTAATGTAGAAACATTTTTACAATTAGTAGAAAATAAGCCAGAGAATCGCTATGTCATTGTAATGGTCGATATGTCTCTATTACCAGAGAGGGAAAATAAATTTCATCAAAAACCGTTTCCGCATTATTTAATGATATCTGAGACAGAGAAAGAAGAAGAGTGGTTCATGCTAGATCCTGATTTTCGCTGGGAAGGGAATATGGAAAGAGAAAAAGTACTTTACTCTGTTCAAGATAACCCATTTGGTGGAGGATATTTCATTGATGTAGAAGAAATTCAGGAGCCAACAGCAGAAATGGTAGCGAGTTATTTCATAGAAACTTTTAAAAGAAACGACAATGAACTGACTATGGAGCTGAAAAACTTAATTATAAAAATGGCAAATGAAGAAGAAGGGTATTTGCTTTCTGGTCTTGTAGCGGCAGTAAAACAAATACCAGTACTTGCAATTCGTAAATATAGTTATGAACATGCCTTTGCATACTTCCGTGAAACGTTGCAATATTCGGAGCAAGAATTTGATTATTGGTGTGATCGGGTAGAAGATATTGTACAAGGATTTACAAATGTACAGTATCGTGCAATTAAAATGGCAATGACAAATAATAAAGGTATGTTATTATCAATTGTTGAAAAGCTGGATGAAATGAATGCAATTGAACTACAAATCAAGACTGAATTAGAGAGACAGTTTTTATCATGGAAAGAAATGAAATCAAATGAGTCTGTCTTAGTATTTTAAAAACTTTACTGAATTTAAGATAAGGGAGTTCAAACCTATGAAATATTCACTATGTACCATTTCATTTCGCCATCAATTAATTTCATTTACTGATATTGTTCAATTTGCATATGAAAACGGTTTTGAAGGCATTGAATTATGGGGGACTCATGCACAAAATTTGTATATGCAGGAGTATGAAACGACAGAACGAGAATTGAATTGTTTAAAGGATAAAACCTTGGAAATTACGATGATAAGTGATTACTTAGACATATCATTATCGGCAGATTTTGAAAAAACGATAGAGAAATGTGAACAACTTGCAATACTAGCTAATTGGTTTAAAACGAACAAAATTCGTACGTTTGCTGGACAAAAAGGTAGTGCAGATTTTTCGCAACAAGAGAGACAAGAGTATGTGAATCGTATTCGCATGATTTGTGAATTATTTGCTCAGCATAATATGTATGTACTTTTAGAAACACACCCAAATACGTTAACGGATACGTTGCCTTCTACTTTGGAATTATTAGGCGAAGTAGATCATCCGAATTTGAAAATAAATCTTGATTTTCTTCATATATGGGAGTCTGGTGCAGATCCAGTTGACAGCTTCCAGCAACTAAGACCGTGGATACAACATTACCATTTTAAGAATATATCTTCAGCAGATTATTTACATGTGTTCGAACCGAATAATGTATATGCAGCAGCGGGAAATCGTACTGGTATGGTTCCATTATTTGAAGGCATTGTAAATTATGATGAGATTATTCAGGAAGTGAGAGATACTGATCATTTCGCTTCACTCGAATGGTTTGGACATAATGCGAAAGATATATTAAAAGCAGAAATGAAAGTACTAACAAATAGAAATTTAGAAGTAGTAACTTCTTAATATAAAATGATGAAAGAGTCTCTCATTGTAGAGACTCTTTTTTAAAAATATTAATAACCAAAAATTACCATGTATTTAAATTAAAATTTAACACAATTTATATATAAATAAGGAGGTGATTGGTAATGGCTAGAAATCGTAATTCTAATCAATTAGCATCACATGGAGCACAAGCGGCTTTAGATCAAATGAAATATGAAATTGCACAAGAGTTTGGTGTACAACTTGGCGCTGATACTTCTTCACGTGCAAACGGTTCTGTAGGCGGTGAAATTACAAAACGCCTAGTAGCGATGGCAGAACAACAACTTGGTGGCGGTTATACTCGCTAATTGTAGAAGGTTATAGGAGAAAGGAAGGATTCTTCCTTTCTTTTTTTTTCAATTAATTGGTATGGATATATTGTGAACTGGATTCAAAGAATAGGAATAATACTATGTTTTCCCCAATTTCTTTTGTTGTGAATGGGAAGTAGTAAAGATGTAATAGCCCTGGTGGAATGAAAAATTACGTTCCAGCAGGGCTATTACATGGTAAGAAATATATGATGAAAGGTTTCGAAGCCAACATGTTAAAAAAAGAAAACTGTTGTTTAATTGCGCTTGCATCAGTTCCACTTGTTATGACATTAGGGAATTCAATGCTCATTCCAATCCTGCCGACAATTGGAAAAAAATTACATATTTCATCGTTTCAAGTATCCATGATTATTACAATTTACTCTATCGTAGCCATTCTACTTATACCGATTGCTGGTTATTTATCAGATCGATGGGGGAGAAAGATGGTAATGGTTCCGAGTTTGCTGATTGCGGCCATAGGAGGAGCGATAACTGGTTGGGTATCTTGGAAAGTTGATAATCCCTACACTTGGATATTGATTGGTAGAGCGATTCAAGGTATTGGTGCTGCTGGTGCAATGCCAGTTGTTATACCGTGTGTTGGTGATTTATACAAGGATGAAAAACAAGTTAGTACAGGTTTAGGAATCATAGAAACATCCAATACATTTGGGAAAGTGTTGAGCCCTATTTTAGGATCTGCTCTTGCTGCCATTGTATGGTTTTTACCATTTTGGGCGATTCCAGTTTTATGCATAGTATCAATTGTTTTATTACTTGTTCTAGTAAAGGCAAAGAAACAAGAAGGAGAAGTACCGCCACTTAAAGAGTTTATCAAATCTATTGTCGCTACGTTTCGAGAAAAGGGAAGATGGTTGATTGCCATTTTTGCATTAGGTGCAATTATTATGCTTATTTTATTCGGAATTCTCTTTTATTTGTCAACTATATTGGAATCAAAGTATGACATTCATGGTATATGGAAAGGGTGTGTACTTGCGATTCCGTTACTTGTACTGTCACTTAGTTCATATATGGCTGGTAAAAAAATTGGAGATAATCAAAATGTGATGAAGAAGTGTATTTATATTGGTTTTTTAATGGCTGCTACATCAGTTATCATTCCTTTATTTATAAAAGGGATTTATTTACTACTTCTTTGTCTCGTTATTATGGGGATAGGAATTGGTATGGCACTCCCATGTTTAGATGCTCTCATTACACAAGGGATTGAAAAGGAGCAAAGGGGAACGGTTACGTCATTTTATAGTTCTATGCGATTTATCGGTGTAGCAGCTGGACCGCCTCTATACTCTTTTTTCATGAAAGGTACTGACCATGAAGTGTTTTATTTAACAAGTATTTTCGCTGCTATCGGTGCTGTTATAGCGATCATTTGGATTAAACCAGCAAAAGATGCAAAGAACGTAAAACAGAAACCGGAACCTACTTCATAATTTGAAAGAGAATTGCATGATGTTTTCAGTAACATGCAATTCTCTTTCGTTCACTAAGAATAAATAACTTGTTTTAACATATAAAGTGCAACACCCCATATGATGAGACCAGAGAATTTATTTAATAATACGATTGTCTTTCCGGTTGAGTCTAGTCTTTTTAGAAATTTCCCCGCTACAGCTAAGCTTATAAACCAAATCCAAGAAACGATAATAGTTGCAAGTGTGAAAGCCCATTTTTCATTTCCTATGTATTGAATAGAATTGGTTCCAATTACACCGATTGTATCTAAAATTGCATGTGGATTTAATAAAGAAACCGATGCGGCGAAAAGGATTTGCTTTTTTAAGGGCATACTTTTTTCTTGTTTTACATCGTTGGAAGGGTTACTTCTCCAAATAACAAAGCCCATGTATAGGAGAAAGAAAAATCCAATTATATATAGCGAGTTAGTTAGCCAAGAAAAAGTAAGGAGTACAAGGGAGACACCTTGTACCGCTATCAATATGAGTAACGTATCACATATAGAGGCAGTTAATACTACAGGGGCTGCTCTCCAAATATTTGGTTGGCTCGCACCTTGGTTAAAGACGAAAACATTTTGGACGCCTAATGGAATGATAAGACCAAATGCAAGAATGATACCATGAATAATTGCCTCACTCATCATATTATCTCCTATTTAAATTTATTATGATAGTGTATATTGTATAGAAGAAATGAAAATTTGTATTCATATTCATACGCAACATTAGAAGAAATTGAAATAGGTATAAAAAAACTTGCACAATTAATGAAAAAGTAAGAGGAGAAAGTAATGAAACAATATGTAATTTGCCAAATTATCAATGGAGAAAAATATTTAGCTGCTTATGCGGAGACGAAGCAGGAGGCGATTGAAAAAGCAGAATTGTTAGGATTACGAACGGGAAATCGATACACAGTTATTACTGCGGAGGAAGCTGACGGTTTAACGTATCCGTAAGCAACGTATAATAAATTACGCAGGAAGTAAATAAGCCTAGTAATATATAATATTACTAGGCTTATTTTTTTGAAAGCGTTACGTGTGCTCATATGAAAAATAATAGTATTATGAGTCAAGTTGACGGAAATACCGATTTGTTTTTCGATTATGATTTCCGTTTCTATATTCATTAATATATTGTCTGAAATTCCATGATTGTAAAAACTTATTTGCGGCGTTATATCCAGAATTGTATAGCCACTCTTTTTCTTCTATTGTTAACTCAAAGTTTGTACTAGTAATGGCCCCAGTTGGAATTGTAATTGTTCTTGCTTTTGATTCTTTGTCTAAATGACGTAAATCATGGGCTTGCATCATTGTTTTAAATAGTCCTTTGAACATGGAGATAGGCTCGTTATAGTGAGCAGGGTCAGCTTGGATATCATCTTTTACGAAATGAAATCCAAAAGTTGGCCAGCGAGGAGAGGTAGGTGAATCGAAAATCCAAATTGGATAATTACTTAAAATCCCTCCATCAACCATATAACAAGGTTGTTTCCATTTTGGGGTTCGCCATTTTACCGGCTCAAAAAAGAAGGGGATTGTACTACTCATTCTTACAGCCTTCGCAATAGAGAAGCGATAATTTAAAAATCCGTAGTTCGGTAAGTCATCAGGAAAGATAACCATTTTACCATTACTTATATCAGAAGCGATAATTTTAAGCTTATTTAAATCAGGTAAATCTGTAAATAAGTGAACTCCTTTTTTTCGAAGTAATTCTTCAATCCATTCTTCGATAAAAATATTAGAGTAAATACCAAGAGTAGTCCATGCGCTTAATCCTTTTCCAATAAACGGGATTCTGTCAATAAAGGTTCTCTTCGTAAATTTATCATAATCAATATTTGTTATAATCGTTTTTAGCTCTGAGCAAGAGTATCCTGCTGCTAGGAGCGCAGCGATGATTGAACCAGCTGATGTTCCAGCTACACGTTCCCATTCATAGCCTTTTTCAGCTAACGCACAAATTGCTCCTACATGCGCAATTCCGCGTACACCGCCTCCTTCAAAAACACCATCAATTTTCATCAATTCTACTTCCTTTCACATAAAAAATTTGAAAATGGCAAAAAAGCACGTATTGTACGTGCTTTTTTACAATAGTTTTTAAATTTACTAGCAGCCTACAAAGCCGCCCCAACAGCTAGCTCCGATGATGATTAGAAGGATGAATAAAACGATTAATAAAGCGAAACCTCCATAACCACAACCGCCGCCACCATATCCGTAACCACAGCAACTATATCCGTAACCCATGTGGAATTCCTCCTTAAATTAAAAATAAAAATGAATGAGGGGAAAATGTACTGGAAGAAATAATGAACTATCGTGTTTGTAGGAACAATGTATACTATGCTTTTTTTAACTTGTTCGCGTATGGAGGATGAGCCCGTTTTTTTGGAGGCTTGTTGTTTTTACAAAGAATGGAGTATAATTTTTGTGCGATGATACAAATAAGTATGTAAATATAAGGAGAATGTATGAATAAACAAATTGAAGTTTTAATTGATAAATATGGGCTGACACATTTAAAAGAGGAACTTATTAGCACTGTATTTCCTTGTGTGAAAGTTGTGCCAAAGCAGGAGGAAACTGTTGCGATAGGTAGTTCGAAAATGGGAGGAATTCCTGATTTGCCATGTGCATTTGAATACCCAATGCACAAAGGAAATCCGTTACAGTTTATCGCTCAATTTAATTTAAATGATTTACAAAATATTGGTATGAATCACGATCTTCCTAAGACGGGGATGTTATATTTCTTTACCGTGGAAAATTACTTTGAAGAAGATGTGAATCCAACTGGAGCGGGGCGTGTGCTTTATTATGATGTTCCTGTAGAGCAATTACGAAGAGCAGATGAATTGCAAACGAATTATAACCAGTGTGCAATTACTTTTGAATTAACGTATAAATTGCCAGAGCTTTTCATTGAAGATGAGGCTGATTCAGACCGTTTCTTGCAATTACTTGAAGAGCTAATCCCAGACAACTATGATAACCATCAAATGTTTGGTGAGCCATTCTCTGTACAAGATGAGGTATTGTACGAGACTGGACAATATATGGACATAGATCCGCAGCAAATGACGCTTTTATTCCAAATTGATTCAGATACTAAAAATTGTAATATGATGTGGGGAGATTTAGGAATGCTTTATTTCTGTATTGGAAATGAAGACTTGAAAAATCGACGTTTTGAAAACTCATGTTGTGTATTACAAACTTGTTAATGAAGAAGGTTGTTCTTGTAAAAAGAACAACCTTTTTACAATGTTAAATATGCATAATCTCATATGACCTATACGAAAAAGTATTGTATACTCTGAAACTATACGATACTTTTTCGTATAGTTATAGAATATAAGGAGTGACGAGATGGGAAAGACAAGTAAGTATGTGAGAGCTGCCGCACTTTGTTCAACTATAGTAATGGGGGGCTTACACGCGTCATCGGTATCTTATGCAGCTACGAATCCAACTGTAGCGACATCACAATCAGATGCAAAGTTGTTAAATGATTTCAAAAAAGAATTAAAAAAACAGATTGATAATCGAGAAGAAAATATTACAATCACATATAAAACAAAAGATAGAAATGCTAGAAATATTATGGATCAATTGTATGGCGAGTTTAATAAAATTGTAGATGCAGATGAGTATGTAAAATATAATGTAGCTTCTACTAGATATTCTATTAAAGGGTTACCAGGAAACTATACGTTTACACTGCAAGTGAAGTACCGTGAATCAAAAGAGCAAACACAATATGTAAAATCTCAGGCAAAAGCAATTATCGGATCGATTGTAAAACCAGGGATGGATGAGCATGAGAAAGTAAAAGCTATTCATGATTACGTTGTAAAACATGTATCGTATGACACGTCGTATCAAGCATATACAGCATATGAAGCGTTAGCGAATCGCTCTGCTGTGTGCCAAGGATATACGTTATTAACATATGAATTACTAAAAGAAGCAGGTATCCAAAACCATATTGTAACAGGTACAGGAAATGGACAAGCTCATGCATGGAATTTAGTAAACATTGAAAACAAATGGTATCATCTTGATACGACATTCGATGATCCAGTACCAGATAAAGCTGGGCGCGTAACACATTCATATTTTAATATGTCTGACGAACAATTAAGTAAAGATCACGACTGGGATCGTAGTAAATATCCAGCAGCAACTACAAGCTACTTTAATGAATTAACAAACAAAATAAAAGCTGGTAGTTCAAAAACAGCTACATATGAACAAATGTTAAAAGAAACAAATTTAAAATATTTGTCTGCGCAATACGGGGCAGACAATTACAGTGAATTTAAGAAAAAATTACAGCAACAATTCGCTTCTAAGCCAGAGAAGGTAGAAGTACGTTATAAGCAATCCATGGATGGAACAATGCAAGATATAAAGAAAGTGTTAAATGAAATAAACTGGCCAAAAGGTGCAAAGCGTGTATCTTATCAAGTAGCACCATATAGTGCTATGGCAGATTATTCATTAGCGACAATTACATTTACGTATTAATCGGTTAAAGAGAGCATCTGTAAAGGATGCTCTTTTTTTATATATTACCGCAAAAATCAGAATTATATGATAAAATGAAAGGAGGAAGGATGTGGAATCTAAATGAATTTGTTCGAGAGTGATATTTTTACATTGATATATACTTGTTTAGTAATCGGACTTATCGTTTTGTTTTTCCTATCATTTACTTTGTTCATTAAAAGAGTATTGCAAAGCAGTGCTGCAAAAAAACAACAAGTGATGCATATGAATCAGAAGCTAGATCGAATTATTGAATTGCTTGAAAAAGATAAGGAATAGCGATAAAAGAAGTATGAAAAGGGGAAAGAGAATGGCCAATTATATAAAAGAATTACGCGAAAAAGTAGGGCATGATTATGTTTTCTTAAACTTTGCTGGTGGTTGTGTATTTAATAAAGAAGGAGAAGTATTACTGCAAAAAAGAGGCGACTTTAACGCTTGGGGCTTTCCAGGGGGCGCAATGGAGATAGGAGAATCGGCTGCGGAAACTGCAATTCGAGAAATAAAAGAAGAAACCGGGTATGATGTAGAAATAAATGAACTTATTGGAGTGTATACAAAATATTTTCAATCATATCCAAATGGAGACAAGGCGCAGTCAATTGTGATGTGTTTTTCATGCTCAATAGTTGGAGGCGACAAAAAAGTAGATGGTGATGAAACGTTGGATTTGAAGTTTTTCCCGTTAGACGACATGCCACCGTTATTTTGTAAACAGCATGAAGATTGCCTGCAAGATTTATTGGAGAAAAGGGTAGGGGTATATCGTTAACATATAAAAAAGAAGCTAATGAGATTAGCTTCTTTTTTATGTGTTATTTATTTCCACCAATCATCAAACATTGAAGCTGGTACGTGTCTTTTATGTTCGCTTACTGTGTAACGTTTTTCGATTTTTTCTGCAACGTCAGATGGAACTGTTTTACCTTCTAAATAGTCATCAAGTTGATCATACGTAATACCTAACTCTGTTTCATCAGCTTGACCTGGTTTTTCATCTAATAGATCAGCTGTTGGCATTTTTAAGTAAAGTCGCTCGTCCGCACCTAATTCTTGTAATAGAGCGCGTCCTTGGCGTTTCGTTAATCCCGTTAATGGTAATAGGTCTGCACCACCATCTCCGAATTTTGTAAAGAATCCTGTTACAGCTTCTGCAGCGTGATCTGTTCCGATAACAAGGAGCCCTTTTTGTCCACCGATTGCATATTGTGTAACCATGCGGATACGTGCTTTCACGTTACCTTTATTGAAATCTGTTAACGATTCATCTAATAAGTTTTCGTATTGATTTGAGAAAGCATCAACAGTTGAAGCGATATCAAATGCAACAGATTGATCAGCTTGAATAAATTGTAATGCTAATTGCGCATCATCTTCGTCTTTTTGCACTTTATAAGGAAGGCGCACGGCGATAAACGTTGCGTTACCACCTTCATTACGAATTTCCTCCACTGCAAGCTGAGCTAAACGTCCAGCTAATGTAGAGTCTTGTCCGCCACTAATTCCAAGTACAAATCCTTTCGCACCTGTTTTTTTTACATAATCTTTTAAGAAATCAACACGTTTACGGATTTCTGCTTTCGGATCAATTACAGGTTGAACGTGTAATGCTTTCATAATCTGTTCTTGCAATGTCATTATGTTTTCCTCCTATTCATATTAAAGCGATAAATAAGTTTATATGTATATTGGTACATACTTCTATCCTTTATTATTTCGCAAAATTAACGAATATACAATAGGATGTGTGTATGAATATGAATGTAGTCATTATAATGAAACTGCATCGTTTAAGCAATTTTTTTGAAACCTTTCAATAATGTAAGGTTTTTGTCATTTGAATCGATGGAAGGTATTTCCGTACTTTACTAATATAAGAACATAGTTAGTAGAAGGGCGGAGAAGTAATATGAATATTAGAGAACTCGCATATCGGAATGTGACGCGAAATAGACGAACATATTCAGCATATTTTTTAAGTAGTGCATTTGCTATTATGGCCTTTTTTGTTTATTCGTTTTTTGCGTTTCATCCGGCATTAAGCGCTGGAGAATTGGGACGATATGTGTTCGTAAGTATGTCTTTTGCACAGTCCATTATTTACTTATTTACATTTTTCTTTATTTTATATTCGATGGGAATGTTTTTAAAAACGAGAAAGCGTGAATTAGGAATTTTAATGATGTTAGGTATGACGAAATATCAATTAAAGCGTCTTATCTTTTTTGAAAATATTATGATTGGAATAGGGGCAATTATTTTTGGGATACTTGCTGGAATGCTATTTTCCGGAATATTAATATTTATAGCTCCAATGATATTAAAGTTAGATATTTCATTACCCTATTACCTTCCAATGAAAGCTATTGTTGTAACGAGTATTATGTTTTTCGTATTATTTATGATCATTTCATTGTTTAGTGCAGGAATGATTCGAAAAAATAAAATTATGAAATTGTTTAGAGGATCAGCAGAAGCGAAGCCAGAACCGAAAGCATCCATTATTTCTTCTATATTAGCAGTTATATTGCTTTGTGCCGGATATGCAGGAGCGCTTATGTCACACGGTGCAATGGTATTTTTCATGATGATCCCTGTTACAACGGTAGTCATTATTGGTACGTATTTGCTGTACAAGCAGTTGAGTGTTTTTATTATTAGATTATGTAAAAAAAGTAAACGTTTTTATTGGACACAGACAAATATTATTACGTTGTCAGATTTAGCTTACCGTATGAGGGATAACGCAAGAATGTTCTTTATTGTAACGATAATTTCAACTGTAGCATTTTCAGCAATAGGTACATTAGTTGGCTTTACATCAATGACAAAGAAGATTATGGAGAAGCCAATTGCATTTCATTATCACTCCAAGCAAGGAAATAGTAATGAATTACAGCATTTGAAGATGATTGACGAAGGATTAAAGAAACATAGTATAGAGGCTTCAAAAACTAATATTTCGACGAAGAAAACGGAGGAGCAGTCGTTAAGAAGCGCCACTTTTATAAAGGAATCAGACTATAAGAAATATGCAAAGTTAACAGGAGAATCCTTTCATGTAGTATCTAAAAAAGAAGTTTTATTTTTGTCAGTCGATATACCGGGACCACCGATGAAAGAAAGAAAAGAAATTACGTTGCCACATTTGAATGAACCTTTAAAAGTGAAAAAAGTTAATACTTCTTCATTAAGTAAAATAATAAGAGGTAACGTTTATGTAATCTCTAACAAGCAGTATGATGCATTACAAGATGGATTTAAAGAGGAAAAAAATTATGTATACAAAACAGAAGGAACGAAAGATGAAATTGAGGTTGGTAAAGAACTAACACATCAGATGAAACCTTATGAAGAACATGCAACGTTTAGTGCAGAAGAGTACGCACAAAACCAAAGTTTACAAATTGCAGGACCAATTCTATTTGTAGGTTTCTTTATCGGTATTGTATTTTTCGTATGTGCAGGAAGCTTCCTTTATTTCCGTTTGTTTTCTGATTTGGAGGATGATACTCGTTTGTTTGAAATGATTCGAAAAGTAGGCTTAACGAGCGGAGAATTATCGAAAGTAGTTACAATCCGATTGGGACTTTTATTCTTTGTTCCAATAGGTGTTGCAACATTACACGGGGCAGTAGCGTTAACTGCACTCGGGCAGATGTTTGAGTACTCACTATTTAAAGAAAATACGATTGTATTAAGTATTTTCGTAGGAATTCAAGTTGTATATTTCTTACTGATTCGATCTCGTTATTTAAAACAATTGAAAGAGAGATTATATATTCGTTAAATGTGTTTTTTTAACTTGAGTACAAAATTTTCTAAAAAGAGGAAGGTATTACCAAAAAGTGATAAAATGGAAAAAGCGAGGTGGAAAATTTAATAAAAAGTAAGGGAGGAAGTAATATGAAAGCAACAGGAGTTATTCGAAAAGTAGACGAATTAGGACGAATTGTTATTCCTAAAGAATTACGTGATGTATTGGGAATACAAATCAAATCACCGCTTGAAATTTTCGTAGAAGAAGACAAAGTCATTTTACAAAAATATCAACCTTACAATGCTTGTCAAATAACAGGTGATGTTTCAAATCAAAACATATCATTAGCAAATGGAAACATTACTGTTAGTATAGATGGAGCGAAATATTTAATAAAAGAAATAGAGAAGTTTTTAAACAAGAGTGAGGTTTAGTCTTAATTTATATTATTTTAAAAATTTCATATCATTCTTTAAAGACAATAAAAGGACCAATTTAGTGGTCCTTTTATTTTGGTTATTGGTTGTACCAATCGGATTTTTGGTGTCTACAAATTACGAGATAAATAAAAGAGTAGTATAAATTTCGTAAGCCTTATTGAGAAATATTTTTAAGGAAGGAAAACGAAACAACTAAAACGAATGTTACATGTAAGCATTTTCAAAAGTGGTCTGAAATGAAAATAATATATTTTCAGGAGGGATTACGATGAACAGTAGTACAGTGAATAAACAAAAAGGTATACAATTGATTCCTTTTACAGTAGATAAGGTAGTTGAACAAGTAAATGAAATTCCACCAGGTGTACAACTCATTCATGCTCCACAAGTATGGGAGAAGAGTGCCAAAGGAAAAGATATTGTTGTTGCCGTATTAGATACAGGGTGTGATATGAATCATATAGATTTAAAGGATCGTATTATCGGCGGAAGAAATTTCACGAAAGATTACGAAGGAGATCCAAATATATATCTTGATAATAACGGACACGGTACTCATGTAGCGGGGACAATTGCAGCGACTGAAAATAGTGTAGGTGTTTTAGGGGTCGCACCACTCGCTAAAATGTTAGTGTTAAAGGTTTTAGCAGGAGATGGTTCTGGAAGTTATGAGCAAATTATTGAGGCAATTCATTATGCTGTAAATTGGAGAGGACCTAATAAAGAAAGAGTTAGAGTCATTTCCATGTCACTTGGTGGCCCACAAGACGTTCCAGAATTACATGAGGCAATTCAAAATGCGGTAAAGCAAGATGTTCTCGTCGTATGTGCTGCTGGAAATAATGGAGATTGTAATGATAATACGGAGGAACTAGATTTCCCAGGTGCATACTCAGAAGTAATTGAAGTCGGTGCCGTCAATTTAGAGCGGAAAATCGCATGTTTTAGTAATTCAAATCAAGAAATTGATTTAGTGGCACCAGGCGATGGAATATTATCTACGTATCCTGAGGGGAAATATGCGGTATTAAGTGGAACTTCTATGGCCACACCGCATGTCGCTGGAGCGCTGGCATTGCTCATAAAGCAGTGTGAAAGGGAATATGGTAGAAAGTTATCAGAACCAGAAATATATGCACAACTTATTAAAAGAACTGTACCTTTAGGATATGAACGTACATCTGAAGGGAATGGATTAATAGATTTATTGAAAGAATAACAATTACTAAAAAACATCTCATATTTTTATGAGATGTTTTTTAGTATGGTTCTGTTGCATGTATTATGACATCTAATAAACCGGGGAATCTAGCATTTAAGTCATCTTCACGAATTGAAATGAAGCGTTGTGTGCCTTCAAGGCGTGTATACATAACACCAGATTCACGTAATACTTTGAAATGGTGAGATAAAGTTGATTTCGCAATTGGAATATTTAACGCACCACAAGATTGTTCATTTTTCTCTAGTAGCATAGTTACAATTTGTAAACGAATTTGATCACTAAGTGCATATAAAATAGAAGAAAATTGAATTTCTTCTCGATTTGGATGATAGAGAGTACGCATTTTTTCACCTGCTCGTATAAGTTATTATATTTGCACTATAACATATAAAGTGGTATATTTCTATTGTTCGAATATATTCGAACAATAGAAATATAGGGGGAGAAAAAATGAAGTATACAAAATTGCAAAAGGCAGGACTACATATTTCAAAGTTGGGGTTAGGAACAAATGCTGTAGGGGGGCATAATTTATATGCTGATGTGAATGAGGAAGAAGGAAAACAATTAATAGAAGAAGCTATGGGGCAAGGGATTACATTTTTTGATACAGCAGATTCATACGGTTTCGGTAGATCAGAGGAATTAGTAGGAGAAGTATTGAAAGGAAAACGCCACGAAATTGTACTTGCTACAAAAGGTGGAATACAGCCGCTATTAAATGGAGAGGTGTATATAAATAATGAACGAAGCTATTTAAGAAATGCTGTGGAAAATAGCTTACGAAGATTACAAACTGATTATATTGATTTATATTATTTACATTTTACAAATCCAGAAACAAGTTATATAGATTCAATTGGAGAACTTACTCGCCTAAAAGAAGAAGGGAAAATTCGTTCAATTGGAATATCTAACGTAAACGTAGAGCAATTAAAAGAAGCGAATCAGCACGGACACATAGATGTTGTACAATCACCGTATAATATGTTGGATCGTACTGCAGGGGAAGAACTTTTGCCATATTGTATAGAATCAGGTATTTCATTTATCCCTTACGGGCCTCTTGCTTTTGGGATATTAGGTGGTAAATATACAGAAGATTTTAAATTGAACGAAGGAGACTGGCGTCAAAGTGTAAATCTATTTGAAGAAAATACATATAAGAGTAACTTTAAAAAAGTTGAGAAGTTAAAAGGCGTAGCTAAAGAAGAGGCTGTCGAAGTATCGCATTTAGCATTAGCATGGCTATTAAATAAAAAAGGAATTGATACTGTTATTCCTGGTGGGAAAAGAGCGGAGCAAATAAGAGAAAGTGTAAGAGCTGTGGAAGTTTCATTGAATGAAAATGTCATGAAAGAGATTGAATCTATTTTAGAAGATTAGTTGAAGGAGGGATAGTTCCCTTTTTTTATATAAAAGGAGAAGATTTAAATGAAAAGAGTACTAGCTGTATTCTTTACAATCATGTTTATGATCGGTACAGATACTTTCTTAATTTCACCACTTTTACCCACATTACAACAGGTGTATCATATTTCAACTGAGTTGTCAGGGTGGATGGTGAGTTCATATGCTTTAGGATATGCTGCATTTGCACTTATCGCTGGTCCTATATCAGATAGTATAAACAGAAAAAAAGTGATGGTAATAGGAATGAGTTTTTTTGCGTTAAGTACGTTTTTATGTGGAATTGCACCGAGTTTTCTATGGATGTTAATATTTAGATTTTTAGCAGGTGTAAGTGCAGCCTTTGTATCTCCACAAGTGTGGGCATCTATTCCACTGCTTATAGAGAAGGAACAAATTGTAAAGGCAATTGGGATTGCAACAGCAGGATTGTCACTCTCTCAAATTTTAGGACTGCCAGTTGGATCATATTTAGCAATGATACACTATACAACACCATTCTTCATCATTGGTATATTATCAGCACTACTTGTTATTCTTATTTATGGAGTATTACCAGAAATACAACCGGTTCATATAAGGGAAAATAAAACAAATATCTTAAAGCGCTATAAACAATTACTTTCAGATTCTAAGGTTTCACTTTCTTATTTTGCATATTTTGTTTTTCAAACTGGTAATTTTGCTGCATTTTCATTCTTCGGTGTGTGGCTGTCTATTCAATTTGGCTTGCAAATTCATGAAATAGGCACAGCTATGCTCGTATTAGGATTAGGAAATTTAACTGGTAATATTTTTGGACATAGAATCGTAAATAAAATTGGTTATAACCTTTCATTCTATGGTGGAATTATATTTATAGCAGTTCTATATGCATCACTTCCTCATGTAAACAACATTATAATTGTGGAGTTATTATTCTTTGTTTTGTTTTTTGTGACAGGAATTTTGTTTGTATTAATGATGAGGCACTTACAAAACATATCTATCGTAGCAAGAGGAACAGGAGCGGCTCTAGCTAATGCTTCTATGTATATTGGTCAAATGATTGGAGCGGCAATAGCAGGAATGTTATTTGCAGCATCTCACAACTTTATATTTGTAGGTAGTTTTACTGCGTTATTATATATTTTAGCTTTATTTCTGTTTAGAAAAAGTGAAAAACTAACTGAGAATCGTGAAACAGGAATTGCGTCATAAAGTCTTTACAAATAAAAAAGAGCCCAAAAATAAAAATCCCTATAAAGATAGGGATTAATATATCGGCATATAGTTCCTTGGAAAAGGATATACTGAGTATAACATATAGGACTACTTATAATTGTGAAATAGATGTGAAAGTAATGTGAAAAATAACATAATAAAAAGCACTGTTTTAGCTAATGAACTAAAACAGTGCTTTTCTCTTTGATTGAACAGTTGCTGCATTTTCATCATGTATGCCTGCATCTTTAATAATTCGTTGTTTAGCTTTATTTAATAGATGGTTTACTGCTTCTCCAAAATAGTTAGCTTCGCTTTTTGTGCGGGCTTCTCGTAAACATTTATAGTTTTCTAGCAGTTCCTCTTTTTCAGTGTCTGTTAAGAAATCTTCTATTTTCTTTTTTGTCATACGAAACACCCTTTCTTCTGACAAACGACGCAATAGAAAATATTTATTGTTTATTATAGCAATAATTTTCAAAAAAAGTATAGACTAACGTCGCAATAATTTGTCAATTTCTTGAATCTTCTCATCAGCTTTCCCGATTTGCGTATTTTTAGCCTGTTCGCCACCAAGAGCTTGATGTAGTAAAAAAGTCTGACCGGAAATAGCAGTCACAATGGATACTTTAATAATTTCTTTTATTAAGGTGACATCAAATAAAACGAGTCCAAGAAGTGCAGCTAGACTACCAGTGAAAATATCAGTCAAAAACCCAAAGTGAAAAAAAGTCTTCAAACGGCGTGGAAGCAATAACTTACCTTGGTTATTGATTAGATGGGAAACGAAACCGGTGATGCCACCAACGAGTATAGCAGTTAGCCATTGATACATTTCCATCGAATCCACTCCTTTTAGTGAATAAGATTCGATTATTTTATATTGATTCCTTTTAATATTTCATAGAAGCATATTGAGAAAGTTTGTTTGGGGGTATTACGGATTCAATTTAATTATAACAGAAAAATCTGATATATATGAGTCTATTATATGAAGCTGTTATTCCTTAATATGAATACAGAAAGGGGTGCGTGATATGAATATAGATTACCGAATAAGAAGTGTGGATGGTTATACAAAACATATAGGGGAATTAGTAAGCATGCTGGAGCATACGAGGGCTGTAACATTACAGGAAATAAACAATCTATCAGTTGAGCAATTAGATTCAATTATGCCAAGTGGAGGGAATTCCATCGGAGCTTTATTAAAGCATATTGCAGCTATTGAAAAAGCACATCAGCTTATTTCATTTGAAGAGCGTGACTTTACAAAGGAAGAATTAGAAATATGGGAAGACGCACTGTATTTAGGGGAATCGGGGAGAACGATTCGCGGACATGAAATACAGTATTATGTACAACTTTTGCAAAAAGTTCGAGAAGAATCCCTGAAGTATTTGAGTAAACAAGATGATGCATGGCTAATGTCAGAAAGAAAGTGGCCTAACGGTGTAGCGCATAACCAGTACTATTTGTGGTTTCACGTGCTAGAAGATGAGATTAGTCACCGTGGGCAAATTAGAATGATGAAAAATAAATTATTTGAAAATTACGTTAAATGAGGTAGCTTTTTAAATAAATATTCCATATAATGAGAGTAATTAAAATGAGAACGGGGTGATGTATTATGGCGAAAATAACTTATATGAATCATAAACCAAATACAAAGGTGGATGGAAAGGGCGATACTATATAAGTGAGCGCACGATCCTTCCGCTTATACACTAGGGAGGATATCAATTTGAATCAAAATATTTTAGAATCGTTCGGCTGGGATTCTTTTTTTGAGGAACAAGCTGTAGAGAACTTTGAAGTAGGGCGTATTTTACTCGAGCATAAGCATATATATCGAATTATTTGTAATGATGGTGAATATATGGCAGAGCTGTCTGGTAAGTTTCGGCATGAAGCAGTAACGAAGGGTGATTATCCAGCGGTTGGTGATTGGGTGTATATAAAGAAAATAGAGAATGAAAAGAAGGCAATTATTCATCGTATTTTTCCTAGAAGAAGCTCTTTTTCTAGGCAAGAGGCTGGTACTCGAACGGAAGAACAAGTAATAGCAGCAAATGTAGATTATCTATTTTTAGTGAATGCACTGAACCATGATTTTAACGTAAGAAGAATAGAACGTTATTTACTATTAGCATATGAAAGTGGTGCAATGCCAGTTATTGTTTTAACAAAGAGTAGCTTATGTGAAGACGTGGAACAGAAAATTGTAGAAACAGAAGCTGTAGCAATTGGTGTTCCGATCTTCGTCGTTGATAGTTTAGAGCATACTGGTATTGAATCGTTGCAACAATTTGTTACTTCAGGAAAAACAATTGCTTTAGTCGGTTCATCCGGGGTTGGAAAATCTACTTTATTAAATGCACTCATTGGAATTGAAGTAGCAAAAACGGGTGATATTCGTGAGGAAGATAGTAAAGGAAGACATACGACAACTCATCGTGAATTGTTCCGATTACCGAGTGGTAGTTTAGTTATTGATACTCCTGGTATGAGGGAGCTACAGCTTTGGGAAGGAAGCGATGCGATTCAAACAACATTTTCTGATATTGAAGAACTAGCAAAAACGTGCCGTTTTAGGGACTGCAAGCATGAAAATGAGCCAGGGTGTGCAGTGCATAAGGCAATTGATAACGGAATTATTACGATAAATCGTTTGCAAAGTTATAAAAAATTACAAAGAGAACTAGCCTATTTTATGAGAAAACAAGATGCTGTTCTTGCAAGAGCAGAGCGTGATAAGTGGAAAAAGATTTCTAAACAGCATAAAAAAATGTGAAAAGTCAAAGGGTGATTCCCTTTGGCTTTTTGTATTTGTAAATTTTATAATAATATTATTCATATATATGGACAAAGAGAAATTAATTGTTTAAACTTTACAAAGTATTCATCATAATAGGTTATGAAAATAATAATTAGGGAATGGGAAATATTTATAGTTCACTAAATTTAACTTTTGAAATTGAAAAGCAGGAGGTTTGTAATGGGTAGACTATTAAATTCGTTTCGTGATATGAAAGTGGCAAAAAAACTACTAATTTCATTTTTCGTCATTTTAATTGCGGCTGTCTCTATTATCGGAGGCATGTCTTATCAAACAGCTAAAAAGAATTTTGAATCACAAATTACGAGTAGTGCTCACGACAATATAAAAATATTAGATAATTTAATTAATCAAATGATTGAGGCAAAATTTAATGATGTAAATAATTTTGCACGGGTGATTCAAGGTAATATGTATCAAGGGGATAATCAAGATGAATTAAGAAAAATGTTATCTCAATATATCAACTTGAATAAAGATGTTGAACAAGTATATGTTGCTGGAAATGATAAAAAATTTGTACAAGAACCAAATATACAAATGGCGGCAGACTATGATCCAACAGAACGTTCTTGGTATAAAGATGCAGTAGCAAAACAAGGTGGTATTGTAATTACTGAGCCGTATAAAGCAAAAGGAAATGGACATATTGTCGTAACGATTGCAAAACAAACAGAAGATAAAAACGGTGTTGTAGCGATAGATTTAAGTTTAGATAACCTATTAAAAACAACAAAGTTAATCAATATTGGTAAAAAAGGATATGCTTTCATTTTAGATGGGAAACAAAAAATAATTGCACATCCTCAAGAGAAGTCAGGAGAAAAAGCAGCTGATTCTTGGGCGAAGAAAATTTATGAAGATAATCATGGTGCTTTTTCATATACGTATGACGGTAGCGAAAAGCAAATGGTATTTGCTACAAATGTAAAAACTGGTTGGAAAATTGGCGGGACGATGTACTCAAATGAAGTAATTGAAGCTGCGCAGCCTGTATTTTATAATATGTTAATTGTTATGTTCATTTCATTAGTTATAGGCGGGGCTCTTATTTATTTCGTGACACTTTCTATTACGAAGCCATTAAAAAGATTAGTTGCCACTTCTAAAGAAATAAGTGAGGGAGATTTAACGCAAACAATTGATATTCATTCTAATGATGAAATTGGTCAACTTGCAAAAGGATTTAATGAGATGACTGATGCGTTGCGAACGTTAATCGGAAGAATCAATACTTCGGCTGGACATGTTGCAGCAGCATCAGAAGAGCTCACGGCAAGTGTAAGACAGGCGAGTGAAGCGACTGAGCAAATTACGATGGCAATGGATGAAATATCGAGCGGGGCAACAACGCAAACGACAAGTGTAGAAAATGGTGCAATGTTATTATTTGATGTAACAGAAGGAATTCAGCATGTAGCAAATAGTTCATCATCGATTAATACGGCTTCTGCTCATACTCGTGAAAAAGCAGAAGATGGTGGAAAACTAGTAGGAAAAACAGTAAACCAAATGCAGTCTATTGCAGAATCTGTTTCACAATCGGATGAAGTTATACAGTTATTAAATAATAAATCAAAGCAAATTGGTGACATACTAGAAGTCATTCAAAATATTGCAGATCAAACAAACCTTCTAGCTTTGAATGCAGCAATTGAAGCTGCAAGAGCAGGAGAGCATGGAAGAGGATTTGCAATTGTTGCAGATGAAGTACGTAAATTGGCTGAGAAGTCTAGCGTGTCTTCTAGTGAAATTAGTAAATTAATATGTGAAATACAAGATGACATGAGTAAGACGGTAAAGTCTATGGGTCATGTAAATGAGGAAGTTCAATCTGGACTTGTTATTGCGAATGAAACGAAGCAAAACTTTACTGAGATTTTACAATCTACAAATGAAATTGCAGATCAAATTAAAACGATGGTTGAAACAGCTAACGGGATGTCAAAAGGTGCAAATGAAGTGTCTATTTCGGTTGGGCAAATTGCAATGACAGCGCAGAATAATGCGACGAGTACTCAAAACGTTGCAGCATCAGCGGAAGAACAATTAGCTTCGATGGAGGAAATTGGTTCTGCAGCTGGTACGCTTTCTCAAATGGCTGAAGAGTTACAAGTATTAATTGAAAGATTTAAAGTTTAATAGAGAACAGACTACTCCAAAATAGCAGTATGCTATTGGAGTAGTCTGTTTTTTTTTTTTTTTTGTAAAATTAAATAGAAATGGACAATACTTTTATGAGGTTTAAATATATATTTTGTATAATATTTGTCGAAAAATAGAGGTATTTGTTAACTTTGTGTATAATTATAATCATATAGAATACAAATAAAAGGAGATTCGTATGGGAGTGTATTGGGGGACAAAAAGACATTCTTGGCTTAGTTATGTCTCATTTTGGTTAAGTATTTCATTTTTTATTGTTTTTCTCATTGAAGTGTTTATTTTTAAAACACTTTCAAATAATTCAGTGCAAATTGTTAAATATTTTTATTTTATATTTGTACCAGTAAACATCTTTCTTAGTTTAAAGTTACTCTTTAAGAAGAATGAAAAGAAAGCATTACCTATTTTTAGTTTTATAGTATCATTATTATTTACAATTCTAATACTAGTATTAGCGTTAGCAGCTACTGGGAAATTCTTTTAAGGAGAGTGATGTAAATCACTCTCCTTTTTTGGTGTGAGCAAATAATGATTGGGAATAGGTTTAAAATTTAAGGGGGATTAAGTAATAAAGTAAGCCACATAATAATGAAGACTGAATAAAGTGTTTTATATACTTATGAAGCAAATGAATACGGTTAGAACGTTGATATATGGTACAATACATATGGATAGTGATAGAGATAAAGAGTATATAAAATACTCATCGTTTTTTAGTAAGAGAGGGGTTATCTTATGCTATACGAGGATTTGATGACATTATTTCAAGCAGCTCCGAAAGAAGAAGGTAAAGGTGGCTGGAAATATATAATCCAGGAACGAAATGATAAATATGAAATTGTTGATGAAATGTTGAAAGATCAAATGAGTGTTGAATTGTATTTTAATGAATATGATGAGGTGAAAATCACTTTATATAAAGAGGGAATACCTATTTCTACTATGCAAAGAATTGCGATTTCAAAAGTTGAATTAGACGAAGAGGAAGAAGGGATTCAATTCGTTTTAGAACGTATGCCTAGTCGGATGATTCGGTTGCAATTAAAGCCGTATTTAGCACTCGAAATGGGGCCGTATTGGGAAGTATGTGCTGATTGTGAATAAATATAAAAGAAGCATCCAATAACATGGATGCTTCTTTTATGTTTTTTGCAGTTGTTTAAAAGCAATAATCGGAAGTAAAATGATGCTCACCCACCCGATTATAGGATATAGAATGTGGAGTAATTCACTGTAGCCAACGTAACTAAAGCAATAGCTTATTAGTAAAATGAAGAAAATAATATTGTTACTTTTCCAACCGGTGATGGATTGCATTTGTTTTGTCATGCCGAACACATTGCCAACTAAAGTTGTGAACACTTCACCGAAAATGATAAGAACAAAGAAAAAGTGAAAAGTTGCATTGAATTTTCTGATGACTTCAGCCATTGGGATATTATATTGATAAAATTGATCGACTGATAAGATAGCTAAATGGCTGCATAATAAAATTAAAGAAAGTCCTGCTCCACCTAAAATACCACCCCATAAAATGGCTTTTCGGTCTTTTACTTCGCTGGCTAACGGGACGAGAACGCTTTGGGCGAGAGAAAGATTTAAGGCGACATATGTAATAGGACTAGTTATCCACTTCATATTCCAACTTTCTGCAGGAATAGTGTTACTAATAGGTGTTGTACCGTGAATAAAAGTTGTAATAGCAAGTCCGATAATAAAAATCATCATAATAGGTACGACAAGTGTATTTACTTCAAAAACACCCTGCAATCCGCGACTACTTATAATGAGACAGGCGATCACTGTAATGAAAATACCGAGTTGTCTTGGTAAATGAAGTTGCTCTTCAAATACCGCCCCAGCTCCTGATAACATAACGCTCGTTACACCGAATAATACGAGTAATAATAGTGTGTTTACCACATTTCCAAATACATCCCCAAATAAATATTTGTTAAATTCCTGCGCTGAAAATGCACCGATTTGTGATGAAAGTAACATCATCTTTGTGCCAAGCCAAATAAAAAAAAATCCACTTACACATATGCCAATTGTTCCATAAAATCCGTTCACTGTAAAAAATTCAACAATTTCTCGTCCAGTAGCAAATCCAGCTCCAACGACTGTTCCAATATAAGTAGCAGCGACTTTCTTTGCTACTTGCCATTGTTGATTGTCCATGTTATCCCTCTTTCTACTACGATGAGCTTGATTTACTATTATGCATATGTAGGAGCTTGGACAATTAGACGTATGAAGTGTTTGAAAACATACATGAATTAATACATATTAGGGAAGTATTAAAGGTGTTAAAACTTTGTTACATATGAGCTAATCGTTCGAAAGGATAGGAAATGTATGGTAATATGTAAATAGGTTATGAAAAGATAATCATTACAAGATGATAAGAGGAGTGGATTGTATGAGTACGAAAACAAATGTTGTTGAAGTATTAAACAAGCAGGTAGCAAACTGGAATGTGTTATATGTGAAACTACATAATTATCACTGGTATGTGACAGGACCACACTTCTTTACATTACATGAGAAATTTGAAGAGTTTTACAATGAAGCTGGAACGTATATTGATGAATTAGCAGAACGTATTTTAGCATTGGAAGGTAAGCCGTTAGCGACGATGAAAGAATATCTTGCAACATCTAGTGTGAATGAAGGAACAAGCAAGGAATCTGCAGAAGAAATGGTGCAAACATTAGTAAATGATTACTCAGCACTTATTCAAGAACTAAAAGAAGGCATGGAAGTTGCTGGTGAAGCTGGAGATGAAACATCAGCGGACATGTTGTTAGCAATTCATACAACATTAGAGCAACACGTATGGATGCTAAGTGCGTTCTTAAAATAAATATAAGAATATAAAGAAAAAAGTCATTGAAAAATTCTTTCAATGACTTTTTTGTGATTTTTCAGTTTTCTTTTATGCTATAATATAGTAAAAAGGAGGCGATGCGATGTTTCGCTTTTTCAAAACTGGAAAAGAAGAGCGTGAAATTACGAAAGATGAATTGGAACAAGCGATGGCTCAGTTTCTAGAAAAGAATGCTAATATCGTTTATACAGTATTAGTAAATGATGATTATACAGTAAATTATGATTTGTTAAAGCCGTATTTACCTGCATTTCCAACAAATATTTTTCTGATTACGAAGGAAACGCTTGAGGTATTTGAACATACAGAAGAAAACTTAAACCTAGTGAAAGAAATTGATATTGTGCAAAAGGCAGTAGACCAATATGTAACAGAAAAAGAAATGTTTCCAATTGTAGAAGGTAGTGAAGATCGCCTCATATGCGGAATGAAACTAGGTCCTTACTTAGATCGTATATTAAAAAGAGATTTATATATTTCGGAAAAACATTATTTAGTTTCAAGTAAACCAGATAGAAAAAAACAAAAGAGTGGGTAGATGTATGGAGAACAACAATAAATATATTGTTGTCTTTTTTTGTTTATAAAAATATTGATTTTTCAGTCTATTCAACTTTATACTAAATTTATTGGGTAAAGAGGAGTAATAATTGAGTATCATTTTAAGAATAAAGTTATTGTTAGCTTGAGTTATATAACGATTACAGAATGGTATAAAGGTTTGAAAAATAAATATTATAAAAGGTTACGGGGGATGGGTGCATGAAAAATAGTATGACTTACATTCAATTATTAAATGAAACGTTACATTGCTATGCAAGTAAAGGAAGTTTGGAAGCGTATACTTATATAATGGAGCATGCTAAAGGTATAGTAGGGAATGAGGCTCAAATATATAATTTTAAATATGCATTAGCGAGTGCAGCAGGACTTGAAGAAGAAGCGTTGCATGTAATGAAGGAAGCTATTATAGAAAAGGGTTTTTGGTATGGATATGAGTATTTAATTTCTGACGACGATTTAAAATTATTACATAAATTTGAAGAGTTTCATAAAATGGTTCAATTATGTAAAGAAAGAGAAGAGTTAGCAAAGAAAACAGAACGAGCAGACGTGAAATATATAGAAGGCAAGAAAAAAGAAAAACTATTTATTGCAATGCACGGTGATCAAGAAAATATAGGAATAATAGAACCGTATTGGAAATCTGTTTTGTCACAAGATTATACGTTAGCTTTACCACAGTCTTCGCAAATTCAGTTTTCAGATGGGTTTGTTTGGGATGATATACATAGAGGGAAGGAAGGATTAAAAGAGCATTACGTTAAGTTTATAGAAAATCATACAGTAGAAAGAGTAATAATTGGTGGTTTTTCTGCTGGTGCAGGAGTAGCTTTATACACGGTTTTACAAAAAGATATAGCTGTGGATGGTTTTATTTTTATGGCACCGTGGCTTCCAGAGATTGAAGAATGGAATGAGTTGCTGGGAGTATTACAGGATAAACATATAAAGGGGTATATAGTCTGCGGTGATCAAGATGAAGATTGTTTCGAATGCACACAGCAATTTGTACAATTATTAAGAGATAAGAATATAGAACATAAGTATAAAGTTATACCTAACTTAAATCATGATTATCCTATTTACTTTGATGAGGTATTGAAAGAAGCTATTGAATATATAGGGAATGAAAACAATAAGTAGTAAGAAAAGGAGATGCATCATATGTGATGTATCTCCTTTTTAAAATTATAAATTAAAAGCATTTGCCAATAAGCGATAAGAATTTAATTTATCTTCAAATCGATGAGTAATTGTGACAATCATAAATTCTTCAGTATTGTACGCTTTGCTTAAGTTTATGATTTTTTCTTTTACAGAAGACGGGTCGCCTACTATCATACGTTGACGATTTTCTTTTATACGGAATAAATCATACGTGCTATATGAATAATTTTGAGCAGTTTCGATAGAAGGAGTACCAGTTGTACGCTTTCCTTGTTCTAGTAATAAGATTGATAAATCTAAACTTGAAGCAATTTTTTCCGCCTCTTCATTTGTTTCTCCGCAAATAACAAAAATAGCGACGATTGATTTTGGTTTATCTCCTAAATAGGAAGGTTGGAATTGTTTTTGATAGGCCTCCATTACCTCGGGTCCACCGTATCCGTTTATGAACTGTGCGAATGCAAAAGAAGCACCTTGCTGTGCAGCGATCTTTGCACTCTCTCCACTAGAGCCAAGCAACCACATGTCGGGAGATGTTGGAATCACAGGAGTAGCTTTTAAATTCGCATAATGATGGTTTTCTGGTACTTGATCATGTAAATACATTGCAACATCTGCAATTTGTTCTGGATATTGATCAAGTGAGACCATTTTTCCTTCTTGAAGTGCGCGAGTTGCAATTGGCATACCGCCAGGTGCTCTGCCGACACCAAGGTCAATACGATTTGGATAAAGCGCTTCTAAAACACGGAAATTCTCAGCAACTTTATACGGGCTATAGTGAGGTAACATAACACCACCCGAACCAACTCTCATACGCTCCGTTTTTGCTGCAATATGAGAAATAAGTATTTCTGGACTTGAACCAGCAAGGCTTACAGAATTGTGATGCTCTGATACCCAAAAGCGTGTATATCCGAGTTTTTCAACTTCTTGCGCAAGCGTAACTGTATGTGAAAAAGCTTGGGTTGCTGTACTACCATCTGAAATAGGGGATTGGTCTAATACACTTAATTTGATCATAGAATATACCTCTCAATCTTAATGTACATCCTATTATATATTTACTTACGAAAAATGCGTAATGAAATGCTCAAAATTAAAAGTGGATAAATTATATATCCACTTTTAATGTGAAAATCCTCGTTCATAATGATTCATTTCGACTACATTTAAAATATATTCGTAGTTATCAATCTCAAGTTTTATTTGTTCACGCTCTTTTTTAGATAGATGCAAACTATTAAGCTTGTTGCATAGCTGTTGTTTCTTTTCTTCTAAATACTTTTTTGTAGCATTGTAGTCGTAAGTTGGTTTCATTTTTAACCACTCCTTATTTGCTGTTGCTATATTATACGAAGCGTGAAGAGCTGTGAGAGCGATCTCTTATGTATTTTTAGTGAATATTCAACTTGCTCTGTTGTTATGTTTATGGAAATTTATGAATAAAATGCACTAAACGACTAATGCCCATTTGATGAAGTAAGGGGTGGAATTGTGCAGAAAGATATAATGTATAACACTGAGATGGATGAAACGTTAAAAATTATAAATAAAGGATTAAAGAAGACGACGAGCCCGAAGCAAATTATTGTAGTAGGGGCTGGCATGGCTGGATTAGTTTCGGCATCTTTATTAAAAGCTGCGGGACATGAAGTGAAGATTTTTGAAGCAAATAACCGGGTAGGTGGCCGCATAGAGACAGTTAGAATGGAAGATACCGGTTTATATTTGGATGTAGGGGCAATGAGAATTCCGTATTCGCATACATTAACGATGGCATATATAAGAAAATTTGGGCTACAGGTGAGCCCTTTTATTAATAGGAATGAGACTGATATCATTTACGTAAATGGCCGGAAAACGACATTAAAACAATATGAAAAAGATCCAAGTATATTAAAGTATCCTGTAGAAATGAATGAAGTGGGGAAAACGTCTGAGGAGCTATTATTGTTAGCGGTACAGCCTATTATAAATTTTATAAAAAAGAACCCAGAGAAAAATTGGGATGTTGTAGTAAAGGATTTTGGGAGATACTCTACAGGACAATTTTTAAAGTATCATCCGTATCAATATAATACATATTTTTCGCCAGTAACGATTGAGATGATCGGTGTTCTATTAGATTTAGAAGGTTTTTTAGAACGTTCATTTGTTGAGACATTACGTTTTTTATATATTATGCAAGAGGAGAGTGGATTTTGTGAAATAGTAGGTGGGAATGATAGATTACCAAAGTCCTTTTTACCACAATTAGAAGAAAATATTATATATAATCAAAAATTAATGAAGCTACATCAACGTGATAACGGTGTGACAGCTTTCTATCGAAACGAAGAAACGTTTGAATATAGTAGTATTACAGGGGACTTAGTTATTGTTACCATTCCGTTTTCGACAATGCGTTTTGTGGAAGTTGAGCCCTTTGATTCTATATCTCATGAAAAGTGGAAAGCAATTCGCGAATTGCATTATATGCCAGCAACAAAAATAGGAATTCAATTTAAAAGTCGATTTTGGGAAGAACAAGGACAATTAGGTGGCAGAATTATAACGGATTTGCCAATTCGTTACGCTTATTATCCAAGCTATGGAATTGGAGAGAAGGGACCGGCTATGATGCTAGGAAGCTATACATGGTCTTATGATGCGTTGTTATGGGATGGATTGTCAAAGGGTGACCGTATTTATTATACATTACAAAACTTAGCAACGATATTAGGTGGTCAAGTATATGATGAATTCTTGTCTGGTATATCAAAAAGCTGGACATTGGATCCATATGCACTTGGAGGGTTTGCGCTATTTCAGGCAGGTCAAGAATCAGAGTTGCAACCAGCGATTGTCAAACCAGAGGGAAGAATATTCTTCGCTGGAGACCATACGACGTTATATCATGGATGGATTCAAGGGGCAATTGAATCTGGGGTTCGTGTAGCGGAAGAGGTGAATGAATAAAATATGTAAATTTCAGAATTATCTTTACTGTATAGTTTGAGATGGATATTATTATATATAAAAGAATTATAGGGAGTGTTTACAGTGAATCCATTATTATTCGATTTTCCTTCTGAATTTTATACCGAAAGGCTATGTATTCGAATGCCGAAACCGGGTGACGGTAAAGTTGTATACGATGCCATACAAGCATCTATGCAAGAATTAAAACCTTGGATGGTTTTTGCACAGAAAGAGCAAACAGAGGAAGAAGTAGAAGTGAGCATTAGAAAATCGCATATTCAATTTTTGCAGCGTGAGGATTTAAGGTTACTAGTTTTTTCGAAAGAAACAGGTGAATTTATTGCATCAGCTGGATTGCATCGTATTAATTGGGATATACCTCAATTTGAAATCGGGTATTGGATTGATTCAAGGTTTAGTGGACAGGGCTATATGGTAGAGGCTGCAAAGGGGATAACGGATTTCGCCTTTTCTGAACTAAAAGCAAACCGCATAGAAATTCGTTGTGATGCTTTAAATAAGAAGAGTAGAGCGATCCCTGAAAAATTGGGCTTCAAATTAGAAGGTACGTTAGAAAGTGCGAGTGTTGCAGTAGATGGAAATGGATTAAGAGATATGTGTGTCTTTGCTATGACGAGAAATACATATGAAAAAGAAGAGCTGTAAAGAAACGGCTCTTCTTTTTGTGTATTATGGTACAGGATGTCCGTTAGAGCTTTCGAAAATTGTAAACCATTGTTGACGGTCTAAGTTAACTTTTGTAGCAAGAGCGGCCGTTTTAACACGATCTAATTTACCAGAGCCAACGATCGGCATCATATTAGCTGGATGTGCAAGTAACCATGCATACATAACAGTATCGATGCTAGTAACACCTAGTTCAGTAGCGACTTTTTGAACGGTTTCACGTACACGTACAGCGCGTTCTGATTGACCAGTAAAGATTTCTCCGCCAGCAAGAGGTGACCAAATCATTGGGTTGATTCGTTTCTCCTGACATAAATCAATTGTTCCTTTTTCAAAATGCTCAAGTTGCAGTGCAGATACTTCAATTTGGTTCGTAATAAGCGGGAAATCTAAGTATGAACTTAACATATTAAATTGAGAAGGTAAGAAGTTAGATACACCGAAATGACGAACTTTTCCTTCTTGCTTTAAGCGTAAAAACGCTTCTGCCACTTCATTTGGATCCATGAAAGGATCAGGACGATGGATAAGTAATACGTCAATATAATCTGTATGTAAATTTTTAAGTGATGCTTCTGCACTTTGAATAATATGTTTTGCACTAGTGTTGTAGTGAGCAACATATCGCTCTGGAAATTTCGGTGATGGGGGAGCGATTCCACATTTTGTGATGATTTGCATGTTTTCACGTAAAGAAGGCTTTAGTTGTAATGCCTCTCCGAACAGTCCTTCACACGTATAACCGCCATAAATATCAGCATGATCAAAAGTAGTAATTCCCATATCCATACAATCTTCAATGAAAGAAAGTAATTCTTGTTTCGTCATATTCCATTCTGCTAAACGCCAAAAACCTTGAATAATACGAGAAAATTCGAGTGTTTCGGCCATTTGAACTCGTTCCATTATAGTACCCCCTTGATGAATGATTATTTTTTTGAAAAGGCTTTCTTACTACATATTATTATATAGTTAGAGGGGCGTACAAACAATAAATATGTTTTGCTACAAAAACGATTATTTCTATATGTTATAATGTAAAAACATATAGCTATAAGGAGATGTACGAAATGATTCCAGTAACAATATTAACTGGTTTTCTTGGATCTGGGAAAACAACATTATTAAATCGTATTTTAACAGAGAATCACGGTCAGAAATTAGCGGTGATCGTAAATGAAATCGGGCAAATTGGTATTGATAATCAGTTGATTATGAATGTTGAAGAAGAAATTATGGAAATGACAAACGGCTGTTTATGCTGTACTGTGCGGGAAGATTTACTCGTTGCGTTAAAACAATTACTGGATGTAAAAGCAGAAGGTAAAATGGACTTTGATGGATTAGTAATTGAAACAACTGGTCTTGCAAATCCAGGTCCTATTATTCAAACATTCTTTTTAGATCCTGTTATTCAATCTGCATACCAAATTAACGGTGTTGTAACAGTAGTAGATAGTTATCATATACATAAACATTTTGAAAAAGGACTAGAAGCAAAAGAACAAATTGCATTTGCTGATGTTGTATTAGTGAATAAGTTAGATTTAATTGAAGAGAGTGAAAAAGAAAATCTCTTACATGAATTGCAAGGAATAAACCCGACTGCAAAGTTAATTCAGTCGACTAACTGTGATGTGGATATTCCATCGTTACTAAAAATTCAAACGTTTAAAACGAAAGATACGTTACAAATTTATCCTCATACAGAGCATAATCATCTAGAAGGTGTAAAATCGTTTGTACTACGCGAAGAGCGTCCGCTAGATTTACAAAAACTGAATGAATGGATGTCAGCTGTCGTTCAAGAACTAGGTGAATATTTATATCGCTACAAAGGAATTTTATCAATTGATGGAGTAGATAAACGCATCGTTTTCCAAGGTGTGCATACACTGTTTGCTGCTTCGTATGATAGAGAGTGGCAAGAGGGCGAAGATCGAGTAAGTGAAGTTGTTTTTATCGGAAAAGATATTAATAAAGAATGGTTCCAAGCACATTTCGAGGAGTGTGTGAAATAAGTCTGCGTTTATTGCAGGCTTATTTTTTGGACTTAACTAAGTGTTTTGTAGAAAAATACTAGATTGCCAAAAACGAAGGACTAAAAAAACCTGTTTTCACAGGCTTGTATGTTCATCTAAAAGTAACTCCATTACAACACCTACAACAGGGCCTTCATCATCAATATCGCCATTTAAACGGAAGCCAAATGACTCATATAATCCCATTGCGGGTTTGTTGTCTGGATGTAAACTTAAATAAATTGTTTTACATTCAAATTTATTTTGTAAGAATTGAATAAGTAAGCGAAGGAAACGTTTTGCGTATCCTTTTCCTTGATATTGTTGGTCAATCATAAAGCGGTCTAACCATACGCTTTTACGTTTTTCCCAATACCATCCATACATTGCATATCCTACAAGTGTTTCTCCATCATATAAACCTACTGACGTTCCGTTTCCCTCATATAATGATTCTGCTAAAGAAAACGCATTGCTTTCAATAAATTGCTGCTGGTCTTTTGCGACGTTTAAAGCAGCTACCGAACGCCAATTTTTTTCTGTTACTTCACAAATGTGAAGAGTCATAATTCCAACTCACCTTCTAAATTAATATAGCTTAAAAGCTAATATGGATAATTTTACTTGTTATTTTGGTCAAGTCAAGCAGAAACACATAAAAAAGAAGAGGTTGCCCAAAAGTAGCTGAATAGCTACTTTTGGGCAACCTCTTTAATATTTATGCTTCATTATACTAATAAGAGCATCTCCATTGGTGAGCTCAATATTTTTATTCACTGCACATTGCGCTCGTTGAAGGGGCACTTGGTTTTGTATTGTCTGCTGTATGTAATATCCTACAGGAGAAATCTTGCCAAGGGGTGTAAAAAAGATGGAGAATGCAAGCTCAATTTTCGTTTACCGACTCTTACTGCATCAGAAGTAGTGGTAGATCAATCTAGATTAGAGAAACTGCAATTTATTCCAGGAAGATATATATGAAGAAAAACGCCACCATACTGCAAGTTCTGTATATTGACGACAAGGTCAAGTGGAAACATTTAAAAGAATATGAGATGGATAAACATGAACATACAGAAGCACATGAACATCAACCATTGTGTGGTGATACTCGCTACGATTAGAAAGCTACAGTTTGCAACAAGAAGACATGTAATTAGTATTCATGATATGGGGAGTATCCGAAATGCAAAACTTATTATGAGAGATTTAAAGTCATATGTGAGCAAAACAATGCCAGGTGGTCCGGTATGCCAATAAGGCTCAGTGTTACCGATTGCCCCTTTAGCACCCGTTGAACCAGTGGGACCTGTACGGAATTGAAAAGGTTGCATAGGTGGAAGTGTCGGTCCGACTGAACCTGGATTTAATGCAGCGGAGGATAAAAACTCGTCCAATAAAATCCACCTCTGAAAAATTCATATTACTAATAGTAAATGCGTGGGTAGAGCCAAATGAAATGGACAAGCGATTGTATATATGAAATTTAATAAAATAGTTATTTAATAAAAAAGCAGTTAGCTTTCGCTAGACTGCTTGCTCCCTAATGTAGTTCTTGTTATGTAATTTAGATGAAGATACTACCTACTAGGATTAAGGCTCCTAGCAAAATTAGAGAATCAACTAAAATCAAGAACTGGTTTTTCTGTGGCTTTTTCAATTCTTTTATTAAGCTGAAAACTGCACTTAATCCGAAACAAATATATAACAAAATCATTATCGTTCCTGACATGATTAACACTCCTAATATATCGATATCTTAATTATATAACGAAAAATATATACATGTAAGTTTTTAATGAAATCCTTATTTAAATAGGGAAATACAGCTGAAATGATAAGTAGATCTACTGAACATTTCAGCTGGTATTCAAAGTTTTAGAAACCAATTTTTTTAAACATCTTAGTATATGTAATTACAAGTGCAGCTTGTACAATTACGAATAGTGAACCCATAAACATTTTGTGGTTATGATCTAATGCACCGAGTATTGCCATAGATATTCCAATTAAGATAAAAAGTACACTTAGGAAAGGCGTAATTTTCATTAACACATTAAGTCTTTTATTCATATACAGACCTCCTGTTCTCAATAGATTTAAGTATTAAACGAACTTATAAATGTATTTTACTATATTTTTGTTTTTGGATATACAGGGACGTATATAAGTACAGGAGAAATTTGAACAAAAACGCTATTTGGGTAGGAAAGGAGAATGAAAATTGGTTACAACTTTAAATGTAACAAGTGTGGCCATAACAATACTGAAGAAGATATTGATTATACGAATATGCTTTGTGGAGAACCTTGTGGTTGTGAGTGCAATGAATATGAATTAATTTGTAGTTCTTGTGGTGATGAAATTTGCAGCGGTAATGGATGGGGAGAATTCGACAGAAAAGAAGCTGCTGAGGATGCTCAAGAAAAACTACTTTATATGAGCAAAAGAGCAGCTAGCAAAAGCTAACTGCTGATCTCCCTCAAGATGTAATTTACTATGTAAATTACATTAACTTATCCGTTAGTAAGTATGTAAATCCTATGAGAATTAACAAATTGAACGAAATCAAAAAAAGAGTTATAGAATTTATAGAAAAACCAAAAAAAGATTTAAATTACTGGCAGAATTGTGCCGGTTGTTTTGAAATCATCGTGATATATTTGTATTGTGAGAAATGGCGGAAAAGAGAAAAAAGCATCTATTCAGTAGGTGCTTTTTCTTTTGCACAAAACAAACGAACACAACGAACGAACACAACGAACGAAAAAAACAAGACGTTATGTTTTTTTAATATGATTCTTTGATTAAAATGAGGTGGTGGTCGTGGCTAGGCAAAGAAGCCTAAATTGTGAATTGAATAATTTGTTACTACATTTGATTTTTTACAAAAAATAACCATTTTCTTCAGATTTCAAGAAGGTTTTACAAAAAAATACATAGAAGTATAAATATATGGTAATGAAATGAGTCGAATTTTCATCATGACTGATATCCATAATATGTTCATTTCAAATAACATGAAATACACATAGAGGAGAGCGATTATGAAAAGAAGAATTGGTACAGCAGTCGTAGGTTTATCTGTTTTAGGATTTGGAATTTTTGGTTTTACTCATGGAAATGGTGGAGGGGTTGTTCAAGCGGCTTCAGAAGGGGATGGAGGAGGAGCGCCTGCATATGCACATGGAAATCATGGGGGAGCACCAACTTATACCCATGGTGAGGGCTGGTCTCCGAGTTATGCACATGGACATACAGGTGGAGCACCATCCTATACTCATGGGCATACAGGAGCACCAGTTTATGGATATGGAGACTATCCAATACCTTCTTTTAATGTAGGAGATACTCCTGCACCGAGGTTAGACGCTGATGGAGATCATGGTGGAGCACCAACTTATACTCATGGACATTTCCCTGCACCGAAGTTAGAATCGGATGGGTATACAGGAGGGGCGCCTTCTTACAATAAGGAAGATACATGGTCTCCGAGTTACGCACATGGAAATACAGGAGCACCATCTAATACTGAGCCTGGTGGGGGGATTTAACTAATACTAAAATGAAAGTTGTAAATTTACATATAAGAAAAAAGGCTTTGTAATTTACAAGGTCTTTTTTCTTTGTAAAAAAGTTATTCAAAGGGGAAAATAAATGAATTTCTTCGTATTTTATTATTAACAAAATACGGATTTTGTATGGAATTTCCTGCAAAGAATTCACCATGAATAAGGTTGTCTCATATCATGTAAATATTGCTTTATTAATATTATAAAATAATGTGAACGTATTGGAAGATGTTTATGGAAAAATTGACAGTTTAAAAGCAGAACAAAAAGAAATTATGTGAGATATTCGTAATTTAGAAACTCGCACAACAATTAATGAGAAAGACATCGCTACAATTAATAAGCAATTAGAAAAGATTAGCATGAATACAACTTGGATTCTACGAATTATTATTAGCGCAATCACTATGTCAGTTTTGGGTTTAATATTAAAAGGGCTGATGTAAAATTTAAAAATAAAAGTACTTATTGAGAGAGGGACAAGTATCTCTCTTTATTTTTATCATTTTAACAAAGAGGGGTCCTTTAGAATATGGAATAGGTAATCTGTACGATTGAATAGGAGACGTTAGTCAGTGGTTATCGATGGTAAAGTAAACGTACATAATTTAAAAGGGAACACATGAAACAATACCAATAATAATTTGTATGTGAACGTAAACAAGACCAAGACCGTCCTGGAGAGGAGGGGGCTTGGTCTTGTTTAGCTAAGATCACAATTTTTTAAGTAATTTTCACATTCTGTTAACCATACTAATATCAAGTTCTTTAATTCAATCGTTTCAATATCGCAAGTGTATTCTTCATCCTCTACATATCGGTGGATAATCTGTATATAATCTTATCTTATGTCTAAATCACAACTGTTACTCAATCACTATCAAGTTAAAGTTTTATAATGCTCCAAAATGAAAAATACGCTATTCTTTTTGTAGAATCATAGGAATGGGTGGCGTATTTTTTATTTTGTTTTGCTAACTTGATTTTGATGTGACGTAACCTTAAGTATTTAAAAAATAAAAAAAGTCCCTCAATAATGTTAAAGGGACCTTGCTCACGCAAATGATCTGTAAATCAATTCATCTTTGATATACAGATCATTTGTATGATAATATTTATAAAGAATTGCTAAATAATGAAATTACATAAAGGCTTTTAGAAGTTCTTGAATTAATGGGATTGCTCCACCAATAAATTTTAAAACTGCCATTGCGATTTCCATATTATTCTCTCCTCTGTTTTTGTATTAAGATGTGTGAATCTTTATAACCTTATTATAGTAAGCGTTTACATTTATAACAATACATTTTCGTATGTAATATTGCATATTTATACGTTTAGACAAAAATTAGGCTCTATTAGTCATTCTTTAATGGTATCATAGCGAGGTGTGAGTCTTTAAGGGTTTTCCCTAATAGGAGGAAATATGGAAAGAGTACAAGTGATTTACAGTAATCTGAAAATTAAAAGTTGGGCTAAACAGGTATTAGCTGTAGGAGGAATAATAGGGTTCTGCTACTTGGTGTTATATGTTTTTAGTTTCTTAGTTGTTATGTAAATATTATATAACTAAACTAGTAGAGTCTTGCCTAGATAGGTAAGACTCTTTTGTTGTATCTGAGATGAATAAACTACATACAAAATCTCTCAAGTTTGTCAGATTACTATGTAGGGTGCCGTATTTCTCTATGTTTTAGAACGGCTCACTCCTATCATTGAAAGTAAATAAACTTCTATTTAAAAGTTTCCATTTATATTGAAAACACAATTGTATTGATAAAAAATGTGTTTTTACTAAATATATCTTAAAAAGACAAGCATAAGTTATATTCCGTTTTGATAAAATCTTTTTATCTTTGAAAAGGATTTAAATCTTACTAATAGGTTTGATCCCTTTTTGTATACCGTAATTTCTATATTACCATATAAATATAATATACTGAAAAGAATTTAAAAGCAAGAATAATAGTATCGGTCCGCCACATGCCCATCAACTTAAGATTTTAAAGTAGCCCCTAAACGAAAAAAATTTTAAAAATTCATTGATAGTAAACAAGAAGGGTTGGCAAATCACTAGCTAAAGAAATTTCTTCTGGTAAGCTAATTAGTAATATATCAAAAAATTCTTTACAAAATTTAGAGCTATATTTCGTAGGTATATGTCCTCCTATTAGTAGATTGGAAATGCTGATTTTGGTGATCATATTCGTGTGGATTTCTTGTGGGATTTGGATAAAAATGAAGTTCTAGTATGGTCTACTACATTATCTGAATTAAAGGTAGCTACGCAAAATGGAAGTATTCCTGACCTTGTAAAGAAAGGTATTGTAGATCGAGAAGGAAATGGACTTGCTCCTGGTGATGATGATACATTTTATGTAATGTTCACATTTGTAGATAGCGGTGAAGACCAAAATGTATTTCAGGGGGATGCATTGAAATTAAATTGGACGTTTAATTCCATACAAACAAGTGGTGAAGAAAAGTAAGTGTAACAGTTTGTATACTATATGTTTAAACGTATAGTGTACAATTAAAAGAACTGTATTAAAATTGAAGAGTTTATCGCGAATGGTAAGGCTCCTCATAAATATATGGGTGAAAAAACTGATGACGATTTTCTTTTTTTAGATTCTATTCCTTAGTTGATAAAAAGGTTAGATTGCACAATTAATTGGGAGATAAGTATAAGTAACTTTGAACAATATTAAGTTCACCATTTTTATGATGCCGCTTTTTCTATAACGATAAGTTCAAATTGTGTTTCTATTAAATAAAAAATACATCCTTATAGGGATGTATTTTTTATTAATGATAATGTTATAAATTATTCTACATGAACCGATATGTTTTTAGATAATACTTGCATTGAGAAAGGAACTCTAGCTTCAAAAGCTATAGTGTTTGTTGAATTTGGTGTGTTTGAGAAGATGTAAGAATCCTTAATACGTAATCTAAATGTTTTTTCAGATCCGAATGGACCAGTATAAGAACTGACTTCGTCTAAAGAACTTCCCGCATATCTAACACCATTAATAGTCAAAGTCTCAGAATATGAATCCGGTGTACCTACTTCACTAACTTTCACATAAAGGTAATCGCCTTTAAGAACAGGAATAGTTAAGTAAGAACTTGCACTATACATTTTGTTATTATCGCCTACAGCACTAATGCTAACACTTCGTAGTGGAGAAGAATCCGCCTTTGAAATAGTTGGTAAAAATGCTAGTGTAAGTGCAAAACACATAGCTAACATGCCTATAAATTTTTTCATATTAACAACCCCTTAGGTATTTATTTAACATCCTGTATTTTACAGGTTAAAAATGTAAATTTCAATATCGTTATATAAAGAATGATTATGTAATTATGCATATTTAATATAAAGTACACCAAAACTCGGATACATAAATCACTTGCTGTTACATTGGGGATACGAAAATAACTAAAAGAAAAAGGCGTCTACAGAAAAAAATTCTATTCTTATATTTGTAGGATAGTTTTAGATACAAAAATAAAGAGATTGGTAATGTATATACATCTTAATGTAAAATATATATTGCATCTATGTGATTAATAATTTAATATACAGAATATAAGATTTAAGGTATGAAGTTATCATTTACTAATGAGACGTATTTAAAGTCTATAAGTAAAGAGAAAATTGCAAGAGTAAAAAAAGTCTAATTCAACTGGAGTTTACCGATATTGTAAACGCTACGCGAAAAACCAGTAGTCATATTGAAAGTAATAAGTTTAACGCTTTTTTAAAACTTTGTATACATATAGCTAAAACATTAGATAAGAGTTTAGATAAATTATTTTAGGAGGAACTCTAAAATGGAAAAACTAAAAAAATGGTTTTCACTCAGTACACACTCAGATGAAAGAATTCAACAAATCGAAATGAAAATTTGGGCTCAATCTGGAATTGTTGTCCTAATTTTAGCTTTTATTGATGTTATTATAAGGGGAGCATATCTACACCGCCCATTCCTAGAATGGATTGCTTCATTAGCCATTATAATTTGTTATATGATTTTCTTCTTTATTAAATCTATTCTAACTGGTGTTTATGAAACAGATATTAATAATAAAGAACAATTAAAAGAAAAATTAAAAGAAAAAATGAGTGATACCTTTATTTTGTGTTTTGTAGCAATAGGTGCTACTACATACAAATATAATTTACCTGAAGATTTCGTTGGATGGATAGCAGTAATAGCAAGATTTATTATACTTTTCGCTTTCCTATTTGGTATACAATATCTTATTACAGTAATAGCATGGAAGAGATCCAATAAAATATAAGGAAACAAAATCTATTAGCGTCTCTGTCAAAAATCAAAAACAGCTAAAAGAAGTACGAGAACGTTTACGTGCAAAAGAAGGTAAAGAATTATATGTAAAACGACAAATAGAGGTAGAACCCGTATTCGGTCATATTAAATAGAATCGCTTCTTCCAACGTTTTTCCTTAAGAGGCCTTTCCAAAAATCGACTGGAATGGGGTTTTATTTGTGTTGCCCATAATTTATGGAAATGGACAACAACAGCTCAATCCAAAGCGAAAAATGCCCGGTTATAGTAGAAAATCTGTTGATTTTCTACTATAACCGGGCGTTTCTCATCCATATTAAAGATAAAATAAAAAACTGTCTCCAAAAGGCCTTGTTTAAAGACCTTTTGAGACAGCCTCTTCTTATCAAAAGTTGATTAGTTAGTAGCTTCTTTCAATGTATTCACGTTTTCTTCCATTAAAGTGAAGTAATCTTTATTATTTTTCGCATCGTCTTCAGAAATAGTGGCTAAGTGATTTAAGCGTAAAACTTTTGTACCCGTTTCTTTTTGAATAACGGATGCTACTTTTGGAGTAGAGAATGTTTCAAATAAAATATATTTTAGATTATGTTCTTTTACTGTTTTTGTAATATCAGCAAGCTGTTTTTGAGAAGGTTCATCAGAAGCTGAAATACCAGCGATAGCAATTTGTTTTAGGCCATAGCGTTGTTCCCAGTATCCATAAGCTGCATGAGAAACTAAAATATCTTTCGTTTTTGCATTCGCAACAACTGCTTTAAATTGATCGTCTAAATCAGTAAATTTTGTTTGAAGTGCTGCAAAGTTTTTTTCGAATTCTTGTTTATGGTCAGGTTGTAATGCTACAAGTGCATTTTTAATTTTTTCTGCCTGTTTCATTGCTAGAGTAGGGTCTAACCAAATGTGTGGATCTTTATCGTGATGATGTTCATCTTCTTTATGGCCGTCTCCGTGATCATGATGCTCTTCTTCAGTAGAAGTACGCAGTTCAATACCTTTTGATGCATTTACAATTTTAACATTTTCTTTTTGTAATGATTTTTCCATTTTTTCAGCAAATGGCTCTAATTCAGCTCCGTTATAAACGAATAAATCGGCTTTTGCAACTTGTACTGTTTGTTTTTGACTTGGTTCAAATGTATGAGAATCTGCACCAGGTGGGTAAATCGCTTCAACCGTTACATAGTCGCCACCAATTTTTTTTGCAAAATCTGCAAGGGGAAAAATAGTTGTATAAACAGTTAGCTTTCCGTCTTTCTTGGCATTACCTTCTTTTGTATTTGAGCAGCCAGTAAAAATTAAAGTGAAAATAAGTAAGAATGAAAATATAGTCAATCTTTTAGGCATGAAGTTCTCCTCTTTTCTTTTTTTACGGATATATTTTCCCCAATTATAGAAGAAACATATCATTTTAATACAAAACGGAATAATTACGTTTTAGTTTGCGAACTTAGTATAATACATCTTTTATAAAGTTGCAATAAATAATAATCATTACGATTTGATTTTGTTATAAAGTTGTCAAATATAGATGTGTTATTTTTGCGGATACATGCATATGTGACAACGCTGTGTTCATATATATGAAAGGAGGGTGTAGAGGGGGATGAGTGCTTGGGTTACTTAATGGAAGCTATTTTGTTGATATTAGCGGTAGTATTACCATTAGCCGTAGTCTTAATTTTTTTAAGCAGATTAATAAGTAATTTAGGAGATGCATCAACAGTCACAAAATTACGAGAGAAAGATGAGAAAAAAGAGTGAGTAAAGCACTATGCGTACGCATAGTGCTTTACTTGTGGTAAAATGAGAGAAGGAAACTCCTAAAAGTTGTATGTTACTGAAGGAGAGAAAAGTAAAATAAGAGGTATATGCATATATGAATAAGCGAACAGCGTTAGTACTTGGTGCAAGTGGTTTAGTTGGACAAGAGATAACGCGTCTATTACTTGAATCAGATTACTACGATTCGGTTACTATTTTTGTAAGAGAACCAATCCAATGGCAACATGAAAAGTTACAGCAAAAACAAGTGGATTATTTGGCATTAGAGGAATATAAAGAGTTCTTTGCTGTAGATGACGTATTTAGTTGTCTAGGAACAACAATCAAAAAAGCAAAAACAAAAGCTAATTTCAAAAAGGTAGATTATGAATATACGTTACGAGCGGCTTGTTTAGCTGAAAAACAAGGGGTGCAAAATTTCCTTGTTGTGTCCTCAATGGGAGCAAATCCTAAATCGTTTTTCTTTTATTCACAAGTGAAAGGAAGAATGGAAGAGGAATTACAAAAGTTAGTAATCGGTGGTATTCACATTTTTAGACCATCTTTATTAGTAGGAAATCGACAAGAATTTCGCTTTGGTGAACGAATGGCGGAAAAATTATCTCGTATTATTCCTTTTATATTTAAAGGAGCATTCAAAAAGTATAAACCAATTTCAGCTAAAGATGTTGCAAAAGGGATGTATATAACTGCATTGCGAGAAGAATCAGGTATCCACATTTATAATTCGAATGAAATTACAACGATAGAATAAATAAAACCGAGAAGAAAAGCTTCTCGGTTTTATTTATTTGTACTAATTTTCCCAGGCGCTCGCTCGTATTGATACGGTTCTTCTAACTCAAAGCCAAGTTCATTGGCGGCTATTCTTGGGAAGTAAGGATTGCGAAGTAACTCACGTCCGATAAAAATTAAATCTGCTTCGTTATTAGTTAAAATTTGCTCTGCTTGTGCCCCGGTCGTAATCAATCCAACGGCACCAGTTGCAATGTTAGCATGTTCTTTAATATGTTTAGCGTATTGTACTTGATACCCAGGATAAACATCGATGCGTGCAGGTACAACAGCCCCAGAGCTACAATCGATTAAATCTACTCCTTGTTCTTTCATCCATTTCGTATATTGAACGTAATCTTGAACCGTTAACCCGTCAGGGTGATAATCATTTGCTGAAATACGAACAAATAACGGTCCGTTCCAAACCTCATTTATCGAGTCAATGATTTCGCGTAAGAAACGATAGCGGTTTTCAGGTGAACCGCCATATTCATCAGTCCGCTTATTGGAAAGCGGAGAAAGAAATTCATTAATGAGATAACCGTGGGCGCCATGTATTTCAATAACGTCAAATCCAGCTTGTTTTGATCGTATTGCAGCCTGCTGAAAAGCTAATACAGTATCTTTAATTTGGTGTTTACTCATTTCTACTGGTGTTTTCATAGTTTCATTAAACGGAACTGCGGATGGAGCGAGAGCATCCGTTTCTAATTCAGCTTTTCTTCCAGCATGAGCGAGTTGAATGGCAGCTTTTGCCCCGTTATCATGTATAAAAGTTGTCGTTTTATGTAAGCCTTCAATTAGACTGTCATCCCAAATGCCTAAGTCTTTATTTGAAATTCGACCTCCAGGTAACACGGCTGTTGCTTCAATCATTACTAAACCAACTTGACCGGCAGCTCTTGTTCCATAATGAACGAGATGGAAATTCGTTACTTGGCCATCCTCGTTTTCTGATGAATACATGCACATAGGTGACATAACAATCCGGTTTTTTAATGTAACGTCTTTAATTGTATAAGGTGAAAAAAGTTTGTAATTCATCCAATAGCCTCCTAGATTGAATTTTCTTACATTGTATCATTCTCGTTTTTGTTTCTCGAATAAAACGCTTATACGAAAAATTTTGTCTATTCGTGTTACAATAATGAATATGAATTGAATTGGAGGATGACATATGTACCAAGCTTATTATGAAAGTGAATTAGGCTTGCTAGAAATTACAGCGAACGATAAAGGAATTACGTCTGTTATATTTGTTGATGAGAGACAAGAAGAACATACAAATGAAATGATAGATCAATGTATAAATGAGCTCGATGAATATTTTAAGGGGAATAGAAAAGAGTTCACAGTCCCGTTGTCTCCTGAGGGAACAGCATTTCAAAAAAATGTATGGGATGCGCTCTATACGATTCCTTATGGCGTAAGTGCTTCATATTTAGATATTGCAGAGAAAGTCGGAAATACGAAAGCTGTACGAGCAATAGGAGGAGCAAATAGTCGCAATCCGATTTCAATAATCGTTCCGTGTCATCGTGTAATAGGAAAGAGCGGGAAACTTGTTGGGTATGCGGGCGGTTTATGGAGGAAAGAGTGGTTATTAAAACACGAAGGTATTTTGAAATGACGTATGGATGAGAAGAGGGATTGTTTTGAAATGTATAAATTGTGGGCAACTTTGCGAGGGAAATCAGTTAAATTGTGAAAGTTGCCAGCGGACTTTGCATACTGAACAGAGTGAAGGAAGTTCGCTAATAGACAAGGAATTAGAAGTATATGTAGGGAGACAATATCCGTATTACAAAAGGAAATGGGAGCTTGAGGAAAAGCGGATTGCTAGGTGGAGCTGGAATGGTTGGGCAGCTATTTTTAATGTAGGTTGGCTCGGATATCGTAAGTATTATTTACCTGCAGCTTTATTTGTAGTGTTATTATTAGCGTGTGATGCGTTTTCTTATTATATGGGCTTCAACGTAGCATTGCCGATCATTAATATGGTGCCTCTTACGTTTCTATTACTCGTTTTTATTTTATTTGGAATGGCGATTTTTGCGAATGGATTATATTATCAATTTGCAGAAAGGCGTATATATCGAATAAAAGCAAGAGAAATTCAAGATGGATCGGTTGAAAAGTACCTCATTCGTGATAGTGGTGGAACGAGTAAAATGGGAGCAACAATCGTTACGATTTTAGCGGTTGCTAGTATTTTTTTCAGCCATTTCTTTTTCCCGACTGATCGAGATATTATTCAAAAAGTTCGTACAAGCTCGCTATATGAATATCCGTTCTTTTCCATTGGTGAATCGTTTGAAAATTATTTTAGAAATCCGGGTTGGGCATATTATCGTGGCACGGAAGGATTAGAATTGGTAGAGTTCCAAGGGGATATTCCGGATATGTCGAAGAAAAAGGTTACGATCCAATTTATTGTTGATTATAAATTGGGTGAGATTGAGCCGTACTCACTTATGATTAATGGAGAATCTAAAAATGAAGAAGAGTTTTTGAAGATATTGGACGAAATATTTAAAGTTCAAAACCCATTTGAGATAGAGGATGGATTACAAGTAAAAGCAATAGAGAAAGAAGTGGATGGAAGAACGATCTATCCACTTCTTTTTTGTGTATACGAAAATAATATTTGAAATAATCTGAATCTTTTGTATAATAATATATATTATACTGGCTTTCATTTATACATATAGATTGGGGGAAGGAAGAATGAAGAGAAAGGTAACAACGATTGCTGCAGTTGCATTATCGACTAGTGTATTAGTTGCAGGTTGCGGAAATGGGGAGAAGGCATCTACAACGAAGAAAGAAGCAGGTAAGGGAGCAGCGGATAAGCAAGTATTAAACTTACTAGAAACAGCAGAAATTCCTTCAATGGATACGTCAAAATCAACAGACTCTGTATCATTCCGTGCCTTTGTAAATGCAATGGAAGGATTATATCGTTTAGATAAGGATAATAAACCAACTCCAGGTATGGCAAAAGATGTGAAAATTAGTGAAGATAAAAAAATATATACATTTGAATTACGAGACGCAAAGTGGTCTAATGGCGATCCAGTTCGAGCGCAAGATTTTGTATATGCATGGCAACGTACATTAGATAAAGCAACGGCAGCTGAGTATGCATTTATTTTATTTGATGTAAAGAATGCACAGAAAGTCAATAAAGGAGAATTACCGTTAGATCAATTAGGGGTGAAAGCGAAGGATGATAAAACATTAGTAGTAGAATTAGAACAACCAGCACCATATTTCCTTGAGCTTACTTCATTCCCAACATTTTTCCCTTTAAATGAAAAATATGTGAAAGAACAAGGGGATAAATATGCATTAGAAGCAGATAAACTATTATACAATGGCCCATTTGTAATGAGTGAATGGAAACATGAACGAAGTTATCAGTTAAAGAAAAATCCTAATTATTGGGATAAAGATACTGTGAAATTAGAAGAAATTAATGTGAATATTGTAAAGGAAACGAGCACGGGAGTAAATTTATATGATAGTGATCAAGCAGACCGAGTTATTTTAAGTTCTGAATTTGTTGATAAATATAAAAAGAATAAACCAGATGAATTTAAAACGAAGTTAGATCCGCGTATGTATTTCTTACGCTTTAACCAGAAGAATGCAACGTTTAAAAACCAAAAAGTTCGTGAAGCGATTGATCTGGCATATGATAAAAAAGGAATTGCAAATGTTATTTTAAATGATGGATCATTGCCAGCATACTTCCTAGTACCTGAAAAATTTACGACAGGACCAGATGGGAAAGATTTCCGTTCTGTAAATAAAAATTTCCGTGACAGTAAAGATAATGCAGCAAAAGCAAAAAAACTATGGGAAGAAGCGAAGAAAGAACTTGGTCAAGATACAATCACAGTAGAATTACTAAATGATGACAACGGTAGTCGGAAAAAAGTAGGAGACTTTATTAAAGAAGAGTTAGAGAAAAACTTACCTGGTATTAAAGTGAATTTAAAACAACAGCCATATAAGCAAAAGTTAGATTTAGAAAAGAAATTTGAATATGAATTCTCTTTATCTGCATGGAGTCCAGATTATCCAGATCCAATGACTTATATTGATATGTTCGTTACGGGAAGCTCATTTAATGAAATGGATTATTCTAATCCGAAGTATGATGAGTTAGTAGCGAAATCAAAAGGAGAGCTATTAAAAGATGATAAAGCACGCTGGAATGCACTAGCAGAAGCTGAAAAAATCTTAATTGGTCAAGATGCTGCCATTTCTCCTACGTACCAACAAAGTACCGCATACTTAGAGAAACCATACGTAAAAGGTATTGCAAATCATACGTTTGGTGGGGACTTCAGTTATAAATGGGCATATATTACAAAAAAATAGTATAATAAAAGATGAGTGAATTTTCGCTCATCTTTTATTTGTATAGGAGGAATTAGAGTTGTTAAAAGGAATCAATCATCTTTGTTTTTCAGTATCTAATTTAGAAGATTCTATTACATTTTACGAAAAAGTATTGGAAGGAGAATTATTAGTTAGAGGAAGAAAACTTGCATATTTTAATATATGTGGAGTATGGATAGCGCTTAATGAAGAAATACATATTCCAAGAAAAGAGATTCATCAATCTTATACACATATTGCGTTTTCTGTTGAACAGAAAGACTTTGAACGTCTACTGCAGCGATTAGAAGAAAACGATGTTCATATTTTACAAGGAAGAGAACGGGATGTAAGGGATTGTGAATCTATATATTTTGTTGATCCAGACGGGCATAAGTTTGAATTTCATTCAGGGACATTGCAAGAAAGGCTTAATTACTATAGGGAAGATAAACCTCATATGACGTTTTACTAAAGGGGAAAGAAGTTGCATGCGCTTGTAATTGGTGGAACAGGAATGCTAAAGAGGGTTTCTATATGGCTTTGTGAGAAAAGGTTTCATGTTTCTATTATTGGAAGAGATGAAGTGAAATTAGAAAATGTTAAACGGGAGAGTACTACACCTGAAAGTATCACATGCCTTCCGTTAGATTATCATAATGATGACGGTGTAAAGTTAGCTATTAAAGATACAATTGAGAGGAATGGCCCAATAACATTGGTTGTCGCATGGATACACGCAAGTGCAAAAGATGCGTTATCACTCATTTGTAGAGAATTAGACTTGTCGTCTGAAACATACGACGTTTTTCATATTTTAGGCAGTAAAGCGTCGAGAATAGCCTCACACAAAATATGGGATAAGCGATGTAGCTATCATAGAATAATTTTAGGTTTTATATTAGAAGATACATACGCAAGATGGCTTACTCATGAAGAAATATCGGATGGGGTAATAAAAGGAATTGAAAGTAAATGTGATGAATGGATTGTAGGAAGAGTAGAGCCGTGGGAATTACGGCCGACATGGTAAGGGGGAATGGAAGTGAAGACAACGGTATATGTAACAAGGCATGGTGAAACGGAATGGAATGTAGCGAAGCGAATGCAAGGGCGGAAGAATTCTACTTTAACTGAAAATGGTATACTGCAGGCTAAGCAATTAGGAGAGCGAATGAAAGATTTATCTATCCATGCGATCTATAGTAGTCCGAGTGAAAGAACCCTTCATACTGCAGAGTTAATAAAGGGCGAACGTGATATACCGATAATCGCGGATGAGCATTTCTATGAAATTAACATGGGTATATGGGAAGGACAGACGATTGATGATATAGAAAGACAATACCCAGACGACATACAGTTATTTTGGAATGAGCCACATCTTTTTCAGTCAACATCAGGAGAAAATTTTGAGGCTGTTCATAAAAGGGTAATTGAGGGGATGCAGCTTCTATTAGAAAAGCATAAAGGAGAAAGTATATTAATTGTCTCCCATGCGGCAGCGGCAAAATTACTTGTAGGACATTTTGCGGGTATTGAAATAGAAAATGTATGGGATGATCCGTTTATGCATAGTGCTAGTCTAAGTATAATAGAATTTGAAGATGGTAAAGGTGAAGTGAAGCAATTTGCAGATATAAGTCACTTTCAATAAACGAAAAAAAGGCCGCAAAACGGCCTTTTTTGTAGGGATAAAAACTAGCAATTACGTTTTTTATACCAGAAGTGATCGAATTTCTTGTTTTTGCAAGATGGGAATTTATGTCCGCCTTTGCAATCATTCCATTTGTGTCCATCATCGTGACAGTCTTTACCATGATCCCATGAATCATCACAAGAGCCACCGTGTCCATTCGGGAAGAATTCGCATTTTTTACAGTAACATCGTTTTGTCCAGTAAAATTTCTTTTCAAAGCGTACACATTTTGTAACGAATGTACAATGCTTTCTGCGAGTGCGTTTTGTAACTAAAACGCATTCTTTTCTACGTGTTACTTTTGTAACGAATGTCCATTTTTGAACGCGAACACGAGTACATTTCGTAACGAATGTCCACTTTTTAACGTGAGTACATTTTGTGACGAACGTACAATGTTTCACGCGAGTACATCTTGTTCTTGGGCATTTACAATCATCGCTACACTCAATTTTTGAAGAACAGTCGTCATCACATTCGAATGTACTTGGATCTTGGTGTAAGAAATCCTCCATCCCAGCACTTTTGATTTCCTCGACAGCTTTTCTAATATCACGTTTCATAGAAATCCTCCTTATCATGTATTTAATTGAAAAGGTATTCTTTTTCCTTAACAGGATATGTATGTAGGTATATTTCTGAACAGGACAAGAGTGTATTTTTATATAAATGGTTGATAGCGGATGTATGGACAAGGCGAAGTGCATACATTGAATGAAGAGAACTGAGAAGGGATGTGAAAATATGCTACCTTCATATGATTTTTTTATTCATCCAATGTACGTAGTGGAATTGAAAAAAGACATTTGGTCAGACAGTCCAGTACCAGCAAAATTAACTTATGGAAAAAAGAAGTATGATATTGATATCGTATATCGGGGTGCTCATATTCGTGAATTTGAGAAAAAGTCTTATCATGTTATGTTTTATAAGCCAAAAAAATTTCAAGGTGCAAAAGAGTTTCATTTAAATTCTGAGTTTATGGATCCGTCTCTCATACGAAATAAATTATCTTTAGATTTTTTTCATGATATTGGTGTACTTTCACCGAAATCACAACATGTATTTATAAAAATTAATGGTCAAATTCAAGGAGTATATTTACAGTTAGAATCAGTTGATGAAAACTTTTTGAAAAATAGAGGATTACCTAGTGGTTCTATTTATTATGCGATAGATGATGATGCGAATTTCTCTTTAATGAGTGAAAGAGATAAAGATGTTAAGACTGAGCTTTTTGCGGGTTATGAATTTAAATATTCGAATGAACATAGTGAAGAACAATTGAGTGAATTTGTATTTCAAGCGAACGCTTTGTCGAGGGAAGCGTATGAAAAAGAAATTGGGAAGTTTCTAAATGTTGATAAGTATTTACGATGGTTAGCTGGCGTTATTTTTACACAAAACTTTGATGGTTTTGTTCATAACTATGCATTATACCATAACGATGAAACAAATTTATTTGAAGTGATACCGTGGGATTATGATGCGACTTGGGGGCGTGATGTACAAGGGAGACCGCTTAATCATGAATATATTCGTATTCAAGGTTATAACACGTTAAGTGCAAGATTGTTAGATATACCTGTATTTAGAAAACAATACCGAAGTATTTTGGAAGAAATATTAGAAGAACAATTTACGGTTTCATTTATGATGCCGAAAGTAGAAAGTTTATGTGAAGCAATACGTCCTTATTTACTACAAGATCCATATATGAAAGAAAAATTAGAAACCTTTGATCAAGAACCTGGTGTGATTGAGGAATATATAAATAAAAGAAGAAAGTATATACAAGATCATTTACATGAATTGGATTAATTTTGAAAGAGATTGGAACATTATCAATCTCTTTTTTTGTATAATAAAGATGTATGAATAAAATTGACGTAATATTTACTTAATAAAGAATAGGGATGTGGAAACATGACAGTAAAATGGATTGATTGGGTAAAGCAAATACAATCTATAGCTCAAGCGGGTTTAACGTATTCTAAGGATGTATATGATATAGAGCGCTTCCAACAATTACGGGATATTTCCATTTCGATGATGTCACATTACACAAAGACAGATTGGGAAGTTGTAGAGAAGTTATTTGCAAGTGAGACAGGCTATCAAACACCTAAAGTCGATATAAGAGCAGTCGTTTTTCAAAATGAAAGGTTATTATTTGTGAAAGAAAAAAGTGATGGGAAATGGGCACTGCCAGGTGGATGGGCTGATATCGGCTATACGCCGACAGAAGTAGCAGCAAAAGAAGTTTTAGAGGAGACAGGGTTTGAAGTAGATGATTTTAAGCTACTCGCTATATTTGATAAAGAAAAACATCAACCATCGCCTTCAGCAACGCATGTATATAAAATTTTTATTGGCTGTAAAATTATTGGTGGTGAAAAGAAAACTAGTATTGAAACAGAAGATGTGGAGTTTTTTGGTGAGAATGAATTGCCTAATTTATCGATTGCTAGAAATACAGAAGAGCAAATTAAAGAAATGTTTGCCTACATGAAAGAACCTCAGAAAGAAACATTAATAGATTAATAATGCGTATGCCGGTGAGATTGTCGGAATGAAGATATTGGCAGAATACAACCTTTATGTAATAATGGGATGGTATGTGAAGAAAAAAGGAGATAGAAAATAAAATGTTAGCAAGCATAATAGATCAGTTATTGCAATTTTTTGCAAGTTTAGGTTACTTTGGAGTAGCGCTAGCTTTAATGATTGAAATTATCCCGAGTGAAATTGTACTTTCGTATGCTGGATTTTTAGTCGCAGATGGTAAAATTAGCTTTGTCGGTGCAGTTATTGCTGGAACAATCGGTGGTACTTTAGCCCAAATCTTTTTATATTGGCTTGGATACTATGGTGGACGTCCAGTTGTAGAGAAATACGGGAAATATTTACTTATTAATAAACACCATTTAGACATAGCAGAAAATTGGTTTAAGCGTTACGGAGCAGGAGTAATCTTTTCGGCGCGTTTTATCCCAGTCGTACGTCATGCAATTTCTATTCCAGCAGGATTAGCTAAAATGCCGTTAAAACTGTTTACACTGTATACAGTAGTTGCGATTATTCCATGGTCAATACTATTTATATATTTAGGTGAAAAGCTTGGTGGAAATTGGCGACATATTAAAGAGTATGCATCGGATTACACACATTACATAATTATAGGAGCGATTCTCTTTGTTGCTCTATACTTCGGTTTAAAATATTTCAAAAAGAAAAAAGCAGCGCGTTAAAGTCAATGATTTTTCATTGGCTTTTTTTATTTGTTTCGGTTCGGTTCTAAAAAAAAAGAGTTGTCCATAATGTATAATAATAAAGCGTAGCGGAGGAATGTGATGAAAGGGTCACCGTTTATACGTGGAACGATATTTTTAACGATGGCAACGATGATATCTAAAATGTTAGGGTTTATATATGTTATACCATTTACAGCTATGGTCGGTACGAGTGGGTATGTTTTATACACGTATGCATATCGTCCATATACAATTATGCTCAGCATTGCGACAATGGGACTACCACTTGCGGTTTCAAAGATGGTATCAAAATATGATCAATTAAATGATTATCATACGGTTAAGAGAGTGTTGAAAAGTGGAATTGTGTTTATGTTTATAATGGGAGTTATTTCGTGTTTTACGTTATATATGTTAGCTCCGCATTTGGCTAAACTTGTAATCGATGGAAATGATCAAACGGGGAATAGTGTAGCGGCGGTCACTACTAATATTCAAATTGTAAGTTTTGCGTTAATACTTGTACCAGTAATGAGTTTATTAAGGGGCTTTTTTCAAGGGTTTCAATCGATGGGCCCTTCTGCTCTAAGTGTAGTTGTAGAGCAATTTTTTCGGGTATTAACCATTTTGATAGGAAGCTTTGTCGTTTTATATATTTTAAAAGCTTCTATCTCACTAGCTGTTGGTATTTCAACGTTTGGTGCCTTTATGGGAGCAATAGGTGGACTAACTGTTTTAAGTGCGTATTACATAAGGAGGAGAAAGCACTTAAAGAAAAAAGAAATGGCGAGTATACCGCAAACAACGAAATCTTTTTTCTCACTATATAAGGAGCTCTTCACATATTCAATACCATTTGTTGTAGTTGGCTTAGCAATTCCGTTGTATCAGACGATTGACACATTTACAATTAATAAATTGCTTATACAAATAGGATATATGCAAGGAGAAGCGGAGAAGATTAATGCAATAATTGGACTTGTTCAGATGGTTGTACTTATCCCAGTTTCCGTTGCGACTGCTTTTAGTATGTCACTTGTACCTGAGATGACAAAAGCCTATATAGCAGGAAATGTGAAGTTACTGTACAAACATTTTACAAGGACAAATCTATTAGTAGTAGGTATTACGGTACCTGCGGCAATTGGAATGATGTTGTTAGCAAAACCAGTATATACTCTTTTATTTGGTGCCGGAAATGATCCGGAGATGGGAAGAGTTATTTTACAGTATTACGCACCTGCTTGTATACTATTTTCGCTTTTTACAGTAACAGCAGCGATGTTACAAGGAATTAATCAACAACAGAAAACAGTGCTAGGATTAGTAATTGGCATTATTGTGAAGATAGTTTTAAATATTGTATTGCTTCCTTATTTCGATTATGTAAGTTTTATTATTTCAACATACGCTGGTTATACGATTTCAGTTGGCTTTAACTTGTGGATGCTTTCTAAATATGTTATAAAGGCAACATAAGCTTTTTAAGGCAGAGAGCACTCTGTCTTTTTCTTTGTTCCTAATATTTTTCTTATAAAAACGTTTTCAAAATAATTTTTCTATTGAAATTTAAACGTATGTTTCATATGCTGAGAATGGTGGTTCAAAAACTGTTCTGTAAGAGAGGTAGATTCCTACATGTAAAAAGAATCGGGGTGATAGTATGTTAAATATTTATTTAACAGACCGAAACGGAAAACTACAAGAGGTTGAGGAAATGCAAAAGGGTTGCTGGATTAATGTACTTCATCCAACGGAAGAAGAAATTCAATATCTAGTACAAACTTTAAATGTAGACTTAGATTTCATTAAAGACCCTTTAGATGATGAAGAACGCTCTCGTATTGAAAAGGAAGACAATAATACTTTAATAATCGTGGATATTCCAACAGTTAGACATGATGAAGAAGGAAATTCGATTTATGACACGATTCCAATAGGTATGATTGTAATGCCAGATTGTTTTGTGACAATTTGTTTAGAGGAAAATCCAATTTTTGAACGTTTTATTAATCAACGTATTAAAGAATTTTATACGTTTAAAAAGACACGCTTTGCACTTCAGCTCTTATATACGATTTCTACTTATTATTTAAGATATTTAAAGCAAATTAACAGAAAAACAATCGATTTAGAGCATCAATTAAATAAGTCGATGAAAAATAAAGAGATTTTCACATTGCTAGGTCTTGAAAAAAGTTTAGTATACTTTACAACATCATTGAAGGCGAATAAAATTGTAATTCAAAAATTAATGCGTAACAGTACATTTTTAAAAATGTATGAAGACGATCAAGATTTATTAGAAGATGTATTAATTGAAAATAAACAGGCTATTGAAATGGCGGAAATATATAGTCACATTTTAAGTGGAATGATGAATACTTTTAGCTCCGTTATATCAAATAATTTAAATAGTGTTATGAAACTGTTAACGTCTATTACAATCATTTTATCGTTGCCAACGATGGTTTCTAGTTTCTTTGGAATGAACGTAAAAGTTCCGTTTGAAGGAGAAGCACATGGTTTTGTAATTGTACTTATCATATGTGTAACACTATCTCTTACATTAGCGTTTGTTTTTTGGAAGAAACGTTACTTTTAACGATAAAAAAGCTGCTCTAGCATAGTTGTATAACTGCGCTAGAGCAGCTTTTTTGCTATGAAATCCAAAGTTTGGAATAGAATATAACTTATAAAATGTCATGTATATGAAAGGTGTGAATTCCGTATAAGTCTTGTCCAATTAATAAAATGGGGTTAAAATTACATATTGTTAATGAAAAGTTGGAGGAAATACATCATGGAATTGTTTCAATTACCGAAAGCATTCCTGCAAATGAATACAATCTTTATCTCCATATTGATCGAAGCACTTCCTTTTGTGCTCATTGGTGTATTTATTTCAGGATTCATTCAAATGTTTGTGACAGAAGATATGGTAGCAAAATGGATGCCGAAAAACCGATTTCTGTCTGTTTTAATGGCTACTTTTTTAGGGATGATGTTTCCAGGTTGTGAATGTGGAATCGTTCCGATTGTTAGGCGATTAATTGGAAAAGGGGTTCCGCCATATGCCGGGATTGCATTTATGTTAACTGGTCCAATTATTAATCCGGTCGTATTATTTGCAACATACGTTGCCTTTGGAAGTAGTATGCACATGGTATGGTATCGTTCTATTGTAGCGATTATCGTAGCAATCATTGTTGGAATTATATTATCATTTATGTTTAAAGAACATCAATTACGAGATGATCACTTCCCAGAAGTGAATCATAAGCGTCCATTACGTAAAAAAATGTGGGATGTATGTACGCATGCTGTTGAGGAATTTTTCTCGATGGGAAAATATTTAGTATTAGGTGCATTAATTGCAGCTGCAGTTCAAACGTTCGTACAAACTTCAACACTTCTTGCTATAGGACAAGGGCCGTTCTCTTCACCAGCTGTTATGATGGGACTTGCATATATATTATCACTTTGTTCAGAAGCAGATGCGTTTATTGCTTCATCATTCCAAAGTACATTTTCAACAGCATCACTTGTTGCGTTCCTTGTATATGGACCGATGGTGGATATTAAAAATATGTTTATGATGCTTGCGACATTTAAAACAAAATTTGTAATTGTCGTTACAGTTACAGTTACACTTGTTGTTTATGCAAGCTCACTACTCATTTATGCGATGGGGTGGTAGGTTATGTTTCGAGCATATATATTATTAGGTTTTACAATTTTAATCGCGCAGCTTCATATTTCAGGTAATATTACGAAGTATATCAATATGAAGTATGCCTATTTATCAACAACAGCAGCTATTATTTTAGGTTTCTTAACGATCGTTCAAATTATTATCGTTTTCCAAAAAGAACATGAGAAAGAACAAGGAAAACAGGATTGTAGTTGTGATCATAGCCATTGCGGGCATGACCATTCAAAAGATGAGAATACATGGTGGAAAAAAGCATTCTCGTACACATTGTTCTGTTTTCCAATTGTTTCGGGATTATTTTTCCCAATTGCAACGTTAGATTCAGATATAGTTAAGGCAAAAGGGTTTCATTTTCCTGTTGCACAAGCAGAAAGTACAGATCCATTTATGAGAAGGCAATTTTTAAGACCTGACACGAGTATATATTACGGAAAAGAAGGATACCGTGGTGTAATGGAGAAAGGGAAGAAAGAGTTTGTAACAAAGGATAGTGTTACTTTAAATGATGAAAACTTCCTAAAAGGAATGGAGACGATTTACAATTACCCTGGTGAGTTTACTGGGAAAAAATTATCATTTAAAGGTTTTGTTTTCAAAGATGATTCTTCTAAAAAAGAACAATACTTCTTATTCCGTTTCGGTATTATACATTGTGTAGCGGATTCTGGTGTATATGGTATGTTAGTGAAAAAGCCAGAAGGTGTAGAATGGAAAAACGATGATTGGATTCAAATAGAGGGAGAAATTTCTACTGAATTTTATCAGCCGTTCCATGCGAATATCCCTGTTTTAGAAGTAACGAAATGGAATAAAGTTGAACAACCAAAAGAACAATATGTATTTAGAGGAGCCGATTGATAACATCGGTTCTTTTTTATGGACTAAATGTTCTGAATGTTGTTAATATTAAATGAGTAGTTGTAATAGGCTCATACTGTTCAAGTGTGAATGGGGAAGGGAACTCTTGCCAAACTTCTTTGCTCTAGCCGAATTTTGTGGTGGGATTCTTATTGTCTACAAATAGCGGGTTAAATAATCAAAGAGGTGATAACAATGACTGAAGTAAAGGGAAAAACAGCAAATGAATCCAGAGTGTTTAAAACGAGCCGAGTATTTCCGACAGATTTAAACGATCACAATACGCTATTTGGTGGAAAGATATTAGCCGAGATGGATATGGTTGCTTCTATTTCAGCGACGAGGCATGCAAGAAAAGAATGCGTCACAGCATCTATGGATTGGGTAGATTTTTTATATCCTGTTCGTTCTACCGATTGTGTGAGTTATGAATCCTTTGTAATTTGGACGGGTAGAACGTCTATGGAAGTATTTGTGAAGGTAGTAGCGGAAGATTTAATTTCAGGTGAGAAGCGCATCGCAGCAACGTCATTTGTTACTTTTGTTGCACTTAGTAAGGAGAACAATCCAGTTCCAGTTCCTCGAGTAATTCCTGAAACAGAAGAAGAGAAAGAATTACATCGCATTGCTGTGTTGCGTGCAGAACAACGTCATATACGTAAGGCGGAGAGTAAGAAAGTAGCCACATTATTAACTTTTTGAGTTGAATATTTAGTCGTTAAAGATATTATAACGGACTGAAATGTTTTTCATATGAAAAGCGGACACCTAAAAATAGGTGTCCGCTTTTATAGTTTTTTCATCCACATATCATATGACGATAACTACTTAGCAGAAGCAAGCAGCACCGACGATGATTAAGAGGATAAATAATACGACTAATAGCGCGAATCCATTACCATGTGCGAAGCCCATTGTTATTTCCTCCTTTTATTTTAAGATACAACATACAATATGCAAATGAGCTATCGTTTGATATGGACATATATCATGCAATGACATATTTTCTTGAATGATATTGTATTAAAAAAGGGAAGATATAGAAATAACAGTAAGTGGAGAAAGGAAAATATCCATGAAACACTTTTTCGTTGTAATCCTTTGTTTAATAGGTGTATTCATTTGGATGAACATCGATGTGGAAATGGGGAAAAAAATGGCTAGTGAATATGAATTAGGACAAGTTCGATTGGGTGAATTTCAACTGTATACGAACGGTGAAGAATTATATACGAAATTATTTGAGGATATACGCAATGCAGAAAAGTACATATATATCCATTTTTATATTGTAGGTAAAGACGAAATAAGCAAAGAGTTTTTGCAGTTGCTCGAGAAAAAGGCATCAGGTGGAGTAGAAGTGAAATTGTCAGTCGATCGAATAGGTGGATATAAGCTGAAGAAAAAGATAATTCGTCAACTAAAAAGCAATGGTGTCCAGTTTACATTTAGTAAAAAACCTAAACTGAAACATATATTCTACTCGTTGCATCAACGGAACCATAGACGCATTGTTACGATAGATGGAAAAGTATCATACGTCGGCGGCTTTAACATTGGAAAGGAATACCTTGGACAAAATCCGAAATTTGGTCCGTGGCGTGATTATCATGTACGAGTCAAGGGGAATGGTGCCACGGATATGGAAAGAAAATTCTCTGCTGACTGGAAAGAAGATACGGGAGAAAAAATGCCTGTACATGAAAGTTTACCTGCAATAGGGAATGTAAAGTATCAATATTTATTTTCAGAAGGAAAAGGTTTATGGGAAAAATATGGAGCGCTTATAAAGCAGGCTAAAACGTCTTTAATTATTGCAACGCCATATTTTGTACCAAGTAAAGAAATGATAAAAGCGTTAAAAGATGCATTAAACCGTGGTGTCAATGTAAAAATTCTCGTACCATTTAAAAGTGATGCAGTATTGTTAAAACAAGCTGCCTATCCGTATTTGAAAGACATGTTACATGCTGGAGCAGAGATTTATCAATATCAGAATGGTTTTTTTCATGGGAAAGTAACAATCATTGATGGGGAAATTGTTGATATTGGTACTGCAAACTTTGATAATAGAAGTTTTTATTTAAATATGGAATCCAATTGTGTTATCTATGATAAGGGAGTAACAGCGGACGTATGGAGTCGATTAAAAGAAGACTTTCATAAATCAAAAAGATTTTCGGAAGAAGATTTTGAGAAAATTAGTAAATGGGATTGGTTTTTAGCAAGAATAGCAAATGTTATAGCATCATATTTATAGCATATAGACAAAAAGAAGGGAGGCACTTTCATGGATTGTATGAAAGAATTAATGAGGTATAGTTATATGCTTATATATAAGGTTGGGGAGTATACAGGAGAGGTAAGAGACGGCGAATTAAAGGAGCTATTACAGCATCATTTACCATATATGTTACAAGCATATAATGAACAAGTGAATTTTCAAGAAGGAGAGAATGTACAGCATATAACTTGTGAACCGATCGCATTTCATTTTCATGAAATGGAGAAGGAAACCGATAGTAAATATACAGGGGATATGTATATTGCAACTTGTTATATTTCGCATTTAAAACGGTTAGCGTTAAAGTTTGCTCAAGTGGCAGTTGAAGTTGCAAATCCAGAATTCCGCTCGTTTTTAGAAAACTGTTTCCTGAAAATGAATCGATATGCCTATAGTGTATGGCAATATGTCGTCAAGAAAGAGTATAAGATTAAACATGTATATGAAAATGAGAAATTTGCATAAGAAACTAAGGCGGAAAGATAGGCGCCTTAGTTTTTTATTTTTCGTGGAGAAAAATGATTAAGTTTATATATTTATTATCAGAAAGTTTACAAAGATTTACTGTTTATTTACTATTTATCAATCTCTACTTTAAAAACAGAGAGTAATATAAGGTTGTACATATTCTATCACAAGGAGGAAACGCAAATGAACAAATGGGTTAAATCATTAACTGCTATGGCACTTGCAAGTTCTTTATTAATGGTAGGTTGTAGTAAAGGTGAGGATAAGAATAAAGAAGAGGATACAACAACACAACAAGAGGACAAAAAGGATAAAGAAACAAGTGGAACTGAGAAGTCTACGGATTCTAAAGAAAAGAAATAATGTAATAATAGAGCTTCCTCTTATATATGAGGAAGCTTTTTTGTTGTAAATTGATTGAGATTATTGAAAAATAGAGAAAGAATGAAAGAGGGGGAAAACAAATGAAAGTATGTATATTGGGAGCAACAGGGAGAGTAGGTTCAAACATAATAAAATTAGCATTAAAGGATTCAGCTGAAGTGACTGCATTAGCGCGTGATTTAAATAGAATAGAAATACATCATGAAAGGTTACGAGTTATAGAAGGGAATGTATTGAACGAAAATGATATAAAGAAAGCCATAGAAGGAAGTGATATAGTAATTAGTGCACTTGGAACGGATCAAAATGGGACGTTAGCGAAGAGTATGCCACAAATTATAAAGAAAATGGAAGAAGAAGGCGTTCATAAAATCATTACAATAGGAACAGCTGGTATTTTACAAGCAAGAACAAATCTAAATTTATATCGTTTCCAATCAACGGAATCAAAAAGGAAGTCAACAACAGCAGCAGAAGATCATTTAGCTGCATATGAGGCACTTAATAATAGTAATCTATGTTGGACCGTCGTTTGTCCGACGCATTTAATTGACGGTGATGTGACAGGTGTATATCGAACTGAAAAAGATGTATTACCAGAAGGAGGAGCAAAAATAACAGTTGGTGATACAGCGCAATTTACATGGAATCTGTGTAGTGAAAACAAATATGAGAATAGTCGAGTAGGTATTTCCTATTAAAAAACCATCCCGCAATTGGGATGGTTAAAAGATGATATAACAAACAAATATGATAATCATAATGATTTGGAGAATGGCTTTTGCTACTGTACTACTTAAAAAACCAACTACAGTAGCAACTCCTACTAGAAAAGCGTCTTTTGGCGCTTTTTTATGCATTAATTCGGTTATAAATACCGCTAAAAACGGTATGATAATAAGTCCGAATGGTGGGAAGAAGAAAGATCCGGCAATGATTGAAATCATTCCGACACGTTCGCCCCATTTAGAACTCCCGTATTTCTTTAAAAAATATCCATTTGCAATAAAATCAGCAACGAAAATGAATAGTGTGAAAATAGCTTGAATAATCCAAAAAGAAATCGTTAGTTCTCCGCCATTTATACCAAAATGGTAAATGAAATATCCAGCCCAGACAGCTAGGATGCCCGGGATAATAGGATAAATAAAAGCTAGAAATGAAATAATGAAACAGGCAATGATACAGATTGTTAAGAAAACAGTCACTTTATAACTCCTTTTGTATATCTAATTTATGTACAGCAATTTTTTTCACTTGATGTCCATCAAGTTCTAATGCCTTAAATTGAAAACCGGCATATTCGATGGAGTAGCCAGCTTCAATATTTACGTCAACTGCTTGCGATAATAGCCAGCCTCCAATTGTATCTAAGTCGCTCTCATCAATATGTAAGCCAAACATATCATTTACTTCAGAAATAAGTACTTTTCCATCTAGGACAGTAAGTTTAGGCGTACGTTTTTCAATCATAGGTGATTCATCTGCATCAAACTCATCTTGAATTTCTCCAATGATTTCTTCAAGAATATCTTCCATAGTTAAAAGTCCAGCAGTACCACCATATTCATCCATAACGATTGCCATCTGAACGCGATTCTTTTGTAGATGTACCAGTGTTTTACGAATTGGAACAGTTTCAAATACAGTTAGTACTGGATGTATGTAAGATTCAAGTGGCTTATGAATGCCTTTCGTTTGATCGTGAAATACTTCTTTCGTATTGATCATACCGATAATATCATCTTTATCTTTTTCGATGATAGGATAGCGTGTATACTTTTCAGTTGCGACGATATCCATATTTTCTTCTAACGTATTTTCAGTAGATAAGCAAATCATTTCTGTACGAGGGACCATAATTTCTTTCGCAACTCGGTCGTCGAATTCAAAAATATTATTTACATATTTATATTCGGTTTGATTGATTTCGCCGCTTTTGAAACTTTCACCTAAAATGAGTCGTAGTTCCTCTTCAGAATGGGCAAGTTCATTTTCTTTCGCAGGTTCTAAACCGAGTAGTTTTGTGAAAAAGATAGCAGTACTATTAAGTAACCAAATGAATGGGTACATAATTTTATCAAATAAAATAAGTGGTCGTGCAAACTTAAGTGTAATCGCTTCTGCTTTTTGAATTGCGAATGACTTTGGAACTAATTCACCTAATACAACATGGAAAAATGTAATCACACTAAAAGCAATAATAAAGGATAAAGTATTTGCCATTGTTCCAGTAATATTAATCTTTTCAAAGAGCGGTCGTAGTAAATGTTCCACAGTCGGTTCACCAAGCCAACCAAGCCCTAAAGAAGTAATTGTAATCCCGAGCTGACAAGCTGATAAATAAACATCTAAATTAGAAATGACACTTCTTGCAGCTAAAGCTTGTTTATTGCCTTCGTTTGCAAGCTGGTCAATTCGACTTTTTCGTACTTTTACAACAGCGAATTCTGATGCAACGAAAAAGCCGGAAATAAGGATAAGAACAAAGATGAGAAAAATATTTAATATGTCCAAGTGTATTCTCTATTCCGTCGTTTGGAATAAAGATGTCACCTCCTGCAATTATGTTATACTTTTATAATAAATCCAAATGAAAAGAATAGTCAAAGAAAAAGGGTAAATATTGGTATGTTTCTGCAATGGTTTTTGAATTTGTTGTTATTTTGTCCGCTATACAAAAGGAATAACCCCCTACTTTCAGATTCTAGAGGGTTATTTCAAATTAAGGTTTTGGGATACTTCTCGTTAAAGCGTATGATTGTTGTTTAAAGTAGTTTGTCGTCCATAGTGTTTGAAGGAATGAGAGTATGCAATACGGGATATATAAAAGCAATAAGCTAATTGTAACAATAATAGGGGCATTTCCGCCGAATTGAACGATAAATTGCAATAGTCCACTTGCGTGAAAAACGCATTCCATAAAAACGAATGAAAGAATGATGGAACCTAAAATAGATTTATGATTCGAAGTAAGCGCTAAAAACAATGTGTCTACAAGGAAAGAAGATTGTTTTATTTCATATTCATTTGTATTACTTAAGAAAGGAAGCCATTTTTTTATTGCTTGCATAACGATAATCATGGAAGTACTACAAACGATAATAAAAGATGAGTAATAAGGAAGCTTCATAAATTTTGTGATGTATAGAAGTAATAATAAGACTGAGCATTGTAATAATACAGTACATAAAGAGTAAGGTATCCATCTTAATAAAGAAGTGAACTTTTTAACCGATTGAGGTGCTTTAAAAAATAAATGGCCGATCCCTAAGCTGATGAAGAATCCGATCGCAAGAGTAAAGGTAAAACGAACAATCGATAAAAAATATATCTCCCATATGTAAGGGAATAACGGTGTTGATTGATTAGCAGTGTGAACCACCTCATTTGCTGAGAATAAGATAGATTCGTGCATCCAATCAATCGTTGGAATTGTCATTGAAGAAAGTTGTGCGAAGTTATGGAAAATGCTTATAAATCCGGTTATGTATGAGTATTTATGTGTAATGAATAAAGCTGGAATAGGACTAATGATAAATATAATGAGAACACCAACGATAAATTTACATATATGTGAGCGCAATAAAGACATGTAACCACCTACTCTTAGAATATTCAGAAAATTCTTATTCTTATTTTAGCTTTTTTCGTTGTAAGTTACAATATATTTTCTTAAAGAAGTTTAGAGAGAATATTTCATATTGCGGGGGATATAAGTGAATGAAACGTGAATAAATTATGACAAGAAAACGAAAAGTTTTCAGAAAAGTAAAATAAATTATTTATTTTTTTCTAAAAATATAATATAGTTATGGCACAGAAAGTATTTTAACATAAGGAGGCTATTTATGAGGATTAAAGGGAATTATGTGCCGAAGAGAGAAGTTTTATTTTGTTCAAGTTCAATTACAATAGCGGAAGCACTGGAGCATTTAAATAAAACTGGCTATCGTTGTGTACCAATTTTAGATGAAAAGAAAGAGAAGTATTTAGGGAATATATATAAAGTAGATATTTTAGAATATAAAGGTTCGTTGGAAGAAAGTGTATTACAATTATTAAACGATAAAGAAGGATATGTCAGAGAAGATTCTTCGTTCTTTAAAGTATTTTTTACAATAAAAAAGTTACCTTATTTATCAGTAGTTGATGAAAAAGGAGCCTTTCTTGGGATTTTAACGCATAAAAAAGTTTTTGAGTTATTAGAAGACGCTTGGGGCGTTCATTCTAGTAAATATTCTGTTATGATTGGGACACAGGATTATAATGGCGCAATTCAAAAATTATCGACAGTATTAAAAAAATATACAGGTATCCAAAGTTTAATGACTTTTGATAATGATGCCTTATTAGTTCGTAGAATTATGTTTACATTAGGAGAAGAGTTTAACGATGGTGAATTAGAGGTGTTATTGAAAGATTTAGAAGATCATGGATTTAGAGTTGTGTATGTGGAAGAGATGAAAAATCCACGTGAAGTCGAAACGATAGAATAACATGCAAAAGCCGTCTAATTTTGAAGTGGACGGCTTTTGTTATGTTACATGTATAAAGTTATTTAAAAATAACGATAGGGTAAGAAGTGAGGCTGAAATAATATTTGTGTAAAAGAATAAAAAATGTAGATAATTTTGATTTTCAAAAAAATCAATTTGAAAATATGTTTTTATTTTTCAACTAAATATGTTACTATATGTGTGATAAAAACAAAGAGGTCTGACAACTATACTCCACGTAATACCACTCTAATGAGTTAAATATTCAAAAAAATCAAAAATTAATAATTAGAGTAAGAATAAGGGGAATGGAGAAATTATGGAGAAAGACACTGCTTTGTAAGGGGCATAATTTATCATCTTGAGCAGAGAGGAGGATGCATAGCATATTGTGAAAATAGAGATAAACAATGAAAAAGTGCTATGCAAATGAAAAGCATGAAGGGACGTTTAAGGCCAGGTGATACGGTAGCAATTGGTTTAATGTTATTTGCACTATTTTTAGGAGCAGGAAATTTAATTTTTCCACCAGTTTTAGGGCAACAAGCTGGAGAGAATGTTTGGGTTGCTACAATTGGCTTCCTTGTAACGGGAGTCGGATTACCCCTATTAGCTGTTACAGCTGTCGCGTTTGTAGAGGGGGACTTGAAAGCGCTATCTTCTAGAGTTCACCCTATATTTGCATTTGTTTTCCCATTAATTAGTTATTTAGCGATTGGACCATTTTTCGCGATTCCGCGTACTGGAGCCGTTTCATTTGAAATGGGTATGAAGCCATTTTTATCAGAGGCATTGGTTTCAGAGTGGTACATGCTATTTCTTTTCACGATAATTTTCTTCGGAATAACGTGGTATTTATCTTTAAATCCATCTAAATTAGTGGATTGGTTCGGGAAATTTCTTACACCAGTATTAGTATTGATTGTTGCTGTTATTGTCGGAAAGGCAATTATTGATCCGATTGGAGAACCAGCTGCGCCGTTAGCGGCATACAAAGAAAATGCTTTCTTTGGTGGGTTTATTCAAGGATATTTAACGATGGATGCAATTAGTGCACTTGTATTTGGAATTGTCGTTGTACAAGTTATCCGCTCTAAAGGAATAAAAGAGAGCAATCAAATTGCAAAAATAACAGTAGTATCAGGTATTATTGCAGTACTTGGTTTAACGTTAATTTATTTATCACTTGCTTATCTTGGTTCAACAAGTACATCACTTGGGATATCAGAGAATGGTGGACTTATTTTAACGAATGTTGTAAATGAGTTATATGGAACAGGTGGTAAAATTTTATTAGGGCTTGTTATTATACTTGCTTGTTTAACAACTTCTGTTGGATTAACATCAGCTTGTGCTGGCTTCTTTACAAACTTATTCCCAAAACTTTCGCATAAAACGATTGTAACAATGGTATGTGTATTTAGTTTAATTGTATCTAACTTAGGTTTAACACAATTAATTGCAGTTACTTTACCAGTGTTAATGATTATTTATCCAGTTGCAATCGTATTAATCGTACTTTCTTACTTCCATAAATGGATTGGGAAGCGTAATACCATTTATATTGGAGCTATTTTAGGTGCATTGTTAATTAGTTTCTTTAACGGTTTAGAAAGTGCGAAGATTAAAATTGACGCGATTTCTAATATATTACAAATATTACCATTATATAACGAAGGAATAGGATGGTTAATCCCATCATGTATTGGCGGGATTCTCGGTTTCTTTTTCTATAAATCAAATGAATCAAGTGAACTACAAAAGAAAGGTGCTTAGGCGCCTTTCTTTTTTTAAAGGGGATTTTTAGGTTTTGTCTAAGTAATAAATGGAAGGAGTGATAAAATGGCTAATTTTGAAGATTTTTTAACTTTGGATGTAAGAATTGGAACTGTAACACACGCAGAGGAATTTAAAGAAGCGAGAGTTCCAGCGATTAAACTAGAAATTGATTTTGGGGAACTTGGGATAAAGCAGTCAAGTGCTCAAATTACGAAGAGATATAACCCAGAAGATTTAATTGGTCAGCAAATCGTTGCTGTTGTAAATTTTCCGCCAAAGCGTGTAGCGGGATTTAAATCAGAAGTACTTGTATTAGGAGGAGTACCTGAAGCAGGTGATGTTGTATTACTGCAGCCTAATATGGAATTACCAAATGGAACAAAAATTAGTTAATGTAAAGGCGGGGGAACATGGATATTGGACGCGAATACGTACAGTGTGCCATTTCGAATTTTGAAGCAACAAAGAAACAAGGGGAACGGGTGCTTTCACAATTATCATATGAACAGATTGAATGGTCTTCTCATGAAGAAGCAAATAGCATAGCAATCATAATTAAGCATCTACACGGTAATATGCGTTCTAGATGGACGGATTTTTTAACATCTGACGGTGAAAAAATAGATCGTAACCGAGATGCTGAATTTGAAGGTGGTTATTCTTCTAAGGAAGAGGTACTCGCAGCATGGAATGAAGGATGGGAGTATGTTTTTAAAACGATGAATGTGCTAACGCCGGAACATTTAATACAGACGGTATATATTCGCGGTGAAGCACATACTGTCATGCAAGCAATTGAAAGACAAATCTCTCATTATGCTTTGCATATTGGACAAATGATTTACATCGGTAAAATGTTAAAAGAAAATGAGTGGGAATGTTTAAGTATTCCTAGAGGAAAGTCTAACTTTCATTTAGAGAAAAAACGTTCAACATAATAATATGAAAGAAACCGATATAAAATGGGAAGTAAGAAAATAAGCCAAATGAAAGATGGCTCTGCAGTCATAAGAATGCTACCAACAATCAGCCCATATATAATAAGAAAGAAATTAATAAGTGTATTAACAGGGATAAATCGTGAGATGAAAACTTGCTGTCGTTTAAAACAATCAATATGAAATACATAAAAGCGGAAGTACCATGTGGTAGTAATAAGATCTTTCTTTCGCGTAATTCTTTCTTTACATGTATGACAGATGAACGGTGGTCGCATTCCATTACGCTCCATTTTTTATATTTTTAATAATGTAAGACAAAAGTAGGTATAAGGTGTATATCCCTATATATGCTCCTGAAATAAGAAAAAAGGGATTTAATAAAATTCCATGAATGCTTGTCATAAAAACTAAATCGTGCATTAAAACATCAAATATATGAATAGAAATAATTGTACCGAGTACATAAAGTGTTAAGTACGCTGAAATATGTAACGCAATCCGAAATGTAGGATACTTAGCAAACCAATAAAAAATAAATGATAGTACAACGGGAAATGCCCCTATCAGTAGCTTCAATTCATTTCACCTCATAAACAATATAGCCGGAATTTAGACGGTCTATTCTCTAGAGCTTGTACATAACTTGAAATAGAGAGGGTGATAGTATGAATCGAGGCTTTTTTTATGTGAAGTTCACGAGTGTTCGTAAGTTAGTATTATTTATTATTGCTACAGTACTAGCGACTTTTTTTCTTATTAGTATGATGGTAACCTCTATGAAAGAGACAAAGTCAACGTATTTATATAATTGGTTAAATGAGTTATCAATGAATGGTTACATGTACGTTCTTGGAAAAGAGAATCATTATTTTACACAGGAATATCGAAATTTAAATCAAGATTTTTCAATATCTTCGTTTCTCTTTTCTATGGCTACGAATATTCGTTTTAACGATGTACGCAGTTTTGTCGGCAAAGAGCTACCGGGTTTCGGTAAGTACGATACAGAAATTGTTATTGCGGGTGAAGGAACAAATTATTCTAACTTGCCTATAGAGTCGAGCGTTCCACTTGAAGAAGTAGTAAAAGAACGGACTGGAGAAGGTGGACAGGCTCCAAAGCCGGATACGAATAAAGAGAAAAAGCAACCAGCTCAAACGACAGGAAAACGACAAGTTGCATTTATTTATCATTCGCATAGTTGGGAATCTTATTTGCCGTTATTGAATTTAACAAATGATCCAAATCCGAATAAAGCAACAAGTTCCGTCACGAATATTTCAATAGTCGGTGACCGATTTCGTGAACAATTAGCAAATGAAGGGATCGGAGCAACTAACGACAAGACTGATGTTGGTCAAAAGTTGATTAGTAAAGGGTTAAATAGTAATAGTTCTTATAAAATGTCACGGGAAATTGTACAAGAAGCAATGACTGGTAATAAGGAATTGCAGTACTTTTTTGACTTACATCGTGATAGTGCTCGGAAAAATGTAACGACAAAATCAATTGGAGATAAATCATATGCAAAGCTTGCTTTCGTAATAGGGAAAGGTAATAAAAATTATGAAAAGAATTTACAATTAGCAACGGCTTTACATGAGACAATTAATAAGAAGTATCCAGGAGTTAGCCGCGGTGTCATTCAAAAAGGGTTCCAAACAGGCAATGGAGTCTATAATCAAGATCTGTCAGGGCAAGCAATATTAATTGAAGTTGGTGGCGTAGATAATACAGAGGAAGAACTAAATCGATCGATTGATGTACTTGCTAAAGCGTTTGGGGAATATTTCTGGCAGGCAGAAAAGGTGAATGGATAAAGTGAAACATAAATTAGTGGGAGTCTGAAAAACGTAAGTGTAATACTTACGTTTTTTCTTTGTAATGATGAGACGTCACAAAATAGACATAATTTTCCGTTGTTATAGTGATATCGAAATTTGTCAAATTATACTGGGAGATTTACAAAGGGATTTTCGAGAAAGTAGAGAAAATCTTTTTACAAGGAAAGCTTTTTATTATGAAACTGGTAGGGTGATTGAAGTGATTAGGGAGATCCAAATAGAAGATGCAGCATCATTTTTGCAATTAAGTAAGCAATTAGATGAAGAAACGAAATTTATGTTATACGAACCAGGAGAAAGAAAATTTACAGCCGAGCAACAAGAACAAATGATTCATCGCTTTATAGAAAATAAATATACAACAATATTCGTAGCAGTTGAAGAAGAGAGAATAGTAGGATTTATTTTAGTGAATGGAAATAATATTCAAAGAAAGCGACATGTAGCAAGTATTGTAATTGGTATTTTGCAAGAGTATAGCGGGCGAGGTATTGGGACTAGATTGTTTAAAGAGGTCGAAAAGTGGGCAAGATTACAAGATGTATGGCGTTTAGAATTAACGGTAATGGCCCACAATACAAGAGCTCAGGCACTATATAAAAAAGCTGGATTTGAGAAAGAAGGTGTCAAAAGAGCTTCTCTTATTATCGATGGAAAGAACATTGATGAGTATGAAATGGCCAAATTATTAAAATAAGAGGTCGTTATATGAAAAAAAGATGGATACTACTTGGTATCGTAGCGATGATACTCATTGTTGGAGTAGCAGGAATCAATTATAAAATGTATAAGGATAAGCAGGCGCGCGAGGTAAATGTAAATAACATATTTCCGAAAGCGAAAGAAACGATTGCGAATATGGATGGGGATATTGCGGTAATTAGTAATCCGAATTCGATGCTTGTGCTTGTGAATAAAAATAGGCGTTTACCAGATGGGTATAAACCGCCAGATTTAGTTATTCCGAAAGTGCGCTACTCAAGTGAAGGTGATCAAGAAAAGAAAAAAATGAGGAAAGAGGCAGCCGGTGCGCTTGAGGAAATGTTTCAGCAAGCGGATAAGGAGCGTATTTTTCTTTTTGCAGTTTCTGGATTTAGATCTTTTGATCGACAAAAAGCGTTAAATACGATGTATAAAAAGCAAGATGGAGAAGCAAAAACAGCGATGTCGAGTGCAGTTCCTGGAACGAGTGAACATCAAACGGGGCTTGCTATGGATATTACATCGCAATCTGCTAAGTTTCAGTTAGAGACAATTTTTGGTGAAACGAAAGAAGGGCAGTGGCTTTCTGAAAATGCCCATAAGTTTGGTTTTGTCATTCGATATACGAAAGAGAAGGAGTCGCTTACTGGTTATCGATATGAACCATGGCATGTGAGGTATGTGGGGAATCCACAAGCTACATATTTATATGAAAATCAACTGACGCTTGAAGAAGTAGCAGAGTAAAAAATTGAGGGGAGAGAAGGGTTATGACGGTGTTATATAATAAAAAAGTACACGCATATGTGACAAGAGAAAAAGAAGGAGTTATGCAACTGCTTGTTTTTAAACATCGTGATATACCTGAAGCTGGTATACAAATACCAGGAGGAACAGTGGAAGAAGGGGAAACATTAGAAGCAGCGATTTTACGTGAAGTACAAGAAGAGACTGGATTACGTCATTTATGCATAGAACGATTCCTAGCTGATTACATCATACATGTGAAAGAAAAAAAGGAATATCAAAAACGCCATTTCTTCCACGTAACATTACTAACAGATGTAAAAGATAGTTGGGAACATATTGTAAGTGCTGGTAAGGAAGATGAAGGGTTGGTATTTTGCTACGACTGGGTTGATAGTGCAAAATGCCCTGAATTAGCCGGGAAACAAGGTGAGTTTTTACATTTGTTAGATGAAGTATATGTAAAGTAAGAAAAGAGTCTGAAGCGGACGTTTATACGTTTCAGACTCTTTTTATTTTTCAGGAAATAAAAGGTTTTTATATTGGTAAGTTGAATTCTTATAGAGGGATTGTAGTTGTATATGTGAGGAGCGGAGAAAATGAAAAAGTAATAGAGACATGCTATCAATAAAGGGTTATAGAAGGAGAATGAAAATGGAGATGCAGTTCAATACACTATTACAAAAAGAATTAACAATTCATGATATACAAACAGCGATGGAAGATGAAAAGTTAACTTCAAAAGAATTAGTTATGTATTATCTTCATAGAATTGCAAAGTATGATCAAGACGGACCGAAAATTAATTCTATTTTAGAAATAAATCCGGACGCTATTTTTATTGCAGAAGCGTTAGATCATGAAAGAAAGATTAAAGGTATAAGAGGTCCATTACATGGTATACCTGTTTTACTTAAAGACAATATTGAAACGAACGACTCTATGCATACAAGTGCAGGTACGATTGCTCTAGAACAACATATAAGTAGTGAAGATGCATTTCTCGTTACGAAGCTGAGAGAAGCAGGGGCAGTAATAATAGGAAAAGCAAATATGACAGAATTAGCAAATGGAATGTCTTTTGACATGTGGGCTGGATATAGTGCAAGAGGTGGGCAAACAATCAATCCTTACGGTACAGGTGAGGATGACATGTTTGTTGGAGGCTCAAGTACAGGGTCTGCCATAGCGGTTGCTGCTAACTTTACAGTAGTATCTGTTGGAACAGAAACAGATGGTTCTATATTGAGTCCAGCTGTTCAAAACTCTGTAGTAGGTATAAAACCGACTGTTGGTTTAATTAGTCGTAGAGGTATTATTCCGTTCACATATTCGCAAGATACAGCCGGTCCATTTGCTAGAACCGTAACAGATGCAGCAATCTTACTAGGGAGTTTAACTGGGGTAGATGAGAAAGATGTAGCTACTCATAAAAGTGAAGGGATAGGAGAACCTGATTATACGAAATACCTTGATGTTAATGGGTTAAATGGAACAAAGATTGGTGTATATAACAACGCACCAAAAGAATATTATGAAACTGGTGAGTATGATGAAAAATTGTTTAAGGAAACGATTGAAGTATTGCATAGTAAGGGTGCGACAGTCGTAGAGGATATTCATATTCCATCTTTTCATAGAGAATGGAGCTGGGGAGTATCGCTCTATGAACTAAAGCATAGTTTAGATAACTATCTTTCGAAATTACCTTCTACTATTCCAGTACATTCTATTTCAGAGTTAATGGAGTTTAATGAAAATATAGCAGAAAGGGCTTTGAAATATGGACAAACTAAGTTAGAAAGAAGAAAAGATTTTCCTAATACGTTAAGGAATCCAGAGTATTTGAATGCAAGATTAGAAGATATATATTTTTCTCAAGAACAAGGCATTGATTTTGCACTGGAAAAATATAATCTTGATGCGATTCTGTTCCCTTCTTATATAGGCTCCACTATATGTGCAAAAGCAGGTTATCCGTCTATAGCAATACCTGCGGGATATATGGAAAGCGGGAGACCTTTTGGAATTACTCTTGCCAGTACTGCGTTTAGTGAGGGGACATTAATTAAACTAGCATACGCTTTTGAACAAGCGACAAACCATAGAAAAATTCCGGGATTGTCATAAATAGAATATACAAAAAAGGACAGGAGTTCCTGTCCTTTTTGCTTTATTGATTACATTGAAATATTTTTTTGATTTGTTTTATGATATTTTAATAGACTAAAAGATAAACAAGCAGAACATAAAATAAGAAAAGCAGAAATGATATAAATTGTACGAACACCAAACATATCAGTAATAATGCCAACACTAAGCATAGAAATACCAGAAGCCGTCGAGAGGAGTGCACCATGAGCTGTATACATTTTGGATAATAGAGTAGGCTCGACACTAGATTGTAACACTGTCGTTTGAGAAATATCTCTAATTTGATAACATGGCCCCATTAGAACACATAGGAATAGCGCAATAAACCCGCTACTTGTCATACCATATAAAAATGTAAGAATACTAAACATAAGAGAGCCTATCGCCATGGAACGAATTAAATTGTTTTGAATGTATGTACTCATTTTCCACGCTAATAGCCCGCCAATTAACGTGCCAACGTAATAACTTGTATTAATATATCCCCACCATTCTTCTCCTTTATGAAGGACGGTTGTTACATAAGCCATGGTAATAGCGCCAATCCATATCGTCCCTGCGAAAGTTTCAATTAAGTCCATACATGTAACGGTGCGGAGAGCAGGATTTTGAAATAAGAGTTTCCAACCCTCCAATAAAGTAGCAGCTTTTGAAGAAGAAGGCTCTATTACTTGCTCATTATGTATGGAACGTAATGAAAAGTGTAGTGCAACACATCCGAAAATCATCAAAATATTATTCATCATGAGTGTAGAAGTAGCACCGATAAGAAGAACAATAACACTTGTAAATGTATAAGCAGCGGCTTGGGCAATTTGTGTGAAAAAGGAAAAAATACTATTTACTTTTACTAAATTTTCTTTTGGTGTAAGGCGCGGTAGAATACCGTATAGTAATGGAGCGCTCCAGCCACTACATAATGAAATGAAAAAAATGAAAATTAATAGTGCTACAATGTTTGTAGAAAGGACCGGGAATAATATCATTAATAAAAATAATAGGGCAGTTTTTGACCATTGTAATGTAAACAGTAATGAATAAGATGAAAAGCGATTCATTATAAGTGGTGCAGATGTATTTGCTATAAGGTTAGTTATGACTTGTAATAATGGAAAAAGAGCAGTTAATGTAGCGGATTTAGTTGTGATATACATATGAGTTGTAATAATCATTATGTATACGATGTCAGCGAGAGTAATGCATATTTTCGATCCTAAATAGTAAGTTAATGAACGTTTATGCAATAAGCACACCACCTTCCTAAAAAAGTAATATTTCAGTAGTTAGAATAATTATAATTTGAAAATTAAATTTTCGAAAGAATTTAATTTTTTGTCACTTTTTGAAAAGGATTTTCATGTATAATGAAGAATATATTAATATAGTATTTTATTAATACTTATTGTAACAGCGAATATGTACAATAGCTTATAGTAAACGCCCACGTATAAGAAAGGGCGGATAAACCATTCTTTTCTTCATATACATATAGAAAACGAGAAAGAAAGTGAGGGTTGCATATGGCTGCATGGGTAATTTGGTTTATCATAGCTGGTATTTTATTTATTGCAGAAATGTTGTCGATTACATTTTACATGCTTTGGCTTGGAATTGGAGCTGTTGTCGGAGGTCTTATTGCTTTATTTGCCCCTGAAGCACTACTATTACAAGTTGTTGCTGGAGCGATTGTAAGTTTAACATTGACTTTCTTTACGAAAAGAATATCAAAAAACTTTCGAGAAGCAAAAGGTTTTACTGATACAGTAGATATGTTGGTCGGTAAAAAAGGGATTGTCATGCAAGCGATTACAAACGAAACGAATGGTATTGTGAAGGTGGATGGAGATACTTGGACAGCTGTTGCAGATGCTCCAATTGATACTGGAGAAAAAGTTGTTGTTATAAAGAGAAATAGTACTATATTACAAGTGAAAAAGGAGAGTGAATAAATATGGTAGCATTAACGCTAACGATTATTTTCGCACTAATTGTTGTTACATTTATCGCATTGACAATCAAAATTATTCCACAGCAAAAAGTTGGAGTCGTTGAAAGATTTGGTAAGTTTCAGCGTGTGATGCAGCCAGGATTAAATTTATTAATCCCGATTGTAGATCGCGTTCGTGTATATCATGACTTACGTATTCAGCAAACGAATGTACCACCGCAGAAAGTAATTACGAAAGATAATGTACAAGTAGAAATTGATACGATTATTTTCTATCAAGTCGTTGAGCCTGAACTTGCGACATATGGTATTTCGAACTATGAATATGGTGTTCGTAACATTACTTCAGCAACGATGCGTCAAATCATTGGTAAAATGGAACTGGATGAAACGTTATCTGGTCGTGAAAAAATTTCAACAGAAATTCGCTTAGCGCTTGATGAAGCAACAGAAAAATGGGGCGTTCGCATTGAACGTGTTGAAGTTGTCGATATTAATCCGCCTAAAGATGTGCAAGCGTCAATGGAAAAACAAATGAAAGCAGAACGTAATAAACGTGCGATCATATTAGAAGCTGAAGCTGCAAAGCAAGATAAAGTCCTTCGTGCTGAAGGGGAAAAGCAAAGTAAAATCTTGATGGCTGAAGGGGATAAAGAAGCACGTATTCGAGAAGCGGAAGGTATTAAAGAAGCAAAAGAATTAGAAGCACAAGGGGAAGCAAGAGCGATTGAGGAAATTGCGAAAGCAGAACAAAATCGAATTGAATTACTTCGTGAAGCAAATTTAGATGAGCGTATACTTGCTTACAAATCATTTGAATCATTAGCTGAAGTTGCGAAAGGGCCAGCAAATAAAGTCTTTATTCCATCTAATGCAATTGAAACACTTGGTACTCTTGGGGCAATTGGAGAAATCTTTAAAGAAAAACAAGCGAAGAAACTACCTTCAAATAATACAGAAAAAGAATAATAAGAGTGAAAAGAGAAATGGGATGCCATTTCTCTTTTTTATTATAGAAAATTCAGAGTATGATATAATGGAATTTTTCGGATATTAAAAAGGGGAGTGGAGAAACATGCAAATACTACTAATACGCCACGGAGAATCAGAAGCTGATATTTTAAACGTACATGAAGGACGAGCTGACTTTGAATTAACAGAAAAGGGAAGACAGCAAGTGCAAAGACTTGTACAGAAAGTGAAAGCAGATTTTCCGCCAGATTTCATTTGGGCAAGTACATTAAAACGTGCTCGCGAAACTGGTGAAACGTTAGCAGAAGGAATTGGGTGCCCAATTCAATTAGAAGAGGAATTAATGGAGTTTAATAATGGAGTGCAAGCAGGTCTTTCATTTGAAGAAGCTAAGAAATATCCCGAGCCAAAGTTTCTTCATGATCGTTTTGAAAACGGGGAATCATTTATTGAATTTAGAATGAGAATAGAAGGCATCTTTTCTAAAATCGTGACGGAGAATACATATGACCGAATTGCAATTGTTGCACACGGTGGTGTAATAAATAGTCTATTACGTGCGTTTTTCAAAATGCCAATTTCAATGGACTATTATTTTAAAATGGGAGATACGGGAATAAGCTTAATTGAAATTGACGGTGAACAAAAAACGGTACATTTCATTAATGATACGAATCATTTGCACGGGATGTAGAGAATTATGTGCAAAGTTGTATTTTTCGATGTTGACGGTACACTTTTAAGTGAGATTGATAGAAGTATGCACGAAAGTACAAAAGAAGCGATACATAGGTTAATAGATAAAGGGATTCATGTAGTTGTTACGACAGGGAGACCGTATAGTTTATGCTCACAATTTAATGCGCTGGGCATAAATACAATTATTTCTGCAAATGGTGCACATATCAAGTGTGGGGAAACAGTTATACATAAATCAGTACTTTCAAGTGAAATTGTTCATGATCTCTCAGAGTTTGCTGCATTACATGGTCACGGTGTTTCTTATTTTACAGAGGATTTTGCAATGAACGGAATAGCCGCGGATAATGGACGTGTAATGCAAGCGCTTAGCGAGACGTTGCATTTAGAGAAGTATCCAGAAAAAAGCAGGGATTTGTCAGAAGAAATCTATTGTTTATGTCTGTATGCAGATGAAATAGAAGCTCAAAAATTTCTTGAAAGATATCCAGCACTTACGTTTGAACGTTTTCACGGTTACGTTATGAATGTGTTGGAAGATAATAAAGTATCGAAGGTAACTGCAATTCAAAAGGTATTAGAACACCTAAACATTTGCAAATCAGAAGCCATTGCTTTTGGTGACGGTAGAAATGATATTGAGATGTTAGAGTATGTAGGATTAGGTATTGCGATGGGGAATGGCGGAGAAGAGTTAAAAACAAGAGCTGATTTTGTTACAAAGAAGGCGAGTGAAGGTGGTATTTTATTTGCCTTAGAAAAGTTTCATATCGTCTAACATACCTTTATTGAAATAAAGGTATGTTAGGATCTTTAATGTGCTCGCATAATAAAATATGTATTTGTCCACGATGATGATAAAAGTGTGCAACAATTTCAAGCAACCATTCAAAACGTGAATAAGAAACGCCCCAATAGGCAGTCTTAATTTCCACTAATTCTTCTCGGGAATAGGAAAGAAATGTTTTAGAGAGAAGGGTGAATCCTTCAAGCATTATTTGTTGCATGTATGTAATTGTTTCTGGTGTATGTTCTAAATAAAAGGTACGTAACTCTTTTTTCGTACTACCATTTAAAATGAGTAAATCAGCATGGCAAATAAGAGAAAGATGTGCACACATTTCAAATAATGAACGCTTCGATTGAATCGGAGCTATTTTTAAATCACTTTCAGTATATTGATCCAGCATTTGAATAGAAGTATCAATAGCAACTTTAAGTTGATGCAATGCAGATTGTACAAACATTGTAATTCTCCTCTTCTCCGTATATAATAGTTTCTTGAGGGTATTATATCATGCTCAAAATTCCGAAAATTCTAGTAGTTTGACTAGCATATTGAAAAGTATTATATTGTAAAAGGTCATATGAAACGTGAAATAGAATGGAATGCAATTATTGAGTTAGGAGTTAGACCAATGAGTTTGAAATATGGAAGAGATACAATTGTTGAAGTTGACTTAAATGCAGTAAAACATAATGTAAAAGAATTTAAAAAACGTGTGAATGATGAAAATATTGCAATGATGGCTGCTGTAAAAGCGAATGGGTATGGTCATGGGGCAGTTGAAGTTGCAAAAGCTGCTATTGAAGCAGGAATAAATCAGCTTGCAGTTGCATTTGTAGATGAAGCGATAGAGTTAAGAGAAGCAGGAATTAACGTGCCGATTTTAATTTTAGGCTATACATCAGTAGCGGCTGCGGAAGAAGCAATTCAATATGACGTTATGATGACCGTTTATAGAAGTGAAGATTTACAAGGTATAAATGAAATCGCAAACCGTCTTCAAAAGAAAGCGCAAATTCAGGTGAAAATTGATACAGGAATGAGTCGCATTGGTTTACAGGAAGAAGAGGTTAAACCATTTTTAGAGGAATTAAAACGTATGGAGTATGTAGAGGTAGTGGGAATGTTTACACATTACTCTACGGCAGATGAAATCGATAAATCATATACGAATATGCAAACAAGTTTATTTGAGAAAGCTGTCAATACAGCAAAAGAATTAGGAATTCATATTCCATATATTCATAGTTCAAATAGTGCAGGTTCAATGGAACTTAGCAATACATTTCAAAATATGGTTCGTGTAGGTATCGGAATTTATGGAATGTATCCTTCAAAAGAGGTAAATCATTCAGTTGTTTCGTTACAGCCTGCGTTGTCGTTAAAATCAAAAGTAGCCCATATTAAGCATGCGAAGAAAAATCGCGGTGTAAGTTATGGGAATACGTATGTAACGACTGGTGAAGAATGGATTGCCACTGTACCGATTGGTTATGCTGATGGTTATAATCGTCAGTTATCTAATAAAGGGCATGCATTAATAAATGGAGTTCGAGTACCTGTTATTGGCCGTGTTTGTATGGATCAGCTCATGTTAGACGTTTCAAAAGCAATGCCAGTACAAGTGGGAGACGAAGTAGTATTCTACGGTAAACAAGGCGAAGAAAACATCGCAGTAGAAGAAATAGCGGATATGTTAGGTACAATTAACTATGAAGTTACATGTATGTTAGATAGAAGAATTCCACGTGTGTATAAAGAAAATAATGAAACAACTGCTATTGTAAATATACTAAGAAAAAACTGAATCGTTATGATTCAGTTTTTTTATTTTTGACAAATAAAAAATGCCCTATTTGTACCGTGTGATTGAATGTCCTTAAAACCTACGGATTCTAGCGAAGAAATTATTTCTTCATTGGAATAACAAGCTTCTTCAAATGAAAAGTCACTTCTTGTCCAATTATTATCTATGTCATGCTGAAATAGTATAAAGTTCATTTCTGCTTTTTTATTTTCACTATCATATGTAGAATCAATCGTACAAACATATTCGTCTGCTGAAATATGAAACGAAGCAGTCCAATTTTCAAGAAAGCCTTTTTCCGTATTCATATCAAATACGAATGTACCTTCGCTATGTAATACGGAATAAACATTACGAAAAACACTTTTTAATTCATCTAATTTTAAAATATGGTTTAAGCTATCGCCAGTAGAGATAACATATTGAAATTGCTCATTTATGTTGAAATAGCGAGCATCATCTACGATAAAGGCTGCGTCTGGAGCGTTTTGACGTGCGTATTCAATCATTTGAGCAGAACCATCTATACCAGTTACCACAAAATGATTATCAATTAATTTCTTAGTAAGGTGACCAGTCCCACAGCAAAGATCTAAAATATGAGAATGTGGTGGTGCATATTGTAAAACGAGTTTTTCCAAAAGTAGATAAGCGTGTTCAGCATAATGCCCCCAATGCTTATTATAAATGGATGCGAAAATATCATAATCAGAATAAATTAGCTTTTTAGACATATGTATTCACCCCGGAATTCATTACATTATAATAGTCATGCTTCGCTTTCATTTCAAAACCACATTGTGTATATAGTTTTAAAGCATTGTTATTTTTCGTTTCGACGTCTAATTTAATTGTTGAAACTCCTTTTGTAATAAGGGTATGTATCATGGACGTAAGAATATCTTTACCGTATCCTTGCCCTTGATAAGAAGGGTGAACGGCGAATCCTGATAGTGTAGTAGATTGGTCTTCTTTAGAAACTGTAATTGTTCCTATCACTTTTTCATTGATAAGGACGCTGTAAACTTGATGGGAAGATGAATTCATCATCTTTTGTAACCATGTAGCGGTATTTTCTACTGAATCTCCAAACGCTTTACTAGAAAGCTCAATAAGATCAAGAAGTGATTTTGAAGATGCAAGAGTAAGCTGTATAGCATTCTTCGTCGTTTTTTGAACTTCTTTTCCTTTGAACTCCATACTATATTCACTATGTAAATAAGGCAGCTCCATATGTATTGCAAATTCTTTCCCAGAAGCAGACTCCCCATTCATAATAAGAAGAGCTTCGTCTGCCCCTCTTAATCGTATTTCTTTCATTGCGGTTTGTAAAAGAGTAGTACCTATACGTTGTTTCCTATAGTTCGGGTGAACAAAGCCTATTAACTCAAGTTTAGTAGGTCTTTCAAAGTCATACATACTTAATGCACCGACTAATTTTGTATCGTCATAAAATAGAAAATCATTTATCTCTTCTTTATTACGGGCAGTTAAAAAGTTTATATGTAAATCTGACGAATAATCAATTCGATCGTGTTGCCCGCAAATATGAGCTAAATCCTTCATTTGCTGTATTTCACATTCTGTTAAAGACCACTTTTTCTGAATTTCCATTTCATAACCCCTCACATTCGTATTTAAAAATAGGATGGATGCCTTAGCCACTTTTCTAATTCCACACTCCCTTGAACAGACAACAGTCGGTATAAATAACGGTAAGGCTGTCTACACTTTTCAAGTTGAGGAATAGGCATAATTGTTTCGTAACCACTTTTAAAAGCATGAGCTTCTTTTTCGGTAAGTACATATTCTAGTCCGATAAACTCAAACTCTCGAGGAGCAACTGCGTAAGCTTCTGTATCTACTAAACCTGTAATAGTTGTACCATCTGATAAAAACTGAGTAGGGTCCATATCAATTAAAACGAGCGTTGCCTCCTTTGGTACCGGTAAGGAAGAAAGTTGTTGTTCAAAAGTAGGAAATGCGTTACGGATGCTCGCATTATCGGAATAAAACCTATTTACAAGTTCTTTACTGACTTTTAATATGTGAGACTTAAATTCTTCTAGTGGAACTTGGAAAGTACCTGATGGGTTTCCTATAAACGCTGCTTGAAACGAATGAATTTCTGCTAGTCCTTTTCCAAGGCTGAATAAAATTGAATCAGATTGTCCGATAAAGGATTGCAGCGTATTTCCTGTTAGTTTTTCGACACTAACAAACTTTCGGCCATTTAAAACATGTTTTTGCAAAATAGTGGGGATGGGCAAGTTAGTATGCTTTTTCAATAATTCGTGTATAAGTTCTAAATGATGGACGTTTCTTGGATCAATTCCGAATAGGTTTTTACATCCCCACCAAAAATCATTATTTGGCTCTTCATTCATTTTTGAGGAACGAACAATAACTTCTTCAAATGCTGTTTTAACAAGAAACACATCGCTTGCATGTTCTTCATAACCTGGGTGTAAAGTTTGAATAGATAAAATAGGTGAAGCGAATAGTTGTTGTAGCATGAAGTCACTCCTTTTTTCTGTAAATTCGATAAACTCATTATATAACAGAATGTATACGAAGTGGATAATGATAGGGGCAACATAGAACTTAAATAAATTTACGGTGAGAAATCAGTGTGAAAATTATATTTTTCTACTTTTGTATGAATTATCAAAATAATGTTTCTGATGATAAATCTGTAAAAATACCCAAATATAAATCTCATATTTTTCAGTAAATGAAGAGTTAAGCTCACTTTCAATAGGAGTATAACGTAGGTTATGAAAAATATTTCTCAATAATAAAATGAAGAGAAAAATATGAAAAAGTAGAATAGATTCCTTTATAATAGTTTTAAATTAATTAATATAATTAATTATTAATTATATTAGATAGGAGAGAAAATGATGGCAAATGTACTCGTAATAAATTTCCCTGGAGAAGGTCATATAAATCCGACTTTAGCTATTATAAGTGAGTTAATTCGGCGAGGGGAAACAGTTGTTTCGTATTGTATTGAAGATTATAGAAAGAAGATTGAGGCAACAGGTGCAGAATTCCGAGAGTTTGAAAATTTTCTCTCCCAAATTAATATTATGGAACGAGTAAATGAAGGTGGGAGTCCTTTGACGATGCTATCTCATATGATTGAAGCATCAGAGCGTATTGTTACTCAAATTGTAGAAGAAACAAAAGGAGAACAGTACGATTACTTACTATACGATAATCATTTTCCAGTAGGACGTATTATAGCGAATGTTTTACAATTACCTAGCATTTCGTCTTGTACAACGTTTGCTTTTAATCAGTACATTACTTTTAACGATGAACAAGAATCGAGACAAGTAGATGAAACGAATCCGTTATATCAATCTTGTTTAGCGGGAATGGAAAAATGGAATAGACAGTATGGAATGAAATGTAATAGTATGTACGATATTATGAATCACCCTGGTGATATTACCATCGTATACACTTCAAAGGAATATCAACCACGTTCAGATGTATTCGATGAATCGTATAAGTTTGTCGGTCCATCAATTGCTACTCGAAAAGAAGTAGGTAGCTTTCCTATGGAAGATTTAAAAGGTGAAAAATTGATTTTTATTTCTATGGGAACAGTTTTTAATGAACAACCTGAGTTATATGAAAAATGTTTTGAAGCGTTTAAAGGGGGAGAAGCGACAGTCATATTAGCTGTTGGTAAGAAGATAAATATAAGTCAGTTTGAAAACATTCCGAATAACTTTAAGTTGTATAATTATGTGCCACAATTAGAAGTATTACAGCATGCTGATGTATTCGTGACACACGGTGGTATGAATAGTTCGAGTGAAGCACTATATTACGGTGTCCCGTTAGTTGTAATTCCGGTAACAGGAGATCAGCCTTTAGTTGCGAAACGAGTGAATGAAGTAGGGGCAGGAATAAGGCTTAATCGTAAAGAATTAACTTCTGAATTGTTACGTGAGACTGTAAAGGAAGTAATGTATGATGTAACGTTTAAGGAAAATAGTCGTAAAGTTGGAGAGTCACTTCGAAATGCTGGTGGATATAAAAGGGCAGTTGATGAAATATTTAAAATGAAAATGAATTCGTACTTGAAACTTAAATAAATGTTTGAGGCACACTTACTACAATGCGTAAGTGTGCTTCAATAAAAAATTACATAAAAATCACTATAATGGTGAAACTTTTGTGTATATAAACTGATATCTTTGTATTAGTAGTAAAATTACGTTAAAATAATACTAAGAAAATATATAAGTTTTGGGGGTAATGAATGAAGAAAGTATTTGAATACGTATTATTAACAATTGGCTCAATTATTGTAGCAGGTTCATTAGAGCTTATTTTAGCGCCTAATGGATTAGTAGATGGCGGGGTAACAGCCATTGCTATTATGGCGAATAAAGTTGCAGGATTGCCGCTTTATGGAGTGTTCTTAGGAATTAATATCCCGATTTTATTATTTACTGCAAAAGTAATGGGAAAGAAGTTCTTTATCCGTACATCCTATGCAAATGTTGTGACAACACTTGGATTGATTTATTTGAAACCATTTCCAGCAATTACAACTTCTGAATTGTTAATTGTTCTTTATGGAGGAGTTCTATTTGGTGTTGGTGTAGGGATTGTAGTAAAAATGGGCGGAGCAATTGACGGATCAGAAATGTTAGCTGTTTGGATGAATAAACATTTTAAAGTGCCGATTAGTACATTTTTACTTGCTGTAAATGCGGTTATTTTCATCTTTGTTGCCATTTTGTTTTCAATTGAACAAGCGATGTTCTCATTAGCAATTTTCTATATTGTTACGAAGATGATTGATTTCATATTAGATGGCATTAATCAAGGAAAGAGCGTTATGATTATTTCTGGTAAAAATAAAGAAATAGGCGATCTACTTATGAAAGAATTGCAATTATCCGTTACGTATCTACATGGAGAAGGTGGTTTTTTAGGAGAACATAAGAGAATCATTTATTGTATTACAAACCGTTTCATTTATCCGAAAATGAAAGATCTCGTTCTCTCTGTAGATCCAACTGCTATTATTGAAGCTTCCTATTCAACAGAAACAACTGGTGTCAAACGTCCAGGAAGGGCAATGAGATCAGAAAAATAGTACATAAAATAGCTCCACGTAAGTATAACTTGCGTGGAGCTATTCTTATTTAGGGAACCACGCTTTTTTCAGTAATTTGACAACAGTTTCGATACAATCCTCTGGAATACTGCCAAAACCGAGTAATACATACGATTCCTCCCTTACATTATGAACAGAATCGTATGTTGAGAGAGGGTATAACTTAATACGTTGTTTTGCAGCTGCATGAATAAGTTCTCGTTCGTTCATCCCATTATGAACGTGAAGTACAATATGAAGTCCGGATTGTTCACCGAGTATATGAACGTTATTTCCCATTTCGTTTGTAATAGATTTAATTAAAGAAATATGTTTTCTTTTATATAATGTACGACTTCGGTTAATATGACGTTCCCAATCACCACTTTGAATAAAGGTAGCAAAGGTAAGTTGTTGCATTGTAGAAACCGTTTGTTTAAACATACCACCAAATTCTTTATAGGTTTTTAGCAGATGAGCTGGTAAAACGATATATCCCATTCGTAAAGAAGGTAAAAAAGACTTCGAAAAAGTTCCCATATAAATAACACGTTCATTTGAATCTAGCCCTTGTAAAGAAGGAATAGGTTTTCCAATATAGCGGAATTCCCCATCGTAATCATCTTCAATAATATACCCCTTACAATCATTTGCCCATTTTAATAACTCGAGTCTTCTAGATAACGGCATAATGATTCCGAGTGGGAATTGGTGAGATGGAGTGACATAGGCCACATTGGAACCAGATTCACGTAAAGCAGAAATATGAATCCCTTTACCATCTAAAGGGATCGGGTGAACAGGAAGGTCACAACTTTGAATTATGGCAGGTATACGGTGAAATCCAGGGTTTTCGATTCCGTATTCTTTTTTTGAACCAAGTAGTTGAAGTAGTAGCCAAAGAAGAGGTTGCGTACCCGCTCCGATAATAATTTGATCAGGTGAAGAATGTACTCCGCGAGCATGATATAAATACTTTGAAATATGTTCTCGTAGTACGAGCTCACCTTGTGGATCTTCTTTAGCAAATAATTCATTTTCATACTGAAATAAAGTTTCGTGTAATGCTCTTTTCCAGTTTGTTATCGGAAAAGACTTTTGATCAATAAGTCCTTGACTACAATCATAATCATATTGTTCGCTTTCTTTATTGTTAGCAATGTTTGACGCAATTTGCTGTTTCTTTTGAATGACATCAATATCAACTTCCGCAACAAAAATCCCACGTTTCGGTTTGCTTTCTACATACCCTTCAGCTTGTAATTGTTGATAAGCGGATTCAACTGTAATACGGCTCACATTAAGTTGCATAGCTAAATTTCTATGAGAAGGAAGGCGTGTACCAGCACGTAGTGATCCTTGAGAGATTTCTCGTTTCATATATTCGTAAATTTGTAAGTAAATGGGTTTCTTACTTTGTAATTGTAATGGGATAGTAAAATCCATGTTATGAACGCTCCTTTAAAACTGTCCTTATAAAAAAGAATTGAACTGTCACTTAAGTTAAGGGCAGTTACTTTCTATAATAATGATATAACATTTAGAAAATTTTATAAATAGTAAGGGGAGAATCATAATGAATATTAAAGCAGTAGTAACAGAAGCTGATTTACACGATGTATTTCCTGTATTACAGCAATTGCGAACAAAACTTTCAAGAGAAGAAGCAAGTTCTTTATTTCAAAAAATGAAAGAAGAAAATTATAAACTATTTTCGCTGCGTAACGAAGAGAATGAAGTTGTTAGTCTAGCTGGTGTAGCGATTTGTACGAATTTTTATAATGAGAAACATGTTTTTGTGTATGACCTTGTAACCGCGGAAGCTCACAGATCAAAAGGGTATGGTAATGTTCTGCTGTCATATGTAGAAAAATGGGGGAAAGAAGAAGGGTGCAGTTCTATCGTACTTACATCTGCATTTCCAAGAATTGATGCACATCGTTTTTATGAAAGAGAGGGTTTTGATAAGGTAAGCTATTCTTTTTATAAAGCGTTATAATATTAAGTAGGTTCCGTATGTAAAAGTATATGGAACCTATTTTCTTTTTCAGATTTGGGTTAGGGACAGGTTTAGTAATATAATTTGTCGAATGTTAGAGATTAACAACGGAATATTGAATTCAGAGAATGTTAGGAGCGTTTAAACTTGAAAAAAATAAAGGAATTATCTATACCAAATGATGTAAGAGTCATTATTATTTCTGATATTCATGGAGAATTAGATCTTTTTAAGGAATTACTACATAAAGTTAATTTTAAAGATGAAGATTATTTAATTATTAATGGTGATCTTTGTGAGAAAGGGAGAGATAGTATTGGCGTCGTAAACTATGTGATGGATCTAGTAGTTAGTAAGCCAAATGTGTATGTAATAGAAGGGAATTGTGAAGTTGTAGTTGAAGCACTTGTAAATGAAAATCATGCTCTAATAAATTATTTGTGTACGCGAAAAAATACAATTTTTAATGAATGGCTAGCGCAATTGAATATTAACGTTCATAAAGAAAGTGATATCCGTGAATTGAAAACAAAATTAATGAGCCATTTCTCAAAAGAAATAAAGTGGCTAATAGAATTACCAACAGCGATTGAAACGGAGGATTATATCTTTGTACATGCTGGACTTGAAGATAGAGAAGATTGGAAAGAGACAGAACGAAAAAATGCGATAGCAATGCCGGAGTTTTTCAATCAATCACATAAAGCAAATAAGTATGTAGTTGTCGGTCATTGGCCTGTTGTAAACTATTCAGAGAAGGCACCATCTAACAATCCTGTTATTGATAAGGAAAAAAAGATTATTGCAATTGACGGCGGAAATACGATTAAAGAGGCAGGACAATTAAATGCATTTATCATTCAGAGGACAAGTGCAAGTGATAAGTTTTCTTATACATATGTAGACTATTTTCCAGAATATGAAGTAATAGCAGATTTTCATGCCGATGCAACAATGCAGGGCGGGGTTACCTATCCACATTATTACATAGAGCCTATGGAGAAGAAGCAAGATTACACAATATGCAGGCAAAAGGAAACGAATATATTACTTTATGTGAAAGATGAATATATTAGGCAACTTGATTCAGGTGAATACACAGTGAAAACGGATATATCTTGTGCGCAAATAAGCGTAAAAAAAGGGGATATTGTTTCTTTCATTGATGGTAGCTGCTCAGGATATGATTTAATTAAAAAAGATGGAGTAGAAGGCTGGATAGAGAAAGGGATTTTAGTTGAGATAGAAAAGACGAAAAAGAAAATATTTAGCTGAAATAGGAGGGATGTAACCTCCTATTTTTTTAAGAAGTAGATTGCTTGCTATCTTTAATAAGTAAATAAATCGTACTCGGTAAAATGACAAGCGTCATTCCTAAAATAATTGTTAGTATAGCATAACCTCTATATGGAGCAGAAACGATAAATGGAAGCCCCGCTAGGAAAATACCTGCTATCATCATTGAAATACTACAAATATTTGAAGCTCTTTTTTCAAGGTGCTTATCATTCCATTCCAATGAAACGGTTGATTTAGTCGTATCAATTTTGGAACTGAAATAGCCTATTAGTATAAATAAAAGCCCTAATGTTAAAAATATGAAATGATCAAGAGGAAGTGAAAAGCCAAGAGCGATAAGGGCAATGACAATATCAACAAAAAATAAGAATAGTAACATTGCGTTGCTAATCAAATGGAGAAATTTCTGGTTACTCGCTGCTTTAGATAAAGCTAAAAATAAAAAGAATACGAAGGAACATATAATTATATTTACGATAACAAAAGTGCCTTTATCCATTGTTGATGTAGGCGTTCCATTGAAGTCCCATTTCGTAACAATATTTGATGGTAAGAAGAAATAGAGAATAATATTTGTCGTAACAATAGTGAGAAATAAAGTAATACTAAATCGATTATTCATTGAATCACCAGCTTTCTACATGCATAATTGTTATCTTATAACAAAATTATACAATATAATAAACGATATCTGTTTTGATTTTTCAGAAAAAATATTATAATTATATATGAAATAAAGAGGAGTGTAGGAGGAAATTATGAAAAACGTAATCATAAAAGGGGATAAAGTAACAATTCGTACAATTGAAGAATCAGATATAAAAACATTATGGAATCTCGTGTTTAAAGAAGAAAATCCAGAATGGAAAAAATGGGATGCACCATATTTTTCGTTTTCGATGCAAGAATACTCAGTCTATAAGGAAAAGATGCAAACTCGTTTAAAAAAAGAACCGCTATCTAATTTAATTATAGAAAATAACGGTCAAGTTATAGGGACGGTCGGATTTTATTGGGAGTATAAACCGACGCGTTGGTTGGAGATGGGAATTGTCATTTATAATCCGGCTTACTGGAATGGCGGCTACGGTACAGAAGCGTTAACGTTATATCGGGATTTACTATTTGAAAAGATGGAGATTGGTAGAGTAGGGCTCACGACTTGGTCTGGTAATGAACGAATGATGAAAGTAGCGGAGAAAATAGGAATGAGCTTAGAAGGTAGAATGCGAAAATGCCGTTATTATAACGGAACGTACTATGACTCTATTCGAATGGGAATGATTCGTGAAGAATGGGAGGCACTATGTGTAACAAAGGGGTGAAGGGATATGTACGTTATTATTGCTACATTTGATCGTGTATTTACTAATAAAATTACAGAATTGCAAAATGAATTAACAAATATCATTGGCACAAATCAATTAGCCGGAGCAGAACCTCATATTACGTTAGCTGATTATAATGAGTTAAATGTTCATTTGTATAAGGAGAAATTAGGGGAGTTTGTAGCTATGCAAGAAAATATGGAACTAGTAACCTTTCCTTCTGTTGGAGTTTTTCCTACTAACGGAACAGTCTTTCTAGCACCGACTGTTACTGATGAATTGTTAAAATTTCATCATTCTTATCATGATTATTTTAACAATTTTCATGACAACCCAAATTCATATTACGTACCGGGAAAGTGGGTTCCGCATTGTACGATTGTAAATAGGTTACATACAAATCAGTTTTTAAGCGTAATGGAATATATTTATGAAAAATTTGATTTTGCAATAGCTTCAATTGAAAAATTAAAATTAATTAAGGTGGATTATGAAAATGGTTCTGCCATTTCTTCTAGTATATTAGCAGAATATAATGTAAAGAGAATGGAGACATCGAGATGACATATGTAATTAGAGAAATGAAGCAAGAAGATATTCATGCTGTACAATCAGTAGCGAAAATAGCTTGGCATGATACATACGAAGGCATTATTCCGAGAGAGATTCAAGACAGTTTTTTAGACGAGGCTTATTCTGAAGAAAAAATGAAATATCGTCTTGAGAATACACATTTATTCGTTGCAGAAGAAGAGGGAGAAGTAATTGGCTTTGCAAATTTTTCACCTGTTAGACTGCAAAACGAAGCAGAATTAGGTGCGATTTATTTGTTACCAGATCAACAAGGGAAAGGGATAGGAAGTGCTTTATTACAAAAAGGGTTAACAGTATTAAAAGGAATTCGGAAACTATACATTCATGTAGAAGCAGCGAATGAAAAAGGAAAACGTTTTTATGAAGCGAAAGGTTTTGCACAATTAGAGGAATTTGAAGAAGATTTTGAAGGACATATGATGCAGACAGTAAGGATGGTTTTATACATATAAGGAGGACTAGAAGTGAAAATCTTTGATTTTAGTGAAAAAGTAGGAAAGCAAATTACAGCATTTCAATCTAATTTCATAATGTCGAAAATAGTAAACCATCAAGGGAATATACATATCGGGGCTATGCATTTAAAAGAGAATGGAATAATTGGATATCATGAAGCAGTTGTATCGCAACTGCTTCTTATTGTGGACGGAACAGGATATGTATGCGGGGCAAATAAAGAAAAAGTGAAGGTGGAAGCGGGACAAGCTGTGTTTTGGGAGAAGGGTGAATTTCATGAAACGAGTACAGAAAAGGGATTGATGGCAATTGTGATTGAGTCGGAGGAACTAGAAAAAGGAATTTTAATGAAAGAAGTAGGAAAGTTTGATGATTAAGGTGTGTAAGGAGGGGGAATATGCGCAAAGTTACACAAATAGTAATATGCGCCACAGCAGTATTATTCATTACATTAGCTATGGTAAATGGAGAAACGTGGAAAGATAAAATTGTTATTTCACTAGCTGTTCTTATATTTACTGGATTTTCTTTAGTATGGAACACATTCGTTATAAATCTTATGGAGAAATTCAATAGAAAAAGGAGTAAATAAATGCGACCTTTCAAGCGAATGAGAACTATATATTTAATAACAGTACCTATTATTGCATTACTCTCATTATTTTTTCCACAGTCAGTAGGAGATCGTATACTTACTTTCTTTTTTGTACTTGTTTTTGGGGGATTAGCAATTGGATTTACATATTTGATGAACTTTATTAACGAAGCAAAAGATAAAAGAGGATAAATAAAAAAGTTTTCAGTGGGGGAGATAGTAAAACTCAAAGGTGTAGATTTGTATAGTTTGAGAAGACGGAACAGGAGACATAGGATGATAAAAATTGCAAGAGCAGTAATGATTATAGCAATTGTAATTGTAATCATTGCAGGGCTAATAGCTCCATTTTCATTAAAAGAAAAAATGGTATATACATTCGGTATGCTTTTTTATGGTGCAATCGGTTTAGGTGGACTTACATTATTAAATTACATTATAAAAAAGCAAAGAAAAGAGAAATAAATAAAAATTTTACCAATCGGAAAAATAGTTGGTGGTCTATTTGTAAAGTTAAAAAACAAGGGGAATAAGAGAATGTTAAAATCGTCAAAAATCATTAAAATTATTGGGTTTATAGTAATGGCTATTGCTAATAGAATTTTCCCTTTTATACTTGTATTCGGTGCAATGCCTCTTGGGAGTACAAACTTAGTAGAATACATAACTAATAAATTTAGAGAGAATAGAAATAATTAGTTTGTTTAAGAAAGTAAGGATCTGATTTATTGTAGATATAATTCTGTTAATTGTTAATGCTGGTGAATGAAAAATTTTCTTTTCAGTTTTAGAAAGAAGTGTGAAGATAATTTGAATGTGCGTAAAGGTACAAAAATATTTATATGCACTTTTGGATTAATAATGATGATACTATCAATGGTAGTACAGAACACATGGAAAGATAGAATTATAGTTGCTTTAGTTGCAATTTTATTTACTGTAATTTCTCTAGTGTGGAACTCTGTTGTTATTAATATCATTCAAAAATTTAATAAAAAGATAGATAAGGAACAGCAGGATGATGAAAATCGCGAAAATTGTAATGATTATAGTAGTTGTAATTTCAATCATTGTTGGACTAATGGGACCATATTCAATTAAGGAAAAGGTAATATATACATGTAGTATGGTTTTCTGGGGAGCTATGGGGATCGGAGCTATTACTTTAATGGATTATATTAGCAGAAGGATAAAAAAATGAAACTTGGATTAATGAGTATTTCTGATAGAAGGAAAATTAGACGAGTATTTCTTTTCTATAAATTGAAATGAAGAGAAATTTGTATTTATTATATTATTCTAAATGTAGATGAATACAAATTCAGTTAATATGGCTATAAAGGTAGCTTGGACAAAGAAAAAGGAGTAACTAAATGTTAAAGCAAGGAAGAATTATAATTGTTATTGGCACATTAGTAACGCTCATCGCGAGTTTTATGGTGCCAGCAGACAATAAAACAAGATTAATAAATGTACTCGTAATATTTTTATTCGGTGTAATAGCTGTGTGGTCTTCAGTTTTATTTGAACGAATTTATCAAAAGATACATAAAAAGTGAAATAAATAAAACTTTTGTCGATTGGAGTAGTAGTGAAACTAGAGGGATTAAAACAATTTTGATGATTATTGTTATAATGGTCGAATCGGCACATAAATGTAATTTTGATTATGTAGGTGTTCCTTATCCAGTGGGCTATTTAGGTGATGAAAAAGTATTACGTTTTAATCATGATAAGATTGTAGAGGAAATGCATAGAGGATATATGACTGAGAGTGAATTAGTAGAATTGTAAAGTGGTTGGAAAATACATATAGATTTTAAAAATACGAAAGGGGAAACAAAATGGAAAGATAATGAGAACCCTTGTAATCATAGGTATACTTATCCCTCCGGTACTACTGTGGAGTGCACCGGATGTTCCTTTAAATGATAAACTGCTGTTTACAGGGTTACAACTAACTGTAGGATTCACCACAGTGGTAGCGTTAGAGATTATATTTAAAAATCGAAAAAAGAAGAAGGTAAAATAGAGATAGATTGTATGGAATCACAGCTGAAAATATGTAACATGTATGATTAATAGTTTTAATTGGGAGGTGACCTACCAGTTGCCTCTTTTAACGTTATAGTTTTAATTTTATCTGAAAAAGAAAAAGGAGCAACGATATGCTTAAGCAAGGCAAATTTATGATTATTATTGGCACAATGGTACTTGTTATTGCAGGGTGGTTTTTCCCATTTAATTTATGGCAGAAACTATTTTTCAGTATTGGTATGATTAGTATTGGGATGTTGGCATATGGAAGTTCAGTATTATTTAATCGTTTAGCTAAAAAAATTACAAATAGAGGTGAATAAACACCTAGGAATTTTGTATTGATTGGGAAATGATAATAATAAACTTTCCATAAGAGTTGGAGAGAGCTGTACTTTAATAAGTAAGTAGCGAACATCATCTTATGGTTTTGAAATTAAAGGATATTTTTTGAAAGTGAAGTGTTACATATTACCGCTAGTGATAAGTATGTGAATGTGTGTTAATTTAATGAAAAAAGTCGCCTATTACAGGCGGTCATTTTGTAATATATGTAATATTATTTACTGATTATTTTTTTCGCTTATTAATTTTGTATGCTCATTTAAATAAATATCTATTAGATTTCTTAATGTAATAGTTTCTATTTCAAGAGGGATTTCGATTTCATCTTCATCATACTTATTAAATATAACTGTTGTATCTCTTCGAACATCCGCCCCAAAAATATTTGCACTTATTTTTTCGTGATGACTTTTTTTGTTTAAAACTTTATCTACAGTTTCAGCTATCCAATCACCGAATGTGGATACCTCCACATTTAAAAAAGCTTCTAAAGTATCGAATTCTTTTTGTAGTCTAATAACTAAGCTACCTGTACTAAGTAATTCGAATTTGTAATCTATATTATTTTCTCCTTCAAAAAATTAATTTTATCGATACATCGTCCACATTCCAATGTCTTTAAAACCTAATCGTTTATAAATTCGTCCAGCAGTTGGATTGTTATAAAATAAGCCATCCGTTTGGACAGCTCATTTACATAATTCTCGTTATTGGAAGTGAAATTATTTGATAAAGTAACCCCAATAACTTATTACTACAAGTATTAAAGATAATACTGTATATACAATAGATCCTATTAAAATAGGATTTACACTTATTTCAAATTTTTCTTCCTCTACTTTAATACCCAATCTAGCTTGAGCTTGAAGGCGAACACTGTTGCTAGAAAATCCGCCTTTACTGCTAAAGTAATATGTAATAATGACAAAACATATTCCAGCGAAGAAAGTTAAATCAACAAAACTCCATTTTAAGATCTTAGATGATTTATATACAATTCCAGCTTCAATCATTATAGTTACAAGTAATCCTAATCCTTTTTTCATGTAATCAATCCTTTTGTATTCTCTAATGATTTCGAAATTTATCACTTATAATCATTTTATCATGTGATAAGAAGAAAAAACGAGGGATTTTTATTATATATTGTGTTCATCCTCAATTAACATAACGTCTCCTGATTGGTAGCAAGCACATGGAGAAATCCTATCCTCAAAAGGAATCTGCCTTTTTCTTTTTATATAATTTTATGCAACTTTATATGTATCCCTATCCTAGCGTAGGTTTTAGGGTTTAGGGTTCTCGTATGTTACTGAATTAGCCAAAAACCTGTATGAAATCTTGCATGCTCTTAACGTGGATTTTTCCAATATATTGGCGCTCCCCTAATAGTGTGTATTTCTCAGCAGTTTGATCTTGTAGGAAATTCAATGATGTTACTCCGCAATTGCATAATTTGCTCTACAACATCTAGTGTGGCAAGTTTAATTGTTTCTTGGCCAGGCGTACTAGGTAAGTTGTCGGCATCTAGACATTTATAAAATACCTTTCATTTTTAGCACCGAACTGTATATTTGAAACAGTTTTAAATCGTTCAACAATAGTTGACTTTCCACAGAGTTTTATCAGCTTATATGCGGAAAGAAGTGCCTCATAATGAGAGGTAACAAATTCTTTTTTACTATATGGTATAAATGAATCATGGAAGCCGAGTAAAATTGATTTTAATGTTCCATTCTCTTGAAATACCCCCATAGATCTTGAAAGTCTGTTTCATAACCGAAAGACTCTATATCTTCAATAATAAATCAGTTATGGGCTGCTTCTTCTTTTGGGTAAGCGGATACTTGTTCATGATCTTTCTTAATTTTCGTATCATCATAAAATGGAATGTTTTTTTGTTTTTCCGAATTTTACAACTTAAGTTTTTTGAAAGCAATATAAAAATTTTATGTTTAGTTCACAAACTTTCGGAAAAACTAGGAAAGATATGACAAAGGAGGTTATGAACGGTGGATCATCCAATTCAAGGGTTAATGAAAGCAGCAATGGAAAATTTAAAAGAAATGGTCGATGTAAATACGATTGTTGGAGAGCCTGTTCAGACGGCTGACGGTGGTGTAGTGTTAACGGTTTCTAAAGTAGCGTTCGGTTTTGGAGCAGGAGGTTCTGATTTCCAAACGAATGATGGACAAAGAGCGAACGGTAACCCTGCATTTGGTGGCGGTAGCGCGGGTGGTGTTTCTATTACACCAGTAGCATTTCTTGTGGTGAATAAAGATGGAGTAAATATTCTGCATCTACAAAATGCGACACATTTAGCGGAAAAAATGATTGAATTAGCTCCACAAACAATTGATAAAATTCAATCGATGTTCCAAAAAGATGAAAAGAAAGAGGGAAATCATCATCCTCAAAATCCAGATGAAATCCTTTAAAAACGCCTGCTCACGAGCAGGTGTTTTTTCTTGTAATCACTATGTAATAAAACACATGAAATTGTAAATAGTTTTTGAAGTTTTTTCTATGTTTCTAAAATTTTTCATGTTAAAATATGCTATAGAATTGAAACATATAAAACGAAGGTGGCTAGGTGCTTTGTCTGGAGGATCTGACCAAGTAAAGAATATGATATATATTAATGGTAATCGTCGAGGTCATTGTTTTATTACATCAGGAATTACGTTTAAAGAGTTTGCAAGTAACATCCCTTCACCGCTTCATCAAGTGTTGCTTTTAAAGCATAACTTTGAATGGACAGATTTTCATTATCATACTTTATTTGAATATGTTGAGGAAGAAAATATACATAAGTTAATTCAAGCAGAGATTGATGAATTTGATGAATTTTGTTGGGTAGATTTTGATGATGCAAGCGATTTAGATGAACTAGAGCCAAAAGAAATTGCAGAGCTTTTATATTTGGCTCACAAAAAAGAACCACTTGCAAGAACGTTCTTTCCGTTATTGAAAAATAGATTTGTTTATTTTTCACATGATGACGGATGGTACAACAAAGTGTATTATCGTAGAATTGCAGACTTTGTAGGGATGTTAAGTAAAGTTATTCCTTATAAACTCGGTGCTTTCGGTAAGAAACGTTTTTCTTTCTTCCAAAAATCAAAAATTTTCCCAGCAATTTCAAAAGAAGTGATTATGGGGCTTCTTCCATTAATGGAAGATGGTCTTTATATTGATCTGGCAGGGAAAATTGAGTCAAGAAGGGGTCTTGAAATTCCGGTATATGTAGTTGGTTCGTATGAAAGTACGGATGAGGTACTAGATAATATCGATGAATTGAAAGAAGAAGCAACAGAGACTGGCTGGCTTATTTTTGATAAGAAAGAACAAGAGTGGCAATGGGTTGTGGACTAAGAAAACTTGGCGCATGCAGTCAAGTTTTCTTGTCTTTTGAAAGGAGTACAAATGAAGAAATATTATACAATTGTGGGTATTATAAGTATTATTCTTGTGGCAATTTTACTTATAACTTGTCCGAAAGAATCAGATTTTAGATTGTATCTAGAAGATAAGTATGCATTGAAATGTGACGAGAGTAGTTTTGAATGCACACAAAATGTAGATGGTAAAAAAGAAAAACTAAAATTTGAAAGTACAGATGCACGAAATGGTGTATTCTTTATGACTGTAAAGCAAACATTTAAAACAGAAGCTGATGTTACGAAAGAATATAGCGGGGTAGGAATGTTTGGTACATTTCTTTTTGTTTCAGAGAAGACTTTCTAGTAATAGAAGGTCTTTTTCTTATGCTTATGTTCATATAGATGAAGTAAGACAAGCATAGGAGGGATATTGATGAAGAAGGAATGTATTGTTTGTGGCGGTGAGGAGTTTTTCTCTTCTACATTATACGCACGTACAAAACAAGATTGGGCATATGCGCCAAACATGTACCGTTTTGAAAAGGTGTTTATTGAGCATAGGGATGAAGAAAATTATCCAGTGTTTCAAGAAATTACAGCGAAACATTGCTGTGGATGCGGTCATATTATGTTGTATCACGAATGAACACACCAAGTATAACTTGGTGTGTTTTTTTAAAACGCTGACAAAGCAAGCGGATAAAGTAAAGTAAATAAAACAGAAAAACTCCCAAAACCAATTGCTGTATATCCAAGTGTTCTTGCTCCGAAATTGACAGCTAATAAGCCAACTAAAATCGCAAGGGAACCGAGTGTAACTGGATAAAATGCAATGGAGAAAAGCGAAAGAAATAAAGCGACATAGCCTATCATTGCACCGGTATTTGTACCTTCTATTTCATTTGCAATTTCTTTACGCTTATGTCTAATTGGTAAGCCAGCTGGTGATATTTCAGCTGCATACTCTTCGTTTTTTTCACCACTTTTAAAATGATGATTCCTCTTTCTTCGCATGTACATCCCTCTCTTTCAATTGGGTGTACTTATAGTATCTTTCATCAAGAGAAGAACATGAGTATGAGTTAAACCCAAGTAAAGCAAAAATTGGAGAATAAAGATTCCTTCATTAGCATGTACATTTCCTAATGAAGATAAAACAGGAATTTTGGAAAATGATGTAGAATGAAATGATTGATAAAGCGTGAAGGTAGGGGAATGTATGACGAAATTTAATTGGCATGAATCAGCAGAAAAGAAATGGGATAGTAGTGCAGAGTTTTGGAATCAAAATAGTCAGGAGATGTGGGACAGCGGGAGTAGGAGTACAATTATTCCGTTTTTTGAACAGTACGTGAAGAAAGAAGCCGAGGTGCTCGATGTTGGTTGTGGTGATGGATACGGTACATATAAATTAAGTCGCACGGGCTATAAAGCAGTTGGAGTGGATTTATCAGAAGTGATGATTCAAAAAGGGAAGGAGCGCGGAGAAGGACCTGATTTATCTTTTATAAAAGGAGATCTTTCTTCCTTACCATTTGAAAATGAACAATTTGAAGCAATTATGGCAATTAATTCTTTAGAATGGACCGAGGAGCCATTACGAGCATTAAATGAGATAAAGCGTGTTCTAAAAAGTGATGGATATGCATGTATTGCAATTTTAGGACCGACAGCAAAGCCGCGCGAGAACAGTTATCCTCGTTTATACGGCAAAGACGTTGTTTGTAATACGATGATGCCCTGGGAATTTGAACAGTTAGCAAAAGAACAAGGTTTTAAAGTTGTAGATGGTATCGGTGTATATAAGCGCGGAGTAAATGAGAAGATGTTAGGTCAACTATCTACAGAGTTACAACAATCGTTAACGTTCTTATGGGTATTTATGTTAAAAAAGCATAAAGAAATGAAAGAATTTTTAGGAGGTAAATAAGTGCAGAAAATACAAAAAACTGATACAATATCATCAGAACCAATTAAAGGGGGACTAGGGTATATGACAACTACTACAACAGTTAAATCCGATATTGAAATCGCACAAGAAGCGAATATGAAAAAGATTCAAGAAATTGCAGCTGATTTAAATATTTTAGAAGATGAATTAGAGCCATACGGGCATTATAAAGGTAAGTTATCTCTTGATATTTTTAAGCGCTTACAAAATGAGAAAGACGGTAAAGTTGTTTTAGTAACAGCGATTAACCCAACTCCAGCTGGAGAAGGTAAATCAACAGTAACAGTTGGTTTAGGTCAAGCTTTTAATAAAATTGGTAAGAAAACAGTAATTGCACTTCGCGAACCATCTCTTGGACCAACGATGGGGCTAAAAGGCGGAGCAGCAGGTGGTGGCTTTTCACAGGTTGTACCAATGGAAGACATTAACCTTCACTTTACTGGAGATATCCATGCGATCACAACTGCTAATAACGCGTTAGCCGCGTTTATTGATAATCATATCCAACAAGGAAATACACTTGGAATTGATACGCGTAAAATCGTTTGGAAACGTTGTGTTGACTTAAATGATCGTGCCCTTCGTAACGTAGTAATTGGTCTTGGTGGACCGGTTCAAGGTGTACCACGTGAAGACGGTTTTGATATTACAGTAGCATCTGAAATTATGGCCGTATTCTGCCTTGCAACAGATATTCAAGATTTAAAAGCACGTCTATCACGCATCGTAGTTGCTTATAATTTTGCAAATCAACCTGTAACGGTTAAAGATTTAGGTGTAGAAGGTGCGTTAACATTATTATTAAAAGATGCATTAAAGCCAAACTTAGTGCAAACGTTAGAAAATACACCAGCTATCATTCACGGCGGACCATTTGCGAATATCGCTCATGGTTGTAACAGTGTTATCGCTACAACAATGGCAGCAAAATTAGGTGATTATGTTATTACAGAAGCTGGATTTGGTGCAGATTTAGGTGCTGAGAAGTTTTTAGATATTAAAGCTCGTGCAGCTGGCATTAAACCAGAAGCAGTTGTTATTGTTGCGACGATTCGTGCGCTTAAAATGCATGGTGGCGTAGCAAAAGATCAATTAAAAGAAGAAAATGTAGATGCATTAGCAAAAGGTATGGAGAACTTACAGAAGCACGTTGAAACAATTCAAAGCTTCGGTGTGCCTTTCGTAATTGCAATTAATAAATTCATTACAGATACAGATGCAGAAGTTGCATACTTACAAGAATGGTGTAATGAGCGTGGCTATGCGGTATCCTTAACAGAAGTTTGGGAGAAAGGTGGCCAAGGCGGAGTTGACCTTGCTGAAAAAGTGTTAAAAGAAATTGAAAAAGGTGAAAACAACTACGCACCACTTTATGAATTAGAATTACCATTAGAAGAGAAAATTCGTACAATTGCTCAAAAAGTGTACGGCGCAAAAGACATTGAATTTGCTCCGAAAGCACGTAAGCAATTAGCTCAATATGAAGGCGAAGGTTGGAGTAACCTACCAATTTGTATGGCGAAAACACAATACTCTCTTTCTGACGATGCAACGAAATTAGGTCGTCCATCTGACTTTATCGTTACAATTCGTGAGCTAAAACCATCTATTGGTGCAGGCTTTATCGTTGCGTTAACAGGAACAATGTTAACAATGCCAGGCCTTCCAAAACAACCAGCAGCACTACAAATGGATGTAAATGAAGATGGAAAAGCAGTAGGTTTATTCTAAAAGGTTGTAATTCATCTCGTTTATCTGTAAACTATATATACATCAAGTGGCGCCTTTCCATCGAAAGGCGCCTGTTTTTTGGAGGAAATTATGTTTGATCCAACTGCTTTTGATAATTTAAAAGTAATCGTAGAAGGCGCTGTATATGATTTTGATTTACATGGAGATATTCTTGTAACAGATCGAAAAGATATGATGGACCTTGCTTCATTAAGTCGTATATATCATATTTCATTTCAGTTAACAGAACCATTCGAACCGTTAGTAGAGGCAACATTTTCACTATCTGTAGATGCAAAGAACTTGTCTGGTGAAATATTAGAAGTACCACAATTTACACCAGGATGCGAAATGAAGTTAGCATTTTCATTCCCGATTGAAAAACCAGAAGTAGTGTGCGGTGAAATTGAAACTTTCATGCATTCTATATGGGGAAAAGAAAGAATGATTACGCAAAAACTTTCATACGAATATAATAAGCAAGCGATTTCATATCATAATAAGGTAGAGGTTCTATTTCAAAAAGCGATTACAGAAGACCATGTTGATGATTTAATAGCTGTTATTTCACACATGATAGAAACGGTGCGAACAATACAACATTTTCTTCAAAAATAGAGATAAAGGAGAAAAACAAATGATAAAAGATATGCAACCATTTTTACAACAAGCTTGGGAGAAGGCTGGTTTTAAGGAGTTAACTGAAATTCAAAAACAAGCGATTCCAACTATTTTAGAAGGACAAGACGTTATAGCTGAATCTCCAACTGGAACAGGAAAAACATTAGCGTACTTATTACCCCTTTTACATAAAATCAATCCTGAAGTAAAACAGCCGCAAGTTGTTGTTTTAGCGCCAACACGTGAACTTGTCATGCAAATTCATGAGGAGGTTCAAAAGTTTACAGCAGGAACTGAAATTTCAGGTGCATCTTTAATTGGTGGTGCAGATATTAAGCGCCAAGTAGAAAAATTAAAGAAACACCCAAGAGTAATTGTCGGTTCACCAGGTCGTATTTTAGAATTAATTCGTATGAAAAAGTTAAAAATGCATGAAGTGAAAACAATTGTATTTGATGAGTTTGATCAAATTGTAAAACAAAAGATGATGGGCGCTGTGCAAGATGTAATTAAATCTACGATGCGTGATCGTCAATTAGTATTCTTCTCAGCGACAATGACAAAAGCAGCAGAAGATGCGGCGCGTGATTTAGCAGTTGAGCCACAATTAGTACGTGTAACACGTGCAGAGTCAAAAAGCTTAGTTGAGCATACGTATATCATTTGTGAGCGACGTGAGAAAAATGATTATGTAAGAAGAATTATGCATATGGGCGATGTAAAAGCAGTTGCTTTCTTAAACGACCCATTCCGTTTAGATGAAATTACTGAGAAATTGAAATTCCGTAAAATGAAAGCAGCAGCTCTTCATGCAGAAGCAAGTAAACAAGAGCGTGAAGCAACAATGCGTGCATTCCGCGGCGGGAAATTAGAAATTTTACTTGCTACTGATATTGCAGCACGCGGTATCGATATTGACGATTTAACACATGTAATTCACTTAGAATTACCAGACACAGTAGACCAATATATTCACCGCTCTGGACGTACTGGACGTATGGGTAAAGAAGGAACTGTTGTATCTCTTGTAACACCGCAAGAAGAGCGTAAATTACTACAATTTGCGAAAAAACTAGGTATCGTATTTACGAAGCAAGAAATGTTCAAAGGATCATTTGTAGAAACAAAACCGAAAGCACCAAAGAAAAAGAAACCAGCATTTACTGGGAAGAAAAAGCCTAGATAAATGATGGGGAAGGCGTAACTATTTGTAGTTACGTCTTTTTTGTTTGTAATCAAGTGATAAAGGGTTAAGGTTAGGAGCTAACATAGTAACAGCCCATATTGGGAAAATCCCTGATGATGAAAATAGTGAGTACTATGATAAAATGCTACGTGTTTGTAATGAAATAGGGGACTTAGCGTTCAGATTTGGAGGATTCTTCGCTATTGAGACGGAATCTGAAAAAGCGATAGTGTTAAAGCGATTCATAGAAAATATAAATTCAAAAGGATTAGCGGTTAACTTTGACCCAGCAAATTTAATTAGCGATATAAATGAAAACTTGATAGAAAGTTTATTACTACTAAAAGATTATATAGTACAAACTCATATTAAAGATTGTACAAAAGTGAAAAGCGATAGTTCAAGTAAGTATATTGAAGTCGCAGCGGGGAATGGTGAAGTAGATTTCGATATATTCTTCAAGGTATTAGATAACATTGGATTCGAAGGATATAACATGATTGAAAGAAATGATTATTTTGATGAATTGGATGGGATGAGTCAGTCGATAAATTTTGCAAAGAAGTACATACCAACTCAAAAGGAATAACGATAGTATCTGTAGAAAGCTACATAGAATATAAAAACCATTAGGGGGAAATGTAATGATCCATAAAGTAGGACAAATTATGTTATATGTAAATAATCAAGATGAGGCAGTCAATTTTTGGACGGAAAAGGTAGGGTTTCATGTAGTAGCAGAGGAAGATAACAAGCAAGGAATGAGATGGATTGAAATCGCTCCGAAAAGCGGTGCTGAAACGAGCATTATACTACATAATAAAGAAGTGATTTCTAAAATGAGCCCAGAATTGAATCTTGGTACACCATCTTTAATGTTCTTCTCAGAAAATCTTGATCAATTATATACAGATTTAACAAATAAAAATGTTACTGTTGGAGAAATGGTAACTATGCCTTCTGGTAAAGTGTTTAACTTTGCTGATAGTGAAGGGAATTATTTTGCGGTTATGGAAAAGAACCAATAATAATATTGTTATGTGAAAATCCCCCCTCAAATATATTGAGGGGGATTACATATTTGAAGTGGATTTTTCATTAGAGAGTTGATTAATATAAAATACGCCTTTTTCAATAGCTGTCTCAATATAACCAATGATTTGATTAAACGTAAACACCTGTAAGTCTTTATGCAAATGTTGCTCTGGATACAACATATCTTCAAAAAGATATTTTCGAAATTCTAAAACATTTTCTTTAGAAACCTCTTCAATATCGACAATGTGAGCATCTTGATTGAGAAGCGAGAAGAGCTGTTGTTCTTTATCGTAATGATGAAGCAACTTTGCATTTAACAATTTAAAATCGTTATAGTACAGGGTTGCGATCGTCTCGTCATTTTCTATTCTATTTTTTAACCAAGGTAGAAAAAAGCCACTTAGCCAATTATCATCGGCAATGAGGTGAGTGTAATAGCCTAAGAGAAAAGGGGAATCCATTTGAGCTTTATATTTTTGAAAAAAAGAATTGAAAGCTATCCTTCTCGTATAATTTTTCGTTGTGCCAGCGTAAAAGTGTGAAGTTCCTTTTTCTTCTGCTGAATGAACCGCATCAGGGGCTACACCTCCGAGTATGAAAGAAGTTTTATCTTGAATACATAGTTTTTCGGCAATACCGTTAGCAATAATAGCATGCATAATTCGTGATCCCATGAATGACACCTCGGTTTCAAGTATTCATTTCAGGAGGAGGACTGAACAGTTAGTATTACTTTCCCTGTACTTTTTCTACTTTCGACCCATTCATGTGCTTTCCCTGCATCTTGAAGTGGAAAAGATTTCGTAGCCTTGATTTGCAAATGTCCGTCACGCAAATAACGGAAAACTTCATTTGCAGTTTCTTGGAGTAGTTCAGGACGTTTTTTTCGTGTAGTTCCAAAGCTAAAACCGAGTATAGAGCGGCAACTTGCATGTAAATCTTTCGTTTGGAAATTGCCAATTTCACCACTTGCATTACCAAAATGAATGAGGCGGCCGTAATAAGCAAGACATTTTAAACTTCTTTCCGAAACCGTTCCAGAAATAGAGTCTAAAATTACATCAACCCCTTCACCATTTGTCAGCTCATTGACTTTCTCTACAAAATCCTCATCTTGATGACCAATTACATAATCAGCACCGGCATCTAAAGCAATTTCTTTTTTTGCTTCACTTCCGACAGTACCTATAACTGTTCCAGCCCCTAATAGTTTTGCAAGTTGAATAGCAGTAGTGCCAATTCCACCAGCTGCCGCATGAATGAGTACAGATTCACCTTGTTGAAGCCTTGCTACATTTGCGAGTAAATTATAGCTTGTGAAAGATACGATAGGGCATGCTGCTGCAATTTGAAAATCGACTTCATCAGGTAATGCGAAAGTAAGATTTTCATTTGCAACAACATATTCAGCGTAAGACCCATTTTGAGGGAAAGCAATGACACGTTGTCCAGGATAAATATTTTTCACATGAGAACCGACACGTTCTACAATACCAGCGGCATCTATCCCTAGAATAAAAGGTAGCGCTTTATTTCCTTTTTTGCCATAACGTGATTTAATATCAGCGAAATTTACACTCGTAGCAACAACACGAATTAAAACTTGATCTTCTGAAATAGCCGGTATATCTACATCTGTATATTTCATCACTTCAGGTCCTCCGAACGACGTTACAACGATAGCTTTCATCATATATCCTCCTAAATTTGACTATATAAATCATTTTAAGTCTTCATTAGAAATTGGAAAATTATATAATTGTTATGCAAGGTTATAAGCGAAGCTTATGAACGTATTGAATCATTATATTAATTTATATAAAATTTTCTAGAAAAATCGAACGAAATATAAATTACTTGCCAATATATTGTGTAAGACAAAGGAGGGCTGGAATATGAAGGGTGAAATAGATGACACACATTTAATCCAATTAACTTTATCGGGCAATAAAGAAGCGTATAGCGAATTGTATGATAAAACAATCCAAGAAGTATATAAGACAGCACATTTTTTAATAGATGATAAAGCAGATGTAGATGATGTCGTTCAAGAAATATACATACAGCTATATGAATCGCTTCGTAAGTATGATAGCGAGAAGCCATTTCGTCCTTGGCTAATTGGAATTGCAATTAAACAAATTCATTCTTATAGAAGAAAGAGGTGGATGCGACTACGAATTATAAAAAAAGCAGAAGAGCAAAGAAAACCAGTACAAATTGATTTTTCTAGCGATGTTGTAAGTAAAATATCAAACCAAAAATTAATCGAACTTATTCATAAATTACCGTATAAATTGAAACAAGTTATTATCTTAAGATACTTACACGATTACTCTCAAGAAGAAGTAGCACAAATATTACATATTCCAATTGGTACTGTGAAATCTAGAATTCACGCAGCATTAAAAAAACTACGTCAAAAAGAGCAAATAGAAGAAATCTTTTTAGGAGAGGTAGGGAATGTGAAATGAGTTTAGATTGTAGAGTTAGAGAATCTATACAAGAAGAAGCGAAGGGGATTGTTGCCCCGCCGGAGTTGAAAGAAAAAGTAATCGTTCAAATAAAAATGAATCAAGGGGGGCGTAAGAGGAAGAAACGCCTTATCGCAGGAGTACTTGCAGCGGCTTTTTTAATCCCGACGACTGGTTTTGCGTATCAATCTATTATGGCAGATGGTATATACGGATCTTTTGAGAATTTAAAAAAGCATGCTGGAACGATGACATTAGAGGCGTACATGCGTTTTAGTGCAAAGTTATCAGAAGCGAAAGATGAAATGGGTACGAAAGAATATGAAGTGTTTACAAAAGAACTAAAGAAATTAACGAATGCAAAGCTTGCGTACGGAGATTCAAACGGTAATATTGATTATGATGCATTATCATCAGAAAAAAGAGAAGAAATGAAAAAGGTAAGTATGGGCCTTCAACCATACTTTGATAAATTAAATGGTCATAAATCAAGTAAAGAAGTATTAACGCAAGAAGAGTTTGATTGCTATATGGAAGCTTTAATGACACATGAAATCGTACGAGTGAAGACAAAATCAACTGGTGCAATAAAAGTAGAAGAAATACCTGAGGCGTACAAAGAAAGGTTTATTAAAGCGGAGCAGTTTATGGAGTATGTAGACGAAAAGGTAAGATAAGTTAGAAAGCTCATAGCTTTTGCTTTGAGCTTTCTTTATTGAAACGTAATTATATTTCCTATTCCTTTTGCTAGCAATAGAAAATATACAACTACTAGTATTAGTCCATTTAATACTGTACCAACTATTCCGAATAACCAATTTTTTGATGCTATCGCAAAAAAATCCCCAGTAATGAAAGAATCCCTAGTATTGAAATAACTAAAGTTAAATTTGCATTAGGCCCTCTTTAAATAAAGAAAGAACATATGCTTGCGAGAAACATTAAACGTGAGAATCCAAAAAATCTATACATAATACTTCTCCCTTGATTGAAGTGTATTTTGAATTAGTGCACGATTTTCTTTAGTTTAGCATAAATTTCCTAGTGCATATTGAATATATAAACAATAAAAAACGAGTATAAAATCTAAGTGATTTCATACTCGTTTTATTATTACTTAAATTTTCTTACCGCATGAATAGCTACTCTTACAAGTAATATCGCACTTATAAATAAACCACCGTAACCAACGACACTTAAAAATTGATCATTTGGTTCTTTCGCATTGTTTGCTAAATGCAATACGCCTACCGAAATTCCACCAAATGCAGTTCCAATAAATGCAATGAGGAATTGTGAGATGAACGTAGTAATGAATGATGCATTTGTTTCGTCAGAGAAAAAGCCGACCTTTACGGATAATTCTCCGTTTTCTAGTTTTGAACTTAAATCATCTAATTTTCTAGGAATGCGTCGCATGGCAGGTAACATAGAGAGTAATTCGTTTGTTGCAGCTTCTTTTAAACTTGAATAATTGTTAACTGGCATAAAACTAGCTACATGATCTTTCGCAAAGCGCTTCGCTTCATCCATTAAATTGAATTCAGGGTTTAGTTGTAGCATCGTTCCTTCTAGCGTAATTAAAGAGCGGAAAGCCCCTGCAACCATTGGATAAAATGCTAATTCAAATTCAGCGATTATTTGAAACAACCCTTGAATGAATTCTTCAGAACTATTTGTAGAAACGTACGTACTTTGGATTAATAATTGACTAATAGACTGTTCTAATCCTTCTTTATCAACATTTGGTTTCTTTTCAACTAATTGAAGCAGTCCATCAAGTAAGACATATGAATTTTTGCGCTCAAAGCCGATAAGCAGTCGCTTGAATGCCTCTTGTTGAAGTGTTCCTAATCGTCCGACAGAACCGAAATCAAGTAATGCAGGAGTACCATCACGAAGAATATACACATTACCTGGATGAGGGTCTGCATGGAAAATACCTTTAAAGAAAATTTGCTCTAAAATACAATCGAAGAGTTGTCGTTGTACTTTTTTCGTATCAATTTGTAATTCATTTAATAATGCTGCCCCACTTTTAACACTTACTCCATCTAAAAATTCAAGCACAAGTATTTTTGAATTACTGTATTCTTGATATACTTCCGGTATTTTTACTTTCGTTTCACTATTTTTTAGTGAATCAGACACTTGTTCGAAGTTACGAGCCTCGATTTTGAAATCAATTTCTTCTTTCATTGCGGTAGAGAAGCCCTGTGCTAAATCAAGAAATCCGATATTTTTAGCCCAAGTTGATTTGTTGGAAATCCATAGAGCGAAGTGAATTAAAATATCTAAGTCACGTTTAATTGTCTCAGAAATATTAGGACGTAGTAGTTTAACGACGACATCCTGGTCGTTTTCTTTGAGCTTCGCTTTATGTACTTGGCCAATAGAGGCGGCAGCTAACGGTTCCATTTCAAAGGAGCTGAAAATTTCATCTTTCGGTATATGTAGTTCCTTGTTCAATATTTCTTCAACTTGTTGTTGTGATAAACGTGTTACATTTTCTTGAAGGTTTGATAATTCGTGAATAAAAACTGGTGGTAGTAAATCAGATCGAGTTGATAAAACTTGTCCGAATTTAATAAATACACCACCACATTCTTCTAGTGTATTTCGAAGGGAAGTGGCGAGCTTGCGATCTGCTTCTGGTGAGCGCTTTAAAGCTAAATATTTTCCCATTCCGTGTTTGATTGCAATAGAAGAGACGCGCATATATCTTTTTTGTCTACCAATTTTAGCGAAGAATTTTGAAATAGGGTTTCTGCTTTCTATTACTACGTCATCCATTTCGCTACGCTTAATAGGATCAAATAATTCAAAAACTAGGTAACAAAGCATCGATACAATTAATGAGCTCCCCAGCCAAAAATATCTATCAACACCGACAATCGATTCATCTTGATAGCGTAAATATAAAAACCAATACATAGCCGACGTAAGTGAAACACCTAAAGTGGCTGCACTTGCTTGTTTGAAAAAATTTAGTTTTGTACCAATTAGTCGACCACTAATAAAAGACATAATGACTGCTAGTAGAAAAAATTGAAAAAACATTGTATCATTCCTCTGAATTTTATTCGATTACTGTATTATACTGGAATATAATTATTGTAACAACAAGCCAAGGAAGTACATCCCTGACTTGCACGATCAAATAGAGTATTCAATTATATTTTTTCATATTTGCAGTGTCTTTTTGTATAAAGGAATCTAACAGTGAATAACCAGCTATTAAACTAATTATCGTAACAAAAGTTGTATTTATAAGAATAATATTAGCTAAATAAGGTAAGTATGAACCAACTGGTGAAAAGAGTAGAGCTGGAGAAAAGGAAATGAATAGCGTAGGCAACGTAATAGCAATAAATTTATCCGTTTGAAAGCTCCAGTTTTGTTTACTCGTTTCGCGATTAATAGATTGAAGGAATCGTAATAAAATGCCAACTATAAGAGGGAAGAGTGTAAAGTAGAATAATCTTGGATAAACGTTAAAGTTCACTTGCGCGTCTGTATCTAAATAAAATTGAATTTTTACTCCGACAAATAATAATAAGACGACAAATAATGTGAAGCAGAGGTATAGCATCACTTTTTGCATTACATTCCACCATCCTTTACTCAAAATATATTCAAAAAAAGAAGAGATATACAATAACTACTGTTGTATATCTCTTCTTTTACTGTTAGCTAATAGGTGGATTAGTTTTTTCTAACTTCGTGAAATAATCAATAATGCCCATTGCGCTAATTTCTATATCTAGATGTAAAATGTTATAAACGGAATGATCTGATGGGACGTTTAATTTTATAAGATGAGAAGAGATTTTATCCATTAATATAGTTTGCAAAGCTTTAGTAGCCTCATCGAAATCATTATATTTTTCAAAGACCTCTTTACCAGTATGAACGAAAATAGGTAACCAATGTTCTAGTTGCTTATATACTTCTGTAACATTGGATGATGCGCCGTAATGGCCGAAATAAATAGTATCTACATTCATACTTTGAATATGATTTTTAGAAGCAATCATCGCATCTGGTTGGAATTGTGAAGGGGACGTTGATGGTAGATACAGTTCTACACCAAGGTCTGCAAGTTCTCTATAATAAATTCCAATTGTATCGCCAGTGAAAATACCGTTTGTTAATGAATCGTGAATGCTAATATGGTGCTTAGCATGTCCCGGTGTATCATAAAATGTAAGGATGCGGTCTTCTGCAATTTGTAACGTATCACCATGTTGTACAATATGAACACGTTCTTCTTCAATTGGAAGAATTGGATCAAAAAGTTTATCGAAATCTTCTTTGTACACAGCTTTTGCACCTAAAATGAGTTTTGTTGGATCAATCATATGACGAGCACCGCGAGAATGCACATATAAAGTAGCATTTGGGCATTTTTCCATCATTAAACCAGCAGCACCGGCGTGATCTAAATGAACATGTGTAACGATAATGTTTTTAACTTCGTTTAAATCAATATGTAATTGTTGTAAGCCGTCTAAAATATACGGAAGAGAAGGGGCTGCACAAGTTTCAATTAAAGTAATATCATCACCTAATAAAACATACGTACCAGTTCGTTCATTATGTTGTAAATCAAAATCATCAATCAGATATAGGTGAGAAGATAATTGTTCTACTTTTTTCATCTTTACCACTCCTTATATACGGTATGTAACTATTATACGCCAAAAATACAAAAAGGCAGAAAACGAAAGTTTCGTCTTCTGCCTTTTTGTATTGTAATTATTGCTTTTGTTGTTTATTGATAGACATAACGAATAGTCCAACAATGCCACCAACTAATGGAAGCATAATTTCTCCAGCTAAATTAAAATAGGAGCTTAAAAATAAACCATTTACATCGATTACCCAGCCAATCACATACAATAACACCATATATAGTACGAAATAAAACTCGCGATTTGAAATCGTTTCATGTTGTGCAGTTTTCATATTGAACACCATCCTTTTCTATAATAATAGAATATAAACTGTCACATTTTGTTCACAATTTAATTGTAAAACTTTCCATCATAAAAGTCTAGTAATTTGTGTCGAATTTTCGAACGGAAATAAAGCGTTTACAATCGTGGGGAGAAAATACGTAATAAGAGCTGTAAATTCACGAATGTAGTATAGTATAAACATAGAATGATAGTGAAGAGAGGGGCAAAGACAATGACAGTGTATGATTTTTCAGCTAAAACAATAATAGGTGAAGAAAAATCGTTAAAAGATTACGAGGGAAAAGTACTTCTTATTGTAAATGTAGCTAGTAAATGCGGGTTTACACCGCAATATAAAGGATTACAAGAAGTATATGATAAATATAAAGAACAAGGGCTAGAAATACTCGGTTTCCCATGTAACCAATTCGGAGGACAAGAACCAGGTACAGAAGTAGATATTACAAGCTTTTGTGAATTAAACTACGGTGTAAACTTCCCAATGTTTGCAAAAATTGATGTAAAAGGTGATAAGGCTCATCCTCTGTATACATACATGACAGAACAAGCACCAGGTTTACTCGGTATGAAAGCAGTAAAATGGAACTTTACAAAATTTCTAATTGGAAAAGACGGAAAAGTAGTAGGACGTTTTGCACCGCAAACGAAGCCGGTGGATTTAGAGGTTGAGATTGAGAAGGTACTTGGTGAATAACTAGGAGTTTCACTTTATTAAAAAATGTCTCAAAGAACTATTTTGTTCTTTGAGGCATTTTATTTACATTCACATTGTCAATATTAAATCGCTGAATGGAAGTCATTTGATTTAGGTGGAGAAGCAGCTTTCTTCATAAGCTTTTCCCATAAGTGTACGGATTTTTTCCATTCTGCTGCGGCTTGTCCTTTTTGATACATAGCATACTCATAACTGAAAGTAAGTTGTTGCATATCCGCCGAGTTGTAAAGTGTATCAACATGGAGAGCATATTCTCGGAATGTTTGACTCTCGTCTCGTCGTATACCAATTCGCGCAAATTGTTTTAGGAGTGAATCGTAAGCTTTTGTATAAACGGCATCATCTTTTCGATATTTATAGAAATGAATGATAAAAAACGTAATCCATTTCATTCTAATGATGAATAGAATGTATCCTATAATACTAATCGGTATCGTAGAGAGGAATACGTACCACCAAGAAAATCCATTTTTAGAATTTGGAATCTTTTTAGTAGAAGCGTCTTCTGTATCTTCTATTAAACTTTTGAGCTTTGCTTCATTGTTTCGTTGTTGTATTGGTTCGTTATTAGAATTATATACTTCGTTATTTTGTAAAGTAGGAGCAGGAGTATTATTTGTGAAATTATAGGGATTCGTAAATCCTTTTGTCGGTTCGAATGGAATCCATCCATATCCAGGGAAATATACTTCGACCCAAGAGTGTGCGTTATCGTTCGCGACTTTATAAACATCCTCACCTTCAGCACCCACAAGCGTATTATCAAGTGTTCCTTCTGTATAACCTTTTACCCAACGAGCTGGAATCCCGGCAGAACGAAGTAAAACAATCATAGACGTCGAAAAATTATTACAGTAGCCGCTTTTTGTATCGAAAAGAAATTGATCTACATAATCTTGGTGTTTGGTAGGGAATGAGACATTCGTTGTTTCATATACAAAAGAATGGTCAGTAAAGTAGTTTTCAATAGCTAATACTTTATCATATCGGTTGTTTTTATCATTTGTTAGATTAACAGCTAAGTCTCTTACTCGCTGCGGTAATGATTCGGGAAGTTGCGTGTACTTTGTCATGAAATAAGGATTTGTTTCTTGACCTTCATTCGTTTTTACAGCTTTCAAGTTTTCTATGGAAAACTCCGGGACCTCATATGTTACTTTATAAGAATGTAAAGTAGTAGAAGAGTCTGCGTCCATCGTATAGATTTTTTCTGAAAATGGGTCAACGCTGTATGATATATCAGAAGAAGCCTCAACTGATACTAAACCTGCTGGATAGGTAAGGTGCGGATAACTTTTTTGCATGGTGATTGTTGCCGTAGTTGTCTTTGTTTTTGTATTTTGTTCGTACCAACTCACGACGTCGTTTTTATTTTTAAAAGTAACCTTCTTTTGATTTTCAGAAACTTCCCAACCTTTTCCTGTATAAAAATCTTTCGTTTCTACTCTCCAATATTGTTTGTTTTGCGTTGCTGCTGTAAAAACAATTGTAGGATCTGCTTTAAAAGGACCACCTAATCGTGAGTCATCTAAACCATACCCAATTTTAGAAACTTCTTGTTTTTTACTTGATTCGGATGTGTTGAATTTTAAAAAATCCATTGGGTTTGGCCATTGAGGGCCAAATTTTGGCGCAAAGTATGCGATGGTTGCTGACAATACAATAAATATTGTAAGAGGTTTAAGTAGTTTTGAGATTTCTCTAGCATAATTTTGTAAGTGCTCACTCTCTTTTATATGTTCTATGCGAAGAAGACTCAGCATAAAAAAGCCGATGACAACGGTACGAATAATAGCGTAGTTTGCATTGTATACATGTAAGTTATGAAAAGCGGTGATATAAATAATAGTCAATATAAGAAATAACAATCCACGCTTTTTATGAATCATCCAAAAAGAGATGAAAGAACTCAAAAACCAAAATGATAAAAAAAATAAAAGTGTAGGAAAAACAGGAGAAATATCTAGTAAATTCCCCTGAAATAACAGGGAGGAATTTCGAGAAATATCAGTAAAAAATTTTGTTAGCCAAGTTGGATTAATAAAAGCATTTTTATAATACAGGAAATGAATGATGAATAAAATCGTCACGATTTTTAGTGGAATTTGCCACCTTATTTGAAAAAAAGAAAGAGTGAAGCAAATTCCTATAAATATTACAAAAATATCTAATCTACCTACATTTGTAATACCTATAAGGGGTCGTATCCATTCTAGTAAAAGTAGAAATGCGCATGCATGCATGAAGAATCTGCTCATATCCCATTTGTATTTTGTTTGTAATGTTGTCATTTGCTCACCTCAAAAAACACATTGGTATATCGGTTTTCATAAACCACATTTACAAATATTTTTCGTTTTTGTAGAGTTTCTAAAATACTTAGTTCTCGATGTGAGAGTTGATTCGGTTTTTCTTTTACAATAAAAACTAGTAATTTTCTATTTTGTATAGCGGCATAGTCAGCCGCCTTTTGAATATCGGGAGAAAGATCGCTTGTCACGAGTATAATTGTTACGGGCTCATAAACTTTTCTTAATTCCATTTCTACACTCTGGGAGAGCGGGAATACACTGTCCGCTTGTACTTTTGCTAAATGACAAAAGATTTGCTGCAACTGACTATCTCCATTGTCTAAAGGGAAAAAAGTTCGTTCTTTTCCGACAGACACAAATGACGCTGGTGAATTTTGCTTCAATACAGCCCTGACAATAGAGGCAGTAAATGTGACGACTGATTCGAATAGAAGGGACTCAGTTCTGTCTATGAATATCATAATATTATGGCTACGCTGTTGTTCAAACTCTTTCGTCATAATGTTGTTTGTTCTTGCAGTTGCTTTCCAATCAATCCATGAAAAGCGGTCACCAGGTTTATAGTCTCTCACACCGACAGAAATGGTAGAGTCTTTTGTGAAATTTATATTTGCTGAGAGCGCTCCTTGTTCGAAATGGTTTTCCAATTGCTGATACGTTATATCTACATACTGAGGATAGACTAAAAATGTATCCGGAACTGAAAAAGTTACTTCTTTCTCCATCATACTGAATAGATCACCAGTTTTGACTCGTACGCTTGAAAAAGTGTGCTCTCCTCTAGGGATTGTGTCAATTGCATATTGAAACGAAATATTTCGTTTTAATCCTGGAAAGAGTATTGTTTTATTCATCTTTGTTTGTCTACAACTTGTAAGGTGTGGTGGCAGTTCATCTTCTATAACTAAATAAAGTAAGGGGAAAGGAAATTTTCTTTTTATTGTAATCGTGCTTACAAATCGTTCTCCTGCTACATAATCGTTTTGATTTGTTATTCTTTTTACTTCAGCACCCCGTAAAGCGTAGAAGGGGAGTAAAAGTGAATAAAGACCAATAGGAACCATACTGTAAAATAAAAACCAACTTACAAATCCTCCTTGAAGCATAGCATACACAAATGTTAACACTAGGCATAAAGGGATTAGTAATAACTTCGTAACGTGATATAGTGCTCGTAGCGTGCGTTTCATTAAAGGTTCATCTTCCTTTGAGTCGGCACGGTAGTTCGTGCAACGATTTTTGAAATAACTTGTTCCCCTGTTATTCCTTCAAATTTTGCTTCCATTTTTAGAATGAGTCTGTGAGCTAACACGTAAGGAGCTAAAAATTTAACATCGTCTGGAATAACATAATTTCTGCCATGGATGAATGCATAAGCTTGTGAAGCTTTCATTAAAGCAATCGAGCCACGCGGACTTGCACCTAGTTGTATAGAACTATAAGAACGAGTCTGACTAACAAGCTTTACAATGTAATGCTTAATTCCTTTGTCCATACTTACTTCCCGTACGCTTTGTTGCAAATAAAGTAATTCTTCTATTGTAGTAATAGCTTGTAAATGGGAGAGGGGATTTGTTTTTTCCATCCGGTTTAAAATTTCAAATTCTTCTTCTGGCGAAGGATATCCCATTTTTAGCTTCAATAAGAAACGATCGAGCTGGGCTTCTGGTAAAGGATATGTTCCCTCATATTCGACCGGATTTTGTGTAGCCATTACAAAGAACGGTTTTGGTAACGGTCTTGTCATACCATCTATTGTAATATTGCCTTCTTCCATACTTTCAAGTAAGGCAGATTGTGTTTTGGGAGATGTACGATTAATTTCATCAGCAAGTATAAAATTCCCCATGATTGGTCCAGGCTTGAACTCGAATTGGAGCTCTTTCGGATTGTAAATAGAAACACCTGTTACATCTGATGGCAGTAAATCAGGTGTGAATTGAATTCGCTTGTAATCAGCATCAATAGATTTAGAAAGAGCGCGTACTAACATTGTTTTCCCAACGCCAGGAACATCTTCTAATAGTACATGACCTTCAGCTAAGAGAGCTGTCAAAGCTAAAATCGTTTCTTTTCTTTTTCCGACCATTAATTTTTCAATATTGTTAATTATTTTTTCTATAATGGGATGTAATGAATCAAACTGGTGCATCGTAATCCTCCTAATGTGTTATTATCGTTTTCTAATCTATTTAGTGGAAAATAGAACGTATCTCTCTATGTGCAAGTATAAAACTATTACCTTTAATTCTGAGAATATTCAGATTATTTATTCTGATTACATCTAGTATAATTGTTTCAGTAACTAAGGGCAATATGGTAAATAATGATTTCTAGTTTTATAAATGCATTCAAATGGCTGTTTCCTACGTTTTTCTTTTGCAAAATAGTCAATACCTCAAAATACTATTCTTCTATTAATCAAGATTTACTATAAATCTTCATAACAAAACAAAAGGTCTTCTCACAAACTTATTTTCTACTGAATTTTTGACAATCTCTTGAACTGTGCGAAATGTCACATCTGTATTTTACAACCTCTCTTATAGTAAGGGTATGTAAGAGAGACGTATTAAAGGAGTGAACAGTATGAAGAAGAAACCTTCAGCACTAATGAGACGTTTAAAATATTTTTCACCAATAGATCGTTATAACGATAATCATACACAAGAAACATATGAAGATCGTGAATGGGAGAATGTGTATAGAAAGCGTTGGCAGCATGATAAAGTAATTCGTTCTACACATGGTGTGAACTGTACTGGTTCATGTAGTTGGAACATTTATGTGAAAGATGGAATTGTAACTTGGGAAGGACAGGAGCTTAACTATCCAACAACAGGTCCAGATATGCCTGACTTTGAACCACGAGGGTGTCCACGTGGAGCGAGTTTTTCTTGGTACATTTATAGTCCACTTCGTGTGAAATATCCGTATGTACGTGGTGTTCTTTGGAGTATGTGGCTAGAGGAATTACAAAATAATGAGTCACCATTAGATGCTTGGAAAAGCATTGTGGAAAACCCTGAAAAAGCACGCAAGTATAAGCAGGCACGTGGTAAAGGGGGATTCGTTCGTGCGAATTGGGATGAAGTGTTACAACTCGTTTCAGCTTCATTATTATATACAGTAATGAAATACGGTCCAGACCGAAATGTTGGCTTTTCACCAATTCCAGCTATGTCGATGTTAAGTCATGCTGCAGGCAGCCGCTTTATGCAACTTATGGGCGGGCCAATGCTTAGTTTTTATGATTGGTATGCAGATTTACCACCAGCTTCGCCGCAAATTTGGGGCGATCAAACAGATGTACCAGAAAGTAGTGATTGGTATAACTCTGGTTACATTATGACGTGGGGTTCAAATGTACCGATGACGAGAACACCAGATGCTCACTTTTTAGCAGAGGTTCGATATAAAGGAACGAAAGTCGTTTCTGTCAGTCCTGACTTTGCTGAATCTACGAAGTTTGCGGATGATTGGATTAGTGTGAAACAAGGTACAGACGGTGCACTTGCGATGGCAATGGGGCACGTGATCTTACAAGAATTTTACGTAGATAATCAAGTGGAATACTTCACAAAGTATGCGAAGCAATATACTGATTTTCCTTTCTTCGTTACATTGAAACAAAAAGGAGACCAATTCGTTGCGGATCGATTCTTAAATGCTTCTGATATTGGACGCGAAACAAAGTTAGGAGAATGGAAACCTGTACTTTGGAACGAGAACACGAATGATTTTGCAACACCTCATGGCACAATGGGGTCACGTTGGGATAACGAAAAGAAATGGAATTTACGTTTAGAAGATGAAGAAACAGGTGAAAAGATTGATCCACGTCTTTCTTTACTTGGAATGGAAGATAGTGTTCAAACGGTGCAAATTCCGTACTTCTCTGATGATGGAAACACAGTGTTAGAACGTACAATTCCAGTGAAAAAGGTTATGACAGAAGAAGGCGAAGTGTTCGTTACAACCGTATACGACTTAACGTTAGCAAATTACGGTGTGAACCGAGGGCTTGGCGGACAAGAGCCGAAAGACTTCAATGATGACGTGCCGTTTACACCTGCATGGCAAGAGAAAATGACAGGAGTAAAACGTGAGCTTATTATTCAAATCGCTCGTGAGTTCGCACAAAATGCTGTTGATACGAACGGTCGCTCAATGATTATTGTCGGAGCTGGTATTAACCATTGGTTTAACTCTGATACGATTTATCGCGCCGTTTTAAATCTTGTACTTCTCGTCGGAGCACAAGGTGTAAACGGCGGTGGCTGGGCGCATTACGTTGGGCAAGAAAAATTACGACCAGCAGAAGGATGGCAAACAATCGCAATGGCAAAAGATTGGCAAGGGCCACCAAAATTACAAAATGGTACATCTTTCTTCTATTTCGTAACAGATCAATGGCGCTATGAAGATACACCAGTGGGACATTTAGCATCACCAGTCGAAGGCAACTCTCGTTATCAACATCACGGTGATTACAACGTATTAGCGGCGCGACTTGGCTGGTTACCTTCGTATCCGACATTTGAGAAAAATGGAATTGAACTATATAAAGAAGCTGTTGCTGCTGGTGCAACAACCCAAGAAGAAATCGGAAAATATGTTGCACAAAAATTAAAAGAAAAAGAACTAAAATTTGCGATTGAAGATCCAGATAACAAAAATAACTTCCCACGCAACTTATTCGTATGGCGTGCGAACTTAATTTCAAGTTCCGGTAAAGGGCACGAATATTTCTTAAAACATTTATTAGGTACAACAAATGGATTAATGAATGACGATAGGGATTCGTTACGACCAGAAGAAATTAAGTGGCATGAGGATGCACCAGAAGGGAAGCTTGATTTACTCATTAACTTAGACTTCCGTATGGCTGGAACAGCACTTTATTCTGATATCGTCTTACCAGCTTCAACTTGGTACGAAAAACACGATTTAAGCAGTACAGATATGCATCCATTTGTGCATCCGTTTAATCCAGCAATCGGTTCACCATGGGAAGCACGTTCTGACTGGGATATTTTCACTTCACTTTCTAAAGCTGTGTCAGATTTAGCAGAGAAAATTGATCTTGACCCAATGAAAGAAGTTGTGGCAACACCACTTCTTCACGATACACCGCAAGAATTAGCACAACCACTTGGTAAGATTAAAGATTGGAGCAAAGGTGAGTGTGAACCAATACCCGGTAAAACGATGCCACAAATTCATGTTGTCGAAAGGGATTATAAAACGATTTATGACAAAATGACTGCGCTAGGACCAAATGCCGGGAAACAACCGATTGGTACGAAAGGAATTTCTTGGTCAGCAGAAAAAGAGTATGAGCAATTAAAGAGCCGGTTAGGAGTTGTTCGAACAGATTCTATTGCGAAAGGTTGTCCAGACATAAAAGAAGCAATCAATGCTGCTGAAGCGGTATTAACGCTTTCTTCTACAACAAACGGTCATATGGCTGTAAAAGCATGGGAAGCACTTGAAAAACAAACAGATTTAAAATTACGTGATTTAGCAGAAGAACGTGAAGAAGAATGCTTCACATTTGAACAAATTACAGCGCAGCCAAAAACAGTAATTACTTCTCCAGCCTTTACAGGTTCTGAAAAAGGTGGGCGCCGTTACTCACCATTTACAACAAATGTAGAACGTCTCATCCCTTGGAGAACAATCACTGGACGACAATCTTTCTATTTAGATCATGACATGATGAAAGAATTTGGTGAAACGATGGCAACATTTAAACCAATTCTACAACATAAACCGTTCCGTAAATCACGGCCTGAAGTAGAAGGAAAAGAAATTACATTAAACTATTTAACGCCGCATAATAAGTGGTCCATTCATAGTATGTACTTTGATTCATTACCGATGTTAACGCTGTTTAGAGGTGGTCCAACCGTTTGGATGAATAAAGAGGATGCAGCTGAAGCAGGCGTTGCGGATAATGATTGGATCGAGTGTTTTAACCGTAACGGTGTTGTTGTAGCACGTGCTGTTGTAACGCATCGTATACCGAGAGGAATGGCGTTTATGCATCATGCACAAGATCGTCATATAAACGTACCTGGTACGAAATTAACAAGTAACCGCGGGGGAACACATAATAGTCCAACTCGCATTCACGTGAAACCAACACATATGATTGGTGGATATGGTCAATTAAGTTATGGATTTAACTATTATGGTCCAACTGGGAACCAGCGCGATTTAAACGTTGTAATTCGCAAACTGAAGGAGGTAGATTGGCTTGAAGATTAAAGCACAAGTCGGAATGGTAATGAACCTAGATAAATGCATCGGCTGCCATACTTGTAGCGTAACGTGCAAAAACACCTGGACAAATCGTCCAGGTGCTGAATATATGTATTTCAATAACGTAGAAACAAAACCTGGTATTGGTTATCCGAAGCAGTGGGAGGATCAGGAGAAATATAAAGGCGGCTGGGAATTGAAAAATGGTGAAATTCAGCTGAAATCCGGTTCGAAAATGAAGCGCCTTATGAATATTTTCCACAATCCAGATCAACCAACAATTGATGATTACTTTGAACCGTGGAACTATGATTATGAAACGTTAACAAATAGTCCGCAGCGTAAGCATCAGCCAGTTGCTCGTCCAAAATCAGCAATTACAGGCGAATTTATCGACAAAATTGAATGGGGTCCAAACTGGGAAGATGATTTAGCTGGTGGACATATAACAGGATTACAAGATCCGAACGTAAAGAAAATGGAAGAAGAAATTAAAACCGATTTTGAAAATGTCTTTATGATGTATTTACCACGCATATGCGAACATTGTATGAATCCATCTTGCGTATCGTCTTGTCCATCTGGTGCGATGTATAAACGGGAAGAAGATGGGATTGTTCTTGTGGATCAAAACGCATGTCGTGCATGGAGATTCTGCGTATCGTCTTGCCCATATAAAAAAGTGTACTTTAATTGGCAAACGAATAAAGCGGAAAAATGTACAATGTGTTTCCCACGTATTGAAGCTGGTATGCCAACAATTTGTTCGGAAACATGTGTAGGACGTATCAGATATATTGGGGTAATGCTATATGACGCTGACAAAGTAAAAGAAGCGGCTTCTGTTGAGAATGAAAAAGATTTATATGAATCTCAGCTTACTGTTTTCCTAGATCCAAATGATCCTGAAGTAGCAGCTGAAGCGAAAAAACAAGGCATTCCTGAAGAGTGGATTAAAGCGGCACAACAGTCACCAATCTATAAAATGATTATCGATTGGAAAATTGCTCTACCTCTTCATCCGGAGTATCGTACAATGCCAATGGTTTGGTATATCCCACCGCTTAGCCCAATTATGAATATGGTGGAAGGGAAAGGTAGTAACTGGCAAGCAGAAGAGATTTTCCCTGCTATCGATAATATGCGTATTCCAATTCAATATTTAGCGAATCTACTCACTGCAGGAGATGAATCACACATTCGACTTACATTGAAAAAAATGGCTGTTATGCGAACGCATATGAGAGCACTGCAAATTAATAAAGAACCAAATGAAGCTGTATTAAAAGAACTTGGTTTAACGAAACAGGATGTAGAAGATATGTATCATCTTCTTGCCATTGCAAAATATAAAGATCGCTTCGTCATCCCGACATCTCATCGTGAACAAGTGGCAGATTTATACAGCGAGCAAGGAAGCTGTGGTTTATCATTTGCAGGTGGTCCAGGTTCTTGTATGACAATTTCTTAAATAATGGGGGCGGAAAAATATGAAACAAAGTCTACAAACTGCTTTTTCTTGTTCTTCATTCCTTCTCTCTTACCCGGAACTTGGGTGGAGAGAAGCTTTAACTGAATTACTAGAAGAGATTGAAGCAATTGAACAGGAAGACGTTAAAGCATCACTTACAACATTTATAAAACAAGCACTACATAAAACGAACGATCAACTTATTGATAGTTACGTATATACATTTGATTTTGGTAAGAAGACAAATATGTATTTAACGTATATGAACACCGGTGAACAAAGAGAAAGAGGTATTGAATTACTAGAGTTAAAACAGCACTATAAAAAATCTGGTTTTGAAGTAACAGATAAAGAACTACCTGATTACTTACCGCTATTACTCGAGTTTTTTGCAAATGCAAATGAGCAAGACAGCGAACCAATTATGAGTAAATACAAGGAGAATATACAAGCATTACACGTTCAGTTAAAAGAAGCAGATAGTATGTATGAACCAATTCTTTCGGCTGTTTTACTTGCTATCGATACATGGGGTGTACAGACAAATTAGAAAGGAGAGTTGTCAAAATGATGGATCAATTTCTATGGGTATTGTTTCCCTATATCATTTTTGCAATCTTTATCGGTGGACATATTTTCAGATACAACTATGATCAATTTGGTTGGACATCAAAATCTAGTGAACTATTAGAAAAGAAAATGCTCCGAATAGGAAGTATATTATTCCACTTTGGGATTATGTTCGTAATTGGCGGGCATGTTATGGGGATTTTAATTCCAGAAGCTGTATACCGTTCCATAGGTATTTCTGAGCATATGTATCATGTAGTAGCAATTAGTTTTGGTCTTCCGGCAGGTATTGCTTCAATCGTCGGTTTAATTATATTAACGTACCGCCGCGTAACAGTAAAACGTATTATTGCAACGAGTACAAAGGGAGATTATATTGCGCTTATTCTATTACTTATCGTAATGCTAGCAGGACTTTCTTCAACGTTTTTAAATATCGACTCAAAAGGATTTGATTATCGTACAACGATCGGTCCATGGTTCCGAAGCCTCTTCATTTTCCAACCGAAAGTTGAATATATGATGGAAGTACCTGTATGGTTTAAAATTCATATTCTTGCAGGGCTAGGGCTTTTCGCAGTATGGCCATTCACAAGACTGGTACATGTATTTAGTGCCCCAATTAAATATATAAGCCGTAGTTATGTTATTTACAGAAGGCGTATTCCGAATGAATTGAAAAAATAATACTGCTGTAAACGAATAGGAGTTAGCAGTTAAAACGAAACGAGGTCTCATATGGCAGGCCTCGTTTTATTCATATAGGGGAGATTGTCCATGACCATCAACCTAAGAGTAATAAGAGGATAGGGGTGACTGGTTCTTTTTGAGATTTCTATGACTACAAAAAATATATGTATTACCAATAAACCTATAAAATATCTATTTTTAAAATATTCAACAATTTTGTAACAATATATCTTGTTAATTCATTTTTTATAATTTATAATTTTAACTGTGTATGGTGTGTATGGTGTGTATGGTGTGTATGGTGTGTATCATATAACATAACAATAATTGATTGAGAGGTTGTTTAATGAAAATAATTTTAAGTAATGTGTCAAATCAACCTTTATATCAGCAAATAAAGGAACAGATTAAAGAATCGATATTTAACGATGAGTTAAAAGAAGGCGAACAGCTACCATCAATTCGCTTATTGGCCAACGACTTACATGTAAGTGTATTAACTACAAAAAGGGTCTATGCGGAACTAGAAGCAGAAGGTTTTATTATTACTAGGGTTGGTAAAGGAACCTATGTAGCTCCCACAAACTTAGAGTTATTAATGGAATCAAAGCGCCACATGGTAGAAGTCAAACTTGCAGAAGTCTGTCAAATTGCTCGAAGTATAGGAATTCATGCGGATGATCTCCATTCAATGATGGACTTAATTTTAGAAGAGGAGGAGAGTGGCAAATGAATGCTGTACTAGAAGTGAATAAACTAAACAAATCTTATGGTAATTTTTCATTAAAAGATGTTACTTTTTCACTTGAAAAAGACTGTATAACAGGGTTTATTGGTACGAATGGTTCTGGGAAAACTACTACGATTAAAGCAATCCTTGGACTTATTTTAAAAGATTCCGGAAATATTAGGTTTTCCGGAAAAGATATGGATAAAAATGAAAGGAAATCTAAAAACAAAATTGGCATTGTGTTAGATGAGGGGTATTTCTATGATGAATTAACATTGAAAGAAATGAAAAATGTGATTGCCCCTTCTTATACTGACTGGGATGAAGCAGTCTTCTTATCTTATATTAAACAATTTAATTTAAATCTAAGACAAAAAATTTCTACTCTATCTAAAGGGATGCGGATGAAATTTGCGGTTGCTTTGGCTTTATCACACCATGCAGACTTACTGATAATGGATGAACCAACAAGTGGTTTGGATCCATTAGTACGGAATGAATTGATGAATATTCTTCTGGATTTTATGAAGGAACCAGGTAAAAGTGTCTTTTTTTCTACTCATATTACCTCTGATTTAGATAAAATTGCCGATATAATTATTTTAATTAATGATGGGGAAATTGTAGTTAATGAGGAAAAAGATATATTAGTAGAGACTCATGCATTAGTAAAAGGTGACAATCGGTTAATTAATGAGCAAACTAAATCTCTTTTTTTAAATTTGCACCAATCTCAATATGGGTTTGAGGGGATTACTCATAAAAAAGATGATGTGCATCGCCTAATGCCTGATGTATTAATGGAAAGACCAACTATAGAAGATATTATGCTTTCATACATTGGAGGTAATAATCATGTTAATTAACCTTGTATTGAAAGACTTTATGTTAGTTAAAAAATATTCCTTAATTCTACTCATTTTTGCAGCTGTCGCTCCTATTTATGTTTCTTCACAAATACAGTTAAATGATGGCGGTCTTGTAGGGTTTCTTATAACAGTGCTTTTAACAGAGCATATTTTGTTTAGTACAATATCAAAATTCGAGGATCAGTATAAAGGAGCTGCTTTACTTTGTGCAACTCCGTACACACGAAATACATTTGTAAAAGCAAAGTATCTCTTTCTCTTTATAATCTTCATTTGTATCTCTATCATTCGTATCATTATATCAATTATTATGCCATCGGGTATAGAAAAACTCAGCGTAAATGCTCTTGGAATAACATTTTTAATTCTAAGTATTCTATTTGGTATATTACTTCCTATTCAATTTAAATTTGGTTATGACAAAACAAAATTCATATCATTTTTCACTGTTTTTTTAATACCTTTTGTCGCTCCTACTCTTATAAGAGGAGTTCAATCGATTCACATTGATTTTACAATTACATTTCCATTCCCGCAAATTACTCAAGACTGGATGCTTTGTTTTATTTCACTAGTCATTAGTCTTGTCTCAATGATTATATCTCTAAAGATATATGCAAAAAAAGATTTATAAGTAATTTTTAAATATAATAGGGATCATTGTTAAAGGAAATATGTAATACATACGAATTCAGTACTTTTTAAAATTTAATACCCTTTTGCAATGTCCCTTTTTCTTGATTAAGTAAATTTTATACATATTGAAATAAACTAAACCTTTACACCAGTAGTCTTTTTAATTATTTTACTAAGCAGAGGACAAAATCCCATCGCTATCAGGTTAAAAAATTCATTGCTTCTCAAAATAATAAATCGGATTCCTATATTATAGCTATGAAAAGGTAAAAAATCGCTTTTAGAGTATTTCAACATCTTATCTTGATGGCAATGGGGAGTTAACTGTTAAGTTTAAAAAAGAACATAATATGAAAAAAGATTAGCATCTAAATAAGACGCTAATCGATACTACAAACAGAAGCAGAACAATCTTCACAAGCAATTTCACATTTTAAAAATTGTAAATCGTGGATTGTAATCTTTCCTTTATGAATAGAAATTGTACCTTGCTTTTTTAATTCATTTAACATTCGATTTACACTTTCACGTGAAGTTGCACAGAAATTAGCAAGTTCTTGATTCGTTAACGGTAAATCGATGAGAATACCATTTTCCTTTAAAACACCATAACTATTTGTCATTCGTATGAGAGTAGAATATAAGGCACCTTTTTTGCCGTGTAATACTAAATCTCGGAACTTCGTTTGCATTCTTCTTAAATGTTCACTAATCCATTTCATAAATTCAAATACAAGAGCTGGTTTTTGGAGTAATTCTTTTTCTAACGCTTCACGCTTTATAACGCCTACTTCAACATCTTCAAGGCATTTTGAATTTAATAAATACTTCGCATTATCCGTGAACAATGTTAATTCTCCAATAATGTCGTATGCCGAACAAATTCGAAGTGTTAGTTCTTGTCCGTCAGCACTAAGTTTACTAATTTGTACTTTTCCTGAGTGGATGATATAGAGTTCGGTTGCCTCCATACCTTCTTGAAAAATAAAACTACCTTTTTTTATCTGCATTTTATATTCAACAGATGCAAGTAATTCTTTTAAATCTTGAGATAATGTCATACTGTTTGCCACAGCAATCACCTTTCTTCTTATAAGCAATACATTTCCTATTTTGAGTGTAAATATGATGAAAATGCAAGAGCTATTTTAAAAATAATGTAAAATTTCAATGACCGTAAGGAGTATGGCCTGAAGATGTGAACAAAATGCGAACGGATTTGTGAAAAGTTTTTGAATGGGGAAAGTGATGTGAGAAAAGTCACATTGAATATGTAGCTTCTTTTTTATAATAAAGGCAAATAAAAAAATGAAAGCTTACTAAGGATTGCAGCAGAAAAGAAGGGATATAGATGCACGAGAACATGAAAGATTCTTTAAAGCGGCCACTTCAAGATTTACGCATTTCAGTTATTGATCGTTGTAATTTTAGGTGCACATATTGTATGCCTGCTGAAGTGTTCGGACCTGATTATGCTTTTTTACAGGAAGAGTGTTTATTAACGTTTGATGAAATAGAAAGGTTAGCGAGATTATTTATAAGTATGGGAGTTAATAAAATTAGGCTTACTGGCGGTGAACCTTTATTGCGTAAAGACTTACCGAAGTTAATTGCAAGACTTGCAAAGCTAGAAGGCTTAAAAGATATTGGGCTCACAACAAACGGAATTCATTTAGCAAAACAAGCTAAGGCGCTAAAAGAAGCAGGATTAAAGCGTGTAAATATTAGTTTAGATGCAATAGAGGATCGTGTCTTCCAAAAAATTAATGGAAGACATGTAAGTACGAAACCTGTACTGAAAGGAATTGAAGCAGCGAAGGAAGCTGGATTAGAAGTAAAGGTAAATATGGTCGTAAAAAAAGGGATGAATGATAGTCAAATTCTTCCTATGGCTCAGTATTTTAAAGAACAAGAAATACAGTTACGTTTCATTGAGTTTATGGATGTAGGCAGTACGAACGGATGGAACTTTGAACAAGTCGTTACGAAGGAACAATTAATAGAGAAAATTAATCGTGTATATCCAATTGAACCTGTTAAACCTCGTTACTTTGGAGAAGTTGCGAAATTGTATCGATATGTAGGAAACGATGCTGAAGTTGGATTTATTACTTCAGTATCTGAGTCATTTTGTTCTTCTTGTACGAGAGCACGTATTTCGGCAGACGGCAAGTTTTATACGTGCTTATTTGGAGAAAAAGGAACGGATTTACGATCGCTTCTTCGAGAAAATATTTCTGATGCATCACTATTAAAAATTTTACAACATACATGGCGATATAGAACAGATCGATATTCAGATGAAAGAACGGCGGAAAGTACAAATAAACGTCAAAAAGTTGAGATGTCTTACATTGGTGGATAGCGAAAGGAGGATTCCTTATGCAAGAGCGATATTCAAGACAAGTATTGTTTTCTGGAATAGGTGAAATGGGACAAAGGAAAATAAGGGAAAAGCATGTGCTCTTAATTGGTGCGGGGGCGCTAGGAGCTGCAAATGCAGAAGCGCTCGTTCGGATGGGAATTGGGAAATTGACAATTGCCGATCGTGACTATGTCGAATGGAGTAATTTACAACGGCAACAGTTATATACAGAAGAAGATGCAAAACAATGCAAACCAAAAGCAATTGCAGCGGCAGAACATGTAAGAAAGATTAATTCTGAGGTGGAAATTGTACCAGTTGTAACGGATGTCACAATGAAAGAAATGGAAGAGTTAACGAAAGAAGTGGATCTCATATTAGATGCGACTGACAACTTTGATACGCGTCTACTTATAAATGATATTTCACAAAAAGAAAATATACCTTGGATATACGGTGGATGCATTGGAAGTTACGGTGTAACGTACACAATTCTTCCAGGAAAAACACCATGTTTTCGCTGCTTAATGGATCATCCGATGGGCGGTGCAACATGTGATACAGCGGGAATTATTCAGCCAGCTGTACAGATGGTTGTTGCTCACCAAGTGACAGAAGCAATGAAAATATTGGTGGATGATTTCGAGACGCTACGAGGAACAATGTTATCATTTGATATTTGGAACAATCAATTTCTCTCATTAAAAGTAAATAAACAGAAAAAAAGTACATGTCCATCTTGCGGAAATACACGTACGTACCCAAGTTTAACATTTGAATCACAGGTGAAAACGGAGGTGCTATGCGGACGGAATACAGTTCAAATCCGTCCAGGAATAAAGAGAGTTCTATATTTAAACGAAATCAAAAAAAGATTACAAAAAATTGTACATGTCCAAAAAACGCCGTACTTACTATCATTTCTAATTGATGAATATCGTTTCGTTTTATTTACAGACGGTAGGGCATTTATTCATGGGACAAATGATGTGAAAATAGCAAAACGATTGTACGCAAAATATATAGGATGAACAGAGAGAGTTTCCCCCTTATTAAAACGAGGTGAAAAAGAATGTTAGCAAAACGTATACCGATTCCAGTGGCAGAAGCAGTTGCACGAGTAATGAAATATGCTCATCAAGGTGAAACAGAAGAGGTTTCTCTTATAGAAAGTTACGGAAGAACGCTTGGAGAAGATGTTATTGCAGATCATGATGTCCCGCATTTTGATCGCTCTCCGTACGACGGATTTGCGATTCGAGCGGAAGATACAAAAGAAGCAAGTAGCAGTAATCCCATTCAGTTTGAAGTGATTGGTGAAATTGGAGCAGGGGTTGTTTTTACAGAAGAAGTGAAAGCATTTCAAGCTGTCCGTATTATGACAGGAGCCGCAATTCCGAGAGGGTGTAATGCGGTTGTTATGTTAGAACTAACGGAAGGATTTGAAAAAAACGAAAAGACTTATATGACATTAAAACGCTGTTTCGCAGCCGGTGATAACATTTCTTTTAAAGGTGAAGATGTAAAACAAAATACTATCCTTGTGAAAGAAGGGACTGTTATTAACCCGGGAGTTGCAGCACTTCTTGCTACGTTTGGTTATAGTTCCGTACACGTTGTAAAACGGCCGATTATTGGCATTGTAACGACGGGTAGTGAACTACTTGAAGTACATGAACAATTAAAACCAGGAAAGATTCGAAATAGTAATTCCTATATGATTGCTGCTCAAATTGAACGAGCGGGCGGAGTTGTACAGTATTATGGGAAATTCGCTGACGATTTTGAGACTTGTTTTAACACTGTAAAAAAAGCAATAAAAGAAGTCGATATTTTAATTACAACTGGTGGTGTTTCGATAGGAGACTATGACTATTTACCTGCTATTTATGAGAGATTACAAGCAAATGTACTTTTCAATAAAATTGCGATGCGACCAGGAAGTGTGACAACTGTAGCTGAGATAGAGGGAAAACTATTATTTGGTCTATCTGGTAATCCTTCAGCTTGTTATGTCGGATGTGAGTTATATGTTCGACCAGTCATTGGAACATATTTGCATAGGAAAGATTCACATATTTATCGTGCAGAAGCAATTTTACAGAAAGACTTTTCGAAAGCAAATCCGTTTACTCGTTTTGTAAGAGGGAGAGTGGAATTTGCAGATGGTCAATTACAAGTTACACCAGTTGGTTTAGATAAATCTAGCGCAATTTCTTCACTTGCAGAAGCGAATGCATTTATTGTTTTGCCAGGGGGAACGAGAGGATTTAAAGCTGGAATTACTGTTTCGGTACTGTTACTAGAATCAACCAGCGGAAGTGAATGGCCATGGAAAGAATCGCTTCGTTCATACAAATAATAGAAAAATAGGTTGCTAATTTATACAAAGATAAGAGGTGCGAAATGACACATACGTATTATGAAGTAATTGATACACCTATATCAATTGAAGAAGTTACAAACAAAGTAATTCGGCGTGAGTGTGGTGCGGTTACTACTTTTATTGGCACTGTTAGAGAATTTACGAAAGGCCGACGTACGCTTTATTTAGAGTATGTAGCTTATAAGACGATGGCGGAGAAACAGCTTGAGAGAATTGGTACCGAAGTAGGGGAGAAATGGCCTGGAACATATGTGGCAATTACACATCGCATTGGTACGTTACAAATTTCGGATCTTGCTGTTGTTGTGGCTGTTGCTACACCACATCGGAAAGCGGCCTATGAAGCAAATGAATATATTATGGAGCGTATAAAACAAATTGTTCCAATTTGGAAGAAAGAGTTTTGGGAAGATGGTGAGTCATGGATAGGTGATCAGTTAGAGCGGGTAACATATGCAAATGGTGAGCCTAGAAAGGAGATGAGAATATGATTAAAGTGCTATTATTTGCACATTTACAGGAAGAAGTAAGGAAGTCGTCCTTGCACATAGATTGTGAAAATATTACAGTCGCGAAGCTGAAGGAAGTTCTGGTTAAGGAATATAATGTAGCAATTTCAAACGAGATTATGGTCGCGATAAATGAAGAATACGCAAATGAGGATGACATCATTCAAACTGGCGATGTCGTAGCAATGATTCCGCCAGTAAGTGGTGGTTGATTCTTTTCAGCCTAATCATGTAAGAACGTGATTAGGCTGGAGGGAATGAATATAACTACGTATACATAGGAGGGAACAGGATGAAAAGTCCTAATTTTCAATTAAGTTTACAAACTTCTAATCTAATTATCGGTTTTATGGTGTGGGTTATTTTATCATCATTAATGCCCTATATTAAAGTGGATATCCCATTAACTGCGGGACAAATTTCTATGGTAACAGCAGTACCCGTTATTTTAGGGTCTGTTCTTCGTATTCCAATTGGTTATTGGACAAATCGTTTCGGAGCAAGAAAATTATTCTTTATTAGTTTTATTCTATTATTATTTCCTGTTTTTTATATTAGTGTTGCCAATTCTATGATGGATTTAATTATTGGTGGATTATTTGTAGGAATCGGTGGTGCTGTATTCTCTGTAGGAGTAACTTCTTTACCAAAATACTTTCCAAAAGAGAGTCACGGTTTTGTAAATGGTATTTACGGTGTCGGTAACGCCGGAACAGCAATTACTTCGTTTCTAGCACCAGTTATCGCAACCTCGGTTGGCTGGAGAACGACAGTACAATGTTATTTAGTTTTACTTGCAGCATTTGCACTCATGAACTTTTTATTAGGTGATCGTAAGGAGAAAAAGGTGAATACACCATTAATGGAACAAATAAAAGGTGTATATAAAAATGAAAAACTTTGGTTTTTATGTATCTTTTACTTTTTAACATTTGGATCATTTGTCGCATTTACCGTATACTTACCAAACTTCTTAGTATCTCACTTTGGATTAGAGAAAGTAGATGCAGGTATGCGGACAGCAGGATTCATCGTACTCGCAACAATTATGCGTCCAGTTGGTGGATGGTTAGGTGATAAATTTAATCCATTTAAAATATTAATCTTCGTATTTATCGGTTTAACACTTTCAGGTATTATCCTATCATTTATGCCAAGCATGAACGTGTATACATTTGGTTGCCTACTAGTCGCATTTTGTGCAGGTATCGGTAATGGTACAATCTTCAAACTCGTTCCAATGTATTTCTCAGAACAAGCTGGTATTGTAAATGGGCTTGTTTCAGCTTTAGGCGGACTAGGAGGATTCTTCCCGCCGCTAATTTTAACATTACTATTCCAACTAACAGGTCATTATGCGATTGGATTTATGGCATTATCAGAAGTCGCTCTAGCTTGTTTAATCATTACAGTATGGATGTATAGCCAAGAGAAACTGTTAGTGATGTTAAAGAATCATTAATAAGGAAAAAGAACCGTTCCAAAGTATTTTGGGACGGTTCTTTTAGTAACAGGCTTCGCTATATTTTTTAGGACCAGATTCTTTAGTAAGGCTAACAGATATTATGAAATAGTACACTTAAACTAAAGAATACAGTTTAGGTCGATAAGATAAAATTATAAATTTCTATAAATAATCCATAATTTTCTTTATGACTCATATTTGTTATGTTAAAGAAAAGAGAGGGGAGGGAAATAAAATAAGCGTTTTTTTCTGATTATTGAGAATTGAAGGTGTTTTCCGATGAATTAAATGTGATCCATATGTAGTAAAGCGTTTAATCCAACTAAAATATATGTAGAATGAGGTTTTACATGTTTGTATTTATTATATTAGACGTAATATTACCGATATTAATATTGATGTTAATTGGTGCAATCTTACAAAGAAAGTTTCAATTTGACTTAAAGCAACTATCTACACTTATTACGTATTGCTTGATGCCTGCGGCTGTATTTGTGAATATATATGATATTCGTATAGAAATAGATTTGTTGCTCCAGATAATATACTATTTAATGCTTTATAGTCTGAGTCTGATCATAGTAAGTCATTTCATTTCAAAAATATTAAAGTTAGAAAAAGGAGAAAGTGCAGCTCTGAAAAATAGCATTTCGTTAATGAATTCCGGTAATTATGGATTACCAGTAAGTCAATTGATTTTCAGTCACAATCCAGTGGGGGTTTCCATTCAGATTTTTATTGTTATTTTCCAGAATCTTTTAACCTATTCATATGGGATATATAACTTACTATCAGCAACAAAAACAATCGGAGGTATTATTCAATCATTTCTAAGACTGCCTGTATTTCATGCGCTCGTATTAGGGATTCTCTTTCAATCTTTTACAATTCAATTACCTAATTCTATCTTGCTACCTCTTAATCAGCTCGCGAATGGTTTTGTTGCAATAGCACTCATATTGCTAGGGGCGCAATTATCCAACATTAAGCTTAATTTTTCCCATCGAGTCATAACATGGGCTTTAATTGGAAGGTTACTAATGGGACCATTAGTAGCACTTGCCATGATTTATCTACTAAACATTGATGGTATTGTTGCACAATCATTATTTATTGCAAGTTCTTTTCCTACTTCAAGAAATACATCAACCATTGCTATGGAGTATCAAATTGAGCCTGAATTACATGCACAAATCGTTTTATTTTCAACACTTTTTAGCATTATTACAGTAACTGTCGTTATTTATTTATCATATATTTTGTTTTGAATATACGTTTAAAAACGAATAGATTTGAGGTGGTGAATGATGGATGGAAATCCTATCGATATGAGAAGAAAACAGTCTTTCATATATTAGGTGTCGTTTACAATTGTACTATGTCTGATAATCAAGCGGCTTAATTCAAAAAAGAAACCAAAACCAAAAGAACAAACGCTTCTAAAAAACGTTCGTCCAAAGGTAATTACTATTTTAGCTAAGAAATAGATTATAATTTGTGAGTACGAGAAAGCTTTTTTATAAAAGTAGGAAAAATAGATGTTAGTTCCTGCTTCATACGCTTCGTAAAAGATGGATCTTTACCTGAAGTTGAAATCGTTACAACATATTCACCATTTCGGATGACACCCGGTGTGTGAAACGATGATTCTGTACCGTCACTTACAACGTTAACCCATTGAAAATCATGGGCGGCCTGTTTGACCATCATATTTATAGCATGTTGATTTGTAGCTGCATAAATAAGATGAGCATCTTTAATATCATCATTACTAAAAGTTTTTTGCTTCCAAGTAATATAAGGAAGTTCCTTCATTTCCTTGCAAATTTCTGGGCTGACAACGGTGACAAAAGCGCCTGTATCTTTTAATCCAGACGCTTTTCGATATGCGATTTTACCTCCACCAATGATAACGACCACTTTATTATGTAGATTAAACATAAGAGGGTACATGTTATACATACACATATTCCTCCATTCGTTCTAGTAATGTTAATTTCATATATGTATCAAACTGAAGACAGTTACAAGTTGTAACGTGATCGTATTTTTTTGTATGCAACTTAATTTTTTGAAGCAATAATCCAGTAAAGAGAAGGTACGGCATGACATATACATGAGATGCAGTCGATGTTATAGTCTTGAGCTCAGCAGTAAAAGAGGGCGTTCCTTTCGTTAAAAAGGAACAACATACTCGCATACCGAGTTTTTGTTCGACAGCTACTCCAATTTGCTGTAACTCATGTATCGGCTGGGGGTCACTACTACCTCTTCCTACGAGTAAAATACTACTATTTTGCATTGGCATAGCTTCACGTATTCTTTTCACTACAAGTTCAACCATATGCGGATGCGTACTAAAAGGTGGTACAACTGAAAATGTTATATGTGGATATTGCTTTTGCATTTTTTCTATCTCAAAAGGAATATCACATTTATAGTGAGCTGCTGCAAATAATAAAATAGGTACAATCATTATTTCAGTTGCTCCCTCTAGTATCGTTTCTGTAACTGCATCAGAAATGGTAGGTGTCGTTAGTTCTAGAAAAGCTATTCTTTGAATTCTTTCGTTACGTTCTTTCATAACAGATTGAATAAAGTGAATGAATTGTTCGTTACCCTCTTGCAAGCGACTACCGTGTCCAACATATACAATTCCTTTCATTGTCTTACCATGTCTTTCTGCATAAGAGTTTCTTGTAATTGATGATCAATGTTATGAAACCCGACTTTATTTGCATAGCGTAAAGTTGGAACGTCGGTATACGAGAATGGGAGAGTAACAATATCGATAAAGCCAAGACGTTTTACTTCTGCTAGAAACGTATCAATAGAAGCGCGTCCTTCAAATACAATGCTATCCCATAAGAATTCTGAAAGCATACGAGAATGGACTTCATCGAAACGATGATCAATTGTATACTTATGAGTCATCATATAGGAGCCGGCACCAATTTTCTCTTGAATAAAAGCAATCCGATTAATATTTCTGCCTAAATAAACAGTTGTATCGGAAGAGAACTTTGCTTCTTTACTTAGTAGCCCATATTGCATAAGTTTTTCTTGAGTGGCAACGTTCATGTGTTGTAGCTCTGCCTGTAAGGAACGAATATCTTTCTTGTATTTACTACATGATTGCATCAAAATTTCTACACTTTCAGCTGAACAAAAAACAAGGCGATTAACGTTAAAAATTTCATTGATTTGTTCAAGTGTTAATGTATATTCTTCCTTTTTGAAAGTTGGAATTTGATATATTTCTGCACCAGCTTCTTGTAACTTTTGCTTCATTACACTTGTTTTATTTGTTGCGGATGTAAATAAAACTTTTTTACCATGTAATGGTTTATGTTCTTTCCAAGCGATTTGATCTCGTAATGAAACGACATCACCAACAATTGTCATAGATGGATTAGAAATATTTTCGTTTTTGACGATAGAAACAATGGTAGATAGTGTCCCTGTAACAACGCGCTGTTTACCAGTTGTACCCCATTCAATAACTGCTACTGGCGTATCTTCTTTTTTTCCTGCTTGTCGTAAGTCTTCACAAATTGTAGGTAAGTTTTTTATACCCATGTAGTAGGCAATCGTATCGCTATTGTGAGATGAATTATATTTTCCATGATCGGTTAAAGGACCTTTTGCATGTCCGGTTAGTAAAGTGACGCTATTACTGTAGTTACGGTGGGTGAGGGGGATACCTGCATAGCTACTAGCGGCGATGCTAGATGTAATGCCTGGTACAATTTCATATGGAATATTTGCTGCTGCTAAAGTTTCTGCTTCTTCACCAACACGGCCAAAAATAGATGGATCTCCGCCTTTTAATCGGACAACAATTTTTCCCTCTTGCGCAAATTGAAGAAGGTGTGCGTTAATCATTTCTTGTCGCATAATATGATTCTTTGGCATTTTTCCGCAATACATAAGTTCACATGTTTGTTTTGTATAGCTAAGAAAGAAAGGGTTTAGTAAACGGTCATATAAAACAATATCTGCACGTTTTAAACACTCTATCGCTTTCTTTGTAATAAGCCCTTCATCACCTGGTCCTGCACCAACTAAATATACATATCCGTTCATATAATTGCACCTCATCTAGTTTTATTTAAAAGGAAGCCAGGGGGGAGGCTTCCTTTTGTAAATTACATATATATATAAATGTCACCATCAATGATTTCTACTTCGTACGTTTGAATACAACCGTCATCAGGTTTTTGAACTTCACCTGTAAGTAATGAAATCTTCCAATCATGTAGCGGACAAAAGACGAATTCACCAGATACAATTCCTTCGGCTAATGGTCCGTTTTTATGAGGACAACGATTTTCTACAGCTCGAATATCGCCATTTGAAAGGCGGAATAGGGCGATAGACATACCTTTCATTTGGACCTCTTTACCGATTTGAATAGGAAGATCTTCTGCACGCATAACTTTTATTTTATCTTTCGTTTGTATCATATAGATCACAGCTCCTTATTTCACAGTTTCTACTTCATACATCGCTTTTAATGATTGTGCTTGTCCCCAAGCTTCTTTATATGTGCCACGGGCCGTTTGGAAACGTTCATTTAACTTAGTGACCATATTTGCATCTTGCAGTATTTCTTTTATGTGATCGAAGCCTAATCGTTCTGTCCAGTAGGCAGTACGCTCTCCGTAAATACCAGTTTCACGATAATATTGCATGTAAGCTGTAGCGATGTGAAGAACATCATCTTCAGTAGGGACAATCATTACAAAATCAGCTTCACGTACTTCTGTACCACCATTTCCACCAATATAAAGTTGGTATCCATTTTCGACACAAACAACGCCAAAATCTTTCGTAAGTACTTCCGCACAGTTACGCGGACAGCCCGTTACACCCATCTTCATTTTATGAGGTGTATCTACCATTTCTAATGATTGTTCAAGGAGCATACCAAGTCCTAATGAATCTTTCGTACCGAAACGGCAGAAACGAGAGCCAACACATGATTTTACATTACGAAGAGATTTTGAATACGCATATCCAGAAGTCATATTTAAGTCAGCCCATACGTTAGGTAAATCTTGTTTCTTAACACCGTATAAGCCAATTCGACTTGCACCGGTAATTTTCACAAGTGGAACATCATACTTTTTCGCAACTTCAGCAATTTTCATTAAATCATCTGCTGTTGTAACGCCTCCGTACATACGTGGAATAACAGAGAATGTACCATCGTGCTGGATGTTACCATTCATTCTTTCATTAACGAAACGGGAGGCTTTATCATCTTCATATTCTTCTGGAATCGCCATACGTAAATAGTAGTTCAAAGCAGGACGACATTTTGAACAGCCATCTTCATGTACAAAACCAAGAACATTTCGTACTTCTTTTGGTGATTTTAAGCCTTTTTCATGAATTGCCGCTACGACTTCATCACGTGATAAAGGTGTACATCCGCACATACCAGCAGACTGGGCTGAGGCATCAAAAGCATCTCCGAGTGTATGAGATAAAACTTGTTCTACAAGCGGACGACATTTACCACAAGACCCTGCGGCTTTCGTACAGCCTTTAACTTCTTCAAAAGTCGTTAACTCTTGTTCTAAAATGGCATGAACGATTGTTCCTTTCGTAACACCATTACATCCACAAATCGTGTCATCCGCACTCATTGTAGCAACATCAAGTTCACTTTCTTCACCAGCTTTGTGAAGAATGGACGCTGGTGTATATTCTTGTATATCTTCTTCTTTCTTTAACATGCTAAAGAGGCGTGTACCATCAGCTGTGTCACCATATAAAACGATACCGACGACTTTATTGTCACGAATTAATACTTTTTTATAGGAACGTTTGCATTCATTAAAGATGGATATTGCTTTCGTTTGATCATCTTCATAAATTTGGCCTGCAGAGAATAAATCACAACCAGCAACTTTTAATTGCGTACCGACGATACTGCCCGAATATCCATCAGTTTGTAAATTCGATATATGTTTCGCTAATATTGCACCTTGTTCATAAAGAGGGGCAACAAGTCCATATGCGATACCGTCATGTTCTGCACATTCGCCAACTGCATAAATGGACTCATCATTTGTTAGCATATAGTCATTGACTACAATGCCGCGATTGACAATTAAACCAGCATCTCTTGCTATTTGCGTATTTGGTCGGATTCCGACAGCCATTACGATTAAATCACAATCTACAACTTCACCATCTTCAAATTGAATGCCCTCAACATGGTTTGTACCAAGAATTTTTACAGTTTTCTTTTCCATGAGAAACTTCATGCCTTGTGCTTCTAAATCTTCACGCAGTAGAGAAGCGGCTTTCGTATCTAGTTGTTGCTCCATTAAGTTAGGCATTAAATGAACAACATGTACGTCCATTCCTAAGTCAATAAGACCTCGTGCTGCTTCTAAACCAAGTAATCCACCACCAATGACAACGGCCTTTTTCTTTTCTTTAGCAGTATCCATCATAAACTGTGTATCTTCAATGGTTCGAAAACCTGTTACACCAGGAAGAGTGGAACCTTCAACAGGTAAAATAAAAGCACTAGAACCTGTTGCAATAATAAGCTTGTCATATGTAAGAGTACGATTCTTTTCTGTCATAATAACTTTTTCTTCTCGGTCAATACTTTGAACTCTTTCATTTGTATACAAAGTTATTTCGTTTTCTTCATACCAACTGTATTCATTCATAATGATATCTTGTATATTTGTTTTACCTTGTAAAACATGAGAGAGCATAATGCGATTATAGTTTGGGTGTGGTTCATCTCCAAAAATAGTAATCTCATATGAATCACAATCATGTTTTAATATTTCTTCCATACAACGTATGCCAGCCATACCATTTCCGATCATAACTAAACGTTTTTTCATTTTCGTTTCCCCTTTTTTATGTGAAGTATTGAGCAAAGGATTATATTTCTATTATAGAAAATCAAAAAAGGGGGAGATGTGATATTTATCACACTTTTGAAATGATTCACAAATTGTTAAAATTCGGATTTGTGTGAGGGAGGATATGTATATTTTTTGTGAAATGAAAAAGCAGGACATCAGTATGTATACTTATGTCCTGCACTTTATTTACGCTCTCGTAATGGCACGTGGAAATAAAATATTATTTTCTAAATGAATGTGCTCAAATAAATCAGACTCTAACGCTTCAAGGCGATAAGTGCCGCAAGCTCCTTCTGGGGGAGTAAAGTCATTTGTAACTTTACGAAGCTCTTTAATAATGTTGCCAGCGTGGTTATGTTCATTTTCTAGTTCATCTACTACTTTACGTAACTTTGCATAGTTTTCATCAGTTGGATTTTTTTCAAATTCTAAAATTAATGGGAAATCTTCTGTTTCTTCTTTAATTAAATGCTGTTCTAATTCCATTTTAAGTTCATGAAATAGCTTATGAATTTTAGCTAAATGCGGCTGATTTGCTCCATGAACACGTAATACTTTCGTCACATAAGGACTTAACTGTGGTAACTCTTCATTTAAATAACGATGATGCTTATGAATCACATAATCAATCAATTCACGATAAGAAGCATTTTTCCAATCAATTTCAGATTCATTTAATCGTTTCGTATTATGATAAAGCGTATTTAACTCTGTAATTACTTCAGTAGCTGATAAATTTCTTTCATGAATTGCATCAATAAGTGGCTTATTACCGCCACAACAAAAATCTATTCTATAGGATTTAAAAAGATCACTAGCTTTTGGAAATTGTGTAACAATCTCACCGACAATAGAAGTTTCAGTAAATGTATGTTCCATATGAATGCCTCCATAAAGTTTAAATGTAATATCTAAATTAAGAATAGTCATAAATGAAAAACAATGTGGTGATTGAAATCACTTATTATGTGTCAGTTTTGAGAATAATAGGTATGGTATTTAACAGAGGACATTATAGAGCAGATGGCGAAGAATTTTTTGAGTAGGAAATTATCCACAGGGAATTATTATGATTTAGATAGTATACAAATTTATATTCTATCAATCTAAGTTCGCTTTTGAGTAGTTAGAAGTATATCTTTTATAGGAGGTTTTTATGGAATATGTTTATCATATGGTACCAGAAAAACTAAAAGGAGAATATTTAATCCCATTAAATGAGTTGAAAAGATTATATCCTAGTTTATACGGTGATTACATACAAAAATATAAAGACCATCCTCAAAGAGAGAACTTATTAACACGTAAAATACCGAAACTAGAATGTTTATGGAATGATGTTGTGCATTTTTTACCACTGCATCCTTATGAGATTTATAAAGCATTATTGGAAATAGGAGTAAACATCCATACAAATAAGCTATTTTATAAAATTCCTATTAGCGCACTGAAGGGTCAGTGTATGGCAATATACAAGTACTCAAAGCACAATTGGGGTGGACCAAATAGCGAATTAAAAGAATGTGAAATAGAATTCATCAATTTTAATGAATATAAAGAATTAAAGCAATTAAATACCTACACAAGAGAATATTATAGAGATGAATACAAAAATGGTAGGAGATTCGGGATGTTTCACTTAATTCCACATGTTCTTGTCAAAGGGAAAGTGGAGGTGAAACATATTGAAATCATAAATTGGAGTATTGATCCAGTTACTGATTAATGTTACAAGCATTCAAAAATAAGATGCCATTTTGAATTGATATTTGACTTAAAAGAATGGAAGAGTAATTAGATCTTATATGTAACAGTAAAAAAGAAGCTTACTAGAAGCTTCTTTTTTACTACTATTTTTCACATGCAACTCCATCGCCATCACGATCAAGATGTGAGTCATAACCTGGTTGTCCTTTATATAGAGGAGCTTTCCCGGCAGCTCTAACTGCGGCACAATTTTTGTAATATGCACTACTAGTATTTCCTGAAGCAGGTTGTGTTTGAGTTTGCTGTGATTTTTTCTGTTCCTCTTGTTGTTTGCGAGCTTGTTCATCAGCCAGACGTTTTTGCTCTTCTTGTTGTTTACGAGCTTGTTCATCAGCCTGGCGTTTTTGCTCTTCTTGTTGTTTACGAGCTTGTTCATCAGCCTGGCGTTTTTGTTCTTCTTGTTGTTTACGAGCCTGTTCATCAGCCTGGCGTTTTTGTTCCTCTTGTTGTTTACGAGTTTGTTCATCAGCAAGACGTTTTTGTTCTTCTTGTTGTTTACGAGCTTGTTCATCAGCCTGGCGTTTTTCATCCTCTTGCTTACGAGCTTGTTCATCGGCTTGACGTTTCTCATCTTCTTGCTTTTGAGCTTTTTCGTCCGCTTCTTTCTTTTCTAGTTCTTTTTTCTTCTCGCTATCTTTTTGTTCTGCATTGTTAGATGCAACTTGTTTACTAGTTGCTGTCGTTTTTTCAGAAGTAGGGTTTGAAATACTTGATAACGCACCAAAAATAACAAATAAAATAGCACTGATAATAAATTGTTTTTTTGCTACACCTGTCTTTTTAATTACAGATAAGATTGCTAGTACGAGGAAGAAAACAAATAAAACAAAACTTAAAATAGAAAAAAATTCAACAATTGGGTTATTAGCAGTCTCAGCACTAGTTATTATTAATACAATCGAAATCATAAAAAGAATAACGGCAGGACGACCATACTGTTTTGCTTTTCCATTTTTTTTAAAGAATGAAATGATACATAGAATTAAAAGAATAAAAGCAATTAAAAATAAAGCTGTACCAATATTACTCAAAATCGCCATTTCTATACCTCCATTTGTAAGATTTTCATTGCTAATTATATAGGAATTTATTGGGTATTACACGATTTATATAAAATTAGTAGTTCTAATAGACTGATAAACATTTATTCGAATATAGGAGAAAATGGATGTATTTCCTATTACATTTTTGAATAAAATCCATAAAGTATAATATACGGATTGAAAGGAGGAGATTTGAATGGAATTCCAATTGTTGGTGACTTGTATATTACAAGAAGGTAATGCTTTCTTTTTAGTAACGAAAGTAGACGATGTTATTACATTGAAAGTACCAATTACAGCGGGAGTAGCAGGTTTATTCTTAGCTTTAGGTGTACCAAGATGTTCTTAATTTAAATCTCTAGAGTAGAAAGAGGAGGACAAGCCTCTTTCTACTAATACATAATTATTTTATGTAAACTAAAGTATTCTTTTTGTAATAGCACGTTTAAAATGGACATGCATATACTATAATGTTTCATTGGATGTTTGTGATAAAAGGTAGTTTTAAATAGTACATTCAGTGATATTTTTTTAGCTATGAAAATAAAAGAGGTGCTATTATATATGAAAAGAAGAACATTTGATATTCCAGTCACATTACGAAGAGAGTGGTTTTTAATTGAATTGGCCCATTTAACGAAAAAATATGGAATTGAAATTGCAACTAGCAAAATGGAAGCTGCACCGTTTTTAAGAGATCAAGTTACGGAATCAAAAATAGGGTCAGGGCTCCAATACGATAAATATGATGATGAGTATATCATTGAAAATTAAAGGATAAGAGCAAAACAAATTTCTTTATAACAAAATATAAAATAAAGCAGATTCTAAATATGGAATCTGCTTTATTATGAAATACTTTTAGTCAACTAACCTCTTTCTAGTGTTTTTCCTACATATTTCACTTGTGTTATTCCAAAAGATTCACGAAGAATGCGAGCATAATCTTTTGATTCTATTGGACGTTTATTTTTGGTGCCTTTAAAGGTTTCTGTATAATTTTTATTTGTTAATGATATGTGACCATAATTAGTTAATTTACAAGTGATAGCTCCTTTATTAAAAGGAGATTCTTTATGTTCTACAATGACTTTTTGAATGTTATTCACCTTTTGCTCATCTATTGGATCTAAAGTGAAGGCATAGCCTATTTTCCATTCATCTGAAGGTTCAGATTGTAAAAAATTTGTAGATTCCCCGTTAGCTCCTTTTCTCATTTCTAAAATGTGTGTACCTTTTTGAGTAGTTCGTTTGCGAATTCGATATTCACCCGTTTGAGAAGATATGACTTCTCCGCTAAAAGGGACTGGATGTAAAGGTAGGTGAGAGGCAAAACCGGCATCTATAACATAATCTTTTTTATTATGATGTAATATGATAATGACATGACCATCATCAGGTTTCCATTTATTATCGTAAAGGTCATAAACAGTACCGGCTACTTTATATACTTGAAATCCACAATCCATTAAAAAGTAATATAGTAAGGAGTTTAATTCATAACAAAGACCGCCTCGTTTTTGAATAAGTAACTTTTCTACTAAGTTATTTTTTGAGATGTTTTTAATAGTGCCAGCCATAATATCAAGATTTTCATAGGGGAGAATCATTCCCATGTTTAAGAGAATTTCATCTAAATCATTAAATGTTATTTCTTTTGCAGGAATTTTTAGTCGTTTAAAAAACTCCTTTTGTAAATTGGTCATCATAAAGCATTCTCCTTTCTTTTTACAGAATTATCTTCTGCTCACCGATAGGTTAGTACTTCTGAAAGTTTAATTCAAGTCTGCGAAAATTATCATAATATATGTTTCTGGAAATATTAGTATCTATTCATAAAATTCAGTTTAATATTTAATGATAGGAAAGTCTTACAATATTAGCTTCTATTTTGTTTAGTTTGTATTTAATTAAATAAAAGCACATATATTCATTAACTTTTTTTATAACTAGCTGGTAATAAAGTGTTTTTTTACTAAAGTTTTTTCAAGATTTGTATGCTTTATATAAACAATAATAATTGGGGGATATTAGATTCAGTAAAGTTAACAATTGTTGAGAAACTTTTTTGTAGCATTCACTCAAAAGGAAGAGATAGAAACAAAGAGAATAACGTGTGTTAAGGAAGAAGGGGGACTAGTAATCTCTTAAGAATAGGGACAGGATCTTGTTTAAGTACAAAGATTATTTAGTATTAAGAGAGAAGATAAAAAATATTACAACGAGCACCTTCTTTCAAAAAAAAGTGGGGGGAGTAACATGCGATTGATGAGAAGATGTGTTGTCTTACTAATTGTATTTTTTATCATGGTTCCAATGATTAGCACAAATGTGCGAGCAGACGTTGTAAAAGAGCTTAAAACAGGCTTTCCAGATCAAGAAGTCTTTACACCTGGAGAATGGTTTTTAGGTCAAAAACCTGCTAATTATGATGAAAGTAAGCCTCCAATTCTCTTTGTGCAAGGAAGGAATGGGAATGCTGATAGTTGGTATGGAAAGACAGTGTATCACGATATAAATGATATGTATGACTATGCTTTGAAAGCAGGCTATCAAACAGTATTTATACAATTATATGATGCTGCTGGGAAAGGATCAGCTAGTCAGTGGGATAACGGAAAATTGTTAGCACAAAAATTAGAAGAAATATATAATCATTTCGGTAAAAAAGTTAATATTGTAGCACATAGTAAAGGTGGTATCGATACACAAGCTGCATTAGTAGGATATGGGGCAAATCGATTTGTCGGAAATGTTATTACACTTGCGACGCCACATCATGGATCAAACTTAGCGGATTTATCATATAGTTGGTGGGCAGGATGGCTTGCTTCTATATTAGGTCAAAAAGATGATGGTACGTATTCATTACAAATGGGCGAAATGGCAAAATTTCGTTCAACGATTGATAATAATCCAGCAGCTAAATTAAACCGTTATTATACAGTTACTGGGACTAGCTGGGGCCCTGTATTTTCGGCGTTATCAATGGGTGGATTATATTTGTCATCATACGGTTCAAATGATGGACTAGTAAATGAGTGGAGTGCTAAGCTGCCGTATGGAACGCATTTATTTACAGATTCTAGATTTGATCATGATAATATACGAAAAGGATCTGCTGTGTTCTCACGAATTGAACCATATTTACGTACGTCAAATGTAGCCGTACCAGATTTAGTAGCATCCAGCACTAGTTCAAATGAAAACATAGAACCATTAAATACAACTTCAAACCAAAACATTTTAGGCGGAGAATTGCCACAAAATCAGTGGATAGAGCAAACTGTTGCGGTTGATAAAAAGGCAGAAGGAATTGTTTCTATATTAACTGCTTCGTCGGATGTAGAAGTACAAATGATATCACCAAAAGGAAAAGTGTATACAAATAAGGATAGTGTTATAACTACTGGTGAAGATGAATCTTTCTTTGGTGGCGCGACAATTAAAACATTTAAATTTGATAAAATGGATGTAGGAGAATGGAAAGTTAAAATGATGGCGAAGCAGTCGAAAGATGCATATTTAGTTGTAAGCGATTACAAAACTGGCGCACCATTTGTTCTTCAAATGCCTACAAAAGTAAAAGCAAATAAATCTGAGTATAAACTGAAAAAATCACCTGTGGCACCTGAAATGAAAGGAAATCTTTCCCTAACAGTAAGAGTCGTGAATAAAGAAGGGAAACTAGTCTCTGAATATAATGAATTACAAAATGTGAATAACAATACATTTACTGGTGCTTTGAAGGACATAAAGCAACCAGGAGTATATAACGTTACGATGGATATAAAAGGGATGAATAAAGAAGGACAACCATATAATCGTACAATCGTTAAGTCGGTTTATGTGGAGAAATAAGAAAGAATGAGAAAAAAGTACCGAATTTTTGTAGTAGTAAAGTTCGGTGCTTTTTCATGTTTATTAGATTAACAAAAAGGTACAAAGGGAATTTTTGAAGGCACAAAGGTTAAGTATTTGGTAGAGAATTCTTGGAATGTAGCAGGAATGCTTTTTATATTGTAATTGCACCTGCAAAAGTAAAACGAGTATCTTCAGTTACAATGATGTGATTATTTAAGTGAATTTATGTCTTTTGAATATTTGTATATATAAGGTTTGGAGTCGTTGACCTTTATTTACGTAGCACGGCAGGAAGAAGAGAAAAAGTATCGAATGAATGTACATATGTAGTATTGTTTGCTTTTGGTGTGAATAGTAGTTAAAGATACGTTGAAATATTTTATACGGTAACAAAAGAGTAATTAAATAATAGAGGGAGCAACTTACATGGAAAATATATTAAAGGTATCTTCAAAATCAAGCCCCAATTCGGTCGCAGGTGCAATAGCAGGTGTACTAAGAACAAGTGGAAATGTAGAAATTCAAGCGATTGGAGCGGGTTCATTAAACCAAGCGATTAAAGCAATTGCAATCGCAAGAGGATTTGTTGCTCCAGGTGGTATTGACTTAGCCTTTGTTCCAGCATTTCAAGAGGTTACTATTAATGATCAAGAAAGAACGGCGATTAAATTAATTATAGGTCCTAGAAAGAAAAGGTAACTGCAGTAATTTACTATTGAAATGACATTTAATATAACAAACAAAAAAGTGTCACAAATGCTATAAATCAGGTATTTGTGACACTTTTTTTATTTTAAAGGAAATGAATAACCTTAAAACGGCTCATTCTTCTCCCAAGATTCAACGATATAGTATGGGAAACCTTATTATATCAAGGTTTTTAAGTGGTGATTTCCCTCGATGCTCACATTTTGCTCACATTAAATCTTTTCATTTGTTATCAGGTGTTTTCATTAGATTTTATTATGCTCTCGAAGTTTTCCGCTGCTTGTTGCTGCATGTTCTGTGTGATATGACTATACTTGTCTAAAGTCATTTGAATAGATGAGTGTCCTAAGCGATCTTGTACGATTTTAGGGTGTTCTCCAGCCTGAAGCATGAGTGTAGCGTGAGTATGTCGTAAGTCGTGTATACGAATCCGAGGAACACCAGCTTTTTTATAGTGATCATTCAAAAAGCGATAAGGAGCATCTATATGTAAGGGCGAATGTATCGTATTGCCGGTGAAAATAAACGCCTCTTCATTCAAATGTATACCCCAGCGGAAAAATTCTTTCTTTTTATAGGAGTAGTAGGATTGTAACTTTTCTATAACAAAAGAAGAGATACTAATGCTTCTATTTGAAGACTTAGTTTTTGTAGCAGCTTTAAATAGTCCTTTTTCTGTTTTTACAAGTGATTTATTAACCAGGATACGATTATTATCAAAGTCAATATCTTTCCATGTTAGTGCAAGTAATTCCCCGCGTCTCATACCTGTATAGATTGCAAGTAAGAAGAACATATGATACTTAATATTTTTTTCTTTTAGATACTGGAGGAATCGATTACATTCTTCGCTCGACCATGTTTTCATCTCACCTTGCTCTTCACGTGGTTTTTTAACCTTATTCATTATATTATCATGTATGATTTCCCATTCTACAGCGTGTTTGAAAATGCATCTTAGGCAGCGGTGGATATTGCTGATTGTACCATTTGATAGTCCTTTTTCCTTAAGTTCAGCATAGTAGCTTTGAATCATTACAGGTTTAATACTTTTAATTTTTTTATAACCAAAAGGGGGAAGGATATAGAGTCTAATTAAGCTCATGTCTTTTTCATAAGATGTAATTTTTAATTCAGCTTTTCGAAGAGGTTTTAGTTTTTCCCATACATCTAAAACAGTTAATTGTTTGTCATCAAAATATATGCCTTTCTCTATCTCCGTAATCATCGTTGCAGCAGCATTTTGGGCTTCCTTTTTTGTTCTAAATCCACTTTTACTTTTTTGCTGGCGTTTTCCTGTTGCCGGATCTATACCGATATCTATTGTAAAAGACCACGTATTTCCACGTTTACGAAAACTTCCTTTCATATTCAACACCTCCTGTATCTTTATTTTTGAAAATTACAGTATTGTGATATTTGATTCTGTAATTTACTTGCTAATAATTGATTTTCATAATGTAAAAGCCTTTTTTCAGCAAACTGTGTTGTTACATTAAACTTTTCTGAGATTATATATGCTTTTAACTGTAGGGGAGGAAGCTTTCGTAACATAAAAGTAGGTACACAAAATTGTTGTGCGAAGTTTTTAGCCTTTGCTTCTTGATAATTTAGAAACATTTGATGCATTAATAGTTGATTACCTGAATGAAATAGGATATGACAAGTCTCATGGCCAAAATCCTCCCATTGTTCTTGCTGAGAGATACGATTATCAATAACTAAGTTAGCTATTTGATTTCTTTCCATTGCATGACTTCCAAACGGAGCAAAGTACAGCCAAATGTTTAGCTTTTTCGCAATCTCTATCATATCTATTTGTTCAGGAACAATAATAGATATGGATTGGTACAAGTGCTGGATATAGTCTTCAAGTTGTGTTGTGTAGTAGGGTTGCGATTGAAACATATTTTCACTCCATTCATATTATAAGAACGTACGTTCTTATAATATGACAAAAATAAAAAAAATGGAAGGCTGGATAAAGAAAGAAGTATAGAAGTTTAAGAAACATATAAAGAGATTAATTGTAAGTGGCTGAAAATGAAGCTTTAGATAGAAAAGGGAAATATTAATTAACACATATAATAATAACTGTCTATGCCTAAGAAAATAAGATAAAATATATATGGAAAATTATTCTGTAGTTTTCGTATTTTTGTAAAATTAAATGTTGAAATATAGAAGAATATTAATTTTAAAACCATGGTGAAAATTTAAAGGTTAGCTATTGTGACATAAAAGATTGCTTTTGTTTTTATGTTAGTCTCATGTTGGGTAATCTATCTACCAATTTATGAATGATAGTCCATCATATGTTTGGAATAATAGAAATGAGGAATGATGTGCTTTTACAGCGCATATTAAACTATACCGCAATTTAATTAATACACTATGGAAAGCAAAAAGTAATTATTTATGAATTAGGAGAGTTTAAAGCAGGAGGTAATAATTATGGCATTACATAACGCACACGAGGGATATGAGTACCAAGATTTATTAACTATTTATTGTATTTTAAGAGAGCTTATTAATGAAAATAAGGCAGAATTCAAAATAGATGAAAAGATATTTGAGGAAGATAAATTTGATGACTTAAGAATTCTTAAAGAGAACATGATAGAACAGATGCAAGTCAAATATAGCAATGAAGATGTAAGTTATACTTTGTCCAAAACGGATTTAGCAGCCAAAGGAAATCATAAGATTCCATTAGATTTATTGTTTAATTCCTGGAAAGAAACGAATAAAATCTTAGAGGGTAAAAATTTGGAGTATAGGCTTTGTTTGGCTTGGAATCCTCCTATTGAAGATGATAAGATTCAGGATGTTATATTTGAAAATAATAGTTTAAATAAAACTTTTGAGGATACAAAAATATATCAAGTTGACGTCAATAAATTATGGCCAGTTGGAGGTAGACCGTTAGTCTCATGGCAAAGGTTACGTACAGAATCTGAAAAAATAGATAGAGAAGAATTTAGGGAATTTTGTAATAGCTTAATTATTGAAGTTAATTTCCCAAAGGCTAGTTTAGATATAGAGAGGCCGGGTCAATTAGAAAAACAGGTAGCACTTCTTGTTGAAAAATTAGGAATTGGAAAATATCCTAACAATAATATAAATATAAATGAGGCAATATTAAAATTAGCGCATTTGGTTAAATCCGTAAGGGCAAAATCTAGAGACGAGAAAATTAGAACGAATTATATAATCAGTTATCTTAATTTAGTAACGGATTATGGTAGCATAAATCAATTTATAAAAATTGACCAAAATAAAAATGTAAAAACAGAAAATGTGTTCAATGAATACATTGAAAAATTAAATGACTCGAACAAATTAGTTGTATATGGTAATCCAGGTTCCGGCAAATCTTGGTTTGTGGAAAACATCTCCGAATATTTAGAGGGTAAAGGATATATGACAGTAAAGCATTACTGTTATACACAATTAGGAGATGAGGAGGATTATAAAAGAATAAAAACTAGTTCATTATATGGGAATCTAATAGCAGATATTCTTAACAGGTTTCCGGAATTGAAACAGGACAAACCCACAAAATATGGTGTGGATAAAAGCGAACTTGAATATTTGTTAAATCAAATTCAAGAAGAATGTGTGATATTTATTGATGGTCTAGATCATATAGAGAGAATTTATATGTTGAATAGTGAAAAGTTAAATAGGTCCGAAATTTCTATAGTGGAAGATTTTGCAACTTTAGAAATTCCAAGTAATATAAAGGTTATCATCTCAACACAACCAATTCAAGAAGAATCTCTACTTGTAGAAAATGGGTACAGTATAAAAGAGTTGGAAAATTGGGATAATGAGCAAATCAAAATTTTGATGGGAAAATATAATGTTGAAAATATAAAACTAGAAACTGAATTTTTATCACAAATGTTATTAGCTAAGAGTAACGGAAACCCATTATATCTAACATATTTATTAGAGGAAATAAAAAAAGAAGAATTTATAGTTAAAGAAAAAATTGATTTATTGCCGCCATATTCTGATAATTTGGATGAGTACTATAAATATTTATTAAATGAGTTAGAAGACATGCTGGTAGTAAATGTTCTTTGTGGTGCTAATTTTAGTATTAGTATGACGGAATTAAAAGAAATCACAGGTTTAGGAGAGTATGTAGAGAAAGTTATTAGTGTACTTAGACCAGTATTAAGACATAACTTAGCCTCTGGTGGAGTAATTATTTATCATGAAAGTTTTAGAAGGCATATTATAGAGAGATTAAGAGCTCAAGGAGTTATGGTTAAAAAGATAATCTATCGAGATTTAATTGAATGGTTTGAAGAGAAAGGATTTTTGCGTCATCCTAAGGCGTATCGATATTATTTACCTGTTTTGTTAGAAGTAGGAGAAACAACCAAAATTATATCTTTATTGGAACGTTCATTTGTGGTGGATAGTTATTATTATGGCTATCCTAAAAAGTTAGTTGAAGGGAATTATAAAATTTTCTTAAAAGCAGTTACTATTCAAATGGATTTTGAGAAAGTTGTTTTATTATCTGAGATGGGTAATCAACTTGCTTCTACGATAAGTGAGGTGGAAGCAAATTATGGATTATATTTTCAAGCATTGGGACATGTTCATGGATTCGAACAATTAAAAAGTTGTTTAGTTTATGAAGATAAACCTGTATTTAGTCAAGAAATAGGATTAAAAGGATGTTATATTTGTTCGGAAAATGGTGTCATGCCTAATTGGGATGCCTATTTATTTTTAAATGATACAATATCTATTGAAAATTATAAATATTTTATTAGAGGGATTTTTGACAGTAATAACGATGAATTAATTAGAAAAGAAATGCTTTCTATATCCGATTCGGAGCTTAATGCATTCAAGGAACAATTTGTCCAGGAATACATAAATCATCATGATTTAGAATATCTCAAAAATGAAATTCAAAAATTAAACGATTTGAATTGGGAAAAATTCATAAAATATTACGAGGGAAAATTTAGTGTTTCACAAGAATCAGCGGAATACTCTGGGATTTCCAAGGATGTGTTAGATATTAGGCGTTTACGTGAAGAGGAAATTGAGGTTGTTACAAATTTATTTAATCAAATTAACTTAGCTATAATTAAACAGGAATTTGATGAAATTAAGGAGTTTATAGAAGAATTAAAAGGAAGGAATTGGTTTTTTAATTGGTTAATATTCACTGTAGAATTGAAATTGTTACAATATGAATCTACTAGTGGGTCAAAAGAGAATTTAGAAGAAAAAGTGAAAGAATACTTTAATCTACTTGAGCTAGATACCAATCCCTTTAAAGGGGAACCCAGGGTTGTAGATTTACACAATATAACAGATTTAATCCATCAAACATTTAAAGATGGATTAAATTTAATTAATACAAAAGAAACGTGGAATTACATAATTGATATTTTAAATAATGTTAGTATAAAAACTTCTTCTAGATTGCAAGGGGCTTTAGTAGGCCCTTTATCGAGCGAAAAACTAATTGAATTACTTTGTAATAATATTAAACCTGAAAACATTGAAAAGGTAATCGAAATAATAAATTATTATCAAGATGGAGAAGAAAATCAGGCATTTTATTCGTATTTAGCAGAGTATGCATTTAGAATAGCGATTTTATATTCAAAAATAAATCAAGCGGAACAAGCAGAACATGAATATAATAAAGCGATTACATATCTTACATCTTATACATTCCATAAAGATAGAACATTAGATCAGTTAATAGATTCATTTGATTCAATAAATGCATTAGATTCTACTTTAGCTAATACGTATATATATAAAATAAACACATTAGTAAACACTGTACTATCTCATACAAATGGTAAGGAAACAAGGTGGTATCCTATTTACTGGTATGAAAAGTTTGTGAATTTAGACTATAAGAATGCATTGCTATTTTTTAGATCGCGATTATTAGAAAGCACACCTAATAGAATTACTGAAAAAATGCTAATTGGTTTAATAACTAAAATTCCAGAAACGCAAATCACGGAAAAATGTTTGTTACTTAGAACCTTCCCTAATAAAATGTCAGATGAATTCATTAAATTATATATTGACTTAATTTATAAGCTTGATGAGTTAGATTATAGTCATATGGCAAGAATTTCTTTTTCAGATTTGATTAGTAGATTTGACTTTCAAAGTTTAAATTTAAAGGATATTTCTAAGAAGAACATTTCAAAAATGTACTGGCTTGCTAAAAGTTTGAATTACAATTGCGAAAAATTAGAAAGATGGTTTATCATCAAAAATAGTATTATTGAGAAACAAGAGGACAATAATTATTTACAAAATGGAATTATACATCGAAAAAGATTTTCTGACATGTCTACACAAGAATTTATAATATATTTTGAGAAAAATATATTAGTTGAAGAAGATATGAACGCATTTATATATTACTTGAGTTCAAACGCTTATGAAGACGATGAACTCAAATATATAATAAAAACTTTAATATGTAGGAATGAGCGATTTTTAGGGCGAAATGAACATATTAAAAATCTAAAAAAGTCATTTGAAGTTTTCTTATCAAATGATTTAAAAGCATATATGTTAACATGTGTATTTTGTGTAGAAGAAGATGGATGGTTAAATCGGTTCGTAAATATTGACGTTTTTGCTGAAGCCTACGAATTAGATAAAGAAATTACTATAAACACCCTATTTGAATGTATATATGAACATTTAGAAAGGATGGGATATCATAATTCTATAGGTTCATATCTAATTAACGCTTTAACAAAAATTAATTACGATAAAGAAATGGTAAAAAATATGTGGGGAGAGCTATACAATATTATTAGTTTTCGACTACCTGAAAAAATAGAATTAAATTGGGATAAAATATTACAAAATGATTTTGAAATGGATAATACTGAGTTATTACAATCAATAGTGCTTACTAGATTGAACCATGGAGAATTAGTACGACAAAAAATCATTATTAGTGGAATTAGTTATTTAATGGAGCGAGAAATCCAGAAATTACAAAAGCCTTTAAAGTGGTTTTTTTCTAATAAAGATAAGTTTACTAATATCTCAATTATTTTAATTTTGCAGTTGATTTTGGAACAGGATGATTATAGTAGCGAGGAATTAAAGGGTACCCTATTAGAAATATACCCAGTTCCCAATTATATGATAAATATATTGTTAGAAGAAATTTGTGAAGTCTATATAGAAAATAAACCTAAATTACCACAAGTTCAGGTGAATTATAAACCTACAGAAAAGCAAAAAGAGATGTTAAAGGTCCAACATACCGAAGTAGGAAAAATAGATAGAGCTGGATTAGATATAAGTCAAATAACAGCGCAATTTTATAAAAAAATATATGGTGGACTAGGGGAGGAAATAGGAAGGCTATTTTATAATCGATCACAAAAAATATTAATTCCAAATATTTATGAGAAAGATATAATAATTTCTATAATAAATGAAGAATTGTATGAGTATGATAATAATGGGCTGTTAGATGATTATGATGAGTTAGAATTATATTGTTGTGTTGCTCCAGATATTAAAACTATAGTAGCATATGAAAATACATTATCTATTAGACCTCAGAATATGCTAAGACCGAAGCAATATCAACAAGATATCTTTGAAAATTATATTAAGGATGCAGATAGACAATGGGTTCGATTAGCTTATTGGGAAGAAGAGTTAGTTAAAAGAAATTACACTTCTTTCGAAATTCATGAAGTGTTACAAGGGATTGTATTTTGTGAAGAAAAGCTGTCATTACCTGTTGGTCATTTGTATACAAAAGATATTTGGGGGTATCCAGAAATTTTAGGTGTAAATAACGAAAAACCAATTTGTATGGATATGTTTAGCGACTCTTTTATAAATTACCGTATTCTATGGCTAAATCCATTATTTATAAAACTATTGGGTTTAAAAGTTAAAAGTATGAATTGTGGATTAAGTGCAGTAAATGAGCAAGAGGAAGTAGTTTTGTTGTTAAAAAGTTGGAAAACTTCCTATTTAGGAAATGATGAGTTTCCAAGTTATGAATTACCTTGTTTAAAAGGGAATGAATTAGTAATAAGAGAAGATTATTTTGAAAAACTTTGTTCAATAATTGGAAAAGCACCAAAAAAGCAGCTAATAAAAAAGAGTTATAAAATATAAAGGCTTGATAAAATGTACTCCTTGAATTTATTTATTGAAGAATGGTATGTGACTTTCAGTGAGTGGATTCATATATTAGAGAGGTGAAGTTTTTAAAAATGGTTTTTATATCGTAAAAAAACACGCTTAGCGTGTTTTTTTATTTCCGTTAGTATTATATTTTTTTTCATTCAATTTAATAAAATCCCAAAAACGTTTTAATTCTTCACGTTTCTCAGGGGAAGCGTCTTTAATATCTTTAAACCAGAGGCCTAGCTCTAAATCTAAATCGTTTATTACAGTATCTAGATTAGGTGACCCAATCTTATTAGACTCTGATACTCTTCCTAATAAAAAGTCAGTAGTAACAGAAAAAAGATTTGCTATTTTTAAAATAGTTTCCATAGGTGGTTGTTTAGTATCATTTTCATATGCGGTATATGTAGTACGAGCAACACCTAGTTGATTAGCTACATATGTTTGCGTCCATGCAGCATTCTCTTTCTTTTTCTCTTCACGTAAATACTTAAGTTTTTGACCAAAAGTATTCAAAGTAGTCACCACCATTATACTTAAGTCTTATTTTTAATTATAAACGAATTTTTGAGTTACTAATAGTAACTAGTTAAAATGTTCTTATAAGTAACTTTTTTATTGATTTGTTCCCTTTAGTAACATATAATCTAATTAAGATGTTTTATAAGTAAAAAAAGGAGGTAGTTATATTGAGAGATTGGTTAAAAGAATTTAGATGTAGAGAAGGATATACTCATAAGGAAATTGCAAATAAATGTGAGATATCTAGGAGCTATTATACTCATATTGAGAATGGGAAAAAAACACCTTCTGTAGAAATAGCTCAAAAATTAGGGAGGGTATTAAATTTTAGTTGGATAAATTTTTTTGAAAAACATTGTTCCTAAAAGGAACAATTTATGATGTAGAGAGGTGATCTTAATGATTAATTTTGATATCGATTCATTTCGTCAAATCATCCGTGAAGAAGTGCAAAAAGCAACTGAGCACCTTCAACCAATGAAAGAGTTACCACCATTTTTAACTATTACAGAATTAATGGAACTATTACATATTAAACGTACCAAAGCATCTGAGTTATTAAATCGTTCTGATTTTCCAGTATGTCGTGAAGCAGGAGTTCTTATTCCTACACATCTTCTTTTTAAGTGGATGGAAAATCATACTGACTGGGTCGAAAATCATACTGAGTACTACAATCCATTCAAAGAATCCGTCTAATACTAAGTTACCATGTTGGGTTGTCACAAATAAATAATACTTTAGGTACGAATGGGGGAAGTAAACGATGTCTATAGGAAAAGAAGTTGCTATGGCACGTAAACGGAAGGGAATCACTCAAGAACAACTCTCTTTAGAAATCCCTGTGAGTCGTGAGTCACTAGCGAAATATGAAACTGAAAAACGGCGAATACCGAAAGACTTGCGAAAATGTATTACTGAAGGAATAGATGACCCACAACTGTTTTTTAAAATGTGGAGTGAAGCAACAGGTCATGTAAGTATCCCATTTTTTAATGGAGAATACATAGACCATCATCCTACAAGTATGAGGTACATGGTGCTGCAAGAAACAAATGAAGCTTTGAAACAGCTTGATACATTATGTTGGTTTAAGCCTTCACAAGCATGGTCTGAACACGAGAAAGAATCTATGAAAAAGGCCATGCATGAAATTTTAGATGCTACAGGTTCGATGATGAGTCTTGTAGCGGTGTTATGTGATCAGTATGGTTTTTCAATGACGGATATATTTAAATATTGGAAAGTGTCACTGAGAGCAAGGAAATATACAGATGGTTAATTTGATTATTACTAGGGAGGTTAAAGTAATGACAATTGATTATGTGAGTCCAACTTTAAAGCAATATAAAGAACTGGTAAGAAGAGAAGCAAATTTATATGGGGATATCCGAATTGCATCAATTTGTGGAGATTTTATAAAAGCTAAAAGTTTAAAGCAAGAGAAGAAATTAACGGAGATAAGAATCCGAATTATAGAAGCTGCATTTGTTTTGAAAAATAAAAAGAAAAAAGAAATGGCTACCGCATAGCCCGCGATAACCACAAAATATCAACAAATGAATTATAACATATTCCGATTTAATGCGACAAGCAACTGCGCTTGTCGTTATGGCCAGAAAGATTTGTTCTCCTGTTGTTAATAGTTTATAAGATTGTACTTTCTGGCCATAACGATACGTACAGTATCAAATTATTTGAAGTGTGAGGGATGAAACATGAAAGTAGAAAGTAATCGTCTGTTTGATTTAGTTCTACCAGGAGACTTTTCTTTTGCAAATGAATTACATAACTGCATGATGACATGTATTCATAATATGTTCAATGCTGGTTCGCTTGATGAAGCGGATCATTGGGAGAAAGAGTTAAATAGGTGCGTTAAAGAATTCAGGAGTATTCGTAACGCAAGAGAAGAACATGATGTATCAAAGAGTTATCGTGTGGTTGTAAAAAAGCTTCAAGGGAAAGGGATTAATGCATCAGTAGTTAGTCGAAGAAAATAAAAAATCTATCACTTGGCAGAGTGATAGATTTAAGACTCATATAGCGAGTCTTTATAAATATTAATTTAGTTAAATTATATCAAAGTAAATCAAGTAAAACAATGGAGGATGAATAATATGGCAGTTTATAGACCGGTACACGTTTCATTTTGGCAGGATTCATTTGTTTTAGATCTTACACCAGAGGAAAAGTATTTTTACTTGTATTTGATGACAAACAGTAAAACATCTCAATCAGGAATCTACGAGCTTCCACTTCGTATTATTGAAACTGATACAGGATATAACCGCGAAACTGTTATGAAGCTATTAGAACGTTTTTCCGAGTACGGGAAAATTAATTACAACCAAAAAACAAAAGAGTTGTTCTTAATCAACTGGTTGAAATTCAATCCGATTAAAAATGTAAACATTGAAAAGTGCGTTTTAAAAGAGATTCAATCTGTGAAAGACCAAGATTTTTTAGTTGATTTTTATGAAACTTGTTTGCAATTAGAAAAAGAGCAAGATTTTAAAATTCCTCGTATTAAGGAGTATTTATCAGTCCGTTTGGAGGGGCTTATAAGGGGCTTCCAAGACCCTAGCAAGGAAGAAGAAAAAGAAAAAGAAGAAGAAAAAGAACAACAACAAGAACGCGCAGGCGCGGAACAAGTTGTTGAGGTTAATCCAATTTCTTTTTACGAGCAAAACTTCGGATTCATTACACCTTTTATCGCAGATGGTATTTATGCTTGGATAGATGATTTAAATGCAGAGTTAGTTATTAAGGCTATGAAAATTGCTTTAGAGAAGAATACGAGAAACATGTCTTACGTAAATACGATTTTAAGAGATTGGCATCTTAAAGGCTTTAAAACAGTAGCTGATGTTGAGGCAGCTGATAAAGTATTTCGTGCTCAGCGATTAACAAAATCGCAACAACAGACACAAGCTCCTTATCAACAAAAAGGATTATCGGAATCTACTAAAAACGTATTACAGCAGCAACAAGCATGGGAGCAGAACATTCCAACAGAAGAAGAACTTGCAGTACTTAACCAACAGAATGCGTGGTTGGCCAAATGAGTAACGATATGATTCGTAATGTAGAAGCTGAACAAAGTGTTTTAGGTAGCATAATCCAAGAAGGCGATTTAATTAAAGATTGTCAGCTAAAGGTAAAACAGTTTTCTTTACCAACGCACCAAGTGATATTCAAGGCAATGAGAGAATTAGAAGATGCTGAGGTTCCGATAGATCTTGTTGCTCTCATTGGAAAATTCGATGAAAGCTTTATGCATCAAATTGGCGGAATCGAATTCTTTGTAAACCTGACAGAAGTTGTAACAACAACTAAGAACTTCTCGTATCACGAAGGTTTAGTGATTGAATCTTGGAAGATGCGACATGCTCAAGAGGTTGCTGGTAACTTATATAACCGCCTTCAGCAAGATAGGGATATGAGTGCTATTAGTACCTCAATTGATGAATTAAGCGCCATTGAAGAAACAGGTTATTTAGATGAATTTAATTTAAAGGAAACCCTAGTTGATCTGTATAAGAACATGCAAATTGATGTAGGAGATTTAACTGGTATACCAACTGGTTATGACGACTTGAATAGAATGACAGCGGGGTTACAAGAAGGTGATTTAATTATTGTTGGGGCCCGACCTTCAATGGGGAAAACAGCATTTGTATTAAACGTTGCTTTTCATGCAGCAAGTGCTCATACAGCAACAGGAATCTTCTCGCTCGAGATGGGGGAGGAACAGCTACTAAAGAGAATGATCTCAAGTACTGGAAATATAGATGCTACGAAATTAAAGAATCCTAAGAAGCTATGTAATTTAAAGGATTGGGAAAAGATTAGTCAAGCGATGGGATTAATTAATGATTTACCATTAGAAATTTACGATAAAGCAAATGTCACGATGCAAGAGATTTACGCTAAAACTAGGAAACTAAAGCGTAAGTACCCTGATAAAAAGGTTTTAATTGCAATTGATTATTTGCAGCTTATTGTGGGCGATCAAAAGCATAGGGGAAACCGCATGCAAGAAATCGGCGAGATTAGTCGTAAGTTAAAACTGATGGCAAGAGAATTAAATGTATGTGTAGTTGCATTATCACAGTTAAGCCGTGCTGTAGAAAGTAGGCAAGATAAGAGACCGTTGCTATCAGATTTACGTGAGAATGGTCAAATTGAGCAGGATGCTGATTTAATAGCGTTCTTATACCGTGAAGATTACTATGACCGTGAAACAGAAAATAAGAATATAACGGAAATTATTTTAGCGAAACAGAGGAACGGTCCAGTTGGTGTTGTTGAACTAGCATTCATTAAAGAATTTAGTAAGTTTGTAAATTTAGAGAGAAAGTTCAACCATCAACAGGAGGCTTAATCATGTTGTTACGTCAGGAAGTAGAACGTAGAAAACTAATAATCATTCGTAAATTAATGGGATTAGGATTAGCTCAAATTAACGGGCAAACATTAGATCAACTAACGTTAACGCAGCTTGAAGAAATTTTGATTGCAAGCTTGCAGGTATTGGAGGGGAAAAACAATGCCGAAGCAATTAACAATTTTTGACGTGGAACCAGTCGTATCTTTTGATTCTGAGAAAGCTCATATTCACCGTTTAAATTCAAAATTACGCTATGCAGATGTGGTTGTGCAAATACCACGTCAAGCCAAGGCGATTGATGAATTAAAACCAACGACAGCGCCTGATGAGCGTTATGAGTTGTTTGAGGATTATACAATTGGGATTTGGCGTTATAAAAGAGTAGAGGATAAACAATTTGTATGGGAAGAAGCTGAAGAGATGTGTAAGCGAGCAAGAGATGAAAAAGAGCCGATTCCGATTCGTCTCCATCTATCACTGGAACAATCGTTTGTTCCGGAAAATGTTTTGCAATATTTATAGATAAATAAAAAAGCTGAGATCACTCTCAACTTACTTCGACAAAGTAATTATAACATATGGGAGTGATTTTGGTGGGGATTAGAAAAGAAAATCTTGTTGAAATGACAGCTGAAATTTCATTAAGTCAAAATATGATTTACGTTGTAAAAGATGGAAAGATACATCAGATTGAGCCACCAATAACTGGTTATGGCGAGCAATCATTTGTATATAAAAGTGGGAAAGTAACTCGTATGGATGAGCGAAAGATACAATCGTTTTGATTTTGTTATATATAGATAATTAAATTTATTTTATAGAAAAGTTGAACGTTTATTAAGATATTGCACTATTTGAATTAAAGGGAGGAATAGTCTAGACTATTCATAGAAAAATGAATTGAATAGGAGGCAGATTATGTTTGATTTATTCGGGAGAAAACACAAGAGATTATATGAATATATGATAGATACATATTCTAAGTTAAAAACAGAAAAACAATTAAGTGATATTAAAAAAGAACAATCTGAAAACATTATTAATAACATTTCCAGTATTATTAGTGAGCATAAATATGAAATACTTTCTATAGAGTACAATAAAAAAATTAATGACTATGTGATAGTTTATATACGAAATGACGTAGGAGAGAATCTTACTTTTTCAGGAAAAGAGAGTTTTGATGTTTATATTAAAACTTTAGGCTATAAACAACTCAGGAATAAGAGTGAGATAAACTTTTTTGTTGATTTAAAAACAAAAGAAAAGTCATTTTTTATTGTGGACATTCAAACTGGAGGTAACACTAGTAAAGGTTTTGGTGCTATTGCAATGGATAATTTAATTAAACTAGCAAAAAGATGGGATATATTATGTATATATGGGGATAGATATTTTGAAGACGAGGCTAATAAAGTAAGACAAGAAAAGTATTATAGAAAATACGGATTTAAAGTCACTGAACATTCGATAAGATTAAATTTATAAAAATTGTTATTGTGTATGAATTTTAGCTTAACAATAACGAGAATAGTTAATTACCTAGAAAGATTAGAAGTGTGAGAAAAATGGTAAGGATATACTAGTATCCTACTGAAAGAATCAGTAGAAATCGAACCGCAGTGTATTAGTAATATTACTCTGCAGTTCGATTTCCGCATTTTTATTTTTGTTAGGATCGATAGGAATGAAACTAATTTGTGATCAACATTAAAGAAAGGAAATTGGATTGGCAACATAAAAAATTAAGTATTAGAGTAATAGAGGGGAATAAGTGTATTTATGGTGAAGTATTAGGGTGAAAAAATTTTGTAATTATATATATATTTCTTTCTTATTATTGTTAAAATAGGATTAAGGGATTTTTATTGGAGGGGAAATATTTATGAGTAATGATAAGTTAAGAAAAGAGTTAGAAAAAATGGGGATTAACACTGAAAAGTTAACTGACAAAGATATTGAAAAAATACTAATGAAGTTTACAAAAGGAAAATTTAGCGAGGAAACATTAATAGAATTTTTTAAAGAGAGCAATGTTTCTTCGCAGACATTAATTGATGCTTTGAAAAACTTTGCTAAACTTCATGAAATTTCAGAAGAAAAATATTTTAAAGCATTATACCATCTTATTGATGTGTACAGTGAAGAATTAAAAAAAGCAGAAACTTTGGAAGAAAAAAGACATTGCGATGGGATTTTACGCGACATTTTGGAAATGATGCGTGAAGAAGTTGAAGCAGACAGAAATCATGCTCTTAGATTAGCAATGATTGGCGGTGGAGCAGCAGCCGTTTCAGCAGGTATTGCTGTTTTTGCAATAACTCGTAATCCGAAAGTGTTATTAAAGGGAGCAAGAATGATATCTAAAGGTTTCTTTCGATAAGGAAAGTTCGTAAAAAAAGGTGTTATACTTAATGGCTCTTTTTTCTGACTTGGTAATCCTCTGAATTTTAATAATATGTATTCGAACAAACAGTCAAAAATCATTTTAATTGGAAATAGGACTGTTTTGATAAAAATGGTACAATAGAAATCGAGTGTTTAGTCCTACTGGAAAAACCAGCGGACATCAAACTATAAAGAGCTTTATCAGTATTGCTCTGTAGTTTGGTGTCCGCTTTTTGTATTTCATTATAATTGACAAGGAGTGTTTATATATATGACTCAATTAACTTTCTTACCTAAAATTAATCGAAGAGCAACGCAAGCTCGTTTAGAAGAGATTCTTGAAAATGTGCGTATTTATAGACGATTTGGGATGATTAGAAATGAGATGAAGGTTACAGCTTCTTATGAGGTAAGATATCATGGTCCAACAAACATAATAGGAAAGCCAACTGAAGATGTTGCTTTAGTAAATGTCGCAGTGAGCGAAAGAGAAGCGAAATTACACCGTCTATCTTTTCAAATTGATAAAGCGTTGAGTCGATTTAGCAAAACTCAACGAGACATCATTATAAAACGATATTTGGAAGATGAGGAAGTCTTTGATTATATGGTTTATAACGATATTGGTATGAGTGAACGCACATATAGAAGAAATAAATCTAATGCTTTTTATAAACTTGCTTTTGCTCTTAGATTAGAAGTATATGAGACGGAAGAACAGAATGGTGGGGATAACCTATGAATTTTGTTCAACCTATTCGGGAGCCAGAGCAAATACAACAAATTAAAGAATATCTGAAAGAAAACAGCGAACGCAATTTTATTTTGTTTGTAATGGGAATTAACACAGGTTTACGTATTAGTGACATTCTCAAATTGAAGATAGGTGATTTGAAAGGTAGTCATATTTCGATGAGAGAAAAGAAGACAGGGAAACAAAAACGCATCCAGTTAACTCCAGCGTTAAAAAGAGAATTACGTTGGTATATTGAAGAGAGAGAAGATAGTGAGTATTTAATTAAGAGTCGAGAAGGGAAGAATAAACCAATTGGTCGTAGCATGGCATATAAGATACTTAGAAGTACAGCGGCAGAGTTTGGTTTAGATGAAATTGGAACGCATACATTACGTAAGACATTCGGATATCATATGTACATGCAGACAAAGAATATAGCTTTGCTAATGGAAATATTCAATCATTCAAGTGAACGGGTAACGTTAAGATATATAGGAGTAAACCAAGATGCAATGGATAAAGCAATGACTAGGTTTAAAATCTAATCATTGCTTTATTTATTTTTCACTTCTCCTTCTGCTTCAACTTTATTCTAATCTTCATTATGCCAATTTTCCAAGTAAAAGAAGAGAAGTGATGAATTTATAATTTGTAAAGGGAAATTAAGAAAATCACGAGATTGAAATGGTTACTATACAACTAATAAATAAAAATCTATAAATAGTAATTTAGCGATATTTTTGTTATCATTGTAAATGATGGAAATGTAAAGCTAACTCAATTTAATGAAACTAAAATTATTAAGCATTAAGGTAAATTGAAAAGGAATAAGTTTAATGAAGGAGAAGGGTATTAGTGATTAAACGGATATTTTATTATTTAATAGCTTTTATAATAGGGACTGTTATTTGTGGTCTGTTAGGACTGGTGAATGATAAATTAGGTAAATTTGTAGGTTCATTGTTCATTAGTGTATATACGCTAAAGGTTTATTATGATTGTATGAATAGTACAATTTTAAGAAAGCGATTGGTACGTAATAAAAGGGTAAAGTATAAAACATTACAAGAATGGGTTGAAGGAAAATATAAGGGTTTTTACGAATTGGAGAATACAATATTTGCAGGAGAGGCTAAAACTGATTGTTTAGATAATTTAAAAGTAATTAGAAATCAAATTTTAAAGTTAGGAAAAGAAAAGGTAAAGTTATTACGTGCGCATTTAAAAGTAGTAGATAAGAATGAGTCTTACATAGAATTTTTACTTAAATTTATTACATCGATGGTAATGGGTATATTTCTATGGGGGGTGAAAAGTTTGCTCTTTAAAGAAACGCTGTCTTATGGTTTTGAAGAGGTTATTAATTTAATCACCTATTGTTTTGCTATTTTTATTTGGATCTCATCGATAGTTAGTAATAACCTTGAATCTTGTTATAAGACAAGAGTGTTACTCGAAATAATAGACACCATAGAGGACGATGATTATTATCTAAGTTAATTTTACCAGTTAACGGGGGAACATTAATTAGAAAAACTTAATTAGTTTTTCTAATTAATGTTTCTTTTTGTTTTTATATGCAAAAGAGCTGTAGAGCTGTAGAAATAATTCTCGTATTTTAGGCTATTGATACAGGAAGGTTATGATGTAATTATTATATTTTTTATTGATGGATAAAACAATGACTAGGTTTAACATTTTATCATTACTTTTTCCTTTTAATTCTATACAGTTATTCATTTTTATTGTGATGTGTAACTCAAAAAAGAAAATCGCATAAAAGCATGAATATCAAAGGCTATAGCGTTTGGCCTAGTTACACAAAATATAAGATATGGGTAACTAGATATAAGATTGTAAAAAATGTAATATGTTATTAGTTATATATTTCATAGAGTAATGGAGTGAGAGAAATGAATTGGTATTCAGCAGTAGAAGAGGGGTTAAAATGGATTCAAAGTTTAGGGATATTTACTGTAGGCACCGCAGCGCTAACGGGGATAATCGGTTACCTATTTAAAACATTATTTGCTCATGTTTTAAATAAACAATTAGAAGATCATAAAACGGCTTTAAATAAACAGATATCTGAAAATCAGTTGATGGTAAATAAACAATTAGAAGATCATAAAACGATTTTAACGAGACAGATAGATGAACATAAATCTGAATTGCAAAAATTAGAAAATAAACATCATATTATATTTAATAAGTTACATGAGAATAGAGCAGAGACAATAAAGGTTTTATATTCTAAATTTGTCGATTTAGAAAATAAAATGATTAATTTAACAAAGCTTTTTCGAGCGGCAGGGGAAAAAAGTATGAAAGAAAAAGCGGATGAAGCATTAATGAGCTATGAGGATTTTATAAGTTTTTATAGCGTGAACAGAATATATTTTAATGAAGATGTTTGTGAGCTGATTGATAAAATAGAAAAGGAAATTAGAGGGACATTAATTGATACTGGGGTATACGAATTAAATTTAATTGAATCAGGCCCAGGGAGTAAAGTTAGTGAGCAACAGACACAAATATGGATTAAGAATTGGAATCGTATTGAGAAGGATGTTCCGAAATTAAAAGGAAATCTGGAAGGGGAATTTAGAAAGTTACTGGGAGTTATTGAAAGTTAAAAATGTGGCAGAGTCGTGACCGCTTTTTGGCAGTAAATGTGCCGGTTGTTTTGGAATCAACGTGATATATTTGTATTGTGAGAAGTGGCGGAAAACATTTCTCACATTCCTTTATAATTCAAATGGATCGTTAGACTATGGGTGATGGTTGAGGATTGAATGAGATGTTGTTTCTTGTTTTCAATTCCAAAGTCAAATCTGTTTTGTAAACGGAGAGGGGCTTTTGCTCTTCTTCCAGTTACTTAATAATGTTGGCGCATATGAATGTAACAGCATTAGGTGATTGGAAGAAGAATAAAACTTCACGTACCGCAATTGAAACATAAATGAATAATTGAAAGAAAAGCATCCATTCGGGTGCTTTTTATTTTGGAGGAGGATGAAAGATGACTGTATTTCTATTTTGAAAAATGTAACGATATATGTGAATGGTAAAGAAGCATTAAAAGGTCTTGAGCATTTAATTGAAAAGGATGATGAGTAATGAAACTAACTAAACAAGAACAAGCGGTTGCAATTGGTACATTCATTGCCATGTTAGGACAGGATCTTGTGAATGAGCGTATCGATAAACAGAAGTTAGAAGGTGCGATTCCAATCTTTAATGAGTTAGAAGATAACACAACACCAAAGCAAAAGAGAGAAGCGATGGTTAGTTTGCTTGGTAAGACAATGGATGAATTCTTAGTGACGAATGATGAAAGAATATAAAACCAAACAACAGAAGCGTAAGTTCTATGACAGTGGTGAGTGGAAACAGTTACGTGAACAAGTAAAGAAGCGTGACAACTATGAGTGCCAAGAGTGTAAACGCAATGGTCGAGTACAAACAGATACCAATGAGTACAGTGAGAGTGCGAAGCGTAAGAAGATTCAACTCGTTGTCCATCATATCAAAGAACTTGAACATCATCCTGAGCTTGCATTAGATAAAGACAATCTCGAAACAGTCTGTGTAGATTGCCATAATAAAGAACACGGTAGAGTATTCGAAAAGAAAATCAACAAATGGGAACACGATGAAAAGTGGTAAAAAAGAATCAACAATAACAGTCCCCCCCTTAAAAAATTTCATCAAAAAATGCTCTAAGGGGCACCGGAGGAGGGGGTTAACTGTCAGGTTTTTTCGGAATTACGCACGTAAGGGGGGTGGGTAGATGGCTGTCAGTATTACAAAGTTAAAGGAACAGCTAATGAACAGTATTGATATTGAAGATTTAGTAGAGGTTGAAAAAGTAGAACGATACATTGATCTAGTTAAAGCATTTAGAAAAATAAACAGGACTATCAATCAAGAAGGTGAGTCTGTTACAGTCAAAAACGGATCCCAAGTTTTTGTTAAGGCCCATCCTCTTATAAGTGAGAGAAATAAAATTAACAGTTCTTTAATTGCTTTAGGAAGAGATATAAAGTTTGTTTGTAAACCAAATATCCCTAAGGCTGGTTATAATAAAAGTGATTTAACATGATTAGGCAAAAGTATGTAGAAGAATACATTGGACTTTATCGAAGTGGAAAAATAAAGTTCAACAAAGAGAGAGAACTGTTAATTAATTATCTAGAAAAATACGTTTTAAACAGAGACGATTTGTATTTTGATGATGAAATGATTCAGGATTGTATCAACTTCGGTGAGAAGTGGTATTTTCCATTGCAGCCATTTCAAAAATTCTTAATAGCATTCGTTTTTTTGTTTTATAAGAAAAATGGACGCGTATTTTATCGGAAATTCCTATGGATGTTAGGACGTGGTGGCGGTAAAAATGGTCTGATATCTGTAATTATTCACTTTTTAATTAGTGAATTGCACGGTATTCCAGAGTATAACATTTCCGTTGTTGCAAATAGTGAAGAACAAGCAAAAACAAGTCCTGACGAAGTTCATAAGTGCGTTAAAAAAAATGAGATTTTACAGAGAGCCTTTAAAACAACATTAACTCAAACTGTTTCAAAAGCTACTGAAAGTGTACTAAAGTTTAGAACTTCAAATGGTGATACAAAAGATGGGCTACGTGATGGTGCGGTTGTATTTGATGAAATACATCAATATGAAAGTAATAAAGACGTTCGAGTCCATATCAGCGGTTTAGGGAAAAAGAAAAACCCACGCGAGTTTTATATTGGTACAGATGGATATGTACGTGATGGTTTCTTAGATAAGCAAAAAGATAAAGCGGTGAAGGTTTTAAAAGGTGAAGCTCGTCCCAATGCTGTATTTCCATTTATCTGTAAGCTTAATGATGAAAAGGAAGTCGATGACATTGATAATTGGGAATTAGCAAATCCAATGTTATCAAAACCGTTAAGTGAGTATGCTGAAGGGTTGCTTGAAACGATAAAGGAAGAATATGAAGATTTAGAGGATGATCCAAGTAACCGAGAAGAGTTTATGACAAAGCGTATGAACTTACCAGTTACAAATCTAGAACGATCTGTTGCAAAATGGTCAGAGATTCTTGCTACAAACCGTCCATTTCCTAATTTATATGCTCAAGAATGCATAGGAGCGTTAGACTTTGCAAGTATTCGAGATTTTGCAGCATGTGGTCTTTTATTTAGACGAAATGGTGAATATATTTTTAAAACTCATTCCTTAGTACGAAAAGAATTTGTTGATATCTATTACGGGTATTCTAAAAAAGCCGGCGAGTTCAAGAAACAAAAATTCGCTCCAATTAAAGAGTGGGAAGAGCAAGGGCTACTAACAGTTGTGGATGAACCGACTATTAATCCTCAACACATTGTTGATTGGTTTGTAGAAATGCGAGAACAATATGGAATTAAAAAGATTATAGCTGATAACTTCAGAATGGAAGCAATAAGGCCACTATTAGTAGCAGAAGGGTTTGAAATAGAGGTTATACGAAACCCAAAAGCAATTCATAGTTTATTAGCTCCACGTATTGAAATGGCGTTTGCAAATCAACAAATTGTGTTTGATGATAATCCACTAATGCGTTGGTATACACAAAATGTTTTGGTTGTTATCAAAGCTGATGGAAATAAAATATATGAAAAGAAAGAGCCCGTTCGTCGAAAAACAGATGGGTTTCAGTGTTTTGTTCATGCTCTTTATCGGGCGGACGAGATACAAGAAGCTACTGACTTTGTTATAGGCAATATTAAATTCTAATAAAGGGGGTGATAACCATTGGATGGTTAGGTTCAGTATTTAAAAGAAATAAAGAATTAGAATTCATGTTGGATCTAGACATAATAACTGATACAGCAAACAGGCTTCATATGAAACGTTTGGCGATTGATACATGCGTATCATTTTTAGGAAGGACAATTAGTCAATCTGAATTTAGAGTAAGAAATGGTAAAGCATTTAAGAAGGATGAGCTTTATTATCGATTAAATGTAAGACCAAACAAGAATATGACCGCAAGTACCTTTTGGGAAAGGTTTGTTCGCAAACTTATTTATGATAATGAGTGTTTAGTTATACAAGCTGATGATGGGGATTTACTTATTGCAGATGGATTTCAACATAATGAGTATGCTGTGTTTGAAGATACTTTTACTGATGTAAGGGTAAAAGATTATACGTTTAAGAGAAGTTTTAAGCAAAGCGAAGTTATTCATTTGAAGTATCGGAATGATAAATTATCTCCACTTATTGATGGACTATTTGCAGACTACGGAGATTTATTCGGCAGGATATTAAACTCTCAAAAACGTAAAAATCAAGTTCGTGGTACGGTTGATATGGATATGATTGGTGCCAAAACTGAAGAACAAATAGCAAAGTTACAAGAGTTTATAGACAACATGTATAAATCAATTGGTTCAAAAGATATAGCTATTGTTCCACAACAAAAAGGTATAAATTATAACGAGATATACAATGGTGTTGCGAATGGTCCAAGCGTGGAAGAAATTAATAAAGTAACAAATGGTTTCTTAAATCAAGTAGCTATGGCAATTGGTATTCCTGTAGCTTTGATATATGGAGAAATGGCTGATGTAGAAAAGCAAACGAAAAATTATATGCTTTTTACAGTAAGGCCATTATTAAAAAAGCTATCTGATGAAGCGAACGTTAAATTCTTTGAAATGAGTGAATATCTTTTAGGACAAAAAATTGAAGTTAAGGCTGTTTCCTATCAAAGTATATTTGATCTTGCGACAAGTATTGATAAACTCATTTCTTCAAGTGCATTTACAGGAAATGAAATTCGTTCAGAAGTAGATTATGAAGAGTCGGATGATCCAAATCTAAATATCCATCATATTACGAAGAACTATACAAAATTAAATGAATCTGAAGGAGGTGAGAAATGATGGAACATGTGAGTATGAATAAGCTTTTGAATTTAAAGCGAGATATTCGTTTTGAAGCTAAAGGTGAAAATGAATACAAATTAACTGTTTATGGGTCAATTGGTGGATGGTTTAGTGAAAACAATGCTGAAGCAGTAAGAAGAAAAATTCAAGATGTTAAAGCAGAAAAAATTCACGTTCATATTAATTCGGGGGGAGGTTCCGCATTCGATGGTGTAGCAATTTGTAATCAGTTAAAGCAACATAATGCAGAAATTATAGTTCATATTGATGGTTGGGCGGCTAGTGCCGCATCTGTAATTGCAATGGCAGGTGATAAAATCATTATGCCTAGTAATACTATGATGATGATTCATCAAGCGAGTACCTTTGAATATGGAAATGCAGATCTTTTTGAAAAAACAGCACGAGATTTACGAAAGATTGATTCAGCTTTAGCAGCATCTTATAAAAAACGCTTTGTTGGAACAGACGAAGAATTAAAACAACTTCTAAAAGATGAAACTTGGCTAACAGCAGAGGAAGCGGTTGCTCTTGGTTTAGCTGACGAAATTGCTGATGAAATTGAAATTGATGATACGCAAGAAGATGAAGAAGTGGAAGTTGTAGAAAATTTCAAAGAAGATTTAGTAGCAAAGTATATGCAACAACCAAATAATCAAAATTCAAAAGAGCCTATTCAAGAGCCTGTTAATACAAAACAGAATCTGAGTACGCTCTTTTTAAATTTAGGGGGAAAATAAAATATGGTGATTAAATTTAATGATTTTGAAGATAAGAAACTAGCTTTCGCGAAAGCAACGCAGGAAGGTACGCCAGAAGAACAAACGGCAGCATTAAACTCCATGATTGAGGCACTTGCTACAGATGTGCGAGTAGATATTTTAAATCAAGTAAATGAATCTATGGTAGACCGTTCTATTATGCAATCTCGTGGTTCCAATGTATTAACAAGCGAAGAAATGAAGTTCTTTAATGCGGTTGTGCAAGATGGCGGATTTAAAGATACTGAGATTTTACCTAAAACAACACAAGAGCGAATCTTTGACGATTTAGTAAGTGGACATTCATTCTTAGAGCATATTGGGTTAGAAAATTTAGGAGCTGTTACAGAACTTATCTATGGAGATCCAGAAGGTGCAGCTGTATGGGGACCATTATTTGGTGATATTCAAGGACAACTAAATGCTACGTTCCGAAAAGAACCTATTACACAACTTAAATTAACAGCATTTATTCCACTATCAAATGATATGTTAAATTTAGGTCCAGTATGGGTAGAACGTTATGTTCGCACAATGATTACAGAAGCAATGGCAGTTGGATTGGAGCGAGGGTTTGTAGTGGGTACAGGTAAAAATGAGCCTATTGGATTATTAAAAGACCCTAGTGGAAGTGTTACGAATGGGGTATATCCAGATAAAAAAGTCGCTGGAACTTTAACTTTTGAACCTGGTCGTAAAACAATTAATGAATTGAAAAATGTTGTTAAGTTACTTGCTAAAAAATTAAAAGCTGATGGTAAGGATGCAGATAAGCCGAAGAATATTGCAGGGAAAGTAGTTATGGTGACGAATCCGTTTGACACGTTTGATGTTCAAGCAAATGCAACAACTTTAAATGCAGCTGGGGTTTATGTAACGAGCTTACCATTTAATCCAACACCTACAGAATCAGTGTTTGTACCTCAAGGGAAAGTGTTATTTTTTGTTAAAGGGCAGTATATTGCAGCAATGGGTGGAACGGAGCCGATTAAAAAGTTTGATCAAACGTTAGCGTTAGAGGATGCAACACTTTATATCGCTAAACAATATGCTACAGGTAAACCAAAAGATAAATATGCTGCACAAGTTTATGAATTGAAAATTGAGGAAGTAACGCCACCGACACAAGGATGATGTGAATGGATACAGTAATTTCAGATGTAATTATACAGGAGTTCAAAGATAGGATGCACTTAGGGGATGAGGAAGATGATAACCTAAAGCGCATCCTTTCTACATCTAACAAGGCATTACTTAGGGTTTGTGGAGCTTACGATTTAAATAATGACGAGGAGTTCAAGGAATTAGTCTTTGAACGCTCTCGTTATGTTTATAACGATGCACTAGAGTATTTTGACAAGAATTTTTTAAATCAGATTAATAGTTTAGGCATCGATAAAGCATTAGAAGAAATTAAATTGGACGGTGATTAATATGCGTCCTTTTCAGTATAAAAACCCACTGAATACTGGCGATTGTAGAAATCGAATTATCATTGAACAACCTGAAGTAATAAAAGATGAACTAAATCAAGAAGTTGAAACAGGGAATTGGCAAGAAGTTAAAAAGGCATGGGCAATGATAAAAACAGTAAAAGGCTCAGAGTATATTGAAGCTTCGGCTTCACAGTCTACACGGATTTATCGGTTTGTAGTTCCTTATACAACAGGGATTACAGAATTAATGCGAATTACTATGAAGGGTCGTATTTTTGATATTATCGAACCGCCAATGAATGATGATGAAATGTATCAAACATTGACTATTATCGCAAAGGAGCATACTTGATATGGATGATTTTGCGAGTGATCTTGCTAGAGAATTGCAAAGATATGCAAATGTTGTGGAAGAGGAATTACTTATAGCACAAGAAGAAGTGGCTGATGTTGCTGTAGAAAAATTAAAGCAAGACAGTCCTAAAAAAACAGGTGCGTATCGTAAAAGGTGGCGTAAGAAAAAAGATGGTAAGAATATTGTTATTTATAATACAAAGGGACAATTAACACATCTTTTAGAAAAAGGTCATGCAAAAGCTGAAGGTGGTCGAGTTCCAGCGCAAGTACACATCAGTCCGGTTGAAGATTATATTATTGATGAATTGCCAAGACGTATAGAAGGGGCGGTTCAACAATGACATTAGGTGAAGTAACGAAAATTCTTGAGGCTACAGGCTACCCTGTGGCTTATTCGCATTTCACAGCAACACCAGTCAAGCCAGTACCGAAGCCACCATATATTTGTTTTCTTGTGGATGGATCAGCAAATTTAATGGCTGACAATAAGGTTTATCACAAAATAAATGATTTAAATATTGAGCTTTATACAGTAAAAAAAGACTTAACTGCAGAAGCAAAACTTGAACAAGTCCTAGACGATCATGAGATTCCTTATGATTCGTATGGGACTTTTATTGAATCTGAAAAAATGTATCAAAAAATATACGAAACGAGGTTGATATAAATGAATGAAAACAAAGTAATTTTCGGTCTAAAGAAAGTGCATTACAGTGTTATCACTGAAGACGAAACAGGAAAAATCATATACGGAACTCCAGCTAAATTACCAGGTGCGGTTGAAATGAAATTGGAGCCAAAAGGCGAGCAATCAGACTTCTATGCTGACGATAGCAATTATTACACTGAATCAAGTAACCAAGGTTATGAAGGAACTTTGAATCTTGCTAAGTTAACAGAAGCTTTTCGAACTGAAGTACTAGGCGAAGTTTTAGATGAAAAAGACAAAGTTATTTCAGAAGTCTCAAATGCAAAAACAAAAAAAATTGCTCTTATGTTTGAATTTGATGGCGATGTAAAAGCCATTCGTCATTTACTATACAATGTGACTGTATCACGTCCTGGATTCGGTTCTTCCACAAAGAGTGATAAAACAGAGCCAACTACAACGGAATTGAAATTCGTTGCATCACAGCATCCAGAAACATTAAAAGTGAAGGATTCAACAACAGTAGGTACGCCAGCAGCTATTTATGATGCTTGGTATACAAAAGTTTACGAAAAAGTTGTAGGAGCGTAATTAAATGGAAAAAACAATTGTCATTGATGAAAAAGCAGTCCTTTTGAAAAGTACCGCTGGCACGGCAATCCGCTATAAATCACAATTTAGACGTGATATGTTTGCGGATATCCTTGGTTTGGGGGTACTTTCTTCATATATTTCAACTGATGGTGACCAAAATAATATCGATCTTTCGCAGGTAGATCTAAGTAAATTAGATTTTGAAGTTATTTATAACTTAGTTTGGGCATTTGCTAAGACAGCAAATAAGGACGTACCAGATCCATTAACTTGGCTAGATACATTCGGCGAATTTCCTATCACTGAAATTATCACTGAAATCCAGGACTTAATTAAAAGTACTGTTCAGTCAAAAAAAAAATAACAGAAGATGAACAAGGGCAAGGACGTAGCGATGGGCAAGGAATGTTTTCCGTTGATACATTCCTTGCTCTTTGTTATTCATGCAAATTATCAAAAGAAGATTTAGAAGATATGACAATAGGTGATTGCTTGGATTATATCGATGAGTATGTTGAATTACGAAATCCGAAGAAAGAACAAGAAAACACAAGAACAGCTACACAAGATGACTTTAATAATTTCTAAGCGAGTGAGGTGATAACATGGCAGGAAGAATTAAGGGAATAACGATAGAAATCGGCGGGAACACTCAACCGTTACAGAACGCCTTAAAAGACGTTAACAAACAAAGTGAAGCCGTAACTAAAGAGCTAAAAGATATTGAACGACTCTTGAAATTCAATCCAGGCAATGTGGAGGCACTAGCGCAAAAACAACAATTGCTTACTCAACAAATTGAGAATACAACGAAAAAATTAGATAGCTTAAAAGCAGCCCAACAGCAAGTGCAAGCACAGTTTGAAAGTGGCGCGATTAACGAGAAGCAATATCGAGCGTTCAGGCGTGAAATTGAATTTACAGAAGGGCAACTTAATGGATTCAAAAACAGTCTTGCAGGATTAAAGGCTGAGCAAGAAAAAGCAGCAAGTTCAACAAGACAATTAGAGACTTTATTTAGCGCCACTGGAAAAAGTGTTGATGATTTTGCAGATGCATTAGGGAATCGTCTTGTAAATGCAATTAAAAACGGTACCGCATCAAGTAGGCAGTTACAACAAGCCATTGAGATAATCGGTAGAGAAGCTCTAGGAGCTGAAGCTGATATTGAGAAGCTACAACAGGCGCTTCGTTCTGTTGATGATGGTAATTCCATTCAAAACATAAGAAACGACTTAAATCAACTTTCCCAAGAAGCAGAACAAGCAGGTGAAAGTGTTAAAGGATTAGGTGTTGAATTAGAAAACGTATTGGGTGGAATAGTTGCTGGTGGGGGCATTCAGGAAGTCATCGGACAGGCTTTAGACATGTCAGAGTTAAAGACAAAAATTGATATTAATTTTGACGTTCCAGAATCCTCAAAGCGATCTGTGGAAGATGCAGTTAGAACTGTTATTGCATATGGCGGTGATGCAGAGGAAGCGCTGGAGGGTGTACGTAGACAATGGGCATTAAATAAAGATGCTTCTGACGCAGCAAATACGGAAATTATAAAAGGGGCAGCTAACATCGCTAGTTCCTATTCGCAGATTGATTTTACAGAATTAATACAAGAAACCAATGAAATTGGTAGCGAATTAAATATTTCAAATAAAGAAGCGCTAGGATTAGTTAACTCTCTTTTGAAAATAGGTTTTCCGCCAGAACAACTCGATATTATTGCTGAATACGGCCAGCAACTAAGACGGGTTGGTTATACGGCACAAGAAGTACAAAGTATTATGGCAAGTGCAGCTTCTCAAAAATCTTGGAATATCGATAACTTATTAGATGGACTAAAAGAAGGACGTATTCGTTCTGTTGAAATGGCACGTGGATTAAGCAACAGTATGAAAGATTCTATTCGTGATGTTGTGGATGATACTGAGAAAATGTCTGATGAACAAGTTTCAGCGATGCAAAAAGGACTCGCGAAACAAGAATCTGAACTTGCTAAATCATTTAGTAATCAAGAAAAGGCGCTCTCTAAAAGTCATAGCAAAAGACAAAATGAATTAGCTAAAATTCTTGATACTGAGTACAATGCAGTTTCCAAAAGTTATGAAAATCAGCAAAAGAATTTAGAGAAGAAACTTAGCGCTCAATATGATGCAACATCTAAAAATTACGATAGGCAACAAAAAGCGCTTGAAAAGTCCCTCGAAGCGGAACTTAAAGCGTTCGAAAAATCATCTGAACAGAAAATAAAACTCATTGATAAAGAATATATGGCACGTCTGAAAGTGATCGATGAGGAAAAATATAATCGTCTTAAAGCGGTTGACGATCAAATTAATTCTTTGGATGTGAAAACGGCAGCTGAAGATAAATATTTTAAAGACCGTGAGAATGCTGAAAAACGTGCTGATTTAAAGGTGAAAATAAGCAAAGCCAAAAACGAAGAAGAGCGTCAGGCAGCAGTAAAAGCATTGCGAGATCTTGAAGAGAAAATGCAGCTTGATAAAATACGTGAAGAACGTAAAAGTCAGATTGACAGATTAAAAGAGGAAAAAGACAGTATTAAAGAAGCATCTGACGCAAAGAAAGAAGCGTTGAAGTCAGAGATTGATAGCCGAAAAGAGCAAGTTAAAGAGCAAATAAACAATGAAAAGGAAGCGCTGAAAGAACGACAGCAAGAACAAAAAGAGGCTTTCCAGCAGAACAAACAAGAGAATTTAAAAGCGATTAGCGAATCAAATAAAGCACAACTTGATTCGTTAAGAGAAGTGAATCAAGCAAACTTATCAGCTTTGAAAGAAAGTCACAATAACCGTAAACAAGCGTTAAGTGAGCGTTTGAGCGATGAAATGGACGCTGTACGAGAAGCTAGCTCATAGGGAAGAACTTGAATCTTTCAAAGAAATGAATGCGGAGAAACTGGAACTTGCGAAAAATCCACCAGATAGTGCGGCAGTACAAGAAATGTTTGCTCAATTAGAAGGCTGGGGCAAAGCGATTGCTAAAGGTGGCGAAGAAGGTAAGCAGGCATTTGTAGATATGGTTAAATGGCTAGATCAAATCGATGATGCTGCTTTGCGAGAAGCGATTGGCGTAGAACTGTTTGGTACAATGTTTGAAGATCAAGGTCAAAATATCATCAATACAATTTTAGAAACAGAAGAAAAACAAGCTGATTTAAAAAAAGGAATAGATGATTTACAAGAATCGGCAAATAAAATGGATGCATCACCGATGGTCAAATGGAAAGATGCGATGAAAGAGTTAAAAGAATCTCTTGAACCAGTGTTACTTACAGTAGCTGATGTCGTTTCGGCATTTGCTGGTTTCATATCAGCTCATCCAGTGCTAGCAGCCACAATTACAGCTATAACAGTTGCAATTGGTATACTTGTTGGTATTTGTGCGGCTCTCGCCCCAGTAATATTCTTAGCCACATCAGGGGCTATTACCTTTGCGGGAGTTATGGCTGTTCTAACAAGCCCGATTGCTTTAGTGGTTGCGGCAATTGCAGGATTAATTGCTATATGGGTATTATTCGGCGATAAAATAATGGCTATATACAATGAATATTTCAAACCCACGATAGATCAAATAGTATCTATAATTACTGAGACTTTACAGCCAGTCTTTGATGAAGGTTTTAAAATCATAAAAGATATTGTTAAAGATGCATTTGAAATTATCAAACGTGTGTGGGATGAAATACTATCACCTGTTTTTTCAGCCATTGGTTCCATTATCAAAACAGTTCTTTTACCAGCGTTTAAATTTGTATTCTCTGCTATTGGTAGTGTAGTGTCAGATGCATTTAGTGGAATAAAGGATATGTGGAATAATGTTTTAAAACCAATTCTTAACGGAATTATAGATTTCATTTCCGGTATTTTCTCAGGAAACTGGGAAAAAGCATGGGGAGGAATTGTGAAAATATTCAGCGGTGTTTTCGAAGGTATTAAATCAGCGGCGAAAGCACCAATAAATGCTGTAGTATCAATGCTTAATGGATTGATTGAAGGTATTAACAGCATAGAAATGCCGGATTGGGTCCCGTTTATTGGAGGTAGCAAACCGAATATCCCTAGAATTCCTATGTTAGCAACTGGAGGACATGTTCTTGGGGATGGATCGTTTATTGCTGGAGAAGCTGGACCAGAGTTATTTACCAAGAGAGGTAATCGTGTATCTGTTACGCCATTATCTTCAAATGAAAAATCACTTGGTATCACAGGTACTATGAGTCGATTAATTGGCGATATGAGTTATTCAATGGCTAGTTCTATGAAAGAGCTATCTGGCTTAAAAAGCGTAATGAGCAATGTATATGGCAGTATGGCTAGCAGCTCTCAAGCAATGAGTCGAAACGCTAGTCCAAGAAGTGTGGAAGGTAACACTTCTAAATCAAATGCTAATGTTTCATATAATTTAGCTGACATGTTTAGAGGTTCAACATTTGTCATTAGAGAAGAAGCGGATGTACAAAAATTAGCAAGAGAAATGACTAAAATTATTAATGGAGCGGGTAGAAAGGTGTGATGAAAAATGAGTCTTACAATCGATGGAAAAACGTTAAATGAATTGGGTTTAGCGCTTTTACCAGGGCATGAACATTCAGCCGCACCTTCTACACGCGATTATACAGTTACAATTCCAGGAATGTCTGGCGCATATGATTTCGGAGCTGATTTAGAAGTAAGGCCATTTACTTTACCATTACTAGTTAAACCGCAATCGATTTATGAATCAGCTCCAAAAATACGAGAGATCATGAAGACTTTTTTCGACCCATATGGAAAGCCGAAGACTGTAAAGTTAATATTTGATTATGAACCAGATAAATATTACAAGGTAAGGTATAGCGGTAGTTTAGATACAAATCGTTTTAAAACAATGACTAATCTTGTTATTCCATTAACAGCGTTTGATCCACACGCATACTCAGTAATTGATACATCAGATGATGTCTTATGGGGGGATGATATCCCGTTTCTTTCAGATATACCTTTTGGAATTGAAAATTTTCAATATAACGTAACAGGACCGTCGTACTTGCGAGTTGAAAATTTAGGTTCTCTTGTTGTTCGTCCAGTTATCGAAATAACAGGGAGTACAAGTTCTATGACTCTTACCGCTAATGGTAAGAGTTTTTCTGTTGGCGGATTTCCTGAAGGAGCAGAACTTCTAATTGATAGCACACATTATGTTGTGATGAAGGATGGACAAAATTATATCCACAAGATGACAGGAGATTTTTTAGAATTAATGCCAGGTGCAAATACAGTTGGTGTCGGCGGTACTAGCTTAAACATAAATATTACATTTAAATTCCGCGCGAAATACATGTAAGGTGGTGATTATATGGCTGATGCACAAAAGTTATTACCAACGGATAAGTTACGAGAAGGTTATCCGAAGATTAATCAAGCGATAGACAATGCAAATACAGCTTTAAATAAAGTAACGGAACCAATTGGAACTGAAAGATTAAAACCTAATTCAGTAACAAAAGAGAAAATGGCAGATGGGGCGGCATCTACATCTATTATTGACGATAAAGCCGTAACCGCTACTAAAATTGATGAAAAAATAGTGGATATTAGACATATGGCGACGCCTGTTACTTATATCACACCTTCTAAAAATTTAATTGATAAATCGCGAATTAAAGTAGGTTATTACATTGGTGCTGGAACAGGGAACGAGAATCCAAACTCTAGTTATAGTGCTAGTGATTTTATTTTCATTAAACCAAGTACTTCATACACACTCACGCCAGCTGATCAATTAGCTTTTTACGATAAAAATAAGAAGTATATAAGTGGTATTACTGGAGTAGCCGCAACTAAAACATTTACCTCTACAGCGGATGCGTATTATATCCGAGTATCGATTGTAAAGGGAAATGAAAGCAAAGTTCAACTTGAAGAAGGTGGATATGCTACCACTTATGAAGTGTATAAAACTCCAGTCGCCATAAAAAACGTTTTACAAAAAGATGTAATCACAGATCTTTTGTATCACATTATGAATCCTTTCAAAAGAATAAAGATAAAAATTATTGGTGACTCCATTACAGCCGGTGTCGGCGGGACAGGTTACTCACCAACAGGTGAATTAATGTTTATTGATTCGACTGGTAAAGAGCAAAGAGCGAATGTGGAAGATGCCATTTGTTGGGCAAATATGTTGAAGAAGTACTTAGAAGAAAAGTTTAATAAAGTCTTTCTGGTAGATTTATCTCATCCTGAAATTAAATTAGGATCATATGATGGTAGTTTCATTCAATATGATTCTACAGTAGGAACAGGTTATCAATATCAATTTCCAAATAAACAGGCTGGCTGTAACATGTTAGAGTTTACATTTTACGGCGAGTCTTTTTCTGTACTTATTTCTAAAGCCGCATCAAGAGGTATGTTTGATGTATATATTGATGGTGTAAAAAAAACAACAATTGACACTTATGATTCTAGTTTTACACAATTTACTCCTGTTGATGTTACTGGGTTATCAAATGATTATCATAAAGTGAGATTTGTTGAAACGGCAAGTAAGAACGCCTCATCCACAGGGACAACGATATACATTCAAGGTTTAAAAATACCGCAAACAACAATCGTTAAAAACTGGGGTATTAGTGGTAGACAATCTCGTCACTTAACTTATGACGGAACGAAATGGGTTGAAGCAGATGATGATTTCATCTTATTGCAATTGGGAACAAACGATAGGCAGCGTGATCCATATGGATATACACAAGAGCATCAACGAAATTTCATTAACTATGCAAGAGGACAAGGTAAGAAGGTAATTATGATGGCATCTATCCCAGCACCTACAGCAAGTGAAACATCTTATTCGTATGCTTGGCATATGGAGGATATTAATAATAAACTTGTAGCTTTAGCACATGAAATGCAAGTTCCATTTATCAATAATTATCACTTTATGATTGATTATTTAATGTATACGGAAAAAGACCTTAATTCTTTACTAGCAGATGGACTTCATCCTAATGATGTTGGATATGAATTAATGTTTAAAAATTTAATGAAGCATCTTGGCTTTGGTTATAAAGTGTGGTGAGATTATGAAACATTTAAGAATTTATGATATTAAAATGAATCTAGTGGCTATTTTGGAAAATGCCTATAAGATTGGTTATGAAAAAGAAACTAACAATTTGTGGACTTTCTCCTTTTCATTACCTCTTGATGATCCAAAACGTTTCGAGGTTAAGCCAAAGTATTTTATTGAACTGTACGACCATGATAAATATATTGGTAAATTCATTGTTAATCCTAAAAAGACAGTCAAAAACGAAAGTGACCAGAGCATAACGTACAATTGTGAGCACGTTTTGAGTACATTCCACTCAGACGTGCTTTTTCGTTACCATCAAAAAACGAATTGGACCACAAAAGATGTACTTCAATACCTTATCGATCAACAAGAAATAAAGCATTGGAAATTAGGAACAGTAGCGTTTACAAAGTATTTTGAGTATGCATGGGAAAATGAAGATTCGTTATTAAACGCACTTATAAGCGTACCTAAACCATTTAACGAATCATATTTGTGGACGTGGGATGATACGAAATATCCATTTACACTTAATTTGGTTCGTGCAACAGATGAAAAAATAGATATCATTCGATATGGAAAAAATTTAAAAGGTATTGAAAAGGAGGAAGACCCAACAGGGTTAATAACAAGAATTTACCCGTTGGGTTCTGGTGAAGGTGTAAATCAACTTGGTATTGAGAGTGTGAATAATGGCGTACCGTATTTACAGGCAGAACAATCTATTATTGACCAGTATGGTATTCACAAACGTATATGGGTTGATAGAAAGTTTGAGAATGCACAGTCATTAAAGGCATCTGCACAAGGTTTGTTAGATAGATATAAAAAGCCGCAAGTCACTATATCTGTAGATTGCATAGATTATGAGCTGATTGATCCATATAAGCTTGTAAAATACGATATTTCAAAAGTAGTAGGCGTGTATGACGAAGACACTGATACAAATGATGATTTACGCATTATGAAAATCACAAAATCAGATATCTATGGTGATCCATCAAATATACAATTTGAAATTGGGAATGTTCGTGATGATATTGGGACGACAATTACTGATTTACAGAAAAAACAGTTGGTCAATGATACATATTCCCAAGGTAGCACTAATATTGACAGTCAACCATTTCAAGATAACTGTGATCCAAATCATCCAGCTATTATTAGATTTCAAATACCTAACGATGTGAAGTATGTGAATGAAATGATACTCACATTTGAAACATTAAAATTTAGGGCGTATGAACGAGCGATTAAAGGCGGGGGAGCTGTGGTAGCTTCAACTTCAGCTGGTGGCGCAACAGTTGGTTCGACTAGTTCAGGTGGTGGTGTGGTCGGAACAACTTTAGCAGGTGGAGGAGCTGTACAAACAAGTAGTTCTGGCGGTGGTATTGTTAAAACATCGAGTGCTGGTGGGGATCATGTCCATAAGATGTTTGACGGTGCGGGAATTGTTGGTTTTGAACCTGAAACAAAAGGAATGTACACAGCTTATTCCGATCCAGGGAGAAATACAATGGCTACAATGTACGCAAGAGGAACAGGGAGTGACTTATACACGTATAGTTCTAGTGGAAATCATACGCATGAAACAACATTGCCGAACCACACTCATACTACTACTATTCCAAGTCACGCACACTCAATGAATATTCCAAATCATACACATGATATTAATATACCAAACCATACGCATGAAATAGCATTACCAGACCATACACATGAAATTGAATTTGGTATTTTTGAATTATACGAAACACCATCAAAAGTGATGATTGAAGTTGATGGGAATAGGTTACCGTTTGATTCAATAAGAGGACAAGATATAAATTTAATTCCCTATTTAGCAAAAGATAAGGATGGGAAACTTCAACGTGGCCGTTATGTTGAAATTAAAATCACTCCAAATAGTTTAGCGAGGATAAACGCCACTGTTACAGGTCGTCTTTTTATCCAATCAAGAAGCGGTGGAACGTTTTAATATAAATTAACGAAAATATAAAAAGAGTTGGAGACAATATGCAAATAATTAAAATCATTACACATAGTGGAGAGCAACATGTTGTAAAGGTAGAAAAATATGAGGTGGAAGATGCAATTAAGTTAAATGAACAGCTGAACAGTAATGAAGTAATGACTGTTTTGATTGGATCGTTAATTTTTTCTAAGATTGAAATTAAGCAAGTGATACCGATGAAAGAAGAAACTAAAGAGCAGTTATAAACGGGTATTTTTTATTTTTAGAAAAGGAGTGTAAAGATGGAACGAATTGATGTATTAATGAAATCATTTGTAGCCGCGTCTGGTGGCTTTTGTGGATACTTTTTGGGAGGATGGGATACGACATTGAAAGTTCTAGTTATTATGGCAGCTATCGACTATATTACAGGAGTATTTGCAGCTGGATACAACGGAGAGTTGAAAAGCAAAGTTGGTTTCAAAGGCATTGTCAAAAAGGTAATGCTTTTTCTTTTGGTTGGAGTGGCAACTCAGTTAGATACAGCGCTTGGAAGCAATAGTGCTATTCGTGAAGCTACAATCTTTTTCTTTATTGGAAACGAGTTACTTTCACTTTTAGAAAATGCTGGTCGCATGGGAATACCACTCCCACAGGCTTTGACAAACGCAGTTGAAGTTTTAGGCGGTAAACACAAACAAGAAGATAAAAAAGGAGATGTTCAATAATGGGTCATATTGTAGATATTTCTAAATGGAACGGTAATATTAATTGGGATGTAGCAGCACCAAAATTGGATTTAGTAATTGCAAGGGTACAAGATGGTTCAACAACTGTAGATCATATGTATCAAGGTTATGTATGTGAAATGAAAAAGCGCGGGGTACCATTTGGGAACTATGCGTTTTGTCGTTTTGTATCTGAAAATGATGCACGTGTAGAAGCCCGCGACTTCTGGAATCGCGGTGACAAAGATGCATTATTCTGGGTTGCTGATGTGGAAGTAAAAACTATGGGAGATATGAAGGCAGGTACGCAAGCATTTATTGATGAATTACGAAAACTTGGAGCTAAGAAAGTCGGATTATATGTAGGCCATCATACTTATGAGCAATTTGAAGCCCATACTATTTTAGCAGATTTTGTTTGGATTCCTCGTTATGGCGGGAACAAACCGGGATATCCATGTGATATCTGGCAATACACTGAAACAGGAAATGTGGATGGAATCGGTAAATGTGATTTGAATTATCTAATAGGTAGCAAATCTTTAGCGTGGTTCACAGCTGGTCATATAGGAGGAGTCGTACCAGAAGCAGGAAACCGCGTAGTTTCAAAGGTAGCCCAATTACGATTTTATTCTAAACCTTCTTGGGAAGATAAAGATGTCGCTGGATTTGCAACTGAAGGCAACGGATTCGAAATTATTGATAAAGTAATAGCAAATGGATCTCCACAGTACAAGGTAAAAAATTCTAAAGGTCATGTTTACTACATTACAGCTAGTTCTAAATTTGTTGATGTGAAGTAAAAAAGCCGTCATTCGACGGCTTTTTTTATTTGTGATTATTTAACAGTGACAAATTTTTTGAAGAATTCTGCTCGTTTAGCTTTAGTGTATACATATGGATTGTTAAATTTATTAGTCCAAGAATTATCGTTAACTTTTAAAGATTCAATTTTAAATCCGAGGTATGTATTTAAAGTATTTCTATCTAGGTTGATATTATATGTTTTTCCTTCAAATGGAAGAGTCATTTTTACTGAGTTTAAAGCATGAAAATGTCTTAGTAGTCTTGCAGGTTCACCAACAAATAATTTCTCGATAGCATCTCCGGTTGAAAAGTATTGCTTGTATTGTTCCTCCGTAGTAGTACTATCAGCGTGTGCAGATTTGTAAGCTGCGAAAGAGTCATAATATGTAATTTCAGCATTGTTATTGTTAACTTTTATTTCTTTAATGAAGTTCCCGCCTTTGATAGACTTTGCATAAGTAATAAATTCTGCCTCAGCCACTACGCTTTTTTGCTGATCTGGCCCTTCTTTAGATGTTTCTTTTTTAACTTCATGTTTTTGTACGGACTTATCTTTTGCCTCAGTTTTCTCTTCTGTAGAACCACAACCAGCTAAAAGTCCTAGAGATAGTCCTGCTACAATTAATTTTTTCATAGATTTATTCCTCCAAGTTGATATTAATAACTGTATCATTATATCAAACATTGGGGACATTGGTATTATTTATCAAGTAATTTATAATTCTGCTGAAATAAGTGAATTTATCATGCTGTATTTTTACTCCATGTTTAATATTCATACACACTTTTTAATAAATTTGAAGCCAATAGTAATCTCCTGTTCGTTATTTAATTCTCTACCCCTCAGTTTTAATATGATTTATAGCTCTATTGTGAAGTCTAACAACCTTCCAGAACCCTCAAATCATTTTAGATTCACTGTAAAAAGAGTTTTTAAAAGTAATACAACGTTCTGGTATTCAATGGCTATAAGGATAGCTTTTTAAAATGTAATAAGATTGTGAGTGGCGAACTTCGATGAGGAATTTTTTAATAAAAGTTATCTAATGTAGTTTAATTAAGAGGCTATTTTTTGCTCACATTTTGCTCACAAATGTTATAAAAACACGCGAAAAAATATGAATTATATTTTTATAATAAGATATAACGTAACAAATAAAAAGCGACACAAATGCTTGTATAACAGGCACTTGTGACGCTTTTATAGTTTTATTTAATAAAAAATAAACAACCCTAAAACTGTTCATTCTTCTCCCAAGATTCTACAATATAATGCGCAATCGTAGGATTAAAGCCTTTCCCAACTAAAAACATAATAGCAGCGACTTCTGTTAAAGCGTGTTTATGTGATGTATGTTTTGCTTCATTTAAACCGTAATCTACCCAAGGTTTTACGAAATCTAGTACAGGTTTTTTTAAAGGTAAAAACTGTGTACCGACAACTTGTTGAATTTGTTGTTGCGTTGGTTCTGTAATTGGTCCAGGTGGTAAGATTTGTGGCTGTGTAATATCTAATGTTGGTCCAGGTGGTAAAATTTGTGGTTGTGTAATATCGAATGTTGGCGGTTTAGGTGGTGAGACACGTGCGTCGTAGTTTGGTTGATACATTTGTTGTTGGTATTGAGTTTGTTGTGGCTGAGTTGGGTATGGGTTTTGTTGAAATTGTTGTTCTTGAGTTTGTGGTGTTACATATAGATTTTGTTGATATTGAAGTTCCTGATTTTGTGGTGCTGCATATGGATTTTGAGGATATTCATAATTTGGACGTGTGTCGTATGAGTTTTGTTGAAATTGTTGTTCCTGAGTTTGCGGCGCTGTATATGGATTTTGTGGATAATCAGCTTCTTGATATTGCGGTGTTACGTATGGATTTTGTTCATATTGTTGCTCTTGCTGTTGTAACTCTTGTTCTTCATATTGTTCTGTATATCTTTGTTCTTGTTGCTGAGGGTAAAATGGTTGCCTTGGGTAAGGGGGTTGATTATTATAGAACATATTTATTCCTCCTTCATGATGATGCCTACCACCTAGTGTATGGGCGGACAAGAAAATATGTGATGAAAAAATGCGGGCGTGTTACAATAAGTAACTGGGTGAAGATAAAATGACAAAACAAGAAAAGATAGAAAAAACAATTACGTTTGTAAAACATATTTTAGAAAAAGATGCGAGTGGGCATGATTGGTATCATATTGAGCGCGTACATAAACTGGCGATTTCTTTATCTGAGCAAGAAGGAGGAAATCGTTTTATAATTGAAATGGCAGCATTACTTCACGATGTAGCAGATGAAAAGTTAAATGAAAGTGAAGAAGCAGGAATGAAAAAAGTTTCTGATTGGTTAGAAGAGTTACATGTTGAAGAAGAGGAAAGTAAGCATGTTCTTCATATCATCGCCAATATGTCTTATAAAGGTGGTCATGGCGGTAAAGTGGAGTCAATTGAAGGGAAGATTGTTCAAGATGCAGATCGTTTAGACGCTCTTGGTGCAATTGGAATAGCTCGCACATTTGCGTATGGCGGGGCGAAAGGGAGATTAATGTATGATCCAACTATTCCTCCTCGTGAAGCGATGACGAAAGATGAATATAGAAAAAATAATGACCCATCTTTAAATCATTTTTATGAAAAACTTTTAAAACTAAAAGACTTAATGAATACGAATGCAGCAAAACAAGAGGCTGAAGTTCGGCATCGTTATATGGAACAGTTTATTGAACAATTTATGAAAGAGTGGAATGCACAAATATGAAAATGTTAACTGTGGAAAACTTATCAAAATCATATGGAGAAAAACCGTTATTTGATGGATTATCATTTAGTATTGCAGAAGGACAACGTGCCGGAATTATCGGTGTAAACGGAACTGGTAAATCAACTTTATTAAAAATTATTGCAGGGGCAGAAATTCCCGATACAGGTGATATGACTCATTCACGTGGATATACAATTAGTTATTTATCACAGCAGCCGGAGTTTGATGAGCAATTAACAGTATTAGAACAAGTCTTCCATGGTGATACACCTTTAATTCGTCTTCTTCGTGACTATGAAAAGGCGCTATTACATATCGAAAAAGATCCAAGCAATGAAAAAGTACAGGAACAATTATTTGCAGTGCAACAACGTATGGACGCAATGAGTGCGTGGGAAGCAAATGCGAACGCAAAATCGTTATTAACGAAATTAGGAATTACTGATTTCACAGCAACTGTTGGAAATTTATCAGGTGGGCAGAAAAAACGTATTGCGATGGCGCAGTGTTTTATTGAAACACCGGACCTATTAATTTTAGATGAGCCTACGAACCATCTTGACCATGAAACAGTTGAGTGGTTAGAGGAATATTTAGCAAGGTACACAGGTGCAGTATTACTTGTAACCCATGATCGTTATTTCTTAGATCGTGTGACGAATCGTATTTTCGAATTAGATAATGGAAAACTGTATAGTTATGAAGGGAATTACAGTACGTTTTTAGAAGCGAAAGCACTTCGTGAAGAACAAGAACTTGCGCAAGAATCAAAACGTCAAAACTTATATCGCCGCGAATTAGCATGGATTCGCCGTGGTGCAAAAGCTCGTTCGACTAAGCAAAAGGCACGTATTCAACGTTTTGATGAGCTAAAAGGTCAAGAAGGCCCAGCTGCCAAACAGTCTGTTGATATTGCACTTAGCGGTAGCCGCCTAGGGAAAAAAGTACTTGAGTTAAAAGATGTAACGAAAAAATTTGGTAATAAAACGGTGTTAAACAACTTTAATCATATCGTGAAACCAGGCGATCGTATCGGAATTATTGGAGCGAATGGAAGCGGGAAATCTTCGCTATTAAATATGCTTGCAGGTAAAATATCTCCTGATAGTGGTGAAATTGAAGTTGGGCAAACAGTAAAAATCGCTTACTATACGCAAGAAAATGAAGAAATGAATTTAAATCAACGTATGATTGAATACATTAAAGAAATCGCGGAAGTTATTCATACGACAGATGGAAAAGTAATTGGTGCGTCTCAAATGTTAGAACGTTTCTTATTCCCGCCGCATTCACATGGTACACCGCTTGGCAAATTATCTGGCGGTGAAAGAAGACGTTTATACTTATTACGTATACTAATGGGAGAACCGAACGTACTATTACTGGATGAGCCTACGAATGATTTAGATACACAAACATTAACGGTGTTAGAAGATTATTTAGAAGATTTCCCAGGTGTCGTTTTAACTGTATCGCATGACCGTTACTTCTTAGATAAAGTAGTAGATGAATTGTTCATCTTTACGGGAGAAGGAGAAGTGCGCGAATTTCTAGGTAGTTATACGGATTACTTAGAAATGGAAAAAACGAGAGAACTTATTGAGAAAGCGGAAGTACAGAAAGAGAAAAAAGTAGTAGAAGAAGCTCCGAAACAACAACGTAAGCGTAAACTTTCATATAACGAGCAGCGCGAATGGGAAACTATTGAAGATACAATTGCGGAACTTGAAGAAAAACTAGAATCAATTGGAGAACAGCTTGCGAATGTTGGTTCTGATTTCACAAAAGCACAAGAATTATCTGAAGCACAGCAAAAAACAGAAGAAGAGCTAGAAAAAACGATGGAAAGATGGAGTGAACTATCCGACATTGTTGAAGGATTAAAATAAAAACAAGCTGCATATATTGAAAAGTAAAGAGAAAAACTTTACACTATTGGTAGAACCTATTTTAGGAGGGAAAAAATGAGAACATCTAATCCAATGTTGAAAAAAGAGGCATTCCGTAAAGAGGGAGCAAGCGCTTCTGCAATGACTATTGGCGGAACAGTAGGCAAAACGTTTATTATGCTTATCTTGCTACTTGCAACGTCTGTCTATTCATACATACAGATGATGGAGGGTACGATGAAGATGCCAGTATTAATTGGTGCTTTAATCGTTGCGGCAATCATCGCATTTGCGTCTATGTTCTTCCCACGTATTTCACCTTTTGGTGCACCAATCTATGCGGCAGTAGAAGGGGTTGTATTAGGTAGTATTTCAGCGGTTTATACAATGAAATTTGGCGATTCTATCGTTTTAAATGCTGTTTTACTAACAATCTCAATTCTATTTGCAATGTTAGTGTTATATGCAACGCGCGTAGTAAAAGTAACGGATAAATTCCGTACAGGCGTGATGGCAGCAACACTTGGAATTATGGTTATGTATTTAGTCGTATTTCTACTAAACATGTTTGGTGTAACTGTTCCGTACATTCACCAAGGTGGTACAATCGGTATTATTATTAGTGCAGTTGTTATCGTAGTTGCTGCATTAAACTTATTACTAGATTTCGATTTAATCGAAAATGGTGTACGTAGTCAAGCTCCGAAATATATGGAGTGGTATACTGCAATGGGACTAATGCTTACATTAGTTTGGTTATACTTAGAAATTCTTCGTTTCGTTTCTTACTTTACGAAAAATGACTAATAAAAAATCCTGCATGAAAAATGCAGGATTTTTTTATTTTCAAAGATAAATTGATGATGTGGTATAATATGGATGTTGGTAACCTTAAATTGAAGGGGATGGAATATGATGAAAGAGAAGAAAGGGATTATGAAAAAATTATTTTCTAAAAGTTTTTTCATAGAACTAGATGATGCTTTAACGTATCCATCGGGAGAAGTTATTACTTCAGCTATTGAAAGTTATGCAGCTGAATGTAATGAACAACTTAAATTTGAGAGTAAAGTGAAACCGATAACTTTTTACTTAGAAGAAGTATTATATCGTGTGGAAATCAAGATGGCCCGCGGAGGATATTACATTTCATGCAGTGAAGTATAATTTTTTGAAACCTTACATGTTTAAAGTATGTAAGGTTTCTTTTTTGTTTTTATAAGATATAAAAATATATTTTTTATTATAAAGTATATTATTTTAAGCTTTTTACCCTTCACACATTTTTCTTTACAATGAAGAAAAATATGTGAGGTGGTATAACTATGATGAATCGAGTTGTATTAATCGGTAGATTGACAAAGGAGCCAGAATTATACTACACAAAACAAGGCGCCGCTTATGCAAGAATATGTATTGCGGTGAATAGAGGATTTCGAAATAGTTTAGGTGAACAACAAGTCGATTTTATTAATTGTGTCGTTTGGCGAAAATCGGCTGAGAATGTAACTGAATATTGTAAGAAGGGGTCACTTGTTGGGATTACAGGGCGTATTCAGACGAGTAATTACGATGATGAACAAGGCAAGAGAATATATAGAACTGAAGTTGTGATTGAGAGTATTACCTTTTTGGAGAGAAGGCGGGAGGGGGCATCGTAATAAAAGGTGATTTTAAGTAATAGCTTCGGAAAAAATTGTGGAAAGTATTTTAATAAACTTAAAGAAGGGATACCGCCAGCTTTTTTGAAAAAACAAGTAAAGAGTATACAAAATGTTATGACGCTTTTTGGCTAATCCAGTAACAAACGAGAACCGTAAAACCCATCACAGGATAGGAATGTATAAAAAGATGAATCAAGTGATAGAAAATAAAAAAGGAGGATCCCTTCGGAGCGTAAGGAATCCTCCTTTTTGTTGCTACCGATAACGAAAATTATGTACATAAGTTATCTATATGGCCAGCTTATTATATTTTGTTGCTTAGCGTGTTTTTTCAAAAATACTGGCGATGCCTCAAGAAATGGATAAAAAATAAAAATCATCGGAAACGAAAGCTTTTAAAACCTCATTCCTAATTTGAAATGTAAAAAGAATAAAATAGTATGGTAGCGGGAAGAAAGTAGTAAAAATAAGCATTCGAGTAGGAGTATAGCGTGATAACATGTTACAATACAGCTAAGAACACGCAATAAAGGAGAGTTTTTTACGTGAAGATTAAAGCAATTGAACCGACGCCAAGTCCAAATACAATGAAAGTTATTTTGAATGAAGTATTACCATCAGGAGCGCGTAATAATTATACAAATGAAAATAAAGAACAAGCACCAATGCAAGTGCAAGAAATTTTGAAAATTGAAGGCATTAAAGGTGTATATCATGTAGCCGACTTTTTAGCGGTGGAGCGAAATGCAAAGTATGACTGGAAAGTTTTATTACAACAAGTTCGTTCTGTTTTCGGCGAAGAAGTAGTAGAAGAAAGTGAAGAACAACAACTTGCTCATTTTGGAGAAGTGAAAGTGTTTGTTCAAATGTTCTTTACAATTCCAATGCAAGTAAAGTTAACAGATGGAACGACGGAAGAACGTGTTGGTTTACCAGATCGTTTTAAAGAATCAATTATGAAAGTTCAAATGTCTGCACCAAACGTTGTAAAAGAGCGTAAATGGGTGGAACAAAGTACACGTTACGGTAATTTTGAAGAAATCGGGAAAGAAGTAGTAGAAGAAATTGTTGCTGCTTATTCAGAAGAACGTGTAAATGAAACGGTAAAAGAATTATTAAATCAGGCGGGTGCTGTTGAAGTAACGATTCAAAAGCGTGAGCCATATAAAGTAACAGAAGAGATGATGAAAGATGCTGACTGGAAAAATCGTTTTGCAGCATTAGAACAAATGGATCCTACAGAAGACGATATTCCAGTGTTGAAGATGGCGTTAGATGATGAAAAAGTTTCAATCCGTCGTTTAGCAACAGCATATTTAGGTATGGTAAAAGGTGATGAAGTATTACCGTTATTATATAAAGCACTATTAGATCGTTCAGTAAGTGTACGTCGTACAGCGGGTGATTGCTTATCAGACGTAGGTGACCCAGCAGCGATGTTCGTTATGATTAAATCTCTGAAAGATTCAAGTAAATTAGTACGCTGGCGTGCAGCGATGTTCTTATTTGAACTTGGAGATGAAAGTGCGATTCCAGCATTAAAAGTAGCGCAAGATGATCCAGAGTTTGAAGTAGCGATGCAAGCACGTCTAGCATTAGAGCGTATTGAAGGCGGAGAAGAAGCAAAAGGTTCTGTATGGAAACAAATGACGGAGTCTCGTAAAGGGGAATAATGTATGATTGTTTTCTATGATAGTTGGTGTCCGATGTGTACGGCGGTTGCAGAACGTACGAAAAAATTAGATAAAAAGGGTAAGATGAAATTTGTTTCATTTCGAGATGAAGATGTAGTTGAGAAGTATGAGCTTTCTCAAGAACTACAAAGTAAGATGGAACAAAGATTGTATATTTTAAAAAATAATAAGTGGTATGACGGCATTCATAGCATATATGTATTAGCAAAGGCCGTTCCATCTTATTGGTTTGCCGTGCCTTTTATAAAGTTATCTATCGTACTTGGATTTGGAAGTAAAGTATACGATTATATCGCTAACAATAGAAAACTTGTTCCAGTTGGACATTGCCGCGAAGGGATTTGTGAAATCCCTACAAAAAAATGAAATCATCGTTATCTTTCTTTTGCACCTATTAATAGAGCGTGATATGATGAATTTGGAATGAAAGTTGAAGGAGAGATTACAAGATGTCAAATGCTTATGAAGAATACATGCGCCAAATGGTAATCCCAATGCGCCAAGAGTTAGTGCGTTCTGGGTTTGAAGAGTTAACTACAGAAGAAGCTGTAACAGAATTTATGGAAAACGTAACAGGTACAACTTTAGTAGTTGTAAACTCTGTTTGTGGTTGTGCAGCTGGTTTAGCACGTCCATCAGCAGGTCAAGCGGTTGTTCGTGCTGAAAAACAACCTGACCATCTTGTAACTGTATTCGCAGGTCAAGATAAAGATGCTACTGCAAAAATGCGTGAATACTTCGGAGAAATTCCTCCATCTTCACCATCAATGGCATTATTAAAAGGAAAAGAAGTTGTTCACTTCATTCACCGTCATGAAATTGAAGGTGCAACTATGGACGAAATTATTACGAACTTAGAACAAGCTTTTGAAAAGAATTGCTAAAGAAGGGGGAGAGTAAATCTCCCTCTTTTCTTTATATAGAGGTGAAAAAATGATAGTAACAACAGCAGGAAGAACGAACAAAGAAATGACAGCTTATGCAAAGCAGGTAGCGGCAGAATTAAATAGTAATTTCGTTATACGTAATGACATACCGGTACATAAACTGCATGAACAGTATGAACAAGATGTACTTGTCGTAGGGAAGAACCGATTAGCTATTTATCCGAAAGGTACGGAAGAATCGTTTTTCTTTCATCCGAACTCAGCGATGTTTCGTGTGAAAAGGTTAATGCGCGGAGAACACGATCCGTTTGTACAAGCCACGCAATTAGAGAGAGGAATGACAGTGTTAGATTGTACGCTCGGGATGGCATCAGATAGTATTGTAGCTAGTTATATTGTTGGTGAAAGCGGAAAAGTAACAGGACTTGAAGGCAATGAGTATATGGCTTATTTTATGGAAAATGGTTTGAAAACATGGTCTTCATCCGTTTCTGAAATTGATGAAGCAATGCAACGAATTGATGTAAAGCAAACGGAGCATTACGCATTTTTAAAACAATGTGAAGATAATAGCTATGACATCGTTTATCTCGATCCGATGTTTGAAGAAACTGTCATAGAATCTGACGGAATTAAAGGATTAAAACATTTCGCTTTGTATCATGATATTACTGATGAAACAATTGCGGAGGCGAAGCGAGTGGCGAGAAAGCGTGTCGTATTAAAAGATCATTTCCGTAGTTCTAGATTTGAAAAACACAATTTTCACGTATACAAAAGAAAAAGTGCTAAGTTTCACTTTGGTGTAATTGACCCTTGCTAATTGTTTGAAAAGATGTATAATAAGCAATAATTAATTAAATATACTGTCTGTGATGAAGAGAGTAGTCTTTTTTAGAAGGAAAGCGAGCTAGGGATGGTGTAAGCCTAGTACGGAAGAAAAAGATGAAGCGCACTTCGGAGATGCTTCTTGAACGAATAGTAGAGTAAGCCGAGGCCCCCTGTCCTCGTTATAAACGGGAAAGTGGTTCGTAATGAACAACAAGGGTGGTACCACGGGTTCAAACTCGTCTCTTTTTTAGAGACGAGTTTTTTGTGTTTTAAAAAATAAGGAGGTTAAATTATGGATTATAAAATGCATTTTGCGGAAAGTTTATCTAATATTTTCACGAATGAATTAACGCAAAAACAAATTTTAGATTTAATTGAATCACCGAAACAAGATGAATTTGGAGATGCAGCGTTCCCATGCTTTTCATTAGCGAAGCAATATAAAAAAGCACCGGCTATTATTGCAAAGGAAGTTGCACAGAAATTAAGCGATCCATTTTTTACGAAAGTAGAAGCTGTTGGTCCTTATGTAAATGTATATTTTAATCGTGATACAGTAAGTGATGCAGTATTAAAAACGATTTTAGCGGAGAAAGAAGAGTATGGTCAAAATTATTTTGGATGTGAAAAAACGGTCGTTATCGATTATTCCTCTCCTAATATCGCAAAGCCATTTTCAATGGGGCATTTACGCTCTACAATGATAGGAAATTCATTGAAACATATCGCTGAAAAATGTGGGTATGAAGTTGTAGGAATTAATTATATTGGAGACTGGGGAACACAGTTTGGAAAGTTAATTACGGCTTATAAAAAATGGGGAAATGAAGCAGTAGTGAAAGAGGATCCAATACGTGAATTATTTAAGTTATATGTTCAATTTCATGAAGAGGTAAAAGACGACGAAGAATTAGAAGAAGAAGGACGCGCTTGGTTTAAGAAATTAGAAGAAGGTGATGAAGAAGCTGTTGAGCTTTGGAATTGGTTCCGCCACGAATCCTTAAAAGAATTTTCTCGTATTTATGAACTTCTCGGTGTGGAATTTACTAATTTTCAAGGAGAAGCTTTTTATAATAATTTAATGGAAGACTTTATTGGGATTTTAGAGGAACATGATTTACTTGAAGAGTCAGAAGGCGCATTAGTCGTTAATTTAGAAGAAGAGGGCATGCCGCCTTGCTTAATTAGAAAATCAGATGGTGCGACGATTTATGCAACGCGTGACTTAACAGCAGCACTATATCGTCAAAACACATTTGGTTTTGATAAAGCGTTATATGTAGTTGGCCCGGAACAAAGTTTACACTTCAATCAATTTTTCACTGTATTAAAAAAGTTGGGCTACACTTGGGTTGATGGAATGGAACATGTACCGTTTGGGTTCATTTTAAAAGACGGTAAGAAAATGTCCACACGTAAAGGAAGAGTTATTTTACTCGAAGAAGTACTCGAGGAAGCAATTGACCTTGCAAAACAAAATATTGAAGAGAAAAATCCAAACTTAAAACAAAAAGAAGAGGTAGCAAAACAAGTCGGTGTCGGGGCAGTTATTTTCCATGATTTAAAAAATGAGCGTATGCATAATATCGAATTCTCATTAGAAAATATGCTGAAATTTGAAGGTGAAACAGGCCCGTACGTACAGTACACACATGCACGTGCTTGCTCTATTTTAAGAAAAGAAAGCGTAGAATTTGAAACGTGTACATTTGCATTAAAAGATGATTATAGCTGGAGTGTTGTAAAATTACTCAATAAATTCCCACAAGTAATTGAAATAGCCTTCAACAAAAATGAACCATCGGTTATTTCGAAATACGTATTAGATGTAGCGCAATCGTTTAATAAATATTATGGAAATGTGCGTATATTAGATGAAAACGCCGAAAAAGACAGTAGACTGGCATTAGTGTATGCTGTGACGGTTGTATTAAAAGAGGGGTTACGTTTACTTGGGGTGGAGGCACCTGAGGAGATGTAACATAGTAATAAACTGACAAACTGGGTTTAGTATATAAACCTGGTTTGTTTTTTATTTGGATATATAATTAATTTTCAAAATCAATTAAAATCTTTTTAGAGAGGAGGATTTATATTGATTCGAAATATGATTTTACAAATTCCTTGTCATAGAAGATCAGATAGAAGTTTTCTTAAACTACAAAAATACATACCTTTATGTGCGCGTTGTACAGGCATGCTTATCGGTATATTAATGTTTCCAATTTATTTTTATATAACACTTTCATTTCTTTTTGCAATTATACTATCATTTTCTGCTCAAATTCCGTTACTTATTGATGGATTTACCCAAAAGTGGAAATGGAGAAGTAGCACAAATTTACTAAGAGTAACTACTGGTGTATTAAGCGGTAATGGTATGGGGTTATTTATTTCATCAAGTGTTATTTGGATATTATCTTAAGGTATATAGTAACGGAGGTATTTACATAGATGTTCTGGATTTACTTAATTCTAATTTTTATTTCAGGTGGAAGTGGAATTGGTTTTATGATTCAAAATAAGTATACAGAAGCAATAATAGCTTTTACTATTTGTATACTATTGTTTGGGCTACTGTATTATTATCTTAAGAGAAACAAAAGAAAGAGAAAAGCAGATTGTGGCGATTTAGATTGTACGGATTGTTTTGATTGTGATTGTACTTGTTAAATTTTTCTTCCAAATAAAAAGCTAGTGTATTTTTAATAATACACTAGCTTTTTGCTTTGAAATTTTAAGAAAAGTGTAGGAATACGACTATTATATAGAGAACTTTAGTTTTGTATATAAAAGGAGGCGTTAGACGTTGGAAACGTATGATTGGAACAGTAAACTAACTTATTTAAAAAATACAAGAGATTTATATTACAATGACGATTATGTAAGCTTTTTAGTAAATACAGTTTGGAGAATCACTAAGCCAGTACATATCGTTGATTACGGTTGTGGATATGGTTATTTAGGCTTAATATTAATGCCATTACTTCCAAAAGGATCAAAGTATACAGGCATTGATAGCGGGGGAACATTACTTGCTGAAGCGAGAGAATTGTTTCGTTTACTTCCATATGAGACACAATTTCTTGAGGGAGATGCTACAGAAATTGAATTGAACGATACATATGATATAGCAATCTGTCATGCCTTCTTATTACATATGAGTTCACCAAAAACGATGCTACAAAAAATGATGCATTCAGTTAAAAAGGGTGGAAAAATAATCTGTTTTGAACCACATTGGATATCAAATATGTCTTCATACTTTTTAGATGGGGAGAATCAATCGGAAATTATTAGGTTAGGCACTTTGCAGAAGTTATTTGAAAGTGACACACAGAGAAACGGAAAAGATGGAAATATCGGCATGAAAATACCGATATATTTAAGTGAATTAGGTGTGAAAAATATTGAATGTAGAGTAAGTGATAAAGTGAACTTTTTAGATTCTAATATGCACCATAATAGTAAAGCGAAGTTGTATCATTCATTAAAGGAAGAGGGGATTGCGGAGAATCCAGGTGATAAACAGCAATTTATAGGACGTTTAATAGACAGAGGATTAACATATGATGATGCGCTAGCTCAATATGAAGCTGAACTACAATTTTTTAAAGCATTTCATATACATTCTTCATTAGTATACGCTCCGAATATGAAAATTACATTTGGTGAAATAGTATGTTAAAAGGTAGTAATACGATGAAAAATGTCGATAAGTCGATATTCGACATATAATCGCTGATATATTTTAAGAATCGGTCGATATATTTTGGAAATCGCCGATAAAATGAAAAAATCGCTGATATATTTGAATTATCGCTGATATAATTTCATGTACTGATTACAGCTATATAAAAATAAGATCCACATGTTACGTTATTCCATATAATCAAACAAAATATGGAGAAAAACAATCATTTCTACTATATTTTGTTATAAATTTGAATAATATTAATTAATACCATCCATTATAGGAGATTTTAGTTGAATACATACAATATGATGTGTAAAATCTAAGCAAGTAGCAGTATAAATAAATATTCGAGGTGAATACATGCTAGATTTTAAGCAGTTAGATGCTTGTTTGAAAGACAAGAGATTTATAGATGGATTACAGGAAATAAATAATAAAATTTCATATATAAAAGAAAAGAATACTTTATCTTATGTGAAGAATTGGCTTGCTAATATTTCTTCACATAAGGAGTTTGATATATTAATTCGCCTTACTGATGAAGGGCTTATGCACCAATACAGTTCATTCCTCATTCGCTACGCCTATAAAAAATTCCCAAATATGAGAACACTCTCTTTATATTGTGATGAGTTAATTGATGAGCGGAAAATTCTTGAAGCAGAACAGTTGTTAAAAGACTCATTAGAAGAGGTAAATAAAGAAGAAATTGAAGTTGATCTTTTAGCGAAAACATATTTTACGTTAGTACGATGTTTGTTGGAAATGAAACGAAATGAAGAAGCTCTTTATTATATGAAAAAGGCAGAGGAGTACAGTGAACGTGCCGTATTTGATAAATGGGGCTACGTCTATATGCATACAGGTGAATGGGAGAGAGCAGAAGAACAATTTATAGCTGGTATGCAGCATAAAGATTGCGAAGAGTTATCTACCTATTTATTATCACAGTTATATGCGAATAAAGGAGAACAAAAACGTGCATTGCAGCTAATTGATGATGCGATTGTAAAGTTCCCGCAAGTACCATATTTTCATTTTGAAAAGGTAAAATATTTATTAGATTTAGGTAAGTATGAAGAAATGTTAGCGGTAATAGATAACATAAATAATCAACTTCCTTATCATGCGTATAAAGCTTATTTTGTACATTTACGTGCAGAAGCGCTTTACAAAATGAATAAACTTGTAGATTTACAACAGTTATTACAAGAAGAAAAAAGTTTAAAAGGGTCTTTATATCATAATTTAGCAAAAAATCCAGATGGAAAAAAGGTTCACTTACCAATAGTTCCAATTGTACAAAAGGATAATTATTGCGTACCAACAAGTTTAGAAATGATGTTGCAAATTTGGGGAGAAAAACGGACACAAGATGAAATAGCAGAGTTTATTTTTGATATGACAGGCTCGAAGTTTTCAGATACTGTTTCTTATTTAGAAGAATTAGGTTATGAATATCGTTATTTTAAAGGGAATGTAGAAAATTATAAGAGATTGTTAAATCAGGGGATCCCCGTATTATTAAGTATAGATATTGAGCATGCTTCACATGTACAAGTACTAGCTGGATATGATGATACATTGCAGGCCTTTTATGTTCAAGATCCGAACTTTATAGAGCCAGTTATTGTGGAATATAGTAAGTTACAAGAAAAATATCGTTATACAGGTTGTTTAGCAATTACGTTTGTTCCGCAAGAAAAGAAGGAACAATTATCATTTTTAAATGAAGAAGAAAATGATTATTTCAAATCTATTTTTTCTTTAACGGATCATTTAGATGAACAAGATAAAGCTGGGATTCATAACTTAGTACAATTTTTAAAAGAGACGAGTGATAATCCGAATACGTGGTTATATACAGTTAAGCACTTAGATGTTGAAGTAGATAAAGAGTTTATTATATCTTGTATTGAAAAGTTAATGGAGAAGTTTCCTAACTCAGATTTTGTTAAATTACATGGTGCACAGTGCTTTATTCGCCTTGAAGAGTTAGAAAAAGCTGGGTACATGCTTGCGAGTGTTGAGAAGAAAAATAATCGTGCATTATATCATTTAATAAACGGAAGGTATGCTTTTGAGCAGGAAAGTTATATAGAAGCAATTTCAAGTTTTCGTTCCTCGTTACAATTAGACGCGGATCAGCCGATTGCTTGGAGTTTTCTCGCTTTATCGTATATGTATATTGATCAGTCTGAAAAGGCGTTGCAGTTTTCTCAAGTAGCTTTAGAGCGTAGCCCGGAACGATTCACTTTAACGAATCACGGGTTAATATTAATAGATTTAGAAAGATATGAAGAAGCGTATGAAATCTTTAATGATTTGTTAAAAGAATACAAAAATGAAGCACATGTATGGTATGAGCGAGCGAGATGTGCGCATCATTTAGGGAAATTATATTTAGCAATAAAAGGGCTTAAAATAGCAATTCATTTGGATAGTAATGCACCTTATATTTATACAAAACTTGCGGAAATATACGAATCTGATTTGAAGGATGAAGAAAGGACGAAAGAAGTTTTATTAAAAGGTATTGAGAAGTGTGATGATAAGGCACCTCTATACGTAAAACTTGGTGATTACCATTTCCAAAATGATAGTCTGGAAGAAGCAGAAACATTGTATACTCGTGCTTTGGAAGAAAATCATGATGATGTTTATTCTCACTTCGGACTTACGCAAGTTTATATGGCAAGAGAACAATATAAGGAAGCGAAAGAATATATTCTCAGTATTGAAAAACAAATTGAAAAGAGCCAAGATTTCCTTATGAACGCGGGAATGGTTTTATGGGATGCTGAGGTTGAACTTGGTGGAAGTGAAGAAGGATTTAAAGTAGCATTGTCTAAGTTAGAGAGTGGTATAAAGCAGAGCGAATATAATGTAGCAAGTGCGTTAGATGAATATGTGAATCGAATTAAAGGAACCGTATTTGTACAACGAGGAATAGCATTCTTAAGAACGATACACAAAGAAAGAAATGAAGTAAGTGAGTACGGTTGCTATATAGGTATTTTATATGAATCTATTGGACAGTACGGCCAAGCGATGAAAAGATATAATAAGGTGATAGAACAAAAGGAAACGGCATTACCGTATTACCGAATTGGTGAAACACTTATGGCATTAGGGCAATTGACGGAAGCAAAACAAGCGTATGAAACATGTTTAGAACTTGATGGGAATTTCGTCGGTGTACATTTACAGCTTGCAGAAATATACGAAAAAGAAGAAAATCGTTCTAAAGAACAAAGTCATATGGTTCAGGCGATGAAAGAAGAGCCGTTGCATATTAATATGGAATATTTGGCACAGCTTTCAGTAGAGATGAATCTTCAGGAAGAGTTGCTGACTGAACTAGAACAATTAGCAGACGAAGTACCTGAAATATGGCGATTAGATGCGATTGCATACGTGTATGGAGCGATGGATGAAATAGATAAAGAACAAGCGCAGATTGAAGAGGCACTAAGATTAGATGGCGAGCATACAGAAGTTTTATATCATTATGCAAAAGTATTAGTGAAAAATAGAAATGCAAAAGCAATTGAAATTGCAATGAAGGTTATACAAAAAGATGTAAATAATGAACGTATATTTGATGTATATGTAAAAGCGATAGAACAACATAAGAAATGGTCTAACATACGAGATTTTCTTCATACACTAAAAGTGAAAAAAGCTGAAAGAAGTATGGCATTTGTGTATGCAGCATCTGCGGTGACGGAAAGATGGATTGAACGTCAACAAAATGAACAGCCGAAGAAATCCATAATTACAAGAGCTTTTTATCGCATGAAAAACCGTGCGAAAGAAATTTCGATTATTACTACAATCATTGATTTATATGAAATCTCATTAAAGTTAAATCAAAAAAATAGTATGGCAGCGCAGCGATTTGCACTATTTTACGAGAATGTGGCGATGTATAAAGAGGCGATAGATGTACTGCAAACATCATTAGAAAGTAAATGGGATTACGATGTAGCGAAGCAACTTGTAAATCTTTTCATAGAGTGTGATGAAGAGGATATGATAAGGGATGCGTCGGAATTAACGAAGCAAATGGTTCGAGAGTTACCAGATGATTACGATACTCTTCTTCTGCATGCGCAAGTATTGTTTAAAGCAGGGGAAGAAAGAAAAGCAGAAAAGATTACCTTACAATTAACGGAGCAAACACCGTTTGTAAGTAGAGCGTTTCTTGCTTTAGGAGAAATATATCAAAGTCAAGAACGGTTTGAAGAGGCAATTCAAGTATTAGAAAATGCTTCTATACATCATCCGAATGAAACAGCAATTCTTCTTTCTTTAGCATCTTCTTATCATGGTGCCGGACAAACGATACAGGCAGAAAAAATAACAAATGAAGCATTAAAAATTGATGAGAGTGATTTGTTAGCAAGATATGATCGTGTTTGCTATTTAGCACAGTTAAACAGAATGGAAGAGGCGAAGGTAGAACTTGAAATTGTACTTCGTGAGGATGAGTCAGGATTTTTCGCTGAACTTATCGAGGATGATGAAAATTTAGTAGCATTGCGAGAATTTGAAAAATAATTGTATAAGAATAGGGAAAAAGGAAACAAATAAAAATATATTTTGAATTAGTTGACAATTAGTTTCCAAATGGCATAAAATAGCTTTTAACAAAGTATACAAATCTGAAGACGAGAAAGAGTAAAATAGTGTACTGTTCCCCAGAGAGCCGGTATGTTGCTGAAAGCCGGTGTACAGATGTTATTTGAAAATCATCTCCGAGGAGCCGAGGCTGAAAATAAGTAAGCTCGGACGGGTGTCTACCGTTACAAGGAACACGTATGATCGTACGTTGCTAAGTGCTATTAGTGAAGAACTAATAGAATTAGGGTGGTATCGCGGGTAAACCCGTCCCTACTTTATAGGGACGGGTTTTTTGTGTGCTTTAAAACATTCAAAAGGAGTGATTGTAGATGAAGAAAGTAGATGTAAAAGAGTCAGCTGTAGGGAGAGAAACACGTATTCGCAAACAGTGGAACGAGCAAAGCATTTTCGAGCAATCAATTCAGAATCGAGAAGGCGCACAATCTTTTGTGTTTTATGAAGGACCACCGACGGCGAATGGATTACCGCATGTAGGTCATGCACTTGGACGAACAATTAAAGATGTAGTAGCAAGATATAAAACGATGGCTGGTTATAAAGTATTAAGAAAAGCGGGATGGGATACGCACGGCTTACCTGTAGAATTAGGTGTTGAGAAGCAACTCGGTATTTCTGGTAAACATGAAATCGAGGAGTACGGAATTGAACCATTTATTAAAAAGTGTAAAGAGAGTGTATTCACATATGAAAAGCAGTGGCGTGAATTCACTGAAAGCATCGGTTATTGGGTAGATATGGATGATCCATACGTTACGTTAGAGAATCCATATATCGAAAGTGTATGGCATATTTTAGGGACGATTCATGAAAAAGGATTATTGTATAAAGGGCATAGAGTTTCACCATATTGCCCAAGCTGTCAAACTTCACTAAGTTCACATGAGGTTGCCCAAGGGTATAAAACAGTAAAAGATTTAAGTGCAACCGTTAAGTTTAAAGTGAAGGATAGTGAAAATGAATATTTCCTAGGTTGGACGACAACACCTTGGACACTTCCAGCAAATGTTGCACTCGCTGTACATCCAAATATGGAATACGTGAAAGCAAAACAAGAAGGTCATGTATACATTGTTGCGAAAGAACGTGTACAAGATGTATTAAAAGAAAACTATGAAGTATTATCTGTTCATAAAGGAGAAGAATTATTAAATATTTCTTATACAGCACCGTTTCCGATGAAAGAAGTTACAAATGGTTACCGCGTTATCGGAGCAGATTTTGTAACGGCAGATAGTGGTACAGGACTTGTTCATATTGCTCCAGCATACGGAGAGGACGATTATAGAGTCGTGCAAAGTGAAGGATTGTCATTCTTACATGTTGTAGATGAGAAAGGCGAGTATACAGAAGCAGTACCATTTTTGAAAGGGAAGTTTGTAAAAGATTGTGACGTAGATATCGTTCGTTATTTAGCGAAGGAAGGTTTACTATACCATAAAGAAAAGTATGAACACAGTTACCCGCATTGCTGGCGCTGTGATTCACCACTTCTTTATTATGCAGGAGAGAGTTGGTTAATCCGAACGACTGCAATTAAAGATACATTTTTACAAAATAATGATTCTGTTACTTGGTATCCAGATCATATGAAACATGGACGCTTTGGTAAGTTTTTAGAAAATATGGTGGACTGGAATATTAGCCGAAATAGATATTGGGGAACACCATTAAACGTATGGGAATGTGAAAGTTGCGATCATCAATTTGCACCGAAAAGCATTGATGATTTAAGAAAGCATAGTACGAAAGAAACACCTGAAGATTTAGAATTGCATAAGCCATATGTAGATGAAGTGCAAGTTTGCTGCGAAAAATGCGGAAGTACAATGAATCGTACACCAGAAGTAATTGATGTTTGGTTTGATAGTGGTTCGATGCCATTTGCGCAATATCATTATCCGTTTGAAAATAAAGAGTTATTTGAAGAACAGTTTCCAGCAGATGTAATTGCAGAAGGAATTGATCAAACACGCGGCTGGTTTTATAGTTTATTAGCTGTATCAGCACTATATACTGGAAAAGTACCGTATAAACGAGTGCTATCACTAGGGCATGTTCTAGACGAGGAAGGACAGAAAATGTCTAAAAGTAAAGGGAATGCACTAGATCCAGTTGATTTAGTAGGGAAGTTTGGTGCAGATGCTTTAAGATGGGCTCTACTTGTTGATAGTGCTCCGTGGAATGCGAAACGTTTTTCTGAAAGAACAGTACTGGAAGCGAAATCTAAATTTGTAGATACGTTAGTCAATGTGTATAGCTTCTACGTTTTATATGCAAATTTAGATGAGTATAATCCGAATGAAACATATGACGTAAAGCGGACGAAATTGGATGAATGGGTATTATCAAGATTGCATAGCACAACGAAAAAAGTGAGAACAGCACTTGATGATTATCAATTTACGAATGCAGCTCGTGAAATCGCGGCACTTGTAGATGAAGTAAGTAACTGGTACGTAAGACGATCACGTAATCGTTTCTGGGAATCTGGTATGAATGCGGAAAAAGCAGCTGCGTATGAAACACTTCATGACGTGCTTGTGACAATTAGTAAATTAATCGCACCGTTTACACCGTTTGTCGCTGAAGATATTCATTTGAATTTAACTGGAAGTAGCGTTCATCTAGAGGATTATCCAGTTGTAAATGAATCATTACTTCAGCCGAAATTAGAAGCGGAAATGGATGCTGTTTTACAAGTTGTTGAACTTGGAAGAAGTAACCGTAATCAGCATTCTTTAAAAGTAAAACAGCCGTTAGCGGAACTTGTACTACTTGAGCATAATGAAAATGATATGGACTGGGAATCTTATCGTGATATCGTCATGGATGAGTTAAATGTGAAGGCGTTCCATGTTGAACTAGATGAAACGAAATATACATCCTATCAATTAAAACTGAATTTTAAAAAGGCTGGGCCGAAGTTCGGTAAAAATGTGAATGCAGTAAATGGCTGGTTAAAACAATTATCACAAGACGAGGTACAAAACTTTGTCTCTACAGAAAGAGCGGTTTACGAAGCAGCATCAGGAGAAGAAGTAGTTGTAACGACTGAAGATGTATTAGTAGAGAAAGTTGCAAAATCAGGATTCTCTAATACGACTAACGGACAATATACAGTTATGTTAGATACGAATGTAACGGAAGAATTGTTACAAGAAGGAGTAGCACGTGAGTTTATTCGCGCCGTTCAAGAATATCGTAAGCAGTTGAATTTACCAGTAAATTTACGAGTGGATGTTATTCTTGATACAGAGGAAGAGCTACAGCAAACGTTAACGAATCATAAAGAGTTGTTGGAAGAAAACTTACTCGTTAAACAATTTACATTTGGTCACTTAACGAATGAAGACGATGAACTTTCTTTAGGTGAGACAAAAGTCCGCATTAAATTAAGTGCTGCTCAGTAAAGAAAAAAGGAAGTTGGAATGATTCTAACTTCCTTTTTGTGTGCTGGAAATGTATCCGGTTATTTTCCGCATAATCCATTCGATAGGACCTGTAGCACATATCTTACCAAAAACAATACTGTAGAAATATATTTCTACAGTATTGTTTTCGCTTTACACATAAATATTGAGAAACTTTCACTCACCCTAAATGGAAAGGTAATAGAATTGTTTATAGAGAATTAAACGTAGATTCAATTTTTATCCATCCATTGTGTAAAAAATGATTGCCTAGTGGGAATGGGGAAAGGTTGAGCTACTTTATTAGGGGGAGTGGTTCTATGTTTAATAAAAAAATGGTGGCAATGGCGATGACTGTGCCATTAGTAATGGGGACGCTTTCTACTGTTTCTGCAGTAGAGACAAAGAAACAAGTAAAGGTGGAAGCTTATTCGCCACAGAAAAAAGCTATTGAATATTTAAAAGGGAATGCCAATCAGTACGGATTAAAGCCAGACCTTTCAGACTTGCAATATATTTCTACAACAGAAACGCCTGTAGCTTCATATGTTAGGTTCCAACAAGTTGTGAATGGTGCACCTGTATTTTCAAATCAAATTACAGTAACTCTAAACGGAGAAGGAAAGGGTGTACTTGCTGTTTCTGATTATCAACCTATTAAAGCTGTGAAGCAAGTAACGGAAAAAATTAGTGAAAAAGATGCAATACAAAAATCAATGGCGTATGTTGGAGAAGCAAGTGAGCAAAACTTATGGGCTCCTACAGAGAAAGAATTTGGATACATTATTGAAGAGGGAATTGCTCGTCCAGTATATAAAGTGGTTGTCCATTCTAATAATCCATTTGGTGCATGGGAAACATTTATTGATGCGGAAAATGGAAAGTTAATTAAAAAAGTTGATATAAACCGAAAAGTAGAAGGAACAGGAAAAGTATTTTTACCTAACCCTGTCGTATCAAGTGGGAGTTTAGCAGGATTAAAAGATAATAACGATGCAGATTCAACAGCGCTAACGAATCAATTAAAAACTGTTACGTTAAAAGGTTTAGATGGGACAGGATTTTTAATTGGAGAGTATGTAACGATATCTTCAAAAGCGAGAACAAAATCTACAAACTTACAATTTAACTATACACGCGCAAATGATAGCTTTGAAGATGTGATGTCGTATTATCATATCGATACTTTACAACGTTACATTCAAAGTCTAGGTTTTCAAAATATTAATAATCGCTCCATTAAAGTGAATGTGAATGGAACGACGGCGGACAACTCATTTTATTCTCCGACAACGAAAGCTTTAACTTTTGGTACTGGCGGAGTAGATGATGCAGAAGATGCGGGTATTATCGCACATGAATATGGGCATTCAATTCAAGATAATCAAGTCCCTGGCTTCGGTAGTTCTGCAGAAGGCGGAGCGATGGGAGAAGGGTTTGGCGACTTCTTAGGTGCTACTTATGAAGATGCTGTATCGACTACAGGTTACGGAAAAGCATGTGTTGGAGAGTGGGATGCAGCGGCTTATTCTAGTTCAGATCCAACGTGCCTACGCCGATTAGATACGAATAAAGTGTATCCGAAAGATATAAAAAATCAAGTACATGCTGACGGTGAAATTTGGTCACAAGGACAATATGAGATGGCACAAGCTTTTGGCCGTGATGTTGCAACGAAAATTATTTTACAATCACATTGGTCATTAACACCAAACTCTAAATTTAGCGATGGAGCAAAAGCAATTAAGCAAGCAGATGCTCTTTTATACGGCGGACAACACGCTGCTGATATTGATCGTATTTGGGCAGCGAGAGGAATTAGTACGAATTAATATAAAAAGTCGTGGCATTGATAAGCCACGACTTTTTAATTTGCTTTAGAACTGGTACTAGTAAAGTAAGCTATATGAATGTTAGTGTGAATTTATTCGCATTTCATTTATTTTTTCGTTTTTAAAAACAAAATGCTCTTTAAATTTTCTAGACTCCACTTTTTGACCATTTCTCATAGAGCGGAAAGGGTGTTCTTGCCATGTAATAATTACATCAACCTCATCTGCTTTTGTAGCAACTGGAAAATTAGCATGTTCAAACCCAGTTTTTCCACTTGCTAAACGACTTTCCTTTAGAGAGAAGAGTTCATATTTTGTTTTTGTTTTTGGCTCGTTGCGGAACACTTCGACATGTACGTTATATACTTCACTGTTTCCAACATTTTTTACTGAAAATTGATATGTTTGAAATTCATCTTTTTTAGCTTGAAGCTTTTTTTTGTTTGCTTTTTTCGGTTCAGCAATATTTACTTGCCATTGATCAGAGTTTTGGGAGATTGGTAAAGATTTTGGTGAATAAGCATACGTTTCATTTACTACAATTAGGCATAACAAAAGGAGAAAGAAACTAATTGCTTTTTTCATATAAACACCTCACTATAAAATTTTTATTAATATGCGTAAATAAAACCGAAAATATGTAATAAAATGGAAATAGGTGATAATTTGATTCAAATGAATTTGAAAAAACTTGAAGAGGTAATAAATGGAGAAGGATTACACGAATCGTTTCATCAATTAGAAATACATGGTGTCTGCATAGATTCCAAAAACATTAAAGAAGGAAATGTATTCGTTCCAATCATTAGGGTGAAGGATGGGCATGAGTATGTGAAAGAGGCAATGGATAATGGAGCTATCGCTTCCTTATGGAAAAAGTCTTACGGTTCTCCGCCAAAAGGGATTCCAATTATATTTGTAGATGACACTTTGTTTGCTTTGCAACAATTGGCACAATTTTATCGAAGAGAGATAAATGTAAAAGTAATCGGAATTACCGGTAGTAATGGAAAAACTACGGTAAAAGATATAATAGAAGGTATTTTAAGGTCAACTTATAGAGTGCATAAAACAAAAGGTAATTTTAATAGTCAAATCGGTTTACCGTTAACAATTTTAGAGATGAAACGAGATACAGAGTTTTTAATACTTGAAATGGGGATGAGTGAAAAAGGACAAATTCGAAATTTATCACGAATCGCACAGCCAGATGTAGCGGTGATTACAATGATTGGACAGTCTCATTTAGAAACGCTTGGATCAAGAAAAGAGATTGCGAAGGCTAAATTAGAGATTATTGATGGGTTAAGAGAAAATGGTTTGTTCTTATATAATGGTGATGAGCCATTGCTTTCTCGAAATAATAAAACGTCGAGTGTAAATTGTAAGACATTTGGTGAAAAGGATACAAATGATTTGTTTCCAACAAACGTACAATTAGATGAATATGGTGTTCATTTTAAATTAAATCATACAAAAATACAGTACGATGTTCCCTTACATGGAAAACATAATATTTTTAATACGATTGTTGGAATCGCTGTAGGTCAATTTTCCAAAGTCCCTACAGAAAAAATACAAGAAGCATTGCAACAAATAAATATTACACAAATGCGCTTTCAGTTTTTAACCGCTAAAATAGGTTTTACAATTATTAACGATGCATGGAATGCCAGTCCTTCCTCCATGAAGGCTGCAATTGAAACGTTACAGAAGTTAAATGCCTATAAGAAAAAAATTATAGTGATTGGGGATATGTTGGAGTTAGGGAAGAAAGCGGAAACATATCATAGAGAAATTGGTAAAATGTTAAATGAGGAGAACATTCAATATGTATTTACGTATGGTGAATTAGCCAAATTTGTAGCGGAAGAAGCAAGAAAGAACTATCATATAGGTAAAGTACAGTCATTTGATAATAAAGCCGAGATAGCAGAGGAAGTATTAAAAGTAATAACGAAAAAGGATGTCGTATTATTGAAAGGTTCACGTGGAATAGCTTTAGAGGAAATTGTCCAAAAGTGGATGTGAAAAATCAAAATTTATTTAAAAATGCTTGCATTTTACAAAGTGAAGAGATAGAATACTCTGTAAATATAAAAAGTGATGATCAGGAAAAGTACATGATGCAAAGATCTACAGAGAGCAATCAGTTGCTGGAAAGATTGCGATACCGCATGATGGAAAGACACCTGTGAGTGTTGCTTTGAACGTGATAATTAGTAAAAGCAAACGGTACCTACCGTTATCAGGACTAAGATGGTCATTATGACAATTTGGGTGGTACCGCGGAAAAATCCGTCCCTATTTATAGGGGCGGATTTTTGTATTCTTTGAAAGGGGGTGAGTGACCGTGGATGATGACGATGACAACAACAATAACGTAAATAAATATAAAATTACTGGAGGGAAATGTAATGGGGCAAATCATGAAACGTTCACTCACAAAAGAATGTACGGAGAAAAGCGGAAAGGTTGTATCACTTCAAGGCTGGGTAAAAAAGATTCGTCATCTAGGTAATGTTAGTTTTTTATTATTACGGGACAGAACAGGAGTCATTCAATGTGTATTAGAAAACGAATTCGCTGGATTCAAAGTTGATGTAGAAAGTATTGTTCACGTAATTGGTGAAATAGTTGAAACGTCAAAAACAGAATTAGGCGTAGAAGTACTTGCTCACGAAGTGAAAATTTTAAATGGAGCAGAGCCTCTTCCGTTTGAAATAAATAAAAAGAAGTTACAAGTTGGTTTAGATCAACTACTTAATGAGCGAGTATTATCATTAAGACATGAGCGAACCACGGCGATATTTAAAGTGAAATCTACACTCGTTCAGAGCTTTAGTGAATTACTTATAGAGAACGATTTCACACGTATATTTACTCCGAAAATTGTTTCACAAGGGGCAGAAGGAGGAGCGAATGTTTTTAAGCTTCCATACTTCCAAAAAGAAGCTTATTTAGCACAATCACCACAGTTTTATAAACAAATGATGGTAGCTGGGGGACTCGAACGTGTTTTTGAAATTGCACCTGTTTATAGGGCGGAACATCACAATTCTTCCCGTCATTTAAATGAATATATATCGTTAGACGTAGAGCTTGGCTTTATTCATGATTTTCATGAAGTGATGCAATTAGAAACAGATGTTTTACGATATATGTTTCAACAAGTAGCAAAAAACTGTGAGAAAGAACTACAACTATTACAAATAGAAGTACCTGTTATTACTGAAATACCGAAAATCACATTGTTAGAAGCACAAGAAATCTTGAAAAGTAAGTATTGTAAAGAATCTCCTGTAGGGGATTTAGATACAGAAGGTGAAAAGTTACTAGGGAAATATGTGAATGAAACATATAAGAGTGAATTTGTTTTTATTACACATTATCCGAAAGAAGCGAGACCGATGTATACGATGCCGAATAACGAGAATTCTTCTATTACTGACTCGTTTGACTTATTATATAAAGGATTAGAAATAACATCAGGAGCACAGCGAATTCATAATTATGAAATGTTACTAGATTCTTTTAAAGAAAAAGGATTACATCCCGATAAATTTCAATCGTATTTAAATACATTCCGATACGGTTGTCCCCCGCACGGTGGTTTTGGAATTGGCTTAGAGAGAATTGTATATAAACTTTTAGAATTATCGAATGTGAGAGAAGCGAGTGCTTTTCCGAGAGATTGTACGCGTCTTATACCGTAACATTAGCACCCTTCTATAGTATAGAAGGGTGCTTTGCATTTCAATAAAAGTGAAAGAGAATAATAATATTTTTTGTGTGAAAATATGTAAATTATATTAAGAACATTTTATAATGAATTGAGAAAAAGAAAATTCATAAGTTATAATGAAATATGAATATAAAAAAAGTTCATATAATAATGTATGGAAGGGTATGAAACATGTTATATCAAACTCAAGCAACACAACAAACACCAGCTTATATAATTTATCTTCTAGATGTAAGCGCATCAATGAACCAAATGATGGATGCAGGCGGAGAAGAAAAAAGAAGAATTGATATTGTAACGGATGCTCTTTCTTTAGCGATTCGCCAAATGGTATTTCGTTCAACAAAAGGTAGTCGCTTGCTTCCAAGATATAAGTTATCTATTTTAGCATATAGCGATCATGTTTTTGATTTATTGGGTGGTGTGAAAACAATAGACGAGGTAGCAAGACTGCGCCCACTAGAAAAAATCCAAACGCATCGTTTAACTGATACAGCAAAAGCTTTCTCTGTAGTAGAGAAGTTATTGCAAAAGGAATTGCCAAATTTACAAGACGGACCAGCTCCTGTTGTTTGTCATATGACAGATGGTGCTTCAACTGGTGAAGATCCAGAATTAATTGTGCGAAGAATTATGAATATGTCTGTACCTGATGGAAATGTACTAATTGAAAATATTTTTATCTCAGATGAAATCATGCAAGAACAAATTACTAATATAAAGAAGTGGGAAGGCATTATGCCAAATACAGAGATTACAGATGAATATGGTGCAAAGTTGCAAAGACTTTCATCGCCTATCCCTCAAAGCTATCGTGAGATGATGACGGAACATGGATTTCATATTGCAGATGGTGCGGTGATGATGTTTCCTGGGACAAATGCGGACTTAGTATCACTTGGATTTCAAATGTCTGCTGCAACGCCGGTTCGATAGAAGGGGGAAGTATGGTGAAATATATCCTATCGCAAAAGAAAGAAACGGTATTGCAAGAAAAGAAAACTAAGCATTTTACTTATCAATATAGCTATGTTAGAGCAAAGGAAACGCAGGATTTAAATGAGAGTGGACAGGACTTCCTAGCATTTCAAGATAATGGAACTAGTTTCATATTTGTGTTATGTGATGGTGTAGGGCTGTCTTTTCATGGTGAAATTGCTGCAGAATTTCTAGGTATGAAGTTATTAAACTTGTTTGAAACGTATCAAGAAAGCGGACGGGATATTGCTGCATTATTAAATGATCAGTTGGAAAATTGGATAGAAGAAGCTTCAGAAGAAGTGAGTGCATTTCGATTGCCAGAAAAAACACCATGGTTACTTCGCGATGTATTGGAGGAAAAGCGAAAACAAGGTAGTGAAGCGATGTTTATTGGCGGGAAAATAGAACTTATTCCAAATCAAGATAAAGCACACATAGCGATAGTTACACATGGTGATTCATTTGTACAATTGTTTCAAGATAAGGAGAATTGTTCGAATGTAATGAAGTTTGAGAGAAATATAGAGAAAAGATGGTCTACACAGCGTGGCATTATTGGCGGGGAATTGGCGGTTTTTTCAAAGACATTATCTAGACAAGAAGCTAATCGGATAGTTATTCACTCAGACGGACTTGCACCACTTAAGCAGTATAATTTTGAGGAAGTGTTAAAAGAAATCGAGAGGGCACAAAACTCTCCGACAAGTGATGATATTTCATTTTTAGATGTTTCTTGGTAACAAACACGATGGAAAAAGGTGAATAAACGTGGAAGAGATTATTGTGACATACATAAAACAGTCAAATGAAGAAATTGATATTGCAATTCCAAATGACGTAAAAGCGGTACAAATTATTGAAGCAATTTTACATCATGAAAAAATAGATGAAGCATTGAGCAGTACCTATGAAATTAGAGTGGCAAAAGATAAAGAAGAATGGCATTCTATTCGAAATGATGAAACGTTGCGCGATAATGATTTGTGGGATGGACAATATGTAATGCTATATAAAAAAGGATCGATTATCCCTTCCTTTGAAATGCTACCGGCAGAAGAAGTTTATAATGAACCGGTTAAACAAGATATATCTACTAGTGAAGAAGATTATGTATGGAAAATTATTGAGTAATAGTTTTTGAATGGGGAAGGAGAAATGTTTTGTGCAAAAATCACCGTATTTTCAACGCTCTCCGCGTGTGAAAGTAGATATACCAACAGGGGATGTTATTATTCATGATCCGCCGAATATACCGGAGGAGCCGAAGTTTTCAATTGAAACAATGTTACTGCCAGCAATGATGACGGTTTTAACATTGGTATTATATTTTGTAATGATGAAATTTATGAAGATGAATTCAAGTTATATGCCATTAATGATGGTTTCAAGTATTCCAATGTTGGGATCATATGTAATTACAACGATGGGGCATTTCCGTAAAAAGAAAGAACATCGTCAAATGGTTGAACAATTACAAACAAGATATTTAGAGCAAATTCAAAAGCATCGAGTGGAATTAGATACGCTAAAGGTTGAACAAGCAAAATATTTAATTACACAAAATCCAAGCCCATTAAAAAGTGTACAAAGAATTGAAAATCGGGAAAGTAATTTATGGGAGCGTACACCTGAAAGCCCAGACTTTTTAGATATTCGTATTGGTACAGGAGAAAGACGATTTCTTGTAGAATTAAAGGTGCCTGAACAGAAAGGTTATGAAGAAAATCCATTAGTTACAGAAGCGCAAAATGTGAAAAGGGATTTCAATACGATACCAAATGGGCACATTTCAATTTCTTTGAAAAAAAACGATGTAATTGGTGTAGTCGGAAATAAAGAAGATAGACTAAACTTTATTCGAATTGTAACGACACAAATTATGACGCATCATGCACCAAATGAAGTGAAAATAGCAGCATTTTATCATGAGAAGGAGAAAAAGCAGTGGGATTGGATGAGGTGGCTTCCTCACGTATGGGATGAACAGAGAAGTATGCGCTTTTTATCTGAAAATCAACAAGATGCACAGAAACTAGCTGAAGTACTATTTACCCCACTTAACATGCGTAGAATCTATAATTCTTCTGCGCAAGCGGATGCAAAAGTTCCTTTAATTCCGATGTATGTCTTTTTCTTATCAGCGAGAGAATTTTTAGAAGATGACCCTTTAACTCCAATGTTACTTAGAGAAGGTGAAAGTGTAGGAGCTTCTACATTTATTTTTGCGGAACAAAAGGAACGGCTACCGATGGAATGTGATCTTGTTATAAGTTTAAATGGAGAAAATGGTGAGTTAGTCGAAACGTTTTCAAGTTCAGCTGAGAATAGTGGGACAACGCGTGCTAGTTTTAAAGTAGATCGACTTTCATTCGAACGATGTGAACTAGGAGCGCGAAGCATTGCTCCAATTCGGATGAAAAGCTCTACAGCAGCCAACATTCCGAAAGTATTAACATTTTTAGACTTGTTTCAAGCTAAAAACATGGAAGAGTTACAAGTGCTAGAGCGCTGGAAAGAAAATCGATATCCGACTTCATTACCAGTTCCAATTGGTGTAAGAGAAGGAAGTAAACCTGTTTTTCTAAATATTCACGATAAAATAGAGAAAAAAGGGCATGGGCCGCACGGTCTAATGGCTGGTACAACTGGATCAGGAAAAAGTGAAGTGATTCAGTCTATAATAGCAGCGTTAGCAGCAACCTATCACCCTCATGAGATGGCATTTATGCTTATCGATTATAAAGGTGGTGGAATGTCAAACACCTTTGCGGGATTACCGCATATTATTGCATCTATTACGAACTTAGAGGATCCAAACTTAATTGAGCGTGCCAGAATTTCATTAAAAGCAGAATTAGAACGAAGACAAAAATTATTCATTCAGGCTGGAAATGTTCAGCATCTAGATGAATATTACGAAACAAGCTGGCGTGAAAAAGAACCTTTACCACATTTATTTATTGTTATTGATGAGTTTGCTCAAATGAAAAAGGAACAACCTGAATTTATGGACGAGCTAATTAGTGTTGCTGCCATAGGAAGAACTTTAGGGGTTCACTTATTATTAGCAACTCAAAAACCTTCAGGGGTTGTAAATGACAAGATTTGGAGTAACTCACGTTTTCGAATTTGTTTGCGTGTACAAGATGACGCGGATAGTCGTGAAATGTTAAAAATTCCAGATGCATCAAAAATCAATGTACCAGGACGAGGGTATCTCCAAGTTGGTAGCAATGAAGTATTGGAATTATTCCAATCTGCATGGAGCGGAGCACCTTATAATCCAGATGAAGAGAAAGTGCTTGATATTGTTGATTTTACAGAAGTGAAGCTTTCCGGTGAAAGAATAAAAGTGAAAAAGCGCCCCAAACCAATGACAAATAGTCCAAAACAATTACAAGCTTTTATTCAATATGTACAAAGCGTATCAGAAAAAGAAAATATTAAAGCATTACCAGGACCATGGCTGGATCCATTACCAGAAAAATTATTGTTAAAAGAATTTTATGCTATGGAAAATTGGACAATTGCTGATTGGAATAAACCGAAAGAATATTTACAAGTAACAGTAGGATTAATTGATGATGTTGCAAATCAAGCGCAATATCCCCTGAAGTTAGATTTACAAGAAGGGCATTTAAATATTTATGGTATGCCAGGTACAGGGAAAACGACGATGTTACAAACGATTATTATGTCCTTAGCTGTATCTCACACACCAGAAGAAGTGAATTTCTATGTTATTGATTTTGGTCGAATGTTCTTAGATTTTAGAGATTTACCTCATATAGGCGGGATTATACAAGAGGGCGAAAATGAGAAAATGAAACGTCTATTCGGATTTTTAAAGCAGGAAATCACGAATAGAAAAGAGAGTTTTTCTAATATTGGTGCAAAGTCATTCTCTATGTATAACCGAATGGTAGAAAAGAAAGTACCAGCTATAGTAGTAATGGTAGATGGTTATATGAGATTCAAAAATGAATTCGAGAAAGAAAATGAAGTACTAGAATTGTTATTGCGTGAATCAAGTACATACGGAGTATATTTCTATTTCTCTCTGAATCAAACAATTGATATGTTCGATCGTGTTCGTAATAATATACCGATGGCACTTACATTCGAATTGCAAGATGGAACAGAATATCATAACTTAGTTGGCAGACCTAAATTCCCGTTAATTGAAGTTCCTGTTGGCCGTGGATTAATGAAAGGGCAACCACCGGAATTATTCCAAGCAGCATTGCCGTTTATTGGGGAAAGTGAACTTGAGTACTCTCAACAATTAAAAACAATTATTCAAAAAATGAATGGAGAATGGAATGGTGAAAAAGCAAAAACTATTCCAATGGTGCCTAAAGAAATATTTGTAGAGCATATGGTTGGGAAATTAGAAACAGCTCAAATTTCAGCAGGTATAGAAACAGAGGATATTCGTTTACAAAGCTTTTCTTTAGATGAAATGAGTCATATATTTATTGGAGGAAGAATAGAAGGTGGAAAAACATCGCTATTACAAACACTTCTGTTCACTACTACATACCAATACTCGCCAGAAAAGGTTGAGTTATACTTAGTAGACCTTGGTGAAAGACCTACAGGTATATTAGCTCTTGGAGATTTACCTCATGTGAAGAAGAAAGTTACAGATGCTATACAATTAAAAGAAATGTTAGATGAATTGTTAGAGTTAATAAATAATAGAGAAGCAGTAATGCCTACTTTAGATCCCAACGTAACAGTGGAGTTTCCATACAAGAGAATAATGATTGCAATTGATGATATTGATCAAATGTTAACTGTATTATCTACTGATTATGAGGCGAAAAATAAAATGGAACTAATAGTCCAAAACTGTAAAAATAAAGGGGTTCACTTTATGACTGCAGCTACTACGTCTAGCCTAAATAGTTATTCTCATGAAAAATGGTTTGCAGAAATTAGAAAGAGAAGTATTGGATATTTACTGGGAACGACACAAAATAACGATGTGTATTTCTTTAATATGAAACTGCCACATACTGAAATGGATCAAGAATTATTAAGTGGAGATGGATATTGCATACGTAGAAAGCCAATAAAAATAAAATGTGCATATACACCATTACATTTACTTCGCACGATGATAGATAAAATTAGTGTAAAATGGACTGAATTAAAAGTGAAATAATATTAAAATAGGGTTAAATTACTATAAAATAGAATATTTTTGTAATTTAACTCTTTAAAAATTGTATGAATATAGTTTATAATCTAATTGTTGTATCATTTATGATTTGAAAGGGGAAATTATTACAATGGCAGAAATTAAAATCACACCAGAAGAACTTGAAAGAATCGCAGGAAACTTTAAAAACGCAGCAGGAGAAGCACAAAGTCAAATTAATAGACTTGAAGGCGATATTAATAGTTTAGAAGGACAATGGGCTGGGGCAACACAAGCGAAGTTCCGTGGAGAATTTATCCAATCTAAACAAGCAATGCAGCAATATATTCCAATTTTAGAGGGTATTTCAACAGATTTAAAACGCATTGCTGATAAATTCCGTAACACAGATAACGCATACTAAGAATAGAACAATTGCAAAAGACCAGGAGCTATTGTTCCTGGTCTTTTTTGTGAAAAATTGTTATACGAGAGTAAGGGGATAAAATGGGATTCCGACCAGAAGTAGGAGAAAAAATTAGTCTGAATAAAGATGTTTATCGTTTTGAGAAACACCCAGCTGTAATTGGTATTGAAATGCCGTATGGGCAAGAAGGTAGACAAGGAACAGTCTATCAACTGCAACATGAAAATGGCATGGAACGAATTGCATTAAAAGTTTTTAAGGAACGCTATCGCGAGGAAAAACATCAACTAGCATTTTTGAAACCACTTTCTTCCATAGCGGGTCTTAAAGTATGTTCACGCTATATCGTTACTAAAGAAGAACATATATCTGCTATCGAAAAATCAGAAGACCTTGCTAATAGTATTGTAATGCCTTGGGTTGAAGGACCAACTTGGGCTGATATTTTACAAGAACAACGAATGTTATCAAAAGAACAATGCTTCTTTATTGCAGAAGCATTTCTTACAACACTTAAAATGATGGAGGAAAATGAAGTTGCTCATAATGATTTATCGTCTAGCAACGTACTCATACCTTTCTTAAGTGAAAATCCAATTGAAGGCCAACACTATATCGAACTTGTTGATGTTGAGCAAATGTATGGTCCAAAAACGAAAAGACCTTCGTTATTGCCAGCAGGTTCAGCGGGTTACGCACCAATGTATTTAAAAAGTGGAGTATGGCAAAAAGAAGCTGATCGATTTGCAGGTGCCATTTTATTAGGAGAAATATTGAGTTGGTGTAGTGAAGAAGTTCGAAATAAAAAATGGACGGATGCAAGTTACTTTAAAACGGAAGAAATGCAGAAAGAATGTGAAAGATATACGTTACTTCAGCAAGTATTACATAATCAATGGAATGGGGAAATTGCAAAATTATTTAAGCAGGCATGGAGTAGTAACTCTTTCGCAGAATGCCCAAGCTTTGCACAGTGGTACGATGTATTTCATAGCGTGAGAGAAAGAATAAAAATTGATGCGGAAAGGCAGTCAGCAGAAGAACACTCTCTTTTTGTATCAAAATGTTTGGAAATTGCAAGATTATTAGAAGAGAGAGGATTTAAACAAGCGGCATTATATGAGTATAAAATAATTTTCAATTCACTCAATCCATCAACAGCTCTGCAAAAAGAACTCGCATATATCATTCAAACTATGGAGAGTCAAGAGCCTGAAATAAATAAAAAAATGGTCCTACAACATTATTTGGAATTAGCTACTGAATTGGAACGAGAAAACAATGCAGCATTTGCTTGTTTCGTCTATTCACGAATCGTACAATTTCCAAACATTGATCAGGCGTTAAAACAGGAAATTGCAAGCATTATTGAAGAGATAAAAGAAGGGCAAGGAACAGAGACGCAGCAAGAAGTAGCAGCTACAATTACAGTTCCAAATAGTATTCTACAGAGCCGGAAAAAAACGAAAAAACAAGTGGAATATGATATAGATGATGAGATTTTAAATGCAAAAGCATCAAATCAACCACTTACAGTAGCGCATGAACAAAGTGAACCATCAGCTTTTTCGACATGGTGGAAAAAGAATAAAAAACGGATTTTGATTATTGGCTCAACTGTAGTTGTTGTGATAGGTGGTTCAACGTTATTTTATTTCTATACAACAAACGCGAAATATCAAAAGTTTATGGAACAAGCACGACAAGCTTATGATAATAAAAAATATACAAAAGCAGAAGAGGCTGTTGGACATGCAATTGCTGTGAAGGGGAAAGACGAGGCATATCTCCAATTAGCAACGATTTACGTTGCTGAAGGAAAAAATAAAATTGCAATCGACTATATTACAAAACTAATAAAAGATCGAGAAATAGATAAAGAAAATAATGAAGCTGCTTATTTATTAGCTTCAGCAAATTTCCGCATTGGAAAATATCAAGAAGCAGTGCAAAATTTTGAACAAGCGTTAGCAAATAATGCAAAAGGAATTGAACCATACAAAAAAGATGCAATGCGAGATTTAGCTGTAAGTCATATGAAAATGAAAGAATTTGAAAAGGCAGAAGATGTTATTGTCAAAATGAGCACGAAAACAAATGAGGATAAGGCAATTGTTTCGTATTTAAAAGGTCAACTTTCAACAGCAACTGTACAGTTAGAAAAAGCAGAATCTTTCTTTAAAGAAGCTATTATGCAAGATTCAAAGAATTCGATATATACAATTGAACTTTCAAATTTATATGTGCTTTGGAATAAAACAAACTTAATTGATAGTGCGAAGAAAGAAATGAATTATCAACAAGCATCTCACATTTTACAAGTAGCGATTCAAAAAGATATGAAAAATATTGAGTTGTTAAATCAATTAGGAATTGTGTATTACGAAGCGGGCCAATTTTATGAAACGCGAGATGGCGCAAAGAGTACTGCTGCATATCAGCAAGCGTTAGAAGCTTACAATAGAGTTGTTAGCAGTGGAACACGCGACATAAATACACTTGTAAATATAGGGATTTTATACGATAAAGTGGGACAAGGAAATGAAGCAGAGAAGCTTTTCACAGAAGCATACTCACAAAACGATGAAAATCCGCATGTGAATTTTGCATTTGGGATGTTTAAAATTAAACAGAAAAAATATGAGGAAGCAAGTCGCTTCTTAAGAAAAACAGTGCAGGCAAATGAAAATGAATCCGAAGTAAGAGCCGCCCAAGAAAAACTAACAGAAATGAAAACAAACGGTTGGATTCAATAAAGATAGGAAAAGGGGAAAAGGACATGGAGGAAAACAATAATAACTTAGGGAAAAAAGTCGCTATATCAGTAATGTCAGTAGCTTTACTTGGAACGTCAGGATATCTTGTGTATGACAAAGGCTTTAGGACAGCAGGAAAAGAGCCGGTAAAACTAGCAAGTAATACAGAAGAGAAAAAAGATGGTCGTATTACAGGGGGCGATTTACAATCTATGTTCCCAAATTTAGTCGCTGATCCTGCAAAAAAAGATGAAAAACCCGGCGAAAAACCAACTATTAATTTAGCAGACTTAATTGGAAATAATAAATCTCCAATTACACCAGTAACGTATAAACCTGATGAAGTATCGGTGGAAAAGAAAGATCCACAAATCAAATTATCAGATGCACCAACTCCACAAAAACTAGATTTACCAACTAATATGGTTGGACCTGTGGCAGAACCGACGGGAAATTTGCCTGAACCGGGAAAAGTGAATGATAATAAACAACAACTTAATGGGCAAGAAGGAGATGGGAAAAATCCAGAACCAAATCCGGGTCCACATCCAAATCCGAACCCGGAGCCAAATCCAAATCCGGGTCCAAATCCGAACCCAGAACCAAATCCAAATCCGGGTCCAAATCCGAACCCAGAACCAAATCCAAATCCGGGTCCAAATCCGAACCCAGATCCAAATCCAGAACCAAATCCCAAACCAAATCCGGATCCAGAACCAAAGCCAGATCCAGAACCAAAGCCAGATCCAGAACCAACACACCCAATAATTACAGTATCACCAAAAACGGGAGATATTTTAGTTGAGTGGTACGCTGGAAATGGAAAATACTATTCATCTGTTTTCTTTAATGATTTTTATACGAGTCAAAAAGAACTGGATGAAAATGCCTTAAATAATTTAACGAACTACTATAGCAAAAAAGAAGACTGGACGCTCGTTAGCCAATTGAATACACCATCAAAATCAAAATCGATAGCTGAACATAAGTTAGCGTTAGATAATGTAGAACAAATTCTTACAAGTGGTGAATATTCAAATGAGAGAGCACTATTCTATTTACGTAATCAAATGAATGTACTAAATGAATCGGTTACTACACAAGAAGAGTTACAAAGATATTTAAGTGAAAATAAGAAAGATTATATTAAATCTGTAGCAGAAAAAGTTTATCAAACAGCAACAGAAGAAAAAAGAGAGTGGTCAAATACAGGGGATGTAGCATCTTTAGAACAAGCGTTAAGTAAATTTTATTTAGTTACATCAGTATTTGAAAGTGTAGATCCTACATTAGTAGAAAAAGCGAATCAAGATGTAGAAGATATTTTCAACAAGCTATTACAAGAAGAATTACAGAACCTTAATATCCAAACATCAGTAGTGATGTCTGCAACTGAGACAAAAGAAAAAGCAAGCCCTGTAAAAGAAAATACTAGCAGTAATGAAGAAAAAGCAATTACAGAAAAAAATGAGGCAACAAGTACACTAGCTGAGAAAAAACAAAAAGATGCAAAGACTGAAGGTGCCAAAAATAACGAGAAAACAAGTAATATCGATTCAAGTACTCAAAAAGCACAAGTGAAATCTGAACCATTTAGTCAAGAAATCGATCAAATAGAAACATATTTAAATCCAGCGAATCCACAATATGAAAAAGCTTTACTATTAGCAAATCAGTATGTTGACGGGGCAACAGGAGAACAAAAAGAAAAATTAGAACAGCAATTTAGTGCGGCTGTAGAGGGACTTCGAGGACAAATAAAAGATTCTAAATTTACAGTGGAAGATGCTATAAATAAAGCGAATTTATTAGCAAATACGGCAAGAGTAGAAAAATCTGTTCAAGATGAATCTCATAAGTTATTAATGCCGCTAATGTTTGAAAGAAAAGCAAACGATGCTGCAAATAATGGAGAATATTATACAGCGGTATTAAATATTGCAAATGCAATTCGTACAAAGCACCCATTGGAACGTTCAAGAGAAGAAATGGTGAATTATGCGAATAAATTATGGACAGATACAGAAAATGAATGGAATAAAATAAATGGAACGACAGGATGGCAAAGTGAAGTAGGTAAAACATTATTACCATCATACACATTACTTGCACAGTTAAAAGATATTGACAAAACGATTGGCCAAATTAGTGGTATGAATATGATTGATAATGCATCAAAAAAAATGGAGGGAATTCAACTTGTGCAATTAGCAGGTGATGAAGCAAATAAAGAAGGACAAACGAGCCTTTATAATGCTTTACATTATTATGGTCAAGCAGCTTCACGCGGTGTTGTTGACAAAACAGGATTTTCTAATGTTGCTGGTCTTGTAATTAAAGAAGCAAAACAGTTAGAAAAAACGCAATATAAATCAGCGTTAAATAACTATCAAATTTTATATAAAACACCAGGTATTGAAGAATTAGGAATTAAAGATGGGGTAAAAGCAGCAATTGAGTATTTGAGTACATTTGAAGCTGCAAAGGTAAGCGGGAATAAAGATACGATTGAAGATTTAGCATCAGCAATTGAATTAACTTATCATTCTATGGAACTAGGATATCCGGAAGCAGATGCAAAAGAATGGATGAATACGGTAGCTCTAAAAATGTTTAATAAAGGTGCAGGATATATGTCCGCAACTGATACGAATAATGCATATAAATGTTTTGAATTTTTAAGTCGTGATAAATATGCAAATGCTATTAATGGAGAAATAACGAAACAAGCAAAAGAGAATGTAGAAAAAATTAAATCTATGAACGTTAAAAAATAATTAGATTTAACATTCGCCATCTTACCTTGAGTAAGGTGGCGAAATTATTTCGCATAAGGAGTGAAGTTCAATGAATTTACTAGAAATTTGTCCATTAGATGAGGCGTTAGTGGAAGCTTTACAGAATGAAGAAAAAAGAGTTCGTTTTTATGAGATATTACAGAAATCAAATTTGTACGTTGTTGCTTCGGTAGAGGGAGATACAACTGTAGATGAAGAAGGGAATTTGATTTCAACTGAAAATACACAATTGCAAATTCATTATTTTGAAATGGAAGAAGGATTAATGTTACCACTATATTCTGATTTGAAGCATTTAGAAATGGTTATTCCAGAAGAATGTCCGTATGTCTCTATGAATGCAGTTGAATTATTAAAGACAATAGATTTAGAGGCAAATGTAATATTAAATCCAGGAACAAAATTTCAAAAATTATTTGTAAAGGAAGAAATTGAAGCGATTTGTGATAATAGTATTTTTGATGTTTTTTCTAAAGGGGATAAGTAAAAATTGATGCAGTTCTATTCCTTTTTGGTATAAAATAGAGGAAGGTGGGAGAAGGTTTGGAAATTAAGGTCAAACCTGAACAACTCGAACAAATTGCCAAAAACATATCAGAGATGCAAACACACAGCCAGAACATACAACAAAATCTCAATCAATCTATGTTTAGTATTCAAATGCAATGGCAAGGAGCAACGAGTCAGCATTTTTATGGGGAATATATGAGATCAATGAGACTCATGGAATCTTACATACGTAACTTACAAGTTACAGAAAAAGAATTACGGCGTATCGCTCAAAAGTTTCGTCAAGCTGATGAAGAATATCAAAAGAAACAAAATGAAAAATTGAAAGAAGCCCATAAAAAAGAAAAGAAAAATGAAAAATCATGGTGGGAAAAGGGAATAGAAGGAGCAGCTGAATTCATTGGAGTAAATGATGCAATTCGTGCAGTTACCGGTAAAGACCCTATTACAGGAAAAGAATTATCAACAAAAGAAAGACTCATCGCCGCAGGATGGACACTCCTAAACTTTGTTCCTGTTGGAAAAGTGGCAAGTCTTGCTGGAAAAGGAATAAAGTATGTCGCTTCTAGCTTTGGGAAGACGATTGTAAAAGCAGGAAAAAAACTAGGCGAAGGCGTAACAATGGTAGCTGGAAAAGCTGGCAAAGCAGCTGTCGATGGCATAAAAACAGCCAGCCACAAAGTAAAAGAGGGTGTAAACTTTGTAGCCTCCACAGCAAAAGGATTTGCCGACAAAATCGGAAGCCTATGGAACAAAGGCGCCACAACCGTAAAAACAACCTTCTTGCAAGGGAATGAAAAGATCCAGCACGCAGTAAAAACATTAATGGAGTATAAATGGATCCCCGGTGAGGGAAAAGGCTTCGCCATGGCTGGAGTAGGAAATGTCTCAGGAGGAGGACAGTATTCTCTGAAAGAGGCTTATCAGTATATGGAGAGTAAGGTTGTTAAGGGTACGGGTGAAGCTATAGGGAAAATAAATATTCCTTCTATTAGGAATGGAGAGTTCAATAAATGGTTTGACGAGTTATCTTCAAAAGAGTTTAATAAAATGTGGGAGAACCCTAAGTTAAGAAAAAGGATTGAAGATAGAATTCGAAGACCGGGAGGATATCATGAGTGGCATTTGGTGGCAAGAACTCCAAAGTTTAAAGAGTGGGGAATATCAATGAATGATATAAAAGAAATGAGAACTTTAACAAAAGATGTAAAATTTGTTAATCCACCTGGTGTTCATGGTGGCGAAGGTTCTACAGTAGCTCATAATCAAATTCTAAGAATTATAGATACATCAAAAGATTATGAAACCTTTGTAAAAAGATTAAATAATTGGGCAGAAGATAGATTGGAAAGCGGAAAGATGGGATTACCAATTGAATTAAGGAGGTAGTAAAATTATGAATGACCATGTATCAATATGGATTGGGAATTTTGAGAATGAGGAAGAGTTAATGAATTATACAAATATTGAGTATACAGAAGATGGAGACAGTATTTCTTCAACTTTCGAAAAAGACTTTAACTTAGATTATTATGATCGCGATTTAATTGAAAAGAAATGGATTAGTAAATCGACAAACAGTGTGAAGGATTTATTAGATGGATTTTCTTACTCCGATCAATTTTTAGAACAGTTTGATACTATAAGATATAGTGAAGAATTTAATGCTGCTATTCTAATTTACAATTTGAAATATGATGCTCAAAAAACAAAAGGTAAATTTAAAAATAGTGATTTGAAGTTTATCGGTGTGGCACAATATACAATTACTGTAGATGATAGATGGTAATTTTTTAACTTTATGAAAGTATATGAGTTAAATTAAGCGTATTAAAAACCTTGAGTGGCTGATTGCCTTTCAAGGTTTTTTTACTTTAGTTTAAATTAAATAAGCTAATATTTGAGTGGGACAATTTGTTAATCCAATAGGTAAACATGGTGATATAGGTTCTACTACAACACATAATGAGTTGTTAAAAATTATTGATAGTTCTTTAGATTATAGTACATTTAAAAGAAGATTAAAAAATTGGGCACATTATAGATTGAAAGGTGGAATAAATTCATTACCTGAAGGCTTAAGATAAGTGATGTTACTATAATTTATATATAGGGGGATTCATTATGGAAAAACCGAGCGTAATGTCTTTATGGATAGGTAATTTTAGAACTAAGCAAAGTCTAAAAGAATATGTTGAAATTAAGTTTGATGAAGTTGGGGACAGAATTCAATCTAAATTCATGAGAGACTTTAATATTGATTTTATTGATTATAACCAAGATTTATTAGAGAGTATCTTGATAGAGGGCTCCACTACATCGTTGACTACCCCTTTAAGTGGTTCCTCTTACGAAGCGGAAATTTTATCACAATTTGTGGAACATTATGGGGAAGAATTGCCAGAAACCTATGATTCTGTTATTAGATTATATGATTTTGAGTACGATGGAGATATAGATGAAGTTAAATTTAAAAGTGGAAATTTAATTTATATGGGGTCAGTTGTATATGAGGAATGGGATGAATAGTTTGTGATTTAGTGAAGGAAACCAATACAATTAGCTATAGTAACTGCCTAAGTATTTATTACAGGACTTATAGGTTATATACTAGAGTGATAAAGCATGTGGTACTAAAATTGTATACACAGTCAGGTAAGGCATGAGAACGAAAAAGAATAGGCTGTTAAAAAGTAAAGACCTCATGATGGTTGTACCATCATAGAGTGTTATGTGCAATGATAGAATAGAAAATAAAGTATGAGCTTAGGCGAGATGACATTTTACCGGGCGATAAATATAAACACATGGAATGTGTACGAAACTAACGAACTCGTACAAACTCGTAAGTTTTAACGTAGTAGTTGTCATGACATATAAAAGGTGTCATACTGTTACTATAAAACTTACAAATTTATGCTACTTAACAACATATGAACTTAAAGCACTTGATTGTCTATGATAGGCAACAAGTGCTTTTTTCGTCTTAGTATAGAAATAAGTTATAATAAAAAAGTTAATATTTTGTTAGATTGAGAAAATAAAGAGTATCTACTAAAAAGCAGCTGTCGATGGCATAAAAACAGCCAGCCACAAAGTAAAAGAGGGTGTAAACTTTGTAGCCTCCACAGCAAAAGGATTTGCCGACAAAATCGGAAGCCTATGGAACAAAGGTGCCACAACCGTAAAAACAACCGTCTTACAGGGGAATGAAAAGATCCAGCACGCAGTAAAAACATTAATGGAGTACAAATGGATCCCAGGCGAGGGAAAAGGCTTCGCCATGGCTGGAGTAGGAAATGTCTCAGGAGGAGGACAGTATTCTCTGAAAGAGGCTTATCAGTATATGGAGAGTAAGGTTGTTAAGGGTACGGGTAAAGAATATAAAAACTATAAGGATGTAGAATATACTGGAACAACTAAAGTTAATGGAGAAGTAAGGGATATTAGCAGACGGGTTTTTCAAAGGTTAGATATTGATTATATGAGAATTGACCCTAAAACTGGTATGACAAATCTCCAATTGATGAAAAAAGGAAGAGCACCAATTTGGCAAGATGGGACTGCTATAGAACTTCATCATTTAATTCAAAGAGAGCCCGGATCAATGGTGGAGCTCCCGGGTAGCATGCATAAGGAATATTATAAAATATTGCATGGCTTAGTGGAGAATGGTGGAAGCTTTAGAAACGACCCTGTGTTAAAAAAGCAATATGAAAATTTTAGGTCGAAATATTGGAGATGGAGAGCTAAACAAATAGATAAAGCTGAATTATAAAAGGAGGAATTTTGAATGAATAAAGAGGAATTAACCAATTTTATTAAGGTAAATATGGAATCAGATGACTTTACTGGTGGAGTAGATAAAAAACAAGTTGATTATGTTCAAGATACCCTACAGTTAAAATTGCCAGAAAGTTATAAGTGGTTTTTAACAAATTATGGCTCTGGTGGGTTATTTGGTGTTGATATTTTAGGGGTGGCTAAGTCTAATATAGCTTCTGTTGTTATTGAAACAGAGAGTTATAGGGATTTAGGAATGAGTGAGAATTTAGTAGTTATTGAAAATATTGGGGAATATGCTTATTGTCTAGACACTAGTAATATGGAAAACAATGAGTGCCCAGTAATAGCATGGGATAGACAAGGTGGACTTGATGACTACAATACAGCAAAGAATTTTTATGAGTTTTTATCACAAAGGTTATTAGATGCAAAAGAAGCATGGGAAGAAGAGTTTTAATATAGATAAATGACCTTGTTTAGCTTAAAGCTAAATAAGGTCATTTTTATTATAAGAAGATTAATTGTTCATGATGAATAGAAGTTATAAGTATTATTGATATATTTTTTGTTTTATATATAATTATATTTAAAGTTTTGTGCGTAGGTAGACAAGAAAAGAGAATGAAAACGAATTTGTTTTTGATGTGGATAGAAAAAATATATGGTGTTTGAAAGTAAGTACTCCATGATGGTTGTACCATCATGGAGTACTGTGTGCAATGATAGAATAGAAAACGAAGTACGAGCTTAGGCGATATGACATTTTACTAGGCGATGAATATAATCACATGGAATATATATTAAACTAAAGAACTGTACAAGCTCGTAAGTTTTAGCGTAGTAGTTGTCACGACATATAAAAGGTGTCATACTGTTACTACAAAATATACAAATTTATACTACTTAAAAATAGATGAACTTAAAGCACTTGATTGTCAATTAAAGGCAACAAGTGCTTTTTTGCGTTTTAGCGTAGAAATTTAAAAGAGCATTATAATTTTATAAGTGCATTAAGTGTTAAATTTTTATTGTTGTTTTATAGATTGTAATGGCTATGTACAGTGTACGACGATAGTAGAGGAAAAAATAAAGGGTTGTGTTATTTTTTGAAGTCATCGTAAAGTACATTTTAACGGATGGACGTTATGCACACGTTATCCGCAAAAAACGGGTAAACGTTACAGGGACTTTAATTGCTGTAACGGGAAGGGACTTAATATGGAAGAAAAAGTAGTTGGTTATGTACGAGTTTCAACAGAAGGACAAGTACGTGAAGGGTATAGCCTAACGTATCAAGTAGAAGAAATTGAACGGCACTGCATTGAAAATAAACTACAGCTGCTTCACATATACGAAGATAAAGGAATTAGCGGAGCGACAGTAGATGAAGATGGATTAACAGTTGAACGTGAAGGCTTACAAGAATTACTGTCAGATATGACGTGTCATCAAGTAAGCAAAGTTATTGTACTAAATACATCTCGGTTATGGCGCTCTGATATGGCAAAAGTGTTAATACAACGAGAGCTAAAGAAACATGCAGTTGATGTGAAAGCAATTGAACAACCGAATTATAGTATATACACACATGACCCAAATGATTTTTTAGTAAATGGTATGTTAGAGCTATTAGACCAATACCAACGTCTTGAGATTGTATTAAAGCTAAGTCGAGGTAGAAAGAAAAAAGCGGAACAAGGTGGATATGCTGGGGGCGGTGTGATGTTTGGTTATAGAGTAAAGAAAGGACAAAAAGTGTTAGAAGTGGATACTAATAAAGCAATCGTTGTACGTAGACTATTTGAGCTACGACACTTTTGTAAGCATTGGTCACTTACTCAATTGGCAGAAAGACTGAATAGGGAAGGCTATTGTACAGAGAAAGGGAAGCGGTTTACGAAAGTACAAGTGAAACGCATGTTAGACCGAGAGAACTTTTATCGAGGGGTATATACATACGGGCAAATACAAACAAATGGGAAACATCCAGCAATTATATAACAGTCTTACTTAAAAAAATCGCTCATTTTACTATATGTACTTATGAAATTATGAAAATGGATAGGCTTGCGTACCTATGCGCATCGAAAGATGAACGCTCGAACTAAGGTTGCCGACATTTTTGTATATGACTAAATTATTGAATAGAGGGATGAGTTATGCATAATAGACAGAACTATTTGTATGTAGGAGTAGATTTACATAAGGAGCATCATACGGCTGTTATAATTAATTGTTGGCAAGAGAAATTAGGAGAAATACAATTTGAGAATAAACCATCGGCATTTTCGGAGTTTTTATTAGAAGTAGAGACATATGTGAGTAATGGTTTATCAGTTGTATTTGGTTTAGAAGATGTTGGTGGTTACGGAAGAGCGTTAGCGAAATATTTAGTAGATCATGAACAAGTAGTGAAAGAAGTAAATCCAGCTTTATCATTTTTAGAACGAAAGAGCCAAGTGATGATACAAAAAAATGATAGTTGGGATGCGGAATGTGTGGCACGCATATTGGTAAACAAATTTAATCAATTGCCAGATGCAAAGCCAAATGATTTATTTTGGTCGATACAACAATTGGTTTCAAGAAGGAATGCATTAGTAAAAGCACAAAGTGCATTAAAGAACCAATTACATATTCAATTAAACCACCATTATCCAAGTTATAAAAAGTTTTTCTCAGAGTTAGATGGAAAAACAGCATTAGCGTTTTGGCAGCAATATCCGTCACCCTCTTGTTTAGAGGGGGCAAATATAAAGCGATTAACAGCTTTTTTATTAGATGTTAGCAACAATACATGTTCAGTAAAGAAAGCAAGCGACATATTAAAACTTGTAAAAGAAGATGGACAAACAATGAAAGAGTATCAAGAAATGCGAAACTTTTTAGTAAGAAGTATTGTACGGGAGATTGAGTTTAAAAAGAAGGAAATGAAATACATCGAAAGAGAATTAAAACAGCTAGTAAATCTACTAGATTATCAATTAGAGACGATGCCGGGAATAGAACTTGTGACGGCATCAGCATTAATTGCAGAAATTGGAGATGTAAGACGATTTCCAAATGCCAACAAATTAGCACGATTTGCGGGGATTGCGCCTGTTTACTTTGGTTCTGGTGGGAAAGGTAAGACACACAAAAGCAAACAAGGAAACAGGGCGCTACACGCTTTATTTTATAATTTAGCAGTGCAGCAAGTGCAAGTAGCAAAAGGCAGTAAGATGCCACGAAACCCAGTGTTTCATGCGTACTATCAAAAGAAGCTTAAAGAAGGTAAAACAAAAGGACAAGCACTTGTGTGTATTATGAGAAGGCTTGTAAACATTGTATATGGCATGATGAAATATAAAACGGCATATGAATTGCCGATAGTAGAAGAAAAAGAAGTAGTTTAATAAGGTTTACATGGTTTGCTTTTTTATTGTGAGGGTTTAAGATTACAACATAGGGTACGGGTGATATTGGAACACCGCCTCGATACGGGGAAAGAAGAATCTCAAAGGAATTATATGATGAATTAAGAGATGGAACGCCTACTGCAAAGCTACGGGAAAAAGTTAATGAGGGCATTGAGGATAAAATAGGAACGCCTGACCCTGCTTTACCTGGTAAGTATATTACAGATAGACTTCAAGCTGATCATATCGTATCAATGAAAAATATAGCAAAGATGGAAAATTTAGATAAATTAACGAAAGAACAACAACTTAAGGTTTTAAACAATGAAGAGAATTTTCTAGGATTAAGTGAAGCAGCCAATAAATCTAAGGGGTCTAAATCTTATTCTGATTGGACAATTTATAAGAAAGAAAAAATTGAAGTTGATCCTAAGTTTAGAGAAGAAATGATAAAGAAGGAAAAAGAATTAGAAATGAAATTACAAAAACAAATTGATGATTTTGTTGAAGGAAATAAAAAGGATATAGATAAATAAAGGAGATAGAATTATGGAACAAAAACTTGGTTTTTTAAGAAAATATAAAAGAAATGCACAACTTATATCATGCCATGAGATTAATAAACTTGATAGTGGGAAAATACCAAATTCATGGTATGAATTGTTTCAAGAAGAAAACGTAGACAAGAGAGTTGAGAGTATTTTATCGATATGGAAAGAGCAAGTAGGAGTGGAATTAAGAAACACTATTTCTTATTTGTCTAGGCACCTTGAAGAAGTAGAGCTTATGAACACAAATGGTAGATATTCAATTTTATACACTATTAAAACAGATAATGGGGAAATTCTATATTATGAAGGGGGAAATCCCAAAGATGAGTTTAATAATGAAGAATTAGAAAAATCTTGGGATAAGATTCCTTCAACAATACGAAATTTTTATCGAACTGTTCATAATGGTTTCTATTTTTATGCGAGTCAATCTATGGGTTTAGTTCCTTTAGAAAATGTAACTTTTTTTGATGATGATGAATGGGGTATTATTGAGGAGTTAGAAGAACCTTTACAAATTGATTTACAAACTACTTTTGGTTTCTTTAAAAGTGGTATGGGTGGTTATGTTGCAGTAGATTATAAGAATTCTAATAATGATAATGCGACTTTATGGTGGACGAATAAAGAGCCTAGATATAATATGAATTTTTGGGACATTGTTGATGAATGGATATTAATTGGATTTGAAGTTTAGTTTAAAGGTTCTGTTGCAAAGTTTTTATATAAACAAAAAAATCCTAATTTAGTAGGTAGAGTTTATACAACTTTGAATAGATTCTCTAATTCATTGTACGTCGAAAAAACGAAGTACGAGCTTAGGCGAGATGACATTTTACCGGGCGATAAATATAAACACATGGAATGTATATAAAACTAACGAACTCGTAAGTTTTATTATAGTATTTGTCATGATGTACAAAAGGTGTCATACTGTTACTACAAAACTTACTAATTTATGCTACTTAAAAACATATGAAACTTAAAGCACTTGATTGTCTATTTGAGGCAACAAGTGCTTTTTTAATTGAAATGTATACTATAAATTTATAAAAGTTATTTTTATGAATTAAAGCTAACAGAAATTACTAGTATTATATAATTGAAAATACATTAGCAAAAGGTGTGGAATCCGTATCCCAAATCTTTAAAGGTGTAGAAATACTGCCAGATGGAAGTGTCGTTAGAGCTGGAACGAACTATAGCGGTAAATTCCAAGAAGCTCATGATGCCTCAAAGGCGAGTATTCAGAGTAGGATCTCGAATTTGGAGAGCGGTGGGGTTAAGGGTACGGGTGATGTTGGTGATATAGCCAGTGGAGCTAATATAAAGAAATTAGATGATTTTTCAGGACCTTTAGAAAATGGTCCATATATTAGAAACGGAAAACTTAGGGGTAGACCACAATTATCTGGGGAAAAGAAACTTGGATTTGAAAAAGATGTTTTCAATAAACAGATAGATCCAGATGGAATTTTACGAGACCCTAACACGAGTGAGACAATTGACTGGAAACCTGGACGACCACGAAAAGGTAAAGTGGATTTTGGTCATACAGAAGGAAATTCTTATAAGAAAATGTTTGAGAAGTATAAAAATGGTGAGATTACTCTTGAAGAATTAAAAGAATTTCAGTTTAACCCAGATAATTTCAGATTAGAAACGCCTTCTGCAAATAGGAGTCATAAATATGAGTAGTTAGGAAGATGATGTAATGAAAATATTAAATATTTTTGATGCGGTTAGAGAAGGAACTTATGAAGATTTTAAACAATTTTATGATGGTGATATTAATCAAATTGATAGTGATTTAGATATCAATTTATTGTGTATGGCAATGATTAATGATAAAAATTCTAGTGAAAAGCTTAAGATTATAAAATTTTTGCTAGAAGAGGATATTGATATTAATTACACTACAGCTAAAAATAAAAGGAATGCATTGCATATGTTTTATTTTTGTGTTTTACGCCCAACAATAGAATATGAATTAGAGATAACAAGGTTACTTATTGATAATGAGATTAATATCAATGCTTTAGATAAATATAATGCTATCCCCTTGAAGTATGCTATTACGATAAATAAATTGTCTACAGAAGATAATAAAGAGATGTATAAACTACTTATTAGTAGTGGCTCAAAGTATAATTTGAAAGATGAATTTGGAAAATCATGTGTGGATTATGCCAAAGAGTATTCTTGGAGAAATGATTTATTAACTATTATTGAGGAGTGTGGATATGAAAGTTAATAATTCTGACTTTGGAGGTTTTATTGTTTCTAAGAATGTTGTAGCCGGAAAACCAATACGTTATACATTTAGAGAAAAATCAGAAGTTCCTCAATTAAATGGGTGGACTATTTACTCTTTAGAAGATGATGATGAATATGTAAATGATTCTAGTAATTTTCAAGTTTTAGGAGCAAGCTCTATATTAGAAATAGCCCCAGTTATGTTAGAAATTTTTGATGCTCCCTATGGAACAGACCTATGTTGGTTGTATAAAGAAGGGGTTCATGTAGGATTTTATGATTTAGTAAGTGAAGATGAGAAAGATATTGGTCAAATTGTAAAAGGAAATTGATGCTATTTTGTGAGTTCCTTGGGCACTGACAAAAATACATTTCCAATAAGAAAAGTCAACAGCGACGTTAGGAGGACGTAGTGGTCTGTTGACTTTTTTTATTGTGTTATTTCATGACAAGGGTTATTTATTATCTTCGTTTAAGTTAATGTTTTTTTGTTTTTACCAACAATTCGTAGATTATTTAATTTGTTTTTACGAACTTCAAGGATAACTTTTCTCATGTCTCGTTCGATTCGTTGCTTGTAAAGAAGTTCTGTAAATGCTCTAAAGCATTCATTCCCGTTTCCAACATGTACTCGAATCAATCAATCTAAATAGAAAAGCTCGCCTTTTCCATCCCTATTTTCTCAACAAAAACCGACATTCGCTCGCAAATCCTCAATAATATTAATATCATCGGTAATACCATTGATATTATAGTTTGTTCGCTTGATATTTTAGGATTCCCAATGTTTAAAGGGAATGATGTTAAGCTTACGTTGGAAGCAAAAGAAGTAGGGGGAAAATACGTAGTTGACTCATATGCACACAATAAGGAAATAGTATCGAGAAAATTCACTCAACTTAGTGAAGTGCAAGAAAAGACAGCTAAGAGTTATTTAAATGAAATTACACAAAAATATCCTTCAGGTTCTAAAATATCAAATGGTTCTTTTAATCCTAACGCTCTCAAAGGGGGGCGACTTAAAGGGGAGTTAATATTAGAAGTACCAGTACAAAATAAACCAATTCCGCAAACGATTCTTGATGAAGCAACAAAAAATAGGATTATTATTAGGGATATTAAAGGGAAGGTTTATAATTGACTATGAAAATTTATTATTGTGACGAATGGTCGGACATTAAAAAGAGGCCTTGGAATATTCTGGGTGACCGTGATGCATACACATACCATCAAAAACATGAACCATATACGGCGGTATTAACTGAAGATGAAAACCTTAAGTATATTGTAAATGTTACAAATGAATGGGTTTCGGTGGGATTTTATGATGACTTGATTCGTAAGTATTTAAATTATGATTTTGAAGTTATGAGTGACAGTAAGATATTTTTAAGAACAGCTACGTATTGGGAATATGATGATGAAACTGATACAGAAGTAAGTAGCTTGATTTTGGGATTCCGAGAAAATGGCTATATAGCAATGGAAAAAAGGGATTTAAAGACCGGCTTAGTCGAGGAGCGTGAGATTAGCGATACCCTTGAAAGAAACTTTGATGTATTTCCTGAATTTGGTCATTATATTCATTTGTGTAGAGAGGAAAGATAATGTTTTTAGGAGCACTCTATAAGAAAGGTGTTATATATCACTAACACATAAGGCAAGCGAACTAAAGATAATTAGAATATTGAATTAGAAAAAAGAAAAATGATATATTTGAAAATAGTAATCCATGAAGTTAATACCATCATGGATTACTATTACTATGTGCAATGATAGAATAAAAAAAGAAGTATGATCTTAGGTGAGATGACATTTTACTGGGCGATGAATATAAATGAATTGTATATGAAACTAATGAATTCGTACAAACTCGTAAGTTTTAACGTAGTAGTTTTTATGACATACAAAAGGCATCATATTTTTACTGCAAGATTATGCTACTTAAAAACATATGAACAAAAAGCACTTGATTGTCTATAAGAGAAAACCAGTTCTTTTTGCATTTTAGGATAGAAGAGCATAATAAATGATAAGTACATATATTGTTTCAGCAAATAGTATAAGAAAATAGATTCTAAAGAGCAGCTGAATTCATCGGGCTAAATGATGCAATTCGTGCAGTTACCGGTAAAGACCCTATTACAGGAAAAGAATTATCAACAAAAGAAAGACTCATCGCCGCAGGATGGACACTCCTAAACTTTGTTCCTGTTGGAAAAGTGGCAAGTCTTGCTGGAAAAGGAATAAAGTATGTCGCTTCTAGCTTTGGGAAGACGATTGTAAAAGCAGGAAAAAGACTAGGCGAAGGCGTAACAATGGTAGCTGGAAAAGCTGGAAAAGCAGCTGTCGATGGCATAAAAACAGCCAGCCACAAAGTAACAGAAGATGTAAACTTTGTAGCCTCGACAGCAAAAGGATTTGCCGACAAAATCGGGAATCTATGGAACAAAGGTGCCACAACCGTAAAAACAACTTTCTTGCAGGGGAATGAAAAGATCCAGCACGCAGTAAAAACATTACTGGAATACAAATGGATCCCAGGCGAGGGAAAAGGCTTCGCCATGGCTGGAGTAGGAAATGTCTCAGGAGGAGGACAGTATTCTCTGAAAGAGGCTTATCAGTATATGGAGAGTAAGGTTGTTAAGGGTACGGTAAAAAATAGTGTTGAGCCAGATCATATAATTAAAGGTGAGTATAAATTAAAACCAAATATCAAGTATACTTCCAATGGATATAGTTATTCGACCGATGACATTGGTAGAATTGACAATGCACAAGGAAAGCTACAGTTAGGACAAGAAAAAAGAAATAGTACTCATCAGGTAAAGGTTGGTGGTGAAGATAGAAATAAAGGTGATCATGGTGGCCACTTAATCGCTCATATTTTTGGTGGTTCAGGATTAGTTGACAATATGGTACCTATGAATGGAAAATTAGTAAACCAAAGTTCATACAGGAAACTAGAAATAGAATGGAAAACAGCTTTAAAAGCAGAGCAAGAAGTTTATGTCAATATAAAGCCTAAATATAAAGGTAATTCATTAAGGCCAACAGAATTTATAGTGAATTATACAATTGATGGTAAGAATATACGAAGACGTTTAGGTAATCCATAGGAGGAGATGTAATTGGAAACAAATGAAATGGAAAAGTTGTACCAAAATATCGCTGGAATTTTAAATGATATGATTCCAGTTGATTGGTTAAAAATTTATCTTTATGCAGAAGTTAGTGAAGATTCTAGACAAGTGTTTTTTTATTTTTACTCAGCAGATGAAAGTGCTCCGATATACAGCCTCGATATTGTAGAGAAGTATAATGTAGAAGGGCATTATTGTGAAGAGTTAGAAGATGAATTATATGAATGCTTTACTGAATTATGGCATGAATTTGAGAGACAAAAACAAGAAAAGTGGACTAATTTAACATTTACACTTAATAATTCGGGTGAATTTAATATTGATTATGATTATAGTGATTTATCTGAAGTAGATTCATATGAGCAACAAATAATTTGGGAATATAAACATATGGGGATAGTAGCAGATGGAGATAGACCAAAAGCAATCATTGATAGATATATTGCTGAAAAGCACTGATTGAAAACTAACTAAATTTTTTCTGTATTGATTATTTGTGAATATTTTTGATTTATGATTTGAAAATACAGACCTCATGATGGTTGTACCATCATGGAGTATTGTGTGCAATGATAGAATAAAAAAAGAAGTACGAGCTTAGGTGAGATGACATTTTACTGGGCGATGAATATAAACACATGGAATGTATTTGAAATTAATGAACTCGTACAAACTCGTAAGTTTTAACATAGTAGTTTTTATGACATACAAAAGGTGTCATACTTTTACTGCAGGATTTACAAATTTATGCTACTTAAAAACATATGAACTTAAAGCGCTTGATTGTCTATGAAAGGCAACAAGTGCTTTTTTCGTCTTAGTATAGAAATAAGATATAATAAGAAAGTTAATATTTTGTTAGATTGATAAAATAAAAAGTATCTACTAAAAAGCAGCTGTCGATGGCATAAAAACAGCCAGCCACAAAGTAAAAGAGGGTGTAAACTTTGTAGCCTCGACAGCAAAAGGATTTGCCGACAAAATCGGAAGCCTATGGAACAAAGGTGCCACAACCGTAAAAACAACCTTCTTACAGGGGAATGAAAAGATCCAGCACGCAGTAAAAACATTACTGGAGTACAAATGAATCCCAGGTGAGGGAAAAGGCTTCGCCATAGCTGGAGTAGGAAATGTCTCAGGAGGAGGACAGTATTCTCTGAAAGAGGCTTATCAGTATATGGAGAGTAAGGTTGTTAAGGGTACGGTTGGAGCTAATAACTTTAAATTTGGAGATAATGCTAAAAATCATTTAAAAAATGTTGAGAATATAAGCACTAAAAAAGGGGTTAGTGGTGGACATAACATGGATGAATTTTACAATGCTTTAAAAAATCAGGATGTTGATGTAGAAGACTTAATTATATCTAAAAAATCACATTCTTCAATTGAAGGGATTTATGAGATAGAATACAAAATACCTAGAAAAGATATGGCTGGAAATATTGCAGAACCTGTTTCGTATAAAAATATTAAGGAGCCTAAAACAATATACGATCCAGCAATGATTAGTGATGATAAGATATATCAGTGGGGAAAAGAAGCAATGCAAAAGGGAACAATAAATGGTAGGCTTGTTGAAGGTACTGCTTCAAATGGATTGAAGTTCAGAGGTTATTTAAATGATACTGGGGAGATAACTAACTTTTTCCCAATTCTAGACTGATATTATTAAGATACAATATTTATAGGAGGATAAAATGAATAGTAATTTTGAATTTATTGAAGATAAAGAGAAAAACGATGAATTGATGTCAATATATTTTAACTTTATAAACGGTAAGTACTTGGAAAGAGCTTTGAGTTTTTTTGTAAAAAAAGAGGGGTTTGGACAAGAAATAGTATTCGTTCATTTTCAGTCTGATTTAGATGAATTTGATATGTCACAGCTACCTATACCTTTAGATGATAAGCATGTGTTAGTTGAATTAGATTCTCCAGCTGTTGAGTCTGAACAACAAGTGTATTTGGACTTTGAAACTTTTTATAATTATTTGGAAGAACATGTGAAAAAAGAAGTGGAAAAAAATCCAGAAAGAAATGGATTAATGGATTTATTAGTGCAAGTTAAGCGCAGCTTAAATTTGTAATATCTTATAGCCATTTTACTAGATTCGAAGGGCAGAAAAAGAACTTTTTGAAGAGCGCGTTTTTATTAGGATTTTATTATATTTCAATAAGGAAGATTGTCTGATATTGAATAAGTAAAGAGGAAGTTATAGATGAATAAGACTTAACAAAAGGGACCTCATATTTGAGGTCTCTTTTGTTAAGTGTATTGAAAAAATCTCTAATTAAAAATTAGCGTGAGATAATAAATATAATGGTACGGGTAAGGTTACTAAGGATGTAAACAAAATTGATTATGGAGCTTATTTAAAAAAGAATATAGGAGATCCTCCAAAAGATATATTTGATCCGCATGCGCATCATATTGTATTTAAAAAAGAAAATGGAAAAGCTCAAAAAGAATTAGTTAAAGAAAATGCTAAGGTACTAAAAATACATGAGAATGAAAAGGGGATTATTGTATTTGGTAATAATCCACAACATACTGAGGTTACTGTTTTTCAAAATAAAGTTCTGAAATGGCAACGAGAAAATGGAAAGAGATAATTTAATGAAAGTAGGTGCATTTATGGGAGAAACGAGAAATCTTATGAATAGTATATGGTTTGGAGAAAAAACAATTTTAGCTAAATCGGAAATAAAAGAAAAAATTTTAAAATCTGTAACAGAAACGGAAGTTTTATTTAACTTAATAGAATTATTTAAAACGGGGGATTTTACTCAAAAACCACTATTAGTTCAATTAATGAATCAGACTAAAGATGAAGCGGTTCTGAATTTATGTATTAGAGTATTTTTATCTGTCGCAACACATGAAGACTTAAGGGATTCAAATAATCTCCGTTTTCTTAGTGAGGTAACTGAAGAAACAGTAGACACTTTTGCATCAGCAGCCACAACCTCACTTTCTCTTGAGGTAATTCCATATTTATTGGCTTTACTTGAAGAGTGGGAGGAATTCAGTGATACAGCTACCATTATAAGAGACTCTATTGATTCCTTTATTAATTTTGAAGATCAAATTGGTGAAGATGCAACTATAGATGAAATTGGAAATTTTTATTTTAAGTATTGTCAGGAGAAGGATACAAATAGTTATTATTTTCAACAGAATTTAGCTTTTCCTGGAGACTTAGCTAAAAAATTGATTCAGCGGGTTATGATTGCTGCTAATAATGAGGAGCAATTAAAAATGGAATTAATACCATCTTTATTATCAATTTGGACTGGTAAAAGAGTATCTGCGGATTACAACACTATTATTAGTGCAAGTAATTATAAAGATTTTATTGACTGTATAAACGAACTTTCAAGTGAAAACTGGGAAAAGGGACAAAAATATTTTTACGGATATAAGCTTTAACTATAATCTATGAAAAACAAAATATATGTGAAGTGGATAGGAAAAAATAATAGTGTGTTTGAAAATACATACTTCATGATGGTTGTACCATCATAGAGTACTATGTGTAATGATAGAATAAGAAAACGAGGTACGAGCTTAGGCGAGATGACATTTTACTGGGTGATGAATATAAACACACGGAATGTATACGAAACTAACGAACTCGTACAAACTCGTAAATTTTAACGTAGTAGTTATCATGATATAAAAAAGTTTTCTTACTGTTACTACAAAACTTACAAAATATAAGCTAAAAGCAATTGCTTGTTGAGTACAGGAAACTCTAAATCGTACAAGTATTGTCCCGTAATAGAGAAATAAAAGTGGATAAAAAGTAAAGGAATACATCCGTTGCGCTATTTCATAGTGCAACGGATTTTTTAGTGCGCAAAATTCAGCACTTTCTCATCAGATTTTAATGTAAGCTTAATTGTGCTCTCTTTTTTCACCTTTAATATAAGCCGTAGATACGAAAGATATATAAGGTGAAGGGAGAAATAATACATGCGTATTTTAGTTGTACCATCAGGATTTAAAGAAAGTTTAGGGGCGAAGGAAGCTGCTGATGTAATGAAAGAAGGGATTTTAAAAGTTATGCCACTTGCTACTGTAGAGACTTTACCAATGGTTGATGGTGGGGAAGGTTTTACAGAGACAATTATAAATATTACTGGTGGAAAAATGTATGAAGTACAAGTAACGGGACCTGTTGGAGATGAGATACAATCTTATTTTGGTGTTTTTGAAACGAGAAACGGTGAGCGTACAGCTGTTATTGAAATGGCTGCGGCAGCTGGGTTACGCCTTGTACCGAGAGATTTACGTGATCCAAGGAAAACGACTACTCACGGTGTTGGACAGTTAATAGAATTAGCTTTAAACAAAGGAGTAGATCGTATATTAATAGGATGTGGTGATTCAGGTACGTCTGATGGAGGTGCTGGTATGGCTGAAGCGTTAGGCGTAAAGTTTTTAAATGAAGATGAAAAGGAAATACAAATTCAAGGTGGCACCTCTTTATTACAAGTTTCAAAAATAGATACGTCACAAGTAGATCCTAGATTAAGACATGTCCAAATCGATGTTGCTTGTAATTGGTTTAATCAATTATGCGGTGAGCATGGAGTAGCTAGAGTGTTTGGTCCGCAAAAGGGTGCTAACGAAGCACAAGTAATAGAACTAGAAAAAGCATTGGAACGCTATGCTTCTATTATAAAAAAAGATATAGGGATAGATGTACATCATACACCAGGAAGTGGTGCATCTGGCGGTCTTGGTGCTGGACTGCAAGCTTTAATTGGGGCAACGCTTCATCCGAGATACGACATTATTATGAAGTATATGGATTTAAATAAATTATTGTTAAAGTGTGATCTTGTATTTACCGCGGAAGGAAGTATAGATTTTCAAACACCACGTGGGAAAATTCCAGCTGAGGTGGCTAAATGTGCAAAAAGATATGGATTACCAGTAATAGCGTTAGTAGGGACAGTTGGTAAAGGGGCACGTATTAATTACGATTACGGAATTGATGCATATACAAGCATATTACCAATGCCATCTTCATTAGAAAATGCATTTTCTAATGCGGAGAAATGGCTTCGTGATTGTACAGAGAGTACGATGCGTACAGTTTTAGTTGGCTATCAAATCGCTTCTCGTTTAAATAAAAGTGGGTACGTATCATGATTGAAAAAAATGTAGTGGAATTACATGTGGATAATAATGATACTCCGAAAGTTAAGTCATCCTGGGTTCTGCCCGTAGCGCTTATATTAATTGTAGAAATAGTTCTTTTGCTTCCATCATCATTAACGATGGAAGCAAAATGGAGTTTGTTTGGATTTTGTTCTGCAATTATATTATGGACAACAACAACGATAAATTCGGCCTATATTGCACTCGGTTCTGTATTATTTCTAATTATTTCAGGAACAGCAAAGCAAGATCTTTTATTTAATTCGCTAGCTTCGGATGTCATTTGGCTTATGATTGGTTCGTTTATTTTAGGAAGAGCACTTCAAATTACCGGTCTAGCTGAAAAAATGACGTACTTTGTTGTGAATCGTGCTCGTAATATATCAGGATTATGCTGGATTTTAACAATGATTATTCAAATACTTGCCTTTTTTATTCCATCTACATCGGGACGCGCAGCAGTTGTATTACCTGTTTTTCAAGCTATATGTAAAGAAATTGGAAGTAGAAGAATTGCGAAAGCATTAGCAATTTTAATGCCTACTGTGATTTTAGTTTCAACAAGTTCTACAATTATTGGGGCAGGCTCACATTTAATCGCTCTAGATATGTTAAATGAATTTAATAATAAAAACATTACATTTGTAGAGTGGTTAATATGGGGATTACCATTTGGAATTATAATGAGCTTTATAAGTTGTCGCGTAATATTAGTACTATTTTTAGACAAAGAAGAAGTAAAAACGAAACTGCAACAGAAAAAAGTTAAGTTTGAATTATCACGAAATGAAAAGTATACAATAAGTATTTTAATAGCGATGGTAGCATTTTGGCTAACGGAATGGTTACACGGTTTGGAAATTGCAACTGTAACTATAATAGGAGTATTTTTATTAACTTTACCAAAACTCGGTGTGATGCAGTGGAAAGAAAGTTTAAAAGGTGTCTCTTGGAATTTAATTTTATTTGTTGGAGCGGCAATTGCATTAGGGAAATCATTAATGGAAAGCGGTGCAGCGCAATGGATTATGCAGAATTTATTTTTAGTAACAGAATTAATTAATAAGCAATCCATTTTCATCGTGTTACTCGTAATTGTTATCCTTTCAGTTACATCACATTTATATATTACATCTCACACTACGAGAGCAGTAATTTTTATTCCACCACTACTATACTTTGCAAGTAGTCTGCAATTAAATGAAGTAGCTGTCTTATTTTTAGGTATTGTTGGAATGAATTATTGTTTAACCTTTCCGGTCAGTTCTAAAGCACTACTATTATTTCAAGAAAGTGATAGAGAAACTTTTCAACCGCAAGATTTATTAAAATTAAGTAGTTATTTAAGTGTTATTTATATATTTGTAATGGTCATATTTTACTATGCATATTGGCAATGGGTTGGATTATCTCTTTAAAAATCAGGAATATATTTCATTCCTGATTTTTTTCATTAAGGGTAAAACATATTGGGTATTTTTTCTTTTGAAGGAAAGTATTACTTGTTATACTAAAATGGTGCAAATATATATTATAGGAGGTTTTTATGGGAGAAAGAATTTTAATCGTTGAGGATGAAGAAAAAATTGCTCGTGTCGTGCAGTTAGAATTAGAATTTGAAGGATATGAAAGTGAAATTGCAAAAACAGGTACAGAGGCAATGGAAAAGTTCGGAAATGGTAATTGGGATTTAATATTACTTGATGTAATGCTTCCAAATATAAGTGGGTTAGAAGTTCTTCGAAGAATACGTTTGAAAAATGCTGTAATACCTATTATTTTATTAACTGCTCGTGATTCAGTTGTTGACAAGGTTAGTGGTTTAGATCAAGGAGCAAGTGACTATATCACAAAGCCTTTTCAAATAGAAGAATTATTAGCAAGAATTCGTGCTTGTTTAAGAATTTCAAATGTAGTAAAAGAAGAGGAAAATAGTAGTTATCAAATTACAGATTTATATTTAGATGAGAAAACGAGAGAAGTGAAAAGAGGGAATAGTCTAATCGACTTAACACCACGTGAGTTTGATTTATTACTATTTTTAATGAAGCATGAAAATCAAGTGTTAAACCGTGAGCAAATTGTAACGAATGTTTGGGGATTTGATTATTATGGCGATACAAATGTTGTTGACGTATATATTCGATATTTGCGCAAAAAAGTAGATTGTAATGTGGACGTACCACTTATTCACACTGTTAGAGGTGTTGGGTATGTCTTAAAGGTGTAACATATGAAAATTAAAAATAAAATATATTTATTCTCTACAGTATGGTTACTACTTATTTTATTAATTATTAATAGTTCAATATATTTTTTGTTTTATAAAGTGACTACGAATGGAGAGTTAGAACGATTGAAACGTGAGGCAATACATATCATTGATGGAATGAATGCGGATTCAGCAAAGAAAGTAGATGCAATAAGTCTATTGCAACCATACTTACCTTCAAATGGTATGATTAGAATTATTAATGAAAATTCAAAGGTAATGATTAGGCAAGAAGTGGATAGTACAAAACCAATTCCAGCATTAAATACGAAATTTGAAAGAAAAGAGTCAGCTGGAATTTATGAGAAGAACGAGGGTAAATTTGCCTATATAAAAATACCAATCATTTGGAATGATGGGAAAATCGTTTCGTTAGAAATGACAGAACGTTTAGATAGTTTGCAAGAGAATTTAAATATGTTAAAAAATGTATTAGTTATTGCATCACTTCTCGTTTTAATTCCGTCTTTTTTTGCAGGAAGAATGTTAAGTAAGCTTATTTTAAAACCTGTAAATTCTTTAATACAAACTATGGAGCATATACAAGTTAGAGGGATATTCAAAAAAATACCGCTTGAGAACAAGTCAAAAGATGAACTTCACAAAATGGGATCGACATTTAATAAAATGATTGATTTATTACATCAGAACTTTGAAAAGCAGCAACAGTTCGTTTCAGATGCTTCGCATGAATTAAGAACACCGTTAACAGTTATTGAAAGTTATGCGAAATTATTAAAAAGATGGGGAATGAAAAAACAAGATGTTTTGGAAGAATCTGTAGAAGCGATTTATTCAGAGGCAGTAAGAATGAAAGGTATGACGAATCAAATGTTGCTTCTTGCAAATAGTAGTGCTGAGTGGAGTTTGGAGACTAACGAATCAGATTTAGTCCGATTATGTCAGGTGACTGCTGAGCAGTTAGAAAAAACATATGCTCGGAATTTTCGTGTTATAACAGATGAAGAAAAAATTGTTGTAAATATTGACGAACAAAAAATAAAACAAGTATTAGTAGTTTTATTAGATAATGCAATGAAATACAGTAAAGATTCTATAGATATTATAGTAGGAATACAAAAAGAAAAAGTCTTTTTTTCTATTCAAGATTACGGTATGGGAATTCCTAAAGAAGATATACAGAAAGTATTTGACCGTTTCTTTCGAGTTGATAAAGCGAGGAGTAGGGAAACAGGGGGGACTGGTTTAGGTTTATCGATTGCCAAACAAATTATTGATGCTCATGAAGGAGATATACAACTTGAAAGTGAAGAAGGAAAATGGACGAAAGTTACAGTAAATTTACCTCATTTTTCATAAAGAGATAGGAGCTTTAAACATGAAAAAGAAATGGAAAATTGCATTGTTAGTTTGCTTCACGGTTGTAAGTGTAGCGTTTGTATCACAACGTATTGTTTCTAAGCAAGGAGAAACAATATTATCTGAGAAGCAAATTCAAAGTATTGTTTCTGAACAGTATCCTGGAAAAATTAAAAGTATGAAATTAATAAATAAAGAGGAACAAGATTTTTATAAGGTAAATCTTCTAAATGAACAAGGCTCATATGAAATAATAGTAGATGCCAAAAATGGAGAGATAAAACGCGCAAAAGAAAAATCATTAAAAAGTAATACAATAACGAAAGAGAAAGCGGAAGAAATGGCGCTACAGAAAGTACAAGGTGAAATTAAACATACTATATTAGAAAAGAGAAATGAGATAGAAGTGTTCGTAATTACGGTAGAAACAAATGATAAGCAAAGTAAGATAGTTGAGATTGAAAAAACAACTGGTCAAATTCAATTGTTAGAGAAACCGATGACAAAAGTTACAGAAGAGCAGGCAAAAGAAATTGCAGTGCAGCAAGTGCCAGGGAATGTAAAGGGAATTAGGCTTGAGCAAAAAAATGAAAAAAATATATATGTAATAGAAATAGAGAAAAATGCAAATGAGAATGTAATAGTAGAAATTGAAGAAACTACAGGCGCTTTTATTGGTACTTCACAAATACAAAAAGTTATAACAGAAGAGCAGGCGAAAGAAGTTGCGTTACAAAAAGTACAAGGTGGATTTATTGAGAAGGTAAGTATAGTTGATATAAATGGTACGGCTACCTATCAAATTATAATAAAAAAACAAACAGAAACGGTTGATGTAAGGGTACATACAATAACAGGAGAAATTATATCAACTACATCAGTAAATAACACTATTCAGCAAAAGGAGTCATCGCAACAACAAGATGACGATGATCAAGATGATGATGATGAAGGATAATGACAACAATAAACGGATTCTCATCAAATTTTAATGTTCCTCACAGATTTCTTTCATTTTAACATTTTAGTATGTAAGTAAGAAAGAAATGAAGAGGAGGAATATGAAATGAAATTATGGATTGGAATCGTAATGGTGCTTTTCATTGCTGGAGGGACAGCATATGGTGTGAATGCAATGGAACATGAAGAAACGCGATATGAAGAGAGAGAAGAAAAAAGTTACGAAAGTAAAGAGCTTAGTCCAGAAACAGCTAAACAAATTGCAATTGAAAAGGTAAATGGAGTTGTAGAGGAAATTGATGTAGAACGTATGGACGATAAGGGGGTATATGAAATAGAGGTAGAAACAAACAAAGGTGAGGAAGAAATATATATTAACAAGAAAAACGGGAATATTATAGCGGAAAAGGAATTTGAATTTATTAAAAATGAAGATGAAGATGATGACAAAGGTGAAGACGATATGGAGTATGATGATCTAGATGATTAATAACATCGCCCTATTGTACAAAATTACAACGGAACATTCTTTTCGAAAAAAATTAACATATACCTTGACAGTTACCAATATAACCGATATACTTCATATTAATTTCAAAAGAAAATATATTCTAAATATTAAAATGCGTTGAATAGGAGTAGTAAGGTCATGTATTTGTACAGAGAGCTATGGGTTGGTGTGACATAGTCAAATGACATCCTGAACTCGCCTAGGAGCAGTAAGGTAGAACGGAATCACATTCTTAGTAAATCTTAACGGTTAACCTTCGATATTAGGTTTGTAATCGAACGATTACTACTAAGGTGGATTCATAATGGAATCAATAAGGGTGGTACCGCGTTAAGCAAATGGCTTAGCGTCTCTTTATATAAAGAGATGCTGAGCCATTTTTTATTTTATAGAAAAAGAAATGGAGGGTTTATTTGGATAGGTTCATAAAATTTATTTATTTATATAAAAAGATTTAATTAGGAGGAAAATAAGATGAAACAAACGGAGCAATGGACTTCGAAATTAGGTTTTATAATGGCTGCAGCAGGATCAGCAATTGGACTAGGTGCAATATGGAAGTTTCCTTATATCGCCGGGAAGAGCGGGGGAGGGGCATTCTTTTTAATCTTTATATTATTTACTGTATTAATTGGATTACCACTACTTATAGCTGAATTTATGATTGGACGTAGCACGCAGAAACAAGCAGTTGGCGCATTTAAAAGTATTGCACCAAATACAGGGTGGCACTGGATTGGACGCCTTGGCGTAGGAACGTGTTTTATATTACTTTCGTTTTATAGTGTTGTAGGTGGATGGGTATTCATTTATTTATTCAGAGGAGTAACTGGACAACTTATTACTCCAGGACAAAATTACGGTGCGTTGTTTACTGAAACAATTGGAAATCCCGCTTGGGCTATTTTGGGACATTTCGCTTTTATGTTCATTACGATTTGGGTTGTATCAAAAGGTGTACAAAACGGAATTGAAAAAGCAAGTAAATATATGTTACCAGCGTTGTTCGTTTTATTTGTGGCTCTTATTGTTCGTTCATTAACACTTGATAATGCGATACAGGGTGTGAAGTTTTTCTTGCAACCAGATTTTTCAAAGATTACTTCAGAAAGTATTTTGTTCGCAATGGGCCAATCATTCTTTGCGATTAGTATCGGGATTTCTATTATGGTTACGTATAGTTCCTATTTAAATAAAAAAGAAAGTTTACCAAAATCAGCAATAACAATTGTTGGATTGAATTTATTTGTTTCATTATTTGCGGGTCTTGCTATTTTTCCGGCCGTATTTTCATTAGGAATGGAGCCGACAGAAGGGCCTGGATTATTATTTATCGTATTACCATCAGTATTTAGTCAAATTCCATTTGGTGGTTTTTTCTTAACAGTATTTCTTGCACTATTTACATTTGCGACATTAACATCGGCATTTTCTTTACTAGAGACAGTTGTTTCAGCATTAGCAAATGGAGAACAAGAAAGAAGAACAAAGTTATCATGGATGATCGGTTTCTGCATTTTCTTAGTAGGTATACCATCAGCTTTATCATTTGGAGTATGGAGTGATATTACGATTTTCGGAAAGAATATTTTTGATGCTGTAGACTTCTTATCTAGTAATATATTAATGCCACTTGGTGCACTATTCATTAGTATTTTTGTTTCATTCAAAATGGAAAAGAAGGTGCTAGAAGCAGAGTTTTTTGTAGGTGGTAATTATGGAAAGAAAGTATTTACTTGTTGGGCGTTTTTACTTCGATTTGTAGCGCCGCTCGCAATAATTATCGTCTTTTTAAATGTAATAGGGGTTATTTAAGAATAAATGTTATAATATTCAGTAAAAAAGGTGATGTTTATGGCCGATTTGATAGAAACAGGTAAATACATGAATATTAGAGGGAAAAAGCTATACGTTGAAACGCATGGAGATCCTAAAAATAAACCAGTTCTATACTTGCATGGTGGACCGGGAGAAAGTTGCTATGATTTTTCATTTCATCAAGCGGAACGTTTAAAAGATTCTTTATATGTAATTATGATAGATCAAAGAGGTGTTTGTCGCTCAGAAGAAATTACTGAAGACGAAGCTTTTGGATTAAATGATTTGATTGAAGACTGTGAGGAATTAAAAAAAGTATTACAAATTAAGAAGTGGTCTATAATTGGACACTCTTTCGGTGGATATTTAGCATTGCTATATGCGTCGATATATCCAGGTTCAATAAAGAAAATAATATTTGAAGGACCAACTTTTGATTTTGCATTAACAAGCAGGGCTTTGTTGCAAAAGACAGGGCATTTATTAAAAAAGTATGGAAAAGAAGAAGTAGCAGAAGAATCTCTTGCTTATTCATCTAGCAATGCGAGTTCAGAAGAGTTGCTAGAAGCTTATATAAGACTAAGTGATGAACTAGAAGAAAAAAGAATGGAGATTTACAATTATAAGGAAGATGGGACAGATGAGAGTTTATATAGTGATGAAGAGTGGGAAGTATTTTCAAATCGCTCCAAGATCCATTTTGATAAATTAAAATTAGAGGGAGCATGTCATACGTCATTATTATCTAAAATAAAAGATGTACAGAATCCAATGTTATTAATAGTAGGAAAACATGATGTAGTAACGTGTGAAAAACAAATTGAAATATTTAATAAAGATGCTCGAAACGGCAAGTATATCGTATTTGAAGAGAGCGGTCATTCACCTCATTATGAGGAAGCAGATAGATTCGCAGAAACAGTCATACATTTTTTGAAATGAAGAAAAGGGTGCTTCTCTTAATAAGAAGCATCCTTTCTATATTTCTGGATATGTGATTGTAATGCTAGGCCACTTACTTTGCCAATTCTTTTTAATAACTCTATTTTTGTACATATGTAATCGTTCTTTCGATTCAAGAAAATGAGCTGTTGGTCTCACTTGTAAGGAAAGTACATCTTCTATCCCGCACGGAGCTGTTAATATAACATTGCTTTTTTCGTCTAATGTAACTCCTAAAGACGTTGCTGTTTCAGGGAACTTAGAAATAGCATCAACAGAAGAAGAATACGGTGGCATATTATTTACTACATGCATACGGGCTTGATTCTTTACAGACCAAGGGATAGCAGCATCCATATTCATTAATTTCGTTTCTAATGATTGTTCGTATATCTCATCTTTATGTAGACTATCATAATAAATCACATCAACATCAGGCATAGTCGTTTTAGCTTCATAGTTATGTAAAGTATCCCAAATTTTAGAACGAATAAATCCGGCACAAATCCACCAATCAGGTAATTCTAGTGATTTTGCTATTTGTAATACATTCATCATCCATTCGTCGTTTTCTATTAAGCGAACTATATCTTGCTCTGTTTGTATTTTCATTTGTTATCTCACCTTCTTTTTTAGAGAGTGCATTAATTCATAAGCTTTATAATCCATTTAATCCAGTAAGCACCTGGTATGAATAACAGTTGAGCTAGTAATGTACCAAAAAGTCTAGAAATCATTAGCCAAGCATACATTTTACTCATCGCTTCAGCACCTTCTTCTGATTGAAGAGCGCGCTCTGTTAAAAGAGCAATACGTGGATCTAATAGCACTGTTAATAAAATAGTAGCAAAACCATTAATAAGACCAGAAGCTGTAGTGGCTTTTGTTGCGAAAGCTGGAATTAAAAAAGAAGCATATAATGCGGAAAGAACCCCCGCTGTATAAATAGCAGTAGCAAACATGTTAATAAGCATAATACGTTTTGGAATACCACCGATACGCAGCCTATGAATCATTTCGAACTTTGGAAACCGTACATATTTTTTTGTGTACTTTAATTTTTGAATGTTATTCGTCTTCATCATTCGAATGAATGAACCATCTGTTTCAAAATTTTGAATGACGTATCCAAATAGTTTTGTCAAAGTTGGATATAGTATAATCGCAAGCAACGTACCAATAGAAGCCGATAATAGAACGAGTCGCATAATATTCTCTAAATCAATAGAAGAATCTAGTTTTGCTTCATCGACAATCCCGCCAAGTAAAAAGGCTTGTAGTAAGTTTGACGTTCTTGAAATGAGTAACACGATTCCTACGACAGATAATGCAACAGCAATCTTCTTTAAACGAACGCCTGCTAAGCGAATACTATAAGAGCTTGTTTCAACTGCGTGGATTACAATTGTGAAAGCCATTATAAAAATTAACGTAATTGCCATTTGTTTCACCAGTTTCTATTAAAATAATTGTAACTTTTTTACTTTATCATATCTATTACATTTTGTAACTGAAAGTATGTGACATAGGAAAAGTAATTTTTCAGAAAAAAAGATAATGATAGTATTATAATAGAAGGGAAAGAGGGGAAATCTGTTATAGGTTACTTATAAAGTAAAACGAGTGGGGGATTGAAACGTGTATACAACATATTTATTTGATTTAGATGGAACATTGACGGATCCGAAAGAAGGGATTGTCAATTCAGTATTGTATGCATTAAAAAAGGTTGGCATTGAAGAATTACATATAAGTGAGTTAGATTCATTTATTGGTCCACCCATCCAGCAATCATTCGTAGAGAGATATAATATGAATGAAGGAGAAGTTGAACGAGCTGTTTTTTATTTCAGAGAGTATTTAAAGCAAAGTGGATTGTTAGCGAATAATATATACGAGGGTATTCCAATTCTTTTAAAACAATTAAAAGATACAGGCAATCGTTTATTTATAGCAACTTCAAAGCCTACTATTTTTGCTGAACAAGTTATAGAGCATTTTCAACTAACGAATTATTTTGAAGATATCATTGGAAGTAATTTAGATGGTACGAGAATAAAAAAAGAAGAAATCATTGCTCATATTTTACAAACAAATGAAGAACTTAATAAAGAAGAAATTGTTATGATTGGAGATAGAAAGCACGATATAATTGGTGCGAATCAGAATGGAATTGCATCAATCGGCGTTTTATATGGCTATGGTAGTGAAACAGAATTGACTGAAGTGGGTGCAACTCATATCGCAATTGATGTAAAAGAACTACACCATCTTTGTTTAGAAAATAGTTTGATTAAAAAGTAAATATAGAGACTAAAAATCCCTTTATAACGTACGATGATGAAATCGTTTTTTGTTTAAAGGGATTTTTCATATGTAATCGAATACTTATAATTAGACATTTTTAGCATGAAAAATTTGTATGAATAAGAGGAGTGATGTCAGAATCAAAAGATTAGTAGTAAAAGTTTATCAATAATAATTTGAATTTTCTGTTTAAAGGAGGGTTATAATTGGAGCTAGTTATTATATTATTAGCACTTAGTTTACTTATGTTTGTAGCATATAGAGGTTTTTCTGTAATTTTATTTGCACCAATATTTGCATTATTTGCGGTATTTTTGACAGAACCTAGTTTTGTATTACCTTTCTTTTCGAATATTTTTATGGAGAAAATGGTAGGTTTTATTAAACTATATTTTCCTGTATTTTTACTTGGGGCAATATTTGGGAAGGTAGTAGAAATGTCAGGGATTGCGGACTCGATTGCAAAGACAATTATAGAGTTAGTTGGTGAAAAACGTACAATATTAGCGATTGTATTAATGGGTGCTATTTTAACGTATAGTGGTGTTAGTGTGTATGTAGTAGTGTTTGCTGTATATCCGTTCGCAGCTAAATTGTTTCGACAAGCGAATATTCCAAAACGTTTAATCCCTGGAACAATCGTGCTTGGAGCGGTCACGTTTACGATGGATGCGCTACCTGGATCACCACAAATTCAAAACGTAATACCTACAACGTTTTTTAAAACAGACATTTATGCTGCGCCAATACTTGGTATTGTAGGGGCAATTTTTGTTCTTACATTAGGTTTACTATATTTAGAGAGTAGACGTAAGAAGGCGAAAGCAGCTGGAGAAGGATATTATGGTTTTAACGATGGAAATACTGAAATGGCAGCTTCTTTACAAGCAGAACAAAAAGATATGCCGTTACTGAAAAGCCTTGAAATTACAAGAGCACAGCAAGTAATTGCTTTTATACCACTTATTTTAGTAGGTGTAATGAATAAAGTGTTTACTATTATGATACCGAAGTGGTATCCGAATGGTTTTGATTTTTCTGCAATTGGTATGAAAGCATTTGGAAAAGTAGAATTAAGTGCAGTAGTTGGAATCTGGTCAGTAGAATTGGCACTTATTATAGGTATAGTAACAACATTATTATTATATTGGAAACGAGTCGTAACAGGATTTCAAGCTGGATTAAATACAAGTATTGGTGGGGCGCTACTGGCAACGATGAATACAGGAGCTGAGTTTGGATTCGGTGGTGTCATCGCAGCACTTCCAGGATTCGCAATTATGAGAGATGGCATTTCTGCCACATTCACAAATCCTCTTGTGAATGGAGCAGTAACGACGAATATTTTAGCTGGTATTACAGGCTCTGCATCAGGAGGAATGGGAATTGTTTTAAGTGCAATGGGTGATAAGTTTATTGCAGCGGCCAATCAATTCGATATTCCATTAGAAGTAATGCATCGTATTGTGTCAATGGCATCAGGAGGAATGGATACATTACCACATAACGGGGCTATTATTACTATTCTTACAGTAACAGGTTTAACACATAAACAGTCATATAAAGATATTTTTGCAATTACTGTTTTGAAAACGGTTGCTGTGTTTTTAGTTATTGCATTCTATACAGTAACAGGAATTTATTAAGTCGATATATTATGAACTAAAATATTAATTAGGGTAAGAAGGGGTGGAGTACTTGCAAGAAGTTGCTGAGTTTCGTATGCCGAAGTCTGTATTATATGGAAGAAATTCTCTTGAAAAGCTGTGGGAACAATCTAAGAAATTCGGGAAAAGAGCGTTTATAGTTACGGATACAATTATGGAGGATTTAGGATATGTTGAGAGGTGTATACAACAATTAAATACGAAAGGTATAACTGTTATTACATATAATAAAGTAAATGCTGAGCCTACAAATATACACGTGTTAGAGGCGTTAACTATTTGTAAAGAAGGAAAGTGTGATTTTATAATCGGTCTTGGTGGTGGAAGTTGTATTGATGCAGCAAAAGCAGTTGCGGTGTTATATACAAATGGCGGAGAAGTGGAAGATTATGTCCAAAAGGATAGGGAAATAGACAATGATCCGCTACCACTTATTGCAATCCCAACAACCTCTGGAACTGGATCGGAAGTAACAAGTGTAGCAGTAATTACGAATAAACGAACAGATGTAAAAATGATGATGAAGCATCCGAGTTTTACCCCGCAAGTAGCAATTATTGACCCAATTTTAACACGTTCGGTACCACCTCACATTACAGCAGCAACAGGGATAGATGCTTTATGTCATGCAGTCGAAGCATATATTTCTAAAGTTTCACAATCACTTACAGATGTATTAGCTCTTTCCGCTATTGAAAGTATTATGAAATATTTACGTATTGCATATGAAGATGGAGAGAATATGGAGGCAAGAGAAGCGATGATGATAGCGTCCTTACAAGCTGGAATTGCATTTTCTAATGCATCTGTTACATTAGTTCATGGCATGTCGAGACCAGTAGGAGCATTATTTCATGTACCACATGGTATATCGAATGCAATACTATTACCTACAGTTTTAGAGTATACAAAAGGTAGTGCGGTAAAAAGACTAGCGGAAATTGGCCGCTGTTTAAATAAAGATTTGTATTCCTATTGTGATGAAGAAGTAGCCGACTACACGCTGGGGGAAATAAAAAAACTTTGTTTTGATCTTCATATTCCAAATTTAAAAGAATACGGAATTGGTGAGCTTGAGTTTGAAAAAGCTATTTCTAAAATGGCGTCAGATGCAATTGAAAGTGGAAGTCCAGCGAATAACCCACGTGTGCCATCATATGATGAAATTAAACAGTTGTATCGAGAATGTTTTCATTATAAATATGAAGATTCAATAAAAACATTAGGGAATTAATTCCAGAATATTCTTATAAAATTTCCTTGGAAATAGTTAAAACAAGGCTTTATATTTCAAACGTAAAGTCTTGCTTTATTATGTATAATATACATAATAAAATGTTGTAATTAACTTTAAAAAATAGTGTAAGGTAGGTGTAAGTTAATGAAAACGATAGGTTTAATTGGTGGTATGAGTTGGGAATCAACTGCTGAATATTATCGAATCATAAATGAAGAAATAAAAAGTAGATTAGGTGGGTTACATTCAGCTAAATGTTTAATTAATAGTGTAGACTTTGAAGAGATTGAACGATATCAGTCTAGCGGTGATTGGGATAGTGCAGGAGAAATTCTAGGGAATGCAGCATATTCATTACAAAAGGGAGGAGCAGATTTTATAATTATTTGTACAAATACAATGCATAAAGTAGTTGAGAAAATAAAGGAGAATATTCATATTCCAATCTTACATATTGCTGATGCAACTGCAAAAGAAATTAAAAGAAAAGATATTCAAACAGTTGGTTTGCTTGGAACTAAATATACAATGGAGCAAGATTTCTATAAGTCACGTATTGAAGAGAATCATATAAAAGTAGTGGTACCATCAGAAAAGGATAGAGATAAGGTAAATGAAGTAATATATACAGAATTGTGCTTAGGAAAGATAACATCTCAATCTAGAGAGTATTATAAAAGAGTTATAGAAAATCTAATACAAGAAGGGGCCAAAGGAATTATTTTAGGATGTACAGAAATAGGATTATTAATTAAACAGGAAGACGTATCAGTTCCGATATTCGACACAACCCGTATACATGCAGTTGAAGCAGTTCATTTCGCCTTACAAAATAGATTATAATTATATTATGTAACCTAGTTCGCGTATGTGGAAAACATTCAGAAAATATTTTATAATGTAAGTGGTTACATTTAAGGGGGAATGCGTATGTTTTCAGTTCAGTCAATCGCATTTGTACATAATGAAAGAAAGGAAATAAAAGATGATGAGTGGGGAGAAGTAAGATCCTATATTACTTTAACGGAAATGTATACAGAGGAAAGTATACAAGGGATTGAAGATTTTTCTCATATTGAAGTAGTTTTTTATTTTCACAAAGTAACTGATGAACAAATTCAATATGTTGCTAGACATCCTAGAAATAATCATGATTATCCTAAAGTAGGCATTTTTGTACAGCGCGGGAAAAATCGTCCGAATCGCATAGGAGCAACAATTGTAAAGGTAATTAAAAGAGAAGGTAAATCAATTATTGTTGAGGGGTTAGATGCTATTGATGGCACCCCTATATTGGATATAAAGCCAATAATGAAAGAGTTTATGCCGAGAGAAGAAATTGTACAGCCTAAATGGGCAACGGATATAATGAGACAGTATTGGAAGGGGAATGGAGTAAAATGAGAATATATGAGGCAACAATTGCAGATTTAGATGGACTAGCATCAGTTTTTAATAACTATCGTATGTTTTATAGACAAGATTCCGATATAGAAGGAGCAAAAGTATTTTTACGAAATCGAATGGAGAGAAAAGAATCCGTTATTTTCGTGGCAGTTGAAGACGGTGAATATATTGGGTTCACACAATTATACCCATCATTTTCTTCTATTTCGATGAAAGAATTATGGATTTTAAATGATTTATTTGTGCAAGCCGCTAGGCGCGGAGCAGGAACAGGAAAAAAATTATTAGAAGCTGCGAAAGAATTTGCCTTAGAAAATGGTGCAAAAGGTGTAAAATTACAAACAGAGATTGATAATTTATCAGCGCAGCGATTATATGCTGAAAATGGATATTTGAGAGATAATCGTTATTTCCATTATGAATTAACGTTTTAAATAATAATAGATTAAAAGAGGCGCTTTCATTTTGAAGGCGTCTCTTTTAATTAGCATTATAGTTGATTTAAAACCCAATTTGTCGCATCTTCAAAGTTTTCTGCAATGTAGTTTGGTTCAATATGTGCCCACTTGTCTCGGTACGTATGTAAAGCGTCGTATCCAGCGCCTGTTCGTACTAAAATTGTTGTCGCATTCACTTTTGCTCCCGCAACAATATCAGTCCAGCGATCACCAATTACAGCACATTGTGTTAAATCAAGCCCATGTTTTTCCGCTGCTTGTAGAAGCATACCTGTACTTGGTTTCCGGCATTCACAACCATCACTGTGTTTGTGAGGACATACGTAAATATCATCAAAACCGAAGCTTTTTAATTCTTGTGAAAAATCGGCTATAGTCGCTATCTCATCCGCGATACCTGGTTGATTTGTGAAAGAGAAAATTTTTATATGATTAGCTTTTAATTTTTGCAGTGATGCTTTTGTAAAAGGAAATAATGTAAATGATCCTGGATAATGTATTGTAGTGTCGCCGCCAATTGTACCGTCACGATCAATGAAAATTGCTTGAATGTTTGCCATAGTTATAGTCCTTTCCATTAAAAAGTAGTTTAAAAATGTTTTACAAATCGATAGCCATTTACTTCATATCCTAATTTTTTGTAAAAAGGATGAGCTTCTACTCTTTTTGTTCCACTAACTAGCCATGTGCCAATGCAATTATGCTTCTTTGCTAATTGCTCTGCATAATCCATTAATATGTGCCCAATGCCTTTTCGTCGTATTGTAGAATCAACGCTAATAATTGAAATTTCTCCATACCGAGTTATATCTTCTAAATTTTCACGTATACGAAACCCAAGTAATCCAAATATAGTTTTTTCTTCCTCATAAACATATAAAAAATCAAAAGGACTCATTTGTACGAATTGCAATCGGTTGTTCATATCCTCATACGAAATAGAGGAACCTTTTAGTTCTGTTGTTAAAGAGCAAAGTGCATCTATATCGTTTATCGTAGCTTCACGAATTTGAAAAGACATATTATCCACTCCAATAAAATGTAATCAAATATTTATTATTCTGTTTAAAAATGTTTTTTCCTGCTAGGAAAGTAAATATTTTATAATGATATATAGATAGTTATATGTTATTCTTTTCCTTGTTTGTATTGGAAATGGAAAGAAGGGGAATGTATGTTAGAAGTAAATATCCGCTCTGCTGGATATGAAATAGGTGAAAAAACAATTCATGATATCGCTTTTTCTATTGAAAAAGGTGAATTAGTTGCTCTTATTGGCGCAAATGGTGCCGGAAAAAGTACGACGATTAAAACAATGCTAGGGTTGCTTGTAAATGTGAATGGTGAAATATCATTTGGTGAAAAGAAAAATCCGTATGCATACGTACCAGAACATCCAACTTATTATGATTATTTGACGCTCTGGGAACATATTGAATTATTAATGGCTGCTCGAGGAAACGAAGTAGGAAGCTGGGAAAGGAAAGCGGAAGAGTTATTACATCTGTTTCGAATGGATAAGCATAAACATGAGTATTTATCAAAGTTTTCTAAAGGTATGAAACAAAAATCGATGCTTATATTAGCGTTTTTAACAGAACCAGATTTTTATATTATTGACGAACCTTTTATCGGACTAGATCCAGTGGCTACGAAAGAGTTTTTAAGTTATTTATATAAAGAAAAAGAACGCGGGGCAGGAATTTTACTTTGTACGCACGTATTAGATACAGCTGAAAGAATTTGCGAAAGATTTTTACTCATCTCACAAGGTACATTAGTCGCAGATGGCCATTTAGAGGCAATTCAAACGTTAGCAGAAATGCCAGGAAGTTCATTATTAGATTGTTTTGATGTAATCGTAAGGCGTGAACAGCATGATTAAAAAACAATTTTATAAAAGATTACGCCATGAACTAGGGCGGAAATGGAAGTCTATCCGGTCGGTAACAGATTGGACAGTCGCATTATATATTATTATTCCAGCATTTATATTTATGGGAATCTATTATCGATCACTCTGGATAAACGAATTATCAATGGAAGAGATAATTTATTTTGGATTAGGTTTACTAGCATTTTATCTAGTAACATATACGAGAGGAGTTCGTTCATTTTTTGAACAAGCGGATAGTTTATTTTTAATTTCGTATCCCGCTCACATGCAAAAATTAATCCAGTATGGCATGACATATACGTTTATTCGAATAGCGATAACGAATGTAGTAGTTGTTGTTGCTATGTTACCAGTGTTGATGAAAAGTATTGGAGTGACGAAGATACAAGTCGTATTATTTTGGTTATTCTTTACTCTATTTCGATGTATGTTGTCGTTATTAACGAGATATATTCATGTACGTGTGGGGAAAGGCTGGCTACTATGGATTATAAAAAATGTAATATTTTCTATAAGTCTATCCTTTTTGGGAATGAGCCTGTTTCTTATTTATAAAAATCCATTTTATTCTATACTATGTATCGGTCTAGTAGTTTTTCTAATTATCGCATTGATAAAAGAAAAACTAAATTATAGAAATTCCTTTTTTAAAGAAGTTGAAAAAGAAAAAGAAGAAAGTATGCGCTGGACGAGTGGGATTATGCAAGTTGGTGGTCATGCAGCTAAACCGAGTAGTTCGAATAAAAAGCCGTGGATGTTTCCACGTTCTAAAAAGTTTTTAGGGAAGAAAACTGATGATCGTATTGTTGAATCCTTTTTGAAAGAATTTTTCCGTACAAGTAGTGCACGAATATTTTATATTCCAATTGTATGTATAAGCGCGATAAGTATTGTTATGAGTCCTAGGTGGATTGCAGCTATTATTCTTGCATTTGCTTTATTTGCAATTTCCCGCTATGCACGCGATTATTGGGCTGAATTTGCGAAAAAAATGTTTCTTCATTTATATTGTGATGAAGGCAAATTACTATTGTTAAGATGGAAGGCAGATCGCTATTTATTACTTCCAGTAATCCTTTTATATGGAATAATTATCCTTTCTTATTTTTATTTATTAGCAGCTGTAATTGCCGGGATTATTTTTATAGTATGGATTGGTTGGATTGTATTTTTACCATAAAAAAAGAGCCGGAAAATGGCTCTTTTTCTAATCTGTCACACATTGATAAATAAAATATACTAAAACGAGTATGCTTGCGGCGGAATACATGACATCTAAAGTCATCGGATCTCCTCCTCATTGTTGTTGTTGTATTTTATTGTATGAAATCTTACAATTCCATATTCAAGTGAAAAATATGTGAACGTTAACAAAATTGTAAAGTGCAAAAATTACAATCATTTTGTATAATAGAGGAAACGACCGTTATATAAAATATAATGAGTGAAAGGGGAGGAAACATACATGCCAAATTGGTTTAGAAAAACCTTAGTCGCATTAATTACCGTATTTACATTTGGTTTAGTGACGCCTCCTTCCATATTGCTTGATAATGCCAAAGCTGCGGACAAGCCTACAAGCACAGCTGGGCAACAAAATTTGGAGAGTACGTCCTATACATATGAAGAAACGAATGACAGGTTAACCACCGATACTTTTATTACTTACGCAATGCAAGAAGCAGAGAAGCAGTCGATGCAAAAGTTTGGCACTAAAATTGGTCCAGTAATTGAAGATGAGTTTAAGGATGTAATATTACCGAAAATTGAAGAGGCAATTGCTGAACTAGCAAATGATGTGCCAGAAGAATCGCTACAATCATTAGCGATTTCTCAAAAACCAGCGGGTGGAAATAATGAAAAGATTTTTCACGTTTACGATACGAAAACAGGAAATGACTTATTGCGTTTCCACGTAAGAAGAGATCATCCACCGCAAGATGGTTATTATTTTAATTTCCACTATCACCGTTTTGATGATGGGTACTCAGGACATCATGAGTTAGGAAATATTTATTGGAATACGAATGTGCCGCCAAAATGGCTTTCTTAAAAAGAACGAGAGAAATCTTGTTCTTTTTTTATGTTTATAGAAGGGTAAGACAACTATGTTGTTGAATAAGATAGGTTTAGAAAAAAGAAGTAAAAGGAGTATGGGAATGCAAAAATATATTGTTTTTGACTTTGATGGCACATTAGTAGATTCACAAAATATATTTGTACCAATTTATAATCAAATTGCTAAAAAGCACGGATATAAAACGGTAAGGGAAGAAGAAATCGAGTATTTACGCAAGTTAACGATGCCAGAGAGATGTAAACAACTCGATGTACCGCTGTATAAACTACCAATATTAGCGCTGGAGTTTTATAAATTGTATCAACCTGCCATAAAAGATCTTATTTTGTTCCATGGGATGAAAGATGTATTAGACGAACTACATAAAGAAGGCTACGGAATTGCAGTCATATCATCGAACTCAGAGGAGCATATTCGTGCGTTTTTACACAATAATGGTATAGAAAATATACAAGAAGTGTATTGTTCTAAAAATTTGTTCGGTAAAGATAAAATGATTAAAAGGTTTTTAAAATCGAAAAAGATAACGGAGAAAGATATATTATACGTTGGTGATGAACAGAGAGATGTAGCGGCTTGTAAAAAGGCAGGGGTGAATGTAATTTGGGTATCTTGGGGATATGATGTCATTGAAACAGTGAAAAAAGATGCACCAGATTATATGGTTAATACACCTATGGAAATTGTACAAGTAGTACAAGGGGCGTATTCTTAATATGAATACACTTCGAGCAGGTATTCATCATATTGAATTTTGGGTAGCGAATTTAGAGGAGTCCATTTCTTTTTATGATATGTTATTTTCTATAATTGGCTGGAGAAAGTTAAATGAAGTAGCATATAGCACAGGAGAAAGTGAAATATATTTTAAAGAAGTAGATGAAGAAATTGTAAGAACTTTAGGACCAAGACATATTTGTTACCAAGCTATTAATAGAAAAGTAGTTGATGAGGTAGCAGAATTTCTTTCTAGCACGAAAATAAAGATAATACGTGGTCCGATGGAAATGAATCATTATTCGGAAGGGTACTATACGATTGATTTTTATGATCCGAATGGGTTTATTATAGAAGTGGCGTACACACCAAATGTAGAAATGTAAGGAGGAATATACATGAAAACAATTACAACATGGCAAAACAATATACAAATAGTAAAAGATGCAGCGAATATTGAAGAAATTTCTAAAGGTTTTTCACCTGATAAAAAATATATAGTTACAACAATTGATGATGAAAAATATTTGTTACGGATTGGCGATATACAAGAGTATGAAAGAAGAAAAATAGAGTTTCAAATTTTAAATGAAATGGCAAAACGTAACGTACAGGCACAAAGGCCGATTGAAATAGGTATATTGGAAGAAGAAGGTGTATGCTATAGTATTTTTTCATATTTAGAAGGGGAAGATGCAAAGAAGCTATTGCCTACGTATTCACCAAAAGAACAATATGAAATTGGTATAGAGGCAGGAAAAGATTTAGCAAAAATGCATACATATGAAGCTCCTAAGGATTTACTTCCATGGTATGAAAGAGCAATGAAAAAACATCAAAAATATGTAGAGGCATATAAAACGTGCGGAATAAAAATAAAAAATGATGATAAAATCATTAAATTTATCGATGAAAATGAAATGTATTTACAAAACCGCCCAAATCGATTTCAACACGATGATTTTCATTTAGAAAATATAATTGTACGGGATGGGAAATATGTAGGGGTTGTTGATTTTAATGGTTATGATTGGGGCGATCCACTCCATGATTTTGTAAAAATTGCACTATTTGCAAGGGACATTAGTATCCCATACTCAATCGGACAAATAGAAGGATACTTTAATGGTATAATACCAGAGGAGTTCTGGAAGTTATATGCTGTGTACGTTGGCATGACAGTTTTCTCTTCAGTTGTCTGGACATTACGAGCAGCACCGCATATGTTAGATGATACGTTAGAGCGTCTTACTATCGTTTTAGAGGATCATAAAGACTTTGAGCTATTAAAGCCAATTTGGTTTCAACCAGAAAAAATGAATATGAAATAGAAAAGGTAGGTGTGATTCACAGCTACCTGTTATTTTTTTATCATTCTTCGTTTTGAAGTGGATGTAATATAGAGACGGTCTTCGTATCTTTTTACTTGAAAGCCAACACTGTTAAGCGGTTGATTGTTAGAGATCATTTTGAAAAACATATGATTATCTTTAAAGTCTAATAAGTAATCATGTACAATCTCAGTAAATTGTACTGGTGTTAGTTCTCCTTGCTTCTCTAGTTTCTCGATTGTCTGTAAATAAGTAGTGGGATCGTCCCATCCTTTCTTATCTATACAACCTGAATAATCGTGATGAGTAATTGAAATAACTTCTTTGAAAATTTCTGTGTATATAGCTTTCCCTCCTGGTAATTCAAATAGTTAAATAAAGGGATTCTTTATTCAATGCTTAAAATCCTTTATTTGGATGGGGATTGTAATGAAAAATAGAGGGACGTGTTATCATCCCTCTATTAAAACTTTATTTAATTTTCTTAAATGCAAGCGGCTGAGTACTTAACATAGCTGGTACATGTAACTGAAGGGATGGAAATTCACCGTTCACATTCATTTCATATGCAAATAATAGATTCATCTTCATTTGGAATAAGTCAACTTTTGCAGAGAAGATGTCGTAATGATGATGGCCCAATTGAATGTCCATCTCCATAAATTGTACAAATAACGAATCATCTTGTTTGTGTACTTGTAATGTTCCGTATGCAGGATGTTCGAAAGTACCAGTGTAATCCTCTAATTTGTGAGAAGGTGTAGTCCCTTTAATTTGTTCTGGAACGGATTCGGTTGCTTCTTTCATCATTTCCTTCATTTTTTCCGTATCTTCTACAGCACGTTTATGCCAATCAATGGTTTCTAATTCAAGCAGTTCGTCATAAATTTGATTAGCAAGATAAGTAGGCAGTAATGTGCCTCCAGCATTCGTTAAAATGACAAGGCCGATGTTTTCTTTTGGTATGAAAGAAACAAGCGCTGAAAATCCATCAATATTACCACCATGATGAATCACCTTATTACCACGATAAGCGCTTATAAACCAACCAAGGCCGTAACTATTTAATGGAGATTCAGGAAGTGATAAAACTGGTTGATCTGGAATTGAATTGTGTGGTGTATACATTTGTTGTAATAATTCAGAGGAGATTAATTCATGATCTCCAAATTTTCCATTGTTTAAGTGAAGAAGTACCCAATTTGCCATATCTTCAATTGTAGAATTAATACAACCAGCAGCGCCAACGGTATCGATGTTGCGGAATGGAACTTCTTTTATTTCCCCATCATTTTCAATGTAAGGTAAAGCATAGTCTTCTGTCGTTTGTGAATCGGTAACAGAGAAGTTTGTATGTCTCATATTTAAAGGTTCTAAAATATGTTCTGTAGCGTATTGCTCCCACGTTTGATTTGTGATGTTCTCTACAATATAGCTAATTGTCGCATACATTAAGTTGTTATATAGAAATGAAGTCCGAAACGGTGCATCAAGTGGTAAATGTTTTATTTTTTCAACGAGATCTTTTCGAGATAAGGAAGAGCTATACCAAAGAGCCTCATGGCGGCTTACGCCAGTTCGATGAGAAGCTAAATCTCGTCCGGTAACTTGTGAGCTAGCAAGTAGTTCAGATAAAGAGAAGTTTTGTATATAAGACTGGACAGGAGCATCCCAATTAAATTTTTTTTGCTGCGCTAATAAGCTTAATGAAAGTGTGCCAAAAGCTTTCGTTGAGGAACCGATTGCGAACAAAGTACGCGGTGTAACAGGGGCTTTTGTCTCTAAATTACGATAGCCGAAACCTTCTGAAATAATCATTTCACCGTCTTTTATAACAGCTACAGCAGCTCCCGGAACGTTTAAATCCTTCATCATTTTTTCAACCGTTGTTTGTAAAGAAGCCATAACAGGGGTTTCAATTTTAGACATACTTCTAACCTCCAAATATAATTTTTGTTCTACCGCACTATACTTTCGGTAATAGAAAATGAAAACCTTTTTAATTATGGAAAGTTAATAATTTTGTAAGGATGAATAAAATTATTATTTATTTAGAATTTTATTTTTATTATAATTAATTTAAATTAAAATTTAGAAAAGACGGTGAAGAAGTGTGCTAACAATAAAGAAATTGCTCTGTGATAATAAAAATAATCCGATAGGTATAGATTCGAAAGTTGTTAAAATTAGTTGGCAACTCGAGTCGAGTAACCGAAATGTAAAACAACTTGCGTATCAATTGCAGGTTGCGAAGGATAGAGAGTTTAAAACTATAGTATTTGATTCGCAGAAGGTAGAGACAGATCAAAGTTTATATATACCAATCAATTCGTTTTCATATAGTAGGGAAACACGCTATTTTTACCGAGTGAAGGCATGGGATAATCATGAAGAAGAGTCGTCTTGGTCAGAAGTAGCATTTTGGGAGACTGGATTACAAGGGCAAGATAATTGGAGCGGGAACTGGATTGCTGCGAAAAAAGAGCGCACGCAAGTTATGTCTTTTCATAAAAGTTTTCCTATTAAAAAAATAGTTAAAAAAGCACGTTTATATATTACAAGTTTAGGGTTATACGAGGCTTCTATAAATGGAGAGCGTATTGGAGATTATTATTTTACCCCAGGATGGACAAGTTATGATAAGAGAGTGTTGTATCAAACGTATGATATAAAGCATGTATTAAAGATTGGTCAAAATGATATTTCTGCAATGGTAGGAAATGGATGGTACAAAGGGCCGATTACCATGCATCATGTACGTAATTATTACGGGAGAAGGAGAGCGATAATTGCTCAAGTACATATCACGTATAAAGATGGAACGAAAGAAAAAATTGTAACAGATGAATCATGGAGAGTAACTCCAAGCCCTATTTTGTATTCGGAAATTTATGAAGGAGAAGTTTACGACGCTAGGCTAGAAGAAAGTGAACAAGTGCTAGAAGATGTTGAAGTAATTGAGCATTCCAAACAAATAATTGTTGCACAGGAAAATGAAGCGATTCGTAAAGTGAAAATTATAAAACCAATCGCTATTTCAAAACTACCAAATTACGAATGGCTTATTGATATGGGGCAAAATATGGTAGGTTGGGTTCGGTTTAAAGTCCGTCATGTTTATACTGGACAAAAGATAGAATTGCATCATGCTGAAATATTAAATAAAGACGGTAGTTTTTATAATGGGAATCTTCGCAAGGCAAAACAAAAAATAGTGTATACAGCAAAAGGAGAAGAGGAGGAAACGTTTGAACCTCATTTTACATATCAAGGTTTTAGATATGTAAAAATAAGTGGATTAACTCAGCCGCCTCAAATAGCAGATTTTGAAGGGTGTGTATTACATACAGATATGGAAAAAGCGACAGCATTTGAAACGTCTAATCCATTAATCAATCAACTTCATCATAATGTGGAATGGTCTCAAAGAGGGAACTTTTTTGATGTGCCAACAGATTGTCCGCAGCGAGATGATCGACTTGGATGGACCGGAGATGCACAAATGTTTATTGGGACAGCTACACAAATTATGAATGTCCAATTGTTCTTTAAAAAATGGCTTCAAGATTTATCACTAGACCAAAATGAAAATGGAGCTGTACCTTTAGTTATACCAGATGCATTTGGGAAAAGGGAGGATTTTGATCTGGATACTTCTGGAGGTTGGGGTGATGCAGCTATTATTTGTCCATGGGTTCACTATTTGCATTACGGAGATGTATCGATTTTAAAAGAACAATATGAAAGCATGAAAAAATATATAGATTACATACGTTCACAAGGTGAGAATGAGTATATATGGGATACAGGTTACCATTTAGGGGATTGGCTTGCATTAGATACAAAACCAGATGTATTTGAAGGCGGAACAGACAAACACTTTATTGCGACGGCTTTTTATGCATATTCTACAGCGCTTTTACGAAAGGTTGCTGAGATTTTAGGTGAAAATACAGATGCTAAGTTTTATGCAGAGCTACATGGAAATATTGTTCAAGCGTTTCAAAATGAATTCGTTACACAGAATGGTAGGTTAATTTCAAATACACAAACAGCCCACATATTAGTACTTCTTTTTGAACTAGTGAAAGATAATGTGAAGGAGAAAGTATTTAATCGATTAATTGAGCTTTTAAAAGCAAATAAAAATCATTTAACAACAGGTTTTATAGGAACACCGTATCTAAATGTAATATTAAGCAAGTTTCACCGTCATGATCTTGCTTGTAAACTTTTATTTCATGAGGATTATCCATCTTGGTTATATCAAGTTAAAAAAGGTGCCACAACGATTTGGGAACATTGGGATGGCGTAAAAGAGGATGGAACACTTTGGAATGATAGTATGAATTCTTACAATCATTACGCATATGGCTCTATCGTTGAGTGGATATACCGTTATATTGTTGGATTAGAAGTGGATGAAACAAAACCAGCATATAAACATTTTTATGTACAACCACATTTTGATTCGAATTTAGAATGGATTAGAGTAAAACGTGAGACAGCTTATGGGGAAATTAAGGTTGAGTGGCGTGTAGAAAATGAACAAGCCTTTCTACAGATTTTTGTACCGCCAAATACAAGAGCTACATTGCGGATAGACGAAACGCACTGGAAAGCAGAACATAACATTGAAAGGGATTTAGGATCAGGCGATTATAAATTTACCTTTTGTAAAAATATAAAGGAGTAGAATTCTGTTAATATAGAAATATTTTTTATTGATTAGGATGATTAAATTTACTATTTTTCATGTTATGATAAATTCCATATACGATTGAAAGAAGGTTTTACTACATATGAAACATGCTGAAAATGAATACTTAAATTTATGCCGCCATGTAATGGAACATGGTACGAAGAAAGAAGATCGTACAGGGACAGGCACTGTATCTGTATTTGGATATCAAATGCGTTTTGATTTAAGTAAAGGTTTTCCTTTATTAACGACAAAGAGAGTGCCGTTTCGCCTTGTAGCAAGTGAATTGCTTTGGTTTATGAAAGGTGATACAAATATTCGTTATTTATTGCAGCATAATAATAATATTTGGAATGAATGGGCATTTAAGAGCTGGGTAGAAAGTGACGAGTATACTGGTCCTGACATGATTGATTTCGGTCTTCGCTCACAACAAGATGAAGAATTTAAAGTACAGTACGATGAGCAAATGGAATTGTTTAAAAAGAACGTTTTAGAAGATGATGAGTTCTCAAATAAATATGGTTATTTAGGAGACGTATACGGTAAGCAGTGGCGTGCTTGGAAAACGACAGCTGGTGAGACACTTGATCAATTAAAAGATGTAATTGAAATGATTAAGAAAACGCCAGATTCGCGTCGTCTAATTGTTTCTGCTTGGAATCCTGAAGATGTACCAAGTATGGCATTACCACCTTGTCATACGTTATTCCAATTTTATGTAGCAGATGGCAAACTTTCTTGTCAGCTATATCAAAGAAGTGGTGACATATTCCTTGGAATTCCATTTAACATTGCAAGTTACTCACTACTGACACATTTAATTGCACATGAATGCGGACTTGAAGTGGGAGAATTTGTTCATACAATTGGAGATGCACACATTTATACGAATCATTTTGAGCAAGTAGAAAAGCAATTGGCACGTGAACCACGTCCATTCCCGAAACTTACACTAAATCCAGATGTGAAATCTGTGTTTGATTTTGAAATGGAAGATTTAACAATTGAAGGATATGATCCACATCCAGCAATTAAAGCACCAGTTGCAGTGTAATTGTAGAGGAGATGAAAAGATGATAGTTTCATTTATGGTCGCAATGGACGAAAATAGAGTAATTGGTAAAGATAATAATTTACCTTGGCGTTTACCGAGTGAATTGCAGTATGTAAAGAAAACAACGATGGGTCACCCGCTTATTATGGGAAGAAAAAACTATGAAGCGATTGGTAGACCACTGCCTGGAAGACGTAATATTATTGTAACTCGCAATGAAGGATATCATGTTGAAGGCTGTGAAGTAGCACATTCTGTAGAAGAAGTGTTTGAGCTATGCAAAAATGAAGAAGAGATCTTTATTTTTGGCGGAGCACAAATTTATGATCTCTTTTTACCTTACGTAGACAAGTTATATATAACAAAAATCCATCATGCATTTGAAGGAGATACATTCTTCCCAGAAATGGATATGACAAATTGGAAAGAAGTTTTTGTTGAAAAAGGTTTAACGGATGAAAAAAATCCGTATACGTATTATTACCATGTATATGAGAAACAACAATAATCCCAAAGATTGATGTGAATATTCGCATCAATCTTTTTATTTGTATCCATTAATATTGGTTTATAGATGAGATTCGATAGTGCTATAATGAAAGGTAGCATGTGAAAATGCTAAAATTTTCAAGAGTATTAAGATAGTAAGAGGAGGAGAATCGATTGAGAAAAATATGGGGGATTCTTTTTCTTTGCCTAACATTCATGTTAGTCGGATGTGGTAAAGAAGAAAAACCACAAGAAGCATTTGATACATATGCAAAAGCATGGAATAAACAAAAATTTGCAGAAATGTATGATCAATTATCAGAAAAGGCAAAAAAAGATATTTCAAAGAAAGAATTCACTGAGAAATATGAAAAAATTTATTCTGGCATTGAAGTGAAAAACTTAAAAGTGGAAGCAGGAGAAGTAAAGGAAGATAAAAAAGATGAAGGTCCTATTCCTTTTAAAGTAAGCATGGATACAGTGGGTGGAAAAATCAATTTTGGCCATGAAGCAAAAATGGTGAAAGAAAAAGATGGAGATAAAGAATCTTGGAAAGTAGATTGGACTCCTGACTTTATCTTCCCAGGTATGACGAAAGATAGTAAAGTGCGTATGCAAACGACAGAGCCAAAACGTGGGGAAATATACGATCGTAATGGAAAAGGTCTTGCAACGAATGGGAAAGCTTCTGAAATCGGATTGATTCCTGAAAAGTTAGGAGATACTGCTCCGCAAACGAAAGAAACGGTAGCGAAGTTGTTAAATATGTCTGTAGAAGAAATTGATCAAAAATTAGCTGCTAAATGGGTAAAACCAGGGTATCTCGTACCAATTGGAATTTTACCTGAAGGGGCAACACAAAATACGTACATTGATTTACCGGGTGTTTCAACAAAACCTGTAAATGTTCGTACATATCCATTAGGGGAAGCAGCAGCACATCTCACTGGTTATATTGGAAAAGTAAATGCTGAAGATTTAAAAACGCTACAAAAGAAAGGCTATCAAGCGGATGATCCAGTTGGTAAAGCTGGTTTAGAGCAAGTACTGGAAGAGAAGCTGCGCGGTAAAAAAGGCGGCCGTGTCTTTGTGGAAGATGCACAAGGAAAAGAAATTAAAAATTTAGCAAAAACAGATGCTGTTGATGGAGAAAATGTAACTTTAACGATTGATAGTGCTGTTCAAGAAAAAACTTATAATGAAATGAAAGGCGAAGCTGGTTCAAGCGCGGCAATTAATCCGAAAAGTGGAGAAACTCTTGCACTTGTAAGTAGCCCAGCATATGATCCTAACATAATTGCAAGAGGAACATCAAAAGCACAACGTGAAGCATGGAATAATGATCCAAAGAAACCGATGACGAATCGATTTACACAATTATCAGTTCCAGGTTCTGTGTTTAAGCCTATTACAGCAGCAATTGGTCTTGAAACGAAAACGATTGATCCAAAAGAAGAGTTGAAAATTGAAGGGTTGAAATGGACAAAAGATTCTTCTTGGGGTAATTATTATGTAACGCGTGTAAAAGATGCAAATCCGATTGATTTTGATAAGGCGATGAAATACTCGGATAATATTTATTTTGCACAAGAAGCTTTGAAAATCGGAAAAGATAAATTTATGAGTGAAGCGAAAAAATTCGGATTCGATGAGAAGCTACCAATTGAATATGGATTCCCAGCTTCTAAAATCGCAAATGATGGTATTAAAAATGATATTCAAATGGCAGACACAGGTTATGGACAAGGACAAGTATTAATGACACCACTCCATCTAGCATTAACGTACGCACCAATTGTTAATGATGGAAACATACCTTCTCCATACATTATTAAAACAGATAAGCAACCAAAAGTTTGGAAAGAGAATGTCATTTCAAAAGGCAATCAGGATATACTAAAAACTGCTATGACGAAAGTAATTAATGATCCAGATGGTACCGGGAAAATTGCTAAAATTGATGGTATGACGCTTGCTGGAAAAACAGGTACAGCAGAATTAAAAGTATCAAAAGAGGCCGAAGGAAAAGAACTAGGCTGGTTCGCTGCATTTGATTTAAATTCACCAGATATGGTCATTACAATGATGATTGAAGATGTAAAAGGTAGAGGCGGAAGTAATATCCCGGCTGAAAAAGTAAAACATGTATTTCAAAAATAATATGTAATAAAAGACTAGCTCTATAATTTGTAGAGCTAGTCTTTTTATATGAAGAAATTCTTGATATTTGTATACTTAATTTTAAGGAAACAAAATAAATCATTAACTTACGAAAAAAAAGTAGCTATTTTTTATTGACATCAAACGTAACTTTTTATATTATACTTACATAAGGTAAGTTATTTACTTTCAAATTATAAATCTCAAATTAAAGATAAAATGTAGAAAAGGGAGAGAATACAATGACAAAAGTACTATTCATTACAGCAAATCCAAATTCAGCAGAAGGTTCATTCGGAATGGCAGTAGGGGAAGCTTTCATCGAAGCTTATAAAAATGAACATCCACAAGACGAAGTTGTAACAATTGATTTATTCAACACTACAGTACCAGCAATCGATGCAGATGTATTCGCAGCTTGGGGTAAATTTGCAGCAGGTGAAGGATTTGAAGCTTTAACTGAAGCACAACAACAAAAAGTTGCAGCAATGAACACAAACTTAGAAACATTTATGCATGCAGATCGTTATGTATTCGTCACTCCAATGTGGAACTTTAGCTATCCACCAGTAGTAAAAGCATACTTAGATAACTTAGCAATCGCAGGTAAAACATTCAAATATACTGAAAATGGACCAGTTGGCTTATTAGAAGGCAAAAAAGCACTTCACATTCAAGCAACAGGTGGCGTTTATTCTGAAGGACCATACGCAGCTGTAGACTTTGGCCGCAATCACTTAAAAACAGTATTAGGATTCATCGGTGTAAATGAAACTGAATATATTGCAGTTGAAGGCATGAATGCAAATCCTGAAAAAGCACAAGAAATTAAAGAAGCAGCAATTGCTAATGCTCGTGAATTAGCAAAACGTTTCTAATATATCATACTTAAAAATGTCCAAACACTTGCTGTTTGGACATTTTTTCTTCTTTTTCCTTCGTTTGTCTAGTATAATGAAGGTCGGAATGATAATAGGTGGGGGTTCTGTATGATTCAAACGTTTTTTAAAATCTTTTATTTAATTTTAATCGTAATTGCGATTACACCGAGAATGTGGCGGCTTAAAAGACAAGTAAATACGATGTCGCCACAAGAAAAAGATAATGCTGTGTACAAAACGACAAATTGGTTTGGTAAGAAAATGGTACGTGTAGCAGGGGGAACAGTAGAAGTGAAAGGACTTGAAAATGTTCCGAAAGACAAGCCGGTACTAGTTGTAAGTAATCACCAGAGTAATATGGATATCCCTGTTTTACTAGGTTATTTAAATAAACCAATTGGCTTCGTTTCAAAGGCAGAGATTAAAAAGTTCCCAGTTGTACCAACTTGGATGGAACTTATGAATTGTGTATTTATGGATCGTAGCGATCGCCGTCAATCACTTCAAGCGATTAAAGATGGAATTGAGCTATTGAAGAATGGGCATTCTATCGTAATTTTCCCTGAAGGAACGAGAAGTAAGGGTGGCGAAATTGGAGAGTTTAAGGCTGGGAGTTTTCACCTTGCTGTAAAATCTGGTGTAGCAATCTTACCTGTAACATTAGATGGGACATATAAAATGTTTGAAGCGAATGGAAACCGTATGAAGTCAGCTCGTGCAACAGTAACAATTTCTAAGCCGATTACACCTGAAGAGTATGCGAATATGGATATTAAAGAGTTAACGAAGCATACACAAGATGTTATCGCATCAAAATTACATAAGTAATAAAAAAGGTTTCAGCTTATATAAGCTGAAACCTTTTTTATTATGCTGTAGGTAAGACGTAAAAGAGTACGCAGAAGAACATCATTGCACTACCACCTAATACGAAAAGATGCCAAATGGCATGATTGAAAGGTAACTTTTCCCAAAGGAAGAATATAGCTCCTACAGAATATAAAATTCCACCTGCTAAAAGTAGTGAAAAACCATGTCCAGTTAGATTTTCATAAAGTGGTTTAATAGCAACGATTATGAGCCATCCCATTATGATATAACATAGAGTTGATGCCTTAATAAAGCGACGTACAAAGAAAATTTTGAAGATGATACCCCCGATTGCTAGTGTCCATATAATTGCGAGTAACGTCCAACCTAATGGGCCACGAAGCGTGATAAGTAAAAAAGGAGTATATGTGCCAGCGATTAATAAATAAATGGCTGAGTGATCTAGTATAGTAAATAATTTTTCTACTTTTGGATGGTGAATGCTATGTAACAATGTCGAAAACAAGTACAGTAAGAACATGCTTACACCATAAACAGTAAATGCAACTACAGCTGATGCGGTACCATGCTTAGAAGCATGAATAATCAATATGATTAAGGCAGGGATGCTTAAAATGGCACCGATACCATGTGTTATTGCATTTGCAATTTCTTCTTTTACAAATTGGGTCATTCGTGTCATTTTTTCAGTCATAATGCCAATCCTTTCTACTATTATAAAATAATATGTCGTTTCCCTTACCATATCATACACAAGGGCAATAGAAAATGAAATTTGTATAATTGATTATATTTTTGAATTTTTTTGACAAAAGCCAATGGATTTGTTGACGTTTTCAAACTTTTTTGACAAAATAAAATTATGCAATAGTAGGACAAGGAATCTACTAATAAAGGGGATGGAGAAATGTTTTCAAATATTGGCTTTCCAGGATTAATTTTAATTTTAGTAGCTGTACTTATTTTATTTGGGCCTAAAAAATTGCCGGAAATCGGAAAGGCCTTAGGGGAAACGTTAAAAGAATTCAAAAAATCAACGAAAGAATTGACTGATGATGCATTTCAAGAGAAGGAAAAGAAAGAAAAAATGTAATGAATTTTCCTCGTAATGGATAAATAAAGTGTGGTGAACGAGATGGAAGATCGGGAAATGAGCGTCGTAGAACATATAGTTGAGCTTCGCAAAAGAGTAATATATACAGTGCTATCCTTTGTACTATTTTTAATTATTGGGTTTACTTTTACGAAGGATATTTATTTTTGGCTTGTCAAAGATTTACCAATGAAATTAACTGTTCTCGGTCCAAGTGATGTATTGTGGATTTTTTTCTCGATTGCTACAGTATTTGCTATCGTTTGTACAATTCCTTTTGCTGCTATACAAATTTGGCTATTCGTAAAACCGGGTTTACATCCAAATGAACAAAAGATGACAGTCATGTATATACCGGTATTGTCTATATTATTTATTGCAGGTTTATGCTTTGGATATTTCGTTGTAATGCCGTTTTTATTTCATTTTTTAACTACGATAGGTAATGAAATGTTTAATACGATGTTTACGACAGAAAAGTATTTTCATTTTGTTCTTAATTTAACAGTTCCATTTGCTGTAATTTTTGAATTGCCAGTAGTAGTAATGTTTTTAACGAGTATTGAACTATTGACGGCAGAATTTCTAATAAAAATAAGAAGGTATGCTTACGTAGCATTGATTATCATTGCATCGTGTATATCACCGCCAGATTTTTTATCTCATAGTTTAGTGGCAGTACCGCTTATTTGTATTTATGAAATTAGTATTGCTTTATCAAAGATTGTTAGTAAGCGAAAAAAGAAAAGAGAAGATGAAAGCCAGTCGAAAAGTGCCGCGTTATAAAGGCACTTTTTTTATTTATTTGTTATACTCTAGCTATAAACGTATACAATATAGAGAAGAAAAAAATTATAGAATCTCCAAAATTTAGACAAACTTTGCGCTTTTATAAGTTTATACTGAATATATTAAGCAATATACGGATAACGAGTCCTCGTCTGATTGGATATGTAGGATGGGGGATGGATTAGGTGGAGATGAATAGAGTATAAATCTTCTAACCATAAGGACTACAGGGATTGTCTAAGGGTACTTTTGTATTCATAGGAGTCTCCACTTTAAACAACGTGTTACAGCGTAAAGTAGAGGAAGTTCAAAAATCCAATGAAAAAGAGGATTGATATTGTGATTACGAAAAGTTTTTATTTCACTCATTCAACAGGGGATTGTATTAAAATATTTGAAATCCCTGTCCTACAGGCGCAGCATCCATTATCGTTTCTAATTCAGTCTCGTCTTCAATTATTTATTGCAAAAATTCAAAAACAAAAACATCCAAGATTTTCGTATTCTTTCCGTGAATATTTACAAAATTGTTTGAAGTGGAATGATTATTTAAATGTATATAAAACAAATACTCTTGAAAAAAATGCATGATATAGAGTGTGGACAGGGTCAAGAGCTCTGTCTTTTTCATTTTAGATATAAAAATATAATTAATTTGATTAAATTTCGTTCCAAATTGTTGAAAGCAATGGGAATACTAGTATAATAACAAGGAGAGCGTATTGGAAAGGGAAGAATATAATATGCAAAAAATTAAAATTGTAACAGATTCAACGGCAGATTTATCACAAGAGGTAATTGAGAAGTATGACATTCATGTTCTACCATTATCAATCTCTGTAAATGGACAAACATATTTAGATCGCGTTGATCTACAACCAGATGAATTTATTGAAGAAATGATTAAATCAGAGGAACTACCAAAAACATCACAACCGGCAATGGGTACATTTGTAGAAATGTATGACAAGTTAGGTGAAGATGGAAGTGAAGTACTTTCCATTCATATGACAAGTGGAATGAGTGGTACTGTGGCAACTGCAAATAGTGCTGCATCAATGACCGACACAAAAGTAACAGTTGTTGATTCGCAATTTATTACACATGCTTTAGCATATCAAGTAGTTGAAGCTGCGAAAATGGCAAATGAAGGACGCTCACTAGAAGAAATTTTAAAACGTGTAGATGAAGTGAGAAAGAATACTCGTTTATATGTAGTAGTAGATACATTAGAAAACTTAGTGAAGGGTGGACGTATTGGTAAAGGGAAAGCATTTATCGGTTCGCTGCTGAATATAAAACCAATTGCTAGCCTTGAAGATGGTGTTTATAACCCTGTAACGAAAGTGCGTAGCCAAGGTCAAATTGTAAAAACGTTAGCTAAGTTATTTGAGGAAGATACAGCTGGAAAAGTTGTAAAAGCCGTGGCAATTCCACATGCGAAAGCAATTCCTTTAGCTGAAAATGTAAAAGCGGCTGTTGAAAAAGTGAGTGGATTTGCTCAATCAGAAATTTTCTTTACAACGCCTATTATTAGTACTCATACAGGTCCAGGTGCAATCGGATTTATGTATTTAGCAGAGTAATAAAAAAAGCTACTTGAAATTTATTTCAAGTAGCTTTTTTATGTGAATAGAAAATAAGAAATAAGAAGGGCTATACAGGCACTCCCGCTAATGATATAGCGAGTCTGTAAATATTCATTCATAGAAAACACCTACTGATTAAAGTTTCACTTTATGATTTTCTATATTATATGTTGGATATAGAAAATAAGTAGTTACGTTATACATGTAACGTTTCAATTTTTTCATTCACTTTTTTAGTAGGTGTTTCGCTATTATAAGTGAAAGTTTGACCTAAAAAGAGTACATGCAGTTGTTCCCACGGTAACATACGTAAATTCCAATTATTTCGAAGCCTTGTTATTGCCTCGCGAGGTGTTTCATCAGCGAGTGCAAAAGCCCCGTAATGCATTGGTATAAAGTGTGTAGCATGTAAATCTAAATAAGCTTGCACTGCTTCTTCAGGTGAAACGTGAGATATTTTCATAAACCATTCTGGTTCATAAGCTCCAATTGGCATAAGGGCAATATCAATTGAAAAGCGTTTGCCAATTTCTTTGAAGCCTTGGAAATAACCACTATCTCCGCAAAAATAAATAGTTTCCTCCATATTGTCATTCTTAATAATCCATCCACCCCAGTGAGATGTATTCATATCAAATAATGATCTTCTCGTCCAGTGCTGAGCAGGTACGAAGTGAAAGGAAACATTATCAATAGTCGTACTTTCCCACCATTTATACTCTTCTACATTGTTGAATTTTTTACGAGTAAATAATTTTTTTAACCCGATGGGCACTAAGTATAATACGTCATCGTTCAGCTGGCGGAGTGTTGAAAAATCTAAGTGATCATAATGGCCATGTGAAAGAAGAACGATATCAATTTTAGGTAGTTCTTTTATAGAAAGTCCAGGTTCTGTAAGTCTTGGGACTAATTTTAATTTATTGGCCCATACTGGATCCGTTAATATATTAAGTCCATTCGTTTGGATAAGAAAAGTGGAATGCCCAATCCATGTGACAGTCGTTTTTTTAACATTATTTTGCAAAAATGCACTTTGTTTAACGGGTGATTGTTCTACTAAGAAAGAAAAATCTTTTTTGTTTTGCTTTCGTTCTTTACGCCAGCGTATAAAAGAGCGAATTGATTTTTTTGTGCTAACATTATCCATATTTTCATAGCGCTTTGCCATGAACATCACCTCATTTAAAATCGTTGTAATTATATTGTACCGAAATGTTGTTAAGGAATACAGTGTATAACATGGATGAATGTTTAAGTAATTGTAAAAAAATAGAGGGGTGCATTTACAAAAATAAAAATAAAATTAGTTTTGCAACTTATATTTAGAGAAATAATAGTGAAAAAATATATTTTGTCTAGTAATTCGCTTGAAATAAAGAAGTAACATACGTAAATTCGTACGATTTCGTGAACAAATGTAGTAAACAATTTTCTCGTAGTGTTAACTTTTGTTATGATAAACATAACCTATTTAAATTTAGGATAGAGAAAAGAGGTTTATAAATGAAGCGTTATCAAAAAGTAATTGGTCTTATGGTTGTATTTTGTCTCTTTGTACTTGCTGGATGTAGTGGATCAGGTTCAAAGCTTCGTAAACCATTGAATTGGGATTTAGAAACTTTCCAATTTACAAATCAAGATGGAAAGCCATTTGGTACAAAAGATTTAAAAGGGAAAGTTTGGGTTGCAGATTTTATGTTCACAAACTGCCAAACAGTTTGTCCGCCAATGACTGCTAATATGGCAAAACTGCAAAAGATGGCAAAAGAAGAGAAATTAGACGTTCAGTTTGTTTCGTTTAGTGTAGATCCAGACCTAGATAAGCCAGAGAATTTGAAGGCTTTCATTCAAAAGTTTACAGAGGATACTAGTAACTGGAATTTATTAACGGGGTATTCGTTAGAAGATATTACAAAGTTTTCAAAAGATAATTTCCAATCACTTGTAGATAAACCTGAAAATGGTCAAGTGATACACGGTACGTCATTTTATTTAATTGATCAAAACGGAAAAGTAATGAAAAAGTACAGTGGCATTAGTAATACGCCGTATGAGGACATTATACGTGATATGAAGCGATTAGCAGAATAAAAAGAAGGGTGCAGATTATAAAGCACCCTTCTTTTTTTACATTAGTCTATGGATAAAATGTCATGTTGCTGTGGAAGTTTTGGCGCCCGAATTTCTAACACGCCATTTTGATACGAAGCTTTTGCTGCTTTTTTATTAATGGAGTACGGTAATTTAATTAATCTGGATGCTTCTGAAATAGAACGTTCTCGGCGATAATAGTTATGGGATGTTTGCTCTTCTTCTTCAAGTATCTCTTCTTTTACAGAGACTTTTAAGTATTCACTTTGTATTTCAATTTGAATTTGTTCTTTTTGTATACCTGGTAGTTCAGCTGTCACAACGAGTTCTTCACCAACTTCATATAAATCTACAGGGAATGTTAATAAACGGTTTCCTTTTTGGAAAAAATGATTTAAATCAGCGATTACATTACGAAGTGGTGTTTGCTCGAAGAAATCATCAATTTGCTTTAAATAATTACGAACCGGTGGGCGAGAAGAGTCTTTTTTTTCTTCACTCATAATATTCCCTCCTAAAAATCAATTTGCAATATCATATGACAAAAGCGGAGAAAGGTGAGTGCCTAGTTTTCATGTTTTCATAAAAAATTGTTAAAAATGTGAAATGGAGTGATTTTTTTATAGTTTTTGGTCGCCATATTCAGTTGATTATGCTAGTATAAATAGGGTTGATATAGTAGTATAGAGACAGAATGAAAACTGAAAGAGGGTAAGAAGTATGTGTGGTTTTGTAGGATGTTTATGTGAAAACCCTAGAGAGTTTTCAGAAACAGAAAAACATCAATTTGAAAATATGAACACGATGATTTTCCACCGTGGTCCAGATGACGAAGGATATTTTCGTGATGAACATGTACAATTTGGCTTCCGCCGTTTAAGTATCATTGACTTAGAGGCAGGACATCAGCCGCTAACTTATGAAAATGATCGATATGTAATTATTTTTAATGGTGAAATTTACAACTATGTAGAATTACGTGAAATGTTACTTGAAAAAGGTGCAACGTTTGCAACGCAATCTGATACAGAAGTTATCATTGCATTGTATGCACATATGAAAGAAAAATGTGTAGACTACCTTCGTGGTATGTTTGCATTTATGATTTGGGATCGTGAAGAGAAGAAACTTTTCGGAGCACGTGATCACTTCGGTATTAAACCTTTATACATCGCACAACAAGGTGATACTACATTCTTCGCATCTGAGAAGAAAAGTATTATGCATGTGATGGAAGATAAAGGCGTTAATCCAACGTCACTACAACATTACTTTACGTATCAATATGGTCCAGAGCCAGAAACATTAACAATTGATGTTAATAAAATCGAGCCTGGTCATTATTTCGTAAAAGAAATCGGTAAAGAGATGGAAATCCATCGCTACTGGAAACCTTATTTCAATGCTTCAAGTGCAACGAAAGAGGAACATATCCAAGCGATTCGTGATGTGTTATATGATTCAGTAAAAGTGCATATGCGCAGTGATGTACCAGTAGGTTCATTCTTATCTGGTGGTATCGATTCATCTATTATCGCTTCTATTGCAAGAGAAATGAATCCAAATCTTTTAACATTCTCTGTTGGTTTTGAGCAACGTGGTTTTAGTGAAGTTGATGTTGCGAAAGAAACTGCTGAGAAATTAGGCGTTAAAAACCATAACGTATTCATTTCAGCGAAAGAGTTTATGGATGAGTTCCCAAAAATCATTTGGCATATGGATGATCCTTTAGCAGATCCGGCAGCTGTACCATTGTACTTCGTTGCAAAAGAAGCACGTAAACATGTAACAGTTGTTCTTTCAGGTGAAGGTGCAGACGAGCTATTTGGTGGTTATAACATTTACCGTGAGCCAAACTCACTGAAAATGTTCTCTTACATTCCTAGCCCAGGTAAGAGCGTTCTAAAAGCATTAAGTGGTGCTCTTAAAGAAGGCTTTAAAGGAAAGAGCTTCCTAGAGCGTGGATGTACGCCAATTGAAGAGCGTTACTATGGAAACGCGAAAATCTTCCGTGAAGAAGAGAAAGCTGAATTAATGAAGTATTACAATGAAAGTGTTAACTATATGGATATCACGAAACCATTGTATAACGAAATTAAAGATTATGATGATGTAAGTAAAATGCAGTACATTGACATGTTCACATGGTTACGCGGTGACATTTTATTAAAAGCTGATAAAATGACAATGGCGAATTCATTAGAACTTCGTGTACCGTTCTTAGATAAAGAAGTATTCGATGTTGCATCTAAAATTCCAACTGAATTTAAGATTGCTAACGGAACTACGAAAGCTATTTTACGTGAAGCAGCACGCGGAATCGTTCCAGATCACGTATTAGATCGTAAAAAACTTGGATTCCCAGTGCCAATTCGTCACTGGCTAAAAGACGAAATGCATGATTGGGCTATTAATATTATAAACGAAAGTAAGACAGAGCATTTAATCGACAAACAGTATGTATTAAACTTACTGGAAGCACATTGTGCAGATAAAGGCGATTATAGCCGTAAAATTTGGACTGTACTTGCATTTATGGTATGGCATCAAATTTATGTTGAGCATAAATACGATACGAATAAGTTCCACGAAGAAACGAAACGTGCGTATAGCTTAGTTTAATTAGAAAAACCTTAAGATCGCATACGGTCTTAAGGTTTTTTTCATAAATAGGACGTATTATTGATACAATAATAGTAAAAGGATGGACAACATATGATTACGTTTGAAAAAGTAACTGTAGAAAATGAAAGCGTTGTTAAAGAAATGTTTCACTCACATAGTTTAAGTGAGAAACAGGTACAGTATTGTGTGAAAGTCGATGATACATATATTGGTGTAATAGATTATCGTGTTCAAGGGGAGACTGCGGTTTTATCTCAGTTAATTATTCACTTTGATTATCAAAGTTACGGTTATGGAACAAATACGTATTTTACATTTGAAACAATGATGAAAGAAAGAAATGTGAAAGAGATAAAGGTATTACAAACGGAATTAACAGAACAAGCAAAATCTTTCATTGAGAGCTTTGGTTTTAATGAGGAAGATGGAATATATGTGAAGAAAATATAATGATGAGTACTTATGCAGGATAAATATAAGGCAGGTGGATGTATGACAATGAGTTCTGGTCTTGTATTAATTGGAGGGTGTTTCCTAGTAGCAGAGCTAAGTCATAAGTTTATTCGAAAAAGAATGAATAAGAAGAGAAAGCCATATGAATTACAATATGCCCCAGTGTTTTTCCTTTTGTTTTGTATGCTACTTACATTACAAAGCATAACGAATTTTCCGCCGCTTTTAAATGTTTTTTTAAAGTTCGGTTTGCTGTATAGTACCACTGGAATAGCCCTTTTATTCCTTTTATTTTGCATACGTTATATTCACTATCAATCGTATATATTTATATTAAATTGGTTAAAACAAAATGATAGCAACCGCCTTACTTAAGGGCGGTTTTTTTGTAATTGTAATGGCTTTGTATATAAAGCTCAAAACTCTATTGAAATTTATAAAAATGATTAGAGGATTTAACATATTATCTATTTTTAGTATGTGGTACTATATATTCTTAATCTGTAACGTAAGTAGGTGTATAAATTTGAAATGTTAATCAACTAGTTTATCCCACTTTAATGGGCAGTAAGACCCACACCTCAAAATTCAGCGAAAGCAAAGAAGTTAGGTGGGGGATCAACTGCCCATAAAAGTCCGATTGGTGAGGGCTGATAATCAGTGGGGGATGAAGAAAACCCCCACTGATTAAAGTTTCACTTTATATGAAGTGCTGACAAATAGCAGAAGGAATTTTTTGGAGGTATCGTTTTTTATGGTTAATATTGATATGTTATTTCTTGAATGGATGACCAGTCTGGAAGGAAGTGTACTTACAGCATTTTTTAAACTTGTATCTAGTCTTGCAAATGAAACGTTGTATTTAGTTATTATTTCGTTTTTATATTGGTGCGTTTCTAAAAGAAAAGCATTTCATATGATTGTTATGCTTTGTTTCTCTGGGTATATAGGGATAATGGTAAAAGAATTTATGAAAATCCCACGACCGTATACATATGACGGAATTGAAGCTTTATATGAAAAATCAGCCGCAGGTTATTCTTTTCCAAGCACACACGTCCAATTATCGACAACATTTTGGGGCTCATTCATGATTTTATGCAAAAAGAGAATCGTTTGGATCATTGGTATTATTTTTATTATATTAGTTGCTATTTCTCGTCTATATTTACGTGTACATTGGCTCAGTGATATAATAGGTGCCGTTTTATTTAGTGTCATAGTTGTTTATTTATATACGAAGGTAACAATGGGATTAAGTGATAGGAAATTTATATTGTTACAACGAATTATATTGGCTGTTTCACTCATTATGTATGTTATGACAAGCCAAGTAGATAATCTTAAATTACTAGGAGTTTTAACAGGTTCTACGATTGGTATCATGTTAGAGAATCATTTTATTAATATGAATGAAAGTAATGATTTTAAAATGCAAGTGGTAAAAACAGTATTGGGCCTAAGTATCATGCTAATAATGCAGTTTATACTAAAAAAAGTAATACCTGATATGTATTATTTACGTTATGCAGTGACTGGAATTACAATTACTTTCTTATGTCCATTTATGTTTCACATGTTACGATTAAAAAAATGTGAGTAGCAAATAAGTAAAAAAATAGTTTGAATAAAAATGAGGTCTAAATTATATATATTGAAAAAGTTTTCTGATATATCTATTGACAATGTATGAGATATACATTAATCTTTAAAATGTAAATGATAATCAATTTCAACTAGGAGGACTTATGACACGCACTAAAAATATGCTTATATTTTGCATTATGCTACTAACAATCATAATCGCAGGGTGTAGTAAAGAAGAAAAGAAAGAAAATGATACATCAGCTAAAGCGAAAGATTCGTATACGATAAAACATGCAATGGGCGAAACGACACTGAATGGTACGCCAAAAAGAGTTGTTGTTTTAACAAATGAGGGTGCTGAGGCACTTTTATCTGTTGGAGTAACGCCAGTTGGAGCGACGAAACCAAGAGCTGGCGATGAATGGTATTCTCATTTAGCGAAAGAGTTAAAAAATACGAAAGTAGTAGGAACTGAGCGTGACATTAATTTAGAAGCAGTAATGAAGCTTCAGCCGGATTTAATTATCGGAAATAAAATGCGTCACGAAAAAATATATGAGCAATTAAAAGAAATTGCGCCAACTGTATACGCTGAAACATTACGCGGTGATTGGAAAGAAAACTTTACGCTATATACAAAAGCTGTAAATAAAGAAAAAGAAGGACAAAATGCTCTTAATGATTATAAAAAGCGTATTGCAGGAATAAAAGAAAAATTAGGTGATAAAGTTAAGTCTAAAGTTTCTATTATTCGCTTCGTCCCTGGTGATGTTCGTATTTATCAAAAAAATTCATTCTCAGGTGTTGTATTAAATGATATTGGATTTAAACGACCACCATTACAAGATAAAGATGAATTTGCAATTAAAGGAATTACAAAAGAGCAAATTCCAAATATGGACGGGGATTATTTATTCTATTTCACATCTGATAAAGATGCGGATAAGAATAATGAAGGAAATACATTAGCAAAAGAATGGACAGAAGATCCACTCTTTAAGCAACTGCAGGCTTCTAAAGATAATAAAGTATTCCAAGTAGATGAAGTGATTTGGAATACAGCAGGTGGTATTGTAGCTGCAAATCTTATGTTAGATGATATTGAAAAATATTTTCTGAAGTAAATGAATAATCGAGTGCATCACTTTAAATAGGTGATGCACTTTTTATTTTGTTAAAATACAGAAAATTCCTTCTTTTGAGTGTGGATAAGTTGTACAATTAAAATAATCATGGAATAAAGGAGTGGGAATAAATGAAAGCTACTCATAAAGATTGGATTTTATTTAACGGAAGAATTGTAAATACGAAGGAAGAACAACCGATGATTCCATTAGAGGAGAGAGGCTTTCAATTTGGTGATGGTATATACGAGGTATTCAGACTATATGATGGGAAGCCACATTTATTAGATTTACATTTAGAGCGATTCTTTCATTCTATGGAAGAAATAAAATTAATTCCACCATTTACTAAGGAAGAGTTGGCGGAAGAGTTACATCAAATGATTGAAAAAAATCAATTTCAAGAAGATGGGAATGTATATTTGCAAATATCAAGAGGCGCCCAAGCACGTAATCATGTATATGAGTCAAATATGCAACCAACATATTTTGCAAATATTGTTTCGTTTCCACGACCAATTGCTACTATGGAACAAGGAATAAAAGTTACTGTAGAAGAGGATATACGCTGGAAGTTTTGTCATATAAAATCTTTAAATCTGCTACCTAATATTATGATTAAAAATAAAATAAACGAACAAGGCTATCAAGAAGCGATATTAGTGCGAGATGGAATTGTAACGGAAGGTTGTCATTCAAATTTCTTTATGGTGAAAAATAATAAATTGATTACACATCCGGCTGACAATTTCATTCTACACGGCATTACACGTCATTATGTTATTACATTAGCGAAGGAGTTACATATTGAAGTAGAAGAAAGAGAATTTTCACTTCAAGAAGTATATGAGGCCGATGAGTGCTTCTTCACAGCGACACCACTTGAAATATTCCCAGTCGTTCAAATTGGTGACGAGCAGTTTGGAAACGGAGAAAGAGGGCCAATTACAAAGAGACTCCAAGTTGCATATGAAGAAAGTATTCGTTTGTTTAAAGTTACGAACTAATACTATGAAAAAAAGCTGGTATTCCTCCAGCTTTTTTTCATGATATAATTCAAGCATAGGACAAGATTTGAAAACGCTGTAAAAAGGGGATTTAAGGTATGAATTATGAAGATTTTAAAGAAGTAATTCACGGTAGACGAAGTGTTAGAAAGTTCACAGAACAAGAAGTATCCACTAGTGATATAAAAGAAATTATTGATTGTGCTCGTTATGCACCGAGTGATACAAACTCACAAACTTGGGAGTTCTTGGTCATTATGAACCGAGAAAAAATTAAAGAAATTGAACAAATGACATGGGATGCATTACATAAACTTGCGGCAAAAGCGGCAGAAAACGGAGAAGAGAAAGCAGGGAAATTACTTACACGTTCTTTCGGGCCATATGCAACAGCTTTCTCGGAGGCACCAGTATTAATCGTATGTTTGGCAACGCCATATGAATCAAAGTTTCGTGAAAAGATATTTGATCCAATTGCTTTTGTTCCAAATTCAGTTTGGGAAGAAGAAGGAATTAAAAGTAGCTGTTTAGCGGCACAAAACTTAATGTTGGCTGCACATGCGAAGGGGCTTGGTACTTGCCCAATGACAGGACCTGTATTATTAGCTCAAAATGAGTTACGACAATATTTACAAATTGAGCCTGAAAAACAAATAAATATGGTTATTTCACTCGGTTTTCCGAAGGATAAACCGAAGAAACTTCCAAGAAAAGAAGTAGATGAGATTACAACGTTTGTTTTTTAAAGCCCAAAATAAAAAGACATTGAATGAACAATGTCTTTTTATTTTGGGCAGGTATGTAATTAATCTGTTAGGTTAAAATGATAGATAAGAGGGAATTACTATTTATTTCATAAAAAAAATTAATGTTCTATTAAGGAAAGTATGATACATTAATCGTGAGCAAGATTCTATTTGTTCATGAAAGTGTTAAAAGTAGCCTTAAAATTTAAAAATTATTTTTGTATAATAAATTATAATGAAATGACAGGGGGGATGAATTTTGAAAAAATTCATAATCACTGGATTGTCTGTATTGTTATTAGTTGGTTGTGGTGCTCCAAAGGAAAAAGAGGGTACACAATCAAAGCCGGAAGAACAAGTTGTAAACGCAAGTAATGAGAATATAGTTGTATTTCCTGAAGGAGCAGTGCCAGTTGGAGAAGGAAAAGTGAAAGTTATTACTCCAGATGGTACTTCTGAGAATGGTAATATACCAACCGTATTCATCAAAAAGGATACTTTAATTCAACACGTTGAATTAGAGCTTTCTAATTTTCAAAATGATAAAGAAACATTCGTATTTGTAGATCAAGTGTATGCAGATAAACATCAAGTAACTAGTACAACACAGACAACAGTACAATTAAAAGAAAAGACGCTTGAAACAGGTAGTCATACAATTACTGCAGTTCAGTATGAAAACAATGACCCAAAAGGAAAGGTTATTAGTTTTAATCAAGCAACATTTGAGACAAAACCTGCATCTTAATAAGGATAAAAAGTACATTACTCAAAAAAAGTAGTGTGCTTTTTTATTTGGATTAGAGTATGGAATAGTGAATAACTTGTTTCGTTTTCAAATACGATTAAATAGAAAGAAATCACTTATTACTTCTATGATAGAGGAAGAGGTTGAAGATGTGAATCGGTGTATTCGTATCGTCTTGATGAGTATGATGATGGCGGTATTTTGGTTTACGATACAAGAGGTGATTCAAGTTACGCTCAATTATCAAATTCATGACTTATTAATAGGAGCTCTTTGTTTTACCATTGTTTATCTATTATATGATAAACTCGGACTAAGGTAATTTTCAGAAGAAAAATGTAGGTATTTCATTTGAAATGTCGAATAGTACATACGATGTCGTAATAACAAATTTTCTATTGTTTACTGTGAAACAGGAGAAGGAGAGATAGTAATGAAACGAGCTCTTATAAATATTGATTATACATATGATTTTGTAGCGGAAAAAGGTGCTTTAACTTGCGGAAAACCCGGTCAAGAAATTGAGAAAGAACTTGTACATATAACGAAGCGATATATCGAAAATGGAGATTACGTTGTCTTTGCTATTGATAAACATGAAGAGAATGATGTATATCATCCTGAATCAAAATTATTCCCGCCTCATAATATAGCGGGTACAAATGGAAGAGATTTGTTTGGTGAATTACAAGATGTATATGAAACATATAAAGATGATGAGAATGTATATTACATGGATAAAACACGGTATAGTGCATTTGCAGGAACAGACTTAGAGATGAAGTTAAGAGAAAGAGGAATTGAAGAGGTTCACCTTGTAGGGGTATGTACTGATATTTGTGTTCTTCATACAGCGGTAGATGCTTATAATAAAGGGTTTAAAATTGTAGTTTATGAAAAGGCGGTTGCATCTTTTAATGCGCAAGGGCATGAATTTGCACTTGGACATTTTAAATCTTGTTTAAACGCAGAAGTGAAGTAAAAAGAGAGGCCTTTAAAAAAGGTCTCTTTTTACGTTTAAATTGAGACGAGGTTTTGCTCAATTAATTTTTTTATAAATGGGCTAATATTCTCTGGTAGCTTATCAAAATCAAAAAATTGTACACTTAATGATTCGATCCCATCAGCTTTTAGCAAGCCGCCTTTAATGTCTTTGCAAAGATATGCGATTGTTATAGGATAAAATTCATCACCGTTCGGTAATTTTACAAAAAATTCTTTTCCAGAAAATACGCTTATTAACTGTAAGGTTCCTATTTCAACCCCTGTTTCTTCAAACACTTCTCGTCTCCCAGCTTCTTCTGTTGATTCACCAAGTTCAACGAATCCACCAGGGACACCCCAAATACCATTCTGCCTTTGTTGTAGTAGTATTTGTCCTTGTTCATTGAAAACAGCTACAGCAACTCCTGCTAGATTGAGTGGTCTTGATCCGACGACTTTTCTAAGTTCTTCAATATATCCCATTGTATGTAACCTCCGTAAGAAAAAATAAGAGTAAATAAACTATTCGTTATTATGTAAATATATTCCTCTTTATAAGGGGAGAGATGTCATATAACTCATTTGTTTTATGTGGTAAAATATACATCAAAAAAGGTCAAACAAAATCTTTGACCTTTTTTGACCAAATGTTATAATAAAGACAGAAAGAGATAATCTTTCATTCATAAACAATAAGGAGGAAAAAATATGCGTAATTTATTTCCAGAAATAACAAAACGTCAAAATGGTATTTTTGATTTTGGACCTTCTTTATTAGAAGGGATGACAGATGCTTTCTTTAAACCGATGAACATGGATACTTTTAAAGTAGATGTTCATGAACAATCTGATAAATATACAGTGAAAGCAGATTTACCAGGTTTTCAAAAAGAAAACATTCAAGTTGAATTTGAACAAGATGTATTAACGATTCAAGCAACTAATCATAATGAAGTAGAAGAAAAAAATGAGAATGGCACATATATTCGTAAAGAACGTTCTATAGGTTCTGTAACTCGACGTTTTAGTTTTAAACAAGTTGAGGAAGAAAATGTTAGAGCGAATTACAAAGATGGCGTGTTGACAATTGAATTGCCAAAATTGAAAGAAGAAAAAAACAGTAAAACAACAATTAATATTGAATAAAAGAGCTGATAAATTCAGCTCTTTTTTTGTACTTATTTAATACATAAGTTAGTTGAAATCAAAATGAGCTGATACAGTTTTAACGTTAAAAAAAAATTTACTATTAGCTCCCCTTACGTTATTAAAAAGGGTATATTTAAAGGGAAAGGAAAAGAACATCTAGACATACTGTTGAAAGTGAAATAGTAATAAAGTCAAAATACATAGTAAGGGTAGCGGCATTTTAGAGTAGGATAATAGATTTTTCTAGAACAAACTGAGACGATTATGAATTTTTTAATTAGTAAGGAAGTGGTTAGATGAGTTTATTAACGTATACTGAAGAATTTTTTAATTATGTAAGGGAGTTTTTGCTTTTAAGATTTTTACTATTTGCTTTAGTGCTGATCATTATTTCTTTTGTAATAAACCGCATTATTGATTGGTTTTTTAGGAAATCAAGCTTTTTTGATGAAGAGGTAGAGCAAACGATTCAAAGTGTGATTCGATCTATTTTTAGATATATCATTATCATCAGTCTAATCATATATTTAATTAGCCAATTTGTAGATATAAAAAGTATCATTGCAGGTGCAGGGATAGCAGGGGTTGTTATCGGTTTTGCTGCACAACAGATGCTGAAAGATGTTATATTAGGCTTTGCGAGATTAGCGGACAAAGAGTTTCGTGTTGGCGATTTTGTTACGTTTAACGGAACAAACTCAGGAACGATTGAGGAAATTAGTATTCGTTTTATGCAAATTCGTGAATGGTCAGGAAAACTCCTTACCATACCACATGGAGAGATTAGAACGATACAAAATTTTAATAAAGGCTGGATGCGAGTAATTGAACGGATTACAGTAAGTTATCAGGAAGATCCTACAAGAGTTAAGGAATTGTTAGAGGAAGTTTGTGTTAATTGTAATGAAAAATTGGCCCCAAGTCTTTATAAAGTAGAGGATGAAGCTGTTGAACCTTTTAAATATGTAGGTGTTACAGATTTAAACCCGAATCTGAAATACGTTGGATATGAATTTTGTATTACAGGTTTAATAAAGCCAGAAGATTATTTTGAAACTTCTAGACAAGTAAGATTTGAATTAATGTCTATGTTCCATAAGAATCAAGTACAAATGCCAGCAGCAAATATGCTTGTTAATACTGAAAGTTTACAGCATACCCATGGTGGACAATCTTTATCGGACAGCTAAAGTAGAACAGTTTATTGACGGAAATTTCGTTTTCAACATTGGAATAATAATAAAATGATTGATTTAAAAAAAGAGCTGAAGGAATTCAGTTCTTTTTAATTTGTAGAATTTAGAAATTTCTTAATGTTATAATGATAGATGGTGATGAAAATGAACTTTGAAGAAAAAGAGATGCATCGATTAGAAGCATTAAAAGCAATTGCTGAATTATTAAATGAAGCAACAGACTTACAGGACATGTTAGAAAAAGCGTTACATACATTGTTACAAGTTATGAATTTACAAACAGGGTGGATCTTTTTTATTGATGAAAGTGGAAAGCACCGTATGCTTGTGGATGAAAACTTACCGCCAGCTCTTACGTGGCAAAAGAAGAAGCCGATGTGTGAAGGAGACTGCTGGTGTGTAGAGCGTTTTGTGAATGGCAGATTGGAAAAAGCGACTAATATTATTGAATGTAAGCGAATAGAGGATGCGATTGAATGTAATTGGGGAGAGACAGAAGATGTTACGCATCATGCGACAATTCCCCTTAGGTCTGGATCGGAGAAATTTGGTCTATTAAATGTCGCCTCTCCTCAAAAAACACATTTTTCAGAGGAAGAATTGGCATTATTAGAATCGATTGCATTTCAAATCGGAACGACAATCCAACGTATTCAGTTAGTAGAGAAAGAGCGTAAATACGTAGTAGTAGCTGAAAGAAATCGACTTGCACGTGATTTACATGATTCAGTAAAACAGTTGTTGTTTTCCATTATGCTAACAGCAAAAGGTACGCTAAATATGACACAAGATAGAGACTTGCAAGAGATGTTGAGCTATATTGGAGAATTATCACAAGAAGCATTACAAGAGATGACACTTTTGATTTGGCAATTAAGACCGGAAGGATTAGAGAAAGGGTTAGCAGAAGCAATTAAAAATTACGGAAAGTTGTTAGGGATTCACGTGGAAGTTCGAATTGATGGAATGGTTTCAATTGGAGATGAAATAGAAGAAGTTTTATGGCGTATTAGTCAAGAAGCAATACATAATTGTAAAAAACATGCTTCATGTGAAAAGGTAAATGTTCTTTTGAAAATAGAAAATAACCAGCTGTATTTTTACATAGAGGATAACGGAATAGGATTTATACAAAAGCAAGTAAGAGAGTCAGCACTCGGTTTAAAAAGTATGAAGGAGCGTATTCAGTTATTGAATGGATCATTTCAAATAAAAACTGAGCTGAAAAAGGGTACGAAAATTGAAATTCAATTGCCGATTTGAAGGGGGAAGAAGGTTGAAGATTAAATTACTACTAGTTGAGGATCATCATATCGTTCGAAGAGGACTTGTATTCTTTTTGAAAACGAGAGAAGAATTTGAAATTGTTGGGGAAGCAGAAAATGGTGAAGATGCATTAACATTTGTTCGAACGGAAAGGCCAGATGTAGTATTAATGGATCTATCAATGCCGAAGATGGATGGTATTGAAGCAACAAAACAGATAAAACAATATGATGAAACAATAAAGATACTAATATTAAGCAGTTTTTCAGAGCAAGATTATGTTTTACCAGCACTAGAAGCTGGAGCAGATGGTTATCAATTAAAAGAAGTACAACCTGAGCAACTTGTAGCTTCTATCATTGCAATATATGAAGGGAATGCGAATTTTCATCCGAAAGTAACACCGGCACTATTAGGACGATCAGCCGTCAAAAAAGAAAACCCTTTCTCCATGTTAACGAAAAGAGAGCAAGAAGTACTTCAGGAAATTGCGAAAGGGCGAAGCAATAAAGAAATTGCAGCAGAGCTTCATATTACAGAACAAACTGTGAAAACACATGTTTCAAATATTTTAGCTAAATTGGAAGTAGATGATCGTACGCAAGCTGCACTGTACGCAGTGAAACACGGCGAGAAATAATAAGTATGAATAACTGTGTCACATTGCATTTGTTAAATGATACAGCGCTAGAGCAAGCTGTAAAAGCTTTACAAGAAGCGAATCGAATTGAGTTTTATGGAAATGGTGGCTCTGGTATTATTGCGACGGATGCGTAGCATAAGTTTATGAGAACGGGTATTTCATGTATCGCTCATACTGATTCGCATTTCTAAATTATGGGAGCGGGTTTACTCTCGAAAAATTCAGTTGTTATCGGCATTTCTCATTCTGGTAGCGATAAAGGGTTACTTGAAGCGTTAGAAGTAGCGAAAGCAAGAGGTGCTAAAATTATTGCGATTACGAGCTATCAGAAATCGGCATTAAGTCAACTTACTGATATAACGCTCTATACTTCAACACGTGAGACAGAATTCCGCACAGAAGCAAGTTCATCACGATTAGCACAGTTAAGTTTAATTGATACTTTGTATGTAGGATTGTCGTTGCAACGACAGGAGGAAACGTTAAAACATTTACAAAGTATACGTGAAACGATTTCGATGAGGCGAAAATAAGAAAAGCTCTTCAAATGAAGTGCTTTTTTTATTTTCTTGTAGAAATATGTGGCTTACTTATAGCCAGTGATAGACTCTCATTTTTAAAAATATAAAATAAAAACCGACTTATGCAATAATTCAAATATTGTTCATAATTTCACAAAATGTTTTTGAAGTGTCATGTTATGATGAACATGTAATGATGATTGAACACTTACATTTGGCATAATGATTAGCCAAACTAGTGAAGACAGAAGTTGTGAGATGAACTCATTAAAATTCTAAAACACTAAAGGGGAGATCACATATGAAAGCAGTAGTAGTTAATAAAAATAGTAAAGCCAATATTGAGGTTGTTGAAAAGGAATTACGTCCGCTACACTCAGGTGAAGCACTAGTAGATGTAGAGTATTGTGGGGTTTGTCATACTGATTTACACGTTGCAAATCATGATTTTGGAAACACAGATGGCCGTATTCTTGGTCATGAGGGTGTAGGTATTGTGACGAAAATCGCTGATGATGTTACTTCACTAAAGGTAGGTGATCGTGTAAGTATTGCATGGATGTTCCAATCTTGTGGACGTTGTGAATATTGCGTGACTGGTAGAGAAACATTTTGCCGTGAAGTTAAGAATGCTGGTTATTCAGTAGATGGTGGTATGGCTGAACAATGTATTGTTACAGCTGATTATGCAGTGAAAGTACCAGAAGGATTAGATCCTGCTCAAGCATCATCGATCACATGTGCGGGCGTTACTACATATAAAGCTATAAAAGTATCTGATATTAAACCTGGTCAACCGATCGTAATCTATGGTTGTGGTGGATTAGGTAACTTAGCTATCCAATATGCTAAAAATGTATTTGGTGCAAAGGTAATTGCAGTAGATATTAATGAAGATAAACTAGCCTTAGCAAAAGAGGTTGGTGCTGATATGACAATCAATCCAATTTCTCAAGGTCCTGCTGATAAGATTATTCAAGAGGAGTTTGGTGGTGCTTATGCTGCTGTAGTAACAGCTGTTTCAAAGGTAGCATTCAACTCAGCAGTTGACGCAGTACGTGCTTGTGGTAAAGTCGTTGCAGTAGGTTTACCAGTAGAAACTATGGATTTGAACATTCCGCGCCTTGTACTAGATGGAATTGAAGTAGTTGGTTCTTTAGTCGGTACTCGTAAGGATCTAGAAGAGGCGTTTATGTTCGGGGCAGAAGGAAAAGTAGTGCCAGTTGTTCAAACTTGTTCTTTAGATAAAGTACAAAATGTATTCGAAGAAATGGAACAAGGTAGAATTCAAGGGCGTATGGTAATCGATTTTAAACAGAACAATTGTGATTGCAAATAATTCACATTAAACATAAAAAATATGAGTCTAACAAAGTACATGTAAAAAAGTTAGACGGTATAAAAAAGATGATCTCTGTATTCAATAGGGATCATCTTTTTATATTCTACTAATATCAATGCCAATTCATACTTGATTTATGAGAGATGATTAAAGGTTTACTTTATTTGCAAAAGAAAAAGAATCTTTATGTTTAACAAATTTCTTTTGATCTGGAACAGATTGAATTGCTACAGTTTGCGAATCTCTTGCTTTCAGTGCATCTTGAATCCCGATTGTCATAAGCTTAATAAATAGAATCGTAATAAAGAATGAAGCGAGAGAATAAAAAATAATCCACCATGAAAGATTCATTTCATAACGATTTAATCCAATAAGGCCAGCCCAATCATTAGATAGAGAAACAGGTTTGAGCGCTCCATCATAGAGTTCCCGCATTTGGATCCCGCCAATTATAATATCAAGCAACGCTAAATGGATAACGAGTATGAGCGCTTGGACAATATGTTCCATAAATAACACAAATAAGCGATCAAGTAACAAGACTCGTAAGTGTTTTTTGATAATATGAAAACGGCTAGCTCCTAGCAATTGGGAACTTAAAATGTAATCTTGTTTCATAAATTCATCAACCTCTGAGGATATATATAAAGAAAGTGTAGGCAGTGCGACGAATATAAGTACGAGTACTTGATAAAACGCAAATGAAATATTTGGATCTAATCTATCAGCATTTGATACGATTACAATATTAACAGGTGTGATGAGTATAAATGCGATAAATAAAGTAGGAATATAGTAAAAAACTTCTGAGCATGCCTGGAAAAATCTCTTGAATTTTGAAGCGTATAAACTTAAGAGTATTCCTATACATGTTCCGAATAATATGCGAAAGAAGCTAATTACTACGGCTAATAAAATGGTGAACTTTGCTCCTTCTATAATTTGTAAGAAAACAGACTCTCCAAAACGATCCGATCCAAAAGGCGGTATTAATGATGGTGGAAAGGGAGCCTTTCCAAGTAATTCGTTATTGTCATTGTAAAGTAACTGGGGAGCTTTTGGGATGGTATCTTTAAAGAACCAACTATAAATAAAACTAGCTGAAACAAGTATGAATAAATAAGTAAAGCCGATTAAAAAGCGTTTTGATTTCCAAATAGATTTCATAAAGCTGCTCCTTTCAATTGTTTTTGCCATCTATTCATCATGAAAGAGATGATTTGAAAAATGGCGTAAAACGGTAAAATAATCATCACAAGTATGATAAATGCAGCTGGAGGTGAAATAAACGCCTTTTTAAATAAAAATTGAATAATGCCTTGCATATTAAAAACGAATTCTAAAATGAATAAGTTAGACAGTAAGAAAACAAAAATCGTTTTTAAATGGTGGAAGAAGTGGATAGATATATTTTTGAATAAATGAATACAAAGTATATAACTTGATGAAAGGCCTTTGCCATATGCAACCTCTACGTAATGTTTTCCATGTTCTTCTTTTATGTATAACACCATCATTCGAAACATTTGTAATGTAGGTAAAACAGATAAAGATAAAATAGGGAGTAAATAAGCTCGATTTTCATTATAGGAAATAATGGTGAAAGGAGCTTCTCCGAATTTCTGAAGTACCCATATGAAAAATATTTGCAAACAAATCATCATCATCATATCAGGGACAGCTTCTAATATGAACACAATTCGGTTTATCCATTTTTTTATATAATCTTTTGCTAAAAAATAAAAAAATGCCATGCTAGATGAAAAAAAGAGCGCAAGCAAAAAGGCTAAAAATAAAATAGTAAATGAATATAGATAAGGTTCTAAAACAGTTGGAAATAATGGTGTTGTTTTTAAATGACCATACTTTGGGTCTGATCCTATAACCAACAATGATTCAGGGGAGAAAACCTGTTTTAACATAGTAACGATCTGGTCAAAAAAATAAATTGGTTGAAAGGTAAATCCTTGTTGAGTGATAAATAAATAAGGTAAATTTAATAATAGTAACAGTGATAAAAGAATGGATGAAAGCTTCATTGTGAATTGAGATATTTTATGTAACATTAAATCCCTCCGACATCTTTTTACAACATTATACAATAAATTCAATGTTACTGTCTTATTTTTCTGAAAAATAAGAAATTAATCGAGTTTTATAATTTTAATATGGAATATATATTTATACGGTAAAAAGGTTATAGTGGGGAGCCAGTCCCTATGTCCATCAAGCAAAATGTACAGTATTTCCATTTTTGAGGCATTTACTTTTCTTCAGTTGCTGGGTATTTGGTGCTATTTCATTGCGATCAAGTTAATAGAACTAAGTTTTCTTAAATAAAAACCACCGAAATATAGAAGTGATTTTGAACGTAAGGAATTTGTAAGGAAGGAGTAAGAAAAAAGAGATTTTCAATGTATATGATTAAAATATAGAGAAGAACGGGAGGGGGAATAGTTACAATATATTTTTAGAAAAACAAATTAATAAAACTCTATGGAAGAAAAAGAAGAAATTATAGAAATTAACAAACATCTGAAGAAGAGGGATTAATCATTTATTAGGTCAGAGAGTTGCTTGTAGAAATAATTGATCTATAGATGATTGCAAATTCAGTGTTGACTTTTATCATTGGGAGAGTTGATAGCTGTGTGGTTAGTATATGACATACCTATCAACCATCAATACAATTTAAATAGAGAAGAGGATGCTTTATGAAAACATGCAGTAAAATTACATGTGCAAGTCTATCACTTTTAATAGCTGGAAGTTCCCTGTTATACATAACACCAGCCTCAATTGTAAAAGCAGAACCTACGCAAAATGTATCTAGTTCGTTACAAACAAGTATGCAAAGCGATCGTACTTCCGTTAAGAAAGCAATACGGGATGCACTACAACTTGGATACCCGGGAATACTCGCTAACATTTCTAAGGGTGGTAAAACTTGGAGTTATACCGCTGGGTTAGCAGATGTGAGAACCAAGAAACCAATGAAAGCAGATTTTCGCTTTCGTATTGGCAGTGTGACGAAAACGTTCATTGCAACAGTTCTACTTCAATTATCTGGAGAGAACCGTTTGAATCTAGATGACTCCATTGAAAAATGGTTGCCTGGTGTCATTCAAGGAAACGGATATGATGGTAACCAAATTACGATCCGGCAAATATTGAATCATACAAGTGGTATTGCTGACTATATAAATTCAAAAGACTTTGATATTACGGATATAAAAAAATCGTATACGGCTGAAGAATTTGTAAAGATGGGGATTTCTCTTCCCCCAGACTTTGCTCCAGGGAAGGGTTGGTCTTATTCAAATACAGGATACGTAATACTAGGAATCCTTATTGAAAAAGTAACAGGAAACAGCTATGCGGAAGAGGTTGAAAATCGGATTATTGAACCGCTTGATTTATCAAATACATTCCTACCTGGCAATTCAAGCGTGATTCCAGGCACCAAGCATGCCCGTGGCTATTTGCAACTAGACGGAGCCAGTGAGCTAAAAGACGTTACTTATATTAACCCAGGTAGCTCGGATGGAGATATGATTTCCACTGCTGACGACTTAAACAAATTCTTCTCTTACTTACTAGGTGGCAAATTACTGAAGGAACAGCAACTAAAACAAATGCTTACTACAGTTCCTACAGAAAGAGAAGGAACTGGATATGGTCTTGGAATACTTGAAATTAAGCTTCCAAATGGTGTCTCGGTATGGGGACACAGGGGGGGCGTTCCAGGGTTTTCCACTTTTGTTGGTGGAACACTTGGAGGCAAGCATACATTGGCCGTCAATTTGAACAGCTTTAACTTTAGTAATCCTGATCCTTTTAAAAGTATTTTACTTGCTGAATTTAGGAAGTAGGCAAAAAGGAAAAACGGATAAGTTTTGTCATAGTTTTATAGTTTAAAATATAACATTTTGGTGCAAAAAACAACTTGCTCTAAAAAAATTTAATACTCGTAATTAAGTATAAAAGAACGCTATCGTTTTAAGTAAATATTTCAGGAGGGTTTTATGAAAAAGAAAATGATTACTGCACTTGGTGTTTCTGCAATAATACTGACTAATTTTGTAGGAAGTACTTATGCAGACTCGAAAATAGGAGTTTCTGTTACAGCTCCTTACAATAAAAATCAAATAGCGGAATGGTTAGAAATGCACGCGAAGCCTTTAAAAACAACTAATCCAAATGCACCTTTTAATGATTTAAAACCATTTAAGAATATGGTAGGTTCTGCTTCAATTGTAGGTTTAGGTGAAGCCACGCATGGGGCTCATGAAGTTTTTACGATGAAAAACCGTATTGTGAATTATTTAGTATCTGAAAAGGGCTTTACCAACCTAGTTTTAGAAGAGGGGTGGGACAGAGCTTTAGAACTTGATCGATATGTTCTTACTGGTGAGGGAAATCCAAGCCAGCATCTATCACCTGTATTTAAGACGAAAGAAATGTTAGATTTACTTGATTGGATTCGGCAATATAATGCTAATCCAAAACATAAATCTAAAGTGCGTATCATCGGGATGGACATTCAATCAGTAAACGAGAATGTTTATAATAATATAATAGAATATGTTAAAAGAACCAATTCAAAACTTGTGCCGAGGATAGAAGAGAAGATAAAAGGTCTTATTCCTGTAACAAAGGATATGAATACTTTTGAAAGCCTTACGAAAGAAGAAAAAGAAAAGTATATTTCAGATGCTAAACAAATTAGTGCTGTATTGGAGGAAAATAAAAGTTATTTAAATGGGAAATCTAAAGAGTTCGCATGGATAAAACAAAATGCCCGTATTATTGAACAGTTTACTACTATGTTAACGTCACCTCCTGATAAACCATCTGATTTATTTTTGAAACATGATATTGCAATGTATGAAAATGCGAAGTGGACTGAAGAACATTTAGGAAAAACTATTGTATGGGGGCATAATGGCCACGTTTCGAAAACAAATATGCTTCCTTTTGTATACCCTAAAGTAGCTGGGCAGTATTTAGCAGAGTATTATGGAAAACGGTACGTATCTATTGGAACGTCAGTTTATGAAGGACAATACAATGTCAAGAATAGCGATGGTGAATTTGGCCCATATGGAATATTAAAATCGGATGATCCAAACAGTTATAACTACATCTTTGGACAAGTTAAAAAAGATCAATTTTTTATTGATTTACGTAAGGCAAACGGCGTGACAAAAAATTGGTTGAACGAACAACATCCAATTTTCGCTGGAGTAACTACCGAAGGGCCTGGTATACCAAAAACAGTTGATATATCATTAGGTAAAGCGTTTGATATACTTGTTCAAATTCAAAAAGTGAGTCCATCTCAACTACATCAATAAATTTAGAATAATGTACCTTAATGAAGTGTAGTGTTAAGTGTCAATAGAGTTGTTTGAATGTGTCGGTTAGGTTATTTTCATTAAAGATTTATTAAATGGAATAAATGTTTTTAAATTAGAGACGATGTGGGATAGAAGCACAGTATCATCAAGTTAACAAAATAAAATTCTACCTAAAATGAAAAAATACGCTATTCTTTCTATAGAATTATAGGAAAGGATGGCGTTTTTTTATTTAATCTATTATTATAATTTGCTCAAGGAATCTAAAACTTTTTCTCCCCTAACATATTACGCAATCTTGCTAAAAATTTTGAGTTTGTACAACAAACCACATATCCATTAAGCTAAAGAACAAGTTAATTAAAAACTAGAAAAAGAGTGTGTTTCGAAACGGATATTATGTAACTTTACCGGACGGAAAAGCTACATATAGTATGTAAATGAAATGGAATAAGGGGATTTATTTTTTGTGATGAAAAAATTTTCTAATTGTTATGGATGAAAGAAGAGGAGCCAGAATTATATAAAAGTACTTATAAATTTATTTCTATTAAAGAGTATGGGATTTATCAATTATTTTCACGCTACGTAGTTGATGATTCTATTGCTTCTGCTACAGGGTTATTCAATTTAGAAACGTTAAATTGGGATGTTGATGTGCTGGGAATATTAAATATTTCTACCTAACAATTATCAACTCCAGTACCAACTACATATATTTTATCGGGTATGAAATCAGAATTAGCACCAAAGATGGGGATTCATAAAGATACTCCAGTTGTTATTGGTGCAAGTGATGGAGTTCTTGCGAATGTAGGCGTTGGTGCAATATCGCCTGGCTCAGCTGCAATTACGATTGGAACTTCACCAAAAGATCCAGGGATTATTGATTCTATTAAACTAGGACTTGATAATACGTTAGGATTTTTAGCAATAGTTTTAGCATGAGGAACGATGCATGAAATATATCCCAACATAAAAATAAGAATAAATAAAATGAAGTTTTCATAAATAGTAAAAGGATGATTATGTCATCAGTGTAGCTAAGAAATGATGTTACATATGGAGAGAGCGTGTTAAAAAAATATGAGGTGGTTAAATGGGAAATGAGCAAGTGAAGAATGTAGGGGAAGAAAAAAAGTTATGTCTTTGTATGATTGTTAAAAACGAGTCTAGAATTATGGAAAGATGTTTAAATGCTACGAAATCAATTGTAGATTTTGTCTCTATTTGTGATACTGGATCAACTGATCATACACCTGAAATTATTGAAAATTGGTGTAAAGAAAATGAAATCCCTGGAACAGTTCATCATGAACCATTTAAAAACTTTGGTTATAACAGAAGTTTAGCTGTTTCATTGGCACAAAAAACATATCCAGAAGCAGATTATTTATTAATATTAGATGCAGATATGATATTAGAAGTTGATCCCGAATTTGATAAGACGAGTTTAACAGAAGACCATTATCTTACATTACAATATGATATTCATATTAAGTATTGGCTTACACGCCTTTTAAAAGCTTCCTTACCATGGAAATCTGTCGGTGTTACTCATGAGTATTGGGATATAGATCGTTCAAAAGTTGGAGCAAATTACAATACGAGAGTAGCTAGGCTAGAGACGCTTGTCGTTAACGATCCTGGGGATGGTGGTAGTAAAGCTGATAAATTTGAAAGAGATGAGAGGTTGTTATTACAAGGAATAAACGACCCAGAAACAACGCCAGACTTGCATATAAGATATTTATTTTATTTAGCCCAAACTTATTTTCATTTAAGTCAATTTGAAGATTCGATTAAATGGTATAAAAAACGAGTGGAAGCAGGTGGATGGGTTGAAGAGGTATTCTATTCGTTATTGCGAATAGGATTTTGTTATGAACAACTAGCAAATCGTTCAGCAAATAAACAACATGAAGTAACAGAAGCGGATGAAAAAGAAAATGCTAAGAAGCAAGAAGAACAATACACAGCATTAGCTGTTCTTTATTTTCAAAAAGCGTGGGAATATAGACCAACTAGAGCTGAGCCATTATATCAACTTGCAAGAATGTATCGATTAAAATCTCAAAATAATATTGCGTTGATGTATGCCTTGCAAGGGAAGGAAGTGCCTTTTCCAAAAGATGATCTTCTATTTGTAGATTATCATGTGTATGATTATTTATTTGACTATGAGATATCTATAAATGCTTTCTATATACCGCATAAAAAACATTTAGGTGCAGCATCACAAAAATATTTAGAATCAAAAAAAGAAGAGTTACCGTTGCATATTGCCAATATGGTAGAGAATAATGCGAAATTTTATTAAATACAATTTCGGTTAAAGGAGTAGTGGAGTAATAATGAAATTAATACGATGGGCGCTAGAACTAGGGGAATCTGTGCATGGAAATACGTATGAAGAATTGTTACCACTACTAGATTATTATTATGATCGTGATCATTTAAAAGCGTATTGTATAGCGAATCTTCTTTTAGATATGGATGTAGCAGATGAGCATCGGCAAAGAATTGAATTAAGAAGGTGCATTGCCGCTTATTATGCAGGATTATATAAAGTGGCAAAAAAGCATGCAAATGAGCTTTTACTTAAATATCCGGATGTGGATTTATATAAAAATAATTTAAGATTAATGGAAGCACATTTGAATAAAGGATATGATTATTGTCTGTTTATATGCCCAAAGACGTATGGTAGTTTCATAGATGTCGCGCGAGCTTTGAAATGGCAGTTGGAGAAGGAAGGAAATACAGCAATCATATCAGAAACAATACTAGAAAATGTGAAAAATACAATTGTTTTTGGAGCGCATACATATGCACATAGCCCCAATCTACTTCCGAAAAATGCAATTATTTATAATTTAGAACAGCTATACGATGGAAGTCCATATGCGCATCCGCTTTATTTAATATTATTAAAAGATAGAGTGATTTGGGATTATAGTAAACAAAATATAGAATGGCTAAAACAAAAAGGAGTAGGAAAAGAAATAAAACATGTAGGAATGAACTATGCACCAACTTTAGAAATAAAAAAAGAAGCATTTGAAGATGAGATTACTGAAGACATTGATATATTGTTTATAGGTGCTCTTAATCCGAGGCGGCAAGCTATTTTTGATCAATTAAAAATAGTGGCCCCAAATTTAAACATAGTTTTTAAAAATAATGCGTGGGGGATTGCTAGAAATGAGTTGATTGCTAGGTCTAAAATTATATTAAATATTCACTTTTACTTATCAGGAATTCTTGAAACACCTCGCGTTTCTTATGCAGTCGCAAATAAGAAATTTATTATTTCCGAAAATAGTAATCCAGAAGATGAGATAGAGTGGCCAGGAATTGTATTTACTCCGTATGAAAAAATAATAGAAAATATAATAAAATATATAGAGTTACCAGAAGAACGGAAAAAATTAGCGGAAACAGCATATAATCATTTTAAAGCAAATGAAAATTTAGGGACATTAAGTCTGAAAGATGAAGCAAAGTAATTGTGCGAAACTCATACGAAAGTATGAGTCATTTTTTTGTTTATCATACTATTTTGTGAAGATAGTTCCCTCTTTATATTGTTTTTTGTATAGAAATTTCTGATAATATATAAGTGTAACTTGAAAACAAAGGGGAGAAATAATTATGAAACTAGTCGTTATTAACGGTACACCAAGAAAATTCGGTAGAACTCGTGTGGTGGCAAAATATATTGCTGACCAATTTGAAGGGGAGTTATATGATTTAGCAGTAGAAGAACTGCCTTTATATAATGGGGAAGAATCACAACGTGAATTAGAAGCGGTAAAAAAATTAAAGGCGTTAGTGAAAGGTGCTGATGGGGTAGTATTATGTACACCAGAATATCATAATGCGATGAGTGGAGCGCTGAAAAACTCTTTAGATTACTTAAGTAGTAGTGAATTTATTCATAAACCAGTTGCGTTACTTGCGGTTGCTGGAGGCGGTAAAGGTGGAATTAACGCATTAAACAGTATGCGTACTGTTGCTAGAGGTGTATACGCAAATGCCATCCCAAAACAAGTTGTGCTTGATGGACTTCATGTACAAGACGGTGAATTGGGAGAAGATGCAAAACCATTAATTCATGATTTAGTTAAAGAATTAAAAGCATATATGGGCGTATATAAAGAGGTGAAAAAACAACTAGGAGTGGAGTGATATGTCAGCTCTTTATAAAGATTCTCGCTTGTATTACATTCTAGGAGCCAATAGTCTATCAGCTATTGGTTCCGGAATTGTAATGATAACGATTCCGTGGTTGTTAATTAAAGAGAGTGGAGGGGAGACAACGTTTGGTTATGTTTCCATTATCTCAACTTTTATTATGTTTTTGTTAACTCCGTTTATCGGGCAAAGTATTGATCGTTTTTCAAGAAAATCTTTATTGTTATGTAACGAAGGAATCGGCATAGCTGTAATCGGAATAATGGTTATATGGGGATTTGCTGGGCAACCTTATCATTCTATTCATTATATTCTTATTTATATAGCAGGCTCTTTTTACTATCTATTATTTTATCCTACAATTTTTGCATTTAACCAAGAAATTTTTCAAGCAGAACATTATAAAAGTTTAAGTGGAACGATGGAAATACAAGGACAGTTAACACAAGTTATTTCAGGAGCAGTCGCGAGCTTCCTAATTGAAATTGTGTCTTTGAAATGGATTTTATTAGTAGATATGTTAACTTTTGCAGGAGCATTTTTCTTGTTCTTATGTATACCATACGTAAAGAAAAAAGAGATAAAAAAGAAAATAACATTTAAGAAACAATTGTTCGAAGGAATTCGCTTTATGAAAAAACGTCCTAAGCTCTTTTGGTTCTTACTTGCCACTTATATGCCATTTATAGGTGTTATGATGGCAAATTATTTAATACCAGTTTATATTTCGGATATACTTAAAGCTAATGCCTCTGTATACGCAATAGAAGGAATGATGTACGGTGTTGGAGCGGTTGTTGCAGGAATTTGTATTCCAATCATCATGAAATATGTCAAAACAGAAGTTTCAATTGTTATGACGATGTGCATTTATGTAATTTCAATTACCGCAATGATTATTGAACCTTCCGTAATTTTCTTATATGGACTAGCGATTTTTCATGCGATTGGAAATGCGGGGACAAGAGTGGCGAGAAATGTATTAATGATGGAGGAAATTCCAAATGAAGTAATGGGACGTGTAGACAGCCTATTCCGATTAATTGGTACAGGAATACGAATTGTATTGTTAATGTTGTTTACAGTCGGTGTTTCTAAAGTAGGTGTCATGGTACAGTTTTATTTACTAAGTTTCATATTGATCCTTTCGTTAGCAATTGCTATAAACTATGTAATCTCAAAACGTAAATTCGAAGCGAGTATTTCTAATAAATCGATTGTTTAAAAAACACTTCTGCCTTCCTTTCTTTTTTTATATAATAAAAAGAAAGGAAGTGTAAACTTATTTATGAACAAATGGATCTTGCTTATAATTTTATTATTACCACCATTATATATTCTTTATATGACGTTTCGAATGAAGAAAGTTGCTCGTGAAAAATTGAGCCATCACTCTCCATACGTTCTTATATTAGGCGCAAAGTTATTTGGAGATAAACCGTCTTTATCACTTCAAAATCGTTTAGATGTAGCGCTGGAATATTTATATTCTCATCCTGACGTAAAAGTAATTGTTTCAGGCGGCCAAGGGAAAGATGAAGATATACCAGAAGCTCACAGTATGAGAAATTATTTAATGGCGCGTGGTATAGATGAGAGTCGTATTTTAATAGAAGATCAATCTACAAATACGTATGAGAATGTAAAGTTTAGTATGGACTTATATGATGTGAAACATGCGGTAGTTGTAAGTAATACGTATCATTTATATAGAACGAAAATAATTGCAAAGCGTTTAGGCATGAAGATGGAGGCACTAGCTGCTGAAACCCCAATGCGTTCTAAGAGAAAAATGTATGTGCGTGAATATGCTGCTATAATGAAAACAATATTGTTAGACCGTTAGAGCTCAAATGTGAGCTCTTTTTTTGTAGAATAATGCGTATCATTTGAAATGAATTCCATATTCCATCAAAATAAAGGAAACAACGATAAAGGAGTTGTATTTGTGATTCAGTTTAATCAAGTGTCAAAATCATATGAAGATGGCACAAAAGCAGTGGATTCATTGCATTTAGAAATTAAAAAAGGGGAATTTTTTGTTCTCATTGGTCCGAGTGGTTGCGGGAAAACAACGACAATGAAGATGATTAATCGTTTAATTGAAACGACAGAAGGCTCAATTTTAATCGATGGAAAAGATATTCAACAATATAATATTAATGAATTACGCTGGGATATAGGATATGTGTTGCAACAAATCGCTTTGTTTCCGCATATGACAATTGCTGAAAATATTGCAGTTGTTCCTGAAATGAGAAAGTGGAGCAAAGAAAAAATAAAAGCCCGTGTCGATGAGTTGCTACAGATGGTCGGACTAGATCCAGACGTATATCGTAATCGTATGCCAGATGAATTGTCGGGAGGCCAAAAGCAACGTATCGGTGTCGTACGGGCATTAGCCGCAAATCCGAAAATCGTTCTTATGGATGAACCGTTTAGTGCGTTAGATCCGTTAAGTAGGGAGCAGCTTCAGAAGGATATTGTACAGTTGCAAAAAAAGATTCAAAAAACAATTGTTTTCGTAACACATGATATGCAAGAAGCGTTATCACTTGGAGATCGTATTTGTATTATGAAAGAAGGAAAAGTTGTTCAATTAGATACACCAGAAGGAATTATACATAATCCGAAAAACGAATTTGTAGAAGAGTTCATTGGAAATCGTGGACGACCTTGGTATGAGGGGAAAAGTATAGAAGATGTATTGCCACTTGATGAAAGTATACGGATAGAAGGAGAGGCACTATCATTACATTCTTCTTTACAAGAAGCATTAGTTCGTCTGCGAGCTGATGAAGTCGTTCCAGTTGAAGAAAAGGGTCGATATGTTGGAGCTTTAACGAGTCGTCATATTGTCAATTATATTGTTGAACAAATGAAGGAAAGAGGCTAAACAGTGACTGATTTTATACAAACGTTTCAAGAACGAAAAATAGAATTACTAACTGCATTAAGTGAGCATTTACAAATATCGCTTATTTCATTATTTTTTGCAGTAATTATTGCGGTACCGCTTGGCATTTTATTAACGAGAAAAGAAAGAATGGCTGAGTTGATTATAGGAACTTCTGCAGTTATGCAGACCGTCCCATCACTTGCATTACTCGGACTATTAATTCCGTTGGTAGGAATCGGAAAAATCCCGGCCGTTATTGCATTAGTTGTATATGCACTATTACCTATTTTACGCAATACATATACAGGAATACGGGAGTTAGATGAATCTTTAATCGAAGCAGCGAAAGCTATGGGGATGAATAGTTGGAGAAGACTGTGGAAGGTAGAGCTTCCTCTTGCCTTACCAATTATTATGGCCGGTATTCGTACGGCAATGGTATTAATTGTTGGAACAGCTACATTGGCAGCTCTTATAGGTGCTGGTGGACTCGGTAAACTCATATTACTTGGTATTGATCGGAATGATCATGCACTTATTATTTTAGGGGCCGTACCAGCCGCGTTACTCGCTTTATTCTTTGATGTAGTACTTCGAGTGCTTGAGAAGCCAAAACGCTCGTCTAAGCGTGTTATATTGACGATATGTATCGTTTGTATAATGGTTGCTTCTCCATTTCTTTGGAATACAGAAAAGAAAGATATTGTTATTGCGGGCAAACTTGGATCAGAACCTGAAATTTTAATTCAAATGTATAAGCAGCTTATTGAACAAGATACCGATTTACACGTACAATTAAAACCAGGTCTTGGAAAAACAGCATTTGTATTTGAAGCGTTGAAATCAGGAGAAGTAGATATATATCCTGAGTTTTCGGGAACAGCTTTATCTACTTTCGTGAAAGAAGAGCCAAAAAGTACAAATCGGGATGAAGTATATGAGCAGGCTCGCGTTGGAATGGAAAAGAAATATAATATGGTTATGTTGAAGCCGATGGAGTATAACAATACATATGCACTGGCTATGCCGAAAAAAATAGCAGATCAAAATAATATAAATACAATCTCTGATTTAGGAAATATTGCACAGGATACGAAAGTAGGATTCACATTAGAATTTGCTGATCGTGAAGACGGTTATAAAGGAATGCAAAAGTTATATAACTATAAGTTTTCAAATGTGAAAACGATGGAACCGAAATTACGTTACAGTGCAATTCAATCAGGGGATGTTAACGTAATCGATGCATATTCAACAGATAGTGAATTGGAGCAATACGGACTTAAAGTGCTAAAAGATGATAAAGGGTTATTCCCACCATACCAAGGTGCACCATTATTAAGAAAAGAGACGTTACAAAAATATCCTGAACTTGAAAAAGTATTAAATAAATTATCTGGAAAGATTACAGATGAAGAAATGCGAAAAATGAATTATGAAGTAAATGTGAATGGTAAAAATAGTGAAGAAGTAGCGAAACAATTTTTACAAAAAGAGAATTTACTTCGTTAAATTTACAAGAAATATACAAATTTATATGTATGAAATGACCGTTCATTACAAAATGAACGGTTTTTTTGTGCATACTTATACATTTTTTCAAAAAAGTATTCCATTTTTCTTCATTTTCTTTTAGAATAAGTAATGTTTTCCTGAAAAAATATAAGAGAAGCGTCTATTAGAGAAAAAGGTGACTTTAATAGTTGAACGAACATAACACCTAGAATGACAGATGGGGTGGTACAAATAGAAAAGAAGTTAGGATTTTTTCCATTAATTGCATTAGTAGTCGGAACAATGGTTGGTGGCGGTGTTTTTAGTTTACCGCATGATTTAGCAGTAGGAGCAAATAGTGGCTCTATCATAATTGGCTGGTGTATTACAGCGATGGGAATGATTCCACTCGCGCTCGTATATCAAACGTTAGCAAGAAAGAAACCAGAGCTTGAGGGCGGGATTTATAGTTATGCACGTGCTGGTTTCGGTGAATATATTGGATTTAACAGTGCTTGGGGATACTGGTTAGCAGGAATTTTAGGAAACGTTGCAACGATCATGTTACTGTTTAGTACATTAGGTTATTTCTTCCCAATTTTTAAGGGCGGAAATAGTGTTGCGTCTATCGTAGGAGCATCACTTTTATTATGGACACTTCATTTTCTAATTTTATTTGGCATTCGTGAAGCATCTATTATGAATGTGATTGCAACGATAGGAAAATTGGTTCCAATCGTATTATTTATTGTTGTAATGGTAACAGCGTTTCGCTGGGATACATTTACACAGGATTTTTGGGGAGAAGGAACTATTTCAGTTTCCTCTATACTAGGTCAAGTGAAAAATACAATGCTTGTAACTCTTTGGGTTTTCATCGGGGTTGAAGGAGCGGTAGTATTATCTGGAAGAGCAAAAAATAGTCGAGATGTCGGGAAAGCGACAGTATTAGGACTTATTTTAGTAATGTCTATTTATATTTTAATTTCTGTCTTGTCAATGGGAGCGATGACAAGAGGAGAACTTTCTGTTTTAGAAACTCCGTCAATGGGACATGTATTAGAACATGTTGTTGGGACATGGGGGGCAGTTGCGATAAACATCGGGTTAGTTGCTTCACTTGTAGGTACATTAATAGGCTGGTTTTTACTTGTTTCTGAAATTTCCCACGTAGCAGGAAAAGATGGCGTGTTTCCGAAAGTCTTTACGAAAACAAATAAAAAACAAACGCCGCATATGGCATTATGGATCTCAAATGGCGTTGCCCAAGTTATATTTATAATCGTTCTGTTTTCAGAATCAACATATCAAATTATGTATTTCATAGCGTCAACATCAATTTTAGTACCATATTTATTATCAGCGTTATTCCAATTTAAATTAGTAATTACAAATGAACTAAAAGATGCAAAAGTCAAAAATGGTTCGCTAGCTTTAATTGCTTCACTTTACTCTGTATGGCTTATTTATGCAGCTGGTTTGAAGAATTTATTGCTCGTTTCAATCGTATACGGGATTGGAATCATTGTTTATGTGTATGCAAGAAAAGAAAAAGGAAATCGTTGTTTTACTGGTATAGAGAGATATGTAATGTGGGCAATTGTAGTAGCAGCTGTTACATCTCTATATATGTTATTGACTGGAAATATAAAAATGTAAAAGTCCTTTTCATTTAAAGGGCTTTTTTCTTTGTCTATAGAATATTTAATACATAAGATATTCAGGAGGGATGAAAATGGAAGGAAAAGAACAGTTGACGAGAATTGTTGATTTAGCGAGTGAAGTAAGGAAAGTATTAGTGCAAGAATCTTTTTTTAATCATCATCCTGAACTGAGAGGAGTGATTGAAAATTTAGCGAGTGCTGTAGAGAATTTGGCGGAATTACAGCAAAATAAAGATGAAAACGCTGAAGATCGTTTACGATATGTACTTGCAAAAATGAAAATTGCTCATAATGCCATTTTACAAGAGAAAAATGCATTTCCATCTCATTAATATACGATTTCATTTTGACCCTGGCGGATAACGTCAGGTTTTTTGTTTCTAGTTTTGCGTTTCTTTCATACACTAAGAATAGTATGAAAAAAGAAGGTGACGAAGGTGAAATTACATAAAGCTCTTCAGCCAAGTTTTATAAAACGCATGTACTATATGAGGTTTATTGGGAAGTTTACAAAAGCAGAGAGTGAGAAGAGTGGAGAGAATTTCTTTGTACAATGCCTATCGCCAATACCATTCACGTTGCAAGAGCAATTGAAAAATGAACCATATGTATTTGAAGGTTTATGTAACAATAAAAAGAATGAAAAAGTCTTTTCGGAATTAAAGAAAAGAAAATTAGAAAAGCAATTGGTTATGTTTCGTCTTTATTATGAAAGAGGACATATATACGTAGAGTTAATTTGTACAGAAGAACCGCGAGAAATCGCAAACGGTTATAAAATGATTCCAGTACCTAAAGTTTCCGATTATAAAAAGGGGGAGTCTTTAGAAAGAAAACTTAGTAATGGTTATTTGTCATTTCTAATGCCAAAATATCCGAAAGACTTTGAGCCGCCTGAGTTATTGTGGCACGAGGGAAGGTTATATGGAAATATATCTTTAAAGTCATCGTCAATTAGTTCAATCGCATATTTTGAACAGCAGCGGGAATGCAAGTATATAGAATTTAATGACTGGATGAAGTATGTAGAAATAGCGGTAGAAGATCAATTATATTTTGTAAGCAATCATGTGTATGAGCAATTAAAAAAACGAATAACTGAAGAAGGTAAGCTTGTAGAGGTAGAGGAAGTAAAAGTGCAAAAGGATGAATGGGAATGGGATGAGCGTGAATCCGTCTTTTTACAGTATGTGAAAAGTTTTGTACGTAATAAAGGGCTATATTTGGATGAAACAGATATTTATAACTTTCACATAAGTGCAAAAACAAATATGTTGACGATTCTGGGTGGTATACCAGGCGCTGGAAAATCCCGTTTTGTGCAAGCTTATGCAGAAGCACTTGGATTACAGTATGGGGAAGAATTGGTTTGGATTCCGATTTCGCCATCGTATCAAGAACCACATGATTTACTTGGTTACCTTCACTCAAATGGTACTTTTATTGAAAGTGAAACAAAATTAGTTAGAGCGTTAATGAAGGCAAAAGAAAATCAAAATCAGCTGTATATAATCGTTTTTGATGAAATGAATATGTCACATATTGAGCATTGGTTTACTCCATTTCTATCTGTTCTTCAACTTGAAAAGCAAAACCGTATTTTAAATTTGTATGAAGGTGTACAAGAGGAAGAAAATCCAATTCCACCAACAATTGAAATTGGAGAAAATATTATGTTTGTTGGTACTGTGAATTTTGATGAAACAACGAAGGAACTCTCAGATCGATTATTAGATCGGACGAATGTAATAACTTTAAGAAAGGTTCCGTTTTGTGAGATGTGTATGGAGCAAGAGAAAGTTGTATTACAACCACCTCTGAAAGTAACTGCAGGAGAATTTCGTATAAATTGGGTCAGGAATAAAACGATGATTGAGGTGTTTTCTGAAGAAGAGTTAGAGCTATTAGATAAGTTACATGGTGTATTGTCATCACACGATACGTCAAAGGGAATTTCTTTTCGATGCGCAAATGCAATAGCTACTTACTTGCAAAATATACCGTTCCAAAATAATCATTCCTATATGATCAGTAGAGAAGAAGGATTTGATTTACAAATAAAGCAACGTGTATTGACGAAAATAAGAGGGACTGAAATGATGGTTGGGTCTTTACTTTCAGAGGAAGTAAAAAGGGGGGCAACATTAGTACCTCTTTTGCAATCTTCACTTGCAAACAGAGTATCTACATTTGAACACTCTTTAGCATATATAAGAGAAAAGCGTAGAGAATTGGAGTTGTATGGTTATGCAAAATGAAGGGCGATATGAAACAGAAATCGTTGATACGAAAGAAACGCTCCCTTTTGTATTAAAGTTAATCATTGGGACAGAAACAAAGGGGGAATATATTTTATTAAATCGTCTTTGCACCTCCACTACAGCATTAGTTCAATGTATTTATAAAGTGCAAGAATTAAAACCAATTAGATTGCAATACCATTATGAAAATCCAATGAATATTACTTTTATATGGAATAAAGTATATGAGGGACAGAAAAATATAAAAGAGACAAAATATGAAATAAATGAAAAAAAACAAAAGGTATTAATATATGAACATGGAAAAACGGAATTTTTTTATCCATGGCGTTGTGGTTTATATCATTTTGAGGTGAATATAGAAGATCGAACGTATTATGGCGCTTTTCAAGTCGTCCCCAAAAATTTTTTTGATGACCAATTTGAAATGATTCAAAACTATGTGAAGTCAATTTTAAATGAGTTGATTTTAGATAGAGGTTATTATAAAAAGACTTTCTCTGCACTTAGCGATATTGAAGATTCTTCTTATCTAGTGTTACTTAGAAAGTTGCCGCAAAAAATGAAAAAGATAAAGCAAATTTTTAAGAAAATAGAATCGAGTTCAAAATTTATACATGAATATAAATGGGAAGAAAAGGAGCGGAAAGTAACGAGGAAAGGAGCGGTAGTGGCGGAAAGAAAACCGTATGCAAAATATTATAATCGTAAGTTCATCGAACAAAAAAATAGTACGGAAAATGCATTTCTTAAATTTAAAGCGATGCAATTTTATCTTTATTTACTTGAAGCCGAAAGTTTTTTGCGTCAAACAATTGAAATATTAGAAAGAGAAAAAAAGAAGAAATCAGAAGAATTTCAAGCTGTAAAAACGATTATACAAACAATTGAGCGTAATGGATCAGTGACCGATAGAGAGAAACAAAAATATAAAAATATACATTTACTAAAAGAGGCGGATTTACGAAAAAGTTCTATGAAGATACAAGAATATAAAATTTTAGCGCATTTCGTACATGATAGTGTACAATACTTTCAAACTTTAATGCATTCTCCATTCTGGAGAGAAGTTTCTGAAACGGGTAGAATGAACGCACATAATTTACCGATACCACATCAACAATTACTACAGCATTTAGATTTACTCCCACAATATACAGATCAATCTCCATCTTTATTATTTGTTTATAAACCAACTTTTTTAGTGTATGAATATTACGCTTTTTTTATCGTTATTTCCATGTTAGAGCAAATTGGTTTTGAAGCCAGAAATTCCATTCGTGAACAAATACAAGAACATTTTTATGTAGATGGATTACAAGATGGAACGACAGTAGTTTTACATCGAGATGATATGAAAGTCCATGTCGCATTTAATGATTTAATTGAAACACATCCTCTTATTGCATTAAGTAAAGGGAGTAATTTTTATAATGGAGAAGATACGAAGAAGCCAGATATTCGCTTAGACTGTTATGTAAAGGAGGAAGAGAAATACGTCTATCAATCTTCTATTATTATTGAAGTGAAGTATAGCCCAATGTACAATATTTTTCAGCACGTTGGGAATACGAAAGCAACTGAGCAAATGTATAAGTACTGGTCTATAAAATTTGTAGAAGAACAGGATGGAAAGCGAGTCTATCATCGAAGGGCCATTGATGAAGTCATTTGTGTATATCCAGGAAGTCATATGCATAGTAAAAAAATTGAGTCTGGTTGTGGTATTTTCTTACAATTATATCCATATAAAACAAAGCAAGGGGAAGAGAAATTAGCTGGAAAACATGGAATGGTACAAATTTTTGAGAAGTGGTTAAAAAGCATGAAGAAGTAAAAGAAATCCTTTTTTATAAAGGATTTTTTTAGATTAAGAAGAATTATATGCAGTATGGGAGACGGCTTCATATGATATGAATTTGCAAGTAATATAAATATATTGTGAGAAGGATGGTACATGATGGAATTTAATTCGTTTTGCAGAATATAATAAGTCATAAATATTTTTAGTTGCATACGAAGATTTGTTCTTATATGATAGATAGCGAAAGCGTTATCAAAAACAGAGCGGCGATGGGAAAGGCGGGGAAATATGTTCCAGCGTGTTCAAACAAAGGAAGAACATTTTTGGTTCGAGCAACTATGGGGAGATTTTTGTGAAGAAAGAAACTTAATGTTCGTAGAACGTAATTTAAATCCATCACGATTTTTATTAATAGAAGATGAGCATCATATTGGTACAGTAGAATGTATTAAGTATACGGTACCAGAGCAATCGAATTCTGAGTTTTTCTATCCGTTTTCTAAAAATGATTTAGTGAAAGATTTGCAAAATGTATATGAAATCGGCAAGTTAAGTATCGCAAAAACGTCTCGTGGGAGAGGACACTTTAAAAGACTAACAGCTATTTTATTTATGCATGCATTAGAAACGAAAGCAGAATGGTATATTGCAGCAGTTACAAAAAGAATGTATATGTATTTATTAACACTCGGTTTTCCAATTGAACCGATAGATAAGCCATTTCAGTTTCATGATACTTTACAAGGTGTACCAGTACGAATTCATGCCCGAAAAGGGGCTACGCATTTGTATTCTTTAAAAGAATTTCGAGATGTGATTCAAGGGAATGCCCATGCACAGGCATTAATCGCAGAATACAGTAAGAATATTATGTTAACCAAATAAAAAGAAATGAATATGTATAATAAAGAGAATACTATTTTAAAATGAAATCATCCTTCATGAAAAAGACCCTTATTATTTTAATAAGGGTCTAAAAATTATAATCCAAATATACTAAAAATCATTTTACGGCGCTTCGGTTTCTTTTCACGTTCATATGTTGGTTTTGTATCGGGAGTAATATATATTGGTTCTTCTTTCTTGAGGCCAGCTTCTAGCTTTTGAATTCGCTCTAACATTTCCTCCATTTCACGGCGATGTTGTAAAAGTTGGTATGTAACAACATCATTTGCCTTATCTTGCATTTGTTCTTCCATTCGATCTAGTCTTCTCGTAATTGTGTTTAATTGAGCGGCTAATTGTTCAAAATCATGCGATGATATGTTTTGAACAATTGTATTTACTTGAGTTTTTAATTCTTCAACATCATTTGATGATGTTTTTTGAGTAGGGTGAGTGTTTTGAGACTGCTCTATTTGTGAACGATGGTATTCTAACATTTGGTCTAAATCATCTTGTGTGAAAATAAAGTGACCATATTTATTTTTTTCTATTGTAAGATTTAATTGTTGTGCAATCCGGACAACAGCCTTTGGGCTAACACCTAATTTTTTTGCGATAAATGGTGTTTTATATTCCAAAATAATCCCTCCTATATATATCCTGTTGAATGATTTCGATCTATGAAGGAAGTTCCCTTCTGGTATGACAAAAGAAGTGTGGAATCGGCAAAGAAAGTGTTTTTTCACGAAAAGAAGCTATAAAGAATATATCGTGTATATAAAAATATTTTATATTAACATTTAGAATCATTTGACTGAGGGAAATAAATTAGATTATCATAATGATAAATATCTTTTTTATGTATGCATATAATATATAAAAAGGTGGTTGCTAATGTAGAATTTTGTTAGAGTATTAGAATGCTTACTTCACTTGAATAAAATTAAGTAGGAGGTGGCTTCCTTGCTTACAATGTAAGTAAGGAAAAGTATTTGGACATATATAGTATAAGTATAGTGATTGTTTTAATTGCCTTAACGGCATTTTTCGTTGCAGCAGAGTTTGCAATTGTTAAAGTACGAAGTTCACGAATTGACTATTTAATTGCAGAAGGAAATAATCGTGCAACATCTGTCAAAACAGTCATTACAAACTTAGACGAATATTTATCTGCTTGTCAGCTAGGAATAACAGTTACAGCACTGGGAATTGGGTGGTTTGGTAAACCAGCATTAAAGCAAATGTTTGACACGCTTTTTGTGAATTTGAACATTTCTACTCAACTGGCAGACATTTTTGCTGTAATTTTAGTGTTTTTGTTTATTACATTTTTACATGTTGTAATAGGGGAATTGGCCCCAAAAACATTTGCGATTCAAAAAGCTGAGCAGGTAAGTTTATTTGTTGCTAAACCGTTAACTTTCTTTTATCGTATGGCATTTCCATTTATTTGGCTATTAAATGGATCAGCCCGAATTATTACGAAGTTGTTAGGGCTGAAACCACCGAAAGGGCACGATGAAGTTCATTCAGAAGAAGAATTACGGTTGTTAGTTTCAGAAAGTTACAAAAATGGAGAGATTAATCAGTCTGAATATAAATATGTAAATAAAATCTTTGAATTTGATGATCGTATAGCAAAAGAAATAATGGTACCCCGAACTGAGATGCATATTATAAGGAAAGAAATGCCTGCTGAAGAAGCTTTGCAAAAGATGTCTCGGGAAAAATATACAAGATATCCAGTTGTTGATGGAGACAAAGATCACGTAATAGGCTTTGTGAACTTTAAAGATATTTTTACAGATTTTGTGCAGCATAAAGCGGTTCGTAATAAGAAAGTAGAGCAATATATTAGGCCGATTATTTTAGTTATTGACTCTATCCCAATACACGACTTATTTTTAAAAATGCAAAAACAAAGAACACATATTGCTATATTGATAGATGAATATGGTGGTACGTCTGGACTTGTTACTGTTGAAGACATTTTAGAAGAAATAGTTGGAGATATTCAAGATGAATTTGATACAGATGAACAGCCAGAAATTCAACAAGTTAGTGAAACGAAAACGATACTAGAGGGAAAAGTACTTGTTAGTGAAGTAAATACGTTATTAGGTTTAACAATAGATGATAATGGTGTTGATACAATTGGTGGATGGATTTTAACGAAAAATATAGAAATTGCTGAAGAGGATTTCATTGAAATCGAAAATTATAAGTTTTGCGTGAAAGAATTAGATGGACACTATATAAAGAGATTAGAAGTTACAAAAACTGTAGAATCAATTGTTATTTTAGAAGATGAAAAACAAATTTCATTACAAGAACAAATTAGTTCGTAGACTCTGCTAGATGGCAGAGTTTTTTTTTGAGCATAATGTTTTTGGCAAAATAAGGGCTATGTTACAATGGAATAAGTCAGACCTTTCACTAGGTGAAGTATTGTTGTATACATATATTTGAAAGGAGAAGAATTATGAAAAAGCATTTATATATAAATGGAGATTGGAAGTCTGTAAACACGTATAAACCATTATACGCACCATATTCTGAAGAAACATTAGCGGAAATTGCGCAAGGAACGGAAGAAGATGTAAAAGAGGCTGTTGCTGCTGCAAAAAATGCCATGAAAGAAATGAATACATTATCTGCATATGATCGTGCGACTATTTTAGAGAAAGTCGCACAAAAAATGGATGAAAGAAGAGAAGAATTTGCAGAGATTATTGCAAAAGAGGCTGCAAAACCAATACGTGCTGCAAGGGGAGAAGTAGATCGTACCGTTCAAACATATAAATTTGCAGCTGAAGAAGCGAAGCGTATATACGGTGAGACACTGCCACTTGATGCAGCACCTGGTGCAGATGGGCGTATTGCATACACAATACGAAAACCGATTGGGGTTATAGGGGCTATTACACCATTTAATTTTCCATTAAATTTAGTGGCACATAAAGTTGGTCCTGCAATTGCTGCTGGAAATACAGTTGTATTAAAACCAGCTGATCAAACGCCTCTATCATCTTACGCATTAATCGAACTATTTGAAGAGGCAGGATTGCCAAAAGGAGCTTTAAATATTATTTCTGGCCCCGGTTCAACTGTTGGTGAAGCAATAGTTACAAATGATGATGTGGCTTCCATTACTTTTACAGGAAGTCCGAAAGTTGGAATTGGAATTAAGGCAAAGGCTGGGTTAAAGCGAGTTACGTTAGAACTAGGATCAAATGCTGCAGTTATTATTGATGAAGATGTAGAATTAACAGATGAATTAATTGAACGTGTAAAATGGGGAGCATTTGTTAATAATGGACAAGTTTGTATTTCGGTGCAACGTGTTTTTGTACATGAAGAGAGAATGGATGACTTTCTATCAAAGTTACGGAAAGCGATGGAAACAGTTGTTGTTGGTGATCCGCTGATTGAGGAAACGGATGTATCAGCTTTAATTTCGAAAAAAGATGTCGAGCGTATCGATAACTGGGTGCAAGAAGCGGTTAAAGAAGGAGCAAACGTTTTATATGGCGGTAACAAACGTGATGAAAGGGTTTTTGAACCAACTGTATTAACAAATGTGCCGGAGCATGTATCTGTACAGTGCCAAGAAGTATTCGGCCCACTTATGACAGTAAATACATTTAAAGAATTTGATGAGGCCATAGAGCAAGTAAATAATTCACGTTACGGTCTACAAGCAGGCGTATTTACTAATAATTTGTTTAAAGCAATGCGTGCAATTGATGAATTAGAAGTTGGTGGTGTCATGATAAATGATATTCCGACGTTTAGAGTAGATCATATGCCTTACGGTGGTGTGAAAGAAAGCGGTACAGGGCGTGAAGGAATTAAATATGCAATAGAAGAAATGACAGAAATGAAATTAGTATGTATTAAAAAATAAAGTATATAGAATGTAAATAGCGCAATAAAAAACGAGTAGGAAATGTTTACGATTCCATACTCGTTTTTTACTTTTGCTTTACGCTTTTCAGAACGATTTCATTTAATCAAGTGTACCATTTACTTCATTTCTTGTTTGTAAATAGCATCTTCTACATAAATTTGTTCTTTGTCAACAGCAGTGCTATGAGATAATACTAAGCCGATTGGTGTCTCTATGCCTTTATTTTGAACAATTGTAAAAGGAACATTTTTTTCATTTGCCAATTTAATGTATTTGGATAAATGTGGGTAAGCAATGCCACCATTTAGGAATATTTGTAATGAGTGAGAAGAGCGCATGCTACTAGCTACTTCAGCATATACATTACTTTGCATTACTTGACCGATAGTTAAAGCGATTTCTACACGCTCACGTAATGTAGTTAAATACATATTACGTTCTTCTGGTTTGTTCTGCTTTTGGCCATAAATGCCTTCTTGGAGATAATCTTCCACATTTTTATTTACCATATTTTTCACACCTTTCCTTTTCTATTGTACGAAAGAATGAATCAGGATGCAAAAAAAGTCGCATCGAATAAAAAAATTTGAATGAAAGGAAGGAAAATGGAATGCATCAATCTAAACAATTAATAAAGTTATAAAAATTTTATCAACACATATTAACAAAATGTGACAATAATCTATTAACGAATCATGATTTTTGTGTTAATATTCAAAATATAAAGGGTATTCGTCGCATGGAAATGGAGGGAATGGAGGTTTTTCCAATCGATAAGGATATTAAAGAAGTATTTTGTTCGCACTTGAAAAACAACAGGCACCAATTCGTTGAGAACTGGAAAAACAAAATGATAATTTCCGATAAAGATCCATTTAGACTAGAAGTAGTTCAAAATGGAGAGGATTTATTAGAGTTTATTATTGAACTTATTATGGAAGAAAAAGATATTAATTATCTTCAGCCATTATGCGAGAAAATTGCTATTGAACGTGCAGGAGCAGATGCTAATATAGGTGATTTTGTTTATAATGCAAATGTGGGAAGAAATGAGCTTTTCGAAGCGATGTGTGAATTAGATGTTAGTGCACGTGAATTGAAACCAATTATGAACCAAATACATACTTGTTTTGACAAATTAATTTATTATACTGTTTTAAAATACTCGGAAATTATATCAAGAAACTTAGAGGAAAAACAGCAATATATTAACGAAACACATAAAGAAAGGCTGACGATTTTAGGGCAAATGTCAGCTAGTTTTGTACACGAATTTCGTAATCCGCTTACTTCCATTATGGGATTTGTCAAATTATTAAAGGCAGATCATCCTAGTTTATCGTATTTAGATATTATTTCTCATGAATTAGACCAATTAAATTTTCGTATTTCACAATTTTTACTCGTATCAAAAAAGGAAATGTGGAATGAATCAGAAAGTTTTTGGCTTAATGACTTGTTTCAAGATATTATACAGTTCTTATATCCGAGTTTGGTCAATGCAAATGTTTCGATTGAAAAGAATTTGCCATATCCAATTCCGCTTACTGGTTATCGGAGTGAAGTGAGACAAGTATTTTTAAATATATTAATGAACTCAATTGACGCTCTTGAATCAATGAAAGAAGAACGGAAAATTATCATTGATGTATTTGAAGAAGATCAATCGATTCGAATTGTAATAAAAAATAATGGGCCAATGATTCCAGCTGAAAATGTAGAAACGATTTTTGAACCATTTGTAACTACTAAAAAGCTAGGAACTGGTATTGGATTATTTGTATGTAAACAAATTGTAGAAAAACATAATGGATCCATCATGTGTCGTTCGGATGACGATTGGACAGAATTCCAAATTGCATTTCAAAAATAAACAGTCTACACCAAATAAATGGTGTAGACTGTTTTAATTTGTAAGTATAACGGCTTCTAATTTAGGGTCTTTCGTGGAATAACCTAAAATTGAAATTGTATAAATAATGTTCGGTTCGACTTTGAAATCCGGTATAGTTAGCAATACACTTTGATTATCTGCGAGTGAAACTTCAATATCAGCTGTACCAGGGCTAACTTCTAAAAAATCTGTTATTTGTTTAAAGAGTACATTTTCAAATAAATGATCGCCATCTTTTAAACTTACATTTACAACAGGGGTATCGGGAGAAAAGTGTGCAAAGCGTATTTTTGCCTGACCTGCTGGTAAATGAGTATTATCAAGCATAGGCTGTAATTGTAGATGATTATCATTATTTATTGTAGCAAAAGTATAAGTGTGATTTCCCATTATTGGTACTAAAGCTGAAAAGATGGGAGTTTCATTTCCGACAGGAACAATATCTATTCGGTACTTACCTTGCACTAATGTTAAATAAGGGCTAAATTGTTTAAATGAAATATTTTTAATAACCTTTTGCCCGTTTACTAAAATATCAACCGCAGGTGTATTGGAAGCAGAGTGAAAAAATCTTATGTGTGACGGTAAAGTAGCTTCTTGTGAATCTCTTTTTTCATATGCCTGTACAAGATTCGTAAGCGCATCATAATATTTCATATATAGTTCTACATATTTTTTGGGATTATGAAATTGATAGTAACGAGCGAGCTGTTCGTAACGAGCAGCTTCTTGTCCATATTTTTCGATTTCAGATTGAGACATGAACATTCCTCCTTTGTCATCATTAAAACTATATGCTTAGCAAGGATGAGGTTATGCGAAAAAATGGTTTCCAAAGGAGAAAATTTGTAATGAAGACGATGAAATGCATGGTCTGAAATTCTTGAAAAATAGGGATTTTTTAAATTATAGGCAAATACACATACAAAGTGATAATTGTCCTACATAATTTATAAAGGAATGGTAGTTTGACTTTGAGGGAAGGAGTGACGAATTGGGATATGGTTATCCCAAAGGTGATTGGAAATGAAGTTATGAAGGATTTTGTGCTATTGTTTTTAGTTCATTTTTGCAAGTGAAGGTATTAACCGGTAATAGAGCGTCGTGCCGAACTGATTAATGTAGTTAATCGGTTCTTTTTTTATTGTATAAAACGAACGCAATGTATGTAGAATATTGGTTTTTATACAAATAATCACTATGCATTTAGTAAGGATAATTGTCGAATTTTGTTTGAAAATATGCAATATAAAGTAGGGGAATAGGAAGGAGTTTAAAGGGAGTTTCGTCGAAGTTTACACAATGTCGGCAATTGAGCGAGGCTGGCATTATGTTAGAAAAATATTTAGTGAAGCGTTAATTTTATATAAGGGAGGGTTATTTGAGCGTATAGATTAGGGTTGGTCTTTGAATTAAGTTCTGAATTTTCTGTTTTCGAAATAATATTTAGCACTCATTTGTATATTTTATAATAGTTTTTTGATAAATTCACTGCTTTCGCAGAGGGTTCTTTTTTATGAAAGAAACGTCAATTTTCTTCATATATATATACAAATTGGAGAAATGGGGGAGCGCTATGCGCGATTACTTAATTAAACCACTTGTTGGTCAGCCGTATCCAATGATTTCACATGGAAAAGGTGTGTATTTGTATGATCAAAACGGAAATAAATATTTTGATGGCTCGTCAGGGGCAATTACGGCAGGGATTGGGCATGGCGTAAAGGAGATTGCGGACGTTATCAAAAAGCAAGCAGAGGAGATTGCTTTCGTTTATAGATCACAGTTTACGAGTGAACCAGCTGAAAAATTAGCGAAGAAATTAAGCGATTTAAGTGTAGGAGATTTGAACTGGAGCTTTTTTGTAAATAGTGGTACGGAAGCAAATGAAACAGCTATGAAAATTGCAATTCAGCATTTTCAAGAGCGGGGTATTCAAGGAAAGCATAAAATTTTGTCTCGATGGATGAGTTATCACGGCATTACGATGGGAGCATTATCGATGTCTGGGCATCCACTCCGTAGACAACGTTTCGTATCAATTTTAGAAGATTATCCAACTATTCCAGCTCCATATTGTTTTAGATGTCCGGTGCAAAAAGTATATCCAACTTGTCAGCTTGCCTGTGCGACGGAACTAGAAAGGTCAATTGAAAGAATTGGAGCAGAACATATTGCAGCTTTTATCGCTGAACCGATTATTGGAGCAGCTGGAGGCGCAGTCGTTCCGCCGAAAGAATATTATAAAGTTATTAAAGATATTTGTAGCCATTACGATATTTTATTTATTGCTGATGAAGTAATGACTGGGCTTGGTCGTACTGGTGCATGGTTTGCGATGGAGCACTGGGGTGTAGAACCGGATATTATGACTCTTGGTAAAGGTTTAGGAGCTGGATACACACCGATGGCAGCGACGGTTGTAAGTGACCGTGTTATGGAGCCGATTTTACGAGGGTCACGTTCTGTTATGAGTGGGCATACGTTAAGTGCAAATCCATTATCTGCAGCAACAGCTCTAGCTGTTATTGAATATATGGAGAAACATAATTTACCTGAAAAAACAGCGGAAAAGGGAGAGTATTTAATAAAGGGACTACAGAAAGTTCAGCAACAATCGACAATCATTGCTGATGTGCGCGGAAAAGGATTGCTAATCGGAGTAGAATTGCAACCGTTTTCAAAAGCATCGGAACTTATTTCGGTTGCAGCTAAAAATGGTCTTCTTTTATACCAAGCTGTTTCAGGGCAAGCAGGAAAAGAAGATAGTGCACTGCTTGTGGCACCGCCAATGACAACTACATATTCCGAGTTAGATGAATTACTTTCAATTTTTGCAAAAAGTGTAGAAGAAATGATGCAAAAAGGAGGGCATAGTATCGCATGACAACTATTACGAATACATTCGATAAATTAAAAGAGATAGAGGAAGTAATTTCTTTATTCCACGATGATATGACATTAATGTTTGGGGGATTTGGGGGGATCGGATCCCCTCCATCTTTAATACAGGCGATTTTAGAAAAAGGAGTTACAAATTTAAATTTAATTGGGAATGATACGGGATTTCCTGATGTAGGAATCGGTCGTCTCGTTACAAATGAAAGAGTAAAATCATTAATTACTTCTCATATCGGTTCAAATCCAAATGCAGGAAGACAGCTAAACGAAGGAAGGTTGCAAATTGAATTTTCTCCTCAAGGAACATTAGCAGAGCGTATTCGCGCTGGTGGTGTAGGACTTGGTGGCGTATTAGTTGATGTAGGTGTTGATACGATTGTAGAAGAGGGAAAACGTACAGTTGAAATGAATGGCAAGACATATTTAGTTGAAACAGCATTAACTGCTGAGGTTGCGATTGTATATGCGAAAAAAGCGGATCCATTTGGTAACCTTGTGTTTGATAAGAGCGCTCGTAACATGAACCCTCACGTTGCTATGGCCGGGGATATAACGATTGTAGAAGCAGAGGAAATCGTTCCACTTGGAAGTTTAGATCCAGAAGAAATTGTTGTCCCAGGAGTATTTGTAAATTATATCGTACCGTCGGAAGGAGTGAATTGGAAATGGGTATGGGCGTAGAAGTGAGAGATAAAATTGCTAGACGTGCGGCGAAAGAAATACAGAATGGAATGATTGTAAATTTAGGTATTGGTATACCATCGCTTGTACCAAATCATTTGCCTGACGATATAAACGTTATGTTTCATGCGGAAAATGGAATTGTAGGTATGGGACCTACGCCAAGTAAAGGAAATGAAGACGAAAATTTATGTAACGCAGCAGGTTTGCCAACTTCTCTTATTACAGGAGCAAGTTATTTTGATAGTTGCACAGCGTTTGGGATGATTCGAAAAGGTTTACTAGACATAACAATTCTTGGTTCATTACAAGTAAGTGAGAATGGTGATTTAGCGAACTGGATTGTTCCAGGAAAACGCGTTCCAGGTATTGGGGGAGCAATGGATTTAGCTCAAAAAGCGAAGCGGGTCGTTGTTGTGATGAATCATGTCGATAAATACGGAAATGCAAAAATTGTTTCGGAGTGTACATTACCATTAACTTCAAAAAAATGTGTAGATTTAATTATTACGGATATGGCAGTAATGGAAGTAACGGAGGGTGGACTTATTTTGCAAGAATTGATGAGCCCTTACACAGTGGAAGATATAAAGCAACATACAGAAGCAAATTTTAAAATTTGCTCTAACTTACTAGTAATTGAATGAGGGGAGATGTAATATATGGAGCAATTAAAAAAACAAATTTGTGATTATATTGAGAGTCAAGAAGAAGAGAGCGTAAAATTTTTAAAACGATTAATTCAAGAAAAGAGCGTATCTGGTGATGAAAGTGGTGCACAGGCAATTGTGATTGAAAAATTGCGCGAGCTAGGTTTAGATCTTGATATTTGGGAACCTTCATTTTCTAAAATGAAAGATCATCCTTATTTTGTATCACCACGTACAAGTTTTTCGGATAGCCCGAACATTGTGGCAACCCTTAAAGGAAGCGGCGACGGGAAATCTATGATATTAAATGGACATATTGATGTTGTACCAGAAGGAGATGTGGACCAGTGGGACCATCATCCCTATAGTGGTGAGAGAATAGGAAATCGTATATACGGCCGTGGAACAACGGATATGAAAGGCGGCAATGTCGCGCTAATGCTTGCGATGGAAGCAATTATTGAATCTCGTATTGAATTAAAAGGAGATATTTATTTTCAAAGTGTAATAGAAGAAGAAAGCGGCGGAGCAGGAACATTAGCTACGATATTAAGAGGATATAAAGCGGATGGTGTCATTATTCCAGAGCCGACAAATATGAAGTTTTTCCCGAAACAACAAGGTTCTATGTGGTTTCGTCTACATGTGAAAGGGAAAGCAGCGCATGGTGGAACACGTTATGAAGGAGTAAGTGCAATTGAAAAAAGTATGTTTGTTGTAGATCATTTGAGAAAGCTGGAAGAGAAGAGAAATAATCGAATTACAGATCCGTTATTTAAAGGAATCCCGATTCCAATTCCAATTAATATTGGAAAAATTGAAGGCGGGAGCTGGCCAAGTTCTGTTCCCGATTCGTTAATTTTAGAAGGAAGATGCGGTATTGCGCCGAATGAGACTATAGAGGCAGCAAAAGAAGAGTTTGAGAATTGGATTACGGAATTAAATGATGTGGACAATTGGTTTGTTGAAAATCCTGTAGAAGTAGAATGGTTTGGAGCAAGATGGGTTCCAGGTGAACTGGAAGAAAATCATGAGTTAATGACAACGCTCGAGCATAACTTCGTTGAAATCGAAGGGAACAAACCGATTATTGAAGCATCTCCGTGGGGGACTGATGGAGGCTTATTTACACAAATCGCAGGTGTACCAACGATAGTATTTGGCCCAGGGGAGACGAAAGTAGCGCATTATCCAAACGAATATATAGAAGTTGATAAAATGATAGCTGCCGCAAAAATTATTGCATGTACATTACTAGATTGGTGTGAGGTGAAAAAATGAAATACTATGAATCTTTTAGAGAACAGACGAATGGCTATACAGTAGAAGGTGTTTTGGACTATTTTAATAAACGTATTCGAGTAGACCACTACACAGGAAATGTTGAGAGGATTATCCAAACAATTGATGAATTAGCAGAGAAACATTCTTTCACTAAATGTATTGTTAAAGGAAAGGGAGAGCATGTTTCCACATGGCTCTCTTTCGGTTTTTTATTAGAAGCAACATTACCACATTATTTTCAAGGTCATGATGCATACTTTTTCGTGAAATTTAATAATGATGAAAGACGAAATAGTATTCATTGGGCTGAGGAAGATACCATTTTAAGCGGTGTAAAAGCAAAAGAGGTAAAGGAAAAAATAGTCCCAGAGAAATTTCTATTAAGAAAAGCGACAGAAGAGGATGCAGAAGAATTAGCGGCTGTCTTTGGAGAAGTATTTGAAGTGTATCCAACTCCATTAAACGAAGCGAGTTATGTAAAACAAACGATGAAAGAAGACGATACAATTTACTATGTGTATGAATTCGAGGGGAAAATAATTAGTACAGCATCTGCAGAAATGAATATAAAAGAAGGAAATGCAGAATTAACGAATTGTGCTACTTTACCTGCATATCGTAAACATGGGTTTATGAAAAGTTTATTAATTAAGTTAGAAGAAGAACTTCAAGAGAAATCGATTTTCTGTTCTTATACAATTGCTCGATCGCTTTCTTTCGGAATGAATGCAGCCTTTTATCAGTTAGGCTATACGTATACAGGAAGATTGGCGAACAATTGCTACATTTTCGATAAGCTAGAAGATATGAATATATGGGTAAAGGATTTGTCTAAATAGTACGTTATAAAAATAGAACGGAAACGTCATGCTTATAATCGCACATAGGTATGCCGGAAATTCGGCATAGTATTTGCTGAATTTTCGGCAAGAGGGGGGATGACATTGCTAGCAGTTTCGACACAAGAAGTCATTGAAGCGATTTTGGGCAGTATTGATGAGGCTATACACGCAGTAGATGAAAATGGTATTACAATTTTCTATAATACTGTAGCTGCAAAACACGATGGATCAAAAATTGAAAAAGTGTTAGGTAAACATTTGTTAGAAGCGTTCCCTTCTTTATCTAGGGAAACAAGTACGTTGATGAAAGTGTTAGATACAAAAAAACCAATCGTTCATCAAGTGCAGCATTATCAAAATTTAAATGGAGAAGACATTTGCACAGTAAATACGACGTTACCTATTCTTATAGATGGAAACATTGCTGGTGCTGTTGAAATTGCAAAGGATTATTCCACAGTTCAAAAGCTTACAGATACAATAGTCGATTTGCAGTCGAAAATAAAGCGGTCATCTAGAAAAAAAGCAATCAAAAAGCATGTTGCATTTGAGACAATCGTAACGAATGACGCTCGGTTTAAACAGACGAAAGAATTAGCACAAAAAGTAGCTCCAACTGATGCGAATGTTTTAATATATGGGGAAACAGGAACAGGGAAAGAGTTATTTGTACAAGCGATTCATGAAGCTTCTAAACGGAAAAACAAGCCGTTTATTGCACAAAACTGCGCAGCTTTGCCAGAGTCTCTATTAGAAAGTTTATTGTTTGGAACGACGAAGGGTAGTTATACTGGGGCAATTGAACGAGCGGGGTTATTTGAACTTGTAGATGGAGGGACATTGTTTTTAGATGAACTGAATTCAATGCCACTCGATTTACAAGCGAAAATGCTACGTGTATTAGAAGATGGTGTTATTCGTCGTATTGGTGATAATAAGACGAGAAAAGTAGATGTTCGCGTTATTACGGCAATGAATCAGCCGCCAGAAGTATGTTTAAAAGAGAATAAAATTCGCACTGATTTATACTATCGATTAAATGTCTTTTCATTATATATTCCGCCGCTCCGTGAAAGAACGGAGGACGTATTATTATTAGCGTCTTATTTTTTGAAAGAATATAATAAAAGTTATAAAAAAGGTGTACTTCAAATGGATAAGGAAGCGAAAGAAAGACTACAATCTTACCAATGGCCTGGAAATGTTCGGGAGCTAAAACATACGATTGAACATGCTGTCATTATTGCAGAAGGGAATACATTAACAGCCAATTGTTTACCGCGTACATTTCGGAAAGAGAGTTTTCCGAAGAAGAAAAGCATATTGCCGCTTAGAGAAGCACTTCATCAAACAGAAAAAGAATTAATAGATCAAGCGTTAATTGAAACGGAAGGGAATATACTACAAGCTGCAAAAATGTTAGGCATCCCTCGTCAAACGCTTCAATATAAACTGAGTAAGTACGACAAAACCGCCGAATAATTGGCGGTTTTTGTGTGTTTGCACGAATAAAAGAGCGTTTACATATATGTAAAGTAATGAATATGATAGTATGTATGAATTTCATACAGTGCTTAAAAATTTTTTTCGCTTATGTAATAGGGTTCTCCGCACATTTACTTATCAATAAAGTAAAGTTGGCATAACTATTGCTTATATAAAGGATGAGCGTATAAAAAGGGGGAATAGCAATGTTACATGATGTATACAAACCAAATCGTCACTGGAAGGATATCGAATTATGGAAAGATGTTACTGAAGAGCAATGGAATGATTGGGTTTGGCAATTAACGAATACGATCAAAACGTTAGATGACTTAAAGAAAGTGATTAACTTAACACCGGATGAAGAAGAGGGCGTTAAAATTTCAACGAAAACGATCCCGTTAAATATTACACCGTACTATGCTTGGTTAATGAATCCTGATGACCCACGCTGTCCGATTCGGATGCAATCTGTACCGATCTCGGAAGAGTTATATAAAACAAAATATGATTTAGAAGATCCGCTTCATGAAGATGAAGATTCTCCAGTTCCAGGGTTGACACATCGTTATCCTGACCGTGTATTATTCTTAGTAACGAATCAATGTTCTATGTATTGTCGTTACTGTACACGCCGCCGTTTTAGTGGACAAATTGGAATGGGTGTGCCGAAGAAACAATTAGATGATGCAATTGCTTACATTCGTGAAACACCACAAGTACGAGATGTATTAATCTCTGGTGGCGACGGTCTTCTAATTAACGATAAAATTTTAGAATATGTATTAAAAAATTTACGAGAGATTCCACATGTCGAGATTATTCGTATCGGTACGAGAGCGCCGGTAGTATTCCCGCAGCGTATTACAGAAAACCTATGTAACATTATTAAAAAATATCATCCAGTATGGTTAAATACACATTTCAATACATCTATTGAAATTACTGAAGAATCGAAAAAAGCATGTGAAATGTTAGCCAATGCTGGTGTTCCAGTCGGAAACCAAGCCGTAATTTTAGCTGGTATTAACGATAGCGTTCCAATTATGAAAAAACTAATGCATGACTTAGTAAAAATCCGTGTACGTCCATACTACATTTATCAATGTGACTTATCTGAAGGTATTGGCCATTTCCGTGCACCAGTTTCTAAAGGTCTTGAAATTATTGAAGGTTTACGCGGACATACGTCTGGTTATGCAGTACCAACATTCGTTGTTGACGCACCAGGAGGAGGCGGTAAAATTGCGCTTCAGCCAAACTATTTAATCTCGCAAAGTGCAGATAAAGTTGTACTTCGTAACTTTGAAGGTGTTATTACAACGTATCCAGAGCCAGAAAGCTACATTCCAGGAAGAGCAGAAGGATACTTTAAAGAAATCTATCCAAACTACGAAGAAAAACGTTCAGATGTTGGTATCGCAGGTCTTATGAGCGACAAGAAATTTAATCTTGTTCCAGACGATTTACAGCGTATGAACCGTCGTAAAGACTATGAGGATAATGAAACGCATGCAACATTAAAAGATAAACGTGATAAGCGCGACCAATTGAAAGATAAAAAATATCAAGCACAAATGGCTAAATTAGAAGAAAACGACAAAAAAACTGAGGGTGATGCAGTATGAATTGTATGTGGTGTGACAGTACAGAAGCAAAAGAAAGCTTAAATACTGTATATTGGGAATTACCAGATGGTACGAAAGCCATTGAAATCCAAGAGACACCATGCATTTCTTGTTCCTCATGTGGTATGGACTATCAATCAGATCAAACAGTGAAAGAAATAGAAGATCAATTGTTTCTAATTTATACGAAAGACTTACCAAAACAACTAACATATGAAGAATTAATGGGAAGACCACGTCTATTAAAAAGAAATTATTTCGACTTTTAACCAGCTTTTATGCTGGTTTTTTTCTTTTTTGCCTTGTATAATGTACCCAAGTTAGAAAGGTAGGGAATATTTTTGAAAAAGACATTTTACCACTATATGATGAAGCATCGTGCAGCTTTATTTAGTAATGAAATATCGAATTTAGCAGAGGCAATGTATGATGATTTAAGTTTTCCGAAGCAATCTGAAGATTACGATGAAATTAGTTCATACTTAGAGCTAAGTGGAATGCTAGAAAGTATGTCTATATTTGATGAAGCGTGGGATTTATACATACAAGATAGATAAAAACTATATGAACTTTTTTCGACATGAAGCTAGTCTATTTGCTAGCTTTTTTTACGTTGTAAATAAATTTTCATATGATGATATTTTTTATTGAAAAAATTTATGAATATACGCTTCTGTGATAAGCGTTTTTATGTAGGTTGCATATACTGTTATCAAAATCACGACGTCAAAAAAAGGAGAGATATAGATGGCAAGGAAAAAGCAACCTAAATATAACGTAGGGGACATAGTCGTGATTACGCTATATGGAACCGTTGGTAAAATCACAAATATGAAGATTTTAGATGGAGTTTACGTATACGAAGTAAATAATCACGATGGTTTTTACGTTGAGCAAACGTTACAGCACGTTTCAGAGCAAGATATGAAAAAAGGTGAAACTGAGTGGATTGAATTAAATTATCATTTCACATTTGGTGATCTCGTGCAAGTAACAGGATACGATAAAGATGTGTTTCGAATTGTTGGTTTTCGTACAGAAGTATGGAGATATAAAAATGACGCATGGGAAGATACAATATACGAACTGTCACGAATTACGGATGGTGAATGGTTAGAAGCGGATGAGTCAGATTTAACGTTACTTGCTAATGCTCAAACGGCAAATGCAATTTTGAAGAAAATGAAACAAGATAAAGCAGGTATGAATAAATTAGATTTAGGAAAATTAAAGTCAATTAACAACTCAAAAAAAGTGAGTGTTAAGACAAATCGTCAAGAAATCATTGATGGATTACTTGATATTTATAACGATTACCAATTGTTATTTGATACATTTAAAGATGAAGAATACAAAATTGTTATGGATGTTGTTCATAATTATTTAGTTAAATTGACAGAGAAAAAATAGTTAACTAGAAAGAGAGAATGAATTGAACAACAACATATGCAGTATAAGGTATGCCTACAATTATTAAAAAAATAAAAAGCCATTTAATAAGAGAGTCTGCCCATTGATCTTCATGCATGAACTCTTCTTTTGTTTGTCCTACTTCTTGCTTTACCTCGTATTGATATTCCATAATTATATCCCCCTTTTTGATAGCTTGTACTACCATCGTATGCACCTTGTCCAAAGGATATGACCTATAAAAAAGAAAAACTATTTTTCTAATCTCATATACATATTTTTGAGATTTTTTCATAAAACAGAAATAAAGGAGTGATGCTCATGAAGGAAATTGAAGTCGTAATTGATACGGAAGAGATTGCGGAGTTTTTTTATGAGCAACTAATTGAAAGAGGATACGTCCCAAAACGTGAAGAAATTGAAGATCTTGCAGATATTACATTCGAGTATTTATTAGAGAAATGTATGATTGATGAAGTGTTTGATGAAGAAGATGAGTGAAAGTAACGACGGGCTTAACTCGTCGTTTTTTACTCTTTACAAACTTGTCACAACTAAAGTCGGCAATTATTGGTATAATTAAAAGAAAATTTTACTCAAGAGGTGAAGGGATGTTCAAAAAAATTATTGATTCTTTATTAGGAAAGAAAAAATATCGTTCGTATTCTAGTAGCGATTATCGCCATAGAGGTCGCTCTTATTCAAGTAGCGATTATAAACGACGTTCATCTGGTTATGGGCATCATCATTATAAAAGAAAACGTAAAAGCCGTAGCTTCTTTTCAAGTAGCTGATGAAATGGCGTCGTATACTAGCTTTATTTGATAGACCGCTGCGAAAAAATACAATTGTTGCAGAACGTTATAAAATTGAATCAGTAATTGGAATGGGCAGTTATGGGGTTACATATGTCGTTAATGATTTACAAATAAATAGATATAAAGTCTTAAAACAATTAAGACAAAGTAAACAAAGATATGTGTCTGGTAGAAAATCATTTGAACAAGAGAAAATGATTTTACAAACATTAAATCATCATGCAATTCCTAGTTTATACGATCATTTCGTATGGGAGAAAAAAAGCTTTTTTGTGATGGAATATATGCCTGGTAAAAATTTCGAAGATTATATTTTCTTAGATGGACATGTATATACAGAACGAGAAGTTTTAAAAATTTTATATGAAATATTAGAAATTGTATCAGTGTTTCATAGTAAAGATATTATTCACCGAGATTTACGCATTCCAAACATATTAATGAAAGAAAACCAAATTAGTATTATTGATTTTGGGTTGGCGAAATGGAAAGGTGAGGGTGATGAACGAGCTACAACTTATGAAGGTGAACAAGCTTTGATGCGAGAGGTTCACTTTCGTAGCGATTTTTATGCGCTTGGTCATTTCTCATTATTTTTATTATATGCAGGCTATGAATCTAATGAAAAATATGAAAAACCATGGTATGACGAATTAACTTTGGAAAATTACAACCGTGAAATGCTGATGCGAATGTTACAAATGAAAACGCCGTACTATGAGAATGTAAGAGATTTAAAAAAAGATGTAGCTTTTGCTTTAGAAAGGATGGAGGTACCATGTTTCAAAAGTTTTTAGCAAGCGTTGGTATTGGTAATGCAAAGGTAGATACAGTTCTTGAAAAAGATGAGTATATTGTGGGAGAAGAGATACTCGGGAAGGTTCACATAACTGGAGGTTCCGTTAGCCAACAAATTGAAAGCATTTACTTAACGTTATCAACATCGTATATTCGAGAAGTGGATGATAAAAAAATAACAACAACATATGATTTAGAGCGAGTTCGTTTAACAGAACCTTTTTCTGTTGAGCCGAATGAAAAAAGAGAAATTCCATTTTCATTTAAAATGCCAGTTGAAACACCGCTTACTCTTGGAATGAAAACAGTTTGGATACACACAGGCCTTGATATTAAACGTAGTATAGATCCAAGTGATCGTGATTACATTCAAGTATTGCCAAATGCACTATTAAATAGTGTGTTAGAGAGTGTCAATCAATTAGGCTTTAAAGCGCGTCATATTGAGTGTGAAGAATTACCGTATCGACTACGTAAGCAAGTTCCATTCGCGCAAGAATTTGAGTTTGTTCCTGTTTCTGGACAGTATTATGGGAAATTAGATGAACTAGAATTGTTGATCTTGCCAAGTGCTTACGATCGTCTAGAGATTATTATGGAAGTAGACAGAAAATCTCGCGGATTAGCAGGTTTATTTGCAGAAGCACTTGATCTTGATGAGAAAGTGATTCGCTTTACAGTAACGAATGAAGATATTCCAACAATGAAAGAAACAATTAACAATTATATTTTTTAATAGACTATGCATAAAAAAGAAATGGAGAGGAAAACTAAAACAACCGCTCCATTTTTTTGCATAGTGAGGTTATGTATGTGAAACGATATCGACATTTATACTTGTTAAGTTTTACGCTACTCATTTGTTTTGTCGTATTATCACTTTCGTATCATACCGCTTGTATTGAGAAATTTGACAATATAGTCGCGCATTTTATTCAAAGTTTTCGAAACGACTACTTGACAACCTACTTTACTTGGATGTCTTTTATCGGTTCCAAAAGAATATATTTTCCATTACTCATCATTCTTGTAATGTATTTTCTCGTTAGAAAAAAATTGCTTAGTGCATTACTTCTAACAATTAATTATTATGGATCTCGTTATTTAAACAGTATGCTTAAACTATGGTACGAACGAGCAAGACCTGATGTAACACAACTTGTTACTGCAACTGGATATAGTTTTCCGAGCGGTCATACGATGAATGCTACTGCTTTTTTAGGATTTATTGCATACGTCACAATTACAGAAGAACGTATTACATTGCATAAAAAATTGTTGATTATTTTTATAGCGAGCTTTGTTGTATTATCTATTTCAGTTAGCCGAATATATCTTGGCGTTCACTATCCATCTGACATATTAGCAGGATGGGCAGCGGGCGGTAGCTGGCTCGTTTTATGTGTTATATTTCATAAAACGTTCATTAAAAAAGAACCTATGTCATAATAGGTTCTTTTTCCATTGGTTCAACATGAATGTGTGCATGATAAATGCCAAACTTTTTCCGAAGCATAGCCTCAATGTTGTCAGTAATACAATGACTTTCACCAACATCCATACGAGCATCTACTTCAATTGTAATATCAACGTACGTTTGATTCCCGTACATACGCGCTTTAATATCTACGATATTTTCCACGCCACCAATATGTTCAATAGCATCAGCGTACTCTTCCATCTTATCTGGATCGATTCCATCCGTTAGCATATGCGAAGCTTCTACGAAAATCTCCCATGCAGTTTTACAAATAATAAGGCCGACAATTAAAGCGGCGATAGGATCTAAAATAGGCATTTGGAACTGTGAACCGACAATACCTACTACTGTACCAATACTTACGAGAGCATCTGATAAATTATCCTTTGCAGCGGCTTCTAATGACTTACTTTTTGTGCGTGCTGCAATCTTTTTCGTATACAAATACACACAGTACATAACGACAGCAGAAAATAAAGCTACCCATGCAGCAAGTACATTAGGTGCTGCTTGTTTTGGATTTAAAAAAGATTGAATGGCACTAATAACAACTTCTAATCCGACCGTTGCCATAATAAAAGAAGCAACAAGTGATGCAATTTGTTCTGCACGCGAATGCCCATATGGATGATCTGGATCACGAGGTTTCCGAGAGATTTTTAGACCAATTAATATCGCTAAAGAAGCACCGATATCCGTTAAGTTATTTAAACCGTCAGCACGTAATGCGCTAGAAAGGGTAATATAACTGATGATGATTTTCATAGAGGATAAAAATATGTAGGCCAAAATGCTGACAATAGCACCTTTATCAGCTTCTTTATTAGAAAGAGTATCCATTTTAATCACTCGCCTTTCTACAAGGAATTTCTTTCTATAAATAGAGTATCAAACGAATGTCGTGTGGGTCTATACAAACATTGTTGACGTTTTATAGCTTTTTAAGAAGTGGGTAACAAAGTTTCGTGAAGGAAAAACATGTTGTAAAGTGCAAAGTTAGGGTATGCAAGCGATTTAGATCTATGTATAACCGGGGAAGGAGAAGGGAGTACAAATATGTATACTTCTGACAGCTGATTTGGAAAAAATAAAAACCCTCTAGAAAATATTTTTCAGAGGGTTTTCATCTTAGTATGCTTCTAAAAACTCAGTAACTTGCTCTTCAGTTTTTGCGTTAGCACTATGTAAGTGGCCTAGCTTCTCACCATTTTGATATACAAGTAAACTTGGAATACCCATTACTTGATACTCTTCAGCGATACTTGGGAATTCATCTTTATTAATAGAATACCATTCAAACTTATTGAACTCTTCCATCACATCTCCGATAAAGTTGTCCATACGCACGCAATCTGGGCACCATGTAGTAAAGAACTTAACAACTACTGGCTCCTCGTTTGCGATGATGTCTTTGAATTCCTGTTCAGATTTGATTTCTTTCATGTTTTGTTTCTCCTTTTTCACTATCAATATTTTTGGTGATTTAGTTGGTGTATTTGCTTTGAAACGAAAACTTCTAACATGAGTTTTTCTACTCGAATAATTCGTTAGCAAATTAATCCACCCAGTTTCTTGAAGTCCTTGTATAACATGTGAGTAAGTATCCGGTGTAATCCTACTTTTATGTCCTGAGCATTCATTTGCGATTTTTGGATATACACCTTAAATCCTAGAAATGAATATTAGGAACCTCACTTTTCTTTATAAGCTTTTTCTAGAGCTGTGTCAAACTTCTGAAATGGTAAGATTACTATTATAAGTAGGGTAAATCAAATTGTATTCATAATAACCATTGCTATAACGTTATTTTCCTCAGATATTTTTATGAGATGTTTATAATGTAATGACGGATAAAACAAGAAATTCCTTTCCAGCACTTAGAGAAGGTAAACGATGGATGATCATTACTCATAAATTTTATGAGTGAATGGAACAACAAGCAGGAAATTCAAAAAATGATGTAGGAATGCATGTATGAACTTAGAGGAATCGTTATAAAAATTTATTTATGAAGTTGTGAGATAAGAGATTAGGGTGACGTTATCTGCGTTCCAGCAACAATCACAACCGAATAAAGTAATGCGGGGGAAAGCGTGGTAGAAAGATATCATTATTCTTTCAGAGTGGGCGTTTTTTGAAATGGGTAAGGAAACAATTTCAAAAAACGCCCACTCTACATTGTTTTTGAGAAACAAGTAGGTGAGCTTCAATTAACTGAAACGAATAGGATTTGTAAAAATTGTGCCCAAATTATGCATGAATAAGGTATTGAAAGAAATACCTATACCCCTTACATCTTATTCCATAAATAACAAAGCTGGTGAGCTTCTGATTCAAGAGCTATTACATGATTATTATTAATAGAGTTATTCGTATACATTCTATTCTTTTGGATATTAAGGACCGTATAATTCACATCTTTATGTTCATTTGAAAATGTTGATTCGTTTAATAATGTTAGTGTTGAGTTAATGTTATATTTATCAATTCGCTCTTTTTTTCCTTTGAAAAACAGTTTAATAAGATGCGGCTCATCATTAATGAGCAAACCGAGTTCAGGTGATGAGCGGACGATTAAATTATCGGATAACCAATGTGATTTACCTGGATCAAACCAAGAGACGTCTTTGTTTGTAATAAATTTTTTGTACTGCTTTAAAACATCAATGTAGTTTTGCTTTTTCTTCTGGTCAACAGCTTGTACTAATGCTTCGAAACAGTCAAAAGATAGTTTGTTTTTATGAAATTTAATAACAGTTTCTCGTAATTGTTTCCAGTAATCAAAAACTGGGTGATATTCAGGTTGAGATTTTAGATTCTTAACAAAATTTGTTTTAGCCGCACTACTTTTCAGTGTAAAGTCTAAAAATTGTGTAAGTCCCACTTTAATTTCCGCCATGTTACACCCCCTTTCCGAACATTACTAATTCGATAGTGGAAAGGGAAATCCTGCATTTTTAAGGAGGTGAACGAGACGTTAGAAAAACTGATGTTCATGCACAATGGCTATTGTAAAGCTGATCCGCAAGAACAAGAGGGAATTATTACAACTGTTTGGTTTCCAGTGTTGCCAGAGTGGGACCTATAGGGAAGTGAAAATGTTGCATAGGTAGGACCGATTGAACCCGGATTTAATGCAGTGGAGGATTAAAACTCGTCCAATATCATTCACCTCTGAAAAGTTCGTATTACTAATAATAAATGTGGGAGTAGAGTCAAAGGAAATGGACAAGCAATTGTATATGTGAAATTTAAAAGAACAGCTAGCAAATGCTAACTGCTCTCCAAATGGAATGAAGTGTGTAATTATATTATGGTTTAGCTGCCCATATCTCTATTTCAATTTTAATTTCTGGTAATCCTAATTCTGAAATATATCCAATTGTCATTGCTGGGTATTGAGTATTAAATAATTGTTCCCATTCAAAATCCAAGTACGCCCAATCAATTTTTTCTGTCGCCCATACATTCACTTTTATAATGTTAGCAGCCGTTAATTCTTCAGACTCTAAAACTTTAATTATATTTTTAAAGGTATTACTGATTTGTTCATTCATACTCTTTGGGAATTGGCCATTCTGATTTATCCCAATCTGTCCTGATGATACAAATAACTCTGCATTTCTAGGAATTTTAGTAATATGCGTATAGTTTCCCACTGGTTCTGGCATATTTGTTGGGTTTTTTCTAATAATTATTCCGTTTCTCATTTATTCCACCTCATCATAAAAAAATTTACTGCGGTTTCTTCTATATCATTTTAGACACACTTCACCCTATAAAATAATTTTAGAAAAAAACAGCAGTCGAGTACCCATATCCGTTTGATACAAATTTTATTGATTTTTTCTTCATGATTTTGGTACTCTCCTTTCTTTAAAACGATAAAGTGAAATACTTATCTTAAATCATACGTGAATAATATCTCAGTAGCAACAATGTTTTAAAGGAGGGAAAATATATTGTTGGAAGCGATAGATGTATTGAATGAGTAAATCAATATTACTTTTGTTAATACGAAAAAAGGTCCTGTTGTTTCCAACAGGACCTTTCCTAAAATGGCAAAGAGTAACTCTTACCTTACTCTTCTCGTATATAATACATGAAAAAGATAGATGTGTATACAACAAGAAATTCCAATATAATTATTCGAATATAGTGTTTAAAAATAAAAAGGTGTAATTTAAAATAAGGGATTAAATTACAAATGTTGATTTATCAATGGATTTGACTATTTTTCTATTAACTTGTAGTAAATAAAATAATATTGAGATAATAAGATATGTAATTTTGCATACCGGATTGTAAAAGTAACAAGGGTATTAATCATGTAAATAATACTGAAGTTGAGGGAGAGTAATACTAAAATTTCATTTACCTGTTCACGGTATAGGATAAATTCATTTGAATAGAAGCGAAAAATAGAGGTTTGCCTTAGACATTTATGAAGGTTAAGAATATTAATAAGGAAAGGAGTAAATACGCAGGTCCGATTTTTGTAATGATGGAGGGAATTGGTGTGGACATAACTCAAAGTATGGCACGAATCGTAGTTAATGGAAAAGATCTTCCGTTTATTTCAGTTAGAACTTCTGTATGGAATCAAGGGCCTGTAAATGATTTAATTGTTTCAACAAACGAGAGAGTCGAGGAGTTTTATCAATTTATGTGGTCACAAGTTCCAGTAATGCTTGCGATGTATTTTCTTCAAGGTGCGGATTTAATGAGGTTTGCTAGAATTGCTGGGATTAATCAAGGTGTAATGGGAGAGTATATATATCATTTTTCTTGGGGATAAAATGAATGTAAAGCAGCGTAACAGCAGCTTTTATATTTTGTAAAGAAATTTATGGAGGTGATGAATAGGAGGTTAGAAAAATAAGATTATAGGGTGATATAGGTAATTTGTTACTGTTTTTAAGCTCGTAAAGATAATTGATCAATTCTTTTAATACAATGGGTTTAACAAATAAATGTATAGAAGTATACATAAGAAAAATGAAATGAGTTGAATAATATCCCTTCTATGTATATTACAATTAATACAAAGTACGTAGATAGGGAAACTATGAATATGAAGTATGTAAGGAGCATAAGAAAATAGTTCCGGTTGCTATACCAGTTGGAGCAATATCTACTGGGACCATATCTATAACCGTATTTGTAGCAGTATTGATAACAGAAACAGTCTGAATTTTTAACAGGTATACGTGTAATTGAATAGGATGAAAGTAATTACTTAATTAATGTTGGGATAGGTTATAAATGGAAAACCAACTGAAAGAAATATTTGGTGCATTGATAGCAGCTATAGGTACAATAACTTCCGCTATTGGAAGTACACCGTTCTATTTTATAAGTAGTAATGTAAGGGAGGATTTGAATATATATGGAAATACATTACAAGCAGTTGGTAACGCTTTAGAGGCTGACGGTCAAGAGGGAATATCTCTTGAAAAAATCGGGAATGAAATCCAATCAACTGGTAATGTAACTGTAATATCTGGATTGGTTATTGATTTTAAAGATGAAACAAAAATTAAATTAGTGATTGCTGGAAATTGGACGCAGGCTTTAGGAGGACTTACAGCATTAGCGGACGAATTTGAAGATGCTTCAGATAAAGATGAATCTTTTAATATTATAGGAAACTTATTGCAAGCTATAGGGAATTCCTTGCAGGCAATTGGAGGAATTTACGAGCTGAAAAGTATTAGAAAAGAGCGGCTGGATAGTAAAGACGAATTAGTAAATGATACGGAGGGGAATTTAGACAATCAAGTAAATAGTGAGCTGGATAAAAAGAAAGAAGGACAGTCAATAGATACCATAGGCAGTTGGATCCAAGCTGTAGGTTCTGTATTTTCATTAATTGGACAAATACGTGAAGAAAGTGAGGAGTTAGAAGGGAGCGATAACTAGAGTAGTTTAATAAGAGTGGTTAGCAAAAGCTAAATGCTCTCGTGAAAAATGGAAAACAACATGTACTTATTGATAAAGGAATAGTAAATATAAATTGAGAGAATGAAAAAGAGCTCTTATGGAAAGTTCTTTTAAATTAACAAATTATTGTAATATCACTAACGCTAATATCAAGTTTATTGATGTATTTTAGTGTTAGCAAAACATGTGTGCAAAGATATATGAATAACTTTCATTTTGATGAACCATTCCCATATAAAAATCATATGATACTTTGTAAGACAAGCAAACAGCTTATAAACTATTAAATACTCATTGTAATTGTTGCTCACAACTACTGATGAAAATGCTTTTGTATTGAACAAAACGCCCATTTGAATAGGAGGTTAATGTTGGGAAAGACATTAGAAGAATTAGAAAGGTGTTATAATGAAGCCTTAAATGAAGGAGCAGAGTATGTAGCTGTTCAGATTAAAATAGATGGATTTTCTAGCGATGAATTAATTATTAACGACAAATATAACATAGATTCTAAACTAGCGTATTACAAGAGAACGTACAATGAAGATCTAGAACATAAATGGAATCCAAGAATTCGTATTGTAGATTTTGCATATGGTTATTCGTTTTCAGGAATTATACGCCAATTAGGATTGCTAGTTTAGTACTAATGAAACAGATGTTGATTATTGCGATAGATACCATGATTTAGGCGGTATCTTTTTTTGTTAAGGAATAAATTAAAAAAGAGGGCTTAAGCCCTCTTTTTAATAAATGCCTAACTATTATGCACAGATTGGAATTCCTAATGCTATTAAAGTCAATGCTACTTGAAGAGAAAGTTCTAATCTAGCAATTTCAATCCCAGCAACTGATACCACTAAAAGAGGTTGTCCATTAACGAACAAAACACAACTTTCCATACTTACACCTCCTTTCTAGTAATCTACTATAGTATATGAATTTAATTTAAAAACGTAATAGATTAATTTATAAATTTAATAAAATTGATAAATTAATCTATTATATAAAATGATCTTTTAATGGCCTAGCATCTGCTTTTTTGTCACCTTATAAAAAGGGTATGAATATATTAGTAGTATATAAAAGCATAGGAGTGATAGATATGTTTTTTGCAAAATTACGTGGTAGAAATGAAGTTCCTCCAGTAGAAACAGACGCTCGAGGGGAGGCTTTCTTTAAATTAAGCCGGGACGAGCTTAGCCTAAAATTTAAGTTAGATTTATTCGATATAGAGGATGTAGTAGCTGCCCATCTGCATATTGGAGCAAAAGGAACTAATGGTCCTGTTGTAGCTTTTTTATTTGGACCTATAACAAATCCGGTTTCAATAGAGTGTGCAACTCTTACGGGAATGATTACTCAAGAAGATTTGGTTGGGCCGTTAGCGGGTCAAACATTAGGTACTCTTATAAATGAAATCATATCTGGAAACATTTATATTAATGTTCACACTGTACAACATCCTAATGGTGAAATTCGTGGACAACTGAATTATTGCTAATGAATTATAGTAGTGAAAAATAAAGCATCCGTTTAGGGTGCTTTATTTTGTGGAGAATGTATAAGTAGATAATTTACTTTTATCAATCTTGAAAATTCATTTTTATAGTTTCGAAAGTAATCAAATTGAATTAGTAATAGTGAATTCTTTACCTTTTTAGTTAGTAAAGTAAATATTGAAAACTTGTAAAAATATGAAAGTGTAAGAAATAATAGAAATATTTAAGCTTAATAAAAGCCAATAGACTAGCTTTCAGCACTCATTGAAACAAAGAATCATAACATACTTTGTAATAACTTATATGGAAGTGAGTTGAAAATAATGTTTTATTCATATTTTGCTTCTCAAGTGGGGATGAGACCTGCTTATGGTACATCTATAACGTATAGTGGAGCACAAAGTACAGTTCAAGCTGTTCAACAAGCGTTACAAATGCAACAACAAATGCAAATGCAGCAACAAGGTATCCAGCCGTATTATTCATCTATGGAGTATTTTTATCCAGTGCAAACTATTACACCGTATGGAGGTTCTTTTCTTACTATCCCATATGGAGCTGTATTTAATTTATAAGTAGAGAAAAATAAGGGTGCAAGAATAGGGCGCCCTTATTAGAAAAAATATTAGCTCGTCCAACCATTACAAATTCCTTTTACATAATATAGAGTAATAAGCATGAAAGGGGAACTAGTATGTCTTGCTATTACTACTGTAAGCATTGTAAAGAATATAAAAAGAAACAGCATAACTGTTGTAAGAACAATAGTAAGTGTAATGACAACAAGGACAGTCTTGTTAGGGCATCAGCATTTAGAGCTAGAAATACGGTGAATCAACCTGTTCCTGCTAATACTTTTGTAAAAGTATTGTTTCAAAATGAACAATTTGATTTAGCAAATGAGTATAATCCAGCAACGTCTATTTTTATTCCGAAGACTAGAGGTGTTTACTCTATTATTGGAACAATTGGTTTCTTTCCAAATAATTCAAATTCCGATTATAGAGCGCGTGTAGAAATTCGTGTGAATGGAAACGCAGCAATAGCTATAGATAATGATTTTTTTGGTACAATAAACTTTGGAAATGTAGTAAGTGTTTCGACGATTATTCAATTAAATGAAGGAGATCAAGTCGAGGTTTATGCGCAAAGTAGCATAGACGGGGTTTTAAGTACTTCGGAAGATGGCTCACATTTTGAAGCTGCGAGGTTCCCTTCTCCAACTGAATAATGAAGAAAATAAATTACTTTGCAGTATGTTTAGTTAATCCCCTTCACCAAATGGTGGGGGATTTTTATTGTTTTTCTAAAATATATAAGGGAATAGATTAAATGTAGTTTATTTTTAGGAGCATTTCGCATGCTAGGATGTAATGATGAAAATAAAAATAAAAATAAAAATGAAAATGAAAATGAGGACTACATAATAAATGAAAGATAAAGTTTTAAAATTATTTTTTGCCGTTTTGATATTAAAAGGGCTTTCTTATTTTTAGTATTAGATTTTCTACAGGTAATAAAAAGACATCTTCATTTATGTTCGTATAATTGCTTGTTTTTTTATTGCTATATAGAAATTACATATTTAACATTGGTTTGTGCAGGTATTGCTATTGTATGGAAAGGAATAACATTACGGTAAGTACACTATATAAAAATAAAATAAATCCTAAGATGAGTAGTATGGGATGCAACTTGAACATATTTGACCTCCTTGAGTATATAAAGAATTTTAATACATCTTTAGTTAATTTAGAAGGAAAATATATTAGATCAATGATGCTAGAATGGATACACTAATTAAACAGAGTAGTGAATGTATAATAAAGAAGTAATGTGGAGGCACCTTGACTAAATTGTTTATAAAGGGCTGGTCGATTTACCTTACGTGAAATATAAAAGTGATTACATTTATATGTACAAAATAAGGGATAAATAAAAAAGAGCATACATAAAAAGTACGCTCTAAAGAAAGATAGGTTTTATGAGTGGATAATCTCCATACGATAATATATGCTCGGCTCATCAAAACGTGTAAAAAATCAATAGATTATCAATGAAATATCATGCAATGAGTAATTTTAGTCTATTATTAAAGTCGTGTAGTTAACCAAATTATAAGGATTGTGTATAGAATAAATTAACAACTGGACAATGATCGCACTTCAGTTTCGTATTTCGTATAGTTTGGATATCGCGTAATAGTTTGACATTTTGGTGTGGAAAGTTGATTAATTATAGAAACATTTGTAATTACCTCGTTACAAGGACCGAAAAATGTAACTTTTAATTTTGAATTTGGTGGAACTTTGAAAACAATAGGTTTTTTCTCCATGAAATCAGCTCCTATGATGCAGTATTGTATACTGCGTTTTTTGTGTAGATGATAAAGGCGTATTAATATAATATGAATCTTTAGTTGATAATGATATGAAGTTAACTACTATGCAAAGCCTGAATGTAAAAATTATTAAGGGAATATTGATGGATTAAAACTTTTTCATGTGTGGGGCAGAGCGAAAAATACGGTACATATTGTACAAAAAAATTGGATACTAAAAGAGTATGTAACTATAAGTAGTTATATATTTTATGAATACGTAAAGGGTCATTTTACTCATACATAGTAAGATGACTTTTCATATTTGAATAAAAAGAACTTCATACATAGTTTTTTCAAATGAAATGAATTACATGTAGAAAACACATTGTTTACACAAGAACATTGTATAGTTATTCTTGTATAATAATAAAAGTGAGGTATTTTGAATTGAAAAAGAAAAAGCTATTTTTAGGAACAATTATTTCATGCGTAGTACTGGCATTATCTGCATGTGGTTCCTCAGACAACGTAGTAACATCAAAAGTAGGAAATATTACAGAGAAAGAATTAAGTAAGGAATTAAGACAAAAATATGGGGAAAGTACTTTATACCAAATGGTGTTAAGTAAGGCGTTGCTAGATAAATATAAAGTTTCAGATGAGGAAGCAAAAAAACAAGTAGAAGAAGCAAAAGATAAAATGGGTGACAACTTCAAATCGACTTTAGAGCAAGTTGGATTGAAAAACGAAGATGAATTAAAAGAAAAAATGAAGCCAGAAATTGCATTTGAGAAGGCGATTAAAGCAACTGTCACAGAAAAGGATGTAAAAGATAACTATAAACCAGAAATGAAGGTAAGTCACATTTTAGTAAAAGATGAAAAGACTGCTAAAGAAGTGAAAGAGAAAGTGAATAATGGAGAAGATTTTGCAGCTTTAGCGAAGCAATACTCAGAGGATACTGGTTCAAAAGAACAGGGCGGAGAAATAACTGGTTTTGCTCCAGGACAAACGGTAAAAGAATTTGAGGAAGCTGCATATAAATTAGATGCAGGACAAGTAAGTGAGCCAGTAAAAACAACTTATGGTTACCATATTATAAAAGTGACAGATAAAAAAGAATTGAAGCCATTTGATGAAGTAAAAGATTCAATTCGTAAAGATATAGAACAGCAAAGACTGCAAGATACGACAGGTAAATGGAAACAGCAAGTAGTCAATGAATTATTGAAAGATGCCGATATTAAGGTGAATGATAAAGAGTTTAAAAATACATTTGAATTTCTAGAAAAGAAATAATGACTGTAATTAGAAAAGGGAACCTTTAAAGGTTCCCTTTTCTAGTTAGTGTGTGAGTTATAAATAGATAGTAAGACAATACAATATTACATATAAATATTAAGAATTACAATGGGAATTTATGTAATTGTTTTAAAGTGGAATAATCATCACTTCATAGAATGTTGATATTATAATGTTTTGTTTGTTTTATTTCATTAAATATAAAACGAATTTATTAATTTTATCCCATTATTTTTAGACAATACGACTTGCGTCGGCTAATTATTAAACAGGAATGAACAAAACTTGAATAGATTTAAGTTTTACTTTATTGAAGTGGATAAACATAATTTGCAGAATGAAACATACAATAATATTGAAAAATATTGACGCTAAATGAAGTGAAAAGCAGAGCATTCTATTAAGATGAATGTTCTTTTTCGTATGAAGTTTTAAGGGGAAGAATGAATACTTTTAAATGAATTATTGAATAGATAAATAAATTATGTAGGGGGAGAAAATGTGAAAGTAATTTTTCAAAGAGAAGACGGAGGGAAAATTTTCGAATCGTATGATGAAGATATAAATAACCTTTTAGCTATTTTAAAAGAAACGAAAGGGATTAAGATTGGGATGGTTGACTATAAAGTATTAAAATACGAATTAGAGTATTTTCGGAATCCTAAAAAAGCAGTAACGGAGAGGGAATTACATATAATAGTACAACCAAAATATATTTAATAAAATTACGCAGTATGTACGAAAAGAGAGTGTTTAAATTGCTCTCTTTTCATAGAAATTTATAAGGAACGAGTTTTGATTCTTTATTAATTTCATAGATTTTTTGAATTTAGGCAGGGATTTTATATTTGGGTAGATAAATGTTCATATAAGTTATTTTTATGTGAATATTGGAGGAGTAAAAATGAGTTTAGCAAGTTATATAGGGTGTAATGTAGAAATTCCATTAACGGATCCAGATTCTAATGATGTAATTGTTTTTGCTCCATGTTTTTCAGATGAAAGTATGCTTGAAATTGTACAAGAGTTTCAATTCCAAACAAGTTATACATATGAAGTTTCAACGAGTTGGGGCATTGAACTTGTTGAGTGGCAAACTGAAAGAGAGAAGAAAGAGGCTAAAAGAAAGCTAGTAGCCTTATGCACGATTATGGAAGGTTATTTAAATGATGGGGACTGTTTTGAATTATTCAGTTGTTGGGTTGGTGATGAAGATAAGGAACGATTGGGAGAATTAAAGTTAAAAATAAATCATTTTAATATAGATGAGATTCGTATTCCAGAAAGAACACTTGTTAGGATAGAAAAATAAATATAGAAATATAGGTGATTAGAAAAAGCGACTTCTCTTTAAGTGAAGTCGTTTTTTAGTTGATACGTGAACTTCCTATTAAATGGGAAAAAGGCTCATTTGATGAAGAAAAAATAAATTCCTTCTCAAAAGAACGTAAGTTCGTGTATAATTAGAACGAATGTTCTTGCATGTGTAGATAGTATACGATTTAGAAATAAAGTGAAAATGTAATTAGTGGGTGTTCATCATCCACTAATTACATTTTCACCAATCGGCTGTTTACGGGGAGTTGATTTTCGACTTACTTTCCTTGTATGTTGTGAATTTTGAGGTGGGAGATTTCCTACCTGTTCATGCGGTGGAAATATAAGCCGAGCAATTATTAAAGAATAATCGAAGCGCAATATGTTTGAAATAGAATGGATAAATAATTAAGGAGATAGAGAAATGAATGATGTAAAGATGCAAAAAGCAAAAAGAGAATGGGTTCCATTTACAGTAATGTCGGAACAATTATTAAGTATGCAAAAGGTTATTGGAGAGAAATTTAAAGTACAAAAACCACTCTTAACAAAAGAAGCAAAAGAGGGAATTTCTGATAAATTATTAACGTCATTATTGTCAGAGAAAGAAATATTGGTGACTTATTTTGAAGATGGGTACATACTTACAAGCTATATGACAGTTGTACATATAAACCCGCTAAAGCGCATTGTAATGTGTACTGACGCGTTTTATAAAACTTACGTCTTTAATACTGCGGATATTATTGAAATAACGTAAAGTAAGCTAAAAGTTAACTCTTAGCTTACTTTACGTTATGTTAGGTGTGGAACAGAAAAAATGAAACGAAAAAGCAGCTAGCTTCATACTAGCTGCTAAGCCCCAGGGAAAGGGAGAAAAGATAGGGTACTCCAAAAATCAATAATAGCTGTGTAACAGCCTGATTATAGTATGGACAAATTTGAAATTCTTAAACAGTAAGATGAAAAAATAGGGTTAGGCTGTACCGACTTGGTTTTGATCCGCAAGGTCAGAATCAAACGTATTAGTCGCACTCACGCCATTAAAAGTATTAACAACAAAACCGACGTTTGAAGCGCCAGATCCATTATAAGCCTTCGTATTTTCTTTCGGAGAAACGTTGTAGAAATCACCTAAGTTAAATGAACCGTTACTATTTTGTACAACTAAATTCCCTACAACTGAGGGCATGGTTTTCACCCACTTTACAATCATTTGTTAACAATACTATATGGTCTTATAGTCCAAATGGTTCATATAATAAAAATTGCGAAATAGTAAAACGTTTGAAGTGTAGTTTAATCCCATAATAAAAGTGTGTTAAACTGAACGTAAGGTTAAGTAATTAAAAATAATAATTGTATAATTAGTATATGTGAAAATAAAGGAGGCAAAATGTAATGAATAATGTTATAAAAAAAGTAGATTTAACAGATGCAAAATCAAGTAATCTTGTTGCACTTATTTATAGCAATGAAGTTATATTGGTGGAAGAAGCATTTTGTCCAAATGAAATAAAATTAAAGTTTAATGAAATTGCAATTTTATCGGCTATTAAAACAGCACATATAATGAAAGTATCCATCAGAAAAGAGCTGGAAGCGATTTTTCATGACACGGGTGTTTTATTGGTGAAGCATAGTGCTGAGTATGGAAACAGTCAATCTATTACTATGCATTTCGAACAATTTAAAAAGTTGCAATATGAGATTGAGTATTTAAATAAAAGTATGTAATTGGTGTTTGGATACAAGTGATAGAAACTGCTATTTCTGCGATTGGATTAACTATAATAGAGACAGAAAAAAGATTAGAAAAAATAATAATAAGAAATTGTTCATGTAAAGATGGTATGTAAAATTAAAATTTTACATAAGTAGAAAAATTGAAGTGGTAGGTTTTTTGGCATTAAAATAGAATATATAACAGTAGAATAGTTATTAGTTGTTAATAAAAATATCGGAAATACGAAAGTAATTGGTTTTTATACCGTATGGAGAGAGAAAAAATACGAAACAAGGAGTTTTTCAAAAGATGATGTATTTATTGGCAATTGTACTACCACCTGTAGCCGTATTAATTTGCGGAAAACCATTTCAAGCAATAATTAACTTCATATTAACATTAATTTTTTGGGTTCCAGGCGTTATCCATGCGATATTAGTTGTACATGATAAAAAAGCAGATCAACGATTAAAAAAACAAATTCAAGCATATGATGAAATAAATAAGAAGAACAGAAGGTAGCTGAGTTGTGAAATGATTTTAAAAAGAAAGGGGGGGACTGCCTCCTTTCTTTTTTCATTCTGGTTAAGTTTAAATTTTAGTGTAGCGGTAAGAATTTTTAATATAAGTATTGTGATAATTAGTTTTGGAGTGTGCGTTTAATAAACCGGTGTAAATGTTTTTAGGGACGTTAAAGAAATCATACATTCCATGCTTTAATTGAATGCGTAAAATCATAGAAAAAGGATTATAGCCAACAGCAACTATAGTTTTTGAAATCACGGGAGATAGTTCCATTATTACGCAACTCCTCACTTTTCATTTTTAATAATTTCTTATAGATGTTGAGGTTGTGGTGTTGAAGTCTTTATAATTAAAGAGGTATTATACTTATATGCAATATATTAAATGTTCGTTATACGTAATTATAAGGAAGTTCACACGAAGTACATATCGTTGTGCTATTTTTATTTCACCTTTGATTTATAAATAAGAAAATATTGACCATTTGAAAAAAAGGTATATTATTTATACGAGGTATTAAAATTTCACTTTTTACATTCTATGCTTAAAGGGGCAGCATTATTAGAAAAATAGAAGTGAAAATACTTAGTATAAGAAGTATTCTAAAATTTATAATCTGTGAATTAGGAAAATATTGAATGCTCCAGGTCGATATACTTTCTTAATTTAATTCATTTTAGAAAGTGACCTCAATATTTTTAAGTAAATCAACGGGAGAATTGAAAGGCAGGAGAAAGTAACATGTCAGAAAATTATCGTTCTCGAGAGGAGCGACGACAAGTTAAAAAGAAAAAACAGCCAGCTTCTAAAACACAAAAACCAAAAGGTAAAACATCGTTCTTTCGCAAGTTTTTAATTACTTGTTTATTACTTGGTATTGTTGGTTTAGTGGGGGGAGTTGCTACCTTTTTCGTAATGATTAAGGATGCACCAAAACTTGAGAAAGCAAAACTTGTTAATCCGTTATCCTCAAAAATTTATGATAAAAATGGCGATTTGGTATATGAATACGGGAAAGAAAAACGGACGAATGTTACGTATGATCAAATTCCTAAATTAGTAGAAAATGCATTTTTAGCAACAGAAGATGCACGTTTTTACGAGCATAGCGGAGTAGACTTTAAAGGTACTGCCCGTGCTGTTTTGGTGAGTCTTAAAGGCGATTACGGTTCACAAGGTGGAAGTACGATAACACAGCAGGTTATTAAAAATTACTTCTTATCGATGGAAAAAACATCAAAACGTAAGATTCAAGAAATATATTTAGCGTATAAGCTAGAACAACAATATTCAAAACATGAAATTTTAGAAATGTATTTAAATAAAATTAATTTAGGTAATCGTTCATATGGTATCGCAACAGCAGCACAAAACTACTACGGTAAAGAATTAAAAGAGTTAACTTTACCAGAAGTTGCGATGCTTGCAGGTTTACCAAAAGCACCGAATAACTATGATCCAACGAAGACAGAAAATGTTCAAAGAGCAACAGAAAGAAGAAATGTTGTCCTAAAATTAATGAATCGACATGGTTATATTACGAAGGCAGAAATGGAAGAAGCTTCGAAAGTTGAAGTAACAGATGGACTTAAGACTGCAACTGTACAAGCAATGCCATATCCTGCATTTATGGATGCGGTTGTGAAAGAAGTTGAAAAAGAATTGCCAGATGCTAATATTGGTTCTGACGGTTTAGAAATTTATACAACATTAGACATAGACGCACAGAAGGCTGCTGACAGGATATTAGATGCTAATATTATTAATTATCCAAATGATAAATTCCAAAGTGCTTTCACATTTATGGATACGAAAACAGGAGAAGTTCGTGCTATAGGTAGTGGACGTGGTGAAAATAAAGCAGTATTTAAAGGGCATAATATGGCAATTGAATTAGATCGTGCAGCTGGTTCAACTATGAAGCCAATCTTTGATTACGGTCCTGCAATTGAATACTTAAAATGGGCTACGTATCATCAAATTGATGATTCTCCATTTAAATATTCAACTGGACAAGAAGTTCGAAATGCCGACAGAAGTCATTTAGGATCAATTACGATGCGTGAAGCATTAAAAATGTCACGTAACGTTCCGGCAGTTAAAACTGCAAAAGAAGTAGGACTTAATAAAGCGAAGGAATTCTCTGAGAAATTAGGTATTACACTTAAGTCAGTACCAGAATCTACAGCGATTGGTACAAACGAAGTATCACCAACTGAAATAGCTGGTGCTTATGCGACATTTGGTAATGGTGGTAAGTATGCAAAACCGCATTTTGTTAAGAAAGTAGTTTATCCAGACGGCAAGTCACAAAGTTTTGGACAAAAACCAAAACAAGTTATAGCTGACTCTACAGCATATATGATTACTGATATGCTTCGTTCAGTAGTGACATCAGGTACTGGTACAGCAGCAAATATAAGTTCTTTAGATGTAGCTGGAAAAACAGGTACAACAAACTATGATTCAAAACAATTAGCGAAATTTAATATTCCGGAAAGTGCAACTCGTGATAGTTGGTTTGCAGGTTATACGCCGCAATATACGATGGCAGTATGGACTGGGTATATGAAAGATGGTAAGGACGAGTATATTAGTAGTAAAAATACGAAAATTGCACAGTTGATCTTTAAAGAAATGATGAGCGAGATGGCTACAGATAAATCAAGATTTAAAATGCCAAGTAGTGTAATTCAAGAAGGTAGTGAGCTGCGTATAAAAGGTGAAAAACGTGATTCTTCTCCAAATACGAGCGTACCGGATACAACAGAAAAACCAAAACAAGATCAACAGCAAAAAACTGAAGAAGAGAAAAAGCAAGAAGAATTAAAAAAACAAGAAGAACTTAAAAAACAAGAAGAAGAAAAGAAACAAGAGGAACTGAAGAAGCAGGAAGAACAAAAGAAACTAGAAGAGCAAAAGAAACAAGAAGAAGAAAAGAAACAAAATGAACAAAATAATGGAAATGGTCAAGGAACGACCCCTCCAGCAAATAACGGAGGAGGTCAAGGAAATACGACTCCTCCAGCAAATAACGGAGGAGGTCAAGGAAATACAACCCCTCCAGCAAATAACGGAGGAGGTCAAGGAAATACGACTCCTCCAGCAAATAACGGAGGAGGTCAAGGAAATACAACCCCTCCAGCAAATAATGGAGGAGGTCAAGGAAATACAACTCCACCAGCGACCACACAACCGGAGACTGGCGGTAATGCAGGAGAGGCCCCTGCTAATAATGGTCAATAAGAAAATTTTATAAAAAATATTAAAAAGCACTTAAGATTTGTAAAAATTACAATCTTAAGTGCTTTTTTCGTTAAATGTAGTAGCTATGAGACGATGTATTTTAAATGTATCATATAAATTTTGAAAATAAATTGAAGAGAAATGATAAAAACTTGAGATTGAGGTAACGGAGAATAACCGTGGCTATGAAAGGTAGTACCACTTGTTGGATATGCGCCATGATGCCAAGATAAGGGGGAAACTTGATCAGGAATTTAATATTGTTGCCAAGTTACAGGAAGTTCAATACCAACATTGGAACTAGCTGTATGAACTGCAGGAACGTGTATCTCAGGAGTCGAAGGAACTATGGCAGTTACTCTTGGAGATACCCACATAACATAATCACACCTAAGTTGTGATAATAAAGAAGTATATTCTTTTCACACATATAAAGGTACATATAGATAGGACTTTAGGCTAAAACATGCGTATAAAGTTGTAAGACCAATTTAAATTGATTTTGGACCATTTATTATAAAAAGATACGTCTATTTACGGAAGGCAAAGGAACGAAGAAACTGTAAAATGGAGGTGTTAATTGCAATAACTTACGTGTTTATGGAGGAATTTTAATGGAACGATTATGGACGAAATCATTTATTCAAATGACTTTCGCAATGTTATTTTTATTTACAGGATTTTATTTACTTGTTCCAACGCTTCCGCTTTTTATTAAAGAGATAGGTGGCAATGAATCACAAGTTGGACTCATGATGGGAATGTTTACAATAGCTGCAGTTGTAATACGACCGATTATTGGAGGGATGTTAGATCAATATGGTAGAAGATCCTTTATTATTTTCGGACTCATCTTTTTTGGGTTAACGATGTACTTTTATAATTTAGCGACGACTATTGTCCTTTTAGCTATTTTACGTATTATTCACGGAGTAACATGGGCTGTTTCTACAACAGCTGTTGGAACAGCGATAACTGATATTATTCCAGATTCACGCCGTGGTGAAGGTATGGGGTGGTATGGGATGGCTATGACGATTGCAATGGCAATCGGCCCAATGATTGGATTAACGGTTGTACAAAATTATTCATTTCATGGCCTTTTCTTATTAGCCACTCTTTTATCCTTTATGGCAGTCTTATTATCGTTAATGACGAAAATGCCATTCACACCACAAAAAGAAAAAGGGAAAATGCAATTGTTTGAAAAATCCGTTCTATCCATTACGATAGTTGTATTCTTTTTATCATTTGCATATGGAGGCATTACGACGTTTTTACCGCTATTTGCATCGTCAATTGATGTGAATCCTGGGACATTCTTTCTTGTATATGCAATTGCTTTAACAATCGTAAGGCCAATTTCAGGAAAACTATTAGATAAGTACGGAGAAGTATTTATCATACTTCCGGCACTATGCATTACTGTTATTGCAATAGTTGTGCTAACGATTTCAAATAATTTAATAGGTGTAGTTATCGCAGCTACATTATATGGTGTTGGATTCGGTTCAGCACAGCCAGCATTGCAAGCCGCGATGCTTTCAATTGTTGACCCGAGTAAAAGAGGAGTTGCTAACGCTTCGTTCTTTACCGCATTTGATTTAGGGATTGGACTTGGTGCAATTTTACTTGGAGTTGTTTCACAAATGTTTGGTTACCGTATTTTATTTGCTGGTAGTGCAATTTCAGGATTAATTGCTTTCATTATTTTTGTGTTTTTTGTAAAACAGCAATTAGGCAAAAAAGAATTTGCGTAAACGGGAGGAACAAAGATGGAAATTTCAATTGATCATAAAGCTCTACAATGGTTTAAAGAAGAATTACGTATAAAGCATGGTGAATCTATACGGTTTAATGTAAGATACGGAGGAGATAGCTCCATCCAGCCAGGCTATTCTTTAGGAATTGTTGCAGAGAAAGCAGATGGGGAAATTGTGTCAGTTGAGAAAGAAGGTATTTTATTTTTTGTGGATGTTGATGATCTTTGGTACTTTCAAAACTATGATTTAGTTGTAGGTTATCATGAGGAAATGGAAGAAATTCAATTTAATTACGTAAAATAATAACTTTATTAAAAATAAATAAATTTTATATGGAAATTATATTTAGAGAATAGTGAAATAAATATAATGCAAAAAACGGGCTGTATATGAATACAGCTCGTTTTTTTATTTAGTAAAAGGAATTGTAAAGTAGGTATATATTTAACTGGATTATATGAATTAACTTTATATTTTGTTTTAAAGATAAGTAAAGAGAAGTCTGTCCTTTCTTTATAAACTATGAAAGTTATTGTTGAAAAATTGTATTGTTACATCGGTAAAAGTATAGGAAACTTATCATTATAAAATAAATTGAAATCTTCTAAAAACTCTGATACATTGAAATAGAAATGTAGTTTCACAATATTGTAAAGGCTTACAGTTATGTGCACGAAGATCTATTAGGATTGGAGGAAATAATGATGAAAGCTGAAGAAAAATTTTCCCCGGGATTAGATGGTATAGTGGCAGCGGAGACGAAGATCTCGTTTCTTGACACAGTGAAAGGTGAAATTGTAATTCAAGGGTATGATTTAATCGAACTCTCAAAAACAAAAGAGTATTTAGACATTGTGCACCTTTTATTGGAAGAACATCTACCGAATGAGGATGAAAAAGCAACACTTGAAAAGAAATTAAAAGAAGAATACGCGGTACCAGAAGGTGTATTCAACGTATTAAAGGCATTACCGAAAGAAACGCACCCTATGGATGGATTGCGTACAGGTGTGTCCGCATTAGCTGGTTACGATAATGATATTGAAAACCGCTCGTTAGAAGTAAACAAAAGCCGCGGATACAAATTATTGAGTAAAGTACCAAACATTGTAGCGAATAGCTATCATATTTTAAATAATGAAGAGCCAATCGAACCACTTAAGGAATTATCATATAGTGCAAATTTCTTCTATATGTTAACAGGTAAAAAACCAACTGAACTTGAGGAGAAGATCTTTGATCGTTCCCTTGTTTTATATAGTGAACATGAAATGCCAAACTCTACATTTACAGCGCGCGTTATTGCATCTACACAATCCGACTTATATGGTGCTTTAACAGGTGCGGTTGCATCTTTAAAAGGTAGCTTACACGGCGGTGCAAACGAAGCGGTTATGTACATGCTTTTAGAAGCTGGTAATGTTGAGAAATTTGAAGAATTATTACAGAAGAAACTATATAACAAAGAAAAAATTATGGGCTTTGGACACCGTGTATATATGAAGAAAATGGATCCAAGAGCTTTAATGATGAAGGAAGCTTTAAAGCAGTTATGTGATGTAAAAGGTGATTATACACTATATGAAATGTGTGAAGCTGGAGAAAAGATTATGGAGAAGGAAAAAGGAATTTATCCAAACCTTGATTATTATGCAGCTCCAGTATATTGGATGCTTGGTATTCCAATTCAACTATACACGCCAATCTTCTTTAGCTCTAGAACAGTAGGACTATGTGCGCACGTTATTGAACAACATACGAACAATCGTTTGTTCCGTCCACGTGTAAATTATATTGGCGAGCGACATGTACTTAGTAAGTAAAAACAACTGGGGAGTTGTTAGCACCGCCCGCCAGATGGGTGTTTGACCGACACCCATCATTAATAATAACGAATTTTCGACAGAAAGGGAAGGATAGCATGATTAAAACAAATGAAATTAAACAAAAAGATGCAATATTAGAAGAGATTACGGATTATGTATTAAATAAAGAGGTAACAAGTGCAGAAGCATTCAGTACTGCTCGTTACGTATTACTTGATACACTTGGATGCGGAATTTTAGCATTACAATATCCAGAGTGTACGAAATTATTAGGACCAGTTGTACCAGGAACAATCGTGCCAAATGGAACACGAGTGCCAGGTACGTCTTATGTATTAGATCCAGTGAAAGGTGCATTTAATATCGGATGTATGATCCGTTGGTTAGACTATAACGATACTTGGCTTGCAGCAGAATGGGGACATCCATCTGATAACCTTGGCGGCATTTTAGCAGTTGCAGATTATATTAGCCGTGTTCGTATATCAGAAGGAAAAGAACCGTTAAAAGTACGTGAAGTATTAGAAATGATGATTAAAGCACATGAAATTCAAGGTGTATTAGCTTTAGAAAACAGCTTAAACCGGGTTGGTCTTGACCACGTATTATACGTAAAAGTAGCAACAACTGCTGTAGTTGCGAAAATGCTTGGCGGAACACGTGAAGAAATCTTTAATGCATTATCACATGCATGGATTGATAATTCTAGTCTTCGTACATATCGTCACGCTCCAAATACTGGATCACGTAAATCATGGGCAGCAGGTGATGCAACAAGTCGCGGTGTTCACCTTGCAATGACTGCTTTAAAAGGTGAAATGGGTTATCCAACAGCATTATCTGCACCGGGTTGGGGATTCCAAGATGTATTATTTAATAAACAAGAATTAAAGTTAGCTAGACCATTAGAGTCTTATGTAATGGAAAATGTATTATTTAAAGTTTCATATCCAGCAGAATTCCATGCACAAACAGCTGCAGAATGTGCTGTAAAATTACATCCGGAAATTAAAGAAAGATTAGATGAAATTGACCGTATTACAATTACAACTCATGAATCAGCAATTCGTATTATTGATAAAGAAGGTCCATTAAATAACCCAGCTGATCGTGATCATTGTTTACAATATATTACGGCAATTGGTTTATTAAAGGGAGATATCGTTGCGGATGATTATGAGGATGCAGTAGCAAATGATCCACGTGTAGATGAATTACGTAATAAGATGGTTGTTGTTGAAAACAAACAGTACAGTTTAGATTACCTTGACCCGAACAAGCGCTCAATCGCCAACGCTGTTCAAGTTCATTTCAAGGATGGAACTGTAACAGAAAACGTGGAATGTGAATATCCACTTGGTCACCGTTTCCGTAGAGACGAAGCAATTCCAAAAGTTGTTCAAAAATTCACTGCAAATATGGCAGGTCATTATTCTAGTAAACAGCAAGAACAAATTCATGAAGTTTGTTTAAATGAAGAGAAACTAGAAAATATGAATGTAAACGAATTTGTAGATCTATTCTTAATTTAATAATAGGGGGAATTTAGAATGGCTTGGGTTGTGAATAAACAGTCAACACAAGAGGAGCTTGCGAATCGCTTCCGAGCTTTAGTAGAAGCAAATGAAATTTTGCAAATTCCAGGTGCTCATGACGCAATGGCAGCTTTAGTTGCGAGAAATACAGGATTTTCGGCTCTTTATTTATCAGGAGCTGCCTATACTGCAAGTAAAGGATTACCTGATTTAGGAATCGTGACGTCTACTGAAGTAGCAGAGAGAGCAAGAGATCTAGTAAGAGCTACAGATTTACCAGTTCTTGTTGATATTGATACAGGATTTGGTGGTGTCCTAAACGTAGCGAGAACAGCTGTAGAAATGGTGGAAGCGAAAGTAGCAGCTGTTCAAATTGAAGATCAACAATTACCAAAAAAATGTGGACATTTAAATGGTAAGAAACTCGTTACGACAGAAGAATTAGTTCAAAAGATTAAAGCAATTAAAGAAGTTGCACCAAGCTTATATATTGTAGCTCGCACAGATGCTCGCGGCGTAGAAGGCTTGGATGAAGCGATTGAAAGAGCGAATGCTTATGTAAAAGCAGGTGCAGATGCGATATTCCCTGAAGCGCTTCAATCAGAAGAGGAGTTCCGTCTATTTAATAGTAAAGTAAATGCACCTTTACTTGCGAATATGACTGAATTCGGGAAAACGCCGTATTATAGTGCAGAGGAATTTGCGAATATGGGCTTCCAAATGGTTATTTATCCTGTAACTTCACTTCGCGTTGCAGCGAAAGCGTATGAGAATGTGTTTACTTTAATTAAGGAAACTGGTTCTCAAAAAGATGCACTTTCAAATATGCAAACGAGAAGTGAGTTATATGAAACAATTTCATATCATGACTTTGAAGAACTAGATACTGGTATTGCAAAAACAGTATTATCAGAGGATCAATAGATAAAACAACTAAGGCGATGAGAATACATCTTTAGCAAGACGAACTGCTTGATGTGAAAAATCATCGCCTTCTGTTTTCAAAAATAAGATATTCCACTCATCGTAGACGTGCATAATTAGTAGCAAGTAAGGCCGAAATGATAGGGGGATTCAGATGGAGAAAACGAAGTTACCGTGGGATGAATTTTTTTCACTTAATAAAGATGTGAAGCATGCTTTCTTTACGCCAGAAGATTTTTCAGGAGATGAAGATTTAATCGCAAAAACGACAGAACAATTCGTTAAACAAGAAATTGTTCCACAAATGGAGAATATTGAACAACATAACTATAAAGTTTCCCGTCAATTGTTTGAGAAAGCTGGAGAACTTGGATTATTAAGTATCGAGGTCCCAGAAGAATATGGCGGATTCGAATTAGGAAAGGCAGTTTCAGGGCTTGTAGCAGAAAAAATGGGATACGCTGGTGCATTTAGCGTTTCATTTAATATACACGCTGGTGTAGGTACATTGCCTTACATATATTACGGAACGAAAGAACAAAAAGAAAAATATTTGCCGAAAATTGCGTCTGGAGAATGGATTGGAGCTTATGCTTTAACTGAGCCAAATGCCGGTTCTGATGCATTAAGCGCAAAAACGAGCGCAGTATTGAATGAAGATGGTACTGCTTGGAAGTTAAATGGTGAGAAGCAGTGGATTACAAATGCTCATATGGCAGATGTATACGTTGTTTTTGCGAAGACAAATAAAGGAATGACAGCGTTTATTGTCGAAAGAACATGTGAAGGTGTATCCATTGGACTAGAAGAAAAGAAAATGGGGATTAAAGGTTCTTCAACGGCTACGCTTATTTTAGAAGATGTTGTTATACCTGCTGAAAATGTTTTAGGGGAAGTTGGGAAAGGGCATCACGTAGCTCTTAATATTCTTAACTTCGCTAGACTAAAGCTTGCTTTTGGAAATATTGGAACTGCAAAACAAGCAATTGGATTGTCGGTTCAATATGGAAAAGAGCGAAAACAGTTCCAAACGGAATTAGTAGATTTTACGATGATTCAAGAGAAAATTGCAAATATGATCATTGCTACATATGGAGCAGAAAGTGCAGCTTATCGTACAGCAGGTGTAATTGATGAAGCAATTCATGAGAGTGATGAGGATCTTATGAAGAAAATGTCTCAATTTGCTATTGAATGTGCACTGAATAAAGTAAATGCTTCTGAAACATTAGGTCATATCGTAGATGAAGCTGTACAAATTCATGGTGGTTACGGTTATATGCAAGAATACGAGGTAGAACGATTATATCGTGATGCTAGAATTAGTCGTATTTTTGAAGGAACGAATGAAATTAATAGATTAACAGTTGCCAAAATGTTAATGAAGCAAATGGAACAAATTGAAGATACTGAAGTAGAGATTGATGTAGCAAATGTCGAACGAAATCATCGTTACATTTTATTAGCGAAAAAATTGTTGAAACAATCTTTGAAAACGCTCTCTAAAACTCCAGGGTTAAAAATTGATCAAGAGCAAGAATATTCACGTGTATTATCTAATATGTTAACGGATGTGTACGTCATGGAATCAGCATTTTTACGTACGAGTAAAGCAATTAGTAAAAATGGTGAAGGGAAAGAACGTACGAAACAAATGATAACTGACGTTATTTGTGAAGAAGGCTATCGTAAAGTAGAAGAAGCGGCGATTTCTATACTTTCAGCGGCTGTTACAGAAGAACAAGATAGGCACGTAATTTTAGCTGAAATTCGTCAATTATTAGTACCTTTATACACGAACGTATTTACAAAAAAGAGAGAAATTGCGAAAGCTATTATAAATCGCGGAAAGTATATTGTGTAAATAGGGGGAAAGCGATATGAAAAAGATTGGTTTTATCGGTTTAGGTAACATGGGTCTTCCAATGTCTAAAAATTTAGTTAAATCGAATTACACAGTATATGGTGTGGATTTAAATAAAGACGCTGAAGCTTCCTTTGAAAAAGAAGGAGGAATAATTGGCTTATCAATCTCAAAACTAGCAGAAACATGCGATGTGATTTTTACAAGTTTACCTTCACCTCGTGCTGTTGAAGCAGTATATTTTGGACAAGAAGGATTATTTGAAAATAGTCACTCGAATGTAGTTTTAATAGATACAAGTACTGTATCTCCACAGTTAAACAAACAGTTAGAGGAAGCTGCAAAGGAAAAGAAAGTAGACTTCTTAGCGGCACCTGTTAGTGGTGGGGTAATTGGAGCTGAAAATCGTACATTAACGTTTATGGTTGGTGGATCAAAAGAAGTATATGAAAAAACAGAATCTATCATGGGCGTACTAGGCGCTAACATTTTCCATGTTAGTGAGCAAATTGATAGTGGTACAACAGTTAAATTAATTAATAACCTATTAATTGGTTTTTATACAGCTGGTGTGAGTGAAGCTTTAACGTTAGCGAAAAAGAACAATATGGATTTAGATAAAATGTTTGATATTTTAAATGTAAGTTATGGTCAAAGTAGAATTTATGAGCGCAATTATAAAAGTTTCATTGCATCAGAAAACTACGAGCCAGGCTTTACTGTAAATTTATTAAAGAAAGATTTGGGATTTGCAGTTGATTTAGCGAAAGAAAGCGAACTTCACTTACCAGTAAGCGAAATGCTATTAAACGTATATGAAGAAGCAAGTGAAGCAGGTTATGGTGAAAATGATATGGCTGCTTTATATAAAAAAGTTAGTGAACAATTAATTTCTAATCAAAAATAATAGATTTATAAACATCATAAAAAAGGAGAGAATATAATGATTACAACTGAAATTAAACGAGTAAAAAATCATATTAATGGTGAGTGGGTAGAATCTACTGGTACAGAAGTAGAAGCAGTTCCAAATCCGGCGACTGGAAAAATTATCGCTTACGTTCCGCTATCTCCGAAAGAAGATGTTGAAAAAGCTGTTGAAGCAGCAAAAGCAGCATATGAAACATGGTCTAAAGTACCAGTTCCGAATCGTTCAAGACAATTGTATAAATATTTACAGCTTTTACAAGAAAACAAAGAAGAACTGGCAAAAATTATTACGCTAGAAAATGGTAAAACATTAACGGATGCAACTGGTGAAGTACAGCGTGGTATTGAAGCGGTAGAACTTGCAACGTCAGCACCAAATTTAATGATGGGACAAGCACTTCCGAATATTGCTAGTGGCATTGATGGATCAATTTGGCGCTATCCAATCGGGGTTGTTGCTGGTATTACACCTTTTAACTTCCCAATGATGATTCCATTATGGATGTTCCCTCTTGCAATTGCTTGTGGTAATACATTCGTATTAAAAACATCTGAAAGAACGCCGCTTTTGGCTGAAAGACTTGTAGAGTTATTCTATGAAGCTGGTTTTCCAAAAGGCGTACTAAATTTAGTACAAGGCGGAAAAGATGTTGTAAATAGCATTTTAGAAAATAAAGATATTCAAGCTGTTTCGTTCGTTGGATCTGAGCCGGTAGCTCGTTACGTATACGAAACAGGTACGAAACATGGAAAACGTGTACAAGCGTTAGCTGGTGCGAAAAACCACGCGATTGTAATGCCAGATTGCAATCTTGAGAAAACAGTGCAAGGTGTAATTGGATCCGCATTTGCAAGTAGCGGAGAACGCTGCATGGCATGTTCAGTAGTAGCGGTAGTTGATGAAATTGCTGATGAATTCATTGACGTACTAGTAGCAGAGACGAAGAAGTTAAAAGTAGGTGACGGTTTCCACGAAGATAATTATGTTGGACCATTAATTCGTGAATCTCATAAAGAGCGTGTATTAGGCTATATTAATAGCGGTGTAGCAGATGGGGCTACTTTATTAGTAGATGGCCGTAAAATTAAGGAAGAAGTTGGAGAAGGTTACTTTGTAGGTGCGACAATCTTTGATGGCGTGAATCAAGAAATGAAAATTTGGCAAGATGAGATTTTTGCTCCAGTATTAAGCATTGTACGTGTTAAAGATTTAGAAGAAGGTATTAAACTAACAAATCAATCTAAATTTGCAAATGGTGCAGTTATTTATACGTCAAACGGTAAACATGCACAAACGTTCCGTGATAACATCGATGCGGGTATGATCGGTGTAAACGTAAACGTTCCAGCACCAATGGCATTCTTCGCATTTGCAGGAAATAAAGCGTCATTCTTTGGTGATTTAGGTACAAATGGTACAGATGGCGTTCAATTTTATACACGTAAAAAAGTTGTAACTGAGCGCTGGTTTTAATATAGAGTAGACAGCCAAAGCAATTATTAAATGAAAACCACCACTATTCATAGTGGTGGTTTTCTTCTTGTTAATTGCTTTTTTCAAAAGCTAGTTTAATTCCAAAACCAATTAAGACAATTCCTGTTAACCCTTGAATATAACGTTGTGTCTTCGGTTTTTTCATAAAAGCACTAATTTTATCAATTAAAAATATATAAAAAGCGAACCATATAACTGTTAAAATGAGGTAAGTAAGGCCCATTACGAGAAGTTGGATAAACGTATTATGATTTGGATTTAAAAATTGCGGTAAAAATGTTAAAAAGAAGACTGCAACTTTAGGGTTTAATAAATTCGTAAGAAACCCTTGACGAAAGCAAGAAGTGTGTTCGTCTTCATTATGCAAAGAAATATCGTTCGTATCGACGCCTTCTTTATTTCTTACTGCTAAAAGGGCTTTAATACCAATATAAATTAAATATAGAGCTCCAACGTACTTGAAAATAGAAAATAAAAGAGCTGACTTTACAATAAGTGCAGAAAGACCGATTACTGCTGCTAAAGTATGGATCAATAGTGCAATACATGTACCGAACACTGTTTTCACTCCGCCCACTTTACCAGCAACTAATGTGTTTTTCGTAGCCATTGCAGTATCAGGGCCGGGTAAAATAATAAGACAAATAGACATAATGATGAAAAGAAAATAATTTTCAATCACAGTCGCTCCTCCTTTTTTATTTTTAGAATATTTAATTAAAAATAGTGTAGCACACATTTCTATTTAATAAAATTAAATTTTATTAAAAATTATTAAATGACAAAGAGGCTATAGAGCCGTGTAATTATACGACTCTATAGCCTTGATTTTTCCTGTATGAACCCCACTTATTAACGTTTCACTTTATGCGTTAAGTAAGTTAAAGAACCGATTTACATCTTCTTCTGAAACATCACTTAACTGCTTATATTTATAATTCGGATTTTGATCTTTATCAACGACAACGGATCGTACTCCTTCAAAGAAATCTTCATGTCTCATGAAATTTTTAGCAAGTACAAGGTCAGTAGCGAAACATTCTTCAACGGACTTATCATGTCCATCAATAAACTGTTTTAATGTTACTTTTAATGAAATAGGGGATTTTGATAATAGTGTTTCTTTCGTTTTTAAAGCAAAGGAACTTTGATCTTTCTCTAATGAATGAATAATTCTTTCAATTGTATCGAAAGCAAAATGTGCATTGATTTCTTCTAATAATGGAGCAAGCTCGCTTTCTAAATTTGAAGTAGTTGCAAATGTACGGATGACTTCTTTTAAATGAGTATGTACATCGTCTTCTTTATGCCAATTTACACTTTCCAGTTCAGTAAGGAACTTGGGTAATGAATCAGATGTCATAAAGTAATCAGCAGCGTTTATAAATAATACGTCAGAAGCTTTTAAAATAGATGCTGTTAATGCAACATATCTGCCAGCGAACCCTGGAGCCTTATTTAAGAAATAAGCAGCACCGACGTCTGGGAAGAAGCCGATATTCATTTCTGGCATTGCCCATTTTGTACGCTCGGTTACAATTCGGTATTTCGCACCATTTGTAAGACCGACACCACCACCCATTACAATTCCATCTAAACAAGCGATAATTGGTTTTTTATATTGATAAATATATGTATCAATTTCATACTCTTCTTCAAAAAAACGTTCCGCATGCTGTAATGCAATTTCATTTGAACGTGCTTCATAAAGAGTTTTAATGTCACCGCCGGCACAAAAACCTTTTGTGCCAGCTCCTTTTAATACGATTAGCGCAATTTGCTCATCATTTTCCCACTCTTTTAGTTTTTGCCCAATTGGTTGCAACATGTCATAAGATAAAGAATTAAGTGCTTTTGGGCGGTTTAAAGTAATTGATGCAACGCCGTTTTCACTAACAGAAAATAAAACGTGTTCAGTCATAATTCATCCTCCCTTATATATCTTCTTATTCTTAATTCTTGATACGTACTGAAATGTCCTTTATAAATTTTGTCTAAAGTTGGCGGTACGTGTTAATTTGGTCATTGCATATTTTGACGAGTTATATTTGCAGGATTTTAGAGGTTTAAAATGAATATTACAACATTACTGTAATTGTAATTATTTGAAGTTATCATGAGAAACACGCTATTATATATGTGTAAATTGTACATAATCCCTTCGAAAAGAGTATTCCAAGTGATTATAATGAAAGGAAAATTGCTTTTCATTAGAAATAGAGAAAGGAGAAATCGGAATGCCAGGACCTTTACTATTGTCGGTGATTATTTTGTCTTCTTTAATGATAGGGATAACGCAGTATTTTCATCATACAGATACGACAGAGGAAGTGAAGGATAAAGTACGACTTGTATTTCCGATTTTTATCATATCTATTTCTTTTTGCATTCTATTAAATAAGGATGGCTACATTGTCGCAGTATTTTCATTTTTTGTAGCGATTGTTTTTATTACAGTTTTATATTATGTAATGAAAGACTTTCTCCAAAAATAAAGATGTCACATGAGACATTTTTATTTTTGGAATAAATAAAATTTCACATACCGTATTGTAGATAAAAATAAAAAACATATAGCAATAGAAAAGTATGTACTTTACTGTGTATTTACTTGTCAATCTTGCATAGCCAATATACTATTAATAATGTAGAGATTAGAAAAAGGGGTTGTATCTATCATGAAATTTGAGATGCACACAAAAATTATTTCAAATGAAAAAGAAGTAAGATTACATATAGAAGAAAACATATTTCAATTAAAATTGGATGGTTATCACTTATTTACAGTTCAAGAAATATTACCTTTATATAAATCAAATGAAGAAAGAATCGGTAGTGCAATGATACAAAAGTTAGAATGGGAGAACGGAAAAACTACAATAAACTATCAACTTGTATCACTAAATTCAGTAAATTAAAAGGAGCAGGAAACCATGAAGTTATTTCATACAGCGGATTGGCATTTAGGAAAGCTTGTTCATGGCGTGTATATGACTGAAGATCAAAAGATTGTATTAGATCAGTTTGTACAAGCAGTTGAAGAAGAAAAACCAGATGCCGTAATTATTGCAGGGGATTTATATGACCGAGCAATTCCACCTACAGAAGCAGTAGATTTATTAAATGATGTGCTGCAAAAAATAGTAATTGATTTACAAACACCAGTTATTGCAGTTGCTGGTAACCATGATAGTCCAGATCGTATTCATTTTGGAAGTAGTTTAATGAAGAAACAAGGATTATTTATTGTGGGGCAATTTCAATTTCCCTATGAACCAATTATATTAAATGATGAACATGGCGAGGTTCACTTCCATCTCGTTCCATATGCGGATCCAAGTATAGTTAGACATGTATTGAAAAACGAAGACGTACGTTCTCATGATGATGCGATGCGTATTTTTATGAATGAGCTTTCTGAAACGATGGATAAAGAAGCTAGACATGTATTTGTTGGTCATGCATTTGTAACTTCTGCTGGAGAAGCGGAAGAGAATACAAGTGATGCTGAACGACCGCTTTCAATTGGTGGTGCTGAATACGTAAATAGTCATTATTTTGATAAGTTTCATTACACAGCGCTTGGACATTTACATCAAGCGCATTTCGTACGTAATGAGACAATTCGATATTCAGGTTCGCCACTTGCCTATTCTATTTCTGAAGAAAAACATAAAAAAGGATATTATATTGTGGAACTGAACGAGCAAGGTGAAGCAACAATTGAAAAAAGGTTACTTACACCACGTCGTAAAATGCGAACAGTAGAAGCGAAAATAGATGAATTATTACAACATCCAGTAAGTGAAGATTACGTGTTTGTAAAATTATTAGATGAAAATCCTGTCTTGCAGCCAATGGAAAAAATACGCTCTGTATATCCAAATGCAATGCATGTTGAAAGATCCATTCAAAGACGGGAGTTTACAGAGTCAAATGAAGCAACGGTTTCAAGACATAAAACGGATGATTTATCACTATTAAAAGCTTTTTATAAAGAAATGAAAGGCTTAGATTTATCAGAAGAGAAAGAACGTTTATTTGTAGAAGTATTACAAACAGTGCAAGAACGGGAAGGTGAACGAGGATGAGACCGATCCAGCTTATTATGACGGCATTTGGCCCATATAAACAGAAAGAAGTAATTGATTTTGACGATCTGGGAGAGCATCGTATTTTCGCCATTTCTGGGAACACGGGCGCTGGAAAGACAACGATTTTTGATGCGATTTGTTATGTGTTATATGGTGAGGCAAGCGGAGAAGAACGAAGTGATACGAGCATGCTCCGCAGTCAATTTGCTGATGATAATGTGTATACAAGCGTAGAACTAACTTTTCAGTTAAAAGGGAAACGTTATGAAATAAAACGACAACTTGGGCATAAAAAACAAGGGAATAAGACGATTACGGGACATGCGGTAGAATTATATGAAGTAATTGATGAAGAGAAGGTTCCGGCTGTTGATCGTTTTCATGTAACGGATGTAAATAAAAAAGTAGAAGATTTAATTGGTTTAAGTAAACATCAATTTAGCCAAATTGTTATGTTACCCCAAGGGGAATTCCGAAAACTATTAACATCTGAGACAGAAAATAAAGAAGAGATTTTACGTCGTATTTTTAAAACAGATCGTTATAAGTTAATGCGTGAGTTACTTGATCAAAAACGAAAACAATGGAAAGACGTCTTACAAGAAAAGCAGAAAGAGCGAGAGTTATACTTCCGTAATGTTTTTAAATTACCAATCCGTGATGGAGCAATATTAGAGACTTTAGTGGAACAAGAGCATGTAAATACGCATCAAGTAGTAGAAGCATTAGAACAAGAAACAGCTGTGTATAAGGCAGAGGTTGAGCAATTACAAGTAGAACAAGATGTTCAAACGAAGCAATTAAAGGATGCTGAAACACGTTTTCACGCGGCGAAGTCTGTAAATGAGAAATTTATAGATTTACAACAAAAGAATGAGAAATATAATACTTTACAAGAAAATCGTACAGTTATTGAAATGAAAGAAACATCTTTTAAGCGTGCGGAACAAGCAAAGCGCTTATTACCATTTGAACAATGGCACGAAGAAGCGATGCAAAATGAGCAGAAAGCTGAAAGTTTGTTAAAACAAATTATCGCCAAAAAAGAAAATATAATGACTAATTTTGAACTTGCTCAGGAGAAATATGAAGTAGTAAAGAATAAAGAATCTGAGAGAGAAAATGTCAAAAAACTTGTTCAAAGATTAGAAGAATTACAACCGATTATTGCATCATTAGCTGAGAAACAGCTGAATTTACAAAATGCAGAAATTCAAATCGGAAAATTAAAAGAAAGTATGCAAAACTTAGATCGACAATTAGAAGAGCATACAAATCAAAAACAGCTAATGACTGGTGAATTACAGCAATTAGAGCGAGCGCTTGAACAATATGTAGATAAAGTAGAAGAACTAACGAATATGCGAGAAGATGCAAAAGTTTTAAAGCAAGCATATGATGTATGGCAAGAAAAACAAAAATTCGAGAAAGAAAAAGAAGCAGCATATAGTAAGATGCAATTGGCAGTTAACGCATATGAAAATATGGAACGCCGCTGGTTAAGTGAACAAGCTGGTATATTGGCTCTTCATCTACATGATGGTGAATCTTGTCCAGTATGTGGTAGTACGACCCATCCGAAAAAAGCTACAGAGCAAAGTGGTGCGATCGATGAAAACGAGTTAAATGGTTTAAGAGATAAGAAGAATATTGCTGAAAAATTACATGTTCAGTTAGAGGAGAAATGGAATTTCTATCATCATCAATATGAACAAGTAATAGAAGAGGTTAAGAAGCGAGGCTACCAATCGGAAGAATTAGTTGAAACATATAGTGCGCTTGTTCAAAAAGGAAAACAATTAGCAACTGAAGTGAATACGTTAAAAGCTAGTGAAGAAACGCGTAAGCAAATAGCTGTGAAAATAAAAAGCGTAGAAGAAAAAGTAGATGCACTTCAGAAACAAAAACGTGAAGTAGAAACAGAGCAGCACCGTATCGAAATGGATTGTATGCAGCTGCGTACGTCATATGAACATGATAAGAAAAACATTCCTGAAAACTTACAAACAGTACAAGCTTGGAAAGTTCAATTTGACCAAGCTATGCATGAACTCAAATTAATGGAGGACGAATGGAAGAAAGTGCAGGAAGCATATCAACATTTGCAAAACGAAAATATACGTATTCAAGCAGAACAGGAAGGTGCTACTAATCAATTTGAAAGTGCAAAATTGAAGAAAGAAGAGACTTTCACGCGCTTTATGAAAGAACTTGAGCAGAGCGGATTTACAGATCAATCTACGTATAAAGAAGCTAAATTAAGTGATGCTGAGATGGAATTAATACAAAAAGAAATTCAAAGCTATTATTCATCTCTCGAAGTACTTGCGAAACAAATTGAAGAGTTACATGTTGAATTAAAAGATAAAGAGTATATGGATATTACAGCGTTAGGTGAACACATTAAAGAACTAGAAATTAACCTTGATATCATAAAAGAAAAACGTCAACGTGCGCAAAATGCGGTAACATATATTTCCGATCTCCATGAAAATATTAGACGTATTGATGAGCAAATTCATGAGGAAGAAAAAGCGTTCCAAGAACTTGTTGACTTATATGAAGTAATGAAAGGTGATAACGAAAGCCGTATATCATTTGAACGTTACATCTTAATTGAGTATTTAGAACAAATTGTTCAAATTGCAAACGAACGATTACGTAAATTATCAAATGGACAATTTTATTTAAAACGAAGTGAACGAGTTGAAAAAAGAAATCGTCAAAGTGGATTAGGTCTAGATGTATACGACGCATACACAGGCCAAACACGCGATGTAAAAACATTATCTGGCGGCGAGAAATTTAATGCATCGCTTTGCTTAGCGCTCGGAATGGCAGACGTCATTCAAGCATATGAAGGTGGTATATCCATCGAAACGATGTTTATCGATGAAGGATTTGGTTCATTAGATGAGGAGTCATTAACAAAAGCAGTAGACGCCTTAATTGACTTACAAAAATCAGGCCGATTTATCGGTGTCATTTCACACGTTCAAGAGCTGAAAAACGCAATGCCAGCTGTTTTAGAAGTAACGAAACAGAAGGATGGATGTAGTCAGACGAGGTTTGTGGTAAAGTAACACCTTTAATCTTTCTAATTTATCCAGCGTTTTTAACAATATTTTAGGCCTGAGTCACACTGGCGGTCACATTTTTCGAATACTTCGCCGAGTTTTTCAATTACAGAATGTTGCATATAGGGTGCTACGAGAATCGAACGTGGAAGGAAGGGATAGGTTGAAGTCGGTGTACTATCAGTAGCGTTTTCTTTTTCGTATTCTATAAACTTACGATGAGACTTTAGTTCTTCAACCAAAATTGGCGGAAAGTAAATTGTGTGTATACTAGTAATAAAATAAAAACAAGCTCTCAATACCGAGAGCTTGTTTTTATTTTTACGATTGTGAAAATAAGAATTCAGGGAATTCAACTGAATCAGGTGAATTCCTTACATGTTTTTGGATAGCACCAACTGCTTTAAGAAAATAATAATTTGCCCCTTCACCTTTAGCTGGTTCTAATTCTACAGAGCTTTTTTCTAGTTTATTAAATTGAATTTTTCCTGCTGCTTCTTCATCTTCACAAGGGAAAAAACGATAAACGACTTTCTCTTTATTTTCATACTCTTTAAATAAGTCTACACAAACTCCCATATTATCAATCTCCTTATTGGTTAAAATTATAAGATAAAAAGAAAAAATGTAAATACAGAAATTTTAGATTAGTACAATGATATTTATGTAAAATAAAATCTACCTTATTGTAAATAAAGCCTATGTATACGCGAAAATTTTACTATTATTCCCATAGTACTTATGTGAACGATCGTAATAATAGTTTGACATATGAAGCGCGTACCTCCTTTTTAGTACATGCTAAGCGGAGAATGAAAGTTGTGTTTGGGCAGTAAAGTGTGGATGTGTAGATAGGGGAAAAGAATCATGCTCAAAGTATTGTTTATGATTTTCTAGTATAGAACTTATTATAATAAAATAAATGCCTCCTCTGTATAGAGGAGGCATTTATTTGTTATTCACAATTAGATAAATCCCTTATGAGTTATCTGTAGAAGGCAACGTATTTTCCAAACAATCAACAGCATTAAAAGCCGAAATTGCTAATATAACACCACTTACTAAAAATAAGGCTGATCCACTGATTAATATGATACGACTGACATACGTTTTGCAAGCTTCTTCAACTTCTTCTTGTAACATTGTAGGCGTTTGAATTCGTCCTAAACAACATTTATTTTGTAGATAGTATATACAAACACCTAAAATATGTTAAAATCACTGATAGTGTTATGAAGAGGTATATAGTTAGATGTGAATTGTTTGAAAAATCTTCATTGCAAATTTATGCTAACTTCACATAGAGCACATATTAACATTGTATTATGTATATGTACCAAATAAATAAAGTGAATTGAATTTTGTTCTGTTTTTAAAAATTTAAAATTCTATTATTTCTATATGAAGGTTTCACATCGGAGTTTTAAATATTTTGGAAATAGATCTAAATAAAAGGAATTCATATAAAAGGGGAATGTCTTATGACAACATATACGAGTGAAATGAGAAAAAGTTTAGTTTCAGAAGAAGATGTAGATATTTTAAAAATTATGGCGCACCCAATTCGATTACAAATCGTAAATGAATTAAGCACGAGAAAAACTTGTAACGTAACACAACTAACAGAATTACTAAATATTCCACAATCTACTGTTTCACAACATTTATCAAAAATGAAGGGTAAAGTGTTACGAGCAGAGAGAAGAGGTTTAGAAATTTATTATCATATTAACAATTTAAAAGCGAGTAAGATTGTTAATGTTTTAGGATATATAAACTAATGAAGTATTTTCATATAAAATAGCCGCTGCTGGTAAGCAGGGGCTATTTTGTGTTGTTTTATCCCGCGTTAACGGACAGTAAAACTCTCACCTCAAAATTCAGTTGGAGCAAAGAAGTTAGGTGGGAGTCGGGCTGTCCGTAAACGTCCGATTGGTTCAACTAATAATCAGTGGGGGATGAACAAAACCCCCACTGATTAAAGTTTCACTTTATGTATTCGTATGTAATATTTTATAGTTTTTATGATTTACAATTGTTCGATCAAATTCAAAAGTACCACCGCTTACATCTGTAATTTCAACTAAGACCGATTCAGTATAAAGTTTTAGTACAGATCCCGTAATCTTTAAATTGTTTCGTTGAAAAAGTATAGTATCCCCTACGTTTGCTTTCATAGTACCTCCTCATTAAAGACAGAAATATTTTTTATTATATATATTAAACCACGTATAGGTATATTAGTGAATATTTAGTTTTATTTATCAAAAAAATATTTGTAGTCTATGTGTGCAGAATTAAAAGAAGTTTTAACAAGACGTATTAAAAATGCTTTCATCATGATGGAATTTGTAGAACCAATTGTTACATTTGAAGAAACAATTATAAACGTATAAAGAAAGTTAGACTTATAAATTCACCTAATAAAACCGTCTCTTTCATAAATATGAAAGAGACGGTTTTATTGTTTCACTGTTTAAAAAAGGGGTCAAAAACAAATGTAAATCGAACTTATATAAAACAATATAAATAACTGTTACGTATTTAATAAGTAGTTTTTTGTATTTCGTCCTTCGTTTTCTGTAACTGATTCCATGTTTTTGACGCTCTGTCTTGTAAGTGCTTACATAGTCGAAAACATCTTATACAATGAAGGTGTTAAATCAAAAGAGGTGACCAAAATGAACATAAAAAAACAAGACTTAGCGAAACGCATTGAAATAGAAAGAGGAGGCGGAAAGGTATGAAAAAATCAGCTGTTAATCCATGGCTTGTTGTCCTTGGTACAGTCATAGTACAAATGGGTCTTGGGACGATATATACATGGAGTTTATTCAATCAGCCTTTAGTTAGTAAATACGGTTGGAGTCTTAACGCAGTTGCGATAACTTTCTCAATTACTAGTCTTTCTTTAGCATTTTCAACTTTATTTGCGAGTAAATTGCAAGAAAAATGGGGACTTCGTAAACTTATTATGATAGCTGGACTAGCATTAGGACTTGGATTAATACTTAGTTCACAAGCTTCCTCATTAATATTGCTTTATGTACTAGCGGGAGTTGTTGTAGGATATGCAGATGGTACAGCATATATCACTTCATTATCAAATTTAATAAAATGGTTTCCAGAGCGGAAAGGTTTAATTGCTGGGATTTCCGTCTCTGCATATGGTTCTGGTAGCTTAATCTTTAAATACGTTAACGCACAGTTAATTGAATCAGTTGGTGTATCACAAGCATTTATATATTGGGGTTTAATTGTTACAGCTATGATTGTCCTTGGAGCTTGTTTAATCCATCAAGCTGCTGATCAAAGTGCAGTTCAGGAAACAAAAACTCATGAATACACAACGAAAGAAATGTTAGGTACAAAACAAGTATACTTATTATTTATTATGTTATTTACATCATGTATGAGTGGCTTATACTTAATTGGTATGGTAAAAGACATTGGTGTTCAACTTGTAGGGCTTAGCGCAGCGACAGCAGCTAATGCGGTAGCTATGGTTGCAATATTCAACACGTTAGGTCGTATTATTCTAGGACCGTTATCAGATAAAATTGGCCGTTTAAAAATCGTTACTGGTACTTTTGTTGTTATGGCAAGTTCAGTATTAGTTCTAAGTTTCGTAGATTTAAATTATGGTATTTACTTCGTATGTGTAGCAAGTGTAGCATTTTGCTTTGGTGGAAATATTACTATTTTCCCAGCTATTGTTGGTGATTTCTTCGGTATGAAAAACCATAGTAAGAATTACGGAATTGTGTATCAAGGATTTGGATTTGGAGCGCTTGCCGGTTCCTTTATCGGTGCACTGCTAGGTGGATTCAAACCAACCTTCATGGTGATCGGCCTATTATGTGTCGTGTCATTTATTATCGCAATGTTAATTCAAGCACCTAATCAGAAAAAAGAACAAGAAGAAGAGTACCGTAGCGTAGCATAAGTATATAAAGCTTCTATCACACTAAATTACGAAAAAGCATCCTGTTAAACAGGGTGCTTTTTCGTAATTATTTTAATGAGGTTATATAATATTTGGATTATATTGGAATATTAAAAAGTGATATATTATATCCGAAATACATATTAAATCTTAAATTAAAAATAAGACATACATTGATAATTGCAAGATATATTTTCAGAAAAATGTTGAGAAAATATATAATCGATTTTTTGTTAAGGGTTTGTAAATGAAGGTCTCTCCAGTTTATTTTCTTCAATTTTTACAAAGAGGAGTATGAATTGAATTTTTTATAAGTACTTATTAATGCTTTTAGATGTAATTGTATTGAGAAGCACTAAAATGTTTTATCTGAAAAATAAAAATAGGTTGACAAGTTTATTGAGAAAGATTATCATTTCGGTGTAAGAATATTAAATGAAAAAGATTATCACTGAATAATATTTTAATGAAAAGTACACTTGACCAATTAGTTTAGTAAGTGTATTATTTTTTACATCGATAATGATAATCATTATCAATATTTGTTTAATTAGATTAATTTTCAAATGAAAGGATAGAGGAAATGAACGTAGGGGAATTTGATGGGAAAACTGTTTTAGTAACAGGTGCAGCTCAAGGAATAGGTAGTGTTGTTGCCAAAATGTTTTTAGAAAGAGGAGCTACAGTAATTGCGGTTGATCAAAATGGAGAGGGATTAAACGTACTCTTAAATCAAAATGAAACACGTATGAAAATATTTCATTTAGATGTGAGTGATAGTAATGCTGTTGAGGATACAGTAAAACGTATTGAAAATGATATAGCACCAATAGATATATTAGTAAATGTTGCAGGGGTTTTACGTATGGGAGCGATTCACTCGTTAAGTGATGAAGATTGGAATAAAACATTTTCTGTAAATTCTACAGGAGTTTTCTATATGTCTCGAGCAGTAAGTAAACATATGATGCAAAGAAAGTCAGGGGCAATTGTTACAGTTGGTTCAAATGCAGCAAATACGCCGAGAGTGGAGATGGCTGCATATGCTGCATCAAAAGCTGCAACGACGATGTTTATGAAGTGTTTAGGATTAGAACTTGCAGCGTACAACATTCGCTGTAACTTAGTTTCTCCTGGTTCTACTGAAACTGAAATGCAAAGGTTACTATGGGCTGATGAGAATGGAGCAAAAAATATAATTGCTGGTTCTCAAAATACATATAGACTCGGTATACCGTTACAAAAAATTGCACAGCCTTCAGAAATTGCTGAAGCGGTATTGTTTTTAGCTTCAGATAAAGCGAGTCATATTACAATGCACAATTTATGTGTCGATGGCGGAGCTACATTAGGAGTTTAATAAAAAATTTAGGGGGCTACTATACTATGAATGAATTTACGGCTGTAAAGGAACTGTCAGAAAAATTACTAGAAGATTATAAGACTGAATCTTCATTCTTTTTTGCTTCACCAACCCGAACGATATTAGCAGAAGGAGAATTTACTACAGTAAAGCATCATGAAATTGAAAGCTTCCCAGAGCTTGTGCAAGCAGTATTACGTAATGCAAAACAAGCCGGAAATCCGAATCCTATCGTTGTGGGGGCTTTGCCATTTGATCGTAGAAAAGAAGTCCAACTTATCGTACCAGAATATAGCAGGATTTCTGAGCGTTTACAATTGGATACAACAAATCATCTTGAAATAAATAGGAACTTAACATTCGAAATGACGCCTGTGCCAGATCATGAAGTGTATATGAATGGTGTGAAGCAAGGGATCAAAAAAATACAGGACGGGGATTTAAAGAAAATCGTTCTATCTAGATCGTTAGATGTTAAATCTTCTGAAAAGATTGATAAGAAAAAACTTCTTCGAGAATTAGCAGAGCATAATAAGCACGGTTATACATTTGCGGTGAATTTACCGAAAGATGAAAACGAGAATAGTAAGACGTTAATTGGAGCTAGTCCTGAATTACTCGTTTCACGTCATGGTATGCAAGTGATTTCTAATCCGTTAGCTGGTTCAAGACCACGTAGTGATGATCCAGTAGAAGATAAAAGAAGAGCGGAGGAATTACTTTCTTCTCCAAAAGATTTGCATGAACATGCGGTAGTAGTGGAAGCAGTTGCTGCTGCGCTTCGCCCATACTGTCATACATTACATGTTCCGGAAAAACCATCTGTTATTCATAGTGAAGCGATGTGGCATTTGTCTACTGAAGTGAAAGGTGAACTAAAGAATCCAAATACTAGTTCTTTAGAATTAGCAATTGCTCTTCATCCTACGCCAGCAGTTTGCGGAACGCCGATGGAAGAAGCGAGAGAAGCTATTCAACAAATTGAGCCATTTGACCGTGAGTTCTTTACAGGAATGTTAGGGTGGAGCGATTTAAATGGAGACGGTGAATGGATTGTTACAATTCGTTGTGCTGAAGTACAAGAAAATACACTCCGTTTATATGCAGGTGCTGGAGTTGTTGCTGAGTCAAAACCAGAAGATGAATTAGCAGAAACATCAGCTAAGTTTCAAACAATGTTGAAAGCTTTAGGGTTAAATGATAGTTCACTTAATGAAAAGTAGGGGGCAGAAAGAATGTTAACAGGTTATACAAAATGGCCAAAAGAATTTGCCGATCGCTATCGAGAGGAAGGGTGTTGGCTTGGGGAAACATTTGGCGGAGTGTTAAGAGAGCGTGCTGAAAAATATGGAGATCAAATTGCGGTTGTAAGTGGTGATACGTATATAACATATAGTGAGCTTGATAAAAAAGTAGATCGCTTAGCGTCAGGTTTACTGAATTTAGGAATAAAGCCAGAAGATCGAGTTGTAATCCAACTACCTAACGTTATCGAGTTTTTTGAAATGTGTTTTGCGCTATTTCGAATTGGAGCACTTCCTGTTTTTGCATTACCTTCACATCGCAGTAGTGAAATTAGTTATTTTTGTGAGTTTGGTGAGGCGAGTGCGTACGTTATTTCAGATAAGGCTCTTGGTTTTGATTATCGAAAACTAGCAAGAGAAGTGAAAGAGAAAGTACCAACTTTACAACATGTAATTGTAGTGGGAGAAGAAGAAGAGTTTGTGAACATAAGTGATTTATATATAGATCCCGTTCTATTGCCAGAAGTTCAGCCAAGTGATGTTGCCTTTCTCCAATTATCAGGAGGGACAACAGGACTTTCTAAATTAATTCCTAGAACGCATGATGACTATATTTATAGTTTACGTGTTAGCGCTGAAATTTGTAATTTAAGTGCAGAGAGCGTCTATATGGCAGTTCTTCCAGTAGCACATAATTACCCAATGAGTTCTCCTGGAACATTTGGAACCTTTTATGCGGGTGGAAAAGTTGTGCTGGCAACTGGGGGTAGTCCGGATGAGACATTTGCACTTATCGAAAAAGAAAAAGTTACGATTACTGCTCTCGTACCGCCATTAGCAATGATATGGCTTGACGCTGCATCTTTACGTAATAACGATTTATCAAGCTTAGAAGTGATTCAAGTAGGTGGTGCGAAATTTAGTGCTGAAGTTGCAAAACGTATACGTCCTACATTTGGATGTACATTACAGCAAGTGTTCGGTATGGCAGAAGGATTAGTGAACTATACAAGATTAGATGATCCGGAAGAAATTATAATTCATACACAAGGTAGACCAATGTCTGCACTTGATGAAGTACGAGTTGTTGACGAATATGATAACGATGTAAAACCTGGTGAAGTAGGTAGTTTATTAACACGGGGTCCATATACAATTCGTGGATACTATAAAGCAGAAGAGCATAATGCACGATCATTTACAAATGATGGATTTTATCGCACAGGAGATCTTGTAAAAGTAAACGAACAAGGTTACATCATTGTAGAAGGAAGAGATAAAGATCAAATTAATCGTGGTGGTGAGAAAGTCGCTGCGGAAGAAGTTGAAAATCATCTATTAGCACATGATGCAGTACATGATGTAGCGATTGTATCTATGCCTGACGATTATTTAGGAGAACGTACTTGTGCATTTGTAATAGCTCGCGGACAAGCTCCGGCAGTAAGTGAATTAAAAAGGTTCTTAAGAGAACGCGGTATAGCAGCTTATAAGATTCCAGATCGAATTGAATTTATTGAATCATTCCCGCAAACAGGAGTCGGAAAAGTCAGTAAAAAAGAGCTACGTAAAGTCATTGCTGAAAAACTTATTACAGTAAAACAATAATAAAAACCGGAAGGAAGTGATTAGATGGCTATTCCATCTATTTCAGTATACAAAATGCCAATTGAATCAGAACTACCAAAAAATAAAGTGAATTGGACACCAGATCCGAAACGTGCAGTTCTTTTAATTCATGACATGCAAGAATATTTCCTTGATGCATATAGCGATAAAGAATCACCAAAAGTAGAACTTATTTCAAATATTAAAATGATAAGAGAAAAATGTAATAATCTTGGTATACCAGTTGTTTATACAGCACAGCCAGGTGGACAAACGTTAGAACAACGAGGGTTATTACAAGACTTCTGGGGTGACGGTATTCCTGCTGGACCAGATAAAAAGAAGATTGTCGATGAACTTACTCCTAATGAGGATGATATATTCTTAACAAAATGGAGATATAGTGCATTTAAAAAGACAAATCTATTAGAAATTTTAAATGAACAGGGAAGAGATCAACTCATTATTTGCGGTATTTATGCGCATATTGGCTGCCTTTTAACAGCTTGTGAAGCATTTATGGATGGAATTCAGCCGTTCTTTGTAGCAGATGCAGTTGCTGATTTTTCACTAGAACATCATAAACAAGCGTTGGAGTATGCGTCAAATAGATGTGCAGTAACGACATCAACTAACAGTTTGTTAACAGAGTTACAAGGTTTAAAAGATGATGATGAAATCACTTTACAAAAAGTACATGAACTAGTTGCACAATTACTTCGTGAACCAGTAGAGAGTGTTGGGACTGATGAAGATTTATTAAATAGAGGACTTGATTCGGTCAGAATTATGAGTTTAGTAGAGAAGTGGCGTCGCGAAGGGAAAGAAATCACTTTTGCGGATTTAGCAGAGAACCCAACGGTTGTTGATTGGTATCGCTTATTATCTCTGCAAACAGAACATGTACTTTAATATAGACTACATAATAAAGGGGTAGTAAAGAATGCCTAATAGTCAAAAGGTTCGTCATTCGTTATCATCTGCGCAGTCTGGTATGTGGTTTGCGCAACAATTAGATCCGCTTAATCCGATTTATAATACTGGGGAATATGTAGAAATAAACGGAAATATTAATCAAGAAATTTTTGAATTAGCAGTACGTAAAGTTGTAATGGAAGCAGAGGCACTTCATGTTCGTTTCGAAGAAGATGAAATTGGTCCATGGCAAGTTATTGAGGAATTACAGTTTCATATGCATTTTATTGATGTTCGTAAAGAAGAAAATCCTGAAGAGGCTGCTAAAGTATGGATGAAAAATGATTTATCTATGCCAGTTGATTTGAAAAAAGATACATTATTTACTGAAGTACTTATTCAAGTTGAAAATAATCGTTTCTTTTGGTATCAGCGCATCCATCACATTGTGATGGATGGCTATGGATTTTCACTTCTTAGCCAAAAGGTAGCGAAAGAGTATACATCATTAATAGAAGAAACAAATAAGAATGAAAAGCCATTTGGCTCTCTTGCAAAAATTGTACAAGAAGATATGGAGTATCGTGAGTCTAAACAATTCCAGGAAGATCGTGCTTTTTGGTTAGAAAAGTATGGAGATGAACCAGAAGTTGTAAGTTTGGCAGAACGAGCACCGAGAACATCAAATGGATTTTTACGTGAAACAGCGTATTTATCTAGTTCTAGTACGAAAACTTTACTAGAAGATATCAATGTTTCGTTAGCAAGTTGGCCGGAATTTATTATAGCTGTAACCAGTATTTATATGCATAAGTTAACAGGAGCAAATGATATTGTTTTAGGTTTACCGATGATGGGGCGTCTAGGTTCTGCATCTATTCATACACCGAGTATGGTAATGAATTTAGTACCACTTCGTCTCACTGTTACTCCAAATATAACACTTGCGGAATTATTACAGCAGGTTTCTAAAGAAATCCAAGACGTACGCCGTCATCATAAATACCGCCATGAGGAATTAAGAAGAGACTTAAAGTTATTAGGTGAAAATCAAAGGTTATTTGGACCGTTAGTGAATGTTATGCCTTTTGATTACGGGCTTAACTTTGCTGGAAATCGTGGTATTACACATAATTTATCAGCAGGACCTGTTGATGATTTATCAATAAATGTATACAAACGTTTTGATCAAAATGAGTTAATGATTCATTTTGATGCGAACCCAGAAGTATATAATGGCGCGGAGCTAGCATTGCATAAAGAAAGATTTATGAATGTATTAGAATTAGTGATAAATGATTATGAAAAAGATGCGTCGATTGGAAGCATAAACATTACTCTTCCTGAAGAAAATCAAAAAGTTTTATTCGAATGGAATGAAACTAAAGAAGCTGAAGAGTTAATTTCTCTACCTATATTATTTGAAAAACAAGTACAAAAAAATCCAAATAAAATAGCAGTTACTTGTAACGGAATAAAACTTACGTATAAAGAGTTAAATGAACGAGCGAATGAACTAGCACACTATTTAGTAGAAGAAGGAATAGGGCCAAATCAGTTTGTAGCTTTAGTATTTCCAAGATCAACGGAAATGGTAGTTAGTATGCTAGCAGTTTTAAAGGCTGGTGCAGCGTATTTACCGATAGATCCTGAATATCCAGCTGAGCGAATCAATTATATTGTAAATGATGCAAAACCAGTGTGTATCATCACACATTCATCTGTATCATCTATTTTAGTCATAGAAGATGATATAAAAGAAATCGAATTAGATAGTGAAGAAATGACAATAGCGTTAAACACATATTCTTATATGAATATACCATTAAAAAATGATGAATCACTTTTAAACCCAGCTTATACAATTTACACTTCAGGCTCAACCGGCAATCCAAAAGGTGTAATTGTTCCTATGAAAGCTTTAAGTAATTTTTTATTGGCTATGGACGATATATTTTCACTAAATGAAAACGATCATTTATTAGCAGTTACTACATTTGCGTTTGATATTTCAGCTCTCGAAATTTATTTACCTCTTATTAGTGGGGCAAGTTTAACAATCGCACAAAAAGAAGTAATTCAAGAACCTTCTGCGTTAACGGCATTGTTACAAGAAGAAAGAGTGACAATTATGCAAGCTACACCGACGCTTTGGCAGGCGTTAGTAACGGAATATCCAGAGAAGCTACAAGGACTAAATGTACTCGTAGGTGGTGAAGCACTTCCAGCCCATTTAGCAAAAACATTAAAAGAATTAGGTTGTACTATTACAAACTTATATGGACCAACTGAAACGACGATTTGGTCTACTGTCATGAACATCGATGAAAGAGAAAGTGGTATGCCTCCTATCGGGAAACCGATTTGGAGTACAGCTGTATATGTATTAGACGCAGGATTACAACCAGTACCACCTGGAGTAATTGGTGAATTGTATATTGCGGGGGGAGGGCTTGCGAACGGATATTTAGGAAAACCAGAGTTAACGGCTGAACGGTTTGTTGCAAATCCTTATGGAAAACCAGGGCAACGCATGTACCGTACAGGCGATCTAGTAAAATGGCGCAAAGATGGCGTTCTAGAGTACATGAGCCGCGCAGATCATCAAATTAAAATTCGTGGTTTCCGAATTGAACTAGCTGAAATTGAAATGGTAGTACAACGACATGAAAATATTAAGCAAGCAGTGGTTATGGTACGAGAAGACCGTCCAAATGATAAACGAATCATTGCGTATATCGTTGCCGAAGAGAAGGAAACGATTCATCTTGCAGAAATTCGTTCTTATGTTTCAGAAAGTTTAGCGAATTATATGGTGCCAGCAGCATTTGTATTGCTAGAAGAATTACCATTAACGCCAAATGGAAAGGTTGATAGAAAGAAATTACCTGCTCCAGATTATAATGGAATGAACAATGAGAGAGTTGCTAGAAATCCGAAAGAAGAAATATTATGTGATTTATTTGCAGAAGTACTTGGTGTTTCTCGCATTAGCATTGATGATAATTTCTTCGAAATGGGAGGACATTCGCTTCTTGCATCTCGTTTAATGGCAAGAATTCGTGAAACGTTAAGTGTCGAACTAGGAATTGGGAAACTATTTGAATCGCCAACTGTTGCTGAATTAGCGAAACAATTGGATCAAGCAAAAAATGCACGACCAGCAATTAAGAAAGTAAGTAGACCAAATGAAGTTCCACTTTCATTTGCGCAGCGTAGATTATGGTTCTTAAATTGTTTAGAAGGGCCAAGTCCTACTTATAATATTCCGTTAGTTATTCGTTTGTCTGGAAAGTTGAACGAGGAAGCATTACAAGGTGCCATTCATGATGTAGTTGAGAAACATGAAACACTTAGAACAATTTTCCCTAACGTATTAGGTAGTTCTTATCAGAAAATTTTAGATATGGAAAATTTAAATCTAGAAATAATTAAAACAAAAACATGTAAAGATGAATTAGAAAATGTGCTTACAGAGGCGGTAAGATATAGCTTTAACCTCGATGTTGAACCAGCAGTTCGTGTGCAACTTTTTACAATGAGTGAAAACGAACATGTAATACTCATTTTATTACACCATATTGTAGGGGATGGCTGGTCATTACAACCGTTAACGAGAGATCTTACAGCGGCGTATAAAGCACGATGTCAAGGGAACAGAGTAAAGCTGGAGACACTTCCGGTTCAATACGCAGATTATGCACTTTGGCAACAACAATTGTTAGGAGATGAAACTACACAAGAGAGTCTCATTTCAACACAATTAGATTTTTGGAAGAAAGAATTACAAGATTTACCAGATCAATTGGAGTTACCTACAGATTATCAGCGTCCAATGGAAACGAGTTACCAGGGAGAAACAATTCATTTTCATATAGATGCAAGTATGCATAGTAGGTTAGTAGAGCTTGCACGGAAAAATGGAGTTAGTTTGTTTATGGTATTGCAAGCAGGACTTAGTGCGCTATTTACAAGATTAGGTGCGGGTACGGATATACCAATCGGTAGTCCGATTGCTGGAAGAAACGATGATGCTCTCTCTGACATAGTCGGTTTATTTGTAAATACATTAGTGTTACGTACAAATACATCAGGAGATCCAAGCTTTAAAGAATTATTAAATAGAGTGAAGCAATCAAATCTTACAGCTTACGAAAATCAAGATGTACCATTTGAACGACTCGTTGAAGTGTTAAATCCAGTACGTACTCGAAATAGTCATCCGCTGTTTCAAGTTATGTTTGCTTTCCAAAATACGCCAGAAGCAACCTTTGATGCTCCGGGTATAGAAGCGAGCCTTGAAATTCAAAGCGTTGGCTCTGCGAAATTTGATTTAACATTTGAAATTAGCGAGAGTAACGGAGTTGATGGTACTCCAAACGGCTTACACGGATTGTTAGAGTTTAGTACTGATTTATATAAACGTGAAACGGTGCAAAAATTAATAGAACGATACATTTTATTATTAGATGATGCAGCGGAGAATCCTGATCAATTAATTGGTAGATTAGAAATATTAACGTTAGCAGAGAAAAATACAGTGTTAGAAAAGTGGAATGGTGGTTTTCAAATCGCACCAGAAATGACATTATCACAATTATTTGAAAAACAAGCTCATATAAAACCAAATGCTATTGCTGTCGTCTTTGAAGATGAAAAGTTAACTTATGAAAAATTGAATAAAAAATCGAATAAATTAGCTCGTTTGCTAATAGCGAAAGGAATTGGTCCTAATCAACTTGTTGCTTTAGCAATGCCGAGATCTTTAAATATGGTTGTGAGCTTACTAGCTGTTCTGAAATCTGGTGCCGGATATTTGCCATTAGATCCAGATTACCCGTCAGATCGTATTTCATTTATGCTCCACGATGCGAAACCATCATGTGTTTTAACAAATTCGGATGTGGAAATTGAATGTGGTGAGCAATTGAAAATTTTAGTTGATGATGTGAAGGTAATAGAAGAAATTGAGAAATATAGTGAAGACAATATAGATGAAATGGAGCGTATGAAGCCGTTAACTCCTTCACATATTGCTTACGTTATTTATACGTCAGGTTCAACAGGTAGACCGAAAGGCGTTATGATACCTCATCAAAACGTAGTAAGACTTTTAGGAGCAACTGATCATTGGTTCCAATTTGACGCAGACGATGTGTGGACGATGTTCCATTCATACGCTTTTGATTTCTCGGTTTGGGAAATTTGGGGACCTTTATTATATGGAGGGCGTCTAATCGTAGTACCACATAGTGTAAGTCGTTCGCCGAAAGAATTTTTACAGCTTCTTGTTAAAGAGAAGGTAACCGTTTTAAACCAAACTCCATCAGCTTTCTATCAATTGATGCAAGCAGATCGTGAAAATGAAGAGATTGGTCAACAATTATCTTTACGATATGTCGTTTTTGGAGGAGAAGCACTTGAGCTAAGTCGATTAGAAGGTTGGTATAGCCGACATCCTCATAATGCACCGAAGCTTATTAATATGTACGGTATTACTGAGACGACAGTACATGTTAGTTATATTGAGCTAGATGAGAGTATCGTTTCTTTACGAGCAAATAGTTTAATTGGGTGCAGTATACCTGACCTTAAAGTATACGTATTAGATAACTATTTACAACCAGTGCCACCTGGAGTAGTTGGAGAAATGTATGTTGCAGGTGCAGGGCTTGCTCGTGGATATTTAGGAAGAGCAGGCTTAACTGCTGAACGATTTATCGCAGATCCATTTGGCAAGCCAGGTACAAGAATGTATCGCACAGGAGACTTAGCTCATTGGCGTCATGATGGGACGTTAGATTATATAGGACGTGCAGATCACCAAATAAAAATTCGCGGATTCCGAATTGAATTAGGGGAAATAGAAGCGGTCATAATGAAACACCCTAAAATTGAGCAAGTAGCCGTTATTGTACGGGAAGATCAACCAGGGGATAAACGGTTAGTTTCTTATATCATCGCATCAAATAATGAAATGATTGATACGAATGAAATGCGCCAATTTGCTGGTGGTAGTTTACCAGATTACATGGTTCCATACGCTTTTGTAGTAGTAAATGAGTTGCCTTTAACTCCAAACGGTAAATTAGATAGAAAGGCATTGCCAGCTCCAGAATTTATCGCATCAGCCTCTAGTCGTGGACCAAGAACACCGCAAGAAGAAATGTTATGTGACTTGTTTACAGAAGTTTTAAGTGTGCCGCAAATTGGAATTGATGATGGATTCTTTGATTTAGGTGGCCATTCACTTCTTGCAGTGCAGCTTATGAGCCGCATGAAAGAAGCGCTTGGGGTGGAACTAAATATCGGAACTTTATTTGCAGCACCTACTGTTGCTGGATTAGCTGAAAGACTTGAAATGGGGAATGGTCAAAGTGCACTTGATGTATTGCTTCCATTACGATCAGGTGGAGACCAATTACCACTATTTTGTGTACACCCAGCAGGTGGATTAAGTTGGTGCTATGCAGGACTTATGAAATCTTTAGGAACAGATTATCCAATCTACGGTGTGCAAGCACGTGGTATCGCTAAAAATGAAGAACTTCCAAAAAGTTTAGAGGAGATGGCGGCGGATTATTTAAAACACATTCGTGAAGTACAGCCTCACGGACCATATCGTTTACTCGGTTGGTCGCTCGGAGGAAATGTTGTTCATGCAATGGCAGCGCAACTACAAAATGAAGGGGAAGAAGTGGAATTACTCGTTATGTTAGATTCTTATCCTGGTCACTTCCTACCGAATACGGAAGCGCCTACGGAAGAAGAAGCGTTAATCGCATTATTGGCTCTAGGTGGATATGATCCAGATAACATGGATGGTAAACCACTTACGATGGAAAGTGCGGTTGAAATACTTCGTAAAGATGGAAGTGCATTAGCAAGTCTTGAAGAAGAGACGATTTTGAATTTGAAAGAAACATATGTAAACTCAGTAGGATTGTTAGGGAAATATATACCGAAAGTTTATAACGGAGATATTTTATTCTTTAGATCTACTGTTATACCAGACTGGTTTGATCCTATCTCTCCAAATACGTGGTTAAATTATTTAGACGGGCAAATTGTGCAATACGATATTGATTGTAGACATAAAGATTTATGTCAACCAGGGCCACTTACAGAAATTGGACAAGTATTAGCGAAATATTTGCAGAATAAGAAAGGGGTAAGTACAGTATGACGAATCCGTTTGAAAATGATAATTACACATATAAAGTATTAAAAAATGAGGAGGGCCAGTATTCTCTCTGGCCTGCCTTTCTTGATGTACCTATTGGTTGGAACGTCGTACATAAAGAGGCTAGTAGGAATGATTGTTTACAATATGTTGAAAATAACTGGGAAGATTTGAATCCAAAAAGTAATCAAGTTGGCAAAAAAATATTAGTAGGAAAACGATAATGAAGGCAAAAATAAATCCAAAAGTAGTTGTGAGCATTGTATATATAACAGCGATGTTTATGGCTGCTATGGATGCAACAATTGTAAATGTAGCACTACAAACGATAAGTAAAGAACTACAAGTTCCACCATCTGCGATGGGGACAGTTAATGTTGGGTATTTAGTTAGCTTAGCTGTCTTCCTTCCGATTTCTGGTTGGCTAGGAGATCGATTCGGTACGAAAAGGATATTTCTAACTGCTCTTTTCGTTTTTACAACCGCATCTGCGTTATGTGGGATAGCAAACGATATTACTTCATTGAATATTTTTCGTATTATTCAAGGTGCTGGTGGGGGGCTTTTAACACCAGTTGGGATGGCGATGTTATTCCGAACATTTTCACCAGAGGAAAGGCCGAAAATTTCTCGGTTTATTGTGTTGCCAATTGCTGTCGCACCGGCAGTAGGACCAATTATTGGGGGCTTTTTTGTAGATCAAATGTCTTGGCGCTGGGCATTTTATATTAATTTACCATTTGGAATTATGGCGTTACTATTCGGTCTGCTATTTTTAAAAGAGCATATTGAAAAATCAGCTGGTCGCTTTGATTCTCTCGGTTTTATTCTATCAGCACCAGGATTTGCGATGATAATCTATGCGCTTAGTCAAGGACCATCAAGAGGCTGGATTTCTACAGAGATTATAAGTACTGGAATAGCTGGGACTGTATTTATTACATTGTTTATTCTTGTAGAACTTAAAGTAAAGCAACCGATGTTAGATTTACGCTTATTAAAAGAACCAGTCTTTAGAAAAATGAGTCTTATTTCATTATTTTCATCAGCTGGTTTACTAGGAATGTTATTTGTTTTTCCTCTTATGTATCAAAATGTAATAGGAGTTTCCGCGTTAGAATCAGGTCTAACGACATTTCCGGAGGCGATTGGTTTAATGATTTCTTCACAAATCGTACCATGGTCATATAAGAAATTAGGAGCTCGTAAGGTAATTTCTATTGGATTAATTTGTACGGTGATTATCTTTGTTTTATTAAGTTTTGTAAATCACGATACAAACCCTTGGCAAATACGGGCATTATTGTTTGGCATAGGTATTTTCTTAGGCCAGTCAGTTGGAGCAGTTCAATTTTCTGCATTTAACAATATAACGCCGCCTTCTATGGGGAGAGCAACCACTATATTTAATGTGCAAAATCGATTAGGTTCAGCGATAGGAGTTGCTGTTTTAGCTAGTATACTAGCCGGTTTTGGAAATAACAGTGTACAACATAATGCGCATTCAGATTTCTTTCCATATCAAGCGGCATTAATTGGATCAGCAATATTTTTACTCGTAGCATTACTATTTTCTTTACGTCTTTCTGATAAAGAGGTAATGTCAAAGAAGAAAGAAAAAATGTTATCCGTATCAAAAAAACAGAAAGCACTTGTCAATGAATAACAATTGATATTCGTTATATAAAGGAGAGTTTACATGATAGAAAGTAAAGTTGTAGATTCTATACCAACTTTGAATGAGAATGATTGTCAAATATGGTGGGGAAGAATTTCAGATTTACAATCATGGCATTATAATTTACTAAATGATGTTGAACGAGAGAAAGCAAATTCATATCATCATTCGGCAGATCGTGCCCGTTTTATAATCGGTTGCGTAATTAGTAGATTAGTTCTTGGAAAGATACTTTCTATGTCGCCAGTTCAAGTTCCGATTGATCGAATGTGCCCAGTATGTAAGTTACAACATGGTAGACCACAATTACCAGAAGGCATGCCGCAGTTATCCGTTTCACATTCGGGTGAGTGGGTTGTTGTTGCATTTACAAAGTTTGCACCTGTAGGCGTTGATGTTGAACAAATGAATCCGAATGTGGATGTTATGAAAATGGCAGAAGGCGTATTAACAGACATTGAAAAAGCGCAAGTTATGAAATTACCTAATGAACAGAAAATAGAAGGTTTTTTAACATATTGGACTAGAAAAGAAGCAGTGCTAAAAGCGACTGGTGAAGGACTAATGATTTCACCAGTGGATATTACTATATCAGCTCCAAATGATTCTCCAAACTTATTGGTTTTTAAGGATAGACAAGAGTTAGTAGAAAATACAGTGATGAGAGATTTAAGGCCAAGTGTAGATTATATGGCTTCCATTGCAATAAGTAGTAAAGAAGTCACCGAAATTACACAGTTGGACGCAGTAGCGCTTTTAACTTATAAATAAGTTAAATAAAATATTTTATAGAAGAGGTGTTCCTCATGTTAGTAGCGGAAAATAGAACAAATGAATTCACATATAATGTACAAGCAATTAAAAATATTTTATTTTCTGGAGATACATCATCTATTCATGCTTTAGAAAAGCTTTTGAATGATACAGTTCAATTTGATGTTCTAGAACAAGAGGTGCTTGATAGACAGTACATCCCGAAAGAAGCGAAGAACTTCTTTGATAAAAACGGAACATTTCTTTATCGTGTATCTCATGTTAGCTATAAAGGAAAAGTGTTATCTGAAAATCTAATTTTTGCAGACACTTCGTTTTTACCAAATACAATTAAGAGTGAATTAGAGAGTGGAAACATTCCAGTTGAAAAACTTATAGAGAAAATGGAAGTAAGAAGAAATGTATTATACGAAGGGTATCAGCCCTCTGGAAATATTATTGAATTATTTGATGGATGCTCTGTTTCGGCGAATGTGTATCCAACTAGAAAATATCAAATTGTAAGTAACTGCAAATGTATATTTTATATTTGCGAGGTGTATCATGCTGAGAATATAAAAGAATTACTTAAATAAAACAAGAAACCAGCCTATAAAATGGCTGGTTTCTTGTTTATTTCACAGCTTCTTTTAACTCTTTACCTGCTTTAAATGCAGGAACTTTACCAGCAGCGATTTGAATTTCTTCGCCAGTTTGTGGATTACGTCCTGTACGAGCAGATCTTTCACGCACTTCAAAAGTTCCAAAGCCGATTAATTGAACTTTATCGCCAGATTGTAATGCAGTAGCAATTGTGTCAAATACAGATTGTACAGCTGCAGAAGCATCCTTTTGAGAAATATCAGCTGATTGTGCGACATTTTTAATCAATTCTGTTTTGTTCATGTTTTCACCTCATAAAAAATTTTTTGGAATGAAAGATTTAGTATAATGGATAGTAAAGATAAAGCTATTTATATTGTTAGAAAGAATGCTATATAGTTATGTTAATTTCGTTGCAAGAAACTGAATCCCTGCTAATATTTAGGGATTAATTAAGAATTGATGCATAGAAAACGCTATAATATGAGGATGAGGGGGAGTATACAGATGATTTTTCGTGAAAAGGATGAGAAAGAAAGTATATTAATTCGTCAACATGATCATGGTTTTTTAGCTGGAGAGATTGCGAAGCATATAAAAGAAGGTTTTTTTGAAGATGAAACATATTTAAAAGAGACAATTGATGCAATATATGAGCATGATAGAGGATGGATAGAACTTGATAAAGTACCAATTTTAAATGATGCTAAAAATATTCCATATACTTTTATGGATTGTCCAAGTTCATTACGTTTTGTCTTTTATACGATTGGTTTGAATGAAATTGAAGATGCCAATCCATACGGAGCATTACTTTGTAGTAAGCATTTTTTATCATTTCCATTAAATGAGGAAGATGAAGAAATGATGTCATTTTATACAGGGGAATTGGAACGACAAAAAAGAATATTGACAACGCTAACAAAAGAACAATTTGCGATGTTCGATAAACATTATAGATTATTAAAGTTTTGCGATGAACTTTCTTTATATGTCTGTATGAATAAACCGGGTGTAGAAAAGGAAGATGAAATTGATTTGTTTAAAGATGGTTTTGAAGGAACAGAAATGTTTAATAGTAAGGAGGAGAAACCTATTCAAGCGGAATGGATAGATGAGGAAACAATTCGTATTACCCCGTTTCCATTTCAAATGGAATTTCATACGCATGTAAAATATAAAACTATAGATAAACGTGAAATTGAAGAAAAAGGAATTGTAAAGGCTGATAGAGAATCAGAAATGAAGAGACAAACTATTCATTTTATACAATAAGGAGGTGATTTCGATTGAAAGAGTACATGTTAAAACAGGTGGATTACCATGCTTGGGCTAATATACGATTATTCGATCGAATAAAAGAATTACCAAACTATGAGGCGATTTTTACTGAACAGATACAGAGCGTATTCCCATCAATCAAGGATACTTTTGCGCATATTTATATTACAGATCAAGTGTGGTTACACATATTGCATGGTAAAAGTATGAATGAAGCAATACAAGACCGAGAAAATTTACGAAAACAAATCGAAACTAAATCGTTATATGAATTAGAAAAATTATTTGGAAACATGGCAAATCAATATAAAGACTTTTTAAGTACGATACAAGACGTGAATGCTGTATTTGTTATTGAGAACCCATATGCAGGGGCATTAGAAACTTCAATTTTAGAGTTAGTACAACATGTCGTAAATCATGGTACATATCATAGAGGAAATATAACAGCAATGATTCGTCAACTTGGTCATTCGTCGACAATGATGGATTTTGTACTGTATTTACATATGGTTAAAAAGCAGGGAGAGTAATATAGTTTGTAAGAAGGAGAGACTTTCATTGTAAAAGTCTCTCCTTCTATTTTATCCTGCATGAATGGTAGATCGACAGATTAAAGTTTTAAGACGCTTTATTTTCTTGTAATTGCTTAGCGTATTGTACCGCTTTATATGCATTGACTCTACCGTTTTTCCAGTACGTACCTGTACCACTAATTTTATCAGAAGTTGACTCAATAATTTGGCGGATTTGTGTATTGCTATATCCTTGATTTGCTAAAAGAGCAGCGACTCCTGCAACGTGGGGTGTTGCCATAGATGTACCACTTAATGATTGATACGTGCTTCCTTTATATGTGGAATATATATTTGAACCTGGTGCTGCAACATCTACCCAGCTACCATAAGTAGAAAATGAAGATTTTCTATCTGATTGATCTGTAGAAGCAACTGCAATTACTTCGCTGTAATAAGCAGGGTAATTAGCTTTTGTATTTCCAGCATTTCCAGCAGCCGCAACAATAACAGAGCCTTTATTCCATGCATATTGAACAGCTTGTTGTAATGCAGTCCCACCATTTGGAGCTCCTAAACTTAAACTAATTACTTTTGCACCTGAATCAGCAGCTTCTCGAATACCTTGCGCTACAGCATCAAGAGTCCCACTTCCTTGATTATCTAATACGCGGACAGCATAAATTGAAGTGTGTGGGGCAACACCAGCAATTCCGACGCTGTTATTCGTAAGTGCTCCAGTAATTCCAGCACAATGTGTACCATGACCATTACCGTCATCAGAAACATTGTCGTTATCAACATAATCATGCCCGTAAATTACTTTCGAAGATAAATCAGGGTGTGAACCTTGTACTCCTGTATCAATAATAGCTACTTTTACACTAGAGTCACTTCGTTGACTATCCCAAGCTAGTGGAGCTTGAATTTTTTGTAATCCATATTGATTTTTATAATATGGATCGTTCGGAGTCCAAAAGGAGTGAACGTAGTAATTCGGCTCTGCATATTCCACATCTGGATTGTTTTTATAGCTTTTTATCTTTTCTTTTACAGTACCTTTCGAAAATTGAACGACTTCAAAACCTAACTTATCATCTTTAGATAAAACAGTAGCACCAACAGACTTATGAAAAGATTGCACATTACTTAAAGATGCATTTTGTTTGAACTTAACGATCAATTGGTTAGGAACGTAATCAGTAGATGATGTTTCAGCACTTGAAGTATTTGTGTTAAAGAAGAAACCACCAATAATAAATGATAAAACAGATAGGAAAACAATGATTTTGTTTTTCAAAAGATTTTTCCTCCCTTTTCTTGGATAAGTTTTTCAGCGACGCTTTAATGTCGCATTCCTTTTCAACTATATAGTTAGACCATACGATTTATGTCATTTATGTGAAAAACTTTTAGTGGAATAAAAAAGGGAAAGATTGATATAAATATATTTTTGATGGTATTTACTGAGTAAGAAAACGAAAAAAAGGAATGCTCATTATGTATGAGTCATTCCTTTTTTTAGATTAACTTGCCTGTTTTTTATTATTTTCTTTCAATTTCTCTGCTTGTAAAAAGCGATTCGTTTCAGCAACAACAATACCACTTAACCCAATAAGACCAATTAAGTTTGGAATCGCCATAAGTCCATTTGCAATATCCGCAAATGTCCATACGATACCTAGTTTTAAATTCGCACCAATAGCAATCATTACTATAAAGATTGCTTTATAATAACGAACAGCACCTTCTCCAAATAAATAAGCTACACACTTTTCTCCATAATACGACCACCCTAAAATAGTAGAGTAGGCGAATAAAATAATTGCGATACCGAGAATCATACTACCTGCAGTACCGAATACAGATTGGAACGCAAGTGTTGTAGCTTCAACGCCAGTTTTACCAGATTTCCATGCGCCTGTAGTAATTAATACAAGTCCTGTAATTGTACATACAATAAAAGTATCTAGAAAAGTACCAGTCATTGAAACTAAAGCTTGCTTTGCAGGTGAATCAGTTTTTGCAGCCGCCGCGGCAATAGGTGCACTCCCTAAACCAGCTTCGTTCGCAAATACGCCGCGCGCCATTCCGATTTGAATAGCAGATGCAACTGTTGAACCGATAAAACCACCAGCCGCTGCAGTACCGTTAAATGCACCAGAAAAAATAAGTGAAAATGCTTCTGGAATTTGATCGTAGTGATAGAAAATAATAATAAGACCAGCAATGATATAAAAGAAAGCTTTAATAGGAACGACATACCCTGTCACTTTCCCGATTTTTTTTACACCGCCTAAAATAACGATAGCGATTAAAAATGACATTACTATACCAGTTAAAGCAGGGGGGAAAGAGAAATTAATTCGCATTGCCTCTGCAACTGAATTAGACTGCACCATATTACCGATACCGAAAGAAGCAGTTGTACCGAATATAGCGAATAAAACTGCAAGCCATTTCTTACCTAAACCACGTTCTAAATAGTACATTGGTCCACCTGAATATTCACCATTTTCATTACTGACACGGTATTTCACTGCAAGAATTGCTTCGGCATATTTTGTTGCCATACCAAACAAAGCAGTAATCCACATCCAAAAGATTGCACCAGGTCCACCGATCGTCACAGCAGTTGCAACACCAGCTATATTTCCCATACCAATCGTTGCCGCCATAGCTGTCATAAGCGCTTGGAAGTGGCTAATATCTCCAGAGGAAGATGTATCTTCTGATTTTTTAAAAGCTAGTTTGTGAGCGTATAATAGTTTACTAAACTGTAAACCTTTTAAACGCACTGTGAGAATAATACCAGTACCAACGAGTAACAATAACGTTGGTAATCCCCACACATAGTGATTGATTTGTTCTAATACTTTACTTACTGTCTCCATCTTTATTCTCCTTTTTTAGAAAAAATAAAAACCACTTCAAGTAAATGAAATGGTCTCTGGAGAAACAAGGGATAGAAAAATAAACCGATACAAATCGGCATTTTCTTTCGCTTGTCTCTGTCCTTTTACCTGAGAGATTATCCGCTATAGTAGCGGATTTGCTCCTTCGGTGCTCGTTTTCCTCTACGCTATTTAAAGCGAGAGGGAGTCTCTCCAGAGATTCGTCCCCATGCAGTTCTACTTGTAAACAAGACCTGAGAGTTTCAAAGTCGGTTAACAACTTTTTGCCCCGTCGGTAGATCAATAGACCTTCTCCTGAATGGTTCATCCGAATTATAAAATTAATAACCTATACGAATTGAATGTGTATAGAATCAATAAAAACATTATAGATATACAATTAGTGAAATGCAATCATTTTTTATTTTAAAATAGTAAAGAATTCTATTTTTTCGAAAGTCCTAATTTCTCTTCAACTTCAGTTAAAGTAGATAAAGCGATGACAATATGTTGATCTGCAAGCCCTAAAGCATGTTTAGTATTTTCAATTGTTGCACTGTTTAGAGTAGAGTTAGTGGCCCCGTCTATAATTAAATCTGCTGCGTTTTTCATAAATTTAGAAGCAGCCTTAAATTCAGTTGTGAAATAAACTAGTTGCTCTTGTATTTGTACGTCCGATATATTTTCTTTAATTTTCAATGTGTCTATTTCATTCATAATGTTTTCATATTGTTTGGAAACAGCATTCATTGTAACTAATAGTTTATCTCTGGCTACTGAATCACCGTTCGTGTTAATTTCTTCCCAAGCAGGCAACCAATCTTTTTCGATGATGTCATTATAATTAGTAGTCAATTCATTAATTTTAGGTTGCAATTTAGATTTGAAAGTTGTTGTATCCGCTGTTTCTACAGTTGCTTTTTCGCTGTTATTTTTACCATTAGTAACGTAGAAAATTGTACCGAAAATGATGAAAATAGAAATAACAACTGTCCATTTAGTAAAAAGTAATTTCTGCAATATGTAACGCCTCCAAAATTTAAAAACTTATAATTATAATATATAACAATAATGTTGTTTCATGTAGAGAAAATAGGTTAGAAATGATTTAAATTATATCTTTTCTATACACGAATAATTAAAGTTAGTAAAATGATAAAAGAAATATGTGAGAAAAGAGGAATTTTAGTGAAAATAAATAGAAGAAAACTAGTTTTAAATAGTTCAATGGCTATGCTGTTAATTAGCTTAATTGCACTCATATATTTAGACAAAGAATCTAAAATTGCAGATTTTCCAGTACCAATGTCAGCAATCCATATTAACGATGATAAGGAAGAGGATTATAAATATATAAGTGTAATGCCTATTACAAAGGTAAGTGGATGGGAGAACTTAGGGGAAAACGGGCATACTGTTAGTTTTAAAAAAGGGGAGCGGAAGGTAACTGTATTACATTATCCGGGAGAAATTACGTATTATTTATTTGAGAAAAAGATGAATAATGAAGATTAGCTAAAGGTGTAATTCATTAAGAGGTACATCTTTTTTTGCATTCTGAATTATTTGAAATTAAATTCGATAGATGTTTTGATAGATGTAGTGATAAATATGATTAGTTCTATATGTCTATAAAGAGTAATAGGGTGATTATAAAAATATTATGTGAACTAATTATTGTGAGAAGAAGATAAATTATATGCTAAAGGGGAAATTAAAAATGTTACTAAAAACAATCTATTGTAAAGTAGAAGAAGAGAAAAAAGAGTTATTTTCAATGGCACAAGAAAAATGGCGTGATATACAGCATCTAGATGGATTTCATGGACAATTTGGTGGATGGCATAAAGGTGAGGCATGTGTATTTACTTTATGGGAAGATCGAAGTGCATATCAATCATTTATGAATGGTGCTCACGATACAATTTATTTAAATAGTAATCAAGAGGATACGTTTCTTTCATGTGAAATTGAATTATTTCAAACTTTGTATGATATAACTGATACACTTCTGAAAGACGTTGTTACAGAAGGATCATTCGTAAGAGTTACTATATGTGATGTTAAAGTGGAAAAAGAAAAATATTTTTTACATAAACAAGAAACAATTTGGAATAAAGGAATGGAAAATATAAAAGGGATGCTAGGTGGAGTAGTTGGGAAGTCTTTAAAAAATGAAAACCGTTACATCGTGTTAACTTATTGGAAAGATGAAAAAGCGCATCAACATTATGTAGAAGAAATTTTCCCTGAGTTGTATAAACTAGCTAATATTCATGAAGATATAGAGGATATAAGAGGAAAACAAGCTGTATGTAAGGAAGAATGGCTTGTATATTAAGCGCGGAAAAAGTGCATAAATGAATGTATAATAAAGATATTTTCTTATAAATAAGTAATTAATAGAAGACGTTATATGCCCTTTCATGTTAATATATTTAAGTTATAATAGGAGGCTTACCCTTTTGTATTGTACGGTAGAAGCAGTGTGAGCTTGAAATTTTTTTAGAAAAGGATGTGCCTAATTTGCGTATCAATAAATTTATTAGTGAAGCTGGAAAAGCGTCTCGACGTGGAGCAGATAAACTAATTAATGAGAGAAGAGTAATTATTAACGGCAAGGTTGCAAAAATTGGTGACCAAGTGAATCCAGGTGATGATGTACGCGTAAATGGAGAGCAACTTCGCATTGCTCGAGATCACGTATATATCGCTTTAAATAAACCAGTAGGTATTACATGTACAAGTGAAAAATCGGTAAAAGGTAATATTATCGATCTAGTGAATCATCCATTACGAATTAGTCACATTGGACGTCTTGATAAAGACTCAGACGGTTTAATTTTGTTAACGAATGATGGTGATATCGTTAATGAAATTTTACGTGCTGAAAACAAACATGAGAAAGAATATATCGTTTCAGTAGATAAGCCAATTACACCTGATTTCTTAGAAAAAATGGCAGCTGGTGTGAAAATTTTAGGAACGAAAACACTTCCATGTGAGATCACACAGTTATCAAAATATGAGTTTAAAATTATTTTAACACAAGGATTGAATCGTCAAATTCGCCGTATGTGTGAAGCTTTAGGGTATCAAGTATATACGTTAAAACGTACGAGAATTATGAATATTGAATTGAGTAATTTACCAGTTGGACAGTGGAGAGATTTAACGAAGAAAGAGAAAAGACGTCTATTTTCAGACTTAAATTACGAACCACAAGATTGGTAAAATTGAGAAGAAGAAACCAAAAATCTATTTTTGGTTTCTTTTTTTATTAAATAAAAAATATTTTTTTAACACTTGCAAAAATAAAATGAATAAGATATAGTAAATAACAATTAATGGATGTACTTTTAAAAGCAAAGAAAAGGACACGAGTTATTTTACCCGGTTATACAGAGAAGGAAGGAAAGCTGAGAACTTCCTAACGCAGAAAAATAACTTACCACCTTAGAGCTGCACTAGGGAAACGAAGTATCTAGTGCCGTGTAAGCGACGTTATCGCAAAAGAAGCCATTATGTTTTTTGTGATGGGAATCTGGGTGGAACCACGGATATAAGCATATTCGTCCCTATTTTAGGGATGAATATGCTTTTTTGCATTCAATTTCATAATAAGCGAAGAAAAGGACACGAGTTATTTTACCCGGTTATACAGAGAAGGAAGGAAAGCTGAGAACTTCCTAACGCAGAAAAATAACTTACCACCTTAGAGCTGCACTGGGGAAATGAAGTAACTAGTGCCGTGTAAACGACGTTACCGTAAAAGAAGCCATTGCATGTTTGTGATGGGAATCTGGGTGGAACCACGGGTATAAGCACGCTCGTCCCTATTGTAGGGATGAGTGTGCTTTTTATTATGAAATGGAGAGATGAAAAATGAAAGAACAGATGATTGAAATTAAATTTCCAGATGGTAGCGTGAAAGAATTTGTAAAAGGAATTACTTTAGAAGAAATTGCTGGATCCATTAGCAGTAGCTTAAAAAAGAAAGCAGTTGCTGGGAACGTAAATGATGAGTTATATGATTTACGCCGTAATATTGAAGAAAATGCGGAAGTAGAAATCATTACTATAGATTCAAATGAAGGAGTAGAAATTGCAAGACACTCCGCGGCACATATTTTAGCGCAAGCTGTAAAAAGATTGTATGGTGATATAAATCTTGGAGTAGGGCCTGTTATTGAAAATGGATTTTATTATGATATGGATCTTCCGAGTAGTGTAAACGTAGAAGATTTACGAAAAATCGAAAAAGAAATGAAAAAGATTATAAATGAAAATATAAAGGTAGAACGAGTTGAGGTTTCTCGAGAAGAAGCAGCTAAACTGTTTCAAGAAATGAACGATCGATTGAAATTAGAACTTTTAGAAGCAATTCCTAGTGGGGAAAGTGTAACACTATATAAACAAGGTGAATTTGTAGATTTATGTAGAGGTCCACATTTACCGTCAACAGGTTATTTGAAAGCATTTCAATTAACTCACGTTTCCGGTGCATATTGGCGAGGAGATAGTAATAATCAAGTGCTTCAGCGTATATATGGTGTTGCATTCTCTTCTCAGAAAGAATTAGAAGAGTATTTACATTTCGTTGAAGAAGCAGCCAAAAGAAACCATCGTAAGTTAGGCAATGAACTGGAGCTATTTATGTTTTCTGAAGAGGCTCCGGGAATGCCGTTTTATTTACCGAAAGGCCAAATTATTCGTAATGAATTAGAAGCTTTTTTAAGAGAAATTCAAAAAGAATATAATTATCAAGAAGTACGCACTCCATTCATGATGAACCAAGAAGTATGGGAAAGATCAGGGCACTGGGGACATTATAAAGATAATATGTATTTCTCAGAAGTGGATAATAAAAGTTTTGCATTAAAACCGATGAATTGCCCAGGGCATATGCTAATGTTCAAAAATAAATTGCATTCTTATCGCGAATTACCGATTCGTATGTGTGAGTTTGGTCAAGTACATCGCCATGAATTTAGTGGGGCGTTAAACGGATTATTAAGAGTACGTACTTTCTGCCAAGATGATGCACATTTATTTGTAACTCCAGAACAAATTGAAGATGAAATCAAATCTGTAATGGCGCAAATCGATTATGTATATAAAACTTTTGGATTCAAATATGAAGTAGAACTTTCTACTCGTCCAGAAGATTCAATGGGGGATGATAAGTTATGGGAGCAAGCAGAAGCGTCATTAGAAAATGTATTACAATCGCTAAATTATAAATATAGACTAAATGAAGGTGATGGTGCATTTTACGGACCGAAAATTGACTTCCATATTAAAGATGCTTTAAATAGAAGTCATCAGTGTGGGACAATTCAGCTAGATTTCCAAATGCCAGAGAAGTTTGATTTAAATTATATAGATGAGAAGAATGAAAAGAAAAGACCGGTTGTCATTCACAGGGCAGTATTAGGATCTTTAGATCGTTTCTTAGCAATATTAATTGAGCACTTTGGAGGTGCATTCCCAGCATGGGTGGCACCAGTTCAAGTGAAAGTCATTCCAGTTTCGAATGCAGTCCATGTACAATACGCAGATGAGGTTGCAGATAAATTAGCACAAGCTGGTGTTCGTGTCGAACGAGATATGCGAGATGAAAAATTAGGATATAAAATAAGAGAAGCACAAATGCAAAAAGTTCCTTATGTTCTTGTTATTGGTGATAAGGAAATGGAAAACGGAGCTGTAAATGTGCGTAAATATGGGGAAGAAAAATCAGGTGTAATTGAACTAGATATGTTTGTGGAAAGTATGAAAGAGGAAATAAATAATCGAAAATAGATTTAAAAAAGAAAACACACCAATTCAAAAATGGTGTGTTTTCTTTTTTACCTTACAAAAATGTAAGATAAATGTAAGCGAAATCGAAGGAACGAGTTGTAGAAAAATGAGAATATGAAGTAGGAAGTAGCTTTATGTAGCCTGTGTAACCTTAATAGGATGAATAATTAAAAAATGCTTAAGAATTTACATGAGAAAAAGATAAGAAATATGTGAGAAATTAAATTTATATAAAAGGAATGGAGTGAAAGAGATGTCAACAAATGTAGTTACTGTAGAAAGTGTAGAAAAAACGTATGGGAAAAGAAATGAGAATCAGTCAAAAGCATTAAGGGGCGTATCATTAAATATTAAGGAAGGGGAATTCGTCGGGATTATGGGTCCTTCTGGGTCTGGAAAAACTACTTTACTTAATGTGATTAGTACATTGGATCAAGCGACAGGTGGTAGTGTGACAATAGCTGGTACAAATATTACTTCTATGAAGGGCAATGCGTTATCTGATTTTCGTTCTCAAAAATTAGGTTTCATTTTTCAAGATTTTAACTTACTTGAAAACTTATCAATTTATGAAAATATCGCTTTACCACTTTCTTTGCAAGGTGTACCTTCAAGTGAGATTACTGGAAAGGTAAATGAGGTGGCGAAGAAATTAGGAATTACTGAAATTTTAACAAAATATCCAACTGCTGTTTCTGGTGGACAAAAGCAAAGAACAGCGGCAGCACGAGCTTTAGTACATAATCCAGCAATTGTATTAGCAGATGAACCGACTGGTGCGCTTGATAGTAAAAATGCAAAAAGCTTATTAGAAGCGATGCAAGATTTACATGAAAATCATAATGTAAGTATTTTGATGGTGACACACGATGCATTTAGTGCGAGTTACTGTGAGCGAATATTATTTATCCAAGACGGTCTTTTATATAAAGAATTAAAGCGTCAAGGAAAGCGAGAAAATTTCTATCAAGACATTTTAGGTGTGCTCGCTCATATGGGCTCAGCTGCTGAGTCTAAGTAGGGGGCGAGATTATGTTATTTAAATTATCACGTCATAGTATGAAAAAGATGTTAAAAGATTATATGGTTTTACTTATTGGTCTCGTTATTAGCATTAGTATTTTTTACATGTTCCAAACGATGGCGATGAATAGTGAATTTACGAAGGATAATAGTCTTATTAGTAGTATTAGACTCGTATTCTGGGTAGGTGCAATACTATTATCTTTCATAACTGTATTTTATATTATATATGCCAATTCTTTCTTACTCACATTAAGAAGAAAAGAACTCGGTATGTACATGATGCTCGGAGCGAAAAAGAAAAAAGTAGCACAGTTATTATTTATTGAAACATTCGGTATGGGTATTGTTAGTATTATTATCGGGATTTTAGTAGGGATGTTACTTGCAAGTGTAGCAGGGAACTTTTTAATGAATGGTATGGAAATTTCAGCAAAAGGTAGTTATTCATCTGTATATACACCAGCAATCTTAGTTACAGCTATATTCTTCTTAATATTATTTTTTATTACTGGTTTAATGAATAGCATCCGTTTATTACGTAAAACAGAATTAGAGTTAATACGTGAAGATGAAACACTAGATGAAGTGAAGAAAAGTAAAACTCGCATTATTATAATGACCGTACTTGGTGTATTACTAGTAAGTATCGGATACTATTTTATGATCAATGTAAAAGTATATGCTGAATTAGGTTTTATAATAGCGACAATCGTTACAACACTTGGAACATATTTTATCTTTAGTTCATTACTCCCATTTTTTGTGATGAAAATTAAAGGGAATAAAAAACGTAATGAAACGGGCTTAAATAGTTTTACATATGCACAGCTACGCTTTCGAGTAAATAGTTTATCGAGAGTATTAGGTACTGTAGCGATGTTAATTGCATTAGGCGCAGGTGCGATGACAGCAGGTATGGCGTTCCAAAAAAATGTAGGTATTATGACAGACTTCTCACGTGTGTATGATGTCGTAATTCATGATCCAAATGAACAAGATGCAGCTGCATTAAAAGAAATGGAAATTGTTGAAGAAAGCCAGTACAAGTATAAAGTAGATGGAGAAGCGGTTTATTACTTACGTAATGATTTAACTGCGAAACCGCCACTTGTTTCAGACCACTTTGATACAAAAACTTTAAAAGAGCCTGCGCGTAAACGGGTGACCGAACCTTTAACTGAACCTATATATTCTGCTTTGGAAGCTCCTGAATTAGCAAAATCCCCTCGTATGCCGAAAGATTGGGAAGATGCAATTGTAAGAGAAATACAAATTACACATAATCAATTTAACGGAAAACCTGTAAGAATTGCAGATGAAGCGCATTATAAAGGAATTCAAGGAACAGAACACACTGTAACATTAGCAAAAGTAGATGATATGAAAAAATATAAACCGTTGTTGATCGAAATAGATAAGAGACAAAAAGAACAAATTGAAAAAACAACAGGTACAAAAGTAGACTTATTTACGAAAATGACAATTTATCAATTTATGAACAGTTTCATGAGCGGAACAATGTTTATGGGATTTTTCCTCGGAATTGCCTTTTTAGCGATGATGGCAAGTTCACTAATGTTCAAAATATTAACAGGTGCTTCTCGTGATGTACGCCGTTATGAAATGTTACGAAAAATCGGTGTGAGACGTAGTATGTTAACAAAAAGTATATATAAAGAAATTTCATATTTATTTATCTTCCCAGCGATTATTGGAATTTCCCACGTATTAGTAGGGCTAAACTTATTTAGCTTCATATTAGTTGACCCGTTTGTAAAAGTGTGGGTGCCAATTGGGATATTCTTAGTCATTTATTTTATCTATTACTGGATAACTGTTCAATTGTATAAAGGTATGGTAATGCCGAAAGAAGAGGTAGCAAAATAGATTAATAAAAAAGTCCTTGTTTTGAAAACAAGGACTTTTTTATTTGTAATACATTGTAATCAAGTTTTTCCATAGTTAATGTATTGAAAATTAAGAAAATATTAAGGGGTTATATAGCAGAAAGTTAAGAATTGTATGAGATATTAAGAATGTACAAAAGATCAAGTTGAAATTAGAAAGTGCAGTTGATGTACCTTCCTATTTTTTAAGGTAGTTTTACAGAACTAAATTGATGTTTTTATAAATTTAAAAGAAAGGAACGACTTATGAAGAAGATAGCAAAATTAATAAAATTTATTGGTGCCATCACTATACTATTATTAATTGTAGCATTAATAGTTCCTACATGGACCTCACAAATAAAAGGACAAAACAGTATAAGTACATTAGAGAAAGTAGAGATAAATGGAAGTGATCATGAAATTATGATACGCGGCAAAGATAAGAACAATCCAGTTATTATTTTTGTACATGGTGGACCTGGTTCTTCAGAAATACCATATGCTCAAAAGTATCAAAAATTATTGGAAGAGAAATTCACAGTTGTTCATTATGATCAAAGAGGAAGCGGGAAATCGTATCATTTCTTTGAGGACTATTCAAATCTTACATCAGATCTTCTTGTAGAGGATGTATTAGCTATGACAGATTATATTTCAAAACGTCTTGGTAAAGAAAAGACAATATTGATTGGCCATTCTTACGGTACATATATCGGAATGCAAGCTGCTAATAAAGCTCCTGAAAAATATGAAGCGTATGTTGGTATAGGGCAGATGAGTGATACAGTAGAAGGTGAGATGGATAGTTTAAAGTTTGTCATAGACCAAGCGGAAAATGCAGGCAATGAAGAGGAAGTTTCCTATTTAAATGGATTGACTGAAAAAATTAAAAATGGCGATACATACACTCCGCGAAATTATGTTGCAAAATATGGTGGAACATCAAGACTCATTGAAAATCCAGATGGTGATAACATCGGGAAGTTACTCAGTAATGAATATAACTTGTTTGACGTAATTCGTTATAACGTTGGATTATCACACTCTCAGACTGTCTTATTAGAAAAAGATTTAAAGAATCCATTACCTACTAAGGTGAAGAAACTGAAGTTACCGTTTTATTTCCTTATGGGGAAATATGACTATAATACTTCATTTCATGCGGAAAAAACATATTTTGATACGATTGAAGCAGAGCAAAAAGAATTTATTACTTTTGAAAAATCCGCGCATTATCCACAATTTGAAGAGAAGGAAAAGTTTTATGAGTGGATGTGCGATACATTTCTAAAATAAATAAAATGGATCCGAACTTTAGAGAATTAACATAGTTAGCGAGACGTATCAAGATTTTTGATGCATAGTATTAACTGTAGCGTAGATGCGGTTGTAGTAGGATATAACTTTGGTTGGAAACAAAAATCTGATATGGGGAAAAAGAATAATCAAAAGTTTGTTCAAATTCCCTTTCATAAATTGATTGCGGCAATTGAGAATAAATGTATAAAAGAAGGTATCCGATTTTTAAAACAAGAAGAAAGCTATACTTCAAAAGCTAGTTTTCTTGATAAAGATAAGGTTCCAGTTTGGACTAAGGATGATAAGACGTATTATCACTTTAGTGGCAAACGAATGACTCGTGGTCTGTACCAAAGTAAAGCAGGAAGATGTATTCATGCGGATATTAACGGTGCATTGAATACCTTGAAAAAATCAAAAGTTATAGAATTGGAAGAAAATCTTGAAGTGAAAACGCCGATTCTATTAGAAGTGCAAAAACGTAAGGCTGTTGCCTCGCGCATAGCTTAGTGGGTGCGTCAACCATCCATGTGTACTCGATTTGTCGGGGCTTGTAGCACACGCCGGATTCATCTGGGTGGTGGCTTCTTCCACACGAAAGAACTGCTCTTTTTGAAAGGGTGGTGCAAGTGGGAAAGCAATCGTTCGTTGTTAGTACCAACCAAAAACTTACTTGGGGTGTTACTGTAAGATGACATGAATTCTAGAGCGTCAAACTGTCTGAAAAGACCTAGATTTCTAACTCAAGCCCCCCACTGAAACGTTTCAATTCAATGGGGGAGTTGACGTTAAATGAAGTTTTAACGTTTGACAGTGGAGCAGAAGTTGTGCCGTTGTATTTGCGGGTGGCATTTCAAATTATAGTCCTTGTATGTCTTGCTGTACCAACAGTGATGTTGTATGTAGCGCAAGAGGTAAAACGTATTAAGAAAGAAGAATTTATGTTGGCAGCTACTGTGCTCGGCGGGAGTAAGTGGCAGAGGTTGAAGCGCCATATATGGCCGCATATGTTACCATCATTTCTTTTATTAGTAGCTCAACAATTTGTAAGTGTACTATTACTTCTTTTACATCTTGGATTACTTAAGTTGTTTTTTGGTGGAACGATATTATTTGGATTAGATGCAGATAGTGTAACAAAGGAATGGACAGGTCTAATTGGTCAAAATTTCCGTCACTTAACTACACATACATGGATAGTACTTATACCAATCGCTTTCTATAGTATGACGATCTTGTCAGGGAATCTAATTAGTAATAGCATGCAAGATGCGATTAAACTAGGGAATATAAGAACACCTAAGAACAAGGATAAAGAAATGAAGGAAGAGATAAAAGTACAACATACTGTGAATGATTTTTCTTTCTATAGAGAGGTACAAAAATAAAAAAAGATAGCTGAAGACAAATTGTTTTCAGCTATCTTTTTTTGTTTAATTTAGTGATGTCCAGCTAGTAGAGTAAACACTATTATTAAGAAAAATCCACTAGATGCCCACATTAAAAATGTAAGGAAAGAGAGCTGTTTCTTTGCCTTCCAAAGCATTTCATGAATTGTGACATAGCCAAGTGAACCGATAGCACTTCCCATAATGAGTCCTTGCAGGTGAAGAGCTTTTCCTTCCATCAAAATACCAAAAACCGTACCAGTACCGAGAATAAGGGAAAGTAATAAAGTTGTTAATAAAAATGAAATATATTTATGCTTTGTAAAGAGAAAGGGGATAATTAAAGCTAATCCTTCTGGAATATGGTGAATGACGATTGCCATTAAAAAGGGAATGGCAGAGTCTGCATGATTAATAAAAGCTGTACCTAAAGCAAAGCCACTCGGTAAATTATGAATAAATATAGCGAAAGAGAGGAAAAGGAAAGTTTGCCAAGCTTGTTGATCTTTTTTATGTATCATTGGATGATGACAATAGTTATCTAATAAGCTCATAACTAAAATGCCGATAGCTATACCAAGTATAGGACCAATTATTTCATAGCTTGAAAATGTTTCAGGAATAATTTCAAGGGATAAAAGCCCAAGCAAAATCCCTCCACATAATGCGTATAAACGGTGCATCTTTTCTTCAATTAGCTGGCGCGTAGCAATGCCAACAGCACCGCCTAATAGTAATCCGCCAAATGAAAAAAACGTAACAATCATTGGAATCCATAATCTTTCCATAGTATCACACTCCGATTCTTCCACTTATTTTTAGCTTACGAATAGGAAAGTTAGAATAGTCCAAGTAATTGTGTTTGATTATAGAGAAAAAACTAATAATTCGTTATAATTTATATATTAAATTTAAGTGGAAATATGGAATGGGGAATAAGTTTGCAAACAAAGTGGAGTCTATCTGAATATGAAAATCCAAAACGATATGATATAGAAAATAAAAGTTTATCAGATTTTCCGTTTTTACTATCATGGGCACAAAAGCTACATATACAAAATGAATGGATTCTAGATATTGCCTGCGGTACAGGAAGGGTTACAATTCCATTTATAGAAAATGGATATCAAATGATTGGTGTAGATATACATGAAGGAATGCTTGCTGAAGCAAAGAAAAAAACTACGGATTGTAAGAAGGTAAAATGGTTACAACAAGACTGTTTACAATTAAGCATGAATGAAGCGATTCCGTTTGCATTTATGGTGGGGCACGGATTCCAGCATTTCCTTACGAATACAGATCAAAATAAATTATTAACATCTATTCATCATGTGTTAGCAGAGAATGGTATATTTATATTCGATACACGTTTTCCTTCAAAAGAAGAATTAATACAGCCATCTACAGAAGAATATTGGACAACAATTAGTGATGAAAAGGGGAGGGAATGTGATCTATATACTGAAATGACATATGATTCAATTCAGCAAATACAGCACTACATAACAATAAGAAAGTTTTATGATGATGATGCATTAGTAGAGGAACTGAAAACAACGATTGATCTTCGCTATACGTATCCTCAGGAGTTAGAAAGATTATTAGTAGCGAATGGTTTTGAATTATTACATATATATAATGATTGGGAAGGAAATGAGTTAGGGGAAGATTGCTATTCAATGGTAGTTGTTTGCCGGAAGAAATAATAGAATGGTTTAAAAGTATGAGTGTAAAGTATTTAGTATGTTAGATGAAAAAATTTTTAAAAGATAATAATTGAAGAGAGTGTTTTTAAATGGAGGGATTTGTTATGCAGCAAATTAAAAAAATAGGAAAATCATTTTGGTATATGACACCAGTTTCTGAAACAGATAGACCTATATTGGGAATGGTTGTTGGAAAAGAAAAAACGTTAATGATTGATGCAGGAAATTCAGAGGAACATGCACAATTGTTTTTAGAAATGTTAAAGGAACAAAATGTATCACATCCTGATTTCGTAGCATTAACGCATTGGCATTGGGATCATATTTTTGGATTGTCTGTACTACAAGATGCATTGTCCATTGCACATTCTGAAACGAAAAAAGAGATGAGTACACTTGTTTCTTATGAATGGACAGATGAAGCGTTGGATGCACGTGTAAAAAAAGGTATTGAAATTGAGTTTTGTGCGGATTGTATCAAAAAAGAGTTTAATGAAAAAGCGAGAAATATTAAAATTATCCCTCCAACTTTAACATTCGAGAATCAACTTGAATTGGACCTTGGTGAAGTGACCTGCGTGTTAAAACATGTGGGCGGGGATCATGCACATGATTCAGTTATTATGTATATAAAAGAAGAAAAGATATTGTTTTTAGGAGACTGTCTATATGCAGATATTTTTTCTTCTAAGTGGAACTATACGACGAAAAGAACGTTTAAATTAATAGAAGAATTGGAGAAATTCGATGCTGAAACTTATATTCTTTCTCATGGGGAAGCGATAGATCGAGCTGAATTTTTACAAGAAATTCATTTACTAAAAACAGTAGGAACTTATACAGAAGCTCATAAAGGCGATGAAGAGAAGATAGAGGCAGCATATAAACAAGAGCTAGATAGAGAATTAAATGAAGATGAATTAGAAACAATAACGTATTTTGTCAATGGTTATGAAATGGTGAATCTATAAAATACAACTTTAATCAAATAATTTTAGACTACATAAAAAGAGTATTGAAAGTTAATTCAATACTCTTTTTAATATTAAGTTCCAACCAATTTCCAATTATTTTTTACTACGTACAATTTGAAGCTACACCATTTTTTTGTTGTTTATATACAGAAGCTTTTAAGTAGAGACTTTCTTTGCTAACCGAGTTATATAGTCGAAAAATCGATCGTGGTTTACATCATAAACAACATGTACCGGCCGCCCATCATCAGTTTCCACTGTACGTCCTTGGCTTGGTCCGTATGTATGGACGATACTATTGATCGTTTGTACTTTTGCTAGGTCAGCTTTCCCAACAAAGGCAGCAGTTAATACATCCCACAAATAGTAGGTAGAGTTCTTTGCAAAGTGAACGAGAGGGGGAACAATTGCATAACATTGACCAAGGAAATCAATACCGATATACTTTCGCTCTTTTGCCCATTGTTCACGTATGTCTATAGTTAGGGGAACTTGGTTTGTACTCTCTAGAGTTACTAAATCGATTTCTATATTTGCTTCCCATACGCGAGCTACTGCTTCAGGGTCCCAAAATGAATTCCACTCGGCTGTTCCATCATGTTCAGGTTCATGTACATTGCCTGCAGTACGAAATGTACCGCCCATCCAAACTAAACGTTTAATTTTATTTTCGATTATAGGTGCTTCATATAGTGCACGGGCTAAATCGGTAAGAGGACCTGTAAATAATAAAGTTGTTTTCTCTTCAGTTTGTAGAAGAGTCTCAATTAAATGATGATGCGCAGGCTTTGCTGCTACGTGCGTTGCAATTTTTCCAGACTCATTTAAAATGGGTAAAGCATCTACATAAAATGCATGCATCCGCCAATCTTTTGGAAACGGATTTTTTCCACGAGAATTAGAAGCTGCTACCTCAATAGTATTTTTGCCGAAGCGATCAATAATTTTTCGGTTTGCAGACATTGCTGGTTCTAAATAGCAATCTGCTGGGATAACTGAAACACCTGTAAGTTCTACATTATCCATTTGGAGTAATAAAAATAGTGAAACTAAATCATCTACACCACCATCATGATTGAAGTACACTTTTTTCATCATTGTAATCTCCATTCTCTAATATTTAACTAGAAATTAAATTTTCATTTTGGAAAAATCATTGATTATTTCTACTACCTCAATTTTTCCATTAATCAATAGCTCAGGTAATTCGTTTTTGCTATTTCCTTTCCAATACTCTCTAGCTTGTTCTATTTTTTGAGAGAAAGGAATCCCATCTTCTTTCGGTAAAAGGTTACCGTCACCTTCAAAATAATTTCCAATTACTCGTAGTTTAACAATTTGTAAAGCTTCCCGATTGTAAGAATCAAATAATACTTTCCATTTTAAAGCATCTTCATAGCTTTTAGCAGCATATAAACAAGACAATTTTGACGGATAATTAGGATATTCTTGTAGTCTAACCATTTCCACAATCGTTTCTCTAATGGCTCTAATTGTTTGATCCATGTAATTCATAACGAATGGAGCATTTTCATTATTTATATGTAATTCTTCATTTTTATAGTGATTATTTATAATTTTCATGCCATCTTCACCACTAGCATTTAATTGTTCCTTTTCAAAAAAGAAGTGATATAGAGTATTATGTTGATTTTTGTTAAAATGAATGATTTGTCCGATATTCATTTTTCTCCTTGTTACGATGTGATATGCGTAAAATGCTGCTTCATTCATGGGTATCCTCCTAGTAATAATGTAATGCAATGTTAAATTTAGTAATTCAACATCGCGATATATAACCTTTATAAGTAAAAGTGAGAATTTGAGTAGAAAATAAAGAAAATATATGGAAACGCTTTAAAATTGTTCACAAAATGTTCACTTACGAAGGGGTTTTCAATATCGATATAATGACAAAGACTCAAAGAGAAAGGATGATGAATTTTGCCAACAACAAGAAAGGAAAACCTCCAATTTGGTATGATGATGTGCCTTGGGATGGTTATCGTAATGACGTTTTACAATTTACTAATGAATGGATCAGGAGGGCCAATTCATATTAAGGAGATTGCATTAGAACTATTAATTGGATTTATTATTGCGCTATTAATTGAAATAAGTATTGTTGGACCTTGTGCGAAAAAAATTGTATTCATGCTACCGTTTGATAAATCAAAGAAAATAAATATTATTATTGCCATGGCGACAGCAATGGTAATCGGAATGGTGTTCTTTATGTCATTTTTCGGAATGATTATGATGCATTTACATGGTGGGCTACAAGGGGACTCATTTGTTTCAATATATTTTTCAATTTTTATTAAAAATTTTATTATGGCTTATCCGTTGCAATTAATTATTATGGGACCGCTTGTGCGTTTCTTATTTGCAAAGTTTGTTATGAAAAAGAAATCTGTTAATGTAGCGTAATTTTTATTTATAAAACATTATATATAAATAAAATAAAAACACATCTCACATTTTTGAGGTGTGTTTTTATTGTTCATCCCTAGTTATTTCAAACTGATGTGACATTTGTCCTTTTGCCTTTATAGGATTATAGCTTTTAATTAAGTTAGAAATAGAAGATTAGGAGATGATTTTTTGAAAGGTATTATATTTGCTGTTTTAGCTGGCATATTTATTACACTTCAAGGTACATTTAATGCAAAACTTAGTTCGCATATAGGTATATGGTCAACGAGTATTGTAACGCATTTAATTGGATTTATTATTGCAACAACTGTATTTTTGTTAAAGAAGGAAGAGAAAGTAACGGAATTAAAGAGTGTGAAAAAAGTATATTTAGTAGCGGGTGCATTTGGTGGATTCATTATTTGTGCAGAAACAATGGCGATATATTCATTGGGAGTTACATTGACAGCTGGAACACTTATGGTTGCTCAATTGTTAACAGCAACTGTTATTGAAATGAAAGGGCTGTTTCGTATAAAAAAGATACAAATGGAGAGATATCACATTGTGGGAACAATAGTAATGATTATAGGTATTGCTGTATTTAATATGTAAATGAAAGGAGGAAATGAAAGTGGAGAATAGATCAGAATTAATTATGCATTATTTGAAAACTTATAAATTGCTTGAGTTTTTTTCGGAAATAGATATAGATTATTTGCAAGTAAATCACTTTAAAAAAGGTACACTTATTTGTGATAAAGATGAGGAAATTCATCGTTTATATTTCGTTGTTAAAGGTAAAGTAAAAGTTTACACGATTACACCAGAAGGAAAGAAACTCATCCTTCGTTTTATTAATCCATTGGCAGTTGTTGGCGATATTGAATTAATACAAAAAAGTAAGACGCATAATGTCGTTGAAGCTTGTTCAGATGTTATAACTATCTCCATTTCTAATGCTGTAATTAGAAACAAGTTAATACAGGATCCTATATTTATGAACTTCCTACTTGAAAACATTGCGAACACATTAAAGATATCGACTCGTTTTACAGCTCTTAATTTACTTTATCCAGTAGAAGTACGTGTAGCTAGTTATTTACTTTCTATTTCTACTGATAGTAACGGGAATATGTATAAAGAGGATTTGGATGCAACTTCGGTATCAAGTATCGCGGATTTTATAGGAGTAAGCTATAGACACGTAATTCGTGTGTTACAAAAATTTTATAATGAAAAATTAATTGAAAAGAGTAATGGAGTTATTATAATTAAAGAAATTTCTAGAATGAAGGAAGTCGCGAAAGATAATATATATGAGCAATAAAAGGGAGAGAAGGATGATGAGTGGATTTAGTTTAGCTATATTAGCTGGAGTATTAATTAGCTTACAATCTGTTTTTAATACAAAAGTGAATGAAAATGTAGGGCAGTGGTTAACAACTGCATGTGTTCTTGGAATAGGTCTCATAAGTTCTATTGTATTTTATATCATTACAGAAAACAGTATTAGCATTAAAGTGTATACTACAAATTATTTGTTTTATGTAAGTGGATTGTTTGGCATCGGGTTAATAATTTGTATAATGATTGCAATAAAGAATTTAGGTCCAGCGTATACGGTGCTAATTAGTCTTATTACTCAATTGGTCGTGGCGTTATCCATTGATACATTTGGATTGTTCGGAATGGAGAGCGTCCCATTACAAATAAATAAGTTAGTTGGTATAGGCTTATTAATTTTTGGAGTAGGAATTTTTAAAAATATCTTTTCGAATAAGAGAGCTATTAGAATAACCGAGGATGAGATTTAAAGATTATAAGGATGTTAATAATTAGATTATAGATGTTTATGTAGTGGGGAACGCATTTCATATATGTCTCTGTTAGTGAAGGGTTTAGATATATTCGATAAAAAAACGTGAATTAGCTATTAGTGTAGTTGAAAAGAAGATGTCAATAAGTTGAGGTCTTCTTATGTTTTGTTCTGAGGTTATCAAAACTTAAGTATAAGGGGGATGAGAAGTGGTTTAAGTTAAGAAGAATACGACCGAAAATAAAATATTACTAAACATATATAACTAATGAACCCAATGTCTTTTTCAGTTATTATGTAATAAAAAAATTTGTGATAAAATCTTTTACATAATTAGATAAAGGGGTAATATTCGATGGGTTATTTCTCAAATGGTTTATTAGTTGTGTTTGTGCTTATCGTATGTAGTTGTATAATTTTTGGTTAATAATATAATGAGAGTCTTATATAAAAGAAGTTATCTCAAGTGAGATAACTTCTTTTTATTTTATGTTGAGAAGGAATTCTATTTTTCTTATTGAAGTTTATTCTAGTTATTTTCACGTCAATTGCAATTTTTATAAGGGGAATTTTATGGAGCATTAACAAACTATAGAATAAGGAGTATTTACATGGAAAATAGTATACGCTACACAAGTGAACATCCTACAGATTTTAATGGATTATTAGCTTTATACGAATCTTTAGGATGGAATTCTCTTAAATTAACGGTTAATGAATTGGAACAAATGTGTAAACAAAGTTGGTATGCAATTTATGCATTTGATGATAAGAAGTTAGTAGGAATGGGGCGTATTATATCAGATGGTGTAATAACGGGCGTTATTTGCGGTGTATGTGTAATGCCAGAGTATCAGTCCATTGGTATTGGAAAAGAAATAGTAGGACGGTTAATCCAGCGATGTGAACAAAGCAAAGTTATTCCACAACTTATGTGTGTACAAAAATTGCAATCTTACTATGAATCTATAGGTTTTGAAGCATTCTCTATTGGGATGACAAAACATATTATGAGATAGCGGTGCTTTATATTTTCAGTTTACTCGTACATATTTTCAAACTTCATTATAAAGGAGAATTGCTGTATGGAGATTGCAAAAGGGGTAGAAATGTTACAACTTGAATTTCAAGAATTTATAATTCACCCAATTCTTTTATGGAATGATGAAATGGCAGTTTTAATAGATACTGGTTTTCCTGGACAATTTGAAGATATACAAGTAGAGATGAAGAGAGTTGGGGTATCTGTTGATAAGCTAAAAGTTGTGATTTTGACACACCAGGATATAGATCATATAGGTAGCCTTCCTGATTTATTGGAGAATGGTGTAAGCGATATTAAAGTTTATGCGCACGAGTTAGATAAACGATATATTGAGGGGGATTTACCTTTATTGAAAGATGTACATGTAGAGAATCCACCAAAAGGAAAAGTGAGTGACACAGTGATTGACGGGCAAGAACTTCCGTATTGCGGTGGAATACTAATTCTCCATACTCCAGGGCATACTCCTGGTCATATTAGTTTATATTTGAAACAAAGTAAAACTCTTATTGCAGGAGACTCGATGTATAGTGTGAATGGAAAGTTAGGAGGAATTCACGCCCCAACAACTTTAAATATTATGGAAGCACAGCAGTCTTTGAAGAAGTATTTAAATCTAGATATTGAGTCTGTAGTTTGTTACCATGGGGGATTAAGTAAGGGGAATATAAAGATTCAACTTCAAAATTTGTAAAAGTCGAAGATAATAATTTTTTGATAATGGATGCTAAATTATAAAAAAACATGTTTGAAAAAAATTCAAACATGCTTTTTTATTAAAGGAAATCTGTTTAATATGAATGACCTAATCCGTTCCAATAAAAAGAAACGATTTCTTGTGCTAATTCATCTATACTTATAATAATAGGATTGTCATTTTCATCTTTAAAATTCCCAATTGATAATAAAGATACGAATGCATAAGCGGCAAATTTAGGGTTTCCTTTTTGGATTTCTCCAAGTTGCATCGCTTTATCGAGTGCTTTTTCTAACACTTCATACATGCTATCTTCAGCTTTTTTTAATTCCTTTAATTGTTCTTCAGATAAAGATAGTTTTGCATCTTTCATAAAATTTTTCATATCGATATCCATTGTGGCATGTAAGTAAACTTTAGCAAAGTTTAATAATCTCTCTTCTAAAGTATTGTTTGTAGAGAGTATTTGCGACATATTCTCACGTATACGTATCATCATTTGAATCATAGTAGCGGTAAATAAATCGGCTTTTGTTGAAAAGTAATAGTAGACGGTTGCTTTCGTAACACCACAAACTTTTGCTACTTCATCCATGGAAACGACTTGATAATTTTGAGTAAGAAATAATCGTGTTGCAACTTCTAAAATAGTTTCTTTTGTAGATTTTGTATTTTTATTTTGGCGAGGCCTTCCGAGAGGACGTTGTTTTTGTTCCAAATCCATTCGCTCCTGACATGTATTCTTGAAATAATTATAACATAATTTTTAATCATTCTTGATTAATTAACCGACCAGTATATATAATTAATACTGGAGGGAAAAAGAAAGGTGGGTTTTTATGAAAAAGCATCCGTTACATATGTTAGGGAGGCTTGTAGCAGGTAAAAATACGCAATGGATCACTTTATCGGTTTGGATTCTTATTACATTATTACTTTCATTTACGTTACCACAAGTAAATAGTACGAAAGAACCAAATCCGAAAAATTTACCTGAAACAGCTATGTCGCAGCAAGCGGAAGCGCTTATGAAAAAAGAGTTTCCGAATAATGCGGGGAATCCTTTGTTAGTAGTGTGGTATAGAGATGGTGGATTACAGTCACAAGATTATAAACTCATACAAGACGTTTATAAAGAGTTAAAAGCTAGTCCTTTAAAGGAACAATCAACGTTACCACCATTTGATACTATCCCGGAACAAGTATTATCAAAAAGTGCATCAAAAGATGGTACATCATTTGTTACACCGGTATTCTTTAACAAGTCAGCTGGAACAGATATATTAAAAGGAAATCTTGATGATTTAAGAAAGATAGTGAATAGTAAGGTGGATGTAGATCCATTTAAACAAAAAATAAGTGATTCTGGATTACATGTTCGATTATCTGGACCAGTAGGCATTCAAACAGATGCAGTTAGTTTGTTTAGTCAAGCAGATGTGAAATTATTAATTGCAACTGTATTACTCGTATTAGTCCTATTAATTTTACTGTACCGCTCGCCAATTTTAGCAATTTTACCTTTACTTGTTGTTGGCTTTGCATACGGTATTATTAGTCCGACGCTTGGTTTTTTAGCTGATTACGGATGGATTAAAGTCGATGCACAGGCGATATCAATTATGACTGTACTATTGTTTGGTGCTGGAACGGATTATTGTCTATTTTTAATTTCGAGATATCGGGAATACTTGCTAGAAGAAGAAAGTAAATATAAGGCGTTGCAACTTGCAATTAAAGCTTCTGGCGGAGCAATTATAATGAGTGCATTAACTGTTGTACTTGGATTAGGGACATTATTACTTGCTCATTATGGTGCCTTTCATCGATTTGCAGTGCCATTTAGTGCAGCTGTATTCATAATGGGAATTGCTGCTTTAACGATTTTACCAGCATTTTTATTAATTTTCGGTAGAACTGCATTCTTCCCATTTATACCGAGAACAACTTCGATGAATGAAGAATTAGCAAGAAGGAAAAAGAAAGTAGTAAAAGTTAAAAAATCAAAAGGCGCCTTTAGTAAAAAACTTGGAGATGTTGTAGTACGAAGACCGTGGACAATCATTATGCTCACTGTATTTGTATTAGGTGGATTGGCATCATTTGTACCACGTATTCAATACACATACGACTTATTAGAATCGTTTCCTAAAGATATGCCTTCACGCGAAGGGTTTACGTTAATTAGTGATCATTTCTCAGCTGGTGAACTAGCGCCAGTAAAAGTTATTGTTGATACGAAAGGAAAAGAGCTTCCTATAAAAGAAGAACTAGAGAAATTTTCTTTTGTAAATACAGTTAAAGACCCAAAAGAGGGTAAAGAAAATAAGCAAATACAAATGTATGAGGTTTCCTTAGCTGAAAATCCATACTCAATTGAAGCGTTAGATCAAATACCTAAATTGAAAAACAGTGTAGAAAAAGTATTCAAAGATGCTGGGATTAGTAATGCAGAAGATCAACTATGGATTGGCGGAGAAACAGCTTCATTATATGATACTAAGCAAATTACGGAACGTGATGAAGCAATTATTATTCCAGTAATGATTAGTATTATAGCTTTATTATTACTGGTTTACTTACGATCAATTGTTGCGATGATTTATTTAATTGTAACTGTTGTATTATCGTTCTTCTCGGCACTAGGAGCAGGGTGGCTACTACTTCATTATGGTATGGGAGCGCCGGCCATTCAAGGTGCGATACCGTTATACGCATTCGTATTTTTAGTTGCTTTAGGGGAAGATTATAATATCTTTATGGTTTCAGAAATATGGAAAAATAGAAAAACACAAAATCATTTGGATGCAGTAAAAAATGGTGTTATACAAACAGGTAGTGTCATTACATCTGCAGGTTTAATTTTAGCAGGAACTTTTGCAGTGTTAGGTACACTTCCAATTCAAGTGCTCGTTCAATTTGGTATTGTAACAGCAATTGGCGTATTACTAGATACGTTTATTGTAAGACCATTACTTGTACCGGCAATCACAGTTGTGTTAGGCCGCTTTGCTTTTTGGCCAGGGAAACTTTCAAGAAAGAGTGAAGAAGTACAAAAGGTGGATGCATAGTTAAGAAAGCCAAGGATATTTTCCTTGGCTTTCTTCTATGTAGTTTATTAATTTTTTGAAGTCAAATCTTCGGTTTCAGCGTGATCAGCATCTTCAATAGCAGTTTCTGGCATTCCATATAAGCCGTTCATTGCTTGTTCTTCGATATTAAGATTTGCAGTATTATCATTTTGAATAGGTGTAGCGTTTTCGGTAACATTTTCTTTTTTATTTACATTTTTGTTATTCATGTGTGAATCCTCCAAATTTCATTTGATTTATCTATAGTATGTGGATTGATTTCCAGAAATATGTGAATTGATTCTTGCAGATGTTATATAATTAAATAAATAATTAGGGTGAAATATAAACTGTTAGGAGTGAACAATTATGGTGAAAGCAAGGAAATTAGCCTTCTAAAATAAAAAGAAAATTTTAGGAGGCTATTAAAATGAAGTTTCACGTAATTGATAGGGAAAATTGGAATAGAGAGCAGTATTTCGAACACTATTTAGAATTAAAATGTACGTTTAGTATGACAGTAAATGTTGATATTACGCTTTTGATAAAGAAAGTACATCAAAAGGGAATTAAATTTTATCCGACTTTTATTTATATAATTTCGAGAATAATAAATAAACATAAAGAATTCCGAACATGTTTTAACGATGAAGGAGTTTTAGGCTATTGGGAGGAAATGATCCCGAGTTATACAATCTTTCATAAAGATGATAAGTCTTTTTCAAGTATATGGACGGATTATTCAAGTGATTTCCGCATTTTCTATAAAAATTATGAAGAAGATATGAGATGCTATGCTAGTGTTCATGGTCTTTTCACGAAAGAAAATATTCCGCCTAATGTATTTCCGATTTCAAGCATACCTTGGACTAGTTTTACTGGATTTAATCTTAATCTTAATAATGATGCAGATTTTCTATTACCGATTATAACTTGTGGGAAATATTTTAATGAAGAAAATAAGATTATGCTACCAGTTTCATTGCAAGTTCATCATTCGGTTTGTGATGGATATCATGTAAGTCGATTTATAGAGGATTTACAGGAGTTAAGTAATAGTTGCAACGAGTGGCTTAAGTAATATCTAATTTTTAATTATATGCAATTGAAAATGAATAAAAGAAGAGACCATGTTTTTATTACATGGTCTCTTTTTTATTCATTAATACTGAGTTATGGTGGAAAATATAGGTTGATTTGTAGTTTAATAGTAAAGAGAAGTGTTATTTTTAATTATTTTAATTTTCAATTAAATAAAATTTTACATGATTTAATAGGGGGGAGGAAAGTGAAGTTCGTAAGTATTGAAAAAGAAGAGATCCTAATTGAGAATATGGCAAAAGTGTATTGTAAGGCATTTGAAAAAACAAATTTCAATGAGATGATTGAGCGAATGAAAAGACATGTAGAATATGCAGATTTTAAAGGTATAGTAGCAATAAATGATGAAAATGAAGTGGTTGGTTTTACTTATGGTTATCGTTCATTAGAAGGACAGTACTATAATCAATTAATGAGAGAAGCGTTAAATCTAGAGCAAGTAGAAGAGTGGTTACAAGATTGTTTTGAATTTGTAGAGTTAGCAGTTCATCCACAACATCAAAATGAAGGTCTTGGAACGAAATTACATAATGAACTACTAAAAGGGATTTTAAATAGAACGAGTGTTTTAACAACACAAATAAACAATGAAAAAGCGCGTTCGTTATATGAAAGATTAGAGTGGGTAAATATATTGGAGCCATTTCACCCAGGTACAAATGATGTTCCATATATAATAATGGGAAAAACTTTAAAAACAAAAGTGAATTGATAATTATTTCGTTCGCAAAGGTTATTAGCTTGTAACAATAAAGGGGAAAACAAAAATGACAATAATATCTATAGAAAAAGCTACTATTGTAGATGCTGAAAAATTAACAGAAATAATGACAAGAACATTTGATGAAGAAGCAGAACGATGGTTATGTGGTCAAGGTGATGTTATTGACTATAACATCCAACCACCAGGGTATTCTTCAGTAGAAATGATGAGATATTCAATCGAAGAATTGGATTCTTATAAAGTAATAATGGATGAAAAAATAATCGGGGGAATTATAGTTACGATCTCAGGTAAGTCATATGGCCGGATTGATCGTATTTTTGTAGAGCCTGTTTATCAAGGGAAAGGAATTGGATCAAAGGTTATTAAATTAATAGAAGCGGAATATCCAAGCATAAGGATTTGGGATCTCGAAACATCGAGTAGACAAATTAATAATCACCATTTTTATAAAAAGATGGGTTACCAAACAATTTTTGAATCAGAAGATGAGTATTGTTACGTGAAAAGAATAGGGACGAGCTCAAACAAAGAAAGTGTATTTAAAAATGAAGACATGAAAAATAGCCAATACGAAAACTGCAACTTGGAAAATACAGAGTATTATCAAGTAAATTTAAAAAATAGTTCATTTGTTGGCAGCAATATAAGGAATATGAATATGAGCAATTGTAATGTAAGTCAATCCAAGTTTAGAAATATTAATTTTAGAAGTTCTTCATATGCAGATTTAAATCTTTCTGGCAGTAAATTTAGTTTGGTGATTTTAGGTGGAGTTCAATTTAAAGATACAAGTCTTGGAGAAAATAAATATCCTATTTCATTTAATAGATGTGATTTAGAAGGGAGTACGATAAGTAGTAGTAATCTAAAAAATATGGAAATAGAAAATTGTGATATAGCCGGTATGAAAGTAAATAGTATTCCAATGGAAAAGCTGCTTGCGTTATATAATAAAGTAAAAAGTTAACCAGGGTAATAAGATAAGTTGTTCATAAATCTAATATTATATCGAAATAATTATATAAAAATAACATAAAGAAACAAAGGAGAGAAGGGGTTTTATGCAGGAGGCTAGAATGAATTATGTATTGTTAAGAATATGGAGGGAAGAAAATATGACGATCAAAGTAAGAGCAGTAGAAATACAAGATGCCAGAGCGATTCACCGTATATGCATACAAGATGACGTTTTACCTTATATGGTTTTCTTACCTAGCATGCGTGTAGATGCGATGGAAAATAGAATTCGAAATTTAGCGTCAAATCAATTTGAATTTGTTGCAGAGTATGATGGGGAAGTTGTTGGATTTGTTGGGTTAACCCAAAGTCCAGGACGTAGATCTCATTCGGGTGATTTGTTTATCGGGGTAGATAGTGAATATCATAATAAAGGCATTGGAAAAGCTCTTCTTACAAAAATGCTTGATTTGGCTGATAATTGGTTAATGTTAGAGCGAGTAGAACTCGGTGTTTTAGAAACGAATCCGAAAGCGAAAACTCTATATGAAAAATTCGGATTTGTAGAAGAGGGAGTAAAAGTAGGAAATTTGAAAGCTCACGGAAAGTTTATAAATGAAATTATGATGAGTCGTTTTAGACCTGATGGTTTAATTGTACATAATGGATAGTGAGCATGACATTATACTGTCATGCTTTTTATTTGTTAGTTGTTAGGCAGTTTGGGTTGCCTTAAAAATAATGCTAAACCAATAAAAATAACTGTAATGCCTAGTCCTTGTTGTAAAGAAATAGTCTCATTTAATATAAAGTACGCTAGTATACAAGTTCCAATCGTTTCTCCTAAAATGCTCATAGAGATAACAGTAGCGCTCATCCACTTTAATAACCAATTGAATATTGTTTGACCTAAAATCGTTGCAATAAACGCTAAGCCAAAAAAGTAGAGCCAAGTTTGTGTAGAGTAATGGATAAAAGATTCATGTTTCATGTAAGAAAATATACCAAGAAAACAGGCGCTACTTCCATAACTAATGAACGAATACGGTATAAGTGATAAATCTTTACGAACATATTGGCTAATGAAAAAGTATGCGCTAATAATTCCGGCCGCAATAAACGCTAAAATATCTCCGTATAAAGCTTCTCCACTAATTTGGAAGTCTTGCCATCCGATAACGATACTTCCTGAAATAGCGATGAGACAACCGATAACCGCGCCTCTCGTAAACCTTTCCTTGAATAAAAAATAACCACCAATCATTGAGAATAAAGGTTGTAACGTTACGATAACTGTAGAACTTGCTACAGAAGTATATTGTAACGATTCAAACCATAGTACATAATGTGCAGCTAAAAATAGACCAGAAATGAATCCGAATCCCCATTGTCTTCTTGTTATTGTTTTTAGTTCGCTTCGATTGTTTTGATTAAAAAGTAATAATGGTAACAGAATTAATACAGCGAAAAATAATCGATAAAAAGCAATGATAGCCGCAGGTGCATCGGCTAATTTTACAAAAATCGCTGAAGTTGATAAGGCGAATACACCGAAAAATAAGATGCAATATGAAAGAATAGGTGATTTCAAAGTTTGTCCCCCCGATAGATTGTCTATTATAATAAACTAAATATGATAAAATGTACAAAAGTAAGTATATAAGTCTCGGAGACGATAGAAAAGGATTATTTGCTTTTGTTTAGTAAGTCAGCACAAAAGCGATAAAATATATATTATGATGGACGAAGGAAGGATTTACTATGATACATGATAGGCTTGGACAAACTGTATTAAGTTATCGTAAGAAAAATAAGATGACAATTCGCGAATTTGCGGATTATGCAGGAATTAGTACTTCATTAATTAGTCAAATTGAAAGAGGACATGCGAATCCCTCGTTAAGTGTATTGGAATTAATAGCGAAAGCGTTAAATGTACCGCTATTTACACTGTTTATTAATGAGATTGATACAGATTCACTCATTTCTAAGAAGAAAGATAGAAAGAAAGTATATCGAGAAAATAGCGATCATATCGTATACGATGTATTAACACCTGATTTTATGAAAGCGCGTATTGAAATGTTAATGATGGACCTAAATAAACAAGCAAATACAACGGAAAATCACTATTCACATGAAGGTAAAGAAGAAATTGCTGTTGTTATGAAAGGGGAAGTTTATGTCGAATTAGAAGGCAAAGAGTATTTCTTAGAAGAAGGAGATGTTGTACGTATCCCACCAAATGTGAAACATCGTTTTTTGAATAAAAGTGATGAATCCAATCATATTTTATTTGTATTGACGCCATCTTTAGGATGAGTATAAAGTGATTTTTTTACGGGGGATAGAAAGATGGAAAATAAAACTCTTTTAAAAGGTGGCCTGTCAATTATTTCTCAATGTAAAAAAGAAACAAATGATATTTGGCATGCACATTTCGGAGCAGCTGCAATTGCTAGTTATTTTTTTATGAAAGATAACAATATGGAAGAAGAGATAACACAAAGTATGTTTTCTCAAACAAAAATGATGCTAAGTAAGCAAAACTTAGGTGAAATCATCGATAAAAAAGAAGAAATTGATTTTCACAGTGCTGAAAAAATGATTATAAAATCATTAGAACATACAATTGATGAACTTCATTGGGTCGGACATAATGTCATTTATGCTGCATTAAGTTTATTAGCCATGAAAGAATTACAAAAATGGGGTGATAATCAAGATATTAAAGGAATTACTAACCTTATATTATCGTTTCGAAAAACAATTCCAGGCAGATCGTGGATTGGTTTTACGACGAAGGAAGTAAAACAATTAAATATAAAAGATGAGATAGAAAATGAATTGAGAAATCCGAAACAACTTTCAAAGTTTATTTTAAAAGAGCTCTCGCAATTTCATATTATTTATAGAGCGGAAGCACATCATGATTTAATTGGTCATTTACTTACATTTTCTCATGCAATTAATATTATGTATGACTTAGGGCATATAGATATATTCCATCGAGCGATACGTCCATTATTAAAACTAGTATACGTATTACGTGCTAGTCAAAATCTTACATCGAATAGCGAAATAACATTACACTCACCGATAGATTGTTTACCTTTAATCGAATCTAAACGTGCTCATGTATTACCAACAGAAAAACGATTTTGGCTAAAAGACTATAGTACATTTGATTGGGATTTTGGACATGTCTTTAAATTCTCATATAGTTACTTTGATCATATTAAGAGGGCTCCAAAATATAAAGATATAACTTTAGAGAAATTCCGATTTGTTATGAATATGAGATGAAATCATTGTTCTGTATAAAGGGCATAAATTTATTTGGTGATATTATATTATTTTCATATTTGTAAGATTTTACATGCATATTTTACTTTTACTAATTATGTAAATAGGCTATACTAAAATACATACATTTTAGTATTGGAGAGAGAAGTAAAACGACATGGAATTAGTGAAATTGGAAAAAGTAATTGAAATAAAGAAAGAAGAACTTTTATATTTAGTATCGGATTACGGAATTCAACATGAAAAAGTATTGGCATTAAGTCAAGAAATAGATAAACTGATTAATTACTTTATGTTTTTAAAATAGAAAGAACTATGACATGATGTGAAAATGTTATAGTTCTTTTTTATTTGGAAATTCAAATGTATATTCTATATACTAATAATAGATGGAATATTCTGTTTTAGAGGAGGGGGATACATGATATTACATACGTACATTTCAGGAGAAGGGGAACCAATCGTACTTTTACATTCTGGTGGTATGACAGGTTTAGTAGAATATGAAGAGCAGGCAGCATTTTTTCGAGAACAAAATTATCAAGTTATTCGTCCTGATTTAAGAGGTCATGGAAGATCAGGAGGGACATTGGAGAATTATTTTCTACGTTCTGTTAAGGATTTATATGATACGTTCGTGCATTTACAAATTGATAGATGTCATATAGCGGGTGTTTCACTAGGGGGATTAATCGCTTTATTATTTACAAAAAAGTATCCAGAGAAAGTGAGAACATTAACTTTTTCAGGGATCTTTCCGGTTAAGAGGGATAATTGGGAAGAGTCTCTGGAGTATGAAGCGAAGTGTCACGAGCAATTGATGGAAAATGAAGAAGTTGTAACTTATATGAATCAAATTCATGAAAAAAGTGATTGGAAAGCATTGCTTGAATCGTGGCAAGTTAAAGATTGGTACCCTTTCGATGAAACTGGTGATGTAGCTAATCTTCAAGTACCTACACTTTGTATTGCTGGGGGAGATTCAGAAGATGAAGTTGTAGCTGCTACAACGTTCAAACAATTAAATGCCAATATACATATCGCCGTTATTCCGTTTGCTGGTCATTTAGTGCATAATGATCAACCGGAAATTTATTCGAATATATTGTCTAATTTCTTACAGAATGCGCAAGTTGCTAGTCGAATATAAGGACTTTTGGGTATAATAAGAAAGGAATTATTAATTGTATCGGTTAGGAGCGCAGCACATATGAAAACGGTTGTTGTTATCGGTGGAGGTATAACGGGACTTTCTACTATGTTTTATTTAGAAAAATTCAAAAAGGATAATAATATCGATTTAAATTTAATCCTTGTAGAAAAAGAAGAGTACTTAGGTGGTAAAATCCATAGTGTAGAAGAAAAGGATTTTATTATGGAATCAGGAGCGGATTCTATTGTTGCACGTAATGAACATGTTATGCCACTTGTAAAAGATTTAAATTTAGAAGGAGAAATGGTATATAACGAGACGGGTATTTCTTACATATATTCTGATAATACTTTACATCCAATTCCGTCTGACACTATATTTGGGATACCGATGAGTGTCGAGTCGTTGTTTAGCAGTACGCTAGTATCAACGAAGGGGAAAATTGTTGCTTTAAAAGATTTTATAACGAAAAATAAAGAGTTTACAAAAGATACATCCCTTTCCCTATTTTTAGAAAGCTTTTTAGGGAAAGAATTAGTAGAAAGACAAATTGCGCCAGTGCTTTCAGGTGTATATTCTGGTAAATTGAACGAGCTTACAATGGCATCTACATTACCATATTTACTGGACTATAAAAATAAATATGGAAGTATTATTAAAGGTTTTGAAGAGAATAAAAAACAGTTTCAATCAGCAGGAAACAAAAAGTTCGTATCATTTAAAGGTGGATTATCTACGATTATTGATCGTTTAGAAGAAATGCTGACTGAGACGGTTGTTAAGAAAGGTGCTGTAACGACAGCTGTAAGCAAACAAGGTGATCGCTATGAAATCTCTTTTGCAAATCACGATTCAATCCACGCTGATTATGTTGTTTTAGCAGCTCCGCATGATATCGCAGAAACTTTATTACAGTCTAATGAGTTAAACGAACAGTTTCATACATTTAAAAACTCATCTCTTATAAGTATTTACTTAGGATTTGACATACTAGATGAACAATTACCGGCGGACGGCACAGGATTTATCGTAACGAAAAACAGTGATTTACATTGTGATGCTTGTACATGGACAAGCCGGAAGTGGAAACATACATCTGGAAAACAAAAACTATTAGTGAGAATGTTTTATAAGAGTACTAATCCAGTATATGAAACGATTAAAAATTATAGTGAAGAAGAATTAGTACGGGTTGCTTTATATGATATTGAAAAGAGTCTCGGAATTAAAGGTGAACCAGAAGTAGTTGAAGTGACAAATTGGAAAGATTTAATGCCGAAATATCATTTAGAACATAATCAAGCGGTCCAAACATTACAAGAAAAAATGATGAATCTTTACCCGAATATATACTTAGCTGGCGCTTCCTATTATGGTGTTGGTATTGGTGCGTGTATTGGAAATGGAAAAAACATTGCAAATGAAATCATTGCAACATTAAATGAACCATCAAATTAATATAGAATAAATAAATAAATAAATAAATAAATAAATAAATAAATAAAATGTCCCTCCGTTATAATGGAGGGACATTTTATTTATTTTACTTGAATTGAGACTTTTTTGTTAGTTGTATTATTCTCGGTAATTATTAATGTTATGTTCCCGGATTCTTTAAATGAATATGATGAGAGTTGATAAAGCTCTTTTATACCATGTTTTTCTTTTAATTTATTGGTAGGAAGTAATGTTATATTCGGTTTCCATGTTTCCTGTTTACCTGAAGGATAATTTACTATTATTTCTGGATTATTTAATTGCATTGGTTTCCAAGAGGCAAAATGTAGCTTAACTTCTTTATCTTTTTTTAGTAATTCTTCTGAGAAATATCCAAGTTCTCCAATGTTACCGAAAACAGTAAAGTTTTGATTTTGTAATGTTATATCTAAATGTTTAGGTTGATATGTTGCTGCATGATATATTCCATATGAAAGAGAAAGAGTAGCGATGACTAAAATGCTGATTGAAAATGTCTTAAAACTATTGCCTTTAAAACTAGTCATCATGAATGAGTTTGGGGCGAACTTTTTTGCAAATAAAAATATGAGTAATATGAGTAAGAGGGATAAGCCGATGAATATATACATAGGAAATTTACACCTCCACAATAAAATAATATAACAACTATATTTTACCATAAATGTATGGGGTAGGTTGCTGCTTTAGAAGGGAAAAGTGAGTATGGAATAAAGAGATGATCAGTGTACTGTGATCATCTCTTTATTTTTCTCATCATGTAAATGAAAGAAGGGTTACTCTTAGTTCATATTGAATTAAGAGGGGAGGCTTCTCTTGAAATATTTGATTAATGGGACATTGAGGACTTTCCTAATTATAAATATTTTTTCTGCTATAATGAATAAGTAGAAAGAAAGGAGTGATCCTATGGCATTTCCTATATTAGAAACAGAACGTTTACGTTTAGTTGAAATAGAACAATCTTATTGTCAAAAAATATATGAAATTTTTTCATTGGATGAGGTAACATGTTATTACGGCATGAATTCTTTTACGGAGTTTGGACAAGCTTCACGTATGATTGAATCTTTTTCAAAGAATTACTTTGAGAAAAAGGCGATACGATGGGGGATTGTATTAAAAGAAACGAATACTTTAATAGGTACAATTGGGCTAAATAATTTACAACTTTGGAGTAAACGATCTGAAATTGGATATGACTTACATCCTCGTTATTGGGGAAATGGTTATGCATCAGAAGCAGCCAGGGAAATTATTCATTACGGATTTCAAGATTTAGGCTTATTTAGAATTGGTGCTATTACATACCCTGAAAATGTTACTTCTTGTAAAATGTTATGTAAAATAGGCTTTCATAAGGAAGGATTATTACGTGGATATATTCATCAAGGAAATAAGCAACATGATGCATTATTGTATTCTATAGTTCGAACGGATATTGAAGATATAAATTTATAATAAAAAACCCCTCTTAAATAAGAGGGGTTAAGAAAAAAATTAACCTAATTTAGGTAATAAACGTTCTCCGCTTTTCATGCTACTTTTACATAAAGGGCATTTAGGCTCTTCTTCAAATGAAAAGTTCTTTCTCATCCATCCTAAACAATCCTCTGCTTCACATTCCCAAACAGGGGTTTGTTCTGGTGGTACTTCTGCTACATCGTTCTTTCGATTGCGATACATGTAACCACTCCTTTTATGTAAAAAATTTTAGTTATATATTAAAAAGGTTGTTAACCGTGCTGGTAACAACCTTTTTATTGTTTGAATTATAGCTTTACAACGTTTTTAGCTTGAGGTCCACGGTTACCGTCTTCAACTTCGAAGCTAACTTCTTGACCTTCGTCAAGAGATTTGAAACCGTCGCCAGTGATAGCTGAGAAGTGAACGAATACGTCGTTACCGCCTTCAACTTCGATGAAACCGAAACCTTTTTCGCTGTTAAACCATTTTACTTTACCTGTTAATGTCATGGTAATGCCTCCTAAAAATTAAAAAGATTACAATATGATCGGCCTTATTTGAATGAAAAATAAAAGTTCACATATTATCAAAAACCCATAAGGAGTATAAAATGTTCCTGATTGATACTTGATAATATGCAAAGAAAATATATTGTTAAATTGACCTTAAGTACTATCTTACAACAAATGGTGGGAAATAGCAAGTGCTGGTAATACCAGTGTGAAATGGGATGGTAAAAGACACAAAGACATCTCTTTTATTTATATATTATTCCTAATTTTGGTTTATGCTAAACTGAGAACATTTTTATTGGGGATTTGTATTAAGGAAACGATATAGAGTACAAGAATATTGTTGATTTATTAAGGAGGCGAGAATATTGCAGTCTACTCAATTTAAAATAGTGGAAGCAGCCAAAGAAGGAAGAAGAAAAGTTCATCCAGTATTCGCTGTTATACTTGCAATTGTATTTTTAACTTTAGGTGAATTGTTTATGTTATTTATGTTGTTTTTACCGAAAGCAGAGACAATTTTAATGAAGGCGATTTATAGTAATATTGAGATGATATTAACGTTTGGCGGGGCCATATTTTTTGTTTTTTTATGGATTAGATTTGTAGAGAAAAGATCATTTTCATCCATTGGGTTTTGGGGAGATCAGTGGATAAGAAAATATTTGAGAGGTGCGTTAATAGGTTTTGTTTTTATTTCAATACCAGTCATGCTACTTTTATTAACTGGAAATGTACAACTACAAATGCAACAAATTACACCAACCGCTATACTTGGAATTGTGGGTTCTTTAGTTGCTTTTTTAATACAAGGTGCAACAGAAGAAATTGTTGTTCGAGGTTGGTTATTTCCGGTTCTTTCTGTTAGAAGCCGTATATGGGTCGGTATTGTTGTAACTTCTTTTTTATTTGGTTTTCTTCATTTACTAAATCCAGGTATTACAATCCTTTCAATATCGAATATAATATTAGTTGGTGTGTTTGCAGCTTTTTACGTTTTGAAAGACAGTAGTCTTTGGGGTATATGTGCGTGGCATTCCATTTGGAATTGGGCACAATATAACGTATTCGGTTTTGCGGTTAGTGGAATGGAGATGTATTCTACACCAATTTTTAGACCTGTAGCAAACGGATCGGAGCTCTTTCATGGAGGCTCATTCGGAATTGAGGGGAGTATCATTACAACAATAATGCTTTCTATCGCTTCAATTGTTTTATGGAGACAGTTATGGGGGAGAAAAGTGAAACAACGAAATCTAAGTTAATGAAAGTGGGAGAAACTATGGGGATTATAGCGTTCGAGGGAGCAAGTGCTGTTGGTAAGAGCAGCACTTGTCGTGAGTTAGAAAAGAATTATGGTGCTTATATTATACCAGAAGTGAATTTTTTATTTGAAAGACCAAAAAATGAACATAGAACATGGTATTTTGAAAAACAAGTAGAGCGCTGGAAAATAGCAGTGCAGAAGTCAGAGCAATATGAAATAGTAATACTTGATGGCGACATTTATCAACCGCTTAGTTATAATTGGTGTTTCCATTTTGAAATATTTGATCAGCCATTATCTTTAATAGAAAACTTTTATAAAGAAAAGCTGATACATAGGGAAATTGGTTTTCCTGATCAATATTTTTATTTATATACGAATGATGAAGAACTTAGAAAACGGAAAGAATCTGACGAGACAAAAAGAAGAAGAAACTTTGAAAAACATTTACATATATCAAAATCGTTTCAACGTTATTATGAAAATTTAAATACCATTACAGACGGGTACTGTAAATTAATTGAGGCAAAAAGTGTAAAGTCGAATGAATTAGAAATTGTGAAAAGTTTAAACAGTTTACATGTGTGTGAAGACAGACGTTTTGATGTTTCGAGATTAGAAACGATTACGAAGTGGTTAAAAGAAAATCGCGCATAAAAAGAACGAGTACCTGTAAGGTACTCGTTCTTTTTATGCGTCAGGCTGTGGAGAAAGTCTTCTTCACAGCCTGTTTTTGTGTCTGAACCTCTTTTTATGCGTATTGAATATGTAAGTTCGTTTTATAAATTGTTTTTAAAATTTGTAAGTTTGCTTGTTCATTTTTCTGAATAGCATTTTTATATTTAGGTAAGAAGAGTTGAGAAGGATAAACTGGGAGTTCACCGCAAATATCAATACCATAGATAGATTTATTCGTAATAAGAGAATGAATAAATTGTAAAAGTATAGATAGCTTCATATGCCCTTGATCCCAATTTGTAATAGTGACTTTTGGATCTAAAACATCCTTATCAATGCTTACATATATTGTTTCTGTATGAATATGTGAAAGTATTGTATGTATCGATACTTCATGTGAGATATCAATTGGAAAAACTTCTACGTATGAACAATCATTAGAATGAATGGTTAGAGAAGAAGGTCCGATAATAATTACTTTCTTTAAATTACCATTATTTCGAAGAGAAAATGATACCCAAGATCCGCAGGAAATAAGAGTCTGTTCATTTGCTTCCTTTAAGTTCATATCAGTATGATGATCAAATAGTATAAGGGTAAAAGGTTTGTCTATTTCTTCTAGTAATAAATAAGATACATAATGATAATTTCCAGAACCTATAAAAGTAACTCCCTTTTTCTTTCTACGATTTAATGCCCTTTTTATATGCATTAAAGAGGAATTTTCGCAATATAGATTGGAGTGTTCTAAATGAGTAAAATCAATATCTTCATATGAATAAGAATGTAGTTTATTTTGTAATAAATACGTATCATCAAAGTTTAAAAATGTTAAACCGTTATGCAATAAACTCATATTTATTCATCTCCTTTAAATATAAGGCTATCATTTATTTTTATAAAATTAAAATGAAATGCTTTGAGTGGAATTAGTATTTAGAAAAGATAGTGTTTTTGACAGAATAATCTTTCAATTCTTAAAGAAAAGAAATACAATATAAGGAAATATGTATGTGCTTCAGGAAATAAAAAATATGCAACAAATGGAAATGATATTTGGAATTAAATTGAGACAAAAAGAAAGTTGAGATTAACTATCCGCAGCAGCGCTGGTGATCCAAAAAATAACCAATATTTCGAATTATTATTTGTGAAAGGAGAATAAAGATAAGTATGAAAAAGATTATTATTTCAGACCTTGATGGGACTTTATTAAGAAGTGATAAAACAATTTCAGAGAAATCTATTAATATTCTAAGGGAATGTAAAAATAATGGAGACGAATTGATTTTTGCTACAGCAAGGCCGCCAAGAGCTATAAAACAATATATTCCCAACGTGTTAAAGAGCGAGATTATTATTTGTTATAACGGAGCTCTAGTTCTTAAAGGTAATAATATTTTATACGAAATGAAGATTTCTAAAAATGACATTTTAGAAATCATAGAAATAGCAAACAAGTATAATCTTCATGAGATTTGTCTTGAAATAGGTGATAAGTTGTATTCAAATTTTGATGTTACTGATTATTTTGGTAATATACCATGTGAAATTATAGATGTAAGAGATTTAGACTTTGAAAAAGCTTCTAAAGCAATTATTTGTACTAATGGCCCAATAAAACAGAAATTTATTAAAGAATTGCCTGATGAATGCAGGGGAGTCATTACAGATGATGGCACATTGTGTCAAATTATGCATGCAGAAGTTTCAAAATGGAATAGTATTCAATATGTTCTACAGCACTTAAATCGAGACGTATCTGAAGTTATTGCCTTTGGAGATGACTACAATGATATGGAAATGATAGAGAAGTGTGGGATTGGTGTAGCAATGAGCAACGCTGTTGAGGAATTAAAGGCAGTCGCTAAATTTATTGCTAAAAGTAACGATGAGGATGGAGTTGCTACATTTCTAGAAAGTAAAAGTTATGTTTATGTTGACTAGTATGAAAAAAATTGTAGTAAGCAGCGAAAAAAGAGATGCTGCATCTGTTTTTGATAAATAGATATTATGAATGAGATATGCGGGAGGAAACAAGCAAAATGAAAACATTCTTTAAAATAATTGGAATTATAGCTGGTATGGCGGTAATCGGAGTAGGTGTAACATATGGCATGCTGTATTATTTGAATAATAGTAAACCAGCTGCTAAAAAGGCATCACCAGCTGCTCCGGCAGCAGAAGTACTAGCTGATAGTAATGTAAAAGCTGAAGATGCAAAGCTTTTAGAAAATGGCAATCATTCACTACCAAATAGCGGTTTTAATAAAAATTTCAAGTGGACAGATGAGAACATACAGACAGCGTTGCATGAAATGGCACATCAAAAAACGAAGGCTGATCAAAAGTGGGGTTATATTTTTATCACGCAAGAACGAATTGAAAGTTTACTTGATATTGTAAAGAGTAATGAGCTAGTACAAGGAAAAACATATGCAGATATTTTAGAAAGATGGAAACAAGGGAAATATGAAAAAATGGACGCGGATCACAACAAGATTTGGAAATTACAAAGTGGAAATTTAGGCGAAGGAAAAGGGGTAATGTCAGAACTGGAACAAAAAGAGTTAATTAATCAAGTGTTTATGCAAAAAGGTACATATTCGGGTAGTCAATTAATTGCAGGTGGGGGACAGACTAATAAATAAGAGATATTGTGGAGGAATCTATCACCGTAGTAAGGGGCGGGTGGATTAGGATGGATTATTATCCCATGATAACGCTGTTTGACTAGCGGAATACCGTATCTCGGATTAGTATAACCGTGAGAAGGTTCATCCACCATCAGAATAGTCCTAATGGAATACATGTTTTTTCCTAAAGCAGCAAGAGAAGAGAAAAAAGCTTCCTTATCAAAACAGCAAAGAAATTCAGTGGTGTTTAAAACCATTTTCCATCCCGAAATTTCTTTTTCTATTTCCATTACTTCTTGATCAACTAATAAGGCATCAAACTCTAATACTTTTGAATCTCGGATTTCCCAATGAGGTGCAAACGATCTATATATTTCTACTTAACAATTAATAGATCCTCGATTAATAAGGATACCGTGATTAAATAGTTTTGTGTGGTGCATTAACGACCAAGGGAGTAGATACTCTTCATTATAAAAATGCGGAATTACAGTTGTATTAATAAAAACACCTTCTTATAAAAGTAGATAAAATATTTTGTTCTATTTATAATATGAGCATTAAAACCCAAAAAGGAAATGTATAATGCATGTCTATATAAATATATGTTTAGTTCATACAAGTGTGTAAAAACACATTTAAATAAAAAATTCATTTTGTAGAAAAGGGGAAAGGATATGTGTACTTATTGGGAAAACGCAGTTAAAGAGTTCTTTAATTTAAGAGGAAAGAACTGGAACGAAATAAAAGAGCAGCTAGCAAAAGCTAACTGCTCCGTAAATAAGAAGAACACAATGGTCATTTGTATTCAACCTTGGTGTATCTATAGTATTAACATGTTTTAGAATTTTTAACAAAAAAACGGGGGAATGAGGGGAGTGAAAGGAAAATACTTTATATAAAGGGTCCTTTTGGCGATTTAATCTATTGATTGCACTCGTGGTAATATTCATCACATGCATCGTTATTATCGTTACAGCAGATACAAAATGTTTTTTGAATAAATAAACTAACTACACTAGTAGGACCTTCCTGCTTTGTAAGAGTAAGACTTTGAAAATCTTCAACTTGAAATATTTTTGTTTGAACGGGTTGTAATGTAGTAGTAATTGGTATGCTAGATCTTCTTGTTAGAATAGTTACTTGAACGGGTGCACTCATACCGACAACGAATAACTGAATTAATGTTTTATTGTGATTGTTGGTGAAATCTTCAAATACTGTTTGTGGAGTGGTATTTAGAAGGTCAATAGATGTAGGTATATTTCCATTTAAATTTTCTCCTGAACCACCAATTGTATGAGTCTCAACAAAACAGTTATTTTTTTGACGGTCCGAATGCGATTGATTTTTATAATACTTTTTACCATCTTTATAAAAGTAATCAGCCATATGAATTTAAAACTCCTTTCTTTTAGATGTCTATATAGTCTATTTAATAGAGCGAAGTAGTGCTTGTACAACATAATAAAATCCGCTCTCGTAATTACTTGAAAATGTTATTTGAAAATTAAAGAGCGCCTTTGGAGGAAGGCGCTTTATGACCAAGACTTATTTAGAAAAAAGGGTTCATATCATATTGTATGTATGGTTTTTAGAGAGGTACAGTTTTATACAAAGATTTGTATTTCGTAACAAGAGGAAAGAGCACCATATAAGTGCTCTTTTTGAGAGTGAGTATAAATACCAATTATTCTATACTAGTATATGCACTGTATTATGTAGTTGCTACTAAAATTAATTTCAGTTTTTAAAATTAGAGGTTTCTTTTAATGAAACCTCTAAAAAGATAACTAAATTTACGTTATTGTAAATTCGATTGCGATAGGAGTTCCTCCATCTAGGACAGCTCCTCCTACAATAGTAGCAGCTGTAGTAGTCACACCAGTAATAGTATCACCTGTTTGAATAACGCCATTAATATAAAGCGTTAAAAAAGCATAAGAAGCAGGGAATGTTGTTACAGCACCAGTGTCATCAGTGAAGTCTGTGTTAGCAAAAGTTAAATCTGCTCCAGCAGCAGTCCCTGTAGCAGCTGTACTTACAAATCGTCTTCCAGCTATAAAAGGCTTAACGATAGGCATTTATGTTCACCTCTTTTTGAGAATAAACTCAGACAAGTTTTTTTGAAAGTCTTGTCCTGTAGTTTATTCTATGTTGTGCTTCTTTTAAAAGATACGGCTTGTATACTAGTAAAAAAGTATAATTCTTATGTGTTTGATTTCTTAATGTGGTCATCACTAGTATTAGACAACGTAATTAAAATAACATGTGTTTGTGTGGGGATAGCAATTATCTACGCTACTTTAAAACCGAGAAAAACCGAAACAAAGACAACTAATTATAGTGCGACTGTTAATGATCCTAATTTAAGTAAAGAAGAAACAGAACAACTCGCTAAAAATGTAGTAGATAATATGAAGAAGGGATTAAATAAATATTAATTAATGTAGGCGCTGCCATCAACTTGGTTAGCGTTTTTTGTTGTTAAGGAAAGATATCGGGAAAATAAAAAAGAGAGCTAATGCTCTCTTTTTTTAGTGGCACGGTAATTAATCACAGATTGGTATTCCAAGCACTCTTAAAGCTAATGCTACTTGAAGAGAAATCTCTAATCTAGCAATTTCGATACCAGCTATTGAAAGAACTAAAAAAGGTTGTCCGTTTACAAACACAACGCAACTATCCATGGTTACGCCTCCTTTCTAACAATCTACTATAATATATGAAGGAAACGTTAATATGTAATAGTTGAACTGATGGATTTAATATAATTAATAGATTAACCTAACCCATTTAAACCGAACAAAAGAACTCAACGAATGGAAAAAGCAAGAATCAAATGATTCCTGCTAGATGGAGATATAAGGTGGATAATCTGATAGTGCTAATAAACTCTGGTGAAATGTAAAAATCTGATTTAAATCCGTTTGGTGTCTTGATTTTTAGTTTCATGATTTCTCTCCTTTAAATTTAGTTTTTACATTGCTATATACGTCTGTTTGATTAAGTGCAGAAACTTGGATGAAATCAGTGTCAGCATTACGGAATAAAGGGCCAGATGTATACGCTTGGTAGCGAGGTTCACAATGACAATCACAGTCGTATTTTTTCCGTCTTCCGTACCTTCTAGATATCGTTTTACTGCTTGTATTTTATCTTTTGAAGAAAATTTAACCATAAAAAATGCACCTCCAATTGTTAATTATGTGTCTAACAATTGGGGTGCACTTCATTTAGAGACAGTCTTTTTAATTACTATAATCTGGTGTTTTTTTCAGTCCCTAAGACATATTCTTTGCCTTTAAGCTGGCATTGAAAAACTTAACAATGTTTCTTTTTACAATGACAACAAATAAAGAAACATTTACAACGACACTTATTTCGCTTAAACTTCCAATCATTATCACAATGGTGTTTATCTTTAGATTTCCACCAATCGTCATCACAATGATGCTTATCTTTAGATTTCCACCAATCGTCATCACAATTGTGCTTATCTTTAGATTTCCACCAATCGTCATCACAATGATGCTTATCTTTAGATTTCCACCAATCATCGCAACAATGATTTTTCTTAGAACTCCAGCAATCATTATTCCAGGACATTCTTTTATACCTCCCTTCCATTAGGGTTCATATTATTCTATGTTTTAGTAAAAAGAATGCTTGTTTATTAACCTATTATTATATTTTTATATAATAGAGAGCTTTCTACTAGATATAGAATTCATACAAACTATGCTAATTTTCAAGAGGTATATGATGTTTTTGTGAGAGCGTATGTATTGGAGGGAATCCTAAAAAAGTGCTAACAAGTTTGCAAACGAACTTGCTAACACCTATTCGAAATAGACATAAATTATCGCTGATATGTCGACTTTGAAAATAGTTTTAATTAATGAAATCACACTTATACGAAAAACTCATAAAAACAGCCTTTATATAAGTAGTATGAAAGAAAACGTGGGTTGATATTCTTCAAAGGATTTCAACTCATGTTTTCTTTCATATTATTTTATACTTTCATTACCTTTAATTGTGAAAGAAACGACTGTACTACAGGGGAGATCCATCTAGATTTATGATAGATTACATGACTTTGAATAACAGAAGGAGTTTCGATAGGGTGAAATCGTATTTGTTCCTTTTGACAATTTTCTTGTACAACGATGTAAGGAAGAATTGAAATTCCTAACTCACACATAACAGATTGTTTAATAACTTCAACGTTGGAAGTTTCAAATGTTTTAGCTGGAATATTCCCGCTTTGACGTAAAAAACGATCTACCATTGGTCTATAACCGCAGCTTTGTTCAGTAAAAATAAACTGAGTTTCCTTTAATAAACAAAACGGATTAGACTGTGTAGAATAATGGGGTGGTAAAATCCATCCAAATGTTTCATTACTAAAAGTACATGTAATAAAATCATTATGTTCTATACTTTCTCCAATTATGAAGACAACGTCTGTTTCTCCTTCATGTAATTTTTGTAATGCTTGTTCATTTGTGTTTGTTTCAAGTACGATATTTACTTTCGGATTTTTCTGTTTGTAAGTACGTAATAGTTGTGGTAAACGATATACTGCTAATGATTCGTTTGATGTAATACTCAATGTACCTTCTAATTGATCGGTATTTTGAGGGATTTCTTGCGCCTTTTCATAAATTGCAAGTAATTCTAAAGCATAAGGATGAAATTGATGACCTGCTTTTGTAAGAAGTACTTTTTTTCCTAACCGATCGAAAAGAGGAATATGTAAATTGTTCTCTAATGCTTTCATATGCGCTGTAACTGTAGATTGCGCATAACCTAATGCATGAGCAGCTTTAGAAAAACTACCATACTTAACAATCGCACAAAATGTTTTAACATGTCTCATTTCCATAAGCAATCCCTCTTTTATTATCATGATTTGTGAATGATTATATCACGTATTTCAATTTTCCAAATGATTAAATTCCTTATAAAATGAAATTGTAGAAATATTTATTCATTTAATATTGGAGGAGAAAAGATGAGTGAAAAGGGCTATCATGTAGCTGTTGTTGGGGCTACGGGTGCAGTAGGTCAGAAAATTATTGAACTGTTAGAAAAAGAAACAAAGTTTAATATAGCTGAAGTTACGTTACTTTCGTCAAAAAGATCGGCTGGTAAGACAGTACAATTTAAAGGGCGAGAGATCATTATACAAGAAGCAAAAATAAATAGCTTTGAAGGGGTAGATATTGCCTTTTTTAGTGCTGGAGGAGAAGTTTCTAGGGAATTTGTAAATCAAGCTGTCTCTAGTGGTGCAATCGTAATTGACAATACTAGTGAATACCGAATGGCACATGATGTACCGCTTGTTGTTCCGGAAGTGAATGCGCACACTTTAAAGGAACATAAAGGGATAATAGCAGTTCCGAATTGTTCAGCATTACAGATGGTAACAGCTCTTCAGCCAATACGAAAAGTATTCGGATTAGAACGAATTATCGTTTCCACTTATCAGGCTGTATCGGGTTCTGGTATTCATGCGATTCAAGAATTAAAAGAACAGGCTAAGTCAATACTTGCAGGTGAAGAAGTGGAGAGTACTATATTACCAGCGAAAAAAGATAAAAAACATTATCCAATTGCATTTAATGTACTCCCTCAAGTAGATATATTCACGGATAATGATTTCACCTTTGAAGAAGTAAAAATGATACAAGAAACGAAGAAAATTTTAGAAGACCCAAACTTGAAAATGGCAGCTACTTGTGTGCGTGTTCCGGTCATATCAGGTCACTCAGAATCGGTTTATATAGAGCTTGAAAAAGAAGCAACTGTTGCAGAAATTAAAGAAGTATTGTTTGATGCACCAGGTGTTATTTTGCAGGATAACCCTAGTGAACAGCTGTATCCAATGCCATTATACGCAGAAGGGAAAATAGATACATTTGTCGGTAGAATTAGAAAAGATCCTGATACACCAAACGGATTCCATCTTTGGATCGTTTCCGATAATTTATTAAAAGGTGCGGCGTGGAACTCGGTGCAAATTGCAGAAACGATGGTGGAAGAGGGAATCATTTAGTATTAAGGAAACTAGGGAACTGTTAAAGATTACAGTTTCCTAGTTTTTATTTTATAACTGTTCGCTTTATTCCAGCCGTATTTAATTTGAGAGACAGTAAAAAACATCAAGAATGAATACAGTTTATTTGGTACGATATGGATAAGTTCAATAAGGGGGAATTAGATGTATCAAGTAAAGGGGTACTTTTCATCGCTAAAAGGAAGTCATTATGAAATCGGTAAGCAACAAGGAGAATTTGTAAAACAACATCCTTACCTTATTCCGCAATTTATACAGAAAGAAAATTTAATATCGCATCAGCATTGGACAGAATCTAGGAACATATTACATAATTATTGTCCAGGAATTAATGAAGAGATTGAAGGGTTTTGTGAAGTATTAAAAATTCCATCTGAAAATATGATGTATTATTATCAAACACTATTAAAAGCAGGTTGTAGCCATTGTGCTGTTTTACCTAAAAAAACAGATTTAAAGCATACTTATGTATTAAGAAACTATGATTTGTCACCAGTAATAGATGATATGCGTTTTTGTTCGACTCATGTTGAAAGTGCATATGCACATAGTGGCTTTTCTACTCAATATTTTGGCCGAACGGAAGGAGTTAACGAGCATGGATTATCTGTTACATTTTCAGCATGTGGTCAACCGGTTGGAAATATGACGGGTTTAAGAAAGCCAGCGGTAAGTGGTTTACAATGTTTTGCGGTCATTAGAGTATTATTGGAGAAATGCAAAAATGTGCAGGAGGCTAAGTCACTAATAGAAGAAATACCAATTGCTAGTAATATGAATCTAATAGTAGCCGACCCTGTAGATGCAGTATGTATTGAAATATTTGATGGATATAAATCAATAATCACAATTGTTGAGGAAAGCCAAGATTTTATCGTATCAACAAACCATGCAATTAGTTTACCTATTCAAAAACTGAATAGTAGAAGATTAGAACAATCTACAAACCGATATCACACATTGTATGAACATTTAAATCGAAATGAACAAGTGAGTATAGAGTCTTTAAAAGGATTAGTACAAAAAGAATATCCTGCCGGGCTGACGGTGCATAATTATGAAGAATGGTTTGGAACTTTACATTCCGTATTATTTGATTTGCATGAATGCACAATGAATATTTGTTTCGGGTCTCCACTTTTAAATGACTGGTACTCGTTGGAGGTTGGAGGGAGTCTTCCTTTTTTTGAGATGAATGTGAACTTTGAAAATAAAACTTATACTGATTTTTGGAGAGAAGAGAATAATAAATTGATTCCAAAAGGGTAAATGGGGTAATATGGTAGCACCGAAGGAGGTTATTTATACTGGAGGGATTACCGATGCTAAATATTTTATTAATGATTGTTTTTATCATTTTTTTAGCCGTTTCCATGTATATTGCGTATCAAAAAAGAAAAAAAGCAGAAATAAAAGGATTGAAGAGTGCATTAACTTCTATTTGTTTCTTTTCACTTGCAATTTTTAATTTGTTCGCATATTGGTTTCAGTTCGGCGGTATGTTGACAGTGCTATTTTCAATCGTATTATTGTTAGTTGGGGCTTATTTTACAAAATATATTCCAATTTCCAAAAAGGTACACTAAAATTTATAGTTAATACTTTATTTCATTATGAAAAGAGATTATTCTACTAGGTCGTTATGAAATGACTTCATAGGATAATCTCTTTTGTTCGTTTAATTTTGTAAAGAATGTACGGTTAGTTTCAATTGTTTAATAAATTCTCGAGTTGCAGCACACATATATTTATCTTTTCTATAAATAAGCCCTATTTCTATTGTTGGAGTAGGATTTTCTATTTTAATAGCTTGAATGTTTTTATTTTGTAGAAAGTCTATATACGGTTTTGGTAAAACTGTAATTCCCATTCCTTTTGAAACCATTTGGATTAAAGATTCCATTGTACTAATTTCTAAAATTGGTTTTGGTTTAAAGTTGAATTTTTGACAATGGGATGTAATTAATTCGGTTAAAAAGAAATTTTTAGGTAAAAGAATTAAAGGGTAATTCTGCAATTCAGCAATAGATACATGATTATGTTCAGCTAATTGATGACCAGTTGGTACGACTATTATAAGTTCACTTTCGTAGAGAGGGGTAGAAATAATTTCTTTATCTTGCACCGGTAGAAATGTAATGCCAATATCTAATTCGTTTTGTAATAATTTTTCACGAATATCTCCTGTGCGAAGTCCTAATACAGAAAGTTCTATATTGGGATATAAGTTATTAAAATTTAAAATAGCTGGTGGTAGTAAGTAATTTACGACGGTTAATAATGATCCAATTGTTAAGGAACCTTGTTGTAATCCGTTTAAATCTTGAATAGCAGAACGGGCTTGTTCAATTTCATGAAAAATTGTTTTACTATGTAATAATAAAATCCTCCCAGCTTCGGTTAAAGATATTTTTTTACCAATTCGATCGAAAAGGGGCATTCCAACTTCATGTTCTAATGAACGTATTTGCTGACTAAGTGAAGGCTGTGAAATATTTAATTTCTCAGCTGCTTTTGTGAAATGCAATTCTTTTGAAACAGCTAAAAAATATTCAAGTTGTCGTAATTCGATTTGGATCACCTCAAGTATAATGATAGGTTTTACCTATTATTATTATATAAATAATTGGATTGAACAATGATTTTTTAGGTTTTATAATCATCTAAAAGAGATAGTAGTGAAAATAAATCGAGTGAGAAAATACATGGAACAATCTTAAAGGAGGAAATAGAATGGCTAATGAATACCAATTATTATCTTTAAATATAGGGTTACCGAAAGAGGTTACATACGGAGGAAAGGTAATTCATACAGGAATAAATAAGAAACAAGTAAAAGAACCGGTGTTTTTATCCTTTGTAAAATTTAATGGAGATGGTCAAGCGGATTTAGTTCATCATGGTGGAGTAGATAAAGCGGTTTGTGTGTATTCGGGAGAACATTATGGATATTGGGAAAAAGAGTTGAATCAAGTACTTGTATATGGAGCATTCGGAGAAAATATAACAATTAGTGGTATGTGTGAAGAGGATGTTTGTATTGGTGATACATTTCAAATTGGAGAAGCAATTGTACAAGTAACGCAGCCAAGGCAACCTTGTTTTAAATTAGCTAAGAAATACAATATCCCGAAGTTACCACTATATTTTCAAGAAACAGCATATACGGGGTTTTATTTTCGCGTATTAAAAGAAGGATGGGTATCACCTGCTGATACATTAAAATTACTGAAGTCGGATCTAAAAGGTGTGACAGTAGCTTTTGCTAATCGTATTATGCATAAGGAAAAACAAAATTTGGAAGGGGTAAAGAGGATCTTAGAAGTACATGCACTTTCTACAAGTTGGAGAAATACATTTGAAAAGCGAATGAGAGGAGAAGAAATGAATACGAAGGAAAGACTAGAAGGGAAAAAATAATAAAAAATATTTTTTTATAAATGGTGCATTTCTATTAGTAAAAACGAATTAGAAAGCGCTATTTTTATATTATAAACTTATTAATATTCAAAAATCTTAATATCTTTTTATTCGACTTATTTTCGAATAGTCGAAACATAAAATTAATTAGACTTTTTTTTTATATTTTATGATAGTATATTGATTGGTAAGACCTATTACTTTAAGAGCAGGTTCTACAACTATATCTAATTTGATGGAATTAACATATGGAGGGACAACATGGGGAATGTTGAAAGTTTTGAAAAACTTCTTTTAGAAGAACCGAAAAGAGAGCAGTTATTTCCTTTATTTGAAGAAGTGTTTGGGATTCCAAGTCAAACATTGCATGATTTTTCAGAGAGAGGCTATTGGGATGATACATATAAAGCGTTATCATTTTTACAAGAAGATAAAGCGATTGCAAACGTTGCGGTATTCTCGTTACCATTGCTAGTGAATGGCGAAAGAATAAATGCAGCAGGCATTCAATCGGTGATGACACACCCTAATTTTCGAAGACAAGGACTCATGAAACAATTAATGAGTAAAATGATAGAAGAAATCGATAAGAAATGTGAATGCACATTATTGTTTACGGAAAAACCTGAACTATATACATCATATGGTTTTAAAGTTGTGCAGGAGTATTTGATGACTATTCCATATGATAAAAAGGATAATAATGATTCCTTACTTAGAGAGCTAGATTATTATATGGAAGAGGATAGAAAGTTAATACATGAAACTATAGATAGTAGCCAAAGACTTTCAAATAATTTTTCAACATTAAACTTCCATCCTTCGTTTTATTTGAATATGTATAATTCGGAATGGAATGAGAAATTGTATTATTCAGAGAAACTAGATGCTCTAATTGTATATGAAGTAGATAATGAAAAGTTGAAATTATATGGGGTGTTTGCACCAGTAATTCCAGTTTTAGATGAAATATGCGGGGAAATCGCTGAAAGATTTACAGAAATCGAATTTTACTTCTCTCCAGATCAATTAGGGGTTGAGGGTGTACAGTTTACAGAATTACAGTCTAGTAAGTATTTAATGGTTCGAAGTAGTAGAGAATTGGATTTGAAAGGTTATAAATTCCCAGTATTAGTAGAATTTTAAATGTGCATACAGATGCTTTATTATGGAGGAACTATGAAAATATCACATATACCAGAACATATTGAGCAACTTACTATAATGAATGTACCTGAATATTATAAGCTTAATAACAATCATGCGTTGATTGTCCGCTCGAAAGCCGAAACAGATTTTTGGCTTAAAACACATTATGGTTTTCAAGTAATGAATGGTCATGTATTTTATACTGAGACGATGACAGACTTTCAAGCTGAAGTTCAATTGCGTATGAATCCAAATTCAAAATTCGATCAAGCCGGTCTCTTTGTTATGATTTCGGAAAAGTGTTGGCTGAAAACTTCATTAGAATATATTCCAGATGGTCCATCTCATTTAGGAGCTGTCGTAACGAATAATGGATATTCCGATTGGTCTACACAAGACTTTCCAACAGAATTAGCTAACGAGCAACTGCGTTTTCGAATTGTTCGTAAACGTGGTGATTATACAATATATGTGAAGAAGATCCACCAATGGGAACAAATAAGAATCGCTCATTTGATGGAGGATATAGGAAATAAGCCTATTAAAATAGGTTTTTACACGTGTAGTCCGTCTAAAAATAATGGATTTGAGACTGAGTTTTTAGAGTTTACAACTGAAAACATATAGATGAAAAACCGTATTCTTTTCATTAAGAATGCGGTTTTTATATGTATATAATAAAAAACACATTTATTGACCGTAAAGTCATTAATGCTTATCATTTAATAATGTTAAATATTAATTTACATAATATAATAGGGATAAGAAAGAAATTACAAACTACAGCACTTAAATAAGGAGGGATATGGGTTATTCGGTGGTAATTTCATGGGAAAAGGAGATTATGTATGAAATCATTTCGTAAATTATTACAGTATTTAAAACCATACATGTTCTTCGCTATTATTGGACCACTATTTATGGTACTTGAGGTTGCGATGGACTTAATTCAACCGACTATTATGCAACATATTATTGATGTTGGGATAGCAAATCGGGATTTGAATTATGTAATAAAAATGGGGCTTCTTATGATAGGAGCTGCAGCACTCGGTTTAGTTGGAGGGCTTGGGTGTATGATGTATTCTACAAAAGCAGCTGTTAATTTCGCTACTGACATACGAAAAGATGTGTTTGCGAAAATAGAAACATTTTCTAGTGAAAATCGTGATTCGTTTGGAACTGGAAAGTTATTAACGATTGTGACAAATGATATTACGTCTATTCAATCGGCAATGACGATGACATTACGTGTTCTTGTTCGTGGTCCTTTGTTATTTATCGGAAGTATAATAATTGTTTTTGTAACAGCGCGCGAGTTATTTCCTATATTACTCGTAGTTGTTCCGATTTTATTGCTTGCGATTATATACATTGCAAGTAGAGCAAGCGGGACATTCAAAAAAGTGCAAGAAGCATTAGATAAAGTGAATACAAAGTTACAAGAAAATTTATCTGGAGTACGTGTTATTAAAGCGTATGTAAGACAAAAATATGAAATCAATCAGTTTGGAAAAGTGAATACAAACTTAACAAAAATAAATATTCGAGCGGTGCAGCTTATTTCCTTAATGATGCCAATCATAATGTTAGTTGTGAACGGTGGGATTGTAGCAACATTGTGGGTTGGCGGAGAAAAAGTATTTAATGGAACTCTTCAAGTAGGGGCTATATTAGCGTTTATAAATTATTTGAATATCATTTTAATGTCACTTATGTCTATCAGTATGGTATTTATGCAAATCGCGCGAGCATTTCCGTCTGCGGATCGAGTACAGCAAGTTTTAAATACTGACGTTGATATTACGACCCCAAAAAATGCGCTTGCACCTAAGCGAATTGAGGGACAAATTGACTTTAAAAATGTTAGTTATAGTTATACGAAAAATAATGAATATGTTTTAAAAGATATTTCATTTCGCATAGGTAAAGGTGAAAAAGTAGGGGTTATCGGTTCTACAGGAAGTGGTAAATCTACTTTAGCAAAATTGTTACCACGCTTATACGATGTTGATCAAGGTGAAATATGTATTGATGGAATAAATGTTAAGGCATACGATTTACAAAAACTTCGTGGTTCAATCGGGTTTGTACCTCAAAAGGCATTGTTGTTTTCAGGTAGTATAGAAGAGAACTTACGTTATGGAAAAGAAGATGCAACGAAGGAAGAGCTGGAAGTGGCGGCTTCATCAGCTTGTGCGACTGAGTTTATTAACAAGCTAGAAGATTCTTATCAATATCATTTAACACAAGGTGCGACGAATTTATCAGGTGGACAAAAACAACGTGTATCCATTGCGAGGGCGCTTGTGAGAAAGCCATCTATTCTTGTATTAGATGATTCTACATCAGCAGTTGATGCTAAATCAGAATCTAACATTCAATCAGCATTAAGGAGAGAATATAAAGGAACAACAACATTATTAATTGCCTCTAAAATCTCATCAATAATAGATGCTGATAAAATTCTCGTTTTAGATAACGGTGAATTAGTTGGTGATGGTACACATGAAGAACTGTTAGAACAATGTGAGGTTTATCAAGAAATCTATCTTTCCCAAGGTGGCAATTTACATAAAGAAGGTGGGAAAGAACATGCGTAATTTTCAAGGACAATTTGCTAATAAAGGTGGGCGTAATGCGCCAAAGATAGATAAGGCTAAAAATACGAAAGGTACTGTAATGAGAGTATGGAACTATATGGGCTATCAAAAGGCTGCTCTTACGTTCGTTATATTTTTAGTACTTGTTACGACGTTACTTGGGTTATTAGGGCCGTATTTAATGGGAGTAATTATCGATCAATATATTGTACCAAAGGATGTAAGTGGTACAGCGAGAATGTGTTTGTTACTTATCGCGATTTATGGTGTAACAGTATTATTAACTTGGTTACAAACATTTGTAATGGTCAATGTTGCATTAAAAACGATACAAAAAATAAGACAAGATATTTTTAAGAAAATCCAAACGCTTTCTTTACGGTTCTTTGATGTACGTTCTCAAGGAGATTTAATGAGTCGTGTGACAAATGATATAGATAATTTGAATCAAGCGTTGACACAAAGTGTTGTACAGATTATTTCATCAGCGCTAACTTTTATTGGTGTGACAATTGCGATGTTCGCATTAGATTGGATTTTAGCAATTGTTACTTTAATTACGGTACCTATTATGTTTTTCGTTACAAAAAAACTAGTGGCTTATAGTGGTAAAAACTTTGCAAAGCGTCAAAAAGATTTAGGAGAATTAAATGGATTTATTGAGGAAGCTATAACAGGAGCGGATGTTACAACGTTATATGGGAAAGAAAAAGAAACCGTACAGAAATTCAATAAAATTAATGAACAACTAAGAGTTTCAGCAACGAAGGCGGATACATTTTCAGCTTTTATTTTTCCGAGTATGAACTTTATTAACAACTTAGGTATGGGACTTGTAATTGGGACTGGATCAGTAATGGTTTTAAATGGAATGACAACAGTAGGTGTCATTGCGGCTTTTATTAATTATTCTCGTCAGTTCTCAAGACCACTCAGTCAATTCGCAACTTTAATGAATACGATTCAAGCGGCAGTTGCTGGTGGGGAACGTGTCTTTGAAATTATGGATGAAGTACCGGAAATCAAAAATAAAAAAGATGCATTCGTAATACAAAATTTACATGGACATGTTGCACTCGAGAATGTTTCATTTGGATATGAGGAAAATAAAACGATTTTAAAAGAAGTGAGTCTTAAAGCGCGGCCAGGGGAGACAATTGCTTTAGTAGGTCCAACTGGATCGGGCAAAACAACAATCATTAATTTGCTAACGCGCTTTTACGATGTACAGCAAGGGCAAATTTATATTGATGAAAAAAATATTAAAGAATATGATTTGAACTCGTTGCGAAGTAAAATAGGAGTAGTCTTACAAGATACGTATTTATTTGCTGGGTCAATTATGGATAATATACGTTATGGTCGATTAGATGCGAGTGATGAAGAAGTAATCAATGCAGCTAAGGCAGCATCTGCACATTCTTTTATAAAACATTTACCGAATCAATATGAAACAAAAATAGCCACAGAAGGATCAAATTTAAGTCAAGGACAGAAACAACTTCTTGCAATTGCAAGGGCAATTTTAGCAGATACAGATATATTAATTCTCGACGAAGCAACATCTAATATCGATACGAGAACAGAATTACAAATACAAGAAGGACTAAACAATTTAATGAGAGGTCGAACAAGTTTCGTAATCGCTCATCGACTGAAGACGATTGAAAAAGCAAATCAAATCCTTGTTATAAAAGATGGAAGCATTTTAGAAAAAGGGAATCATGAATCTCTCATGGAAGATAGAGGATTTTACTTTGACCTGTATACGAGTCAGTTTAAAATTTAATAAGAACTTTGATATAGTGCGGTTTCTCTAGAAAGGAGAAACCGCATTTTTATATTTGTAAAGATAATTAGAGCTATAGAGTTAAAAATTTTTAGATGTTCGAATTATTAGAAGAAACTAGCGAATTCAGTGACAGATAGAAGGATTAATTTACGTGGTATTGTAATAATCTCAAGAGCCATCTGTGCTGAATAGAGAAGTACTGGAGTTAACTCTAAAGCGTGGGTTAATAATAAAATAAAGCATGTTAGGATTGCGAAGCTCCCCAAAAAGAAACTTTTTGAAGTGTTGCGGAAATCTTTTATTAAGGAAAAGAATGAAAAAAATACCGTAATAACGAGAATCAAAAATTTATATTTATCAGCCATTGAAACCCTCCTAAAGAACAATAACTTATATTATAGCGTATTTTTCTGTATTATTATAAAAAGATTTTAACATGAATAATAAAAAGTGGATGCCGCAATTTAAAGTATTATTTTTGATTTTTTCATTTAAAAAATAGATTAGCGCCCTATTTATTATTTGCAAGTGTTGTACTGGATATTTGACCGGACAATAAGACGAGCTTTGAATATGTTAATAAAAAGGGGGTGTTGAAAAATGGCTAGATATAGTTTACATGCAGGTCATAACAGCATTGTACAAGGCGCGAATTATGGGAATCGGAAAGAACACATTATGGATCGCCAAGTTAAGGATGCAGTTGTTGCTAAATTAAGAGCATTAGGGCATACAGTTTATGATGATACTGATGAAGTAGGGACAACGCAGGCACAAAATTTAAATAACATCGTATCAAAAACAAACTCACATGATGTAGACTTAGTAGTTTCATTTCACTTAAACTCATATGATACGAGAGCAAATGGTGTTGAAGTACTTTACTATGATCAACAAGCTTTATCAGCAAAGATAGCAGCACAACTTTCAAAAGATATTGGCTGGTCAAATCGTGGTGCAAAGGAACGAAAAGACCTTTATGTGTTATCGAATACGAAAGCACCTGCAATCTTAATTGAACTTGGATTTATCGATAATGAAGCAGATATGGCAAAATGGAATCCAGATAAGATTGCAAATTCAATTGTTTATGCATTAACTGGGCAATCTGGTGGGACAACTCCGCCATCTAAACAAAATATTATCCAATCAGGCGCTTTTTCACCTTATGAAACACCTGATGTAATGGGAGCATTAACGTCCCTAAAAATGACAGCTAACTTCATCTTACAATCTGATGGTCTAACATATTTTATCTCTGAACCAACTTCAGATGCGCAACTTAAGGGAATGACGGATTACCTTGATCGTAGAGGCTGGTGGTATGAAGTTAAGTAAAGGTTTTAGTTTAGTGAAACAGAATATTTAAAAATCATTCCGCCCAAAAAAAGAGGATACTTTTAATGAGTAATCCTCTTTTTGAAATTAAAGAAATTTAAGTGATTACAATTGAAATTGCACTACAAACTAATAAAACGGCCATAATGATGTTAAATGATTTAGTATGTTTTAATAATAGTTTTTGAAAAATGGAACCAAATAAGCTCCAACTACATGTACTCATTAATCCAACTACACCGAGAAATAATGAAAAAAGTAGATAACTTGAATATGAATTGTAATAAGGGAGAATAAAAGTTGATACTACGGTTAGTCCGAATAGTATCCCTTTAGGGTTAATAAACTGAAGGAGAATCCCTACTGTAAATAAATTTTTATTATATTTTTCATCGGGATCTGTGCTAGTTTTACTTGTAAGTATTTTAAAAGCTAAATAGAGCATATAAGCTACACCTAAAATTTTTAATGGAAATTCAATTATGGGTAGAACTTTAATTAGGAAAATATTAAAGAAGCTACATAAGGAAGTGAGGATGAAAAACCCGAAAGCTACTCCAAAGCAAAATTGCATACTCTTTTTTAAACCATGTTGATTAGCGTATGTCATCGCTAAAAAATTGTTAGGTCCGGGTGTGAAGCTACTTATAAAAACAAATAACAAAAAAGAAAATATAGGCATTTCAAAACCCCCTAATTATTTTGTATGTTATAATGACCGAAAAGAACAATATAACGTGTGCTTTTTATTATACATAACGGTCGTTATATTGTATATAGTGTAGGGGTGTTTCTTATGGAAGAAATTCAACTTATTTTGGCGAAAAATTTAAAGACAATACGAGAGAAGGAAAAGTTAAGTTTAGAAAAGGTTTCCCAATTAACAGGTGTGAGTAAAACGATGATTGGACAAATTGAACGAGGAGAGTCAAGTCCAACATTAACAACGATATGGAAAATTGCGAATGGTTTAAAAGTGTCTTTTACTTCTTTAATCAATAATCCGCAACCGGATACGAAAGTTATTTTACGAAATGATATTCAAGTATTATCAGAAGACAGTGGGAGATATAAAGTGTATCCTTCTTTTCCTTTCCAAGATGATAGGAACTTTGAAATCTATACGGTTGAAATTGAAGCAGAAGGAAAATTAAGTTCGGAAGGACATAAAGAAGGGACCGAAGAATTTATAACAGTGTTTGAAGGAGAATTGACAATTGAAATAAATGATTGTCAATATAAATTAAATAGTGGGGATGCCATTCGCTTTAAGGCGGATAGACCACATACGTATCATAATTTTGGAAGAACGCTAACGCGGTTAAGTATGACCATTTATTATTCAGCTTCATAAATTTACAGCTGACTTAAAAAACATAGAAAGGGGTAATGGTAAAACCATCTATAAGAGATGGTTTTATTTTTTATAATTCACAAAAAAAGACACTCATTTGAGTGTCAACATAGTATTGCTCTCGCGTATAGGATTGAAGTTTGTTTCTCAAATACGTATTGAGATGGTTCGTATTTGAGAAACTACCTTCATATTTAAGGTAACATTGGCAGAGAGCAATGTAAATTGATAATGTATATACGGAAAATTTAGTATAGATACTTTGTACTATGAATATAGTACAAAGTGTTTTTTATTGCAAAATCACTGTCCTGAAGTTATTAATATATAACCTTAAGGAATGATGTAATAGTTACTATTTTAGCATTTAAGAATGATGATTATAAAAAAGAACGAATCATTTTTTAATCAATTCGTATAATTGTTAAAGAGGCACCTGTTGAACCACCTCCAACTAAATTAACTATGGATAATACGCCAAATAGTTGAAGTGAAATTGTATTACCAGCAATTAAATTGATTATTAAATTATTATTATAATTTGAAGTTGATATTGCGGGGGAAAAAATAGATCCGGAAAGTGGAGTCGAAGAGTTTAATAGTAGCCTTGTACCAGCAAGTAGTGCAGTTGTCGTATTAACTTGATAAGTTAAATAATATCTCCCAGTAACAGGAATTGTAAATATATCATTTGAAGCGTTCACTGTAAAATTTCCGAGACTTTGGTTATTAGAAAGTGGAATATTAGTTCCACCTAATATGACTGAAATGGGACCACCTAATGTATTATTTGCAAACATAGAGTTTGTTGTAATGTTGGGACCAGTAAAGCCTGTGGGACCAGTAAAGCCTGTGGGACCAGTGATGCCTGTAGGACCAGTGATGCCTGTAGGACCAGTAAAGCCTGTGGGACCAGTGATGCCTGTAGGACCAGTGATGCCTGTGGGACCGGTGATGCCTGTAGGACCAGTGATGCCTGTAGGACCTGTAAGTCTGTAGGGAAGAATAATTTCAAGAGCCAGTGATAATAGATTTTTTTTTGTTTTTTCATTCTTATCTTGAATATAAATCACCTCATCTTTTAATTAGAACGTAACCAATTTAGTATTTTGAAATAGAGCTATCATTTTATAATATGAATACTACTAGTTATAGAAACGGCAAAAAGTTTAATATATGTAAAAATCATTTGGATATGAAAAAAGTAGCCATAGATTTTTTCGAAATGATAAATGTTTTATTTTGTTAATTAGGAAACAAAAATGTGGAATGAGGGGGATTTAATTGAAACAGAATGACAAATTATGGTTGGATAAAGGCATAATAGGCCCAGAAAATATTGGACCTACCTTCCCGGTTCTTCCCCCAATTCATATTCCAACAGGAATAACGGGAGCAACCGGTGCAACAGGAATAACGGGAGCAACAGGTCCGACGGGAACAACAGGAGCGACCGGTGCGACAGGAATAACGGGAGTGACCGGTGCAACAGGAATAACGGGAGTGACCGGTGCAACAGGAATAACGGGAGTGACCGGTGCAACAGGAATAACGGGAGTGACAGGTCCGACGGGAATAACGGGAGCAACAGGTCCGACGGGAATAACGGGAGCAACAGGTCCGACGGGAATAACGGGAGCAACAGGTCCGACGGGAATAACGGGAGCAACAGGTCCGACGGGAATAACGGGAGCAACAGGTCCGACGGGAACAACAGGAGCAACAGGTCCGACGGGAATAACGGGAGCAACAGGTCCGACGGGAACAACAGGAGTAACCGGTCCAACTGGCGTTATTGGCCCCATTACAACAACTAATTTATTATTTTACACTTTTGCAGATGGAGAAAAACTGATATATACAGATTCAGATGGGTTAGCTCAATATGGTACAACTCACATATTATCTCCTGATGAGGTTTCGTACATTAATTTGTTTATTAATGGAATACTTCAACCACAACCATTATATCAAGTTAGTACTGGTCAGCTCACTTTATTAGATAATCAACCACCATCACAAGGTTCTTCAATTATTTTACAATTTATCATTATTAATTAAAAAAGACAGATTCTTAAATAAAAAGGATCTGTCTTTTTGCTCTACATTAAAGTAGTTAAAACTAAGTGACGATAAATTCAATTGTAATTGGAATTCCACCGTCTAATGCATCTCCGCCAGGAATTGTAATAGCGCCAGTAGGTCCAGTAGTAACACTGGAATTCACACTAGGTTGAAGAATGCCGTTTACATATAAGTTGTAATACGTAAAGGTCGGAAAAGCAGTTGCAGTAGTACCAGCATCGTTTAAGCAAGCTGTAGCAGCAATTGCAAAAGCTGCACCAGTCCCGGTTCCGGCTCCTATTGTAGATGTGAATCTTCTGGATGCCATAAATGGTTGAATAATTGGCAATTATTTTTCACTCCCTAAATTATTTTTGAACAAAGTATGGGATAACTTGTCCAATATATTGTATGAAAGTTTTTGATAATAAAAACGGCTTCATGATAGTAGAGGGAACACAATTTTAGTAAAGGTATTGTTGTTACTTGGTGGTTATATGCTAATGCTTAGTTTTTATACTCAAGTTAAAATGTGCTTTTGGACCTAAGAGATAAACGTGGAAAAATAAAATAAACTCTTAAGTTTAGGTGTTTAATCTAAGCAGTCAATTATTAAAAACATATAATTAATATGTGAGTCATGAACATAATTAAATAATGTTTTCAAGTTTAATTATCGTTCATGTTTCCTATTTTAAGCGGAACAAATAACTCAATTACTTTTTTCGATTGGATCTTTTTTAACTCTTATAATAGGAAAACACTCAACTATAAAAATAAGTAAGGAGGAAATAAATGAAACATAACGATTGCTTTGGTCATAACAACTGCAATAATCCAATTGTTTTCACTCCAGATTGTTGTAATAATCCACAAACGGTTCCAATTACTAGTGAACAATTAGGAAGATTGATTACTTTACTAAATTCTTTAATTGCGGCTATTGCAGCATTTTTTGCGAATCCAAGTGACGCAAACAGATTGGCTTTACTCAATTTGTTTACTCAACTATTGAACTTACTAAATGAATTAGCACCTTCTCCAGAAGGGAATTTCTTAAAACAATTAATTCAAAGTATTATTAATTTACTACAATCTCCTAACCCAGATTTAGGTCAATTGCTTTCTTTATTACAACAATTCTATAGTGCTCTTGCACCATTCTTCTTCTCTTTAATTATTGACCCTGCAAGTTTACAACTTTTATTAAACTTATTAACTCAATTAATTGGTGCTACTCCAGGAGGAGGAGCAACAGGCCCAACAGGTCCAACAGGTCCAGGAGGAGGAGCAACAGGCCCAACAGGTCCAACAGGTCCAGGAGGAGGAGCAACAGGTCCAACAGGTCCAACAGGTCCAACGGGAGACACAGGTCTAGCAGGAGCAACGGGAGCAACAGGTCCAACAGGAGATACTGGAGTAGCAGGTCCAGCAGGTCCAACAGGTCCAACGGGAGACACAGGTCTAGCAGGAGCAACGGGCCCAACAGGTCCAACGGGAGACACAGGTCTAGCAGGAGCAACAGGCCCGACAGGAGCAACAGGTCTAGCAGGAGCAACAGGTCCAACAGGAGCAACAGGTCTAACGGGAGCAACTGGAGCAGCTGGTGGCGGAGCTATTATTCCATTCGCTTCAGGTACAACACCAGCAGCGTTAGTTAACGCGTTAATAGCTAATACAGGAACTCTACTTGGATTTGGATTTAGTCAGCCTGGTATAGGATTAGCTGGTGGAACAAGTATCACATTAGCATTAGGTGTAGGTGATTATGCATTTGTAGCACCACGTGACGGGGTTATTACGTCATTAGCAGGTTTCTTTAGTGCAACAGCTGCATTATCCCCATTATCACCTGTTCAAGTGCAGATACAAATATTAACTGCACCAGCAGCAAGTAATACGTTTACAGTACAAGGCGCGCCTCTATTATTAACACCAGCATTTGCTGCGATCGCGATTGGTTCTACAGCATCAGGAATTATCCCTGAAGCTATTCCAGTAGTAGCTGGGGATAAAATATTATTATATGTTTCCTTAACAGCAGCAAGTCCAATAGCTGCAGTAGCTGGATTTGTAAGTGCAGGTATTAATATCGTCTAACTGGTTACAATGTCTGTTTGAAATTTGAACTGGCATTTGTATATAGCCTTTCCTAATTTATTAGGAAGGGCTATATTTTATGGGAAGATAGGTGATACTCAATTGAGAAATTACTCTTTGGTGAATTGGTATAAAAATAAAAATGTATGATTTACACTCTATTGTATATGAAAAAATATTTATAAATAAAAAAGATGAATTCTATTAAAAACAGAATTCATCTTTTAAATAAAAGGGAAGTAATTTATTTATCGTGAGCTTTAAAATGTTATTGTTCAAATTAGTAATAAACTATTTGTTTTTATTACAGTTACATCCTTTTTTCTTTACATAGCCTTGCTCGGCTAAGTCTCTTTGTGATTGGGAATTGGAAGATTGAGAATTCGAAAACTGAGAGGATGTTGATGAACTACTATTTTTATTATGAGAGTAGTTTTTTCGATAGTTATAATTACTCATAGTACTATCACCTCCAATTAAATATATAAATATTATATGTATGTACTCTATTAATTGTTACGATAATAAATAGGAATGGGTATACAATAAAAAAATCTCCTACGTATTTCCCGAGGAGATAAATAATCGTCCCTTCACAATATAAATTAATATCCCCAGTAAAGAGGGAAATAATATGAATCTGGATAATATAAATTTTGTTGTGGATTAGGAGGCTGAGTTGCTGGGTTTATCGTTCCGCGTTTCTGATTACAATTTGCTGGAGGACCGATTACTGTAGTGGATTGAATAGGGGATACTGCTTGTTTCCATTGTTGTTCATCGAGACAGTAAGTATGGGCCATTATATTAGTGGGAGTTAATCTTAACATGTCAGAACCAAAAATAACTTCTGGTGTTGGTGCGTCGAAAATTGCTAATAAATGAGTGTTATCTGCTGTAGCAATTTCATAATGCCACCACGCTTGTGGAATATTTGCAACTTGCCCCGGTTTTATTGGTAAGTTTAATATTTGATTTGTAAAAGGATTAAGTAATGAAACAACCGCAGATCCTGAAATACAGTACACGAGTTCAGCTGCATTTTGATGTATATGCGGCTCTACAACATTTCCTGTACTTAAATAGATATCTAATAAAGAAGTATTTTCTAACGTATTTAATTGTTTCATGCCAAGTACATTTATATAATTTTGGCCATCTTTCTGAAAAAAATTACTTTTATTTAAATCATAAGTGAAATTAGTTGAGGGGGAGGTGTAGTCGATATTGGAAGTCAATTGTATTACCTGCCTTTCTATTAGTAAGTAAGGTTACAAAATTAGGATATGTGTCTAGTGTTTGTTATGTGCTGTTGTTGGTATCATAATAAATTTTCCTATTCCATAAAGAATAGGGGGTGTATTTCGTATCCTAAATAACAGACCAATACTTTTTATAAGAGGTATTAGTCTGTTATTTAAGATAGTTTTTGCTGAATAATTAATTGTGCTTTAGCGGTATTGGCATAATTGAGCCACTCTAATACCAAGTTTTGTTTTAAACCAAAATAGATTTCTATGACGTCAAAATGAGATACCTTTGTTTTAAGTGGAACAGGTATACCATTTACTTTTGCATTTTTCATGTTATGTGCAATTTTTGGAAATGAAGAGAAAGTAAAATCAATAATTGTAGCACCATCTGGTAAATAAATAGGTTGTAAATCTGAAGTATAAGCCGTTATGGTATTTTCAAATAGTTCATATGATACTAGATTATGGAAAGCGATTGGATCTGTAGTTAATAAATTGTTATTCACAATTGTATCATTCATTATTTTAAAAGATATTGCTTGAACATTTGCAGTTCTATTATTCAATAAAGAAAAAATGCCGTTATCTTTTAATGTTTTTGCTAATTGTGTTTGAATGATAATTGTTTGTACAGTATTATTCATCTTGATTTTAGTTTTTAAATTGCTATTAAAAGGGCTGTTTTCAAGTGCTATGTTGTCTTCGAAATAGTTGATAGTTGGTTTGTATAATTGATGTATTATTCCAAGAATTTTATAGCAATCTAGTACACTTGTAGTTGTAATACAGATTTGTGAAATACCTGATACGTTTTGTACTTCTTGTAGTTGTGAGTAAGCAGTATAAATTGGAGGAAACTCATAGCTTATTTTAAATGAAAGGTTAGTATCATAAAAAGAATGAATTCCTCTTCTCAAATCAGTTATATTTTTTTGGAGATGTGGCACATATCCAGTTAAAAATTCAAGTACCTTGTTATATCTTTCTTTATGTAAATATTGAAAAGCAAGATTTTCTAATTCATACTGGATTGTATATAATCCTAGTCGCTTTGCAAGTGGCGCAAAAAGTGTTAAAGTTTCATTCGCATATGCTACTTGTTTCGCCGGTTTTTTAACATTCAATGTTTTTATATTGTGAAGGCGATCTATAACTTTAATAATGCCAACACGTATATCATGTTGAGAGGATAATAGTAGTTTTTTAAAATTAATTGCTTCGTATATTATTTTGTTTTGATTTTGTTGTTTTTTTCTTTTTGTTAATCCATTTACAATATATCTAATAGTTGTACCAAAATGCGATTCAATTTCTTCTATAGAATGTTCAGTATCTTCTACAACATCGTGTAATAATGCAGCAATCAATGTAGTGATGTCAGCTTTATAATTTATCAGTATTTCAGCAATTGCGAAAGGGTGAATAATATATGGTTCTCCGGTTTGGCGGTATTGTCCATCATGTGCTCGCTCTGCAAATTGTATAGCTTTTTTCAAAAGTTTTAATTCATTAGATTGTAAATAATTTTCCTTTTGTAATAATACCTCGCGCATATAAATCCATCCCCTAAAATTATTTTTAATAATAATTCTGTATAATAGAATAAATACCCTTTGGAATTATTTTAATTATGAAATAAATGAAGGTGTTGAGATTAAACTATATTCGTATTCCCGTTCATACTTTGGATTGATGGAAAAAAGTAATGAAAATGTTAATTTAAAATTACATCAATCATTAATAAGGAGTGAATGTCCATGTCATTTAGTGAAATGATTAGAAGTGAAGTGCTCAGCTGGGCAGGTGTTTCTGAAAAACCGCATCGATTTGGTGGTATTGAAATAAATTATGGTAAGAAAGAACTGGGTCATTTGCATGGAGATAAGTTAGTTGATTTACCATTTCCAAAGTTAAAGCGAGATGAATTAGTAAACAAAGGATTAGTGAAAGCACATCACGTATTACCTGAATCAGGATGGATCAGTTATTATATAAAGAGTGCAGAGGATATACCATTTGCAATTGAGTTATTTCGTATGCAATATGACAGAATTAAAAAATAATGAAATAAAATAGATGAGTAAAAATATATTTTTATGTCACATCCCTCTTTAATCGTTCGTCTTGTATGTAGAACGATAAGGAGGGATTTTATTATGAAGAAATTTGATGTAGCAATTGTTGGTGGTGGCCTTGCTGGATTAACAGCATCTATATATTTAGCGAAAGCTGGAAGGAAAGTGATTGTGTTAGAAAAGTCCAGTCGATTTGGTGGTCGAGGGATGACTATAAATAAAAATGGGATCTGTATGAACCTTGGTGCGCACGCCTTATATAGAGGAGGAGCAGCATTTTTAACTTTTAATGAGCTCGGTATGAATCTACCGGGTGGAATTCCATCTACAAAAGCACATGGAATATGGAAAGGGGATATATTCACTATCCCAACAGATTTTCGCTCAATTTTATCAACACCACTACTTTCGTGGTCTGCAAAAGTACAATTCTTACGTCTAATAATTCGTTTAGGGCATTTAAATATAGGAGAAGTTCCAAAAATGAGTCTAACTACATGGACAGAAAATGAAATAAAAGATCCAATGGTTCGAAATATATTTTATGCATTATGCCGAACAACAACATATACGTTTGCTCCTACAATACAATTGGCATCATCTGTACTAAAGCAAATACAGCTTTCAATAAAAGAAGGGGTATTTTATGTAGATGGTGGCTGGGAGACGATAATAACAAAATTAAGAGACATAGCGAATCATGTCGGGGTGCAATTTTTGGCTAAAAAGCATGTTTTGGAAATAGAGCATTACGAAGATAAACAAAGAATATATTGTTTTGACGATGAGGTATTTGAAGTAGGTACAGTCATTGTGACGACTCCACCGAAAGAAGCTTGTAACATAATAAAAGGTGCGGAAGGAACAAGCTTGCATAGATGGAGTGAACAATCGGTACCGGTTACTGTTGCTGCATTAGATATTGGTTTGAGACGATTACCTAATCCGACACATCAATTTGCATTAGGATTAGATCAACCTATATTTTTCACGAATCAATCAAGAGCAGCTAAATTAAGTGATGATGGATCAATTGCTGTGAGTTTAATTAAGTACCAGAATCCTGCACTAGAGATGAAACATACTCATGAAGATAAAGGACAGTTAGAAAGTACGATGGATTTGTTACATCCAAATTGGAAAAGAGAAGTTGTTGCACAGCAATATTTACCGACAATAAAGGTAGTATATGATTTTCCTCATATTAACCGAGTTGAAACCCCAGGTCCTAATATCCCTGAAATGCCAGGTGTTTACGTTGCAGGTGATTGGGCTGGGCATGATGAAATATTAGCTGATGCTGCAGTAGCAAGCGGGAAACGTGCAGCGTTACACATTTTAAAGCAATTAGAAAGTGAGGCAGTTCATCATGGAAACGGAGCAATTATATGAAGTGTATCAACCATTACTATTTTCGTTAGCATATAGAATCCTTGGGAGTGTTATGGATGCTGAGGATATCGTTCAGGATGTATTTATCTCATTAAATAATATAGAAGATTTTCAGTCTATAGAAAATATGAAAGCGTATTTGTGTAAGATGGCGACAAATCGTTCAATTGATAAATTACGTTCGGCAGCGTATAAACGTAACGTGTACGTAGGGATGTGGTTGCCAGAGCCACTAGTAGAAGAAAGTGATGAGCCATCAGAGTCATTTGCAATGAAAGAATCTCTTTCCACCGCATATTTATTACTTTTACAACAATTGTCTGAGGTAGAAAGAATTGTTTTCATATTAAGAGAGGTTTTCAGTTATGAATACGAAGAAATAGCTTCGATTGTTGATAAGAGTAGTGTGAACTGTAGAAAGATTTTTCAACGGGCACGAAAAAGTATATTGGATAAGCCGAAGCAATCGACATTAAGTACGAAGAAAATGGCTGCTTACGTTGAAAAGTTTGTATCATCATTACAGTGTGGGGATGCGCAAGGTATGTTAGAAGTATTAAAAACAGATGCTATACTCAAAGCTGATGGTGGTGGTAAAGTTACGACTGCAATTCATCCGATTTATTCTGCGGATCGAATTATACGTTTGTTCTTTGGGGTTGCGCAACGATTGACAGAAGCGTACACTGTTGATTTCAAAATGGTAAATGGTATGCCAGGAGTTATAGTTACAATAAATAATAAAATAACATATGTTCTTTCGTTCGCATTTGAGGATGAGAAGATTTCAAACATTTATATGGTAGTTAATCCTGAAAAACTTATGCATTTAAATGTAAAAATATAAAAAACGCATTTCTTCAGAAATGCGTTTTTTGTTTTTTTATTATTTTTCTAACATTTCAAGAGGGACATCTTTTTCGCCAGCTACCTCAAATTTAATTTCCCCGTCTTCTTCATAAATACGTGTAATAATCGGTATAGTAATCATTAATTTTTTATGCTGCTTTCGTTTTCGAGCAGCATCTAAGCTAATCACGTTCATTTGTAAGCATCCTTTCTTCTAGAAATATATAAACAAAGAAAATGCGTCCGGAAAGGGCGCTTAATTGAATTTGAAATACCGATTCATTTAAATGGGGTTTATATAATTTAATAACTGCAATTTTAATATGAAATAATATGAATGGAATAATTGCACGTAGAAATTAACTTTACCAAAAAACGAAACAATATGCTATAAAAAATTATAAATCTTTGTCATATAACGGGAAAAAGGATTTCGTTTCGCATATAATAAAAAGTAGACGGGCAACAAGAGCTTTTTCATCATATTGCTTTAGAAAGGCGATGAAAAGAATGGATACATTAAATTCATTATTATTTCAACTTGAACAATATGGAGAAGAGCATGATCGAAATAAAAAAACACGGGAAGAAAAATTACGGAATATTTCTCGTGAGATGGGGCAATTTTTATCAATTTTAGTAAAAGGGTGTAGTGCAAAAAACATTTTAGAAATTGGAACTTCTAATGGTTATTCTACATTGTGGTTAGCTGATGCGGTAGAAGAAACAAATGGAAATGTAACAACTGTAGAGCTTTCCTCAGAACGAGTTGGAGAGGCACTTGCCAATTTTGAAAACGCAAACCTTTTACAAAGGATTGATGTTCACAATCAAGAAGCAGGGGCATTTTTAGATTCACAACTAGATCATTCATTTGATTTTATTTTCCTAGATTCAGAGCGTACGCAATACATGTGGTGGCTTGAGCATATAAAACGCATTTTACAACCAAAAGGTCTTCTTGTTGTCGATAATGCTACTTCTCATGCGAATGAATTAGCTGAGTTTATAAAAATGATTGAAGAAGATAAAATGTTTGAAACAGTGTTATTGGCATTTCAAAATGGTGCATTTGTAGCGCGTAAGAAGCAATAGGATTGAACGCAATATAATTATCACATTGAAAAAGGGTGTATGTCAAAAGATTGAGTACAGTAGAATGGGAAGGACGTAATTTATATATGTAACACACGAAGAATCCGCCTTCAGCATGTCGGTCTCTAGGTCTTAAGTCTGAGGAAAATTATGTTGTTTACAGGTATACTTATAGTAAGAAACAGGGAATGACTGCATAAGCAGGTATTTCTTGAAAATTGATTTCATATAGGCTGTTTGCACATGAAATACAATATATTAGATGAAATATAGTGCACATAAATTCGCACATATAAATAAAGGAGCGATTTTGTTGACTGAACTCGAGAAAAAAGAACCCGTATCAATTGTGAAAGATAATAATGTAGAAGTAGTAGTTGATACAGTTATAAAAGATGAAGAACTTGATGAATTAAATAAAGAAGCCGATCTTTATGTACAAAAATTAAATAGCGAGCAAAATACAGATTTATCGAAAGTATTGTCTCAGCTAGGAGATTTAGGGGATAAAGAACAACAAGCAGCAGGACAAACGTTATCAGCATTAAAACGTCCTGTCACAGCGATGATGAACGGGAAAAATGAAGAAATCCCAAATACATTGTTAGAATTACGAAAAGTAGTATCAGAGCTTGATCCAAATTCATTAAAAGCAAGTGGTATGAAGAAAATTATGTTTAAAGTATTCAAGAAAAATCCACTTGAAACATACGTGCATAAATACCAATCTATAGATAAGCAAATTGAGGAGATTATAAGATCGCTTCTAATTGGCCGTGACAACTTACAAGAAGATACTGTTGGCCTAGAGATGCTTAAGGAGCAATCGCACGATAAAATTCATGCGCTCGATAAGCAAGTATACTTAGGGAAAAAACTGGCGGGCATGCTTGAAGCGGAGAAACAAAATCCAGAGCGTCAAAGAGACATTCCATTAATTAACGATGCATTAGAAAAGATTCTAGTGCGTACACGTAATATGCAGCAAGCAAAAAGCGTGTTATTACAATCTATCGCATCTGTAGACATCATTAAGAAAAATAACGAAAAGTTAACAGAGGCAATACGTAATGCAATTACAATGACGCAAAACGTTGTAACAGTTTCCGCTGCTATTCAGCTAGCATTAACGAATCAACGGAAAACAATTGATGCAGTGAATGCGACAAATGAAGCAATTGAATCAATGGTATTAAGTAACTCACAAGCATTAAAACAAAACACAGAAGAAACAACAAAACTGCTTGAAAATCCGGCAATTAGTATGGATAAATTACGCGAATCATTCCAAAATGTATTTGCTGCGATTGAAGCTTCTGAGAAATCATCAGAACGTATTATAGAGTCAAGTAAGAAGTTTGTTATTGAACTAGACACATTTAATGATGAAATGAAACAAAAGCTCATTCAGCGTCCAAGAAAATAGCAGACTTTTAGAGGAGGTGAAAAAATGAGTTTCATTCAAACCGTACTATTATTACTCGGTACATTGCTTTTAATCGCATTTACGGTCGTTGTTTTAGTCGTATATTTCGGACGAAAACTGTATTTTTCATGGACGAAGCCATATAAAAGAGCACACGATTCTTTAGAAAAGTTATCGAATAAATCATTACCGTTTCTACAAGAATTTACACAACATCCACTCTTTTATCGCTGGATTCGCACGGAAGGAAAAAAAGAGCAACATACATTAAACACTCTTTTCTGTGCATCGAGCCAACGTACGAGAGAGCAAGTATTCTCAATGTTACCGAAAGAAAAACAGAAAAAAGTACATGTAATGGCAAAAACAACGAGAAAACTTACAAATGAAGATATTGATGTAGCTGCGATAAAAGTGAAAGATTTTTTAAGACAAGAAACGCAGCAAACAGTAAAACCGACAGATTTATCGTTTTATAAATTGTATTTTTATGATCGCTATCCAGATGCATTAAATACAATTCAAGCGTATAAGCGTTCAATAAATCCTTCATTACAAAAAACAGTTGATGATATTACAATTTCAGTATTAAATGCACTGCCGTACTATCAAGAGCAACGTATGTTTGAACAACAACATAAACTTGAAACGTTCTTAATGAAAGATTTAATAGCGATGTTATCTTTAGTGGTGCAACTACCACCATCACAACGTCCCGAAAAAGAAGAAGAATTGAAAATCTACTTACAAAATTTCCAAAAAGAAATGGAAGTAGTAGAGCGGGATATTCGTGACTCGATTGATCACGATTTGAATGTGAAGATGAGAGCAGCGACTGAGAAGTTTAAAAATAAGTAGGAGAGATTTCCTCAAAAAAGCTGATAAATGTAGCTTTTTTGAGGGATCTCTTTTTATTTTGATAAAAATTATAGTTTAATCAGAAATTGCGGAATTAGTTGAAGTATTAATAAGTAAGTAAAAGACTTTTATTATGACATTATTATTGCTATACTGACAAATGTTGAAAATGTAAGATTCCAAAAGAAAGTGTTTTTATTATAGAAATATCCAAAATCATGTATAGATAACTAGTTTGGGTCTTATGAAATACATAAGTAGAGGAGTACATTTAAAGAGTGGATACTTTGTTAATGTTTATTGGGATGGTTGGTTTAATTGGAGCGATAGTATTTTTTATTGCTATGATAGGGACGATAGTTATAAAGAAATATCGTTCGCGCTTGAAAAAATTTGCTATTATTTTTGGTTCATGTTTATCTGTGTTTATCGTTTCTTTAACATTAAGTCATATTTTTTATCCAATAACTGCAGAACAACAGGCTGAAATGGATAAAAAAGCTGAAGAAAAGAAACGGTTAGCAGCTAAAAAAGAAGAGCAACAGAAAGCTGAAAAAGCAAAAATAGAAGAAGAAAAAAATGTTGAAAAGGCGAAAAAAGAAAAAGAGAAGCAATTAGCAGCTGAAGCGAAGGAAAAAGAAAAGCTAGAAAAAGAAGCGGCTGAAAAAGCAGAAGCAGATAGACTGAAAGCGGAAGAAGAGCAACGTAAGAAGGAAGAGGAAGAAAAGAAGAAAATAGAAGAAGAGCAACGTAAAAAAGAAGAGGAAGAAAAGAAGAAAATAGAAGAAGAGCAACGTAAAAAAGAAGAAGAAAAAAAGAAAGCAGAAGCAGAGGCGCGTAAGGCAGAAACACAACAAAAAGTGTTGGAATCAAATTATAGATCTGCATATGCTACTCATAGTAAAAAACTAACAGATTCTTTAAATCAGACAGGTAATCTTTTGGTAAATAATAAAATTGGGGATGAAGAATGGACGCTTAAATTAGCCGCGAGTCTAATTATGTTACAAGATGTAACTCAAAACCCACCAAACGCTCAAGTGCCTGACAAATTCAAAGAAGTTAATAGTTTATATTTGCAGGCTTTAGAGAAGTTTAATCAATCTGCGAAGTTAACTCCAGAAGCTTTAGATGAAGGAAATACAAAAAAAATGCAAAGAGCTACAAATTTAATGAATGATGGTGGAGAAATTCTTAAAAGTGCGAACTCTTTATTAAAAGAAATGATGTAGTTTAATTTATAAATGATAATATGAAAACTACCTATTCATAAAAGAATAGGTAGTTTTTTGTTGTATACTATTTTGCATTTACAGTGGTCTTATTAGATGCAACGCTTTCATTATGCAATCGATCAACTGCAGTTACTACATACGTATACGTTTCTCCAGAGATAGCTGTTTTATCTACATAAATTTCTCCAAGTTTTGTTTTCCTTACAGTAGTAAGTAAATTTTTTGGGTTTTGTATATCCACTTCATTTTTTCCATTCGCGCGGTAAATGGTGTAATAAGCAGAATCATTCTCTCTATCGTCAATAATGCCTATAGCAATACCTTCATCTCTTGGAATAGCACCTTTTAAAGTCGGTTGTTTTGGTGGATCATGATCAAGCCAAGGCATAGAGGGGATTAATGCAGGATATTTATATATGTCTTTTGAGAGTCTATCTTTTATTCCTAGTGGATTGTTATTAATATCTTTTAAGCTAAAATGCATACTACCTTTTATTTCAGGATATAACCGATTTAATTCAATTTGTCTTGGGTATTCTTCTGGATTAGACCAAGCTGGGACAGAATTATTATTAATTTTATAGGCCGCCTGACCGATGTATAGGTGAATCGGTTTATTATTTGTTTCTTTTACCCACCAATCTACTAAGATGTCATATGCAGCTGGTGTGAAACCAATATTCCAATAGATTTGCGGTGTAATGTAGTCAATATATCCTTTTTGTATCCACTCACGTGTATCAGCGTAAAGGTCATCATAGTTCCTTTGACCTGCAGTTGTGTTAGAGCCAGTTGGATCGTCAGCTATATTTCGCCATACGCCGAACGGACTTATGCCAAACTTTACGTATGATTTTTCTTGTTTTATAGCAGTATTTAAATCTTTTACAAGTTCATTTACATTGTTACGTCGCCAATCCTCTATATTTGTAAATCTACCGTTATTATACGTTTCGTACGTTTTTTGATCGGGGAATTGTTCACCTGCTACTTTATATGGATAAAAATAATCATCCATATGCAGCGCATCAATGTCATAATTTTGCACAATTTCTAAAGCACCTTCAGTTATAAATTTTTTCACTTCTGGAATACCGGGATTGTAATATAGCTTCCCGCCATAAGGTACAATCCAATCGGGATGTTGTTTTGCAGGGTGATTATTTGATAATCGATTTATATCAGTGTGATTCATCGTTATTCGGTATGGGTTAATCCATGCGTGGAATTCTATATTTCTTTTATGTGCTTCATCGACCATAAATGCGAGTGGGTCATAACCAGGATCTTTTCCTTGTGTGCCCGTAATGTATTCAGACCAAGGACCGTAATTTGAAGGATAGAAAGCATCAGCGGTTGGCTTGATTTGCACAACGACTGCATTCATACCGGTGTTTTTTACATCGTCTAATAATCTAATAAACTCTTGTTTTTGATTTTCGATGGGTAAGCCGGTTTTTGAGGGCCAATCAATATTAAGAACAGATGCGATCCATACAGCACGTAATTCATGTTTTTTATACGTAGTATTAGCTTCAGCATAAGTAGAGTGAGGGGAAATGAAAGTGAAAGGAATAAAAAAGATGACGATACAACATATCATTAATAAACGTTTAACAATCATTTATACGCCTCCCTATTATGTGGTTAACTATTATGATATCCGAGATGAGGTTGTTCTTACAATTGAGAAAAATAAATATTGAAACATTAATTTAATAGGAAAAATATTTTTACTGAAATTTACTTTCATTATAACTAAATTCTTTCACTACTTCATATGCTTGTTAGTAAAGTGAAACTTCCTTTCATTTGAAGGGTAGTAAATTATAAGTATAGGAGGATTCATAAATGAAGGTTTTGTTCGTTTGTTCTGGAGGAATGTCCAGCGCAATTGTTGTAAACGCTTTAAAAAAAGAGGCGGAGAAAAAGGGTGTAAACATGGAGGTACATGCGATTGGAACAAGTGAGGTGGAAGAAGAAGTGAAAAATGGTTGGGATGTTGTAATGGTTGCGCCACAAGTTAGACACCGATTTGACTCTGTAAAAAAATTTGCAGAAGAGGAGTCTATTCCGTGTGGTATCATTCCGCCGCAAGCATATACGCCACTTGGCGGACCGACTTTATTAAAGACTGTAAATGATTTAATTCGTTAGGGGGAACCGTTATGAATAAGTTTGTCACGTTTCTTGATAAAAACTTATCTGGACCGATGGCAAGACTTTCTGAACAGAGACATTTACAAGCAATCCGTGATGGAGTTATTTCAGCATTACCATTTATCATCGTAGGAAGTTTCTTTTTAATCGTAGCATTTCCACCATTACCGAAAGATAGTTTCATATCCGTTTGGGCATTAAAGAATCAAACAAGTATATTAATACCATATCGCCTAACGATGTTTATTATGTCTTTATATATAGCATTTGGAATAGGATATAATTTAGCGAAGAGTTATAAGTTAGATGCTTTATCGGGAGCTCAGCTTGCAGTATGTTCACTGCTATTAACATTAACTCCTGAATTAATTGATAAAAAAGGATTTATGCTTCCGATGACAAATCTCGGAGGGCATGGATTATTCGTGACTATGATTGTTTCTATTTTATCAGTTGAGATTTTAAGATTTTGTAAGAAGAACAACGTAACAATCAAAATGCCAGAACAAGTACCACCTTCAGTATCGCGTTCGTTTGAAGCACTTATACCTGCTGCATTCGTTATTATTATTATGAGCCTTATTACAGTTGTTTTTAAAGTTGATGTACATTACGTAGTGGATAAATTAGCCGCACCGTTAGTCAAAGCTGGAGATAGTTACTTTGGCGTCATAATACCTGTATTTTTAATTACATTTTTCTGGTCCTTCGGAATACATGGTGTATCGGTTGTAGGTACTGTAGCAAGACCGCTTTGGGATGTATATTTAGGAAAAAATGGTGAAGCTGTAGCAAGTGGTGCGAGTCAATTTCCATTCATTGCACCAGAACCGTTTTATCAATGGTTTATTTGGATTGGTGGTTCGGGTGCAACGTTAGGGCTTGTGTTAGCAATGATCGTATTTGGTCGATCAAAATATTCGAAGGCATTATCGAGAACTTGTATTGTGCCTGGGATTTTTAATATTAATGAACCAGTTATATTCGGCTTGCCGATTGTATTGAATCCAATTTTAATTATTCCTTTCGTCATTACGCCGCTAGTAACAGCGACTATCGCTTATGCTGCAACTGCAATGGGATTTGTAACGCCAACTCATATTATGCCGCCATGGACATTACCAGCCCCAATTGGTGCATATTTAGCTACAGGAGGAGATTGGCGTGCAATTGTATTAGTCTTAATAAATATAGCAATATCATTCCTTATTTATTTACCATTCTTTAAAATGTACGACAAAAATATGCTTGAAATTGAGAAGAATGGTGAAGGAGAATCTGTTAATCCATAATCTTTATGCTTTATTTTGTGAGTGATAGGCATTTTGTCTATCACTTCTTTCACATTAAGTTGAGAGAGGGTGAAATGGAATGAATATAAAATTTAGTTATAAAGGTGTATTTTTATTATTATTTGGAGTGATATGTGCGAATTTACTTTTTGTGCCTATATTAAGAATGCTACATCTATCACAAATGCATAGTATATGGCTCGTTACAAGCATTGCGGCAAGTGTTTTGCTTACAGTAGTTGTTTCTTTCATTGATGGATCGTTTGCATCGAAAGCTCAGTTGTTTTTTAGATTTATATTGTTTTCGATCGGTTGTACATTTGTAACTTACATGATTGTTTTTTAGTAAATAGGAGGTCATGCATGGTATGTATATTGCAGGGGTAATGTCCGGTACTTCATTAGATGGAATAGATGTAGCGCTCGTTCGTATAGAAGGGAGTGGTGTAGAGTCTAAGGTCGAACTCATTCATTTTACTACAGTTCCATTTTGTAATGATATAAAAAGTGAAATACAACAAGCGTTATCAATAGAAAATTCAAATGTCCAACTCATATGTAGTTTGAATTTTAAGCTCGGTTTATGTTTTGCCAATGCTGTAAAGGAAGTTTGTAAAGAGGCCAATTTTTCTTTGGAACAATTAGATTTGATAGGTTCTCACGGACAAACGATTTATCATCAGCCGAAGCAAGATGGTAATAGGATACCTTCCACATTGCAAATTGGGGAACCTGCAGTAATAGCATACGAAACGAACACGACGGTTATCTCAAATTTCCGAACGATGGACATGGCAGCAGGAGGACAAGGTGCACCACTTGTGCCATATTCAGAGGTCATTTTGTATCGTGATCCAAGTAAAAATAGACTACTACAAAATATTGGTGGGATTAGTAATGTTACAGTAATACCAAGTCAACAAAGTGATCAGAACGTTATAGCTTTTGATACTGGTCCAGGGAATATGATAATTGATGAAGTATGTCAAAGGTTATTTCAGTTGCCATATGATCAAAATGGTGAAATTGCAAAACAGGGTAGAGTTGTAGATGAAATTTTGACATATTGTATGAGTCATCCATTTTTGAAAATGAATCCACCGAAATCAACAGGTAGAGAACAGTTTGGAGAAAAATTTGTAAGTGAATTATTGAAGCGGTTTGAAAAGCATAGTAAAGAAAATATATTGACGACGGTCACGATGTTTACTGTAAATTCAATTGTTCATCATTATAAGAAGTTTATCTTGCCGTATTATGAAATCGATGAGGTGATATTAGGCGGTGGTGGCAGCTATAATAGCACACTTGTTGAAATGTTGCGAAATGGATTGAAGGATGAAAACTGCGCAATATTCATTCAAGAAGATATAGGCTATTCTTCAGAGGCGAAAGAAGCTATCGCCTTTGCAATTTTAGCAAACGAAACGCATCATCGTAATCCGAGTAATGTGCCAAGCGCAACAGGTGCAAAACAATCTGTAGTTTTAGGGAATATAACCTTCCCTCCGTTATGAAGAAAATGAGGTGAACATATATGAAGTATATGATTGGAGTAGATGGTGGGGGAACGAAGACAGAAGCAATTGCCTTTGATCAAGACGGAAAGGAAATTATAAGTGGTAAGAGTGGTTTTGGAAATATATTAATAGATTTTGAAGAAGCTCTTGTGCATATTATGGAAGCGATTGATCAATGCCAGAAAAATGTAGTGAAAGGACATTGCGTTTGTATTTGTTTAGGATTAGCAGGTATAAGTGGCGCAAATACAAATGAATTAACATTACGTCTAAAACAGAAGTACGGAATACAAATTGAAGTTTTTAATGACGCAATGATAGCACATGCCGCTGCTTTAAAAGGGAAGGATGGAATATTAACGATTGGTGGTACAGGTGCAATTTGTATTGGAAAGAAAGGAAAAGTTTACGAGTATAGTGGGGGATGGGGACATATTTTAGGTGATGAAGGAAGTGGATATTGGATTGCATTACAAGGTTTAAAGAGAATGGCAAATCAATTTGATCAAGGCGTTACACTTTGTCCATTAAGCTTAAGGATTCAAGATGAGTTTCAATTATTAACATCGTCTCATATAAAAAGACTAGTTTATAGTTCTTCAAAAGATAAAGTTGCAGCAATCGCACCATTAGTTATTCGGGAAGCTAGAAATGGGAATGATGCTGCACAAAAAATTATAATGCAAGCGGCTAAGGAATTAACGAGAATTACGGTTAATATTTACAATAAAATGCAGTTTGATGAATCAACTTCAATTGCAGTAAGTGGCAGCATATTGCGTTTCGTTCCTGAAATATATGCTGAATTTAAGAAATGCTGTGAGAAAAGTATAGGAGAAGTTACATTTGTACCACAATCAGAACCAGCAGCAAAAGGAGCATATTATTTAATGAAGGATATATATTTTAAAAAATAGAAGCATGAGAATTTTTGTATGATTTGTAAAAATATGATGTTAAAATATATAAAGGGATGTAGATAAAAAAGTACAATATACATAGTCATTGAATATTGTATAAGTACTCCTATGCAGAAAGTGAATGATTATATGATTAATAGTATGCAGTTTTTATATTTAGTGGCTTCTTATTTATTTGGAAACATATTGACTGCTTATATAGTAACGAAATGGAGACATAATGTTGACATTCGGGATGAAGGAAGTGGTAATCCTGGCGCAAGAAACATGGGGCGCGTATATGGAAAGGGGTATTTCGTTGCTACATTTTTAGGTGATGCGATCAAAGGGGCAATCGTAGTTTCTATTGCAAAATACCTTTTTGAAGATTCTACATTCCTAATGCTAACATTATTGGCTGTAATAATGGGACATATTTATCCAATTTTATTTAAAGGTAAGGGCGGTAAAGGTATTTCAACATTTATCGGAGGACTAATCGCATTTGATTATTTGATAGCGCTTACCCTAGTTACAGTTTTCATTATATTTTATTTAATCTTTAAAGGATTTACGAAGCCAGGACTAATTACAATTGCTTGTTTACCACTTTGCATGATTTTGTATTCTTACTCAATTGTTACAACTATTTTAAGTGTACTCATCATTGTACTTATTTTATATGTAAATCGCGAATGAAATAAACATTTAATAAGTGGGGTTAATCTCCACTTATCATTTTTTATTAAATAGATAAAGGAGATAGGGCATGGGGTTAATTTATAAAGTTGCTGATCAAGTTTGGGAATTTGAAAGTATACATAAATTGAATTATAAAACATTTGTAGAAGAAATTCCGCAACATGAAGAAACAAAAGATCGTGTTCGTATAGATCGTTTTCATGAAGAAAATACATATTTAATTTGTTTAGATGACGATAAGTTAGTAGGTATGGTTGCGTTGCGAGGAAAACGACCATTCTCGTTAGATTATAAAATTTCAAATCTAGATTTTTATTTGCAAGAACATGGAGAAAACGTATATGAAATTCGTTTACTTTCAGTAGAACGTGAATATCGAAATGGAAGAGCGTTATTAGGTTTAATTCGCTTTTTACATCGTTATTTGCTTCTAAATGGATATGAATTGGCACTCATTTCTGCTACAACACGTGAACTACCTTTATATGAGCAAATGGGATTTAAAGCTTTCCATACGTTAGTTGGTACAGAAGAAGCAGCATTCCAGCCAATGTATGTTACCCCTGCTATGTTTGAAGCGTCGAGTGTTGGGGGAATTATGACGAAAGAGTATACGTTTTTACCCGGCCCAGTAGATATTGAAGAAAATGTTCGAAAGGCATTTTCTACTAAGCCTATTTCACACCGTTCTAAGTCATTTCAAGTGACGATGGATAATGTAAAGAAACGATTACTTCAAATGACAAAAGCAAAACGTGTGCAAATCATGTTAGGAACAGGGACATTAGCGAATGATGCCATTGCTTTACAGTTACGTTCTTTAAAAGGAAAGGGGCTCGTATTAACAAATGGGGAATTTGGTAATAGATTAGTCGGGCATGCAACACGCGCGCAATTACATTTTGATACGTATAAAAAAGAAATGGGGGAACCATTTCTTTATACAGAATTAGAAAAAGTAATGGAAAGTGGAAATTATGAATGGCTTTGGTTTGTTCACCATGAAACATCAACTGGAATGTTAAATGATTTAAAAGAGTTAAATGTTCTTACTAAGAAGTATCAAATTAAACTATGTGTAGATTGTATCAGTTCCATTGGAGCAATACCGATAGATTTAAAGGATATATATTTTGCAAGCGGTGTTAGTGGAAAAGCGATTAAATCATATACAGGATTATCTTTTGTTTTTCATAACCATATTGTAAAAATAAATGAAGCAGTACCGGCCTATATGGACATTGGCATGTACGAAGAAAATGAAAGTATTCCATATTCTCATTCATGGAATTTAATTTATGCTTTGCAAGAAGCATTGAAGAGATTTGAAGATGAAACAGCATTAAAAAAAATAAAAGAGACGTATGCATATATTGAACAAGCTATTACTACTATGGGTTTAAAACTTGTTTCACCGAAAGAACATGCCGCGCCAATTATACTTACGATTCAATTAAGCGAAGGCCAGTCCTCTAAAACGATAGGTGATGAGTTAGCATTACAAGGATATATTGTCCATTATGAATCAGCGTATTTACAAAAGAATAACTGGATCCAAATTGCATGCCTAAATCATTACAAAGAACGTGATATGAAAAGGATGTTGAATTGTTTACAAATGTGTGTATTACAGAGTGAGGTACATATATAAAGACTTTTTCTTAATATAGATGGTTTCGTATAAAGAAGTTGCTACATACGAAAACTTAGGAAGAGAACATTGGAAGAGGTGTTAGTATGATAACTAAAAAACTACCATTACATTTAGACGATATTAAAAAAGCTCAAAGCATTCTGGATAGAAATGCTCGTAAAACTCCATTAGTAAAATCATTTTATTTGACTAGTAAAACGGGTGGAGAAATTCACTTGAAATTAGAAAACATGCAATTAACAGGTTCGTTTAAATTCCGTGGTGCGTTTAATAAAATGTCACAGCTGACAGATCAAGAAAAAGAGAGAGGAGTAATTGCTTGTTCTGCTGGTAATCATGCGCAAGGAATTGCTTTATCTGCTCATTTACTCGGTATTAAAAGTAAAATTGTAATGCCGATTTCTGCACCTCAGGCGAAAGTTGATGCAACGAAAGGATATGGATCTGAAGTGGTTTTACATGGTGAAACCTTTGATGATGCGAAGGCAAAATGTGAGGAGATTATTAGAGAAACAGGTGAAACATACTTACATCCATATGACGATGTAGAAGTAATGGCTGGTCAAGGTACAATAGGATTAGATATTCTTGATGATATGTGGGATGTTGATACGGTCATTGTACCAATTGGTGGAGGAGGAATTATTTCTGGAATTGCTGTCGCATTAAAATCTTTTAATCCGTCGATTCATATAATTGGTGTGCAAGCAGAAAATGTTCATGGGATGAAGGCATCTTATGACAAAGGTAAAATTATAGAACATTATGAGGCACCTACGATAGCAGATGGTTGCGCGGTAAAAATACCAGGCAATTTAACTTTTGAAGTTGTAAAAGAATTAGTAGATGATATTGTAACAGTATCAGAAAAAGAGCTGGAAGTAGCGATGAAAGACTTATTACAACGCGGGAAAGCTGTTGTAGAAGGTGCAGGCGCATTAGCTACTGCTGCTCTACTTGCAGGGAAAGTGGATACATATATTAAAGAGAAAAAAGTAGTAGCAGTTATATCTGGTGGGAACGTAGACTTACAGCGCATATCGAGTGTTTGTGAACAATTTTTTGTGGCGAATGAAGTGAAATAGTTTTATGAAAAAGGAGCTAAGTGAAATTATATTAGCTCCTTTTTCATTATGTTTGTGCGGGAGTAAATAATGACTCCATTTTTACTTTGCTCTTTTCTCGAATTTCAGCGTCTGCATGGCGCATCACATATTTATGAGCTACAGCGATCGCCAAAACATCATCTAATAAGCCAATCCCAATAATAGCAGCTATATCTGGAATGAAGTCAATTGTTAATACGTAATAGGATAAAGCGGCTAATATGATGAATTTCGCTTTAGTAGGTAACCCTTTTTTTCTCATTGTGTAATATAAAATAATACTTTCATATACGCTAGATTTACCGAGGTTTGCTGAGCTTTTCTTGAATTTTTTCCAAAGTGTCTGTTTCTCCACATAAACACTCCTTTTACAAAAACATAGATTTTTTAAAAGGATAGACAAAGAAGTGAGGAAATAATCAATTTTATTGTTTTTCTTATTGTATATTTCCATGAAAATAGGGAATTACCTGTTCAAAATAATAGAATGTTGGGTATGTAACGATTCTCATTGTTTTGTTACGTAGTATGTGTTCGTGATACGGCGGTAATAAATCAGCATACTCTTGTGATATTTGGCAATACACAGAAACAGGAAATGTACCTGGTATCGGGAAATATGACCTTAATTTACTTATAGGGAAATAAGTCACTGTCTTGCTTGACTAGAGCAGCACAAGAGCAAATAGAAGTAGCTAAACAAAATATAATCCAATTAGGAGTTTTTTTAAGTGAGTACATTGAAGATATTAGGGGAGCATAACATCGTTAAAAATGGCAGCTGATTTCATTTTACAACTTGATGGATTAGCATATTTTACTTCTGATCCAACTTCAGATGCTCAATTTAAATACGATGGAGGAGCATCTTGATTGTAGAGATTGGTAGTATGAGTATTAACTCAATATCAATACGTCGACTGTTATTCTTTTAACTATGACAACAATTCCTCGACTCCGACGCAATCTATTAACAGCACTTTTAATGAAGGGGCTATTTTAATGGTCTCTTCAATATCTAAATTTCCAAAACCCACTGTATATAATCCGAATCCTTCTTTACCATCTATATATAGTAATGCCATTCCACCTTCATCATCACCAATTGCTAGTGAATTTGGTATATATTTTTGAATATCATGTGCTTCATTCATCTCTATGCAATCAATAGGGCCCCAAATACGTATGTAAATTTCATTTTTTACATTAATCTCTGCATTTGTACATTGTTGAATTACTTCTAAATAATCTAATGGCACATCTATTGATGAGAACTTTTGTAATTTTTGAATAGCCTCTTTACTCGTTGGTGATTCATAAGCTTCTAATGTGAAGGCCTTATTTAATTTTTCTAGAATATTCATTAATAATCAATCCTTTCTTACTTTACTTTTAGTTTATCAAGCATTTTATATTGTTGTTCTAAAGTTTATGAAATGTTTTCTTTAGAAAATCCTGCGTGTTCAAAAGCAGATACAAGATTTTTTAATTCATCTTGTAAAGTAGAACTCCATTTTCGATTACCTAAGCTTAAACGCCCATCGCGTATAATTCTGTGCATTAGAAATTATGGTGTGAGATAATCCTTTTCCTGACTCGATAGTCACTGTTGGTGCGAGTTTCCCGACGGATGTAAGACCAGCTACTGCCATTCTAGCCGCTATATTTCTGGCTGATTTTTTATTATCAAATTCTGTTTCCTCTGAACACACATTGCATCTTCTATCATTGTAACATTTTGATCATCTGTATTACGGAATTTTTCGGCAATTAGTTTCGAATCCGCTTCTACTTGTATAATTGAATTGATAGATGTAAAAGCATTTGGTCTTGCGTCATTAAACCTTTCAATGAACAGTTGATAAGATGCTCCAATCCATTGAAAACACAAATGCTCTATTTCATTATGGATTCTGTATTATTTGGGCGATTAGCCACTTTTTCTAGCATTTCAGGTGTTACTTTGTTTTGAATTATTTTTCCTCTCTTTTCTCCCATCTTCTTGAAAGTAGTCACTTCGGTGATGGCTTTTTTATTTTCTCAGATGAAGCCGATGAGTTTGAGTTTTAGAATTTTATCGTGGTATTATTTATGTAACAAGGGGATGTTGTAAGAAAAAATACAAGTTGAGGGGAAGATGAGAATGGGAATTTATAACTATGAAGCGAAAGAGGATTTGCAAGTAGGAGAAGTTTGTTTAGAACGAGATATTTATGAAATTATAAACTTTTACAAGAAAGGGTCAATAGTTTTATGTGATTCAGTATCTCGTTTCAGTGCGAATTCAGACAGAATGTTTAAAGTGATAAATAGGATAGAAACATATATGCATAAAAATAAAGACTATACATATCAGGTTTCGGATAGGCCCAAGTTGATTTATGTAGTTGAACAGGTAAGATAAGGAAAGCATTCATAACGGATGCTTTTTTCTTTGTTATATAGAATGTACACATTAAACGTGAATTTGTAAGAAATGTATGTAGATGATTTAATTTATTAAACATTTATTAAGCGGTATGGGGGAAGAAAAATGAAGATAATAGAACTACCAATTGAATTCGAATTTAACGGGAAAAAACAATGTATTTTTCCAAGTTTAATTATATTACATAATGAATTAACATTAGTCGATACAGGATATACAAATTTTTTACCTTTAATTGAAAATGCAATTTTAAAACATGAATATGAGATGAAAAACTTAAAAAATATAATTATTACTCATTATGATGATGATCATATAGGATCTTTATATGATTTCAAAGTGAAATATCCTCAAGTTAATATTATTTCGAGTGAAATTGAATCCAGCTACATTAATGGTGATAGAAAATCAGAGAGATTAGTTCAAGCAGAAGAAATGTTAGAACGTATGCCAAATGAAGAAAAAGAATTTGGTAAATGGTTTATCCAAGAGTTAAAAAATATAAGACATATTTCCGTCGATGAAAAAGTACATGATGGTCAAATGATTTTGAATAATGAATGTCAAGTAGTGGAAACGCCAGGACATACTTCGGGGCATATTTCATTATATTTTCCGAAATTAAATTGTGTAATTACAGGGGATGCGGCCGTTCAAGATAATTGTGAATTAGAAATAGCTAATCCGGATTTTTGTTTAGATATAGAAAGGGCGGAACAGTCTTTAAAGAGGATGAAAAACCTTAAAGCTGTAACGTATTATTGTTATCATGGAGGAAAGCTTACTGTATAAAATATTAAAAAACCGATCTTTTCCATATAGAAAGATCGATTTTTTAATTCATAGATTCTGCAATTTGAATTAAATCCTTTACGCTATATTTTCCTTTTATATAGCGTTTGTTACCAATTGCAATTGTATATTGAAAACCATTCTTCTGAAAGATAAGTTCATATGCTGAATCAAAATGAGGATTATATAATGCTTTTATATTATTTTTTAAACTGTAGAACTTAGCGCCATTATGTACATAGAAGCCTAATTTGTTTTGAACGGGTGCAACAGTGATTTTTAAAATCCCATTAATATCTTCATTGAAGTATTGAAGGTTTAAGTAATCGTTATAGATGTACCCTTGAAATTCGTGAATTTCGAATGGGAATTTTGTAGGGGTAAGTATATGTTCCTTACACTTCATTTTATATTCTTTTACAATAGTTGCTTCTTTCATAAGGGGATTGGTTCCATCATAAATTTGAATAATTCGAGATATTTTATTGTTTTTTGTTACTATTTCTAAAATGTAACCGATAGTAAATTCATCATCAGTGTTTTTGGAATAAGAAATAAGAATTGTGGTATCTTCTTTTGGAGATGGTACTATTTGAATTGCATAAATTTGTTTATTTGTTTGGAAATTAGGTAGTTCAACCCCTTCTGTTACATATGACCTCATTAATTTTTTATCATTTATGAGTAAAGCTTGTTTAAATTCACTTATCACATCTGTTTGAGGTTTTTCCATAATAATGGAGGTCGATTGAAAAGATAGTAAGAAAAACATGCAAAAAATCTTTATGAATGTAGTGGTCAATTTTATCACCCTGTAACTATATTTCCGTAACATTTAAATATATATGTACAGGAGGGGAGAAGATGAGTTTATTATTTGATGTAATAGCAGATATCATTTTATTTTATCCTCGAAATGATATGAAATTAAAATATCATATCGCAAAATTAAGTGAATTAGAGTGGTTTCGAAATCTACATGAAGATCCGAAGTATACAAGTTTAATTTGGAGTAATAAAAAAATTAAGAAGTACATTTTGAATTCTGCAAATATGAAAGCATTAATAAATTCCGAGACAAAACAAAAGGAATTTGTCCAGCTAGTACACGACGAATATAAAAAAAGAAGATAAGAATTTTTTTATTTTTCATATTTGGCGAAACAAATGGTACAATGAAAGCTAATGTGAAAAATAAGGAAAAGAAGTGGTCTATTTGAAAAACTTTTTAGAATTAGGAATTAGTGAAACGTTTAATCATACATTACGTGAAAATGGAATTACAGAAGCAACACCGATTCAAGAGAAAGCAATTCCTGTTATTCTGTCAGGTAAAGATATTATTGGGCAAGCGAAAACAGGAACGGGTAAAACGTTAGCATTCGTGTTACCGATTTTAGAAAAAATCGATCCAGAGTCTAGTGATGTTCAGGCTTTAATTGTTGCACCAACAAGGGAACTAGCACTACAAATTACAACTGAAATTAAAAAAATGCTTGTTCAAAGAGAAGATATTAATGTACTAGCGATTTATGGCGGGCAAGATGTAGCACAACAATTGAGAAAATTAAAAGGTAATACACATATTGTTGTTGCAACACCAGGACGATTATTAGATCATATACGACGTGAGACAATTGATTTAAGTAATCTGTCAACGATTGTACTAGATGAAGCGGATCAAATGCTTTATTTCGGTTTCTTATATGATATTGAAGATATTTTAGATGAGACACCTGGTAGTAAACAAACGATGTTATTCTCAGCAACGATGCCAAAAGATATTAAAAAATTGGCGAAACGTTATATGGATGAGCCGCAAATGATTCAAGTACAAAGTGAAGAAGTAACGGTAAATACAATTGAGCAGCGTGTCATTGAGACGACAGATCGTGCAAAGCCAGATGCACTTCGTTTTGTTATGGATCGTGATCAGCCATTTTTAGCAGTTATTTTCTGTCGTACAAAGGTTAGAGCGAGTAAGCTTTATGATAATTTAAAAGGACTAGGTTATAATTGTGCTGAACTTCATGGTGATATACCTCAAGCGAAACGTGAAAGAGTTATGAAGAGTTTCCGCGAAGCGAAAATTCAGTACTTAATCGCAACAGATGTAGCAGCTCGTGGACTTGATGTAGATGGTGTAACGCACGTATTTAACTATGATATCCCTGAAGATGTAGAGAGTTATATTCACCGCATTGGCCGAACAGGACGTGCAGGTGGATCAGGTCTTGCAATTACGTTCGTTGCAGCGAAAGATGAAAAACATTTAGAAGAAATTGAAAAAACGCTTGGCGCACCAATACAAAGAGAAATAATCGAACAACCGAAGATAAAACGTGTAGATGAAAATGGAAAACCGCTACCAAAGCCGGCTCCGAAGAAATCAGGCGAATATCGTCAAAGAGATAGCCGTGAAGGTTCAAGAAGTGGTTCTAAAGGTCGCACAAGAAACGATTCAAGAAATAGTTCAAGAAATGAAAACAACCGATCATTTAATAAGCCAAGTAATAAAAAAGGTAGTACAAAGCAAGGCCAGCAAAGACGTGGCCGTTAAATAGTTATAATTGTAAAGAGTCGCAAAATATTGTGGCTCTTTTTTTGTTTGTATACAACAAGGATGATGGCAAGAAAAAAACAAAAATTTCATTCACCGTATTTAAAACTTATAAGGGAAATTTTATAGTCCAAAACCAGTAGAACAAGGGTACTACAACCATGTCGTAATTCAAGAACAGGTGCAACTTACGTATGGCCAATATTTAATCGAAAAAAATCGAGAGCAAGCAATTCGTACTAGCCCCTCTGATGATGATACGAATTATGAAAAAATCAATTGGTATAACGATATGAAAACATCTTTTGCAAACAAAGAATTGGCCGATTTGGTGAAAGGAATTTGTAACTTTGTTAGTTTTGTTCGATGGGAACTCGAGATGCACAACTGCCATCCTTATTGGGAAATTGCTTACTACGACGATGAAGATAATGTAGTGTGAAGTTAACAAAAGGGATAGGATAGTATGCGAAATAAGAAAAAAGGACTAGCAGTCGTACCTGCCGTCCTTTAATAGGAGAAAAAGTAATCTTATTTAGAACTACGCATAAACAGAAAATCTGCTTGTAATTAGTTTTGCCATAAATATACGTGTCTATACAAAAAAAGGGATAAGTAAAAAATACTTATCCCCGGAAGGGAAATCCCAAGCACCAAAATGGCTCGTATTGGTCTGCAGGTTCAAAAGTAGTATATGTAAAACAAAAAATCTCATACAAAAAGCAGACAACGATTTTGGTTGTCTGCCAGTGAGTTCAATGAGTTAGCTAATTGTGATAAATTGCATCCCCATTACGAGAAGAGTGAAGCTGCTAGTTCAAACAGCTTGTTGGTATTATTTTCGATTTCTTAAAAAATATACAGAGAAAGCAGATAAGTGAAGAACCTACCTGCTTCTGCTGTAACAAAAGAAAGAAGTATTAGCCGTGGACACGGCGGCTTGAAAATAGTATGTATTTTTATTTGAAAAATATTCAAGGGGTGAAGAAACATGTTTAATAAATGGTGTTGTGAAATTAATCAGCTAATTAGTAAAACAAAGAGAAAAACAATGAGCAAATATAACAATAAAAAGGTAAATGTTTAAAAGAGTGATGAGTATAAAGTGATACAAAATAGTTATATTAAAGCTTGATTTTCATAAAAAATAAAGCACACATATAAGTGTGCTTTTATGAACGCTTTAGATTTGTGTGACTACATAGTCACCATACAATACAATATGCTTGTTTAATATAAATGTGTGTTAAATCTATAACATATATTTTGGACTGTATAAGGAATATTAAATGTTGAATGTTAATTAGTTAAGCATATTGTTTTTTTTAACGAATTTGTGCAACTGTTAAAGCGGCAGAACGAATATCTACTGTACCAATTACTTCAACGGGTACAATTTGAATTAAATCACCAGGGTTTAAGTTTATTAGAATGACACCGCTGGATACATCTACTTCACCAGTGCCAATAATATTAGAACGGACTGCGGTTCCAGATCCTGCAATAATATTAGTTGATGAGTTTAGTGTTAAGAAAAAGCGCGCTGCTTCTGGGGCTAATGGAACATTATCGAGGCTGATTGTTAATGTATAACTGATTTGATAAATACCAGCTACTTGAATTCTAATACCAGTTCCTGTACTAATTGTATCATTGATTACAGGGACAGTAATGTTTGGATTTGGGCCTGTACTAGGTAGTAGTAGTGGCGTAAATAGTGTTGCAAATTGAGGTGAAGTAGCATTAAAAGCAAAACCGAGAGCTGGTAGTGTACTGGGGGCTTGTGCTCTACAATTAAAGTTTGTGAGCTTACGACTAGATGATCGCATATTTTCACTCCTTTCTTTCATTTAGATCGCGTGAGTAATAACCACATGTTTTGGACAAGCACAATATAATATATGAAAATTTATAGTGAATAGTGCAGAGGTGTACTGTTATGGATAAAACTAACTGCCTATAGTACAAAAGAAACAATACGCTTACAGAAATAGTTTGTAACCTAAAGTTGAAAAAATAGTATGAATAGAGTTGAAAATGTTATTTGGAAATGAAAGAAAACCAAATAAAAAGAGCACGCATATAAGCATACTCTTTGACAAGAAAAGTAGATTTTTATGAGTGGATTCCTCCATAGAATAATATATGCTTGTCCAATTAAAAGGTGAAAAGGCTTAATCAAATCATTATTTTAAAATTAAAGAGTACCTAAGGGAATGCTCTTCGATCACAACAATATTAAAAAATATTTGATAATATATGTAATCTTTTAAGCTTTGTGATTAATTAAAAGTTTTTCGAATTGCTTTTGGATGATAGTACATGCTGTTCTATTTTTTCGTAAAGATATAAGTAGTTGTTTGATCAATGTAATTTGTGGTGTTAACCAATACGAAAACCTTCTTTTTCTTAAAATGAAAGGTGATGATAAGAAACGTGAGATACGTTTTAAACAAATTGAACGGACGTTAAAAAATAAAAATTTATAAAGGAAATTGGAAGTAGGACGTTGTATATGTATAAAATAAGAAACTTTTTACTAACTAAACATATAATTAAAATAGACCGACAGTCGGTCTGGTTGGAAGGAGAACGTGAATGCGAATAATTAAGGAGTATGAGGAACGTAGAAAAGAAATTTTAGAAACGGCTGAACGATTATTTCTTACGAAAGGTTATACGAAAACAACAGTAAATGACATTTTAAAAGAGATAGGGATAGCAAAGGGGACGTTTTATCATTATTTTAAATCGAAAGAAGAAGTAATGGATGAGATTATTATGAGGATTATTAAAGAAGATGTTGCTAAAGCGAAAGTAATCGTCTCTAATCCAAATATACCAGCATTAGAAAAGTTATTTCGAGTTTTAATGGAGCAATCTCCAAAATCAGGTGATATAAAAGATAAAATGATTGATGCATTTCATCAACCAAATAATGCAGAAATGCATCAAAAAAGTTTAGTGCAATCTATTATTCATTTATCTCCTGTATTAACAGAAATTTTAGAACAAGGAATTGAAGAAGGGATATTTTCGACTTCATATCCACAAGAAACGATTGAACTATTACTATCTTCAGCGCAAGTCATATTTGATGAGGGGTTATTCCAATGGAAGCCGGAAGAAATGATGAGGAGAGTGAAAGCTTATATTAAAATGATGGAAGTATCTGTTGGAGCGAAAGAAGGATCTTTTAATTATATGCTGGAGGTTTTAATGAAACAGAGGTGATATTTTTTCTGTTTGTGTATTATAGACCGACAGTCGGTCTAAATTAAAGGAAGGGTGTGATTATGATATCTATTAGTATAAAACCTTCGATGCAAGATTTTTATTTAATGGTTAGTGGGCAAATTATTACTATTTTGGGTTCAACACTTTTACGTTTTGCTCTGTCATTATATGTGCTAGATTTAACAGGGCGTGCTGATATATTCGCAGGATTATATGCGATAACGAGTATTCCGTTTTTGCTAGCTCCTCTTGGCGGAGCGATAGCAGATCGTTTCAATCGCCGTAATTTAATGGTTATTTTTGATTTCATAAATACTGGGATTGTATTAAGCTTTATAGTTTTGTTATTTACTGGATCTGTATCTATTCTATTGATTGGAACAATTATGTTTTTACTAGCAATCGTTAATGCAATGTACGCACCAGTTGTAATGGCAAGTATTCCGCAATTAGTTCCAGAGAAAAAGTTAGAACAAGCGAACGGTATCGTAAATGGTGTGCAAGCATTATCTAATATAGTTGCCCCTGTATTAGGAGGAATATTGTACGGCATAATTGGTTTGAAAATGCTCGTGATAATAAGTTGTCTTGCTTTCTTTTTATCTGCGATTTTAGAAATGTTTATTACAATACCTTTTATAAAGAGAGTACAAGAAAGCCATATCATACCGACAATTGTAAGGGATATGAAAAGGGGATTTATATATGTTTTAAAACAATCATTTATTTTGAAATCTATGCTTTTAGCCGCATTACTAAATTTAATACTAACGCCGCTATTTGTTGTTGGTGCTCCAATTATTATACGAGTAACAATGGAAAGTAGCCACACGTTATATGGAATTGGAATGGGATTGATCGATTTTGCTACTATTATAGGTGCATTATCAATAGGTTTTTTTGCGAAAAAGCTACAGATGCAAACATTGTATTATTGGATGATTTTAATAGCTTTATTAGTAATACCGATGGCACTATCAGTTACACCAGTTATTCTTAATTTAGGATACTATCCACCATTTATCCTCTTTATACTTTCTTCTATTTTAATTGCAATGATTATGACAGTTGTATCCATCTATGTGATTACTGTAGTCCAAAAGAAAACACCAAATGAAAACTTAGGAAAAGTAATGGCAATTATAACAGCAGTATCCCAATGTATGGCACCGATTGGGCAAGTCGTATATGGTTTTATGTTTGAAAAATTCAGCATGAAAATTTATTTACCGATATTAGCTATTAGTTTCATAATGATATTATTAGCGGTTGTGACGAAGAAAATATTATCGAATGAAGGGAACTAGCTTTATATGATTAGGAGAATGATAAAAAGAGATTTCTCTCAAAATAAAATGATAATTACCATCTTGTTTATGTTTATCATGTTATCAAGTCTTTTAATGGCTAGTGCTTCAAGTAACGTTATTACTCTATTGAACTCAATGGATCAATTGGTTAAAGTATCAAACGCACCGCACTTCGTACAAATGCATGCCGGAGAGGTAAATCAAAAGTCAATTGATTCCTTTGTAGAAAAAAATCCGTTTGTAAAAAAACAGCAAACGGCTGAGATGGTTCAAATAAATGGATCTAACATTTTTATTAAAAAGAAAAATCAAGCAGAACATAATAGTGTAATGGACATTAGTTTCGTGAAACAAAATAGTAAGTTTGATTTTTTATTAAATTTAAATAATGAAGTGGTCGATGTTAGGAAAGGGGAAATAGGTGTACCCATTTATTATATGCAAAAATATAATTTGCGTATGGGAGATAAAATATGGGTTATTAAAGATAATAATGAACTAGAATTTACGATTTCAGCATTTGTTCGTGATGTTCAAATGAACCCATCAATCGTTAGTTCAAAACGATTTGTAATAAGCAATAAGGATTTTGAAAGAATAAAAAGAAATTTTGGAGAAAGCGAATATCTTATTGAATTCCAGCTAACAGACGAAAATAAAATAAATGAATTTGAAAATCTATATAAGTCATCGAACTTACCACAAAAAGGTCCCTCTATTACGTATTCACTATTTAAAACACTCAATTCATTAACAGATGGAATAATAGCTGCAGTACTTATCATAATAAGTGGATTATTAATGTTAATTGCAATGTTATGTATTAGATTTACGATCATTACTTCGATGGAAGAAGATTATCGAGAAATTGGTGTTATGAAAGCAATTGGGATTTATAACAAAGATATTCAAAAATTATATATAACAAAATATATTGTGATTTCAGCTGGTGGATGTATATGTGGATATATACTCTCACTATTTGTTACAAAAATCTTCACTTCAAATATCACCCTTTATATGGGGGCGGCAAATAAAAGCATTTTACACAATATTGTGCCATTCATAATTACAATATTGTTATTTTTAGTCGTTATCCTGTTCTGTCGTATTATTTTGCGGAATTTTAGGGGAATTACAGCAATAGACGCTTTACAATCAAGAGATAAACTAGGAAAAAGAAAGATTAGAAAATCCTTTTCACTCAAACAAACTAAATTTACAAATGTAAATATATTTATTGGTATAGAAGATGTTATAAAAAGATTCAAGTTATTTCGTGTATTAAGTATCGTATTAATAATAGCTGTGTTCATGATTGTTGTACCTGTTAACTTTTTGTATACGATTCAGTCACCGGATTTTGTAAATTATATGGGAACAGGAAAAAGCGATATTCGAATAGATTTACAGCAAACTGAAAATATAGAGAAACGTTTTAAGGGTGTTATTTCATATGTAAAAAATGATAAAGAAGTAGAAAAATATGCAACATTTGTTACGAGTACATTTAAAATGGTAAACGCTGATGGTACACATGAAAACTTAAATGTAGAAATGGGAGACTTCACTACATTTCCATTAGACTATATCCAAGGTAGGGCACCAAAAAATGAAAATGAAATTGCTCTTTCTTATATGAACGCAAATGAATTAAAAAAGAGTGTAGGGGATTATATCTTTTTATTTGTAGATGGGAAAGAGAAAGGACTAGCGATTAGTGGTATATATCAAGATGTAACGAATGGTGGCAAAACAGCTAAAGCTAGTTTTTCTAATAATAATGAAAATATATTATGGTATGTAGTAAATGTAGATATGAAGCCTAAAGTGGACTTGCAAGAAAAAGTGAAGGAGTATAAACAAAATTTTAGTTCTGCAAAAATAACAGATACAAATGATTATGTAACGCAAACTTTAGGAGAAACAATTAAACAATTAAGACTTGTGACGCAAGTGGCTATTTTGATTGCGATATTGATATCAGTTTTAATTACTGCGATGTTTTTTAAAATGTTATTAGCAAAAGATTCTTCGCAAATTTTAATTATGAAAAATATCGGTTTTTCTAGTAAAGATATTCGTATACAGTATATAACACGTTCTATCGTCATTGTATTATTAGGCATTTTGATAGGGACATGTATAGCTGCTACATTTGGTGAAATGTTAGTAAGTTGGTTAGGGTCATTTATGGGAGCAGCTCATATAAAGTTTGTCGTAAATCCTATCGTTTCTTATATAATATGTCCAGCTATTTTATTTATATCTGTGACTGCAACAACACTTTTCAGTAGTTTTACTATGAAGCAAACAAACGATGTAAAGCCAAATGGGGAGTAGGGGTGTATCACTTGAAAAAAATTTTAGAAGTAAAGCAAGTAAACAAAACATATTCAATGGATGGAAATGCAAATTATCACGTGCTAAAAAATATAGATTTAGAGGTTTATGAGGGAGAATTTGTATCGGTTATGGGGCCTTCTGGTTCTGGGAAATCGACGTTACTATATAATATTAGTGGAATGGATCAAATGTCATCAGGAAGTGTAAAAATTGATAGTAAAGAATTATCATGTATGAAAGAAGAAGAGTTAGCAAAATTACGCCTTACTGAAATAGGATTTATTTTTCAGCAGAGCAACCTTCTTAGAAACTTGAACCTATTTGATAATATCATCTTGTCAGCATATTTAGCGAAATGTGAGAGTAAGAAAACAGTAAATAAACGTGCTCTAGAGCTAATGGAGAATATGGGGATAAGTGATATAGCGTCTCATTATATAACCGAAGCATCTGGGGGGCAATTACAAAGAGTCTCTATTTGTAGAGCGCTCATTAATAATCCAAATATTATTTTTGCAGATGAGCCGACTGGTGCTTTAAATTTAAAATCAACAGAAGAAGTAATGCAAATATTATTAAATATTAATCATGATGGAACGACCATTATGTTAGTCACTCATGATGTGAAAGTAGCAGCAAAAACAGAAAGAATTCTTTTTATGGCGGACGGAGAAATTGTTAGTGAAATACAGTTAGGTAAGCTTAGGAACGATGATTTAAAAGCGCGAGAAGAGAAGTTGTTAAACTGGTTAGCTGTACTTGGATTTTAAAGAGAAAAACTCCTATTGAATGTAGGAGTTTTTTCTTTGTCTTAAAGTTCTAAAAGATATATAATAATTTTCTGAATATTAAAATTGGAGGGGTGCAAATGAAAAATGAAACGTTGCATACGCAAGAAGATATTATTAAAATGCTGGATTCATTATTAAGATCAGCAGAACCATTTTGGAATGAATTTTATGCGAATAGAGAAAAAGATGTTCCGTTTTTTGAAAATGTTCCAGATGAGAATCTAGTTTCGTATATACAAAAAAAGCGGGTTTCAAAAGGAAAAGTACTGGAACTTGGATGTGGTCCGGGTAGAAACGCAATTTATCTAGCAAATGAAGGGTTTGATGTAACAGCAGTAGATTTATCTATAGAAGGCATTAACTGGGCGAAAGAGAGGGCGTTAGCAAAAGGAGTAGAAATTGAATTTATTTGTGATTCAATTTTCAATTTAGAGGTTCAAAATGAATTTGATTTTGTATACGATTCGGGCTGTTTGCATCATATTCCACCACATAGAAGAGTAAATTATGTGGATTTAATTAAAAACGCATTGAAATCAGGTGGTTATTTCGGATTAACGTGTTTCGCGGCAGGTGATTTAGATGAGCGAAATGGATCAGAAATAACAGATTGGGACGTATATAGAGGATGGAGTTTACAAGGAGGTCTTGCTTATTCGGAAGAAAAACTAAGAGAGATATTTAAAGGATTTGAAGTGATTGAAATTAGAAAGATGGAACAGATTGAACAACCAAATACTATGTTTGGAGAATCATTTCTTTGGACAGCATTATTTAAGAAGAAATAAGAAAGTAGATAATTGACAAACTCATCGTTTTTATAGACAATATAATAACGAGAATGTATGTTCGTTTTTGTTAACCGATGTATATTTTGCATAAATACATAACAAGGGGTTGTCTCTAAATGAGTAACACAAATCAAAAAATTACTACGTTTTTAATGTTTGAAGGCAAAGCTGAGGAAGCGATGAACTTTTACACGTCGCTATTCGATCAATCAGAAATTGTAAGTATCTCTCGTTACGATGAAAACGGACCTGGTAAAGAGGGTACTGTCATTCATGCAACGTTTACATTACACGGGCAAGAGTTCATGTGCATAGATAGTTATGTAAATCATAATTTTACATTTACGCCAGCTATGTCTCTTTATGTAACTTGTAATACGGAAGAAGAAATTGAAACAGCTTTTAATAAACTAGCGGAGGATGGAGCAGTACTTATGCCTTTAGGTACCTATCCGTTTAGTAAAAAATTTGGTTGGTTAAATGATAAGTATGGTGTGTCTTGGCAGTTAACGCTCGCTGAATAAAAAAGAAAAATTGTAGCTTATTTGTTTAATGGGTTCAGTTAAGAGCTTGAGAAATTAAATAACATTAAAAAAGGCATTCCAACTGTCAACAGGTCTGGAATGCCTTTTTATGTGTAAGTGAGTGGTTTGAAACTACCAATTCTACGGTTGTTTTAAGTAAATGGATATATATATATTTTGAATTTTTAGTAATTACTATCGTTTATCTGTTAATATAAATATAGACAACTATGTAATAACTATCAGGCAGGTTAATAGAAAAAGGAAAGCATAAATAATTAATAAGCTTACATTGAACAAAAAGGTATTCTTGATGTAAAACATTCAATCCCTTCATCGACATTGGATTATTTACCAGAGGATGAAGTTCAAGATTACATCGATTCAAATCAAACAATAGAATATGCGCATACACTAGAAGATCAAATCCAAGGCCAAATTGAAGCGGGTTTTATTATAACAGGTTTTTATGAGGATGATTTTGGTGGAACAAGGATATTAGATAAGCATATTAAAACATTTATTGCTACAAAAGCTATAAAGTTAAAGGTTGATTAAGAATTTTGACTTGTCACACGAGACGTTAGTCGAAGAAGGTTCTTAAAATAGTATATATAAAAGGAAAAGGGTGGCACCTTCCATCCTTTTCCTTTTATATAATTAGGTTATGCTTTTTATATTAAGAATTTTGCTGGCCGAATCTCTTCCCAAGCTTAGCTAACAATTCAGGCTGATCCCCTTGGCTCATTACAATTTCAACAAAGGTAAGTTGATTCTTATCAATACTTATTTTAGTTAAGACTTCTTGTAACTCTGTTTCATTTTGTACTTTAAATGTTTGGCTTTTTTCTTCTGTTCCGAATACTTTCGCTAGTTTTGTGTACTCCCACATTTGTATGTCATTATACGGTTCGTTTTGACCATGAATTGCACGTTCAACAGTATAACCATTGTTGTTAATTAAAAATATAATTGGTTTTAAATTTTGACGTAGTATAGTTGATAATTCTTGGACAGTTAATTGGAAAGAACCATCACCAATAAGTAAAATGTTGCGCCGCGATAAATTAGCGAGCTGTGTACCAAGTAGAGCAGGTAATGTATAGCCGATCGATCCCCATAATGGTTGCGCTACATATGTAGTGTTGTTTGGTAAAGGGATAGCGGCACTACCAAAGAAAGGTGTTCCTTGCTCTGCAAGTAAGACGTCGTTTTCTTGTAAGAAATGGTATATTTGTTGCCAAAAACGTTTTTGTGTAACCATGTGTGCTTTTGGATTGAACTCTTCTGTCATAGATAGCGATTCTGAAATAAATGGCTTAATATCAAGCGTTTCTTCATTTCGATGCTTAATTACATCACTTAACTGTTGTAAAACATCTTTCATTACAACTGGCCCGTATTTTTTATCTGTAATTTTCACAGTGTAGGGATGAATTTCAATAACTTGTTCTTTCGTAAAACCTTGTGTGAAGCCACCTGTAATAGTATCAGTTAACTTCACGCCAATACTAATAATACAGTCAGATTCATCAATTCTTTTACGCAAGTATGGAGGACTTACATCACCAACATAAACCCCTATAAATTGAGGGTGTTTTTCTGGAAATATTCCTTTTCCCATACTTAACGTTGCAATAGGAAACCCCGTTTTTTCTACAAATTGATATAAATATTCTTTTGCATGAAAACGATCTACTTCAAAATCAGCTAAAATAATAGGTTTCTTTGCGCTATTTATTTTTGAAATGGCATGTAGAAGCATTTTATCCAGTGTTTCTTTATTACTTAAAATCGGTTTATGTAAAATTGGTTCTGCAGGTCTATTAATTGGTTTATTATACACATCAATAGGTAAATTAATATGAACAGGACGTTTTTCATTCCAACATGCACGTAACACACGGTCAATTTCCTCGACTGCATGCTCTGGGGTTAAATTAGTTTGTGCAATAGTGATTTCTCGATACATTTTGGAAAAATGATTGAACTTTCCATCACCTAACGTATGATGAACTAGCTCTCCATTTTCCATTACTGTTGTTGGTGGTGTACCTGTAATTTTTATAACTGGTACGTTTTCTGCATATGAGCCAGCAATGCCATTTATGGCGCTTAATTCTCCAACGCCAAAGGTGGTAATAAGAGCTGCTATTCCTTTTATACGAGCATATCCATCTGCAGCATATGCCGCATTTAATTCATTACAATTGCCAATCCACTCTAAATTTTTATGTGCGAGTACATAATCTAAAAAAGCCAAATTATAATCACCAGGGACACCAAAAATATGCTCAATTCCTAATTCGCTTAGTCGGTCTAATAAATATGTACTTACAGTATATTGAGTTTTCAAGTGAATCATCTCCTAATCGTTTTGCTTTCTTGTAATAAACGAAAGCAGCTCTAGAGCATTGATTAAAATATTCATTACTAGAATGTGGTATAATTTACATACAGGGGGAAAGTAGATGACACAACATAAAGAAGAACAGATGAATGAAGCGTTAGCCTTATTTTACTTTGCATATAAAACATTTACTGAAAAGCCAGATGAAATTATAAAAGAGTATGGTATTCAAAGAGTACATCACCGAATTTTATTTTTTATCGCACGCTTTCCGGGAGTAAGTGTAAATGAGTTATTATCACTACTAGAAATAAGTAAACAAGCTCTTCACGGACCATTACGACAACTTGTGGAAAAGAGCTTAATTGAGAGTTATGAAGCTACACATGATCGCCGTGTGAAACAGTTATCTTTAACAGAAAAAGGTGCCGATTTAGAAAAGAAACTGAGTGATGTACAAAGACAACAAATGGGTGCTATTTTTTCAAAATTTGGTGAATCGTGTGAAGAAAATTGGCATCAAGTTATGAATGAAATGGCACATAGCCGATCAGGTTTTGATGCTTGGATATCGAAAAGGGAAGTTGCAATCGATCAAAAATAAAAATAAATATATCTGTTTTTATAGTTTGAAAAAGAACAAATTTTATCCGTACATTTGGCAACTATGGAGCTATCATAGAGTGAATGGATAAAAAGATACATTACTAGATACTTTATACGTGTACGCAATGGAACAATAAAATTCACATTTCCAAGAGGGGAATTATTATGATAAAACTTGTACTTATTCGTCACGGACAAAGTTTATGGAATCTTGAAAATCGTTTTACTGGTTGGACTGATGTAGATTTATCAGAGAATGGATTAAGTGAAGCGAGAGAAGCAGGAGCGATATTAAAGAAAAATGGATATACTTTTGATGTAGCTTATACATCTGTATTAAAACGAGCAATTCGGACGTTATGGATTGTACTTCATGAGATGGACCTTGCATGGGTGCCAGTACATAAATGTTGGAAGTTAAATGAAAGACATTACGGTGCATTGCAAGGGTTGAATAAAGATGAAACTGCGAAAAAATATGGTGAGGAGCAAGTTCATATTTGGAGAAGAAGTATTGATGTAAGACCACCTGCTCTTACTGAGGATGATCCTAGGTATGAAATGAATGATCTAAGATATAAAGCACTGAAAAAAGGTGAGTTTCCATTGACAGAATGTTTAGTGGATACGGAGAAAAGAGTACTTGATTATTGGCATTCAGAAATTGCGCCGAAATTAAAGAATGGTAACAAAGTAATCATTTCATCACATGGTAACACAATTCGCTCGCTAGTAAAATATTTAGATAATCTTTCAAGCGATGGTGTTGTTTCACTAAATATTCCAACGAGTATTCCGCTCGTGTATGAATTAGACGAAAATTTACGTCCGATTCGCCATTATTACTTAAGTATGGATGGAGAAGTACCTGAAGGAGAAATTCCGAAACATATTACTTTTTAACATGAAAATTTGAAACGCATGCTTGTCTACATATACAATGTAGATTCAGGATAAAAGACGTGGCACCTTCTAATGTATATGCAATGTAGCTAAATTTAGAAGCTTGTCCACGTCTTTTGTCATAAAGAGAGCTGCTTGTGCATGTAATGATATCGTGAGTAGTTTTTGAATGGAGGGTGATGTCATTGGTGATCTCTAACATTCGAATCGGCTTATTTATTTTAGCAATCGTTTTTCTAGTTCTTGTTTTCTTTTACTGGAGAAATGAAGAATTGTATGAGGAGAAGAAGCAACGAATTAGAAAGACTTGGTATGGGTTGTTTATAGTATCAGTCACCGTGTATTTCATGATAAAAGGAATCGATTTAACCCTCTGGAAAAATCTTTTAATGTTCACTGCAATGGTTATTTTCGTTGATATTGCATTTATTTTAACACCTAATATTTCAGAAATATGGGGAGCGAAATTTAGCGATATCGGCAAGACGGTTCAATCGATAAAACGGTCATTAATTGCTTCTAAAGCAAGAGGAGAAATATACACAACAATCATTCAAAATGTCAATCCAGCAGTGTTCGGTACGATGGAATGGCATACGGAGGAAGAATATACAAAAAGCTTAAACGCATTTTTAGATTCGTATGGGGAAAAGATTGGAGCAAAAATTGTTGTATTTGAAGCGGCAAAGGAATTAAATACAAACTTTCGTGGTATCCGTTCTCAATTTAGTACGATTATTCCGTTAGAGTACATTGAGCAATTGAATGAGCAGAGAGCAGTACAAGTAGAAAATGTCGGAATTATACCAGCAAAAATAGTGAGTGATGTTTTCATTGTTATTGATGGGAAGAAAAATAACCTGCAAGATCGAGATTTTGAAAATGTATATAATTTAACAATACATCATAGTTATTTTAGTAAATAAGGACAGAAATTTTTTCTGTCCTTTTCACTTATACATAAAGGTAAAGCGAATTTAGACAAACTTGTATAAAATCGGACAATCATTCCTACACTAGCACGTAGAGGTGATTGTAGTGATAAAAGATTATGACAATGATTTTTTTAAAGAAGATAATGAAGATACAACAGATTTCTCGTTAATAAAAGGAGATACATTACAGCAAGTAGAAGAATTAGAAGAAGAATTAAAAAGAAAATGATACGTGTACATGCTATTTACATTTACGATATAATATAAATAGAAGATTGTATCTTTTTGAAAAGGGGGAGAAGAGATGGCTGAATTAAATGTACAAAAGTCTTCATTTTTTAAAGAAAAAAAAGAAGAACCAAATACAGATTTCTCTCTTGTGAAAGGTGCATTGACTCAAAATGTAGATCGATTAGAAAAATTTGTAGAGGCAATTCCATATAAGTATATAAAAGAGGGTAATGTAAAAGAGAATGCGTAAAAACATTCTCTTTTACATTACCTCTTTATGATTTGTTTATGCGTTATTTCTTTTTTGTTTAAAAATGATTTTATACATATAATACCCAAGGGCTGCAAAAATGAATCCAATAGCAGCACCAACTATTTGTTTCATAAACAATAAGTATAACGAAGCAATAATTAGTGTAAATAAGATTAAAATTAATACATACTTTGAAATAAATTCTACCCCTTTGTACACTAGTAGAATGACACCTGAAAGAACAGTGATGATAGGTAATATCCTATTTTCGAAAAAGCCTTCCTTTTTTTTGCTAGAATGCTGTTGTTTATTCAATATAAATATACTCCCGTCTTAAAGGATTAATCTTTTATTAGTTTTGCTATTTCATTTTCGAAAAGATTTTTGGTTAAATAGGTTATTTCAAAGGAATCATTTATTATATTTCGAGTTAATAGCCATTGAGTGTTTGGTAATTCAATAACAAAGAATCCATTGTCAGAAGTAACCTCATTTTTTCTGTTGTATCTAGAAGCATAACAGTGTAAATAGACTGTGTTTTTTAATCTATTATAAAATTTTCAGCATATAAGGAATTAAATCCATTCTCTATTAACATTGTTTTCCTTCTTGAATAGACAAAAGGAAAAACTTTTCAATATTTTGTACGATATGGTTTGGAAGAGTTCCTACAATGTTACTTCCTTTTCCTCTTGCTGAAATACTAGCTGTAATTGATTCAAGATATGGGATATCTTGTCGAAGGTTAGTAAATTGTTCTTGCTCTTGAGTACTTTTAAACTTGTTAGTAGAAGCTTCTAATAATTCTGGAGTCACGATAATATTCAATATGGTTAACTTCCTTGTGTGAAAAATTATTTTAACCAAAAATATATTAGATTATAATCCCATTAAAATCTACTTTTTATAATACCAAATATTATTATTAAATAGTAGATTAATATTTTTAATTTTATGATAATTAATGAAAATAAAAAAGAGAGAATTCCAGGTAGGAGTTAAAGGTAAAGGTACATCAGATTTCTCGTTAATAAAAGGGGATACGATGCAGCAAGTAGAAGAATTAGAAGAAGAATTAAAAAGAAAATGATACGTGTACACCCTGTCTGCTTTTGCTATATAATATAAATAAAAGGTTGTATCTTTTTTGAAAAGGGGGAGAAGAGATGGCTGAAATTAGTGTGAAAAAGTCTTCATTTTTTAAAGAAAAAAAAGAAGAACCAAATACAGATTTCTCTCTTGTGAAAGGTGCATTAACGGAAAATATAAATCGGTTAGAGAAATTAATGAATAATGGTACTTCAAAATATATGAGAGCAAAAAAAGAGAAAGAAAATGCATAGTGCATTTTCTTTCTCTTTTTATATGCAATTTAAATGTTTAACAAGCAGATATTAAAGCATGAAATAGAAAGTGAAAATAATGAATCATGGTATAATGATAAAAGACTTACATATTATTTTGTCATTTTGAGAGGAGCTTAAAAATGTATTCTACTTTAGAACAATTAACAGAGCACCCTGTATTTTATCATTTTGCAGAAATTTCAAAGATTCCTAGAGGATCAGGTAATGAAAAAGAAATTAGTGATTTTTTAGTTGGCTTTGCGAAAGAGCGTAATTTAGAAGTGATTCAAGATGAAGCATTAAATGTCATTATTAAAAAAGAAGCAACTGCTGGTTATGAAAATGTACCAGCTATTATTATTCAAGGTCATATGGATATGGTTTGCGAAAAAAATCAAGCAACCGTACATGATTTTGATAAAGATCCAATTGAATTACGAATTATTGGGGACATGTTATATGCAAATCAAACGACTTTAGGGGCTGATAATGGTATTGCAGTTGCATATGCATTAGCTTTATTAGATTCAAAAGACATTCCGCATCCAGCACTAGAAGTAGTTATTACTACTGAAGAAGAAACGACAATGGGCGGAGCTTTCGCTGTTGATTCAAATCATTTTGAAGGAAAGATTTTTATTAATATTGATTCTGAAGAAGATCATAAATTACTTGTAAGTAGCGCAGGTGGTGCAAAAGCTGTTGAAACGATTCCAGTAATTTGGGATGAAGCACCAGCGAATATGGATGCATACCGTTTATATGTTGGCGGTCTAAAAGGCGGACATTCTGGTATGGAAATTGATAAACAACGTGGTAATGCGAACAAAGTATTAGGACGAGTATTACATGATTTATCAGTAAATATTCAATTTGATATAAGTGAAGTTCACGGTGGATTAAAAACGAATGCAATTCCGCGTGAAAGTGTAGCTACAATTTTATTATGTCAAGAAGATGTAGAGAAGGTAGAAGAAAAGTTAGAATCATGGACACGAGTATTACAAGAAGAAATGCGTGCTGTTGATCCAGATGTTCATGTTACACTTACAAAATTAGATGAGAAAGTAGAAAAAGTATTTGCTAAAGAAACACAAAAGCAACTTATTTCATCATTATTCTTAATTCCGAACGGCATTCAAAGTATGAGCATGGATATTAAAGGTCTAGTAGAAAGCTCAACAAATTTAGGTGTTATTGAAACGTTGCAAGATGAAATTAAATTACGTAACGAAGTGAGAAGCTCTGTAAGTAGTTTAAAACAACATATTGCAGATGAGATTAAATGTATTGCGGAATTAGTTGGCGCAACATTTGAAATCGAGTCAGAGTATCCAGAATGGCCATACAATCCGAATTCACAAATTCGTAATTTATTTGAAAAAGTGCATCAAGAAAAATACAATAAAGATGTTGAAATCTTCGCTGTACACGCTGGGATTGAATGTAGTGTATTCGTTCAAAAGATGCCTGAATTAGATGCAATTTCATTCGGTCCAGATATATTCAATGTCCATACTCCAGATGAACATATTAGTATTTCTTCTGTTGTGAATAACTGGGGATTCTTCGTTGATGTAATGAAAGGTACGAAAGAATTAGCTAAATAATATTCATAAAATGAAGAGTAGCCTATAAAATTTTATAGGCTACTTTTTTGTATAGAGTTTTTTTAGAAATTCGTTTTTACGTAAGTATTTCATTTTTGCTTTAATTTCTAGAGGAGATTGTACCAAAAATTGCTCCGGATATTGCCCCTATTAAAGTCGTAAAAATTGCACTCCATGCTGCAAATGACATTATTACACCTCCAAATATTTAGTTGCTGGTGAGATAAACGTAAATTATTTTGAGATTTTAAAGCTGCCCCCATAATAATAATTTTCTCCAAGTTTCATAACAGCTACATATGTTCCAGGATTATAGGCCTTAGTAATAGGTGTTACAAATCTACCATAATTATGTTTTAAACCAGAGTCATAAATGGTTTTATATCTATGCAAGTTTATTTCATCATTTTCATTTCCACTCAATTGATATATTTTTACAATACCAGTATCCTTACCACCAGTATATATAGTAACATCGAATGTATCTCCATGCTTTAAGTCACCAACTGCTAACTCTTCAATAAAATCTGCATTATGATGTAATAAAAAATAGTTTTGCCATCGCCAAGTATCTAAAAATCGTGATTCTTTTTGTGTAGGTTGCGATTCAGCAGAGGCAGGTGGGAGCGTACCAATTGTATTTGAAAATAAAAATCCTCCAACAGTCAATGCGCCAATAATTGTTGATTGCCTTAAAAATTTCATCTTTTAGACCTCCTAATTAATAAAGAATTTAGAAATCGTTTTTGTAAAAAACTAGCTGTGAAATCTAAAGGATGATAATATCTTCTATAATCATATTAACATTTATTGATTTATCAGACAAATCGAAAACCATTTAGAAATAACAATTACGTTGCGAGCTATTGTATAGTAGAGATATGGTTCATAATAAAGGGGGAATACATATGTGGAAGCGATTTGTAGCGATTGGTGATAGTTTTACAGAGGGGATAGGGGATGAAGTTGAGGGTATAGCATTAAAAAGCTGGGTAGATCATTTTGTCCAACTGTGTGTAAACGATATAGAATATGCTAATTTTGCAAAGCGTGGGTTAGTAACGAAAGAAATTCGCTCGCAACAATTGGAAAAGGCGTTAACTTTTAATCCAGATTTGGTTAGCCTCATTGCAGGTGCAAACGACGTATTAAAAGGACGTTGGAATCATTATGCATATAAGGAAGATATGAAATGTATGATAGATACATTAAGTAAAACAGGTGCCGATATTATGATAGCAAACCTTCCAGATTTTACAGTAAGGCTTCCTCTTGCTTCTGAAAAAAAACAAGTAATAAAAGAACAATTATTAGAGGCAAATGAAGTTATCTTTTCATTGAGCAGAGAGTATAAGCTTCATCATATTGACTTTTGGAATCATCATGTAGTTAATGACAATACGCTTTGGTCTAAGGATTTCATTCATCCAAACTCAAAAGGATATGTAAAAGTTGCTGAACTGATCTTTAGTAGTTTGCCTGTACATGATGCTTCTAAATAAGCTTTTGAATGAACTAATCCCTTGCGCAGGGGGTTTTTCATATTTTCTGTTGCAGAACCCTTAGTATAAGGGTTCTTTTTGGTATCAAAAATCTAAAAAAGATACAATTGGAGAACTCGAACTAAATGGAACAAATGAAACTTGTATCTTGTCTATATATTGAAACCATAATAAAAGTGAGGGTAGTTTTATGTTTATTCAAATAAGTTTGAGGTGTGGAAATGGAACAGACATTTATTGAAAAGTGTAATCATGAAGAGCTGGACGATGTTATAAAAGACTATTGGCAAGATGTATGGAATTATTCATTTATTATTACGAAAGATCCACACTTATCAGATGATATTACGCAAGATGTATTTATAAAGGTATTTAAAAATTGGAATTCATTTCGAAAGGAGTCATCTATTAAAACGTGGATATTAAAAATCACAAGAAATACGGCAATAAACTATTTGAAATCATCTTATTTTAAAAGAATATCTTTAGTAGGATTTTTTAGTGACGACAAGCAAACTGTGTCGGCAGAACAAGAGTTTTTTAAGCAAGAAGAAATGAATGATGTTTGGAAAGTTGTATTAAAACTACCTAAAAAGCACCGTGAAATAATAATATTGGACGCAAAATATGAATTATCTTATGAAGAAATGGCTGAAACACTAGGAGTATCCATTGGAACTGTAAAATCTAGATTAAGTAGAGCAAGAAGTAAGGTTTCAAAACTAATAGGGGAGGGTGGTAGTGATGAACAATAAAAAAAATCCTGACTGGTATAGAAAATTAAAAAAAGGCCCAATGGAACACCGTAAAGACGAAGAAGAATATATTTATAAAATAAAGCAATCTATATATCAAAGTAACGAGGTAGGTTCTCGGGAACATACAAGACCATTTCGTAAAAAAGCATTGCCAATTGTAGTGGTTTTAGCTTGTACATTTTTATTTTTTATTGTTCAACAACCTTGGCTTGATGATAATAAATCACCGGTGCAAAGTAGCACACAAATTAAGCCTAAAACAAAAGATGAGTCTGCTCAAGATCCAACATTAAAACAATTTATGAATGATTTATATCAAAGTACAAATGCAAAAAATGAAACTGACTTGTATAAAGCGTTAAACGATGAAGTTCAATTTAAAGGGAAGAGCTATATGAAGGATGAATTGAAGTTTGATGAAGATATTTTTCATGAGTTGCAAGTCGCTCTTACGATGGGGGGAGAATTCGCAAATGATACAAAACAAGTATACAAAGTACCAAGTGGATTGACAGAAAGTAACCAACAAAAGCAAGCACACTTTATATATGCAACTGTTACTGGAAATAAAACGAAAATTTTAGCTGAACCAAAGCGAGAATCAAAAGTTTTATATGAAGTATCTAATGAAATGGTAAAAGCTTGGATTCCAGAAAAAGTGCAGAAGAATGAATATATAAAAGTATCGACAATTAATGGTAATACTGGATATGTACAAAAAGAGTATGTTTTAACTGACATTAAATACTCATTTATGTTTGAAAAGAATAATGAAGGTATATGGAAAATAATAAATATAGATTCTATTTGGTAAAAAAGGAAGGTTCACTTTAATGAACCTTCCTTTTTGTTTTTATTCTCTTTTTGAATAGTATTCCAGGACTCTAAAATTTCTGATGTAACGAGAGCAGCAATGTTTTTTTCTGAATTACTACCAGGAATAACGACAGAAACGGCAATCTGTGGATCTTCGGTAGGAGCATATGCAATGAATAGAGAATGATTGATCATTCTTGCTTGCTCATTCGGAAAACCTGTAATACCTGTTTTACCAGCGACGTCAAAGGGCAACTTTTTAATCTCCTCTATATTTTGACTCATTCCACCTTGTACGACACTCCAAAAGTTCATTGGGTAACGATTTGAACTTTCTAAAATTGGTTTAAACTTTTTTGTTTCTTTACCATCTTGACCAATAATAGCACTTGCCATTTGTGGTTTATATTTATCACCTTTACTTGCTAAAGTTGCTGCATATTGAGCGAGTTGAAGAGGAGTATGCACTTCATTTCCGCCCCACGAGGCATTTAATAAAGCGGAGATTCCATTTTCAAACTTATTAGAAGGATGGAATTCATATTGTCCGTCTTCTTCAAAGGGTAAATCAATCCCGGTTTTAGAACGTAGGCCGAATTGCATTAAATAATCTGTCCATATATGTGCTACTTTTTCTACATTGCCATTATGTTGGTTAAATAATGGAAGAGCTACTTTTGCTGTCATAAATGTGTTAGATGAATTAATGATAGCCTGCCTCGGTGTAATCTCACCTGTTGGTGTTCCGGGTGCATTTGTAATGTTATTTTGATTATCATACTCAAAAGTACCGTTATCTAAATACGTATCTTCAGGTTGAAAAAGCTTTTCGTTTAATCCAATTAAAATAGTAAGTGGCTTTATAGTAGAAGCCATATTTACATAAGATTCACCATATTTTAATTTTTGAATTGCTTTATTTTGCGAAAGTGATTTTATGTTATTTATTTTAGTTGTTACATGTGTATGTAATATATTTGGATCAAAAACTGTTGAGTTGGCCATAGTTAAAATCGCGCCAGTTTTTGCATCACTCACTACAGCATAACCAGCTTTAGCATCAGGTAATTTCTTAATTTGTGATCGTAATGCTTCCTCTGATTTTTGTTGCAATTTAGAATCTAAAGCTAGCCTGATATCCTTACCTTTTTGTACTTTTTGAATGTTCCATAAGAACTCTTTGTTATTCATTTTAAAAATAAGAGTTTTACCCGGTTTTCCTTTTAAATCATCTTCATATTGCAGCTCAATCCCACTTTTTCCAACCGGCATATGCTTTGAATTAAGGTTATTTTCTACATACCCAATTACCTGTGAACCAATTTCATGTTTAGGATAATATCGAATCCAGTCATCTTTAATTATTACATTATTCGGTTTGTTTTTGTTTATGAATGCAAGTTCATTCTCAGCTATATCAGAGTATAACGGTATATCATGCATAGTCTGTTTTTTACAAGATTGTTGTAATTGAGATTTTATGCTCTCTGAAGAAATATCATGTTGAAACTTACTTGAAAAGTTATCGAAAAAAGCTAATGTGTTTGATGTATCTTGTTTCGATAACTTTTCATCATTAGAAGTACAATATAGAGACTTAACTTTCTTATTTGTAGCTAGTATTACACCATTTTGATCAAAGATTTTTCCTCTTTCGGCTGAAGAAGTTGCGATAGTAATTGAAATGAAGTTGATTTTAAATAAAATTAGTAAAATCAAACCTACAATAGAAAGAACCGCAAAAAATCCCCATTTTTTTATTTTTGTATGTAACATAAAATCCTCCCTTTTGTAGCCTACTTCATCTTATAGTTAATTATTTTTTTTGTAAATGTGGAACAACTTTATTATTTAGATTGTCTATTAAGTACTACAGCATGAAGAAAGGGATAATCAGTATGAAAAGTTACTAGTCAGCCTATGTGTAAATATATTATGAGTCACATTGCAAGCGACAAAAAACAAGTGAGAAAAAAGGAAGGGAGATGTATTAATTACGCGGCTATACAAAAAGGAATTAATACTTACAAAGATTTAGAAAAAAAGATAAGACACTATTTATAACCGAATAATGGTTTGTAATATATAGGGAACGTTTAAGTATTAGTGAGAAGTTCCAGAAGAATTATATGGAGGATTTATGAAAGAACAAAAAGGAAAGAAGCAGAAGACATATATATCTATTCGATTAAATATAATGTTCCTTTGTATATTTTTACTATTCTCAGCTATTATTATGCAGCTAGGAAAAGTACAAATCGTTGAGGGAGAGGCTTATAAGAATCAAGTGGAAAACAGTCAAAATGCAACAACTAGCATACCAGTTCCGCGTGGACAAATTTTAGATCGAGAAGGGAAAACGGTCGTTAATAATAAGTCTCTTCGTACAATTACGTATACAAGGGTGAAGGGGATTACGAGTGACGATATTTTAAAAACAGCAAAAGACTTGGCGAAAGTACTTGAAATGCCTGAACAAGATATTAATAAATTAACTGATATCGATAAAAAAGATTTTTGGATGCAGTTGAATACGAAACGTGCGGATACAAAGATTACTAAAAAAGATATAGAAAAGTTTAAAGAAAAGGGAATAGAGGGAAAAGAGTTAGATAAAAAAATAGAAGATTTAAGACGAAGTCGCGTTACAGAAGTAGAATTGGGTGAATTAACAGAACAAGATTTAAAGGTGTTAGCTATTAAAAGTAAAATGAGTTCAGGTTATCAACTAACACCACAAATTATTAAAAAAGATGTAACAGATGAGGAGTATGCACGGATAAGTGAAAATCTTGCGAATTTTCCAGGAGTAGATGCAACGGTTGATTGGGAACGTAATTATGTAAATGGTAATTTGTTTCGTTCCGTATTAGGTAATATTACGAGTAGTGAAGAAGGTCTGCCGAAAGAAAACTTAGATTCTTATTTGGTACGCGGATATAACCGTAATGACCGTGTCGGAAAAAGTTATATTGAACAACGATATGAAGATGTATTACATGGCACAAAAGAAGAAGTGAAAAACATTACTGATAAATCAGGAAACATTATAAATACAGAAGTAATCGCTAAAGGAAAAAGTGGTAAAAGTTTAACATTAACGATTGATATGGAATTACAAAAGAAAGTGGAAGAAAGTATAGAGAAAAACTTGAGAGCTTTTAAGAGTTCAGAGCCGCTACTCGATCGAGCTTTTGTCGTCATGACGAATCCAAATAACGGACAGATTTTATCTATGGCAGGCAAAAAGATTGTAGAAAAAGAAGGAGTACTAGAGATTGAGGATTTGGCATTAGGCAATATGACAACTTCGTATGAGCTAGGCTCTGCTGTAAAAGGTGCTACTTTATTAACTGGATATGAGACAGGAGCAATACATCCAGGAGATCAATTTTATGATGCACCGATGAAATTTAAAGGTACACAAGCTAAGAAATCGTGGAATGTATCTGGATTTGGTAATATTAATGATTTACGAGCTTTACAAGTATCTTCGAATGTATACATGTTCCAGACAGCTTTAAAAATTGCGGGAGTTAATTACGTACCAAATGGCTCATTGGATATTAAACAAGGAGCATTTGATACGATGCGCTATTATTTCAAGCAATTTGGTTTAGGAGTCCCAACAGGTATGCGTTAATATAACCAAAGATGTACAAAAATAAAGAGGGCTGTAGCCCTCTTTATAATTTACTGTAATAGAAATCTTTACCATTGCAGATGGAAATGTTTTCTACTACAATCGACTCATAACAACTCTTTTTTCTCATTTAGAAATTGCGTGTAGAAAAGAAGTTGTTTACAGAATTGTTCTCGTTGAGATTCATCCAGGCCTGCGAAAACCGTTTGGATCTCCTCGAGAATAATTTTTAATTGTTCTTCAGACTCCGGAATATTTCTTCCTAAAAGTGCATCAACAGATACATTGAAGAAATTGGCGATACGATCTAACGAGTCTAAGTCAGGTTCATTAAATTGGTTTTCTAGGTTACTGATTTGACTACGACTCAATTGAATGTTATCACCGAGTTCTGCCTGTGTTAAAGAACGATTTGATCTAAATTTTTTTAAATTTTCTCCAAAAGTGTTCATGCCTTTAGTATAAATAAAGGTTTATTTTTTAACTATAGTTGACAGTTAATTTGCTTTAAAAATAGAATATGACAGGATTTATATCAAAAATACGAAAATAAACTAGAACGATAGTTCGGTTGGTGGTAGAATATTCTTGCGGGGATATTGGGATATTTCGGAAAAACTTTCTCAATATGATTTGCGAAAGAGTAAAATGAATGTTCTAAATTTTATGATAAGATAATGTTAATAAAATAAAAGAACAAAAAGACCCACGGCGTTACAGTAGTGCAGCCACACCGCTGTAACGTTTCACCCTAGTGCACGTAGGGAAAACTTTCCATGAGTCAGCATTAAGTATAACATACTTCTCAGGCATACATAATTGTTGTGATTGTTTTCCTATTGAGAAAAAGGGAGGAGTCTTGTGTTCTAGTCCTGAGGAGGGGGAACATGCAAAATTGTATAAACTTAGGTGCTATTGTGGTAGAGAAAGATATAACGTCTACTAAACTTTCTAAAATAACTAGTTTATCTCAGGCAAACATGTGGAAAACAATGAATGGGCAAGTACCTATGAATTTTTCGAAGTTGATGAAGATCCTTATGAATACGGAAAATGAGAATGAAAATATGAAAGTAGTTCGAGAGTTTTTACAATATACGGAAAAAGAAGCGGACATTAGGACGGCTATGTACTATGTGTACTTAGCTGGTTATACAGATATATTGAAAGGATTGCTTGAAAGAGAGTGCAAACATGTTGTAACAAAAAATTATAAGGATATTTTAAAAGTCGGATTGGAACGTCAATCTGGTAATTTGCGATCCAAAGAATTTTTTAAGAGCCTTGATAAGCTACGAGCAAAAGTTAATTTGAATAAGGTCAATGTAAATGTTTTAGTAAATTTATTAAGTGTCTATGGGTATTTTGATATGGGGGCTTACAACGTGTTTACTACAATGCACGATATGATTAAAGATAAACTTAGTGAAATGCCGCACGGATTAGAAAGAACGTTAATTAGTGCAGAATTAAAAGCGATATGTGCATATGCATATTTAATGCAAGATGAAGTAGATACAGCAAGAGGCTTGCTATTTGAGGTATTAGACGTAAAAGAGGCGCCGCGTCTGTTAAAAGCTACTGCCTACAGTGTGTTAGGAGAAAGTTATATTTTTGAAGATGCTGAAATGTCTATTCGTTATTTTGAAAAATCACTGCAGGAACTGTGTAAAATAAAAAACAGTAAATCGTTATTGAAAAGAAGGTTAGTCGAAAATACATTATCGTTTTGTTGTATAATTCATAATTTTCCTGTAAAATTAGAGTGTATTCACGATAAGGCTGAACAAGCATTGCGAAAGATTTCCTTAAATGAATACGATGAAGCTGCTGAAATCTTGTATAAGATTGAGAAACGCACCGCTTTTCAGGATTTATACTTATCCATTGCTACGAGAAATCCTGATTTGCGTCAAAAAGCACATCATCGTTTTTTGAAGGAAGGTAACTTATTCTACATAAAGATTTTTGATATTTTAAAGTAAGGAGATAGTTAAAATGAAAAAATTTATAGCTGGTTTAGTTATTGTTTGTACCCTTGCGCTAACGTTATCGCCGGTATCAAGCGAAATTAGCAAAGGGAAGGTTAAAGAACCTGTAAAAATGATGATGGATCCGGGGACAATCGGATGACTATCAAAAGAAAAATGCCACTACATCTTCAAGTGTAGTGGCATTTCGTACGTTATAGGGGTTATTCATTTTCTTGATTTTAACATTTTTGAATAAATAGTTGGATGAGGGAGAGAAATTAAGATGAAAAAAGAGACTGCAAAGCAAGAAACAAAGCGTTTAATAGGGGAATTATTTGATGCTGAGAATGTAAGTTGTGATATGGATTATCTGATGGAAGTGTTATATAAACGAGGGCAGATTACACATGAACAGTACAATCAAATTACAGCTGTATTGCAACAAAAAAAGGAATAGCATCTGGCTAATCCTTTTTTATTTATTGCTGCTTTTTTGTAGCACTTGTCTTAACAAAACATTAACAAGCTCAGCTTGACCGTCTGTAATTTCAACACCGTTAGAATGTAACTTCCCTTTGTCCAGAAAATCTGTAACGTCAAAGTTTAAACTATTTGGATTTTCTGTTCTCCCTAATATAAAGTCTGTAGTAGTGTCCATGACATCAGCTATTTCAACAAGAACTTCGTATTTCGGTCTACGATAGTTTGTCTCGTAACCTCCGTATGTGGAAGGAGACATGTTTAAGCGTTTTGCAGTTTCTTCTATGATCCAACCTCTTCGGTTACGTAAGAATTTTAAACGAGCTCCGATATCCATTGTATATCCCCCAAGTTCTTTTTATATATTTTAATGGTTTTGTTTTAAGTGAAATTCAAAGAAAATATAAAACTTTTTATTATTTTTTACGTTTGTGTTACTTATAAGATACCATTAACTATAGTAAATACGCAATGCGCGGATAAAAAAAGTATAAAAAAAGTATAAAAAAAATTATCAGAAAGTTATTTACTTTTCCGCGAAATGCGGATATAATTGGAATCAATTACTAGATTGTGGGGGTGCAACATGAAAAGGTACTGGCTTGTGAAAATACGAGAAGATCTTGGTTTGATACAGGATAAAGCCGCTAAATTAGCTAACATAAGCCGAACTCATTATGCTGACATTGAGACTGGTAGACGGACACCTAGCCCACGTTTAGCACTGCGTATTGCGATGGTATTAAACTTTCCTTTTGAGTGGTTTTTTATGCCTTCATATCTGCATAACGCGGAAAAAGAAGTGATAGAAGCTGCATTACAATTAGATTTTCCTGAAAAAGATATTTTTTTAACTAAATTTCCGCATTTCGCGGAAAAAGTAAAAGAGTAGGTTTTTCGTTCTAAAGGGGTGTGAAATATTGGGGGAAAAGTTAAGTTTACGGCTTGGTAATGAGTTTTATGGGACAGAGAAAAAAGAAGTTCTGTTTCAAGAAGTATACGAAAAATATCTAGGTGTCAAAGTAACTGTTACACGAAAAAAGAAAGCGAAAGTAAAGGCAAGTTAAATCATTGAAAGGAGGTGATATACATGCAACGGTACGTGACTTACGCGACTCGATTAGTAAAAGCAAAAGACGTAAAAGCTGTATGTTGCGAAAGTAAAGGTTACTTCAAGAATGGATCAGAAGAACAGGCAGTAAACATCATGTTAAAGCTAACAGAAAGGAGTGAACGTGTTGGCCATTAATGAGATTTTTGTTGAAGGTTTCCAGTCACATACAAATAGCCATTTTAATTTAGGAAATGGGTTGAATGTTATTACTGGGCCATCTGATAGCGGGAAAACTGCCATCATAAGAGCGGTTCGCTGGGTAGCATTTAACGAACCTCAAGGTGAGGCTTTCGTAAATGAATCTGTAGGGCATGCAGCGGTGGCGATTCACTTAGATAACGGTATTATTATTTCAAAGCACCGCAGAAAAGGGAAAACATCATACAGAATTCAAACGGATCCTGGTGATGCAGGGAGTGTATTTGAAAAATCTGAGGTACCTGAGGAAGTAAAACAACTACTCGGTATTACAAAGCAAACCTTTGGTGATTTTGTTACAGCTTTAAATTTTGCCTTTCAGCTCGAGGCACCGTTTTTAATAAGCGAAACACCATCATCGGGTGCGAAGGTACTAGGGAAGTTAGCAGGGACAGAAGCTGTGGATCTCGCGGTAAAAAGTGTATCAAAAGATACATACGCAGCAAGGCAAGAGAGATTACTAGCGGAAAAAGAAATTGAGAGATTAGCAGGTAATTTACTCGAGTACTTGGATGTGGATGATAAAGTACAGCAATTAAAAACAGCTGAAAGTTTGATGGAACATGTAGAGGAATTGCATAAAAAGAAAGAGGTATTAAAAGAAATATCTCACATGTACACAAGTCGTAAACAAAAGTACATAGCAGCTTGGGAAATCGAGAAGCGACTTAAGGATGTACCAGTACTTATTCAACTACTAGAACAAACAGAAAAAGACCAGCAGCGTCTACAAACACTACTGGACTTACAAAAAAGATACGAGTCACTGTCCACCGCCAAGAAGACATTGACTCAAACATTAAAACAATTTGATGGATTAGTAGAAGTAAGTAACTTGTTACAAGATTCTACTAAATTTGAAGAAAGATATTCTTTGCTTTCTATCTTATCACAAAACTATAAAAAGTATAGTCAAGCATTACAAGATATTCAATTACAGCTAGGGAAGTTAATTGTAGTTGAAAACATTGATGTAGTTGTGATTGAAGAGGAAGTAAAGAAAAAGGACGAATTAAATAAACTCTTTGTACAGCATAGCGTGGTTAAACAACGCTATGAAAAAACAAGCATGGATGTAAACAGATTATCTGTACCTAGTGGCACGTCAGATCAACTACAAGAATGTGAAACAAGTATTACACGTCTAAATCAAATGAGTATGTTGCTTCAAAAGTATGAAGTTACGCATGCGCACTATATGAATTATGTGAGTCGTGTGGATCGTTTAAGTGTCCCAGGTGAAGCGGAAATAAAGGTAACAGAAGCTGAGAAAAACGTAGCTCGTTTAGTGGGGTTAAATGAATTATTACGGAACTACATGATCTGGAATCAAAAGGTTCGTCATAGTACGAGCACGTTGGAGCTGTACGAAAAGCACATTGAAAATTACACAAAGGAATTGGAAGAGACATGGAACGAGGCTGGTGGAGTTTGTCCGCTGTGCGAATCGCCGATGTCTTTTGAACATTCTCATTAAGGAGTGATTCGTGATGATTGATACGGATAAAGTGAGTGAGTTTTTACAAACGGCTGAAAGGCTGAACGCTTCATTAATGGAAATCAATGAATCTATTGATGCTTTAAAGAACACAGATAATGTTCTACAGCTTTCTATTTTCCATAAAAAATTTAATGGGGATTTGCCTTTAAGTAAATTAGAAAGTGTAGACGAAAAGAATATTGACTTTAATATTCGACCTACGGTGTTGGCTTATTTAAAAGATCAAAAAAAGTTTCTTGAATCGGAGTTGCAAAACTTACTATCAAAACAAATTGAAGGGGGAAATGAGTAATGGAATTAAAGCAACGTATTGAAATCGCGAAAGCAAATTTAAAGAAAGCGGAAACGGCAAAGATTCAAGCAGAGGCTGAGAAAACGTCAGCAGAAAAGCAGTTAACGGAAATCGCTGAACAAATGGCGCAGCATGGTGTAACACCTGAAACAATCCAGGATGAAATCAGTAAGCTTGATTTATCAGTAAAAGAAAACCTGGAGCATGTAGAACGACTTATCCCGCAGGTATAAGGAGGCTGTTCTAATGTATGAGCTTCTAAAAGCAAGAGCGGATATCCGTCAGGCAAGCGATAAATTAAAAATGAAAATTGGTCAACGCGACTTATTAGTAAGACAACAAAAAGGTGCAGAGGCTAGAAAAGCAAAAGCTGTAGCGCAACTCGGTGAATTTGATTTAGTACAGATCCTTCTTCAAAAAACAAGTGATTATGCAAGGCAGCAAGCAAAACGTCGTATTGAAGAAATTGTTACCTCAGCTCTTACAGTTGTATTCGATAAAGATTACAGATTCGAAATTGAAATAACCGTAAAAAGTAATCAACCAGTAGCGGAGTACTGGTTACAGTCTGAAGATGTACGAACGCAATTGAAGCCACCTGATTATGATCGTGGTGGTGGTGTAGCAGACGTAGTAAGTTTAGCGCTCAGATTGGCTGTAGGAGAGATTAGTGGTGTAAGAGGTCCATTATTCTTAGATGAGGTCGGGAAGCACGTGAGTCAAGAATACGCGCCGAATGTAGCGTACTTCTTGAAGGAATACAGCATTAAATTTAATCGTCAAATTGTTCTTATTACGCACAGTACTCATTTAGCTGAGATAGGTGACGTAGCAATTGGTGTGACTCAAAAACAAGGGAAAAGCATAGTAACTGCTTTATAGAAAGGGAGACCTAGATATGTGTATGAAATGTGAAATTAAAAATGCGTTAAAAGGCGCACTAGCAAATGCTGCAGGTTTAAAAATTACTGAGGAAATTGTTGGGAAAGTGACAGAAGCTCAGTTAAAGGAAATGCAAGCCGTAGATGAAGCAGAAAAATCTATTAAAAAACAACTTCAAGCTGAATATAAAGCTGAAATTGCGCCTATTCGTGAGAAGTATATAAAACGAACTGAGGAGCTATTAAGACCAATTTTTAAGCGTCACGATGAAGTTTGCGTAGAAATCCAAAAAGACTTAGGAATTACAGATGACGATGATGTATCGATTGATATTAGGACAGGTGAAATCACGAAAGAGATCATCAAGAAAAAAGAATCAAGTAATCTTCACTAATGCGACAGCTTGTTGAAGGTGGTATTACCTTAGATACAACGTTACGAAAAACACGAAAAAGCAGAGGTGAAAGTATGAAGTTTCTATATTTCGGAGATCCGCATATACGAGGCACAAACCCTCGTAACCGTAAAGATAACTATAAAGAGGCATTAATTGCAAAGTTCCGTGAAATTTTTGCGCTAGCTAAATACAAAGGTGTGACAGCAATTATTGAACCTGGGGATACGTTTGATAGACCTGAGGTGACAACAAGCGTATTACTAGAGTTTGCAAAGGTATTGAAAGAAAGCCCTGTTCCAATTTATACAACTGCTGGAAATCATGATATTTATGGATACAATCTTGCAACGTATGAACGGACAAGCCTAAGAGTGCTGGAGTTAATCGTACCGCAGCTTACAGTTATAAATGATCCTGGACAAGCGCATATGTTTCATCAAGATGGTAACCACGTACAGCTAACGTTTACACCTTACAGTGATCAAATTGATAAAGCTGGGTATGGTTATTCACCAGAAGTTATTGAAGATTATGAGTCAACCAAAATACACGTAGCACACGGAATGCTACTTGATCATGATCCACCTTTTGACAGGTATACAAAAGTACAAGATGTAAAGACAGAGGCGGATTTGGTTTTATGTGGCCATGATCATACAGGATTTGGTGTTTATAATCGTTCGGACGGAAAAGTATTTGCGAATATCGGTAGTATCACACGTTTATCGGCTTCAGAAGCTGAAATTAGCAGACCAATACAGGTACTTCTTATCGATGTGAAATCTCCAGGTGTTTTTGATTTAGAACGGATTCCACTTCAAAGTGCAAAACCTGGTGAAGAAGTACTTGATCGTAGCCGGATTGAAGCAGAGAAGAAACGGGCGTATGCAATGGAGGAGTTTGCCTCCTTGATTCAAACAGAAACAGGTGAAGATGTGTTAGTTGATATTAATACGATTGTCGAGAGTATTGCCAAGAAAGATTGTATTAATCCTGACGTGGTAGAAATAGCGTTAACGAAAATAGCGGAAGCAAAGGAGGGATTACGGGCATGATTGTAACTAAACCGCAATTTGATGAAAACGAGTTAGGTGAAGGTACACCAGTACAGTTATGTATTTCTAGTAAAAAAGAGAAAGACTGTAAAACTAATTGGAACGGCATTGTGGTTGGTTTTACGCCTTTAAAGTTAAAGGTTGCAGGATACACACCGAAATGGGCTTTAGATATAGAGATTGTTGAAATTAGTATCGAGCAAGTTTTAAAAGAAAAAGTATCGATAGAAAAATTAGTTCGACCGATACGTTGTACAAACCCTGAGGAGGTCTCTATAAATGAGTGAATTAAATAAGCAAATTCGTAGTTTACAAGAAGTGCATGGAACGGAAAAGTTACTTGCAGCGGCAACAGAAATTTTAGGAAAGAAAGTACCTACTGATTATGTACGTGTATTAGATCCACTTGAGTTACAAGCATCTTTACAACAAATCGATGCTGCAGTACAGGATGTTCTTGAAAAAGGTAAGGCGCGTGAAGAAGCTTACGGGCGAAAAGCGGAGCTAGTTAAACAAAAAGTAAAGCTAAAAACAGCTGTAGAACTAAAAGAAGCCGAAGCGTTTATGCAAATCCAAGGTGAAGGGCGTAATCAATTTGCTTATGTAAATGATCAAAAGGTTGCTCTTACTAACGATACATTACGTGATGCGTACCGACAACACTACAGTAAAGAAGAACGTCAACAACTTAATGAGGTAGAGCAAGAATTAGCTTCTATTGATATCAAAATTTATCAAACAAAAGATGCATGGGAAACAGCAAAAGAATCAGCTGATCTTGTAAAGGCAAAAGCATATGTGCAAGCAAATCTACTGAGATTTTTAGCGTAGGAGGTTGCTATGGATCCAAAACAAACAGCAATGAGAAATAAACAACGTGAACGTCAGCAACGTGGGGATGATTTCCAAGCTGAAATCCGAAGAAGTTGGAGAGAAATTCCGAATGTATGGCGTATGAGAATTGCAGATGGCGCAGGTGCAACTCGTCCAGGTGATGAGATTGTGTTAACACCTACAGTAAATATATTAGCGGAAATGAAACGCACTGAGAGTCGTAGATTTTCACTAGATTATATGAGACCGAATCAGATTCTCGGATTACGAGATTTTGATCAAATTATTGATAGAAATTTAGGTTTAGTATTTATTAGTTTTCTAAATGATAGCAAGGGGCATGACGAGGCTTATGCATTCAGACTTATTACAGCTCTTATTCATATGAAAAAACGGAATGTGAACCATATAAAACTTGAAGAATTTCAAAATCAGACGGTTCCTTGTGTACCACTTCCAAGACTTACATATCATGAACCTTTTTACGATTTATCGGGGGTGCTTACTTGCTACAAATCTTTGTAAAACACAACATTCGAATAAGAGGTGCTAGTACACCTCTTAAGGCGGCAATTACTAAGGCACTAACTTTTGATAATCCAGCGTATGTGAAAGCGAAAAAACAACGTAGACCTACGTGGGGCATACAAGCAAAACTTGAATTGTTTGTATATGACAGAGGTGATATTGTCACACCTCGAGGTTTTCTCAAAAAGCTAGAAGATGTATTGAAAAACTTAGGATACGATCCAAGTAAAGTTATTACCTCACAGATTTCATATGGTCGAGATGTTAGTTTCGGAGAATGGAATGCTGGATTTGTTTTAAAAGAAGACCAAACACCGATGGTACAAGCACTTATGCAAGAAAACGGAATAGGTGTTGCACCAGCTGGCTCTGGTAAAACAGTAATGGGGATGCGTTATATCTATGAAAAAGGTAAAGCGGCCCTATGGCTCACGCACACAAAAGATTTAATGTATCAATCCGCAAAGAGAGCTAAGGCTACAATGCCTGATATCGGTCGTATTGGCTTTTTCGGTGACGGTGTACATGATTGGGGAGACGGCAAGTTAATCGTTGCTACAGTGCAAACCTTGCAACGAAACCCGCAAATAATCGACGCGCTAAATGATTTTATAGGGACAGTAGTAGTAGATGAAGCCCATCATTTTCCCGCGGTACAGTTCATCGAAACGGCTGGGAAATTAAATGCTGAAAATATGATTGGTCTCACGGCAACACCTTCTCGAAAAGATGGATTAGAAATCTATATGTACAACGGTGTAGGACCAAAAGTGTATGAGATTAGTAGGGACGGAATGTATGAAGCTGGGAGACTAATAAAACCGGATGTGAAATTCGTATACACCGATTTTAATTACGAAACAGCAAGTAATCGAAACGAGATTGATAGTGTAGATGCCGGAGGAGAAGATCTTGATTATACAGATTTAATTAGGCATCTCATTTCGGATAAGAAGCGTGCAAAATTAGTTGCTGAAAGTATTGTGGAGCATTATCCATTGGGACCTGCGATAGTTATTACGGAATCTGTCCGGTACTGTTTTGTCTTACAACAACTCGTACAAAAATTATTGAAAGAACGATACGGCGATACGTATTACGGGAAACCGATTAATACAGCTGTAGTGCATGGCGGAATAAGTCGTTACACCTGGAGAAAAGCAAAAAATGAAAAACATGCACAGCAGCTCATTGATAATGGTCATGCAGTCGATAAAAAACAAGGAAAATACGGTTGGCAGGTAAAGGTTGCGCAGTATACAGAAAAGGAAATCCGTGAATGGCAAGTAACAAAGCAGCAACGTAAAGCCATTTTAGAAGCGTGCGATCGAAAAGAAGTAAATATTTTATTCGCGACCCAGTTAGCGCGTGAAGGACTGGACATGCAGCATTTAGCAGTTGGCCACATGGTAATGCCGAAACGTGGTGATTCTCGTGAAAGTAATAGTGGTTCATCGGTAGAGCAAGAAATTGGGCGTATTATGCGACCTGACCGGAATAATCCGGATAAAGAAGCGTACTGGTTCGATTACGTTGACTACAATGTTGGAGTGTTTAAGGACCAATACCATAGCCGTAGAAAAGTATACAGCAGAATCGGTTTAACAGTACCGAGAAAACCGAAAACAGAGCGTGATACAGTAGCTAATTTCTTAAATGATATGCCTTGGTGAAAGGGGTGATAATGATGGAAAAGTACGAGTATGTAGGTGCACTTTATGAAATTACAGAACTAATTGCTTCAGCGAAAGAGGTGAAGTAAATGGATCCAGTAGATAAAGAGCAAGCGGAGAAAGCATTTCAGACAATTGTAGGTACGTTTAGTAAAGTTTGGAATGCTGTGAAGACTGTAGTTCAAGGTATTGGTGAGGGGTTAATAGCAACAGTAAAGGAAGCGCAACCGTTTTTGGAAGAAGTTCAACGACTTGAAACGAAACGTGCGAAGCGTAGAAGACAAGTGACTTATCGAAAAAAGAAAAGCCAAGCGAAACGAAAAGCATGGAAAAAATATGGCCTACAGGGGCGCAGGGGGAAACGTTAATGACACAAGAAACAAACCAAAATGAAGTAGTGGTACAAAATAATGCAGTGGCGAAAACAAACACTGGAAGTAATTATATTACAGCGATTTTAGAAGAAACGAAGCAGGGTTTCGTTGAAGCGAATAACGGACTTGATATGGATTTCGTCCGAATGGGTGAATGGTTAACAGTTAACAAGAAAGGCAATTTCGTAGAAAAAGATGATGAAAATGTAACGTACGGTGACAGTATCGATGTAGTAATCGGATATGGTGAGCAACGCTGGTCTGTATGGGGAAAACAAGATTCTCCTGAAGACGGTCAATTAATCGTGGCGGAAAAAACAAAGGAAGATGCGGAAGTTGTATTCAATCAGTGGTTAGCTGAGAATCCACAAGCTGAAGAACGTTACGAGTTAGACGATATTCAGCTTCGCTATATGGCATCAGTTGTTCCAGTATCAACATTAAGTCCTGACGACTTCCCACGTATCTACCTTATGAGCTTCAGTCCAACAGACACTATCATTTTCGGTCGTTTTGCGATGAATGTGTATACAGGGAAATATAAAGCATTAGGTGTTCCGTCTAAACTAGGTGTCAATAAAATTGTTACGCGTTTAGTAACAACAGAGCGTAAGAGTCGTACAAATGCGAGTCAGCAATGGATCGGTATTGACTTCCAGCCTGTAGGTGTATTCAAACCAGAAGACTACGGAATTAATGTAGAAGAAACAGAACAAGCGGAAAAAGCTTCAGAATAATTAAGGAGGGCGTCTACAAATGGCAAAAAAGAAAGATAAAACAAGTGAATATCAATATGTAGACGCATGGTACAGCAATCAGAACGGTAGAAGCATTCCGTGGAAACGAATCCCTTCTTCTGAAGTGAAGCAATTCCAAACGGGAGAGGCATTCAATTTCAATTGCTTTGCTACAGTTCAACGATTTGCGAACGATACAAAAGTAAAGGGGGAAGCATTTATTGCTCCCCTATATTTTGACCTTGACCATGCGGAAGACCCATCAGTCAGCCAAAAGGATGCAGTAAAACTGGTGGAATTTTTTACGAAAGAAATGGACATTCGTGAATCGGATATGTGGATTTACTTTTCTGGATCAAAAGGATTCCACATCTTAATAAGCTCCGATGCACTCGGTATTGAACCGAGAAACGACCTTCATAAAATCTTCAAACATATGGCTGGATACTTAGTCCATCGATTAGGACTCACGTCACTAGACCTGGTGGTGTATACAGAAAAACGAATGATTCGTTTACCAAACAGTATGCATCAAAAAACAAACCTATTTAAAACAGAAATTAGTGTAGATGAATTAAATAAGTTAACACTTGAAGAAATAAAAGATTTAGCTAAGTCACCAAGACATCCTGACGATTTACCTTATACACCAGAAGAACGTAAAAAAGCAATGAAATATAGACCACGCACAGGGTACTTATTAATTGATAAAACCAAAGAATATGAACAGGCTGCAGCTACAAACGCACGACGTTACGAAAAAGAAGAGTTTCAATTTAAGAAAGACAAACCACCTGCATGTGTAGTTGATATCTTAAACGGTGGGTGGAAAAAAGACGGTGATCGAAACCAAGCGACAGTACAGCTTGCTTGTTACTTCAAAGATGCAGGATACACCAAGGAAGAAACAATGAAAGACCTGGAAGAGTGGGTACTAAAATTCACTTCTGAAAGTAATGATTATGGAAAGCAACAGCGTGTGGCAAATACGCGAAGTGTAGTTGATGCAGTATACAGCGGGGACAATACATACAAATTTGGTTGTGCATTTATTCGTTCACTACATGGTGAAAAGAAGCCGGGGAGCAAAGAATACGAACGTGTAGCGTGTGCCGGTGATATGTGTCATTGCATTAAGAAAAATGCAGAGGAAGAAGAAAACGCAAAGCTCCTACATTTAGCAGAGACTGGTAACGCAGATCTTACTGGAAAGCTTGTAAAAACACGTGTCATGGTTGCAGGTAAAAAGCATACACCTTATATCATTCCGAAAAACATCGAGTACCATTGCTGGGGCAGAGAAAGTTGTAAAAAGGTTCATTGTCCTCTATATGACATCCATACGCATACAGGATACAAAGACCTGGGCGTCAGTGATCGAGAAGTCATACAAATGACAGGTGTGGGTGACGATAATATCAAAGGTATTTTACGAGAAATCTCAGGTATTCCAAATTGTCCGAAATACAATACAGATATTTTAGAGAATATGAACGTGGAAGAATTACTTGTAATCCCTATGGCTGAAGAAGATGACGAAAAACAAGAGCAGCATAAAGGGAATTATGTACTACGAAAAGTGTACGCCGTAAATGGATTAAACGTAAGTGAGAATAAGTACTACGAATTAACTGGTTATGTATACCCACATCCAAAGAACCAGGAGTCAACACTACTTATAAAGAGTGCGACACCGCTTCAGGATGTGGTTGAAAGTTTTGAGTTAAATGAACAAGTGAAAGAGGATTTAGCAACGTTTCAGCCTGCAGATTATACAGCAGAATCGATTGAACAGAAATTAGGAGCTATTTGTAACGATTTAACGTACAACGTAACCCACATTGTAGAACGTGACGAAACGTTACTCGCAGTACTTCTTACTTTCCATAGCGTGTTACGGTTCCGAGTACCTTGGGACTTAAACCCTATACGTGGATGGGCTGAATTGAAAATCGTTGGTGATACAGGTACTGGTAAGTCAGCGCTCATTGAAAAAGTAATGAAATATGCAGGGCTTGGTACTCGAGTAAATGCGGAAAGTACATCGCGTACAGGTCTAACATACAAGATGGAACAATCAGGTGCTCAAGGTGCATGGTACATCGTTTGGGGTGCGTGGCCATTAGCGGATAAAGAAATGATTTGGATCGATGAGGATACAGGTATTACAAAAGACGATTACGGTGAAATGACACTTGCGCGTTCTGATGGAAAACTAGAAGTAAAACGAGCTGTAACAGCTGAAACACCTTGTCGTGTACGTGCCATTATGTCAGGGAACGTACCGAAAGGAAAACGACTGGCTGATTACTCTCAAGGTGCAGAAAGCTTAAAAGATATTTTTAATAACGAGGATATTAGACGCTTTGACTTTGCAGTCTTTATGAGAGCAAGTGATGTGGATCCTGAATTATATAACCAAACACTTGCAACGTATCCATCGATTATTCAGAAAGATACTTTGAAAAACAACATTCTATTTGCATGGTCACGTAAGCCGGAGGACGTGTTATTTACAGACGGTACGATTGATAAAGTGCTGGAGGTTGCGACAGACCTTGCAAAAGTATATGGAAATGCAAATGACATACCACTTGTTTCTCCTTCTGATCAACGTAATAAAGTAGCCCGATTAGCAGTTGCGCTTGCAGCTCTTACACATTCAGTTGATGAATCAGGAGAAAGGATTCAAGTTTGGCCAGGACATGTTGAGTTTATCGGGGAGTATTTAAAAGCGTTATACAATGCTCCAGGTTGTGGCTTAAATTACTATGCTCGTTTGGCGATAAAAGAAGAGGAAATGACAGAAGAAAGATATCAGAAGTTTACGACAGACCTTAAGAAAATCGATACATTGCAAGGTGAAATGAAATTCTATGAGTTTATTAAACTATTCGCGCAGCAGAAGTACTTACGACTTGGTGATGTAGAGGCAATGCTTTCTATCGATAAAGAGGAAGCGAAAGCAATTGTAAATCAATTAGCGAAAATGAGGATGATCCTTTTAACAAGTGGCGGCTATCGAAAAACGCCGCGCTTTAATGCATACATTGCATATTGCATGAAGAAAGGTCTCTTTGATCATATACAGGATGAGTACTATTAGGAGGGAAAAGAATGGGTTTAACTGTGGAAGAAAGGCATGAAATTGTAATGAAACACGCAAAGAAAATGTGTAATATTGCTCGATTGGAAACACGTCCAATATTAAAAGGTGCACTTCATAAAGCGGACGGAACAATTGTAGCTACAGATAGTCACCGCTATATTATGGCAGAACAAGCGCACTCACTTAAAGAAGAAAAAGTAATAAGCACTATAGATGGTGAGATACTTGATGGAAGTTATCCGGATCTAACTCGACTTATACCTGAAGGTTATGAACATAAAGTCACGTTAGATGTGAAAAAGGCGATTGAAGCTCATAAAGTTATTCAGAGTGTTACAGCGTTACAAGATGGTGGTCGTGCAAAGAAAGCTGCTACTGCTTACCTAACAATTGAGAGTGTTAAAAATACATCAGTAAAAAGTGTAAATATTAGCGGTAAATCGACGGTATCAGAATTTGATTGGTTTGTTGGCTCGCCGATAGATACTAGTTTACAAGCGAACAGTGTACCTTTTAAGTTGGCATACAATGCGGAGTATATGATTCAAGCACTACAGCTATTTAAGGATCTCGGAGTAGATGAGGTAGAAATAGACATGTTAACAAATACACGTCCTTTTCTAGTTCATAGTTACGGAGCGAGAGTAGCGGTTGGTATCTTGCCTGTAAGAATCTATTAACAGTATATGGACAAGCATTATAAATATGACTGGAAGTGAAAATATGAAACTCGGAAGTTTGTTTGGGAAACCGAAAACATTAGCAAGTAGTAAAAAACAGGTGCCTGTTAAAGAATCGAAATTAGCGGTAGAAATGGAAAAAAAGAAGAAGTCAGGACAATTCGATATTGTTTGGCCAAAAGTAGAACCACAACAAGTGAAAGATTATAAAGCGATTCTTACAGTCTCGGAGTTAAAGAAATACTTAGAACGTTGTATCCAGACGGGTAAAGCAGGGTTTGACTGGGAGACTGCAGCAAGTGAAGAAATTAGAGAGCATTATAAAAAGGCGTTTGAAGGTATAGAAGAAGCATGTGCAACAGGTGTTATTGATGATAAGGAAGCAGAAAGCAGGAGAGAGAGCTTAGAAAAAGCGTATCTAAAAACACCGCTGGATCCGTGGAAAGGTGAAATTTGTACGGTGTCTTTATCAGCAGCGGCGCACGAGTCAAGAGTTGTTCCAATTTCGCATAAAGTTGGCCAGGTATTTGAGCCGAGTATGGATAGGGACGAAGCTAGGCAACTTGTACTAGATTTACTTGATGAGTACCTATTTAAAAACGAAAATGTTTTGAAGATTGCAGTTAATTTATCTTTTGAAACGAAATACGCTGCAAAATACGGTAAATACATTTTAGGGAAAGTAGCAGATCCATTGATTATGTGGGTACGTTGTTTACAAATTGCAGCACCTCAAAAGATTAACAATCCGAAAAAACCGACAAGTGGATGGGGATTAAAACCTGCTACAAAACACATTTTTGGTGTAACGATGAACGACTTCTCAGCACTTTTAAAGAAATATAAGGTTGATTTCTTTGATGAAATTGACGCGAGTAAGGGAGAAGGGTTACTTTACTCAGCTGAGGACTCCGATTATGCAGTACAACATTACGAATATTGGTCTCAAATTGCGTCTCGAATTCCGCGATATGAGGAATGGCTCCATAAAATCGAAATGCCTTTCACACGTGTTATTGGTCTTATGGAGTACTGGGGAATGGCTTGGGATTCAAATCTTGCAACGCAAAAGAAACAAGAAGCTGAAATTATGCAGGAACAAGCTGCTGAACGTATTAAACAAATCGCGAAAGAAACGTTCAATGTTGATATAAACACCGGTAAGTCAGGTAAGACGAATGAAGTGAAAAGTTTAATGTTTGATTACTTAAAAATACCGGTGGCCAAGTACGGAAAAACAGGTGCAAGTCTTGATCAAGAGGCACTTATCGATATGGCATTCATGCTTGAGAATAAGCTGAACGACATCGATGAGGAAAAGTACCTCAGCATCCCATTACCTGAAAATTGGGAAGATATTGATCCGGAGAAAGATCCTACATTAGATAAATTGGAGCGTGGGGCAATTCGTATCGCGAAACGTGAACCGCATCCTTATAGAGAACAAGCACTGGAAGTTATCGATCAGCTAAAGAAAATCCAAAAATACACGACGTTACTTTCTTCACACATCGTAGGGCGCGAAAAGTACTTGAATTTTATGAGTGGACGGATACATGCGGGATATAGCCCATTTACGGAAACAGGACGTTTGAACAGTTTTAATCCGAATGGTCAAAACGTTCCCAGACCGGATAATGATGAGTTTAAAATAAGAAACTTCTTTGTGCCAAGACCAGGGAAGATATTATTCTTCATTGACTTCTCAGGTTTCGAGCTGCGCTTAATGGCATGGAAATCGGGCGATGAGGTCATGATTGAATTGTTTAACACGGGCGGCGATATGCACCGTAGAACAGCGTCTGTAATGACTGGAAAACCCGAAGATGAAATTGTAAAGAAAGAACGTACGGATGCAAAGGCAGGGAATTTCGGTATCTCTTATGGAGGTACGGAGCACGCTTTACAGTTCACATTTAAAACAAAATACATGATTCGTAAAACATTAGATGAATGTGCACAGATTGTAAATGCTGTTAAAACAGCGTACAAACGTATACCTGAGTACCAGCGCAAGATTGTTTTAGAAGCACGGGAGCAAGGCTATGTACAAACGATTTATGGATATATGAGATTACTGCCTGGCATTAACAGCGCGAATAGGAGAGATCGTGGCTCAGCTGAGAGACAAGCAGCAAATACACCAGTACAAGGTAGCGCCGCTGACATTATGAAGAAAGTGCAAAATGAAATTTATGAATCTATCGGTAAACAAGAAGGTGTACTTGCTCATGGTAGTGCCGATATGATTGCGCAAATTCATGATGAAATTATTTTTGAAATAGATGATGACCCAGAAATTGTAGCTGCAGTAGAAAAACAAATTAAACAAGTTATGGAGCAACCTCCAGTACCAGGATTTCCAGTTCCGATTGAAGCAGAAGGAAGTGTGGGTTATCGATGGGGCGAGAAAATGAGTGTTGAATCCTGGCTTAAACAAAGGGAGGAATAGCATGTGGGTAGAGGAGAGGGACCACGTAAATCGATGTTTGCAAAGCGTCATGCAACAGCATTGCCACGTGTAAAGCCAGCGAGAATTGTAGGTGTTATTGCTGGAGAACCGTATAACATGGTTTGGGTAGTAAGTTCATTAAGAAAAGATAAAAAGACGGGTGTTTTAGATCCAGTACCACAGGATCCATACGCAGAATTATTATTCGAAAGTTGTTTTAAAAAATGGAGGGAAGAAGATGAGGGCCTTGAACCGGCAACAACGCAGGGCAAGTGAACGCGAGAGTAAAAAGACAAGGGAACGTCAAAGCTTCCATCGAGGTGAAGTGCAACAAGTATCTCTTTTATCGTATAAAGATGGACGGACATTAGCATTACGAGCGGTAAAAGAAGTGTTGGGACTAGGTCCGGTACGTTTAGAGCGTGTACAGAAGCGATTGGAAGAACTAGAAAACGAGAATTTCAATGAGCTATTTTTAGAACATTTAAGAAAATAAAAAGCTGTAGAAAGGAAGTGTAGTTGTGGGTGGGAGACAGCAAGGAAAGGGGTACGAAAATCGGAAAAGTGATCGGAAGATGGAGAGATTAAAACGTGAAATGGTTAAGCAAAAAAGAAAAGCAGCAAAAGGTGAGCCACGAAAGGCGGTAGTGTACTTGAACAATTTAGAGCAACAGTTAAAGGATGTAATGCAAGAAAATCGTGATTTGCAGTTGGAAGTGGATTTATACAAGTCTCAGGTGAAAGTGAAAGACAATTATGCAAAACGTGTAGTGTACGAAAATAAAGAATTACGAGAAAAGATTAAAAATTTACGTAAAAAGTTTTTAGCAGTAGTTGTTTCTTATATGGTGGTAGCGATCATTGTTAGCTTTGTGATTGCTAGATAAGAAGGGAGCGTTTGAAATGTCTGTAGTAAAAGATAACGAGTTCTGGAGAGAAGTGTATTACTACATGGAAGAGCATAATTCCTATAAGGATGAGGCTGTAAAGGCAGTAGAGGCTCAGTTCAATAACAAGGACGAAAAAAGATTGGAAATCATTGAAGCTGTAAAAGAAAAGTTGATGTGTGCAGGGATACCAGAAAAGGATTCTTTAAAATTCGCGGAAACCGCACCCTTTGTTAATTCTTTAACTGGTGCCAGTGTAGAAAGAATGGTTAGAAGTTTTATAAATTTGTTTAAAAAAGGGGAGCGTGCAAAACAATGAACATCATTCATTTATTCCAGCTTCAAAAAGAGCTTGATAACAAGATTGTAAAAAAACAAGGTTTGCAAAATGTGCCGCTATTTCAGGAGAAGAAGTTATCATTTCGTGATGAATTAAGCGAGTTACTTCATGTATGGCGCGGTCATAAGTACTGGAGCGAAAATAACAAACCGATTACGAAAGCTGTACGTAATGAGGGTCAAATGATGGAGGAGGATAAAGAGTACTACAATCCGTTGTTAGAGGAATTTGTTGACGCGCTCCACTTTGCATTATCGATTGGGTTAGAACGTGAATGGAACAAATATATCGATGCTTTTGTAGTACGTACAAACAAAGGTCATTTGAAAACAGAAATTATCGATGTATTTAACGATTTATATGAAAACAAATTGTGGAACGCAGCACATTACATGACGTTGATGAATGACTTGGCATATTTAGGAGCAGCACTTGGATTTTCTGCTATTGAGATATACAACGCGTATATAGAAAAAAATAAAATCAATCATGAACGTCAGGCATCCGGGTACTAAAAGGGAGGCGAAATGGTGGCAAGGTACAAGTTATGGACAAATAAAGAGGTAGCGTATTTGGAGCAGTATTGGGGGATTTACAGTATCAAGCATATGGCCAAAAAGTTCGGGCGTTCAGTTGATGCCGTTAAATTAAAAGCGCAACGTATTGGGTTAGGGGACGCTCGTTTACATTTTGAGGGCATTACTATTTTGCAACTTTCTGAGGTCATAGGTGTTGATTATAACTGTGTAAAAAGCTGGGGCAAGCGCTTCGGTTTTCCTATAAAGCTTAAGTTGTTTTCAACGGAGCAAAAAGTAAAAGTTGTATACTATCGTGATTTATGGAAGTGGTTAAAAACACATAAACACGTGGTGGACTTTTCTAGAATCGAACCAGGTATTTTCGGTCCTGAGCCTAATTGGATGAAAGAGAAACGTAACGCGGATTTAGTGGCCAAAAAGAAACGTGGAAAGCCATGGAGTGAAGACGATGATTTGTTGCTTAAAAGCTTAGTAAATGCATACCGCTATACTTATCCGGAAATCGCGTCACGTTTACAACGTACCGAGGGTTCTGTGAAACGAAGATTAATGGAACTAAAGATTAAAGCTAGACCTGTACGTATAGGTAACCACACAAAATATACGCAGCAAGAAGTAAAACAAATTGTGGACTTATATGAACGTGGCTACAGTATAGATGTGATTGCAGAAAGGTTAGGGAAAAGTGCGCTAGGTGTTCGAGGGAAGATGGAAAGAATGGGGTATCGGTTTAAAGGAAAGGTTCCTATACCACCTAAAGAGATTTTAGTTTGAAAACATAAAAAAAGGCTAGGATTTCTCCTAGCAAAGAGTTATGTCGTACGGAAAGGTAATTGTGTGCAAACCAGGTGTTTGCAAGTTCATTATATAACGTTTCTTGGGTAGATAGGTTGAATCATAGCAATCTTTACGTAAGTTTTACATGCGATTGAAGTTTTTGATAAAGACCAAATTTGAATTTTATTAAAAAAGACACTGCTTCACAGTGTCCAACTTACTACGAGAGTTTTATGAGGAAACTTAAATAGGTGATTTTAAGTTTCTCTATAATATATGAAATTGAGGTTAAAAAATCACTTATTTTTTAACGAGTTTAATGGATATTTATATGTGATGAAATCTTTGTTAAAAATCTCTTGTACTAATTGGATAGTTTCATGATCATAAAAACTATCGTAAGTTGGGAGGCGTGGGAATAAAGGATCGGTAATATCAGCTTCTGCAAAATTACCTTTAAAAATTGCCTTGTCCTTCTGGTGATGCCATGATTTGGTCAGTATGTGTAAAGGAGAAGTTTTCAATTGATATATTTGCTCCAGATGTACAATTTCGTTAGAGAAATTTTCGAGGTAGATATAATTTGTAACAAACTCCTCCTCATCTGGTACATATTGCTGCATTAAGTGTGGATCTACTTGTTCCAAATCTGTCATTTGTGTTTTTAAGTAATAGAGAAAGATTTTAAATGAAATAGGCTTATTACAATTATCATCACCATAATAAAAACGTCGAATGGGCTTCCATGCCGGGTTTTCTATGTAAGGGGGAGCGATTAGTGAGAAGAATGAACTTACAGTTCTTGTATATGGATTTCTGACTAGTTTATAGGTGTTTTTTCTTTCTGTATATAAAGCTGCAGCTAGTTCAATAAAATAGTCTGAGGAGTTTTTATATATTTCATTTTCGTAATGATGGATGAAAGAATTGTACTTTATAGCTTGTTTAAATAAATTAATTTGATAAAAAAACCAATGTGCAAGGGAAGTACAACCACTTTTTTGGCTCCAAAATAAAATCAAAGGGAAGTTAGAGTTGAAGTGGGGAACACGCCCATAATTAATAACATTTGAAATCGACATTTGAACCCTCCATTTTATTAATGTTAATTATTTTAGTGTATGAATAAAGAGCATGGCATATGAACAAGAGAATTAGAAGTGTATGTAAAAGAAGTTCTAGATTTAGTTTGAAAAAGTTATAACTAAAGCGTTATTTTGTCGAAAAGTAATACAGGGATAAATGAATAAGACCGCTCCATTTATTGGAACGGCCGTACAAGTAACCTGCGCTGGAGGTCTCTTCAAATGGCTTAAGATGTTTTCTATAAAAGTATGGACAAGAAGTTTTACGATTATACGTAAAAACGGCAGGCAACTAATTAAGTTACCCGCCTGTTCTCAAGTGGTACGGAGGAGAGAACTCCGTTTGGAAAGAGTACAGCCGTGGGAAGTCGGCTTATGGGTAGTATGTGTAATGTGAAAAAAGATTATCCGTAAAGGGGAATGAAAAATGAATACAATTACTATTAAATTTGGACAAGGGACAGCAGCTTGGGAAGACATGACAGAAATAGTTAAATTCTTAGGGAAACGCGGATATGCAATTGAACCTGAAGAAGAAATTGGAACTGTAAAACTAACTAAGAAAATTAATGACGAGTTAGTGGATAAGAAAAAACAATTCAATTGTGATCTTTGTTTTCAAAACAAGAATATTGAGGAGAAATCTATTTATCAATTCGATGAAGATGGTGACATTGTAGCGTGTGTAGAATGTGAGAAAAAAGCATTTAAACAGTCAAAAAACTAAACCGAAACGTAATTTGATATAAAATAACCCCCTGAAATCTAGGGGATTAAGGGAAATATCTATGAAAAATTATTTTATAAGTACAGGCATTCTTTTAGTTTCAAATCTTTCGAATTCTATAGGACAATATGCAAATGTTGCTATAGGTTCTGAAGTTTCGTTTGTTAAAAAAGTGTGGTTAATTACTTCACCAGAAGAAGAATAAAAAGTAATTTTGGTTTTTGATATAGGAGGAAGCGTTATTACCAGTGGTTTACTTGTCATACTAATCAGCTCCTAAACTATTTGGTTCTATATGAATTTAATATGTATTCAATAAATGTATATGAATTCATTTTATAAAGTTAGTACTTTGTGAATTGAGAAATTTAACAAAATAGTTATTTGACACAACAAAGTGGTCAGTTTAACTAGCTAACCACTTGTTGTACAAAAGAAATTAGGCCCTACAAGTACAGATACGTAACTTAAAGTTACAGCTATAGTATAAACGGAATTGGAAATGTTATGCGGGGAGAAGTAATCTGAATTTTATTTTGTAACAAAAGGAGATAAAAAGAGCACCGTATATAAGTGCTCTTTAACCAAGAATTTATGAAATGAAATGAAGTTTGAATACCTTTTCAATATTAAGGTATGACAGAAATGTTTCGTTGGTGAAAACAATATAAAAGAGAGCACTCGTTTACGGTGCTCCGAAGGTAGGAGGTAACTAATTCTGAGAACAAAATGAACTTACTAAAAATGTAAGTTGTATGTAAAAAAGGACACTGTTTAACAGTGTCAATTGGCACTAAGAGTTTGACGGGAGTACCCTAAGTACTTGGAACCATAGGGCTCTAAACAATTTATGAAATTAATTTTAAAAAAATGCTATTCCACATAAAAAGAGCACTTTCGTAAGTGCCTTTTAGGGGAGTGAACAACCTATAGAGTTTTAATGAGCGTTCATTAATAAATTTGGAATTTTTCCAACGGGTTATGAATAAGTAGGATCTCAAATTAAATATATGTGTGAACTAACAAAAAGTGTATGTACACAGAAAAGCAGCTAGCAAAAGCTAACTGCTTCCTTGTCCAACAAAAACATTACCACAATGTTTTGTAACTGAGAAGTTACAATTATAGTATGAACAAAATTAAAAATATTATGCGGGCAAAGCCTAATAAAAATTTTATTTTATAACGAATAAAGGAAAGAACTCTTTATGATAAAAGGGTTCTTTCCTCAAGGTCTGCAAGAAATTCAAGGTAACTGGACCAGAGAAACCTGTGAATTTCTTTGTAATAATACTTACTGCATGCAAAGGAATCAATAAGGTTAATGAATTTTAAACAAAATTCTTATTTGATCAGTATTAAAAAAGAGCACCTGACCAGGGTGCTCCGCCCAAAATTATGAACAACAATCCATAATAATATATGTGACTTTTGCCTAATGGTGATAATTTTATAAATTCATTAACAAAATCCTTATTTTAAAGCTTAAGAGTGCCTTATAGAGCACTCCTTAGGATGCTTATGTTCGATCTTAGATTGATTTCTTGCTTGGAGAAATAAAATACTCTTAAACAAAGTTTAAGTAGACAATCCAGCCCATAATTACAATATAAAGCACCGTACCAAAGAAGATTAAAATGTATTTTAATGTCTTGTTCATATTAATACCGTCCTAAAAGAGGATAATTTGGATTTTAATATGATACGTAAAAAAAGGTGCATTTATACGGGACAGGGTGACTAGCAAAAGTAAACAAAATCTTTATTTCAACAGAAAAAAAGAGCGCCCGGGAAAGCGCTCTTTGACCAAGATTTATATTGAAAAGTATCGGCAATTAAATCTTATGTATGTTTTTAGTTTATGTGCAAGTTTGAATCAAATTGTTATTTGAAAGTAAATAAAAAAGAGAGCACACAGATAAGTGTGCTTCTAGACTAAAAGGTTTGAACGTATGGACTGGAGTGCCCTATACAATAACATATGCTTGGCCATTTAAAAGGTGAAAAAGTTTTAATAAAATCGTTATGTAATCGTGAAATAAAAAAGAGCACTTACAGAAGTGCTCTTAGTAAAATGCCTATCCCTCTTGCTGGTAAAGGATACGTGGTATTATATGTGATGTTTTGATAAGTGTGAAATATTTTTATATAAAAATGCTATTTGGATGGAAGAAACCTTTTTGAAAAGGACCTGTTGTGAGGGTAGGCCCTTTTTCAGAAAGGCTAATAACAAAGTGTAAGTTGAGGCTACCTATATGATAAGAGATATTACTTATTTTTTCTATATGTTGAATGTTGAAAAAAATATGCGCTTAATAAAAAAGCTATTTTGCGTCTAAGAAAAAAGGAGTGACTTATTAGGACACTCCCAGTCGCTAATAAATACCCAGTCTCATTAAAGTATATGTGAATTTTAACTAATAATGATTATAAAACTTCATTTTATTATAAATAAAAGAGCGCCATGTAACAGCGCTCTTTGACCAAGGCTTATTGTAAATCTATGACTTGTGAGTGTTCTCGAAATTAATATATGATTCAACAATTATTTGGTGCAGGAGATATAAAAAAAGAGCACTTCGGAAAGTGCCCTTCTGTAACGACTATCCATTCTAAAAAGAAAAGATACAATAAATCATATGAGGTTATGTTTGCTTAATTGTCTGTCTTTTGTATAAAAATTTCATTTTGTCATAAATAAAAAAGCGGTTGTTTCCGCAACCACCTTTTAAAAAAACAGAGCACCTTTTTCAGGAATAACATATGAATGATTTCTGAAAAGGTAATAGGAATTTAGCCTATTTTTATAACGAAAGTGACGAGCTCAGGTTATAAGAAAGGACTGATATATTGTACGAAATATTGTTTTGAATGGTTACAAATAAAAGAGCAGCTAGCAAAAGCTAACTGCTCCATTATCAAAAAGGTTCCAGGCTGCAACCACTGTTAAGAAAGCAGCCTATGGATAGTATGCGCAAAGTTATGGCGGTTATTCAAATGAATAAAGGACAGCTAGCGAAAGCTAACTGTCCAGCCCTTAGAGAAAGGGAGGAATAAAAGGGTATATAAAAATTCCTCCATCTACAGTATTAACGGAATATTGAGTTTTATTCAGGGGAGAGAAGAAAATGATCCTAAAGAAAAAGATGGGTAACATCATTTGGCACATTGAAAATAATCGCGGAATTATAGGTGATACACAGGTACTTGATCAAGTGCTCGAAAGCTTGAAAAAGATAGAGAACGACGTACCTAAAGATATGAGAGAAGCTGGGAATTTCATTTCTACAGGTTTTATGAACGGGATTCACGCGCAAATGAGTGTTCCAGAAACTGTACACGAATCACTTAGACGTACAAGATATGGAACATATAACGGCCACAATCAATGGGATTTAGCAAAAGACTTTTTCAAAATGTCAAACGACGCATTCTTTAAAGTTTACGGTTTTAATTTCGTTCCAAGAGGCCGATTGTTTGATGATGCAAAAAGCTTTGTGGCGAACCAAGAAGGCGTATTTAGAGGGGGAGCAAGATGAACAAAACGGAAGCGAATAAACATTTTCCATTATGGAAAGTCGAATTAGGTGAGTATGTGTATGGAAGAGACTCAGGTGCTCCGTGGTCAGATCCGGAGAATGATATTCGAAAAAGTGGAGCCGTAAAGTATTATTCAAAAGCAGATGTTGATAGTGAATGGAAGCTGGAGTACTCAGAGGGATTGGGGAAATTTGATTATGCTTTACACAAAACAGCAATTACATTAGCCGAATTACAAATGCATTATGGAATGGAACCAAAAGAAAATACGTCGATGTTTGAGTATAACGATAAGATGTTTGTTTATGAGCATTGGTGCGCTGACCAGAAGTGTGTATGCGGTACGGCTATCGATGAGTATTACAACGATTACGAAGCAGATAATACTGTAAAAACAGATATCATTAAATCTACAGTGTTTTTCTATGATAAAGATTGTCTAGTTATGAAAAGCGGTAAGTTCTACCTTAACGGGAAAATGGTAGGTACGAAAGAAATTCTGTGAGTTATTTCCTGAAGCTACCTCGTATTACTCTTGGTCAGCCACGGGATATTTGAATAGGAAGGGGAAAATAAATGAGTAAATTAGTAGATTGGGCAAAAGAAGAATTAAATCGATTATCTCAAGATATAGCTAATGATGGTGATAATTCGATGCAAGAAGAAATGAATAAATGTGTACTTGAAATCGTAAAAGTATTTTCGGAGCAAGGACATAGCGGAATGTCAGCTGCATATGCTTTAGGTCTTATAAAGAGGCTATTATCCTGGAAACCTATTACTCCGTTAACAGGCGAGGAATCAGAATGGAATGATGTTGGTGGAGGGGATGGAGAAAGTATACAACAAAACAATAGATGTTCTGCGATTTTTAGAAAAAACAACGATAATAGTACAGCGTATTATATCGACGGTAAAGTTTTTTCGGATGATGGTGGTGTTACATGGTTTACAAATCGAGATAGTTGTATACCTATCACGTTTCCTTTTGCTGTACCAGATCAACCAGAATACGTGATTCTTTCTACACGAAAGGATGAAGATTATGAAACCCGTGAAAGCGAAATGTGAAGTGTGTGAGCACGTGTTTCGTGTCCAGATGCTCACAGCACGATTACCGAACCGTGTGGACAAGCATTACTTTATTTGTCCAGGCTGTAAAGCGGAATTTGTAAGTTATTATTCGAACCGTGAAATGAGACAGCTGCAGAAAGAAATTTCGAAATTATACAACGGTTTCCGTAAATGTTATACAAAGGAACAGGCAAAAGTAATCCAGGAGAAGATCGATAAAAAAGATTTAGAGTTTAAGTGGTTACGAGATAAATTGCGAACAGAGATTGAAAATAATTTACCAAACTAAAGGAGGACAACGTTATATGAGTATACCAAAACAATTGATGATTGGAAGTGTTCCGTACGATATAGAAGTGGTAAACGGATGGATTGATGAAAGAGAAAATGGCGAAGTACGAATTGCTGAAGTAACGTATCACGAACAACAAAAGGGGTCTTCGAAAAGTTTCTTTTCTCGGAGTAAATAATCAATGATATTATTTAAGGTTTTAAGAAATTTTATTGGAAATTGGTCAAAAAAGTATACAGATTTCATATAAAATTGTTGAAATAAAAAAGAGCACCATTAATTGAACTGCACCCCAATTGTTAGACACAGTCTAACAATTGGAGGTGCAGTTTTTCTATGGCTAAATTTACAGCTGATGAAAAAATACAAATCGTTCTACGTTATTTGAACAGAAATGAAAGTTATGGAGAAATGGGTAGATCGCTCGGTATAAGTGACACAATCATTTTGAATTGGGTAAACCAATATAAACAGAATGGTCTGGAAGCTTTTCTAAAACGATGTACAAATTACACACAACAATTTAAACTAGACGTACTAAACTTTATGATTGAAAACGGTATGTCCTTATTTGAGACGGCAGCTATCTTTAATATTCCTGCCCCTTCAACGATTTCTGTTTGGAAAAAACAGCTCGAAATACAAGGAATTGATGCCCTTCAATCTAAGAAAAAGGGGCGTCCATCCATGAAAAAAGATTCAAATAAACAATTAAAACAACCTTTAGCTGAAGGATCAGTCGAAGCACTTGAAGCACGCATTAAACAGCTTGAGATGGAAAATGAGTACTTAAAAAAGTTAAATGCCTTAGTTCAAAACAAGGAAAAATCACAAAACAAGACAAAGCGCAAGTAGTCTATGAATTAAGGCATAAATATTCGGTGAAGGCACTCGTGGAGCTAGCTACTATTCCTCGAAGCACGTATTATGATTTAGTAAAGAAAATGAATCGTCCAGATGTAGATGCCGATTTGAAAGCTGAGATTAAAGCGATTTATGAGGAAAATGAAGGTCGTTATGGTTACCGTCGCATTCGTGATGAATTAACGAATCGTGGCCAGAAAGTGAACCACAAGAAGGTTCAGCGCATTATGAAAGAGCTTGGGTTAAAGTGTGTTGTGCGTATGAAGAAATATAAATCCTATAAAGGAAAAGTCGGTAGAGTTGCACCTAATATTTTAGAGCGTAATTTTCATACAGATGCACCGAATCAAAAGTGGGTAACAGACATCACAGAGTTTAAATTGTTTGGAGAAAAACTGTATGTATCACCTGTATTAGATTTGTATAATGGTGAAATTATTACCTATACAATTGGTTCTAGACCGACGTATTCGCTTGTTTCAGACATGTTAGAGAAAGCATTGGAACGTTTACCTGAAACCCACCAGCTACTGATGCATTCGGATCAAAGATGGCATTATCAAATGAGACAGTACGTCCGGACACTTGAATCAAGAGCTATCGTCCAGAGTATGTCTCGAAAAGGCAACTGTTACGACAACGCAGTAATAGAAAATTTCTTTGGGATTATGAAGTCGGAGTTCCTCTACATAAAAGAATTTGAAAATGTAGAGCACTTTAAAATAGAATTAGAAAAATATATAGATTATTATAATACGAAACGGATTAAGGCAAAATTAAAAGTGAGCCCGGTACAATACCGGACTCACTTTTATCAAGCTGCCTAATGAAATAACCGTGTCTAACTTTTAGGGGTCACTTCATTATATGGTACTCTTCTATGAATCAATACACCATTCATATGTTGTTAATGTTTGTGAGTCATGAACAATTAAATGGTTCGTAAAGTAAGGATTCAAGATAATGTATGTAAGATGAGTATAAATTGTTACAAAGAAATAAAAATTAGTCAGCAAAAGCAAAATGATTAGCTCTCAATGGAAAATACAATGCATTATTAGAAACTCATGACACAAACAACTAGGTTGTGAGGATCAAACTTTTTCAAAAAACTTCATTTGATATTACTCTAGAATGGAATTATTGAACTTATAAATTAATATGTCTTTTTCTTTATTGATAAAATAAACACGTTGATAGGAGTGATAACGTATTCCTTTAAAAATATGCGTTTTTATTAGGAAATTAATCTAAGCACTAGATAAATAGATGCGTATACTTATATTATGTGAGTTGTGAATGTAATTAAACTGAATTTTTATAGTTTAATTATTAGTAGCTATTTTTATTCTAAGAAAAATGAATATTCAAAAATATTCAACACCATTACAATTGAGTGTTTCTTAGTATAAGAGTATTCTCTCAAAATTATTAAATAAGGAGGAAATAAATGAAACATAATGATTGTTTTGGTCATAATAACTGCAATCCGATTGTTTTTTCAGCAGATTGTTGTAAAAATCCACAGACAGTTCCTATTACTAGCGAACAATTAAGTCAATTAATTACTTTACTAAATTCATTAATATCAGCTATTGCAGCATTTTTTGCAGATCCAAGTGATGCAAACAGATTAGCGTTACTCGATTTATTTAATCAATTTTTAATTTTCTTAAATTCCTTAATACCTTCTCCAGAAGTTAATTTTTTGAAACAATTAACTCAAAGTATTATAGTATTATTACAATCTCCAGCACCTAATTTAGGACAATTGTCAACATTATTACAACAATTTTATAGCGCCCTTGCACAATTCTTCTTCGCTTTAAATCTTATCCCTGTATCCTGCGACTCAAATATCGATCCTGGAACTTTACAAGTTCTTTTTGGTTTATTAATTCAATTAATCAATGCTACTCCAGGAGCAACAGGCCCAACAGGCCCAACAGGTCCAACAGGTCCAACAGGTCCAACGGGAGACACAGGTCCAACGGGTCCAACGGGAGACACAGGTCCAACGGGTCCAACGGGAGACACAGGTCCAACGGGTCCAACGGGAGACACAGGTCCAACGGGTCCAACGGGTCCAACGGGAGACACAGGTCCAACGGGTCCAACGGGTCCAACGGGAGACACAGGTCCAACGGGTCCAACGGGAGACACAGGTCCAACGGGTCCAACGGGAGACACAGGTCCAACGGGTCCAACGGGAGACACAGGTCCGACAGGTCCAACGGGAGCAACAGGAGCTGGAGCGGTTATTCCGTTTGCATCAGGTGGGCCAGTAGCGTTAGCAACTGTTTTAGGTGGATTGGCAAACACAGGAGCACTTGTTGGATTTGGAAGTTCATTCTTCCCTGTAATTGTCCCACCTGGTGGCCCAATTACTATAGGTCCTGTACCTCCAGTATTTGATTTCGCATTTGTAGCTCCTCGTGCAGGTACAATTACTTCGTTAGCAGGATTCTTTAGTGTAACTGTAGCGGTTGCTTTATCATTAGGAAGCATACAAATTCAAATGCAGTTGTACAGCGCACCAGCAGCAAGTAATACTTTCACACCAGTAGGTACACCGTTACTATTAACACCAGCATTTAGTGGTCTTATTGCTATCGGTGATACTTCGAGTGGTATTAACGCACAAGCAATTGCGGTCGCTCCACAAGATAAGATATTACTTGTTGTTTCATCAACTACACCTGGTTTTGATATAGCTACTGCTATTACAGGATTCGCAAGTGCGGGTATAACATTCGTATAATCGCTTATAAGTTTCTTGTTTGAAATAAGAAAAGAGAATGTCAAAAAAGTATCCACAGATTAACTTTTGAAGACATTCTCTTTTCTTTAACTGTTCGATAGTGTGGACGTTCCGTTTTACGACGGGTATGTGACGGTACAAGAAGGACTTGTTACGGGTAAGTTCACCTGGAGTCTCCATGTTGTGGATTATGGAGCATACGAATTTGTGGCCACGAACCAGTTACGTGATGTGAATATCGAGACAGAGCAGGGTAATGTATATGCTGGAGAAGGGTTGATAACAGAAGTGACTGAAGAACGCTTTCTCCTAGCTGGAAAGTCGGTGCTACGTGGGCATGAGACAGCAGCGTGGCACGTGTTTCGAGATTCGGAGATTCACAGTTGATTACACGAAAATAAATATATAAAAGAAAAGTTTTTAGGAGGGGGTCTAATACACTACAGTGCTTAAAAAAGAAAAAGAAAATAAAAAAGAACCCCCCCTTAAAAAAATATACCTTATATATATAATATAAATATAAAACTAATAATTATATATTATATATATAGTATTATTTATTAATAGTTATATAGTATGTAATACTATTAATGATTTAAGGTGTTTGTTTTAGGGGTTTGATCTTCTGAGTCAGGAGGTTCGGAGATGACCAGAATTGATGGCTATGTTTCAAAGAAGACAATACGACTATGGCTGGAGAATTATGAATCACTGGCTGTAGGTGATCGGTTCCCTGATGCGCCGCCTAGCTTTACGGGACCTGCGACACAGGACGGGAAGAGCGACGGCCGACTGAATAAGATTGTGCTGGATCAGGCGATTAAACAATTACCGAAGAACATGAAATATATAGTGCTTGCTCGGTATGTGTACAAGATTCCTAGAAGGAATACATTACGGACTATGAATATCACTGCAAAATTGTATTACGCACGCTGTAGACAAGCCGTGGATTTATTGCACATGAATATTAACGGCGATATGGCTGGTATGAGAAGTTTAATAAAAAAGTTGTACGAGGCTTGACAAGGTGGGTTCATAGTAGGTACAATTTATGTTAGGATGGTGAAATTGTGTCCTACTCCAGTACTAAATAATACGCATAGCCATGAGGCCCGTCATTAGGGTATCATGGCTATTTTTATGCCCGTTGGATTTGGTTAACTGTAGGGTATATAGTAGGTAGAAATTAAGGTAACTACTGTAGTAGTTATCCAACTGTCGGCAACACGAAAGGTGAAACCGACGGGTGTTTTTATCAGCCGAGCTCGCTGAGAGAGAAGGGCCCTTGAAACTCAGGGGGTCAGAATCATTCGTATCAGTTCCATAACTTAAAGGTTTTGACACTTTGTTACGGGTGTGATAGTATCAAGGTATCAAATGGTGTCATAACTTAGTGTCATTAGTTAGGACCGAAATGGAGCTGATATGAATGAAGTACGGATATGCGAGGGTAAGTACGATTCACCAGGACTTAGAGGCACAGATTCAAACACTGGAGAAGGAAAGCTGTAGTATAATTTATTCAGAGAAGTTCACTGGAACAAAAGCTGATCGTCCTAAGTTTAAGGAACTACTTTCGATACTAGAGTCAGGAGACACACTGGTAGTTACAAAGCTGGATCGCTTTGCTCGTTCGACAGTTGATGCTATACAGACAGTAAGAGAGCTGTTTGAAAAAGGTGTGAAGGTACATGTATTGAACATGGGACTGATAGAGGATACGCCGACAGGTCGTTTAGTATTCAATGTCATGAGTGCGTTCGCAGAGTTTGAACGTGACATGATTGTTGAGCGGACACAAGAAGGTAAAGCAATTGCTAAGCAGCGTGAAGACTTTAGGGAAGGTAGACCAAATAAGTACAGTAAGAAACAAATTGAACATGCACTAGGCTTATTAGCTAATAAGCATTCATATAAGCAAGTAGAAGAAATGACCGGAATTAGTAAAAGTACGTTAATACGAGCAAAAAAGAAAAAAGAGTCGGAAAAATAATTTCGGCTTTTTCTTTTTGGAAGAAAAAAGCAATCCCCCCGGGGGAGGTCAAATCTGATAAGGCGCTGGCAGGCGCTCGTAACGTTCCGCTGGAATTTTTAAACTCGGGGGGCTATACAAAACATACGAATTTCAAGGCAATCGATACTAAATCGGTTGCCTTTTTCTATTTCACGAAGAAAGGGGAGCGAAAGAATGGCTAAGTTAGACGAATTAAAGCAGAAACTCACGGCTAAACAAATTCAAGCGGCATATTTACTTGTGGAAAACGAGCTGATGGAATCGAACAACGAGGAAAAAAGGACGCAAGATGAAATGGCGAACGAGTTAGGCATAAACCGTACCACGCTTTGGGAGTGGCGAACTAAGAATCAGGACTTTATTGCCTTCAAGAGCGAAGTAGCTGACAGTTTCCTTGCAGAGAAGCGCGAGCAGGTGTACAGCAAGTTAATGCAGTTAATTTTAGGGCCGCAGCCAAGTGTAAAAGCTATGCAGTTGTACATGCAGCGATTCGGTTTACTGACTGATAAGAAAGTAATCGAGGGTGATCTAGGAAATGCGACTCGTACAAATGCTGAAATCGAAGAACAGCTTGAAAAATTAAAAAAATTGACAGGCGAGTAAAAGGAGGACGGGCTACATGGCATATATAGACGGTAAATGGCTAGCCCGTCAAGAACGTCAGGAGCGTATCAATCTTGTAGCAGAAAGAGCAAAGAAATTACAAGAGTTGTACGAAACTGGCGAGGCTACAGAATATTACATGGATACACTACTTGCTGACATCGATGAGTTAGAAAAGTTAAAAAGGGTGCACCGTGGAGAACATGACATGCTGTATTTCATGTATGAGTATTTCTCCGAAGAAGGTAATCCAGGTAATCCGGATAACTTAATCCCTGTTGGAGTAACGATGGATGACGCGGCTGAATTTCACCAAACGCTATGCGGGCTTTTAGATGACATTACAACAGGTAGGGAAAAGAAGAAAAAAGTAGCTTGGAGTGTAGGGCGTGGTCACGCGAAAACCGCTTATCTGAGTAATGGTTATTTGTGTCATCAAGTCGTGTATCGATTAAAGCAGTACATTGTTTTGATTTCTGAAACATCTGATGTAGCCGGTGATTTTATATCTTGGGCACGTGATCAGTTAAAGTACAACGAGAAACTACGTGAAGATTTCGGTATCTTACTTCACGAGCAGAAAAGCCGAAATGAAGTAGATAACGATAAAGAATTCGTGACTTTAACAAACACGAAAGTCGAAGCGAAAGGTATCGGGACTCAGGTACGTGGATTACGCCACGGATCAAAAAGGGTTCAGCTCTACATTTTGGATGATTTGGAGAGTAAAGAAAATACCGCGACAGTTGATTTAATCGCAAAAAATAAGCGCTGGTTCAAGGAAGAATTGCTACCAGGTTTGAGCCGTCAAGAAGGTGCTTGTATTTATATGGGTACCATCGTTTGTTATGACAGTTTATTGCATCACGTGATTAAAAACCGTCGTGATTTCGTATCAAGATCGTTCCCAGCAATTCTAAAATGGTCAGAGCGCGAAGATTTATGGCAAGAATGGCGTGAAATTCGTCAAATAGATGATGCAGACTCGGCAGATCGTGCTCGTGAATTTTATGAGCAGAACAAAGAAGAAATGCTCCGAGGTACAAAAACGTTATGGCCATCACATTTCCCTTACATCGATTTGATGGAAATTAGGGAAGATGACGGAACAAAAGCGTTCAACCAAGAGTACCTATGTAATCCGACTGATGAAGAAAGACAGATATTTAAACCTAAATATTTCACGTACTGTACTGAAAATGATTTAAAAGATAAAAAACTTTTGTATTACGGTGCAGTTGATTTCGCAATGGGGAAAGAAAAAGGTGACTATAGCGTAGTAGTTACACTTGCAAAAAACGTGGAAACAGGTACTTGTTACGTTATTGATATTTTTATGGAGCGTGTGCATCCAAATACATTATTAGAAAAGGCTGTAGAATACACGCTGGAATATCAATATGAATCAATCGCAGTAGAGGCACAACAAGCGCAGGAGTGGTTTGCTGAGAAGGTTGCTGAAGCATTGCAAAAGAAAGGGTATCCTTCATCGACTCGCTTAAAACAAATTAAGCAACGTACACGAAAAGCACTCCGTATTGAGTCATTATTACCGGATATACAGAGCGGTAAATTACGTTTTATGAAACATTTACGTGCTTTATTGGAGCAATTTGAAATGTATCCGATGCATCCATATGATGACGGTCCGGATGCGGTTCAAATGGCTTTTTCTATTGCTTATAAACGTGCAAGACGTAAAGCGGGAACTACAGGGAATTCAAGATATTGAGAAGGGAGGGGCTTGAATGAGAGTACAAGGTGATCGTAATTTTATGAATCCGGTGGAAATTGTAATGCCAGTTCGTACCGCGCTCGGTGATTCTGAGTGGACACGGATTATGGACGAGGTTCGTTTGTATGAACGATATGAAGGAGATTTAAACGTATGGTCAGATTACAAAAAACCAGACAATCTCGACTATGATCCTACAAAAATACAACTTGATTATCCTCAAAAAATCGTAAATATGATTGCAGCTTGGCAATTTGAAAAAGAACCGAAAGTAACAGTTCCTCCAGATGTGATAGATGATCCAGCGCTTATGATTCAATCAGGGTACGAACCTAGTGAGGAGCAGCGGGCAGAAAATAGTAGAGCAAAAGCGAAAGAGCGGTTATTAACATGGGTTTGGGATGACAACCGAATGCATGAAAAATTATTGGCGGCAGCAAAGGATCGTGCCATTTCAAAAACTGGTGTTTATGCTCGTATTCATTATGATAAACGTCGCGGTGAATTTAAAATTATTTGGCATCCATCAACAGAAGTCATCGCAAAGTATAGCGACTGGGATATAGACCAGCTGGAAGAGATTCATTTTATTGCATGGATTGATGAAGAACAAACAAAAATGTGGAAGCTATCGTATTACTTAGTTTGGCATGAAGAAGCTGGTGAGTATGACTGCGAAATTGAAGAGGCAGTATACAACGGTGACTTAGAAAAGCAAGAGGATAGGGTTAAGCGCTCATCAATGGGCATCGATTTTATTCCCGTTGTACCGGTACCGACTGAAAAACTTAGCAAAAGAACCATCGGTTATAGTGAACTGGAAAAAACGATTAAGTTGTCTGATGAAATAGATAAAAAGATGTCTGATTACTCGGATGCGTTACGTTTTGAAATGTTCGCTATTACTTTGTTAACAAATGTAGATGAGGATCCAAAGAATCCACTTCAAGTTGCACCAGGTGCGAAGTGGGATTTAGGTGACGGTGAAGAAAACGGTGGTGAACCGAGTGCGAAAAAGTTGGAAAGCGGGTTCCGGTTTAAAGAAACCATCGAAGCGTATCTCGACCGATTGCAAAAACGTCTACATGAAAAAGCAGAGGTACCAATGGTGAATACTGCTGACATGAATACAGGTGGTATAAATGATATGGCCGTACAGCTTTTATTCAGTAACATCATTTCGAAAACACAACGCTCATGGGTTATATGGCAATCACGCTTACAAACCTTAAATGAGTATATTTTGCGTTATATGAAAGCAAGGCAGGATGATCCGAAATTCAAATACGATAAAGAGATGTTAGCAAAAGTAGATAACTATTATGCTAGCAAGATTATTTTCGGTTTACCGTTGCCACAAGATCAAAAAGCGCTCATTGAACAGCTAGGGGATGAAATTTCTAATGAAATCGAATCAATTAAAGGCGCGATTACGAGAAGTGGTAAAGAAAATGCAGAGCAAAAGTTCATGGAAATCATGCAAGAACGGATGTTGAAGCGACAATCTCAGGATCCTTATAACGAAAAGTAACACTTGCCTTACGAAATGGCGCTATAAACTTTCGGAAATTATAGCCGACAGGCTCAAAATGGAGGATTTGCAAATGGAATACGTAAAACAAACCGCATCATTAAAGTATTTTGTAGAAAAAGTACAAAAAACACCTAAGTTCCCACTACGATTAGACCTTCAGTTTTTTTCTGATGGTGGTTCTGGAGATGATCCAGACAAAAAGCCTGGGGATACCGATGATCCGTCAAAAACTTTTACGCAAGAAGAATTAGACGAAATTGTTAAGAAACGCTTAGATCGTGAACGTAGTAAATCAGCTGAAAAATATGGCGACTACGATGATGTGAAAGCAAAATTAGCAGAATACGAAAAAGCTGAAGAAGAGCGTAAAAAGCAAGAAATGACGGAAATTGAACGATTGCAGGCGGAAAAAGAAGAAGCTGATAAAAAGGCATTAGAAGCTTCCGAAACAGCACAAAAAGCACAGGAAAAAGCAAATACTCGAATTTTGAATACTGAAATTAAGAGTATTGCACGTGCTTTAGATGCGAATGATCCAGGGGATGTATTGGCGCTTTTAGATAAGTCGTCCATTAAACTTGATGAGGACGGGAATTATCAGGGAGTCGAAGAGGCTGTTAGTGCACTAAAAGAAAGTAAACCTTGGATGTTTAAGAAAGTTGTGGGAGCTGATGCAGCTGGTGGCGCGAATCCAGGAACAAATCCGAGAGCGAATGAAATTCTTGCTCTAGAAAAAGAGTTGGAAGAAGCGAAAGCAAAAGCATTAAAAGACTCAAAGTTTGCGGGAGAAGTAACACGTATTTATAACAAGTTACTAGAAGCAAAAGCAAAGAAATAGTAGGTCGTTGACCAAAAAGTCAGCGGTTTTTTTAATTTAAAAAATTTGAGGGGGCTACAAATATGCCAGTACCAACTACGTACGAATTTCAACAACAAGTAAGACAAATGCAAGCGAATGTAGATTTAATTTTAACGAAAGCACCTGTTCTTTTCGGATTAATTGGAGTAGGAGACGGGTTAACACAAACGAAATTTGAATGGCAAAATGATTACTTAAACTCAGATACGGGTATTGTGAAAACTGCAGCAGCTGTTGGTGCTACAGACCTGGTTTTAGAAAAAGGTGAAGCGCGTAAATTCACTGAAAATGCACTTGTACAAAACGGTTTAGAAGTGCTACGTGTAGTAAGCGTTGATGAAAACGCGGATAAAATTACTGTTCAACGTGGTTACGACGGTACAACAGCTGAAGCAATTACAGCTGGTGGCGAACTGAAAGTTATTGCAAGACCGCGTCCGGAAGGTGAAGATGCGTTCCGTAAGAATGAAATTAACGACCGTCTGGTGTCACATAACTTCTCACAAATCTTTTCTAGATACGCATCTGTATCACGTACACAACAGCAGGTGAATACGCATGGTGTTTCGAACGAATTAGATTATCAAGTAAACCTACGTTTACAAGAGCTGATTCGTGAAGCAAACACATCTTTAATTTATGGCCGTAGATATGCGGGCACTCCAACGCAACCACGTACTACAGGTGGTCTATTCGCATTTGCGGGTTCTGAAGGTTCTCATAAACAAGACTTTAAAGGGAACGAAATTGCTGCAAAACCTTTAAACGACGCTGTAGAACAAGTATTTACGCGAGGTGGTTCAGCAAATACAATCTTATGTGGACCAAATATCGCACGACAAATTACAAAGCTTGGTGGCGATACAATTCGTACTACACGCCAAGATACTGCGGCAGGTTACCAAATCTTATCGTTTGTATCTGATTTACCAGGTGGGGCGATTTCTAATGTGGTAGTGGATTTAAATATGCCTAAAGATCGTGCATTACTTCTTGATACAGAAAAAGTTAAGGCTCGTTACTTAACTCCGATTTATGATCAAGATGCTACACAACCAGGTGGAGACTATTTCTCCCGTGTCATTCGTGGGGAATTTGGTTATGAAATTAAAAACGCGAAAGAATCTATCGCTGTTCTTGAAAATATTTCTAAAACAATGGCTTAAAAGGTAGCATTTCAGCTACCTTTTTTTCATTTTGAAAGGAGTTTTTAATATGCCTATTTCTGAAAATCAGGCGCAACGGTTAAACAAATCAATGCCAATTGCGAATGAGATTAAATTAGGTACAGCTATTAAAGAGCTACAAGAAAAAACAGCTCAACTACCTAAAAAGGCTGATAAACAGGCGGACAGTACTGCAAGCGATGTGGCGGGTGTCGTAAAAGACCTAAATACACTGATTGCGAAGTTAAAAGCTGCAGGGATCATGAGCTCTTAATAAATTTACAGTGACGGAGGTGACGCCAAATGAAGGTGTCGGAAAGGCTGGAGAGTCGGTTAGCAAAAGTTCCAAAAGTAACTCCGGAAGACATCGGAAATTGGCTAGCTGAAGCCGAAGCTGAGTCAGAGTTAACCGAAGAAGTAAATGCAAATGCTATCTTTTATCTTGCACTATCATTTGCTTATGAATCGATCGCAGCAGACGCAGCACGTTATTTTTCTTATACAGATGGCGAGGAGTCGGTTGATAAATCGATGATCTTTGCAAACTATAAGAAATTATCAGCAGATGCACTTAAAAAGTACAGGAAATATAGACGAGGCAAAGGTACTCATCAAACATTTGCTAAGCGAGCAGACGGGAGATGATTACATGAGCGATTCTCAACAAGAAATGGATGCCACACTTGATGCCATTTCTGAAGAGTTTAAGGAAGAGCACGAAAAACAAGTTTCTGGTACTGTTAAGGCCATTGTCTTAATACGTTTGTTTTTGGTTGATTTACTGAATGATTATCAAAAGGACGGAATTGTGAAGCGTGGTAGGTTAAATGCGTTATTACGGGACCTGACTTTATACGAAAATGAATTTCGTAAACAAGCGGAGCAGTCATTCCATAGATTAATTGAAAACACGTCGAAATGGACCACATCAAAATTATCAGAAGCAGGTTTAGACGTGAAATCTATAACCGCAGTAAATAAGAAAATTATTCAAGAGGTTTTAAAAAGACCTGGAGAAGACGGTTTAATTCTTTCGGATCGTGTATGGAATTTATCTGGGGATATGAGGGATCGGTTGAGTAGCGTAATTCGTCCCGCCGTATTAAAAGGCGAAAGTATCAATATGATTTCTCAAAAGATTAAAGAAGTACATGACAATGAGAAATGGAAAATTGAGCGCGTAGCTATTTCCGAAAGTACTAATACGTACCGAGCAGCTACTATACAAAATGGATTAGAAAGTGAAATTGTGGCAGGCTATCAAATTATAGATAATGGCCATCGTCACCGATACCATTCAAAGCACATGTGTTACAAGCTGGCAAGACGTGATGCGTATGGTTTAGGTGCTGGAAAGTACCCGAAAAACATTCCGGAAACCCTTATGAATCAATTAGTAAGCCCACATCCACAATGTTCTTCTCGACTGACTTATTTAATAAGCGAGGAGGTGTAGCATTTGCTTACCGAAGATGATATTAAAGAGATTCGCGAAAATCGTGAAATGATTGAGCAAGGACGTAAGGAACCGGTGATTTTACACATTAAAGGGATTTCTGAAAAAGATCCAATTACAGGTGAAGAAATACAAGGTGAACCACGAAAAGAAACTGTTCAATTAGTTTGGAAGAAATTCACTTCAGTAGAAAAGACGAAGTTCGTTGGTCTTGATGTTAAAAAGGGAGAGGCGCTTGTTACATTTCCCCTTAATATAGACTTGGAGAATATTGAAAAAGTTGAACGGCGAGGGGTTTTTTACGTTATCGAACTTATCGATGAAAGAGGGCTTGGTGGCGTGAATCGTAGAGAGGTAATTGTAAAGAGGGTGATTTGATGAAGGTTAAAGTTGTGGTTAAAGGACAAGCTGCTGTGTTAAAAGCGCATAATCCCAATAGGTACAAAAAACCAATTGAACAAACCGTAGAAAAACACACACGTCTACAGGCTAATCAAGCATCTAATCGTGCTCCGATATTATGGGGACCTTTATCTGAAAGTATTCCTGCAAGTGTGAAAATGGTAGTAGGTGCGAAAATTATTGGAACATATGGATCTCCTCTTATTTACGCAGCGGTACAAGAATTTACACACAAAACTAAAAAAGGATTTATGCGTAAAACAGCTTTTGAAGGTGAGAAACCGTTTTTCGAGGATATAAACAAAACTGTTCAACGTGTAGCGAAGGGACATTAGTTATGTTAAACGATGTAATGTACTCACTTAAAAAAGCAATGGACGTGTTTGCACCTACTACATGGATTTATGATGGTGTTTCTGTATCGGGAAACACTAAACCTTTCATTACCATTGAGGACTTATCAGGAACAATTAACAGGTATTCAAAAGAGAATTTCTCACGTAATCATCTGATTCAAGTTGGTGTATATGCGGATAAAGTTTTTGATAGGAATGATTTGCAAGATCGAATAATTAACCGATTCGAAAAGGGTTCAATTGACTTGTATGACACAAGCAAAAAGAATCCGGAGCGAATCGGTTTTTTTAATGCAGAAGTAAAGAATTTTGAACCGCTATCTCAAAAAGACGTTGAGGTTTTAACAGCGAAACATTTGAGTTTTATAACTATAACAATCAGAAATTAGAGGGGGAGTAAGAATGGCAGATGTAGCAAAAAGTAATGCACCAGAGTTTAAAGGTGCGGAAACACTTTATTTAATTGATATCCCACAAGCTGACGGGAAAACTACAAAAACGGTTCGATTTTATAACCAAACATCGGGTTCCCGATCAATTGAAGCTGGAGAAATTGAGTTAAAAACAAAGGATAAAAGTGGATCTGATTACGGCGATGTAACACAGTCCGCAAGTATTGAAGGTATTTGTACAGAAGGTGACGAGGGTCTTGATTATGTAGAAGAGGCCATTATTAATAAAGTTTTGGTAAGAATTCATGAAGTTAACCTACGTAGTGCGACGGCTTCTTCATATAAAGTTAAATCAGGAACATACATGTTAAATAGCTTAGAGCTATCTCATGAAAATGAGGAGTACTCAAAGTATTCTATTGGTCTAAAATTAAATGGGAAAATTTCTAAAGGCACAATTAGTACGGTACCTAACGGTGCACCAACTGGTGATGTAGCTACACCTTCTACACCAGAAACAAAGTGAGCAATCTAGCTCGCTTTTTTATTTTGAATAAAAACCTGGAGGGATTTAATAATGGCTGAAAAATCATATACACGTTTTGTAGTTAATGGAGAAGAATTTGAACTGAAATTTTGTTTAGAAGCAATTAGATTGCTAGATGAAAATGGTGGACCGATGCAGTTTGTTTCTCAAACGATGCAAGGAGGAATTACAAACTTCGTTGATGTGATTTACTATGCGTTAATTCATACTGCAAAAGGTATTACGTATGATGCGGTACAAAAAGAGATTGAAAAATTATTTAATGATCAAAAGCTAGATCTTGATGAAATTCTAAAATACAACAAAGCGGTTGTGCTAAATAGTTTTTTCTTCCAGAAGACAGTGAAGAAACTTCTAGCGACGATGACAGCGGAACAGCAGAAGTCGTTCGAGAACCTGTACGCATAAATATCGATGAATTGCAAGGTGAGTGCTTTCGTTTTTTTAATATGACCACCTTGCAATCTTGGCGTATCAGTCTCAAAGAATATCACATTATGCTCAACGGATATAAAGAACAATTATTGGATAAGTACGAGTTTGCAAGCGTACAAGCTTTGTTTAATCGAAATGCACAAAGCGACAAAATCAAATCATTAGCAGATATATATACACGTCCAGAAAGTGCTCGTGATATTGAAAAACAAGCAAAAGAGCGACAAGAAGTGGTTGAAAAAATTCAAAGAAATGAATCGTTCTTTGATCAAATAGAGTCGATGATTAAGAGTCAAATAAAAGAAGAGGAAGGGTAGGTGAGGTGAATGAGTCAGAACAAGGTAGAAACTCAGGTGATTGCAGATATTTCAAACTTAATAAGTAACCTTGGACAAGCAACGCAGGCTTGGAACACATTTTTTAAGCATATTAGTAAACCACCTCCAACACCCCAAACACCACCGCCACCAGCACCTCCACCATTACCGCCAGCGCCACCAGCACCACCGCCACCAGATTACTCGGGATGGCGGGCTAGATTTCAAGAAGTAGGTAACCAAGCAATTGAAATGGGCCGACGTGTACAGCAAACAGGACAAACAATGCAAAATGCATTCGGTCCTGCGGCTGCAGCGTCGGCTTTTGCTTTAGGGAGTATGATTCAAAAATCACGTGAATTTGAATCGCAAACCCGTAAAGCAGCTGTTTTAACTGCAGGTGATTACGGTCAAGTAAAGAAAGCGATTCTTGATATGGCAAAAGACTCTGTGTATTCAACAGGTCAGGTAGCAGCAGCTTTTGCTGAAATGGGTGCGAAAGGTTTCGATTCGGCTCAAGCAACCGCTGCATTACCTGGTGTGTTGAGTGCGGCTGCAGCGTCAGGTGAGGACCTGGGAATGGTTGCCGATACGATTACGTCAGCTTTAAATTCTTTTGGTATGGAAGCAAGTCAAAGTACACATGTTGCTGACGTGTTAGCGACCGCCGCAAATGCAACCGCTGCTGGTGTAGGAGATATGCAATACGCATTTAAATATGCAGCAGGACCTGCAGCACAGTTAGGGATTTCAATGGAAGAGCTTGCGGCATCTGTAGGTATTATGTCTAACGCTGGTATCAAGGGAGAAACTGCTGGTACAGCGCTTCGTGCATCGATGCTACGTTTAGTTAAGCCACCAAAAGCAGCAGCAAATGAATTAAAACGACTCGGCGTATCTATTACGGATCAACAAGGGAATATGAAGCCACTTTCTCAAATTATTGGTGAGTTAAAAACAGGAATGGAAGGTATGACAAATGCACAAAAAGGTGCGGCGTTAGCGACGATATTTGGTACAGAGGCTGTATCAGGTATGATGGCACTTGTATCTGCAGGACCTGAAAAGATTGATGCGTTAACACAATCTTTAGTGAATTCAGATGGCGCGTCAAAAAAAGCTGCAGATTCAATGCTTGAAGGATGGGCTGGAGCATTAACGAAGATGGAAGCATCTTTAGATGTTGCGGCACGTGCATTTACCGATGCGTTAGCTCCTGCGTTAATGGTGGTAGCTGGAGTAGTAGAAAAACTGGCAAACGCATTTACAAAATTACCAGCTCCTGTACAGACTATGATCGCCACGACAGCAGCTTTAGGAGTAGCGTTCTTAGTAGCTGCTACGGTTGTCGGAATAATGATAAACGCGATAGGAGCAACCTTAATTGTGCTCGGTAAATTGATTATAGGAATCGGGAGTCTAATCTCATTTCTTGGTAGTTTGGCCGAAGGGATAAGTATTGCGGTGACTATTTTTACAGCACTTACAGGTCCTATTGGAGTGGTGATTGCGGTACTTGCATTGTTGGGTGTAGCGTTAGTCCAACTTTATAAGCATAACGAGACTTTCCGAAATGCCGTGAATAGTGCTTGGGAATCAATAAAAAGTGGGACAGTATCAGCTATTGAGTCTATGAAGTCTGCACTTGATTCTTTAGGAACCTACCTTGGAACGGTACCTGCAAAATTTTCAGCGATGGGTAGTGCTATAGGTACAGCTTTTGACGTAGCAATTGCTGTTATACAGTCAAAATTCATGTCAATTGGTCAAAGTATAAGTGGAGCTTTTTCTTCCGCGATTTCCGGCTTAAGCTCAGCCTTTTCTGGGATAGGTTCTGCTATTTCACCAGTGATTGAGTTTATAAAAATGTCATTTTCTTCTATCGGAAACACAATAGCAACCTTAACACCGTTGATTGTACGATTAGGGTTAACATTTTTAGGGGTTTCAGGACCTATCGGTTGGTTAATAGCGATTGTAGCATCATTGGGGGCTGCAATTTTTAAATTAATAAACACAAACGATCAAGTAAAATCAGCATTTATGTCAGCATGGCAATCGATACAGCAGATTTTTTCTACTGTGATTTCTGCTATTTTACCGGTTGTTCAGTCAATGGCTCAGGGGATTATACAAGCTTTTGCTCCTCTAGCACCAGAGTTTCAAAAAACAGGTCAAGTTATAGCGGAAAGCTTTGCTACATTAGGCCCCGCGTTTGCGGAGCTAGGTGCCGCCTTTGGTGAGCTTGGTGCTACAATTGCAAGTCTTTTTGGTGAAATTGTACAATCGGTTGTACCTTTAGCCGCTGAATTGTTTACTGGGTTTGGTCAGGTCATACAACAAGTTATGCCTATGGTTACTGAGCTTATCCGTATGTTTGCTGCTACAACTATAGAAATTATGCCGTTGATCAGTGAAGGGCTGCAATTTTTATCTCAAATGTTTACAGCTTTTGCGACTACAGTTTTACCGATATTCCTTCAGGCTTTTCAAACTGCATTCCCTATTATCTTACAGGTAATTCAGGCGGCGTTTAGCATAGCAGGAATGCTGATTCAAGGATTTGGCGAGGTTCTATCAATTATAGCGACAACAGTGATTCCGCTGATTCTTCAGGCAGTACAAGCGGTCTTCCCGGTAATAGCAGCGATTATTGCTGCCGCGATTTCCATTGCGATTCCGATAATTCAATTATTAGGCCAGGTAATCTCTGTCATAGCGACTACGGTTATTCCTTTAATTTTACAAATTGTCCAGGCAGTTTTCCCGGTAATAGTTTCGATAATTCAGGCGGCGATTCCCGTAGCTACTGCGATTCTTGAAGGGCTAGCCACAATAATAAAAGGCATAGTGATCCCGGCGATTCAATTTATTTTGTCGATTGTCCAAGCAGTTTTCCCGGCAATTATGGGCATAATCACCTCTGTGATTGGGATAATCACCAACATAATAAAGCTTTTCACTTCGGTTTTAAAAGGAGATTGGAGTGGAGCGTGGAACGCGGTGAAGGGCATTACATCGAGCGTGATGTCATTAATCGGAAGTATAATCCAGGGAGCAATAAGCTTAATTTCTGCGGTCGTGACTAGTGGACTAAATCTAGTAAAATCTATTTTCTCTAGTGTTCTATCAGCTGTAGGTTCTCTAGTAAGTTCAATTTTTTCAGGTATAAAATCCGTAATTTCGTCAGTGATGAATGCTGTAGGTAGCATTATTTCTTCGATTTGGAACGCGGCTAAATCTGCAACGTCTAACATTCTAAGTTCTATCTATAACACAGTGACGCAAATTTTCAATAATGTGAAGTCATTCTTAAGTGGCATTGATTTAGGAAGCATAGGACGAAATATGATGCAAGGGCTTTTAAATGGTATAAGCTCTATGGCTGGAGCGATTTGGAATAAAATTACGGACATCGGAAATGGAATCAAAGATAAAATTTCTGGTCTATTATCGATTCACTCACCGAGTCGTTGGTTCAGGGATTTCATTGGTGTCAATATGATGAAAGGCTGGATAAACGGTATTGATGCAATGAAGGGTGCGGTACAAAGAACTACAGAACAAATGACTGAGTGGATGAAGCCAGAGGCTATGCAAGTGGAGACGGTATATGGAATGCCAAGAGGGTTAGGGGCTTACCAGACAGCTAGACCACAAGTAAGTGTAGGAAATAATGATATTAGAACTACTACAAATTCGGCCAACAAAGAGAGACAACCGGCGTATATCAATATACAACTAGGGAAACAAGAATTTAATAGATTTGTAGAAGATGTATCAAATGAGCAAGAGGCGATTAAAAAACGAAAAAGCGCGTTTTAAGGAGGGCTGAACTTGATAATTTTTAATGGAATAAACGTAGAAAAATATTTTGAAAATAAATATGAAAAAGGGCTTTTTATGATAAATGACATACGTGGTCGGGGCGTTCTAAGTGATGAAATTTATGAATTATCAGTACCTCGACGCGCTGGATCATACTATTTAGGAAAACGGACTCCCAAGAGGGTGATTGAGATTGATTTCTCCCTCAAGGGGGTCTCTCTTTTGGACCTTAGAAAACGTATGGATGAACTAAATAAGCTGTTATATACAGATAATCCTGTAGAAATCAAATTTACTGATGAGCCTGAGTATACGTATTACGGTGTCAAAGAAAAAGCTGAAGAAAATCTAGAAAAATCTAATATTCACCAGGGTACTATTACAATTGTATGTCTATTTCCGTATAAAGTAGGAGATTTGAAAACTCATAGTTTCCAACAGGAATGGTCTACAGAAATCACTTCTCGGTTTGCTAATGCTGGAAGTGTAGAATCGCCAGCTTTAATTGAGATTGATATTAAAAAACAGTCAACATTTCTTGATGTGTGGTTTGGTGACTATCCGTTAGATCGTAATTATTTCCGGTTAGGATATCCGTTAGTTGCGGAAGAAAAGCCCGTACAAGAACGAGAGCGGGTACTATGGGACGAGCTGTCGAGCATAGTAGGTTGGACACCCGTTAAAGGGTTTGTAGAAGATTTGCAAGGAACTGGCGAACTAAAAGTGAAAGATGGTTCTGCTTTTTACTGTCCGGATTACGGGGAGGATCCTACAAACGGCTTTCATGGTGGAATTGTCAAGAAAAACATACCTGGCGGACCATTACAGGATTTTGAGATGGAAGCATGGATGCACTTGCAATCGAGTCATGCTAATCAAATGGGAAAGGTAGAAGTCCTCCTTCTTGATGAGAGAGGAGATATAGTAGCTCGTATTAATATGAATGATTTATACGGTGATGCGGAGATAACAAAGGCGTATATGAGAATTGGTAATACCGCAACTCCTGGAAGCATACGTAAGTTGGCTGATACGAGCGGCGCACATCCTAACATGTTTAATAAATTTTATGGACGCCTTAGAATCGCACGACGTGGTCGTCGATGGTCTGTGTTTATGTCGAAGTTTAAAGAGGGTACAGAAGTAGATGATGTCTTTTTTATGAATCATTGGACAGATGAAGGAACTGGGACGATGACGGATCGAAAAATAGCTCAGGTTATGTTAGCTATTTGCACACTCGGTAGACACTTCCCTGTAAATATAATGCAAATCGATGATTTGAAAATTTGGAAGGTGAACAGTGTAGGTGCAAATACACGTCCATATATTTTTGATCCTGGAGATAAGGTGGTAATTGATACAGAGAACGCACACGTTACAGTAAACGGGAAAGACGTTATACACTTGAAAGACGTTTTTAGTGATTTTCCTACGATTATACGCGGGAATAACAGAATTGACATTATGCCGCCTGATATCGGAAAAGCGACAGTTTCATTTAGGGAGATGTTTAGATGAGTAAGCTTAACGGTATTTTGCATGTTGTTGATTTTAAAACAGAACAAATTGTGACTGCCATTAGACCTGAAGATTACTGGGATGATAAAAGGCACTGGGAAATCAAAAACAATGTAGATACGTTGGACTTCACTGTTTTTGATGGAACAAAACATGTCACAGCATTAATGCAGCAAAATCTAGTGTTGAAGCAAGTAAGAGATGGCAGGATTGTACCTTACGTGATTACCGAAATTGCAAAAGATACAGAAAAGAATGCTGTCACGATATACGCTTCAGCTGAATGGATTTTATTAGCGAAAGCAGGATATATCAAACCACAACGGATTGAATCTAAAACAGCATACGAATTTGCTACGCTAGCTTTATCGGGAACTAAGTGGAAAATAGGTACCATTGAATATACTGGTTTTCACACGATGACAATCGATGAATTTATCAATCCTTTAAAATTATTAAAAGATACCGCATCATTATTTAATTTAGAAATTGAATACCGTGTAGAAATGATAGGCTCACGTATCGTTGGAAGATACGTAGATATGGTTACAAAACGTGGTAGAGAGTCGGGAAAAGAAGTAACCATTGGGAAAGATTTAAAAGGGATTGTTCGGAAAGAAAATTCACAAAACATATGCACCGCTTTACTACCTTTTGTAAAAGGTGAAGACGAAAAGTTAATTACAATTGAAAGTGTAAACAATAACTTACTTTACCTGGTAGATAACGACGCTTTCCAGCGTTGGAATGAGGATTCTCAACACAAATTTGGATTCTACACCCCGGAGACAGAAAATCAGAATATGTCACCTAAAAGGTTATTAACTTTAACACAAATAGAAATGAAAAAACGTGTAAATGCGTCAGTATCCTATGAGGTAGATGCTGCAGCAATTGGACGAGTTTTTGGATTGAACCACGAGTTGATTAACGAAGGTGACACGATTCGTATTAAAGATACGTCGTTTAAACCAAGGCTTTATCTCGAGGCTCGTGCGATTGTTGGTGATGAATCATTCACGAATCCCGAGCAAGATAAATACGTCTTTGGTGATTATTACGAGATTGTAGATCAAAGCGAAGAATTACGAAAGATGTATAACAGACTTATTAGTTCTTTAGGTAGTAAAGTAGGCAGAGATTTGCTTGAACAACTCGAGAAACAAGTGAATGAATCCATTAAAGAAAACGAAAAAAAGATTGAACAAATAAAAGAAGAGTCGGAGACGGCAAAGACACTTGCAGAAAAAGTAGAAGAAAACTTGAAGAATTATCAAACGGCCATTCTAGAGAGCGTAAATCCACCGACAACAGGGTTAATAGCGGGTCGAACAATGTGGCAGGATATAAGTAATGGAAAACCTGGAGTACTCAAACGGTGGACCGGTGAATTATGGGACATCGTTGTTCCTGATGTGGCCGCGCAAGTAAAAACTGTGTGGGAAAAAACAGAGAAAGCGTTAGAAGGACGAGTTACAAGCAAACAAGTAGAAGAATATGTATCTACTTTCAAAATACCGGAGCTTAAAAATAACGTAACACAGCAAAAAGAAGATTTATTAAGGGAGATCGCTGAAAGGGTTGCAGTAAAAGACTATAACTTAAAGGTTACAGATATAGAACGGAAAATTTTAGCTAACGAGCAAGGTATTGAACTTAGCGCAAAACGAGATGAGATATACCTTAAAGAAGAGATAGACGGAACGTTTGCGAAAGTTTCGTATATTAAACAGTTGGAGGCAAGCTTAAAGGTATTAGATGAAGGTATTCTAGCGGAAGTTAAAAATGGAAACATCATTTCTGTTATCAATCAAACAGCTGAAAGAATAAAAATTGAAGCAGAATTAATTGATTTGGTTGGTAAAATCGAGGCGTCTTGGCTAAAAGCTGGATTATTGCAGGGTATGACCATTAAAACAAGTAATGAAAAAGAACATATTCATATGCAAAATCAAGTATTAAAATTTGTGAATCAAGGCGTCGCTAAAATGATAATGGGCTTTGAAAATGAATATAACAGTAGCTCGTTTAATCCTTACATCATATTCGGTCAAGGGGATGGATCTGGCCGAAATGTTGGTACTATTTACAAAGATGGTAGCGGATTTTATTTTCGTTTTATAGATTTAAATGGTGCTGAAAGTAATATCCGTATAACAGCGCAAGGGCATGTAGGTATTACAGCTCAAGATGGTCTTTGGGTAAATTCAAAGCGGTCAAATTTCAATTCTGTAATTGAAGTCCCAGCCATTAGATTCATCTCGCCAGGTATTACTCCAGGTTCACAGCAGGGTAATTTGTGGATGGGTAATGGATATAAAGGATTTGGACTTTATTATTATGATAATTATTGGAAGTTCGTACAAGGCTCGTAACAAATGAGGGGGAATAACATGAGTAATTTTTTAGGTGTTTTAGCGGTAGTCGGGGAAGACGGAACAATAAAAGTACCTCTAGACAAGTTACAAACAGCAGGGATTAAGCCTAATTCAAAGGTGGAGATATTCTCTGATACTTCTAACTTGTTTATTCGTACCGCAGAAAGGTTTTGTGATATTTGTAACGTCAATACAAATACAACACGAATTGGTAACCAAGAAATTTGTAAAGATTGTTTAGATAAGATTGCACAAGCTTCACAAGAAAGGCAAAGCACGGATTCTAAATAAGTGGGTTAAGGTACCAGGGAACTTAATTGTTTTAAGTAAATGGAGCAGCTGCGGCTGGTCTTTTTTGTTTTTTATAAGTGAAGGGGTGGTGGCGGTGGAGCAAAAAGAGTACGAACGTATTGCGAAATTAGAAGTGCATCTTCAAACAATGAATGCTGCAGTTAAGCGAATAGAAGAAAAGTTAGACTATAATCAAAAAAATTATATGCAACGTACCGAAATAGACGAGATGTTTAAGTTTCGTGATCGGGAAATTCGTGATTTGAAACAAGCGCAAGAAAAGTTGGAAAGTAACAAAAAAGCAAATATATCGATGTGGATTTCAGGACTGTCATTGGCAGTCCTTTTATTATTTAACATTTTAAATTTTCTTAAATGAAAGGAGGTGGTTACATGAAAAATTTAGATAACGCGTCAATTACACGTTACATCATCTTGGTTATTGCTGTAATTAATAGTGTTTTAAATCTTGTGGGATACCAAACGATTGATGACAAAATCACAAACGATATAGTCGCTGTAATTACAGGAGCATTCACTTTGTATATGGCTTGGAAGAACAACTATTTGAGTAACAAAGGCTTACAACAAAAAGATGTATTAGAAAAAAATAACTTACACTAAAAGGAGATGTTGAATAATGGAAATCCAAAAAAAATTAGTTGATCCAAGTAAATATGGTACAAAGTGTCCGTATACAATGAAGCCTAAATATATCACTGTTCACAACACATATAATGATGCTCCAGCTGAAAACGAAGTGAATTATATGATTACTAACAATAATGAGGTGTCGTTTCATATTGCGGTAGATGACAAGAAAGCGATTCAAGGTATTCCATTAGAACGTAATGCGTGGGCTTGCGGAGACGGAAATGGTCCGGGGAATCGTGAGTCTATTTCAGTAGAAATCTGTTATTCAAAATCAGGTGGAGATAGATACTATAAAGCTGAGGATAATGCTGTTGATGTTGTACGACAACTTATGTCCATGTATAATATTCCGATTGAAAACGTCCGAACTCATCAATCCTGGTCAGGTAAATACTGTCCACATAGAATGCTAGCGGAGGGCAGATGGGGAGCGTTCATTCAGAAGGTTAAGAGTGGAAACGTAACAACCACTTCACCGACGAAACAAAATGTTATTCAATCAGGTGCATTCTCACCGTATGAAACGCCAGATGTAATGGGGGCGCTAACGTCCTTGAAAATGACAGCTAAATTCATCTTACAATCTGATGGATTAACCTATTTTGTTTCTGATCCAACATCGGATGCTCAATTTAATGCTATGAAAGAGTACCTTGATCGTAGAGGGTGGTGGTATGAAGTTAAATAAAAATTAAAACCCGTCTCCTATGTGGAGACGGGTTTTAATATATTATTCCTTATTAGAGGGGATCACCTGGTTGGATTAGATCAGTTGGCTGAAACTGCTCGTTCAACACGTATGTCCTTGCTGAATCACACCTGCAAAGTTAATGCCCCATGTGTTTATGAGAACCGGTGAATAAGGGTCTTGTGGAATAAACACCCTTACGCTAAAAAGCTGCCGGGGTGGAATTGTAAATGTTACTGGACCAACAAACGGAGTTACTCCTTCCGGTTCACAATAGATACATCCTCCGTTGCGCGTAGTAGCTTCCGAACCACCGTTACCATTTCCGCTATCATCATCGTTAATTAACTCCCCACAAAGATATCCATACGAAGGAAATACATCACCATCACAAGTATCTTGGTAATTCTGAACCGCTAATAGTTACAGTTTGTGGTTCACCTGTTTGATTCAGCGCAGAAACTTGAATGAAGTCTGTATCTGTATTACGGAATATGGGACCAGATGTTAACGTTTGGTATCGCGGTTCACAATGACAATCGCAGTCGCCCTTTTTACGCTTCTTACGAAAGCACTTATATGTACAGTCATAATAATAGTTTGACATATTAAGCACGTACCTCCTTTTTAGTACATGCTATGCAAAAAGTGGGAGGGAGGCTTGGACAATAGAGTATAGTTATTTAAGAAAGAATTAGAAAAAACCGTCCCATTTAGAGACGGTCTTTTTAATTACTATAAACCTAGTATTTATCAGTCCCAAAGACATGTTCTTTGCATTTAAGCTGGCACTGAAAAACTTAACAATGTTTCTTTTTACAATGACAACAAATAAAGAAACATTTACAACGACACTTATTTCGCTTGAACTTCCAATCGTCATCACAATGGTGCTTATCTTTAGATTTCCACCAATCGTCATCACAATGGTGTTTATCTTTAGATTTCCACCAATCATCACAACAATGATTTTTCTTAGAACTCCAGCAATCATTATTCCAGGACATTCTTTTATACCTCCCTTCAATTAGGGTTCATATTATTCTATGTTTTAGTATAAAAACTGCTTGTTTATTAACCTATTATTATACTTTTATATGATAGAGAGCTTTCTAATAGCTATAGAATTCATGAAAACCATGCTAATTTTCAAGGGAGAGTGGATAAAACTACTGATTATGATATTAATCAAAACACACTTATTGAAGAAAACAATCTAATTTTAAATAATTCTGCGAGGTACGTTGAAAATAGATCTTGTATTTCTCCAGGAGTATTTTGAATTTTCAGTAAAAATGGTTAAGTTATACTAATTTAATGATAATGATTAAAGAGACTACTATAGAACCCAAACATTAATAGAAGAAAGACATATACAAGTAGTATGAGTTTGAAAATTCCACAAACTCTAAAATCTTATAAAAAGGGGAGCATGAAATATGAGCGAACAATGTCCGATTAATGTACCATGTCCAGTTGAGGGGCAAACACAAACACCATTATCTGATGCAGCGGCAACACCTATTGTTACACCAAACGCATTAGTAAAAGTCCCGGTTGTTTTAGCAGAGAGAACGATTCAAATTGTTGTAGAATCAAACATTCCGTTAGACCCTCCAGCGGTCGAAATTAAACGTGTATTAAAAAATGTATTCTTAACACAATGTAAATTAGTCCCTGTGGCCTTTACTCCAGTACCAGGTACGAATTACCGTCGTGTCACAAGAGCAAAATTATTTGTTGAGGGGTATATTCGTAAAAATATTGAATACGCATCTGAAGAATGTAATGGAACTTTATATGATCGCATTGCTAATGTTAATTTTTCTGGATTTGCGGATTTAACAGCAGGAGATTTTTTCACACAACCTCTAATTGCAGCTTCTTCAGACACAACTTCTCATTTTATTAATCCTAAGAATGGTGATTTACCTCGTTTGGACAAGTACTTCTTTGAGAATGCAGTTTTTTACAATGAACAACCGTATTGCGAATTAATTAGTGCTAATTTTTATGAATTAGATTTTTCACCATGTCCTACAGAGCTAAATGCAGCATTTGATACTTTACGTGAAAAAATTGTACTAGACCTTACTTTGAAAGTGTTACAAGTGCAGCAAGTACAAGCGTAGAAATAAAAAAAGGCATTGTCTTTGTTGCAAAGAGAATGTCTTTTTTTTATTTTAAAACATATATAAAGAAGAAAATAGTCGTGAGTAATATACATATTTTATGAAATTCATCAAATAGGGAGCGGATGATGATGAATAAACCATGGATGGGTAAGGGGATGGGGCACAAAATTTATAAGGTGAAAGAGCGTAATATACATGATAATTTAAACCGAAAGCTAAAAAAAGAAGAGGAACTAATTTCTAAATCGGGAATAGGAAGTTCGGTACACTCCATGATAGTGAAAAGCCCATTTTCTATTATTTCTGAAGTATCTAATTTTAAGAGGAGTCCTAATGTAAATGAAAAAAGTCAAGAAAAATTTGAATTTCGTAATGAAGAAAATACAGGTTGTCGCGAGTTAGAAGCTAAATTATTAAGTACAGTACACCATTATTATGGGGAGGTTTATTGTAGTTTAGTGTCTTCAAATCTTCATGAAAAGAGAGTACTTTTAGAATATCCAATTCACCAAGCAAAAGGTACTATTGAAGATGATGAAATAGAGACAGCTTTGTGGGTTCCCATCCATAGTATGAAATTAGATATGGAACAAGAAGAAGAATTAAATAATTATATAACGGCGAAATTACCAGTAGAAATAGGAAAATATAAAACTGAAATTGGTATACGAGAAACCGTGGTATTTAAAGAAAAGATCATAGGTATTAAAGAAGTGTCACAGGAAATTGTTTTGACGAAGAATGAAATCTTATTGCCTCCAAAAATAAAGACAGGACAAAATTCAGTTATAGATGGAAAAGGGAGTTTACTTGTAGAAGGCTATATTTTTCAACGTATTGAATATATTATAGAAGAAAATACATTTTGCGAGAATGTGTATCAGTTAATGCAAAACATTGTATTAGAATTAGTTGTTCAAGTATTACAGGAGCAGGAAGTACGAGTGAAAATTACATAATTGATATTAGACTTTATACAGAAAATGAACATAAATAGTGAAAAGTTAAAATGTTAATGGGAGATAAAAATAAAGTTAAAGGATCTAGGTTAGGGCATTTGTTTGGAGGACGAAAATGAGTATAAACATTGGAGACAACAATAAAATAAAAAATTCTTCAATTGGACATCAACATAATACGCCAGGTGGAGACGTTAATAAAAAGTTCTGTGAGAGGCATCCTTGGATTTCTGGTATGATTGTGTCGCTTATTGTAGCAATTATTATGTTATTTCCTTTTTGGGATAATGTAAAAGAATGGTTAAAATAGAGATACATAGTAAAAAAGAATCGGTCCTTATATGCCGATTCTTTTTGTTATTACACTATCTCCTCTCTACTAAAGTACGTTTCTTACAACTTCCATAATCAATAAATTAGTTTTATGCAGAGTGAGTGGGTATACAGTTATTTTTGTGTTTTCTTTGGTTTACGAGTTACTATTACTTTTACACCCAAGTGTTTTTCGTATATTTCACTAAATAAATCTTCTTTTTTCTCTGTTCCATAATATTCATTCCGAACATATAAAACGGATTTTTTCTTTTTCAAAATAACTTCACCCTTTCATCATTAAGTTACTTGTTATATGCGGGGTGTTCCCAATAATCTTTTACGACGTTAGGGATATTATTGTGATCAAAGTTTTTAAAGTTAATTTTGTCTAAACTCTCACGATCTATGTTCATTTTCATTACAGGATCACTTTTTTTGTTTCCGTATGTATCTGTTAGCTCAGCATTCCATACAAAAATAACTTTTTGGATTTCTTTTTCTTTGGATAATTTTTTTAATATATTAGTAGTCCCGTTCCATGTAAGAACTTTATCATTAGCATTTTTTAAGTTAAGCACTATCACTTTATTGTTTGGATCGGGTAAATCGAAGTTTTTATTTACTTCAATTGACTCTACATCATCTATTCCGATGGTCTTTTTAACAACTTTTTCGATGCTGGCATTAAACTTTTTCTCTTTATTTTCTTTATTTATTTTTTCTTTTTCCTGAGATTTTTGTTCTTTTTCTTGTTGTTTTCTCTGTTTCTCAGCTTCTTTTTCCGCATGCTTTTTAGCTTTTTCCTCATCCTTTTGAATCACCGCTTGAGAGGTTGCTTCATTATTTTGTGGTGTACAACCAGCCGCGAATAATAAAGATGCTCCGATAAACACTACCCCTAATGTATTGAAATAATTTTTTCTCATTTTCTCCCTCCTATGATAATGTATTGCAAGATTATTGTACCAAATAACAACACAAATTTAAGTGTTCAACTAATATTTGTAAGCAAAAAAGACGCTGATTATGCGTCTTTTTCATGTTTGATAACATCTTTAATACCATAAACTTTTTCTATTCCTTGATCAGCAGCTAACTTATTTAATGTATCAAGTATTGCTTGTAATGTATCTATACGTATAGAACTAGCATTACCATTTACTAAATCACTAATTGTATTATGGCGGATTTTTGCTTCTACAGCTAATTTGTTTTTGGTTACACCTATCTCACGTAGTGTCTGCCCCAATGTAAATATCATATGTATTCTCCTCCGATACACAACCATCTTATCTCGTATTCTAACACAATTACACAAAAAATAGTAAACTTTTCTAGATTACCTATTGACGTTCAACTAATTGAGTTATATATTTAACTTAATTAGTTGAACTTATTGGGTTGAAGGGAGATGTAAATGAAAACTCTTAATGACTATTTCGGTTTAGATTCAAGGTCTGATTGTATTTGGTTTTATGGTTTCTACACTGTAGCTTCTGTTCTTTTACTTATCAATATGCTTATAGCCCATGTGCTATAAGTTCTTTCTTTAACTGAATATCGGACAAGCCCCAGCCTCGTGAATATCTTTATTCGAAAAAATAGATATACACGAGGTCTAGTTTCTTATTGTCTTTTTTAGGTAATTAAGGGGATGATCCACACGAGGAATGACCTAACACTCGTTAAACTTGAACAGGTTAGCTAAGCCAATGTCAGAAAGTTAAGCGTCCTAACGTATAACGTTTCCTTGTTTACGTTGTTAGGAGTCTAGGCGCGTACGGCCATTAACGGTACGGCGGTTGCTTGGCGTGTTACGGCACGGGTAGCAGCTGATAATGAAAGAGTGATAGGTTACGAGTAATGAAGGATACGCCAGTAGTGCATTTCCTTTCCTAGTTCTTTCTGCAGATAGGACAAGCTTTATCTGTAAAAAGTCAGCTGTGTAAGAAATTACAGCGTTTAAACAGGGTGTTACTATACGGATTCCTTAACCTGATAGACCATGATTGACAGAACGTCTACTTTACGACGCTTTTTATTTTTTGAAGCGTTGTAAGGTAGTCATTCTCTGCCCTAGCCATTGTCCTGTACCCTCATCCCATGATTGTCTGCCAACCGCCAAAGTCAAGTATAAAAAGCAAAATAAAGATAAAAAGAAAAATAAAGATAAAAAGATTATTAAGGATGGAGGGGGAGGAATTACTCCTCGATGGTCCAGATCTCTTCGATTGGTTTACCTAATACCTTCGCAATTCGAGCTGCTACAGGAAGTGTAGGTAATCCACCTTTTATGAGATTTGTCATAGCAGCATTACTTATACCCGCTTGCTTTGCAATAAAACCGTATTTGATACCTTTACTATCTAATATTTCCTTCAAATGGCTCCGCATAAGTACAACTCCTTATAAAAAATTCTACTTGTACTTTTTATATTTTTAATGTGGACTTGCAAAATCCTTCTTTCTAGGTCATATACCTATACCAATACCACATCAAGACCACGAGGAATACCAAGTGGTACTTAGGACATCAAGAGGGGAAAGGTGAGGACTAATGAGACCTGGATATAAGTATTTAAGTCGCATGCCACTGTATCCATCGCAAACTTTGTTTAATATGCACGCGGAGGCCGATGACCATGAGGAAGTGGGATGTATATACAATCACATTGCAAAGCACAATATGCTCCAACATTCAAATTACATCGATATCGTTGATTTATTAGGGGGAGAAGAGTCCTACGGGCCTTATAACGAGATAGGGATACAGAAACGGATTGACGCGTACTTAGTTGATTGTAAACAGTGGAGGGATGAGTAATGAGGTGGCAATATGATTATTTAAATGATACTCCGTATTTGTATCCCTCAAAAGAACTGAGAAGCATGTATAGGGAGTCTAGGGGGAAAGGTGAAGCGAATTCGATCGTAAAGCATATGGAAAGACATGAAGTGTTTGACAATAAAGAATACCGCGGTTACTACAGTTTATCTAATGAAATAATGGAGGATCTGTACGGGGATGAAGAAGAGCTCCTCGAGTGGGAGGAAGTTATCGATCAGTATCAACCAATTCTAAAAGCGAAAGGTTTACAGCTAAAAAGGAAGAGGGATTCGATATGACACTTGCAGGAGAAGCTATTGTAATTTGGACAGCAACTGGATTGTCTGTAGTGGCGATGAAGGCAGCCGAGAAAATGGGGATGAGTGTTCCACATTGGCTTCCACGTATGACGATGTATACAACTGTTACCGGCTCGTTTCTGTATCTTCTACGTTATGTGCTAATGGTGTTTCTTTGAAGGAATGGAACCTGGAATCATGGGGCATTTTGTTATATAAGAAAAATAACTCGTACGTAATTCTTCCAGTAAAGAGCAACTATATCCTATAAGGATATATAAGGAGTGAACCCCTATGCTTGAGTTGTTATTAATACCTGCAGTTTCGCTGGGATACGCTTTGGTAAATGATAGATTAAAAGGTAAAGAGGATGATAGAAAGAAGATACAAGTGTTTTTTGAAGTAAGTGGAATTGCAATTAGGAAGGATGAAAAGCTGCATTATCCAGTTTTTCTTGAGCGAAAAGAAGACGATCGTAGTACGACTTATGTATATAGACTGCCGTTAGGGATGCCATCGAAATTAATACAAAAAGTTGAGGACGTTGTTAGCGAAGGACTTAATAAACCTGTACGTATCAAATATGATAATTACAAATTAATGATTCGTGTTTTTCATAAGGATATACCCGAGAAGTGGGAATGGACAGAGGGATTAGTAGAAAAAGGTAGATGGCGTGTACCGATGGGGCAAAGCCTTGAAAGATTAATTTATCATGACTTCGATAAAACTCCTCATATGGTATTAGGTGGTCTTACACGGATGGGAAAAACCGTGTTTTTGAAAGTATTACTTACTACTTTGATTGAGGCGAATCCGGAGCATGTTCATGTGTATTTAATTGATTTAAAGGAAAAAGGACTAGAATTTAGTGAGTTTAGTAATTTGAAACAAGTGTTAGAAGTTGCTGATTCTGTAGAGAAAGCACACCATGTACTAAATAAAATTATGAAAAAAATTGAAGAGTGCGGAAAATTCATGAAGGGTAATGGATACAAAAATATAGTTGAAACAAAAGAAAGGGATCGGTACTTCATTATTGTTGATGAGGGTGCTGTACTTGCCCCAGCAAAAGGGTTACCTCGTGATGTTAACAAGATTCGGGAAGAGTGCCAGTACATGCTTAGTTATATAGCAACTGTATCAGGCGGCTTGGGTTTTCGTTTGATTCTGGCTACACAGTATCCTACGGTTACTTCAATACCATCAGTAGTAAAGCAAATGTCTGACGCTAAGTTAGGATTCAGATTACCGACATACAAGGCATCTGAGGTTGTCCTTGATGAGTCAGGATTAGAAACATTACCGTCGTTACCTGGTAGGGCTATTTATAAAACAGATCGATTAACAGAACTGCAGGTACCTTTTATTAGTGATGAGCGGATGTGGAAACATCTAAAACAATACGAGGTTGAGGTGAAGAAAGATGAACATCCAGACACATATCAAAATCAACCGTCAGATGACGATTCTGACCTCGATTAGAAAGCTGAAGTTCGCAACACGTAGGCATTTAATGGCGGTACACGATATGGGTGGTATACGTAACGCAAACCGCATTTTAAAAGATCTCAGTCCATATGTGAATAGCACAGTGTACCAAAAAGAGTACGTGTATTACTTAAATAAAAAGGGCCGTGAACTGTTCGACGATACAGAAAAGATTGTACCAAATAGTCGATTAGCTCACAGCCTTATGAGAAATGAAGCGTGGCTCTATCTGTTTTGTCCCGACGACTGGCAGATAGAAACACCTATACGTTATAAAGTAAATGATAAAAAGAAGACAATTATTCCTGATGTGAAGTTTCGGGATGAAGAAGGAACACTAAATGCTGTAGAAATAGATCGTACGCAAATGATGAATGTGAACGCTGAAAAAATGAGCAGGTACAGGGAATTTTCGTTATACTACAAAAATAAATACAATGGAAAAATACCACTCATTCATTTCTTTACCGTGACCGAATACAGACAAAAAAAGCTGGAGCAACTTGCAGCAAAACATGACATATATGCAAAAGTTTATGTAGTGCCGGGTATTTCGTAATGAAAAAGTACTGGACTCGTGTAAATATCTTAGGTTGTAATAACCGGTTATGGATTAACGGTGAAAGTGGTGCAGTTTATCAAAGTAAAATAGACAACAGAAGATGGATGTGGAGAAAGAATATTATCGATGCACCGGACCTAGATAGTGCTGAAAAGATTATACGGGTAATGAGTCTACAGCCTGAAAAGCATAGAAGGTTGTTTATGGGATTAAGTAAAAAGAAGAGGTGATTTAACATGAGCGAATCGACAAAAGAATTGAATAAAATTTTGCGTAAATATGAGGTGAGTGGTCCTCAACTTGCTTATTGGTTGTATCTAACACTTGAAAGAATGACAGAAGATGATCGTGATGATTATTTAGAAGAACTTGGTGAAGAGAAGATGATGCAGTTGGATGCCTTAACGGATGACTTGAACAATCTGATACACAATTATTGGCACTTAATTAAATGAAAACTTACAGCCTAAAAACATTAGAACCCTATAGTAATAATACTTATATATTACTACTAATAATATACTCTATATATAATATATATTTATTAGTTATATAATTTATATTATATATATAAGGTATATTTTTTATAGAGGGGGTTCTTTTTTCTTTTTGTTTTTATTAGAAGATGTTGTATGTTGTTTACCCCCTCCTAAATTTTCGAGATTTATATATTTTTCATTTTGACGACTGTAGCAAGTCGTCTTTTTGTATTGGTAATAGATTGCTCGTTTACTTGTGCAGATATATAATTTAGTCAAACTAATACGTTAAGGGATGTGTAAGAATGAGATACGCTGTGTATGTTAGGGTATCTACTGATCATGACGATCAGGTATCCTCAGTAGAGAACCAAATTGACATTTGTAGGTATTGGATAGAAAGAAATGGTTTTGAATGGGACGAGAATGCTGTGTATTTTGATGATGGTATATCTGGGACAGCTTGGTTAGAGAGGCACGCAATGCAATTAATTTTAGAACGTGCTCGTAAAAAGGAAATAGAAACCGTAATTTTTAAATCTATTCATAGACTTGCACGTGATTTGAAAGATGCCTTAGAAATCAAAGAGATATTACTTGGGCACGGTATTAGGTTGGTAACTATTGAAGAAGGGTATGATAGTTTGTATGAAGGGCGTAATGATATGAAGTTTGAAATGTATGCAATGTTTGCTTCACAATTACCAAAAACATTATCAGTTTCAATATCAGCAGCACTTACAGCAAAAGTGAGGAGAGGTGAGCATATAGGAGGGCGGGCTCCTTATGGTTACGATGTAATCGATAAAAAACTTGTAATAAATGAAAACGAGGCTTCTGTAGTTCGAAGAATATATGATTTATATGAAAATGGTTTTGGGTATGTAAAAATTGCTACAAAATTAAATGATGAAGGTAAAAAAACAAAAGCTGGAGGTTACTGGAGACATTCAGCGGTTCAAAAGATTATTCGAAGTGCCGTTTACAAAGGTGATTTTATAATGAATCAACATACGAAGGTAAAAGTGGCGGGGCGTAAAAAACACATTCGTAATCCAAAAGAAAAGTGGAATATCTTTAAGAATCATCACCCAGCTATTATCGATCCTGAACGTTGGGACATAATTAATGATCCGAATAGAGATAATAGCAAAAAAAGACGGGCTGCTCTGAAAAATGAATTAAGAGGACTTGTATATTGTGCTCACTGTGGATCTACAATGAGGGCGATGCGTTCCGGGAGGATAACTTTGAAGGATGGTACTAATACTGAATTTGTATACATGAAATGTTCGAGATATAAAGATTCTGGAACGCGTGAATGTGTAAAGCACGAACCGTTATCATATGATAATCTACGTGAATTTATCATTCAAAAGCTAAAACAGAAAGAATTTGATTTAGAAATGGAATCTGATTTACAAAATAAAAACCTTTATGAAGAAAAGTTAGGTAAATTAAAAAAAGAAATCCGGCAGATTACTTCTAAAAAGGAAAGACTGGTAGATTTATATATGGATGAATTAATAGATAAATCCACGTTTGTAGAACGAGAGCGTAAACTAGATGCTGTTATTAGAGAAAAAGAGACAGAATTATTAGAGCTAAGTGATATAGAGGAGCAAGAAAAGAAAAAAAAGGAAGTTAAAGCTACGTTTGGTTTAATAGCGCGCTCAAACGACTTGTATGAAGCATTCAAATTGTTGATTAGTAGGATTGAGGTAACAAAGGATGGGGTTGTAAATATTTTTTATAGATTTGAATATTAATATTATTTTTGGTTATATTGACAAATCCCAACAGGTATCGATTTACCGAATGAAATAATTGGACAAACTAGAAAAGTAGATAGTCAACCTGGATTTTTACTAGACTTTTCCATCGGTCAGTATGATACGTATACGCCGTTGCAATTAGCTCAATATATTTCAACGATTGCGAATGGTGGTTATAGAATGCAACCTCAAATTGTACAAGAAATACGAGAACAATCAATTAAAGAAGAGGTTGGTAAAGTTATTCGCTCTATAGAGCCTGTAGTATTAAATCGGATTGATATGAAGACAGAATATATTGATCGAATAAAAGAAGGGTTTAGATGGGTATTCCAAGAAGGGGATGGAACTGGCGTAAAGCATTTCAAAAATGCTCCATATAAACCAGCAGGAAAGACAGGGACAGCCCAAACTGTGTATGGTGGAGATGATCCAATTGGTAGAAATGCAAAAGGAGAACGTATGGAATGTTACAACTTAACGTTAGTTGGATATGCTCCATATGATAATCCAGAAGTAGCGTTTTCTGTAGTAGTCCCATGGCTTCATAATGATAAAAGTGGAATTAATTCTATAATCGGAAAGGAAGTTTTAGATGTATACTTTGATTTGAAAAAGCAGCGTATGCATGATGAAGCTGCTAGTACAGATACTTCGAATCAAAATTAGTAAAATTTGTGTACTTTTCTCAGGGAAGAACCCCTGTTTGTATAAAGGCATTTATAAGTAAAAAGATGAAATGTGAAATAAGAGATAGCAGCGGTCATAGTTGTTATCTCTTATTTTATTAATAACTGTGATACGAGCGATAAAAATTTTTAAGTTTATGGAACAAATTTGTTTCGGTGATTGTCTATTATGTGTACGTATAAAAAGGTATTAAGTATTTGAAAGGAATGATAGTTTTGAAAAACAAGAAAATGCTAAAAATAGGGATGTGTGTTGGTATATTAGGTTTAAGTATTACAAGCCTAGTAACTTTTACAGGAGGTGCATTGCAAGTTGAAGCGAAAGAAAAGACTGGACAAGTGAAACATAAAAATCAGGCGACGCATAAAGAGTTCTCTCAACTTGAGAAAAAATTTGATGCTCGATTAGGTGTATATGCGATTGATACTGGTACAAATCAAACAATCGCTTATCGACCTAACGAAAGGTTTGCCTTTGCATCAACTTACAAGGCTTTAGCGGCAGGGGTATTACTGCAACAGAACTCTACTAAGAAATTAGATGAAGTTATTACTTATACGAAAGAAGACTTAGTGGATTATTCACCTGTTACAGAGAAACATGTAGATACTGGAATGACACTAGGAGAAATTGCGGAGGCTGCTGTTCGTTACAGTGATAATACTGCAGGGAACATTTTATTTCATAAAATAGGCGGACCGAAAGGATATGAAAAAGCGCTTAGAAAGATGGGGGATCGGGTTACTATGTCTGATCGCTTTGAAACAGAGTTAAACGAAGCTATTCCAGGAGACATTCGTGACACCAGTACAGCGAAAGCAATTGCTACGAATCTTAAAGCTTTTACGGCCGGAAATGCGCTTCCAAATCATAAACATAACATTCTTACAGAGTGGATGAAAGGAAATGCTACAGGAGACAAACTTATTCGTGCAGGTGTGCCTACTAACTGGGTAGTTGCAGATAAATCAGGAGCTGGAAGTTACGGGACACGAAATGATATTGCTATCGTTTGGCCACCAAATAGAGCACCTATTATCATCGCAATTTTATCTAGTAAAGATGAAAAAGGGGCTACCTATGATAATCAACTCATTGCAGAGGCGGCTGAAGTTATAGTTAATGCTTTTAGGTGATAATCTTTCAATTCTTTATGTAATGTAATTGAAAATATGAACTTGGAAAGCGATTCTTTTTAATGTGAAAAGAATCGCTTTTTTTGTATTCCTAATACATTTATAATCCAGGTAACAAAAGAATTAAATATATATGTAGCATTGCCAATAGCTATACTGGTTAAGATTCCTATGATATCAAATGGATAATGATGGCCTAGCCAGATACGTGAAAAACCTGTCAAAATTGCTAAGAACCACATGATTGAGCCAAATAAACGTTCACGAAGTAAGACGGAGGACGCTAAGGCAAATGCTAAGACTGTATGTTTACTAGGAAATGAGGAATTATTCTTTAATGGGATAAGTAAACGCACACGATGTATAACAAATGGATGAGGTTTAAAATAAAAGAGCTGGATAAAGCAGTTTATAAATAATGCGAATCCTACTGATAACCCTGCAAATAAAATGATTTTTTTATAGGAATTGTTTCTAAACCACATTAAGGCTAATAAGAAAATGTACAGGAATCGAGTCTTTTGTGAAATAAATATCATAAATGTATCCAATGTTGAGTTACGACCAGCTAGACGATTGATAGCCCTAAACATCTTATAATTCATGCAGACTCTCTCTAAATGTCTAATAAGTAAATCAGTCAAATATTTTTCTACTGGTGTTTCATCAAGGCTGATTAATTTGTAAATATGAAGTACTACGCTCAAAGATAGAAATACTTACAAATTTTAAAAGAATTCCTTTTGTATACCAAGAAGCAAAATATTTTTATGATAAAATATAGAAAAAGATGATTAAGAAGGGATAATTAAAGTGAAACCAACAATTTATGATGTTGCGGAAAAAGCAGGTGTATCAATAGCGACTGTATCCAAGGTAATTAATCAAACTGGGCGTATTAGTGAAAAAACAATAAACAAAGTAAATCAGGTAATGGATGAATTAGATTACCAGCCAAGTAGTGTAGCGGCAGCGTTAACAGGTAAAAAAACATATGCGATTGGGGTACTTGTCCCTGATATCTCAAACCCTTTTTTTGCAGAAGTAGCAAGAGCTTTTGAAAATAGTGCACGAGAATCAGGGTATACACTCATTCTATGTAGTACAGACCATCAAACAAAACGTGAACACGAGTACATTGATCTATTATTTAAAAAGCAAGTAGATGGCATTATTATTGCAACGGAGCTAAATGATTATAAGCTTGTAAAAAAAATTGTAAATCGAGATTTGCCACTAGTATTATTCACTGTAGATCATTCTTCCATCACGACTCATGTTGTGACAACTGATGATATGAGGGGAGGCTACCTAGCTGGAAGTTATCTAACGCAAAAAGGCCATACATCTTTAACGATTATGATGGAGAAGGATAGAAAAAGTAGCTTAGGCAGATTGAATGGTTTCAAACAAGCGCTAACGGATTCAGGGATCCCGTTAGATGATGAGGCTATTATTAGTTGCTATTCGACAGTGGAAGATAGCAAACGTGCAAGTAAAGAGTTACTTAATTTACCTAACAGACCTACAGCGGTTTTTGCTTGTACAGATTTGATTGCTATTTGCCTTATGAATGAAGCAAGAAAACACGGGCTTTCAATTCCGGAAGATTTATCAATTATCGGATTTGATAATACAATCTATGCTGAGATTGCAGATCCAGGGTTAACAACAATTGAACAGCCAATTAAACAAATGGCAGCCTGTACGTTTGAACAACTGCTAAAAACGATGGAAATGAAGGAGCATGCTAAGCAAAAAATTACAATTATTCCTCAGTTAGTAGAGCGATCCTCAGTAAAGGATATTACATGATAGATTTTTTATAAGCCTATTTGAATGTAACAAAAGAAGGTCATCGTAACTGAATATAGTTAGGATGACCTTCTTTTATATTTAGGATTTATACTGAGAATTGTTCACCACTTTTCGTATTTAAATCCTGCTCCATCTCATTTTCCTTTGGAATAGTAAGGAAATGAGTTAAAAATGCACCAAAGAAGTACAAACCAGCAAAAATCCACATCACGCCACCAACACCTAATGGCCCGATGAAGGCAGTTACTACTAATGGCCCAACAAATGCTGATAATCCGGATCCTAAATTTAAGACAGACATTGCAGCTCCTTTATTTTCAGGAGATAAAGATGGGACTAATGCTGTAAGAGGTACATAACCGGCAAGTGTTGCTCCGTAGCAACAGGCAACAAATAATATTGCCCAATAATTATGTCCTACCATTTGTGGTACATAATAGAGTGCAAGAGTTACAATTCCGCAACCGACTCCTCCGAACCATTTAATCGTATTTATCCAACCAAACTTGTCTCCAACAATACCAAAAATAATATTAAACACCATATTTACAAAGAATAGAGTACCCCAAATTTGAAGCCATTCTGTCATCGTAAAATTATATTTCATCATATAGGTAGGTAGGAAAACAACAAATCCAAACTGAGCCGCCGAGTTTATAATTTTTACAATACCGCCTATACCAACTTTAGGATTTTCAAATGCGATAGTAATGCCTTTTAGTAATTCACTAGATTTGTTAGCGCTTACGGTTTGTGCTTTAAATTTGTCTTTATTTACAACGATTGAGAATAATCCCCCTACGACAACAAAAATTAAAGCGCTCCATAAAGTAGCGATTTCTCCGATTTTCGGAACCATATAGCTAGAATAAAAGGCTCCAATAACACTAAGCCCTAGCTGGAATACGAACCAGAACCAGCCAACAGCTCTTGAAAGCATTTGCTGAGGCGTACTGTAAGATACCCAAACTAGGAAAGAATAAGCAAATAGGGGATAACCAAACCCGCGTAGGGCATAGCAAATTAATATTACGGGATAATTCATATGTTGAATTCCTATACCGATGAATCCGATTGAACCTAAAATGAATGATACTAAACCAAACGTCATAACTTTTCTTGGTCCCCACATTTGTACAAATACCCCAGAAAACCAAGAAGAAGCAGATACAGTAATTCCGTAAATAGTAAACAGGAAAGCAGCGTGTTCTAGCGTTAATCCTTTTTCAACGAGATAAGGGGATAACCATCCCTGTTCTAACCCGTCCCCAATCATAAAAACGATAATCCCTATGTATCCCCAAGTTAAATTAGAAGGGATCCCAATCCTGTCCATAAATGTTTTGTTTGAACTAATAGCGTTCATTCTCCCACCACCGATAAGTTATTTTTTGGTTAAGCGCTTAATTCTTTTTGATAAAAAAAGTATACGCTTACATTATGAGGTCGTCAATTAAATTTTTTGACAATTTACAACTTTCTTTTATAGAGGCAGTCTATTTACTTATTGGAGAATAAAATAATGACGAGTATGAAAAGAAAGAAATGCCTTATAGAAGGGGGGACTACTATATAAAGGCTCGGTTTTCTTTGCTATATCAGTATTTTAAAAGAGTATATTTGTAGCTTTTTAGAGTGTTTATTTCTAATTATTAATTTTTATTTTTATGTAATACGTATATTGAGGGAATGCAAAATTCGGATGAAAAGAGGAGTATTCAAAAAAATAAAAATGTTTTCAATTTAGAATCAAGTGTGTATAATGAAGAAAAATAGGGAAAGCGCTTAACTTAATTTAATACGCTAAACCCTATAGACTTTCATTTTGTTTCTTAAATTTTAATATAGAGGGAGAAATCATATGAACGTTTTAAAGATTGGGATTATTGGTGCTGGACGAATTGGGAAACTACATGTTGATAATTTGCAGCTTATGCCACAAGTAAAAATTAAAGCGGTTTCAGATGTAGTAATTGGTCATCTAGAAAAGTGGGCTCAAGATAAAGGAATTTCCACTCTGACTACAAACTATCAGGATTTATTAGCAGATCCAGAAATTGATGCTGTCTTTATTTGTTCACCAACAAATACACATGCGCAAATTATTAAAGAAGCGGCTCTTGCGAAAAAACATATTTTCTGTGAAAAGCCTGTTAGTTTCTCAGTAGAAGAAACATTAGAAGCATTAGAAGTGGTGAAAGAACAGGGGGTATCTCTTCAAGTAGGTTTTAATCGTCGTTTTGATCCGAACTTCAGGAAAGTTTATGATCTTATTCAACAAGGAGAAGTGGGACAGCCGCATATTTTAAAAATTACGTCACGCGATCCACAACCGCCAAGTATAGAATATGTTCGCTCTTCAGGCGGATTGTTTATGGACATGATGATTCATGATTTTGATATGGCTCGTTATGTGATGAATAGTGAAGTCGTTGAAGTATTTGCATATGGAACAACATTAATTGATCCATCCATTCAGGAAGTACATGATGTTGATACTGCAATTGTCACATTAAAATTTGCGAATGGAGCTTTAGGTGTAATTGATAATAGCCGCCAAGCTGTTTATGGATATGACCAGCGTGTGGAAGTGTTTGGTGAAAAAGGCGCGGTTGCTGCGGATAATTGCTGCCCGACAACAGTTCAAGTGTCAAAAACAGAAGGTATTGTAAAAGATAAGCCGCTTTATTTCTTCTTAGAGCGTTACACGCAGGCTTACATTGAGGAAGTAACACAATTTACAAAGTCAATTATAGAAGGACAAGCTGTTATTTGCAGTGGTAATGATGGGTTACAAGCGGAGCGAATTGCGAAAGCTGCGAAGGAATCCTTACTAACAGGAAAACCCGTACAAATTGAACATAAACAGCCTGCATTAAATCAATAAAGAGAGCGCTTACTTATAGATAGATAAAGAGTAATGAATAGTATATTTATAAAAATATGAACCTTATCATTCATTCATAAAGCATGGGAGGTAGTAACAATGAATCCACTTATTTTTAAAGAAAATCGTCCATTTGACTTAATTGCAGTTGGACGTTTATGCGTTGATTTAAATGCCAATGAAACACAACGTCCTATGGAAGAAACAAGAACGTTTACTAAGTATGTGGGAGGTTCTCCTGCGAACATTGCGATTGGTGCGGCGCGTCTCGGCTTACAAACGGGATTTATCGGTAAAGTGTCCGATGATCAAATGGGCCGTTTTATTACAGGGTACTTAAAGGACAATAAGATTAATACAGACCAGATACGTATCGATTGTACAGGTGCAGTGACAGGTCTAGCATTTACAGAAATTAAAAGCCCTGAAGATTGTAGTATTTTAATGTACCGCGACAATGTCGCAGATTTAAACCTTGATCCAACAGAGGTATCTGAGGACTATATTAAACAATCAAAAGCACTCTTAATTTCAGGAACAGCTTTAGCGAAAAGTCCTTCTCGCGAGGCGGTATTTCTAGCATTAGAATATGCGCGTAAGCATGATGTAGTTGTATTTTTTGATGTGGATTACCGCCCTTATACATGGCAGTCAGAAGCTGAAACGGCTGTGTATTACAATCTAGCGGCTGAAAAATCTGATGTCATTATTGGAACGCGTGAAGAATTCGATATGATGGAAAAACTATTAAACTATGAAAAATCTAATGACCAAGTTACGGCTGAAAGATGGTTTTCTCATCATGCGAAAATCGTTGTAATTAAACATGGCGGGGATGGTTCAATCGCTTATACGAGAGACGGTCAATCTCACCGCGGCGGTATCTTTAAAACAAAGGTGTTAAAGACGTTTGGCGCTGGCGACTCGTATGCATCTGCGTTTATTTATGGCTTAATGCAAGGGCTTGAGATCCCTCAAGCGATGCGATTAGGAGGCGCTTCTGCTTCAATCGTTATTTCCAAACATAGCTGTTCAGATGCAATGCCAACAAGAGCAGAGATTTCTGCATTCATGGAAACGGCTGAGGAATTGGTATAGAAACGTTATTAATCAATAATCAAGTGAGGGCGTATCTTATCGACGCTTCTACATTACATAAAAGGGAGAGAATGAATATGACAGTACAAACAGCACAAATTGTAAAAAACTACATTGGCGGCGAATGGGTAGAATCCATTTCAACTAAGATGGAAGCTGTATATAATCCTGCAACAGGAGAAGTAATTGCTCAAGTACCACTTTCAACAAAAGTAGATGTTGAACAAGCTGTATTAGCAGCAAATGAAGCGTTCAAATCTTGGTCTAAAACTGCTGTACCAAAACGCGCTCGTATTCTATTTAAATATCAACAATTACTAGTAGATAACTGGGAAGAGTTAGCGAAACTAATTACGATTGAAAACGGAAAAAGCTATAACGAGGCTTACGGTGAAGTTCTTCGTGGTATTGAGTGCGTGGAGTTTGCAGCGGGTGCTCCGACATTAATGATGGGAAAACAGCTACCTGATATTGCAACAGGTATTGAGTCTGGTATGTATCGCTACCCAATTGGTGTTATAGGCGGCATTACACCTTTTAACTTCCCAATGATGGTTCCATGCTGGATGTTCCCACTTGCAATTGCTTGTGGTAATACATTTGTATTAAAACCTTCAGAGCGTACACCACTTCTAGCAGCAAGATTAGCAGAATTAGCTGAAGAAGCAGGCTTACCAAAAGGCGTATTAAATATCGTAAATGGCGCTCACGATGTAGTAAACGGTCTTCTGGAACATAAATTAGTGAAGGCAATTTCATTTGTAGGTTCTCAGCCTGTCGCAGAATATGTATACAAAAAAGGAACAGAAAACTTAAAACGCGTGCAAGCATTAGCAGGTGCGAAAAACCATTCCATTGTATTAAATGATGCGAATCTGGAACTAGCAACAAAGCAAATTATTAGCGCTGCATTCGGTTCAGCTGGTGAGCGTTGTATGGCTGCCTCTGTTGTAACAGTAGAAGAAGAAATTGCAGATCAATTAGTTGAAAGACTAGTAGCAGAAGCGAATAAAATTGTAATTGGCAATGGTCTTGATGAAGATGTATTTTTAGGACCAGTTATTCGTGATAACCATAAAGAGCGCACAATTGGTTACATCGATTCAGGTGTAGAACAGGGCGCTACGTTAGTTCGTGACGGACGTGAAGATACAGCTGTAAAAGGAGCTGGTTACTTCGTTGGACCAACAATTTTTGACCATGTTACAAAAGAAATGAAAATCTGGCAAGATGAGATTTTTGCCCCTGTTTTATCCATTGTTCGTGTGAAATCATTAGATGAAGCGATTGAAATTGCGAATGAATCTCGCTTTGCAAATGGGGCTTGCATTTATACAGATAGCGGGGCAAGTGTACGTCAATTCCGTGAAACAATTGAATCTGGCATGTTAGGTGTGAATGTTGGGGTTCCAGCACCAATGGCATTCTTCCCGTTCTCTGGCTGGAAAGACTCTTTCTATGGTGATCTTCATGCGAATGGTACGGACGGTGTTGAGTTTTATACTAGAAAGAAAATGCTTACATCTCGTTGGGAAAAGTAATCATGAAGAGAGAAGTAGAATCTCTCTAGGTGCTTGGAAGCAAAAGTAACGAAGGTAGTAAAACATAAGAAGGAAGTATTAGGAGTCTATCGAATTCCTGATACTCCTTTTTCATATGCAGAATGACTGTTAGAGATAGAAAGGAGCAAATCATATGCAAACTGTTAGAATGACAACGGCGCAAGCATTGGTAAAGTTTTTAAATCAGCAATATGTGGAGTTTGATGGAAAGCAACAAAAGTTTGTTAAGGGAATCTTTACGATTTTTGGTCATGGAAATGTAGTAGGCCTAGGTCAGGCTTTAGAAGAGGACGCTGGGGAATTAGAAGTATATCAAGGGAGAAATGAGCAAGGAATGGCAAATGCTGCGATGGCTTTTGCAAAACAAAAACATAGAAAACAAATTATGGCATGTACTTCTTCTGTTGGTCCTGGATCAGCAAATATGATTACCTCTGCAGCAACAGCTTCTGCAAATAATATTCCCGTTTTATTACTTCCAGGAGATGTATTTGCAACGAGACAACCTGATCCTGTTCTTCAACAAATTGAACAAACACATGACTTATCTATTTCTACAAATGATGCTTTTCGTGCAGTAAGTAAGTACTGGGACCGGATAAATCGTCCTGAACAATTGATGACCGCTATGATTCAAGCGATGCGTGTTTTAACGAATCCGGCAGATACAGGAGCTGTAACCATTTGTTTACCACAAGATGTCCAAGGAGAAGCATGGGATTTTCCAAGTTACTTCTTCCAAAAGCGTGTTCACCGTATTGAACGCCGTCTACCTACAAAAGCCAGCTTAGCGGATGCAGTGGAAATGATTAAGAGAAAGAAAAAGCCAGTTATGATTTGCGGTGGTGGTGTAAGATACGCAGAAGCGGCAGAAGAGTTAAAACAGTTTGCTGAAACATTCCACATTCCATTTGGAGAAACACAAGCTGGAAAAAGTGCGATTGAAAGTAGTCATCCATATAATCTAGGCGGCATTGGGGTAACGGGAAATGTAGCAGCTAATACAATTGCAAAGGAAGCGGATCTTGTTATTGGCATCGGGACGAGATTTACTGATTTTACAACGGCATCTAAACAATTATTTCAAAATGAAGAAGTTGAGTTTTTAAACATCAACATTTCAGAATTCCATGCGAATAAGCTGGATGCATTAAAGGTTATAGCGGACGCGAAAGAAGCACTTCTTGCTCTAATAGATGAACTGCAAGAAATTGATTATCAATCTAGTTATACAGTAGAAATTGCTGATGCAAAAGATGCTTGGGAAACAGAATTATCACGTCTACATAATATTCGCTTTACATGTCAAGATTTCACACCAGAAGTCGAAGGTCATTTCGATGAAAATTTAAATGAGTATGTAGACGCACTTGGTACACAATTAACACAGACTGCAGTCATTGGACAAATCAATACATTACTTGATGAAGATGCAATTATTGTTGGAGCAGCAGGAAGTCTTCCAGGTGATTTACAAAGAATGTGGGCATCGAGAAAACCTAATACATATCACATGGAGTATGGATACTCTTGCATGGGTTATGAGGTTGCGGGCGCACTTGGTGCAAAGCTAGCTGAACCATCGAAAGAAGTATATGCAATGGTAGGGGATGGTAGTTACCAGATGCTTCATTCTGAGCTTGTCACAAGTCTTCAAGAAAACAAAAAAATTAACGTCTTATTGTTTGATAACTCCGGATTTGGCTGCATTAATAACTTACAAATGGGCAATGGAATGGGGAGCTTTGGAACAGAGTTTCGCTACCGAAACCAGGAAACACGTAAATTAGACGGAGCAATTATGAAAATCGATTTTGCAGCTAGCGCAGCTGGATATGGTGTGAAAACATATCATGTTACATCACTAGAACAATTACAAGAAGCGCTTATAGATGCGAAAAAACAAACAGTTTCTACATTAATTGATATTAAAGTATTACCCAAAACAATGACAAATGGATACGAGTCATGGTGGCATGTAGGTGTTGCAGAAGTATCTAAAAATCAAAGTGTACAAGCTGCGTACGAGAGTAAAGTAAGTAACTTGCAACAGGCAAGATCTTATTAGATTAGGGCACAAAGAGAGCTTTTTATCTACATGCATATTGTTTAAGAAGCTCTCTTTTTAATGAACAGATAAGAGAATTTGGCGAAATTCTATCACATTTTGTAAAGAGGAGAGACAAGGGGATGTTTAAAGAAAATACAATTAAGCTTGGAATTGCACCAATTGCTTGGACAAATGATGATATGCCGGAGCTAGGGGCAGAAAATACGTTTGAACAATGTATTAGTGAGATGGCACTAGCTGGATTTAATGGAAGTGAAGTAGGGAATAAATATCCGAGAAATACGGTTGTATTAAAAAAATCTTTGGAATTACGAAACTTGGAGATTGCTAGTGCATGGTTTAGTACGTTTTTAACAACGAAGCCGATTGAAGAGACGGTAGAAGAATTCATTAAGCATAGGGACTTCTTGCATGGCATGGGTGCAAAAGTCATCGTTGTTTCAGAGCAAGGGCATAGTATTCAAGGGTTAATGGATGTACCACTATTTAAAAATAAGCCTGTTTTTACAGAAGAAGAGTGGGAGAAGCTTGCGGATGGATTACATCACCTCGGTAAATTAGCTCAGGAAAAGGGGCTACATATTGTATACCATCATCATATGGGTACGGGTGTTCAAACAACGACAGAAATTGAAAAGTTAATGGATATGACTGATCCAGCGCTTGTATCTCTGCTTTTTGATACAGGTCATCTTGTTTTTTCAGGAGAAGAGCCACTTTATATTTTGAAGAAATATTTACCTCGTATTAAACACGTACATTTAAAAGATATTCGTCAAGAAGTAGTAGATGTTGTAAAGGAAAAAGAATTGAGCTTCTTACAGGCAGTGAAGAATGGGGCATTTACAGTTCCTGGGGATGGCGTAATTGTATTTGATGAAGTGTTTACTATCCTTGCAAACTCTAATTATCAAGGGTGGTTTGTGGTAGAAGCAGAGCAAGACCCAGCTTTAGCGAATCCTTTTGAATACGCATTAAAAGCCCGAAAATTTATACAAGAAAAAGCCGGTCTGTAATTTAAGCATTTTAAGATTATTCCTAAGTAAATAGTATGGTAATCAACATGTCTTCTTACAAAAGGGGTAAAAAGACGTGAAGGTTGGTTTTACATGTAATAAATAATATTGAAATAGGGGAGTATGTAATGCCATTAGTTCAAATGAAAGATATTTTAATGAAAGCAAATCAAGAGAATTATGGGGTTGGGGCTTTCAGTGTCGCCAATATGGAAATGGTAATGGGAGCTATTAAAGCAGCTGAAGAGTTAAGCTCACCGCTTATTCTACAAATTGCGGAAGTTCGTTTGAATCATTCGCCAATTCATATGATTGGTCCTTTGATGGTAGCTGCAGCGAAACAAGCAACTGTTCCAGTAGCAGTGCACTTTGATCACGGTATGACATTTGAAAAGATTCAAGAGACGTTAGAGATTGGTTTTAGTTCGGTTATGTTTGATGGCTCGCACTATCCGTTAGAAGAAAATATACAAAAGACTAAAGAAATTGTAGAACTTGCGAAACAGTACGGTGCGACGGTAGAGGCTGAGATTGGCAGAGTTGGTGGTAGTGAGGACGGATCAGAAGATATTGAGATGTTGCTGACAAGCACTACAGAAGCAAAACGATTTGCAGAAGAAACAGACGTAGATGCTTTAGCTGTTGCAATTGGAAATGCGCATGGTATGTACAATGGAGATCCTAATTTACGATTAGACCGCCTACAAGAGATTAATGATGTAGTCCATATCCCACTCGTTTTACATGGCGGCTCTGGCATTAGTCCAGAGGATTTCAAGCAATGTATTCAACATGGTGTTCGTAAAATTAATGTAGCAACAGCCACATTTCAGAATGTAATTACTGCGGTTAACAATACCGTCCTAAATACTCCGTATTCAGATTATTTTACGTATCACCAGGATGTTATTAAGGCCGCATATGAAAACGTTAAAAGTCATATGCAAATATTCGGAAGTGAAAACAGAGCATAATCAGAAAAATTTTCTTCATTACTAGTTAGAAGAAATTCGGAATGTAGTTAGCTGACAAAAGTGGAGAATGCTAGTGAAGCCATTAATTAAAAGGAGGAGAAAGCTATGTTAGGAAAATTGGGTGAATTAAATGAGGGGTATAATGTATTAACAGAAATGAACGGTCAATGCAGTGATATGTTAATGGATATAGGCATATATAAGATGACTAATGGGAAAGAAGAGTTGCTATTTGATAATAAGAATGAAACAGCAGTTCTTTTACTGGAAGGCGCAATACGTTTAGAGTGGGAAGGCATGGAACAAGTTCTTCAAAGACAGTCTGTGTTTGAAGAAAACCCTTGGTGCTTACATGTATCTAAAAATGTGAAGGTTACCATTACTGCGCTTTCAGATAGTGAAGTGCTTGTTCAAAAAACGGATAATGATCAAGAATTTGCTTCTAAGTTATATACTCCAAATGAGTGTCAAAGTGTTGTAGCTGGAGATGGAGTATGGGAGGGAACGGCGCAGCGTGTTATTCGTACGATTTTTGACTATAACAATGCAGCATATTCTAATATGGTAGTAGGAGAAGTTATTTCTTATCCAGGGCGATGGTCCAGTTATCCACCTCATCACCATGATCAACCGGAGGTATATTATTATCGCTTTAACAAACCACAGGGATTTGGTTGTGCAATGGTTGGTGAGGATGCATATCGCGTTGTACATAATAGCTTTATTACAATTCCAGGTGAGCTAGACCATCCACAAGCAACCGCGCCAGGATATGCCATGTATTTTTGTTGGATGATTCGACACTTTGAGAATAATCCTTGGAATGATCGTATCATGGAGGAAGAACACAAGTGGTTATTAGAACCAAACGCGAAAATTTGGCCAGAAAAGGAATAGACGAAAATAAAAACGAGCAATCCTATTCATAGTGATAAGGTGCTCGTTTTGCTATTTGTAGGCAGAAAGAAAAATTCCTCATACTGTTATCGCCAGATTATTGTCCTGCGAACATTTAAAGTAAGAGAGTTCTTTTAGAGATTATGTAAAAAAATCTTTTATTTTGGCCTGTGTTTCTGACTTGTTAGTTATTTACTTTTTGTTTGTTGTTCTATCTACATTTGAAATGGGGAAGTCTGTGCCGTATAGGTTTTGGTTATTATCTTTATTGTTATTGTTTGGATTATGTTCCACTTGAGATGATGTTTCTAGCATTTGTTCTTGTTCCTTACTAGGGGTATTTAGGGCATCCGATGGGACGCGAACAATCTGTTCGCTTACTAGCTTTTCTTTATCCATATAATACAGCTCCTTTTTGAGATGAGATTAAAAACAATGGATTTATGAATAGACACTTCGATATTTTAAGCCTTTGAATGGAATTATATACAAACTTATATTGCAAAGATTGCTTTTATTCGTTTCTTGTTTTGGTTTAAATTTCGTTTCGGTACAAGTTTTGCTGTTAAATTGGCACAAGCAACAAAAGATATGATAACCAAAAGGTAGTGAAGGATAATATTTTTTCGTAGAGAATATTGCTAGAGTAGGAATTAATCTATTTTGTTTTTTGATGAAAGGGGAATTCTCATGAATACACTTGTAAATGACAAGTTTTATGAAACTCGAAATCATTTATTTGAGGAAATTACTTTGTTAAGCGATACTCAATTTAATAGGAAACCAGATAAGGATAAGTGGAGTATAGCACAAGTTTGTCATCACTTAGTTTTATTAGATGAGAGAGTAATAACAGTGATTTCGTCAGGATTAAAAAAGATGGATAGTACACAAAATGAGCGTAAAGAAATTCAATCTATATTATTAGATAGATCAATAAAATTTATGGCCCCAGAAATGATTGAACCAAGCATAGAACCATTTGAAGTGCAGCAAATGGTCGATTTGTTAAACGAATCGAGAAAACAACTAATGCGTTTCCTAAGTACAATAGAAGATGAATCTATATTAGCGAAAAAATCAGTGATGCATCCAGCTCTTGGAGAATTACTTCTTGATCAGTGGATAGAACTGATCTATTTACATGAACAGCGCCATATAAAACAAATTAAGGAGATAAAATTACTTTGTAAAGTTGGAAAGTAAAAATCATTGTCTATTTTGGGAGAAATGTATTCTGTTTAAATTATATAGAAAAGAATTCAAATAATTTATATACAACAAAGTAGTGTAAATTCACTACTTTGTTTATTGCCCTTAATTATTTAAACAAAGCGTTTTGTGACGTCTTTACACACAAAATATAAATCTGTAGACTTATATGCACTTTATTTTTATAAAAGAATCACCCGTGAAATTACTTTTTGTAGTTGAAGTTTTCCGAATAATAAGTTACATTTTTAAAGTTCAAGCATCTATACGACAGTACAAAAGGGGAGAAATATTGTTATTATGCAAAAAATGAAATGGAAGAACTATTTATGTTATTTTGTTATTTTTATACTTCTTGGAACAGCAGTAACAGTCAAACCATCTATCTCAAAAGCTGAGGAATCTGATGTTAACATTACACTGTTAGGTACTGCAGATATTCATGGTAGATTTATGCCTTGGGATTATGCGCTTGATGGTGCAAATACGAGTGGAAGTTTAACGCAACTTTATACGGTTATAAAGAAGGTGCGTCAGGAAAATCCCAATACAATATTAGTAGATGCTGGGGATACAATTCAAGGAAACTCAGTAGAGTTATTCAATGATCAGCCACAATCGCCAATGATGGTAGCGATGAATGCAATGGGATATGATGCTTGGGCATTTGGAAATCATGAATTTAACTTTGGATTAGATACATTGAAAAAAGTTAGTGAACAATATAAGGGAAATACATTAGCAGGAAATATTTATAAGGAAAATGGAGAGCGTTTTCTTCCTGCATATACGATTGTTGAAAAAGGTGGAATTAAAGTTGGGATTATTGGTATGAATACACCAATGATTAGTGATTTCGAAAAAGGGACAGATCATTTGGATGGATTGGTAGTGAAAAATCCAGTAGAAGAGACAAAAAAGGCAATTAAAGAATTAGAGGGTAAAGTAGATGTAATGGTAGGGGTTATGCATATGGGATTAGAAAATGAGAATGGAATCCCTGGTACTGGGGTTCAAGATATTGCGAATGCTTGTCCGGAATTAAGTGCTATTTTTGCAGCTCATATGCATAAGCTTGTAAAAAAAGAAGTTGTAAATGGTGTCATTATCACGGAACCAGATAAATATGGAACACATATCTCACGTATTGACCTTACTTTTACAAAGCAAGATGGGAAGTTGGTTTTAAAAAATAAAGCCGCTACCGCTATACCTGTAAAAAATACTGATGGAACAACAGTAGTATCTGATCCTACACTTGAAGACACACTGACACCTTTTCACGAGTATGCGAGGGGAGATGCAAATGTTGTAGTCGCTCAATTAAAGGGTAGAAACCTTGTTCCTGAAAATGAAATAAAGGGTATTCCAAGTGTGCAGATTCAAGAGACACCTTTATCAGATTTCTTTCATGAGGTCATGCTCTATTACAGCAAAGCAGATGTAGTAGCTCATCAAATTGATAACGATAATGCCCGTTTGGATGTAGGTCCTATTAAGAAAAAAGATATTGCATATAATTATCAATATGCTTTGGGTGAAATTACGGTATATAAGGTAACTGGGAAAGACTTAAAAGACTATATGGAATGGGCAGCAGGGTACTTTAATTCATCTCGTCCTGGAGATGTAACAGTTAGTTTTGATAAAACCCGTCGTGCGTCTAAATACAGTACGAATGATTTCTTTGGAGGCGTAAAATACGAAATTGACTTAACAAAACCATATGGAAGTAGAATTACAAATTTACGTTCTATTCGTACAAATAAACCAATCAAAACGAACGATGTTATGACGCTGGGAATGAATGCATATAGAATGGAGGCTCTTCAGGCAAAAGGTGGAGCTTTAGAGGGGCGTAAGTTTGAACAAATTTGGTCATCTAAACAAGAGAATGCATTCGGGGAAACTGGTGGAACCATTCGTAATCTTGCTATTACATATTTAAAAGAGGTGAAGAACGGTGTTTACACACCAAAAGTTATGCATAATTGGAAAATTACTGGCGTGAATACACATTCTTCAGAGCATAAGGCTGTAGTAGATCTTGTGAATAAAGGGATTTTAGAAATTCCAAAAACTGAAGATGGAAAATATACAAACATAGCATCTATAAATACTAAAGATTCAATTACAAAAGAGGAAATTGTCGCACTCTCACAAAAAGTAAATATTAATCCAAATCAGTTTAAGCATATAAAAACGAAAGGTGAATTTTACAAAAAACTTAGTAGAATTGTAAAAAAAATATAAGAAACATAACTCTAGTGCAAAAAAGTTATAACTAGAAGTTTAAATATATACGCAAAAAAGAGCACTCCTATACATGGCGATAGGATGCTCTTTTTTATGTTAAGAAAATCTTGTCTACTTTTAGTCTATCATCCTACGCACAATTATAGTAACGTGAATAGTCCGAAACAAACCTGTTTCGGACTGGGGGTTCAATATTTTATCTACTTTATTCAACTTTTTTGTATTTGTAGTATGAATTTTCTGATTTTTTAAGTAAGAAAACTGGATTACGTTAATTAATAGATACTCCACCAGAGATAATCAGTTTTGTTGGTGCTGGCGTATCTCCACCATTAAATGAAGAGTGTTGTGATACATTTAAACTAATCATGCTACATGCTAATGTACTTACTATTATCGTACTGAATAACAATTTTTTTATTTTTTTCATTACTTTAACGCTCCTTTTCTTAAATGTTTCTTATCAGCATTATTACTAATATAGAAATACTTACTCGCTTTAACATGATTATTTGTTTCGTAAAATTGCAGTGCTAAAATCTCTGCATATTCTTTTACACAATCCCACATTTCCTCTTTTTCAAAATAAGAAATGGCATCAGTAACTACTTTTTCTAGTTTAATTCTAGGCAGTTCTGTAATTAGTTCATTTAAAACTGCGAAACGGTGTTTATATTCCTCATTTCCTGATTCATTTGTATATTTCATTCCTTGCTCGATATATGCTCTTGCTGTTTCAATGCCTTCTAACTTATAATATGCTCTTGCTAAGACAAATAATGCTTTAAAATGGTTCGGTATGGTATTTATAATTTCAGAACTCTGTCTAATCGCCAATGGATATAAATCTTGAATATTATATAACCAGCCTAAATTGGATCGTACTCGTAATAATAATTGTTCTTCATCATACTTCTTAAAAATATCAATAACCATATTGAGACATTCTTCCGCTCTTTCAAATTCTCTTAGATCTATACAAGCCAGTCCATATACATTGTCGCATAAAGCAATATTAATTTTATAGCCTACATGATTCAAATATATTTCTTTGGCTTTTACTGCATGTTGAATCGCTTCAAATGGTTGATAAGATTGATAACAGTATGTTGAAAATCTATACTCAAACTCAGCTTTTTCTATTTCGTCAGGTATACCTTTTAAAAGTCCTTCCGCCTTTTCATAGTATGTTTTTGCCTCAGTATAATTTGCTATAATTGTAGAGTGGATTGCCTTAAAGAAATAATAATAGTAAGCTAAAAATGAAAATTCATCTTTAATATGAGGTAGTTTTTCTATTTGATTAAAAGAATCTTTTGTAATACTCATTCCATCTACCAAAACTTTATATCTAAAATTCAGCAGGGAATAATAGAATGATACATATTGGTCTGTTTCTATTCCTTTTAAACTTTCTTTTACTTTTAGATATGTTTGTTTTGCTTCTACTACATGATATAAACGAATTTCTTCATACCATTCATGTAATAATTCCATCAATTGTTTATTACTTTTTTCTTGAACAGTCATAATATCCCCCATTTCTCTGTAAAGGCTTATTCTGATAATAACAGGAATTCGATAAATTAAATTTAATCATGATTTTTTTCATAAAAATACAGAATATTCTGAATTAAATAGTTGTCCATGTTTTTAAATTTGAAAAGTATAGGTAAGGTAGTTCAAGTTTCGTTAATGTATTTTTTTACAGTTTTCTATTAAATACTTCTTATTAGGGGGAGCGTAGGTTTTGGATAAGTATCATAGGAAGCGTAACTTTTCATAAAATGTAGGTTTATACTTCCGCTAAGTAATTATCATAATGAGAGTATACAGATGTATCAAATGAAACTTCTACTTAATCAAATATGATTTAATACTTTCTTAGTTTTGGTTAGGGATATTTATATACTTTAAAGTAAAGAGCTTTATTTTATAAAGGGGGGAATTTTGGGGTTTATAACTCATAATCTTTTGATATAAATTTATTTTAAGTGTTGAAAGATTTGTAAAAAATACTTTATGAATTGTAAGAAATAAATTACATTTTTTTCTGAGAGGTGTTCCTATTGTTACATAATAGAATTGTAGTTTGTCGAGCAGAAAAAGGTTGGACTCAAGAAGAATTGGCAAAAAGGGTTGGTGTTAGTCGACAAACTATCGCTACTCTTGAAAAGAATAAATATAATCCTTCTCTAATTCTTGCCTTTAAAATCGCAAATGTATTTGAAAAGCCAATAACAGACGTGTTTGATTATCAGGAGGAGTGAGTCATATGTTGTGGTTAAAAATTTTATTTTTAGTTGTAATATTCATTAGTCAGATGTACGTAATACAATTTCAGTCCAGTGATGAAGCAAAAGACGAAAGAGGGAGAGAAATTCAATATAAAACAAATAATGTGTTGTACAATATCTTATCTGTAGGTATCATTGCCATTTTTATCAATAGACACAGCAAAAATTACCAATATAGTGTATTTGATTATGATGAAGGTAGAATGATAACGATGTACAAATTGTATTAGAATGGAGGTTTATATGGCAGAGGTAGAGTAAGGGGACTTTCAGAATTGAAAAGCATGAATATTGTGTGAAAGAAATGGAAATTGTTGAAAATATAAAAAATGTATAGTAAATTGAGGGTGTATGCTAGATTATAATGAACAAGAAGTCGGGTGGTTCTGATTCTTGTTGATTGATAGTTCGTAAGGTCATAAAAAGTCTTGGTTTGGTCGCCAAGGCTTTTTTCATGCTGTATTCAGGCATAAAAACCTTGTATATCTCGAATAATTTTCCAAGCTGCAGCACGGGATTTGTTTTTTCAATTGTAAAAAACATATTTGACTTACATGGTGGGAAGTATGGTGTAACTACTACCGAGAATGGAGTATTGTTCTACTTTGCTTAGAAAAATGGGGTATAAAGTAGTAAGATGTGATAGAAGTGATAAAGTATTGAAATGTTAAAGGGGATTTACATTCATATAGAGTATTTAAAAAAAGGTGTAAAGTCAATTCCATGGCTTCGCACCTTTTATTTAACTTGGACTTTGTTTAAGCCCGTTAATTTGTTCATTTTTAAGCGTTTATTGCATTTAAAATTGAAACTTTATTTGTTGTAAATAATACATAATTTTGTTTTACTGTTTTGATTAAAATACGATCCGTTGTTCCATATGCAGTGCCAATACGGATTGCACTAGTCACTTCAACACCCGCATAGGTAGCATCTTCAGTAACCTCAATTACATCACGTAATGGAATGGTAATCTCCGCCAATTGCCATGAAATTATTAACTCTTCTTTTGTTTTTTTTACATCAATACCTAGCATTATACCAAGACCTTTCTATAATAGAATGCTACACTTCTAATCTTATTATACAAATTTTTAGATTATTTTTCCATATGTAGGAATAGAATTGGTTTCTGCGTGTTAGTATCTTTAGCGTATCGAACGAAAAGGAGGATATACTGTCTTTCTGTTAAGAAATATGTTAAGAACAAAAGTTCACTTCAAATTAATATGAATTTGATATGGTTGTAGTATTATAAACGAGAAATATTAAGAGTGGCAGGAAGGAAATGAATAATGAGAATTAAATTAGTAGGGATTTTTACTTGTATGATTGTGATACTTGGTATCTTTATCGTTTATACCAATCAATCTATTGGTAAAGAACCAAGAAAAACAAACTATGAAACTCGTGAAAACTCCATAAATAAAGAGAAAAATAGTACTTCAAATAACATAGCAAGTTCTTTTGCTAGTGTACAAGCTGTAGTTAATAAAGAATATGGATTGCCTGAAGACTATAAACCGGAAGATTTAGTTGTACCAAATGTACCATTCTCATTCAGTGGAACGCTAGAAAAGAGTTACCTTCGTAAAGAGGCAGCAGAAGCACTAGAAAGGTTATTTGATTTAGCAAATAAAGAAGGAATCCAGTTGAATGCTGTTTCTGGCTTTCGCTCCTATGATTATCAAAAAAAACTGTATGCAAACAACGTGAAAAGAAAAGGACAAGAGCATACGGATCGCTTCTCGGCAAAGCCAGGACATAGTGAACATCAAACAGGATTAACGATGGATGTTTCTTCAAAAAGTGCAAATAATGAGCTAGAGTTAACCTTTGGGAATACGAAAGAAGGAAAATGGCTGAAAGAAAATGCGCATCGTGCAGGTTTTATCATTCGTTATCCAAAAGGCAAAGAGAGTATTACTGGATATGCATATGAACCGTGGCATATTCGCTATGTAGGGGATATTGCTGAAAGTATATATAAGAAAAAACTGACTTTAGAAGAATATATGAATCTGTAAAAATAGAATTGTAAACGATACTGCTATTTGAAAGATGAAAGAGGAGCGATTCATATATTTACAGTAATGTGAGATGTATGATCTTACGTGAGGTGCAGAATGATAAGTATTAGGTTAATATATGATGGGAATCATAGAGCAATGAAAAAGAATATAAATATTACGTATTCAGTTTTTTACTAAATAACAAGGCATCATTCTAATTAGAATGATGCCTTGTTATTTTTTAGCATAATCTATTGAATTACTTTTTCAATTTTAGGCATTACAGTAATTGGGGGTAAAGATTTGGTCCATGCAGCAGCATAAACATTTAACTGTTCACCTATAGTGTAATTTTTACCATTTGAAACTGGAACCCTTAAAATTTTATTTTGAGAAACTAACTCCCACCAATCATTTTGATAAGCGAGAGCTTCATCTTTTGTAGATGTAGCAGCAACCACTAAATAATTGTTTTCTACTGAAATGACATATCCAGTAAACGGCTCTTGTTCTTGTTTTTGAATAGAATGAATAGGTGTAGTGCTTACAGACGCCTTATTAGAATCTGCAAATGCCGGTGTTAATCCAAAAGTAAATCCACATCCTAATGTTAAAGCTGTTACGGTTGTTACTAATTTTTGTTTTTGTGTAAACATAATTATATATCCCCCTTATATTTTATCCCTACACTTGCCATTTTCTGGTTCTATACATATAAAGCCTTTTAATATTAAGATGTTTAACCGATTTGTAACAAATATTCCATAAATGTTAATGATATCTATTAATGGAAGTGGTTCTATGTTATAATTCACTAGGTGAACTATTATTATTAATACATTCATCCTTTGATGAATGTATACCCTTCCTTAATTGTAAATATGTTCGATTTTATTGGTGAAGAGGGAAGAAAACCCTCTTCTTTTTTTGTTCCTTCTATAGTTCGAAGATACCTTAAGGAAGTAAAAAGATGGATTGTGTTTATATATTAGTAAAAACATTTGTGGCCGCTTTTGGTGGTTACTAGAGATGTTGGGGCATAATATTTAAAGTTTAAGTAATCATGGGAGCCAATTGACTAGATTACAGGAGCGCTCACAATGGTATTTAACGGAGAATTGAAGTGTAAGTGGGCTTTATGATTATCGTCGAAAAGGTAGTTATTATAAGTTATTTCCCCTAACTAATAATCAATTTTGTTTAAAATATAAAACTACTATTTTACTTAATCAAGTAATTATTCACATTATTAAATAATTACTTTGTGTGTTATTCATCTTGTTATCTTACAAAAATGTAAGATTTTTTTAATTGACACTCGTATATATAAGTAACTATACTGGTTACACAATGTTGGTGAATATATTTAGTAGTCTCAATCTATAAGTGTATGTCGAAGGGTTCTTCTCGAAATAATAGTTCGATATAAGATTCTTGATCTGTAATATAGTGATGACACCAACTTAATCTATACTTTATTCGAAGTCATATGATTTAAAGATGAACTATAATTGATATAATTTACCAACTTGTAATAATTTCTTAGAGGTGCTAAATTTTGAAGAACAAATTAATTGCTACAGGAATTCTTGCTGGAAGTTTACTATCATATTCTACTAGTATTGTTGCAGATACTCACAGATTCCCAGATGTTCCTGCATGGGCTGACAAATCCGTTACTTATTTAGTTGATAAACAAGTATTGAGTGGTTATCCAGATGGGACTTTTGGTTCAAGTGATACACTAGATAGAGCTTCTGCAGCAACAATTATGACTAAGGCTCTTGGTATACACATTGATTTAAATGCAAAACCATCTTTTAAAGATTCACAAAACCACTGGGGAACCCCTTATATTGCCGCAGCTGAAAAGGCAGGAATCATTAAAGGTGAAGGAAATGGAATATTTAATCCTTCTGGAAAAGTTACTCGTGCTGCTATGGCTACTATGCTAGTGAATGCATATAAACTACAAAATAGAAACACTAGCAATGGACAAAGTAAATTTGAAGATTTAAAGGGCCATTGGGGTGAAAAGTTCGCAAATACTTTAATTGATTTGAAAATTTCAGTTGGTACAGATAATGGCTGGCAACCAAATAAATTCATAACACGCGCTGAAGCTGCACAACTAACTGCAAAAACAGATATGCTTCAATATAGTCATAGTAATCCTTTAGAAAATAAAACCATAATTATTGATCCCGGACATGGTGGCGAAGATCCTGGAAAAGACACAAAGGGATTACCTGAAAGTAAGATTGTACTAGACACTTCTTTACGTCTACAAAAATTGCTTGAAAAACATACACCATTTACAGTTTTACTAACTCGTAAATCTGATACTAGACCAGGACATGATCAAAAAAGCTCTTTACAGGAACGTGTGAAATTTGCTAAACAAAATCAGGGGGATATCTTTATAAGTGTTCATGCAAATGCTTTTAATGGTAATGCAAAAGGGACGGAAACATACTACTATAAATCTTCTAAATCTGAAAAAACAAATCCTCATGTGGAAGAGAGTCGTGTTTTAGCTGAAAAAATTCAAACTCGATTAGTAGACGCTCTTCAAACACGTGATAGAGGCGTTAAACATGGAGATCTTCATGTTATAAGAGAAAATGACATGCCAGCTGTGTTAACGGAACTTGCTTTTATAGATAATGGTATCGATTACAGTAAGTTATCTACAGAAAACGGAAGGCAGATTGCTGCAGAAGCCATTTATGAGGGGATTTTAGATTATTATGAATGGAAAGGAAATAATGTATCTGAATATAGGCTGTAATAAGCAAATGAAAATATAGTAATTCTCAAAATAAAGAATTCTATAATTTTTTTGTATTTTTTTAAACAAGAATTTTAAATATATATTTAAAATTCTTGTTTAAATCGTTATTCTGTGTTTTAATAATATTGATAATAGTTATCAGTAAAGAAGAGATGGAAATTAGCAAATCAAGTGTTGATAGTTATTGGCATAAAGATTAATAAATTTCTACATTGTAACGTTATAAATCTATCTCTAGTATTGAGAGCTAAAAATAATACGTTTATATCTTTTAAATGTTTAAGAAGGAGTGGCTGTCTGTATGAAAAAAGCAAAGGGAATAGCTAAAAGTGTTGCCGTAGCGTCCGTTATTATGTCTGGATCACTTGGTTTACAAGCAACATCTGCATTTGCAGATTCTAAAGGAACTGTAGAAAATCTTCAAAATGGTGGGAAAGTCTATAATAGTTTTAAAACTACTTATGACATGAAGCAGAATATCAAAAATTCAATAAAGGTTTCTTTTATTGAGGATCCTTACGCAGATAAAAAAATTGCAATTGTTACCACTGATGGTAGTAATATAGATGCGAAATATACAATTAATGGGGGATACTATAACGCAGGTTTAAAATGGCCATCGGCGTATCATACGGAAGCAGAAATAACTAGTGGCGATAGCGCTCAATTCCATAAAGCTGCCCCAGTTAATACAATGACTTCAGCAAAGGTTACTTCTGAGGTAGGGTATACACTTGGTGGGAGTGTTAAAGTTGGAGTAAACGATAAAGGGCCAAATGCCGATGCAAGTATTACAGGTAGCTTTGCTTGGAAAGAAAGTGTATCTTATGATCAGGTAGACTATAAAACGGTATTAGAGACTCACACAGATAAAAAATTAAATTGGAAAGTAGGATTCCAATCGTTTAATTTCCCAGAGTGGGGAATTTATAATCGTGATTCATTCAATACTTTCTATGGTAATCAACTATTTATGAAATCACGTAGTTATAATGAAGGAACGAATAATTTTGTTTCAAAAGACACAGTACCAGCTTTAACAGGATATGGTTTTTCTCCTAATGTAGTAGCGGTTATCACTGCTGATAAAACAGAATCTACATCAGATTTAAAAATAACAAATCGTAGAATTTCAGATCAGTACAATATTGAATGGGTAAGTTCAAAATGGTGGGGAACAAATAATAAGGATACATATAATGAGTTCTTTACAAACAACTATAAATTAGACTGGAAAAACCATCAAGTTACTCTTGATAACCAAAAAGCCCCTGAAGAACAAATGATTGGTATCAACAACGTGAATAACCAGCTTAACAAAGGAAAAGGAAAATTATCTTTTTCAATGAATGGAAATCAGCTTAAGGCTACATCTAGCAATGCTGGTTATGGTATCAGTTACGAAGATAAAAATTGGGGTATCTTTGTAAATGGTGAAAAGGTCTACACGTTTAATGAAAAAACAACTGTAGGTAATATCTCAAATGACATTAACAAATTAAACATCAAAGGACCTTATATTGAGATTAAAAAAATCTAATCAGTAAATAAGGTACAATTGATGGATAATTATTTCATCAAAATATGAGTATAAAGGTTTATTTTAAATCTGTATAACGTAATGAAAGGACCAGATAAACTCTGGTCCTTATTATTTTTTGTTCATTCTTTTACTCAAGTAGAAAAGAGCGTAAAATATTTGAAAGCTATTCATGTCACGCAGGGGGATATTTTTTTAAGCATGGCGTTTAATTAGGAAAGGAGAGATTGAAGAGCTGTCTCTTTTTGAGGCGTACGTTGTGTGGCGAATTGTTTAAAGTAATGAAGACCTCATCGGTTGTTAAGTTACTACTTTAAATATATAATTAAATTTCATTAAAAAGAAACTCTATTCAAATTCCTTATTGGATTTTTGAAGTGAAATATATATTATTTGAGGTGTGTGAAATGGGGAAGTCTCGTGAGCAGACGATGGAAAATATTTTGAAGGCTGCTAAGAAAAAATTTGGAGAGCGTGGTTACGAAGGTACGAGCATACAAGAAATTGCAAAAGAAGCGAAAGTAAATGTCGCTATGGCTTCATACTATTTTAATGGGAAAGAAAACCTGTATTATGAGGTATTTAAGAAATATGGCCTTGCTAATGAGTTACCTAATTTTCTTGAGAAGAATCAATTTAATCCTATTAATGCTCTAAAAGAATATTTAACAGTCTTTACTACACATATAAAAGAAAATCCTGAAATTGGCACATTGGCATATGAGGAGATTATTAAGGAAAGTGCAAGATTAGAAAAGATTAAACCGTATTTTATAGGTAGTTTTGAACAGTTAAAAGAAATATTGCAGGAAGGGGAAAAACAAGGAGTATTTCATTTCTTTTCTATAAATCATACGATACATTGGATCACTTCTATTGTTTTATTTCCAAAGTTTAAAAAGTTCATTGATTCTTTAGGAACAAATGAAACGAATGATACAAATCATGAATGGATGCCAGAAGATTTGGTGAGCAGGATTATTTCTGCTTTAACAGATAAGCCTAATATATGAATTGCTCAGTGTTTATGAATCCTAATTTTCCTATTAAAAAGCCTAATTTCTCAATGTATTGTAGAGAAATTAGGCTTTTTCGACATTTCATTCAAATACTTTATAAACTAATGGCTTGATTTATTAATGATTCGAGTGAAGTCACATAGATATAGTTTTAGTTGCAACTGTTTGTTGAAATGCCTTATCATGCTCAACAATAACCATTGTAGGATTAAATTGTTGAATCAGCTCTTCAATTTGCATACGTGAGTAAATATCTATAAAATTTAGCGGTTCGTCCCAAATATATAAATGAGCTTTTTCACATAAACTTTTAGCGATAAGCAGTTTTTTCTTTTGTCCACCAGAATAATGAGATATATCTTTTTCAAATTGAATTCGGTCAAAGTCCATCTTTCGTAAGATGGATTTAAATAACGTCTCATCAATTTTTTGCTCTTCAATATAGTCTGATAGTGATCCCTTCAAATGAGAGGTATCTTGTTGGACATAGGAAATGGTGAGTCCTGTACCTAAAGTAACTAAGCCTGTATACTGTATCGATTGCCCTAGAATTAGTTTTAGGATACTACTTTTCCCGCTCCCATTCTTGCCATCAAGTACAATTCGGTCATCTTGTTCAACTATGAAGCTAATCGGCTCATTCACAACTTGGTCATCGTACTTAACAGACACGTCAGCCAAAATAACCAATTCATTTGACTTAAACTTCAATGCTTCTAATTTTAATGACTCAGTTTTCTCCACATTTTTTAGTAATTTTGACTTTTCTTCAATAACTTTTTGCTGCCTTGATTCGAGGTTTTTTGCTCTTTTCATCATCTTAGCTGCTTTATGTCCTACAAATCCCTTATCCAACTTAGAACCTGAATTCCTTGTTCCATTTTTTGAAGCTTCTACATCGTGAGACCAACTTGCTGAACGCTTGGAAGACTGTTTTAATCTTCCTATGTCTTTTTGTAGACGATCATTTGTAGCTTGTTCGTGCTCTTGCTGTCTATCAAAATTTAATTTCCAAGAAGAATAGTTCCCGCTTTGAACTTCAATATTCGCTCTATTTATAGATAAGATATGGTCAACGCATCCATCTAAAAAGATTCTGTCATGTGAAATTAAAATAAACCCTTTTTTCTTCCTTAGATAATCAGAGACTATTTTTCTTGCATCAGTGTCTAGGTGGTTTGTTGGTTCATCAATTAATAGAAATTGGCCCTCATTTAAAAACAGTGCAGCAAGCAACACCTTTGTTTGTTCTCCATTTGATAAAGTTTTAAACGGTCTGTACATGACCTCGGCATCAACATTTAAATAGGATATTTCACGTAGAAATTCCCAACCTTCTGCTTGGGGGCAAATTTCTTCAAGGATTTCATGAGTAAATTTGTTCTTATCTGCAACAGGGTAGGGGAAGTAATTGAATTCTACCGAAGCAAGGATTTTTCCACTATACTCATAATTCCCTAATAATAAATTAAGGAATGTCGTTTTACCTCGTCCGTTTCTACCGATAAATCCTAGTTTCCAATCCGTATCTATTTGAAAGTTTACATCTTCAAAAATATTATCAAAGCTACCTGGGTATGAAAAAGTTAAGTCTTGAACTTTTATCATTGACATAATAATTCCTCCTTTATATATCGAAACGTTTCATATAAAGTCGGAACATCCATCCATTTTTTAATTGCTCTATATAAGTTTGATGGATATTAACGACTTATATAGAGCATTACATGTGTAACAATAGTGTCTGAATTAGCCATTTTTCCCGCTCCTTTATTTGTTAGGTAAATTTAGCGATTAATAAATTTCAACTTACATAAAAGGGAATAAAAAAATCCCCCAATTATTAATCGGAAGGATTAGTCTGTCTCTTATACTTAATAAGTACTTATTAATCATTTGAATCATGACAAATAAAGTATGAAATGAATTATAAAAATGGATAGACTAACCCTATATTTTGTAGTTTGAAGTTATAAAATTCAAATTAAAATATAAATTAGTTAATCATTATTCATCCATCATTCCTTTCATATTTCTATTTTTAGGGTAACATTCTTTTTGTGGAGATGCAATATCATCTTCACTTAATGCTAGATCATGTATAATTGTTTGGCTAATTAGATATAACAATACATCTTTTTTTATAAACATCATATTTTGTTCAAAATGTCGCGTCTTTTGTCCATTAAAAGGTAGCTATTTGAAATTGACATTACCTCCTAGTTGTAACTATAATTGTTACAGTAGGTTTGGTAATTTCATTCGAAATTCTAAGTTTATGATAGTATATCTTCCTTCTTTCTAAGGGTGTCAATTAGCGACTAACTATGTTGCAATGGAAGCTTAGATTCTATCTCATATTCAAAGAATAGTTAATTTGTATCATTCAAATTAACGATGAGCGAATACTTAAAAAACACATTTTACATCTTATTCTTTGGGGAATCCTTAGTTGAAAAATGGAGAATATCTGCGGGAAGCAAATAAGACTGTAGTATGTAGAAAGAAAACTTTTAAAAAGGTAATAATAAGGAATGATAGGTAACACTTAGTTTAATGAATACGAGTTGTGCCGTATCAAGTCATTTTAAAAAAGTCTAGAAAAAATCAAGAAGGTGATTCCATTGCGTAAACATTCACATGTGCAATTTTATGTATTGATATTGGCTTTAGTAGCTTATTTAAGCTTTTGCTTTATATTTTTATTTGTTTTTCCGAATGAGTATTTTGTATCAGATTTTAATATACGACTATCATCCTTAGTTGTTGAAATTACTGTATTTATCTCATTACTTTACTCGATAGCATCAAGAAAAATTAAACTAGGAGTCTTTTGGGTTTGTATTACTATTGCAATAGGGTGTTTCTTGATAGGGAATTTTATATCAGCTTTTCAAGTACTTAATGTAGAATTACCAATTCAAAATTTTAATATCTCTGATGTGTTTTTGTTGTTTTTCTTATTCTTCTTTCTCTTTGCGTTCTTTTATAAAATCATGATGGAATGTAACAAATGGGAGAAAGCGTATTTACTTTGTGATTTATGCATTGTTGTTACTGCTATTTTTACATTAGAGTGGTACCTATTTAATAAACCTTCTGCAAATATCTTATTCTTTTCAATTGGAGATGTTTTTCTTTCATTTATTTTTCCGATTATAGATTTATTGCTTCTATTACTTGGAGTTACACTAATCTTTCGACCTGCTATTTTCAATGCAAAAAGTAAATTGTTTATTTTTATCCTAGTATTAACTGGATTTGCTATTACGGACTACTTATATTTTTACTTACAAGATGATTTGTCAGATCGTTCAGTTATATTATTAAGGTGTTTGTATAGAGTTTTTCTATTATTTATCGCTATTGCTGCGACTATCCCAAGGAGTGTATCTTCTAAAAGAAATTATTTTATTATTAATCCGACATTTGGAAAGAAACTTCTTGTCATATTCCCTTATCTTGCAGTTGCAATCTTAATTGGTTTTACTTTGAAAGAGCAAACTTCTTCATCTACACTGATTACGGGAAATTGTATTGCCTTTGTATTTGTACTGATTCGTCATATAATTGTACGCATGCAAAACAAAGATTTAACCGAAACATTAAAAGTGTTTAATAATCAATTAGAGCAAAAAGTATTTCAAAGAACAGCAGATTTAATAAAAAAATCTAATGATTTGGTAAAAAATCAAGAGAGGTTTAAGTCCTTATATGAGTATCATCCAGACCCTATATTAACTATTGATCCAAATGGTACCGTTTTAAATATAAACCAGTCTGGAAGTATATTATTAGGGAAGGACAGTGCTGCATTAATAGGAAAAGAGTGCTTCTCTATTTTTTTAGATGAAGATAAACCTGAATTGGAAGCAGCCCTAAAGATGGGGAAACGATGTAGTTCGTCTTCTTTACAGTTACGTGTGAAACATAATAATGAGAAGGATATATATTTTTGGTATGTCACTATTGTTCCTATTATGATAGAAGGACAAACTTTTGGGAGTTATGTAATGGTAAAAGACATTACGAAAATGAAGCAACAACAAGATAAGATAAACTATCTAGCATTCCATGATACAGTGACGGAGATTGGAAATCGAATATTCTTCCAACAAGAATTAGAAAAATCCATTGAACGTGCACAAAAAACGCAGGGTGAATTTGGACTCTTGTATATAGATTTAAATCGTTTTAAGACCATTAATGATACAATGGGACATTCAATTGGTGATAGTGTTTTAAAAGAAGTTGCTAAACGTTTTAGGACATGTCTGTCACCGTCTATTCCTCTGGCTAGAATAGGGGGAGATGAGTTTGCAGTCTTAGTCCATAACCACACAGAACAACAGCTATTGGATTTATGTGAAAATCTGTTTCGTATAACTGAAAAACCATTTGTAGTCAATCAGCATAGTTTTTACTTATCTCTTAGTATAGGAATAGCAGTGTATCCGTTTGGAGGAATAAACACTACTACACTTTTACAACATGCTGATATCGCCATGTATAGCGCAAAGGAAAAAGGTAACAATGCTGTTTGTATGTACGACGAGACATTATCTCAAAAAATAACAAGACGATTACAATTAGAACAGGATTTACCGAATGCAATTGAAAATAATGAGTTGTTTTTATTATATCAACCACAAGTTGATAGTAAGGCAGGTAAGGTTATTGGTGCAGAGGCTTTAATACGTTGGCAACATCCAGAGCTTGGGCTAATTTCACCTTTTGAGTTTATACCTATCGCGGAAGAAACATCGCAGATTATTTCAATTGGGAAATGGACGTTACAGGAAGCGTGTCGGCAACTGAAAGAATGGCATTCTGCAGGCTATTCAAATTTAAAGATGGGGATAAATTTATCAGCTATAGAGTTTGAACAGAAGGGCTTTGTTCAAACAGTCATATCTATTATAGAAGAAGTAGGGGTACCAGCTAACTCGATTGATTTGGAATTAACAGAGCGTATTGCCATGGTAGATGAAAAAGAAACTTTATCGAAGTTAAAAGCATTAAAATCATATGGTGTACATTTATCAATTGATGATTTTGGTACAGGCTATTCTTCATTAGCGTATTTACCTTTGTATCCAATTGATACTTTGAAAATTCCAAGAGAATTTGTGAATAGGATTGGAACTTCAAATGATGGAGATGAAATTATACAAACTATTATTTCGTTAGCCCATACTTTAAATATGAAAGTAATAGCAGAAGGGGTAGAAACGAAGGAGCAATTAACAGTGTTACAACAAAATGCATGTTATCTAATTCAAGGGTATTACTACAGTAAGCCTGTAAATGAAGATGAATTTATTAATTTTTTAAATACGACACATAACAAATAATTCCCAAAAATATATATGAAGTAAAGTGAGAAGACGTTCTACTCATATGGAGTAGAACGTTTTTCTTATATTTATTTTCAGCAGAAATGCAGTTAGGTTTCTGTTTTTGAGAGTAAATTTAGTATTTATATTCTCAGAATCAAATTTATCGTGAACTACACGCCACTTAGCAAAGCCTGAAGTGGGAGATTCTCAGTTCGAAAGTAAGCTTTCGGCTCCCTGATCGTTACTTAGGGATGTTCCTCCCTAGATGTGCTTCGTATAATCGCTCTTTTGGTACAATTGATATTTTACGCAGGAACCAAATGGCATGGGTTTTCGCACTTCATTTTCTTCCTTCAACGTCCTATATCAAGTTATCAAAGGACTTCATATAGCTAGTTTATATGCCGAATTGATATTTATCTTCCACCTATCCTTGGCTACGTCCTTCGCGCTTGAGGAAGGAGAATTCTTTTGGGGAATACGTTGAAATTTAGAAAGTATCTTTATTCAATTATCCTAATTGTGTAATGTGCGGTTAGATTGTTCGTTTATTTGATTCTATTTATTCCCACACCTTCTTGTGTTGTGGTTGAGTTGTAGAAGCAAGTTACGTCTTGTTTCAATTGTGAAAGGGCTTCTTTGAGTCGATTAGTGTATATATAGCTTATTTCGCTATGCACATTGTTAATCGACTTGAAGAAGCCTTTTTTGTACTGTTTTCAAGTTCGCAGGCTGGATTATGAATCTTAACAAATTACAAGAAAGAGGAGATATTTGTCATGGTTATGGCATTAATTACAAAGAATGGTCAATGGATGAAGTGGGCAACCGGAAGTATGATTTTCTCATTTATTAGTATGATGTTTATGAGACTAAGTGTGTATTTCCTGTTCAGTTCTGATGTATTTTCGTTTATGAAAATCTTTACAGATTTTTTAGACCTGTTTAAAGGAACAGCACTCATTTTCACATCATTTATGTTAACCACGGGTATTCGTCTAAGAAGAATGCATGAGAGTACGAAACAGCCTGAGTATTACCGTTGGTCCAACCGTGTTATAACGGGCTCTTGTTTGCTGTGTGTATTCTTTCTTATCTGATTCCCTTGCATTTTATATTCTCCTTTATAATACTCCAAAGATAATCACCTAAATCTATTTTACGTCTATTATATTAGGAAATTGTATTGTCATCTTATTATAGAAAGCATCAGTACATATGATAGAGCTATGTAATGGATCTATATTGATAACGGTCATATAGTTGGTGAGTAAATAAAAAGAATAGCGCTTTTAGGAGAACTTCGTTTACTTGGCGAGATGATTTTCAAAGTAATAAAACTAGTGGGGCCTTGGGAGATTTGGGAATCCATCTAATAGACTTATTATGGTTTTTGTTCGAGAGTGATTTTAGAAAGGCTACCGTTCGTACTAAAATTAAAATAAATGTTATGGAAGAATTATTTCAGTTCAGGTTTCAATAGAACTTAGTTATTAGGAGCGCCTGAAAAGAAAACAGATATGAGTAAAATAATCTCTTCAAAATATCTAAGAGCATGTTTTGACCTGAAATATTATTTTAACTTTATTTTATAGAAACTCATTCTAGCGATTTTAAATAAGCTCGTACTGCTTTATTAAAAATCTGCGGCTGATTATGATGGCTATGATAGTGTAACGTATAAAGCCATAGAAAATGCTTGGAATCAGGTTGGTGTAAAATAATTTAATTTAGCTACTATAGGCTAAGAATTTTAGCTATTAAAACTGAAAAAAGAACACACTTGTATAATGATATGCTCCTCATTAGGTAGACAGATAAAAAGTAAAAATCTGTTTATCTAAGGGGAGTATTTTTTAAGGGCAGAATAAAATATTCTAAAGCTAAAAAATTGTTGGTTTTAACTTTTTATAAAGATGGTTATCATTCAATAGTTGACGTTACGGCAAAGTTTTCTGTTAATTCTGGAGCGATTAGAGCCTGGAAAATAAGCTATGAAGTGAATGGTGAAGACGGCTTAGAAGAAGTACTTTCTTGGAAAAAGGGGATAAAGATAGATTTGAGCGTAGAGAGAAATTGTCATTAAAGTAAGATAGGACAAAGACTAGCATTGAGAAATATAAAAGATGGAAGTAACATAGGGGAATTACGCATAAAGTAAGATTGACGATTAAATTAACAAAATTTTCATTTTAATCAAATAAATACATGGTGTTTTTAACTTATAATAATGTTACTACGATGAAAATACGGCTACTAATTAATTATTTTAAAAATCAATTTTAGATAGGAAGAGGATAATGAAGACCAGAGATAGTTATAAAATTGTTGTAATTGGTGCTGGGACTGCTGGAATATCTTCTACTGCACATTTGTTACGAAATGTACCCCTATTGAAAGAAAGTATTGCAATTATTGATCCATCAAAAAAACATTACTTTCAACCACTATGGAGTTTAGTAGGGGGAGGAATTGTATCAAAGGAAAGCACGATACGTGATCAAGAATTGCTTATTCCAAAAGGGGCAACATGGATCCCTAAAAGTGTTGTTAAGTTGTTTCCGGATGAAAATAAGCTACTTTTAGATGATGGACTGCTGCTTGAGTATGAAATTCTTATTGTAGCAGCCGGTATACAAATAAATTGGGACGGTATTAAAGGTTTAAAAGAGTCTATTGGAACTAACGGGGTTTGTAGCAATTACTCTTATAAATATGTTGATTCTACTTGGAGAGAAATTGAAAAATTTAAAGGAGGAAATGCGGTTTTTACCCACCCAAATACTCCTATTAAATGCGGTGGTGCTCCACAAAAGATTATGTATTTAGCAGAAGAGTATTTTTCTAATAACGGTGTAAGAAACAAAAGTGAAGTAATGTTTTATACTGCGAATGCTAACATATTTCAGGTTCCACGATATGCTAATACATTAGAACAAGTACTAGAAAGAAAGCAAATTATAACGAATTATAATAAAAACTTAGTAGAAATTATTGCCGAAAAGAGAGAAGCAATTTTTGAAGATACGCAAACACTGAAAAGAGAAACCGTACCATACAGTATGATCCATGTTGTTCCACCAATGGGGCCACCTAATTTTATTAAAGAGAGTGAAATAAGTGATTCTCAGGGCTGGGTAGATATAAAACCTTATACTTTGCAACATGTACAGTATAAGAATATTTTCGGACTCGGAGATTGTACCAATTTACCCACCTCTAAAACTGGAGCGGCAATTCGAAAACAAATACCTGTATTAAAACAAAATATTATGGACGTACTTAACGGAAGAGACTTGCATGCTAAATATGATGGATATACATCGTGCCCCATTGTTACAGGTTATAAAAGTCTTATACTCGCTGAATTTAACTATGAACATGAGCCTCAAGAAACATTTCCGTTTAATCAAGCGAAAGAACGATATAGTATGTTTTTACTTAAAAGATATATGTTGCCCTATATGTATTGGAACTTTATGTTGAAAGGGATCCTATAGGAGAATATAGAAAGCGGTTACAAATGTTGAAAAGTAATTTGAAATAACTATTTGGAGGGTATAGCTATGCTTTTAAAATATTTTTATGATGAAAAATTAGCACATGCTTCCTATTTAGTCGGTTGTCAGAAGGAAGGTGTAGCAATTGTAATTGATCCAGGTCGCTATATAGAACAATATATAGAATTTGCTAAGAAAGAGGGGATGGAAGTAATTGCTGCGGCTGAAACTCACATTCATGCAGATTTTCTTTCTGGATCTAGAGAACTTTCTACTCTTTATCATGCCAATTTATATGTATCTGATGTAGGTGATTGTAATTGGAAATATCAATATCTTAACGAAGGTCAATACAATTTGGTTAGAGAGGGCACAGAGTTTAAAGTAGGTCATATAAAATTTAATGTAATTCACACACCAGGGCATACACCTGAAAGTATTTCTTTTTTAGTAACTGATACAAGTCAAAATAACTATACGAATGATAAGCCAATAGGAATATTCACAGGTGATTTTATATTTGTTGGAGATATAGGAAGACCCGATTTATTAGAAACTGCTGTAGGTATGAAAGATACCGCAAAAATAGGAGCAAAACAATTATTTGATTCGATACAAAAAATAAAAACACTCCCTGATTATTTGCAAATATGGCCATCACATGGTGCAGGAAGCGCATGTGGAAAAGCATTAGGAGCAATTCCAACTTCTACCTTAGGTTATGAAAAGATGTTCAATTGGGCATTTCAGTGTAATGAAGAAAGTGATTTTATATCGACTTTATTGACGGGGCAGCCAGAGCCTCCAAGGTATTTTTCTTTAATGAAGAATTTAAATAAGTATGGTCCGCCCATTCGTAAGAAAAGAGAGATTTTTGCTATTAAAACAGTAGAGGAACTTCAAGGAGTTATGAGGAGCGTTCAGCAAATAGTTGATATAAGGGATGTAGAGAGTTTTGCTTCTGGTCACATCGAGAAATCAATTAACATACCGTATAACAATTCCTTCACAACCTGGTGTGGATGGTTACTAGATTATAAAACAGAAACTTTAATCATTCTAGATGAGGAAAAGGTTAGAGTGGAGGAGGTTATTAGAGACTTTGAATCTATTGGTCTAGATAATATTATTGCCTTTGCACCCTTACAAGTAATACAAAGACTCGATAGATTTGAAAGTTACAAAGAAAAAACATCGATTGAATTATATCCGCATATAAAGGATGGTAGGGTTAAGGTAATTGATGTACGTAGTAAAAAAGAGTGGGACGAAGGACATCTTCATGATGCAATACATATCCCTTTAGGAAATCTATTGAAGCAGCTAGATTGTATACCAAAGGATTGCCCAATCGTTTTACAATGTCGAACCGGATTACGTTCCGCTATAGCAGCTAGTATTTTACAGAGAGCTGGTATAAAGGAAGTAGTTAATCTAAAGGGAGGATTTCTTGCATGGAATAAAGAAGAGCTTCCTTATACAACTTGTAATCTCAATGTGTAGGGAAATAATTTTTATTAATTTATCTGATAAGGAAAATTACGGATTACATAGGAGTATATCTATAAATAGGAGAAATAGATAATTTATTCTATAGATCTAAATTTATTCAGTATTATGCTGATGAGGAAATGGATATAGTTTTATCAGGCCACGCTCAGGGTGGACAATTTAAGTTACTATTTATCAGCAAATTAGTGGCTCTAAATCAAGGTGTTTTACCTAAACATACAGCTGGTTTATATGAAGAACAAAATACGTCTATGGTAGTAAGTAGAGGATTAGGTAATAGTAACATTCCGCAAAGAATTTTTAATAGGCCAGAACTTGTAGTCGTACAGTTAAATTGAACTGTACGACTTTTCTATACAGAAAAAATAGGACATGTGCATTTTATACAAGTTAACATTACAATTTTGTTAAAAATTTTCTACGTTACATAAAGTAACAAAATTTGACCTGAAGAGTTTGTTATAGTGTAAATAATCAAAAAATTAAAAATTAGTCGAGTGAAAAGTGTGATAAGTAATTCATGTAAAAAACTTAAAGGGGTGTACACATGCATAAAGAATATGAAATTGAAGAGTATACGGCGATTGAGGAACAAATACATTATTATTGCAAATGTTTATTAGTAAGCCATCCTGATCAAATTATAAAGTATTTAGAAAAAAGGTTAGAAAAATATGCAGAAACATTACAATATGCACATTTATATCCTGACACAGTTATTTTACCGTTACAGCAATTAGTTATCGAATATTCTTTAGATGTTGCTAGAATTAGGAAATATATGAACTTAAAAACGTAAAGTAAAATATATAATTTAAATGAAACAGAGTCGACTTTAGGAAATGAAATTCTAATGTCGACTCTGTTTCATTGTTTAATATTGTTGACGGAAAATCATACTAATCAATGAAGTTTGACATATAATTACGCAAGAGTAAAATAAAAGTGAGTAATCACTCATTTTGGAAAAGGGGGAAGAATACGTGCAGCAACCTTCCATTATTTTACGGACTGTATCCAAAAGTTTTGGGAAAAAAGAAGTTTTACACAATCTTTCATTACAAGTTAAAAAAGCAGAGATATTTGCCTTAGTTGGGCCTTCAGGTTCAGGGAAAACGACTCTTATTAAATTGATTGCGGGTATTAATGAGGCAACGGAAGGTGAAGTGATTGTTAATCATACTAATATGCCTAATTTAAATGAAATGAAAAGAATTGGTTATATGGCTCAGGCTGATGCATTATACGAAGAATTATCAGCATATGAAAATGCAGATTTTATGGCAACGATGTATGGATTAAAGGGAAAGCATAAAAAAGAAAGAATTGAAGAGGTTTTTGATCTCGTACAATTATCACAACATATGAAAAAACAAGTGCAGCATTTTTCAGGCGGGATGAAGAAGCGTTTATCATTAGCAATAGCCCTTCTTCATGAACCTGAAATATTAATTTTAGATGAACCAACAGTGGGGATAGATCCGCTTCTTAGAAAAACGATCTGGGAAAAATTTTATGCTTTGAAAAAGAAAGGCACAACCATTATTGTAACGACACACATTATGGACGAAGCTGAATTTTGTGAACGCCTAGGGTTAATTAGAGAAGGAAAGCTAGTTGCGACTGGTACAACTGAAGAATTGAAAAAGCGGGTATCATCAGGAAGGATTGAAGATGTCTTTTTGTTGGAAGAGGTGGCTGAATCATGAGAGTAACCGGTGTAATCATTCGTATTATTCGCCAATTTTTTCGAGATAAACGTTCGTTAGCGATGATGTTTGGGGCACCTATGTTATTACTTTGGTTATTGTCGCTAGTGTTTACACAAAAGGACTATGTACCGCATATTGCTGTTGTTGATATGCCCGCTCAGTTAGTAAAAGTGATGAAAAATCAGGAAGCGTCAATTTATGAATATAATAAAGAAAAGGCAATGTCTGAGCTAGAAAATCAAAAGGTAGATGCAGTCATTCGTTTAGAAAATGGAAAAATGAATATTGTATTAGAAGGTAGTGATTCGTCAAAAAATCGTGCTGTACTTCAAATATTACAAAAAAGTACAGAGAAGAACGATATATCGATAATGAAACCTGAAGTGAATTATTTACATGGCTCTAAAGACTTTACAATGTTTGATGGGCTTGGCCCTGTATTGATTGGTTTCTTTACATTTTTCTTTGTATTTATTTTATCAGGGGTGTCTTTCGTAAGAGAACGTTTAAGCGGTACGTTAGAAAGGTTATTATCAACTCCAATTAAAAGATGGGAAATAGTTGTAGGATATATTATTGGTTTTGGGATCTTTGCATTTATACAATCCATTATAATTGTAAGTTTTTCAGTTTATATTTTAGACTTGTATGTAGCTGGCTCTATATGGCTAACGCTACTTATTACATGTATGCTTTCTTTAACGGCATTAACTTTAGGGACATTTTTATCAGCATACGCAAATAATGAATTTCAAATGATTCAGTTTATACCGCTTGTCATTGTGCCACAAATATTCTTTTCTGGTTTGTTTCCAATTGAATCGATGAATAAGTGGCTCCAAATGTTAGGGAAATTATTTCCGCTCACATACGGCGCTGACGCAATGAGACAGGTGATGATTCGAAATCAAGGATTTACAGAGATTGCATTAGATTTAACTGTTTTACTATTTTTCTCAGTATTATTTGCAGTAGGGAATGTATTTGCATTAAAGAAACATCGAAAAATATAATGATGATACAAAGGGGTATTATAGATGAAGAAGGATTGGCTGGAAGAATTAATTGCCGCAACAAATACAGACAAACGAAATGAACGTCAAATGCGTATATTAGAGGCGGCTGTTGATATGTTTGGAGAAAAAGGTTATGCTTCAACTTCAACAAGTGAAATTGCAAAACGGGCTGGTGTAGCGGAAGGAACAATCTTCCGCTACTATAAAACGAAAAAAGATTTATTATTAGCAGTTGTCATGCCGACATTAATGAAGTTTGCTGCACCATTTTTCGTACAAGCATTCGCAAAGGAAATATTTAAATCGGAGTATGAATCATATGAAGGGCTTCTAAGAGTTGTTATTCATAATAGATTTGACTTTGCAAAAAAGCATTTTCCAATGATAAAAATATTAATTCAAGAAGTGCCATTTCACCCGGAACTGAAAAATGAAATACAACAGTTAGTTGAAACAGAATTACTTTTACATTTTAAAAAGTTGATTGAAAAGTTTCAAGAAAAAGGGGAAATTATTGAAATGCCCCCAGCTACTGTTTTACGACTTACTTTATCAGCTGTATTAGGTTTATTATTAACACGGTTTTTATTATTGCCTGAAGAAAAATGGGATGATGAAACTGAAATTGAAAATACGATTCAGTTTATATTGTACGGATTAACGCCACGAAATTAATCGTCGAAGTATGAATTACATATGTTACATTTAAGTAAAATAATAAATCGCCTTTAAAAAGGCGATTTATATTTGTTATATTTTTGATAAATAAGTACTTGTTTACTAAAAACATTCTAAATTAACGTACTTCTTTGTCTCTTCTTCTAAGACCTAATAATCCTGCTAGTCCTAATAAACCGAGCCAAGCCCAATTATTATTTCTATCACGATTATCATTTAAATCATTTGTTGTATTTACATTTCGAGTTCTTACATCATTATTAACTCTGTCTAAGTTATTGTCATTCACTCGAGTTGAAATATCAGTGTTATTAACTCTATTCATATTAGTTCCATCGTATTCAGCATGGGCAGATGTACCTAAAAACATAATAGAAAGTGCTAAAACACTTACAATAGATGATAATTTTTTCTTCATAACGCTCCCTCCTTTCTTACATATTAATTTCTCCAGAGCATGTGTGTATTATTCGTTTCACAGTTTCTAAACCGTCATTATAAAGGACACATTTATAGAAAATAGAGTTGAATGATTGCTAATATATTATTGGCTATATATTTATCATAAAATTAAATGCATCAAACTTTGCTTAAAATGTTAATATTAGTACAATTTATATTATACGGACTAGCATTAAGGAGGTAATGAAATGCGACAATTTGCAAAACCTACAATCGTTGTAAGTAAATGTTTAGAGTTTGATGCTTGTCGTTATAATGGAGAGATGATTCCGGATGTAACTATACGAAATTTGCAGCCATTTGTTACATTTATACCTGTTTGTCCAGAAGTCGAGATTGGATTGGGGACTCCTCGTGAAACGATACGCATTGTAGAAGAAAAAGGGGTGAATAAACTTGTGCAACCGTCTACAAGAGAAGACCTCACTGAAAAAATGGAGCAATTTTCAAATGAATTTTTACAAACGTTATCAGATGTGGATGGTTTTATTTTAAAAAATCGTTCGCCAAGTTGTGGTACGCGTGATGTGAAAATTTATTCTGGTTTTGAAAAAGCACCAGCAAAAGGGAAAGGACCAGGCTTATTTGGTGGTGCAGTAGTAAAAAAATTTTCGCATCTTCCAATTGAAGAAGAAGGCAGATTGTCGAATTTTATTATTAGAGAGCATTTCTTTACAAGGTTATTTACAATCGCATATTACAAGATGATTAAACGTAATAAAAATATGAAAGACCTCGTATCGTTTCAGTCGGATAATAAATATTTATTTATGGCATATAATCAGGTGAAACAAAAGGAATTAGGGCGTATTATTGCAAATCAAAAAAATGAAACGATCGAAGTTGTATTTGAAAACTATGAGAAGACTTTATATGAATTATTTATGCGCACACCCCGCTATACATCAAATGTAAATGTATGTGAGCATATTTTTGGATACTTTAAAACAAAGCTGAAAAAACAAGAAAAAGATCATTTTTTAAATTTAATACAAAAGTATATAGAAAAGAAAATTCCGCTTAGTAGCTTACTTGCAATTTTAAAATCATGGGCTCTTCGATTTGATGAAAAGTATTTATTAAGACAAACATATTTCGAACCATATCCTGAAGCTTTAGTAGAGATTTCAGATTCAGGTAAAGGTAGAGATTATTAAACATAAAATTACATAATTCGACAAGAAAACTCCTATGTTGTTGTAGAACAATGTAGGAATTTTTTTGTGCATTAGTACAGAATCTGTTTTAAAATTAAATTATGACAGAATTATAACAATTATCTAACTAATGTTCTTGTCTTTTCATTCGTAATGTTTGTAGTAGAAACTCGCACGCTGTCGAAACTCAATATTCGATAAGGGGTGTGTAGCGGAATGGAATTTACTCTAACTCGCGAAAAACAAATGATTAAAGAAATGGTACGTGACTTTGCTGAAAAGGAAATCGCACCGAAAGCTGTGTATTATGACAAAACTGCAGAGTTTCCATATGAAACATTTCAAAAAATGGGCGAACTAGGATTATTAGGCATCCCATTCCCAGAAGAGTATGGAGGTTCAGGTGGCGATACAGTATCGTACGCGTTAGCAGTTGAAGAAATTGGTCGTGCTTGTGGTGGAACAGGATTAAGTTACGCTGCAACAATTTCATTAGGTGCTTCTCCAATTTATTATTTCGGTACAGAAGAACAAAAACAGAAATATTTAGTTCCAATGGCATCAGGCAAAACTTTAGGTGCTTTCGGATTAACTGAGCCGAATGCTGGATCTGATGCAGGTGGTACACAAACAAAAGCTATATTAGATGGAGACGAGTATGTTATTAGTGGTGAGAAGTGTTGGATTACAAATGCTGAGTATGCAAATACAATTATTGTAACCGCTGTCAACGGTATTGAAGAGAATGGTAGAAAACGTATTTCTGCATTTATCGTACCGACTACTAGTGAAGGGTTAACGATTTCAAGCCCTTACGATAAGATGGGCGTACGTGCTTCTAATACTTGTGAAATCGTACTTGATGGTGTACGTGTACCAAAAGAAAATATTCTTGGTGATGTAAATAAAGGATTTAAACAATTCTTATATACACTTGATGGAGGACGTATTTCAATCGCAGCATTAGCTGTTGGTATTGCACAATCTGCATTTGAACGTGCATTGCAATATGCGAAAGAACGTCAACAATTTGGAAAGGCAATTTCTAATTTCCAAGCGATTCAATTTAAATTAGCTGATATGGCGACTGAAGTAGAGCTAGCACGTAATTTAGTACATAAAGCAGCTTGGTTAAAAGATAACGATAAACCTTTCGGTAAAGAAGCGGCTATGGCAAAACTTTTCGCATCTGAGGCTGCTAGTCGTATTGCAAATCAAGCGGTACAAATTCACGGTGGATACGGCTATATGCGTGAATATGAAGTAGAACGACATATTCGTGATGCAAAACTATTAGAAATTGGTGAAGGAACTTCTGAAATTCAACGTCTCGTAATTGCTAGACATTTAGGATGTAGATAAAAAGGAGGAATCACTATGTTTCAAAAAATATTAATTGCTAATCGCGGGGAAATCGCAGTTCGTATTATGAAAACTTGTCAAAAACTTGGCATTCGTACTGTTGCTATTTATTCTGAGGCAGATGAAAATGCCTTACATGTAAAAATGGCAAATGAAGCTTACTTAGTGGGTGGGCCGCGTGTCCAAGAAAGCTATTTAAACCTTGAAAAAATAATTGAAATAGCGAAGAAGACAAATGCCGAAGCAATCCATCCGGGATATGGATTATTATCTGAGAATCCATCTTTTCCAATACGTTGTAAAGAAGAAGGAATCGTATTTATCGGTCCATCAGAAGAAATCATTACGAAGATGGGGAGTAAAATCGAATCACGTATTGCAATGCAAGCTGCAGATGTCCCAGTAGTTCCAGGTATTACTACAAATATTGAAACTGCTGAAGAAGCGATTGAAATTGCGAAACAAATTGGTTATCCATTAATGTTGAAGGCATCCGCAGGAGGCGGAGGCATTGGAATGCAGTTGATGGAAACTGAGCAAACGCTCACCAAAGCATTTGAAAGCAACAAAACAAGAGCACAAAACTTCTTCGGTAACGGAGAAATGTATTTAGAGCGCTATATAGCAGACGCGCATCATATTGAAATTCAGCTTTTAGCAGATACACATGGTAACACAGTGTATTTATGGGAGCGTGAATGTTCAGTACAACGCCGAAATCAGAAAGTGATTGAAGAAGCACCTTCACCATTTTTAGATGAAGATACACGAAAAGCGATGGGTGAAGTTGCTGTACAAGCTGCTAAAGCCCTAGGTTATACAAATGCTGGTACAGTTGAGTTTCTTGTAGATGAGCAGAAGAACTTCTATTTCTTAGAGATGAATACGAGATTACAAGTAGAGCATCCAGTGACAGAAGAAATTACGGGTTTAGATCTTGTAGAACAACAACTTTTAATTGCATATGGTGAGAAATTATCGTTTACACAAGATGATATAAAACGTAGTGGTCATGCCATTGAGGCACGTATTTATGCAGAAGATCCGAAAACTTTCTTCCCATCACCTGGGAAAATTACAGATTTAACGCTTCCAACAAACGTACGTATTGATCACTTTTTGGAGAATCAAGTAACGATTACACCTTTCTATGATCCAATGATTGCGAAAGTCATTGCTCATGGTGAGACTCGTGAAGAAGCAATTTCAAAATTACATGATGCTTTAGAAGAATTAAAAGTAGAAGGTATTAAAACAAACACGTCAATGCTACTGCAAGTATTGGAAGATGATGTGTTCAAAAGTGGTATTTATACAACGGGTTTTGTAACGAAACAACTTGTTAAAAAATAAGATTTAAAAATACTAAGGGGGAAAAAATGATGACGAAAGTATATGCATCGATGGCAGGAAATGTATGGAAGATTGTTGTAGGAGTAGGAGATACAGTAGAGGAAGAGCAGGATGTCGTCATTTTGGAATCTATGAAAATGGAAATTCCAATCGTTTCAGAAGAAGCTGGCACAGTTATGAAAATTAATGTGCAAGAAGGCGATTTTGTAAATGAAGGAGATGTATTACTAGAAATTGAATAGGGAGATATAGGGGGAAGCGAATTGAAACTACCTAATTTTGCTGTCATTAAAGAAGTCGGGCCACGTGATGGCTTACAGAATGAAAAAAAGATTGTTGGCACAAAAGATAAAGTAAAATGGATTCAACTACTTACAGAGGCGGGATTATCGTACGTTGAAGTTTCCTCATTCGTTCACCCTAAATGGGTCCCTGCATTGGCAGATGCAAATGATGTGTTTTCAGAGCTGAAAAGGGACCCAAATGTTACATATGCAGCGCTTGTTCCAAATCAAAATGGTTTGGAACGAGCTTTTTTGCAAAATGTAGATGAGGTGAATGTTTTTTTATCAGCAAGTGAATCTCATAATAAAAGTAATATTAATAAATCCATTAAAGAAGCATTAGTTGTAATTGAAGATATAACAAAACAGGCATTATTCGAAGGCAAAAAAGTAAGAGGCTATGTGTCTACTGTATTTGGATGTCCTTATGAAGGGGATATAAGTGCCATAGCAGTTGACGAATTATGTGATCAACTATTTTCATATGGCATTTATGAAGTGTCTCTTGGCGACACAATCGGAGTAGCGAATCCGTTACAAGTAGAGCGAGTATTAGAGCATTTATTAAAGAAATATGATGCTTCGCAGTTTGCAATGCACTTCCATAATACGTACGGAATGGCTCTTGCGAATGTAGTAAAGTCTTTAGAATATGGCATTACAACATTTGATAGTTCTTGTGGTGGTCTTGGCGGCTGTCCATATGCACCAGGAGCATCAGGAAATGTTGCAACTGATGACTTAGTTCATATGCTCCATAAGTTAGGGGTCCAAACGAATATTGATGAAGAGAAGTTATTAAGAGCGAGTCAATTTATTCAAAGTAAATTAAATATCCAATTACCGAGTCATGTGTATAGAGCGCTTCAACATAAAACGATAAGTAGGTGAGAAGATGCTACAATTACAAAATATTTCAGTTGATTATGCAACACCGCACGTTGTAAAGATTTCATTAAATCGTGAAAGACAAGCAAACTCATTATCTTTAGCGTTATTAGAAGAGTTACAAAACATATTAACTCAAATAAATGAAGAGGCAAATACTCGTGTAGTTATTTTAACAGGTGCTGGTGAAAAAGCGTTTTGTGCTGGTGCTGATTTAAAAGAACGTGCTGGCATGAATGAAGAACAAGTTCGCCATGCTGTTAGTATGATTCGCACTACTATGGAAATGGTTGAACAATTACCACAGCCAGTTATTGCTGCTATAAATGGCATCGCACTTGGTGGTGGTACGGAATTAAGTTTAGCTTGTGATTTTAGAATTGCGGCTGAATCTGCAAGTCTTGGTCTTACTGAAACTACACTTGCAATTATACCAGGAGCAGGTGGTACGCAGCGTTTGCCAAGATTAATTGGTGTTGGTAGAGCGAAAGAATTAATTTATACAGGAAGACGTATTTCGGCACAAGAAGCGAAAGAATATGGTCTAGTAGAATTTGTTGTACCAGCTCATTTACTTGAAGAAAAAGCGATTGAAATAGCAGAGAAAATTGCTAGTAATGGTCCCATTGCTGTTCGATTAGCGAAAGAAGCAATTTCAAACGGTATTCAAGTTGATTTACATACCGGATTACAAATGGAAAAACAAGCGTATGAAGGTGTAATCCATACGAAAGATAGATTAGAAGGATTACAGGCATTCAAGGAAAAACGCACACCAATGTATAAGGGGGAGTAAATATGATAGACCAAAAACAACAATCGAATACATTTGAAGAACGAGTTGAAACGATTAAACAAGGCGGCGCACCAAAATATCATGAACAAAATAAAGCGAAAGGTAAACTATTCGTTCGAGATCGCTTAGCTCTTTTATTTGATAATGGTGAATATGTAGAAGATGCATTATTTGCAAATTGTGAAGAAACGGGATTACCTGCTGATGGTGTTATAACGGCAACGGGAAAAATACATGGTCGTACTGCATGCGTAATGGCAAATGATTCTACGGTAAAGGCTGGATCATGGGGCGCACGTACAGTTGAAAAGATTTTACGTATTCAAGAAACGGCAGAAAAATTACGTGTTCCGTTATTTTATTTAGTTGACTCTGCTGGGGCGCGTATTACGGATCAAGTTGAAATGTTCCCAGGGCGCCGCGGTGCAGGAAGAATCTTCTATAATCAAGTGAAATTATCAGGTAAAGTTCCGCAAGTATGTTTATTATTTGGACCTTCTGCAGCTGGTGGCGCATATATTCCAGCCTTTTGTGACGTTGTTATGATGGTAGAAGGGAATGCTTCTATGTATTTAGGATCTCCTCGTATGGCTGAGATGGTTATCGGTGAAAAGGTAACTTTAGAAGAGATGGGCGGAGCTCGTATGCATTGCTCTATATCAGGATGTGGAGATGTTTTATGTAAAACAGAAGAAGATGCGATTACACAAGCAAGACAATACATTTCATATTTTCCAAACAACTACTTAGAAAAGACTCCATTGGTTACACCTCAAGAACCGAAACAATTCGATAAAACGTTAGAACAAATCATTCCAGAAAATCAAAATGCTCCTTTCAATATGAAAAATCTTATTAATAGAGTTATTGATGAAGGTTCTTTCTACGAAGTGAAAAAATTATTTGCTCAAGAACTCATTACAGGTTTAGCACGTATTGATGGTAAGCCAGTAGGTATTATTGCAAATCAACCGCGAATGAAAGGCGGTGTATTATTCCACGATTCAGCTGATAAAGCAGCAAAGTTTATAAATTTATGCGATGCATATCATATTCCGTTATTATTCCTTGCAGATGTACCTGGATTTATGATTGGTACAAAAGTGGAACGTGCTGGTATTATTCGTCACGGTGCAAAAATGATTTCTGCAATGAGTGAAGCAACTGTACCGAAAATTTCTATTGTTGTTCGTAAAGCATATGGTGCTGGTTTATATGCGATGGCAGGTCCAGCCTTTGAACCAGATTGCTGCCTAGCATTACCGACAGCTTCTATTGCGGTAATGGGTCCAGAAGCCGCGGTCAATGCTGTATATGCAAATAAGATTGCAGCTTTACCTGAAGAAGAGCGTGATAGCTTCATTGCTGAAAAACGAGAAGAGTATAAGAAAGATATTGATATTTACCATTTAGCATCAGAGATGGTCATTGATGGTATTGTTCATCCAAACAATTTAAGAGAAGAGTTAAAAGGACGATTCGAAATGTATATGAGTAAATATCAAGTATTTACGGATCGTAAACATCCTGTTTATCCAGTTTAAAAGCCCTATTTAGGGCTTTCTTGCTCAAAAAGTTAAGGAGGGGAAAACATTGAAACAAGCAGTTTGGTTTCCAACAGAAGAGTATAAAGAAAAAACACGCTTATATGGTTGGATGAAATCATTGGGGTATGAAGATTATGAAACGTTTTATAATAAATCTATTGAAGAAACAGCTTGGTTTTGGGGAGAAGCTGAGAAAGCGGTTGGCTATCAATGGATGAAACCTTATACAGAAGTGTTAGACCTGCAAAATGGTACGCCGTTTGCACAGTGGTATAATGGCGGAACATGTAACGTTGTAGAATCAGTGTTATCACGCTGGCTTGCAGATGATGAAACAAGAACGCAACCAGCACTTCAGTATGAAGGAGAAAATGGAACTTCAAAATCATTTACATATGAAGAACTTGATAGCTGGGTAAGTCGCGTTGCAAATGGTTTGAAACATGCGGGTATTGAAAAAGGCGACCGAGTAACAATTTATATGCCAATGATTCCAGAAACAGTTGTTGCGATGCTAGCTGTAATGAAAATCGGAGCAATTATTTCACCAATATTCTCAGGATTTGCGTCTGATGCAGTCATGACACGCGTGCAAGCAGCAGGATCAAAGATGATCATTACTGCAGATGGTTTTTCACGCCGAGGTAAGATTGTTTCATTAAAAGATGAAGTAGATAAAGCTTGTGAGCATTGTCCAACTGTTGAAAAAGTCGTTATCGTGCGCCACGCAGGAAATGATTTTACACCGCATGATTATGATTTCTCATGGAGTACGTTAGAAAAAGAAAAGCCATTTGTACATGCTGAAGAAATGCATAGTGACGATCCGTTAATGCTCATTTATACATCAGGTACAACTGGAAAACCGAAAGGGACCGTACACACTCATGCTGGTTTCCCTTTGAAAGCAGCATTTGATGCAGGGTTTGGGATGAATATAAAACAAGGCGACCGTGTATTATGGGTAACTGATATGGGCTGGATGATGGGACCATTTTTACTATTTGGCTCTCTCATTAATGGAGCAACGATGGTTATGTATGAAGGTGTTCCGGACTTCCCAGAAGCAGATCGTTTATGGGAGACAGTTGATAAATATGAAATTACACATCTCGGTATATCACCAACATTAATTCGTGCGTTAATGGCAAAAGGTGATGAGTATGTAAATAAACATTCGCTTAAGAGTTTAGAAGTATTTGCCTCAACAGGCGAGCCTTGGAATCCAGATCCTTGGATGTGGCTATTTGAAACGGTTGGAAAAAGTAATGTGCCAATTTGTAACTATTCAGGCGGAACTGAAATTTCAGGTGGGATTTTCGGGAACGTCCTTATTAAACCAATTGCACCGATTAGCTTTAATGCTTCTTTACCAGGGATGGCGGCGGTTGTGCTCGATGATCAAGGTAATCCAATTCGCGATGAAGTTGGAGAATTATGTTTAGAGAAACCTTGGGTTGGTATGACGAAAAGTTTCTGGGAAGACGATGAGCGTTACGTGAACACATATTGGTCACGTTTTGAAAATAAATGGGTTCATGGTGACTGGGTGGTTTATGATGGTGAGCAATATATTATTACAGGACGCTCAGATGATACGCTAAACATTGCTGGAAAACGCATTGGACCTGCTGAATATGAATCTATTCTTGTGAAGCATAATGATGTCATAGAAGCTGCCGCGATTGGTGTACCAGATGATGTAAAAGGTGAAGTTTGTCATTGTTTTGTAGTATTAAGAGATAATGTAACATTTACAGGAGAATTAAAGAAAGAATTAATGAGTTTAGTAAACTCTCATATTGGAAAAGCATTATGTCCAAAAGATATTCACGTTGTAGAAGATTTACCGAAAACGCGTAATTCTAAAGTAATGCGACGTGTCATTAAAGCTGCTTATCTAGGGAAAGAATTAGGTGATTTATCATCACTTGTAAACCCTGAAGTAGTGCCATTTATTCAGGGATTGCAGTCTAGTAAATTATAAAATTAAGGCATGTATAATGTGAACTGACCTCTAATAATTAGAGGTCAGTTTTTATGTATACAGAATAGTTTAGTACATGTGTTTGTTTTTTCTTTTCTATGTTTTTGCCTCGTACACTTTGAAGCTAGTGGACATACTATATTAATAGAAATGACTAGGGGGTGAGATTTTGGGATCTCGTTATAGTAATTCTAGAAAAAAGTGTTCATGTAAACAGTGTTCAGGCAAACAGGATGATTGTTGGGATGTTTTTGAAGAGTGTAAAAAAGAACATGAAGAGCAAAATAAGGCATGTGACTGTTGCTGTGTACAAGGAATTAGAGATGAGCTGAGAAAGTTAGTAAACAGATCAGTGCGTATTACAACAGGAAGTAATAATTATGCAGGAACTGTTTCTTCAGTTACTTGTGATGTTGTAAAGCTTGCTAATAGTGCTGGGGTAGTTACAGTAATTATTTCAGTTTGTAAAATTGAAGCGATTGAACCACTGTTAACATAAGAAACATGGCATAATGGGGCTATGTTTTTTGTAAAGCCATTCTTATGAATGGCTTTATTTTCATTTCGTATAAAAGGAGAATATATTCTATATATAGAAATAAGTTTGAGTAAATATAGAATGGTGTATGAAAGGAGAATGAAGTTGATTAAATTAGAACCCTTCAAACGATCCGATTTCAAACAATTAATAAACTGGATTGATTCCGAAGGTTTTTTAATACAATGGTCAGGAAATGCATTTACATATCCCCTACATGAACAACAATTAGAAAAATATATAGAAAGTGAAAATACACTTGCATTCAAAGTAATAGATGAAGAGACTAAAGAAGTAATTGGTCATATTTCACTTGGGCAAATAGACCATATAAATAAATCTGCAAGGATTGGTAAAGTACTAGTTGGTGATACGAGAATGAGAGGACGTTCCATAGGGAAGCATATGATGAAAGCAGTACTTCATATTGCATTTGATGAATTAAAACTACATAGAGTAACGCTTGGTGTTTATGATTTTAATACATCGGCTATTTCATGTTACGAAAAAATAGGATTTGTAAAAGAAGGCTTATTAAGAGAGTCGAAAAAAGTAGGGGAGACATATTGGAATTTATGGGAAATGAGTATGTTAGAATATGAATGGGGCGATAAAAAACAATAGTTGTTTATAATTATGTTATGTCGATTAAAAGGGGTATGGTGGGAATTTATGAATAAAAAAAAACGAAAATTATTACAATTGCAGCTGTTTCAGGAGGAGGTAAAACTACTGTTACAGAAAGATTAACTCATAAATTAATGAATTCAAAAGCACTATATTTTGATAGATATAACTTTGATAACTGTCCTACTGATATTTGTAAATGGATTGATGATGGAGCCAATTATGATGAATGGGTACTCACACCATTAATTAAGGATATTCAGCATCTTATACGAGATAGTAATGTAGATTATATTATTGTAGATTATCCTTTTGCATACTTAAATAGTGAAATGCGACAATTCATTGATGTAACTATATTTATCGATACGCCTTTAGATATTGCAATGGCTAGAAGAATTTTGCGAGATTTTAAAGAAGATACAATAAGTGAAATACATAATGATTTAGAGCATTATATAAACTATGCTAGAAAAGCCTATTTGGAGGCACTTCATACTGTAAAGCCAAATTCAGATATTGTGTTGGATGGAGCATTATCTGTAGATCAAATAATTAATCAAATTGAAGAAGAACTTTATCGGAGAGAAGTGATCGCCAATGGTTAAAAGTATAGAAAAATATGTACAAGTTGATGATTTTAAAATGTATTCAAAAGTATTTCAAGGAAAGAAGTTGCAGCCAGTTATTATAATGGAAGCAGGTTATGGTGATTATTCAAAGGCATGGGACCTTATTGCTGAAGAATTGACGGAATATGGGACGGTACTCACATATGATCGAGCGGGAGTAGGGAAAAGTGGCAAGAGTTCCAAGCGACGTATTAGTTCTGAAATGATAAAAGATTTGAGAAGTTGTTTAGAGCAATTACAATTGAAACCACCTTATATTTTTGTAGGACATTCTTTTGGTGGTATAAATGCACGTGTATTTGCGAATTTTTATCCCGAAGATATGTCGGGAATCGTTTTGGTTGATGCGACACCGGAAAATTATAAAGAAGATTTTTTGCCAATCATGTCACTGGAATTTCAGGAAGCTTACTATAAACAGTTTGTATATGAAAGTTCTTATGAAGAGTTTATGTTTAGTCTAAGTGAAGCAAATAAACATTGTCAGTCAATGAGAAATATTCCACTTGCCGTATTAGTTGCTGGTAAAAAAGCCTATTATTCGCAAGAAGCACAAATGAAGTGGTTACAATTGCAAGAAGAATTATTACGCTTATCAAACAATCATACATTTGTAATTGCAGAACAAAGTGGTCACTATATTCAAAAAGATGAGCCTCATTATATTATAGATGCTGTTAAATGGATAATTGAGGTAGAGGAGAGATAAAAGTGTATACTTTATTTCAATACAATTGGCAAGTGAGAGATGATTGGTTTAAGTGGTGTGAGCAACTTTCAAAGGAAGAATTACTCCGTAAGCGTATTGGTGGTGTTGGAAGTATTTTAGAAACATTATTTCATATTGTAGATGTTGAGTATAGCTGGATTAATGCCCTTCAAGAAAAAGAAGATTGTGCACCGCAGTTTAAAGAGTATCAATCTATCCAAAAAGTGAAAGCGTTATCTGGTTTATATAAAAGAGAATTAGAAGATTTTTTACAAGTATGGTCAGCTAACTTAGAATGTAAAATATTAAAAGCTTCGTGGACAGATAAAACATATACATATGGTGAGGTCTTAAGGCACGTAATTGTACATGAAATTCACCATATCGGTCAGTTATCTATATGGGCAAGGGAGTTAAATCTTCAGCCTGTTTCAGCGAATTTAATTGGAAGAGGACTATAGTTTTAAAAAACGGCTTGCACTGTAAATGCAAGCCGTTCTTTATATATAAGAAGATTTCCTAGTTGAAATCCTCGGATTTTTTCTGACGTATATGTAAAAACATTAAAATTGTAATAATAAAGAAAATCAACAATGTTTGTATGATCAAATTTTTAAACTGAAGCAAAATTGCCCAAGAGGTAACAGCATCTTTAAATGCTTGAAGTGCAGAGTATGAGGAGGGATTAAAGCCGTACTGTAGTAATTTTTTTGTTTCAATAAAAGTACTGTTTTCATTATCGGCGTCTAATATTACTGAAATAAGTCTAGTATCTCCTCGTTTTGCTGTACTGACAAAACTATAATTACTATTAGTTGAAAAACTAGTTTGTAAGCCATCAACGCCTTGGAGTTTAATGTTTTTATTTAGGGAATAAATCATTTTATTGGTATTGAAAACTTTGGTATCTTTGAAGGTGAACTGGTAAGAGGTTAGTTTTGTAACGTTCAGTACATCTGGAAAGTCTGTTACTAATCTTGTTGCTAGTTTACCAACTTCAATTGCTGTTGTAGTTGAAAGTTTATTTGTACCGTTATTCATTCCAGTAGCGTTTAGAAACGGAGATGGTTGTGATAACTTTAGTTGTTTTGCTTTTTCATTCATTAACTGAGTGAAATTATCTTCGTTTCCAGCAATGTGTTCTGCAAGGGCAAGTGTGGAACGATTATTCCCTGTCAATAACAATGCATGAAGTAAATCACGAACCGTTGTTTTATCTTTCGAAGTTACTTGTATAGGACTCGTTTCTGCTCGGAAAACTTCGTTACTTATTTTTACTACTTCATCTAACTGTATATTTCCTTTATCCAGTTGTTCTAGTACGATATATTCTGTCATTAATTTAGATAAAGTAGCCGATTGTATAGAAGTTTCTTCATTTTTTTTATAAACAACTTCACCTGAATTGGCATCTATTAAAATAGCTGATTTAGCTTGAATAATGGGACCATTTACATAAAGATAAAAATATAAAACGATAAGAGCGGTAATAACAAAAGATAATAATAAAATTGTGATTTTTTTTAAGAATTGCATAAGCGATCCTCCTATTATGACGTCGATAATAATATTGTAAAAAGGAATACTTAATTAGGAAGAAAGAAAAGGTAAAGAATTTCTAAAGAATTATAAAGGATTATTAAAATTTGGATGTTAATGGAAAATGAAAGATCCAATTTCTTATATCATAAGAAATTGGACCTAAAATTAAGCTGTATTAACATTTATATGGTTGTAGCTTTACAGTGAATGTTGTTTTTTTGTCATCACTATACACTTCAATTGTTCCTTTATGCAACTCTATAATACTTTTTGCAATTGCCAATCCGAGTCCAGATCCACCAGTGTTTGTAGAGCGCGATTTCTCAACGCGATAAAAACGTTCGAAAATATGAGGTAAATCGGTACTTGGAATAGGTTGGCCATAATTGGTTATATCGATTGCGATCATATTATTATTTTCATAAGCAGTAATATCAATATAATCACCATCGTTACCGTAAGCGATAGCGTTAATAATTAGATTTTCAAATACGCGCACTAATTTGTCCCCATCAGCTAATACCATTAACTTCTTTGATGGGAAAAAGGGGCGACAATCAATATTAGCCTCTTGAAGCTGTATTCGAAATTGAACGGTTAATTGTCCAAGAAGTTCTACAATATCAATAGGGACAGAATATAAACTTAATTCTTTATTTTGAACACGTGTATATTCAAACAAATCATTCATTAATGCATTAAGACGAGTTACTTTGTCGTAAATGACTTGTATATAATGCCGTAATTCCACTTCATCTCTATAATTATCATGGTGGATTAAATTTACGTATCCAACTATAGAGGTAAGAGGAGTACGTAAATCATGCGATACATTTGTAATCAGTTCGCTTTTTGCTTGTTCTGCCTGTCTTTCTTCATCAATCGAGACTTTCAATTGTTCAACAATTTGATTAACCCCGCTTGCTAACTCTTCTAGATAATTATGGTTTACGATAGAAACTTTATGATTGAAGTTTCCATTTGCAATATAGCGAATCTCTTCTATCATTTTTTTAATACAAGTTTCATAGTAAAGCTTTCTTTCATGACGATAAAAAATGTATAGGTAGGATGAGAAAATAGAAAATAAAAATAAATAAGAGACAATCATCATCCATAGAGATTCTTTTATTCCTTTATATTTTTCATAACCAAAAATTCTAATGAATTCTTTGCCAAGTTCGCTTAACGTAAGCGAACTCTCGATTACACTCGTAACGAGGCGATATATAATTAATTCAGTAATAGGAGTGAGTGTGATAGCTAATAAGAGCCAAAAAATAAGTTTCCATTTTGGGATATCTTTTAATATATCAAATGCTTCATTTCTCAATTTTATAGCCTACTCCCCAAACAGTATGAATAAATTTTTCTCCATTCATTCCTGTTTCAAGCTTATCTCGTAAATTACTAATGTGGACCATTACAGTTTTATTTGAACCATAACCATCTTCATTCCAAACACGCTCAAATATTTCTTCAGAACTAAATACTCTTCCTGTATTACTCGCAAGTAAATATAAAATATCAAATTCAATAGATGTAAGCTTAATATATTCGCCATTTACTTTCACAGTATGATTATGTTTGTGTATTTCAGCGGAACGAATGCGAATCATACCATCTTCATTTTTGGGAGAAGAAGCATTTTGGAAAGATGATCGTCGAAGCAAAGCTTTCACTCTAGCTACTAATTCTAATGGATTAAATGGTTTAATCATATAATCATCGGCGCCTGTCATAAGTCCTAATATTTTATCCATATCTTCTGCTTTTGCACTCAGCATAAGAATAGGTACAATATTATTTTCACGAACTTCTTGGCAAACTTCTAATCCATTTCGTTTTGGCATCATAATATCCAAAATCATAAGGTCAACTTCATATGTAGAAATCATTTGTAATGCTTCATCACCATCATATGCTTTATAAATGTTATAGCCTTCATTTCGCAAATAAACAGCAAGTAATTCGACAATTTCTTTATCATCATCAATAATTAATATATTTTTATTCATTATGTAGTTCCTTTCCTTACAAATCATTAACATTACTATAATATCAAACATTTATGTACTTGTAGCGATGATTCTGTATAAAATTTCATGTAACGTATTAAAAAAGGGATTACAACATTTATAACGAATACAAATAAAAAGGATATTTAAATACAACGTTATATTGAAAGTTAGGAAGAAGGGGACATACGATGTTATATAAGGATATATATTCATTTACTCCAACTGGAAAGATTGAAACTGATATAAAAGCTTTTCTATTAAAATACAATAAAGAAGTTACATATAAACATTCAATTCGAGTGGCAAATGAGTCTCGTAAAATTGCGGTTATGTATCATGTAAATGAAGAAAAGGCAGCAATTGCGGGATATTTACATGATATTAGTGCAATTTTTCCAAATGAAGTACGGATTACAGTTGCTGAAGAATTTGGAATAGATTTATTAGAAGAAGAACGAAAATTCCCAATGATTATTCATCAAAAACTTTCGAGAGTAATCGCAAAAGAGATATTTAAAGTGCATGATGAAAAGACTTTAAATGCAATTTGTTGCCATACCACACTGCGTAAACATGCAACGAAGATGGATTTAGTGTTATTTGTTGCTGATAAAATAGAATGGGATCAAAATGGGGCACCACCATACTTAGTAGAGGTAAAAAAGGGGTTAGAAAAATCTTTAGAACATGCGGCTTTTGCATATATTTCATATTTGTGGGATAGAAAAGACACGTTGAAAGTTTTACACCCTTGGCTAGAAGATGCATATTGGCAGTTAAAAGAAATTGTAGAGTAGAAAGAATATAAAATACAGTTAAAAGAATATATGAATGAAATATTTACTGGTGTTACATTAGTACCATACAAATAATAAACACTTATTTGAAGATATATTTTTAAAAGAAGATAAAGTGTTTTTAATAGCAAATGTTTATTGGCTTAAAAAGGGAAATGTAAAAAATCCACAGAAAATAAATATATAGTCGATTTATTCAAAAAAGATATTTAAAGTATCATACAAGACAAAAAACAATACTTTTTTATTTGAAGATGAAGAAACTACCTTGTATTGTACATATCAATTTTCATTAAAATATTTCGCTGGTGATATAAAGTATAAAAGATTTATTCAAGCAGCGAATCATGAAGATTTACCAGGTCTTTATCCTAGTTTAGGACGCAAAAAAGAAATTTCTTATCCAGATGTATTTCTCATAAATGCAACAAAAGATATTATCATGTTTATGTATGATGATAGAGGAAGTGAAGTAATTTCGAAGAATAAAGAAACAATACGAAATTTATATGAGAAATATAAAGAGTGGATTCCAGATTATAAAAGAGAAAGCATAGATAAATTATTTAAATGACAGTGAGGGAAGTGAAGTTTGTAATGAAACGTATTGCAATCGTAGCCGCTTGGGAACCTGAACTTACGTATTTGCATCAATCTTATCCAAGTGAACGCATTGAAAAAAGAGCCGCTTGGGAATTTCATTTTCATACTATAAATGATCTGGAAATTATTTCAGTTATAACTGGTGTTGGGAAGGTAAGTTGTGCTAGTTGTGCACAATTATTAATTAGTGAGTTTCAGCCAGATGAGTTGTTTATGACAGGGATATGCGGGAGTTTATCAACTAAGGTGAAAAATGGTCATATTGTAGTGGCACTAAACGCCATACAACACGATGTCACTGCTGCTGGTTCGGGCGAAGATGTTTTTAACTTATATAATGGTAGAACAGCACCTATTGAAACAACAAAATCACTTGTAAGAAGAATAAAAAAAATACGATCTTATGATCTGATTCATTTCGGGACATTTTTATCTGGAGATCAACGTATCCGTAGTTCGGAAATGAGATATTTACTCCATACTGTATATGGGGCATTGGCAGTTGATCAAGAAGTGGCAGCTTTTGCTTATGTATGTCAAATCAATAAAAAACCTTTTTTATGTTTAAAAGCTGCTTCAGATCAAGCAAATGATAAAACGAAAGAGGAACAAAAAATCTTTAAAATGTTAGCATGTGAACGAGCTTGTGAGCATTTAATTGCTTTTTTACGTGTGTATGAGATCAATGTAGTAAATCATAGATAGTAAGAGGGGCTTAATATTGGAAAGTACAAATAAAATAGCTATTTTGGGTGCGAACGGAAAAGCCGGAAAAATTCTTGTAAATGAAGCGTTAGAAAAGGGATATCAAGTAAAAATATTAACGAGAAACTCTACAAATACAGAGAAAATAAATGAAAATATAGAGACTATTATTGGGGATGCACGTAACTTTTCAACGATACAAGACTTACTTCAAGGTTGTAGTGCTGTAATTAATGCAGTAGGTCAACCGAAAAATGAATCTTACATTTTTAGTACAGTAACGAAGCATATTTTAGAAGCGATGAAGGAGTCTAAAATAAAAAGATATATTCTAATTTCCGGAGGTTCTTTAAATGTTACGGGAGATCAGAAGGGAATTGTAAATAAAATAGGAGCTACTTTGTTTAAATTGTTTTTACCAAAAATGATGCAAGATAAATATAAAGAATTACAAATTATCCAAAATAGTGAGGTAGATTGGACAATTGTTAGATTACCATTTGTTATAGAAGGAAATGGTATTGGAAATATAAAAGAGAGTTTAGTTGATATGCCAGGAATCAAAATACAAAATGGCGATATTGCACCGTTTATTATAAAACAAATTAATAGTGATAGATATGTAAGGAAGTGTCCGTTCATTTCAAATTAAGTAGTAGAATTCAAAATTAAAGTACGATATGACTAATAGATCTTATGTATTTGAACGTTAAGTTTAACACGAGTAAGTGGGGGATAATTTTATATGATTCAATATAAAAGATGCAGTGAAGTAAATATAGATTTAGTGTATGAAGCTTTTAAGGATGGGTTTTCAGATTATATTATTAAGATGGAAGTTTCAAAAGAAGATTTTATAAAAAGGTTTTTTGGAGCTGAAGGGAATTCGTTAGAACACTCGTTTCTTGCTTTAGATGGTGACAAGCCAGTTGGTGTAATACTTGGTGGGATAAAGGATTATGAAAATATAAAAACAATGCGCTGCGGTACATTAGCGGTTCATCCGAATTATCGTGGTGTTGGTGTGAGTCAAAAATTATTTGAACTGCATAAAGAAGAGGCGCTTCAAAATGAGTGTAAGCAACTTTTTCTTGAAGTCATTGTAGGTAATGACCGAGCGATTCGTTTTTATAATAAATTAGGATATGAAAAAGTGTACGATCTATCTTATTATAATTTAAAAGATATGACTAAAATAATGCTTAAAGAATGTAAAGGAATTGAAGTAAAACAATTAGAATTCCCTGCTTTTAAAGTTGAAATTCAGAAATGGTTACACTTCCATATAAACTGGCAAAATGATATGGATTATATCGAAAAAACAAATCATACATTTTATGGTGCATATGTCGATAATGATTTAAAAGGTTCTATATGTATAAATGAACAAGGTAAAATTAGTTTTATTTTCATAGACAAAGAGTATAGAAATCGTGGTATTGGATCAAAATTATTACAAGTAGCAAGAGATGAGTTGAATTTAGAAAGCTTATTAATTAGTTTTCCAAACAACAGTTTACTGGAAGGGTTTGTAAAGAAAACTGGATTTAAAAAGAATTCTTTAGCACAATATGAAATGTATGTATTGCTGTAAAAAGCGGAAGGAATTATTCTTTCGCTTTTTATTTTTGTACTATATTGATATTTTACTTTGTATAATATTCTTTTTTTATGTAAAATAGATAGGATGGAGGGGATGAAATGAATAATGGATTAAAGTTTAAGATTTTTGAATTGCATTGTTTCGTTCAAAAGACTTATTCTGATATGAAAATAGCATGTGATATTGCTATTTATCAAGAAAACACTTCTAAATATTTAATTTCATTAGGTTTTTTAAATAAATCATATATGACTTATATAGAAGCAAAAAGATTTTATCGTGAAAATGAAGAACTTGTAAGTGTAGAATTTGATAATTTCTTTGATACATATGATATATTAGAACAGGAGTTAAAAAAAGTTATTTCAACTGAAGATAAGAATCCTTCAGTATTACATAGTAGATTTGATCAGTTTCAGCAGAAAGTTGAAAATATAAATGACCTAATAAAAGTATTGCAAAATGCTCGTTAATGAATGCTTTTTCTGTTTTATATAGAAATTATGCATTGAAAAGATATTAGGTATATTACATATTGAAGAGGTGACTTTTGTTGATTACAGAAGTCATCTTTTTACATTAGAAATAGATTGTATAAATTTTAGTAATTTCATATTTTAGGAAATCATAAGAGGGAAATAACATGAAAAATAAAAAAGAAATAGCTATAGTTGCATTAACAACAGGATTGGTTTTAACAAGCATAGTACCATACGGGATAGGTTATGCAGAGGAAACGGGTCAAATGCAAGTTGATATTCAAGAGGATTCGTTCCGTACAGGTGAACTTACAAAACCATCAAAAAAAACGCCAGAGAGTGTAGTGAAAGATGCACTTAAGGAAAAAACGGAGCATGTTTTGTCTCCAAAACAAGTTAGTGGAGACAAAGGGGTAGATTACAAGGTCCTTCAAAAACGTGGTTCATATGATGGGACTACACTTGTGCGTTTGCAACAAATATATGAAGGAAAAGAAGTATATGGACACCAATTGACTGCTCATGTAGATAAAAAGGGTATTATTAAAAGTGTTTCAGGGGAAAGCGCACAAAATTTAGAAAAAGAAGATTTAAAGAATCCTATTAATTTATCAAAAGAAGAAGCAAAACAATATATTTATAAAAAGTACGGAAATGATATTAAATTTATTTCTGAGCCAGAAGTTAAGGAAGTTATTTTTGTTGATGAAAATAATGGACAGGCTAGCAATGCATATCAAGTTACATTTGCGGCTGCCACACCAAACTATGTATCTGGAACTTATTTAGTGGATGCCCATAATGGTGTTATGTTGAAAAATACGTTACAAGAATCCGATTTAAAAGTAAGTGAAGAGCAAGTTGAATCTTTAAAGGAGAATAAAAAAAGCAATTCCATATCATTAACTGGAACAGGAAAAGATGATTTAGGGATAACTCGCATATTTGGTATTTCTGAACAGAGTAACGGAAAATATGCGCTTGCTGATTATACAAGAGGGCAAGGAATTGAAACGTACGATGTAAATTATAGAGATATTAATTTTGAAGAAAGATATTATCCTGGTATATTAGCAACTAGCACTTCAACAACCTTTGATGATCCAAAGGCGGTCAGTGCTCATTTCTTAGCAACAAAGGTATATGATTTTTATAAAGACAAATATAAGCGTAATAGTTTTGATAATAAGGGGAAAAAAATAGTATCAGTTGTACATGCATGGCATTCAGGAGAAACAGATGACCCTAAAAATTGGGGGAATGCATTTAGTGCTAATATTAACAATGTGAGTATGCTTATATATGGTGATCCAATGGTTAGAGCGTTTGACATAGCGGGCCATGAATTTACACATGCGGTTACATCTAGCGAATCTAATCTTGAATTTTTCGGAGAATCTGGGGCAATTAACGAGGCATTATCTGATATTATGGGAACGGCTATTGAAAAATATATAAATAATGGGGAATTTAATTGGACAATAGGAGAACAAAGCGGATTCGTTCTCCGTGATATGAAAAATCCATCTTCAGTCAAATTTTTTGATGGAGTACCGTACCCAGATGATTATAGTAAATACAGTGATTTAAACGGAGAAGATAATGAGGGCGTTCATTTTAACTCAAGTATTATTAATAAAGTCGCGTATTTAATTGCACAAGGCGGCACTCATAACGGTGTAACTGTAAATGGTATTGGTGAAGATAAAATGTTTGATATTTTCTATTATGCAAATACTGATGAATTGAACATGACTTCTAATTTCTCTGAATTAAGATTAGCGTGTCTTAAAGTTGCAACAAATAAATATGGAGCAAATTCAATTGAGGTTGAAACGGTCCAAAAAGCTTTTGATGCAGCAAAAATTAAAGGACCAGTGAAAGAAGACGAAAAAACTGAGGTAAACCAAGTCCCAGAGTTAACTGTACCACTTACAATTACACTACGTGTAGGTGATACGTTTGACCCGATAAGCAATGTAAAAGCTATTGATAAAGAAGATGGTGATTTAACAACTCGAGTAAAACATAAAGGTGATGTAGATACTTCTAAACCAGGCAAATACATTGTGGATTACTCTGTCATTGATTCTCAAGGGGGCAATGCAGCGGCTACGCAGACAGTAATTGTAGAGGGGAATGAAGAAATATTAGATTTAAACCCTACATTAACAGTACCTACTGCAACGACGATTCATATAGACGATTCATTCGAACCTATGGCAAAAGTATTAGCTATTGATAAAGAAGATGGCGATCTTACTTCTAAAGTAAAAGTTAATGGTGAAATAAATACCTCTAAAGCTGGTACTTACGTATTAATGTATACAGTGACAGATTCTAAAGGACATGAAGTTTCTGCAAAACAAACTGTAACGGTCAAAGTTAGAGAAGAAGTTAAAAATGAAATACCAATACTAAAAGTACCTGCTACAACTACAATTACTGAAGGAGACCATTTCAACCCAATGGTAGGTGTATCAGCTACTGATAAAGAAGACGGGGATCTTACTTCTAAAGTAGCATATGAAGGTATTGGAGATACTACTAAAGCTGGTACTTTTGAAATAATATATAGTGTCACAGATTCTGTAGGTAATGAGGTACATGCAATACAAAAAGTATTAGTGAAGGATAAAGACACTAGCAAAGCTAAAGGTCTTGCTAATAACAGTGATAACGGTAATATCCCGAACAACAGTAATTCCGATAAAAAAGAAACTACATATAAAGAACTTCCAAATACGGGTGCAAGTACAACTAATAGTGCAGCAATGGGCATATGGATGGTAGTTGCAGGTACAGTGCTCACTTTAGTTCGCAAATTTAGAAGGATACAAAAATAATAGTAGGAATTATTTCTCACACAATAATTATTAGAAAAATTTTTTACTTAATAAGATTTTAGTATTTAAGTGGTGTATTTTGCTTCTATAAAACTTTGCGTTCGGACGCTATTTTGCCTACAGACCTACATTACATATAAAACACGTTACTATTCTTTTATTTGAATGAGAATAGTAACGTGTTTTTTTGATTTAAAAATAGCCTAAATTCAAAAGGTCATGAATGTGGAAGTAATTTTAATCTGCCATTGATAAGTTACTAAAAACACTTTGTTTTAATGAAAGTTTAACTCTATATGACAACATGAGATTTTCGGTATTTACCAGGTGTTTCGTTAGTGAATTTTTTAAAAATTTTAGTAAAATAGCTTTGATCACTAAAGTTGAGCGAAGCACATATGTCTGATAAGGGATAGGTTGTGAAAGTTAATAATTTTTTTGCTTCTTCAATTCGTTCACGTTGAATGTACTCAATTAATGAAATACCGACTTCTTTTTTGAATAATATAGATAAATAATCTGAATTTACGTTTGCAAATTTAGCAAGTTGTTTAACAGATATTTGATTGTAAATATTTTTAAAAATATAGTTTTTGCAAATAGCGATAGTCTTTGAGTGTTTCTGTACTTTTTGTGCTTTTACACAGTCTGCAAAAGTACAGAAAACATCTCTTAATAAATCCCAAACAGATTCTGTGTCTTTTAAATCCTCTGTCTTTTGGATGTGTAGATCGTAAATCTTGTAAGCTATCGCGGAAGGGAGTCCTCCTTTTATAGCATATCTAGTAGCAAGTGTGATGGATGAAATACAAATGTTTTTATGACGTCTTAATTGATGGAATGAAGATAAGGATGAAAGAGTCACTTGTTGGAATTCGTAATAATATTTGAGTACGCTTTCTTTATCCCCGTTTTCTATAGCTCCAAGTAGTTGGTTCTCTATATACAAATTATGACAGATAGATTCATTTTTTTGCATTGAAATATATACATCCTCGTTTAAGATACTGCTATGACTTACATGAAATGAGTCATTGTTATTTGAAAAGGTACTTACATCTGAATTTTTTTTATAGAGAATGTTATAGAACAATATTGCTATATTTACAAAGAAATTTTGATCTTTGACTGACAATGAAAAATAATGATCTCTTGTTCTTTTATAATTCGAAATAAAATTAGGGTTACTATCCACTTTACTTGTAGAAAAATTTACATGTGTCAAAGGCCCAATAATAACAGTACCGTTCACCATATAATGGCTCTTTATGTGAATTAAAATGAAGTGTCCTAAATATTGGTGAGTTCTGAAGATAGGTGAATTATTTGAATCATTTTTTTGAAAAAGCACATGTAACTGTTCTATTCTTGATTTATAGAACGAATGTGAATCATCTTTTGATGTAAACTCTAAAAGAATATTTTTGTTGCAATCTAAAAAACAAACTGGAATTTCAAAAGATTGGAAAAACATATTACAAATGTACTCTATCTCAACTAGACTGAGCTTTTTAGTCATATTATTCCTCCTTACAGTTGTGCGTAATAGTTGAATGTTTATATATTCCTTTTTTATAAGTAGAAACGGAAAAACTTTATCTATAAAAATTATAAACTTCTAAGAATAATACCATAATTTAACATGAATATCACATATTATTTGAATATACAGGTAATAGTTTTAGGGAGTAACGTAACATATGAATTGTCACACTTATTCGTTGTTCATTGCTTATATGTATCAAAAATGATTAAGATTAGATTTTAAATAGGGATAGGAAGGGAGAGATTAATGAATTGAAGTTAAGTTAAGTAATTAATGAAAATTAGCGATAGAAGTTAATATGTAACTATTTTTGAAGTAGAGATATAAGTGTAATTCAGGGGGAAAACTACATATATCATACGGAGAGACAACGTAATAATAGAAAATAAGAAGAGTGAATAAGTGATTGTAAAAAATGGATTGTTGGACGACTATGTTTTAGGTTACTCGTTTAAATCTGGTACTTGGCACACTGTTACTTTTAAGAGGGTAATAGTAATAAAGAGATTTTTAAAATGATAGAAGTAGTAAAGGAGATAAGAGAAATGAAAAAAATATTTAGTTTGCTTTTAGTATTTTTCTTAACATTTTCTACATGGTCTAGTGTATTAATAAAGGCAGCTTCACCATCTAAAGGTACTTTAACGATTCATAAATATGAACAAGAAAAAGATAGCGCACCGGGTCTAGAAGGTGATGGCTCTGCAAATCAAGAGGTATCAACAAATGCGAAACCGTTAAAAGGTGTAACGTTTGAAGTGAAAAGGGTTGCGTCGTTTGAAAAAATTTCAAACGATGGGAAAATCGTAAAAGAAGATGTGAAGCCTGTAATGGGAGCAACTCCAACTCAAGTAGTAACAGATGATAATGGACAAGCTGTATTAAAAGATCTTCCGCTAGGACGTTATGAAGTGAAAGAAGTGGCAGGACCTCCGCATGTTAACCTAAATCCAAATACGTATACGGTGGATATTCCATTAACGAATAAAGAGGGTAAGGTGCTAAACTATGATGTTCATATGTATCCGAAAAATGAGATTAAACGTGGTGCAGTTGATTTAGTAAAGACTGGTGCAAATGAAAAAGCATTAGCAGGTGCAGTATTCTCTTTATTTAAAAAAGATGGTACAGAAGTGAAAAAAGAATTAGTAACAGATGGTAATGGGCATATTCGCGTGCAAGGATTAGAGTATGGGGAATACTATTTCCAAGAGACAAAAGCGCCGAAAGGGTATGTAATAAATCCGACTAAACGCGAGTTTTTTATAAAGACCTCCGGAACTATTAACGAAGATGGAACAATTACTTCTGGTACAGTAGTTAAAGTAAAAGTGCAAAACTATGAAGAACCAAATATTGATAAAAAGATTAACGGTGTTTTGGAAGCGTTACCAATAAATCCATTAACTAATTACAATTATGATATCAAAACATTAATTCCAGAAGACATTAAAGAATACAAAAAATATGTAGTAACAGATACTTTGGACAATAGTTTAATGATTCAAGGAAAACCAGTCGTGAAAATTGATGGAGTGGAAGTAAATGCAAGCATTGTAGAGGTAGCTGTAGAAGGCCAAAAAGTAACAGCTACAGTAAAAGATTTCACAAAGTTAGATGGTAAAAAAGAATTTCATTTACAAATTAAATCACAAGTAAAAGAAGGAGTACTATCTGGTTCGGAAATTTTAAATACAGCAAAAATTGATTTTATAAATAAAAATGATGTAATTGGAGAAAAGGAATCTAAACCTGTAGTTGTTGTTCCGACAACTGGAATTATAGAGTTAACAAAAGTTGATGGTGCTGATAAGAAGAAATTAAAAGGTGCAGAGTTTGTACTTAAAGATAAAAATGGAAAAATAGTTGTTGTGGCAGGTAAAGAAGTCACAGGTGTATCAGATGAAAATGGTGTTATTAAATGGACTAACATTCCGTATGGAGACTATCAAATTTTTGAAACGAAAGCACCAATTTATACAAAAGAAGATGGTACAACAGCTTCATATCAATTATTAAAGAACCCTATTGATGTAAAGATTAGCGAAAATAATCAAACGGTTAAATTATCGATAGAAAATAATAAAAGTGGATGGATTCTTCCAGTAACGGGTGGTATCGGAACGACTCTTTTTACTGTACTAGGCCTTGCGTTAATGGTTACAGCGGCATTTGTTTTCTTTAGAAAAAAGTTTGCTAATAATTAAGGTTTAAGGAACATGTAAGCAAGTGATGTGAAAAGGGGAGAAGCAAAATGCTTCCCTCTTTTCAATATTATAGTATATACAGAGGTGGAAATATGAAACGAAATCTTGTTTTAGGAGGTATTTTTTTATTAGGATTAGGTATTTTTTTATATCCTACTATTAGTAATTGGTTGGCGACTCGTGCACATTATTCTGAGATTAGCTCCTACGATAAGAAGATTAAAACACTACAAAAGAAAGAAGTTGAGCGTAGAGAAAAAGAAGCAGCCGAATATAATAAACAAGTTCAAACCTCCACGAAAACATTTGCAGATCCATTTTCTGAAGAAAAAAATAATCATCAAGCGTATGCCGATGCATTAAATTCAGGTGATGTAATGGGGTATATTGAAATATTGAAAATTAATATAAAACTGCCAATCTATCAAGGGACCTCTGAGGAAGTATTGAGTCGCGGGGTAGGTCATTTAGATTATTCTTCACTTCCGGTAGGTGGAGAAAATACGCACACTATTTTAACAGGGCATCGTGGTTTACCATCAGCAAAATTGTTTACAGATTTAGATAAGTTGAGTGAAGGAGATCTTTTTTATATTCATTCTTTAGACAAAGTTCTTGCTTATAAAGTAGATCAAATTAAAGTAGTGTTACCACACGAAACGGACGATTTAAAAATTGTGGAAAATAAAGATTATGTAACATTAATTACATGTACGCCTTATGGAGTAAATACAAATAGATTACTGGTTCGAGGTGAGCGTGTGGAATTTAATGAGAAAGAAAAACAAAAAATGCGTAAAGAGATATTTATGTTTAATAAGTGGACTGTAGTAGTCTTAATCCTATTATTATGTTTGTTTCTAGTCGTAATTTATAAGAAAAAATTAACTCGATAGAATGAATTTATTTATTCTGTATTAATGGGCAGTGAGACCGAAAATCCAGAGATAAGTAAAAAAGGTATATAGAGGGTAAAGTAAATCCTCACTGAAAAAAGTTTCACTTTATGCGACTGTAGAAAAAATACGGTAAAGGTGGGAACAAAGGAATTGAGGTTACAATTAAAGTTGGTAAGTATTCATTTTATGGTTTTGTTAATGTTATGTGTAAGTTTTGTCGTATATGCACCAAAAGAAGCATATGGATCCACGACTAACTTAGAAGGTCTAGGGGATATATCGCGTTATAATGCTGTTGTCTTTGGTAACCATAAAGCAGTAGGTGGCGATATTGAAGGAGCAATTGCAGTTCAAGGTGATATGGATGCATCTGGTTATACGATTGTAGGTGCAGCAGCGGGAACATCTAATATAGTTGGGGGAAAATGGGATGATGAGAGATATCCATCCTTGTTATTGTCTGGAAAATTTAAAAAATCAAGAGAGGAATCTTTTATCATTCAAAATGGAATAGTCGTAATGACAAAAGAGAGTGATCCAGATTGTATCATACAATCTTCTTATGATCGTATCGTTTATAAAGAAAAACTAGAAATTGACGCGAAATTTAATGAATTTCAAAACATAGTTAGCCAAGTCAGTAAAAATGCAGGTCAATATAAAACGAATACCCCAATTCCAAATATGAGTTATGGAATCGGAAAAGATATAAACAATCCTAATATTTATATTTCATCAGAATTGATAGGGAAAATCGATTTAGATATAAGAGATGTCTTTTTACCTAATGCTAAAGGAAAAGATTTTATTGTTATGTATTCTGATGCAATAGAGGTTACATTTAAAAATGGGTCTATTCTATATGACACGAACAATATTGGAAGGGCTACGGATATAATTCCCACATCACAACCCTATTCTCCTGATTCACCATTTACTGAGCTATACAGTAAAATGATTTGGGTTTTTCCTAATGCGAAAAAGATCACAACAGAAGGATATGGTGTTGTTGGAAGTGTGTTTGCTCCCAATGCTGTATTAGAAACAAAAGGCGGTTCGATTAATGGACAAGCATTTGTCGGTGCGGTACAACAAACTGGTGGATTTGAGTTTCACAATTTCAAATTTAACTGGAAACATTGGAACAAGCCTAGTATAGGAAAAGTAAAAATAAAAAAGGTTGATAGTAATAATGATAATAAAAAATTGGTGGGAGCAAAGTTTAAAATTGAAGATTCAAAAGGAAAAATAGTTGGAGAACTAGTAACAAATGAAGAAGGAGAAGCGATATCAAAAGACTTACCAATAGGAAACTATACCCTTGTAGAAATAGAAGCGCCAAAAGGTTATGAATTATTAAAAGATAAAATAACTGTAAAAATAGAAAAAAGTGCAGTAGTAGAAATTAAAATAGGAAATAAGAAATTGCCAGATCCAATGGGAAAAATGAAGTTAGTGAAAGTAGATACGAGAGATAAAAATAAAAAGCTAGCAGGAGCAAAGTTTAAAATTGAAGATTCAAAAGGAAAAGTAGTTGGAGATCTAGTAACAAATGAAGAAGGAGAAGCAATATCAAAAGAATTGCCAATAGGTAACTATATCCTAGTGGAAGTAGAAGCGCCAAAAGGTTACGAATTATTAAAAGATAAAATAGCTGTAAAAATAGAAAAAGATGTAATAGTAGAAATTAAAATAGGGAATAAGAAATTACCAGATCCAATGGGTAAAATGAAGTTAGTAAAAGTAGATACGAGAGATAAAAATAAAAAGCTAGCAGGGGCAAAGTTTCATATTGAAGATTCAAATAAAAAAGTAGTTGGTGAGTTAGTAACAAATGAAGAAGGAGAAGCGATATCAAAAGAATTGCCAATAGGTAATTATACTCTAGTGGAAGTAGAAGCACCTAAAGGTTATGAATTATTAAAAGATAAAATAGCTGTAAAAATAGAAAAAGATACAGTAGTAGAAATTAAAATAGGGAATAAGAAATTACCAGATCCGACTGGGCAATTTGAAATTGAGAAAGTTGATGATAAGGATATTAATTTAAAACTAAAAGGTGCTGTATTTCAAGTCTTAGATAAAGAAGGTAAAGAAGTTACTAGATTAACAACGGATGAAAAAGGAAAGGTGATTTCCGACCAGTTAGTACTTGGAAAGTATACGATTAAAGAAATAAAAGCGCCAAACGGATATATGTTACTTAGAGATTCAATAGAAATAGAAATTACAGAAGCGGTAAGGACACAAAAACTAACAGTGAAAAATGTGAAAAATAATTGGGTAATTCCTAATACTGGTGGTAGCGGAACAACAAGTTTTTACGTGACTGGTTTTGTGCTAATGTTAGGTGTGTTATGTTTATGTAAGAAAAATCGTATATAAATAGTATAAAAACAGTTGTTTATTATAAACGGATTCCATAAAGTTAGAAAATAGTGGTGTTAGAAAAATTTACAGCATGAGTTCGGTATTGTACTGGACTCATGATATTAAAATTGTTGAAGAAGGAAGGATAATAGTAAACGTAGAATATACTAATAAATTAAAATGTCTATGAGGTGAAACTGAAGGCAATAAAACAAGACGAAATTAAAGTAGTAGTCGGAGCTGGAATGTTTAATAATAATCCAGGTTGGATTCAAACTCAAGAAGATGAACTTAACTTATTAGATAAAGCTACGTGGGAAGAAAGATTTGAATACAATTCTATTTCAGGTATTTTAGCTGAGTATGTATGGGAACACCTTACGTTTGAAGAAGGTGTAAGAGTAGCAAAAATTTGTTATGAATTTTTAAAGCCAGTAGGGCACATCCGGTGTGGTGTTCCTGATGCATTTTTCCGAGACGAAGCATACCAAAATATAGTTCAAATAGGCGGACCTGGTCCGAAAGTGCTGGATTTGAGGTAGTTTTACTTGAATATTGTGATGAAAAGGGTCTTTTTTATTACAACGAATGGGATGCAAACGAAGGTGTTATTTTCCGTTCGAAAAGATATGATTCTAGAAATAAAGGCGATAAACTTGGTTTTCCATCGTTAATTGTCGATGCGATTAAGCGGTAAGTCATTCAATAAAAGCAAGAGTTAATACTATAATTTCATGAGTCGCAATTGCGGCTTTTTTTATTGGTATGTAATATGGAAGAGGCTATTTATGATAATTTAAAGATTTATTTTATATATAAAATCGGTTAAAATAAAATAAGAACATACATTCCGTTTGGAGGTAGGAGGCAATATATATGATAGCTGAAATTCAAAAAGTAACCGATGGATATATTGTAAAATTTGAACGCCAATTTCCATATAAGATAGAGGAAGTTTGGTCTGTATTAACAGAAAACAGTAAGCTTAAAAAATGGATGTCTAATTTACAGATTGAAAGCCTTAAAACAGGTGGAGTAATCAAGTTTGACATGATGGATGGATCATTTATAAATATTGATATTTTAGAGTGTCAAATAAACAAAGTGCTTGAATTTACTTGGGATAAAGATCGTGTCCGATTTGAAATACATAAAGAAGAAAATGGTTCTATTTTATTTTTTAAAGAATTCATTCATGAGTTAACAGATCATACACCGAAAGATATAGCTGGTTGGCATATTTGTTTAGATCTTTTTTCTGCCGTTCTAGAAGGCGAAGAAAAAGAATTTTCTAAAGATAAATGGCAACAATGGTTTGAAATATATAAGGAAAAGGTTATTGAAGTGAGAGGATAATTACGTAAGAGAATATATTTATTGTGTAATTATTATATTTTAAAAATGGTTTTGATGAAAAATAAGAATAGAGGTTAATATGAAAGTAAATCAATTAATTGCTAATAATATTAATAAATTAGATACTGATATTCCATTTAATAAGTCGTTTGGAATCGCTGGTTTATCAGGATCGGGTAAAACAACTTTTTGTCAAACGATTGGCGAAGAATCAAAAAAACGATTAGTTTCATTATTACCAAAGGCTGAATATCAATATTTATTTCCTAATATTATGGAAACGAATTTTAGTGCAATTAAGATGGAGGATATGCCTTTAGTACTTTTTCTAGGAAAATCATCGATTTCTTCCAACCCACGTTCAACGATAGGTACTCATACTGGTGTATTTACTGAAGTTCGCGAAAAACTTGCAGAAGTATTTCATCTTTCCCCTGAGGTTTTTTCATTTAATAATCAGTTAGGTTGGTGTACTGGTTGTAAAGGCCGAGGTACTACTAAAAATATTGAGTGTAAAAAATGTAAGGGAAAGCGTTATAGCGAAGAAATCGAACAACATACTATAGATTTATTTGCTAAACCACATACAATTTCAAATATTAATGATTTAAGTGTTGAGTCTATTCTTTCGTTAGCAGAAGTGTTAAATATTAGTGAAGCAAAACAACATATACTGCAAAATATTATTAACATGAACATTGGTTATTTAACATTAAATCGAATTATGGGTACGTTGTCAGGTGGAGAGTTAACACGACTTTACTTGGCGGAATTCATGGCAGTAAGTGAAAATGCTGTCATTATTATTGATGAGATTTCAGTTGGACTTGATCATGAAACATTGTTACAAATATTAGAAGAGATCAAGCAGTTAGGGTGTAAAAATCAAATTTGGCTCATTGATCATTCAGATACAGTATTGGATACAACAGATAAACAATTGTTCTTTGGACCTGGTAGCGGAAAATATGGTGGAAAAATTGTGAAAGAATCACCAAGACCAAAACCAAAACTGTGGGATCTAAATAAAGAAGTACCAACAGAATATTATACATTCCAAGAATTATATTGTCGTAATATCCAAATGGCGGAGTTTCAAATTCCTAAAAATAGGCTTGTAACGGTTACAGGAGAATCTGGATGCGGGAAATCTACACTTGTTAACGAATGTTTAGCTACAGATTTCATGAAACGATATCCAAAAGATAAATTAGTTATGGTAGGACAAGATCGAAATCAATCCATTACAAGTCGATCAACTGTAGCCACTTTCCTAGATATTAAAAAGAAGTTAACAAAGTATAGCGAAGAAATTGAGGATATTTTTGAGCGTTCGATTGAGGATATTATAGATGAACTTCCCAATGAAGATATTGCGTATAAACGCTTGAGTCTACTCATAAAATTAGGACTTGGTTATTTAACGTTAGAACGAAAAACACAAACATTATCAACAGGTGAGTTCCAATGTGTTCATTTAGTTTCGGAGTTATTTGCAAACACTAGAAACCCACATACATTATTTATTTTTGATGAGCCTTCAAAAGGTTTATCACAAAATATTTTAAATCAATTTATTGATAGTGTTAGAGGGATATTGCAAGATGAATCAGTTTCTATCATTATGATTGAACATAATAGTTACATGTTAGAAAGCTCTGATTATATTGTAGATTTCGGGAAAAGACAGCTTGAAGCTATAAATCATCTTGATGTAGTAAGTCATGAAGATTATTATCGTCAAAAAAGCAGTGTGAATACTGCTGAGCAAATTCATATTTCTTCAGCGCTTAAGCAGAAGGAAGGCGTCCACTATTTAGAAGAAAATCATATTAACTATTTTAAAAATGCCGAAAACATTTATAAGGGTGGTATTTTAAAAAGTTTATCATCAATGGCGCGATTAATTTATGGTGAATATGAATCGGATACAATTGCACCTGTTATTGCTATTGATCTTGAAAGACATTTATATAGTCAATATAGTTTCTTATATGAGATTGGTGGACTAATTAATCATATTGTAGCTGCTCATCCAACTAATAAAGATACGAGAAGTTTTGATTTCTATTCCCAGGACAATCATTGTCCATCTTGTTCTGGACGTCTTCAAATTGAAGTTTTCGATAAAGATATTACAATTCAAGATAAAAACGTTCCATTTTGGGATGGCTTATTCGATCCGGAAATCATGAAAGTATTAAAATTTTATCAATATGAAAAAATAGAATTTTTATTTGAAGAAATTAAAAATGAGCTTGGTCACGATTTATCAAAGAGCTATAACGATATGTCAGAAGAAGAAAAGCATACGTTTTGGTACGGATATTTTGAAAAATCATTTTATGATAAAAAAGGAAAGACACGCAGAACATGGGTAGGATTTAATACAATTATTGGTGGATATATTGTTATTTCAAAAGCAGCCATTAAAGAAGAAATTAAGTCTTCTAAAGAAATGATGACATGTCCAATTTGTGAGGGAACGGTATTAAATCATCATAAACCGCTTAAATTTGGTAACTTCGATATTCGTGAAATTATCAATCAACCAGTTGATGATGTGTTGAAAGTAGTCGGTGATTTACCTGCACTTCACAAATTAAAGTCTATAGTTGGTGGCGATATGAGATTGACAGAAGATGTTTCTTTATTGCCAAGAAAAGCACAAGTTGCGCTGAAAATGTTTGAATTAGAACAGGCAAGCTTTTCAAACTATGAAATGGTGTTACAAAATGTTTTACCATTCTGGGACGAAATAAAAGGAAATATTGAATCCATTAGTGTTAATAATCAAGTAACTGTTTGTGATTTTCTTAATGTTTATGAAACGAGAGAAAACATTATAGATAAGTATTTCACAAATGGTAAATATAAAAAACTTACGTATGTATACGAAGCGTTTGGATACAAAAAGTTAGTTACCCAAATTAATAAAATTAAAAAAAGTAATCCATGTCCATTTTGTAAAGGAAAGAAAGTTATAACAGAAGATAATCTACATGATGGTGTGTTTAAACTAACAATTCCATGTGTAACTTGTACTGCAACTGGTATTAATGACGAAGGACTAAAAGAAGTTGTTGAGGGTGTGGATGTACAAACATGGTTAACTGGAAAAGTTAGTGATGTTGTGGATGAGAACTTATTAACAGAGGCAGTTGCGCAAATACCAATTTTTAATCGTATTCGTGAATTGGATAAACGAGATATGATGGCGGTTTATGAATGTTTGGAGAGTAATCAGTAAAGTTTTATTAGTTTATGTGTTATTAACATAACTTATATAAAACATATATTCTTTATAATGTTCATATTAACGCAGTATGAGTATTACAGAGTAATGAAAGAAGATCCAATTTCTTAATGTGAAAATTAAGAAATTGGATTTTTTAGTATTTTATGTCCTGTATAATTTATTTCAAATAAGATGAATATACGGAAGAGATATAAGAAATAAAAAGGATGAACAGTTAATATATTATATAATTATTATACAATAAAAGTAATTATCAAGGGTGATAACAGTTCGTAAGTGATGTTATTGCTTATTTAATATCTTTGGTATTTTGTCTGATTATTTAAATTTAACAGAAATATATACTTGAATGAAGTATATATTTCTGTTAAATTTATCCTATGGATAGAACAAGTTTAATTAAAGGTCATTTAGAAATGTGTGTATTATCTATTTTGTCAAAAAAGAAAAGTTATGGTTATGAGATTATGAAAGAGCTAGAAGTACACAATTTAAAGTTGAAAGGAGTAGGAAGTATTTATCCAATTCTAACTAAGTTGAAAAATCAAGAGTGGGTTAATACTTATCAAGAAGTAACAGACAGTGGTAAAGTTAGAATTTATTATGAAATTAATGAAAACGGTAAAATACGTCTTGAGAAGAAAATTAATGAGTGGTTAGAATTGCAATCGGATATTCAAACATTATTAAAAAGCGGTTTGAAAGGAGACCTTCTGAAATGAGGAATAGATTGATAGGTAAAGAACAGCAATTTTTAACAGACGTACTAAAAGAATTAAAGAAATATGATATAAGTTTAGAAGAAAGGGATAATATTAAGCGACAAATATTAGAACATATTCAAGAATGTCGTGAACACGGTGAAGATAGTATAGATGATTTAGGTACACCTCAATTATTTGTTCAAGATTTTTTAGAAATAAATGAAATTGATTTACAAGTTAAAATGAAACAACTTCAAAATGAAAAGGAAAAATTCAACAAATTTATGTTACGTGGCATATTCATCTCAGTTATTACTTACCTCAGCTCGCAAAGTATATTTTCAATATTTTTAACTGAATCATTTAACCCAACTAATAGTAAAAATGAATTTCAGTATAATCTTTTATATCGCATATCAGAGAATCAATGGTGGAACGCATTATTAATAATGACTAGTTTGACACTCTCTGTAGTAGTATATATTAGCTTAGTAAGTTATAAAAAAAGAAAGCATCTAAAGTATAATGAAGAATGCGATCTATAAAGTCTTTCTAATTTGTATTCTTTGTAATGTATTTATGCTATGTATCACACATCCAAAAGTTTACGCTCAGCAAAATGTTAAAGTTACATTAGATAAGTATATTGAAAAATTTATAAAGGAACAGAATATTCCAGGAGCTGCTGTTGCAATTGTACATAATAAAGAAGTATTCTTCACAAAAACGATGGGGGTTACTGGAGAATCTGAAAAAAAGGTAACTAGTAAAACGCCATTTGCAATCGGCTCAATAAGTAAATCTTTAACAGCTTTAGCTATAGTGAAATTAATAGAAGATAAAAAAATAAAATTAGAGGATCCAGTTCAACGATATCTCCCCTGGTTTAAACTAAAAAACCCTCAAATATCCTCAACTATAACAATCCAACATCTACTAACTCATACAAGCGGAATCAACACATATGAGGGCTTAGCATTATCAGATAAGCAATCCAAAAGTTCTACAGCATTAAAAGAAAATGTAATGAAGCTTTCAAATGTAAAAGTAACTGCTCCACCAGGTGAGAAATATCAATATAGTAATGCAAATTATATTGTTTTAGGCGCACTTATTGAAGAAGTCACAAATGAAACATATTCATCATATATGGAAAAGTATATTTTTCAGCCGTTAAATATGAATGGCGCGGCAGCAAGTAAAGAAACTGCATATAAAAAAGGTTATTTAACAGGTTATCAGTCTTGGTTTGGCATTCCAAGAAAAAGTGTAGTGTCCTATGATAATGCCGGGGCACCGTATGGCTATATTACTGCAAATTTAGAAGATATGATTCAATATATTATGTTTTTGAATCGTCCAGAGGATGCTCAATTATTAAAGCAAGAAAATATGCATCTTTATCTATCACCACTTTATAAGATAAATTCAGAAAAAAGTTATGGTTTTGGATTAAGAACAACAAATATAAATGAAAGTGAAACGATGATTTGGCATTCAGGATCAACGCCCGATGCTCGTGCAGAATTATTTACTTTAAACGAAAGTGGCTGGAGTGGAGTAATTTTAACAAATAAAAATCATGTATTAGAAGAAACAGCACTATCAGTATTGAAAAAGGGTATTATTAGTATTTTGAATGGAGAAGAACCGGTTGATATCCCTAAAAAAATACCATTAACACAAATTATTTTGTTGGTAGTTACACTCATACTTTTCATAATATCAATTATGTTAATTAAAAAGTATAAACATATGAAAACTGTAAAAAAGGTAATTTGGTTATTCATAGGGAGTCTATCCCTATTATTATCTATTATTTTTATCCCACTGCTTACTTATAGTACGAGTTCACCTTGGCGTACGATTAAAATATTTGCGCCAGACGTAGCTTTATTTACAAGTATTAGTGTAACTTTATTAGCTGTTAACGGACTAATATCAATTCTTATAGCTTTAAGAAGGAAGTAAGTAGAAGGGGAAAGAATGAAAGAAATATAAGTTAAGTGTTAGAAACAGTTGACTCTCACACAATGTCATTGTTTAAGATGAAGTTGAACTTCGAAGTAGATGTAATTTATAGGAGGAAATCATGTTTAAAATAGGAGACTTTTCAAAACTATCTTCCATTAGTATACGTATGCTGAGACACTACGATAAAGTGGAATTATTACAACCAATAAAAGTTGATGAGCAGAGTGGATACCGATACTATTCAGCAGCCCAATTAAAGAAAGTAAATCAAATTCAAACGTTAAAAAATATGGGATTTAATATCGCTACCATTAAAGGAATAATAGAATGCGATAATATAGATGGTATTAAGGAGCAATTTTTAAATCGTAGTGCTCAAATTAAAGAAGACATGACTAACCTCAAAAAACAATTACGTCTCCTCGAAGATTCAATGAAAACGATGAGAGAGGATGTTGTTGAGATGAATTACCACGTTTCAATAAAAGAAATTCCAGAAAGATATGTAGCCAGTGTTAGAAAGGTTATCCCATCATATAATTGTGAAGGCGATTTATGGACCATGTTAATGCAAGAAATTCATATAAAAAATATTAATATGGCCCATCCGAGTTATAGTATCGCTGTCTTCCATGATCAAGAATACAAAGAAAATGATGTAGATGTAGAAATACAGCTAAATATCTTAGGAAAGCATGAAAATACAAAAGATGTTTATTTTCAAAAAATAGAGCCAATCAAAGTAGCTTCTGTAACAGTAAGCGGAAGTTATGAACAAATGACAAACGTAAATGAAGCAGCCGCAAAATGGATTGAGACAGAAGGTTACGAATTAGCAGGCCCGATGTTTAATATTTATCATGTGAGCCCAGCAATGGAATTGGATCCTAATAAGTGGGTTACAGAAGTTTGTTATCCAGTTAAATGATGATAAAGAAAAAAGGCATTATAATATGCCTTTTTTCTTTATAAACTTATCCATAAATTTTAATTAACCAATCATACATAATTATCTTTCCTTCCATCATAGCTTTCGTATCGGACTACATAGTGCAATAAAAACTTCAAGTAACTTCGTAAAGGAAGCTAAAGCAAATACATACACTGGATTATAAGCTGAAATAATGCCTCCTACTAATGCCCCGAGTGGCATAGCTAATCGTGTAAGTACACGTGAAAACCCTAAAACTTTTCCTTGCATATTTGATGGAACTGTTTCCTGACGAATTGTGGCTACAATTGTATTCCATGCAATATTACAAGTCATTGCAACACCGAAAGCAATTCCGGGAGCGAGCCAATATGTGCTCCAAAGTGCAAAAGTTAAGCCAATTGCCCCAACAAATAAGAGTAAAGGAATTAGTATGTCGCGCTGCAACCTTTTTTCTAAAGGAATTGCAATCAAGCTTCCTAAAAGACCACCTATTCCAATTAATGAATAATTAACCCCACTTTGTTCTGGGGTAAGTTGTAATGTGGATAATAAATAATACATGAATACACCTAAAACCGCACTTGCTCCAAAGTTTCCTATCATAGCTTGAAAAGATAAAGCTAAATTTAAGCGGTCATTTTTGAGCCATGTAAATCCATTAACCAAATCAGATAGTACATTTTGAAGTGTATTTTTATCTTCGCATTTTTTATTTGTGGTTTTCATAGACGGTAATAACATCACAGCAACTAATGTAGCAATAAATGAAAGAACATTAATCCAAAGCAACTGAAAGCCGCCAATAAAAGAAATGAAAACCCCAGCTATCATTGGACCAAATAAACTAGCCAATTGATTGACCATTTGATAGAAAGAATTGGCCTTCGTTAAGGATGCTCCGGCAATTTTCGGGATGACTGTAACAGTTGTTACATCAAAAAGCATGGAAATAACTGCTAACATAAAAGTAATTATGTATAAATGCCAGATTTCTAATAGGTGTAATGAATGTAGTATTGGTACAAAGCTTACTAAAATAATGTTGGTAATATCCGCTACCAAAAGTAACTTTTTTCGATCATAACGATCAATTATTACACCAACTAAAGGGCCAAATAAAACGATTGGTAATACGTTAATAGCAAATAAAGAACTCATAATTACAGCTGAACCGGTTAATTGATAGGCAATCCAAGGTAACGCAAAAGTATAGAATGAGTCTCCAATTCGTGAAATGAGTAAACCAAAAATAAAAATCTTGTATTCTTTAGAAAAAGTTGTCTTTACGGTAAGGCTACGTTCTTGTATAAGTTTCACACTGTTTATACCACCTTTATTATAGAGGAATTTGAAAATAATCCGTCCAATATTTGTTGTATATATAATTCTGTAATTTTTTGGTGAATCCTACTTTTTATATGTATTTTAAGAAGGAAATAAAAATGAAGAATGTAAAAGCAGTCTGTACTGTTTTAGATAGTATGTGTGGTTGAGGGGGATTTAGATTGTACAGATAAATAAACTATAAAAAAATTATGTAAACTAATTATGCGGATGAAGTATAATTTTTCTTATAATTTGTATTTTATAATATATAATGGAAATTAAGAACATTTTAGTAGTTGTCGAATGAATTAAGGACGGTTATTTGAAAGGAGTGATGTGTTATGAACAAACAGAAGAAAATAAAATATGAGGTAAAAATAGTTTGAGTATGCGTATCATGCCTCTATAAACTACGTACGCTCAAAGCTAGGAGCAGGTCGTTTCAAAGCACCTGAAGAATATGAACTGCATGCACAAATTACAAGCGAAACGAATGTGTATGTGTTAGCCGGAATTGCTTTTGCCTTTATTGGCGGGAAAAATGATAAAAGCTATGAAAAATGGGAGAGCACACTAGAATTATATAATATGTGTAAAAAAGCTCTACATAAAGAAAAAAATAAAAGATACCGCACTGTTCAAGCGTTTTATGAAGATTGGCTGGCATATATAGGGGAAATTGATGGATCATTTTCACAAAGAATCAATAGCATAAGCATTAACAAAGGGGAAAATACAAAATGAACGAATTAGAGTATAAAAACTTTTATGATAAAGTAGGAAGAGTAAATGGTTGGGATTTTAGTAAAATAAAATGTGAAACTGTAGGAGATTCATGGGATTTTTACGGAGAAGTGAAAGAAAGATGTAAACTTTCAGACACTCTACTTGATGTTGGTACAGGTGGAGGAGAGAATGTACTTAACATAGCATCTTCAGCTAAATTGTTAATTGGAATTGATAATTCTAATGGCATGATTGAAACGGCACAGTCCAATTTTAAAAAATCAGGTGTACAAAATGTTGAGTTTTTTCAAATGGATTCTGAAGCGTTAACGTTTCCGCCTGCCCATTTTGATATCGCTTCTAGTTGTCACGCACCGTTTATAGCATCTGAGTTAGCAAAAGTAATGAAACAAGGTGCTTTTTTCTTAACACAACAAGTTAGCGAACATGACAAATTAAATCTGAAAGAAGCATTTGGCAGAGGACAATGCTTTGGTGAAAGAGACGGAACTTTAAAAGAAAAGTATATGAGGGAACTTATTAGTACGGGATTTGAAGTCGTGCAAGTACGTGAATATGATGTTACTAATTATTATAGTACGACTGAGGATCTTATTTTCTTATTAAAACATACGCCTATTATTCCTAATTTTGGAGAAGAGGAAGAGGATTTTAATATTTTGCAAAAGTTCATTAAAGCTAATAGTTATGAAAAAGGTATTCGTACGAATTCAAAAAGGTTTATGATTATTGCTGTTAAAATATAATATATTTTAGCGTAAGAGCTGCTTTTCTTGTATGGAAAAGCAGTTTTTTTATGTGAAAAAGAATGCAACGAAAATTTTAAAATATACCTTTATTGATGATGGATATCAAATGAAAAACTCTTGAAGCTAACGTATTTCATACTAAAGTTGTAGTTTTTATATGAAAAATCCATCCTTCCGTTTGATTTTATCTATTTATAATTGTAATACAATACGAATAGATAATAAGAACCAAGGGGGAATGTAACGTGATTACACATATATCAGACATAAAACTACAAACGGTTTCCATAGAAGGGGTAAAACAAGTTTATAAAGACATATTATCTTTTCCAATAAAAAAAGAAACGACATCATTTATTCAATTTGAAGTAACACCGTACACTACAATTAGTTTTCAAGAAGTATATGAACCAATTGCATCTGCGCACTTTGCTTTTGAGATTCCATATTCAAAATTTCATGAAACTGCAAGATGGCTTGAAAAGTCTGGATTACTCATTGTGAAATGGAAAGATGGTCATACAATTGATGAAGAGAGCGGCCGATTCAACTTATATTTCAGAGATGGTGATGGAAATCTACTCGAAATTATCGCACATAGTTATGTTAAAGAAGATGTATTAGTACCGCAGTCACCTTTAAACATTTTATATATAAGGGAAATCGGTCTTCCCGTTAAAAGTGTACCTGTATTTACGGAATGGTTGAAATTAAATCTAAATATGAAAACGATGGAAGATGGGGATATTTTTAACTTTGTTATAGGTGGCACTGCATATATTGTTGCAACCTGGTGGCAGCGACCGTGGATTCCAATCGCAATGAAAGCTTTACCACCGAAAGTACATGTTTCTTTCGGAACACCAGATCAAGCATTTTTACAACGCATACAAAATAACTTGAAGAAAAATAGTGTTCCATATGAATGTAAACATGATGAAGTATCATTTATTCAGCAAGGATATTCATTTACTATCTTGCATACACCAAATCTCCATGCTGATATTCCAAGTAAATTAAACTTACCGCTTTCTATTTAAGGATGGAAAGTGGTAGGTTTTTTGTATCTTCGTGAAGAAGGTTTTTGTTATGTTTACAGTGAATGTAAAGAAAGGGAAAAGGCACTATTCAAATTTATTTTATGGAGGTAAACGAAATGAATCTAGATAATCTGATTGCAAAAGGGAATACAGCAGAAATTTATCTATATGATAATAAGATTGTAAAATTATTTAAAGATTACCTCTCAGATACAGAGTCTATGAATGAAGCGAAAAAACAAAAATACGCTTATTCATGTGGGCTACCAGTTCCAAACGTATTTGAAGTGACAAAGATACAAAATAGACAGGCAATTATTATGGAATACGTAAAAGGGGACAGTATTGGTGATCTCCTGCTTAATAATTTAAATGAAGCAGAGCGTTACATAAATATTTGTGTTAACGAACAAAAAAAGATTCATTCTATTTGTATGAACACAGATGAAATAGAATCAATGAGAGTAAGGTTAGAGCGACAAATAAAATCTGTACATAAATTAGATGAAAAGCAAAAGGGAAATATATTGAATAAGTTACATTCAATTAAATTTGAACCTAGATTATGTCATGGGGATTTCCATCCATTTAATCTAATTTTGAGTAAAAAGAATGTGAATATTATAGATTGGGTAGATGCTAGTTCAGGTGACATTCGTGCAGATGTGTTTCGAACATATTTATTATATGCGCAGTCTCATATAGAATTAGCGGAAATGTATTTGCAAATATATTGCAATAATACCGATTTAACAAGAGGTGAGATCTTTCAATGGGCTCCTATTATTAGTGCAGCTAGATTTTCTGAGAAAGTGTCTTCGCAAAATGAAGTGGATTTGAGCAGACTATTGAATCAGTATTTATAAGTTATAAAAAAGGTTGTCTAGTAGCTAATTAATAAACACTGTTGTTTAACTAAAGTTTCCTTGTAGTTAAACAACAGTGTTTTTAAATATTGATATACGTATATTTATTTTCAATCTTCATCCTATAAAGGTTTATTATCCGTACTTGTTCCTCAGTTAATTCTTCTTTATCCCAATACATATGCATTAAACTATATTCAAAAATCTCCTTTAATTTTATAAACAATGGAAACTTGTCTATCATTTCTTTAGGTAGTTCATTTTCTTCTTGATACCCTTCAAATAGTGCTTTTGTAATAGAATGCTCATAGTCAACGATATTCCCATTTCCAGTAAATGGATATTCTATCGCACTATAAATAGGAACTGCTAAATCGAATAGGTAAAAATGTTTTTCGCAATCTTGAAAATCAATCATTGTTATGGTTGAATTATTTTCAACTAAAATATTTTCTAGCCATAAATCTCCGTGAATTAAGCCGTAATTTGAAGTGGATTTTTGTAGCTCTTTTATAGAATTTAAAACTTCAGATGCAATTTCACTAATAGTAGTTTCTTCTTTAGGAATATACTTAAGGAAATTATATTCCTCATTCTCATACCAGTCGTTAATATATTTAACCGGTTTAGCCTTTTCAAAGATTTTAGATATACGATGTAATTTTCCGATTTGTTGACCAAGCTTTTTAAATATAGTAGAATTCCATTCGCACTTTGGTAAATGTATACCAGGCGCAGCTTTATATAATACGGCAAAAATCTCTTTATCTAATGTTAACTTTTCTACAAAATTTCCTTGTAAAGAAGGGAGTATTGGTGGAACAGCTAAACCATTTTCGTATAAAAAATTCGTATATGTAACTTCTTCTAATTGTTCTTCATACGTTTTATAGTTTGTAATTCTAATGAAGTATGTACCTTGTTCTGTGAGACATTTATACATTTCATTTGTTATTGGTGTAATGTTAATAAAATTCAACGGATATAGTTCATTTATGAATTGAAGTATTTCTTTTTCTAGTTTGTTCATTGTAACGTCCTTTCTAAACTTTTATTTTTTAATTAGAGAATTAAAAGAATCTTATTTTACAAAATTCTAGTTTCATTTTTGAAATCCTTTAAAATGAAATATGATGTAAATTGACCTTTAATAATTAGTTAGGTCTTGCCAGCACACGAATTAACACTAAATTGAAAAATGAATAGAAGGTATGTCAAAATAAGATAGGTAAAAAATATAAAACTAATACTCATATTTAGATTTTACAGAATGGCTCATGTTATAAAACACAAGAAATATCAAAAGAAAGAAACGTATTTTTCCTATACTTTTAAATAAGGAGTGAAGGGAATGAATGAACATATACAGCAGATAATTGATTGGATTGAGCGCAATTTGAAAAAGGAATTTTCATTAGATGAATTGTCCCGTTATATGGGGTATTCTCCTTATTATTGTTCTTTTAAATTTCACCAAGTAACGGGTTTCAGTATTAGACGCTATATTCTTCTTAGAAGGTTATATTTATCTATAGAAGATTTAAAGAATGGTAGGAAAATAATTGAGATCGCATTGGATTATGATTACTCTTCCCAAGAGGCTTATAGTAGAGCTTTCAAAAATGTTTTTGGAATGAATCCAAGAGAATACCAACTTAGCAAAATGCCTATTCAATCATTTGTTAAACTCAATTTAAATAATGAAGGGGCGTTTAATGTGAATATTTCTAGAAAAATAGAGGTTGAACAGTTGCGAAATAGGAAGAGTGAGCTATTTGATAAAGAGGTACTTAACATATTAAATGGTCAACTTATGTATGAAGAATTTAAAAACGAAAAGCTAATGGGTGATTCTGATTATGCACCATTTAATGAAGCGATGTGTGTAAACCGAGTTACTACACTAGTTTTTGATGAAGAATTTATTAAGACAAGGGCAGCAGGACATAACAGTTCAGTAGAAAGTTACACAAATAAGGTTATAGATCCATTAAAGAAACTTTTTACGAAAGAGTATAAATGTATTGTTTTATGGTTTGGTGAAGATATGTTCTGCCAAATGAACTTACTTACCATACTTTCATACCTTGAACATTCTCGTTATGAGGGGAAGTTATACTTAAATAGCTTCAGAGAAGATGAATTTAAAGTAAATCAAATTGAACTTGAATTAGGAAAATATTCTTCGGTATACAATGAAGTATTAGTAAATCATAAAAAGACTTTCTATAAGGTACCACCTGTAATGTATCAGGCTATAGATTTATATTTAGAAATGCTAAAAGAAGATAATGCAGTAATAAAATTCATCTCTAGAAATAAAGATTTATCAACTCGTGAATTATTAATAAAGTTGTTTCATCTTTTTCCAACAATCGGATATGGAGATACTCAGTACATAGAGCTGATTAATAAAATAAAGAAGAAAGCTACACCTAAAATATAGGTATAGTTTTCTTCTTATAATTGCTCAAGGAATTCTAATTCTTTTTCTACAAATAGCATTAATTCTTTAATTGTTTCGCCAGAAAAATCAAAACGAATACCGGCTGCTTCATACACTTCTTTTATAGATTGCGAGCTTCCTAGTGATAATGCCTTTTTATAATTTTCTAGTGCTTGCTTAGGATCCTCTTTATATTGTTTATACATTTGTAATGCACCAAGTTGGGCGATTGCATATTCAATATAATAAAATGGTACTTCAAAAATATGGAGTACAGGTAACCAACTCGTTGCTATCCAGTTTTCGTAGCCATCAATATGTATGACGTTAGACTGATAATGTTTTTGAAGTTGTAAGTATTTCCCATTTCTTTCTTCAGAAGTATGAGTTGGATTCTCATACAGCCAGTGTTGAAATTGATCGACAATAAGCATAACAGGTAAATATGAAATAACATCTTTAAAGTAGTTGATTTTTGCTTGTTTTAAATCTTTTTTGTCTGTATAGAAGGTATCCCAATAATTAAGCGAGAATAATTCCATTGTCATACTGGCTAGTTCAGCTGTTTCAGCTGGAATTTCTATATACTGTCGTAATTTTAATGGTTTTATAAGTTCGTTATGAATACTATGACCCATTTCATGTATAAAAGTGATAATATCATCTTGTGTATAATTTAAGTTCATAAAAATATAAGATAATTGTGAAGCTGGTAAGTACTCACAAAAGCCTCCAGCTGCTTTTCCTTTGCGGCTTGTTAAATCAAGACAATCGTGTTTATACATTCGGTTTAATAGTGTTGAAAATTCAACATCTAGTTTATTAAAGATATGAGTGCTCTTTTCAATTAAATCATTTTCATTTGCAATTGGTTTAAGTACTTTTTGATCTGGAGTTACAGCTGATACATCCCACGGGCGAAGCGTATCCACTTGCAGTTTCTCTTTTTTCTCTAGTAATATTTTATCTTTAAGAGGCACAACATACTTACGTATGGATTCAGCTAGTTCATAGCAATCTATCGCTGAATAATCAAAACGCTCGTATTTTTTGAACATATAATCGCGATAATTCTCTAGTTGAATATTTTTTGCTTTTTGATGGCGAATTTCAATTAATTGATTTAATATGTTTTGGAGTTCTTTTTCAACAGATAAAAACTGTTCAGAAATAATGGTTTTTGCCTTTTTACGGATGTCACGATTCGAATCTTGTAAATACGATTGTAATTCTGTTATCGTTTTTTCTTCTCCGTCCCAAATAGCACTTAATCCTCCAGTGATTTCAAAGTACTCTGTGACTAATTTGTCTTCCTTTATTTCTAATTCGATATTGTCCTCACAAAATAACTTTTGAGCATTTTTTATTTTTGCATCTAATAAACCATATAGATTAGAATCTAATTCCATTCGAAAAGGTGACTCTAAATATTTATTATCCAATAAATTTTGGTACCGCTTTAAAAGTGGCTTTACAAATTGTTGATCATGTTCAAAAGTATCTTTTATTTCTTCATCATCCGTATTACATTGAAAGGCGATATAATGTGATCTTAATTGTTCTTCGATTTCCCAAATCATTTTTGACTGCTCTTTTAACCAATTTTCAAGGTCTAGTTTTGAAGAAATCATTTTGTTTAATAAAGACGAAAGAGTTTTTTCTAATTGTAGTACATTACTAATATCAATCGTATTTACACGTTGCATTATATATCCCTCACTTTTTATGTATTCATGGAGATATTCTATTTATTAATTGTAATTCCCTTTTTAAGAGGAGAAAATGTGAAATAATGTTAAATTATAGAAGGTATTTATATGTGAAAGTAAAAGTTTATCGTAAATGAAAATTTACGGAGGGAAGTGCAATGAAAAGAGGAAAGAAGTTGATTGTATTTTTATTTTCAATTGCTTTATTGTGTGCTTGTGAGCCTGAAATGGAAGAATCTAAAAGTGAAGATTCTATAGTTATGGGTATTGCTACAGCGACAGTCAAGCAGGAATCTTTTTTTAGTGCTGCTATATGGGATGAAAAAGCAAGAATAGTAGATTTAGAGATTGCTGATAGCGAAAATGCTAACGAAATAAAAAAAAAATTAATAAAAGATTGCAAATTCAAGGCATTATGTCCTATAAAGTAAATATATCTAAAAGAAACAAGGAGATTGTAAATGCAGAACAAAGATGGCAGTTAGTTTTTGGACAGATATTTGATGACGTATTCAGAAAGAATGGATATGAAGGGTTTGGGATTCAGCAAATAAATTATAAAAAGAATCAACCTGTTACCATTGATATAAAAACTAAGATTAGAGATGATGAAGTAGGGGCAAGAGAATTTGGACAGAAAATAGAAAAAGAAGTTGAAGGTGTACTTAAAACAGAAGCAGTAAAGAAATGGATTGAAAATGATTCATATGCTATTGGGATTTACGATATAGAAGATCGGAAAATTAACTAATTGAGGAATGGATGGTATATAAATAAAAAGTCGGTGTAATTAAATATAGAATTGCTGAAGGAGGTGTAATATGTATAAGTATTTACATATTTTAAACGATATAGAAAAAATGATTCAAAATGGAGCGATAAATGAAGGACAGAAATTACCATCAATACGGTCACTTGTTACGCAATATGAATGTAATAAGGCGACAGTTATACGTGCGCTTTATGAATTGGAAAAGCGTCATATTATATATTCTGTCCCTCAAAGTGGATACTACGTTGTTAAAAAATCAGGGAGTACTATAGAAAATGACGAGATAATTGATTTCGCTTCTTCAGCACCAGATCCAGATGTTTTCCCATATTTAGATTTTCAGCATTGCATTAATAAGGCTATTGATACTTATAAAAATGATTTGTTCGTATATGGAACGCCAAAAGGATTACCATCTTTAATTCCAGTCATTCAAAAACAGTTGGCAAATTATCAAGTGTTCACGAAAGAAGACAATATTTTTATAACGTCAGGAGTGCAGCAGGCACTTGCAATATTAACTTCTATACCATTTCCAAATAAAAATGAAACAATATTAGTTGAACAACCAACGTATCATTTATATATAGAATATCTAGAAATAAATAAAGTTCCAGTAATCGGTATTAAACGTACGAGTGAAGGTATTGATTTAAATGAATTGGAGCGTATTTTTCGAACGGGTAAAATAAAATTCTTTTATACAATACCAAGATATCATCATCCACTTGGAACTTCTTATTCTAAAGGTGAGAAAGAAAAAGTCGTACTATTGGCTAAGAAATATAATGTATTTATAGTGGAAGATGATTATTTAGCAGATTTAGAAACAGATTCAAAAGCCGATCCGTTATATAGCTTGGATCATGATAATCATGTCATATATTTGAAAAGTTATTCGAAAATTATTTTCCCTGGTTTACGAGTTGGTGTAGCAGTTATTCCACCGGTTATTTCGAGTGCTTTCCATACATATAAAAAGGTTTTAGATATTGATAGCCCGATGATATCCCAAGCTGCTTTAGAAATTTATATAAAGAGTGGTATGTTCGAACGCCATAAAAATAAAATTAAATCTTCCTATAATAATAGATCTAAAAAACTAGCTGAAGCATTAGAAAGAATTCATAGTGAAAATCCGCTTTTATTCACATATAAAAAGCAAAATACAATTGGAATCCACACTTGTTTAGAATTACACAAAACGAGTATTTCTGAAATGTTATTCCAAAGATTAAATGAAATGCAAATATGTATTGATACGATTGATAAAAATTATGTGAGAGGTTTTCCGAAACAAAGACTATTAAAGTTGAACGTATCGAATGTAAAGGAAGATAGGATTGAAGAAGGAATTCGTAAAGTAATGGAGGAAATCAAACAAGCTGAACGTCTAAATTTTCAATTTAAAAAAGAATAAAATGAATAAGGAGGTTTGTTGTGAGGCGTAAAATAATTCTCTTGTTTGTGTGTATCGCTGTAATAATTGGAGCTATGATTGTAACGAAATACTATAAAAAAGATGATCGATGCATTGCAGTTGGTAAGTATTCAAGAGGTATTATCATAGATCAAAATAACGAACCTATATCTATATCCAATGTGAAAATTTATGAAGATTCTATTAAAGGCGGGGAACGCAGTATTTCAAATGCAGAAGGTGAATTTGAAGTACTGCATGGTGTTTGTGGTGAGTAGTTCAATTTCATACAAATAGTAAAAACCAAACTAATATTGCAGTTAAATATTAGTTTGATTTTTTATAAATTTATATCGAGAGATGTAATCTAATGTACTTATCTATATTGCTTTATATAAATAAATTTTCCAAGCGGATGTCTTTGATATAAATATTTTCTCGAGGGATAAATTGTTTTTTACTGCATTTTCAATAGGGATAGCAGAAAATATGTAACGACCACCCATTTTTTTAAAATGATCTATATTTAGTTCTACATTTTTTAACCGTTTTTTCGAATTTTTCTTAAACATATAGTGTTTTCCAAGTTCATCGGTGAAAATATAACAACGGCCACCCCATTCGTCAAAATACGTACGAATCGTTTTATTTTTCGCTAGTTCCTTCTCAATTATTTTTCGGAATTCATATTTGTAAGATAGAGGATAAAAATTGTTGTATGTGTCAAGTGTATAGAACCCATTGTACTGAGCGATAGCTGGATGTAAACCGATATTAGCGATACGGTACTGTTCCACAGATAAACCTATGTACTCTTTTATCTCCTTAAATTGTTTTTCTGCAAAAAATTCTTTTACTGAAGGTTTATTTTGATAAACAATTTCTTCATTATAAAAGCATAACAAAATAATTTGGGCTATTATAATACTTGTTGTAGCATGTCTCCATACTTTCCCTTGTAACCATAAAACTTTTAATCCAAGAGCGAATAGAACATAAATAACTAACGGGCGCAAAAAATGATAACGTGCAAAATTAAATGTATCTAAAATGTGAAATCGTTTTGTTAATGGAAGCCAGCCTTTATAAAACCAAAAAGCATACCAAATTGATAAAAATATGTTAAACCAGAACAAAAAAATAAAGACTTTTTCTTGCTTCCATCGTTTTGTAGTAATGATAAAATACAACGCAATAAGTATTGTAGGTAAAATAACAAATGTATGGACTGTCATGACATGGGTATGTCCTAAAAGAAAATTTTTCACTGTAAGTCGGAGAGACCGCCATAACGATAATCTTGCATGAAAATATTCATCTCTACTGTTAGGTGCAGTTGATAAAAAGAAGGAAGTTACTAAGCGATATTCTACAATCATGTAAATGAGCGTCATATAAATAATTGAAAAAAGAAAACGAAAGTTCCATTCTTTTTTTACTACTAAGTCAACTAACCAGAGTATCCCTATGCTACTTAAAAAAAAGAAAAAACCTAAAACAATACTCGAATATAGAGGGATTAGAGTAAGTACGAAATAGTTCTTCCACAATTTTTCCCCTTTTCGAATATTTAAAAATGCCCAAAGTGCAAGAGGCATTCCCAGAGTACTAAGCATTCCTGATGGCCAAAAAGGGGTAAGAGCAAAAGTTAATGAAACTCCTATTGAAATGACCATCCATTCCTCTTTTGGTAAAAAATGATGTTTTAAAAGTACATACATGCCTATAAAAGCAATCACTCTTGTAATTGTCTGACTTAATACATAAGCAACCATATTTGGAAAAAAAGCATACAACCATACAATACCACTAAATTCTGTGTTAAAGGCGTTTCTTGACAATTGATTATTTATCACCTGTGGAATTGTACTATTAATCGGACCTTGTATCTCTCCACTACATGTCAAAACCTTATACCAGGACAAATTGGAATCAAGATTATCATGAATGCGAATATGCGCATTTTCTCCAAGAATAAATAAAGGAGACAAATAGAGAATGAGTATAATTGTTGCAAAAACAAACAACTTTCTTTCTTTTTGATTTTGGTTTAAAAACATTGTTCGCACCTCAAAGGATTCTCAAAAAGTTTACTTATAAAATTTCCAAAATGGAAGAAATTATCCCTGGTTGATCAAGGTGCTATAAATTTAAGTGGTAGATAGGAGGGGAAAACAACAGATGGGAATGGTATTGTTTTATAATCCTGATTCATTTTATAAAAAAGAAAAGTCTATCCTTATTGTTAAAGAAAGGATCTATATATTACGGAGAAGATTTTTTATAAGAAAACAATAAACCTAACAATTTGTATAGCCCCTACTTTTTTAGTTGTAGTTTTCTCGTGGGGAAAGAAATATAACAGTTGTGAATATTGATACTATGCAACAATCTTCAAAAATTAAAAAGAGAGTTAACATTTAAGGGGTTCAAAGGCTAAATTGCAGTCATCATTTAATTTAGATTATAAAAATTTCGAAATAGTTCTTATTTTTAAACGAAAGAGCGTTTGTCAAAGCGCTCCTGATTAAAACTAATAAGGAACAAGAATCACACATTATATTTATACATATGTTTATTTGGATTTTTTGTATTTGTTGAAAAGGTATTATCCCTTACTAATTAATGGTATTGTTAGAGTGTAGAATATTCCATATTAACTGCTCGTAAAGGCTTAGTTGGTTCAGCTAATAATCAGAGGGGAAAGGTCCCTTTTGATTATCTTTTCTTATTGTAAATAGGAGGATGATGAAGTTTATGGTAGTACGTATAGTCGATGATTTACAACAATTATCGTTGTTACTTATGTTTTTAAGTACATTTATATTTTACAGATACTTAAAGAAGGTTAAACGAGATAGAAAATTGACTGGTTTTGAATGGACAATGTATTTTGTCACTCAGTTTGCGACATTAATTTGGGCAATGACTTATTTTATTAAACACTTAGCTGAATCGTAATTTCTATTCACTCGATCTAGTTTACTGTTATCTAGTAGGGATATAAATATAGTCTGTATCTAAATCAATGACAACATCGCTCAAGACGTCTTCTTGTAATAACTTTTGAATTTTTTCATAATGATACCGTACACAAAATAAGTTTAGAAGTTCTTCATTAGATATCTCTTCATTTTTTACATTTAAATACATTATTATTAACTCGTTAAGAGAACGGTTACGGCCAAAAACATACTCATTTATACCATATCCATCAAATTCAATTATCATTTTATCACTGTTGGGTGCTAGTCAACGTTATAGCTTAAATTTTAGATGAATTTATTATACATTGTTTTAAATTTAGTGAGAATATATTTTTATAAAATGAGAGGGTCATAAATGGAACAAAATAAATTAGTTTTAGAAGGACCAAAATACCTTAAGTGGAAAACGTGTAAAATAAAGTCTATACAGGATGATGAAATTATCGTTAAAACAATTGCAGGGGCAATAAGTATTGGAGCAGAGTTACCGCAGTTTAAAGGATCCGATGTTACAGATATGAATCCTATTTATCCAAGAAAAACTGGATATGAAAGTTATGGTGAGGTTATTCAAGTTGGGAATAAAGTAACAAATTTAAAAGTAGGTGATAGGGTAGTTTCTTTTTATGGACATGATACGATAGGAATAGTTAAAGGGGATAAAGTAATTCGAGTGCCTAGTTATATAGAACCTAAAGATGCCTTATTATCTATTCTTTCGTGTGATGCTGCTAAAGGCATATTGAAACTAAACCCACGACAGAATGAAAAGATACTTATAACTGGAATGGGAGTTATAGGTTTACTTGCTTGTTATTTCTTAAAATACTATGTAGGTGTTAAGCATGTAGATGTTGTCGAACCTAATAAAAATAGAAGAGATTTTGCAAAGAAGTTTGGTGCAAAAAACATATATGAATCAGAAGAACAAATAAAAGAAGCATTTCATTACGGTTTCGAATGTTCTGCTACAAATAGCGGATTTCATACATTACAAAAAGCACTTAAAACTAATGGACAAATATGTATACTTTCTGATGGTAATATTGAAGAATTAACATTAACCGCCGATTTTTATCAGAAAGAATTGCAAATCATTGGTTCAAGTGATGGGTATGATTATCAAAAACATGCAGATTGGTTTTTTAGTCAAATAGAACAAACACCATGGATAGAAGAGATTTTTCAACATGAAATACAATATACAGAACTCATTCAATGTTTTGAGGAATTAAATCAAGGAATAATTACCCCTTTAAAAGTATTTGTCTCATATAAATAATGAACAAAATGACCAGGTACCGCATAGGCCACGTATGTTTCGACATTAATATGATAACAGAGCACGGAGTAACATGTACGGTTTTTTTAAATAGGTACAATGGCTTGTGTAAACAGAGAATGGTTTTTGCTCTTTCATTATGTACAAATAGTATATTATCTTTCTCAATGTACATATTAAGTAAAGTGTTTAATATCATACATAAAAGGGGGGGATAATATGGATGAAAATAAGAAAAATGAAGAATTGATTAAATTTAAGAAACAATGGTTTAATGAAGATAATCAACCAGTAGCTGGTATAGAGTTAACTTTACCGCCGGATATAGGCAGCATGTTAGACTCCAAATCAGTTGATGATGAAAGTGGAAAAAGTAATAATGAATAAGTTTAATCTATACGCATCCATTCGGGTGCTTTTTATTTTTTTGAAAATAGAAGATGGATCATCAAATCCTTATTGAAAAAAGATTGAGTTAAATAGATCTATTTTCAATATATGTAAGTTTTGATTTTCACAAAAAGTTTAATTGAAATTCATTTAGAATGATAAAGGGTTAATAAAAAGAGTGGCTTTTACACCAATCTTTATATTAGATATAGGCTTAGTATTATGCTATATTCAATGGAGCCAAGATGAATAAGGTAAGTGGTATGAATAGAAGAAAAAACTATATAGCAACAACACCCTATAACAACACCCTATAACAACAACACAAAAAACTTGCCTTTAATTTAATACTAAAATGGATTGAAAATAAGGAGATAGAAACATAATGGAATTTTGGGAATCAAGCTTTATTGAGAAACAAACGATGTGGGGATTTGAACCTACAGAATCAGCAATTTTGACAAAGGATTTTTTTCTAGAAAAGAACGTTAAGGACATATTAGTTCCGGGTATTGGATATGGCAGAAACGCAAAGGTGTTTATTAATAATGGTATAAATGTAACTGGAATTGAAATTTCACAAACAGCTATTGATTTAGCGAAACAAAACGGATTAGAAGATATTAGTATTTATCACGGTTCGGTAAACGAAATGCCTTTTGATACTAATCTTTACGATGGGATATTTAGTCATGCACTTCTTCATTTGCTGAATGACCAGGAAAGAGAGAAATTTATTAAAAATTGTTTTAATCAGTTAAAACCGGGTGGATATATGGTTTTTACAACTGTTTCTAAAAAAGCTCCAATGTACGGAAAAGGAAAACAGTTGGATAAAGATTATTATGAGATAATGGAAGGTGTGAAAATGTTCTTCTATGATTCTGAATCTATAAAACAAGATTTTAAAAAATATGGACTAGTACAAGTTTCGCAAATTGATGAACCAAATAAGAATATGGTCAATAAACCTTCAATCAATTTCTTAAAGATAACATGTAAAAAAGAACGATAACTAAAAGTTATTAAGAATGATTAAATATGTTTATATATTAATTATGCACAAATAAAGAGGACAAGCATATAATATAAATACCTTTTAACTTTAAGTAACCTTAACTTTCGTTAAGAGGGTATCTCAAAATCCCCAAAAGGGCACTTGCGGAAACAAGTGCTCTTTTATTTATTAAGGGTGATTAAATTTAGTTCAAAAAATATGGAATTTTAAACCATTGTTTTTATACAAAGTGGTAAACTTAATAAGGTAATATGTAAGGGGGCGGGGGATTTGAAACTAAAAGAGCTGGCGAATTTGTTATTGGTTAAAGAAACTATTGGCGATATGAATGTAAAAATTACGGGATTAGAAATGGATTCTAGAAAGATAACTAATGGTAACCTATTTATATGTGTATCAGGTATCGATGGTTTTCTTGAAGATCGACATCAATTTGTTGAAGATGCAGTGAAAAATGGTGCTGTAGCGCTAATTGTAGAAAGAGATGTAAATATTGAGATACCTAAAATAATTGTTAAAGATGCTAGGTATGCTATGGCAGTTATTGCGTCACATTTCTATGGTTATCCATCTAATAAAATGAAGTTAATTGGAATTACAGGGACAAATGGGAAAACAACTACTTCCTATTTACTTGAAAAAATTTTAAGTGATTATGGATATCACACGGGGCTCATGGGGAATAACGGAGTGAAAGTGGGTTCAAAATGGTATCCTACTGATATTAATACGCAAGAACCTCCAACACTTCAACGGAATTTGCAAATGATGAAAAATCAAAATGCAGATTATTGTGTTATGGAAGTTACGTCACAAGGGTTACATATGGAAAGAGTTAAAGGGTGTAACTTTAAAATAGCTGTTTTCACAAATTTAACACAAGATCATTTAGATTATCATGGAACATTTGATGAATATAAGCATGTAAAAAGTCTTCTTTTTGCGAGATTAGGAAATAATTTATCTACTATAGATAAAAAAATAGCTGTTTTGAATGCAGACGATCCATCGGTAGAATACTTTAAAAAAATTACTTCAGCTGAGGTTATCACATATGGAATACATAATGGAGCAGATGTTCAAGCGAAGAACATAACTTTAAGTCCAAAAGGAATTCGTTTTTTAGTTTCGTCCTTTAATGGCGAAATAGAGGTTAGCCTTAATCTTGTAGGTCGTTTTAATGTTTATAATGCATTAGCAGCAATAACAGTTGCATTGGTTGAAGGTATTCCGCTTACAAACATTAGTGATAGCTTATCTAACTTAAAGAGTATTGAAGGTAGAATGGAAATCATAGATGAAAATCAAGATTTCCTTGTAATAGTGGACTATGCTCATACACCGGATGCGTTAGAAAATGTTCTCTCTACAATTAGAGAGTTTGCAAAAGGTAAAATTATTACTGTTTTCGGTTGTGGTGGAGATAGAGACGCAAAAAAACGATCTATAATGGGTGGAATTGCTGGAAGTTATAGTGATTTTGTTTTTATTACTTCTGATAATCCACGTTCGGAAGATCCGCAGGCAATAATGAAAGATATTGAAAAAGGATTTTCGCAAAATAATAATTTGAATTATAAAGTGGAAGTAGATCGTGAACTTGCAATTAATCACGCAATAAACATGGCATCTTCTAATGATATTGTTTTGATTGCAGGGAAAGGGCATGAAACGTATCAAATTTTAAAAGATTCAACTATTCATTTTGATGATAAAGAAAAAGCTCGACAAGCAATTATTAATAAATGAATTCAATTACTAGCTGAATAGTATTTCTAATAAAAATAATGTTTTAGATGAAGTAATAACAAAGCAATTTTTTGAAGAATTTATAATTGAAAGGTAAGGGTGTTTTTATGAATATATGAGGGAAAAGCCTTACCTTTTATAGTTTTATTTCTGAAAAACAAATGTTATAGCATTTGTTTTTAATTGAATATGCCTTTCATCGCGAACAATATCATAGACTAATTCTTTTATTTCAACTTCAATTTCTTTCCATTCCTTATAAATACTTTTTAATAGATGTATCATATCTTCAGTAGGAAGGTTAATTTCAATTAAAGCATCTAATTCTTCATTTGTATGTAAGTCAATTTCTTGTATGTTCGAGTTAATAATTAAACAATTAATACCGCCACTTTTTGTACCTTCTTTCATAGAATAGAGCACGTTTTTTAAATCTTCTTCTGATTGAACATGCTCTAAACTGGATACTGCAACGATATAATCATAAGTATTAGGTTGGATATAGTAGTTTTCAATTGCTGCTTGTTCTGTTTTAATATTTTTAATTACTTCATATTCTTTACTATAAGTTTGTAATTTTGTTAAAGCGGAAATAAGTAAATCGACACATGTAACAGTGCCGCTAGTATTTTGTATCTTTTGTGCAATGGGAATACTATTTCTTCCGACGCCAGAGCCGAGGTCAAGTACTTGCAAGTTGTTTTGTCCTTCAAAGTGATCCATCAAGTCCATAACTGTTTTAACCGGTTTGTACAGCCAAGAACCAGTTTCAAATAGTTTATATTGTTCATAGCAAAGGTCGTGATATTTCTTTTCTTCTTGTCTTATGTAATCGATACGATTCATAGTGTTTCAACTCCAATACTTTCATTGCAACATGATCCTTCAGTTGAAAATTATTGAAAAAGGTGTAAACCTCACTTTTAATGATATTTATATAATTCCATAAAAATTTAGAAAAACCTTTTATTAATAATATATGGATATGGGAAAAAAGCCTTCTCAAGTTGCTTGATGATAGGTTATAAATACGAGGAGGAAAATGCATATGATGTTTTATGAAATTGTTTGCTTTTCTTGTAAAAATATATTTCGTGTTTATGAAGGTAGTGAAAAATATAAGCGATTTAAAGAGAAACCAAAAGGGGTATATTGTTGTGATGAGTGTAGCCACAAAATTCAATTAGAAGCTATAAAGAATTTTTTTAGATAATTCTATGATTTTAATTTAGAAAAGTATATCGAAAAATCCATCACATTATTAGACTACTAGAACTTAGTTAAAAGTAACGCAAGTACCCAAAATTCTAAGTACTTGCGTTCCAAATTTTACTACCGTGAATACAATTTCGGACATTCATTACCACTAGGTTCATAAAAACAATGACTTTTAAACTGTCCTACAAATGGCTGGTTATACCATTCGGGCGGACAAGCTCCAACTGGACGGAAATACCAAAGAGCCCATCTTGCTGGCCAGCGCCACTCACCTTGTAAAACTTTTCGTGCGATTTCTTTTTCTGATTCACGAGCACGTTGATAAAAATATCCGTATTGCACTGCTTCAAATCCACCGGGGCTTTGATATACAGCATCACGTACAGAACGAAGTTGTTTAAAATCTAAGCAATCACAAAATACACGGTTTACTACTACGCAACCAACAAGTTGTTCACCTTGTCGGCCTTCGCCTTCAGCTTCAGCACGTATTAATCGAGCAAGTAAGTCAACATCGCTTTCGTTATATGGAATAAGGGGCATAGTGATACCACCTTTCTGTTATAGTAAAGAGTGTATGTTTTTAAATAAGCTTGGTGCTTTTTCACATAAAATTAACATTTCAAGAGGAGCTTGTCTGAAAAAAGCTAATTAGTAATAGTAGATAAATATAAAAGGGAGAGGTATTATGTATCGAATTCATAAAGAACATATCATTTACGCAATGTCATCAGAAAATAAACCATGTATGGAAGTAGAAATTGGGAGTCGCCTTATATTTGAAACATATGATTGCTTTGAAAATCAAATTGATTCTGAAGATGTTGCGTTTCAAGAATTAGATTGGAACCGAATTAATCCGGCGACTGGACCTGTATATATCAGTGATGCAGAGCCTGGTGACATATTATCCGTAACGATTGAAAAGATTCAAATTGCAGAGCAAGGTGTTTTAACTACAGGTACGAATCTTGGTGTAATGGGTGAAGAGCTACATGAAAATACAGTGAAAATTGTCCCAATACATAATAAATATGTTTTGTTTTCGAATGAACTACAAATCCCAATTAATCCAATGATCGGTGTAATTGGAACTGCTCCAAAAGAAGAGAGTATTTCATGTGGCACACCGCATGATCACGGCGGGAATATGGACTGTAAAGAGATAAAAGAAGGGACAACATTATTATTACCTGTAAATGTTCCTGGTGCTCTATTAGCATTAGGCGATTTACACGCAGCGATGGGTGACGGTGAAATTGGTGTTAGTGGAGTAGAAGTTGCTGGTGAGGTGACGGTAACAGTTCATATTATAAAAGGAAAGAAATGGCCATTACCAATGGTTATTCAAAAAGAAAAAATAATGACGCTTGCTTCAGAGCAATTGCTAGATGATGCAGCGAATCGTGCTGTACGTAATATGGTGACATTTTTACATGAAGAATTAAAAATGTCTAAAGCTGATGCCACGCTTTTATTATCAGCTGCCGGTGATTTAAAAGTTTGTCAAGTTGTGGATCCGCTTAAAACGGCACGAATGGAACTAAGTATGGACTATGTGGAGAAGTTAGGTTTTGACTTTAGTAAAATTTCATATTAAATAAGAATAATAAAAGAAGGATGCTTTTGTATAAAAGTATCCTTTTTTGATTTACGGATTATATAAAAAAAGGTAGTATTTATTTTATATAATTGAATATAAGATTGCGGATCGATAAAGGAGTAAATAATGGTTAAAATTATGATTGTAGAAGATGATATGAAAATAGCAGAATTATTATCAACACATGTTGCGAAATACGGGTATGAAGGAATTATTGTATCTGATTTTCAAAATGTATTAAATATTTTTTTAGAAGAACAACCAGAGTTAGTTTTATTAGATATTAATTTACCGAGTTTTGATGGGTACTATTGGTGTCGTCAAATTCGCGGAGTTTCCACGTGTCCGATATTATTTATTTCAGCTCGTGAAGGTACGATGGATCAAGTTATGGCGTTAGAAAACGGTGGTGATGATTTCATTTCAAAGCCATTCCATTACGAAGTGGTAATGGCTAAAATTCGAAGTCATTTAAGACGTGCTTACGGAGATTATGCACCGAAAGTAGAAGATCGGATGGTTGAGCAACAGGGACTTTGTTTATATCCCGAAAGGCTTGTATTGAAGCTTAGGAACCAAGAGATTGATATAACGAGAAACGAAGCTATTTTATTAGAAATGTTAATGAAAAATTATCCGCGTGTAGTGAGTAGAGAGGTGTTATTAAATAAATTATGGGATAGTGAATCCTATGTTGATGATAATACATTAAGTGTAAATACGACACGTGTGCGAAAGAAGTTAAAAACGTTACAGATTGAGGATGCGATTGAAACAATTCGTAGTGTTGGATATAGATTGCATATTACTTGGGATACGGGTATGGAAAAATGATAAGGCTGTTTATACGTGATCATATACCACTTATTTGTTTTACAGCAATTCAACTACTATCCATATTTCTCGTATATTGGTTTGATGGGTATAACCATACTGCAACGGCATTATACGCAATGTTTTTAGGTGCCTTTTTTATGGTAGGTTATTTAATATTTCGTTACTTTACACATCGTTCTTTTTATGAGCGTTTAGCAAACCCGATGCAATCTTTAGATGAATCTGTTCAAAATTCTGATTTTGCAGCTATATCTGCTGCTCTTCAACACTTGCTTGAGGTACAATATCGCCATTATCAAAATCAGCTTCAAATACAAGAGAGAAAAAATAATGATCATTTAACTTTTATGAATCAGTGGATTCATCAAATGAAAACACCTTTATCTGTCATAGAATTAATTACACAAGATGAAGTTGATCCACGCTTCGAAAGTATAAATGAGGAAACAGATAGACTGAAAAAGGGGTTAGAGATGGCATTGTATGTTGCACGTTTAGAAGCATTTACACAAGATTTTTATGTAGAAAAAGTACAGCTATATAAAATAGTGAATGATTCTGTGCATGAACATAAACGTTTCTTTATCCGGAATTTTGTATATCCAGAGCTTAAAGTTGAGAAAGATATTACTGTAGAAAGTGATGCGAAATGGTTACAATTTTTAATTGGACAAATACTATCGAATGCGATTAAATATTCATCTGGTAGTAGAGAGAAGATTAAAGTGAAAGCTTGTAAGGAAGGTAATACAGTCATACTTGAAATTGCTGATAACGGTGTAGGCATACCGAAGCAAGATTTACCAAGAGTATTTAAACCTTTCTTTACAGGAGAAAATGGCAGAGATTTTAAAGAATCAACTGGAATGGGGCTATATCTTGTATATGAAATTACGAAACAATTAGGACATAGTGTAGAAATCCATTCAGAAGTTGGTAAAGGTACCGTTGTACGTATTAAATTTTTTAATGTGTAAAAATATGTAATCTAGGCTAAAGAACTTTGGAGATAAGTTTTTTAGCCTTTTTGTATAGCGGTTATATGAAATGGCAAAACGTTATATTAGTATGTATAATGACACACTAATAAATACGATTGTTAAATTTGGAGGATTTAATAAAAAGCTGATAAATATTTTTGTAAGAAAAAAGCCATCCCTTTGAAAGAGATAGCTTCATGGATCCTATCCTATGTATAAGTATAATGTTCGAATACGTGATATGTTTTGTGGACTATAATACAATTAGTCTTTTGTTTTTTCATGATACAGTATTGTAATTAAGTAAACAAACTTAATAAATTATATCCAATTAATCCTAAAATAGTGATAGGAATCATCATTAAGAAAGAAGACACACGATAAGCATTAGAGCGTTCTAATACAAGAATCAAGATAATTCCGACTATCACTTCCGTATATCCAACAGGTAACATGTAACTGTAATCTTCAAAGTTTAATAGAATGTGAAGTCCGTCCGTTACAAAAACTCCACTTAAAAGTGCGCTTCCGAATTTATGAAGTGGAGTTGTCGTATCTCTCCATAGAAAACCTGCAATTCCAAAGATAGTTCCTCCTATACATGCACATACAATCCATACAGATATAAAATAAATCGAGTGAGCTACATTTTTAATAACTATTGCATAACCATAATAGCCTAATACCATACCGAGTAGTGCAAGGATACCAGAAAGCATAGCTGTACGCTTAGAATAACTAAGGCTAGCCACGAAAAAGGATGGAACTAACCAAACGCTTCCTAAGTTAGCTAATGAATGCCAATTTCCTGGAAGTATACCTTGACCTAATTTAGTTAGTATACCAACAATTATCCCTACTACAATCGGGAGGAGAACGATTCTTAAAAATATATTTAATTTTTTGATTTTTAATGTCCTGTCCATAAATTCAATCCTTATATTAATATTTTCTGCAACTATATAATAGCTTATTAAAGGGTAGTAATCAATGATAATTTATTGAAAAACAATAAGTTATTATTGGGTAACGAATAATATTTTATTTTTATATAATAGAGAGTTTAGAAGTTTTTTACTGGGGAATTCTAAAGGACGTATTACAATTAATGTAATTTGTGCTTGTTCAATATGAAGTTAAAGAATGATAAATAAGCCTAAAAGAAAGCAATCTTTTTAACAGCACAAATAATTGCATTTACTCATACAGTATTAGTATGGTACAATATGGTTATTAATGACGGAAAGGAATGATGGGTGGACGATGATTAACTAATCTTATTTTTAAATGTTGAAATTCAATAAATTTCAATTTCTAAAAAATAGGATTAGTCTGCCCGATTTCCATACAACGGTATTGCTATTTATGTTGCGCAATAGTTTATTTGGGTATAAATATTTTAACGACTAATCCTGCCAAATTTATTTGGGAGGATTTTTTATTCTCCCTTAATGAAAGGGATCGGTATTATGAAAGAACTATTAAAATTAAATGATGTTTATGTTGAAATAAAAGAAAATATGTTGTTAGAGAAAATGAATGTGACAGTAAAACAAGGGGATGTTATCGGATTAATCGGTAAAAACGGTGCTGGTAAATCAACGTTACTTCAATTAATAAATGGGAAGATTGAACCTTCAAAAGGTACTGTTGAATGGATGCAAATGAATATGACAACAGCATATGTTGAACAAGAAAAAGAAACTTTCGTTAATAAAGATATAATTGCAAAAGAAGCAGAATTGCTTGCGAAATGGGGCGTGCCAACGAACGACTTTCATACTTTAAGTGGTGGTGAAAAGCTGAAAGTACGATTAGCAAAAGGATTTGCTAAAAATCCTAATGTCTTAATATTAGACGAACCGACAAATCATTTAGATGAGATGAGTACAGAATTTCTCATTAAGCAAATTAAAAATATGAAAGGTACAGTTATCGTCGTATCACATGATCGATATTTTTTAGATGTTGTAGCGACTAGAATATGGTCAATTGAGGATAAGAAATTAATTGACCATAGCGGTAATTATACAAGTTATATGAAAGCACGTGAGCATAAAAGAATGACACAGCAGCGTGAATATGAAAAACAACAAAAAAAGATAGAACAAGTAGAAACTCATATAAAAGAACTAAGTTCATGGTCACAAAAGGCACATGCGCAGTCTACAAAACAAGAAGGAGTTAAAGAATTTTATCGTGTAAAAGCGAAGCGCATGGATGCACAAGTGAAGTCGAAACGAAAACGTCTCGAAAAAGAGCTAGAGAAAACGAAGGTAGAACGTGTGAAAGAGGAGTATTCAGTTGAATTCTCTATTCAAGCGAGTAAAAAAGTAGGAAAACGTTTCTTAGAAGTAAAACAATTGCGGAAAAAATTTAATAATCGAATATTATTTGAAAACGTTAATTTTACAATTCAACACGGTGAGAAGATTGCGATTGTTGGACCAAACGGTAGCGGGAAAACAACTTTACTGAAGATGATTATGGGAAACGAAACTGCTGAAGGAGAAGTATGGATTTCACCATCAGCAAACATCGGTTATTTAACACAAGAAGTATTTGATTTACCGCTGGAAAAAACACCAGAAGATTTATTTTTCAAAGAGACGTTTGAAGAAAGAGGAAAAGTCCAAAATTTAATGAAACATTTAGGGTTTGAATCTTCCCAATGGAAAGAGCCGATTCGATATATGAGTATGGGTGAACGAGTAAAATGTAAGCTAATGACTTATATTTTAGATGAAAAAGATGTACTTATTTTAGATGAACCTACGAATCACCTTGATCTTCCTTCACGTGAACAGCTTGAAAATACATTAGCTGAGTATAACGGAACACTCGTTATCGTTTCTCACGATCGATATTTTCTGGAGAAAACAACTAATACAAAGCTTGTGTTTGTAAACAATACAATACAAAAGCAGCTCGAAGAACCTACGAAAACAAGAGACGAAATCGAAGAGCTACGTTTAACATTAGAAACAGAGAGACAAGAAGTATTAGGGAAATTAAGCTTTTTAACTTCTAAAGACAAAGAATATAAAGCACTGGATGAACGATTTATGGAACTTACGAAGCAGATTAAGGCACTTTAATGTATTAACATGGGAGAAGAGAAATTGACTACGTTATTTAGAATAGATTATGGAAAAATATACCTACAAGAGTTTACAGTCGAAGATGCAGAGAATATTTATAACATATCCAATCAACTGGAAATAGAAAAATTTTTGCCAGACTGGAAATCAACGAAAGAACAAAGGATTAATTGGGTTGTAAATTATGAGATACCAGAAAATAAAGCTTTTCTTCATGCAGTGAGAATTACGACTAACATAGATGATCACATATTAAAACTAGGAATATGTAAGAAAACCACAAATGAATTTATTGGATGGTGCTGCACAGGTATAAAAGATGAACTCCCTGCACCGAATGGAGAGATTATGTATGCTGTTTCAAGCGAATATCATAATAATGGTTATGCAACGAAAGCGACAAAAGGACTGGTTGACTATTTGTTCGAAAAAACGAAAGTAGATGTCCTTAACGCAATTGCTTTAATTAACAATGTAGCATCAAATAAAGTTATTGAAAAATGTGGGTTTATTTATTTGAGTGAACAGGAGATAGAAAATCAACTATATAATCATTATCAATTAAGTAAATCCGAATGGATAAAAAATATTGCTCTGTAAAAGAAATTAAACCGAAATCATTAAAAAGCTTAAAGCTAAAACTCTAAGCTTTTTTACATTCAAATGTATCAGTTAAGCATATTAAAGAGTAGCTTCTGGATAAAGTTGCTTTTTACCAAAAACAGATGCATCAAGTTGTATGTGCGAGGACTATTATATAAGCATCGTATTTAAAAAGGTATTTGGAAAATTTTGTCGAATATGTGTGCCTATGAAAACAATAAATTTTTACTCAAATCATCCTACAAATGAATGACTTTAGGCTTTAGTAGAAGAATTTATGGCAAAAGTGCAGGCGAGCAAAGGTGTGAATTTAAAATTAACGGTTGAGTGTTAGTGGATTACATGTTTTTAAATATGAAATTATTTAAATGAGGGAGGGGAATGTTTATTATAATTTGGTTTCGTCACTTACCACAGATAAGTATGGATTTGTCAGAATGGACTCCTTTTATACAAAATAATTGGCATCGAAAACATTATATGAAATTTGTATATGTACTTCAAATCATCATTTTTCTAATACCGTATTACTTTGGAGCAGATTTCACCCACATTAATATATTTTATCTCATCATCATAGGCATTTGTGTCTTTATTATTCATGAATTTCTACACGTTATTGTTATAAAGAAAAAAGGTGATATTAGCTTAACGTGTAGTGGAATATTTTTTTGGTTAAATACAAATGCAATTCTATCCAAAATAAGATTTTGGATCTTTATGAGTTTGCCTATTATTGTATTATCGGTCGTTCCTGCCGTTATATCGTTCTATATATCAGGAAATATTAAATCAATCATTTTATTTATATGTTGGATAAACGCAATAATTTCCGCTTCAGATATTTACAATTCATTTTTAATTACGATTAAACCGAAGAACTCAATTTTTTGTAGAGGTTATTATAAAGTGAAATAGTATTAAAAGAGTAACTCAAAAACATATCAACGAAAGGCAATAGTTAAAAATATAAATTTAGGTAGTAAAAGACCGATAAAGCAATCGGTCTTTTCTCAGTATATAATAAAGATTTCATATACATTGTAATTCCTGCTACTATACAATTAATATAAGATAGGTATGCGTTAATTTTAGTTTAAAAATAGTTTTATTATCAGTTTTTTTAGAAATCTTACAAGCGTGTAAGATAAATGAAAGATGAATCAATATGAGATGTAAGACAATTCATTTACACTCTGTTATGAGACGTGCAAATGAAGGGAGAATATACATGGAAATTTTACATGCAAAAAGTATTAGTAAAGTATATAAAGGGAAAGTACCTTATAAAGCATTAGTTGATATTGATTTATCAATTCAAGAAGGTGAATTTGTAGGGATTATGGGGCCATCTGGTAGTGGGAAAACAACGTTATTAAATATGGTATCTACTATTGATTCTCCATCGTCGGGAGAAATTTTAATAAATGGAACAAACCCTTTCCAATTATCATCAGAAGATTTAGCGTTATTCCGCAGAAAACAATTAGGATTTGTTTTTCAATCATTTAATCTTCTTAGCACACTTACTGTAAAAGAAAACATCGTATTGCCGATGACTTTAGATGGTGTTTCTGTGCAAGAAATGAACAAACGAGTGGAAGAGATTGCAGAGAAGTTACATATTACAGATATATTGAGTAAAAGAACGTTTGAAATATCAGGGGGGCAAGCTCAAAGAACAGCAATCGCTCGTGCAATCGTTCATAAACCGCAATTATTACTTGCTGACGAACCAACAGGGAATTTAGACTCTAAATCTTCAAATGATGTAATGGAGATGCTTGATACTCTTAATAAAGAAGAAAAAGCTACGATGATGTTAGTTACACATGATCCGTATGCTGCGAGTTTTTGCAGTAGAGTAGTATTTATTAAAGATGGTCAACTATATAACGAAATTTATTGTGGTGAAAGCAGACAAGCCTTTTATCAAAAGATTATGGATGTTCTTTCTTTGTTAGGAGGGAAAAGGCATGACTTTTCGTCAGTTCGCATTTAATAATATTTTTCGTAATAAGCGTACATACGTTGCCCATTTTTTAAGTAGTACATTTTCTATTATGGTTTTCTTTACATATGCTCTTTTATTATTTCATCCTGATTTACAAGGTGAATTGAAATCAACAAGTGCAACAATGAGTGCATATGGTACGATGGGATTTACAATTTCGCAAGGTTTGATTTTTGTATTTTCATTTTTCTTTATTCTATATTCAGTTAGTTCATTTTTAAAAACTCGTAAGAAAGAATTTGGCATATTAATGATGCAAGGTATGTCAATGAGACAGTTTAAGAAATTATTATTAATTGAAAATATGTTGATTGGACTTGGTTCAATTTGTATAGGGATTTTCATTGGACTCATATTTTCTAAACTAGTCTTATTGATAAGCGCAAGTGTATTAATGATTAATAATGGTTTGCCTTTTTATACACCAGTGAAGGCTGTATTATTAACAGTAATCACTTTTCTTTTCTTATTTTTCATTGTTTCACTATTTACATTTAAAATGGTAAAAATAACGGAACTTGTGGAACTTATTCGAGCAGAGGAAAAACCAAAACCTGAACCGAAATCTTCAATTTTATTATCATTGCTTTCTTTAATTAGTATAGGATATGGATATTTCTCAGTATTTCGCTTTATTTCAAGTTCCAGTTTTACTACGCTCGGAATGGGTGTCCTACTAGTAATTATAGGAACGTACTTTTTATATACACAGTGTAGCGTTTATATATTACATCTTGCTAAAAGGAGAGAATCTTTCTTTTTAAAAAGAACAAATATATTAACGTTTTCTGAATTAATTTACCGTATGAAAGATAATGCAACGATGTTTTTTATTGTATCTATTATTTCAGCAGTTGCATTTACAGCTATTGGTACAACAGCTGCTATTGGTAATAGAAATTTAGTGTGGATGACAAACCCATATACATTTCTGTATGAAAGCTCTGAAAACAACAAATTGGTAGATAAACATCTCTCTATTATAAAAAAACACCTCTTGGATGCAAATATTCCGTATCGAATGGCTTCATCTTCAAGTAAATTTACAGAAAGTAACGTAAATGTATTGAAATTAAGTGAATATAACGAACTTACGAGAGCACTCGGGTACCAACATGAAACGATTGAAAAAGAAGATGAAATTTTACTAATCCCTGGGAGGGTGTCACAAAAGCAAGAATTTAAAAATGGTGACTATAAAAAAAATATTGAAGTCATTCAAGGAGATTGGACAAAGACATTTCGTGTGAAGAAAACTGTAGAGAATTTAGTTTTACCACATGATTCTAGTAGTATTTATATTGCTGTTCAAGATCATGTGTATAATGAAATTCCTCTGACGAGTAATCCAGAGGATAAAGATATTCAATATCGTACTTACGGATTTGTTGTAGATGATTGGATAAGAACGAAAGAGATTTCAAATCAATTAAAGAGTATATTCGATAAAGATCTTAGGGACAGTGATTTCTACTTTGTAGCTTTAACATTAAACTTGTTGGAGGCAAAGCAAAAGAATGGTTTATTACTTATGGCAAGTGTTTTAGTCGGAATCGTTTTCTTTACATTTGCTGCTAGTTTTATTTATTTCCGATTATACACTGATTTGGACCGTGATCAACAACAATATAAAATGATTTCGAAAATGGGATTAAGTAAACAAGAGTTAAAAAAAGTTGTAACGAGACAGTTATTATTAATGTTCTTCTTACCGATTGCTGTTGCGGTGATTCATACTGTAGTAGCGTATACGGCACTGCAACAATTAGTTAGTTTTTCTATTTTAAATAGCTCGATTGTTATTTTAATTTCATTTATATGTATACAAGTTTTATATTTCTTTATTACTCGTTGGCGTTACCTACAAAAGCTTTATAAGACTATGGAGCAATAAAGGATATCAACTAATAAAATTACAGAAAAGCATGTAAAAAATGATATGAATTATGAAAGGAACCGTGATGAAAAGAACTTTAACTATTTTTATGTTAACTATAATATTTTTAATAAGCTTTAGTGCATGCTCTAAGAAGGATAACTCGTTTCCTGCAAACGGTGTATTAATTATTGGAGATGAAAATAATATTTCACCAATTATTAATCGTTATCAAGAAATTACGAAAGAAAATGAAGTGTTTTCTGTGAAAAAAGGTGAAGTTGGAAATGGACATGTATTAATTTTAAATGAATCTACAGCACTAGCACTGATTAAAGAAAAAATTTTTCATAAACGAGGTAATGGCTCCAATTATATTTTAGATACGTTACCAAAATTCCCAAAAGAAGGATCGCTATTGTTTACAAATGAAGACGAAAAGACTATGAAAAGTATTAAAATAGAAGGAAACGAGATTCCTGTTACATACGATAGTGACACTTGGATAGGTAACACCCGTAAATATCCAACGCAATCGTATGTGATTGTAGCAAAAAATAGCGTATATAAGGAAATAAAAGCAAATGAAACAAAAATGCATCTTCTTCAATTTAAAAAATCTATAGGTGACGAAAAACCTAAAATGTCGACAGATAATACAATGGTTAATGAAAATGTCAAAGTAAAAAAGCTAATTAAAGGTTTGGAAGGAGAAGTATCTTTTCAGTTTGTAACGATTGGAGAAAAATCTTAAAAAAGAGTTCGAGCTTGATAGAAACTTTATCAAGCTTGAACTCTTTTTAGTTTATAGACTATTCATATAAAAAAGATTACATTACTTCATTTAATCGAGTCTCGTTTGTTTCCTCAATCGCATTTGTATTTTGAGCTTCTTTTTCTTTACGAACTTTTTGTAGCATTTCAAGGATGATCCATAAAGGAACACCTTTATCTTTTAACATCTTCCATAAATCTAATTCATTAAATTTATGCTCTGGCTGTTTCATTTCTTTTTCGGATGAACGAATATCGAACTTGATAGGATCATTTACTTTCTTACTTTCAAGTTTAGTAGAAGAGATAGTATTATGCTCAAGATTAGATGGAGTTATTTTAGTAGGTTGAGACAATGTATGAATATTTGATCCGATTTGCATGATTTTTCCTCCTTTTGAAGCAATGAGATTAGTTTTCTTATGGTTTTTAAATCTTTTTAACATGAGGAAACTATATCTAATTATAAATTCAAATAAACAGATTTACAAGTTGTATTGTAAAAAGTAAATATTTATCAACATTTGTATATGTTTTCTATATATACAACGTATATAAAATACTTTACATTATGTTTAAGTTATTAAAGCATGCTGTATAGCGAAAAATGTAAACGTTTTATTAGGGGGAGAAAGTATGGGGAAGTTATTTTTTAAAATATGTTTTTTTGCATTAGTGGCTGTTTGTTCATTGGTAGCGAAAATAACATATGCTGAAGAGAGACAACAAAATAATTATCCGATCATTTTAGTAAATGGTTTTGCCGGATGGGGTAGAGAGGAAATGCTAGGGGTTAAATATTGGGGTGGTGTTCATGATATACAAGAAGATTTAAAACGCAATGGTTATACAGTTCATACCGCAGCTGTTGGACCAGTTTCTAGTAACTGGGACCGTGCATGTGAATTATACGCCCAAATTAACGGTGGAACAGTAGACTACGGTGCCGCACATGCTGAGAAACATGGACATAAGCGTTTTGGCAGAACTTATAGTGGTTTTACGCCGAATTGGAGTGAAACAAATAAAATTCATTTAGTTGGGCATAGCATGGGTGGACAAACGATTAGAACATTAGTACAGCTATTAAAAGAAGGCAGTTATGAAGAAAAAAATTATGTAAAAAATCACCCAAACACCAAAATATCACCACTATTTGAGGGCGAGAAATCATATGTTCATAGTGTTACAACATTAGCAACTCCTCACAACGGTACAACACTTGCGGATGGTAGTCTTCTACTACCGTTCGTTAAAGATTTACTCATTACAGCTGCAAGTTTTGGAGGAAACGATAATTTATCACTATATGATTTTAAATTGGATCAATGGGGGTTAAAAAAGAATACTGGAGAGTCCTTTTTCCAATACAGTAATCGTATTCTAAATAGTTCAATTTGGAAAAATACAAAAGATATAAGTCAATGGGATTTAAGTACAGATGGTGCAAAGGAGTTAAATAATTGGGTAAAGACGCAACCGAATGTGTATTACTTATCCTATAGTGGACATGCATCACAAGCGGCACCTATAACGGGTTTACATTTGCCTCATATAACGATGAATAAAGTGTTAATGGGGAATGCATTTTTCTTAGGTTCCTATGCAAGGTATGAAGAAAATCGTCCATTAATTGATACTACTTGGTGGCAAAATGATGGTGTAGTAAATACAAGTTCTATGATTGCACCTTCTTCTAATGCTACTGTAAATAATAATGAGTCATTGCAGATTGGGAAATGGAATCATATCGAAACGAAAGCAAATTGGGACCATCTCGACATGGTAGGATTAAGTGTTTCGGACACGTTAGGTTTTTCTAGCATTCAAGAGTTTTATAGAGCAATTGCTGAAAAGTTATCACGTTTACCGAAATAGATAGTAATAAAGCGCTCTCGATGGAATTCGAGGGCGCTTTATATTATATTGAAAGAGGGCTTTGGTAGAAAAATATAGGGGGATATTATGAAAATTAAAGTTGTACTATCAGGATATGGAACAGTAGGAAGAGAGTTTATAAAATTATTAAATGAAAAATATTTATATATAAATGAAACGTATGGAATAGATTTAGTGGTAAGCGGTGTATTAGGCAGAAATGTTGCAATACATAATGAAGATGGATTATCTATTCATCATTTATTTAGATATGGTGGCGGTAGCTGTGCAATTGAAAAATATATTGAACATCATCCAGAGGAACGTGCAACAGATAACATAAGTGGTACAGTGCTGGTAGAATCAACAGTTACAAACCTTAAAGATGGAAATCCTGGGAAACAATATATAAAACAAGCGATTGAGAAAAAAATGGATATAGTAGCAATTTCAAAAGGTGCGCTAGTTACAAACTGGAGAGAAATAAATGAAGCTGCAAAAATCGCAAATGTACGAATTCGATACAGTGGGGCAACTGCTGCGGCATTACCAACACTTGATATTGGTCAATTTAGTTTAGCTGGTTGCCATATTGAAAAAATAGAAGGAATATTAAACGGGACAACAAATTATATTCTTTCGAAAATGACTGAGGAAGATATTACATTTGAAGAAGCACTGAAAGAAGCGCAAAGTAAAGGAATTGCTGAAACGAACCCAATATTAGATGTAAGTGGTTCTGATAGTGCGTGTAAATTGTTACTTTTGACAAACAGTTTAATGGGAACAGAGAATAAGCTTACAGATATACATATTAAAGGAATCGAACATGTTACAAAACAACAAATTCGAAATGCGAAGGAACAAAATAAAATTATTAAATTGATAGCATCAGCCTATAAAGATAATGAAGGTAATGTGAATCTAAATGTTGAACCGTACAAATTACATAAAAATCATCCGCTAGCAAATGTAAATGGAACAGAAAAAGGGATTACGTTCTTTACAGATACGATGGGCCAAGTTACTACAATTGGTGGTGCATCAAATCCACGCGGAGCCGCAGCAGCAGCTTTAAAAGATATAATTAATTTATATCGTAAAGATTTGTCACGTATTAACAGGGAGTAAAGTTACTAATTGATTAAAGTTGTATTTTATAAAACCGTACCGCCCTTTATAAAAAATACATATGCAGTGGACCTTTTGAGAATGAAATAAATATGCAAAAATAATTGCAGGGGGTAAGAATTTGTTTAAAGATTTTAAAGTTGTGAAAGATCGTCCCGTTTATATTCAATTAAAAGATTATTTAAAGAAGATGATTATGAAAGGGCATTTGCTCGGGGATCAAAAAATTCCTTCAACAAGGGAACTAAGTGAATTACTTAGTGTAAGCAGAAACACTGTACTCGCTGCTTATGCAGATTTAGAGCAAGAAGGGCTCATTTATGCAGTTAAAGGAAAAGGAAATTTTGTTGCGAAGGTTGATATATCGAACACTTCGTCTGTTGAAATAGATTGGAAAAATAAACTTAATACAGTTACCTTATTGGCTGATGAATTAGATTTAATGAAACATGGTGTGCGCTGGGAAAAAGGAATGATTGTTTTTAACAGCATCGCTCCGGATGAAAAGCTATTTGATGTGGAAAATTTCAAAAGAGCTTTTCTTACTCGTATGTCCATTGAAGGTGATGTCGTATTAAACTATGGATACGCAAAAGGTTATAGACCGTTAATGAATTATCTACTTCATTATATGGAAATGAAAGGTGTAGATATATCGAACAAAGATATTTTAATTACAAATGGATTTACAGAAGGATTAGACATTGTAATATCCTCGTTGTCAAAGAAATCAGGTCGAGTTATTTGTGAGAATCCAACTCACCATGCTGCGCTGAAGCTATTCCGCTTACATGGCCTTGAAGTTCATGGTATTGATATGAATGAAGATGGTATTGATACGAATCAAGTTGAAAAAAGCTTGCGTGAAAAAGAGTTTGATTTTGCGTATTTAATTCCTTCCTATCATAATCCAACCGGCATTGTGACGAGTTCAGAGAAAAGAACGGAACTGATGAGATTATTTTCAAAATATAAGATTCCTATTATAGAAGATGGATTTAATGAAGAGTTACGTTATTCAGGTTCACATTTAGCACCATTATTAACTTTTGCTGGTGCTGGTAATAATGTGATTTATATTAGTAGCTTTTCAAAGGTACTTTTCCCTGGCTTGCGTGTAGGCTGGATCATTGCAGATAAAGAACTAATTCATTATTTAGAAAGTGTGAAAAGAGCAAGAACAATTCACACATCTACTTTAGATCAAGCTGTTCTATTTCAATATTTACATGAAGGATATTTTGAAAAATATTTAAAAAAGGCAAGATCTGTTTATAAGAAAAAATATGAGTTAGCTGTTGGGATGTGTAACGAGTACATTCCGTTTCAAAGAATGACCGGTGACGGTGGACTTCATTTATTTATAGAGTTAGAAGAAAAAATTCATGCTCGTACGCTTTTACAAAAGTGTTATGAGCAAGGGGTTACATTTTCTCCTGGAGATGTTTTTTATTCTAATGGAGAAGGAATAAACACATTTCGATTAGGATTTTCACGTCTGAAAGAAGAAGAAATAGTTCGGGGAATCAAAATAATCGGTGATACAATAAAAAATGAAATTTGGAGTTGAGGAAATGAGAATTGGCGTTATTATGGGAGGAGTATCCTCTGAAAAACAAGTATCAATTATGACTGGAAACGAAATGATTGCAAATTTAGATAAAAATAAATATGAAATCGTACCAATTACGTTAAATGAAAAAATGGATTTAATCGAAAAAGCGAAAGACATTGATTTTGCGCTGCTCGCATTACATGGAAAATACGGAGAAGATGGGACAGTTCAAGGAACGCTTGAAAGTTTAGGTATTCCTTATAGCGGCAGCAATATGTTATCTAGCGGTATATGTATGGACAAAAATATTTCGAAAAAGATTTTACGTTATGAAGGAATAGAAACGCCAGATTGGATTGAACTTACAAAAATGGAGGATCTGAATTTTGATGAATTAGATAAGTTAGGATTTCCGTTAGTAGTAAAACCAAACTCTGGTGGTTCAAGTGTTGGAGTAAAGATTGTCTACAATAAAGACGAATTAATTTCAATGCTGGAAACTGTGTTCGAATGGGATTCTGAAGTAGTAATAGAGAAATATATAAAAGGTGAAGAGATTACATGTTCCATTTTTGATGGGAAACAGTTACCTATCATTTCAATTCGGCATGCGGCTGAGTTCTTTGATTACAATGCGAAATATGATGACGCTAGTACAATTGAAGAAGTTATCGAACTTCCAGCTGAACTTAAGGAACGTGTAAACAAAGCATCACTGGCGTGCTATAAAGCATTAAAATGTAGTGTTTATGCAAGGGTTGATATGATGGTGAAGGACGGTATTCCATATGTAATGGAGGTTAATACATTACCAGGGATGACACAAGCAAGTTTACTACCAAAAAGTGCAGATGCAGCGGGAATTCATTATAGTAAACTATTAGATATGATTATTGAAACTTCATTAAGAGTAAGAAAAGAAGAAGGGTTTTAAGTAACGGTATTATGAATACTTTTGACAGTAACAAGAAGTATGTTATGATGAATACGATACGAAAATAAAATATTTATCCACTAGGGGGGCCTATTATAGGCTGAGATCAAATTGGAATTTGAGACTCTTAGTACCTGATCTGGTTAATGCCAGCGTAGGGAAGTGGGAAAGACATTGCTATTTCATGTATAAATACTGTCAATTTCACTTTCTTTACGCCTGTAAAGAAAGTTTTTTTATTATAAAGCGTTAATTGCTGTGGATAAATACTTATATGAAATGGATTATTGGAGGGAATCAAATGACTTTTTCACAATCATTACGTAAAGAAGTAGATTCAATTTGGGAAGCTAGTTTTCATCATCCTTTTGTAAAAAAACTCGGTGAAGGAACGTTAGATTTAGCTAATTTTCGCTATTACGTGCTTCAAGATTCCTATTATTTGAGTCACTTTGCTAGAGTACAAACATTAGGAGCTGCAAAAGCGCTTGAATTAGAAACGACTGCTCGCATGGCACATCATGCTCAAAATACATATGAGGCGGAATTATCTTTACATGAGAACTTTGCGAAGAAACTAGGGATTACACAAGAAGAAAAAGATAATTTTATCCCTGCTCCAACTGCATATGCATATACTTCACATATGTACCGTGCTGCGTATGAAGGACATTTAGGCGATATTATTGCAGCAATTTTACCTTGCTATTGGCTGTATTATGAAATTGGTGAGCGTTTAAAAGAGTGTCAGCCAGAAGAGCCGATTTATAACGAATGGATTTCTGCTTATGGATCTGATTGGTTCCGAACATTAGTTGAAGAGCAAATTACACGATTAGATGCAATAGCTGAAAAAGTGACAGAGTCTGATCGTAAGCGTATGAAACAGCATTTTATTATAAGTAGTCAATATGAATATTCATTTTGGGAAATGGCTTATACTTTAGAAAAGTGGCCGGTAGATACAGAAGTAAAAGATGTAATAAGATAAAGAAAAGAGGTATTGCTATACGTATGTATGGACAATACCTCTTTTTAGGTTTTTATAAAATCATTGTAAAAATCACAAATAAAACACTCCTTTATATTGTAATTACTTTTAATTTTTATAAAGGTTATTGGCGTTGTTGATGAAAAAGATTCACTTCAAAAAGAATTGAGAGAAGTATGGCAGAAACAAAGTTATGCTTGGAGGCGGAAGTGCACTCAAACTCATGCAAGCTCAGTTTCAATATCGTGATGAGGATTACAATACATTATTTAATGAATTTAAAGCAATTATGGAAAAGAATCATGAATTAAAGAATGACCTTTATGTATGTCAATGTACGTGTTGCAGAAGAACAACCGCGAAAAAACGTGCACACCGGCTTGAAGTTACAAAGTCGATCACAAGCGCTCGTTATAGCGCTCAAGGCAGTTTTGTGTTGGATGGTATGAAAAAACTGACAAAAGGAGTACGAAAAGAGCTACATACCAGATTGGCGAAATTATCGAACAGAAATGTAGACGTTGTCATTATAATCGCTCATCCAACGAGAGTTTTAGTGTTAATGAATGTAAAGTATGCCCGACTGGTGATGAATTACGTCGGTTGGGCAGATATTTGGATACACAACCTAAAAAGAATAGTGGACCGAGAATAGAAAAATCGAGTGGTTTAACACCTGAGGTTGTCAGGAACTTAAATATACAAGGAATACCGGATAAGGATTATGATCCTAGCCCCTCGTATGTCGGAAAAAAGAAAAAACATTGGAAACGAGTGGGGATTTGGAAAGGTCCAACTGATATGAGAGAAATAAAAAAGGGTAGAGCGAATGGTAGAAGTAGTTGATGTGAAAGGGATGGCGGATACTTAAAAGTTTCATAAAATAGTTAAATTAATAAAAAGCAGTTAGCTTTCGCTAGACTGCTTTGCTCCCTAATGTAGTCTTGTTATGTAATTTAGATGAAGATACTACCTACTAGGAATAAAGCTCCTAGCAGAATTAGAAAATCCACTAAAATTAAGAACTGATTTTTCTGTGGCTTTCGAAGTTCCTTTACCAAGCTAAAAACTGCACTCATTCCGAAACAAATATATATAAAAATCATTATTGTTCCTGACATAATTAACACTTCTAATATATTGATAACTTAATTATATTACGAAATACATGTACATGTAAGTTTGTAACAAAATCTTTATTTTAAAGAAAGCGAGAGGAAGAAATGAATACAGTAACAGTTAATATTCAAACAACAATTATTAAAGGAGCGTTAACAGGGGGTTCCAGAAGAGTTGTAGGTTTTGATAGTGAAATGGATATGGTAAGCATTGAGGCTGATGAAGATACTTTTATTGAAACTAAATCAGGAAATATTAAGCAAAATTAGTACAAAATCGTTATTTGAGAGAAAGGGATTATCTGAGATGAGTTTCAGCTAATCCCGAACCAATCATAGAAAGGAGAATGTATATGCAAGCGAAGACAATACCTAGAATTATTAAACTAATAAAAGCAAATGTTTTGGCTGTACCTTTCGGAGCCAAAATAGCCAAAACAATTGAGATAGGTATCAAAATTAAAGGAGGATCGGCAAAATACAGATTGAAAAATAAGAATGCAGTTAAAAATATTGAAATGAAACCAAAGTATTCTCTCATTACGTTATCCCTTCTCGAAAAGTAAATAATACAGATTATACCATAGAGAAAGTGAATCAAATTGATTTTTCAATAAAAACGCTATTTGAAAGTAAATAACCGTAAAAACGTCAGGCAACCAATTAAGTTGCCTACTACGTTCTTGAATGGTAAATGATAGATTTCTCAACAAAAGAGAGAAATAAAGAAAAATGTTTTTAAATGAAATTCATAAAAGTTTGATAGGTACTACCGAGGGAAAATACCGTAGCTACCGCATGGGCAGTCCATTTAGGCATATTTAATTTTAATATGGTGTTGTATAAGATTCCATATACGATACAAATGATTAATACAAATGCAATTAATTGAAGTGCTAATAGAAATAGTGGCTGTTCTAAAGCACTAAAGTAAAGTTGTTCCATTAGTTGATCACACCCCTTATTTAATATATTAATATAATTAAATTGAAAGTAAAGGTATTTTTTCTATAAAGTTCCAAATGTATGAAGTTATAGGATTGGAAAGTGAATTTGAACAAAAACGCTATTCTAATAGGAAACGAGGGTGTGTAATGGAGCAATTATTGATATGTGTTTAAGTGAGTTTCTTGAAGTGTTTGCAGTATACGAGGGATTCGCTAAAGCGGCAGATCAAGAAAATATACAAAGGAAGATTATAGAAACAATGCTTAAAAAAAGAGAAGCCCTTAATTAGGTCGCTCCTCTTAATGCCAATATAAAATAACCATTCCATTATAATGTATAAGTATGAAATGTTTAACAATTATCTTCATGGTAAAAATTTCATTTTGTAGAACAGGGGAATGGATATGTGTACTTATGGGGAAAACGCAGTTAAAGAGTTCTTTAAGAAGCAAGAACTGGAACGAAATATAAAAGCAGCTAGAAAAAGCTAACTGCTCCGTGAATAAGAAGAACACAATAGTCATTCGTATTCAACTTTGGGGTATCTATAATATTAACATATTTTAGGATTCTTAATAAAAAAGGGGGTGAGGGAGTGTAAGGAAAAAAACTTTATATAAAGGTCCTTTTGGCGATTTAATCTATTAATTGCAGTCGTGATAATATTCATCACAGGAATCGTTACTATCGTTACAGCAGATACAAAATGTTTTTTGTACAAATAAACTAACTATACTAGTAGGACCTTCCTGTTTGGTAAGAGTAAGACTTTGAAAATCTTCAACTTGAAATATTTTTGTTTGAACAGGTTGTAATGTAGTAGTAATTGGTATGCTAGACCTTCTTGTTAGAATAGTTACTTGAACGGGTGCACTCATACCGACAACGAATAACTGAATTAATGTTTTGTTATGATTGTTTGTAAAATCCTCAAATACAGTTTGTGGAGCGGTGGTTTCAAGGAAAACAGACACAGGTATATTTCCATTTGCATTTTCTGCAGAACCAGCTATCGTATGAGTTTCAGTAAAACAGTTGTTTTTTTGATCGTTCGAATGCGATTGGTTTTTATAATATTTTTTACCATCTTTATAAAAGTAATCAGCCATATGAATTTAAAGCTCCCTTCTATTAGATATCTATATAATCTATTTAATAAAGCGAAGTAGTGCTTGTACAACATAATAAAATCCGCTCTCGTAAATTACCTGAAAATGTTATTTGAAAATTAAAGAGCGCCAATTAAGGGCGCTCCTTATACCGATTGCTTTATCGATTTCTCGATAACTTTCATTTTCGTTCAAATAACGTAGAACGATTTGTATTTTTTCATCAGCTGTAAATTTAGCCATAGAAAAACTGCACCCCCAATTGTTAGACTGTGTCAAACAATTGGGGTGCAGTTCAACTTAAGGTGTTCTTTTGTAGTTTTATTGTAAAGTTATTGTAAATGATAAATACAATACATTATGTATATTGTATAATTCAAATGTATAGAGATATATGATTTCGGAGGTGCTGGATATGATAACTACTTTTAATTTTTAAAAGGGGCGTTTTGGTAATGTTTTATTTGGATAAATAGTTTTTACTTTTCTTTTAAATACTTGGTTTAAATTAATTAGATTAAGTAATTATTTTTCTAGTTTTTGTTGATTAAGAAAAATGAAGAAAGGAAGTAATCATTTTATGGAAAAATTAAAGTTGTTAACATTTGAAAATATAGTAGAGCCTCTTTTAAACGAAAGTGTATCATTTATATATTTTCCTATTGAATGGCTTGATATTGTAGAGATACATTATAAGACATTTTTATTAACGAGTAAGTTGAAACGATTGAATGAAAGATTATATGATATGTTTTCTGATATATTATTTATTCAGCATAATCCGTATGTATTAAATGAAAATACACCATGGATTGTATCGAAAGAACCTATTAGAAAAGAACAACTCGATTATATTTTTCAAAGTTGGTATGAGATTATTCATGATTGGAAACCTAATAAATTAATAGAATCGCCAAAATATGAATGGCATTACGATTTAATTTCTAATTTAACCGTATTACATGATAAAGAAGTATATTCTAAGTGGGTGCCCGCTTTAATTTCACATATTTTTTGTGAACGTCCTGTACAATTAGAAAATATAAACGAAGAAGATATATATTTTTCTCCTCTTAGAACACAAAATATTTGTGAGGCGATGTCAGAGCCTATTAAAGATGAAAAAACACAAGACTATTTTGCCTACGTATTTCGGTTCGAATATATAACACGCGGAGGAGAGAATATTCCATTATTAAATGTTTCAATTGGAATTCGGAGATTTTATCAAGAATATAAGATGATAGGTTAAAAAAACCTTGATATAACAACGTTTGTTTGACCTATTTTTATGAATTGCAAACATTTTGCAAACATAAGTTATCCAAAGATGCTTTTACCAAAGTTTTTAACGGCTTCTTCTTGCATGTTCGGTAAAACATGAGAATAAACACTCAATGTCATTGAAATGTCTGTATGACCTAATCTTTCACTGATAATTTTAGGATTAACTCCTTGCTTCAATAGTATAGTTGCGTGTGTATGTCTTAGATCATGGAATTTAATTTCTTTTACGCCTGCATTGTGTATCGCTCTAATAAAATTTTTTCTGAAATTTGCTTTTTTTATAATCATCCCAAACTCATTACAATTAATTAAATCAAAATCTTGATAAGCAGAACCAAGCCTTAATTTCTCTTGATTAATTAAAACCTTATGCTTTTTTAAGCATTCTATAGTTTCTTTAGGTACAGGAATGGTGCGTTTTGAAGAATTTGTTTTTGCCGTTTTTTTGATTTTATTGTCATGGCCAGATGTTTGGTTTATTGTAACGGTATGTTTTTCAAAATCAACGTCCTGCCATCGTAAGCCTAGAACTTCACCCATACGCATACCTGTAGTTATTGCAAGAAGATACCCAATGTGATATCGTGATTCTTGTGAATGCAAAAGAAACTTTTTTACTTCTTCCTCTGTCCAAGTTTGGATAGAGGTTCTTTCTTTTTTAGGTATCTCAGCAAAATCAGCTGGATTTCGAGAAATAATATTTTGTTTTACAGCGAGATTTAAAGCGCTCTTTAAAATTCTATGCATAAGCAGAACAGAATTGTTTGCAATACCTTTATCTATCGCGGTTTTATAGCACTTTTGAATGTGCATAACATTTAATTTATGGAGTGCGACCATTCCAATACTAGGTATAACATGTTGGTTGAGAAATGCCCTATAGCCGACAAAGGTACTCCTTTCTATACTCATACTTTTAATTTCTAACCAGTGATTTAGGTAGTCTTCTAAGGTAACTTTAGACGGCTCTATAAAAGTCCCTTCATTCAACTCTGTAATTTTCTTCGCAACATCAGCCTGTGCTTCTTTTTTTGTCTTATATCCAGAAAACCATTTCTGTCTTCTTTTTCCTGTCTCTGGATTAGGTCCGATATCAATAACAATACAATACTTATTTCCTCTTTTTCGAATATGTCCTTTCACTTAAAACACTCCTTCATTTGTTTTGAATCATGTTGTATAAGTCTAGTTGTAATTTTGCTGCTATGAAAATTACATATTTGGACATATCAGCGATGGATATATTTTACCATATAAAAATAAATTCAGTTATAGGGTAGAGTTTTCATTTGTTGTTAAAAAATATTGAAATATCTACTCTAGTTATCAAATGCAATATTGCATATTTTATTGAGGCTCTAAAAAACAAGACGTATATTAATATTTTCAACTTTCTCAAGTATTTTCAGAATATGAGAGAATAGATGTTTGGGTTATTTATGATAGAATATTCTTAATAATATAATTTGACGGAACGAAAAAGACCCATATCGTGTGTAATTGTGCTGGGAACACTTTTACACCGTTTGCCCTAATTGTAGTAGGGAAAACATTTGCCATGAGCCTTTCAGTTACGACTATGCGTAACATATACGGCTAGTTATAACACAGCCTTTAGATGTATTTCATCATTAAGGTGCGTTTTCATGATAGGGAAGTGTGTCTTGTTCCAATAAGGGGGACAAAACATGTGGAAAGCTCTAAATCAAATTGAAAAAGAGTTATGTGCAGCTGGAATAAGGAAAAATAAACTAGCAAATTATTGGGGAGTTAGGCCAAGTACTGTTACAAAAATTTTTAAAGGTAACACAGACATGAGTTTTGGCTTTCTTTCCAAAACAGTTATCCTATTAAACAAAGGCATACAGGTTCAAGAAAATCTATTAATGGATTATATATATGTAACGAAACCAAAATCAGAAAACTTACGTGAGGCAATGGAAGATTTAGCTTTAAGAGGAAAGTTTAATCTATTAATTAGTATTATAAATAGTGAATCACAATCAAAGGTAGCAGAAAATAGAGAATTTGCTAATGTGTATCGAATTATATATAAAAGATATATAGGTGAAATTGATGCTGCACAGTACCATAAGGCATTAAGCCTGGAAAGTAAATCAATAAGAACAATAGAGATGGAAGTGTTAATTGAAATTTTATTATGTCAAGCGCAATATCAATCGGGTAACTTTACTTCTTTAATTGAGCGATTAAAATCTCTTGAAATAAAAATAAATAAAATAAGTAATAGGTACATTCGAGAATGTTATAAATTACGATATAAAGAAGCAATTGCCGTTACTTCGTTGCAGGGTGGTGAAGTCATTGAAGCAAGGCATGTTAGTATGGAATTATTAGATGACCTTGAATGGGATAACTTTTTTTCTTTTCCAAAAGTAAATGCATATTTAAAGTTAGGTGAATCGTATATTTTTTCAGCCAGTGAATATGAGAGATCAAGATATTATTTGGAAAAGACTCTAGAAGTGATAGGAGATAGTAAGAATAATGGAATTGAGAAAAAAAGAAAAATGGTACAACATACATTATCATTTCTAAAGATTCATCATGATAAAGAAATTAGTAGCTTAGATGTTGTTCATTTAGGTGAACTAGCATATTTAAAGATTAAACAAGGTAACAAAATGGAGGCGAGAAAACTATTGAATCAATTAAAAGAGAAGAATGGAAGTTTAACAGACATACAGACTGCATATTTAGCTTTAACATATGAAGGTACTAAAAAAGAAGAGTTAATGAAACGTTCTCTTTTGATGTGTCAAAAGTCAGGGAATATATTTTATTCGAATTTACCAAAAATGCACTTGGGTTTAATTTGAATAATTGGTATAATTGTCTTCGGAAAGAGGTGAAATAATGAAAAAAATAATTAAAATTATTCCTGCACTATTAATAGCTGCTACATTATTTATTAACACTGATTCTATAAAAGAAAAACCTAGTACAAATGATCCAAAACCTACAGTTCAACAAATGATGGTTGACCCTGGTGGTGGTTGGTAAAATACATAATAAAAGTTTATATATATTACAAATGACATCGTCTTAATTGACGATGTCATTTGTAATTTTGGGAGAAATTTCTTTTTTTGCTGAAAAAAGAAAAAAGAAATTTTTGTAAAAAAATACAAAAACACAAAGAGGGAGATAGAAGAAGATGAAGAGCAAAGAAGGGGAAGTTAATCTAATTAAACAAGCTTTATTACTTTTGCAAAAAGAGGATGATCCGAAAGAGGCATTATTTTCTATCTGTTTGAGTGAAACAAAAAAAGAAAAAGTTATGTAAAAAAGACTATCTAACTTTTTGATAGTCTTTTTACACTACATATTTCCTTTAGATTTCTCGTAGTTCACAAACATCTCTAATTGTTCTAATGCTTTTTTTCGTTGTTCTTCGGGTAAATCATTAATGATTTGAAGAATTTCGTGTGCTTCTTTTGTTAGCTGTAAATCTTGGCCCGCTGTTAAATCTGGTGAATCAGATAAACCTAACAAATAATCCGTTGTTACTTTTAAATAATTTGCTATCTTCTGAAGTGTACGTGTACCGGGTGCTTTTTTCCCTTCGACATAATTATAAACAGAAACATGACTAACACCAATTACATCAGCTAGCTGTTGTTGGGTGATGCCCTTCTTTTCAATTAATGATTTTAACCTCTCATGACTAAACATAATAAAAAACACCCCAAGTTTATTTTATATGAAATTATTTTTTTAAATCACTATTATGGTGTCACACTGTCATTATATATTAACTATCAGTTAAGTGGAAAGGTAATTTTTTTAAAAAAAGTTTTGGGAAATGCTTGAACTTAACCTAAAGTTAAGTTAATATGTAAATAACAACAAAAACGGAAGAGAGGAGTTGTTTATGAAAACTCTAAAACAGCTACGTGTAGAACAGGGATATACATGTAGGGAAGTAGCTGAAGCCGTAGGTATTACTGAAGTTTATTATTGGTATATTGAAAACGGGAAGCGTCGACCTTATTATGATTTAATTGTAAAAATTGCTGAGTTTTTTAAAGTGAAGCTAGATGCAATCAAAATTTTTTGTCCGTAACTTAACTTAAAGTTAAGTTGTGTTTGGTTAAGTAAATTAGAAAGGAGCAAAACAAAATGGGATTAGATCAAATCATTAAAGAGTCAATTCGCGAAGTTGTTCGGGAAGAAATTCAAGCAGCTTTAGCTTCATTCCAACAACAATCACAACCAAACAAGGTAATGCGAGTAAAGGAAGCAGCAGCTTTCTTAAACATAGCGGTTTGTAGGATGTATGAATTAGCAAATCATCCTAAGTTTCCAGTGATAAGAGAAGGGCGTAAACTACTTTTTCTACAAAAAGATTTGGAAGCATGGTTAGAAGCACAAAAGGAGGTGATCTAGTGGAAGATACAACATCATTAGTAGCATTCGCAATATTTATCGCATTTAGTGTATTGCTACTTTACATTACTTACGAACCAATAAAACGGTGGGCTTGGAGTGACGTAGAACAAAATAAAAAGACCCATGGCAGTGGGTCCTTTAAGAAAAAACACTTGTTATAAGTATATCACGGAAAGTAGGGAAATAGTACATGCGTTTAACTGAATATCAAGTGCTATTACCTAATAAATTCTGGAACTTAGCAGAGAGCAAGGATGAATTAAAAGAAATGATTGAACAGTATTTCAAAGTTGGTTATCCGCATTATGAAATTCAACGAATAATCAAAAGTGGACAAGCATATGTGGCAGTTTGTATCAGGAGGTAAATATTTATGGCAAACGTAGTAACTGAAATTGGTGGATTAAATTTCAAAGGTAATGTAGTGGATCATGAATGGTTTAATTACATCACTTTTAGTAATGGTAAGCCTCACATTGTAGCAATTATGGTATTGAGCGAGATCGTCTATTGGTATCGTCCTACAGTTATTCGAGATGAATATACTGGCAAGATTACTTATAAGAAAAAATTCAAATCAGATAAGTTACAAAAGAGTTATCAGCAATTAGCAGAAACATTTGGGTTTTCAAAACTACAAGTTAAACGAGCTTGTGACTTATTAGTGGATATGAACTTAATCATAATCGAATTTAGAACAATCATTGTAAATGAAATCACTTTAAATAATGTAATGTTCGTTGAGCCTAAAGTAAGTGAAATAAAAAGCATATCAAGTATGTATCAACAAGTCGAAGAAGACCCTGTTGACTTTGAAGTAAAGAGGGTAGTCACTTCAAAATCAGGTACCTCTTCATATAAAAGTAATGAAGCTCCTGACTTTAAAGTAAAGACAAATACAGAGATTACTACAAAGAATACTACAGAGAATGTAAGTAGTAGTAGCATCTTCTCTTTCTACGAAAATAATTTCGGTATTTTAAATTCATTCATAGCTGAGAGTATTTCGGAATGGGTAAACGATACAAGCGAGGAACTGGTACAGGCGGCTATGGAACGTGCTTTAAAACAGCAGAAGAAATGGAATTATGCTGAGGGCATTTTAAAACAGTGGGTTAACCATAACGTGAAAACTTTAAAAGATGTTGATGCTTTGGAAACGGAATATCAACGAAATAAAGGAGTGAAAAAACGTGTCGGAATCAATCGGAAGAGTGATGACTCGGATAGTGAATACATCGGCTTGTAGTGAAGAAACGGAAGGGTATACATGCGAACACTGTAATAAATATATCGCAGCAATTACTGTAGAAGTTCCGCAGTTACGCATTAAAAATAAAATACTCCCTACATGTGAGTGTGTTGTAGAACGTGAAGAAGCTAAAATACGTGAAGCTCAAAATTTTGCTAAGAAGAGAGAAATAGAAAAGTTGTTCAGCATTAGTAACTTAGGAGAAAGGTTCTCCAAAAGTACATTTGAATCGTTTCTAGATAGAAATGGATCAGAGACAGCTTATAAAGTTGCAGTGAAATACGTGAAGACTTTTAAAGAGTGGAACGGGGAATCATTGATGCTTTGGGGAGAACCTGGTAATGGTAAAACACACTTAGCAGCCGCGATTGTAAATGAGCTTTCTAAAAAAGGATACATCGTCGTATTTCAAAGCGTTCCAGAACTCTTACAACGCATTCGAAGTACGTTTAACAGCGAAAACAAAGAAAATGAAACACAAATTATGAGAGCACTTTTAGAATGCGACTTACTTATATTAGATGATATTGGAGCGGAAAAAACTACGGAATGGGTAGAAGAAAAATTGTTCAATATCATTGATGGTCGGTATAGAAAAGAACTTCCTACTCTGTATACGAGTAATTTAGAACCCAAAGAATTAAAACATCAAGTTGGCAAACGTTCATATGACCGAATGGTTGAAACAAGTCTAACTGTAAAAAATGAAGCGGCTAGTTATAGAAGAGAGATAGCGAAACAACGTTTACAAAGGTTTATTGAAGTATAAAAGGAGGAAATAAAGATGTGCGCATTATGTCATGATACAGGGATTATTCGTAAAGAAACTTATCCGGGTGTAATTGAAACGAACGGCTGTAATTGTGAAGTAGCAATTCAGCAACAAGTAGAAAATGATAAGTGTTGGCAAGCGTGGTTAATAAAATTTGAGTCAATGAAACAAGACTTACAACGTAAGCATCAACAAAAAGTTAGCTAACAAGAAAAAGGAGGATTTCAGTCGTATGAAGCCTACGAAAATTGAAATCGATGTTACTGATAATAAAATTTATGTGGTTAAAAATGGTGAGGTTACTCCACTGAATCCTCCAGTAACAGGGTTTGGGGAACAAGTAATCACTTGGCAAGGTGGGAAAGTTGATCGTGTTTCAACTACCATCACAGAAAAAATAAAATAACTGGGGATGCGATTATGAAGCAATTAACTATTGATGATGTTATGGGTAGTTTCAACTATGACGCAATAAGTACCAGTGAAAAGTTTTTGAATCCAAGCTACGAAGTGCATTTTTACGATAAAGAGGAACGGCAAAAGATGGATTGTTTTGATGCTAAAACTGAAGTTGAAGCTTGGAATGCAGCTATAGAAGAGTACGGGAAAGGTATTCAGAAGATTAGGATAACTAATTCGAAACGTACTAGAGCAGAATTTCTGGAACTAGATTAGGAGGGGAAATTGATGGCTTTCAATCGATGGTTAACTGATGAGGAATATCAGCAAGCAGAAGCAAATGGTTTTAGTTGAAGGGTTCTTTACATGAGAATGTACAGATACGGTTGGGACTTACAAGAAGCTTTGACTACACCACCGAGAACATATTGGCATATGAACGAAGGAAAATACAATAAATGGTTAAAATTAGCGACGGAAAATGGAATTAATTCAAGCACCTTTTACAGTAGGGTAAATAACGGTTGGGACCTAAAGATGCTTCAAGTATTCCAACCCGCAAACAAACTGATAGGAAGGAGCTTGTTAAGATTGCTGAATCAAACGGCATAAGCGCTAGTACTTTCAGATCTAGATTGAGTTATGGATGGGACCCGATAAAAGCAGCGACAACACCAGCTAAGTCTAAAAATAAAAATATTAGTTAAGAGGAGTAGATGAAAATGAAAGTTATGGAAAATGGTGTATTGGAAGCAACTAAATTAATTAGTGAAGCTAGAAAAGGTGAACAGGTTATAAAAGAAGCTACGGTTTTACAGATTGCAAGTATTTTATCAATCGGGGAATTAAACGATTATCAAGAAGTGACATTACGTACTTGGAATAACAAAACTGATTTTGGTGGACGTGTTTCAAATGCGGCTTTAGGACTTACGGGAGAGGCTGGTGAGGTTGCTGATATCGTAAAAAAAGCAATTTATCATGGGCATAGTTTTCAACCATCGCATGGTCCAGGAGAAGAGGATGGAAATACTCATAAATTAGCCTTAGAGCTAGGGGACATTATGTATTATGTATCAATTATGGCGCACGAACTAGGATATACGTTACAAGATATTGCTGAAATGAATATTGCAAAATTAGCTAAAAGATATCCGGATGGATTTAGTCGAGAAGCAAGTCAAGCACGTGTCGATGTGAAATATGACCAAATTTGAATTTTGTATGAAAGTGAGATGATTTTCTTGAAGAATAATTACAAATTTAAAATGTGGGATTGGGACGAAGGGTGTTTCTATGCCATTCCAAAAGAAAATGTTGTAGAAGCGATCTACTTTGCTTGGAATTACGAATTCGATGTGTATGAGATTGAATCAGGTGAAATGGTTTTTGCGGGTCATCTAGACAATGAAGAAAACTCAGAGATGTTAGAAAAATATGGATTAAGAGTTATTGATGGAGAAAAATACCGCAATCTACAAAACATTGAAACAGGTGAAATTTATAAGGCGAGCTGGGAGAAATAAAGCAATTAAAATTTAACCAAAGCGTTATTTGAATATAAAACAAAAATAAGGGAGCGATAATAATGAATTTAGAAAATAGCATTAAAGACGTGATTGGCAAGAAGTTAGCAGAGGGAATGGTTGAGAAGTTAATTGAGGAACAGTTAGAAAAAGGCATTAACAATGCATTAGGAAGTTTATTTGGATCTTATGGCGATTTAACAAAAGTGATTGAAGAAAAAGTGAAATCGGTTATGGTTCCATATCTAGAAAAATATGATTACTCGAATTATATAACTAAATTAGATAGCGTAATGGTGGATGTTTTAAAGAATTCAGCATTAGAAAACAAAAAGTTATTAAGTAATTTCCAAGAATTAATGATACCTGCAGCAGAAAAAGAAATTAAGGTAACAGACTTATTTGATAAATGGAAAGAACATGTTGAACAAAATGTAGAAACAGATGGATTAGAAGTTGATTACGATGATGAACCAACGTATGAATATGTGGATGTTAGATTTGAAGTAGTTGAGGATGATGACAGGGATTGGAGTTCCTTTAAATATGCAACATTAGTATTTGAATGTGATCATGATGAGAAAATGAACTTTGCCATTCGATTATCTAAATGGAAATCAGGAAAAGGTGAAGGATGGGACATGCAGTATGATAATGTTCCTGATTTAAAATCTTTAAGAAATTTAAACTCATTTGAACTGCTATTAATGAAAATGAATCAAGATCGTACGCAAATAATTCTTGATGAAATAGATGACAGTGATTCCATCGTACCAGAAGAAAGACCAGAGTTATCTTATTAATAATAGGCAATTGGTACTGTACTTACCTAGCGATATTAAAGAGGTTTTTTAAAAAGTACAGTACCAATTCAATAGGATTCTAAAATCAAACAAAATAGTTATTTGACTGAGATAGAGAATGAAAATAAATAGAACCTGTTAATTATAACAGGTTCTAGCCAGAGCCATAGGCTCAATTACAGGAACTACAGTCTACTGGGGGGTAGTGTAATTCCTAGTTAATATTAAAGTATGTTAAAAAAATTTAAATATGATTAATCAAATGATAACTATACAAAATTCTTATTCGGAGGGGAACGGAATGGAGATTGAAAAATTAGCAGAAATTATCGATGCAAATGCAAGAATGGCATTTAATCATACCTTGAGTGCTGTAACAGCAAGATCACAAAAGCAGTTTGAAAGAATGAAAGAAATTGAAATTGGTGATTTAGTTACCGAAACATCTTCAGCTTTCGCATATGCAGCAATTCATCGAGTTGGATACTTAGAAAACAGATTTAAAGGTGATGATGGATGGGAACATTTCATTATTAGGAAATTGGACGGTAAAACGATGGATTGGTCAAACTGCTCATTTATTAAAGTTTTTGAGGAATATGTATTCAATTAATATTACAAAATCCTTACTTGATAGCTAATTAGTAAATTAAATTCTGATTTAACACTATAAATTTTATCTTCATAATATGTTTTGTAACGATTCATATGAAAGCGAGCTGAATGATAATGCTTTATTCGAATATAAGTAATCAAATTAGAGTACATTCTCATGGTGCAGTTGGGGTTCATGCTATAACACATAGTGCCGCACATAGTACAGTTGAAGCTGTTCATCAAGCGTTGCAAATGCAACAACAAATGTATGAAAGTATGCAGCCGCCTATGTATCTGGATATGCAGCCATACTATATACCTAGTGGATATTATAACCCTACAGGAATTTCAGGGGATGGGATATATTTTTCAACAATCCCTTATGGAACTGTATACGATTTATAGAAAGGTTTTAATTGTTAAATAGGTATTCATTTGTAATAAAGATGTTTACTAAATGTGTATAAAGAAAGAGCACCTGACCAGGGTGCTCCGTCCAAAACTATGAATAACAATCCATAATAATATACGTGGCTTTTGCCTAATGGTGACGGAATTTAATAAAATCTTTATTTAAATAAAAAGAGCGCTAATCGAGAGCGCTCCTTATACCTCATTATAACGACAGTGACGAACTCACATTATATAGAAAGGCACTATTATTGTATGTCATGGTATGAGGTTAGTGAATGGATTTAGATGAAATCTTTATTTAAAAATTAAAGAGTGGTTTTTAAGGGGCTCTCTGACTAAGAGTTATTTTAAATTTTTTATGGTTTTGAAGTATTTAAGCAATAATTTTGTTTAAGACTAAGACAATTTCTTATTAGTAATACCGATTTGTTTCACTAGACATGGCAATCGCTTTTGTTTCATGAACTGTACCATAGGGATGCTCTGGAGGTGCATATATAGAGTAAATTTTAAGTGGTGTATTCCCTATATTGATTACATTATGCCATTTTCCAGCAGGTATCATAATCGCATAGTCATCATAGACCATTTCTTGAAAATCTAATTTATCTTTGCTATCACCCATTTGAACGAGTCCTTGACCTTCTTCAATGCGTATGAATTGATCAGTTGTAGGGTGTACTTCTAAACCTATGTCATCGCCAACATTAATACTCATTAAAGTTACTTGTAAGTTCTTTCCTGTCCAGATAGCGGTTCGGTAAGTATTGTTTTGTTTAGTGGCTTGGTTAATATTCAATACAAATGGTTTAGCTCCATAATCTGTTAATCTAACATATTCACAACAAGGATTCCGGTTGTGGTCCCAAGCATTATTGTTGTAACTGTAATAATAAGGATTCCAACCGAAAATCCAATTATTGTTATTCCAGAAGCAATCCATTGAGCTTTGACATTGATAATAACGTGGATTATATTGCATATCCAAGCTCCTCTCATGATTTTATCATTTCCTGTTTATCCTATGCTGTTGTCTATTTATAGGAATGCAGAATGAGAGGAAATGGGCAGTAATAAAAAATACAAACAAACTTTATTATTTTTCCAGGGAAAATAAAAGTAACAAGTTAATAAAGGATGTAAAATTTGTATAAAAAATTTAATAAAATCGTTATTTAAAAGTAAATAAAAAAAGAGCACACATATACGTGTGCTCCTAGAGTAAAAGGTTTGAACGTATGGACTGGAGTGCCCTACACAATAATATATGCTTGTCTGATTAAAAGATGAAAAAACTTTAATAAAGTCGTTATGTAATAGCGAAATAAAAAGAGCACTTACAGAAGTGCTCTTGGTAAAAATTCACTATCCCTCTTGCTGGTAAAGGGTACATGGTATTATATGTGATGTTTTGATGATTGTGAAACATTTCTAATAGAAAGGCTCTTTTTATTAGTAAACAAATTAAAAAGAGCCTGTTTGTGAGGGTAGGCTCTTTTTAGACAAAGCTAATAGTAAAGTTGTGTAGAGGCTATCTATATAATACAAAATTAAATTCAGTAATTCTATATGTTAGAAGTTGAAAAAGAATTTTGTGTACTAAATAAGAGTGCTGTATACAAGTGCTCTTTAAAAGGGGGCTCCTATGAGAAAAAGAATGGTCTGTTAGTGGTGATATATGGGTACTCACTTAAATGGTGACAAGCTATTTAATATGAAAAGAGCAGCTAGCAAAAGCTAACTGCTCTCAAAAGATAAGAAGGAAGTTCAATAATTAAGTGTATTTATAGTATGGACAAGATTTGAGGATTTATTCAAGTGCGCTCCTTATCTTCAAATGATTGGGTTTTAGTTAATTAGTTTTTAACCAATATGCTATTTTAGTGAGTGCTTATCATAACAAAAGAGGACCTGCTATGTGTAGCAAATCCTCTTCTAAAATGGCAAAGAGTAACTCTTACCTTACTCTTTGTTCACATAATACATGATTGTCACTTGAAATTCAAGACTCTTTATATTGAGAAAAAAGAAGTTCCATTTTAATAAAAATTTCATTTTGTCATAAATAAAAAGGCGGTTGTTTCCGCAACCACCTTTTTATAAAACAGAGCAGCTTTTTCAAATATAAAATATGAATGATACTGGGAAAAAGTTATAGGATGTAAGCCTATTTTTATAATTCAAGTGACGAGCTCAAATTATAAGAAAGGACTAATTTATTGTACGAAATATTGTTTGGAACGGTTACAAATAAAAGAGCAGCTAGCAAAAGCTAACTGCTCCAATCATGGAATATGGTTCGAAATGGGTTGTCTGCAGTATTGACGGAATATTGAGTTTTATTCAGGGGAGGAAGAGAAAAATTAGTAGTGCATGTACATGTCATATAGATAAAGATAAGTGTTTGTGGTGTAGCACAGGAGTTTATTGCAGTACGTTCGGAACGGAAAAATCTCAAGGAGCTTCAATGAATTTTCCTGACGGTAAAGTAATTAGGTTCCATACATCAAATATGGAAGAAGCCCATAACTTAGCGGATATGTTAATAGGGATGGAGGTAAAGGGGAATGAAGGAATGTAAATATTGTGGAGATGAAATAGAACGAGGATACGAGGGATATGACGAGGGAGTTTGTGAGATTTGTTATGCAGAAGATTTATTTGATGAATATGGGGATTAACGTAACGGGATAAAAAACCAAACAAAATAATCCTTTGAATAGAAAGTGAGGTTAGCAGAATGAAACCTTTGAAGAAAAGAAAAATTAGAAAAGCAATTGCTCGTCGCACAAAAGAAGTGGAGAAGTATCAAGTTAATAAAGCTTGGAGAAACATCTTTGTACAAGCTGGCATTTTAAAGTAAAGCAAACAGAATATAGTCCGGCTAGAAAACTAGAGGACACCAATTCATTAAAGCAGCAATTAAAGCTGTTTTAGGAATAGGTGTCCTTTTTATTTTGAAAAGGGAGATGGGAAAATATGAAGGTATTAAAAGAGCAATTACGTGAGTGGAAAAAGCGATCGAATCAAACAAAAAAGAAAACTAAGAAGAAACGAAAAGAGAAGTTAAGCACTCGTGACATTGAAGGTTTAATGGGTATTCATGGTCCACGTTATGAACGTAGACGCGGAGCTTTAAGACAAAAGTAATTTAAAAATAAAAAGGAGTGGTCTTACATGACTAAACAATTATCTTTTTTACCAAAAATCGATAGAACAGCGACACAGAAGGAATTAGAAGGTGTGTTGGAAAGTGTACGTATACATAGACAATTTGGGATGATGCGTAAAGAAATGAAAGTCACTCCTTCTTATGAAATACGTGAGCATGGTCCTACACATACAGTTGGTAAGCCATTAGAAGATGTTGCTATAGCAAATATTCAGCAAAGTAAAAGAGAAGAGTGGCTTGAAAGAATGTCAGTACGTATTGATCAGTTTCTAAATCGATTAGGGAACGGACGTGCAGGAAGCATTCAAAGAGATATTATTTATAAACGTTATTTAGAAGAAGAGTACGTATGTGATTACATGGTTTATAACGAAATAGGGATGTCAGAGCGTACCTATCGACGTTGGAAGTCTAAAGCGTTTTATAAACTTGCTTTTGCACTTTGGTTAGAAGTTTACGAGACAGAAGAAACGGGAGGTAATGAATAAATGAATTTCGTTCAACCAATACGTGATCCAGAGAAAATACAACAAATTAAAGAGTATTTAAAAGAAAAGAGTGAACGTAATTATATCTTGTTTGTAATGGGAATTAATACAGGTTTACGTATTAGTGATATTCTAAAACTGAAGGTTGGTGACTTAAAGGGAAGCCATATCTCAATACGTGAAATGAAGACAGGTAAGCAGAAACGTATTCAGATTACTGCCGCATTAAGAAAAGAGTTAAAGTGGTACATTGAAGATATGGAAGATTATGAGTATTTAATTAAGAGCAGACAAGGAAAGAATCGACCAATCGGAAGAAGCATGGCATATAAAATACTTAGTACTACAGCAGCAAAGTTTGATTTAGAAGAGATTGGGACACATACATTACGTAAGACATTTGGATATCATATGTACATGCAGACAAAGAACATAGCTTTGCTGATGGAGATATTCAATCATTCAAGTGAACGAGTAACGTTAAGGTATATAGGAGTAAACCAAGATGCAATGGATAAAGCAATGACTAGGTTTAAAATCTAATCATTGATTTTTTGTTCAAGGATAGCAACACATGCTTATTGACTTAAGAACAGAAACTTATGCTTGAACATAAAATCAAATTTAGATGAGCAAAGCTATTTCAAGTGAATAGAATCCACTCTTTAAGAATACATAAAAAATATATGTACAAGCGTAGTCTAATCATTACATCATTGGTGAAAGTAGAATTCTATAAATTTTGGAGGAAGAGATATGCAAAAAAAGGTTCTCCTGTTTACAGATTTAGGGATTGATGATGCGTTTGCTATACTGTACACCTTTTTTCGTAAAGACATTCAACTTGTAGGAATCGTGGCCGATTATGGAAATGTATCAAGAGAAAATGTAATAAGAAATATTAACTATTTAAAGTACATTGCGGGAAGAGAAGAAATACCTGTATTCCTTGGTGCTTCTGTACCGTTGACAGGTATATTGATTCAGTATTTCCCTGAGGTACACGGAAAAGTTGGATTAGGACCTATTATTCCACCTGAAATTTCATATCCAGTTTATCCTTTAAATGATATTTATCAAATTATAGAATCAAATTTAGAAGATCTTACAATCATCAATTTAGGAAGACTTTCTTCGCTAGCTACGACTTTTGTATTGAATTTAGAAACAATGCGAAATGTAAGAGAATGCATTTGCATGGGGGGAGCTTTTTTCTATCCAGGTAACGTAACTGCTGTGGCTGAAGCTAATTTTTACGCAGACCCTTATGCAGCAAACTTAATTCTGCAACATGCAAAGAACTTGACAATTATTCCTTTAAATGTGACCCAACATGCGATTGTTACACCCGAAATGGTCCAGCAAATCGATGCATTTCATGGGAATACACAGGATCTTGCAGGGCTCATCATTAAACCTATGTTAGATTATTATTATAATTTTTACTCCAAGTCTAATCCAGGTATAAGTGGAAGTCCTATGCATGATTTTGTAACAGTATGGTATTTGCTGAATAGAGAGGCTGTTAGCCTTTCGAGAGTACCCATTAAAGTAATTCCTGATCAAGGAGAAGGGTTTGGTCAAAGCATTGCAGACTTTCGTTTTGTTACCAATCCAGGCTATAAAACGCATAATGTAGCTTTTCAGTTTGATTATGAAAGGTTCAGGAAGGATATTATGGAAACGTTCTTAAAGAAGAGAGTGTAAAAGACTTTGTTCATTTTATTTAACCTATAGGAATCCAACTTTTTAGGTTGAAATTCTGGCTGTATTTCATCACTATCAAGCTAATAAAATAAAATCCTGCTAAAAATAAAAATCCACTGACTATTTAAATTAATTAAATGCAGTGGATTTTTATTTTGGGATTACATTAAAACTTTAAATTGGTGCCCATGTTATTCTACCCCATTCTATACAGTTACTCATTTTTATTATGTTGTGTAACTCAAAAGAGGAAGTGTTATGAAGCTATGAATATCAAAGGCTGTAGCATTTGGCTTAGTTACACAAAATATAAGATATGGGTAACTGGTAGTATCAAGGAATTGCATGGTGTATATACATAAATATAAAATATATGGGGAGGTAATTGGCGTTCATGTTAAATGAAGAGCTATTAGAAGCAATAATTAAATATAAAAGGAATATTGGAAGGAATCCTAATATGTTAAAGCTAAATCCAACTTATTTTAGAAGTATCTTAGAAGAATTGAATTATCCAGAATGGATTATTGAAAAGAAGATAACGGAAATGAAAAAAAGTATCTTCGGTGTACCAGTCGAACTAATAGATGAGGTTGAAAAATTTGAAATATAAAATAAGTGGCAGAGTCGTGACCGCTTTTTGGCAGGAAATGTGCCGGTTGTTTTGGAATTAGCGTGATATATTTGTATTGTGAGAAGTGGCGGAAAACACGACTCACTATGTTGTTTCTAAATTTCTAAACGGTTCATAATGACGGCACATAAAATCCGAAACCAGCAGATGGTACTGATTGGATGTTACCGTTAATAAGGAGAGCTTTTGCTCTTCTTCCAGTTACTTAATAATGTTGGCGTAGATGAATGTAGCAACATTAGGGAATTGGAAAAAGAATAAAACTTCACGTACCGCAATCGAAATATAAATTAATAATTGAGAGAAAAGCATCCATTCGGGTGCTTTTTATTTTGGTGAGAGAAAGTTTTTTGTAGTGGAAAATGTAAAATATATTCATTTAAATTTTAAGGGGAAATATTGTGAATAATTTAAGATGCTGGAGAGGTTATGTTAAGTAAACAGATTATTAAAACTAAAAAAGCCAGCTAATGGTAGATGGCTTTTTAGTGAAAGTAAAACCAAATTAGAGATTCTTTATTTTTGAAATATCTATTATTACGATTTAATAATTGGTAGGATGAATTTAATAAAATCATCATATTTTTCTTGAGTTGCTTGTTTGTTTTCATTTGTTTTCTTCTTGCTTTTTTGCAGAATTTTAATGTTTGCAGTATCAAGTGAATATTCTAGATGTACAGTTGCGAATCCAGAAGGGAGTGTCTTTTGAATTTTTAAGTATTCAATGGCTTTTCGATTTAATAAAACAGGTAGATTGAGCCAATAAAGATTGTTGGTTGATATACATTTATCACCGTTGTCCATAATCTTTATTTCTGCATAATTTAAGTCCTTTTCATGTCTTGAATTACGAAATTTTATTCCAACTACATCTCCTAACTCACTATCATTTAGTGTTGATGCAATTATTGACATAACACCGTTAGAAATATAATCTTTTGGTGCTATACCATTATTTTGGGGAACAGAATATTTTTGACAGATAACCTTGGTGAAATTTTCGATTTCTGTTGTAAATTCGGATAATTTTTCATTCACAATATTCCTTTTATTAACTAATAGGAGCTCTTCTAAATCAAAAAGCTTATTTTTAAATTTACTAAATGGAGTGTATTTAATTTCTGGATTAAAGTGATCTAAAAAAGTTAGAGTATTTTTAATTCTTCCAGACATTGTACTGAATTCTGGAGATTCTTTTACAATATTGTCAACGTCACGCAAGCGAATGTGTAATAGTTCATTGAGAAAATCAATATCTATAATTGTAGGGAAAATAATTTTTTTGGACTCATTTCTTTTAGATGCTGTATTTAGTACTTTTGTATCTAATAAAAGTAGTCTAAGAAGCTCTATTTGTTCATCTTCGATTTTTCTATATCCACAAACAATAAAGTCTTCATGAGTATCTGAATTATCTATGTTACTTAGAATTTTTGGTTGCTTGGGTATATTCCATGATTGAAATAATTGTTGAGAAAAATTGGATTGGTTTAAATTAAATGAGCTTGTATCAAGTTTGAATAAATATGAATTTAAAAGTGAATCCTCTAATAATGAAAAGAGTATATCATCTAGATTAGATTCATTAATAATATTATGCTCTACACCATAAATTAAAGTCTTAATTATATAATCGGGTATAGATTCATTGCTGTTTTGGTCAGTATTATTTTCTTGACGTAATTGATTGTAGACTTGATTAAATTCGGGAAAAACATTATAAAATTTAAGTTTTTGTAGCATTGTTTTTTTTTGGAAATAAGGGTGAAAAAGGGATAATTTTTCGCTTAATGTTAATTTTGATTTAGACATGTTATCTTCCTTTCAAAAGGTGATGAGAATCTGAATGTGTGTAGTATTAAGAATTTTTCTTTTCTAGGAGAGTTTTCAATTAAAAGTATTTGTCAGAAGTCTAAAAACGATATCTGTTGGCACTGTATTTCAAATAGATAATCATATTTATTCTGTAGGAAACGTTATTATAAAGTGTGATAGGACACTTTTATTAGAAGTTTATGAATCACCTCCAAAAAAGAGAAAACTCTCTTGAAAAATAAGGGATTCGACAATTATTTCCTTTTTTCCTGCTGAGATTCAATAATTAATAATAATTATTGAATAAATTGATTAATAATAAAAAAATAATATGAGTATGTGATTTTATATTGAGATAAAAAGCACTAATTTCAATGATTCGTATTATTTAAAGGGAGGAAATAAAAATGGAATATAAGATTAATGAAGTTGTAGAGAGCTTATATGAACCAGCGAAAGAATGTGTAATCGCAATGCAAGCTGCATCAGTATCTATGATACAACGTAGATTTCGAATTGGGTACGTAACTGCAACTAAGATTATTAATCGTCTTGAAGAAAATGGGGTTATTGGACCATACGAAGGAAGTAAGCCAAGGAAAATTTTAATTAATGAATAGCACCCATTAGGGTGCTTTTTATTTTAGAGGAGGATGAAAGATGAGTGAACAAAAGAGTGCGTTATCAGTGAAGGTAGAAGTTGATACAAAAGAAGCAAATCAAAATATTAAAGAATTAACTGCTGCGGTTAATGAATGTGCAGAAGCATTCGAGAAGTTAGAACAGGTTACGGATAGGTTTACTAATAAGAGCTATTCAATTGAAATAGAAGTTCCTATTCTTTTAAATGGAAAGCAAATAGCTGAAGCGATTACTAATGTAAAAAAGTCTGAACTAATTCAAAAGATTAATGACAGCAAATCGGTAGGAATGGATTCTAAAGTTTGGCTTTCATTAGATGGAAAAGTAACTCTTGAATCCATAGTTGAACATACAGCTGATTCAATCCAAGGTCGTGTAATTAAAGGAAGTGAAATAAATGAAACTAAATAAACAAGAACAAGCGGTTGTAATTGGCACATTCATTTCGATGTTAGGAACAGATCTTGTAAATGAGCGTATCGATAAACAAAAATTAGAAAGTGTGCTTCCTATCTTTAATGAGATGGAAGATAACACAACACCGAAGCAAAGAAGAGAAGCAATGGTTAGTTTGCTCGATAAAACAATAGATGAATTTTTAAAACAATAGCCATAAAAAAAGGAAAAGCAACTCGCATGGGGGCGAATCACTTTTCCAGATGGCAATGTTAAGTTCATTATAACAATTTGTATTTATTTATAAATTAATAATCAGAATATTTTTTTGAAGGAAGTGAAGATAGATGCAAGTCTACTGTTCTAACTGTAATGAAGATTACGATATGCAACCACAAGTAACACAGCTTCCAAAAAAGATTGAGAAGTGTTTCTATATTTGTCCTCATTGTGGCCATGAGCATGTTGCTGCATATGTGAACGATAAGATTCGTAAGCACCAAGCGGATATAGCTAAGTGTCATGAAAGGATAAATAAAAAGAATCTGGCCATCGGGGATGAAATGAAACGGTTAAGAAAGAGGATGGAAGGTGCCAAGTAAACCATTCAAGCCGTGTAAGTCGTTAGGTTGCAATGAACTGACACGAGATAAGTATTGCGCTAAGCATATCGAAAAGGAAAAAGAAACCGTAAGATATTACGACAAACATATTCGAAACAAAAGCTCACGTTCATTCTACAACTCAAGACTGTGGAAGGATATGCGTGAGCTTATTTATCGTAGAGATCATGGTCTATGTGTTCAATGTAGAAGTAAGGACATCATTAAGATAGGTGATGTAGTCGATCACATCATACCTATTCGTGTTGATTGGTCAAAACGATTAGAACCATCTAATTTACAAACACTTTGTCATGCTTGCCACAATAAGAAGACAAAAGAAGATGAAAAGAAAAACAAAAAATAATTCAAAAGAAAAAATTCATAAACACCCCCCAACATGAAAAGGCAAAAGGCGACTCCCTGGAGACCGCCGCCTAGCTTTCCGTATAAAAAGTTCGTTTTATTCTATAAAAGGGGGTTCAGCCAAGGGAGGTGGTTCTCATAGGAAGGAAAGCGAAGCCGATTAATTTGCATTTATTAGAAGGTAATTCAAATCGATTGACAAAAGATGAAATTGAGCAGCGATTAAAAGCCGAAAAACAGTTACAAGCAAAAAAGGATAAGGTAAAGCCACCAACGTGGTTAGATTCAGTTGCAAAGAAAGAGTTTAGGAGAATTGCTGGTGAATTGCTGGAGCTAGACGTTATTACAAACATAGATGTGAATGCATTAGCAACGTATTGCGATGCTTATTCTGACTATGTTGAATGCACCAAAATTATCCGAGAAGAAGGACTCCTTGTTGAATATACCAATAAGGCAGCTGAAACTAATAAAGTTCCACATCCACTACTTACAAAGAAGAAACAATTGCATGAACAGATGAAGACTTTGGCTGTTGAGTTTGGCCTTACACCAAGTGCAAGAGCGAAAATTGTTATTCCAAATATAAAACAAGGTCCGAAAACAAACGTAGAGAAGGAGTTTGACGTATAACATGATCAGACAATGGATGTTGGACTACTGTGATGATGTATTAAATGGTGAAGTTGTTGCTTGTCAGAAGCATAAACAAGCTTGCAAACGATTTTTAAGAGATATTGAGCGTGAAGGTTCTGAAGATTTTCCATATGTTTTTAAGGAAGAAAAAGCGCTTCGTTTCTTAAAGTGGATGTCTCTTTTTAAACATACAAAAGGAAAATTAGCAGGTCAGAGAATTGAACCACATTCCATACAAATTTTTGTATTTAGTAATATTTACGGATGGGTTCATCGTAATACAGGATTAAGGCGATTTAAAAAGGCGTATTGGCAAGTTGGGCGTAAAAACGCAAAGTCTCAATCTTTAGCGTGTGTAGGCTCTTATGAAGCAATGGCATTTGGTGAAAATATGTCAGAAGTCTACATTGGTGCTACGAAAACAGAACAAAGTAAAATTGTCTGGAATGAAATTAAAGCACAAATGAATGGATGTGAGGATTTAAAAGGAAAGTTCAATATTGCGTATGGGAAAATTGAACACCTTAAAACGGATTCTTTTATTTCAGCGCTATCAAAAGATGCTGGAAAATCTGGTGATGGACTGAATGTTCAGTGCGGAATTATTGATGAATATCATGCACACCCTACTTCTGAAATTTATGATGTTCTGGTGTCAGGTTCAGGGGCTCGTCCTAATCCACTCATGATGATTATAACGACAGCTGGTTTCAATTTGAGCCATCCTTGCTATCGTGTAGAGTATCAATATGTTTCTAAGATTTTGGACCCTAATATTGATATTGAAAACGAAGAATATTTTGTCATGGTTAATGAATTAGATAAAGATGATGAGATTACGAATGCAGAAGTGTGGGAGAAAGCAAATCCAATTCTATGTAGTTATGAAGAAGGACGTACTTTCTTAAAAGGAGAACTTCAATCAGCCCTTGATGTACCTGAGAAAATGCGTAATTATCTCACGAAAAACATGAATAGATGGGTAGATATGAAAGAAAATGGCTACATGGATATGCAAAAATGGAAAGATTGCAAAGAAACTGTGGAATTATCCGAATTAAAAGGGTTAGAATGCACAGTAGGTGTCGATTTATCAGCAAAAATTGACTTAACAAGTGTAGATTTTGAATTTAAAAAGGATGATACGTATATTGTAATTAGTCATAGTTTTATGCCGGAAGATACGTTGCATGAGAAAAGAAAAACAGATAAAGTTCCGTATGATCTTTGGATACAGCAAGGGTGGATTACAACAACACCTGGTGCGGTAGTTGACTATGAATATATTAAAAGACATATTAAAACCATGGAAAAAGAGAATAAATTTAAAATAAAAGAAATATGTGCTGACCCTTGGAATGCTACGCAATTCATGCAAGACATGGAAGCAGAAGGGTATACAGTGGTGGAAATACGTCAAGGAATGGCGACTTTATCAGGTCCTACAAAGGATTTTCGTGAACAAGTTTATCAGAAAAAAGTCATTCACAATAACAATCCAGTGTTAAATTGGGCTGTTAGTAATGCTATAACAAAACAGGATGCCAACGAAAACATCATGTTGGACAAGTCAAAAGCAACAGAGAGAATCGACCCGATAGCGGCTGTTATTAACTCACATGTTCGGTGCATGCTCAATTCTGGTGAAATGGACTTAAATTCATATATTTTAAGTCAAGATTTCTCATTCTAGGGGGAATGACATGCGATTCTTTATATTTTTTATAAGTATTTTAGAAGATATTCTATTCGTTTCGGGGTTATCCATTATTGTAGGGACGACTTTTTTTATTAATCCGATTTATGGATGGTATCTGTTAGGAATTATTCTCACAATGTTGGGGGTGGTAATGATAAGAAGATAGAAAGGAGGTGAAACTTTTGATTTTTCGGCAGTTATTTAGAAATCAGGATACCACAGATTTGAAAAATCCTTCTCCCTGGTTTAAAAGCTTATTTGGCTATCAAGCCGCAAGTGGTGAAAAGGTAACAGTTGAATCATCTTTAGGTGTCCCAACAGTTTATCGATGTATTAATATCCTTGCAAATAGTGTTGCGATGCTTCCTTTTCAAACGTTTAAAAAGACAGCGAAGGGAAGAGAACGGGATAAGGCGCATCAAGTGTCGTTTGTTTTGGAAAGACGCCCTAATCCTTACCAAAGCCCATTTAAATTTAAACATCTAATCGAAACACATCGCAATACATGGGGAAATGCTTATATAAATATTCATTGGGGTGTGGATGGAAGACCAAAAGAATTGTGGGTATTGAATCCGGCTGTTACAACCCCAAATGTGGACCTGAAGACAAATAAATTATGGTACTTTACTAGTTTGCCAGACGGTACACCTGTAAAAATACCTGATGATGACATTATTCATCTTACTACATTGTCTACTGATGGTTTAAAGGGGAAACCACCTATCCAAATTGCAAGAGAATCAATAGGCAGCTCACAGGCGGCACAAAAGTTTAAAGGTAAGTTCTTTACAAACGGTGCAGCGCATAGTGGGATATTAAAAACGCAACAAGCACTTGGCAAAGAGGCGAAAGATGTACTTCGTGATGCATGGGAAGAGGCAAATACAGGATTAAATAATGCTCAAAGGATTGCAATTTTAGATGCTGGTTTAGAATTTGAAAAGGTTGGAATGCCTTTGAAAGATGCTCAATTTATTGAAGGTATGAAATTTGATAAAGGTGAGATTGCGAACATCTTTAATATTCCTTTGCACATGATTAATGAGTTAGATCGTGCTACTTTCTCTAATATTGAGCAACAAGCGCTGGATTTTATTCAAAATACATTGAGTCCAATTCTTATTCAATATGAGGAAGAGTTTTCTTATAAAGCATTTTCATTTAATGAGCAAAAACGATATTACTTAAAGTTTAATCTAACAAGTTTATTACGTGCTGATTCTAAATCAAGAGCAGAATTCTACAAAATTATGTTAGACGCTGGTGCTTTCTCAATCAATAAAGTGCTAGAACTAGAGGATATGGATGGGATTGGGGAATACGGTGATAAACATCGTGTTGATTTAAATCATGTATCTATTGAAATTGCGGATGAATATCAATTAGCGAAAGCAAATGGAGGGGCACTACAGAAGGGAGGTGAGGACGATTAAAGACGTATTTACTATTAAAAATCAAACGGAATCATCAGCAGACCTATTTATTTATGGTGACATCATAAATAATACAGGTTGGAAATGGGATGATTCTGACATTATGCCTGATGATGTAAAAAATATCTTAGGGCAATTGGATGATAAAAGTAACCTTAATATCTATGTAAATAGTGGTGGTGGTTCTGTATTTGCTGGTTTAGCCATTTATAACATGTTAAAGCGCAATAAAGCACAAAAAACTGTTTATGTGGATGGTGTTGCAGCTTCTATTGCTTCTGTAATCGCCCTAGCTGGTGATCGTGTTGTTATTCCTTCTAATGCATTCTTAATGATTCATAAGCCTTGGACATATGCAGTTGGAAATGCAATTGATTTCCGAAAAGCAGCAGAGGACCTTGATAATATTGAATCAGGAATCATGAATGTATACAAAGAGAACTTAAAAGAAGGTATTGAAATTGAAGAAATTCAGCAATTAGTAGATGCTGAGACTTGGTTAAGTGGTGAAGAAGCTGAAAAATACTTCAATATAGAAGTTGTGGAGGCAAAAGAAGTCGCAGCTTGTAGTAGTGATTACTTTGATAAATATCAAAAAACACCAAATAAGATTGTAGCAAAAGCTCCTTCTATTCCAAAGAAGGACAATAATGAACAATTAAAAATCCAAAATGCACTAGACCTGTTAGAACTATAGGTCTATTTTTTGTGCCAATATAAGGAGGAAATACCGAATGGATAAACGTGAACAAGAATTACGTCAAAAAGTTGCTGACTTAAAAGCGAAAGCAGAAGAGTTTAATAATAGCGGTAAATATGAAGAGGCAAAGGCAAAAATCGAGGAAGCAAAAAGCGCAAAAAATGAATTAGATAATTATTTAGCAATGATGCAAATTCAAGTTTCTGACCCTGTAAATTCACAAGCAGGAGTTTTACCTCCATCATCAGTTAAAAACGAAGACCCATCGTACAAAGAAGTATTTATGAAAGCTATCCGTGGTCAAAATTTAAGTCATGAAGAAGCAAGCGTTATGCAGGAATACAAAGCGGCCTTATCTGAGAATTCAGGTAAAGATGGCGGCTATATTGTTCCAGAAGATATTACGACAACTATTAATCAATTAAAACAAACGGTTGATAGCTTAGAACAATATGTAAATGTACAACCTGTCACAACAAACAAGGGTGCTCGTACACTAGAAAAACGTGCAGCATCTACACCTTTTGCGCCATTATCTGAGTATGGCAAACCAAATGCAATGCAAGAAATTGCTTCTCCTGAATTCGATCGTTTATCTTATGCTATTGAAGATTACGCAGGCTTCTTACCGGTGCCAAATGATTTATTAGATGATACAGATCAAGCTTTAGAAGAATATTTACGTCAATGGATCGCTAAAAAATCTATTGCTACTCGTAACTACCTAATTTTACAGGAACTTAACAAATTGACAAAGGTAGATTTTGTGGATTACAAAGGCATTAAAACAGCATTAAATGTTACATTGGACCCAGCTTTTGCAGCCGGAGCTAATATTTTCACTAACCAAGATGGATTCAATTACTTGGATCAATTAGAAGATAAAAATGGTCGTCCGCTTCTTCAACCAGACCCAACAAATCCAACACGTAGTTTATTGTCAGGAAAACCGGTTATTACTTTATCAAATAAGACAATTGCTACAGATAAAGATGGGAAAGCGCCTTTCATTGTTGGTAATTTAAAAGAAGCCATTATTCTTTGGGATAGAAAACAGTTATCTATTGATATGACCAAAGAAGGCGGAAATGCTTGGAGAACAAATACTTCTGAATTCCGAGCGATTGAGCGTGAGGACGTTACATCATGGGATACAGAAGCAGTTGTGTATGGACAAATTACGGTTGCACCTAAAACAGGAGCTTAATAAGGTAGGAGGTGTCCTTCTTGGTACTAACATTAGAGGAAGCGAAAAAGTATCTTCGTGTGGATGGTGATGAGGAGGACGATCTCATTACATCTTTCGTAATAGCAGCTGAAATGTATATTAAGAATGCCACAAGTAAAAATGTAAATTTAAAAAGCGAGCTTGCTAAATTAGCAGCTCGTATTTTAATTGCTCATTGGCATGAAAATCGGGAAGCGGTTGGAAAAGCTGAACAACTAGCATTTAGTTTGCAGTCAATATTAGTCCAATTGCAATATTGTGTAGGTGATTCCACATGAATCCAGGTAAATTAGATAAACGTCTTACATTCCAAATAAAAGACGATGATGCAAGGGGCCCAGACGGTGATCCGATAGAAGGTTATAAGGATTCTTTTACTGTATGGGGCTCTTTTACTTTCTTAAAGGGACGAAAATACTTTGAAGCAGCGGCAGCTAATAGCGAAATCCAAGGCGAAACAGAAATTCGATATCGTGCTGATGTGAACGCTGATATGAAGATTAAGTACAAGAACGTAATTTATGACATTATTTCGGTTATTCCAACTGAAAAACACACTTTATCAATCATGTGGAAGCGTGGTGGAATGAATGGCTGATGGTGTTGATTTTTTAGGTTTTGATCGCCTGATATCTGAATTAGAGCAGATGGGTTTACGTGGAGAAAAGATTGAAGATAAAGCCCTTGCAGCTGGTGGTGAGCAAATTCGAAAAGCTATTGCAGAAAGAAGTGAACCGAGAAGTTCAAGTCCTAAGAAACCGTCCAAAAGTGAACCTTGGCGTACAGGCCAACATTTGCTTGATAATATACGCGTTACGAAGGCACGAATGGAAAATGGTGTGAAAACGATCAAGATTGGAATAGACAAAGCGGACCGTTCTCCATATTTCTATGGAAAGTTTTTAGAGTGGGGTACTTCTAAAATGCCAGCACATCCATTTATAGAACCAGGTTTTAACGCTTCTAAAGCGGATGCGGTACGTGCTATGACAGATATCTTGAAGAATGAAATGGGGCTGAATTTATGATAAATTTACGCCCTGAAATTGTACAAGCTCTTGAAAATAATCAGGAGCTTGTTTCTTTATTAGGTGGAAAACGTGTGTATTATCGTAAAGCCAAAAATGCTGAAGAGTTTCCACGTATTACGTTTTTTGAATTAGACAATAGGCCAGATGGATTTGCAGATAATGATGAAAGTGAAAGTGAAATCACATTCCAAATCGATATTTGGTCAAAAGGTAGTACAACAGCAATCCACCAAAAAGTGAATGAGGTCATGAAAAGTATTGGTTTCTCACGTTATAAGGTTGCTGATTTATATGAAGAGGATACGAAAATTTTTCATTACGCGATGCGATTCGCGAAAGGAGTGGAGTTATAGATGGCTGGAGAAGTTATTAAAATTAGTTCAACTGTCGGTGTAGATAGTCTTGTTTATGCAAAGTCATTGAAAGATGACGTAACAGGTATTGATTACAGTACGGTAAAAAAAATGGAAGGTGCAGTAAAGGTTAAAACATCTAAAAAAGTAGCTACCGAGATTATGTGGAGCGACAATAAAAAATCGGAAATTGCTGAGTCTGATGGTGAGGTTGAGGTTGAAATTGAAGTTCGAGGATTGTCATTATCAACAAAGGCAGACATTGAGGGATTTCCAGAAGTTACAGATGGTGTATTAGACGAAAAACGAGAAGGAGAAAAGCCATATTTAGCAATTGGATGGCGCTTTTTAAAGGCTAATGGAAAATATCGATATGTTTGGTTATTAAAAGGGAAACTTTCACAAGAAGAGGAAGAAGCTGAAACTAAAAAAGATAAGCCAAACTTCCAAACAACTAAACTGAAAGGTTCATTTATTGAACGTGATTTTGATGATAGAACTAAATTCACAGCGGATGAAGATGAACCTACGTTTACAAAAGCTATCGGAGATAACTGGTTTAAAAAGGTATATGAGAAACCTGTGGCACAACCACCAGCAGGAAAGTAAGAGGGAGCAAAAGCTCTCTCTTTTTTATTAAATTTAGGAGGAAAAAACTATGAAATTAACCTTAATGATTAATAAAGAAAAACAAACTTTTAATATGCCGGAATTTATTCCAGCCCGCCTTATTCGTCAGGCTCCTGAACTTGCTGAAATCCCAAACAATCCTGGTCCAGAAGATATGGATAAAATGGTTCAATTCGTGGTGAAAGTTTATGATGGTCAATTTACATTAGATCAGTATTGGGATGGTATTGATGCCCGTAAATTCTTATCGACAACTTCAGATGTAATTAACGCAATTATAAGTGAAACTGTGGAAGCGGCTGGGGGTAGGACTGGATCTAAAGAAGAAGAAAACCCAAACGCATAGAGGGAGGAGGGCTAACGTTCAGTGAGTTTATGGACGAGCTCTACCTCTCTTTATTACGTCAAGGGTATAAACATCATCATATCGATAATGAAATGGATATTTGGCATTATTTAAAGCTGAATCAAAAGAATCGTGAACAAGGTGATTCAAATAGGGAAAATGCAAGCTCTAATGAAATAGAAGTTCCGGCAGAAAACATTATTTAATGAGGGGGTGAGACTATGGCAAATGAAATGAATAATTTGGTCGTTAGGCTTTCCCTTGATAATGTAAACTTCCGACAAGGTATCGCGAATTCAGGACGTGCGGTCAGAACATTACAGAACGAATTAAAATCTGTGAGTACAGGTATGGGTGGTTTTGCTAACGCTAGTCAACAAACGCAAGCGAAAATGAATACACTCAGTAGGCTCATTGATGCGCAAAAAGAGAAAGTTAAAGCGTTACGACAAGCCTATGATCAAAATAAGGCTAAATTAGGTGAAAATGATGCAGCAACCCAGCGATATGCTTCGCAAGTTAATAAAGCAGTTGCTGATTTAAATAGATTTGAAAATGAATTAAAGCAAGTAAACCGTCAAGCTGAACAAAAAGGGATGGATAAGTTAAACAACTCTTTAAAATCCCTACAAGCTGAATTTCAGTCTATTACAACAGGTATGGGCGGTTTTTCTAATGCGACAGAACAAACAAGGGCTAAAGTAGATGTTTTATCCCGTATGGTAGATAAACAAAAAGAGAAGATTAGGGAACTTCAACAAGCCTATAATCGTGCTAAAACAGAAGAAGGCGAAGCGAGTCAATCAGCACAAAGATACGCTGAACAAATTCATCGGGCAACAGCTGAACTGAATCGATTTGAAACTGGATTACAGCAGTCAAATCGTGAATTAGAACAGCAAGGCAATCGTCTATTGAACTTTGGTAATCGCATGGAGACATTAGGTAATCATTTGCAAAATGCTGGTATGCAAATCGGTATGGTATTTGGTGGTATGACTTACGCAATAGGTCGGGGCTTAAAATCAGCAATCACTGAATCGATGAACTTTGAGCAACAAATGGCTAATGTGAAAGCTGTATCGGGTTCTACTGGCGAAGAAATGAAAAAGTTAAGTGAATTGGCTGTTAATATGGGGGAGACAACAAAATACTCCAGTGTTCAAGCAGGTCAAGGTATCGAGGAATTAATAAAGGCTGGTGTTAGCTTACAAGATATTATTAACGGCGGATTGGCAGGTGCCCTTAACTTAGCGACGGCAGGGGAATTAGAGTTAGGTGAAGCAGCCGAAATTGCTTCAACAGCTCTGAATGCATTTAAAGCAGACCATCTTTCAGTTGCGGATGCTGCCAATATTTTATCTGGTGCAGCCAACGCCTCCGCAACTGATGTAAGAGAGTTAAAATATGGACTTTCAGCTTCATCAGCAGTAGCAGCAGGGGCTGGAATGACGTTTAAAGATACAGCTACAACTTTGGCGGTATTTGCTCAGAATGGGTTAACAGATAGCCCCGTTGTGAAGAAATTCGCAGCGTAAAGGACGTGAATTCGGTGAAAGCTACGGTGAAAACTATGCTAATACCGAGCCAAGCTGGATAGGAATATTCAGAAGGTGTAGAGACTAGAGGAAGTAAGCGAGAACCGTTGAAACCTCCACGAGCGCGTTCCATCCTAGCGTGGAAGACGAGGATGATGATATAGTCCGATACTCCAGTGAAAATTGGAGAATATGAGATAAAGAGCTCATATATAACAAATGTAAAAGGTTCTGATGCAGGTACATCTTTAAAAACAATGTTAATGAGGTTAAATCCTTCAACAAAAGAAGCATATAACAAAATGAGAGATTTAGGACTTATTACTTATAATGCACAGGCTGGTTTTGATTTCTTAGTTAAAAACGGTATTCAACCAGCTTCCAGAAATGTAGGGGATATAGAAGTAGCTTTAGAACAATATGTAATGAAAACAGAAGGTGTAACGAAATGGAATGATAAATGTGATACAACATTTCGTGAATTAGCAACAAGTTCAGCTTTCTTATCATCAAAATTCTACGATCAACAAGGGCATATTCAAAGTCTAGAAAATATTTCAGGGACACTTCATGAATCGATGAAAGATTTGACAGACCAGCAACGAAGCATGGCTTTAGAAACATTATTTGGTTCGGATGCCGTACGTGGTGCGACTATTCTCTTTAAAGAAGGAGCAAAAGGTGTTAATGAGATGTGGGATTCCATGTCTAAAGTTACGGCAGCTGATGTTGCAGCCACAAAGATTGATACGTTAAAGGGACGTCTTACATTACTAGATTCAGCATTTTCTACAATGAAAAAAACAATTGGTGATGCACTAGCTCCTGTGGTTAGTGTTTTTGTTGCTGGTCTACAAAAGCTTGTAGATGGATTCAATGCATTACCTGGTCCTGTACAAAAGGCAATTGCCATTACAGGTGGTATTGTTCTTGCTTTAACAGCTGTGGCTACAGCGATAGGTGTTGTTTTAGCAGCGTTTGGAATGATTGCTTCAGGAATTGGTTCTTTATCTCTTGCATTAGCATCAGTCGGTGGGATTGCTGGAATTGCGGCTGGAGCAGTTGGATTCTTAGGAAGTGCGCTTGCGGTTTTAACAGGACCAATTGGTCTAGTAGCGGCCGCTCTCATTGGAACTGGAGTTGTTGCATATAAAGCATATCAAAAAGCAACAGAAGATAGTATCGATTCAGTAGATCGCTTTGCTACAAATACAGAAGGGAAAGTAAGTTCTTCCACAAAGAAAGTACTTGGTGAGTATTTCAAGCTGTCTGATGGTATTAGACAAAAGTTAACTGAAATTAGATTGAATCATGAAGTAATAACAGAAGAGCAGTCGCAAAAGTTGATTGGTCAATATGACAAATTAGCTAATACAATCATTGAAAAAACCAACGCAAGGCAGCAAAAAGAAATTGAAGGGCTTAAAAAGTTCTTTGCTGATTCGTATGTATTAACCGCTGAAGAAGAGAACAAACGAATCGAACAGTTAAATCAGCACTATGAACAAGAGAAGCTAAAAACACAAGAGAAAGAAAATAAAATTAAAGAAATTCTACAAACGGCAGCCAGAGAAAATAGAGAATTAACAACATCCGAGCGGATCTCTTTACAAGCATTGCAGGATGAAATGGACAGAGTTGCTGTTGAGCATATGTCTAAAAATCAAATGGAGCAAAAGGTTATTCTTGAAAATATGCGTGTGCAGGCTAGTGAAATTTCAGCTAGACAGGCAGCAGAAGTTGTAGAGAATAGCGCAAAGGCAAGAGATAAAGTTATTGAAGATGCGAAAAAGACCCGTGACGAAAAAATTGCTGAGGCAATTCGTCAGCGTGATGAAAATAAAACAATCACTGCTGATGAAGCGAATGCAATCATTGCAGAGGCAAAACGTCAATATGATAGTACAGTTTCTACAGCTCGAGATAAACATAAAGAAATTGTGAGTGAAGCAAAAGCGCAAGCTGGTGAACATGCAAATCAGATAGATTGGGAAACTGGCCAAGTAAAATCGAAATATCAAGCTATGAAAGACGATGTTATTCGAAAAATGAAAGAAATGTGGTCGGACGTTACCCACAAATATGAAGATATGAAAAACTCTGCAAGTAACAAGGTAGAGGAAATAAAAAATACAGTTTCGAGAAAATTTGGCGAAAAAGTCCAAGCGGTAAAAGATAAGATGAACGAAGTGAAAAGCGGTATCGAAGAAAAATGGAATACAGTCGAAAAATTTTTCAGTTCTATAAATTTACGTTCCATTGGTAAATCAATCATAGAAGGTCTTGGAAAAGGAATAGATGATGCTTCAGGAGGTCTATTTAGCAAGGCTGCTGGAATTGCAAGTGATATTAAAAAGACTATTTCTGGAGCACTAGAGATTAACAGTCCATCTAAAGTGATGATTCCAGTTGGTAGCGCGGTTCCAGAAGGTGTTGGAGTTGGTATGGATAAAGGGAAACGGTTTGTTGTGGATGCAGCAAAAAATGTAGTCGGAACTGTTAAGAAACAAATGGGGAATATGCCATCTGTTTTTGATTTTGGATTCCAAACAAATCAATATAGTATCCCGCAAAATACATTTAGCGATTTCAGTGGATATATGCAACCGCAATTATCTTATAACAATCCATCTATGGCAAAAACAATATTCCCAAATAGACCAGGTGGAGAACAAGAACTGAATTTAACCGTAAACATGACTAATGTTTTAGATGGAAAAGAGCTTGCAAACGGAAGTTACACCTATACTACAAAACTTCAAGATCGTGAACAAAAAAGAAGATCGGAATTTTAAGGGGGGAAGCACGTTGGGGAAACTCAATTTTACTTTTAATAATATTAGAAAAGATTATATTCAAATGCTAGTTGGAAGAAAACGTCCTTCATGGGCTCCAGTAAAAAGAAGATTAGTTAGAGTCCCTCATCGCGCAGGGGCTCTTTTACTTAATACAGAAACGGAGGAACGTCGTATTGACGTTCCTCTTGTTATTAAAGCGAAAAAAGATATGGCAGATTTACAAAAGTTAAAAGAAGATTTAGCGGATTGGTTATATACAGAGCAACCCGCTGAACTTATTTTTGATGATGAGTTAGACAGGACTTATTTAGCATTAATTGATGGTTCTGTCGATTTGGACGAAATAGTCAATAGAGGTAGAGGTGTTATTACTTTTGTTTGTCCAATGCCCTATAAATTAGGGAAAACAAATACTCACAAGTTTACTCAAGAGTGGTCTACAGAAACAACTTCTTATTTTACTAATAAAGGAAGTGTAGAAGCTCCACCTTTAATTGAAATGACTGTAAAAAAACCAAGTACCTTTTTAGATGTATGGTTTGGAGAGTATCCGCATAATCGTGATTATTTCAGAATAGGCTACCCTCTGACTGTGGAAGAAACCACGGTACAAGAACGAGAAAGAGTCATGTGGGATGAAATGGTTACTCCTATAGGGTGGACACCTGTTACTGGACAATTCGAGGAAATGAAAGGGACAGGTAGTTTTAAATCAAGAAATGGCCATGCGCTATATTGTGAAGATTACGGAAAAGAGACAGGATTCTACGGTGCCATAGCCAAGAAGAATATTCCGAGCGGCCCATTACAAGACTTTGAAATGGAGGCATGGGTGACTTTAAAGTCCAAAAACATAGGTGAAATGGGACGTGTTGAAGTTTTTCTTTTAGATGAGACGAGTAATGTGGTATCCCGCATCAATATGAATGATCTATATGCGACTGCTGAAATTACAAGGGCACATATGACAATTGGAAATAGCGGAACACCCAATAGTTTTCGAAAAATAGTTGATACAAGTGGATTCTATTCGACTACATTTAACCAATTCCGAGGACGTTTACGTATTGCAAGGCGGGGTAAGGTTTGGTCTGTATATGTGGCTAAGTTTATAGATGGTACAGAAAAAGATGGTGCTTCACTTGTAGAACGTTGGATTGATGAAACAGGAAATCCGATGACAGAACGTAAAATTGCACAAGTTATGATTGCGATTTGTAAGTGGGATAATCATCAACCTATTAACGAAATACAAATTGATGATTTAAAGATTTGGAAGGTAAACAAAGTTCCATCTAACGCACAACCATATATCTTTGATACTGGAGATAAAATTGTTATTGATACTGAGAGAAGTCTTGTCACAATCAACGGAAAGAATGCAATCAATATAAAAGAAATCTTTAGTAATTTCCCTGTCGTAATACGTGGTGAAAATCGTATCGATATAATGCCACCTGATGTAAATGCAACAATTAGTTATAGGGAGAGATATAGATGAGAACACCAAGCGGAATTTTGCATGTTGTGGATTTTAAAACGGATCAAATCGTCGCAGCTATCCAGCCAGAGGACTATTGGGATGACAAACGGCATTGGGAACTAAAAAATAATGTTGACATGTTGGATTTCACCGCTTTTGATGGAACAGACCATGCAGTTACGTTACAACAACAGAATCTTGTTTTAAAAGAAGTTCGCGATGGAAGAATCGTACCATATGTTATTACAGAGACTGAAAAAAATTCGGATAAACGATCTATTATCACATATGCTTCAGGAGCTTGGATTCAAATTGCTAAATCAGGGATTATAAAACCACAACGGATAGAGAGTAAGACGGTCAACGAATTTATTGATTTAGCACTCTTAGGTATGAAGTGGCAGCGTGGAGTTACTGAATATGCTGGATTTCATACAATGACCATCGATGAATATATGGACCCACTCACTTTTTTAAAGAAGATTGCATCTTTATTTAAACAGGAAATTCGATATCGTGTTGAGATTAAAGGTTCAAGAATCATCGGTTGGTATGTAGATATGATTCAAAAACGTGGGTATGATACAGGCAAAGAAATAGAATTAGGAAAAGATTTAGTTGGTGTTACGCGTATTGAACATACACGTAATATTTGCACTGCTTTAGTTGGATTTGTAAAAGGTGAAGGTGACAAGGTAATCACTATTGAAAGCATTAATAAAGGCCTACCCTATATCGTAGATGCAGATGCATTTCAAAGATGGAATGAACACGGACAACATAAATTCGGTTTTTATACACCAGAAACAGAAGAATTAGACATGACTCCAAAACGTTTACTGACGCTTATGGAAATAGAATTGAAAAAGCGTGTCAATTCCTCAATCTCTTATGAAGTGGAAGCGCAATCGATTGGTCGTATTTTCGGCCTAGAACACGAATTAATTAACGAAGGCGACACTATCAAAATTAAAGATACAGGGTTTACACCTGAATTATATCTTGAAGCGCGAGTAATAGCTGGAGATGAATCTTTTACAGACCCAACGCAAGATAAATATGAATTCGGAGATTATCGTGAGATTGTTAATCAAAATGAGGAATTAAGAAAAATTTACAATCGTATTCTTAGTTCGCTTGGCAATAAACAAGAAATGATAGACCAGCTAGATAAACTAGTGAACGAAGCTAACGAAACCGCTAGTAATGCAAAGAAGGAGTCAGAAGCAGCAAAAGCACTAGCTGAAAAAGTACAAGAGAATATTAAAAATAATACCGTTGAAATTATAGAATCTAAGAATCCACCAACAACAGGTCTTAAACCTTTTAAGACGCTTTGGCGTGATATTAGTAACGGAAAGCCCGGTATTTTAAAAATATGGACAGGTACAGCGTGGGAATCGGTTGTACCTGATGTTGAATCTGTAAAAAAAGAAACATTAGATCAGGTTAATAAAGATATCGAAACCACAAAAACAGAGTTAAATCAAAAGGTTCAAGAAGCACAGAATCAAGCAACAGGACAGTTTAACAAAGTACAGGAAGGTTTACAAGGTGTTAGCCGTACAATTTCTAATATCGAAAATAAACAAGGTGAAATCGATAAGAAAGTAACTAAGTTTGAACAAGATTCAAGTGGATTTAAAACTTCAATTGAATCGTTAACTAAAAAAGATGGTGAGATTAGTGATAAATTAAGTACGGTAGAATTAACTGTGGAAGGTACAAAAAAGACGATATCTGATGTACAGCAAACAACAGGTGAACTAAAGCAAACAACAACTGAAATTAAAGAGCAAGCAGGGAAAATCACCGAAAAGTTAACAAGTGTAGAAACAAAGGTTAATAACGATAAGGCTGGAGGACGTAATCTTTTATTAGATTCAAATATTAAGTATGAAAAAACAGATTATCTAATCAATCAATATTCTCTAACTGAAAATTTCTTTGCAGGTGAGGAATATACCTTTGTAATTAAGGGAAGTGTCCCTCAAGGTCAGAAATTTGGGGTTTGGCAGAATGGTGGTTCGAATAATGTTGGATATGCAACAAGTGTTTATGCTAATGGAATAACGTATGTAACCTTTAAAGCTGTTGCGGCTACAAGTGGAAATGAACGAAAGTTAAGTTTATATAACTATCCAAGTAATACTACAAAAGCCGTTGTAGAATGGGTTGCTCTGTATAAAGGGAACAAACCACAGGATTGGACACCAGCTCCAGAAAACCAAGTAACAACTGATGAATTCACAAAGAAAACAACCGAGATTGAAAAAGGTGTAGATGGCGTAAAAACTACTGTAACAAATGTTCAAAACAGCCAAGCTGGATTCGAAAAGCGTATGTCTAATGTGGAGCAAACAGCAAGCGGACTATCCTCCACAGTTAGTAATTTAAATAATGTAGTATCCGATCAAGGGAAAAAGCTTACTGAAGCGAATACAAAACTTGAACAACAGGTAACCGCAATTGGAGCAAAAGTTGAGCTTAAACAAGTAGAGGATTATGTTGCTGGGTTTAAGATTCCTGAGTTGAAGCAAACAGTTAATCAAAATATACAAGATTTATTAGATGAATTAGCTAACAAGCTTGCAACTGAACAATTTAACCAGAAGATGACTATGATTGATAACCGTTTCACTATTAATGAACTGGGTATCAATGCTGCAGCAAAAAAGACAGAAGTATATACGAAAACGCAAGCAGATGGACAATTCGCTACAGGTTCTTATGTAAGAGATATGGAAACGCGTCTTCAGTTAACTGAAAAGGGCGTTAGTATATCCGTAAAAGAAAATGATGTAATAGCAGCCATTAACATGAGTAAAGAAAACATTAAGTTAAATGCTGCACGAATAGACTTAGTTGGTAAAGTTAATGCTGAGTGGATTAAAGCTGGATTGCTGAGTGGTTGCCAAATTAGAACATCAAATACGGATAACTACGTTAGTTTAGATGACCAATTCATACGTCTCTATGAAAGAGGAGTTGCTAGAGCATTTCTGGGGCATTACAGAAGATCAGATGGTGCAGTCCAACCGACTTTCATCTTAGGTTCAGATGAAAAGACTAACGCTCCAGAAGGTACTTTGTTTATGTCTCAAGCAGGTGCAGGATGGTCAGGGGCTTATGCGAGCATTGGTATTAGCAATGGCATAGTTGATGGTGCAGTCCAAAAGTCTGTGTATTGGGAGTTGCAAAGAAACGGGCTAAGTGTTCTAAACGCTAATGATTACCATGTTTTTTATGCAGGGAATGGGAGTTGGTATTTCAGACGAGGAAAAACTGGATTATATCAAACTTCGTTAGTCGTTGAAGATAATAGTACAGAGTCTGATTTAAGATTACCTAATGTAACTATACGTAATAGTCGTGCAGCGGGATATACAGGCGTTATTCAATTGAAATCCTCTGTTACTCAAAATGGCTGGGGTGCTGTTCAAGGGAATTTTATGACTCCTTCATTACGAGAGTATAAATCTAATATCCGTGATATCTCTTTTTCCGCCTTAGAAAAAATTAGAAGTCTTAAAATTAGACAATTTAATTATAAGAATGCTGTAAACGAACTATACCGGATGAGAGAAGAGAAAGGTCCCGATGATACACCATTGACAACAGAAGACATTAAAACATACTACGGTTTAATCGTAGATGAATGTGATGAAATGTTTGTGGATGAAAGTGGGAAAGGGATTCACTTATATTCATATGCATCCATTGCAATGAAAGCTTTACAGGAAGTTGATGTAACAGTACAGGAACAGGAGATGGAAATAGCAAATCTAAAATCACAAATAGCTAGTCAAGAAGATCGGATAGCCCGATTAGAAGAATTATTACTACAGCAATTAATAAATAAGAAACCAGAGCAGCCATAAGCTGGTCTTTTTATTTTGCACAAAATATGGCTTTTATAAGAAAAGAGGGACAAATTGATGTCTCTCTTTTTATTTTGAAATGAGGTGGTCAAAGTGGAAGGGTTACAAGAAGTAAGAAGTGATGTTCAAGAAATAAAACAAGAAATTAAGGAAATAAGGTTAGAGGTTAAAAGTTTGGAAATACGTACAACAGGTAACGAGAAAGATATTGATAATATCAACAAGCAATTAGATAAAATCAGCGCAAATACTACCTGGATTTTACGACTTATAGTTGGTGGAATTATTGGTGGTATTCTCACTTTCTTAATGAAAGGGGGTGGTATGTAATGGTTAGTTTAGCTGTAATGATTGGAATTGTAGTTGGTCTTTCACAAATCGTAAAAAAAATTGGATTACAAACAAAATATGTTCCGTTATTAAATTTAACGCTTGGCATTGTGCTAGGCGTTTTATTTTTGGACAGAGATATCAAAACAAATGTATTTCAAGGAATCATCATTGGTCTATCAGCAAGTGGATTATTTGACCACACAAAAATTATGAAAAAGGATGTTGATTCTAAATGAAAAAGACAATGAAACATATTACCTCGTTTCTTATGATTCTAGTACTTGCCGTTTCGTTTGCTACAAGTGCTTTTGCTGATAGAACACTTATTATTCCGGATTTACCGAAACAACCATACCGTAATGGTGTAGGTGCTTATGAGGGTGTTGTAGCACATTCTACAGCAACACCAGAAGCACCAGCTATTAATATTCAAAAATATGAGTCTCGTACATGGCGCTCAGCATTCGTACATTATGCAGTTGATTGGAATGAAACAATCCAAATTGCGGATACAAAATACATTGCTTATGGTGCGGGACCAGGAGCAAATAAACGATTTGTTCACGTAGAATTATGTGAAACAAAAGATTATGAGAAATTCAAACGCAGCTATGATAAATACGTTAAGTTATTAGCTAAAATCTTACGTGATCGTGGATTATCTGTAGAAAAAGGATTATGGACTCACTATGATGTTACAAAGTATCTTGGCGGTACAGATCATGAAGATCCACTTGATTACTTACGTAGTCATGGAGTTTCAGAAGCGCAATTTAGAGCAGATGTACAACGAGCATACAATAATTCTAATGTTGATGTTTCTGTACCGGAGAAGCCATCTAAACCAGCGGAAGTTCCAATGGCTGTAACAGACGGAATCGCGTATATTGAAGGTTACAATGTTAACTTACGTAAAGGACCTGGTACAAGTTATTCTAAGATTCGTCAGTTAAACAAACCAGAAGCTTATGTTGTATGGGCTGAAAAGGGTGGTTGGTTAAATCTTGGTGGCGAACAATGGATTAAGAACGATCCATCTTATGTAAAGTTTAGCAAGAAAAGCACTGTGGATTCCTCTATTGTAGGTAAACGCGTTGTTTCTAAAGTTAATAATCTACGATTCTATGATGCTCCATCTTGGCAGGATAAAGATGTTGCTGGTTCTGTAGATGAGGGATTAGGTTTTACAATTGATGCGAAAGTAAGTGTAAACGGCTCTCCACAATACAAAGTACACAATAGTAAAGGTATAACATATTATGTAACAGCAAATGAAGCTTATGTATATGTGAAGTAATTTTTATAAAAGAATAGTTTTATGAAAAAAAGAGCCGCCTTAAGGCGGCTTTTTTAATTTATATCAACTAATTCATAGAATTTAAATTCTATATTTAACCTGGAAAGCTTCCGTATAATATACAGTTTTCGTCTTTAGTTTAAAATGTAAAACACTTATAGTCGTTCTTTTACATTTTAATAAATGATTAATTAGATTTTATATACTAGGTTTTTATAAAAAAAATTAAGTACCTTTACAGTGATATAAAAATAAACTGGTATGAGTAGATAACATTTTATTCTTATATAGGTAAGAAATATTATGAATAATGAAGGTAAAGGAGATCTCTGTTGATGAATAAAGATCTTAAAGCGTTAATTGAATATGGTGAACGTATTCCGCATTTCCAAAAGGACTTTCCAATAATTTTATTTTGGAGTCACAGGAGTGGTTGTACTTCCCTTGCAAACTGGTTTTTTTTTCAAATTGGGTTATATGAGGAAGCAATGAAATTTGCACCATTTATTCACTACTATGAATTTGATATATACAAAAATAGAACTGATTATTACGTAGATTTAGAAATAGAACTCTTGGAGTTAAAAAAAGATACAATAAAACTTGTACGAAATCCTTATAAAAGAGCTGTAAGCTCATTTTTGATACTTTATGATAACCCTTACGCTTCGGAACAGTGGGAGGGAATTAGAGAGTATTTTTATAATGATAAAAATATACCAAAAGGAATTTCATTCAAGCAATTCTTATACTATGTAAAGGCTATAGGACCTAAATCGAGTCAGTTGGATCAACATTTTTCACAACAATATATTGATGGAGAAGAAAAGGTCATCAAACAAAATATAAAGCTAGAAAACTTTAATACAATAATTCCGAAGTTAGAGAAAAAATATGGATTACTTTCTTCTGATATATCACTCCTTACAAACTCCACACATCATAGAACACATCAAATGATTTATAAAGGAAACTATGCAAATAAAGATATTACAGATCCTCAATTCCCTTCATTACCAACATATCAAAGTTTTTATGATGAAGAAGCTATAAAGCTTGTCTCAGAAATATTTAATGACGATTTTGAAGCATATGGATATAAGAAGAATGAAATGAATTTCTAACTAATGTACCTAAATCTTGATATATAAAGTCTCTTTAAAAATAACAACCATTATTAAAAGCCATCAGTATGGAAGGGGCAATATAATGAATATTTCTATTATAATGATGGGTTTAATTATAGGGGGATTAGTTGGATCAACAGGAATAGGAGGGGCTGCATTATTAACTCCGTTTCTTCTCGTATTAGGTGTAAGCCCTTCTGTAGCTGTTGGTACAGATCTAGTATATAATTCTATTACTAAAATGTTTGGGATATCACAGCACTGGAAACAAAAAACCATCAATTTTAGATTAGTAAAATATTTAGCTGTGGGAAGTATACCTAGTGCAGTTATTGCAATAATAATTCTTCATTTTTTACCAATTCTTCACCATAATCGCGAGGGAATTATAAAATATATGTTAGGATATATTTTAATTCTTGCTGCAATCTCTATTATTATAAAAAACTTATACTATAATGAAGCTTCATATAATTATTTTCAAAAACGGACTATAGAACAAAAAAAGAGTCTAACGATTTTTATTGGCGTAATACTCGGCTTTATCGTTGGACTCACTTCGGTTGGTTCAGGTTCTTTATTTGCTATTGCAATGATATTTTTATATCAACTGAAGCCACCTGAATTAGTAGGAACAGACATTACACATGCTTTTGTATTAGTTACTGTTGCAAGCATAATAAACATAAATTTAGGAAACGTAGATTATATTTTATTAATTCAGTTGCTTATGGGTTCTATCCCAGGAGTCATACTTGGTAGTAGGTTATCTACTAAAATCCCTGTGAAACCACTTCAAATGATTTTAGCTGTTATTATTTGTATTAGTGGATTAAAGCTAATTATGATGTAATAAAATATTTTTATATAAATAGATTTTAAAACCATCACTTCAGTAATGCTTCAATTTTTCATCTAAAAAACTTATAACTTTATCAATATTATAATTTGCCTTTCTATCCATTCTAATATTAATTTGTTTTACAAATTCTTTCGGATTTGCTAGCAATTCATGGAAGTGAATATCTATAATGTCTTTATTTTCATACTCAAGCTGTTGTCTATAAAATATAAGATTTTTATGATACTGATTTAAAATATCAGAGGCTCTTTGTTCATTTATTTTATCCCTGTGAATAAGAGAAAGTACGGATTCTTGTATTGGACGCCAACTAAATATATAAGTAACGTCTACTAAACATTCTAAAGGGGTTTTCCATATATCAAACGTTAAGCAGATTCTAGGATCTTTTAAGCCCCATACTGGTTTAGTTTGTTTATTTATAAAAGATATTATATTTTGTAATAAATTAATGGGGTATTTTGTATTTTCTCTTATGGGTGGATTATCCCATGTAGTATTAACTGAATTTAGAATTTGATCATTTAGATTTACAAAATGAATATTTTCAAAATAACCTTTGGGATTGGTAGCAGAAGGTTTTAATAAGTAATCTCCCATATGTATTCCTAAAGTATGTAATACTCCAGCTGCTGCACTAGATCCAGAACGATGAGCAGATAATATTAAAAATAATTTACTGTTATTAGTACCGTCCAAAACAGTCACCCCCATTTGATATTGTAGATATTAAATTTTTTCTTATTAGATACATTATGAAAACAGGATTTGTTCGAGAACTTTTATTCGTTCCTTTATAATTTTTATCTTTTATAGGTATCAAATACAGAGAGAAGAAACATAAAAAAAGTGCTAACAAGTTTGCAAACGAACTTGCTAACACCCATACAGAATAGACACAAATTATCACTGATATGTCGTCTTTGAAACTAGCTTCAATCAATTAAATCGCACTTATACAAAATGCTCATAAAAACAGTCTTAATATCAAGAATATAATCATCCAGATATTTCTTTGCTTTTGAGACGAAAACGGGGCATGATTTTAATTTCTACTCCGGAATTTGCATCGAATAATAACAAATTACGGTTTGTAAAACTAAAAGTACAACAAGCTACAAACGGTATTAAATGGATTAAGATATTTAGGAATTTAAAAGATGATTTTCATATAGGTGGAGAAGTTGAATTGGAGCATATTCTTCAATATCCGAAAGATTATATGCTAGGAACAAATCTTAGAGTATTGCTTCCATACAATGAGAGAATATATAAAGTTCAAGGTACTAAAATAAAACCAGGTATAAAAGTAAAGGAAAGAGAGTATCTATTTAAAGCGTTTCAGCAAAAATTCGCTTATTTCACATTGATACCAGAATGTAAGAAACTAGAAACAAATAATGAAAACGAAATATTCCCTTTAATTGCTCCGAAAGGATTAGAGACTATAACGTTAGAAATATGGTCTGAAAAAATATCGTTGGAAGTAGAACAAGCGTTATTTGAAAGTGAAATGGTGTTAGCTCAAATCAGTGAGTCATCATATGTATTACATGCAGATACTCCAGTATTGTTAAAAATAGTAAGATGTAATATTGAAAAAGTATTGCAAAATCCATATAAGATGCAATATTGCCAGAAGTATAAAACGGATTTAGTAGAAGATGTTATGAAAGCGGTTTATGCTACTGCAGGTAAGCGCAATGATGCGACATTGGTGTTAATTGCAATGAAAAATTGTGATGGACGTGAAAAAATTGATCCAAAGCAAATTATTAGAGAAGGATTTGCACGAACAAACCGTATTTCAGCATTTATTAATTTATTTATAGGCCAAAGTGTATCTCGTAAAACGATTATAAATGGTATTTTTAGTTTATTAGAACAAAGAGGATTTTTAAAACGTAGTTGGAATAAGATAAATTTACCTTGTACATATGTTAATTTATCAATTGAACGAATCTCGAAATTTGATTTCTTACCCATTTTTTCACAAATAAAAGGAAAAGAAATTTCATATAAATTATATGGGAATACAGAGTGGCAAACGATTGATTATTTATTGTTAAATGTAAATAAACATAATGCCTTTTTACCGCAGCCTTCAAAAAGAAATGATATGGGCATTCAATTTAAACAATTTGTTTCTGAAACATTAACGGAAGTTTTACAACATGCAAAAGAACAAAATGAGCAAGTATACTTCATAATAGATGCGAATGTAAGAAAACATTGGATAAAAGAGTTACAAAATGAAAAAATTGATATAGATACTTTCCCTGACATTGTTCCAGATGTGCTAAAGGTTCCAAACTTAAATGCTGTAAGAATAAATGCATCTTTTGATGTGCCAAAATACGGTGTGATAGAATGTGATGATGTACTGGATAGTACAAGTTTATATATAGATCAAAAAGGAATGTATTATAGCACTGGTGAGTATTCGTCTAATGGTAGTGAAACCTTACATCGATATATACTTGAAATATTCCCGCTAGGCGTAAAAGCTGTTGAAAGGAACTATATTGCCAAAATGGTACATTACATGTGCTGTAATTCAAGTATGCTTTTGGAAAAGAATATACACATGCCATATCCCATGCATATGGCGAGAGTAATAAAGAACTATATGACGGATATAGATGCAAGAGAGTTTAAAGAGTTTGATGATGAATTGGATGTAGATATTATAAAAATAGAAAAGAAAGATTCGATTATTCGGATTTAAATAATAGTAGATAAATCCTGTTCATTATATCGGTCAGGATTTGTCATTTTTTCATGTAAATAAGGATATCTTTTGTCATGTATCTTTTCTTTTACATATTTACTTTATTTCCATACAGGATTAAGATGTTTTTTAGAAATAAAAAACTACATCATACGGAAAAGCTATATGAATTGACTCAAAAGAAATTTGAAAGGAATGAGGAATTGTGAAGAAATTAGATGTGCTATTAATGCTATTGAGCGGCCTCTTTCCAGTTGCAGGAATTTTAAAGCAAATCCCACTAGAACAATCTTTATATATTGGAGGCCTCTTATTTTTTACTAGTTTCGGTAGTTATTTTGCGAAAAAAATATATTCACGTATATGTAGTTGGATAGCGTATGCGCCATTTATTACATTATTGTTAATCATTTGGCATCAAGATATTTCAACTAGTTCAATAATAGCGAATGCGAAAATTGCCGCTTGTATCGCTTTAGTCCCATGTTTATTCCGTTTTCGTACATATGGACTTACTTTCGGTTTATTTGCATTATGGTCCGCTTTACTTTGGGATATGAAAGAAGTACAGTCGTTAGTCATACTTGAACGTATGTCTAGTTTAATGACAAGCAATTTCAAATATATCATGCTTTTAGTTGGTGGACTTATATTTGGTGGATTACTTGCAATGTTAATTTACCGCAAAGAGAAAGATGATAATAAAGAAAATATAAATCTATTTAAACAAAAAAAGAAACGCAAAAAATTATCCTTTAAGATTCCACTTCCAAGATTACCGAAATTTAGGATGAAATTATTTAAGTTTGGTGGAAAAGTATCTAAACGAAAAACGCCAGAAAAAATACGTGAGCATAATTACGAAGAATCAGCTCCAGCTGCAACATATGAAATGAAAGAGCAAATACATCAACATAAAGAAGGTACGGCTCAAGGACAAACAAGGATGGAACGTCGTAGAAATAGGTATAATGCATAAGAGATTTTAGTAAACCTTTAATGATTTATCATTAAAGGTTTTTTTGTAATTACATATAGATTGCTAATGAGAAATTTATAGCATAATCTAAAGCAGAGGACTCCAATAAAATAATGGGAGGATAAAATGCTTATTATTATATATATTGCCGTCAGTATATTATTTTTAGTTAGCTTTTTACATGTTTACTGGGCTTTCGGAGGTAAGTGGGCGACAAATAGTGTTATTCCAACTAAAGATGGAGAAAAGGCGTTTACACCAGGTGCAGGAATGACATTGATCATTGCGTTATTATTAAGTATGGCAGCAATAATTTTATTACAACAAACTAATATTGTTCATTTTGCATTTCCTAATATTATTGTTCAAATGGCATCCTGGGTGTGTATGATTGTATTTCTCATAAGAGTAATTGGTGAGTTTCATTATTTTGGTATTTTTAAGCGAAAAAAAGATACCCAATTTGCTAGAATGGATACTGTTTTATATATACCACTTTGTGCATTTTTATCTTTATCATTCTTATTAGCAATTATAACTTGAACATAAAATAGTGGCTGTTTTCTTCAAAATAATATAAACGTGAATTGGCAAATCTAAAAGTGAAAAATCTAGGAGTAAATAAAAAGGATGTAAGCGCCTTTTTACCGAATTATAGATTATTATGAAAGGCGGGTGACACTATGAAGTACGTAAAAGTCAGTATGAATGGTGGAAGTGAACACAAATTTTCGATGACTTTAGCTCGGTTTGAAGAACTTATTACAACAGAGAATGGGCTATTAGAAAATAAATTAGTTAGCATTGAAAATGTAATGATTAATCCTACTAATATATCTTCTGTAGTTGAAAAAATCGGTGTACCGGCTAAATTTATGGAAGCTTAAAAATGTGTACATAAAAAACATCCAGGGGGATGTTTTTTATATGATAATTGTACAATGGATATTTGAACAAATTTTTTAACGATACCTATGCATGTATGAAGTAGCTGGATATGATATTTAATATATGCACAATAAAATAAGTACAAGCATATATTAAATAGTAGGACAAGATCTTCGCGTCCGAATCAATACTCAGAAAAAAACTCTAATCACATTAGGGCATCCCAATAGCAGGGTGCTCTTATTTTTTATGAAAAATGTAGCTCTACAATGGCTTCGTTTCAATTATAGTTTTCTTTAACCTTTAATTTTAAACTTATCTTTTACGTTAATAAAAATTAAGAATAAAATGACAGCAATAATTAAATTAGACAGATAGAAATTTTGGTGAAACAGTAGTTCAAAGGTAACATCAAGTATATACAATAAAGCGACAGCAGGTAATATACAAATAAATATAAATCTCCAATTTTTTAAATAATGTTTATAATTAGTAAGTACTTTTTCCATTAATATTTCTCCTGTATTTTTTATTTTCTATATAATTATACATTCCAATTAAAGGATTTAACAAGTGTTTAAAATTTATTTAGCAACTATTGTGATTTTGTGTGATTGATAACGGGGAAGCAAAAAATATTTTAGGTCTATAAGTTGAGGAGGAGCTGGAGAAAGATTTCATTAAAAACTTAGATAGCTGTATTAATCAATGTAAGAAATGATTTGACTAAAAAGCTTTTAAAGAACGACAGTAAAATGATACACTATACTCTACGTTATTTTGAAATGAATAGAGGGATTTACGTGATAGATAAAATTAAAAACGTTGTTGATGATATGTACGAAGATGAAGCAAAACATTTACTTCAAAGTATTCTAATACAGTTAGATGTATTAGACGGGAATTATAATGAAGATATGATAAAAAATTTAACGAGTATTCCTAAGCAATTAACGAATGATACAACTCAGGAAAAGAACATAAGTGAAAGTATACACATTCATATCGCTTTTGATGATTCAACAGCCGGTTGTTTAAAATATATGTTGAAACAGGAAGGGTTACTCGAGGAGAGTGTGGTTTCATTCTCTGAATTTTTTTCAATTGGGCCAATACATCAATTACATACAAATGAAGGTCAGTTAGCAAGAAAAGAATGGTTAGTAAACAACTTAACCGCTTATGATAGTTATTTTGAAGATGAGTATTTACCAAGATTTAAGAAAACGGTAGAAGTTCTACATTCAATTCCGCATGAAACACCAATTACCATTTGGAAGGCAAATAACGCGCATGAACATGTAGGCTTAAGTTTTGTAATTGCGCAATTAAAAGATAAGAAAAACATTCGATTTATAAATACGTCTGAAGCGAGTAAAGAAATATTAAAACAAGAGTATGATATTCGTGGAACTGGAGAATTAGCGCCTGAAAGTTTAGCCCTAATTCAAAAAAGTTTTGTAGAACTGCCGTATTTAACTATGGAGAAACGTATGCAGTTTGAACATGAGTGGGATAGTCTATCGAAAAGTACGGAATTTTTAAGAGTTTGGACAGACAATGAAGTGCATTCTGTACAAGAAGATTATTTTGATCAATTTATAATTGAATGTGCGAAAAGTGTAGGTGCTGATCAAGAATTTCTAAAAGCTCCGATAGTAATTGGTGAAGCACTTGGTCTTGTAGAGCAGTTAGTTGGCGATACGTTTTTAGAATATCGCTTAAAGGAATTAATTAAACAAGAAGTATTTGAATTTGTAGGTTCACTAGATGAAATGCGCTTTTATAGTGTGAAGTTAAGGAAATAATAAATACATTTTATGTTTAAAAACCTCGTATTTTTAAAAATGCGAGGTTTTTAAAATGAAGTTGGGCTATAACATAAGCTTCCTTTAGAGAGCACATCACATATGAATGTTAAAGGTACTGAATGAAAAGAAGGTGATTTGTTAATATGTATAACCAACAAAATTATCCATATGATCAAGCGATGTATTATCATCCGCAAAACTACGGATATGAAGCTACAAATGAAGTGAGAGATATGGAACAAGAAGATTATAGACCAGATGATGCGGAAGATGCTCCAACGTCACCACCACCGTCACAAGCTCCATCGTTACCATCTACATTTGCTTCTCCAGCACAAGCAGGTAATATGAAATCATGGATGTGTAACTGTTTAGGAAGATGGGGATATTTACGTTTACATCGTCCTGGTCCTTTCGGAAGAGACTTATGGTTCTTTCCGACTGAAGTGAGAAGAAACGGAGTATCAGGCTACACTTGGCAAGGTGGTCGTCGTCGTAAAGTAAGTTACCGCTATCAACAAATTAGTAATTATATGTGCTTTGCATAAAGAAGAGTGAGAGAGTAGAAGTATTTTACTCTCTCACTTTTTTATTTTTCAATATATGAAGTAAGATTTTGTGTAAAAATTTACAATTTTCACGTTTTTATTAGAGTATAATGCATATGTTGGTTGGTTTTCAAAAACAAATGAGAGTGAGGGAATACAATGGCAATGAAAAATAAAGTTGGGCTAAGAATAGAAGATGGCATTAATTTAGCTTCAGCCCAGTTTAAAGAAGATGCGTATGAAATTTATAAAGAATCTAGAAAAGTGCAACCTGTCTTATTTGTGAATAAAACTGAACTAGGGGCGGAGTGGCTTATTACAAGATATGAAGATGCTTTACCACTATTAAAAGATAATCGCTTAAAAAAAGATCCGGCCAATGTGTTTTCTCAAGATACATTGAATGTGTTTCTTACTGTTGACAATAGTGATTATTTAACGACGCACATGTTAAATTCAGATCCACCTAACCACAATCGTCTGCGATCACTTGTACAAAAAGTTTTCACACCGAAGATGATCGCACAATTGGAAGGTAGAATTCAGGATATCGCAGATGATTTATTAAACGAAGTTGAACGAAAAGGTTCATTAAACCTTGTGGATGATTATTCATTCCCATTACCAATCATTGTAATAAGTGAAATGCTCGGCATTCCAAAAGAAGATCAAGCGAAATTTAGAATTTGGTCTCATGCTGTCATTGCTTACCCAGAAACACCAGAAGAAATAAAAGAAACTGAAAAGCAACTATCTGAGTTTATTACATACCTTCAATATTTAGTTGATATGAAACGAAAAGAGCCGAAAGAAGACTTGGTTAGTGCTTTAATACTTGCAGAAAGTGAAGGACATAAACTTAGCGCTCGAGAACTATATTCAATGATAATGTTATTAATTGTGGCGGGACACGAAACAACGGTAAATTTAATAACAAATACAGTATTAGCGCTTCTTGAAAATCCGAATCAATTACAGTTATTAAAAGAAAACCCAAAATTAATTGATGCAGCTATTGAGGAAGGATTACGATATTATTCTCCAGTTGAAGTAACAACTTCAAGATGGGCAGATGAACCTTTTCAAATTCACGACCAAACAATTGAAAAAGGAGATATGGTTGTCATTGCATTAGCTTCTGCAAACCGTGATGAAACCGTATTTGAGAATCCGGAAGTATTCGATATTACTCGCGAGAACAATCGTCACATTGCTTTTGGTCATGGTAGCCATTTCTGCCTAGGCGCTCCACTTGCTAGGTTGGAAGCAAAAATTGCTATTACTACTTTGTTTGAGAGAATGCCTGAACTACAAATAAAAGGGAATCGTGAAGACATTAAATGGCAAGGTAATTATTTAATGCGTTCTTTAGAGGAATTACCATTAACATTCTAGAATATTTATTGTAAGACATGCATACATAGAAAATGATTTACATAGAGTATGTATGTGTTATTTAAATTCGAAACGGAAGGGTGAAAACATCCCAATGATCAACTAATTCTATTTGTAAGAGATCTTCGTTAAAAAACGAAATATTCTTCTGAATAGGATTAGTCTGTACATTTATAGAAAAGGGATGTATTTCGCTCTGCGAAAAATATAGTCTTTTCATATGATTTGTGCTGCCTCCTGTTCAGAACATGAAATAGGAGGCTTTTTTATGTCGACAAATGTAGAAATGAAACAAAATAATGGGGTATCACAAGTATTAAAAAACAGGTTTGTACAAGGAATTTTAGCATCAGCATTATTTTTACAAATTGGAATATGGGTTCGGAACTTTGCGGTATTACTATATGTAATGGAAATGACAAAAGGTGATGCTTTTGCTATCTCGATGATTTCAGTTGCGGAGTTTGCTCCAATTTTCATCTTCTCCTTTATTGGTGGAACGTTTGCTGATAGGTGGAAGCCGAAAAAGACAATGATATGGTGTGAAACGTTAAGTGCTATTTCAGTATTTGCTGTATTAATTACTCTAATGTTTGGAACGTGGAAAATCGTATTTTTTGTAACGCTTATTTCTGCAATCCTTTCTCAGTTTTCTCAACCATCTGGAATGAAATTATTTAAACAGCATTTATCGGCAGAACAAATCCAATTAGCAATGTCTATTTATCAAACAATATTTGCGATATTTATGGTTTTAGGACCGATTCTTGGAACATTTATTTTTCATAGTTTTGGAATTTATATTTCAATTATTATTACAGGTATCGCTTTTTTACTTGCAGCAGCGGTGTTGTTATTTCTTCCGAAAGATCTTGAGAATGATAATGAGAAGAAAGAAATCACTCTGTTACAGGAAATGCTTGATGGTATTAAGTATGTCAAAAAGAAAAAAGCATTAACTTTGCTAGGGCTTTGCTTTATGGCAGCAGGACTAGGGATAGGATTAATTCAGCCATTAGGTATATTTATCGTAACTGAGCAATTAGGACTGTCAAAAGAGAGTTTACAATGGTTACTAACAGTCAATGGTGCAGGAATGATTGTTGGCGGTGCTTTAGCGATGGTATTTGCAAAAAACGTTGCGCCTCAAAAGATGTTAATTATCGGTATGCTCGGTCAGGCGATTGGCATCGGTATTATAGGTTATTCGACAAATTTATGGGTAACACTTACAGCGCAACTTTTTAGTGGGTTAGCTCTTCCATGTATCCAAATAGGTATTAATACGCTCATTATTCAAAATAGCGATACAGATTTTATTGGTCGTGTAAATGGCATTTTAAGTCCACTATTCACCGGTTCAATGGTAGTAACGATGAGTATTGCTGGCTCATTAAAGGAGATGTTTTCATTAAGTATGATGTATGAAGGAACGGCTTTCCTATTTATAATTGGATTATTGTTTATTTTACCTATATACAATTTAAAGCCAACGATAGTAATAGAAAGTGAAATAAGTGGTAAAGGAAGTGCTATACAAAATGAATCCTAATCCAAATGTTAAATACCCTATTGAAGGAAATCAAAACGTCCATTTTATAAAAAATACAATAACAAAAGCTAATATACTCGTTGGAGACTATTCATATTATGATGCGAAAGATGGAGAAACATTTGAAGATCGAGTATTACATCATTATGAATTTCTTGGAGATCGCCTTATTATTGGAAAGTTTTGTTGTATTGCAAGTGGAGTTACCTTTATTATGAACGGAGCGAATCATCGGATGGATGGGTTTTCGGCATATCCATTTAATATATTTGGAAATGGGTGGGAGAAGTATACACCTAATTTGTCTGATTTACCTTACAAAGGCGATACAGTTATAGGAAATGACGTTTGGATCGGTATGGATGCAACCATTATGCCTGGAATAAAAATAGGGGATGGTGCAATAATAGCAGCTAAATCTGTTGTGACGAGAGACGTCGCACCATATACAATTGTTGGCGGAAACCCTGCAAATAAAATAAGGGAGAGATTTTCAAATGCAATAATAGAAGAATTATTACAAATTCAATGGTGGCATTTTGATATTGAAAAAATAACTGAAAATATAGGTGCTATTGTACAAGGAAATATAGAGCCATTAAGAAAGCTAAAAAGGGAATAAAAAATGCATAACAAAGAGTATCATACCTCCGAATTTTGTTAATGATAATAGAACAAGGAGGTGTGATACTATGGCACAAGACGTTTTATGTGAAGTAAACAACTGTAAATTTTGGGCTAACGGTAATAAATGTAGCGCAGACGCAATTTATGTAGTAAGTCATAAAGGGAAACAGGCATCGACTACAGAAGAAACAGATTGCAAAACTTTCGATCCGGAAGTATAAATTTTTGAAGGGTAGCCAAATCGTGGTTGCCCTTTTATTAATTATAGTATTGATAATAAATCTCATTTTCATTCATTGTTTTTAACTTTTCTTTTATTTTTTCATATTTTCTTCATAAGTGATGTAATCCAGAGCAATTCATGTTCGATACGTGATTTACTAAATTCAATGACTTCTGTAATAAAAGGTGAGTTAGCATCTAGAGATTGAATAGCGGTAAGTTGTTTATGTAGTATGTCTTGGCGTATTGTTAAAACTTCTTTTCTAGCTTCATAATCAAGCTTTTCAAAAAGCGCGATACGAACAAGAAATTCTATATTGTTTGTCGCGAGTTTTTCGGGAAACTCGCGCAACATTTCAGAAAAGATTTCTTCTCCTGTTTCAGTTATGTCGTACATATTTCGATTGGGCTTACCGACTTGTGTATGTACTTTTTTCGTTATAGCCCCCATATTCTCAAAACGTCGAAGAGAAGGATAAAGCATATTATGATTTAATTCAAAATTCTCTCCTAACCGATTTTGAATATTTTTCTTTATTTCATACCCATATTTTGGCCCTGACGTCAATTCTGCGAGCAATAAAATATCAACATACATAAAAATCCCCCTTATTTATTTCTCAAGTTCTCCTACGAAAAATGCCCTTTAGTATATGTTAAAATAACATATGTTAGATTATACAACTTTGAACTACCGACCTATCACTTTTATTGTAAAAGAAAAGGGAGGAAAGGACTATGGCTTCGCCTGAAAATGTGATTTTAGTTCATGAAATTTCAAAGCTGAAAACGAAAGAAGAATTGTGGAATCCGTATGAGTGGTATCAATTTATGAGGGATAATCACCCAGTACATTATGATGATGAGCAAGATGTTTGGAATGTTTTTTTATATGATGATGTAAATCGAGTCTTATCGGATTATAGCTTATTTTCAAGTAGAAGGGAACGAAGACAATTTGCAATCCCACCTTTAGAAACTAGGATAAATATTAACTCTACTGATCCACCAGAACATCGTAACGTACGTTCTATCGTTTCTAAAGCATTTACTCCAAGAAGTTTAGAACAATGGAAACCTCGAATACAGTCTATCGCAAATGAACTTGTAAAAGATATTGAAAACTGTAGTGAAGTTGATATCGTTGAACAGTTTGCTGCTCCTTTACCTGTTACCGTCATATCCGATTTATTAGGAGTGCCAACAACTGACCGTAAAAAGATTAAAGCATGGTCTGATATTCTATTTATGCCGTATAGTAAAGAAAAGTTTAATGATCTGGATGCAGAAAAGGGGATAGCACTAAATGAATTTAAAGCATATCTTCTACCGATCGTTCAGGAAAAGAGATACTATTTAACCGATGATATTATCTCTGATTTAATACGAGCTGAATATGAAGGTGAAAGATTAACTGATGAAGAAATTGTTACTTTTTCTTTAGGCTTATTAGCCGCGGGTAATGAAACAACTACAAATTTAATCATTAATAGTTTTTACTGCTTTTTAGTGGACTCACCTGCAACATATAAAGAAGTAAGAGAAAAGCCTAAATTAATTTCGAAAGCGATTGAGGAAGTATTACGCTATCGCTTTCCGGTTACATTAGCTAGGAGAATTACAGAGGACACCAATATATTTGGACCTTTAATGAAAAAGGATCAGATGGTTGTTGCGTGGGTTAGTGCAGCAAATTTAGATGAGAAAAAGTTTTCACAAGCATCTAAGTTTAATATACACCGAATAGGAAACGAAAAGCATTTAACTTTTGGTAAGGGCCCTCACTTTTGCTTAGGGGCACCACTTGCGCGTTTAGAAGCTGAGATTGCATTAACTACCTTTATAAATGCTTTTGAAAAGATAGCATTATCTCCATCATTCAATATAGAACAATGTATATTGGAAAATGAACAAACTTTAAAATTCTTACCTATCCGCTTAAAAGCTCAATAAACTGTTCAGCAAGGTGCAAATTTACTGTACCTTGTTTTTTTATTTCTCAATTGTAAAATTTTAGTTGGTTATTTAGTATGGAGGTGTGTGAAAAAGAATGGAGGAGGACGCTTATGTTAACGTGTAATGGAAGTAAAACGTTTCAAACATTTATTAAAGCTGTAACGGATTTAATGGATAGTAATTTATTAGAAGATCAAATTGTTTGTGCGATTGAAAAATTACTAGAAGAACTTTTAGAAAAGAAAACATGGCTTCCGTTAGAAAAACAGAAGGCGAATTCAGCTCAATATGCACGACACTTGCTATATGAAGATCCTTTAAATCGTTTTGAAGTATTAGCTCTTGTATGGAAAGATGGACAATCGACTCCTTTACATGATCATGATGGCACATGGGGAGTAGAAGGCGTATTTACAGGAAGAATAATGGTGCAGAACTTTATACAAACGAAGCAGCTTGAAAATTCACTTGTTTATTTAACTCATACAGGAAATCTTTATTTGGGAGAAGGAGAAACAGATAAAGTCATTCCACCAGCTGATTGTCATATTCTTGAAATAGCAGAAAATGAAAGCGTTGTCACTATTCATATTTATGGAAAACGTTTAGAAAAGTTTAAAATATATGTCCCAACTGAAGAAAAGAATGTGTACATGTGTGAGACGAAATATATTAGTTATAGTTCATAGTTTAAAATCAGAAGCTTTTCTTTAAAAAGAAAAGCTTCTGATTTTATTTTTAATTATTTCTTGACCTGAAACGCTTTTCATAAATTATAAATAAGGAGTACTTCACGAAATCAGTATGAAAACGATACCTTTCGTTTAATATAAATTCGTGTATATATAGAAAGTGGTGAAGAAATAATGAAATTAATCGCAATTGATTTAGATGGAACCCTTCTTTCGGGGAATAAAATGATTAGTAAAGAGAATGCAGAAGCGATTCGAAAATGCCAGGAAGCGGGCCATGTTGTGGCAATTTGTACAGGACGTTCTATAGTCGACATTGAACGATTGTTGCTAGAAGTGAATTTAGAGTGTCCAATTATTGCTGAAAATGGTGCGCTTATATATAAAGATAAAAAAATGATGAAACGATATCCAATTCAAAATATGCAAGCACTTGAGATTGTGAATTATCTTGAAGAGAATGGTTTATATTATCAGCTTTATACTGATAAAGGTGTGTACGTACCAGATTATGGAGTAGAGAGTGTACGTAATGAAATAGAATATGTGAAGAATTCAAAAGAAAATTTCGACTTGAAAGAATTAGAAACGATTGCAGCATTATACCTTGAACATACAGCGTTTCTTAGTGCAGAAAGTTGTAAACCAATTGTAGAAACTGATATACACGTGCATAAGCTTTTACCATTTTCTTATGACATGGAAAAATTAAAAAAGTTAAAAGAAACGTTTCTGCATAATACGGATTTAGCAATTACATCTTCATATTGGCATAATTTAGAGATTAATCACCGAGATGCTCAAAAAGGAAATGGACTATATACTTTAGCAGAACATCTGAATATTCCAGTTGAAAATACTGTAGCAATAGGTGATGGGCTGAACGATGTATCTATGATGGAAAAAGCAAATATATCAATTGCAATGGGAAATGCAGTTGAAGAAATAAAAGCGATGTGTCAATACGAAACATTGACTAATGAAGAACACGGTGTCGCACATGCTTTATATAAATATGTAATGTAATATAAAAAGAAAAAAAGAATCTAAATAGATTCTTTTTTTCTTTTTATTAGGGGTAAGGTATTCTATGAGATTCATAGAAGCCTTATTACATTTTATTATATAGAATATATTGGAATAAATGTTTATATTTTTCATACTAATTGTGAAAATTTTATGAACTTTATATTTAATGTATTTTTATACTGCTACTAGTGCGTATGAATCCATGTTAAAACTTAACGAATGAAAGGACGTTAAGGAGAGTTTTTGCAACAAAGAAGATCATGATTGGATCGGATAATAGTCAATCGGAGATGAATAAAACTTACTAATTAGAGTTTCAAATTGGACGGATATTCTTTTCTGATTTTAATTGAAAAATAAAATTTATTCGAATAATTATTCTTCAGCTATATACCTATAGGCACATTCTTCGTATAATGGAGAAGTATGAATTTTAAATTTGTATGAATTTTACATATTGAGGTGAAAAAGGAATGAATGCGCGGCTAATGGAACTTATTGATGTGAGTACAATAGAAACCATGGCAGAACAATTTTATCAATTAACCAACATATCACATCAACTTCTTGATGCTGAAAAAGAATGTATATTTTCATTTGGAATAAATGAAAAGAAAATATGTAAACTTCCCAAAATTGAAATCCCCATTTTTTTATACAATCAATATTTAGGATCTTTTGTTGTATGGTCTCAGAAAAGCGAAATTTTCAATTGCCAAAAATACTTTGAAATGCTTTCAAATCTAATTATAGATGGAGCAATGAAATGCTTTCAAAGTAAAAATACAACATTACTTACTCGAAAAGAGGAGGAACTACATACAATCCTACAAAACATGCCTGTTATGGTTGATGCGCTTGATTATAATGGAGACTTTGTTTTGTGGAATCGCGAATGTGAAATTGTAACAGGATATACTGCGGAAGAGGTAATTGGAAATCCAGACGCACTTCAATTACTGTATCCTGATCATAATTATCGTCATGAGATACAAAAGAAATTTTTGACTCGTGGAAAGAATTTTAGAGATTGGGAAATGCGCTTAACATGTAAAAATGGTGAAATTAAAACGATAATGTGGTCCAATATATCAGAACAGTTTCCTGTAAGTGGATTTAGCTATTGGGCTGTTGGTGTAGATATTACACATTTAAAAGCAATAGAAGAGAAATTAAAACAACAAACGTCTGAATTGGAATTAATTTTTCAAGCTTTACCAGATTTATGTTTCTTAACAGAAGATGATGGAACAATTATTGATTATAAAGCAGGATCCCCCACAAAATTTTACGTACCCGCAGAAGCTTTTATGGGAAAAAAGTTTTACGAAGTATTACCATCTTCAGTAGCACAAAAACTTCAAGAAGCAATTTGTCAAGTAAAAGAAAAAGGAACAAATGTAATTGTTGAATATCCACTTACAATTAATGAAAGTATCGATTTCTTTGAAGCTAGATGTTTACCTTTATTGCATGATAAAATTATGATTATTGTACGGGATATTACAGAGCGAAAAAAGACAGAAGAATTGCTAAATAAATCAGATACACTTGCAGCAATCGGTCAATTAGCAGCTGGTGTAGCTCATGAAGTTAGGAATCCATTAACAGTCATTAAAGGGTTTATACAGTTATTCCAAATTAATAAAGAAGATCAAGAAAAATATTTTGATCTAATGCTTTCTGAAATTGAAAGAATAGAAGCGATTCTTCAAGAGTTTTTGTCGATTGCTAAAACAGACGAAATAAGTACCGAAAAGAAAAATATTTATCAAATATTTAAAAATGTCGTCTCATTAATAAATACAAAAGCAATTATGACAAATATTCAAGTTGAATTATATACAGATTCCAAAGATATAATCATTGAATGCTCAGAAAATCAACTGAAACAAGTATTTATTAACATTTTGCAAAATTCGATCGAAGCTATGCCAGATGGCGGAAGAATTTCAATTCACATAAAAGAAATAGGTAAAGATGGTATCATTATTAGTGTAATTGATAAAGGAATAGGAATACCCGAAGAAAGAATTAAAAGATTAGGTGAACCGTTCTATAGTACGAAAGAAAAAGGTACCGGTATTGGATTGATGTTAAGTTATAAAATTATTGAAAGTCATCAAGGGAATATAAGTATTATGAGTGAGGTTGGTGTCGGGACAACAGTAACGATTTACTTGCCAAAAATTCAGAGTAAAAAGCCTTTATCAAATTATGGTGATAGATTAGAATCAATACGTTCAATTATTAACTCTTAAATTATTAAATACCCAATAACGAAAAGTTAAGCTTTTCGTTATTGGGTATTTTTGTATTTAATTTAGAAAACTTTACCTTTTCTTTAGATTTGCTTTAATTTCTATTAAGTTTTTATCAATATATTAGTATTTGTGCAAGGTAATGTATAGAAAACGTACATTACTTTTAATATATAGATTCAATTATTAATAGAAATACAGTGAGGAGGAGATTATGCCAAGGTGAAAAAACAAGAGAAAAAAAGTGGTAGAGCAGTAACAATGCGGTTAAACATTCTATTTTTTTGTGTATTTATATTATTTTCTGCCATGATCATACAATTAGGTAAAGTACAAATTATCGATGGTGAGACGTATAAAAATGAAGTAGAGAAGAGAGAAAATGCAACGGTAAGCCTTTCTGTCCCGCGTGGAAAAATATTTGATCGAGAAGGGAATCCAGTAGTTGATAATAAGTCTTTACGTACAATTACATATACAAAGATGAAAGGTGTAAAATCAGAAGAAATATTAAAAACAGCAAGACAACTTGCAGACATAATTGAAATACCACAAGAAGATATAGATAAACTAACTGAGACGGATAAGAAAGATTTTTGGATGCAATTAAATCCGATACTAACCGAAAAATTAGTATCTAAAAAAGAAATAAATAAGTTCAGAGATAAAGATATTACCGGGAAAAATTTAGATAAAAAAATTGAAGAGTTAAAAAGAAAACGAGTTACGGATAAAAATCTTCAGGATTTAACAGATAAAGATATAAAAGTGTTAGCTATTAAAAGTAAGATGACTTCTGGTTATCAAATGGCTCCACAAATTATTAAAAAAGACGTTAGTGAAAAGGAATTTACTATAATTAGTGAAGGTTTGGCGAATCTCCCAGGTGTAGACGTGTCGGTTGATTGGGAGAGAGTGTATGTGAATGATGGATTATTCCGATCCGTTCTTGGAAATGTTTCTAATTCTGATGAAGGATTACCAAGTGAACGATTAGATTATTACTTAGTACGTGATTATAGCCGAAATGATAGGGTTGGAAAAAGTTATATCGAGCAGCAATATGAAGATGTACTTCATGGTACAAAAAAAGAAGTAAGAAGCGTTGCAGATAAACAAGGTACTACAATTAGAACGGAGACAATTTCGGAGGGAAAGAGCGGTAAGAACTTAACTTTAACAATAGATATGGAATTACAGAAAAAAGTAGAAGAAAGTATAGAAAAAATATTAAAGGCATATAAAGGATCAGAATCCATGTTGGACCGTGCTTTCGTTGTAATGATGAATCCGAAAAACGGACAAGTATTATCAATGGCTGGGAAAAGACTTGTAGAAAAAGACGGGAAAACAGAAATTGAAGACTATGCATTAGGTACAATGACTAGTTCATATGAGTTGGGATCAACAGTTAAAGGTGCCACAGTTTTAACTGGATTTGAAACGAAAGCTATAACACCAGGTACTTATTTTTATGATGCACCTATGAAGTTTAAAGGTACTAGGGAGAAGAAGTCTTGGAAAGAGTTTGGAAATATTGATGATTTAAGAGCGTTACAAGTCTCTTCAAACGTTTATATGTTCCATACAGCATTAAAAATTGCAGGTGTGGATTATGTGAGAAATAGTTCATTAAATATTAAACAGGAATACTTTGATAAAATGAGGTACTATTTTAGACAATTCGGATTAGGTGTTCCAACGGGTATTGATTTACCGAATGAAACAGCTGGACAAATTGGTAAAAAAGATAATCAACCTGGTTTCTTATTAGATTACTCAATTGGCCAGTACGACACGTATACACCACTTCAGCTCGTACAGTATATTTCAACAATTGCAAACGGCGGATATCGAATGAAGCCACAAATTGTTCAAGAGGTAAGAGAGCAAACTTCGCAAAAAGATGAGATTGGTAAAGTTGTGCATGCAGTAGAACCAATAGTTTTAAATAAAGTTGATATGAAAGAGGAATATATAAAGCAAGTAAAAGAAGGATTTAGAAAGGTATTCCAAGATGGAGATGGAACAGGAGTAAGAGCGTTCCAAAAAGCATCTTATAAACCAGCAGGTAAAACAGGAACAGCACAGACAGTATACGGTGGAGAAAGTGATATTGGAAGAAATGAAAAGGGCGAGAGAAGAGAATGTTATAACTTAACGTTAGCAGGGTATGCGCCATATGATAATCCAGAAGTAGCGTTTTCCGTAGTTGTGCCGTGGGTTATGAATGATAAATCTGGTATTAACTCTGATATTGGAAAAGAAGTTTTGGATGCTTATTTTGAATTGAAAAATAAGCGATTGACTGGAGAAACTTTACAAAAAGATAGCTCTCAAGAAGGTTAAAACATATGAAATAGTATAGAAATTAGAGTCGTTTAATTTAGGGATAGATTCAAAATGGGTGATAGAAAGGTAAAAACATTCTATCAATTGTTCACGTTTTATAAAAAAAATCATATATTGATAGCATAGGACAAGCTGAAAAGCTTATTCTAACCTCACAGAACACTCCTTATCACGGTTAGGCATCTACTTATGTAGATGCCTTTTTTAATTAAATAACTGATAATTATTTATCAATCTAAAGTAGCAAGTATATTAGGACTATTAGGGGAAGATTGACGGTAATCATTACAGTATGATTAATAAGAGTGTTGAAATGTAAGGAGTGAGAAAGAAATGCTAAATATTTTAATGATTAATTTTCCAGCAGAGGGACATGTAAACCCGACATTAAGTTTAGTCAAAGCCTTTACTGAACGGGGGGATCACGTACACTATATTACAACAGAACACTTTAAAGGCAGAATTGAAGATTTGGGAGCTACTGTATATACCCATCCAGATTTATTAAAGGATATTTCTATTGATACTGAAACTTCATATGGATTGAACTCTTTCTTTCATGTACATGTTCAAACTTCTTTATATATATTAGAAATTACGAAACAATTATGTGAAAGCATTAATTTTGATTTCGTAATTTATGATATATTTGGTGCTGGAGAGTTAGTAAAGGAGTATTTACAAATTCCAGGCATAGTTTCTTCTCCTATATTTTTAATTCCTACTGAATTTTTGGAGACTTTACCTTTTCATCCTAATGCAGAAATACCATTCCAACCTGATGAAATTTCTGAACAGTTACTATATCGAATGGAACATGAATTTGGAGTAAAGCCTAAAAACAATCTTCAATTTATGCATAACAAGGGAGATATTACTCTTGTGTACACAAGTCGTTACTTCCAACCTAATAGCGATTTGTTTGGAGAAAATAACATTTTTATTGGACCAAGTATTTCAAAGCGTAAAACAAATGTAGAGTTTCCACTTGAATTGCTTAAAGGTAAGAAAGTTATTTATATTTCAATGGGGACACTGCTTGAAGGACTTGAACCATTCTTTAATACTTGTATTGATACTTTCTCAGATTTTAAAGGGGTAGTTGTAATGGCAATTGGTGATAGAAATGATCGTTCTAAAATTAAGAAAGCGCCAGACAATTTTATAATTGCTTCATACGTACCCCAATCAGAAATATTAAATGAAGCAGATGTTTTTATTACACATGGCGGCATGAACAGTGTACACGACGCTATTTATTTTAATGTCCCATTTGTCATCATTCCACATGATAAAGATCAACCGATGATAGCACAAAGATTAACTGAGCTTGAAGCCGCACATAGGTTATTGAAAGAGCATGTTAATGTACAAAGTTTAAAAGAAGCGGTAACAGACGTACTTTTAAATGAAAAGTATAAACATGGTATACGAAAATTAAAAGATAGCTTTTTACAATGTGGTGGTGCAAAAGAAGCAATCTCAGTTATTAAATCTCTATTAAATAAATAGTGTAAATCATATAAAAGCATAGAGGCTCAACCTTTATGCTTTTATATGATTATCCTGCAAACTGCACAGCAGTATTTGCATGTAAAAAAGCAGTATCAAACACAGGAACAGTAAGATCGTTTTGGGAAATAAGCAGTGGAATTTCGGTGCAGCCTAGTAGTATACCTTCTGCGCCATTTTGAATTAATGATTTTGTAATTTGTAATAGCTTTTCTTTTGATATTTCTGAAATAATCCCTTTACTTAATTCATTTAAAATTACATGATGAATAAAATTTCTGTCCTCTTCATTTGGGATGATTGTCTCAATGTTATAGTTTGCTAGTCGTGATTTATAGAAGTCTTGTTCCATCGTTTGTTTCGTACCCAATAGTCCGATACGCTTAATATTCTGTTCTACCATTTCTTTAGCACTTATATCACCAATATGAAGAAGCGGGATGGATATTGCACTTTCTACCTCTTCAGCAAATAAATGGACAGTATTAGAACACATTAATAAACAGTCAGCTCCAGATTTTTCAACTTTTTTTGCAACTGTGACTAATGCATTTTTCACTTCTTCATATTGATGATTTTGTAATAAAGTAGTTACTTCACCAAAGTCCATGCTATATAAAACAAGCTTTGCATTTTGATCATATTGAGAGAGTGTAAGTGTATTAATATGTTTATAATATAATGATGTAGATTCCCAACTTAGTCCGCCAATTAAACCAATTACTTTCATCGTACATTCCTCCCGTAACTATTTTAAATTTATTATTTCATAATTCCGATAAGAATACAATGATTTAAACGTACCGTTGAACAAAAAATAAAAATAATTAGAAAAGTGTTGAAATTTATACTTCTTAATGCCATAATACGAATTACAAATTAATACTTATCCAGAGAGGTGGAGGGAACGGCCCTATGAAACCTCAGCAACCCCTATGTAAATGCATAGGAAGGTGCTAATTCCGCAGAGAACACGTTGTGTTTTTTGGAAGATAAGAGGATTCTTGAACGTGAAAGAAAATGACCTCTTATGTAAGAGGTCATTTTTTGTTGTATAGAAAGGGAGTGTCGATGCATAATTCATTTTCAAAATAAATATAGAGTAATAAAAGTTGACTATTAAGAGAGGGGAATTATAATGAACAGATTATCAACAAAATTAGTAGTAGCAATCGGAATTGGATCAGCATTATACGGGATATTAGGACTTTGGGGATTTTCTATTGCTCCAAATACATTTATTAAACCTGCATTAGCTATTTTAACCGTTTTTGGAGCGTTATTTGGTCCAGTAGCAGGACTGTTAATAGGACTTATCGGTCATACCGTAACAGACATAATCGCTGGCTGGGGTATTTGGTGGGGATGGGTTATTAGTTCAGGCATTATTGGCTTTACAATGGGGTTCATTCAAAAAAGAGTTGGCTTTAGTGTGAAAAACGGGACATATAATAAGGGAGATATTTCTTATTTAGCCATTACTGGCTTAATTGGAATTGTCATTGCTATTATATTTGCTGGGGCATTCGATATTATTGTGATGGGAGAACCGTTTGATAAAATTGTTATACAAGTGTTAGGTGCAACAATTGCTGACGTTATTGTATTTTTAGTTCTTGGATTGCCAATTACAATAGGCCTAGCTAAATCGAATAAGAAACATACACATTTAAAAATTGAAAAGTAGGGATATTAAAATGCAACCAATTATTTCTTTTGAACAATTCAACTTTCAATATAAGCATGCAGCGCAGCCCACTGTTAAAGACATTACATTTCATATATATCCTGGGGAAAAAGTGCTAATTGCTGGACGAAGTGGTTCAGGGAAATCAACGTTAGCTCATTGTATGAATGGGCTAATCCCATTTTCTTATGAAGGGACTAGTACTGGTAATATTTTAATTGCTGGAAAAGACCCGAGGAAAAAGAGTGTTTTTGAACTGAGTAAACATGTAGGCACAATTTTGCAAGATCAAGATGCACAATTTATTGGTCTTACAGTAGAAGAAGATGTAGCCTTTTATTTAGAAAATGAATGTGTAAATCAGGATGAAATGAAAAAGATTGTCTCGGAGTCATTAAAAAAGGTAGGGATGCATACTTTTCATAAACAAAGTCCGCATGAATTATCTGGAGGGCAAAAACAAACTGTTTCTTTAGCGGGTTTGTTAACAACAAATGCTCCTATGTTATTGTTCGATGAACCGTTAGCAAATTTAGATCCAGCTAGCAGCTTACATACAATTGAACTTATTAAAAATATACATAAGCAATATAATAAAACAATTGTAATTATTGAACATCGAATAGAAGAAATGTTAAATCTGGATTTAGATAAGATCATTTTAATTGATGAAGGGGAAATTGTTGCGATCGACACACCAGAAAGAATTTTAGCGTCAAATATATTACCCTCAATCGGATTAAGAGAACCTATGTACATAGAAGGATTAAAAAGATTACATTTTGATAGTAATAATGACGTAATATATCCACTTGAAAATCTTCATAAGGAAAGTATTAGTGGCGTAATAAAAGAGTGGATGGAGAAAAAAGCTTTTTGTAAAGATACTCCTACAAAAAAAGAATTATTGAAAGTAGAGAATTTATCATTCTCATATCCTAATAAACAAAAAGGATTAGAGAATGTAAATTTATCCATATATGAAGGAGAAATTGTAGCAATTTTGGGCCATAACGGAGCTGGAAAATCAACATTAGCTCATAGTCTTATAGGAATAAACAAAACAAAAAATAGCAGGATTTTAATTGATGGAGTAAATATCAATTCTTGGTCTATACGTAAACGCGGTGAGATTATATCTTATGTCATGCAAAATCCAAATCATATGATTACACAATCTACTGTTATAGAAGAGGTTTCATTCACATTAAAATTAAAAAAGGTTTCAAAGGAAGAAATTAAGTTTAGAGCGGAGGAAGCGTTAAAAATTTGTGGTTTGTATCCATTTCGAAATTGGCCAATTCAGGCGTTAAGTTATGGACAAAAAAAGAGATTAACGATTGCATCTGTACTAACAGCAAATCCAAAACTTATCATATTAGATGAACCGACAGCGGGACAAGATTATTATCATTATAAACAGTTTATGTCGTTTATTAGAAAATTAGCTAAAAAGGGAATATCGTTTATTTTTATCACACACGATATGAATCTTGCATTGGAATATGCAGACAGGGCAATAGTTTTACACGAAGGGAGAATTATTGCGAATCATACCGCGTCCATTGTATTAGGACATCCAGCAACGTTACAAAGAGCGAACTTAAAGGAGAGCTCTTTATTCAAACTCGTTAAATTTAGTGGTATTGCAAATCCTGAAAAATTTATGGAACTTTATTTTGATGATATTAGGAGGGAGGAAGGTGTATAATACATATTTTCATCGCATGGATGGAGCAGTGAAATTGTTCTTATTTATTTTTTGTATGACGCTTACTTTTTTATTTTTTGATTTTCGCGTATTGTTATTTTTATTTTTCATTGGATGTATCGGACTTGTAGTTGCTAAAATTCCATTTCGTAAAATTTTTATTGTTTTTAGTGTTATATTTACATTTAGTTTATTAAATTCTGTCATGATTTTATTTATTACACCAACCCATGGATCTGAATTAACCGGATTGTATACTTCATTTATGTATATTGTATATGCAACAATTACATACGAAACATTATTTTATACAGCTACACTTTCGTTAAAGTATTTTACGTTATTACCATTTACACTTATTTTAATTTATACGACTAATCCAAGCGAATTTGTGAGTAGCTTAAGTAAATTTCGAGTTCATTATAAGATTATTTATGCAATAAATATTGCATTACGTTATATACCTGATATTCAATCTGAATATAAAGTTATTAAACATGCCCAAGAGGCGAGAGGAGTAGCTTTTGAAAAAGGAGAAGCAAGTTTATGGATTCGTATGAAAAACCGTATCTTAATTTTTTGGCCTTTAATTATTCATTCTCTAGAGAGAATCGATACAGTTTCAAATGCAATGGATTTAAGAGGATTTGGAAAGAAGAATACACGTACGTGGTTTTATACAAATAAAGCGAACAGCGGGGATTTCATTGCTTTATTTATAGGTGTTTTTATTTTAATTACTGCAGTATATTTAAAGTTACATGTATTTCAAAATTTCTGGTATCCATTTTAAAGCACTCTCAAATGAGTGCTTTTACTTATTTTTATATAGACATGCTCAAAAAAGGGATATTTACATAATGTATAATACGAACCAGTTAAAATGATCAACTACCTATTAGTTTTCAAACCAAAAGGAGGAGAAAATATGAGTTACGGTGGTTCTTGTGGTTTTGGTGGAGGTTTTGCTTTATTAGTTGTGTTGTTTATTTTATTAATTATCGTTGGATGCAGCTGCTGGGGCGGAGGGTACTAATTTCTAATTAGTCTCCACAAATGTAAACTAAAAAAACATAGAAGATACTTATGTATCGAAACAAATAAAAAAGGAGCATAATTGCTCCTTTTTTATTTGTTATCAGATGAGTTCTGACTACATTTCGGAAATGTAATTGTTAAAGTGGTACCTTTATTAACGACGCTTCGGATTCTTAAACTACCTTGCATCGTTTCAATGATCTTAACAGCAACCATTGTACCTAAGCCTGTACCTTTCGTTTTTGTACTAAAATACGGTTCACCAAATCGATTTACTTGCTCTTGTGACATACCAATTCCGCTATCTTCAATACGTATGATAACCTTATTATTACTAATAGATGAGGAGATATTTAAAGTACCGCCATTAGGCATTGCTTCAATACCATTTTTTATTAAATTTAAAAAACATTGCTGAAAGTGCTGTTTATTACCAACTATTGTTGCCATAGAGAAATCTTTTGTAATATGTATTGTATTCATATTACATAAAGGTAAGATCATATTAATAACTCGATTTAACTCTTGTTCTACTGAAATCTCATCTAATTTTTCTGAAGCAGGTTTGGCAAACGTTAAATAATCATCAATAATTCCTTGAGCACGATGTAATTCTTCTAGTATATGCTTAATATACTCATCTCTTGATTCTGGAGTTAAATTTGGTGTTTTTAAAAGTTGAGTAAATCCTTTTACGACAGTTAAGGGATTTCTTACTTCGTGCGATATACTAGCAGCGAGTTGGCTAACAATCTCCATTTTTTCCATTTTAATTAACTTCGATCGCATACATAATGCATCTTTTAAAACTTCATTAAAATAAACGACAAACAACATTAAAATAGTTGGTAATATTATGAAATAAATAATATACAAATTATTCACTTCAAAATCTGATAAAGTTAATACAATTACAGTTGTAAATATTGCCAGAAAAAATGTTAAAAACATTGCATAAGTTACTTTGATTTTTCTATTATACGTATTAAATTTTGCGGATGCGAATGCTGTAATGATAAACATTGTGCCATACACTACTATTGTTAACATACTAAATCCATAAAATGAAAATCTTGTAATTAATAAAATAGCAAACAATGTTATACCGACAGGAAAGCCACCATAAAGCGTACCTATTATAACGGGTATTTGTCTTAAATCATGAATACAATTTTCATCCATATAGATAGGATAACGCATACATAAAATAAGAGGGATACTCGTACAAAGTATAATAAGTAGTTTTTTATATTTCTTTAAATAGCGCCCGCTATCATATATAAAATAAAAAATAAATATACTACTTAAAATGTATAAAAGGTTATTTAACACGTGTTGATTGATATACACAAAGTTCATAATATCTGCCTCGTTATTTTTATTTCCTTTTCATATATATTATCATGATAATAGTATAAACTATATATTTGTTTGAATAATATAGGTTTATATCTTTTTAGTATTTGACACGCTTACCCACTCTTCATAAAATTCTTTAACTGATGCATATCGTTCGGTTCGGTTTTCATTTACTGCGCGATACGCTATTTCATATAAATCCCTACTTGCTTCCCATTCTGTAAAGGAGCGCTCTTTTCCACCACCTAAAATTGCGAAAGCCATTGCCCCCATATTAAATACATTTGTTCTCGAATCAATTATAGCGTTTAGCTCAAATTCTTCAGGAGACATAAAACGCGAGGAACCCCATAATCTTCCCATTTTATTCACAAATGGTTTTTTTGAATATAAATCAATATCACAAATCTTTGTCTCATTTGTGTGAAAATCATATAAAATACTACCGTCATAAAAATCTATCGCTACGTAGTTTTTCTTTTCGACATATGTATGGAAAGAAAAAATGGAATTTAAAGATTGAATCCGTTTTATAACAGGTAAATGCTTAAATTTATAAAATGGAGAGTTTGGATTTTTATATTTGTCAGGAGGCGGGAAACTCCAATGCGAATGAAGACATTCACCATCAAACCAATCAAAAATTAATACATATCCAGATTGAACTGGAAAATGATCGATTAGTTTTATAAGTGAGTCATGCATTAATTCCTCGTATAGGGAAACTGAACTTTTTAAGCGTTCAATAGCGTCTTTCATTGTTCCTTCATATGCAATTGTTCGTGCCCCTGCATATTTAATAAATTTCTTATGTCCGTCTCTTTCTACACCGAAAGATAGGTTACCTGAATCTTGTTGGTCAAAAACCGCAAATACGTTTCCTAATTTCAATAGCCAATCAAAATTATGATGTTCTTTTAACTGGAATGTAACTTGATTCAACTGAATTTCAACTGGAATATCTTTCATATTATACCTCGCATTTATTATAATTAAGTTATATCTTTCAGTATTCGACACATTTTGTAAAAATCCTATGTGAATCACATGAATTTTTGTAAATATAGTAATAAATAATTATAAGAAGGTGGATAAAATGGAACAACAAATCGTTATTAAACCATATGAAAAAGAGTGGCACGAAGAGTATTTAATAGAAAAAGAGAAATTTATTTCTTTATTCGGGGAAGATTGTATTGCTATTGAACATATAGGGAGCACATCTGTAAAAGGGCTAGGAGCGAAACCTTTAATTGATATGATGATTGGCGTAACAGATTTGCAAATTATCGAAAAGTGGATTGATGATCTATTAAAAATTGGATATGAGTATGTTCCAAAAGAAACATCTAATTGGCGTTTTTTTAGAAAGGGAAAATGGAGAGCGGGTACCCATCATTTGCACGTTTATATTTATAATAGTGACGAATGGAAAAACAATCTTTTATTTCGAGACTTTCTAACGAAACATGAGTGGGCACGTAATGAATATAGAGAATTAAAAGAGAAACTTGCAGCTACATATCCTTTTGATCGAGGTTCATATACAAGTGCAAAAGCGCCGTTTATTCAAAATATATTTGAATTGGCTAAAACTCAAAAAATTTAACATTACAGATTCTTATTAAAAAATTTAAAAAACCTCCTTCCTATGTTATTTATAGGGAGGAATTTTTCTTTTGTTATAACGATATACATTATTTCTAATTATTAGAGACAGATTAGTTTATTTATTTCGATATTTCTAGTACATTGAAAATATTAAGGGGGAATTAAGCAATGAAAGCAATTGTACATCAATATAAAAAAGGGGTAGAGGGATTAGAAAATAAATTCTTATCTGAAACACATCCTAATGCCGGGGAAGTAAAAGTAAAGTTAAAAGCAGCAGGATTAAATCATAGGGATTTATTTATTATAAACAATAGAAAAGAAATGGATCTACCGTTAGTAATAGGATCAGATGGTGCAGGTATTGTTACAGAAATAGGAGAAGGTGTTTCAGCTGATTTATTACAAGCCGAGGTTATTATTAATCCTAGTATTGGATGGGAGAATATCGCCGAAGTACCAGAGTTACCAGAGGTATTAGGGGGACCAAAAGATGGAACGTTTGCTGAATATGTAATAGTGCCCGCTGAAAATGTAGTGGGAAAACCGTCATATCTTACTTGGGAAGAGTCTGGCGTTTTGGCTTTATCGGCACTGACTGCATATAGAGCGCTTTTTACAAAGGGTAGATTGAAGTGTGGAGAACATGTTTTAATTCCGGGGATAGGCGGCGGTGTAGCGACATTTGCCATGTTATTTGCAAAAGCAATTGGCGCAAAAGTAAGTGTTACGTCAAGGGTAGAAAACAAAAGAAAGTTTGCCGAAACATATGGCGCAGACTTTTCTTTTAATAGTTCTGGAAATTGGGAAGAGAGTTTATGCGGAGGAAAAGTAGATTTAATAATTGATAGTATAGGTCCAGCAACATTCATAAAATACTTTGATGTATTAAACCCAAATGGGAGAATTGTTAATTTTGGTGCAAGTTCAGGAGATAAAATAGAATTACCTTTAAGAGCGTTATTTTATAACCAAATTGATATTATGGGAACATCTATGGGTAGCCGTGAGGAATTTGATGAAATGATTAGGTTTATAGAGAAATATAAGATTAAACCAATTATAGATAAAGTTTATTCGTTGGAAGAAGCAATTCAAGCGTTGAGCCGTATGGAGCAGGGAGAACAGTTCGGTAATATCGCTCTACGTATGGAATAAAAATATGATTTAATAACCTATGTTTTTATATGTATATGTTATGTAATATATACACTTTTAGTTAGTGGATTATATGATTTTAAAGGTTTTTCCATCATATATATTTTTAATGCATGTAAATAGTTACATAATTGTCAAATGAAAAATAGTAACATGAATAAAGTGAAAATCTAAATGTGTGTAAATGTTGTATACTGTGTAAATCAAGTAAACTTGTATCTTAATTTCAAGTAAAACAAGAAATTATAAGGAGAGAGTAATGTGAATTACACAGTATTTCAATGGATAAACAATTTAGCAGGTACATCTGTACTCTTAGATAAGGTAATGATTGCTATTACAAATAGTGCTGCATATGTGGCTATTCTATTCATGCTTATCTTATGGTTTCATAACGGAAAGAAAGAGAATGCGATAAGAAAACAATATACAGTGTTGTATACGACACTTTCAGTAATAATTGCATTGCTAGTAAATGTTTTTATTCATTTAGTATACTATCATCCACGTCCTTTTGTATCATATGATGTGAATCAATTAGTACCCCACGCAGAAAACTCATCCTTTGTTAGTGATCATTCTGTACTTGTATTATCGATTGCATTCATGTTTATTCTTAGAGGAGAAAAGTTAAGATATATTGCACTTTTGTGGGCAGTATTAGTTTGTATATCACGTTTGTATGTAGGTGTTCATTTTCCTTTAGATGTAATAGGTGCGGCTGTCATAACGATTTTAACAAGCTGTTTATTATTGCAGAAAAAACGTATATTTGAACCAATAGCAAAACTTGTTTTCAAAATGTATGCATTCGTAGCGAAACGAATTCGTTTTTTAGAGAAATATAACCATGTAGCTTAAATTTCATAACTAGCCTTTTATAGCTTAGGAAAAAATCCCCCTTTGGAAATTCAGAGGAGGATTTTTTGTTGTATACAAGTGAATAGATTACTTGCAATAACAATTTGAGTGTTATGCAAAAAAAGAGAATGAATATTCTTAAATTTCACGTACTGTATTTTAAGTATTTAAATAAACTGACAATAACTATAGCTAGTTTCACATTGTTTTAAAGGAATTCATACGAAAACTTCGAAACATATAGTATTGAAAGTAAAAATTACATATTTTAAAGCGCATCTTTGCATGTATCAATTAAAAAAGAAAGGAGCGAAATATGCATAAACTTCAAACGAATAAAGGCGCGCGCTATTTTATGATTGCTTTTATTGTTTTGTTTCTTATTATGCTTTTGCGTTTTTTCTATATTCAAGCCGTAGGGGTCGTACATAATGTGAATGTAAAGGATCTTGCAACGGAACAACATAATAAAAATGGTATTTTGGAAGCAAATCGTGGCACAATATATGATCAAGCTGGAAAAGTCTTAGTTCAAGATTCCACAACGTATCGTGTTGTTGTGAATTTGAAAGGTAATGGCAAATTGAAAAATAAAGATGAAACCGCAGCGCAATTAGCTGATGCGCTTGAAATTAATAAAGAAGATGTGTTAAAGAATTTCCATGAAGGGCGTACGCAAGTTGAAATTGGAAAAGTTGGTCGAAATTTAACGAGAGAAAAGAAAGAACAAATTAGAAAGTTAAAAATCCCGGGTGTATCTTTTATGCCTGAGAAAGCAAGGGTGTATCCGAATGAAGATTTTGCATCTTATATACTTGGTTTTGCTAGACCAGACGATAAAGGAAATACAGAAGGGAAATTTGGACTTGAAAAAAGTTTGGATAAATATTTGCGCTCGACAAACGGGAATATAGAGTATGTGGGAGGGCGAGGAGGTATCCCGCTTACAAATGATATAGGAAAAATAGAACCTGCTAAACATGGAAATAACGTATATCTTACGCTTGATAAACAAATTAATAGTTTTTTAGAAGAAGCGATGAATAAGGCGCAAGATCACTATGATCCTTCTATGTTATTAGGTATCATAGCGGATCCAAAGACGGGGAAAGTGTTAGCTATGTCTAGTAAACCTAGTTTTAACCCTAATAAAGGGGATATTGAATACTTTTTAAATGATCCAATCGCCAATGCATATGAACCAGGTTCAACGATGAAAGTATTTACGTTAGCTGCAGCAATTAATGAAGGGGTATATAACGGAAAAGAATATTTCCAATCCGGAAAATATGCAGTTGGTTCATCTGATATAAAAGATCATAATGGTGGATTTGGATGGGGATCTATTACATTTGATGAAGGTTTTGAAAGATCATCAAACGTAGCTTTTTCTATTTTAGAAGATCAGTTATTAAAACCAAATAAATTTAAGCAATATATGAACAAATTTGGTTTCAATCAAAAAACTGGAATAGATTTACCTGGTGAAAGTAAAAATACTTTACTATTAAATACACAAATTCAACAAGTAACAACTTCTTTCGGACAAGGTTCTACAGTAACTCCAATTCAATTAATCCAAGCCGCTACTGCTATAGCAAATGACGGAAAAATGATGCAACCATATATCGTTGACAAAGTTGTAAATCCAACAAACAAACAAGTTATTATGGAAAATCAACCGAAAGAAATTGGGAATCCGATAAAAAAAGAGACAGCGGACAAGGTAAGAGACTTAATGGAGCGTGTTATTACGTCTTCAAAAGGGACTGGTACAATGTATAAAGTGGATGGTTATCCAATAGGAGGTAAGACAGGAACAGCGCAAATTCCGAATCCTGAAAATGGACGATATATGGAAGGGAAAGAAAATTATATTTTTTCATTTTTAGGTATGGCTCCGATTGATGATCCGGAGTTAATTGTATACTTGGCAATTAAACAACCAAAGTTAAAGGGAGACGAGTATGGAGCTCAGCCGCTTGCTGAAATATTTAAACCAGTTGTGAAAAATAGCCTTGAATATTTAAAGGTGAAACCATACACAGAAAAACAAATGGCCGATGCAACGGAAAAATCCCAATTAAAAGTGCAAAACTATGTGAATCAATCCATGGATACGGTAGAGAATAATGTAAAAAAAGAGAGGCTCCAACCAATAACTTTAGGAGAAGGAAAAATAATAAAACAATATCCGCAGTCTGGCGAAGTAATGAGTGAAGGAGATCGAATATTTTTATTAGGAAAAAACGCTACGATGCCCAATTTACAAGGTTGGTCAATGCGTGATGTGATGTATTTTTCTAAACTATTAAAATTAGATTTAAAAACTTCAGGTACGGGATATGTAACAAGTCAAAGTATCAAAAAAGGACAAGCTATACAAGAAGGCGATGTATTGGAACTAGAATTAGAGCCACCGTTACAACCGTTAACAGAGGCAAATACAAATTAATTAGGATATGTGAAGGGTCTATATATAATAGACTCTTTTTTTAATGGTTTAAGTAATTTCACGCACCGTAATTTTTAGAAAAAATAATAAATAAGATTTTTAACAGTTACTAAAACAAAAAAACTTACATAAATAGTGAAATGACGCAACTATAAATATCTGATTATTTTATATTTACAGTTAAAATAAACTGTGATAATATGGAAAAAATCAAATGCAGTGAAGAGAAGAGTAAATAAGATGAATTTTTCACAGAGAGCTCCATTTAGCTGAAAAGGAGTAAAAATTCTTTATTGAACCAAGCCTCTGAGCAGCGCATCGGAATCTATTAATAGAGGGTGGTGTGACGGGAGCTCCCGTTATAGAGCTATGGTATAAGCATGAATGAAAATGCAGTACCAGATAAGGTTAATATGGTGACATATTAACAAACTAGGGTGGCACCGCGATGATAAATCTCGTCCCTAAGACTAAAAGTCTTGGGGGTGGGATTTTTTTATTGGTTTAAAACAATTTGAAAAGCGGGGGCCTAAAATGAAAAACTTACTTAAAGATTGGAAATATCCTTTATTACTACTGTCCGGAGTTGGTATTGCAAATTTAGGGGCATGGATTTACTTAATAGCACTGAATGTACTTGTCTATCATATGGGTGGTTCAGCCTTAGCTGTTGCTACTTTATATGTAATTAAACCATTGGCTGCTTTATTTACAAACGCTTGGTCAGGAAGTATGATTGATCGTTTAAATAAACGAAAATTAATGATCCACCTCGATATATATCGCGCGGTATGTATCGCTATTTTACCTTTACTTCCATCACTTTGGATGGTTTATGTATTTGTATTCTTTATTAGTATGGCAAATGCAATTTATGAGCCAACTGCGATGACGTATATGACGAAATTAATACCAGTGGAACAAAGACAACGTTTCAACTCATTACGTAGTTTAATAGGATCTGGGGCTTCTGTAATTGGTCCAGCGATAGCGGGGTCATTGTTAATAGCAAGTACACCAGAGTTTGCTATATATATGAATGCTATAGCATTTCTCTTATCAGGAGTAATTACATTGCTGCTACCTAATCTTGATAAAAAATCTGATAGTCATACATCAAATGACACATTATCTTTAGCTATACTAAAAAAAGATTGGAACATCGTTTTAAATTTTAGTAAAAAATCTTTGTATATCGTTTTCGTGTACTTCTTATTCCAAGGGATGATGGTGTTAGCTGCCGCAAATGATTCACTTGAATTGTCATTTGCGAAAAAAGTTTTATTTTTAACAGATAGTGAATATGGCTTTTTAGTTAGTATTGCTGGAGCTGGATTTATTTTAGGAGCAATAACAAATACAATTTTATCAAAAAAACTAACACCTTCATTATTAATTGGGATAGGATCATTATTCATCGCAATCGGTTATATAATTTATGCTTTTTCAAATGGGTTTTTAATAGCTGCTATCGGATTTTTTATTTTATCTTTCTCTATGGCGTATGCAAATACAGGGTTTAATACCTTTTATCAAAATAATGTCCCTGTCCATATAATGGGACGGATTGGGAGCATATATGGATTATTTATTGCAGGTATCACCATTTTAATTACGATTTTGTTCGGAGTTGCCACTCAATTTATTTCTATACAACTTGTGGTTATTGTAGGTTCTTTAGTAATGTTATTTATTACTATCATCTTGTGTGTGTTTACTTTATTGCCATCACATTCTAAAGTGCATTCTTCTGAATCAATACATTCGAAATAATTCTCTTAGTTTTGATTTAAATCTTACGATGTTCAATAGGAGGGTTATCCCTCCTATATATGGAAATATAAGAAAGGAGAACAATATTGATAAACGAGGGTGATTTTGTAATGAAAACTAAAGATCAAATAGATAACATTGTAAAAGAAACATATCGTCATATAGATTTCTCTGGAGTAATTTTAGTGAAAGAAAAAAAGGGCATAGTCTATGAAGAGGCGTTTGGTTATGCAAATCGAAATGAGTGTATAAACAATACGCGACAAACTAGGTTTGGAATTGCTTCTGGGTGTAAAATATTCACAGCTATCGGTATCTGTCAACTTGTTGAAAATGGGGTAATTACTTTTCAAACAAAGTTAAAAGAGTGTTTAAGTGTTAACTTTCCAAACTTTAATGAAGATATTACAATACATCACCTTTTGACGCATAGTTCGGGTATTCCAGATTATTTTGATGAAAGTATTATGGATAACTTCGAAGATCTTTGGAAACAAACACCTATGTATTTATTAAAAAGTTTAAAAGACTTTTTACCATTATTTCAAAACAGAGATATGATGTATGCACCAGGAAGTAAGTTTCACTACAACAATGCAGGTTTTATCATACTGGGATTAATAATCGAAGAACAGACAGGACTTACATTTACGGAGTATATAGAAAAAAACATATTTAATCCAATTGGTATGAATCATTCGGGCTATTTTTCTTTAGATAGATTACCAAGGCAGACAGCTCTCGGATATATAAAAGATGAAATTAGCCAGACATGGAGAACAAATGCTTACTCTATTCCGATAAAAGGTGGTTCTGATGGTGGAGCTTTTATTACTGCGTCAGACATGCTGAAGTTTTGGGAAGCGTTATTTAACTATGAAATTATAAGCCAAGAATATACAAAAATACTTTTAACTCCTCACATCCAAGTAAATAATAATCAATCTTATGGCTATGGAATATGGATTGAAACAAGAGAAAACAAGATATTCAAATATCATGTAATGGGATATGACCCAGGTGTCAGTTTTCGCTCGGCCGTATATCCAGACTTAGGAATTACATTAGTTATTCCGTCAAATAAAGGAACAGGACCCGAAAAATTAATGATAGAAATAGAAGGGAGTTTTTAATTATATGGATATAGAAATTAGAGCGTATAGAAAAGAGAATGAAGCTGGTTGGGTACGTTGCCGTGTGTTATCTTTTTTAGATACAGCTTATTACGATAATGTATTTAGAGAAAAGGAAAGATATGAACATCCGGCTATAGAACTAGTAGCTGTATATGAAAATCAAATTGTAGGTTTACTAGATATCGAATATGAATTAGAAGAACGTACAGTATGCTCAAGAGGAACTGGTCTTGGCGGCATGATTTGGCATATTGCAGTTCATCCAGATTTTCGTAGAATGAAAATTGGCAATCAACTATTAAATGAGGGAGAAAAGTTAGCGAAAGAACGTAAACTAAATCGATTGGAAGCATGGACTAGGGACAATTTATGGGTTCATGGTTGGTATGAAAAGAATGGATTTGTAAAAGTAGATTCCTATTTACACGTATATAGCGATCATACAGATGAGATAAAAGGTGTAATAAAAAGTAATATAGATCAGTTATATCCAGTTCAAACATTTGCTCATTATACAGGTGAAAATAAAGAAGAAATAAGAAAACAATTTAAACGAGTTCATGATTGTTTTTGTTTTGAAAAGAATTTTAACTAACAATTTATAAGGGTTAAAGGATATATCTGTTTTAAATAAATATGACTGTTGCATGATGTGCCATAATAAATAGACAAGATATACTCAAAAAATATATAACGAATTAACAAAAAACTGTAAATACATTCATTACTTGTTTATCGATGTTGTGAACGGTAATACTAAATAACATTGAACTTTTATAACAAGGGATGATTATATGATATTCATTTACACGGATTTCGGTGGAACACATTCAACTGCACTCGCTGCAGCTTATCATTTAAATAAATTACCAACGGATCGTAAACTAACAAAAGAAGAAATATTAAATGTAGATTACTTTAATAAATTGAAAACCGAAGATATGGGGAAAATTATTTTTCATGGAATAGATGAAAATGGTAATCCGGTTTATACGATTGGATGTGGTGCATCAAAAGTCGTTGTACCTGCGATGAAACATTTAGGAGAGATCCTGCAAAAACATTATCAAAGTCATGAAAAGATTATTTTTTCTAATACATCACCAACAGTGCCTTTACCAATGACTTTTGGCGGTCTGTTTTCTAGAAGATTTCATATTGACTTTATCGGTGTACCACTACTTATATGGGGTGCAAAACTTAGTTGCGATAACGTACAAAGACTTGTTAGTTATACGAAAGAAGCCGGGCGATTAACAAATGATTATGTTGTGATTTTAGATAATGAAACTTTTAAATAATGTAAGATAAAAAGAAAATCGAGCAAATTTCTTGATTTTCTTTTTTATTTGTGAAAAAGACAAGAAATATTCACATTTATCATCTATCTACTATAGCCAAAACAATAAAGTCCTGTTACTATTACAGGGATATTCTCTTTTCATAACATAAATATATAGAAAAATTAGAAAAGAGGAATTGAATTAAGGGAGGAACAACATGAAGCGTGTTGCTTGGATTACTGATAGTACAACTGCGAGTTTTACAACAGAAGGAGATAACTTTGTTATCCCAATTGAAGTTATTATTGATGGTGTGTCGTACAAAGATTGTGAAGAAGGTGTGCGTGAGCGCGTTTATAATGCTTTAAACGAAGGTAAAACTGTCACTACATCACAGCCTAACATAGGGGAAATGGTAGAATTATTTTCGAAATGCAAAGAAGAATATGAAGAGGGATTTGCAGTTGCTATTAGCGGAAAAGTAAGTGGAACCTATCAAAACATGAAGTTAGCTGCAGAAATGGCAGGTTTCCCATTAACGGTATTAGATAGTGAAACAACAAGTTATCCAATGGATGAACTAATTAGAAAAGCGAAATCGTTATACAATGATGGTATGACTTTACAAGATATACACAAAACATTAGTAGATGAAAAAAGAAGACCTTTCCATGTATTCCCGAAAAGTTTAAAAGGTCTTTACGCAAGTGGACGTGTAAAGGGAGTTCAATTTTTACTTGGAAGTTTATTAAGTGTTAACTTAATATTAGAAGTAAAAGGCGGAGAACTTTTACTTGAAAAGAAAGTTCGTAAAATCCAAAAATGTCGAGAATACATTAAAAATGAACTTGAAAAAGAATTACCAAAAGTACTTCACATGTTCCATGCTAACGATAAAGATGGAGCTGAAGAATGGATTGCAGATATTAGACAAGCATTCCCTGAAATGGATTTCAAATTATATCCATTACCAATTTCATTTGCGGTACATGCAGGTGAAGGTACAATAGCAATTAGTTATTAAGAAGAAAACCCGTGAATAATTCGCGGGTTTTTTTATTTGAAAATGTGGACACACCACGTCTACATTAAACAAAAGAATTCATTTTATCGTTTCGAGGACTAACCGATCACTCGACTTGATTAAAAATATAAACCTTTGCCTACTGGCTGAACAGTTTCTAGTACGATTTCAACCATTTCTTCATTAATTAGAGTTCTTATAATCCAAGCTGAGAGTTCTTGAGCAGCAAAACAACCCGCAGCAGTTGAAATGTTTCCTTCGTTTACGAAACTTTTTTCAATAACGTCTACACCAAATTCTTTAAGTTGTTCTACTGCAGATGGATATGTAGTTGCTTTTTTGCCTGTTAGCAATTTTTTAGCTCCTAATAGTAGTGAACCAGAACACATAGATCCTATTAATTGTTTTTGAGGATCTATGTGAATGCTATTAATATATTGTTGATTTTTATATAAATCTTGTATACCTTTACCGCTTGCAAATATTACAGCGTCAGCAGAAGGAAGATCAGAGATACTTCCTGTCATGGGAATGCGCAAGCCAGACAAGGATATATGAGTTTCTTCCGTTCCTAAAAGCTGGACATCCCAATCAGAAATACCGCCGACTAAACGTACACGATTTAATAAATCCCATGGTAGAAAAACATCTATATCAGTAAAGTTATCGAAACAGACGATTGCAATTTTCATTTCCTAACCCTCCACTTATGTATATCATTTTATTTATAATATAAACATCTCCTTTTTATGTTCTATATCAAGTTATAAATCCCTGTATATTACACGCAGAGGAGGGAGAAGAGGTGTAGTGATTTTTTAACTCCTCTAAACATAAACAGGTATAATATCTTTTTCTTTGTTTTTATCGATTTTTTGTACAAAACCAAGATCTGTAGTAATAACTAGTAAGGTATTTAGGATGAAAATCTTTAAAATTCTCAAGGAAATAGGTGTAATTTATCACATATACAAATAGAAATAAAAACGTCATCCTTTCTTATAAATTCACAGATAGAACACATTTTTATTTTTAGGGGGCATTGTTTCATTAACTTGCTAATCTTATATATAGATTAGAGTAATCAATAAATTATATGATTTTTATAATTTCCGTAAAAAAATTTTGACGTATTTATTTTTTCAATATAAAATAATATCCATTCATCCAAATTTAACCAATATTATATAAAAGATATATCTTTTTAGCTTTAGGGGAAAGGTTAATATGGAAGCAAAGAAACTAGTTACGCTCGCAGTACTATTTATGCTATTACACATGTCAGTTCAATTAACTAGAATTCTTCAAGGCAATTCCAGCAACTGAACGAAATCGGAATGGATATTATTTTTGAAGAAAAAGTTTCTGGAACAACAAAATTTAAACTCCTTAAAAGATATATGGTTGGATTTCTCAGAAGAACATCTCTACAGTCAATTCTTAATTACGGTTATGGCAATTAGAACGTGATCTTATTCATATGTAGCAGCGTGAAGGAGTTGAACTGGCTAAGAAAGAAGGAAAGTTTAAATGTCGGTTAAAGAAGTACCATAAAAATCATGCAGGAATGAATTATGCAGTAAAGCTCTATAAAGAGGGGAATGGGACTGTAAATCACATTTGTGAAATTACAAATGTGTCTAGGTCCTAATGATATAGAAAGCCATTGGAAAGGAACAGTTGATGAGTTATACCAAAAATCAGAAATATATAATAGAAAATAAGTTTCATATAGAGGTGGAATTATATGCCTAAAATTGACAATATGCTAGCAATTCTATGGATGCTTCGTTCAGGTAAAAAAATTACTGCAAAGCAAATTTCAGAAAAGTTAGAGATAAATGTAAGGACTGTGTATCGTTATATTGATACAATTTCAACTAGTGGCGTACCTATAATTTCAGAACCAGGACATAACGGTGGATACACTTTATTGAACAATTTTATAGAGGCTCCTCTTTTTTTTGATTTTGAGGAGCAAACTTCACTATATCACGCTGCTGTTTTTGCAGAAGAAGCCGGATATTATGGAGGTGAAGCATTAAATAGGGCTATTTCAAAACTAAGTAAATACTCAAATCAAGAGCAAGAAACAAAGATAAACCAACATTTAACTAGTCTTGAAGTAATAAGTCGATTAAGTTCACTCTCTATAGAAACTTTTTTGAAGGAGTTGGAGCAGGCCGTAGCTGACGGGTACTCAGTAAAAATTCTTTACTATAAAAGTGGCGAAAAGCAATTAAATTATAGATTGGTCGATCCATACAGAATTATCTATTGGAATAATAAGTGGTATGTGATTGGATTTTGTCATCTTAGGAATGATATCCGTAGTTTTAGAGTAGATCGAATTGAAAGTCTAATGCGAACCGAAAATAAGTTTAACCAGCCAGAAAATTTTTCAGCAAGTGACTTTTTTATAAAAAGTCTTCTTCCAACTATAGAAGATAAGGAAGATATTATTTCTTTGGTTATTAATGGGGATAAAAGTGTATTGGCTGATATTTGCCAACATTGGTTTTTAGGACATTATTTACAAGAACGAACTTCAAATCAAGCAGTTTTTCTTCTTGAAAAAGATATGATACATAAATATGTACCTTATTTACTCTTGCCATACAATAAATCTATCAAAGTTATTGAGCCAATAAGTCTTAAGAATAGAATTATTGAAGTTCTGTCTGAATTAATAAAATTTCATCAAGTATGATAACTTCCCTGACGTTAACTGTCAGGGAAGTTATATTATAATAGCTACATAAATTGAGATTGGAGTGTTGTTGGATGCAAACAAAAAAAGCTTTTCTATATGTATTTGATACAATGTCAGACTGGGAATATGGATATTTAATTGCTGAACTAAACTCAGGAAGATATTTCAAAAAAGATTTAGCACCTTTAAAAGTAATTACAGTAGGAGCTAATAAAGAAATGATAACTACTATGGGAGGACTGAGGATAAAACCAGATATTTCCCTTGATGAATGTACTCTTGAGAGTAAAGATCTTTTAATTTTATCAGGAGGGACTACTTGGAGTGAAGAAATTCATCAACCTATTTTAGAAAGAATTGGCCAAGCTTTAAAGATTGGCACTATTGTTGCTGCAATTTGTGGTGCAACTGATGCCCTCGCGAATATGGGATACTTGGATACTAGAAAGCATACAAGTAATAACTTAGAATATACTAAAATGGTATGTCCTAACTATAAAGGAGAAAAGTTCTATGAGTTGGGACCTGCGGTATCTGATGCGAATTTAGTTACTGCATCAGGAATAGCTCCTCTGGAATTTGCAATGGAGGTACTGAAAAAAATAGATGTATTTACACTAGATGCATTACATTCATGGTATAACCTAAATAAGACTCATAAACCTGAATACTTCTTCCAGTTAATGAATTCAATAAATAAATGAAATAACTAAAAAGCTCAATTTCTCTATTTTGATTTGCAGAGAAGTTGGGCTTTTTAATTTGGCATTCCCTTAGCTTGATCAGTATTTTCCTGATGCTACCCCATGCCCATCAAGCTAAGGTTTTGAAGTACCCTCTAAACAAAAATGTCTAAATATATAGAATTTTTAACAAAAATTCATAATTATGTTATATAATGATGTTAACAAACCATATTTCAGGCATTACCCCCGATTGTGTAGAACAAATAATTTTTCGATGAGCTAAAGTATTTGGCTAAAAGAACTTGTAGCGGGGCCTGCTACAAGTTCTTTTATGTTTTTAGTAAGGCAAAATAAGAAAAAGGAGGGAATACAAGTATGACAAGAAATTTTAAGAAAGCAGCACTGAATTCGTTAGATGGAAAATGGGGGGTAGGTATAGGAGTATCAGCTTTATTCTATTTTGTACCAACCTTAAGTGCATCGGCAATCGCCACTTTTATGTATTTAATATTTGTACTGTTTATCGGGATAATTGGCCCTGATGCACTATTTATTTATTCAATTGGTGGGCAACCACAAGTAGATCCAGTAGCACTTGCTGTACTTATTCTAAGTTATATTGGTTTAGGTGGGGTTTGTTTCCTAATTTATAGTCTCATACAAGGTATCTTCAATTATGGATATTCTGTTTTTACTTTACACTTAGGGAAAAAAGAAGATGCTAAGGTAGACGATGTATTTTCGGGATTTAAAAAGAAGAATGTGTTTAAATCAATGAAATTGGGGCTGTTGCAAGCTATTTTTCTTTTTTTATGGAGTCTCTTATTAATTGTTCCAGGTATTATTAAATATTTTTCTTATTCCATGTCGTATTACATATTAGTAGAGAATCCTGATTATACAGCAAGTGAAGCAATGAGAGAAAGTAAAAGAATAATGAAAGGACAAAAACTAAAGTTATTTGTTGTTTGGTTATCATTTATTGGTTGGTTTTTATTAGCTGCATTTATTGGAATGTTTACATTTAATCTATCATTTATTTTTATTTCTCCTTATTACAACACAACTGTCTCACATTTTTACTTAGATTTAATTAAAAAGCAGGATATTGGAGAAGCGAAGGTAAGTATATAAATAGAAAAAAAGTATGTTTAAGGTGAAAAATATACGTAGTTGACAGTGGATATGAGTTTAAGCATATCCACTTTTTAATATTATATTAAAAGTCTTAAGCTGCTGGTTATATCCAGATTAATATGATTTGAGTTAGGATACCGCAAACGTGTTGCAAGTTAGATGGAATAGGTATAGCACTACATCACTTGTAAGCTACGGTTATATAGTCCTCCCGAACAAAGAATATCCCTTTATAATTATTTATAAGTATTTAATTCAGCTTTATCAATCATATACTTACCTACCTTTTGCTTTTAATATATCATAGTAAAGACAGAAATTGATTATGGCTATAATTCTATATAGGCTTTTTCTCCACCTGGAATCTTGAATGTATTTACAGCAAATTCTTTAATTATATATACCTTTATCGCTTCAAAATCCTTACCAAAAGCGAGAGATGGATTTTTTAAGAAATATATTATTTTTTCCTTGTCATAGATTCGGGCTGTAATTATTTCTTTGTCCGAGTGAAACGATAAATTGACTCCTTTGTAAAAATATTCGTAGTATCCCTCTTCATCCTGCTCACTCTTATCTTCAAAAGGAACAGATTCAATATAATATATATTGCCATTTAAATTTATTGATTTCATACAGCATTACTCCCTTTTCAAGAATATCCATAAGAAATTATATAGTCTCTGTCTATCATACCAAAAATAGGGAATCTACTTTTAAAATTTATAAAGAATATATAGGATCAAATTAAAATCTTTATATTATTTTTCATAATAGGGGTCACCATATGTGCCCATCAACTTAAGAATTAATTGTTCCCCAAAACGAAAAAAGAAACATAGAAGTGAAAAAACCCTGTTTTTCTTTTTGATAAATATATTTATTGGAAAATACTTTGAACTTTCGGGTACAGATGCTCCTTCTATCCTATTATAGAAGCTATTTTGAACGTAAGTAATTTGTAAGGAATAGGTAAGAAAAAAGAGATTTTCATTGTGTAGGATAAAAATATAAGGAGGTGTGAAAGGCGGAACAGATATGACTTATATATGAAGAACAAACCTGTAACAAGAGTGTTTCAAGGAAAAGAAGTAATTTCTGGGGTTAACATACATGTGGAAGAAAAGGGATTTACCGTTTGTTAAGACAGAATAGCCTTTGTAAAAATAATAATTATGAATATGATTACGAATTTAATTATGACTTTTTTGTCATTGTTGGAGATGATAGCTGTGTGATTAATACGAAACAGCAAGCAACTAGCTTTACAATTTAAATAAAGGAGAGGATGCTTTATGAAAACATGCAGTAAAATTACATGTGCAAGTCTATCACTTTTAATAGCTGGAAGTTCCCTGTTATACATAACACCAGCCTCAATTGTAAAAGCAGAACCCACGCAAAATGTATCTAGTTCGTTACAAACAAGTAATCAAAGCGATCGTACTTCCGTTAAGAAAGCAATGCGGGATTCACTCCAACTTGGATACCCTGGAATACTCGCTCAAATTTCTAAGGGTGGTAAAAATTGGAGCTATGCGGCCGGGATAGCGGATCTGAGAACCAAGAAGCAGATGAAAACAGATTTTCGCTTTCGTATTGGCAGTACGACGAAGACATTCATTGCAACAGTTCTACTTCAATTGGCTGGAGAGAACCGCTTGAATCTAGATGACTCCATCGAAAAATGGCTACCTGGCGTCATTCAAGGAAACGGATATGATGCTAACCAGATTACGATTCGGCAAATATTGAATCATACAAGTGGGATTGCTGAATACTTAAAGTCAAAAGACTATGATATTATGGATACAAAAAAATTGTATACGGCTGAAGAATTAGTAAAGATGGGAATTTCTCTTCCACCAGACTTTGCTCCAGGTAAGGGCTGGTCTTATTCAAACACAGGATACGTAATACTGGGTATCCTTATTGAAAAAGTAACTGGAAACAGCTATGCGGAAGAGGTTGAAAATCGGATTGTTGAACCGCTCGAATTTGTCGAATACATTCCTACCTGGTAATTCAACTGTTATTCCAGGTACCAAACATGCCCGTGGATATGAAAGATATGACGGAGAAAGTGAGCTAAAAGACGTTACTTATTCTTACCCAGGTAGCTCGGATGGAGATATGATTTCTACTGCTGACGACTTAAACAAATTCTTCTCTTACTTACTCAGTGGCAAATTACTGAAGGAACAGCAACTAAAACAAATGCTTACTACAGTTCCTACAGGAATTGCTGAAATCGGCAGATATGGTCTTGGAATCTATGAAACTAAACTTCCAAACGGTGTCTCGATATGGGGACACGCAGGTGCCTCTCCAGGGTTTTCTACTTTTGCTGGAGGCACACTTGGAGGCAAGCATACATTAGCCATCAATTTGAATGGCCATGAAACTAGTTATAGTCCTTCTGATCCTTTTAAAAATATTTTACTTGCTGAATTTAGCAAGTAGTCAAAAAGGAAAGTAAAGTAAATCTTTTTATAGATAAAAATATACCTTTTTGGTTCAAAAAAATAACCTCTTTTTAAAATTTTTTTGAAATTAAGGTGGTAAATGCTATCAAGCTAATATTTTAAAATATCCTCAAAACGAAAATTTTCTTCGTTTTGGGGAACTACCAATTTCTTAAGTGGATGGGTATGTGGTACTACCCTGTGATTTGAACCATAACTTTGCCATTTTGGCAAGGTTATGGTTCTTTTTGTTTACGGCAAAGTTACGATTCCATTTTCTTTAGAAAATTAGATGAACCTCTTTATTCACTTCGTTGCCAGATTGAAATTTTGTTTAAAACGTGGAAATCATTTTTTGGAATTGATGAATGTAAAAATATTAAAAGAAAACGCCTAGAGTACCATTTATATGGACAATTCATCGGCATTCTCCTCTGTTCTTCTACGATGTTTCAATGCGACAGTTTTTGCTTGAAAAACAAAGCAGGAGCTGAGTGAATATAAAGCGATTTATATGATTAAAGATTACTTTCCGTTATTGTTTCAAGCGATATCCATTGGCACAGAAGAACTTTTGAAAATTTTTCATCGTCTTTATCTACTACTCAAAAAGAACGGTCGTAAATGTCATCGGTATAAGGAAGTGACTTTCTTTAATATTTTGAGGATTGTGTATAAAACGATGGTGAAGCATAGACAAGCTGCCTAGCAAAAAAATCAGATTTTAACAGGCTTCTTTAGTATGCTTACTTTACTATTGATTGTTAATTTTGAACCAAGGATCGTTCCATATTTAGTAGGTTACTCGTTTAGCTTGATGGGCATGTGACGCTACCCATATGTAATCTTCTACAGTAATCCTACTCTAATAGTACAATAAAGTAATGCTATAATGTCCATTTATAAGTACATTTCATTAAGTAGAAAATAATAGATCTATTGAGGTTTAATATTTTTGATACTCATAATTTGACATACATAAAACCAAAAGTTGCATGTTATATTATTAGGCACAACAATATAAATAATACCATTTGTTCATTCCGTAAATAATGTTGATAAAAAAGGGGAAAGGATTTTTAAAGATAAAAATAGAAATCTATATAAAAAAATATTTAAATGGTAGGGATATTATGAAAATCGGTAGGTTTGGAGAAGTAAATAACTTAAGTATTGATACAATTAGACATTATATGGATCTCAGTCTCATTATTCCTGAAAAAAAGGGGGGACACTATTTTTTTGATGAGTATTGTCAAACAGATTTAGAACTTATTTTACATTACAAAGACCTAGGATTTAGCTTGAATGAAATTAAAGAACTATTTTTTTATAAAAACTTAGCGAAATCTATGAATTACGAAAAAGATACTTTTTACCAATCTTTATTTAAACTGAAATATGACAAGATGGAACAGGAAATAGAACTTTTGGAGAAGAAACGGGATAAATTAAAGAGAGTGTTACATGATTTATTATTAACAAATGAAACTTCTAATTCAATTATAGGGATAGATTTAAGTGTACTACATTTACTGACATGTTCTAAGTGTAGCAAAAAATTAATTCTTCAAGATGGAATTATTAATAACAATCAAATTATTGAAGGAAAGTTAATTTGTAATTGTGGAGAAGAATACATTATTACTTCAGGAATTATATCTGCTGGTAAATTATTTAAAGCAAATGAGCAAACGTCACTTGAAAATATTATTTCGGATTATATTCATGAAACTGATAATGCATATTTGGAAAATATGCATAGAGAAGGGGAATGGGCGAAAAAGAAACTAATACATTTAGATTTAAATAACAAATTAATACTAGATATAGGATCAGGACTTGGGTTCTTTTTGAGGAGCATTTATGAAGAACTACCCGAAGATTGCCTATACATCGCAGTAGATAGAGATTTCAATAAACTTTTATTTTTAAAAGACGTATTAGCGAGAAAAAATCCGAGAAGAAATATTCTCTTTATCTGTGCGGATTTTTTGAACATCCCTATTCAAAATCGGTCAGTAGATATTGTAATTGATCACTCTGGTACGAGCAATTATAGTTTTGAGCATGAGGATTTTTTACTTCACGAATTAAATCAACTTTTTAAATCTGATTGTTATTTATTAAGTTTATTTATTTTATTTAAAAATTTCAGCTTAAATAGCCAAATTACAAATAACTTTCGAGCAAATTTTACACTTTCAAAAATAAAGAAAGAACTCCAAAATCTACAGTTTCAATCCATTGATGAAAGTACTTCAAATTATTTGAAACGAGGCGGAAAGTACGAGGATTTCTTTGTTCAAGGTGAAGAAATTTATACATATTCATTTTTCGGAAAAAGGTGGGGTTAACCCCATCTTTTATTTATTTCCCCTTAAAATTATTCAAATCGTCCATATTGCGATTGGGTTGACCCAAGAACTTACAATGTACGTAAAACAAAATTAGGCAGGGGGAAAAGTTATGGCAAGTTTACGGTTACATATAGAAAATAAAAAAAGCAACCAAGAACTAAGAAATATTTGTTTATATTCAATTGCAAAAACCGTATCAATATTCGGTAGCTCTATTTATAGTTTCGCCTTAGGATTGTATGTATTACAAATAACCGGATCGGCTTTAAATTTCGCGATTACGCTTATTTTAGGAACGATTCCAATGATTGTTATGAATCCATTTGCCGGTGTAATTGCTGATAAGGTTGATAAAAAGAAACTCGTCGTTTGTATGGATGTACTAAGCGGATGCTTATTAATAACCGTTTATATATTAAGCGGCTATTATGGGTTAAACTTATTCATCATTTATACTACTACCTTTCTTATGACAGTATTTACAACATTTTTTGGAATAGGTTTAGAGGCTGCAAAACCAAATATCGTCTCTAAAGAGAGACTAATGAGTCTTAACTCTATAAGTAAAATTATCGACTCTATATCCTTAATTCTAGGGCCTATGTTAGGGGGCATTGTTTTTGCAGTCTTTGATATGAAAACTTTTATAATTATTAACGGTATTTCATTTATCCTTTCGGCTATATCCATATTGTTTATCAACTTTAAATTGTGCGAGCAATACATAAATAAGGAAAGTTCAATAAGGGAAATTAATTTTATTAAAGATATAAAGGAGGGATACTCTTACTTAATGGAGCGGGAAAGCTTAAAAAATACGTTTCGTATTTTAATTTCACTTAATTTTTTCCTAGGATTTGCTGTAACTGTTCCATTGCCATACATTATTAATACAGTTCTCAATCTTAGTTCTAAACATTTTGGTTTGATCCAAGGGACTTTTCCAATAGGTATGATAGTTGGTGCAATAATAGTAAAAAAGATAACGAATCGTTTTTCTTATTCCTATCTATTGAAAAAAATAAGTTTTATGGTGGCAATTTTTATGATAGTTTCAGGTGCACCTGTTCTATTTAAAAGTATTGAAGTGAATAAAATTGTATTTGTGACTATGTACTGCGCCATTATGTTCTTTTTAGGGTTAATGATAGCATTAATTGATATCCCTTTAATTTATTTTATGCAAAGAGAGATTCCAGATGAATATAGGGGCAGAGTACTTAGTATTGGATTAAGTTTAGGTAAAATGATGCAACCGATAGCACTGGCATTATCAGGTCTATTATTAAATCATATTCCAGCCTACACGCTTCCAATTGGAGGAGGGATCGTATTTCTTATTTTGAATCAGGCTTATTCAAGTAAATTGAATTTAGAAATTCATTCAAAAGGGTATAGTGTTGAACGTAATTAAATAATATTGAAATAGCGCAGGATCATTATCCTGCGCTTATCTATCGTAATTCTGCTGTTTTTCTAATAACAATCTTATCAATATCATCTTCTTCATCACCAATAAATAACCCGCGTTCTTTTAAATACGCCTCAAAATATAAATCTGCTTCTGCACGTTCATCATACGGTTTTATAGATAGAACGAAGCCTAACTTGTTTTGTTCCTCTAAATGAGAAGTGGAGATGTAAGCCGGTACATTGTGACGTAAAAAAAGTTCTTTAACTGGAATAATCATATCTTTCATTAATTTTGTTAACATACCCATTTCAAACTCGAAATTAAATCGATCTATACTACATAAATCAGCGAATACTACACCAATAAAACCTGTATTATATACTTCTTGATATTCTACTTCTTCGTTACCGTAAAAATTCTTTTCGATTAAATAATTTATAAAGTAAGCAACACCGTCACTTTGTTCAAAAGGCTTCGTTGAAAGAACAAATCCGATTTTCTTTTGTTTATGTAAATATACACATGACATGTATGCTGAAATATTATGTTCTTTAAATAGAGAACTCGTTGCTCCAGAGAGACCATCTAGTACGTGATGCACAATTTGAAGTTTTTTACGAGCGAAATAATAGGATTTCTTTTGTAACTCCAATGTATCAATAAAGACAGAGCCGATAAAGCCTGTATTTGAAATAATAGGTGTTTGCTTTTTTCTTCCTCTGCGCTTTGCTTGAGCCATTGTAAAAATCATCCCTTCATGTACAATTAAAATAAAAAGAACGTTTGTTCGTATATTTATATTTTACTATTAAAACGCTCTAAAGTAAAGGGTTTTTGACGAAAAAACAACAAAAAAGACACCTGTAAAAGGTGCCTTAAACGTTGTAGGGAAGAGGGTTCATCCCAACTATTTATATTATGATACAGAAACAATCTCTTCCGTATCTTCTACATCTAAATGACAGTCCATTGTACGAACATCTTGATCTTCATGACTTCCGAAATAAATAGTAATTTTCATATGTATCGCTCCTTTATTCTAGGAATACCTAAAATAATTACTAGTAATGTTAATATTTATTATATACCACTTTTTTCATTCCGACAACGTTATATCTTATTTAATTCTTTTAGGAGACAAAGAGTGATTTATAGAGATATTTTTATAGAAATAGGTATATTTCTTATATGTTATATTTAATACTGAAAGATTTGAATTTGAATTTTTATGAAAGGGGCAAAATGAATGAATTTTAAAAAGTTACTAATAGATAATTTTACATATAAAACTTCATATATTGCGCGGCAGGCACAGGGAATGAATGTAAAAGAAACGAAGGGTTACATTGCTGTCGACTGTGGTTTACCTGCAGATACTTTTAATATCATTACTTTACTAAACAATAATGTAACGGAAAATATCGAGAAATTATATAAGGAGGTAGTATACTATAATCAAAAGAAATGTCCAATGAGTGTTTGGTTTTGGGACGAGAAGCTAGAGGGGAATATAAAGAATGAATTAATAAAGCTTGGATTAAAAGAAACAGAACAAAATACCGCGATGGTAGCAAACTTACATACAATACTTCCAACAATAAACATGCCAGAAGGTTTTACGATACAAAAAGCATCTTCTTTAGGACAAATTAAAAAGTTTGGAGAAGCGTTAGCTAGTCTATTTGGTACATCAGAGGAAGGGCAATATGTACAAGCATTCTACAATCAAACTGCTTCTGCCCATTTATGGAATAGTGAAAATATGAAACTGTACTTAGGGTTTTATAAAGATGAAGTCGTATCGGTTGGTTCATTAGTATGTACACTAGATAGTATTGGTATTTATGATATAGCAACGAAAGAAGAAATGAGAGGAAAAGGATTTGGTTCTACTATGTTTCATTACTTGCTGCAAGAAGCAAAGGAATTAAACGTTGCTCAATGCGTATTACAAGCTTCACCTGATGGGGTTAATATTTATAAAAAGGCTGGTTTTCAATCTGTTGGACAAATGACGGTATTTGAAAATCGACATTTATTTGAATAAATTATCCAAGCCAAATTGCTTTTATGTAGGGGTTAATACATCATTATGAAAAAGATATATATCGTTACAATCATTTGCACCTTTATAGTACTAGGTACTTTTATTTTTCATAAAGTAAATGAACTTAAGTACACGAAAGCTATTAATCAATCAAATCATATAAAAAACATTGCACATAGAGGGGCTTCTGCGTATGCGCCTGAACATACAATAGCAGCATATAAATTGGGACAACAATTAAAAGGCGATTATATAGAAATAGATCTTCAAATGACAAAAGATGGACATTTAGTAGCTATGCATGATGAAACAGTAAATCGTACTACAAATGGTACAGGGCTAGTTAAGGAACATACATTAGAGGAATTAAAGCAATTAAATGCAGGTTCTACTTACAATAAAAAGTATCCAAATTTAGCAAAGAAAGAATATGAAAATGCTAAAGTTCCAACACTAGAAGAAGTAATTGAAATTTTAACGTAATAGTTTATAGAAAAAGAATCCAATACTTTTATTGGATTCTTTTTATTTAGCTATAAGTGACTAACTTAAAGCAGTACAATTTTGAACTTATTAATAAAATATTACATTGAGTATAATGTTTTATAATAATCATCAGAAAGTAACGAAATTGTAATGAATTTTAACTACGCTTTTTATATTTTTTTGATACACTGGCTACGAGAGGAATACCGATTAATGTAGGTAAAAACCAAAACCATATAGGCGGCAATAAATTAATAATAGGAATATGAATACCGATGTTTACTAATAACGCGGTAACGGCACCAATATAAGAACCTAACATACCTCTAATATGGTGATGAAGCCAATTTTTCCAACGTTTTTTTCGTGCAAGGTAGCCATAAATCGCAAAAGCATAAGAGAAAATTGCTACATAAAATAAATATGCGATTTTATCCCAGTTTATAATGGATAATATAATTGCAGTAAGGGTGATGACCACATAGGATGCATGATATATTTCACCCCATTCCGTATGTTTTCCTTTCTTCTTTTGTGCAACCATCGCTAAAATACCGGTAATTAAGCATATTGTTCCAAATAATATGTGGATGGTTAAAAGAATGTTAAAAATGCTCATAATAATTCCTCCTTTTTTATTTTTATAGTATTGCAGTATAGGAGAAAAGTTGAAACGTATTGTTTATTCACGTTAATATGTTGAAATGAAGGAGAGACTTCCATGTTTACATCTATTACATATTTACAATCAGGGAATGACAAGCAACAAAAAGTATATGATGTTTTAAATAAACTAAACATAATGGAGGATTTAGCTTTGTATAGCCCCGTTCTTTGCGGGACAATTCCTATAAGAATGGATACGCTTCAATCTGACTTAGATATAGTAATGGAAGTACATAACTTTGATGTTTTTGAACAAGAAATGAGATCTTTATATGGCTCTTATGAAGGGTTCAGGATAAAAAAGAAAAAAATTAAAAATACCGAATCGATAAAAGTAAATTTTGAATTTGAAGGTTTTGAATTTGAATTATTTGCTCAGCCTAAGCCAGTTCGTAACCAAAATGCATATAGACATATGATAGTAGAGCACATGTTATTAATGCAGCATCCCCATATAAGGGAAGAAATTCTTCGCTTAAAAGAGAACGGTTTAAAAACAGAGCCTGCTTTTGCTCAAGTATTAAACATTAACGGGGATCCTTATGAAGCACTTATTTTATTAGGGCAGGAAATGAGATTGTGGTAAATAAGATACATAAAAACTCCTCTATAGAAAAAGAGGAGTTTTTGTTATGCCGTTAGCTTACGAATTAATTCACTCAACAATTTAATCCCGTTAGTCATTTGCTCTGAAGAAGCATATCCATATGATAAACGAATATACCGGTCTGATTCTTCTTCATATATACGTCCTGGATTTAAAAGAACTCCTTTTGATAGTGCCTCTGAAAATAATTTCTTCATCGGAATGCTAGGTATTACCTTTAGCCATATAAAAAATCCACCACTAGGTATATCCCAGGTGGCAATATCTGCACAATACTTATGTAAAGCTCGTATCATTATTTGTCTTCGTTCTTTTAGTTTAATTCTTACGTTCGCTACATGTTCCTCATAAAATCCTTTATTTATCCATTCAGCAGCAACTCTTTGGGATAAAGAGCTTGATCCATAATCTGTTTGCATTTTTATATCTGATAATCTATCAATAACTGGTTCTGGACCGATAACCCATCCAATTCTAAGTCCTGGGGTAAGCGTCTTAGAGAGACTACCGATATATAATACATGTCCATGTTTATCCCTTGATTTTAAAGGAGCTGGGGGCGGTGCATCAATCCATAACTCGCGGTAAATATCATCTTCAATAATAGGTAACTGTTCCTTTTCACATATTTTTAATATTTCTTTTCTTCGCTCTTTAGACATTAATATGCCTGTTGGATTTTGAAAACAAGGAATTGAATATAAAATGTTTTTCTTCTGACTGTATTTAATTCGTTTTAATAACTCGTTAGGTAATATACCGTGAGGATCCATAGATATACCAGATAGATTAATATTTGCTGATTGAAATACATGAAGTGAATATAAGTAAGAAGGTTGTTCAAGTAAAACGGTAGACTCTCTATGTAAAAGACCAATTGATATTAATTGCAATGCTTGTAATGCACCCGAGACGATTAATATGGAACCCGGTGATGCATGTATTCCAAATGATTTTACGTATTTACTTATTGCTTCACGTAACGGATAAAACCCTTTTTGTTCCTCATATCCAAAATAATCTAATTCCTCACTTACTTTTTTCATAATGGACTGCATCGTTTCTAATGGAAAAAGATGAGGAGCAAGTTCGCCTTTACTAAGATGGATAAGTTTGTTATTTGCTTCTGCTTCATTTATTTCTCGTACCATTAACTTGCTTGGTTTATGAATACCAGCCTTTACATATTCACTCCAATCAGGTGGTGGATTCGTCGCTAATAATGACCATGTATTATTTGTTACAATTGTTCCTGCTCCAATTTTCCCTTGAATCAATCCATCAGCCATAAGTTCATCTAGTGCAGTTATTACAGTGCTGCGATTTACTTGAAATAATTTCGCTAACTGCCTTTGACTAGGGATCTTACTTCCAATTGGCCATTCTCCATTTTCAATTTTTTCTTTCATATAGTCTACTATTTGCTGATACTTAGGTAGTTTTTTACTAGTGGTCATCAAAAAACTCCTTTGCTCACTTGAAAAATGCCAAGTGGTTGGTTTTTACGATAAAAAACTGGTTGAAGACATTGTATCAACTATTAAATATGATGGGAAGAAATAATTGGTAATTATAAAGTGGTTGGTTTGAAGGGGGAGAGAAAATATGAATTATAAAAAATGGGATTTACGCATTATATGTGCTCACGCTTTTACGATTCTTATATGGGGATCTGCTTTTCCAGCAATCCGTATGGGGCTTGAATCTTATACGCCTGAGCATCTGACTTTACTACGTTTATTAATTGCTTCAGTTATACTTCTTTTGTTTTCCTTTATATATAAGTTACGGCTACCAGATTTAAAGGATATCCCAGCCATTTTTATATTTGGTGCTTTAGGATTTACTTTTTATCACATTGCACTAAACTATGGTGAAAAAACAGTAAATGCTGGATCTGCAAGTTTAATTGTTTCAGTCACGCCTATAGTAACGGCAATATTCGCTTCTGTTTTTATGAATGAAAAAATGAAATTAAATGGTTGGATCGGTGGTGTAATTAGTTTTATAGGAATTGCTTTCATATCATTTAGTCAAGGAGATGCTATTCAATTAAATAGTGGGGCATTATTTATATTATTAGCAGCGATTTCAGAAAGCTTATTTTTCGTTTTCCAATCTTCTTACTTAAAAAAGTACGGTTTCTTGCCATTTACCATATATACAATTTTATCTAGTACGGTATGTATGCTTATTTTCTTACCAGGAATGTATCAAGAAATACTAGTAGCTCCTCTTGAAGTTAACTTGAGCGTTATATATTTAGGTGTCTTTCCAACAGTACTCCCATATATTGCATTGGCCTATATTATATCTCGTGCTGGTGCTTCTGAAGCAACAAGTTCTCTATATTTAACGCCAATAACTGCATGTTTTGTCGCTTGGATATGGTTAGGAGAAGTGCCAACTTTAGTTTCGATAATTGGCGGAGGGATTACTATACTTGGAATTGTGATTGCTCATATACCAGTATTAAGAAAAGAAAAACATAGCAATTTAGCAAATAATCAATCCGTATAATGTAATTAAATAATGATTTTATGATACTTTTTTATATAGTTTCTTTCTTATGTTGATAAATATAATATTTTGTATTTCAGTTAAATATTGTATGTTACATTTTATGTAGTAAGCATTTTAAAAGGAGCTGACAACATAATGAATGGAAAAAGAAATATTTTTACATGTATTTCTATTGTAGGAATCGGACTAGCTAGTTTTTCTAATTCTAGTTTCGCAGCAAGTGTAACGGACAATTCAATACAAAATTCTATTCCTGTAGTTAATCAACAAGTAGCTGCTGCAAAGGAAATGAAACCATTTCCCCAGCAAGTTAATTATGCAGGTGTTATAAAACCGAATCATGTTACACAAGAAAGTTTAAATGCTTCTGTAAGAAGTTACTACGATAATTGGAAAAAGAAATATTTGAAAAATGATTTATCTTCTTTACCTGGTGGTTATTACGTAAAAGGAGAGATTACAGGTGATGCGGATGGGTTTAAGCCACTTGGAACTTCAGAAGGTCAAGGGTATGGGATGATAATTACAGTATTAATGGCTGGTTATGATTCGAATGCTCAAAAAATCTATGACGGTTTATTTAAAACAGCAAGAACTTTTAAAAGCTCTCAAAATCCTAATTTAATGGGATGGGTTGTCGCAGATAGTAAAAAAGCACAAGGTCATTTTGATTCTGCTACTGATGGGGATTTAGATATTGCGTATTCTCTTCTTCTTGCTCACAAGCAGTGGGGATCAAATGGAGCAGTTAATTATTTAAAAGAAGCACAAGACATGATTACAAAAGGTATTAAAGCTAGTAATGTTACAAATAATAGCCGACTAAATTTAGGAGATTGGGATTCTAAAAGTTCACTTGATACGAGACCATCTGATTGGATGATGTCACACCTTAGAGCATTTTATGAATTTACAGGTGATAAAACTTGGCTCACTGTTATTAATAATTTGTACGATGTTTATACGCAATTTAGTAATAAGTACTCTCCAAATACAGGACTTATTTCAGATTTTGTTGTAAAAAACCCACCACAACCCGCACCTAAAGGCTTCTTAAATGAGTCAGAATATACAAATGTATATTATTATAATGCTAGTCGAGTACCTTTAAGAATTGTAATAGACTATGCGATGTACGGCGAGAAGCGAAGTAAAGTCATTTCTGATAAAGTATCTTCATGGATTCAAAATAAAACGAATGGAAATCCTTCTAAAATTGTGGATGGTTATCAATTAAACGGATCCAATATTGGTAATTATCCAACTGCTGTATTCGTTTCGCCATTTATTGCTGCAAGTATAACAAATAGCAATAATCAAAAGTGGGTAAATAGCGGTTGGGATTGGATGAAGAATAAGAGAGAAAGCTATTTTAGTGATAGTTATAATTTATTAACTATGTTATTTATTACAGGAAATTGGTGGAAACCTATACCTGATAATAAAAAGACACAAAATCAAATAAATGATGCAATTTATGAAGGATACGATAATTAATTAAAATTGAGAATGGTTACTTAAGAAAGGAATTAGCATACGCTAGTTCCTTTTCCATCTATTGAAGGACCTTTGTTACATGATGTGGTTACTATAAGTAGATTAGTTAACTCAAGTTTTTTAAATTTGCGCACCATACAGTGAATGTAGATACAAACGGAGATACGAAAGGACAAACATTTGCTGATTTTTGCCCTAGCTTAATATCTAAAGGGGCCCGTATATCATTAGAAATAGGTGAACATAAATTTATTCAAGATTTTATAAAAATTACGTTATAGGTTGTTGTCGAAAAAGGAAATTATTTCACTACGTTGAATTAAAAATATATCCTCTTTATAAAGGAGCTTATCATATTGAATATCCAGTTAAAGGTTGTTACGAGAGAGAATTGGGAAGATGCTTTAAAGCTGCAAGTTAAAGATAATCAGACGAAATTTGTTCCATCTGTAGCAGTTTCACTTGCTAAAGTATATATAAAACCAGATGGGGACGCTGTAGAATACCAACCATTTGCGATATACAACGGCGATCTAATGGTTGGTTTTGTTATGCATGCTGTTGTAAAAGAAACAACTGATATGTATTGGATAAACGGATTTATTATCGATCAAAAGCAGCAAGGTAACGGTTATGGAAAAGCGGCATTACAAGAAAGTATATACTTAATAAAAAATACGTTTAAGGCGTGTAAAGAAATTAGATTAACAGTACATAAAGATAATATCTCTGCAAAGAAATTATATGAAAGTTACGGTTTTCAACCATTGGGACATGATTATGATGGTGAGGAAGTTTATCGTTTATTCGTTTAACAATGAATGGGAGGAATAACAATTGAAAAATAAATTTCATCATATTGTACGAGCTGTTATGATAAAGGATAAAAAATTGTTAGTAGCTGAATATATTGGCCATCATTATTTTCTACCAGGTGGTCATGTTGAAGTTGGCGAATCAGCTGAGAGTGCATTAATAAGAGAACTACAAGAAGAACTTGGAGTAAATTGTAGTATAAAACAATTTTTAGGAGTCATAGAAAACCAATGGCAAGATAAAGAAATGCTTCATCATGAAATCAATCATATTTTTGAGATAGATTCAGAAGAGTTACATATTGATTTCATACCAAAATCTAAAGAACCTCATTTAGCGTTTCACTGGATAGATTATAATCGAGACGCTTTACATACTTATAAAATCATGCCAGCACCTTCCGTTAAAGAGTTACTAGAAAGAAAATTAAGTGATGAACTACTAAACTGTTGGATTAGCAATTTTTAAATACCTCTATTAATAGTAAATCTGTCCAGCAAAAAGTGATTAAGAAAATAGGCTAAGAAACAAGGTACATCACCTAGTGTAAGTTCATATTTTGTTGATGTACGCATTCAAGTATATAGCCATTTGTTTCTACTTTGTTTATTAAAATTTATTAACTTTAATTTTTGGACGGAATTTATATTGATAAATGGAGGGTTTTATAATGAATCAGTTTCAACAAGAATTACAATCATTAAACCTTAATGATTATCAAACTGGTAATGTTGTGTATTGGGATCCACAACAAAGTCAATATCCATACTACTATATTCAAGACGATGCACGTCGTTGCGGCGGATGCGGAGGTTGTGGTGGACGCTGTGGCGGATGTGGCGGCAGATGCGGTGGTTGTGCAGGTCGTTGCGGCGGATGCATAGGTTGCGCAGGATGTTTCGGTTGCTTTAATTGCTGGAACTGGTGGATCATTTAAGTATAGAACATCAAAGCTACTTTGCTTGAAGGAAAGGTGTGAAAACTATTTTGCACTTTTCTTTCAAGCTGTAATTTTTGTGTATATCAAGGGGGATTTATTTGTATACATATGATAAGTTAATTTCTTGGGTAGAGGATATTAAAGAAAAAAATCATAGTTCTGCAACAGCACTTTGTATTATAAAAGATAACAAAATTGTACTAGAGCATTATAGTGGATATCACTCAAATACATCGAGAAATGAAAAAGTAAGCGCATCTTCACAATTTAACGTTGCTTCTGCTAGAAAAAGTTATTTAGGATTAATGATAGCGTATGCGCTTTACGAGGGGAAAATAAACTCTATTGATGATGAAGCGATAAAATATTTTAAGGACTTTGATCATGCATTGCTTGGTAAAACAACGATAAGGCATTTAGTAACACATTCGCACGGTTTAGGAGAAACGAATGACGGAAAAATTTTTCGTGAATTTGAACCTGGACAATCTTGGGCGTATAGAGATATTAATGTAAGAATGATGACACGTCTTATTTATCAGCTATATAACAAAAGTTTTCCTGAATTGTTAAAAGAGCGTGTGTTTAAACCTGCTAATTTCCAAGAAACAGGATGGAGAATACAGCAAGATGATAATTTAGTTGCAGTTGTTGATGATCCAAATAAAGACGCAATTAGTGAAATTGGTACAGTAGATGACGGTACTGAAAAAAATCTGTTTGTCTCCGCTAGAGAATTTTCACAGTGGGGCAACCTTCATTTAAATCAAGGTATGATAGATGATAAACAAATTGTTCCAAAAGAAGTTATAAAAATCGCTACGAGTTTGCAGAGTCCAACATATGCAAATAAAGAGCTACCACAAAATGGCTTGTTTTGGTTCGTTCAAAATGAACCTGCACAATTAAGTGAACTAGGCGAACATGTACCAAAAGGCTCGTATCAAATATTAGGAATTACGGGACCAACTATATTAGTAATACCTGAATATAATGTAGTTGTTGCGAAAATGTATAATAAAAGATACAACTACGGCGGTGATAATTATTTATATTATTTACGTGAATTTAGTAATTTAGTCGTTGATACATTTCGTAACAGTAATAGGGCATAATTACTCCTATAACAAAAAGGAGTGATTGAAAGTGAAAGATAAAGTGAACAAAAATAAAAAGCAAAATATAAAAGGTGTAAATACAGAGCAAAATGCGATCTATAGCGATCCAAAAGATGCAGCTAATATGCAAACGGTACCGCAGCCGAAAGATTTTGATGAAATTGAATATTAATTTTTCGTTTATCCGACCATATGATGAATCAAAAATACATCTTAAGTCCCATCACATGATTGAAAACTTTTGGTACTCTATATACATAAGCATTTGAAAATGTCTTATCTTAACAAAGCTTTCTTTAAGTAAATCTAATATAACCTGCAAAAAGACACTTCATAATGGAGTGTCTTTTTGTGTACATGAATTCAATTTCCATTTTTCATGCAGTATCTTGCTTTTTATGATGGTTATACTAACTGTGAAAATTCATGTCACGATAAAAGAAGGGGACAGTTAGTATGAAACAAACTTCTATAAATCCGTTACTAATTGTTCTAGGTACAATCATTGTTCAAATTGGCCTTGGAACAATTTATACATGGAGTTTATTTAATCAGCCCCTTGTAAGTAAGTTTGGATGGAACCTTAATTCAGTTGCTATAACTTTCTCCATTACAAGCTTCTCTTTATCATTTTCAACATTATTTGCAGGAAAGTTACAGCAAAAATTAGGGCTTCGAAAACTCATCGCTACTGCAGGGATTGTGCTGGGACTCGGTTTAATACTAAGTTCACAAGTTTCCTCCTTACCATTACTATATTTATTAGCTGGTGTAGTAGTTGGTTATGCCGATGGAACTGCTTATATCACATCACTATCTAATTTAATTAAATGGTTTCCGAATCGGAAAGGGCTTATTTCAGGTATATCTGTATCAGCATATGGAATGGGCAGCTTAATCTTTAGATATATAAACGGAAATCTTATCGATAATCTTGGTGTATCACAAGCATTCTTATATTGGGGTATTATCGTATTACTTTTAGTGTTAATTGGATCGTTCTTCTTACGTGAAGCGATTGTAAGTAATGCTGTAACTGAAACATTACACAATGACTATACTCCGCGTGAAATGATGGGAACGAAACAAGTATATCTCTTGTTTTTTATGTTATTTACATCGTGTATGGGTGGTCTGTATTTAATCGGTATGGTAAAAGATATTGGGGTACAACTCGTTGGACTTAGTGCAGCAACTGCCGCTAACGCTGTTGCAATGATTGCAATTTTTAATACAGTAGGTCGTATTGTTCTTGGAACGTTATCAGATAAAATAGGTCGAATGAAAATTGTCTCTGCAACGTTTATTATTATAGGTTTGTCAGTCTTTACTTTAAGTTTTATTCCGCTAAATTACGGAATCTATTTTGCTTGTGTAGCAAGTGTCGCCTTTTGCTTCGGTGGTAATATAACTATATTCCCAGCTATTGTCGGAGATTTTTTCGGATTAAAAAACCATAGTACAAATTACGGGATTGTCTACCAAGGTTTTGGATTTGGTGCGCTTGCAGGATCATTTATTGGAGCGATACTCGGGGGATTTCAACCAACTTTCATTATAATCGGTGTTTTAAGTGTTATTTCCTTCATTATTTCAATATTAATCCGTCCACCAAATGCAGAGAAGAAAAATGAACTAAAACATTTACATCGGAAAGTAGCTTAATACAAAAAAGAGTCCTAATATAGGGCTCTTTTTTGTGTAGAGAATAGAGTTATTTAATTTAAAGTGAAATGATTTGAGAAGCAATAAAGTTGTTTATTTCTTGATGAACTAAGTAGCAGATGCGTAGAATATTCATATTGTTTTATAAAGGAACTAACATGTTGTTAAAAAACATATAGAAAATTACAGTTAACCAACTTTGTGATGGAACGTGCACTTCATTCATAGATCATTATTTTCTTATAAGTTTACAATGAAAGTAGTTGGCTTATATTGATTACAACCATAATTTCTTCTGTTGTGGCATTCGCTACAACAAATATTGATGATATTTTTATACTGCTTGTTTTATTTTCACAAGTAAGAACAGAAGTACTTAGGAAAGAAGATAGAGCTGTCCGCGAAAAAGCTATGAGAAAAAAACTTTATATTGCTATTGGACAATATGTGGGGTTTAGTATGATTATTTTTCTAAGTATCGTTGGGTCTTTAAGCTCTTTTTTCATTCCTGTTTCGTGGATTGGGGTATTAGGATTCGTGCCAATTTATATGGGTGTTAAAGGACTATTCTCGCTTCGTTCTAACAAAAGTAATAAAGTCATTGATAAAGCTTCTAGTTCATTATTTAAAGTAGCTGCGATTACATTAGCTAATGGAGCTGACAATATACCAATGTTCACTAGTCAATCCTTGGAAGCAAATATCGTTACATTAATTATCTTTTTTTGCATGATAGCAATATGGTGTTCTATTAGCTACACATTGTTAAGAGCTCCTATTTTAGCTAAAGTACTTGAGAGAAATTGTCATATTATCGTTCCAATCGTTCTAATTGGTTTAGGAATGTTCATTCTTTTTCGCAGTAATACAATTGAATTATTGTACTTATAAGTTCAAACTAACGGAATTTTTAAGTAAAAAGAATCAAACGTGGTAAAAAGCCGTACTACAAATAAAATGTAGTACGGCTTTTTTAAGTTTTAGTGAAATGAAACCGTGCACTACGACAATTAAGTTAGACAGGATATTACGATTATTAAATTGAATAGATACTTTAAAAGGAGCGTGATATTTAAAATGAAAATAGTAAAACAGAAGAATATAGACACGAAGGTTATGGAACCAAGTTAATAAAACGTATTGAAGAATTTGCAATTGAAAAAGAGTGTAGCCTAATCAATTTAGATACTTTTAGCTTTCAGGCACCTGCTTTTTATAAAAAACATGGATATAAAGTAATTGGAGTAAGTGAAAATCACCCTAAAGGGCATAATCGATACTATTTGGAAAAAAGGTTAGAAAATATATAGAATCCCAAAATGAATCAATCAAATCATAAAGAGCGTACGTTGAATAATTACTTTCAAAATACGTTCTTTTTATTTAGAAATGAAGGGGGATCGATTATTACCTTTACTAAGGATAGATAAATGAAATACTCTATTAATTTTTTTATATTTTAAAACGATTAAATGGTAGAATGTAACAAAGACAGAAAATTCTCGTTATTGAAGGTGGACTTAGATGAAAAAAGTAAATGTTACATATGCGCTTTTATACGATAAAACAAATGAAAAGATCTTAATGGTAAAAAACAAAGGGAAGAATGGTTCTTATTACACACTACCAGGTGGTGCAGTTAAATTAGGAGAAACGTTAGAGGAGGCAGTCATTCGAGAAGTGAAAGAAGAAACCGGTCTACATATAACTGTAAATGGTATTTGTTACATTAGCGAAGCTTTTTTCGAAGAGAGAGGACACCATGCAATATTCTTTAATTTTTTAGGTGAAATAATCGGAGGGGAAACAAATATAACAAGGCCAAAAGAAATTGAAGAGATTACTTGGATGGAATTACATATAGCATCACCGCATTTACGTATACCAGAACATTTAGTAAATATGTTAAAAAAGAAAGAAACGGTACCTTACTTTTTTAACGGAACTATCGTTCATCAATCTTCATAAAAATATTATTTCATTTTAGGTGGGGGAAAAGATGGAGTTTATCGTTAATCACAAACATTTTACACAAGCACTTTCAGATGTAAGTAAAGCAATATCAACGAAAGCTATAATTCCTATATTATCTGGCATAAAAATAACAGCAGATCAATCTGGGATTACTTTAATCGCAAGTAATTCGAATATTTTCATCGAAAAATTTATACCTAGTGCTATAGATGACGAACAAATTACGACTATCTTACAAGCAGGAACAATTGTTGTACCTGCAAAATACTTCATTGAAATTATAAAGAAAATGCCAAGCGATATAGTAATAAAAAGTAAGAATGAGCAAACAATTACCATACAATCAGGAGAAATCACATTAAACTTAAATGGCTTTCCAGCGAATGAATTTCCTAACGTACCACAAATAGACGATCATACAGAAATACAAATAGAAACAAAACAATTGATTGATGCGTTTAAACAAACAGTCTTTGCAGTAGCGAAAAATGAATCTAGACACGTTCTTACTGGCGTACATATCGAGTTAGACCATAACAAATTAATATGCGCTGCAACTGACTCTCATAGATTAGCTATACGTGAAACACTAATTTCTACTAATATGAAAGCGAATTGTATTGTACCAAGTGCAACCATTAATGAGCTTTTAAAATTAATGAACAGCAATTTAGAATTCGTTTCTATTTATCTATCAGAAAGTCACATTATTTTTACATTCGGCACAACTACGTTATATTCACGACTAATTGAAGGGAAATATCCTAATATTTCTACTCTCATTCCAAATGAATTTCAAACCGTCATTAACATAGATAGACAAAGAATGTTACAAGGGGTAGATCGATCAAGCTTATTAGCGAGTGAATGGGCAAATAACAATGTTAACTTAGAAATTGTAAACGAATCTACAATTCAAATTTCTTCTAACGCTTCTCAGATCGGAAAAATATCTGAGAAGCAACAGATAGATGTAATTCAAGGTAAAAAACAATTAAATATATCTTTCGATGGACGATTTATGTTGGATGCTTTAAGGGCAATAAAAGAAGAAACGGTTACTTTAAGTTTCAGCGGTTCTATGAGACCAATATTAATTGAAGCAGGGACACAATCTGCAGCAATCCATCTTATATCTCCAGTAAGAGCTTATTAAAAACAGAGTAAGGAATCACATTATGTACAAACACACTTTATGTTTCATAAAAAGAAATGAAGAGATACTTATGCTAAATAGAAAATATGACCCTGTAAAAGGGTTATGGAATGGTGTAGGAGGAAAGATAGAAAAGGGAGAAACACCTTTAAAAAATGCAATTCGTGAAATAAAAGAAGAGACTAATATAAAAGTTACGCATGACCAAATTCAATTTAAAGGCATTATTAAATGGGAGGATTCTTCATATTCTGGCGGAATGTATGTTTATCTAGTAGAGCTACTTCATGAATTTACATATCACACTCCAAAAAAAGTCTCAGAAGGAATTCTAGATTGGAAAGAGATTTCTTGGATTCTAAGTGACTATAATTACGGCGTAGGAGAGATGATACCTAAATTTTTAGTTGAAGTGCTCCACAATGAATTAATATTAGAGCACAATTTTGTTTTATCTAATCATAAATTAATAGATTATAGGAATAAAGAATTAGCTAAGCAGGATAACTCTATAGATAATATAATTCCATTATAAAAAGTAAGAATCGTAATCTATCATACACAACAAAGTAATTATCACCTAAATATAAAAGCCATAGATTATTCGAAGAGTAGCTAAGGAGAAAATTTATATGAGGATGAGTGTGATGAAGAAAATAATTATTATACTCGTAGGTATCGTTCTAATTACTATTGCTTTTTATCAATACAACCAAAAAGATGGTTTAGCTAAAAATGATAAGGTGTATGTAGAAGACTTTAAAGGTAAAAATGATACAAACAAAATACAATCTGCTATTAATAAAGCAGAATCTAGTAAAATTAAAACAGTATTGCTTGATGATAAGAAGTATAAAATCACGTCACCAATCGTAGTGAAACAGGGTGTAAAGTTATTATTTGGTTATGGAACACAATTTGTTGTTGAAGGTAATTTTAAAGTTCTAGAATTAGAAAAAAACGCGTCTATTGAAGGAGCTTATATAGCTATAGACGATCCTACATTTAATTCTGAAGTTATATATTTAGACGGCAAAAATAAGTACTATAACACTTGGCACAAAACACAAGTGAAAGATATAAATATAATCAATTGGACAGAAACGAATAAAGGTACTGGCATTTCTTTGTATTCTGGTGGGCAGGAAAATGAAATTTCATTTATTAATTTTGAAAATATAAAAGTTGTAGGGATGGAAACTGGTGTGAAATTAGTAGCAAAGAAACCACAATTTGGACATGCATGGATAAATGCCAACCGTTTTATGAACTTCTCTCTTGAAGATTGTGTAAATATGATTTATATGGATAGTAATGTAACAACGCCAAATGAAATTAGTGGTAATCAATTTACAAACCTTCAAATACAACCTTCAAATAAAACGAAAAGTATTGTAAAGGTAAGTGGACAGCATAACGAGTTCCATGGAATGGTGTGGGATTTACAGAAAATCAATTACGAAAACGAACTCATTGAACTAACTGATAAGAGCATGAATACATTGATTAAAATGTCCAGTGTACCAGAAAATAGAATTTTAGATGGCGGAAAAGCTAATATAGTAAAGTAATAATTTTATTTATGAATTTACTTCTAAAAAGCAGATAGAAATAAAATTCTAGTTTTAGACAGGAGATTCGATATGTGGACAACAAATATTATCAAAACTCCAAGAGGAAAGTTTGAATATTTTCTAAAGGGAGAAGGACCTCCACTTTGCGTTACTCATTTGTATAGTGAGTATAATGATAATGGAAATACTTTTGCAAACCCATTTACTGACCATTATAGCGTATATTTAGTTAACTTAAAGGGATGTGGCAATTCAGATTCAGCAAAAAATGACTCTGAATATAGTATGACCGAAACGATTAAAGATTTAGAAGCGATTCGAGAAGCTTTATATATTAATAAATGGGGGTTTGCTGGTCATTCGGCAGGAGGGATGTTAGCTCTTGTATATGCGACTGAAGCACAAGAAAGTTTAAAGAAAATAATTGTTGGTGGCGCAGCGGCGAGTAAGGAATATGCATCTCATAAAGATAGTATATACTGTAGTAAAAATGTGAAATTTAATAGAATCGTATCAATTATGAATGCATTAAATGATGATAGTACAGTACAAGAAGAAAGAAAAGCATTAAGTAGAGAGTGGGCACTTATGTCTTTTTATTCTGAAGAAAAGCTTGAAGAGGCATTAAAATTGCCGAATAGCGGAAAGACAGTTGGCAATCGGTTAAATTATTTTAGACAAGTTGAATATAAAGATTATGATGTTCGTCAGAAACTTAAATTCGTAAAAATCCCAAGTTTTATATACTGTGGTAAGCATGATGTACAATGTCCCTACATATTTTCTTGTGAAATAGCAAATTTAATCCCGAACGCAACATTAACTAAATTTGAAGAAAGTAATCATAATCCATTCGTTGAAGAAATAGACAAGTTTAATCAGTTTGTCAACGATACATTATAATCAATAAGTAAAAAGCGAATCTTTTATATAAGACAGATTCGCTTTTTATTATAATTAGACTTTTTGCCACCAAGCATACCTAGGATAGTCTGTAGATTTTAACGTAATAGATTCGCCAATTTGAGGTGTTGTAATTTTAACTCCTAAACGGTTCGCTTCCTTCGTAACACGTTCTATTGGGTCACTCCATTCGTGTAATGCTAATGTAAAAGCACCCCAATGAATCGGAAGAAGTAATTCTCCTTTTACATCAATATGAGCTTGTACTGTTTCTTCAGGTAACATATGAATTGCAGACCACCTTGGATCATATTGCCCGCATTCCATCAATGTAAGATCGAATGGACCATATTTATCACCAATTTCCTTAAAGTGAGGGGCATAACCGCTATCACCACTAAAGAAAATTTTAGTCTCTTGACCAAGAATAAGCCATGAACACCATAATGAACAATCTCTATCTGTCATACCTCGTCCAGAGAAATGCCTTGCAGGAGTACATACTAACTTAATATTATCAAACGCAATTTCGTCCCACCAATTATGCTCACTAATTTTACTAGGTGAAACACCCCATTTAATAAGATATTGTGCAACTCCAGTTGGAACATAAAAGTGCTTTGTGCGATCTTTTAACTGCATAATACTTTTATAATTTAAATGATCATAGTGATTATGAGAAATGATAATCGCATCAATTTCTTGAAGGTCTTCACGTTCTAAAGAAAAGGTACCGCTATAACGTTTACTATTAAACAGAGGAAACGGGGAAGAGGTATCTCCAAACATCGGGTCTAATAACAATTTTTTACCTTCTATTTTTAAAAGAGAAGCAGAATGGCCAAACCATGTCAAACTCTCTAAAGATTCATTATCTTTATTTGATAAAACAATCGGTAAATTCTTTATAGGACGTAGCTTTGTCTTCGTTTTTAAGTAATCAGTCATTAAACCTATAATATCTTTCGGTTTAAAACTTACATCAGTATGAATTTGATTTATAAATTTCTTTTTCATTCGTTCTCCTTTTTACGTTTAACACTATACGTATGTTGTTATTGTAGCTATCTGTAGTTTAAACGAAATCATTTTACCTTTCACCTTAAATACAGTACATTTCATAAATTTGTCAAATTCATTATTTGTGTATATAAAATGTAAATCCTACAGCAGCAGATAAAAGGAATATGAAGTAAATGTAAATTGTTTTAATTTAGTAAAGTTCTTCTTATAAGCAACAAAGAACATATGTTTTGTTGTATGTTATAGAAGAAAATATGTCTCTAATTATTAAAGGGAAGGAGAGGATGTAAGTGCAAATAGAGAGAAAAAAGAAATCAAAATGTAAACTATCAAAACCTGAAATCATTCATCTGTATGCGGAAGGGAAGGGTACCTCAGAAATCGCTATGCTTGCTAACGTATCTGCCAGGTATATTCGTATGGTTCTATCAGATAGCAACGTACCAAGGCGCGCTATAGGCAGTTGGAAGAGAAAATATGACATAACAGAAAATTATTTTAAAATGTGGTCAAATAATATGGCTTATATTTTAGGGTTCATAGCAGCGGATGGTGTTATACAAAAAGAAAATCAATGTGTCAGTGTATCACAAAAAGAAAGTTATATTTTAGAAGATATAAAAAAAGAACTAAAAACAAATCAGCCGCTATACCAAAACAAAAAAACAGGTGTATATATGCTAAATATTAATAGCAAAACAATAAAAGATGACCTTATGAACATACATGGAATTATGCCATGTAAATCTTTTAACATTGAATTCCCTTTCGTACCAGAAGAATATTTACATCATTTTGTTCGTGGATATTTTGATGGGGATGGTTACGTCAAGTATGAAACTTATACAGTAAGCTTTGTAGGAGGATCATATAGCTTTATGAATTCTTTAAATCAGGTACTACAAAATCATAATTTACCAGCCGAATTACTAAATCAAAATAAACATTATCGCGTCATTTTAACCGGAAGAAAACCAATACAACTATTTTCAAAGTGGATTTATAAAGACAAAGATATTTATCTGCATAGAAAATATGAAGAATTTCAGAAAGAAAGTCTAAGTCTAGATCAATTAAAAGATCGAAAGCTAAAAAGAACTCAAGCTGCTGTTAAGCAGAGAAAACAAAATTTCCTTAAGGAATATATGAAAAATAAATGTATCGCTAAAACTTGTTCCATTTTAGAAATAAAGGAACCAACTTTTAAAAGTTGGCTAAAAAATGATAATCAATTTAAAAAAGACTATGAAAGAATTCATTCATTATAAAAATGTAAGAAACCTTAGTATATCTATGCTAAGGTTTTTAATTTGGGATTATTAGAGGACACTCATTTTCGTTTATAGAACTTAATAAATACATAGATTTTACAATGAATTTATTAGTAAGGGAGGGAATATGAAATGTTCACTAATAATAGTCCGGAGAATATATTACATACAGCTTATGAAGCAAAAATGATTTCGTCTGGAGATAATTCGCCATCTATAAAAATAAAAGGAACGAAACTTCAATATTTACTTGTATTGATTCATCTTGGTTTTGAGTCAAATGCTATAAAAATGATGTTAAATTGGACGAATGATGAATTTGAAAAGCGCGTTAATTTATTAGAAGCAGAGGGGCTATTGAAACAAATAGGAGGGAGGTACTATCCAACGTGTATGATTATAACAGCTTGTGAAGGAGAAAAGCTTTATAACCTTTGTGAACCTCTAATTAAACCAACACTTAAGATCTTTGAAAACTATTCAAGTCATATTGAAGATATTTCAAAAAGAATCGACACGTTTAATCATTTATCTAGAGAATCTTATAGTCTTTTATTGTATAGTGGTGTGTTATTAGATTTTGGACAAATAAATTACATTGAAGAAAACTATTTAAAAAAGAAACGACCTTTAAGAAATAAGAAACGATATTATTATGCTATTCAAGAACAAGAACTAACAGATATAGAGGCTTTCGGGATGTATGGTAATACGTATTTAGATTTAGGAGAAGTTCAAATTGGTCTTTATGGAAATTCTCGATATTCAACATTAAATTTAATAACAGCAGATAACGAAACATTTAAAGAATATTTTCAAAACAATAGTACCGATATTAATTATAAGAAAAAACAATTAGTAAAAGGTTTCGTAGCAGCAGATAGACAAAAAAACTTACATTTAAACGTAGTTTACGAAAAATTAGGCTTATATCAAAATTCACAACCTGTTATCCCTGTATTTAAATCAACAGACTTATTTATACTTAACGAAATTGCAAACACAATCAGTGAAGATTTAGTCTTATTATTCAACGAAAACGATAAACCTTTAAAACAATACTTTGCCAGCAGCAGATACTCAAAAGAAATTACTTATGAAGAGTTTTTTATCTGGTGGTATCACTTTTTCTATACAAAAGTAACTGAAGAATTAATAAAACAAGGTGTAATTATAACAAGCACCCAAAAAAATCAAACGTACATAATCCATCAATAATTTTAAATTAAAGTGCTAATATACTTTTACAAATGTAGCAGCTGAATGGTAAATAAGGGATAATCTGAATTTAAAATCTAATATAAAGAAAATAAGATATTCAAAGAGGAGAAGAGCCATGCAAAAGAAATTTATCAATCCAAAAACGATGCCACCAACTTTTGGATACTCACATGTAGTGGAAGTTAGTAACGCTAAACGAACGATTTACATATCTGGACAAGTAGCAATTAATATAGACGGTCAAATTGTTGGAATTAATGATTTAGCTACACAAACACGACAAGTATTTGAAAATATTAAAATCGCATTAGAAGCGTCAGACTTAAATTTCAATGATGTAGTAAAATTAACATTTTTCTTAACAGACATTTCTCAAATGGCCGTTGTTAGAGATATTCGAGATCAATACATTGACACTAATAATCCACCAGCAAGTTCAGCTGTCGAAGTTAGAAAGTTAATTAACGATAACTTATTAATTGAAATCGAAGCAATTGCTGTAGCAAACTAATTTTAAAAACTTATTATGAATCATATCCATGCAATTCGTTTAATGTGTTCATTTAAAACGAATTGCATTTTTATTGTCTTAAATATAATTTATATCTGGAGACATTATCATCAACAACTCATAAAACAACAACAAATAAGCACACAATTGATTACACAGAATGAATCTGATGAAAAGGGAAGCGTAACAATATAAACTAACATATAATAAGTTTATTACTTTTATCCAGTTAACATAATATATATTATAGGCAGTTATAGAAACAAAGCAATATCAGGTATCAAAACCCAAGTAAACTATACTTAATGAGACGAAACAGAGATTTTTAGTGAGATTCACATAAAATCTTATTTAAACGCATTTATACAGTTTTTTATCGTTTTTTAGTTATAAATTTATCACAGCAAATCTTAATTGATGATTGATTAAGATTTAACGAATCAAAAACATTTTTGATCAGTAATAATTTTTATGCGGAAAAATCTTTTTTACAAAATATAAATTAATAATTTTATTTTATGTTTTACTTTATAAATTTATTGCTATTTACACACGTTTTACAACTTTACAGTATTTCTTGTTATTTCTGTTATTTACGCTTGACTTTTATTATTCCTATTATTTTACACTCTAGTTAACATAACGTTTATTTTTAACATAAAAAAATCTCCCTCACCTTCAGGAAGATTTTTTAGCTTGCTAGTATTTCATTTATATCTTTTTAGTAGCAATCCCAGTTGTAAATAACATTGGAAAATTTAGATTTAACAAATCTTCTTTTTTAATAAAGAAATTAGCCACACCAGAATCTCCCCACATAATATTTAATGAGTCGTCTGTATCGATTTGCAGTAATAATATATCATGTTGTTGGTATTTTTCTTCCCATTCTCTCGGATCTGTCTGTGTGAAAAATGGATAACCACCAATTTTATGTCCGAAATCTTTACATAAATCATCATATAGTTCGCCTAATTCTGTATTATTTTCTTCATCAACAATTTCTTCCCAATCAATATCCTCACTAAACATCTTTTCAAATCGATAATCTCTAGATGTTATGGGTTGATAATCTAATTCAAATTGTAATTTTGCTGCTTCAGGTATGATAAAGTCTTCTAATTCTAAAGTGTTTAAATAACTAAAATCAGTAATTACCTTATTTAAATCTTCTATAATTGTAGAATGATAAATAATTCGAAAGTCTTTTTGGATTGTTGGGTGATCAAAATCTGCTCCATAAAGCTCATCATCAGCACTTACGAAAAACTGCAATATTCCTTTTTGGGGCATATATTCAACATGCGGAATTTCTTCAAAGTTTAACTGCGCAAGTAACATCATAGGTTGTCCATTTGAATCTTTAGGATGCTCTTGATTTATAGGTAAATACGGATAACCACCAAACTTACTCTCAAAAAGAGTTGTCTCTGCTTTCGTTCCAGCCACTTTAATATACGGTTTTACACTTTCTTCTAAAATACTACGATATTGCTCTAGTTCTTTCGGAATTTGAAGTTCATACGTATTTTTCATCACATTTGCCTCCCTTTAATAATGAATTGAAAATGCCTTACTTAATTATATAGCAAGAGATAGCTTTATTAAAAATTGTTAAAAGTCCGTTTTCACCCTCGTTTTTTGCGCACTTGGTGGACAAAGTAGGTTATGTTCTAAAACCTTTTTATTAATAGTTCGAATTAAATCCGCTGTTTCTGCAGTATTTGTATTTTCTTTTAGTTTTTCTTTTAAGTTATCAATTTCCTTTGAAAGCTCAATCCACCTAGGTAAAACATGATTATTTTTCAAAGTTCTATACAATTGTTTTTCAGGATTGTACGAAAGATCTTTATCAAGATTCAGTGGTTTCCCTTTACCAGATAAATGATCGAAAGACCCTTTCTTTTCTGCCTCTTTAACGATAGAACTAATATGATCCTCATACGTATAGGACCAAACTTTCTCATCTTTTACTAAAATCTCTTGCTTTTTTAGTTTTTTATCTAGTTCTTCTTGATTCATAGATTCTCTCTCCTTTTTATTTTTTAGTGTCGTTTTTGTAAGTTCTAATGCCCTTAATCCATCGAATAGCTTTTCTCGCCACCACACGCTATCATGTCCGCCTTGAAACTCTTCATAAGTGGTTGGGTATTTCTTTTCTTCTAAAGCTTTATATAGCCGTCTATTAGTCGTTAAAAGAGATTCGTTTTCAAGTTCACCTACTGCTATGTAAGAATTGAGATGAGTCGCATTAGAATCTATTGATGAAATTTGATTTTCAATCCAAGGAATTGTATTTTCATAATCATCCTTTTTCCAATGTACGGATCCAGACATTGACAACACATTTCCGAAAATATGTGGATTTTGAAGTGCTACATAAAAAGCGGCTAAGCCACCAAGGCTGAAACCAGCAATTGTTGTATGTTTTGCTTTTTGATACACATGATATTTAGTTTGAATCCATGGAAGTAATTCCTTCATTAAAAATGTATTCATTTTATCGTTATAAGTTAGCTCTTCTAATCGATCAACAGGATCTATAGCAACAGCAATACAAGATGGGATTTCTTTTTCGTAAATTAAATAATTAAGTGTTTTTGTGATTGAAAGGTCATTAATGAATGAATTCCCATCAAATACAATGAGAAGTTCTTGAAGATGTGAAGTGTGAGAATAATCATGAGGCGTATAAATATGAATTTTACGTGTGTTATTTAAAATCGAACTATAAAAAGAATATGTTTCAATCTTTCCGGATGGATAATGATTTGAAGGAAAACGACTGCTATACTGCACGTCCATATCTATTTTTAACACAGACGCTTTATTGGCACCTTCTCCAAATACATTTTCATTGAATGGGTCTAGTCGGTACTGTTCACTACGCTTTATCCAATCATTTTTGAAAAAATCATTTACTGTAAAATAATAAGTTGAAATAAACCTCTTATTCGTCTTAAACGTAACATACCAAATATCTGTCTGTAACAATCGTTGTAATTGATTTACAGACAGATCCCAACCAGGAAAACTACCGACTACATAAACATTTTCAGTATTTTGATCACCTAACCATATATACGTTATAAGTTTATACTGATTATCTATAGGACATTGTTCTACTAGTGGTGTATGATTTGACTTGATTTCATGCAAAAAAGTATAAAGAGCTTTTTCATTTCCATTCTTTAAGTGATTTTTAAGCTTCTCTAACTTAGGACTGATTATTGTAGTCACCTCTCTTCCTCCTTTGTAGTATTCTATATGTAGTTTTCTCATTAGAATCCCTATATAAAAGTAGTCGTAAGTTATGTGTTTAGAGAAGTTATTGATTAGAAAAATGATCAATTGCTTGAATAGAAAGTTCCAATGATTTTATTCTTCTTTCTAAAAGAGTTCTTTGAGGACTCCCGAGCTTTGACTTAACATAAATCTTTTCAATTGATGGAAGCAAACCAATTAGAACATTTCGAGCGTCTGCTAAATCCTCTTGCGTGTAATGATGGGTTTCTTGATTCCAAATACGTTCTAACATAGCTAAGCCGATACTAGCTGCTTTGAGTCTTTTTTTCACTAAAGTAGTGTTTGAGCCTTTTTGAGTCATCTGAGATAGTGCATTTTCAAGTTTACGGATTGTTGACTGTAAAGATTTAATTGATTCTACTTTATCTACATTTGATACGTTTTCCATATTAAACCTGTCCCTTCTTCATTTCTAAATTAGTTTTCTTGATATTTGATAATACCATTAAGAAATGAATTTTACTCGAAATATTTGAATTTGAGTTGGACATGAATTGAAAGGGAAACAACTAACAAACTTCTCTCTCCTCCCTCACACATATTCTATATGTACTTCTTTTTTCTCGTTAAAATACCTACATGGATAAGTTGTAAATATTGTATATTTTATGAACAAAAAACGTACAAGCAGCATCACTTGTACGTTTTAATTTTTATTCAGTAAGATAATAAAGTAATAGCTTACGGGTCTTTTCATAATTCATGAAATCTCTATATAAAATGGGATACTTCATAATCTCTGTTTCTAGAAAACAATATTGTGGAAACCATTCAAAAAACGATTTCCTTAGCCATTTTATTTGATTGAACACAATCTCCTGTTCATTGTTATTAAGTACGTAACTTAAAGTACCTGCTGTATGCATCCAATAATAATTTAAATCAGCGCTTATACAATCATCTTCTGTAAACATATTATTAAAATCTTTTCGTATTTTTCGAATGTCACAATTCGGAAACGGTTTATACAGTGGGCTATGCATTTTCTGCAATTCCTTAAAAATAATTTGTTTTCCTAACTTCAACTTTCCACCCCTTTATTTCTCTATCCAATTTAATAAGTTTTCATAATGATATTGAGCATCTGTATAACCAAGATTATATAAATTAACGAGCTTTTCTTTACTTCTTTCTATTCCGCTTATTGGAAGCTGTACGCTAGGCTGAATAATATAAAAGTTGTCTTTTTGTTTTATTTGATGCATATAAGATATCGTCTCATTATAAAAACGATAGTGTTCTACTAAAGATTGTGCGATATTCGGATATTTCCTATATAAAATTTTAGCTAGGCCTGAAAATTTATTACGTTGCTTCTCATATCCTTCTGGTTTTGTCATAATTACAACATTCTTTTCATAACCATCAGCTTGCGCTTTTAAAACCGGTATAGGATCTATAATCCCTCCATCTAGCAATTTGCGATTATCATATTCTACAACAGGCGCTATAAACGGCACTGAGCTAGATGCACGAATGATTTTTAAAATATCATTTCCATGTTCTGCTTTATTATAATAAATAGCTTGTCCTGATTCGCAATCAGTCGTCCCTATAACAAACTGTTCATTTGAGTTTAAGAAAGTTTGAAAATCAAATGGGACAATTTTATTAGGTACTTCATCAAATAAAAAGTCCATTCCAAATAATTCGCGTTTTCGAATTAAATTTCTATAAGATATATAACGGTGATCTGCAACTAACTCTGTATTTACTTTTTTATTTCTCCCTTTTTGACGTGACAAATAAGTTGCTCCCATACAAGCTCCAGCGGATACGCCAACTACATAAGGAAAGAATAAGTTCTTTTCCATAAAATATTCGAGTACGCCTGCCGTATATAAACCTTTCATTCCTCCGCCTTCTAATACTAAACCAATATTTTTCATGCTATATCCCTCTGCTTCTTTTTTCTTACTTACATATTAGCATAAGATATTAAGATGAGGTTATATAAATGAATTGCAATAATAACCAGAAACTACTAAAGTAATGTCATAATTTCTTAGTAAATAGCATGGTACAATATAAGTAACACATTCCACAAATAATGGAGGAGGAATTTCCTATGGGTTTATTTAGCGGTATTTTAGGAAATGCATCAAATGCGAGTACAGAAAGTGTAGAACGTGATTTAGAGAAGATTATGTTAGATGACGAGAAAGTAGAACATGCTTATAAATTAATTCGTGATTTAATTGTATTCACAAATCGTCGTCTTATTTTAGTGGATAAACAAGGGATATCAGGTAAAAAAACAGAATACCATTCTATCCCTTATAAAAGCATTACACAATTCAGTATTGAAACAGCTGGGCATTTTGATTTAGACGCTGAACTGAAAATTTGGGTATCTAGTTTGAGCACGCCAATTACGAAAGAATTTAAAGGTGACGATAGTGTTTTAAGCATTCAAAAAGCGTTGGTAACATATACGACGAAATAGTTGATTTTTGCATGTTTATTCATTTTAAAAATTACTAATCCGAGTATTTTGGAAGAATATACATCAAAGTTGTATATTTAATCTAAAATAACATAAAAAGGTAAAGCGTATTTTAAATGCTTTACCTTTCTTTTTTGTAATGAATAAGTGTAGTTTTATCATTTAATTTCTTTATTACTTCTGTTCTTTTATACCCCATTTTTTCGTATAGAAAACAATTTCTTTCTTCTTCTAAAATCGTAGCAAGTTCAAAACTTTGTGCTTCTGGAAACATCTCTTCAATTAAAATAAGTACCTTCTGAGCAATTCCTATCCCTTGATAGATTGGATGAATAAACATTGGACTGATCCAAAATTTATAAGGTAGTTCTTTTTGAGATATACATATCGCTCCAACAAGTCTTGAGTCTATTATCATTTTATGAAAATTACTGCTGGGATTATTTATTCTAAATATAGTTTTTTCAATAGATTCATTTGCTGGGTTTGTTTCATAGTCTTTATATTTATTTAATAAAGGGTGAAATGAGTCTATTTGCATTTGAAATAAAACTGCTGCATCACTTTCTGTTGCCTTCTCTAATATAATTTTCATGTTACCAATTTAGTCGTTTTCTTAATGAAGTTATATGAGCTGTATGATGACGTCCGTGCCATGCGTAAAGTCCTATTGCAGCAGCAAGTTTTGTTTCACCAGTCTCTGGATGGTTAAATGTCTTTTCTAGATCTTCAAGTTCTAAAGAATATAAAAGGTTAACCCATCTTTTATGTAATGACTCTAACATTACTAGTGAAACATCTACTGGTAATTTAGAATCAGGTAATTCTGCCCACTTCTCTTCTTTATATGGTTTAATCGTTGGATTCTTTTCTGTTAGTGCTAATTTAAAACGTATGTAGCTATTCATATGGCTGTCAACGACGTGATGGACTACTTGACGAACTGTCCATCCACCAACGCGATACGGTGTGTCTAACTGCTTCTGATCTAAATCTTTAATTGCCTTCGTTAATTCATTAGGTAAATCTTCAATTTCTTGAATCCATGTATCTATCATTTCTTCCGTTATAGGACGTTTGTATGTAAATTGCCCAATTGGATAACGTAAATCATTCATGAATAAGTCCCCCTTATTATAAGCGCGAAGTATTTCTCCAAATATAATGTACAAAATTCACCTGTTCTCCATTTAATTGTACAGATGTTGTATCTGCTTCGTTTTGATAAGAAGAAAATCCGCTTTTTTCTAGTACAATTTGTGATGCGAGATTATTAGAAGTTGTTTTAGCATGAACCTCATTAATTTTATTATTTTTCGCTACGCCTAAAATTAATTTTACAGCTGCTGTTGCAACTCCTTTTTTAGTAAATTTTTCTCCGACCCGATACCCTAGCGAACTAATTCGAGTTTCTGCATCTATATCTACTAAATTTATTCGTCCTACAATTTCTTTCTCTTCATTACGAATTAAATAAAAATAAGAATTCCCATCTGCCTGTTCTATTAATAAATCGTCTAGTAGTTTTTGGAAATATTCAAATTCAAAATATTCTGAGCCGCGATTTGGTACCATTGTTTCAAAAAAAGATTTATTCGTAAGTTCAAACGTAAATAAATCTTTAGTATCGTCTTTCTTTAATTGTTCTATGTATATTTTCATTTCGATTACCCCTTCTATATCTACTAACTGTTATATATTCTTTTTTAATCAACTATTTTCCTGCTATTTCTTTCGTTTCAGTAACACAGCAAGTAGTACTTTTGGATGAAATAGGTGAAATGGACTACGAATTAAATTCATCACTTTTACTAATCGAATATAAACGTCAGAATCAGTTGCAGATAGTTGATATATTTGTTTCGTATACCATAGTTGAAATTTTTGCTTTATCGTTAATTCTCTTTTTAGCTGAGGATGACGTGATATTTCCGTTGTTGTCATTTCCCAAGGGGTTTCTATTATAGTAGCTGCCTTTTTATAAAATTGTTGTGTAAATGTTTTATCAAGTTGTTTTCTACCTTGCAGAAGTAATTGCAACTGGCGAGCTTCCATAGCAGCAACGGAAACACCTTGACCGAAAACACGATCAAAACGACAATGTGCATCTCCAACGACTAATAATCCTTCTGGCATATTTGTAGTGAGATCAAATCTCCGACGTACTTGATAAGGAATGTTATACGTTTTGATATCTGAAATTGCCACAGCTTTGTTAAGGAAATCTGTAACATTAGAAATTGATAGATTTTCAGCAAAATCATAAAACTCATCATCTGTTTGTGGTGCTTTCTCATTTGCGTATCCACTGAAAGTAACAAAATAACGATTATCTTCTATCGTTTGAATAAGAACGCCATAAGGATTATCAGGGAAACTTGGAGACATTAGCATATTACAGCAGTCTAACTCCTCATTTTCTTCAAGTTTGAACATTTTCGTTGCGTAAAATAAATTAATACGAACTTTCTCTTCTTGTACTTCAATTTCGCATTCTCGTAACCACTCTATACTTTTTGAACTAAATCCACTTGCATCAACTATAAGATCTGCATGAACTTCTTCTTGTGCGTCTGTCTCTAAATATTTAACTTTTACTCCACACACTTTGTTAAGCTTTTCATCTACCAATAACCCTTTAACCAATGTTTTATATTTAATAGTAATATTTGAAATTTGATGTATTCGTTTTTGGATATTCCATTCTAGCAAAGGACGACTTTGTTGAATCATATGTACTTCCCCTATGAATGGCTGTTTCCATAAACCAAATTGATGCCATTTTAAATCACGAGTAAAGTTATTTACGATACTACCTGCTTCTATTAATTCATTCGTAATATTAGGAAACAATTCTTCAATTGCGTTTTCTCCACCTTTTAATAACACATGAGGATGATTACTTTGTGGAACTCTTTTTCTCGAAGACTTTCCATCCCATCTTTCACCAGCTTCTATAATGATTACTTCTTTAAAAGAAGTTGATAGAGCTTTTGCTGCGAGTTTTCCTGCCATACTTCCGCCAATAACGATAGCCTTATTAAACATATTTTCCCCCTTCATAAAAAGAGATCCTGCCTTGTATGAATGAAACAGGATCTTAAACGAATTAACTTCTTTATCATTATACTTAAAATACATCAGTAAATTGCAACGTTAAAATTAAAATACCTAATCCCCATACGTAATACGCGAATACTTTTAAGGAGTGACGTTTTAAATATTGAATCATCCATGAAACGGCTATGTAACCGAAAAATGCAGCTGATAACGTTCCGACAATTAAAGATGTACTAGAAATAGATTCTGCTTTCCCTTGAAAAACATCTACAAATTGCAAAATGATTGCTCCGACAATGGCTGGAGTTGATAATAAAAAAGAAAAGTAAGCCGCAGTTTCGCGGTCTAACTTCCTCCATAATGCAGCGACGATTGTCATACCAGAACGAGAAATTGCCGGAAAAATAGCTGCCGCTTGAAATGAACCGATGATAAATGCGTCTTTATATGTAATGTCGTCCATTTTTTTACGACCATTCTTTTGTTTATCTGCCATGTAGAGAAAGAATCCTGTCACTAAAAACTCCCAACCAATCGTAATACCTGTTTTTGAAATATCCTCAAAAAAGTCTTTAAATAACAACCCGATTACAACTGCGGGTATCGTCCCAACAATAAGTAATAACATCAGCTTTGAAAACGGATTTTTGATTAAATATATAAATTCTTTTTTGTAATAAATAAACACCGCAAGTAAAGTCCCAATATGTAGCATCGTATCTAAAAACAATCCTGCTTCATCTAATTGAAACAAATGCCTTCCTAAATAAAGATGACCTGTACTACTTATCGGTAAAAACTCTGTTAAACCTTGTATGATCCCTAATATAAAAGCTTCTAACCAATTCATGATGGTCCCCTTTCTTGTTTGCTTGTACCAATATATGAAGGTTAAATTTTCGATATGAAAAAAACTATATTTCTCTATGAATTTACTTTCAATTCATGGATATATATGTAAAAAGGGATGAGGAGGCTTACTATGTGGAAACATACAAAATTCGGCAATGTATTACTGTGGATAGGACCTATCCTTGTATTTGTAGGGTTATGTATGACGAATGTTATTTCTGATATTCCTTTCTTTTTTGGAAAACATAAAACAATTGGAATTGTACTTATATGTATAGGTGTAGTTTGTTTTATTGCTGCTAATCATTTAAAAAAAGGAGGCAAATATGAGGACTAAATCTAAATAAAAAAACAATCCCAGTATATATGCTAGGATTGTTTTTTTATTGCTTATTTATAGAATACTTTCTCAACGTTATATTTTGCTTTGTATTCGTTAATGATATATGTTTCGTAAATTTCTCTTTCTGTTGGATCTTCTACGATACATGCATCAATGCGGTATACTTCATCACGGTGATTTTTAATTGGTGAAACATTGTCTTCGAAATGCTTCTTAATACGTTGTCTAATTTTACGAGCTTTACCTACGAAAAGTAGTTCGTCATTAATATTGTAAAACATAAAAATGCCGCCTTTATCTCTAGGGAACAAGTGGAAGTCGATAAAACCATTGATTGGCGTAATTCTTGGCTCGTCTCCTCTAATAACTTGTTTACGTTCAGTAATTGTAACATCAACTTCAGGGATACTAATTTTAATCAAGTTCATTCACGTCCTCTTTTATTATAAAGATAAATAATAGCATACATATGTAAGAAAAGCTACGTTCAAAGCCATATTTCATTTTATAATTCAAATATTATAGGTGTATCATATAAACTCTTCTTCCAAATCATATGATCACTTGATTCTCCCCAATAATCCTTTAGTACATAACTAGGCTCTCCAAACTTCTTGGTCCATATACTTTGCGCTTTTTTGTAGCCACTATCTAAACAGTATTCTGTTATTCCTCTGCTAAGTAACGTAAGAAACATTGTATGTAGTAGGAAACTCCCGATACCCTTTTTTTGATACTCCGGCAGTATAAAAACAGTTCCTATTTCATACAAATCCTTAAGTACACCGCCTGTACAACTATTAATCAATGTACTTGCTGGACCAACTTCGATTGTACCAATGATTTTATCGTTATTTGTATCTATTGCTAATAAAAAGTAACGTTTTTCTCCATTACTATCAAAATCATTTTTTAAATATTGCTTTTTCGTGTTAATTTCATTCTCTATGTCATCCGATAATTGTGATAAACCTTCGTCTTTAAAGGTATTCGTAATAACTATACGAAAAAATGAGTGAAGTTCCTCTAAATCATCCGAATTTGGTCTCCTAATTTCAACGTTATACATGTTTTAAATCTCCATTCTATGCAATTGTTAAAACAATACTTTATATAACCTATTCAACAATATTCTACAAAGCCCTGCATAGATCCAGCAGTATAGAAAGCTCAGTATAAATATTGATAAAATAATTTTTATATCCATAATTGTATGAATAGTAGGACCAAGTACGGGAAAGCGAAAAATATCTAGAACAATCGTAATTCCTATAAGTAGACAAATCGCAGAAAAAGAAATTACCCAAATTCTCCTCTTGAATTGTATAAAGGAAAGCCCTAAGGCTATACCTAATAAGCCTGTAGTAAAGGGAAAAACAATTAGTTCACTTGGCTCAATAATAAATAATAGGAGGATAGTAAGAAGATAAGAAAGTACTCCCTCACGAATAGAGTAGCAAATAGCCAAAAAAATTGGTAACGTCGCAAAAGGGCTAATAAATAACCCTATACCAGGAATTAAGTTACCTGCTGCTTGAAACATGGTGGCCAAAGCACTCATTAAAGCTGTAATGACTACTTTATTTGCTAGGGATAATTTTCTTTTATGAACAAAGTCCCCATTATTCTCTATCATAAGTTGACACCAATAACGTACAAATCGATTCATCAAAATACCCCCTAAAGATATCTCATTCATCACTTTCTATCTTATTCATACACTAGTGGTTTATGAGCTGCTTTCTACCTGTACAATAGAAGTTTATACATAGAAGGCTTTAGGGGGACAAATCGTGCGTTTTGAAACAAATTGAACTCCTTATATTATTAAACTAGGAGTGTATATCGTATTAAGGGATAATTTCAAAAATGGTACCTTTGTTAAAATCAGTTACTTTCATAGAACCGTAAACTCCTAAATATAGCCTAGTTTGATCCAAATTTGTTCCTAAACTCATATAATAAGCTGCTTGCGTACCAAAATCATAATCAGTTTCAATAACATGAAAATCAGTATGTTTACCATCTGTACCTGCTCTAGTATATGCTAATACACCTTTAACTGGCGGCCGAGACTCTTCTTTTCTAGCAAGGTCGGTAAACACAACGCTACCATTTAAATTCGGGATTGCAGTTCCCATATATGACTGAACTCCTGTTAGAGAAGTCCCGCCAAACTTATCTGGTCTCGGGTCTTTATGAAAATAACTAATGAGTGGCTGAATTCGCTTCGTTGATGTTTCTATTGTTTCATTATAATAAGTCATTGTTCTTTCGTCTAAAGTAGGATTCTCTGTACAGTGCCTTATAAAAGAAGTAGGTAATTCTCCTTCCCATCCTCTCCAACCAAAATTAATAAATCTATCTTGATTGGGGGTGAGTCTCATTACATGCATTTGAACAAGTTCGGTAACCGGTATTGGTTTATATTGAACAAATGAAAAAATAGACTCTACAATATCTTGCCCGACATTACCGGCGTATTTGATATATTGATTATAAAATCTTTGGAATGAAATACCGGTTATATTACGAACACCTTTCGCAATTAATGTAAGTGTTTCTTGTATAGATAGAGGAAGTTCATTAAAGCGTGTAACGACTGGAGGATTATTTATGAATGTATTTTTACTTACATCGATTTCAATAATTTTACCTGCTATTTCTAAATCATCTTGGCTTAAATTGAACGGATCATAACCCGAGCCACCATCTCCATTTGTAAAAACAAGTTTCCCCGTCTCTGGAGAAAAGTTTAAAGTATTTACTCCATTATGATTAAAAAATGGGCGTTTTATATTAAGTAATGTTCTACGTTTTTGAGGGTGACCGTTTGATTGTAAAATCCATTCTTCAATTGTATCGATATGATCATATTGCGTATCTCTATTTAGCCATTTTAAATTTAAAGTTTTCGGGTCACAAGGATTCGGTTTAAATTGTTCAGAAAGTGCACCTGGTCCTTGGGTTCCAGCGACGGAATAATGAAGATAAAATAAACCGTTTTGATAAAATTGTGGATGAAATGCTAGTCCAAGCAATCCTCGTTCATCATAACCACTACTAGAAACGCCTTCTTCAGATGTACCTAAATTTATAATTTGTTGACGAATATTTAAAAATGTTTTTATGACGCCATCTCCTATGTAGAAAACCTCTCCTAATTGCGTTGCGATAAATAGCCTTTCAGCCGATTCACCTGGAAGAATTGCTGTTTTTATTACTGTGGGTAAATTTATGTTATGAACAATGGGTCGTAAACGAACTTTAACTTTTGTCAATTAACTTTACACCCCTTTATATTCTTTTTAATAGAAGAATATGATTAGAGTAATCTTATTAGTATCAAATAAGTCGCATTCCTTTTTATTACAATTTTGTATATAATATAATTATAAATAAATTAGGGGGCTACCTTATGACACTATTACTACAAATCATCTTACCACTTATAGTTGCACTATATTTATTTACCCTCTATCGTAATACAGCTATTGGAAAAGCCGCTTTTCTTTTAGCAATCATTATTGGAATTTATGGATTAGAGAACATTTTTCAACATGCTCATCTAACAGATCATGTTATTTATCCATATTGGGGCAGTTTAAAGGCAGTTATTATTGTTTTATCAGTCGTATTTCTATTTAAAAAAGGTGGTTTAACAGGAGAAAACTGATTTGTAATACTGTACATATTTTCTAGTTAAATTGCTTTCATTTTACAAAAGAAAATATGTTTATGTAAAAACAAAAAGGAAGGTGTTACATATGTCCATAAATATTATCTCGATAGTATCTATAATAATTTGGATTGTGTTAATTACAGAACTAATAAAACCTTCAAAAGAACAAAGTGGACGAAAAATAGTAATGTTATTAACTGCTGGTTGCGCATCAACATTTATTTTAACAGTTTCATTTATTCAAAATATCTCGTTTTGGAATTGATAGTGATATAACTAATAAAAATATGTATACATAAAAAAGATTAGGACCGTACATATCTAATATGTATGGTCCTTTCGTTTGCTATTGGTTCAGTTATTAGTATGTAATCCTTTTACAATTTGAATTTCTTTTTAAGCTTCTTATATTTTCTATACGAACGTCTAACAATGTTTAACATAAAATACGGTATTTTAACAGGGAAAGGAAAGTTATAAATGAAAGGCAAATAAAATGTAAAATATGCCTTTTCTAAATCTTTCCACTTACTATCTTCTTTTGTTTTTAAGAAATCAGATACATCGACTACATATCCCCTTCCTTTTTCCATCATCACATTTTTCCCGTGAACATCACAGGGGATTAATCCTTGTTCTCTTGCATACTCTAAAGCTTTATTGATATCAAGGATCACCTGCTTAGGAATTTTAATCCCTTTATGAACAGCATCGTATAAGGTAATTTCTTTTAAACGTTTCAATACTATGAAATTTTCCCCTTTATAAATAAGCTTTGAATAAGAAGGATGATTTCCGATTCTGCGGTATACTTCTGACTCTTTTTCAATTCCTTCTCCTTCTCGTGCATAAACTTTCACTACCCAATCTTTGTATTCTTTGTGCATGAATACTGCGGCATAATTACCTTTCCCTAAACACTTCCAAAGTCTAGGAATATCTTTAACTACTACAGGCTCGGATTCATCCTCGCTTCTTATGCTTACCTCTTTTAATAATTCATTCTTTATCAATCCCACAAAACAATTTATACTCATCATTTCCACTCCGGTTTTGCTAAAAGTGGGCCTGCCCACATTTTAACGAAAATATACACTAAGCGAATTTTAGCATAAAACGGGTCATCTTTCTTCTTAAAATAAAAAATGACTCGTTCTATTTGAACTGTTGAATACTTAATATGTATTCGGTTATTCATAGTCAACAACCGTGCAACATAAAAATATTTCTAACTATTTTCATTTTTCCAGAGGCAACTGTATAGAAAAAAACTTGCTATATATGAAGAATAGCAAGTTTTTTAATTGTTCAATTCTTGTTCCACTAACGTCTTGGCTAATACTTTTACTATTTTAATAGTCTTTTATTTAATTCCCACAATGCTGTTTTGTTGCTATCCCATTTCAAAAACTTTACTGCCTCCTCAAAGCATAACCATTTATAATGTAAGTGTTCTTTAGATAATGAGATGTGTTTGTTAGGTACTTTAACTCCAAAAGAAAATTCTTTTATTACATAAACTTCATCTCCCCAAAGGAATCCTCCAACTACATCCTCTACTGGTAGTGAAGACACAGAATCTAATTGTATATATGGACATTCTCTTGTAATACCAGCTTCTTCAAACGCTTCCCGTTTTGCTGATTCAATAGGAATCTCACCATCTTCTCCACCACCAGCTATCCCTTGCCAATAACCATAATCACTTCGGTTGAAAATCGCATATTGAATAGAATCTTCAATTTTTATATAAGGAAATATCAATACTTGATATGGTGCTCTCATTACTTAACCTCCTCTCAAAAAAAGCTTTAAATAAATAGAAATAAAGAGCAAACATCACAATTCTACATTAATAATGCAAGTTTATGGTGTCGGCTCTTTATTTTTAAAGAATTTTATTTTTCATAAACAGTCTTACTCTTAACGGAGAAAAAACTGCTTATTTCCTTCGAATTTGCTTAGCGTGTTTTTTTCATACCCGATATTATTCAATTGCGCCTGCAACGTCATAATCATTTAAATCTAACTCAATTGGTTGTCCTAGCGCTAATTTAGCAAGTTCTGAACCTAAATATGGACCTGCAGTTAAACCTGAAGCACCTAATCCGTTCGCAACGAGAATGCCCTCAAAGTTAGGAAGTGGTCCAATAACAGGTAAGAATCCTGGCGTGAATGGTCTGAATCCAACTCTTGTTTCAAGCATGGTAGCATTTTCTAAGCCAGGTGCAACTGTTAATGCTTTATGGAATACTTCATGTAAACCACCAGCCGTAACACGATGATCGAAGCCAGTTTCATTTTCATGGGTAGCACCAATTACGACATGGCCATTATCAAATGTTAAAATGTATTGATCATTTGGCGGCATAACAACTGGCATATTTTCTGTTGCTGTATTTTCCATTTGCAGGTGAACAATTTGTCCTTTTTGGAACGTAACTAAAAAATTAATTCCTAATGGGTTTAAGATTTCGTTCGCCCATGCACCTGCCGTTACAATAACCTTTTCTGCTAAAATTGTTTCATCGTTTACTTTAACACCCGTAATATGATTACCTTCACGGACTAATACTGCATCGCCTTTTATAAAAGTTGCACCATGTTTTTTCGCAGCGCTTATTAATGCGTTGCGTAATAATCTTCCATTTACTCGTGCAGCACCACTAATATGAACACAACTATATTCTTCTGATAATGCTGGGAATAATTTTTTCGTTTCTTCAGCTGATAAACGCGTAATTTCACCAATCTCTGGTGCATCTTCACGACGCTTGTAAGCTCGCTCTTCCATTTGATCTAGTTTTTTCTCATCAATATGTAAACTAATTGCACCTACACGGTTATAACCTGTATCCGTTTCACCGTCTTCTTCTAATTGCTGAATTAACGAAGAATAGTAACGGGCACCGCCTTTAACGATTTTATACCATGCTTTATTACGACGTTGCGAAAGCCATGGACAGACAATACCTGCTGCTGCATCTGTTGCTTGACCTACTTGTTGACGATCCACGATAGTAACGTTTGCGCCAGCTTTAGCAAGATGGTAAGCAGTAGACGCTCCTAAAATACCAGCTCCAACTACAATATACGATTTCATTTCAAACACCTTTTCTCTTTTGCTAATTATTTAAATATAAGAACATACTTTAGTATACTGAAAGGAATCCTTTTTACAATGTGCCAAGCTCAATTAATTGTTGCATCATTGTGAATTACCTAGTTTTACTTTTTCTTTTTACGAAATAATTCAATTGTTTTATATCCTTGTGAAAGAACTTCGATCATTTTCTCAAGACGTTTTTCACGTGTTTTTTCTTGTTTTACAGAAAATAAATTACGTGCCCAATCTTTTTGATATCCAGGTGTTAAACTTTGATAAAACTTAAGTTCATTTGGATGATTTGCTAGCAATGCTTCGACATCTTGAATTCGATCTGCATAATCAGCTACACATTGGCTCATTGCAGGCGTTTTCGTCACTTTTTTCTTCTCGCGCTTTAAACCTACAACGGTAAAGATGTCATCCATACTTACCATTCGAGCAAATTTAATTTCGCTTTCGCCCACATATCCATCTTCTCCAACGTTTAATGCTGGAAACATCTCATCACGGTGAATAAAAGTACTGTAGCGAGAATTACCCTTTTTCGGATATGCGAAGAATATGTATCCTTTTTCAATTAGTAATTCTTCATTACTAATAATAAAATTTGTTTGTTTCACCATTTCATCTAGTGTTTCTACAAAAATAAAAATAGCATCGTGTTCTTTTGAAAATACAGTTTCTTTTCCTGTAAAAACTTCGTAATCACTTGGCTCATTAATAACAACCATATTCGTATACTTATTAAGTTTCAATTTATCGATAATTGACATGAAGATCTTCCTTTACATTCAAAATTCATTGTTATACTTTTTCATACTGTTCTAGTGTATTATATCTATTAAGAAAATCAAACTTTAATAATTGTTTTAAATTAAAATAACCGATTCTTCATAAGAACCGGCTAGCTATTTGTTTTATCATAACTCAATAGCAAATAAAGTATATAAAAGCTCTTTATATTGATCTTCTGTAATTTCACGTTTCGCTTTTTTACCATGAATCATTTCAGTTAAACTAGTATTTGTTAAAGAGACATGGCCAGAATTCGTCAATTTGACTGCAATTGGTCCTTTATTGAAAATAGATTTCTCATCTTCTACTACTCTTTTTTGAACATCATTCACTACTACCTCATCAATGATACGATTATAAAAAGCGTGACATACTTTCCACTCACCGTTCGTATCTTTTCTTTCTAGAACGTAATTCCCTTTACTCGTATCTTTTTGTCTCACTCGATACGTACCATTTTTAGAAGAAACAGACTCACCAGTAAAAGGTACAGGGACTAGAGGTACTAGTGAAGCAATACCTACATCAATTACGTATCGTACTTTATCATAATTTAGAATAATCGTTATATGTCCATTCTCAAGTGCCCATGCGTTTATATCATTTTTATATACGGTACCTAATGCGAGTTGTACATCATAACCACAATCTTTTAAAAAGTAATAAAAAAGCGTATTTAATTCATAACAAAGTCCGCCGCGGGATCTACTTAAAATTTTATTCTGTAAATTTTCCATAGTAATTGTATTCGTGTTGCTTGCTATAACATCTAAATTCTCAAATGGTATAGTGTGTGCAAATGCAAAGAGAATTGTATTTAATTCTTCAAACTTTACCTCAGTACGCTTTGCAAGATTCAATCTTGTAAACAGCTTATGTTGTAGACTTGTCATAGTTAGCACCCCTTAAAATATATAAGTTAAAATAGTATATGCTGATTGTAAATTCGATGGGGTACTAAAACAATGTACATTTCATTTAACTGTACCGGTACAAAAAGTAAAACTCGCAAGATTACTTAAGATAAGAAGCTACGAATACAAATGTAATAGTTTGTCTATAGGTAAATTATTATGATCGCTTAAATCAACAAAATACTGAAGCTGCCACATTTGGCTCTTTTTAGCTTGGTTGCTAACAGGGGTATCCCAGATCGGATAAATCCTCATGGCCATCTTGCCTTTTTGATTTTGTGTTCTCAAGATTTTTTCTTTAAGAAGAATATCTTTAGGGAAAATAAATTGTCCTAGTTTGTTATCATCTATACAAGTAATAATTAATAAGTCAGGAGCAGCGTCATAAGAGAATGCTTGATTTTGCATATCGTCATCTTTCTCCCAAAAAGAAACAAATTGACCAATTTTATTAGGAGTAATTTTTGATTTTCTAAAACGAATGGTTTTGTTATTTAAGTGAAATAAACATCCTGCATATTCTGCGTTTTGCTTTTCTTCTTTTAGATTCGTAATTATTAAATTGTTAGGTTTGTAAACTATATTGTTTAAATGTCGGATTGTATCATTAAAATTGTTCAAGAAAACTCCCCCTTTATTCATTTCTTAGTTTACCACAAACGTCAGTTCTTCTATATCGTATATAATCATGAACTAAGTGAAATCGGGGGATTTAGCAGGATATAATTATTACTTTAATGTACTTAGTTTTTCAATTGCTTGTTGTTCAGTTGCTAAGTAAAAAATATCTTTACCTTTATTACATTCATAAATAAAATCCTTTAAGCTTTTACTAGTATACATAGAGAAATCTCCAACAATAGCAAATTTCACCTTGTAGTTTATAAACTTTTGAAGGATATCGCCCGCAAGACGTGTTTTTAGATCAAAGAAATCTTCACTTATTAAAGATTTATGGATAATAATATGCTTCGCATCTACCTCATATTGAACAGTTGCCATAGTATCTAATGCAGATTGAACATCGGATATTAATACCTTATCATTTCTAATGACCGCAATATTGATTCCATCGATTACTACTTTCTTTATTTCCATAGTCTCACCCCTTTATAATTTACACAGTATAAGTAAAATTGTTTTACAAAACTTCGTATTAATCATAGATTAAATTAGCCGCAGCTATTAAAATCGCCTCTATTTTTTATTACTAATACGGTCAATGAAATTAATTTTACTTGTTAAAAAAATATTGTGGCGTAACATAACTTAACAAGCTATCCAAAGTGTTAATCTCGGCATATGGTTGTATTTTGGTAGTATTCTTAATTTTCTGATGGTTAAACCACACACCTTTTATATTTGCATTTTGAGGACCAGCAATATCCTTTTCTAAGTCATCCCCAACAAATAAAGTATTTTCTGGCTGTACATTTAGCTTATTTAATGCTAACTCGAATATACGTTTATCCGGTTTACTAAATCCCACTTCTTCAGAAATAATGATCGTATCAAAGTAATTGTTTAAATTTGTGTTAATTATTTTAGCCTTTTGCCTCTGCGTTGAGCCATTTGTTATAATTCCAACTTCAAAGTGCTTCTTTATATGATTTAAGAAATGGATAGTATTCTGGTCTATTGAAAAACATTTTGGGAAGTTTTCATTCCAAAAATCTTGGATATAATTGCGTGGCAATTTATACTTCGGCGGGAATTCATCAAACAATGATTCTAAAACTATCGTTTTATCACTCATGCCGTATTCTCTTTTATCATATTCTTTGAATTTCCGTAGCATATTGTTTTTGATTGTATCACTAACATCCTCATAACACTTTTCAAAAAGTAATAAAAACAGATTATCTACTGCTTTATCCCTATTAAGTAACGTATCATCTAAATCAAACAGCATAGCTTTATAACCTATCAAATAACTTCACAACCTTTCTATATTTCCTAGTTATTATCAAAAGTAATCACAACACAATTCATATCAAAGAACTCGTAATAGAATGATATTCTAAGAGTTAAATTAAAAATCCTTTTTCAGTTTGTTAAATGATGTGAAAGTATATGATTTCGACTAAGGTAGTATATGATTTTTTATTTTAATTTCGAACTTTCAGATTAATCCGAACCCCTTTTATGATAAGCTGTACTTAAAGATTAAATATAAAAGATGATTCGTATGCAAATTAGACCAAAGGCAAGTGAATATAACTCTTATTATGCAACGTATATTAACTTAGTATCAGACGGAAATATCATACAAATTTTAGAACAACAAATAGAGGAAACGAATCTTTTATTAAAAGAGATTTCTGATAGTGAAGGACTTTTCCGATATGCTCCTACTAAATGGAGTATAAAAGAAGTAATTGGTCATATAGCAGATACAGAACGTATTATGGCGTATCGTTTGTTATCTATCGCTCGAGGCGAGACAGCGGAACTTCCAGGCTATAACGATGATATGTATGTTCTTAAAGCTGCTTTTGATAAACAATCTATGCAAGATCTTCTTAAGAATTTAATAGTTGTTCGGCAATCTACCCTGCATTTACTTAGAAGCTTAGATAAAGAAGCTTGGTCACAAAGAGGATATGCGAATAATTCTGAAGTTACAGTTCGTGCATTTGCATACATCATTGCTGGTCATGAGCTTCATCATCTTCAAATTATAAAAGAACGTTACCTTGGTTCTGATTTATATCCAGCAACTTAATATTTGAAGAAAAAGAGTCCTATTTATGTAGGGCTCTTTTTCAGTATTTATAACGGATTAGCGCTTAAAACCATGGCAATTAAATGTCTTTATTCACAAAATTAACCACATGATATTTTTGCTATCCCCTCTTATTCTGTACATAATTTTCTTTAGGCTGATATACTATAAACACAATAGTTCTGGAAAGGTGATGATATTATGTATGAACAACAAAATAATAGAGATAGAGATCAAAAAATGATATTTTCTATGCAAGGAGTTCCCACAAATAAAATTAACATGCATCAATTACCTAAATGGATTAGAATTTTTGGCTATTGTGCGTTTGGTTGGATGATAGTATTTAGTTTAATTATGATTGTAGGTTTAATTGTGCAATAACTATACAGAGTAGGTGAACGGGACGATATTTAGGTCATACATCTAGGTAATGTCCCGTTTTTATGTGTAATTATCCCATGATATAAGTAACCAAATATAATAAAACGGGAACAACAAACTATTTTAACATTCAGTACAGGGAGACCATTTTGATTATGGCTTGATTTTATTATAAATCAAATTTTACCTGTTCAAGAAAAGCTAGAACACAAATTCAAAAACGCAGTCGTTGTTGAATATTGGTAAGGAGTAGTCAATTTAAGAAAGAGGGTTTAGCTTGATTTAATGTATGTAACATAAAAAAAATATTCATTGTATAATATAATATACAAATTTATCACCTGTGTTTATAATTCAAGCACCTACTATTAGGGAAAGAGAATATTTTCCAATTAATTTAAAACATATATCTTGTCTATGTTTTAAACAATATGTATTTTGGAGGAGGTTAATTTGATTTTTTCAAAACTCATTGATCGGTACGCCTTATATGATTTACACAAAAAAAGAAGTGTTGCGTTTCAGTTTACTTCCCTTTCTAACACTTCATTAAATATAAAGAACATAGAATCTTTTTATAAAGTAAAACCATCACATATTCCTTTTGGCATTAAGCATTTAAATCAGGAAAATGAATACATGATTGGGCAATTCAACTATAAAAGCTCGGTTCAATCAGGTGATTCACGCAACGACTCTGTAACTGGGGAATTATTCTTACATAAAAATGAAGATGCACCTCATGTTATCTTTGTTCACGGTTGGAGAATGGATTCTAACGAGCGTGTGAAAAACATATTCCACGATCATATGACCAGCCTGAAGTGGAATATGTATTATTTCACTCTACCCTATCATTTTGAAAGAAAACCCGATCAATCTTTATTCAGTGGAGAGTATATGGTAAGTGCAAATATTGAACGAACAGTACAAGCAACTAGACAAGCGGTAGCTGATTTACGAGCTTTGATTAAATGGATTAAAGCAAACAAAAATGGTCCCATGATTCTAATAGGGATTAGTTTAGGCGGATTTATTACTAACTTAACCTCTCTTGTTGAAGAAGAAATTGATGTGTTAGCATCCATTTTCTATGCAAATCGACTTTCTTATTCTATTTGGAATACAATTCCGGGTAAATTTATTAGAGAAGACTTGGAACATCATGGTGTTACGTATGATGATTTAATAAATTATTGGAAAATCACTGAACCGAGTCAAGCATTGCCAAAAGTAAAAAAAGAAAATATTTTATTAATTTCAAGTAAGCACGATCTATATGTGCATTCTGAGGATACAGACTACTTGTGGGAATCTTGGGAAAGACCTACACGATATATTTATACATGTGGGCATGCCGGGATCGTTCTTAAACGTAAAAAAATTGCAACTGATACTATCAATTTTATTCAAAATCGATTGAACTCCCCGCACTTATCCAACGCCATGCCTTAAAACGCGAGATTACTAAGTACAAAATCTTATACTTATATTGTTATATTTTTTACTAGTCACCTTTGTAAATCTTAGCCCCAAGCCTTACACGATTGAAAATGAAATAAAATAAATAACTAAGGAACTAATTTACCATATGGAAAAACATTGCTCAGCATTTTCACCAGTGGTTCCTGTATATGCAATATTACATACAAAAATCTTTATTGATTACGTTATTAATTTAAAAATAAATTATTCATCCATTAATCTATACCATCCGTATTTACAGTTATGGATACCCTAATTACATATGAAAAAGAGAGAAGAACATTGGTTAGTTCTTCTCTCTTTGTTTATTTTTAAGATAACTATCTATAAAATTTTGCTTTTCATAATTCTTCATGAGTCTAGAAAAGAAATTTTTCTAATGTACATAATTACAACGCCATTAAAACCCTTTGCTCTTAAATCCACTACTTGTATTATTGATTGCATGAAACTCCTTCTTGAGAAAGGTTTTAATTTCCGAATATTCTGTTGACTGTTATAACATATCCAATTTACAATTTAATTGTGGTGTTCTTTCACAATTAAACTACTTAGAATACACTTCATTTATTTGAAAACAATTACAAATAGAGGTGCTAAAATGAAAACTAGAGTAAATCCAGAATTATTACAAGGGTTAGAGATGTTTCCGGATCTCGATTTACGCCCAGAAAATTTGCAATCAATCAGAGAAGGAATAGCTCAAATGAGACCACCTACCGTTGTTGATGACTCCCTTTCTTTAATAGATAAAGTCATTGTTGGGCCTGATGATAATCCGTTACCATTACGAATTTATCGTCCAAAATCAAATCATGAATCTTTACCTGTCTTATTATGGATACATGGTGGAGGTTATATCTTAGGGTCTATAGATGATAACGATGATACTTGTATGAGGTTTGCAAAAGAAGCTAGCTGTGTGGTCGTGTCTGTAGACTACCGCTTAGCACCTGAACACCCTTACCCAGCACCAATTGAGGATTGTTATTCAGCTTTAAAATGGATTGCTGATAATGCAAAGTCATTAAACATTGATTCGAATCGAATTGGGGTTGCAGGAGTAAGCGCTGGCGGTGGACTAACAGCAGCATTATCATTATTAGCACGAGATCGAAAATATCCTTCAATTTGTTTACAAATGCCACTATATCCAATGATTGATGACCGAAATAATACACCTTCAGCCAATGAAATTAAAGAAGGATTTGTTTGGAACCAAAGGGCAAATGAAGCTGGCTGGAAAATGTATTTAGGAGAAATGTATGGAATGGATCAAATCCCTGCATATGCAGCGCCTTCTCGAGCTGAGGATTATAGTGACTTACCGTATACTTACACATTTGTAGGTCAATTAGATCCATTCCGAAGCGAAACATTAACCTATGTAAGCAAACTAGCGCAAGCTGGTGTTGATGTCGAGTTTCATTTATATCCAAATGCCTATCACTGGTTTGAAGGGTTAAATCCAAATGCCGATGTATCTATTTATGCTGTGAACGAAATAGTACAAGCAATAAAAACTGGGTTCAAACGAGTATCTAAGGTTGAGGCTTAATCCCATTACAAGAGAAACACTCATAAATAGTATACATTGGTGAGTGTTATTATCATTTAAATATAATAGCCGATTCTTATTTGAAATCGGCTATTATATTTAAAATCCGCCTATTATATCAAGGTTGAGGAACAGATATAAGATGTTTAGACGTTGTGTTTATTTCCTCTGCCAATACTTTTATGTTCATCATGATTTGAAGTATTTCTTCTTTTGTTGTCCTTGGGTTGATAGAGCAAAGTCGAATTACTACTTTTTCTTTTAATTTAGTCGTACTTAGCATAGCAAATCCTCTTTGATTAATTTCTTCCACCAATTTTTTGTTTATTTCATGAATTGTATCTGTAGATGTTAGCTCACATGGAATATAACGAAAAGTAACAATTCCTAATTGGGCAGGTGTTACTACTTCCCAATCTTTTTCTTTCCTTAAAAACTCTTCAACTTGTTCAGCTAGCATAATGCCATGATCAATTGCCTCGCGAAAAGCTGTAACTCCAAATGCTTTAAAAGAAAGCCATACCTTTAATGCTCTAAATCTACGAGAAAGTTCAATTCCACGCTCTCCAAAATTCACTTTTTCTTCTATATTAGTTTCCGTATCCCTAATATACTCTGGGATCATACGAAACGTTTCACTTAAATATTGACTATTTCGAATGAGTACACAACCAACATCATAAGGCTGAAAAAGCCATTTATGCGGATCTAATGTCAAAGAATCAACACGATGAATTCCTCTTAACAACTCTCTTCCTTTTTCGCTGAGAATTGCTGCAGCTCCATAAGCCCCATCCGCGTGTAACCATATATCTTCATCACCACATAGATCAGCCAATTCATCGAGGGAGTCCACCGCTCCGCAATTCGTTGTCCCTGCATTCGCAATAACACAAAATGGTTTTTTCCCTTTTAATCGATCTTCTTTTATTTGCTTTCTTAAAGTACTAACTGAAATTTTTAAATCTTCATCTGTCTCAATTCGGCAAATTTGATGCTGTTTAAAACCTAATACTTTAAGCGCTCGATCTACAGAAAAATGAGTTTGGTTAGAAAAATAAACAATCGCATTTTCGATTTCATTATTCAACTTAACCTGTCTCGCTACAGTAAGTGCAGTCAAATTAGCCATGGAACCACCACTGACAAACAGTCCTTCAGCTGAATCAGGGAATCCTAGCATTGATTTTAACCAGTTAATTGTCGTTAATTCAATTTGTTCGGCACCTGCACCTACTATCCAAGCTGTAGGAAATACATTAAACCCACTTGCTAAAAAATCTGCTAATACACCAACATAATTATTAGGACCTGGTACAAAAGCCATAAAATGAGGATGATCCACATGAGTAATTTGATTAAACACATTGTTATTAAGAAAATGAAGTAATTCTTTTGGATTAGATCCGTTTTCCGGAATCGTTTCAATTAGCTTGTCTCTAAAAATATTACTATCAATCGTTTCTGAAACTGGTTTACTTTTTAAATGATTCATATGATCAACAATCAAGTCAACCGCTTGATATCCTAACTGACGCATCTCTTCGGCTGATAACTGCAAGTTTTTTGTCATTTGGTTTACTCCTATTCTATTTAAAAAGGCGAGTTCTTGCTCGCCTTTTCATTTTTTATAATTTGTAATCACCAATTGCTTGTATTGGATTTTGAAGAATCATGTTGATTAATCCATGGATGTGATTTAATATTCCCTGTATTTTCTCTGCTTCATATACGGTTTGATCAAATCCAAACTTTATTGTAAGTTTTTCTTCAGGGAAGCACATAATTCCATACTTTACATGTGGCTCATCAACAACTTCGTAATCCGTGATAGCAAAATGTCTGTTTTCATTTGAAGAAAAGATTGCTGGATTAGTTGGATAGTTTTCAAAAACCCAAAGATGGTCAGTCAACTCAGTTTTTAATTCACTTTGCTTTTGTATATCAACAAATGAATAGTATGCATACTCATTACATTTCAATGTCTCTAGTTGTACCTTTTGTAGGAAGTCCACAAAAGATTGCGTTTCTGTCCATGCTAATCGGATAGGCAAAACATTTGTGAACAGACCGAACATATTTTCAATTCCTTCTACTTCGGGAGGTCTGACTGATACTAGATTAGGCAATACGACTTCTCTCGTTCCGTTGAATTTGCCAAGTAATATTCCCCATACAGCTAGTAGTGCTGTATTCATAGTTATATTGTTTTTAGTTACAAATGTCTGTAACTGATTAGTCAAATCCTTGTCTAATGTTAAATCCATAAAAGTGAAGTTTAACCCTTCACTTTTAGATGGGACTTTCTTTTTAGGAATACTAATTTTCTGATTGTATCCTGATAAATAATCTCGCCAAAAATGACGTGCTTTCTCATGATCTTGTGCCAAAGTCCAGTCTATGAATGTTTCAAAAGGTTTTACCATAGGTAACTCCACCATAGTTCCCGCATTTGTAGTTTCGTAGAGCTGGAATAATTCGTCTATCAAAATGCTGACGCTCCAACCATCACATAACAGATGATGGGAACTCCAAATTACCTTATGCTCGTTATTACCTAGTTGGAATATACAGAGACGTGTCATAAGTTCATCATTTTTAAATCCTCGACTTAAATTTTCATTCATCCACTGTTTTAGGAATTCTTGCTGTTCTTGTTTCGTCATCTCAATCAAGTTTTTTATTTCTGAATTTATTTGAACATCATATAGAACAGCTTGCCAAGGTTTTGCTTGTTCATCTTGCACAATTATTGTTCTTAAAGAATCATGACGATTAACCAATTGTTGGAAACACTGAATAAAGAGTTTAATATCCAGCTCCCCCTCAAGAGCCCAAATTGTTTGTTCAAAATATGCATTTGTATCAGGTTCATTCGTAGCATGTTCATAAATAACTTCTTGGAAAGGTGCTAACGGGTAAATATGTTCTATTTTTATATCCGGCATTTTTTCTTGTATTTTGGTAAGCGTTTGTTGATTAAGTTGTTTATCTTTAATATTTAGTAATGCAGCTTTATTATCGTTCATTATGTTTACATCATTTGTTTGTGAACTTGAAAAATGGTCTAGCTTTTTAACAAATTGAACCATGTCCCTTAATATAGGAAATGAAAATAGATTTTTTGGTTCAAGCTCAAATCCTTGTCGATACAGTCTGACGGACACTTGAATCGCTTTTATCGAATCTCCACCTAAGGCGAAGAAATGATCATTTACTCCAACTTGATCTATTTTGAGTACTTCTTGCCAAATACTAGTTAATATTTTTTCCATTTCAGTTTTTGGAGCAATAAATACTTCATTTTTTTGTTTCTCTGGAGTAGGGAGCGCTTTTCTATCTAATTTACCGTTTGGAGTCAAGGGTAATTGGTCCAAATAAACAAAATAAGAAGGAATCATGTAATCTGGCAAGTGATCTCGCAAATGCTTTCGTAGTTCTGTTGTACTAATATTTTGCTCAGTTACCACATATGCAACTAAAAATTTTATTCCGTTCTCATCTGTTTGATCAATTACGACAGCGTGTTCGACTTGTTTATAAGTTAGAAGACAATGAGAGATTTCTTCTAACTCTACTCGATATCCTTGAATTTTCACTTGGTAATCTTGGCGGCCTAAAAATTCAATATATCCCTCAGAATGCATTTTTCCACAATCTCCTGTTTTGTATATAAGACCAAAATCAGGATGTGACACAAACGCTTCATTTGTTTTCTTTTCATCATTTAAATATCCTTTAGCAAGGCCCACTCCCCCGATATATAAATCTCCAATTACACCAACAGGGCACATTTTCTTTTCATAGTTCAACACATAATACGTTTGGTTTGCCAAGGGCATCCCGTATGGAATACTATTCCAATGTGATTTCACTTGTTTGACCGGATAATAAATTGACCAAATCGATGCTTCTGTTGCCCCTCCTAGTGAAACTACTTCTGCAATCGGAAAATGTCGTTTTATTTTTTCTGGTAAAGAAAGCGGAATCCAATCTCCACTATGTAAAACTAAACGTAAAGAAGAATGTTCAAAATGAGAACCTACTTGATCCAATGCTAAATCCATGATTGCAGGCACTGTATTCCAAATTGTAATCCCTCTACGTTCGACAGTGCGGATTAATTCTTGCATGTCTCTTGGATCACGAATCATCACCAACATTGCACCTGTGCTTAAAGCTCCGAAAATATCGTATACAGATAGGTCAAAACACATGGAAGAGATACCAATAATACGATCATCTTCATTTACCTCATATTTTTGATTTATGTCTTGAATAGTATTTGTAACCGCTTGGTGAGTAATAATTACTCCTTTTGGTTTTCCTGTACTTCCTGAAGTGTATATAATATAGGCAATATCTTCTGGACCAGCAATAGCAGGCATATCTTCTGTTGTATAAAATGACAAATCATTTTCTTCATAAAGGCTAGGTTCTAATAAAAGTTTGCATGAGCTATTTTTTAAAATATATGTTTGGCGATCTAAAGGATGATCGGAATCAATCGGAACATAAGCGGCACCTGCTTTTAAAATACCTAACATATTAACAATTGTGTCAACTCGCCTTTTTGCTAAAAGCCCCACTTTATCACCTAGACCAATGCCTTGCTCTTTTAAGAAGTGGGCAATTTGATTGGAGCGTTTATGAAGTTCCGAGTATGTTAACCATTCTTGTTCAAATACCACTGCTACTTCATCCGGTGTACGTTTTACTTGGTCTGTAAATAATTGATACAGAGTAGTTGAAGGTATTTTTTCTGTTGTTTCATTGTATTGCTTAATTAAAGTTTGATCCGATTCTTTCATCTGCAAAGATGTTATATCGCTTTGTTTCACCAATTGTTCCAATAAGTCAACAAATTGGGAAAACATTGCTTCTATTACATCAACATCAAACAGCTCTTCAACATAGTTCCAGCTAATTAATAACTCTCCATTTTTTTCAATTACTACATTATCCAAATATACTTGTGGAGTCCGAGCATGAATATAGCGAAGAGAACCAAGTTGTTCCCAAGAGAAAGCACCTGCACCTGCTAACATCGAGGTGAAAACGATTGGCATAACTGCTTTTGGCGTCATTTGATGATATCGAGTGAAATCTCGAATAAAGTTAACTCCATCGTAATGACGATGTTCAAGGCCATCTAATAAAGTAGATTGCGTTTCTTTTACTCTAGTAAAGAAATTTTGCCCTGGTTTTACATCAACATCCAGCAAAATAAGCGATGTGAAATCTCCAACAATCTTTTCTACTTCATCATGAACAGGATAACGGTTAAATACAGTCAAATTAATTGCTAATCGACGTTGATTACTCCAATATGCCAACACATCACCATATATTGTACAAAGTAGAGCGGAAGGCGTTACCTCTTTCTCTTGTGCTAACTTTCGTAGCTTTGTCCATTTTTCATTGTCCAGGATTTTTGTAAGTGATTGGAATTTAGGAGTAGCAATCTCTGCTGGATCCTTTTTTAACAGCAAAGAAGGTGCAAACGGAAAGTCAGGAAGCTTACTTGTCCAATAATCTTTTGCTGTTTTATATTCTTCGCTTTGTTCCATTTCATCATAGATAAACATATAATCTTGAAAATCAAAAGATAAAGATTCTAATTTTTGATTTGGTTTATAATAATAATGCAACAAATCCTGTCCAACAATGTTCATGCTTGCTCCGTCCATTAATAAAGCATCGTATCGAAAACATAATAAATACTTGTCTTCTTTTAAAAGAAAAGCTTTCAATTCAAACAAAGGCCATTGCCCCAAAGGGAATACATGGTTAGTCATTCGAGAACGCTCTTCTTGTAAGCGAGCATTTTGATTCCTATCATCTAAATCTATGAGACTCACTATTTCAATCTCGTAATCAGGAACGCTTTGTAATATTTGTTGTTTTCCCTCTGGTAAAATTACAGCTCGCAACATTGGATGACGATGGATTACCTTTTGAAAACTTTTTGAAAGACGATTGATATCCAATGCTGTTTCATATTCAAAATATGTTTGAGGTGAAATACCACTTAATTCAAACTGTGAATTCCTTCCTAACATATACGCTGTCTGAACTTCTGTTAAGGAAAATGGATTAGACAAATCTTTAACATGAGTTGGTCTACTTTCAAAGTTTTCCTCTTTATGCTCTAACTTTACACAAGAACTCAGTTGAGCGATTGTAGGGTGCTTAAAAAAATCTGTTGTACTTATTTTTAAGCAGTCTTTTCTTAATAAATTAATTACCTGAAGTGCTTTAATGGATTCTCCTTTTAATGCAAAAAAATTATCATGAATACCGATTCCCTCAATCTCCATAACTTTTTCCCACGCACACACTAATTTTTGTTCAATTTCATTGCGCGGGGCAACGTATGGAATTGATACATAATCCGTTTGTGTTATATCCAATAACCTTTTTCTATCCACTTTTCCATTTGGATTCAATGGAATCTCTTCTACCTGAATCATTTTTTCAGGAATCATAAACTCAGGTAGTTTATCACTTAAATATTTTCTGATTTCACCAAAAGACACCTTGTTATCCGATACATAGTAGGCAGCTAATAATTTCCTATTTCCATACACTTGATCAACAACGATAGCCTGGTTTATTTCTGGATATTCCCTTAATTGAGTTTCGATTTCTCTTAATTCAATCCGATACCCCCGAATTTTCACTTGATGATCCATTCGACCTAAATATTCAAGTTCTCCATTAGGCAACCAACGAACGAGATCACCTGTATGATACATCATTTCCCCTGCCGCAAAAGGACTCGGTACAAACTTTTCATCTGTCAGTTTACTTTTACCAAGATACCCTCGTGCTACCGCTACGCCAGCAATGCAGAGTTCACCAGGAATTCCAAATGGTTTTAATTGGCCATACTTATTCAATATATAGGAATGATAATTCGGATTAGGTTTGCCAATCGTAACTTCTTTGGAAGTGCTCAAGTCTTTTACTGTTGCGCAAATGGTTGTTTCTGTGGGACCATAAATATTTAAAATTGTTGCTTCACTGATACAACGAATTTTTTCAACCAAATCAATGGAAAATGATTCTCCTGCTAATAAAATAGATTTTAAATCTTTTAGAAAATTTGCCCCTTCTGGATCACTCAAAATCACTTCCATTCGCGATGGCGTTGATTCCCATAAATCCACCTTATGTTTTTTGACTAAATGAGCCAATTCTTTTGTTGCAAACTGGTCCTCCGTAGCAATTACTACTTTTGAACCTTGCGTTAAAGGAAGACATATTTCTAACAAGGAAATATCAAAAGATACACTAGCAAGAAACAAGAATGATTGATTAGCCTTTACTTTTTCTCTCATTACATTTAAAAAATGAACTAGCGATTTTTGTTCTATCATTACCCCTTTTGGATTTCCTGTCGATCCTGATGTGTAAATAACATAAGCCAAATCATTAGGATTATGTTCTCGTACTAAATTACTTTCTTCACCTTGAAAAAGATATTCTTTATCAAGATACAGTACTTCACCCGCAAATTGTGGCAATACTTCTTCTGTTCGCTTACTAAGTAAATATTTTGCTTGACTATCTTGTAACATATATTCAATTCGTTCAGTTGGGTAGTTAGGGTCGATTGGTAAATAGGCTGCTCCTGCTTTTAAAATCCCCATCATACCAATAATCATTTCTAATGACCGATCTACCATAACGCCAATAATACTTTCTTTTGAAACACCTTTACTTTGAAGAATAGAAGCCAATTGATTCGCTTTCTTATTCAATTCTCTATATGTCAAAGATTGATCATTACAAACAACAGCAATTTGATCTGGAGTTTTTAATACTTGCGCTTCAAACAAATCTTGAAATGATTGAAACAAGTCTATGCCCGTTTGAAAAGTATTCAATCCTTCTAGCAACTCTTTTTCTTCTTCTGCAATAATACAAATATCTTTCAATGCCAAATTCGGGTTTTGTGAAACTTGCTTTAAAACATAACAATACGAATTGGCAAATTGTTGCAAAGAAGAGAATGAACGGGACTTGCAAGAAATTTGAAATTCAAATTCATTATGTATTTCATTCCATTTTCTTCGTATCCATAGGACTAAATTATTCTCTGCGTATTCTTCTAGCGAATTTTCATTATGTAATCCTTCCATCCCGATTACAATTTGAAAAGGGGTTAAATTGTGTTTAACTAATAATTCAGAGAGCGGATACTCCTGATTTTCATACCCGAATAAAGTCGTTTGTTCAATCTCATTTACTAATTGTTTAAAGGTGTGATGCGGATGAATTTCACTTCCTAAAGGAATCAACTTATTAAGATTCTCACTTTGTTCAAGATTCTTTTCAATTATAGGAATACTAATAGTAACTCTTTCTTGATCTGTATAATGTGCCAAACAAACCCTTAAAGCGGCTTGAAACCAGCTAAATAATAATAAATCTTGAGACTTACTTATTTTTTGTATACTTTTACTAAACTCTACATTCACTATGACTTGAACGAACTCACAAGGTGTTTCTTTATTTAGTTGGTTATCGCTATTAAATACAGAAAAATCGAGAACCTCGGAAGATAATTGCTCCTTCCAAAACGCTTCTACTTCTTTATTTTCATGAATTGAACTTCGATCTTTAATGTGCATTTTTATCTTTATCCCCCTAATATTCATTTCTTCTACTCGTTAATTTTCAAGCCAACTTCAAGCCCATGGAGAAACACTTGATGGTTATCCAAACATAAAAATTGCTGAATCTCTTCAAATTTCATATGACCAACTGAACAAACCCCTAAATTTAATGTCTCAGCAACCATATTTAAGGTAGCAGTGATAATGCCTGACTCGATACAAGCAAATAAATATCCATCTGAACCGTATTTCGGGATGGAAGCGTTCGCATTATAAACCAAATAAACTGAGAATGCAGATTGAGTAAATAAATCCTGATTAATTAACTCATGATCACTTTTGATCACTTGATCAATGTTGTTTACAATCACAAGACTATTTTTTGATGGGTTATAATAATAAAATCCAGCTTTCATACCCTCTATACGTTTTGGTTTTATATAAACAAAGATATCAATGGGATAGAGCCCGCCTGCACTTGCGTAATGATAGTATATTTTTTCTTCCCTAACCTGTCTTAGAGTTGATAAGAATTGGGAAAATTCTGAAAAACTAATGTATTTTTCCATTTCAAATTGACGACAAGACCTACGTTCCTTGATTATAGTGGGTAGCTCATCTGTTGTTTCAAGTTGAATTTCGGTTGACCGTGCAGCAACGTGCGTGCGATTTAATTGTTCACTCATATACTTATCTAACTCTTCTTTAGAAAAGCGAATCTGGTTGCTATATGGATTTGGAAAAATCTTTTCTTGTGAAGAAAATACTTCTCTTGGGTGTAATATGTTACTTACTAACACACGATTTTTTATCATGAGCTCTATGTTTTTTTGTGTCTCTTCTACATTTCCTAACGAAAAGCGCTCTACTAGTTCACTAATTTTCACACCTTTTTGAGCCATAAAATAAAAATCAGGAAACCACTCAGACAGAATACCTGTAAATCTCATTTCCCCTATCAAAACTTCATTATGCAACTTCTCCCAATGCTTAATCGGAGACCAGTAATAAATTTTCTCGCTCATATAACCCTCCATAAACGTTTAACTTATTTTTGAAATGCAATTTTCTAATTTACAAAATTTTTTTAGATTCTGCTCCTTGTCTCATAGTGATTATAAATACATGTACTTTAACGAAACTTGAAAATAATGAAATAACTTTTTCTTCATTAAAATTTTTTATTTCATCATAAAAAATGATTTTTTTTTTGATATTTCACATCCTTTCCCATAGTAATCCTATAAGGTATAAACCATTTATAACATTGAGAATATTCATGTATTTTCAATGTGAAATTATTGTAATAGATTGGAGAGCGGTTGAATATAGTTATTAAATCAAATAATATTGAGAAAGTTTTATTTATTATATCGATAAAATTTTATGATGCAATTTATTACAAATAGATTAAGAAAAGAGTTTTAAATTTTTCTTAATCAGTTAGTGTGAAAATATCACATACTATTACATACAATCGAGTTACTTACATTTCATATTCAAAATAGAGAAAAGACACCTTGAATGGTGTCTTTTCTCTATTTTAATTCCATATACTTATTACGCTTTTGTTATTTTTAAACGATTTGTAGGAATTAATACAACTCGAACATCTAGTTCGTTATATGTTCGAATATTTAATAAACATTATATGAATTACGAATGTATTTCATATAATTTTATAAATAAACTCAAAGATATCTTCTCTTCCTACTGTCACAAAAGAAATAATCTATTGCTTATTTCTTTTATTAAATTGTAATATAATTACAGTATGTGAAATTATATTACATTAACTTTAAAAACGAAGTGAGAATAATCTTCACTTCGCTTTTTTCATTTGCAATCCTTATTAACTTTGCTCAATTCAGTATTTATTTCCACACTCTTCGCTTTTATTTAATCGGTTTTTCTGATTTTAAAACAATGGAACTTAATGCAGGAACTTTAATTTTATTGTCATGGACAACATAAAGTGGTTTACTTCCCGCCTGCTTGCCATCTACTAGTACTTTCCAAGGCCCTTTAGATGGAAGTGTTATTTCAACAGCTTCTCTATTTGCATTGTGAGCCACTGTAAAGTATTCATGTTTATTCCCCTCTATTGTATAAGTTACAGTATTTTTCGGAGCATCAATAAATGATACGTGTGTTTTTATTTGCTCTGCAGATGTCATTCGAAAAGCTGGGTACTTTTTGCGTAATTCTATTAAACCCTTCATATAATCTACTTCATTATTAAACGTTGCACGGCGCAGCCAATCCATCTGGTTAATCGAATCTGGAGATTTGTAACTATTATGATCACCGTATTTCGTCCGCATAAACTCTTGCCCTGCATGTAAAAATGGAATTCCTTGTGATGTTAATAAAATTGAAGAAGACAATTTGTGCATTTGTTTTCGCACTTCTTCACTGTCACCTGGATTAGTTAACTCAAGTTTATCCCATAATGTATGATTGTCATGTGCTTCCACATAAGTTAATACCTGTTCCGGGTCTTGATAGGTAGACGAATTTGTATCATAGTCAATACCTGCCGTAATACCTTTTTTAATACGGTCTTCCATGTTTTCCTTTCCATTTACAAATCCATTTTCTTTCTCTTCAAACACACTACCTTTCAATCCATCACGTATATTATCGTTAAAATGGGCAATTCCTTTCATTTTCTCCGCATTTTTTTGATTTGCTTTCAACTCAGCTGCAAGGGGTGTATTTAAATCCCAACCTTCTCCATGCAGTATAATAGAAGGGTCAATTTGATTAACAGCTTTACGTATTTCATTCATCGTTTCATAATCATGAATACCCATTAAATCAAAACGGAATCCATCTAAATTGTATTCTTTTGCCCAATATGTGACGGAATCTATCATAAATTTCCTCATCATTTTTCTTTCTGAAGCCGTATCATTTCCTACTCCAGTTCCATTTGCAAATGTTCCATCTTCATTGTAACGATAATAATAACCTGGAACCAACTTATGGAAATTAGATTCAGCAGCGTTATACATATGGTTATATACTACATCCATCACCACTCGAAGATTATTATCATGTAGTGTTTGAATCATTTGTTTTAATTCAGTTATTCGAACAGTTGGCTCATATGGATTTGTAGAATAGGACCCCTCTGGAACGTTAAAGTTTTTTGGGTCATATCCCCAGTTATATTGTGGTTCGTTTACCTTCTCTTCATTTACTGAAGCATAATCAAATATTGGTAAAAGCTGAACGTGTGTAACACCAAGATCTTTCATATGATCAAGTCCCGTTTTCACACCTTCAGGCCCTTTTGTTCCTTTTTCTGTTACACCTAAATACTTCCCTTTCTGTTTAATACCACTTTCGGGCTGAATAGAAAGATCGCGTACATGTAACTCATAAATAATAGCATCTTCCGGATTTTTCAATTTAGGCTTTTTGTTAGTGTTCCATTTTTTCGGATTTGTTTCTTCTAAATCAACAACCGCACCTTTATCTCCATTTACAGAAGCAGCACGTGCATACGGATCAACGGCCTCTGTCCACTTATCACCAATTTTCACCTTATACGTATAATAGAGACCTTTTTGATTCCCTTTAAGTTCTGCTTTCCAGGTGCCCTTTTCACCTTGTTGCATATTTATTTCAGTACCTATTTTATCGTTCCATTTTTTATATGTAACTAACTTCGCTTCACTCGCAGTAGGAGCCCATACACGGAACTTTGTATGTTGTGGTGTATATATATTACCTAAATCGTTGCCACCGTAATAAAATAAATAGTCAAACTCCTCACTACGAATGACTTTACCGATTTCAGTATTCGTATCAGCTAAGTTTTCTATTTTAACTTTGTATGTTTGTTTTAAATCAATTTTCTGTTCCGTAATTATTTTAACCTTATTCGTAATATCTCCACTGTTTATATCATAAGGACTAATACTCTTAATTTTAATACCTTCCATTTCAATTTTCTTTTCCTTAATATTAAATGGGACATTCGTCGTTACAGTAATTTCATGGAAACTATCAATAGTTGCTTTTTGAATTGAGAGATCCGATGAAGGCTTATCGTTATATACTTTTTCATCACCAGAAAGAACCCATACTTCAGCACGACCGTCCTTTATATTTTCAATCCAACGATCGCCACCATCTTTTTCCCACTCAATTGTACGAATGATAAATCCTAAACGGTTATAATCACCATCTATATTAATCTTTGCGTACTTTCCAAATTCATCTTCACCAGTAAATTCATATGATTTTCCATTTGAATTTTCTCCCCATATCCAAAGGTTCCAGTCTTTTGTATTTCCAGACTGCTCTTTGTAATGAATGATAACTTCAGTTGTTTTCGAATTTGAAACTGCCTTTACACTTTGAAAAGAGAAAACAGATGCTAACATAACAATTATAGTAAGTAATAAAACTGCTTTGTTAATTAATCTTTTTGTAATTTGCACCACATACACCCTTTCTTTAAGTAGTACGAACGATTTATTATGCCCGTACTACATTACACAATTTAAATTAATCTAGAAATCTCTTTTGCTTCACCCCCCGTATTTCAATGATCTTTTCGATACGAAAACGTTTGCATTAATGTTAAAAAAAATAGTTTATTTATGTCTTCATATATTTGTAAATACGAAAAGATCTGGGAAATTATTTTAAAGCAACCGTTTGTTATCGCTTTCATTTTATAGTACTTTCCATCAAGAGGTCAATATATTATTAATTTTCTGTTTTTATATACTATAAACCTTAAATCTTTGTCGCAACTTCTTAAAGGTAGAGTGCCTAATTATTGCTTAGTAAGTTTATTTTTCAAATACATTGGTATGAAAAAAAACAGCTAATATCCTTAAAACGGCATTAGCTGTTTTTCATAATGTCATAATATATGAATAAGAACTATATTTCTAACTTACTTAATTTTTGCTGCATCAAACGCCTTTTGTACTGCTTGAACTTCAGCTGAATTTGCACCATATTTATTAGTTGCCACTCGAATACATGCTGATCTCAATTCTTTGAAATTAGAAGTCATGTTTAACTCATCTGTATTGGCGTAATAGAAAATATCAAACATTTTATCTTCACCAATTCCTTTAACAGTTACACCGTTATGAGTTCCGCCTTTTGCGATGAGATACGCAACTTTATTAATAATGCTTGAATTAAAATGAACGCCACCTTGATCCCATCCGTTAAAATCATTAAATTCACTGTAATCATCTGGATAAGGTACTCCAAGTGAAGATGGAACAGAAGCTGGGTTTTCCATATCACGGAAGACAGATCCAGTTTGTTCTCCCATCGTCCAGTTAAAGCTTCCATTATTTACGTATTTCTCAATAGATGTTCCCATAATATCAGATAGTGCCTCATTAATCGCACCAGATTCACCGTAATATTCAAGATTAGATTCACTAGAAGTAACAGCATGTGTAAATTCATGCCCAGCTACGTCATATGCTTTGACGATAGGATCTCCATATACAAGCATACTACCATTATTAGCACTTAACGCATTCTGCCAATTTTTCGGATCATTCGTATCCCCAGAATCCCAAGCATGTACAACTGAAACTACCTTTTGTCCCTGATTATCAAAGCTATTACGATTGTATTTATCTTTATAAAAATCAAAAACTTTTGTTGCTAAGTAATGAGCACTTACTGCTTTTGGATCGTTAAATGTTGTTGAAGTACTAGTTGCTAATGTACCAGGATAATAGCTTTCTTCTTTCGTAATATCTCTGTAATTCACATCATATGTTTCAATCCCTTGCCCTCTTGTATAATCAGCCAGAGCATATTTGCCATTACTTTGTTTAGAAATACCAAATGAACGAGAAATACCTAAATCATCTTTTCCAGTGCCCGTTAATGATGTAAGACTGCTTTTTTTACTTTTCTTTAAGGCTCCAACCAGTTTTTCACTTGCTTTTAAGTTAGATTCTTGTACCATATTTTTTAACATATCACCATTTTGTGCATTTATTAAATAAGTTCCGGAAATATAGTTTGGTGTTGCAGCTTCAAATGTAACCTGGTATGCATTACTAGCTTGTCCGTTATTTTCATCAACAAAAATAACTTCTTTAACTTCTGGCTCAGAAATAAAATTGATGTCGTTCCCGTACTTCGTATAAATATATTGTGTTGCTTCATCTTTTGATAGATTGATAGGTTTTTTCAATTCTTCTTGTTTTAAATTTTGCGCACTATCACCTGAAACACTTTTAATAACACCGCTATTATCTACGTGTGCAGTTAATTGATGGCCATATACTTCTTTCCCTTCGTATGTTTGCTGTATACGTACAAGTGTAGTCCCATCATATGAACCACGTTTTTGAAGAACTTTATAATCTACTCCTGTTTCTCCATTGACTTGCTTTGGAGAAAGAGCTTGTTCTGTTTTCTCCTTCAGAGCATCTTTTACTACATTCTCTGGTGCCTTTTGTGACGGTTGTGTAAGTTCACCCGAACGGAACGATTCCTCCTGAATTTGAACTTGTAGTTGATCTGTTTCCTCTGCATGACCTACTCCGTATGGTGCTACTGCTGTTAAAGCTAAACCCGTTGTTAATGCTACCTTAGTTAACGTCTTTTTGTTTTTCATTTTTTCACCTCGTATAATTTTTGAAATAGAAAGCTTGTACAAAGTATACTTGCTGTTTCTGTCGAAAAAAAGGGAAAATACACAATTTATGTAACATTATGCAAAATTACATAATATAAGGACGATGATACAAATTAAGAACAACTTATATAAGTGCATGGATTTCAATAAAAAAAGAGCTCCCTAAGGCGCTCTTTACATACGATTATAAATCATAAATGCATTGTGTCATTTATTAGTATATGCTCGTCTCATTTAATTGTTTACTTGGTATTTTCTCTGCACATTAACCATTAAAAATCTGTTATCTAATACATTGAAATTCTTCGTTACTATTTGATTAGTAAATGAAAGAGATAGTTAAGATAATGTAAGAAACAAACATGATAAAAGCAAACCAATAGATAAAGATAGCACTCGACATGTATTGTGTTATTCTTTTTTTCATACAAATTTGTTTTACTTATTAACTTTTCCAGGGTTAATTTGAAATTGCCCTTTCCAAGATCCAACTATTTTTCCTATTTTATTTATATTTACATCTAATGTTAAAGGTTGTTTAAAGGAATCTTTTCCTTCAGGACCTTCAACAAATGTAATAACACCTTCTGGTCTGTCTTTATCGCGAATGCCTACATGCTCTAGCTTTTTCCCTTCTGATAATAATTCGAATGGTAAATTGTCTTCACCTTGAATAAATGATAATTGTGAAAACATACCATTTCCTGTGTTATATTCAGGATTTCCTTCTTGTTGTCCGTTTACTTTTCCATCGCTTTTTATATCTAATCCAGTTGTATCAAATTCAAATGGCATTAGAGTTCCATCGGCTTTTTCAACTCTATAATGAACAGATATACGTGCATCTGCCACGTATAATTCCTTAAAATGTACAGTTACCCCTTGATCAGTTATCTTTTCATCAATAGGTATAAACTGTCCTTTCAACATACCTTTTTGTTGTACACCGTTTTCATCTTTACTTCCTTCATTCACAACTGTATCATTTAACACCTCATTAGCAAAGTAAGAAGCAATATTAGTTGCTGCAACTTGAACTTGCGGGATCATAGCTATAGTAAAAATACCTATCGCAGCAACCGACGTATACATGAACCGTTTTGATTTTTTATTCATATTTGAAAATACTCCCTGCTTTCTTTCTATCGTTTGATTTGTACTAAGTACATTATTAGTCTGGTTATAACCATTAAATGTTTGCCATGCTTTTTCGACATCAATATTTATTTCTGGAGTCTCATGAAGCTTCTCCTCGGCTAGTGTTGAATGTTCCCATTGATTTAATTCTGTTAGCTCAATTAATAAATTTTGACACTCCTTACATTTGTCTAAATGTTTTATAAATTGTTTTCTTTCCTCACGGGAAAGTTCACCATCAATATATGATTGAATGGATCCCATTTCATAACAAGTCATTTATTTACCCTCCATTTGTTCAAAAATTTTCCGGAATTTTAGTTTAGCTCGTGCCAACATTGTTCCAATAGACGAATCGTCAATCTGAAGTACTTGCGCGATTTCTTTATATCGAAACCCTGAAAATTTCATTAATAATATTGTTCGATCTTGTTCTTTCATTTTTCGCAACACCATTTGTACTTTTGTAATTTCTTCTTTTCTAATCCATTCATCATCTAGCGACGAATCAATTTGAACTTGTTGATACTGGGTTTCTTTATCGATTCTTGCCTGATGTCTCTTTTCAGAACGAATGTAGTTATAGGCGACATAAGTAGAAGACTTTATAAGCCAAGCACGTAAATTTTCTATTGCTTTCCAATCTGAATGATACAGTTGCAAAAACACCTCTTGCGCTAATTCCTCAGCAACCGTCTGTTCTTTAATGATCCATATTATTTGTTTAACAACATACGCATAGTTTTGTTTAAACAACGCTTCAAATGTTATATGTGAAACATTCCTCTCTTCACTTTTTATTGTTTGCATGTGAATAAAACCTCTCTCTCTTTTGATGCCTGCATTATAGAGAAACCAGAATGCTCATTTTTGTGACAAAAAAATAATATTTTTATTATGTACTATTACGTACATTCATCATATAAACAAATATTCATATTAATTAAAGTAAACTTTTTTCTCAATAACAACATAAAACCCACTCTCAACTATTTTTAAGAGTGGGTTTTATACTATTAAAAAACAATTTTTTAATACCGCTTATAATTTATACTACTTATTATTTGTTCTTTTTTATTGGCACAAATAAATCAACCTTTAATTTTCCTTCTAGGTCTTCTGCAACATTGTTCATACAAAACTCTAAATTATCCCTATCATAATCTGCACTATATTCACTATTTGGTAACCACACTGCGTACATATATCGATACACTTCACTTAATTTATGAGGTTCATCATAGAATTGGTATAGAGCGTATAGACCTCCATCTACACTTTTAAATTGCACATCCTCATGTTGTTCTTTTTCAAAGTTTTTAGGTATGGTAACGCAAGCATCATGTCGGCACATATGACTTGCAACAAGTTCAGGATTATCTAATGAAATTCCGATAAATGATTGCTCTAGTGGATAAAGTTTATTTTCAATAGACCAGTTCAATAACTTCCCCCAATGATCTTGTGGTTCAAAGTAACTGCCCGTTCTTCTTATAAATGCCACTTCTAATGATGGTAAATTTTTTATAATCACTTTCATATACATCACTCCCCTTAACAAATCTCTACTCAAATTATTTAGCCTTTATTTTCATATATTCCTTCATAAATAAAAAATACCCTGCCACTTTTATACTAAATAACATAATAGAATTCCTTTCATCGCCCTAGCAAATTTCTTGAAATACAATAATTAAAAGCATCCTTCTTTCGATTATCATTAAATAAATGTAAAAAATGACCCTATTCATTCATTTTTCATGCGTATGTATGTACATTTGTTAATTTATTCGATATATTATGTGTATTGAATGATTACGAAAAGCTTATAGGTCGCTAAAAACACCTTATATTTTTATATCCGTGAAAACTACAAAATGTATAAAATTCCATTTGTCAAATGAATTTAATGCGGAAGGAGGTTTGTGGTTACTTCATCGGGATATAATAATCAGTTTTAAACTGATAAAAATATAGGAGGCGACATAATGTTTCGTACGATTTCAAATTTCATGAGAGTAGCTGAGATAAGAAGGAAAATCCTTTTTACATTAGCGATGTTAATCGTTTTTCGAATTGGCACGTTTATTCCAGTTCCTCATACTAACGCAGAGGTATTAAAAATACAAGATCAAGCTAACGTTTTAGGTATGCTAAACGTATTTGGCGGAGGAGCATTGCAACACTTCTCAATCTTTGCTGTAGGTATTACACCATATATTACAGCTTCCATCATAGTACAATTACTACAAATGGACGTTATACCAAAATTTTCGGAATGGGCAAAGCAAGGAGAAATGGGCCGTAAGAAATCAGCTCAATTTACTCGATACTTTACAATCATTCTCGCATTCATACAAGCCATTGGGATGTCTTATGGCTTTAATAATATAGCAGGTGGACAATTAATAACAGATCAAAGCTGGACTACATACTTATTTATTGCAACAGTTTTAACTGCAGGTACTGCATTTTTACTTTGGTTAGGTGAACAAATTACCGCTAATGGAGTAGGTAATGGTATTTCGATGCTTATCTTCGCAGGACTTGTAGCAGCGATTCCAAATGTTGCGAATCAAATTTATTTACAACAATTTCAAAATGCAGGCGATCAATTATTCATGCACATCATAAAAATGCTCTTAATTGGTCTCGTAATTTTAGCGATCGTTGTTGGGGTTATTTACATTCAACAAGCTGTGCGTAAAATACCGATTCAATATGCAAAAGCTGTTTCAGGAAACAATCAATATCAAGGAGCAAAAAACACTCATTTACCTCTAAAAGTAAATAGTGCTGGTGTAATTCCAGTCATCTTTGCTTCCGCATTTTTAATGACGCCGCGTACAATTGCGCAGCTCTTCCCTGATTCAAGCGTATCAAAATGGTTAGTTGCAAACCTTGATTTCGCACATCCAATTGGAATGACACTATATGTAGGTCTTATCGTTGCTTTTACATACTTCTATGCATTTATTCAAGTGAATCCTGAACAAATGGCAGAGAATTTGAAAAAGCAAAATGGATATGTACCTGGTATTCGTCCTGGTAAATCAACAGAACAATATGTAACGAAAATTTTATACCGTTTAACATTTATCGGTGCAATTTTCTTAGGTGCAATTTCAATTTTACCGCTTGTATTCACAAAGATTGCTACATTACCACCTTCTGCACAAATTGGTGGTACAAGCTTACTGATCATTGTCGGTGTGGCACTTGAAACAATGAAAACGTTAGAAAGTCAGCTTGTAAAACGTCATTATAAAGGGTTTATAAAAAAAGCGAATTAAGTAAAAAAACACAGTTGGTTATTTTTCCAACTGTGTTTTTAATTCTACTGCATCTAATTTTTCTACTAATGTACCAATGACCTTTTCCAAGTTCATTATTTTTTCTTCTAACGCTCGAATACGTTTATTGCTCTCGTCTACATCATTATATTTTAAACTGTTATTAGAGACTTTGAACTGCTCCCCTAATTCGGAAGTGATATCTTTAATTGTTGATTTTTCATTATTACTGGTTGTATTTGATTTTAATTCAAATTGAATTTCATATGTATTTCCAGTTAACTCTTTAGCTATTTGCGAAATTAAATCTTTATAAGACTTTTTAAGCCACTCTTGTTGGAATTCGTTTTCAAAATAAATGATCAATGAATCTTCATTTATTCTAGCTGTCGTTTCTTTGACCCAAGTTTCATATGACGGTCTCGAAATTTTTAATTGTATTTTATCTTTTATTTTATTCCAAATTGTTTTTGATTCCTCTTGTCCGGAAGTACGTTGATTATTTTTCACGTGATGAACCTGTGCTTTAGAAGTAGCGCTTGATTCTATTTCGAACCAAATTTGATATTCTTCATCAGTAATTTTCTGTACGGTACTTGAAATTATATTTTTATACTCCCCTTCAAGCAAATCACGATGAAACGCATCTTCACAAAAGATTATTACTTTATTATCTTCTATCGTAGCGTTTGTATTTCTAATCCATGTCATAAATGTTTTCTCTGCTATTTTAGGTCTTAATGCTTTCTTTACTTCATCCCAGCTACTAAGCTTTTCTTTTTGGACATCTTTCAAGTTAGAAGGTTCGCCATTACATAGATCAAACTGAATTTCAAACGTCGTATTAAACATTTCTCTTAATGTATTAAATACTAATTCTTTATAATGAGATTCTAACCAGTCACGTGCAAATTCATTTGGACAATAAATTGTTAATATATCATCCTCTAAATAAACAGTAGTATTAGTAAACCAAGTTTCATATGATGGTTTTGAAATTTGCGGTCGAATTTTTCCCTTTACTTCAGTCCAATTTATTTTCATAATAACTCCCCTCTTCTTACAGATCTCTTTCATATAGCTTAATAATATTATGCCTTTCCAATAAATAAAGTCAATCCGTATCATGAATAAAATGAAAGCAGCCCTCTTTTATACAAGGCTGCTTCTTTATACAACTACATTTCCTTCTCAAATAATCTCCCTTGTTTGAAATAAGTACGGAGTGTGGATCGATTAGCTAAAAATACACCAACTAAAATGAAACAAGCACCTATTCCCATTATAGGGTTTAAAGGTTCTCCTAATATGATGTATCCAACTATAATAGCAATTAATGGTGAGACATATAACCAAGTTGACGGGAATACAGGATTTGTTTTTGATAAGAGCCAGTAATATAATCCGTGCCCACCAATTGATCCGATAAATATGAGATATAAAATAGGCCACTGTACACTCCATAAAGCTAATACAGTTACATTCGGTTGTTCTACTATGAAGGATACGATTAGTAGTAAAACTCCTCCGTAAAACATTTGAATACCATTTATAAGAAATGGCGATACACTTTGTAAATCCGAAAGTATTTCTTTTGAGCGAATAGAGCCTATTCCGTAAAATAACTCTCCTATTATTAATACAAAACAAGCGATACTCCATATGAAACTTATTTCTTGGTGCATTCCAGGTAAAGAAACAAAAACAACACCTATTAGTGCAATAATTAAAGCAAGAAGTTGTTCCTTTTTTAATTTTGTCTTATTTCTCTTTGTCTGTAACAACAAAATCATCATAGGCCCTGTAGCAGATAGCACAGCAGCTAACCCTGAAGAAATATATTGTTCTGCCCAATATAATGTTGCGAATGTCATAAATGTTAAGCAAAAACCAGCATATATAATTCGTCTTGAAAATATGTGTGGCATAATTTCTTTTCGTTTTAGCTTAAATATAATCATTAAGATTACTCCTGCTAAAAAGAAACGAATTCCCGCTGAAAATAATGGGGGCGCTCCTGCTTCAATTCCGATTTTTATCGTTAAAAATGTTGTTCCGAAAATAATACATACTAAAATATAATTAAAAATGACCATTACTCTTCCTCCTTTTTACTCTTAACATGAGTATAGAAGGTATAGTGTATAACAGTGTATCTATGTATATAACAGTTGCCTAAAATAGTAGTTGATTCTCTTTATATTTTTCGCTTAAATTAAATAAAAACGAAAAAGGTGAAACCATGAAGATTGTACTGCGTAAAGAATCCAACATACCGTATTACAAGCAAATATATATGCAAATCGTTGAAAGAATACAAAGTGGCATGCTTTCGCATGGTGACTCACTTCCATCTTTACGCTCTATGGCCGAAGATTTACAGATTAACCTATTAACTGTTCGTAAGGCGTATAAACATCTGGAAAAGAAAGAATATATACGCATTGAACAAGGTAAAGGTGCTTATATACATAAACATGTAAAAAAAGATTCCAAACAAATTCCGTATAAATGGCAACAAACGAAAACGATTAATGTTATGCGATCTCAATATGCAATGAATCAGCACCGGAAATATTACGATTTTTCACAAGCGATTTTGTATCCTCGTCTATTGCCAAATCCATTCTTGGCAGACGAAATGCATAAAATACTTAATAAAGACAAGATGATTCTAGCAACATATGGGCCAGTTCAAGGAGATTATGAACTACGAGTTGAAATAGCAAATTACTTAAATGAACATCAAAAATTAGTGACAGACCCATCCCAGTTATTAATTACAAGCGGCGCACAACAAGGAATTGATTTAATTGCTCAAACACTATTAAAACCTGGTGATATTGTGTTAGTGGAAAGTCCGTGTTATAGTGCTGCGCTTGATATTTTCATCAATAAAGGGGCTCAAATTATACCTGTTTCTCTAGATAATCATGGGGTTCGATCCGATTTAATCGATGATATTTGTCAAAGTAAAAATCCCGTTTTATTGTATACGAATCCAACTTTCCAGAACCCGACAGGTACAGTAATGAGTAAAGAACGAAGAATGGAACTTATAGAACTAGCGGAGCTATATGAGTTTTTTATAATTGAAGATGATTCTTTCGGAGAAATATATTTTGAAGATGCTATTGTTCCCCCTCCTATCAAAAATTTTGATACAAACGGACACGTACTATATATAAAAGGATTTAGTAAAACGTTAGCACCAGGACTGCGTATCGCATCTCTTATTGCCGATGGTCCTATTTTCGCATGGTTATATGCCGTAAAAGGTTCGATGGATATCGGTAGCCCTTTATTAACACAAAAAGCACTTCTACCGTTTTTACGTGCAGAACGTATGAAACATCATTTAGAAAAATTACGTACAGCTTTACAAATTAGACGTGATATAACGATTGATATGTTATCACCACTTAAAGAAATACAATTTGAAATACCTGATGGTGGCTTTAATTTATGGATTACTCTTCCTAATTCGATAGATCCTTTTACTTTATTACAAAAAGCAAATGAAGTAGATGTTTCTTTTTTACCGGGAACAGCTTGTCTATTACATAACGATATAAACAATAACCAATTCAGGATTAGCTATTCTATGTTAAATGAAAAAGATATGTTGATTGGTTTAGAGAAATTACATGACACAATACGAAAATTTAAGCTATAAAAGCATATGCACAATATCTTTAAGCTAAAAAGTAAATCCCCCAAAACATTTTAGTTTTGGGGGATAATGAAATTTTGAAAGATACTTAATCATTTTTATTCTACTTTCATTACAATTTTACCTCTAACATGTTGACCTTCACTCAAAATATGAGCTTCTCTAACCACCACTTCATTTTCCTTTCCTCCTTGCTGTTTATTTTAATAACATACAATTATTTCTCAAATTTTTTTGCCTTGAATTATCATAAACTTATTTTTGGGGGTAATTATGCAAGAAACAAAGCAAATCTTACACACACCTTAGAGTCATTCAAAATTGTATTTTAAATTAAATTCAAAAGAAATGGAGAGAACTCTATGACTGAAAAGATATTTAAAATAAACGGGATTGATATATGTACAGAAAGCTTTGGGAATCCTAAAAACCCAGCTATTTTATTAATTATGGGTGCAACATGTTCAATGATTTATTGGGATGAAGAGTTTTGTGAACGATTGGCTAACAGTGGGAAATTTGTTATTCGTTTTGATAACCGTGATGTGGGACGCTCAGTCGCATATGAACCTGGAACTTCCAATTATACAGTTACAAATATGGCTGAAGATGCAATTGGGGTACTAGATGCTTATCATATTAATCAAGCACATCTATTTGGGATGTCTTTAGGTGGTATGATTGCTCAAATTGCTGCTGTAAAACATCCCGAAAGAGTTTTAACGTTAACATTACTAGCTACAAGTATCATAGGCTCTGACAATAATACGCGCGATTTACCACCGATGGATGAAAGAATTTTAACACATCACGCAAATGGCAAGCATTTAGATTGGACAAATGAAAATGTTGTAGCAGAATATTTAGTTTCAGGGTCCCGTCTATTATGTGGGTCAAAACGAACATTTGATGAAATAAGAGTCTATAACCAAGTCAAACAAGAAATGGAACGAGCTAACAATCTATTAAGCATGTTTAATCACGCTTTACTTCAAGGCGATGATGCATATGAAGGGGTGCTTCACTCCATACAAGCACCTACATTAGTCATTCACGGAACAGACGATACCGCGCTCCCTTTTGAACATGGTCTCGCACTTATTGATGAAATTCCTAACTCAGTTCTATTAACCCTTGAAGGCGCAGGACATGAAAATCATCCTGATGACTGGGAAGATATAGTTCATGCTGTTACTGAACATACAGCTAAAATAATAGATAAATAACGAATAAAAGCCCATCACTGTATCCGTATGTATAGTGATGGGCGATACTTATATTTTTCTCTGTTTAAAAAAACGGACAATCTAATTGGTCAACAGCTTCCCATGATTTTTTTTTTATATTATCGGTGGATTTATTTGCTTCTAGTGGTACGTTTTTAAAAGGATTAACTTCAACCTTTAATAAGGATGATGGCTCTACGTATAATGAGAAAACATGGCTACTTGGTATAGCTTTTGACACATCAATATCTCCCACTTGTTTAAAGAGTTGCTGCGCTGCAAAGAAAAAGAAATTGGTTGGGTTTGATTGTTTATTCAGCCATGCAAGCATTTCAGGTGATACTGATTTATGAATATTAATTTTCACTCGATCACCACGTTTATATCGCCTAGATCGCATGTTTCCACCAACTAACTTATCGTTAAGTTTGTAAATCCTAACTCTTTTTGCTTATGCTCTCTATATTTTGGTGAACAAGTGTAGACTAATAATCCACGTGCGTTTGTAAATAATGGATTATCTACAAAAATTACATTTGTTAAACGCCCTTTTTGTTTTAAAATCATTTTCAAGCTATTTTTAATGATAACTGCGCCCCCGCCGTAAATAAATACGTACGGATCGTCTTTCATATCATCAATTTTGTTTATAATATCCGTTGCAACGCGCGCTGCTAAACCTAATAACGCTGGTTGTGATTCCTCAACTAATAATGCATTTCTAGGGTGTTTATCATTTAAATAAATTTGATTGAATTCTGTAATGCTATCAATCGTCTTCGTTGGGTACTTCCGGTTCCATCTCGTAATAATTTGTAGTAACGTTTCTTTCACACCATAAGATAAGCCCTTACTTAGTTGTGGTCGAAAGTTTACGCCTAGTGAAACGACTTCTTCTGTCGTCCCTGCTCCAATATCAAAAGATAATAGTGTTTTATCAACAAAATCAATTTCTGAAACTTTATTTTGTTCACATTCTATTTTATGTTTCACAACATTTCCTTCTTCATCATATACAATGCCCCACGTCCCAGAAGCACCCTCAGGTAGACATTTGCAATATTCGATTGAAATATTAATTGTAACATCACGTCCGTTTGGATAATGGAACACAACCTTATGATTCCCCATATAACGTTTCGCATTTTCCGCAGCTATTTCTTGCGTAATAAGTTGCATAGGAAGAGCAACAGATAAATCATATCGAATATTAATATGGCTAGAAGTTGGGCTTTGACGCATAGCACTTACGGCTAAACCAGATAGAATTGTAATAACCATTAACTCATCAGTTGACTTATTCGATTTCTTCTCAACTTCAGTACCTTTTAATTGATCTTGAATGACTTTTTCTCCAACGATATACCGCACATTATTTAACATTAACGATGGAGAACTAATGGTCACGTCAATGTGATTTTCTAATTCAGATAATGAAACATCTCCCTCATCTAAGAGTCCTGTAGGCTCTCCTATATATAAAGCATATATACTCGGAATAAAAATAGGATCTTGCCCTTTCACCATTAACTTCAAACCATTATTTCCTGCATCAGCACCAGCTTTTAAAAGAATAGACATAACTACCCCCTAAATTAATCTGACATCCCTTCCAAATATATGCGAGCCCATTCTTTTACATTCAAATGTAATGTAATTTTTTATTAATCTTAAAGATAAAATATTGTATTCTTAACCCCTGTATGTAAAAAACATTTGACAGAAAACCTTTCCAATTTTATACTATGAATGTAAAAAGTTTTTTACAAAAATGGAGGTGTCATTTCTAAATTGAACCATAAAAAATTTATTTTCATGATTATCGTTTTATCATTACTTGGAGTGCTTATACATGGGGTTTATAAATACATCACTGAAGGTGAAATTTTAGGTGGCACAATTTTCACTAGCGCTATAATAATTAGCTACCTTATCAATCATATTACATGGGGAGATCCCCACGGTGTATCAAAAGAAAGTCAGGATGAAATGGGACAACAAATTACATATAAAAGCTCTAAAATTGCATATTTTACGCTCGTAGTTGTAATGTTCCTTATATTACTCTTCTCTGAAGGGTTTTCTATGGGAGCTAATTTAGATGGGGTTAAAAACTTCCCTCTTTTTATTGCACTGTGCTCTTCATTCTTTATTTATCCTATCATTGAACTCATTGTAGCGAAACAATATAAATAAAAAGAAGAGGTTTTCTATAGACAGAAAACCTCTTCTTTTTATAGTTATATACTCTCTACAATCGCTTTTAATTTATTCACAGTCCTCCAATTTCTTACTGTAGCTGGTGTATGTATCTTCTGAAACTGGTTCATTAATTTAGAATTTCGAATGCTAGTTTTGAAAAATAAATACACAACTTTTTCATGTATATAACAATCTTCATTCATATTTTTATATATAAGCAACTGATCTTTTTCTTTTTTAGAAAGTTCATTTGCTAAGAAGGCAATATGCATACTTTCCCCTTCTAGCAATGAATCAGCTTCATAAGGGCATATTTTTATAATGTTTGTAAATTCAGCATATGTTCTTAACATAACCGGAACATCAAAACCAAAAACATTTTTAATTTCAGACTGTATTCGTTCCTTTAGAAATGTTATATCTTCCTCAGATTTGAATACGATATTCCCACTTTGAATATATGTTTTCACTTGTTGCAACCCTATTGATTCAAACGCTTGTTTTAAATCAGCCATTTTGATTATCTTATGCCCGCCTACATTGATTCCTCTTAGTAATGCAATATAAATTGTCATATCAATCCTCCGCATTTTAATGAACTGAGCAATTAAGTTGATTTTCACTCTCATATTTCTCGAATATTTGTTTTAATTCCTCTAACATATCATGTATAGATAATACCTCAAATAAAATGATAGATTTGCTTGAAAAATGATGATGATATTGATTCGGTTTACAATGTGCTAAATCATTTTTATTAGTCCAAAATTGCTTATCTAATTCATCAATCAGTTTAAAATGTTCCTCATCTATTTTTTTACAATGATTTCTTAATATAGAAATTATAGAATGAATTGTTCGTCGCAAAATTTCTTTTTCATTTTGTGACCAATCACATGTTTCAATTGGTGCTCGAGCTAAATTATCTATATGATAAATAATTTGCTGTAATAAATGAAGTTGCTTTTGTACAAGTAAAAAGCTTCTCATTTCTTTTTTTGTATGTCGATGGTATTTCCAATCTTTTTGCTCATATTGAACAAATTGTACTGCTTTATGTAATAATACAGTTAATTTAGAAAGATTATAGGTTGTCTCCTTTTTTATAACTTTCCCATCCATTAACGCAGTAAGCCATTCCTCCATAATATTTGCCGTTTTAACAAATAGCTCCTCTGTACATCCCGAAATTGTTTTAACATAATGTGGTGGCAAAATAAAAAAATTGACTACAGTAGACACTATAATACCAGTAGATGTAGTAGCTAATCGAATTAAAAATGCAGTAAAATAATGATCTGCCGTAATGGGAATCATTGCAACAGCAGTTAAAGTTGCGACTAACGTTCCAGCGTGTAGCCTTAGTTTTTGACATGTAACGATTGTAAACATTGCCGCTAACGCATAAGAAAGAGCCTGATGACCTAGGAAAAATGTGAAAGTCATTGCATACGCCGATCCAATTGTTGAAGCTGGAAAACGAACTAGTCCTTTTTTTATAGAATCCGTTGCGGTTGGCTCAATCGTTACAATTGCCGTAATAACAGCAAAAATAGTTGGTATATTGAAAAATTCGCAAACTAGAACTGTAAGAAAAACCGCAATTCCTGTTTTTATCACCCTTCCACCAATAATATTCCATTTTCTAACTCGATTCATTTGTATTTCCTTCATTTCTATTTCGTTTATTTATATATTTTACAACATATATTGTTCTAAATAAAAAAACTTACTACTTTGCTATGCAAGAGTAAGTTTTGTTCTTGTTATTTCATAATAGGTAAATGCATTATAATTTGTTGACCAATTGGTCCCATTCTTCTAAGCCCTTTATCTTGGAAACCAACTTTTTCATATAAATTTTGTGCTGGAATATTTTTTTCATTCACAGCAAGTACAACTTCATTTTTTATCGGAAAATAACGTTGTACAAACTCTTGTAATAATGCCAGTGATTTTTTAGCATATCCTTTCCTTTGTCTATTGTGATTTATAGAAAACGAAGTTAAAAGTAAAGCGTTTTCATTTTCTGTGAATTCCTGTACTCTATCTCCTGTTTGCAATGCAAAAAGACCAACAGGTACCCCATTGTAATCTAAAATAACAATGACATTTTTTGTACGATCATTTTTTGCTTTTTTCAATAATTCAGCTGGGTCCGACGTAAATTGAACTTGTTCACTTGGTAAAATAAATGTTTCTATAACTTCTTTATATTCCTCTTTATACGGAACTAATTGAATCTCCCCTGTATGTATGTTCATGCTAAACTCTCCCATTTTCAACTTATTAACTTAAGCCTTGCTGCACTTTAGAATGTACTTTTCCATCTAAAAAGGTAATTTCAACTAATGCAGTTGGATCGCTTCCCTTCCAAGCAAAAATTTGCTTAATTTGTGTAGAATGTTCTACACCTTCTTCTATGAGTAAATCCCCTTCAAAACCAATTAAATCTTTTACTTCTTTATAAGTCATTCCTTCATTTATATTTGAAAAATGATTTATATTGATAGATTCTTTCTTCTGATTTTCCATCACAGTAGAAGAAGTCGCTGTTTGCTTTTTTACTTCTTTCTTCTGTTCACACGCTGTCATACTGAAACCTAAGCATAAACTACATAATATTAATGTGCTTTTTTTCATCATAACAGTTGTCCCTCCCATCATAATTAAACCATATTTTCCCTTAAAAATAAACTGAATATTTAATATTATATTAAAAAACCCTGCACAATTTAGTACAGGGTTAAGGTTATCTTTATTTATTCAAATGATTATTTGATTGATCATTCTGTTCTTTTCTTAGTTCTTGTTCTTCATCTTTTGGTAATTGTTTATCATTATCTTGAATTGGATTCGTTTCTTTATTTTCAATCATGTCATTTGGAACTTGTGGCATTACACGGCCAACAATTGCTGCTAACTCATCCAGTATACCTTCGCCTGTTTTTCCTTTTTTAATTTGCTTTCCAATTTGTTTCAGTCGTTCGTACGTATCAACATCTGCTACAACAACTGCATTAGCACCATCAGGATCGTTTTTCAAACTTTCTGCAACAGAGTATTTAATGGATTCAACACGAGTTCGATCAAGTTTCGCTTTTACATCAATTCCTACGATAGCATATTTCCCAACTACTACCGCTGTCGCATCATTCACACCTGGCACACTTGCTGCTAAAGATGCTAGATGATCCGCTGCTTTTTCATTTGGCTTATTTGACTTATTCGTATAATTAACATTTTTCATCGAAACATTTTTTTGCTCTGACTTTTCGTTTGGACTATCCTTTTTTCCAATACTACATCCAGTTATTAAAAAACAAACCATTAATAGATATATTAAGATTTTCATTATTCTCACCACTTTACCATTAAAGTTTAATCATAAATTTTTTCAACAGCCTGCATTTTCTTCACTTTTTCTTCTGCTCCGCTATTTGCATTAATGAAGATTTGGTACGTATCTTTCCCTAACGTACCTACAAATTCATAACAAAGTACTTCATTATGCAGATCATTTACTACGACAGCTTTACGTTCTTCCATAACTTTCACATCTGGATTAATTTTCTTTCTTGCTTCTGCTGCAGTTAGTTTTGCTGATGGAACTGTTCGTTTTTGATGTGACGCTAAATATTCTTTTGCGGAGAATCCAACGATAGAACCGTCATCTAAAGCAATTTTCATTTGAATTGCTTCAGGATAAATTCGTACGCCATTCTCATTTACTACATACGTAAATACTCCAACATTATCATATTGTGAGCTATCATAAAGCTCCATATTATTAAACTTATGGTCCTTTAAGAATTTCAAACCTTTACTTCCTGCGTCATTTAAACTAATCTTCTGTTCTTTAATTTCTCGATTATTCATAACCCAAATTGGATATCCGCCTTTTCCGGTAATATCCATATAAAACTCATTATTCGTTGCTTCATCTTTAATTTTCACACTATAGAAAGATTCTTTCGCACCTTTTCCACTTTTCTCAACTTCTACTTTTTCATTTCCTTTTAAATTCAAGAACGATTTTGCGATTTTCGCAGCTTCATCTTTTGAAATTGCTTTTCCTTCTGCTTCAAATCCACCTTTTTTATTTTTTTGTGCACTTGTAAAGGTAGGTCCGAAGTTTGTAGATGAATACGATGTTACATTTTTTTCTACTGTCTTTAGTCCGTCAATAATTGTATTGTCGGCAGGATCACGATTGGATGCGAGTGCCATCTCAACATCCATCCAGCGTAAATTGTTTTTCAAAACAAGATGTTGCACTTTTCTTAGTTCATCTTGTATATTTCCGGCATTTGAGTATAAAGTTTGCAACGTTTTGTATTCTTGAGCATTTAACGGCTCTTTTTCTAGATCACGAATAGCTGCACGGTAACTAAAATCACCGATATTCGCTAAAAATTCTTCCGTTTTATTAAAAGGCATTAATGTTAAAGGAAGTTGCCCTACATCTGAACGAGCTTCAGATGTTAATCTCCATACATCTGCTAATGCAGGTGATAAAGATGCACGTGAATTCATCGCAAGCGTTGTACCAATTTTATCGTGTAATAAATCTACCTCGTACGCTAAATCGTGAAACGCACGTTGATAGCTATTTTCTGCCCGAATTAATACTGCATTCTTCTCTTGATGCTCTTTATAGCCCCAGTACCCTGTGCCGACTACACCGATTGTTAATAATACGATTATAATACCTCGTAACATAGTTCCACCTCCGCTCTATTTACAGAAAATATGTTTCCCGATCTTTTTAATTTGTGGACGAGTCCAAATCCATTTACTTGTTGCAGTATCTGGATTGAAGTAGTACAATGCGTTTCCTGTTGGATCCCATCCATTAATTGCATCTAATACAGCCTTTTTCGCTGTTTCATTTGGCGTTAAATATATTTGTCCGTCTGCTACCGCTGTAAATGCTCTTGGCTCAAAGATTACACCCGAAACGGTATTTGGAAATGATGCACTTGTAACACGATTTAAAATAACCGCAGCGACTGCAACTTGTCCTAAGTACGGCTCACCACGAGACTCTCCATATACTGCGTTTGCCATGAGCTGAATGTCATTTTGAGAATAACCATTTGGAACATTTGTCCCTTTATTTTGAGATGGTTTATTTTCTTGTGCTGTACCACCACTACTTCCTTTATTAGCAGTTGACTTATCATACTTCGTTGCCTTCACGAGCATTTGCTTCGTTTTAGCTCCAGCTAAACCATCAACAGGTAAACCAAATTTCTCTTGAAAATTTCGAAGTGCCCAGTATGTACCCCAGCCGAAAACACCATCCACTTTTCCCGTATAAAATCCGTTATATTTCAAACGAGATTGCAGTTCAATGACATCTTCGCCAGATGCTCCCCTTTGAATGACTTGATTAGAAAAGGCTTCTACATTTTTTAGTTGTATACTACTGACCATTAAAGATAGTCCTATGAACGCAAGTAAAACTGCTATTTTTAAAATAGCTTTTTGGCGCATAAATTTCCCTCCTTAATTACAGAAATGATTTCTTGGTTATGTTTTGTAAAAGGCTCGCTTTTATGTAAAGAAGACAAAAAAATCCAAGCTCATATCGTTGAAAAAATATGTAAACAATATACAAAAAGGATAAAAGGAGTTCATCATGAGGAAATTGTTAAAGCGTGTCGTACTGGTCATTCTGCTCCTAACAACATGTTCAAATATATATACCGGCTCATCAATTGTTCATGCGCAGCCGCCGTATGCGAAATGGGGGAAACTTGCTGTAGAAAAGACGAAAGAACAATACCCGAAAGCTGATATAATTGATTATCTTCATATAGGTAGAAAACCGAAAACCGTTCAAATAACAGTTGAAAAATTTAAATTATGGTTACGTGAAGATGGAAAAGAATATGGTGTTTTTGTGGATGTAGAATTTGAAACGAAGACAGAGAAATTTATTAAGGTGTCGTTTCAGAAGACGAGTAGATAAAATGAAAACCTCACTGTTTACATTATAAACAGTGAGGTTTTCATTTCTAAATTACTTTCAATTGTGAAGAAATGAAACAATTGAACTGGATTGAATGGATTTACTTGTACCCTTACTGAAAATTACAATTCTCTTGTATATGTTCAATAAATAATTTTAATGGAACAAGTCCACGTTTAGGCATATGACTACTTATTACAGCAACTACCTCTAACTGCGGAATGATAACGATATATTGCCCGCCATATCCCATAGCAAAGTACATACAATACGGTATGTGAAATCTTTCGTTATTCAATACCCACCAGTGATATCCATACGCCCCGACATGTTCATACGTTTCAAATAGAGCCATACTTGATTCTTCTAACCATTTTGATGATATGATTTCATTCCCCTGCCAATATCCATTCTGCAAACATAATATACCGAGCTTTAATAAATCTTTAGACTTCATTTTCATTCCGAAGCCGCCGACATGTATTCCTTGCGGATCTTGCTGCCACTCATATTCGGTAATTTCTAATGGATCAAATACATATTTTTTCGCAAACTGTTCTGTCGGCATTCCAGTAGCTTTTTGGATAATGTAACTAAGTAAATGCGAAGAGCCTGAGTTATAATTCATTTTTGTAGCCGGTTCTTCAATCATTGGTTTTTCTAATATGTACTGCACCCAGTTATCCGATTCTACAAAATCATTTGGGAACACTACTCCATTTCCGAACTCTTTCCAATCTTCTCCTGTAGTCATCGTTAATAAATGGTAAAGAGTCAAATCCTGCTTTTCCTCAGATACATTTTCAATCCATTCTGTAATCGGTGTATGTATATCATTTATATATCCTTTATCGATTGCAATACCTATTAATATAGATACAATGCTTTTTGTAATCGAATTTATTTTATATAAGTTATTTGCACATTCGGGTGTTTTATAATACTCAGTTGTTAATTCCCCTTTTTGATAAACAAGAAATGTATTTACTTTTTTCTTTTCAAATTTATTTTCTAGCTGCTTGAAATCCAATACTTTACCTCCAATTAAATCATTACCTAATTTATTATATCTTGTAGCTTTAATTAAAACATACTTGTGTTCAAATAAAAAACAAACCTGCCAGTAATGAACTGACAGGTTTGTTTTTATAATTTAGTGCGAACATTCCAAAGCTCTGGGAAGAAACGTTGATCAAGTACTCGTTTTAAATAAGATACACCAGAAGAGCCGCCTGTTCCCATTTTATGTCCGATAATGCGTTCTACTGTTTTCATATGACGGAAACGCCATTGTTGTAGCCAATCTTCAATATCGATAAGTTTTTCAGCAAGCTGATATAAATTCCAATATTTTTTCACATCCGCATACACTTCAAGCCATGCTGCTTCTACTGTTACATCTTCTTCGTAAGGCTGCGTAATATCACGATTTAACACGTCTTTATGAATTGGGAATCCTTCTTTTACAAGAGCTTGAATTGCCACATCATATAAACTTGGTGCATGTAGTGCTGTATGAAGTCGAGCATGTAATTCTGGATCTTTTTCATAAATTTTTAAGGCATGCGGCGTTTTATAACCAAGTGCATACTCAATCATACGATATTGATACGATTGAAAACCTGAAGCTTGACCGAGCGAGTCACGAAACTCAATGTACTCGGATGGCGTTAATGTCGCAAGAATATCCCAAGATTGAATGATTTGTGATTGAATTTTTGATACGCGTGCTAACATTTTAAAAGCTGGTTGTAATTTGTCTTGTTTAATAGATTCAATTGCTGCGTTTAACTCATGTAAAATAAGCTTCATCCAAAGTTCGCTTGCTTGGTGAATAACGATGAACAACATTTCATCATGGTGGTCTGATAATCTCTTTTGAGAAGATAGTAAACTATCTAATTGTAAATATTCCCCGTACGTCATATTCTCTTTAAAGTCCGTATGAATCCCTTTTTCCATAATTACCTTTTCATTTTCTTTCATATTAGCAAAACGCCCCTTTATATATATTTCTACTTATATTGGTCTAATAACTGCTCGAACTGGACTTCCATCTGCATCTGATAAGGCAAGTGGTAATGCGATTAGTTCGTAATCGCCATCTGCTACATGATCTAGTACGACATTTTCTAAAATGTGTATACCATGTTTAAACAATTGATGATGCGCTGCTAATTCTTTATCATCTAATGGATCAACTGATGGTACATCCACTCCAATTAAACGTATACCTTTTTCTGAAAGAAATGGTGCTATATCCGCACGTAAATGCGGGATTATATCCGGGAATTCATTCGCTTTACCATGTGAAGATGTGCGTAACAACAAGCGTTCTACGCCTTCTAAATGAAATTTCTCTAATTCCTTTTTCCCAATGCTTTCAAGATTAGAAACGTCAATGATTCGCGTAGGTCCGACATAAACTTGAATATCTAAATCTAACACTTTCTTTCCATCATTATCAAAATGAAACGGTGCATCAATATGAGTGCCTGTATGAATACTCATCGTTAACTTTCCGACATTTACTGAGCCACTCTCTTCTTTTGACCATGATACTTCATACGAGAACGGTGTATCCCCTGGCCAAGTAGCAATATCATTATTTAGCGGTTGTGAAATATCAATCCACTCTGATGTTTTCATACTTATGCCACAACCTCTCGCTTATTTTCAAATTGCTTATACTCTTCATCTTTCATAATTTTCTTTAAAATCATAACAGACTGCCATACTTCTTCGTACGTATTATATAAAGCAACTGGCGCAAGTCTCACTCCATTTGGCGCTCTAAAATCTGGAATTACTCCATTTGCTTTTAACGCTTTACATATACGTGCTGCTTCTGCATGCTCTAAATAAATATGCCCGCCTCGTTTTTCATCCTCAAATGGATTTCCAATTGTAAATCCGAAATCTTTTAATTCATGGTCAATCAAATTAAGCATGTATCTTGTAATATGTAAGGATTTTTCACGTAAACGTTCTATACCAGCATCTTTAAATATTTCAAGTGAACCAATTAAAGGTGCAGTACTTAATATGTGCGGTGTACCAATTTGATACGCCCCTGCATGATCAGCAGCTGTTAATGTATGTTCCATATCAAACTGCTTATCTTTTCTAGAACTAAACCAGCCAGACAAGCCTGGAAGTCTATTAAAATGCTTTTTATTTACATAAAGGCCAGCAACACCGCCAGGTCCTGCGTTTAAGTATTTATAATTACACCAAATAGCAAAGTCAACATCCCATTCTTTGAAATGATGCGGAATAGAACCGATTGAGTGACATAAATCGAACCCGATATGAATACCACGCTCATGAGCTTCCGCTGTTAAACGTTTCATATCAAGAATTTGTCCACTTCTATATAGTACAGAAGGCAATAAAATTAACGCGATGTCATCTGTCATTGCTTGAATAATATCATCTTCAGAAAGTGTTCTACCGTCTCGGCTCTTCACTCGTACTAAATGCTCATCTGGATCTAGGCCCTTTAAGCGAATTTGACTTTGAAGTGCATATATATCTGACGGAAATGTTAATTCATCCGCAAGAATTTTTGTCCGAATTCCTTTCGGCTCATAGAAAGTTGCGATTACTTGATGAATATTCGTTGTCGTGGAACCGGTTACAATAGTTTCTTCTGGTAAAGCTCCAATAAGAGGTGCAGTCAATTCACCTAATTTCTCTGAAAGGAAAAACCACGGATGCTCACCCTCGGTCCAGCCGTCAATGCCATACTCTTTCCATGAATCTAGCAAAGTAAGTAATGATTTCTCTGCTCTTTTTGAAAGTAGCCCTAATGAGTTTCCATCTAAATATATTGTTCCTTCTTTTTTATAAAATTCAGTTTGAAAATCTTTCAGTTCATCATGTTTATCACATTCAAGCGCATACTCATAAGTTGGTTGAAATGGTTCTTTATACATGGTGTCACCTTCTCTTAATTTTCTTTTTATTCTAACTAATTGAAATATATCACCTTAGTTGATATAACGTCAATGATATTATGTCAGTTGACTTTATATATGAATTTCTTTTACAATACAGTTATATTTTCAGATAGTTCAGTATAAAGAGGTGATTCTTTGAAAAACACTACTCTTTCATCAAGAAAACACCGCTCCTTAGAAACAAAGAAGAAACTATTACACTCTGGTTACACTATTTTTATTCGTAACGGATTTCAAAAAACGACAATTACACAAATTATTAAACACGCTGAAACCGGTTATGGCACGGCATATGTATACTTTAAAAACAAAGATGATCTTCTCATCGTTTTAATGGAAGATGTTATGAATCAATTTTATAATATCGCTGAGCGCTCTTTTTCGCCTCAAACGACAGGAGAAGCACGTACAATGATCCAAAATCAAGTTAAAGCATTTCTACAATTAGCAGAGAAAGAACGAGCAATTTTACAAGTTGTAGAAGAAGCAATTGGGTTATCAAAAGAGATACGTCAAAAATGGGACGAGATACGGGAACGCTTTATAAACAGTATTACGCAAGATATTACATACTCTCAAGAAAGTGGGTTAGCACATTCTGAATTGAATAAAGAAATTGTAGCACGTGCTTGGTTTGCGATGAATGAGATGTTTCTTTGGACGATTGTGCAAAATGATAAAAAGATCAACCTAGAAGAAATTGTGCATACATTGACGAAAATGTATACGACTGGTTTATATAAATAGCACACGTTCAATACATAAGGTGTGCTATTTTTGTATTGATAAAGAAATATATGAAAGTGCTATTGAGATTTTCAATGAAAAATCTTCAAACAGTAAAAGCGTTACTCATGAGATTGAGTAACGCTTTTACCTTAATATATTTTTAATATTAATCTTCTTTATGATAAGCAGCTTCTACACATTCTGCTAGACGTTCCATTTGTTCCATGGTTAAACCTCGTGAAATCCAGCCTGTTAACTTATATATGATTTTATAATAAAAATTACTAGGTTCATATTCTGAAATTAATGTTAGTGCTGTACCTTCCTCATCTTCTTCTAACATATAAGTCATCGCTGAATAACCTTGCTTCATTTCACTACCTAGTGAAATAATATGGGGTGCATCGTATTCAAGAATTTCTACTTCTGCCTCCAATATTTTCTTACCGACTTTTTGAACAGTAATATATTTATCTCCTACACGTGGATTTTCTTTATCCATATTTGAAGGATAGCGATTTTCTATTATAAACGTATTCCATTCTTTTATTTTTTCATCTTCTATTATATAATCACATACAACATCCATTGGTGCTTTTATTACTATTTCAATTGCAAAACTCATTATACTGCCCCTCTCAAATACCCTATCCATTTCTATTTAACTAAATCATTATGCCATATTTTATATAGTGAAATACAAGTGGAATTTTAATTTTTATTACGAGAATATTTATCGTAATAAGGAAAGCATGAATAAGTCATTTAAATACTTATTCATGCCAAATATTTTACTAACGATACAACAATTAAATATAGCGCAACGAGTAGTAAAACGATACCCACACTTCTATTTTCTTTATTTTTAAAATTTTGCACCCCTAAACTAACTAACATAAACCCTAAAAGCGTTTGTAAAATTAACATACTCAGTTCCGAAGTAGCATTCCAACTATAAATGGAATACCCCATTATAATAATTGCAAGTAAAACAGTTACAATCCTATTCATACGCAAATCCTCCCTTTTTAAAAAGAAACCGCTAAGTTTCCTTAGCGGTTTTATTAACAATTAATATTTAGTAAAAGTGCTTTTCATGAATTTGATATAAGTCAAAAGAATTTCCTGGTCAATATAACTTCGCATGTTAGCCCACTTTTTCTTTATCCAGTCTACTCACAATTCCAAAAATAAATTTATATTCAATCCTCCTCTTTTTAACCTTTTTAAATCCTTCTTTCGTATCTAAAATTAAACACGTTTTCCGAAACCACATTCGTACATATAACGACTCAAAATAAATAGGTTTTATAATTCCTCGTTCTTCAAATTCAGTTCCATCTTTATTTTCAGTTTCTGTTCGAACGAACCACCTATTTCCGAAGCCGATTTCAATATACTTCATATAAGCCCCTTCCGGAAATTAATTTCTAACTATTCTATTATTTCCCCGGTAAGCGCACATTCCGACAGAACATGAGCTCACAAAGAAAAAGTAGATTACAAAAATCTACTTTATAACTTATATTTTTGCATTCGTTTATAAAATGTACTTCGAGGTACATCTAACAGTTTTGCAGCTAACGAAACATTTCCGTTCGTCTTTTCTAGCGCTTCAATCATGCTATCACGCTGTATTTTTTCACGGAAATTCAATGTGTTCTCTGTTTTATTTTCTGTTTGCAATTCAAGCTGATGTTGATTTCTCATCATTGTTTGTAATAAAAAAGAGATTTGTTTTTCGCATATTTCCCGTCCTTGCGACAAAATGTAGATGCGTTCTAATGCATTTAATAATTCTCGAATATTTCCGGGCCATGTATGCTGAGAAAATTGATTACAAATACTTTTTGGAAATACAACATTCCAATTCTTTCGTTTGCAAAAGTGTTTTATGAAGTACGGAATATCCTCTTTTCTTTCTATTAACGATGGAACATATAGCGGATAAACATGTAAACGATAATATAAATCTTGACGGAATTTCCCTTCTTCTACTAATCGCAATAGATCTTTATGTGTCGCAGTAATAATACGAATATTAACTGGCACCTCTTTTGAACTGCCAATTGGGGTTACTGTTCTTTCTTGTAAAACACGTAATAATGCTACTTGCATCTCTGGAGGCACTTCACCAATTTCATCTAAAAATATTGTTCCTCCGTCTGCTTGTTCGAATTTCCCTTTATATCCTTGACGCCGTGCACCTGTAAACGCTCCTTCAGCATAACCAAACAATTCACTTTCCATTAATTCTTTCGGTAATGCACCGCAGTTAACAGCTATAAAAGGACCATTTTTTCTTGGACTATTTTCATGAATCGCTCTCGCTACATATTCTTTTCCTACACCTGTTTCACCACAAACATATACACTTGCATCAGTTGGTGATACAAGCTTAATTTCTTCTAATGTATGTTGAAATGCATCGCTTGTCCCAATTACTCCAGGGAAAGTGATGCCATTTATAAATAGGGAAGTTGAAAATACTTTTTCTTGTTTATTTTCCTTTACATAAATACATTTCCCAATCATTCTATTATTACTGTATACTGGAACTTCTAATTTAGTTTTCAATCCATAGTACATTAAATCTTCAAGTTTCATTCGTGACCAATTAGTTACTCGTTCCCGAATCCTCTTGCTTGCAGAAACGATAACATTACGATGATTACAAATTACAACTTGTTCATTACTGTCAATTACATCTAAAAAACGATGGATTAAATGCAGTTCATTTTGATGTACTCGAATACTACATTCACGTTCAATCGCATGTGCAATCGAAGTTACCATTCCGAGCATATATGGATGCGAAAATTCAATTGGACAGGAGAAATCTAGAACACCAATTAATTTCCCATCATCGTTATGAATGGGAGCAGCCGCACAGCTCCAGCTATGAGATGCGACAGAATAATGCTCTGTACCACTTATCATAATAGCCTCTTCAATCTCAAGCGCTGTTCCTATTGCATTTGTACCAACAGCTGCTTCCGTCCATTTCACACCTTCAATGAAGTTAATATGTTTTGCTCGTTTCAATGTTTGTTCATTTCCACTTAACGATAGAACGTAACCATCTGGATCAATTAATAATGCCATCATTTGCAATTCATCAATGGTTTTTCTCATATTTTGTATTTGAGGTATTGCTATATCTAAGAAGATTTCACTCTTTTTCTTTTGGTCTTGAAAAATATTAGAAGACAAAATTTTCTGACCTTTATTCATATGAGGATTCACATTTGCTTGTTTACATCGATACCATGACTCTGAAATTCTTTCGTTTATACGGTTCGAATCAAGGACTCCTTCATCAACAAACTTTTTCCATGTATGTAAGTAAAACGGTGAAGCTAACATTGTATCATCTCCCTATTTATTGTTTTGGAGATCTGTAAAAAACATACCTTTATTATAAAACTGAATAAAAGCGTTTTCAATAAAACTAGAAAGACGACACAAATATGTTAATAATTTGAATATCTTAATGCGCTTCTTTATTCTTTTTTAGTAGCACTATGTTTTGTATAATGGACGCAAAAAAAATACATAACCAAAACCACATTTGTGGATTACCGTTTATAAAGAAAATAATTACGGCTATTGCAAATAAAATAGTAGATGCTACACTAAAATATAATTTTGTTTTCATTCCCACTATCTCCCACCTCTCTATCACTTTACAGTACATACTAACTCTTCGTTTTTCATCTCTACTATGTACTCCTGTAAAACATATTCTCTTCCGCCATGTTTTTCATACCATTCATGTATTTTTCTAATATGCTTCTCGTCATTTCTAATCTTTGATTCTATTTCTTTATACTGTTCATAACTATCATATTCCCATATGGCAAACACTTCAGTCGTACCATTCTTATTATCTTTCATCCAGCGTCCTATTAGCCTGGAACCATACTTTAACTGATTAGGTAAATTCGTGTTATTAAAATGCCCATTAAATATTTCTACAAATTCATTCTTTACTATATAGTACTTTCTTCTGTAAAACATATATTTTCACCTCTTTTATGAACAGACTCAAATACACCTTCCCATTACTACCGTATTATAATACTTCCCACCCGACAGCCTTTTATCATTTTTTAAAATACCTTCTACTTCAAAACCTAACTTTTTATAAAGCTGAATGGCTTTTTCATTTGTCTCTAATACTTGTAATGATATCTTTTTAATCTCATTTTCATCAGCCCAATGAATAGATTGTCCCAATAGACTCTTACCTATTCCATATCCCCAAAATTCTTTTAAAATACAAACACCAAATTCTATTTTATGAGATAATCTCTTTAAATTTGACCCTTCGCATCTTGAAAATCCAACGATTCGATCATGTACTTCTGCAACTAAAAACAGGTTCTTACTCTCTTCACTATCTGTTTTTATTATGTTTTGAAATCCTATCTTATCTATAAATCCCTCTCCAGCTTCTCTATCCATATTTTCAGTTTCTCCATCGATCTGAACTCTAATTTCCGATAACTGTTCCGCATCTGTTTCAGCTGCAGAACGAATTGTATAAGTTAGTCCATTTATATGAAATTCTTGTCTTTTTATAATCATTTCAAACTCCTTTTAAACGTAGTCTATTGATGCTATTACAATTTCTTTACCTTGTTTCTCAAATTCTTGAATTGTTTCTTTACTAGCCTCCGAATCTGTTATTATAAGATCAATTTCAATCAGTGACTCTCCTTTTATAAAGTAGTCTATTCCAAGTTTATTATGAGGAGCTAAACAAATATTTCTTCTAGCAATCTTACTTACTGTTTTACTAAAAAAAGCAACTTCCGGCGTTGCAGTACTTATACCGTTTAATGAAATACCATCACCTGTAGAAAAATTAAGATCAATAGAAAATCTACTTATTAACTCTGAAGCAAGTGTATCTGTCATATTTCCTGATGGTTTCACCATGCCACCAATTAAGTACATATCGATGTTCTTATATTCCTGTAACGTACTAGCAATTTCTAAAGCATTCGTAATAACTGTAAATGATGTTTCAGGTAAATATTTTAACATGGCATAATGAATAGAAGCTCCACCAATAAAAACGGAATCTCCTTCTTGTATATAAGAAGCTGCGATTTTTGCAATTGCGTCTTCATATACAGAACCATTACTATAACGTTTCAATGGCTTGGTAGCTAAATTCCTTACTCTAGCAAGTTCAATTGCTCCTCCATGTGTTCTTTTTAACAAGCCATCCTTCTCCATAATAGACAAATCTCTTCTTATAGAATCGATAGACATATCGAAACTTTCCGCAAGATCCTTTGCAATTACCCTTCCATTTTTCTTAAGTAATTCTAAAATTTTCTCTCTACGCTCTTCAGTAAACATGTGTCCACCGCCGTTATTGAAGATTCTGAAATCTTATCCTTATTTTAATTATATGCATGTCTCTTCCGCTTTACAATATTTTCAATTCTTATTCACTCCGTTTTATTCAGCTTTTTCCCTCTTTCTATTCTCTTAACTGGATAACTAAATAAATGTATATTTATATATTCCACAAACACACTTCCATTTACCTTCCTATTGATGTAAAATTATTCCTATGTTTTACTTTTTAACACAGAAAGGAATTACTATGAAATCTATAATGAAAGTAACTTGTACAGCACTATTATTTACAGGACTAATGGCAGGATGTAATGGGAATACTGCACCAAAACAAGAAAAGAGCGCTATTGAAAAGAATGCAATGCACTATGGGGAAATAGTTAAAAACGAATACTATAGAGCAACTGTTGAAAATGCAAAGTTTGAAAAAATAGATAAAGAACGGCGCATTACTACTCGTGTTATGATTAATAATGTTCGAGACGATGGACAAACTATTGATCTTTCGGAAATAAAATATTTCATACAAGATGAAAAAACTGGTCAGAAATATGAAGGTGAAGCTCATCCGATATATGACGAGCACTATAAAAATGTTCCACACGAATTCTCTTTAACTACTGACGTTGTATTTGAACTGAAAACTTCACCAAAAGATTTAAATAATATGTATCTATACATAGATAGCAAAGCTGCACCGTTAACAGATACATATTGGAAGCTGGATCATTTAGTATCTAAATAAAAAACAGTCAAATACGACTGTTTTTTATTTGTAGAGTTATAAAGTTTACTAGTTATCTATTTCCAGCAATACATTTTTTGCACAAATCATCACTTCTTCAAATGGACAATCAAATAAAACCCCTAGTTCAACACCATCTTCAGCAAGATCTATTTCATGACATAACCACCAAGCACCTTCAAAATTTTCTGGAATAGAACATTTTGAAACTCCTGTAAAAGTTACTTTTAGTTTATCAAATTCATTAAAAGTACCGCTGCAATCTAAAGTTATAATTATCGTATCTTTTGATCTTCTCTCAACTGATGTAACTTGACTGTCATGTAGTGAGTATTCATATAGTTGAACGACATTCTGCGCGAGTCTTTCTTTTATAGAATTATAATTATCTTTATAAGCTTGTTCTAAATCATCCATTCTTTTCTCATAATCCTCTGTCCATTCAAGCATAAGTTTCTTTAGTTTTTCCGATGGGTATTCTGAATTAATTGTATTATCATGAATGTACGGATGTAGTGACTTAGGTAGAAACTTTAATAAATCTTCTTTCTTTTCTTCCGCATCTTCTCTTAAACTTTGCTTATAATCCATTCCTATCTTTTCACTCTCTCGCAACATCTCTTCCCATTCTTCTACTGTTTCTGAGAAGTTTAAAAATCCAGACACTTGCATTTCTTTATACCAATCTTTATTAAAATACTTCAAAGACTTTCCCCCTAAAATATTTTAGCATCCAATAAAAGCGATATATCTATTTATTATATCATTCCAATAACTATTTTTTCTAAAGAAAAAATGTAAAACTGTAAATATTCCGCCTTTTATTTCTAAAAATTCAGAATATTTACAATAGTTGATAATTAGAATACATTTTACTAGTACAAAGATTCACATGTACAAAAATCTAAACAAAAAGGGATGGTTATATGTTGAAGAAATTAGTAGCAGGGACATTAGTAGCTGGATTTGCATTAACTGGGGGATTAGGTGCAGTAAGCGCTGAAGAAAAAAGTAACACAATTAAATCATTTGATTATTTAAAAGTTGATGAACAAAATGTTAATTCCTTTGCTAAATTAAGTGATCAGGAGAAAAAAGACATCCAAATTACTATGGTATTACCTGAGCAAAATGAAAATGGAGATTGGTTAGCTTACGGTTTTACTAGCAGAGAAACATTAGATGCTTATATTGAAAAGGATAAAAAAGTACTTAAAAATAAAATTAATCCTTTAGGTAGCGGCGCTGGTAGTACTGATTTTTATGAACATATAAATAAAGGTGGACAATATATTTACTGGAGCAGCGGCTTTAAGAATTTACCTTCTAGCTGGAACGACAGAATTTCTTCTGTAAGTACGGCTTCACCTTCTGCAAGTTATTCAACGACACTTTGGGAGCATACTTCTACACAAGGATATGGAAAAGGTGTTATATTTAAACACGCTGATTGGTATGGTAAAACTGCTAATTTAGCTCCTGAATGGAACGATAAAACTTCAGCTATTGACGTAAAAAAATAATAGGATATTCAATTTCTTCCGTAAAAATCCAAACCACTATTCTCTTATTCGTTTAGAGAATAGTGGTTTATTATAATTCCATTTAAGCATGTACAGCATGCCCTACAGCTTGCAATAAAGCTTCATGAATCGATTCAGATAAAGTTGGATGCGCTGCAATATAATCTCTCATAATATCAGCTGTAACTTCCGTATGAATCATTACAGTTCCTTGACCAATCAGTTCAGTTGCATGTGGACCAATAATAGAAATCCCAACAATTTCTTGATATTTAGGTTCCACAATAACTTTTACTTTACCCATTTGTTCTCCAATAATAAGTGCTTTTCCGTTTGCTGTAAAAGGAAATTCTCCGATAAGAATATCACCATATTGCTCTCTTGCTAATTTTTCACTTAAACCGACGCTAGCAATTTCTGGTGCTGTATAAATACAGCGAGGTACAGCATGGTAGTTTACTTTTACATCTTCTCCACTCGCGTGTAATGCTGCCGTCGTTCCTTCATGGAAAGCAACATGAGCAAGCTGGATTCCACCAATTACATCACCTGCTGCGTAAATATGTGATACATTGGTTTGCATATGTTTATTCACAACAATCCCTTTATTTGAAAATTGAATTCCTGCTTTTTCTAATCCTATCTCTTGTACACGTGGTTTTCGACCTACAGAAATAAGAACAAATTCTGAATTGGCTTCTCTAATACTTCCTTCATATTCAAATGAAGCCTGCTTCTTATAATTATTTAATCCTTTTAAAGCTGCTCCTGTAAATATTTCTACACCATCATTTTCTAGCTTCTCTCTTAAAATATTTGCGATATCTTCATCTTCACCAGGTAATAATTGCGGTGCCATTTCAATAATCGTAACTTTTGTTCCAAGACGACTATAAATACTTGCAAACTCGCACCCTATTACACCACCGCCAACAATTAATAATGATTTTGGTATATTATCTATGGACATTGCATGGCTACTATTTAAAATCCACTTTCCGTCAAATGGAACAAAAGGTAATTCAGTCGGTTCTGAACCTGCCGCTATAATGAACTGTTCTCCATCTACTACATATTCTTTATCACCGCATGTAACTCGTACACGGTGATCCGTTTCAAATTTCGCTTTACCTTGTATAACTTTTATTTTATTTTTCTTCATTAAATATTGAATTCCTTGGACAAGCTGCGTTACGATTTGTGATTTCCTCGCCTGCATTTGCTTCCAATCAACTGATATACTTTCTTTGTTAAGTGTAACTCCATAATTATTAGCCATTCTCACAATGTCATGCACTTCTGCACTTTCTAACAATGATTTTGTAGGCATGCACCCGACATTTAAACAAGTCCCGCCAAGATCAGCTTCATCAATAAGAGTGACATCTTTTCCATTTTGAGCCGCGGTAATTGCCGCTACATAGCCAGCAGGTCCGCCTCCAATAACGACTAATTTACTCATTCTCTCACCTTCTCTTTATAAAAGAATTGTTACAGGTTCTTCTAAATAGCGTTTGATTGTGCGTAAAAATGCAGCTGCTGGTGCACCGTCTAGTACACGATGATCGAATGTTAAACTTAAAGGTAACATACTTCCTTTTCTTAATTTTTTCCCTTTATATACAGGAACATGTTCAATTGAACCTACACCTAAAATACCAGTTTCTGGTGCATTTAATACTGGTGTAAAATATTCAATACCGAAGCTTCCTAAATTACTAATTGTAAATGTTGTTCCTTGCATATCATCACTATTTAAATTGCCTGCTCGTGCCTTTTGTGCCACATTCTTAATCTCTTTAGATAACTCTACTAGTGAGAGATTATTTGCGAAGCGAATAGCTGGAACGACTAATCCTTTTTCTAATGCGACTGCCATACCTAAATGAACATGTTCAAATTGATGAATTGCATCATCTATATAAGCGCTGTTCATTTCTTTATGATCCCCAAGCGCTAATACAACAGCTCGAGAAACGAAATCCGTAATGGTTAATTTGTTATCGTACCGTTTTTGTACAACTTCTGCTATTTCTTTATGTAAAGCAACTAAATCTGTCACATCTACTTTCATCGTTAATGTTAATTGTGCACTATTTTGTAAGCTTGCATGCATACGGTTTGCGATTGCTTTCCGCATGCCAGTAACAGGAATTACTTTACTTTCTTCTTGTTCAAGTACTTCTGGAACTGCTACTCTTTCTTCAAGCGCCTTTAATACATCTACCTTTGTAATTCTTCCACCTGGACCGGTACCAAGTAATGATTTAATATCAAGATTTTCAGTTTTCGCAATCTTCTTCGCTACAGGAGATATTTTGATTCTTTGTTTATTCGTAACTTCTTTCCCTAACGGTTCTGGATGTTGTACATTTTGTGGTACTTCACTCGCTGTCAGTTCTTCCTCAACCTTTGTGCTTTCATGTACCTCTACTTTTTCATTCGGTTTACCAATGTAGCAAATTACAGTGCCAGGTGGAACCCCCTCATCTTCACTTACAGCTATATCAAGAACAGTTCCATCAGCTGGTGCTTCTATTTCCGTTTCAATTTTTTCCGAGTTAATACTGGCAATTAATTCTCCTTTTGCCACATTATCACCCGCTTTAATATTCCAGCTCGTAATAATACCCTCTTTCATCGCCATCCCTAACTTCGGCATTACAACTTCTACAGCCATATTTCTCTCTCCCTTCTCATCGTTTCATTACACATGTAATAAAGATTGGTCTCCGATCATTTCTGATACAGTTTCAATTACTTTCTCCGGCGTTGGTAAATATAACTTTTCAAGTGGTGGTGAGAACGGAACTGGTGTATGTGGTGCTGTAATTCGTTTAATAGGTGCATCTAATAAATCAAATCCTTTATCCGCTACAATTGCTGCAATATCTGTCGCAATGCTACATCTAGGGTTTGCTTCATCAATAACAATCAGTCGATTCGTTTTTTCAACAGATGATAAGATTGTATCTTCATCAAGTGGTGATAAAGAACGCGGATCAATCACTTCTACTTCAAGTCCTTTTTTCGCTAATTGCTCAGCAGCCGCAAGTGCTGTATGAACTTGTTTTCCAATTGCGACGATTGTTACGTCAGAACCTTCCCGTTTAATATCCGCTTTTCCTAATGGAATTGTGTAATAACCTTCTGGCACTTCACCCTTCATATTGTAGAGTGTTTTATCTTCAAAGAAGATTACTGGATCATCATCTTCAATTGCCGCTAATAGTAAACCTTTTGCATCATACGGAGTAGAAGGAACGACAACTTTAATTCCTGGAATACTCGTAAACAACGCATATAAACTTTGTGAATGCTGCGCTGCTGCGCTAAATCCAGCACCATGCATCGTACGTACTGTAACTGGCACTTTCGCTTTACCACCGAACATATAACGGAACTTTGCACCTTGGTTTAATACTTGATCAAGGCAACTACCGATAAAATCATTAAACATTAATTCAGCTATCGGACGTAAACCTGTTGCCGCAGCTGCCATCGCTGCTCCCATATAACCCGCTTCTGAAATTGGTGTATCTAAAATACGATTTCGACCAAATTCTTGTACAAGACCTTTCGTAACACCAAGAACACCGCCCCATGCTTCATCATCTTGCAAATGATCAACTTGTGCACCACCTGCAACGTCTTCCCCTATTAAAATTACATTTTCATCACGGCGCATTGAGATTTTCATCGCTTCATTAATTGCAGTTGACATACTTACTGTTCTAGTCATAATTTTTCACCCTCCTCTTATTTATAAGAAACATAAACATCTTTTAATAATTCTTCATCCCCTGGATACGGACTATTTTCACTAAACTCAATTGATCTTTGTACTGCCTCATCTACTGCCTTTTCCATATCCACAAGTTCAGACTCAGTTAATAAAGCTTCATGAATTAAATGCTTACGGAAATTCACAATTGCATCTTTTTCGTTTAAATGTTCTTCTTTTTCTTCTGAAGTTTTATACGTTTGTGCTTCACCTTCGAAATGACCGTAATTACGATATGTCATACATTCAATTATTGTTGGACCATCGCCATTACGCGCACGTTCTACTGCTTCTTCAGCAGCTTTATATACAGCTAGAAGATCCTTTCCATCTACTTGAACACCTGGAATGTTATAAGCTTTCGCACGATCTGCAATAGAATCGCAACTTGAAGCATATTCAAATGTCGTTGCTTCACCGTAACCGTTATTTTCTGCAATAAAAATAACAGGTAACTTCCAAATCGCCGCTAAATTAACCCCTTCATGGAATGTTCCTTCATTATTTGCTCCGTCACCGAAGAAACAAACACTTACATCTTTCGTTCCTTTATATTTAGCTGTTAATGCCGAACCGCAAGCAAGTGGGAAACCACCACCTACAATGCCATTTGCACCAAGCATTCCTTTATCTAAATCGGCAATATGCATGGAGCCGCCTTTACCTTTACATAACCCTGTCGCTTTCCCAAAAAGTTCAGCCATCATACCGTTTAAATCACAACCTTTTGCGATACAGTGTCCATGTCCTCTATGCGTACTTGTAATACTGTCACTATCCGTTAAGTGGGCACATACACCAACTGCTACCGCTTCTTCACCTGCGTATAAATGAACAAAACCTGGCAGCACGCCTTGAGCGAACAATTCATGTACCTTATCTTCAAATTTACGAATCTCTAACATTTTTTCATACATCCAACGAGCTTGTTCTTTCGTAATTTCATTCCCTTTACTTTCAGTTGTTTTTAACATGTCCAGCCCTCCTATTTTCTTGTTCATCTTTTATATTGCAAGTGCTGTGCCAAATTCTAATGCTTGATTTAATAGGTTTTCTCTTTTCTTTCAAAATAAAAAAGTGGACAAAATGAGACACCTGTCTCGTTTTGTCCACTTTTGTTCACCTAATTTGAAAATTATTATCTTATTCATTATCAAAACTCTTCTGTAACTTCCGAATGTAAATAATTTGACCAATATGATAAGCATTATGAGTTGTTACATTTGCTAGCACTTCCCACCACTTCGCACATACTGGAAATCCAACTACATCACTTTCAACCTTCTCTTCATTGATAAGCTTTTGCCATTGTAATAGTTTCTCTAGTAGTTTTTCTCTTAACTCATCGAAGGTTTGATTATCTGAAAGCATAAAACTTTTGTTATTATCACCAATAGCGGGCACGGCATTCACATTCGATTCTTTGTACCTAGTTTGCCACGTTGAGTTCCAATATAGTAAATGTTGTACAATTTCAGCTATACTATTACTCTCTTCATTCGGTTTCCAGAAAGCTTCTCTCTCAGATAGATCTTTCACTGCATCTGAAAACGGAATATACCAACTAGGATCGTTCGCATTCGCTAATAACTGATCTGCTAATACATCCTTCACATGGGCCATTATTCTTCCCTCATTTCATAAACGTATTCATACTCACTTCTCTATATACGCTGAGTCCGTATAATTTCCTCTTTTAAAAGTCGTTAAAAAAGCTCGTATAACATGAATGGGTACTTCTTTCAAAATGAATGATAGAATAATGGATTTTCTTATCATAACTCGTTATGATAAAAGAAAAAGAAAGCTGGCAGAAAATGAACAAAAAAGTCGCAATTATTACAGGAGCCTCAAGTGGATTTGGACTATTAACTACACTCGAACTCGCAAAAAAAGATTATTTAATTATCGCTACAATGCGAAACCTTGAAAAACAAGCGAACTTAATATCTCAAGCTACTCAACTCAACTTGCAGCAAAACATAACAGTTCAACAATTAGATGTAACCGATCAAAACTCTATACATAACTTTCAATTATATATAAAAGAAATAAATAGAGTAGATCTACTTATTAATAACGCAGGATATGCTAATGGTGGCTTTGTAGAAGAAATTCCAGTAGAAGAATACCGTAAACAATTTGAAACGAATCTTTTTGGTTCTATTTCAATCACTCAGCTTGTTTTACCATATATGAGAGAACAAAAAAGCGGAAAAATCATTAATATAAGTAGCATTAGTGGTCAAGTTGGATTCCCTGGTTTATCCCCTTACGTTTCTTCCAAATATGCATTAGAAGGATGGAGTGAATCCCTTCGTTTAGAAGTGAAATCTTTTGGAATAGATGTTGCTTTAATTGAACCAGGTTCTTATAACACGAACATTTGGGAAGTTGGTAAACAATTAGCAGAAAATCAATCTGAAACTACCTCTCCATACAAAGAATATATGGGTAAAATACAAAAACATATTAATAGCGGCAGTGATACATTTGGTAATCCAATAGATGTTGCTAAAAAAATCGTTGATATTGCTGAAGCTAAGCGCACAACATTACGATACCCAATTGGAAAAGGTGTAAAATTTATGATCTTAGTAAAGAAGATTCTTCCCTGGAGATTGTGGGAATACCTTGTTTTGAGAAATTTTAAGAAGATGTAATTCCCTTTATTAAAAACCATTTCGAAAGAGGTGCTAATTAAATGTTAGGTTTACCCTATGGTAAAGTGTTTTTAGTTCCGTGGACTGAAGAGTGGGCAATTGAATTTGTAAAGGAGAAACAATTCATTGAGGAACAAATTGGCGAACATATTTTAGCGATACACCATATTGGTAGTACTTCTATTCCACATTTAAGTGCAAAGCCCATTATTGATATAGCAATTGAATTAGAAAATTATAGGGATGGTATACATTGTATTAAAAAGTTAGAACTACTAAACTATAAATATAGAAAAGATGTATTGCCTGAACGATATTATTTTAATAAAGGTGAACCAAGAACTCATCAAATTCATATGTATGAACAGGGAAATACATATTTAATAGAGCAATTACAATTCAGAGATTACTTAATAAACAACAAAACTTCTCGTATACAATATGAACAGTTAAAGATTCAACTTTCACAAGCTAACCCTAATGATAAACATCAATATGCTGAGGATAAAACAAATTTCATTACATCTATATTAGCCAAAATAAATGATGAATTTAAATAAGAAACCATTTAGTAGTAAATGGTTTCTTATTTCTTTAGCCTTACTTTTACGCTGAAATCGGATCGAAGTAAAGTAGCAATGAAATCATAACTACAAATGCAAGTAAACCGATTGTTGAAAGGATGTATTCTTTGGATTCTCTATCAAATTTCCATTCCATCCAAATTTGTAACGTCTGTGACATTCCAAAGAAAGTGAAAAGAACATAAGCTGCATTGGTATTTTCATAACTATTCACATAAATAATACCACTTACAAAATAAATAAAAAACAATCCTATTTTCAATTTTACATGCAAGCTATTTACATGCTTATATCCAAAGAAACCCTTCTTCTCCATATTCAACTTTCTTCTTAAAAACTGCTCTAAAAAATATCCGCCTATAGCAATTCCTATAATGATTATCCAAAATGTAGAATTCCACATGTTCAATCCCCTCCTATTACTACGTTGCATTATTTAAAGTAAAGTGGATTACATGACAGTTAGTATCTTCTAATTAGTCCCTTTATTATGAGGCAGGTGGAACGAGATAAAATAGTATTAAGAACATAACTATAAATGAAACTAGTCCGATTATCGAAAATATATATTCTTTCGACTCTCTATCATACTTCCATTCCATCCATGATCTTAAAATCCATGTTATACCTAAATAAGTAATAATAGCATATCCAATATTAACGTTTTCGAATTTATATATATAAATAAAACTAGTTATTAAATAAATTATAAATAATCCTACTTCCAATTTTACATGCAGACTATTCACGTGCTTATATCCCCAAAAACCACTCTTTGGCATATTCAATTTTTTTCTTAAGTACTTATCGAAAAAATAGCCAGCTATGCAATAAGCGAAAATTATAATCCAAAAAGTAGAATTCCCCATTGTTATCCCTCCCTATTACTTTATATATATTTAGAAATAAAGTGGACTATATTACGGTTATTTTCTTCTAAATAATTTATAACCCCTTCAGGATATGTGGGCTTCTTCATTAATTCATTTATACTTTTTCAAGTTAATATAATATCTTCATATTCTTTATGTCTTATTTCATTTGTAATTCTCTCTTTAACAGTCCGCCTATGTATCAATGTGCAATGATGCCCCTTTTCGTTGTTCCATTCAAAAATATGCTCATTTACAACAGTTAACTCTTGAATATCAATCTTCAAATCGTATTCTTCCATTAATTCTAGTATTATTGCTTCTTTTGCTGTTTCACCCAATTCGATAGAACCGCCTGGAAATCGATAAAATGTTTTACTTAAATCACATTGTACAAGTACTTTAGAATGATCTCCATTTAAAATCATTACTTCAGCACGTAATTTAGGATTTTTCATCTTGTCTCCCCATTCATTCCACATAGGATTAAATCTAATAACTATAAAAGAAAAGATTAAGCATAATTCCTGTTATTATTAATAATGGAACCGTTCCTATAGAAATGACATATTCCCTTGATTCTTTATCAAATTTCCATTCCATATATGATTGAAAACAGTATAAAGTTATTAAAAATAAAATGGGTAAATTACTAATATAAATAGGATTTAAAGTGGCACATATCATCGTAACAATTATATAAGAAATGATAAGAGCCCTAGTGCCCCATTTATGAGTGTTGTTTACATATTTACTATTCCAGTCTGTTTGTTTCGGTATATTTAATTTTTTTCTCAATACTTTCTCCAAAATAACTAAGAATATAATCCATAATATTAATAAAATTCCTTTAACTAAAAACAGTGATGTCTCCTCCTTTACCTTTTATCTGGTTGATCACTTGGATACGTAGCATGTATTTTATTTTCTACGTCCCAACTAATAACTGTCGCACTATCTCGCCCTAACTGAAGATGAACGTGTTCTAAAACATTATGGATATTTTCTTTAAGTACGTTATTATTTCTATTCATATCACTATACAGATTTACAGGAGTTTCATACCGCTGTTCCCCGCATTCTAATACCCCATCTGTCACCATTACAATTCGATTGTTGCCAGTACGTAATTCACGAATTCCTGTTGAATAACAAGGAACAGGTAAATCAAATGTGTTTACATTTCCAATCCATTCGTAAAAATGACGTTGATTTAATGCATATTGTCCTAACTTATGTAACTCTTCATGAAATACATAAACTAAACAGTCTCCAATAGATAGCCACCATATATAATTTTCTTTTCTTACACATAGTAAGCAAGCTGTTTCACCTTTAATTCTTTGACACTTTTCCTTAAATGAAGAAGATTGAAAGATAGTAAGAATATGATTTTCAATAGATCGAAATACTGTATCAATCGATTCATTCATCATTTCTTTTATATTTTCATATTCTTTTTGAATTGTATTTACTAATAAATCAACACTTTCTGCACTATTATGTCCATCTAATATAGCTGCAAATTCCCAATCACCATTTGACCAAACTAAAGCACCATCTTCATTCTTTTTTGCTCCGGCACTTATATTCCCGCCGTATTTACCAATTACGATTTCACCATATTGCTTTATCGAAATTTCGTCTAAGCACATTTCTCTACTTCCAACCCATGAATATTGTCTATTATTTGTTGTATGCATATTCACTCACCATATACTTTCGTATTCTTTCGCATAGTTTTTTGATTTTTTCTGCGTCACCATAAGGCGCACCGTTCCATTTCGCTACTTCAGTCGGTGACCAAAACTCTTTCGGTGTATTTTCATAACGCGGTATGATGTGCATATGCATATGTGGTACACCATTTCCTGAAACAAAAGTGTAAATATGTTCCGCACCTTCACTTTCTTTTAGCGCTTTACTTACTCTACTTGTTATAAGTCCGAACGCTTTCGCTTCTTCATCTGTTAGTTCAGCGAGGCCAGGTACATGCCTTTTTATACCTATCATTACATAACCCAAGTATGTTTCTTCACTATCCCAGTGGACATGTCCAACGTAAACCAGTTCATCTTCGTAAATAGCTCCACCTGGAACTATAATATTTCCTTTATGCTTTTCACAAATAAAACAGTTTAGTTTTACTTGATCGTTTGTTGACATATTCATCACCATCCTTTTCATATATAATATCATAAAAAAAGGAAAAACAGGATTTATATTCCGAAGATTCACTCTTTTGATACAGCAATTTTTGAAATAAATTTAACCTCATTATTTCTTCAAAAACGCAATCCCAATTACAATCCCAATCACAATTCCGATTACTAAATTATTTGTAAAATAACCTTGGACTACACCGATTACAACCCCTATACCGACGCCTATTGCCAAGGCATCATTACTTTTTTTCTTTTTAGACAAAATAGCATCTCCTCTCATCATTTCTTCCAAAATAATATCTATTTACATGACGTCACTGTCTCCTAATATATTCGCTATTCCAATTAATAATTTCCAAAAAATGTACTTTATTACTTATACTTTTCCACCACATAATCCTCTTCTTAAGAAGAGATTTTCAAGTCGCTATTATATTAAATAAACATATCGTTATTCATCGAAGAATTAAATCAATGAAATAACAACAAAACCAAGTTTTTGTATCAGCTGAATGTAATCTATTCAAACAAAAAACACACTTTGTATAATAAAGTGTGTTTTTTTGTTATCTTCTTTTTTGATGAAATCCTTGTGTAATGCGGTCTAATATAATCGCAATGACAACAATAGCTAGTCCGGCTTCAAATCCCATTCCGATATTAACTTGTGTTACAGAGCGGTATACATCAACGCCGAGACCTGGTGCTCCTACAAGAGATGCTGTTACTACCATTGATAACGAAAGCATAATGCTTTGATTCACACCAGCCATAATCGTTCCAGTTGCGAGTGGTAATTGTACTTTAAATAGTTTTTGTGATGCGGTTGAACCAAATGCATTCGCTGCTTCTATTAAATCTTCTGGAACTTGTCTAATTCCTAAATCAGTAAAACGAATTGTCGGTGGCATTGCAAAGATTACTGATGCAATAATCCCAGGTACTACTCCTACTCCGAAAAATGTAATCGCAGGAATCAGATATACGAAAGCCGGCATTGTCTGCATAAAATCTAATGTCGGTTTTAAAAATTTTGAGAAACGCTCATTTTGAGATGCTAATATCCCAATTGGAATTCCAACAATAATTGAAATAATAACGGAAGTAAGTACGAGTGCTAATGTTTGCATCGTCTGTGCCCAGTAGTTAATATTTAAAATAAATAATAATCCGATCAGTGTAAAAATAACTAAAGATACTTTTCTCGTTGTGTACCAAATGAGGAAACACAGTAAAATAATCATCAATATGGCCGGTATTATTGTTAAAAAATTAGTGAGTAAATCAACGAATCCTCCAATAATATAAGAGAATCCTCGGAATAAGCCTTCAAAGTGCTCATATAAACTTGCAACAAATGAATCAACCCATTCCCCTAATGGAATACGCGGAATACTATTCATCGTCCTTCACCTCTTCCTCAATGTTTCCTGCAAGAGCTTGAATGACACTTTCACGTTTAATGATTCCTCTAAGTCTTTTCTTCTCATCAATTACGGGTAACGGATATTTCATCTCTGCCATTTTTGCATACGTTTCCTCTAATAAAGTATCTAAATACACGTGCGGAATATCGTTAAGTAATAAATCGGCAATCGGCCACTGTTTTTGAACGGCTTTACTTGCATCATCCGCAGTTAATATACCTAAAAATTCATACTTTTTATTAACAACATACACAGTAGAAACCCCAGCGTTCCTCATAATTTGAAGTGCTACACGTGGTCCACGATCAATTAATAAAGTCTCCGGTCGTTTTAAAATAGATTCTGCTGTAATTACTTTTCCTAAATTCACGTCCGCCACGAACTTCTCTACAAATTCATTGGCAGGACTCATCATAATTTCTTCTGGTGTTCCAATTTGGACAACTTCTCCGTCTTTCATCAATGCAATTCGATCACCAATTCGAAGCGCTTCATCTAAATCATGCGTAATAAAAATAATTGTTTTTTCCATTTTATCTTGAAGTTCTAATAGCTCATCTTGCATTTCTTTTCGAATAAGTGGATCTAATGCACTAAATGACTCATCCATAAGTAAAACATCTGGATCATTCGTAAGCGCTCTTGCAATGCCCACACGCTGCTGCATACCACCACTCAGTTGACTTGGATAATTATCTTTATGATGATCAAGTCCAACTAATTTCAATGATTCTAATGCTTTTTTCTCACGTTCTTCTACTGGAACTCCTTGTATTTCTAATCCATATGCAACGTTTTGCAAAACGGTACGGTGAGGAAATAGAGCAAATTTCTGAAATACCATGCTCATTTTCGTTCTTCTTACTCTCCGTAATTCTTCCTTGCCCATCGTCGCGATATCTTCACCATCTATGTATATATGGCCCGCTGTCGGTTTAATTAATTGATTTAACATACGAACTAACGTAGATTTCCCGCTACCTGACAAACCCATAATAACGAAAATTTCTCCAGAGTATACTTCAAACGTTGCTTTTTTCACACCAACGTTCATTCCTGTCTCTTTCAAAATTTCCGATTTGCTTTTTCCTTCTTTTAATAAGGAAAGGGCTCTTTGCGGATGTTTCCCGAATACTTTTGTTACGTTTTCAACACGCACCTTTGTATTATCCATGTCACTACTCCTTTTCTACCCATCTATTCACATAGTGTTGCGATTTTACAAAGAAATATTACATAAAAATGACATTCATAAGAATTCTTTAAAATTCTCGTTTCCGTTCATAATAAGAATGCTTACTTATACATTTATTTAAAGAGGCAAACGTTTCTTAGGAGGTTTTCGATGCGAAAGAAAATTTGGTTTATATGCCTTGCATTATTTATTACTATGATTTTCACTTCATGTAATGCAACAAATGCAAATTCGAAAGGAAAAATTAAACTTGGTGTAACAAGTTGGAAAGAAAATATTGCAACTGCAAACATGTGGAAGGTACTACTAGAACAAAAAGGCTACAAAGTTGAACTCATGTATTTAGAAAAAGCGGCAATTTGGACTGGTGTGGCTCGTGGTGATGTTGATGCTAATTTAGAAGTATGGCTACCCGTTACGGATAAACCGCTAAATGATCGTTATAAAGATGATATTGTCTTAAAATCCAAATGGTATGAAGGTACTGGACTTGGTCTTGTCGTACCTTCTTATATGAAAAACATAAGCAGTATCGAAGATTTAAATGCTCATAAAGATGAATTAGATAACAAAATCGTCGGTATCGAACCAGGTAGTAGTCTTATGAACTTAACGAATAAAGCGATGAAGGAATATGATATAAAGCTAAAACTTGTCCAATCTTCTGAAGCTGCTTTGATGAGTGAACTAAAAAAAGCATATACGAAAAAGAAACCAATCGCTGTTACGCTTTGGAATCCACATTGGGGTTTTTCAGAATTTGACTTAAAATATTTAAAAGACCCTAAGAAAGTATATGGTGAAAAAGATGACATTTATTACTCCGTTCGTAAAGGTTTCGAAAAAGATCATCCGGATATCATAAAATACTTCGACAAATGGAAAATGAACGATGAACAGCTCGGTACATTAATGGTCGAGTTAAATAAAACGAAAGATCCCGAAGAAGCGGCGCGAAAATGGATTAAAAAGAATCAAGCGTTAGTTGATGAATGGATAAAAGATTAATAAAACAGGCTAGAGAATATACTTTACTCTCTAGCCTGCTTTCTGCTATTTTTTCGTAACAACATCATCTACAATCCCATATGCCTTCGCTTCTTCTGCAGTCATAAAATAATCTCTTTCTGTATCATGTGCTACTCTTTCAATCGGTTGCCCTGTTTTTTCTGCAATCATTTTATTAATATCATGTTTTAACTTTAAAATTCTTTTTGCTGTGATTTCAATTTCCGTCGCTTGCCCTTGTGCACCACCAAGTGGCTGATGAATCATAATTTCACTATTTGGGAGTGCAAACCGTTTTCCTTTTGCACCTGATAATAATAGCAATGCACCAAATGATGCTGCAAAGCCCATGCATAGCGTTTGCACGTCTGGTTTAATTAAATTCATCGTATCTAATATAGCAAAACCTGCTGTCGTTGATCCGCCTGGGCTATTAATGTATAAAAATATATCTTTCTCTGCATCTTCTGCTTCTAAAAATAATAATTGAGCTACGACACTACTCGCTACTTGATCATTTATTTCTGAACCGATAATAACAATACGATCTTTTAATAACCTTGAATATATATCATAGGAACGTTCTCCTAATTTCGTTTGTTCTACAACATATGGAATTGCATTCATTTTAAATCCCTCCAATAATTGTTATGCAACGCAAAGCATACAACTGTAGGAAGAAGGTTGTTTCACATTAAATAATAAGACTGGCTGTTTAGATGGTAACTTAGTAAAATCTATTGTTGGAAGCAGTTTCGTTAATAATTCCGGTCTCTCTTCTCGAATAGACGTTACTACAACTTCCATATCATCTGTGAATTCAACTATCTCTATCCCTTCTTCATTTACAGTTTTCAACCTATTTCTACTCCGAAACAAAGAAGCTTTTACTGCCCCTTCCGATACGGAACATACTTTAGCAATATCAGCGATACTATATTGAAAAACATCTTTTAATAATAAAATTGCGGATTGCTGTAGATTTAATGAAGATAATACTTTCCCTACCATTTCATGCAAATCTGCAATTTTTTCATGTGGTTCTTCAAAAGTAATTTGGTCTCTTATTTTTTCATGAACTGATTTTGACTTTATTTGATCTAACCAACGATTTCTAGCTATTTTATATACGAGCGTCATACAAATATCTTTATTACTATATTTTTGAAGTACTTTACAAACTGTTTCTTGGGCAAGATCTTCGCCATCCCATTTATTTTTCGTTAAAAATGTACAGTACCTTTTCAACTCTCCGTATTGCTCAATTAAAAAAGTTATATTTGAATGATTCATATCAATATGATTTTTCAAAATATGAGTTACTTTTGTGCACAAAATAACCACTCCTTTTCAGCGCTTACTTAATTAACGATTCAACAAATAAAAAAGTTACGGGGCATATAAAAAAATTATGTTTATGTTCAATAATTCGCGGTCATAAATATGTTATGTACAATTTTACGTGAGGAGGAACAAATTTGCCAAAATTAACAATTGAAGGTGCGGGAACTTTTGATGTAAAAGAAGGAACAAAGTTAGTATTAGCGATTGAAGATAACGGTGTAAACATACTCCATCGTTGCGGCGGAAAAGCACGTTGCACAACTTGTAGAGTAGAAATTATAGCCGGTGATTTTTGTGAAGCGAGTGCGAATGAAAAAAATGCGATGACAGAAAAAGGAATTGAAGATCATTTACGATTATCTTGTCAAATGCGTGTACATAAGGATATAGTAGTTCGTCCGGTACTTACAGTTGAAAATTCAGGCCTTGATGCTGGACCACGTCCGGCGGAGTAAAGCGATGGATTTAAAACAGATAGCTGGTGAATATGCTGCAACCTTCGTAAAAGATGGTATGAAGATTGGTCTTGGTACAGGATCAACCGCATACTGGACGATACAAAAATTAGGTCAACGTGTAAAAGAGGGATTATCAATTCAAGCTGTTCCGACATCAAAGGAAACGGAAGCATTGGCACAGCAGCTAAATATTCCGTTGATTTCGTTAAACGACGTACAAAGTCTTGATCTTACAATTGATGGAGCTGATGAAATTGATTCTAATTTACAGCTTATTAAAGGAGGCGGTGGTGCATTACTTCGCGAGAAAATTGTAGCCTCCTCCTCGAAAGAACTTATCATTATCGTTGATGAATCAAAAGTTGTGACACGTTTAGGGACTTTTCCATTACCTATTGAAATCATACCTTTTGCATGGAAACAAACCGAAAGTAAAATTCAATCTTTAGGATGTCAAACAACGTTACGCTTAAAAAATAATGAAACGTTTATCACCGATAATAATAACATGATTATCGATTGTATATTCCCTAATCATATACCTACTCCTTCCGATTTACACAAACGATTAAAAATGATTACTGGTGTAGTTGAAACCGGATTGTTTGTTAATATGACTAGTAAGGCGATTATTGGAACAAAAAACGGGATACAGGAATTATCATGAATGCTGACTCTTACAGTCAGCTTTTTTATATTTTCTCGTTATTACGTAACATTATGATATACTATGAAAACAAAAGCACATCACACTAGAAAGGATTGAACAATTTGCACTCCAAACTCATAACAGAACTTACAGATTTAGAAACTGCCTTTCATATTCGAAAAGAAGTATTTGTAAAAGAACAAAATGTCCCACTTGAAGATGAATTCGATATGTTTGATGAAATCGGGGAGAAATGTAAACATATTTTAGTTTATTATAACAATCTTCCTGTTGGTACAGGTCGTATCCGATTTGTTGATGGAATTGGAAAATTAGAACGTATTTGTATTTTAAAAGACTATCGTAAATACGGTTTAGGCAAAGTAATTATTCAAGCGTTAGAAGAAATTGCTCGTGAAAAAGAGTCTACAAAAGTAAAACTACACGGTCAAACACAGGCTGAAGGATTTTATAAAAAACTAGGTTATCAAACCTCTTCTGATGTATTTATGGAAGACGGCATTCCGCATATACTTATGACGAAAATGTTATCATAATAAAAAAGGCAATATATGAAACTACTTTATGTATTCATATACTGCCCTTTTTTATTTGTAGAAAAATGAATTCTCAAGATGTCCTTTTGCATCAAAGCCCATTATCTCTTAGTTCATACCAAGGTAAAGCTTACACTGTTTTCCATAATGATAAGGCATAAATCCAGTTTGGATCTCCATTTCCTTTATAACTTTGGACTGCTTCATATACTTTTCCCTCGTGTAGAACTCTATCTCCCTTTTCATATGCTTTCTTTGCATCCCATTCTTCATATGAAACGCTTTCAGTTTTTGTAGTAATTATGAATATATCACTCTGTACAGATTCATTTCCAGCTACATCAACAGCTTTCACTACATATTTATAAGTAGTATTAGAGAGTAAATATTTATCCATATAAGAAGTCGTATTGGATGTTGCAATTTTTTCCATTAACCCTTTTGTTTCTCTATAAATATCGTAATGGTCTACACCAATATTATCGTCAGAAGGACTCCACATTAGATCCACACTTGACGCTGTCGTTCCCATACTATGTAATCCTTTTGGTTGTGTTGGTGCTTCTGTATCAGGAACCTCAACTGTTGTTTTCACTGTAAGCGTTGCACTTTCTTTCGATACATTTCCAGCTGCGTCAATTGCTTTTACAGTATAAGAGTATTCTGTACTTGGTTGTAATTTTTTATCAATAAAATAAGTTCCTGGTACTGTATCAATCATCTCTCCGTTACGGAAGATTTGATACCCTTTTACCCCTACATTATCAGTAGAAGCGTTCCATGCTAGTTCTATACTATTCGCTGTTACTTTTTGTGCCTGAATTCTATTTGGAATGCTTGGAGCTTCTGTGTCTGGTTTTACGTCATTGATGAGATTAACATCAATTACATTATAGAATGCATTTGCTGTATCAGCTACATCCCATACCGCTAAAATCACATGATATCCACTTCTATCAGTAGGTACATTAATTTTGTGAGTTAAATGATTTGAGGCTGCAGAGCCATCATGTTGTACAGTTCCAATTGGTTCTAAATCTGCTCTTGTGAGCGCTTTATTTGGATTCCATCCTTTTTTTGTAATATAGTAATGCCATTTGCTCGTTAAGTGAGGCGCTGTATATTTCCACGTAAATGTATTTTCCCCGCCTGTAATTGTATTTTTAAACCAACGATCGGCTGTTTGTTGATCTAAAATACCACCAAACTTACCACCTGCAGAAGCGATTTGTCCATCAACTGGGCCACCTTGCGGAAATCCTTTTGGTGCTTCTAAGCTTTGCGGTTCATACATAACACTTCCGCAATTTACATTTAGTGCACCATAAGTTGGACTACATAAAGCAGATCGACTGCCAGGTTTTTCAACAAAACCATGCGCATATGTGTTTTGAGGAATAAGCGTCGTACCAATAATTCCGGCTGTTAATGCAACAGCTCCTAGACTTTTTTTGTTCATTTTCATGTTTTGTAGTTGTTTTAATAATCGATTATTCATGTTCCTGTCCCCTTTTTGTTATAATTTGTAGTGTAATGTGGGCTTCGATGTAAAAGAATAACAAGAGACAATCTTGTATCGATGTATGTGTTACTTATGCATACACCGCAGTGAAAATATATTTCTTTTTATGTGAAATATTTCACTTAATGAATATATCATGACATAGAAATCATCAAAGTATGTGCAGAAGTTGTGCAGAAATGATGAAAGCATTAGTAACACGTAAAACTAAGGTCCGAATTTACAAAACAGAATATTTAACATTTCAAAGCAACGAATTCTCCGCTTCATATAAAAAAAGATTGTCTATATCATTTCATATAGACACTCTTCTCATGTATAATTTTCTATTTATTATTGACCTATAAATGTAAAAATCTCATCAGCAGCTTCCTGATAGCCACCAGATTTTCGGAAAGATTCCTTCAAATTCAATGCAACTTCTTTATATGATGGATTATTTAATACAAGTTCTACACTTTCACGTAATTGTTCTTCAGTTAATTCTTTCATAGACAACTTAATCCCAGCCCCTAGATTCTCAACTTGCTTTGCAATGACTGGCTGATCTGCACTTTGCGGAATTACAATGAGTGGAATCCCGTTATATAGCCCTTCATGCGTACTGTTCATCCCACCATGTGTAATAAATAACTTTGTATATGCAAGTAGCTTAGTTTGCGGAACATAGTTTTTTACAATGAAGTTTTTAGGAATAGCACCTAAATCACTTATTTTCGTTTTATTACCAATAGACATCACAATGGTATGCTCACTATTTTCAAACGTTCTCATACAAAGTTTATAAAAATCAAGTGCGTCATTAAAAACAGTACCTAGAGAAATATAAATAGGACTTTTTTCTTCAATTGAAGTAAAATCAAAGCCTTCATTTTTTACTTGTGCAGAAATAGATGGCCCTACAAATTTATAAGTTTTATCAAACGTATCACCGAATGGTTGAAACTCTTTAATCGTATACACAATAGTGAGTGATGCTGGATTACAAAAAACTTCATACGGTGAGTTTATTTCAACACTATATTTTTCTGCAATTCCTTTTGTTAAGTTTTGAAAATCTTTATGTATTCTATCTTGAATTTTTAGTGGGATATTTTTAGAAAGATGCTCTATCATTTGTTTAAATGAGTTTTCATCCTGCGCAAAAGATGTACAGGAGTTTATGGCAGGAAGATTGAGGATTTGAGCAATTAAACGACCGCAGCCAAACATCGAATCATGAATCATATAATCAAAATGTTCACCTTCAATTTGTTCAAGAACACTTGGTATAATAACATCTGCTGTATGTAGAAGGCCGTTTATTCTTTCCTGTAAATAATTTCGGCCACCGGAAAGAAATGCTTTTATAAACCTTTGGTCGTCAATTGTTCTTACAATAGCCCCTGTTTTTTCAATACGTTCTCTGAAAGCTTCTATTGAAAAATAAACTACCTCTTCCCCACGCGAAACTAATTCTTCTACAACTTGCAATGTTGGATTTATATGCCCTTCTGATCCAGTATTAATGAATAAAACACGTGCCACTTTAAACACTCCTTAATTTAAATCTTTTCTATGTTGTCATTAGGATTACAGGTATTTCCCATACTCCCAGGTCTTATTATTCTTCTAAATGGACCTAGCGAGCCTAAACCCAAGGTCATCTATATAAAATGTAGGATGGCTACGGCGACGACAAGTCGCACCACAACCTCTAGCTGCTTCAGCCCAACTACCGCCTCGAAAAATCCGGTATGATCCATACACCTTTTCATCATACAAATCATAGCACCATTCCCAAACGTTCCCTAACATATCATACAATCCCCATGCATTCGGCTCTTTTTTACCTACGTCACGAATTTGTCCATTTGAATTTTCATTATACCATGCTATTTTCTGAAGTTCTCCATATGTATATCCTGGCGTACCTGCTTTACATGCGTATTGCCACTCTGCCTCAGATGGCAATCGGTAACCATTTGAATCTAAATTACAACTAACGATTTGACCACCATTACTAACAGAATAATATTCTTTTAACCCCGCTTTTTTTGAAAGTAAATTACAAAACATAATGGCATCATTCCATGAGATATTTACAACAGGTTTATTACTATTTTCATTACCATTTAGTGCACGATTTGTAATTGAGTAAAATAATTCCACTGTTAAAACATACTTTGCAAGAAGAAATGGTTTTATTTGAACTTGCCATTCTTTTTTTATGCGATCATCTCTTAATTCTACTTTTCCTGCTGGAATTTTCACCATATTAAAATAAACCTGGTCAATGAATCTATTCAATCCTATCCCCCCATGTTCATTCTTTTTATAATCTAACTATTTATGGTATCGTACTTCTCTAAAAATTGTCGTACTTCATTTGGAGATTTTAAAATAATAACATCTTTTTCCTTACTCAATTGATTTAACCTTTTTAAAATTGAAGGTCGTTTCGTTTTAGGATATTCCCATATCCATTTGAAAAATTGCAAGTCAAACCTTTCCTCACATCCAGCACCCATATCCGGTCTTGTTTTATTCCGATATTGTATAACCCTTTTAAAAGCTCGATAAACACATATTGTTCTATGAATATCAAGAAAGATAATTGTATCAGCTGCGTTCATTCTTATGTCCATTGTCCCGCCATAATTCCCATCAATAATCCATTCATCTTCTTTAACTAATTCATTTTGAACCTTTCTTTGCTTCACTTTCGGTACACCTTCCCAATTCGGTTTCCAAAATAACGCATCAAGATGATGCACTTTTATACTTAATTTATTACCTAACTGCCTGGCTAATGTAGATTTTCCTGAACCACCAGAACCTATTAATATTATTTTTCTCATATTCATACACCCCTTTCTATTGATTCTTCAATAGCTTTTTTATTTACAAAAATCCCAAAGAACATCTCTTCATTTAGCTTTAATAAATCTTTTAACTGAACAAAATAAGTAATAAAGATAATTTGAATAGAAAGCATAACATACCAAACGGCTTGTAGTTCTTCTCGCGTTAATATCCTCCATAAACAAATACCCCTTTTACAAATCTCTTATTTCCTCTGTAAAATAAACTCAAAAATAAGCCCTACTCCAACACCAATTGTATAAGCAACTAAATCACTCCACAAAAATCCGTACCCTAACACAAGTCCACCTAAAGTCGTTGCACGAATATTATCTATCCATTCCGCATGGTACAATTGGCTCATTTCAATCCCGTAGCAAAATATTAAACTAATAAAAGCTAATTTCTTCGTTTCTATTTTAGGAAATAAAAATCCGAATCCAATAAAAATCATCAATGCCCATAAAGCATCACCTAAATAATCATTTAATAACTCAGGTAACGCGAAAGCAAACTTTCTTGAACTAAGCCCTAAAATAATAACAATGATTGTAAACGTTGCGTATAGTAATCTATTTCGTTTCGTATTCATTTTAAAACTCCTAATTCATCATTTAAAACTGCAAAATAGCTAGTAAAATATAATCATTTTACTAGCTATTTATTAACTGCTTTAACAATAAGAAAATGTGGATTTGTATTTAAATAGTGATAAGATTTTTCATTTACTTCTTGCATCTTTTCAACTGGCCTCGGTTCAACCATTTTTTCTAACATAAAATAATTTGTTGTTTCATTAATAATATCTTGAAGTGACCTTCTAAAAAATTCAACTTCTATTGTAATATTTGGTTTAACCCAAGTATCTACCAATAATTGTTTTTCGAAATAATTTTCACAAGTAAACTTTGTAAAGTCCATAAAAGGATGATGAATGGAGTATATAAATTCTCCCCCTGGCTTCAATACTCGACGAAACTCCTGAAATACTTGATTCCAATTTTCTAAATAATGAAGGGTTAACGAACTCACAATAACATCAAAAGTATTGTCTTCAAATGGTAATATTTCTTGTAAGTCATGACAAAGAAACGTTGCTTTATCACCTGTACGTTCCTTTGCAGCTTTTACCATTTCAGAACTTACGTCAATTGCAGTTACATTTGCTCCTCTTTCTATAAATTGAGATGTATACCATCCAGCTGCACATCCAGCATCTAGTATGCTCTTCCCGTCTAAATTCTTTGGAATCATCTCCATCATCGCTGGTCTTTCATAATAGCTGTTATATGGATTTGCCACATCTAGATTCTCTTTATATGTACTCGCTAATTTATCATATGTACCTTTAATCGTGTCTTTCAACACACCCACCCCTTATACATATTAATATAATAACTCTTGCTGCTTTTTCTTTGAAAATGACTGCAGAACTAAATCATACGACCAATCAATCATCTTATTAATTTGCACTTGTTCTACATCTTTATGTATATACACTGTATTCCAATGTTTTTTATTCATCTGTACTTAATTAGGTTTTTTCCTTTGATTAATACCAATCCGTTGATGCATAATATATTTATTTTAGCACAAAAAAAGGGAGCCTTGCCTCCCTTTTTTTGAAATTTATGGTAAACGAATTTCCATTTTTGAGAAATTTCCTTTAGAAATCAATTTTCCTTGTTTGATTAACTGCTGCACGCGGAAGTTTAAATAAGTATCGCCCATACGTTGTTCGCTTTTCACCATTACTTCTCCAACGATGACAACAGCTTGTTGGTACTCTTGGGTAGCCTGTTCTAATATAGCTGTGTCATAATAATCTTCTGATTCCGTAACTATTTTTCCGTTTTCCAACACTCTCAGTAATCCGTTAGATTGCGAGTAGTTTTCCCAATCCTGCACTAATTCTTGAACCTGTTCTTGAGACAACTCTTTTTCCATTTGAATTGCACCTAGGATAAACTCGGACGGCACTTCTGCCAAACTTTTAAACGTATGAAACAGTTCCTTTCCGTGTTCATCTTGAACTTTATAATCAATGCGGCGGCTGAAATCTGTAACGTTCACTTCTGAAAATTCTATGCCTTTGTCTTGAAGTAGTGCTACTACATAACTCACTCCAACAACGTCTGAAGCATTTTCTCCGTACCATAAAACTACCTTGCTATTACTTGGAACCTCTTCTATTTTTGGGTTTTGCTTTAGTTTTGCTTCCACCCATTCCACATAGTCTAAGTTTGATTCTTGCCCTGTTGATGTCAACACCTCTTTAAGCCATTTCTTCCTAGCTCGCATTCCGTCTGTAAAATTTAACGACCCTATTGAAAAATCATCATTCACGCAAATAATTTTTTCATTTCTTTGTTGGAAAGCGTGCTTTAAATTCCCAAATGCTGAATCTCCAAATACAATGTGTGTAACAGTCATAATGTCTAGTCTCCTTGCTCATTCAATGTGATTTTGTTTCCTTAATAACAGTATAAGCACGGCATTACAAAATAACTATCGTACTTTTATTACATTTTTGTAAGATAAAAATACACCGCCGTTCAATAGCGATGCATTTTTCGTTCTAATATTTTTACAAGTCTTATGTTTTGAACTCCGTATAACCTTATTCATATGATACCCTGGAATGATTGTTTCTGGATACTCTTCTCTTACTCTTAGCACAAGTTCTGGATCACATTTCAATGTAATTGCAGCTTTTTCTCCTTCTTCATGGTTTACTATTGCAAATATTTTATTATTAAGCCTCATACACGTTGCATTCCAACCATCTGGTGAATCTTCTGTCGCTTTTCTTTTCGATAAACAATATTCTCTTGTTGCATTCATTCTAATTCCCCCCTATTCTTTCACTATTTGATTACGATGCATTACAATTTGTTTCGTCGCTTGAAATTGCTGTTGCCCATAGAAAGTTATAAGTTTCTCTCCGCAAAATAAGCTCACAATATCGATATAAGATATCTCTTCAAGCAACATTGTAAGCATCTTCTCACCAATGCCTTTATTTCTTACACTTTCATGCACAACAACATCTTCTAGGTACGCTCGAAAAACACCATCTGAAACAACTCTAGCAAAACCGATTAACTCATTTTCTTTCCATACCCCAATTGCTATACTGTTTTTTAACATTTTTTGAATATCGATTTCTGTTCTTTCTGGCCACCAACCGACAGAATCATAAAGCCTCTTTAATTTTTCTGAACAGATTGGTTTCTCATCTTGTAATTTATACGTGTACATTTTCTTTCTCCCATTTAACATAATATAAATTATTATAAACGATTTTATAAATTTATATTATGGATTTTACAATACAAACAATTCTCTACTACCTTTCCTATCCCCTCTATTAAGTTAGATTATTTCAAATTAACGAATTTATGGAAATACAAAACAATTAATAAAATATTTACCTATTAAACTTTGAATCACTTGTAAGAAATGGTAAAGTTAATAAGGTAAAAAATACATCAAGTGAGGCGATTTTTTGAAAAAGTTTAGTTTATTATTAACAGCATTTGTCATGATTTTAACATTGTTCATTCCAAATCTTACAAGTGCTAAATCTTTCCCTGATGTCCAATCTAATCATTGGGCAATTAAAGAAATTAACTATTTATCGGATAAAGGTATCATTAATGGTACACCAGAAGGAACTTTTAAACCGAGTGATTATGTAACTCGTGGACAAATGGCCTTAATGCTAGATTTATCATTAAAATTAGAAAAACCATCTAACTATAATCATATTTTTTCCGATGTAGCCAAAGGTGTCTATTACTATGATTCTGTACATAAGTTAGCACATAACAATATTGTACAACGTGAAACAAACTACTTCCCTGACCGCTCATTAACTCGTGCAGAAATGGCAGTAGTACTAGTTAAAACTTTTAATTTGAAACCTACAGGTGCTGACGTCAATTTCCCTGATGTTCCATCTAATCATTGGGGTTACAATTATGTCAAAATTTTAGCTCAAAATAATATTACAGCTGGATTTCCTGATGGTACATTTGGTCCAGACGTAAAAGTAACTCGTGAACAGTTCGCTGCATTCTTAGCAAGAGTATTAGAACCAAGTTTCCGTCCAGGTCTTCCTAAGCCTAAAGGAGAGTTAGAAGTCCATTATATAAATGTCGGACAAGGTGATGCTACATTTATTAAATCTCCAAGTGGAGAAACGATCCTTATTGATGGCGGAAATAACGGAAAAGGTAAAGTTGTAGCAAATTATTTAAAAGGATTAGGATTCCAAACTATCGATTATATGATTGCCACTCATCCTGATGCCGATCATGTAGGCGGATTGGATGAAGTACTTTATGCTATGAATGTAAAAAACGTTTACGCACCTAAAGTAAGTCATACGACACAAACGTTTAAGGACTTTTTAACTGCAGTAGCTAACAAAGGATTGACTATTAAAGAAGCGAAATCTGGAGTAACTTTACCAATCAATGGTTTAAACTCACAATTTTTAGCTCCTGTTAAAGAATACGGTAACGATCTAAATGAGTGGAGTGCTGTATTAAAAGTAACACATGGCAGCAAATCTTTCTTATTTACTGGTGATGCTGAATCTAAAAGTGAAAAAGATATGGTTGCAACGTATGGTTCCGGCCTAAAATCCGATGTATTAAAACCTGGACATCACGGAAGTAAGACATCTTCTTCTCAGCCATTTTTAGATGCAGTGAAACCAAGTATCGCTATAATCAGTGCAGGTGCAGGTAACCGATATGGCCATCCTACTCAGGAAACTTTAGCAAAGTTAAATGCAATGTCTGTTAAGGTATATAGAACTGATTTAAATGGAACTGTAATTATTAATAGTGATGGTTCTAACATTTCTGTAAGAGCGGAGAGATAATTATGAAGAGAGGTATTATTGACCGTTTTGAAGGCGAACTAGCAGTTATTGAAGTGAATAACGTAACAATTGATGTACCTAAATCCAAACTCCCTTCCACTGCAAAAGAGGGTGATGTTCTTATAATAGAGGATGATACGTATACGATTGATAAGGACGAAACAGATAAAAGAAGACGTGAAATACAAGATTTAATGAATAAGCTATTTGAATAGTAAAAAAGAGCCCTCCAAAACTGGACGGCTCTTTTTTTTACAAATGGCAGCTAGTTATTTTTTTATTATTTAACTTCATACCACCAACCTTTTCGATCAAGCCAACTTTTCAGTGCGTTTAATTGCGTATCACTAGTCGGTTCAGTAACAAAATATGTTAAACCATCCGATTGTAAAATGAAGGTAGCAGTCATTTTTAAAGAAGTTAACGCTCCCATAACATCTGGTGTTTCATAAGGTGAAAAAGCTCCAGATTGGATAATATTTTGTTTAGAAACTTGTGCTTGTATGTTTTCTTGTTTTGGTACTGATTCAGTAAACCAAGAAAGCGGCTTATTTCCTATCAATTGGTTTAAATCACATTTCCCGATACCTGGTACATTACCTGTCTCAGTGTATTGCCAAATATCACAAGGATATGCTGGTTTATTACCGCCATATCTAGGGATCCATACAAAGTCACTTTTTACGTTCGCCATACCGAAAGGCCCATACATATGATGACCAACATATAACCCAACTTTCTTAGCACCTAGTCGGCGTAATTCATCAATAAAAGCTTGTGTACCGGCTATCATGTCATCCATTGTTTTCACTTCGACATCAGCCACCCACACCGTAGCGCTCTTATCACCGCGATTCCAGAAATCTTGCGCTTCCTTCTTCGCATCAGCAATTGAAATAAAGCGACAAAATGCATAGTTACCAAAAGGAATATTTCTTGTTTTCATTGCTTGAACATAACTTTTATATAAAGGATCTATATAATTTGATCCATCCTGTACCCTGGTAATAACGAAATCTAATTGAGGAGCTGCTACATCCCAGTTAATGTTACCGTTCCATTTCGAAATATCTACAATATAACCCATAACTTAACACCTCCTTTATCACTATTATATTCATTGCTCGTCTTATTGCTCATCCCCTTCTAAAAAATCAACACTCTTTGTTAGTATGTATAGTAAATACGGCCACTGTCTTCTAAAAAGATAATAGCTCATTTTCAATAAAAAAGAAAAAGCATCACCTTGTTAGTGATACTTTTAAAATCTATTTTTCTTCTAGAATACTATGACTATAATCTCTTCTCTAAAAAATGTTGGCTATGTCCTTTAGGATGATCTTCAACAACACCATATTCTCGGTAGCCGTGCTTTTTATAAAATTCTGGTGCTTGAAAACTAAATGAATCTAATAATATTAATCTACAACCTTTTTCCTTCGCAATATCTTCAATTTTATGTAATAGTTGACTACCATAACCATCATGACGAACTGATTCATCAACCCATAAAAAATCTATATGCAGATGATAAAAATACATTGTTCCTGTTACTCCGCCAAAGATTCTCCCATTCTCATCTTTCACTACAAAACTTACTTGTTCCATCGGCTGTTTTGCTTCATCTGTTAAAATAGACATGTTATATTGAATGACCTTATTTTTTATGTATTCTCCTTCAGCGCGAGTACCATTCTCTATGTGTTTCATATATTCCTTCCTTTCAGCTTATTAAGCTACCTTTCATTTTTACTTTTTCTCTTTAAAATACTAATAAATACGAATCCACCATAAGTAACAAAGCATGAAAAACCAATTATCCCTGGTACAGAGACATAGCCTATTCTTATATAACTTATAACTGCAAAAGAAGCAATAGATAGTAAAATAGATGGCCAAAATAGAAGTGCTGTTTTTCTTCGTCTCTCTTTTGTTGTACTTTCTTTCTCTTTAGAAATACGTGTACCAAAAAGTAATACAATACAAATAAGGATCGCTGCAAAGTAAATTGTATATAACGATAAAGTATGATCGTAAATCGCGATTCCAACTTCCAAAGCGATGATTGTTACTATTAATATAATGATTGTTGATGTCTTTAAGTTTCTTTTCAATTACTCACTCCTAGCATACTTTGACTATATTCTTTGTATATGTACTTCAAAGCTACCGCAAAAGCTTCATCTACCTCTTTATTTTCAAGTCGATTAGGTAAATCTTTTCCCCCCATAACATAAAGAAACGGAAATTCGTTAAATATTCCTATTATACCAATATTTATTGCAGCTGAAGATAGTCCACCTGTCATATGAGCTAAGTGATATGAATGTATTCCTTCATATTCACCTTGCTGCCTTACCATACCGCTAATAATTGGTTCCCATAATTCTGCTTCTGATTTATACCCCTGAAAAATATGTACTAAAAGGGAAAGAACTTCATTTAATTCTCCAACATTTTTCTCATCTCTAGCGTCCTCTTGTATATGAATTTTTGAAAAGTACGTTTGGGCATACGTTTTCACAACATCCCACCCACCACAGTACATTACAACTGACTGCGCAACGTAACTATCATGACATGCTATCATTACTTCTACTGCTTTACTAAGTGTTAAAGTCCTTCTTCCTTGTAAATGTGGATATAACTGCGCACTATCTTCATGTGGATTCAATTTAACATGATGAAGTATATCATTCCAATTACATTTATTTTCCTTCACCATCTGCGCTACTACAAATCCTATTGTTACTTTTGCTGCCGATGCTAACGGAATATTTAATTCACTATTATATGAAGCAACTATGCGATTATTTTTTGTAGAATAAATAGCTATTCCAACATGATCAGATTGTATCTCTTTCATTTTTTGAATGACAGTTTCCATTTCCCAGCCTCTTTTCCAAACGTTATATTATTTTTTAATAATTCAATATATAATATAAAATCCCTTTTTTAGAAAAGCATTCTTATGATTACAATAAGAAAAAGGTAGCATGAATAACTCCATGCTACCTAAGATACTAAATTTCTATTCTTCTAAAGGATTTTTAGGACCACAAAGCTCCAATTGATAAAAAGCTAAATCTAGCCACTTATTAAACTTATAACCAGCTTTTTTTATTGTCCCTGCATGAACAAATCCATAGTTTTCATGTAAGGCAATACTTTTCTCATTTTCTGCATCAATTCCAGCAATTAAAGTCATATATTCTCTTTCTTTTGCAATTGTGATCAATGCTCTCATCAAAGAAGTTCCAATCCCACATTTTCTATATTCCTTATCAACATACACAGAATGCTCAATTGAATATTTGTAGGCAGGCCAAGCTCTAAACGGACCGAATGTCGCAAATCCTACTACTTTATTATCTAGTTCGTATACAAAAATCGGATAACCATCAGCCTTTTTTTGTTCATACCAATCTATTCTATTTTCAAGGGTTACGGGTTTATAAGTATATACAGCAGTTGTATTCAGTATCGCATCATTATAAATATCTAAAATGTATATTACATCTTTTTCCGTTGCTTCCCTTATCATCCTTTTCTTCCTTTCATATACGTTCTCTTTTTAACTACCTATTTGTTACACGAACACTAGCTTTTCGAAAGCCATCATAAATGTTTAATGCAGCAGATAAAACGTAAATGAGAATACCCCCACCAATTAGCCACTTTTTAAGTTCTTCCGGAGAAATAGTGAACACATTTGCCACAAACGTAATAAATCCATCGGTAAATATGTGCGGATTTACTACAATTATAATGAATACTATCGTTCCAACTATTTGAAGAAGAGCATTCCCGATTGCCAATCTTTTTGTCCATTGTCCCTGTACTAACTTATAAAGAGATATAGCTATTTCAAGAACAATCATAATCATAACAATTGGCCAATACTGAAGTAACACCTCTTGATTAAACGTTGGCGCGACAAACTTCAATCCATTTTCTGTACCACTGTATACGCCAACTAGATGGTTCGCATAAAAGTAAAGTGTAGCCCAAATTGCTGTCCACATTAACCCTCCAAAAACTTCAAACTTGGAGATTGCTTTTTTCTTCGGAATATGCGAAATGTTTTTCAAATCATCTGGCGTCCACCTTTTTAAACTTGTCGTCAATGGCTCGGTATCTTTATTTTTATCCGTTCTTTCTAAAATAGCAAATACAAGTGTTAACCAGAAAAATACATGGAGGGCTACTTCAAAAATTTCTCCAATGCCTTTACCTATTAATTGTAAAATAACATTTAATACTGCTTGATCACCAGTATAACTTATGAAATTTTCTGCAACCATTGCAATGAGTGCGATAATAGCTGCAATTGGAATGATCATTTTTAATAACGTCAAATATACATCAAAATAACGCGGTCCAATTAAATGCATCGGTCTATCCAAATATCCATTAGCTAATGAAACCGGACTCCCCAATTTTTCAAGAACTCTTTTTTCATCGTCTTCATTACAATTATCAGGCAACATATCCTCAATTGTTGACCGTAGCTCAAGAATAATATCTTCACGATTTTTTTCAGGTAATCTCTTCGCTACTTCCTCGACATAAATATCAATTAAATTCATTCTTGTCCTCCTTTAGTAAGTTATAAAGTTCTTTCGAATCCTTTATCCATTCCTTTTTCAACTGCAGGAATATCTCTAATCCGTATTCACTTAAAACATAATACTTACGAGGCCTACTCTCTGTTTTATCCCAACTACTCGTCACTAGCTCTTGCTTTTCTAACCGGCGAAGCAGCGGATATAAAGTGCTTTGATCGATTGCGATTCCTGATTTCTCTAATAATTGGACAAGTGAATACCCATACTGCGGCGTTCTTAATTGACTTAAAACCGCTAATGTTAATGTACCTCTTCTTAGTTCAGTAATTAATGAATTTAATAAAGCATCCATGTGTTCACCTCATTTCCATTACTATATGTCATACAGTATGTGTTTTATACTATGTATCGTACAGTATTAGTGTGACAAAAACAACAATATTTTACCAAAAAACGGATAATAAAAAGCACAAACTATATGATTTGTGCTTTTCTAACTAAATTATTTACTTGTAACACGCTTACCTTTGTAACTCTGGTAATATAAATTCCCCTTTTTCCTTAGGGAATGGAACAACATCTATAATTGCATCTATATTAATTGCTCCGTAAACATGCGGATACTTTTGACCATTTGAAGCAAGTTCATATTTTATTTCTGCTTTTACAACGGCTGGATTAATTGTAAGTAATAAAACATCTTCTTCATGAACGAAATGTTTTTGAGCAACGTTTAAAGCTTGTTCTAAAAATGAACAGTGGATAAATCTCTCTTCTATTAGTGATTTTTCATTAATTTCTCCAGCTATTTTTGCGATTTCCCAATTTCTCTTTGTTATTACTTTTGTAATCATTATCATGTCCCCTATATTTTTATAAAATAAGATGCTTCTCTATTGAAAAACCATTTGAATTTTTACTTCTTAATTAATGGAGATGCTTCCCCGCTATGGAAAATCCATAAATCATGAAGCGACCTTGTACATCCGACATATAATAACTTCGCATCGTGTTTCGTATTTTTATAATGTTCTTCATCGACATCAATGAGTAGAACAGCATCAAATTCTAACCCTTTCGCTAAGTATACAGGTACTACCGAAATGCCCCCTTCATATTTACTTTGATCTGCTTCAATGACGTTTACAGTCAATCCTGCATTCGTTAATTTCTCATACATATCGCGGCATTCATCGTCTGTTCTTCCGATTACCGCAATTGTTTTCACATCTGCATTTTGTAGCTGTTTTAATGTCTTCAAAATTTCAGTAAACTGATCTTCTGTATGAATTACTTTTACTTCTTCTCCACTACGGAAAACTGGCATTGCAAGCCCTACAGAAATTTCTGCATTTTTTATTATCTCATTTGCGAATTCAATAATTTCTTTTGTAGAACGATAACTTCTCGTCAGTTCATAATAACCTGTTTCTTGGAATACTTCCTTAAACGCACTCCAATCTTCAATCCCTTGATAATCATAAATCGCTTGAGATAAATCACCTAATATAGTGAAAGAGTTACCTAGTGTAATTTCTTTTAATACATAAACTTGGAATGGCGAGAAATCTTGCGCTTCATCGATAACGACGTGATGAAACTTTTGTCCAATTTCAATACCTGTGATGCGGTGATGTATGTATATTAAAGCAGGTAAATCTTCTACATACACTTCTTTTTTACGACAATTCTTTTCTGTTTCTTTAACAAGTTCTTCAGGTAATACTCCGAGTATTTCCTTACTTTTTAATATTGAACTATACAGTGAAAGAGCACTCATTTTCGGCCAAAACTTCATGTAAGTGTTCAGTCTTTTAGTTGCTTCTTTTTTGAGTAATTTTTTCTCGTTTGTTTCTCCATACTTTTTCAGTTCAATTTCAATCCAGCGTTTCATTCGGCCGACTAGACGTTCTCTTCTTTTCTTTAATGGATAGTGTTTATATTCGACTTGCATCCACTTTTTAATATCTTCCACTGGAATAACAGCTTTATCCCATGCCTCAAAATTACTTGTTGGTACTAGTTCTTTTTCAATTTGAACCATTTGCTCTTCAATAAAGGACTTAAATTCTAGCGTACCTTTCAATTTACCAAGCATAACCTTTCTTTCATCACGATTAATAGAAAATGCTTCTTTCAACTTTTCTTCTGTCTGCTTCAGTTTCACCGAATCATCTAACGTACGTAATGCCCAGTCCAGAAATGTTGTTTGACTAATATTCCCTACACCTAATTCAGGAAGTACACTCGAAATATAGTCTAAAAACAGACTATTCGGAGCGAAAACAATCATTCGCTCCGCTTCTAATTGCTCACGATATTCATAAATTAAAAAAGCAAGGCGATGTAAAGCGATTGTTGTTTTACCGCTTCCTGCAACCCCTTGAATAAGTAATGGTAAGTTTCTTTCCGCACGAATAATATCATTTTGCTCCGATTGTATCGTCGAAACAATATCCTTTAGTTTATTATCTTTATTCTCACCTAATCGATATAGAAGAAAATCATCGGCATGCGAGACATCTTCATTTCCTTTTACATATGTATCAACAACACGTTCTAATTCTCTTTTTCGAATAGAGATGTTTCGCTTTAAATAAACATCACCTTCTACTAATCCGTCTGGTGATTGATAAAACGCTAATTCATCACCGCCGGTAAATGAATAAAACATACTTGCGACAGGTGCCCGCCAATCAATTACAATTGGTTTCATCGTATCTTTATCTGAAACACCTACCTTACCGATGTAGATCGGCATAACTTCTTCCTTGCCATCCTCTTGAAAATCTAATCTTCCAAAGTACGGTTCTTGTACACCAATACGTAAGTTTTGTCTATTAGACTCCCTCATACTTTCAAGAATTTGCTCTTTAAAATCATCGCCATAATAAACTGGGATTTTTTCAAGCTGTTCTAATTGATCATCCATCGTACGTAATGTATCTTTCATTTTTTGTAACTCTTCTTCAAAAATGTTGTTCATTAGATGATTCCCTCCTATCCGTTCTAATTTTTCAGTCGAAATATAATTGTATTAAAAATCCAATTATAAAGTCAAGGACTTAATTTGTTTTTTCTGAAAAAACTTACTTTTCACCTTTCTAATATTGAAATTCAAATGATATTTTTACATGATAAGAATATATAACATCTAAAACATACAACTACACATATAATAAAGTGATTTATACAAAAGCTGCTATTTTCTATTGATAAAAGGACTTTATACTATCTAACTAAGTTCCCCTTACATACTCTCCAGCTTCTTTTCTAGATATCTATTATTTCATTTATAAAATAACTAAAATCACAAAAACAAAAATAAAAGTAAAGGAGTCTATTCAAAATGACTGCTATCAAAAGAAAACCCATTAAGTTACATTTACTTATTTTTGTGTTCATTGTATTGGCAAGTGGCTGGATTGGCGTAATTCTAGATTCTTTTCTAACAGATCAGCCTGAAGGAAACTCTTTAGGCATGGGACTGTGGCTAATATTACCTTTCCTCTCATGTATTTTCCTTAGAGTTATTAGCCGAGATTGGAATGATTTTGGTATAAAACTAAATTTGAAGGCAAACTTTAAATGGTACTTCGTTGCGATACTAATTTATCCGTTCGTTACAGTAATAACGATAAGTTTAGCACTTATTTTTGGAGTAGCTAACATAACTAGTTTTGAAATATATTCGTTATTGTCACTCATATTCATGTCTACTATTGGTAACTTTATTAAAAATATTTTTGAAGAGTTTTCATGGCGCGGTTATTTAACTCCTAAGCTCATTGAACTAAAGTTAAACGATTGGTTTATTTATATTATTTCTGGTTTAGTTTGGGCTCTTTGGCATGCCGCTTATTATTTAGTCTTTTTACCAAATGAATATTTTGAATCTATTTCAAGGTTACATATGCTTTTATCAGGCTGTATACTTATGGTTTCTTGGTCTATTATGTATGTTGAAATATATAGACTTACAAAGTCAGTATGGCCATGCGTTATCATGCATGCAATTGAAGATGCCGTTCCTACTGTTTTAGTTACAATTACAGGGATCATTACACTTACTAACAGCAGTGATTTTTGGTTAAACCCTATTAGCGGAGTCGTTGCTACTATTATATTTCTTGGAATTGGGATCGTACTAAGATCTATAAGAATTAAAAAAGAACGACAATTAAATACGGATGATAATCAATTATTCACACTATAGAAGCAAAAAGAGTAAGGAATTAATCCTTACTCTTTTTTACTTTTATTCGATATGATAAACATTCATTTAAAGACGCTTGCTCTTTATATTTCCTCTCTTCAAAGTCATACGCTCCTCCTGGGAAAATCCCAACTATACTGAAACGAGCCTCTGCACATAAATTACTAATCTCATCTATCGTATAGCAACGTAAAGATTGTGTCACGATATCATTTGAAGAATCCTTTTCCCACCAGTGGTCCAGCATCCTAGCATTTTCACTATCATATTCATATTTTCGCATTGCAGAATAAATCGGCATTTCTTGTCCATTTGCTTTTTCCCAATATAATGGTTGATAAATATCAATAAGTGCACACCCATCATCTTTCAACCAATTATGGATTCGCTTTAATAAAACCAATTGTTCTTCATCTGTTCCCACACCAAATCCGTCTAAATAACTAACAACATCAAACTTTTCTTCAAAGTTAATTTTATAAAAGTCAGCACAATGAATCACAATGTCGTTAGTAGAATGTTCTTTAGCAAACATAACTAACTCTGGTACAAGCTCAACAGTAGTCATTTTTACATTCAAATTAGACATCGCTCTTGCAAAACCACCATTTCCAGCTCCTAGTTCTAACATCGTTTGAAATGGATATCCAATTTGTTCTTGTACTTCTTTCGTAACTTCCTTTAACCAATTTTCATTTTTTATATCATAGCTTAGTAATTCAAATTGTTTTTTATAAAATTCTTTTACATTTAATTCGTTCATTATTATTCTCCTCCTGTACGTTATTTTTCTACTACAGGTGAGAAACTAAATTTCTGATACCCATGAAAAATCCTCCTTTTGATTTCCCTATATTTACATTTTATCTGAATAATAAGAATCTTTAAAGTGTCAAAAATAAAAAAGCAGATAATGGACAATTCCACTATCTGCTCTATGCTGCTATTATTTCCCTTGTTGATACTTCAACCAATCACCAGAAATGATAACTTTCTTTAGCATATTTTTATCGTGAGCGATATACACATATGCCTCTATTTCCCTATCACCATCAAATACTATTTGTGTAATTCGTTCATATAAATCCGTCTCTGCATTACCTGTATATTCTTCTAGTTCGTCTAACTTATGCAATATGTCATCATTTACTTCATAAACTTCTCCATACACCTTTTCTTCATTCGAATAAGTCATCGCCGGATATCCTTCGTTTGTATCAAATAATTTGCCATACGTCCACGCTTCGTCTGCGATACATATTGCACCTTGCATAAAATGAGCATTCGATTGCTCTTTTCTTAACGTGCCATATACAAAAACGTGATGCATAAATCCCTATCCCCTTTACATGTCTCTACTTTCTAATTTGTAAATAAGCACGAATCATAAAGTAACTCACTTCATTCGGAAGTTGTTCTTTAATCGATTTCAGACCACCCTCAGCATTTTGCACAGCAGTTTCAATCAGTTGTTCGTATTCTGCAGGAACAAAACTGTTCCAGTCTACTTCCATTCCATCTTCAAAACAACGAATTAAATGATTTTCAATCGTTTGTCTTGATAAGCCACGTTCTTTCGCAATTTCATCTAGATCAATACCTTGTTTATACATTTCATATGTTTCTAAATGAGAATTTGCTGAAGCTTTCCCTGACTTCTTCCGCTCTGACACCACTTCTGTTTTAATAGTTTCAGCATAGTTTGGGTTTTCCTCAATAAAGTGCTGCACCGCTTGTAAGAAGTGCGAACCATACTTCACAAGTTTATGTTCTCCAATCCCTTTTACAGTTAAGAGTTCAGAGTCACTTTGCGGCATTTTTGCGCACATATCTTTCAACGTTTGGTCAGAGAAAATAACGAATGGAGGTACACCTTCTCCTTGTGCAATTTCTTTACGTACTTCACGAAGTACTTCAAATAAAGGATGATCTTGAACGATTTGTCTTGTCTCTACTCGTTCTTTACGTAATACATTCTCTTTACCTAGTAACACTTCTTTCCCTTTTTCCGTCACTTTTAGTGTCGGGTAAGTACCATGTTCAACTGCAATTAATTCGTCTGAAATTAAAAACTCAATAAACTCACTAACTTCTTTTACACTACGATTTGATAAAAGTCCGTAAGTTGGCAAAGTATGAAAATTAAATTCAATGACTTTCTTATTTTTAGATCCAGTTAGTACTTGTGCAATCATTTGTTTACCAAATCGTTGATTCGTCCTAATCATACAAGATAGAACCATTTGTGATTCTCTCGTCACATCGATACTTTCTCGGTTATCCGTACAATTACCACAGCGACCGCAATCCTCTTTCGGTTCTTCTCCAAAGTATTGCAAAATAAAGGATTGTAAACATTGTTCTGTATGACAGTAATCAGTCATATTTTGCAATTTTTCAAGTTCATTTGAAAAACGAGATTCTCCGGTCGATTGATCAATTAAAAAGCGCTGTACTTGCACATCTTGAGAAGCATACAACAATATACATGCACTATCTAATCCGTCACGGCCTGCACGGCCTGCTTCTTGATAATAACTTTCCATATTTTTTGGCAGTTGATAATGAATAACGTAACGAATATTCGATTTATCAATCCCCATACCAAACGCAGATGTAGCTACCATTACACTCACTTCATCACGTAAAAAGAGTTCTTGCTGCTCATTTCGATCATGATCGCTCATACCAGCGTGATATTTTGAAACCGAAACTCCCGCTTTCATTAAATCTTCATACAACTGATCGACTACTTTTCTAGTAGCTGCATAAATAATTCCGGATTCCTTTTGATTTTGACGGATATAATCCGCTAAATACGCATTACGATCTTGTCCTTTAATAACAGAAAATGATAAGTTCTCGCGCTCAAACGTTGTCATAATCGTGTTTTCTTGATTAATTCCAAGCGTGTTGCAAATATCATCACGAACTTGTGGTGTTGCTGTTGCTGTTAATGCTAATACAAGCGGCTTCTCTGGAAGGTAGTCTAATATGCGATGTATATGTAAATAACTTGGACGGAAATCGTGTCCCCACTGAGAAATACAGTGCGCCTCATCAATGGCAATCATCGGGATTTTCATATCGATAAGTTGATCAACAAACTCCATTGAATCAAGTCGCTCAGGCGCTACATAAAGTAACTTATAATGTCCTTGTTTCGCTAATTGAATTCGTTGATTCGCTTCTGTAATCGAAATAGAACTATTAATATAAGTAGCTGAAATACCGTTTTGTACCAATGTATCTACTTGATCTTTCATAAGTGATATTAAAGGCGATATAACTAACGTTGTTCCTTCAAATACTAATGCAGGAATTTGATAACAAATTGACTTACCACCACCTGTAGGCATAATACAAACTGTATCTTTCCCATCTAATACATTTTTAATTGTTTCATCTTGTCCTCTTCGGAATGACGAATAACCGAAATAAGACGCTAAAAGTTCTTGTGCTTTTGTAAACAAAAAAGAGTCACCTGCTTTTCTTTATCTTTCATCTACTTCTATTATATCATCACTTACGCGTCATGAAAGTGATGAATACATGACTAACAGCTTGCTTTTTCATTACTTTATGCTTCTTTACGTTTTAGAGAATGATTAGCACTATAATAATTTTTAAAATAAATACACATTTTATTAATTCTCCTTGAATACTACTAATCTTATACATATGAATTCAGGAGGTTACTATATGAAGCACCGTAATATGAGTTCCATCAAACAAAAAACCGTACCAAACCAACTCCAATTCTCAAATAATGACGCGTGGAAATATGAATCATATTATAAGTACCAGCCATTATTTTCTTATAGAAAGCTTTTTCATTTTCTTTCTCAACTTTTTAAACGTTAATACACGTACGAAATAGATCATTCATAATCATTTTCTCAATATAAACCTTATAGACTTACTACAATACAGTTGTTATCATATGAAATATTCTGTTGGATAAACCCCTTAAGTTGACCCGCTTATATAAGCGGGTCTTTTTTTATTATTATATATTTCATAACACTATTAGATGTAATTATAAATCTTATCGCCATTTTATAATCTTAATCCACTCACTACAAATGGTAATAATCACAAAAGGTAAAATATAAATGCTTAACATTTAATTATCTAATTCTTTTTTCTCAATACACAAAACGAATTTCACTTGCTATTATAAAAGTACTCCAGATGAGTTTTTGCTCATCGACATTATCTAGTGAAAGGGATCTGCCGCGGGAAGCAGGTTCCTTTCACTTTATTAAAGACTCACTTTCAATTGGACACATTTACCAGGTTTTTTTAATAGAATTTTATGATAATATTACGTAGTCGAGTCCGACATCTCGGCAATACCCTTTTGAGGCTCTGCAACTTCCCTTGCAGAGCCTCTTTTACTTTATATTCTATTTATTTATATATACCACAATAAAATTCCTCATCTTTTTCCATATCATTTTTTGAAATTAATCTAGGACACGTAACTAAAAATAAATTTTCATCATACTTTGAGTTATACATGTTCAAAGGAGTGTTACTATTTATGTATTCATATTGGCAATCGTATTACTCCCCCTATCATAATCCTTATGTAAACTTTGATGTATCTGCACGTAACTACCGAATTAGTAAAAACGAGAATTTTTTAAAAGGTTATATGCGTTCTTTATGGGAACAACATGTCGCTTGGACGAGATTAGCTATTATAAGTATTGTTTTCAATTTACCTGACGTAAACGTTACTGTTGGACGGCTTCTTCAAAATGCAACACATATGGGACTATCTCTTGAACCATTCTATGGTAAAGATGCAGTGAAAAAATATAGTGCATTAATTAAAGACCACTTAGTAATTGCAGCGGATCTTGTTAAAGCCGCAAAAGCTGGTGACCAAAATGCAGCTGCCGCTATAGAGAAAAAATGGTACGCTAACGGTGATGAAATTGTTGCGTTTCTTACTAGCATTAACCCATATATAGATAAAGAAGCATTTAGAAAAATGTTTTATGAACATTTAGCATTAACAAAAGCAGAAGCACTTGCCTTTCTAAATAAAGATTATGAAGCAGGAGTAAAATTGTACGATAAAGTTGAAAAAGAAGCTTTAGAAATGTCCGACATGATAACAAACGCAATCGTACAGCAATTCCCGCAAGTATTTCAATAACAACAAGCCGATTTGAAAAAACAAATCGGCTTGTTAAGCTTTCTATTAAGGATATTTCACCAAGCTCTTTACATTTAGCTTATATCGATATATTTTATTAATATCCGTTTTTTATAGGAGGAAATAGTTTGATTAACGCCATTGGTCTCGTATTTATACTTACAAATAAACATGAGAAAAAAAAGAAAGTATATCTGAATGAAAAATTTGCATTAATAGACATTATTGATTCTAAGGAAGTAATTGATGATGAAGGGAACTCACTAGTAGAACTAACATGTAAATACAGTATATATTTAGATGAAAAATACTACTGTAAATCTCTTGATGATTATACTGGACAAGTCTTTCCCTTTTTAAGTGCTAAAATAGGAAAAGGACTTCTCAGAAACTTAAATTATTACTTTTCTTACGTTGATGCCTATGATAAAAAACCACCCGTTAAAGAAATTAGACCACTTATGAAACAGGTAACGAACAGATAGTGAAAATACTAAAAAGAAAGCATCTAACTTCAGATGCTTTCTTTTTTATCTAGAACTCGTTAAATTCTATCCTTCTTCTAAAAATATGTATTGAGGCATACTTTAAATTAAAAACATTGGAGGATTAAAGTGAATGAAATACTCAGAAACGATAGTTAGTAAACGCCTTCGAACACTTAAAATATGTAGTATGTTTATCATGCTAGTTTTAATCGCATGGGTTGGTTATACAAAATTACTTTATGAAAACGGATTTCTACAAGAAAAGAAAAATTCAGTTGAAGTAATGAATACTAGTATTACAGGAGAAATTGAACAAAATTTCCAAGTAAATTTACAAGGTTATCGTAAAACAGACCTTGATACTATTATAGATGCGAGTAGGGCAGATCCGAACGAACTATCCTTAATTGAGATTATCAATAAATCTTGTTCACAAGATTGCATAGGTGAACCATTGACATATGTGAACGCAAACAATGGATATATCTTTTATAAGGAATCTACTGGAACTCATGTAGCTATAAAGATTAAAAAACAAGATAAATGGAAAATTGTAAAAAAATCTGTTGATGATGGAATATAACCTTATAAAATGAAAGAGTACTTAACGTACTCTTTTTATTATTAATACCCTCCCTGTTTACAATGGCATTTCGGTTTCTCTTTACAATGACATTTTTCACAATCACATTTCGGTTTCTTCTTGCAGCAACACTCTTCACAATCGCACTTCGGTTTCTCTTTGCAACGACATTCGTGACAATTCCTACATCCACATCTTCCAAACATTAAATCGTCCCAAAATGAACGCCTACAATTCCAATGATTCCCCATGAATATGCATCCTCCTAATTAGAATTCATCATATTCTATGTTTGAAAGTATAAAAATGCTTGTTTGCTAGTCTATATTCTAATTTTTAAAAGTATAATTATAAATGTTATACTTTTCTATTAGTTGTACCTAATATATTTAAAGGGATTACTACAAAGAAAAAAGCCCCATATGGGCTTGAAATCAATATGTATTTTTTATCTTCTCGCTCACAATATATATAACGAAAAAGCTCACACAACAAGTCGGCTATAGTTCTTTCCCTTCCCCAACAGCCCCTTTCAACCTCTGTAACATATACCCAATCCCTTTACAGCCTGCTAACGGATACGTAATGATTTCTTTTGGATATAATTGTGTTACTACCTTCTTATGCTTCTTACCTGCAAGTAAAACAATTTCATCAAACTGAAGCAAATCTTTTTCAATCATTTGTTGTTTTAATTGTTCCATACTAATAATCTCATCACTCTTTGAATCAAATGCAAGATCATAGTTTTCTAGTACAATATCATTTGGTCTTAAAAATCCATGCTTCGCCGATAATATAACCCAATTCTCAAAAAACATTGTTGCATACGCCTGACATGCTTTTCCGAATGGGCTAATATATACATCCTTTGCCTCCATCGGTCCGTAATCAGGATACTTATCCCAAATTTTCTTCTTTCCGCATGGAATTATGCATAACCTTCTCATCGTTTTTTCTTACCTCATTTCTAACTTTTTAAATATAAAAATAGAGAATTCTCTACTTCTTCATACTCAGCTTCTATCTCTCCAATCCCCACTACGTTCCAACCATTTTTTGTTTCTATCGGTTTTTCATTCATTATAATATGAACTTGTGTCATATTTTTAAAATCTTCTTCAAATGATGCTAAAACAGGCTGATTTATCATATATGTTTTATTATGTATACTTACACTTAAAAATGTTTTATGTAATACTTTATTTCCGTTTAACTTTACATTCATTGGATTAAACGAATTTAATTTTATATCCCCTACAATATACAGATCATACCCTTCTTCACCATAGAATTGCTTAATCTCCTTGTCTCTTTCGTTTTGAACAAAATGAAGGATTTGCTTCGTTTCTTTACTTATTGTAATTTCATTATTTAAACTCAAATCCACATTTATATTTTGTTTTAAAAAAGCATATAACGATTTATCACTATTAAAGAAACTTATTTTCCATTCAGGGAGGATTTCATCTAATAATAAACATAAAAGCATTCCTGAACTATAGCAGCTCTTTCTCATGTTACAATTAGCATCATATACATCTAAAATGAGGCCGCTATATTTTCGTAATGTGTCGCTTTCATCACTTTTACATACTGTATTGTAGGCATTCATTTCAACATACCAAGCAGGCCCCTCTATACTTTCAACCATATACTCATATGTTATAAAAGCTTCTCCCATAACACTAGCTCTTTGCTCTCTTAATTCAATAAATTGCTTAATATAATTATTTTTCTCAGCTTGTGACTTGCAATGAACCGCATCATATAAACAAATTCGTTCTTTATTTCGCAATTGTATATTTTCTTCTATTATAGGATATTGAAATCCTAGAGATTCATTTGGAAATCTACTTTCTTTATTTAAATATTGATAGCAATGAAAAAGTTCATGCACCACAATCGCAAGTAAACTTGCATAATCTTTATATCTATTCATATTTACGATGGCAGTTGGATAATCTTTGAATAGAATGCAAGTATCACCTTTAAATTGTTCCTCCCACTTTAAAACTCTATACTCATCATTATCTTTCAAAAATAGAGGATGATGAAATACATACACATGTTCATCATCATATAATGCAAATGCAGCCCTCTTAAAACCAGGCCATAGCCCATTTAATAAATCCATATTTACTTCTTTTTTTATTTGGTTTAGTATATTGTTCATTATATGTAACACCCCTATATCATTCTACATACACCTATTCTATTCCACTTAAAAACAACCCTTTTATTTACATAATTATTAGAAAAACATATATTTTATCTCAAACTATAATGTATTATACAAATATACATGTGATGATTTTATGAAAAGGAGGTGAACAAATGAAAAATATAACCCCTGCACTAGTACTTTATATTATTGTTTGCATAATCGCTATGATCGCTCCATCATCCCAAGGCTATAATCATATTGGCTGGAAATTGTTTGTTGGACAAGCGTATGCCCTACCTATTTTCCTAATTACAGCTATTATTACATTTTATATAAACAAGAAAAAATCTACGAATAAACAGTTATAAGGATAGCGAATGCTATCCTTATTTTAATTCATTGATCAAATCCAAAATAACACTTGCAGTACTTTCTATCCTTTCTTCCGAAAAATCAAACGTGACACCTGTTTTTTCATATATTTCTTGTATAGATAAATTCCAATCTGCACTCGCACCTTCTTTAAAGAAATCAATCGCTTTTTCTGGGTCTTCCCAGTAAATTTGAAACAATTGCATTGCTCCTATTTGTGCAATTGCATATTCAATTTTATAAAAAGGAAACTGAACATAGTGAAATGACTCTATCCAACTTGCACCAATTTCATCCTCTAATCCTGCAATGTCGACTGTTGAATATTGATATCTTTTGCATATTTCGGCGTATTTCTTATCACGTTCTTCTGGTGTATGGTTTGGATTCTCATAGATCCAGTGCTGGAATACATCTCCCGCAATTGACGACATTAATAAAGACAAAGCACGATATATTTGTACGCGTTGCACTTCTTTATATTCATCCTCTTGCTTATAAAAAACATTCAGCTTATCCATTACTAATAACTCAAGACTGAGGGAATAAAGTTCAGCCACCTCTTCGCGCAGATATCTTTCCTGCATACTACTATCGTTTTTAAATTGTTTATAAAAATGAAATGCATGCCCCACTTCATGTATAAGTGCATTAATTGCATAAAATGAAGGACTAAAATTAGAATACACAAAAACCTCTTTACTATGAGGCAAGGTAAAACAAATAGCTCCTGCTGCTTTATTTTCACGTTCTTCTACGTCAATGCATCCAGCTTTCCTTATATGAATAAATTTCTCATAAAAATATAAATCTGTCGTCCGAAACATTTCTTCCACCCCATCCAATAAATTAATAGCATTTTGGAATGGGGCTTTTGGTAAATTACATGGAGAAAGATCCCAAGGGCGATACGTTTTTACATCGAGATTCTTTTTAGAAATACTTCCTAACTGTTTCCAAATTGGTACAACATACTTTTCTATAGATTCATGGAGCTTATAGCAATCATCAATACTGTAATCTCTGTTTTTTTGTTTAAAAGCATATTCACTATAATTATTAAACCCTGCATTTAAAGCTATCTCATTCCGCAATTGTATAAGTTCATTCATAATACGATCCACTTCTGGTTTCACTACACTCCTTGCTTCACATAAAGCGTACCAAGCTTTTTTGCGAATAGCTCTATTTGGGTTATCTAGCTTTGCTTTAACGTGTGCATACGTCTTTTGCTCGCCTTCCCAATTAATTGTTATGTTAGACATTATTTCTCTATACTTCGTAATGCACTCTTGCCCTTTAATAGAAAGAGCAATGTTTTTTTCATTAAACATTTTACTCTTTACAAATCTTGCTTTTTTCATAAATTCATATTTTCGCTCGTCTAATAAGTTAGAAAACGGACACTCTATAAATTTTTGGTCAAACTTTGCATTGTATCTTTTTAAAAGTGGTTGAATTGTATTTTGATTATACATATGTAAATCACGCATATTTCTGTTATCTGTATCTCTATACGTGGCGATTAAACTACTTGTTATCTTCTCTTCTATTTCAGCGTTTACACGCAATTCATCGAAAAGCCAATTTTCTAATTCTAAAACAGAAGTAATATTTCGCTCTAAAAGTGACTGTAATTTACTCTCCAAATCATTAAACATACACAACTCTCCTTTTAAAATTCTAATTTTCTGTTTTTTAGAGAAAGAAAAAGACAAGTAGCCAATCTGACTACTTGTCTTTTTGTTAAATCATACTCAATAATATTAAGCTTGGAATGCTTCTGTTAATACTGGTACGATTTGTTTCTTACGAGATACAACACCTTTTAATGTAGCAGTATTGTTTTCTAGAGATACGTTGTATGCTTTCTCAACAATGTTTGCTGCTTTACCGATCGCAAGACCGACAGAATCGTTAGTTAAGATATCAGTTACAACGAATAAGAATAGGTCTAAACCTTTTTCTTCTACTACTGCAGAGATAACTTTTTCAAGTTCCGCTTGGTGTACAAGAACGTCATTTGTATCAACAGCGTTTACTTGTGCGATTTCAACTTTCGCATTACCCATTTGGAATTCTTTAGCGTCAAGAGAGATTAATTGCTCCATTGTTTTTCCGCTTAAGTCAGCACCAGCTTTTAACATTTCTAAGCCGTATTTGTCAGCATCTACACCAGCGATTTCCGCTAATTCACGAGCTGCTGCTACGTCTTGCTCTGTGCAAGTTGGAGATTTGAATAGTAAAGAATCTGAAATGATTGCAGATAACATTAAACCTGCAACTTCTTTACGAATTGTAACGCCGTTTTCTTTGTACATTTTGTTTAAGATTGTAGCTGTACAACCAACTGGCTCACAACGGTAGTAAATAGGATCGCTTGTTTCAAAGTTAGCAATACGGTGATGATCAATAACTTCTAACACACGAACAGATTCGATATCGTTAGCACTTTGTTGACGCTCGTTATGGTCTACTAAAATAACGTTGTCCACTTCGTTTGCAACTGTCTCAACAAAACGCGGTCCTTCTACTTTAAAATAGTCTAACGCAAATTGAGTTTCACCGCTGATTTCACCTAAACGTACAGGCTCAGCATTCATTCCTAATTCTTTTTTCAATTCTGCATAAGCAATTGCAGAACAAATTGCATCTGTATCTGGGTTTTTATGCCCGAAAACTAGTACTTTTTCCATGTTTTCCACCTCTTCATGAAAAGGATATCTTAAAGAAGCAAATATGACAATATTTAAAGCATAATTTTTTATAAATAATTGCACTTTCTTCTATATTTTTCATCGTTTTTTATAAAAAAGATCATCTAAAATGAATTAGATGATCAAAATGTATACTTTATTTAAAATAATGTAGGAACTTGCACTACATGATTTAGCACGTTATTTGATGCTAAACCGTTATTTACAAGGTTAACATCTATCACTTGATAAAATGCATTTCCAGTATCCGCTATTTCCCACACAGCTAAAATAAGGTGATATCCATTTCTATCAGTTGGTACATTTGCTTCATGTGTTACTGAAGTTCCAGGTCTAGCTCCTCCATCATTTTTCACATAGAAAGGTACTAAATCTAAATCAGATCGTGATAGTGGCTTATTTGGATTCCAATCTTTTTTCGTAATATAATATTTCCATTCTTTCGTACTATGAGGTGCAGTTAGTTTCCACTTAAATGTATTCGTCCCGCCGTTTAACGTAACTTTTTTCCACCTATCAACTGTTTGAACGTCTAAAGCAGGGAAATGGCCAGCTCCTGCGATTTGTCCATCAGAAGGTCCTAATTGTGGGAATCCACCTATTCCTTCTACACTTTGCGGCTCATATTGAATCGGACCACAATTTACATTTACCCCTTGCTTACATAAATAAGAACGGCTCGCTGGTGATTCTACGTATCCATGAGCTGAAGCTTTTTCTGAAAAACCGAAAGTTAACAATCCTGTAAGTAATATCCCACCACTTAATATAACTTTCTTCACCTTCTGTAAACCTTTCGTTTTCATCTCGTCATCCCCTTTCCCATAATAAAGCGAAAATAACTATAGTTGCCTAGTCATCTTCTCTACATCCATTATAAGTCGAGGAACATTACTAAAAGAACCCTCTAAAAACTTTCTCAAATTCAATTAGCACATTAATTAAATTCAAATAACACCGCTAGAGAAATATAGACGGTGTTAAAAATCGAACTTTATTATTTTAAGCATGATAGCATTTTAATCATCACTTATAAAAATTTATAATAAATAACTGTGGCATCTAAATTACCATTTGGAGATATTGCGTATTCTGGTATTTTTCCAACTTCTTGATAGTCCAATGATTTATACAATCTGTTGGAAGGGTCTCCTTCTCTCGTATCTAGCACTAAAAGAGACCTATTTTCTTGCTTCGCTCGTTCCTCTGCTTTTTGCATAAGTAAACGTCCAATACCATTACGTCTAAAGTTTGGATGAGTCATTAACTTACAAATCTCGGCTCTATGAATTCCGTTAGGCTTTGTAACTAAATGTAATTGAATACTCCCTGCCAATTGATTGTTTATTTTAGCGACATATAAGATCACTTCTGGCGCTATAACAGTTTGCCAATACTTTATTGATTCTTTTTGTTCCAGTGGAGGTAAAAAACCAATTGACGCTCCATCATCTACAACCGTTTTCAAAAGGTTAGAAAGCTCTTCCACATCATCTTTTATTTGCTTAATCTCTTCAATTACTAAATTTTGCATTACTAATCCCCCTTTTGTTTCATTGTAATAATTTTAAACGAAGGAACAATGAAATACTAAGATGAAATTATTAGAATCTATAATTGGTAAGAGCATATACAAAGTTCTTTCTGATGTAGAGAATTCGATTTATGAAGATATAGAATATTAAAGTGAATAAAAATTTAATTTCACATAAAAAAACGTTTTAAACATAAAGTTTAAAACGTTTTTTTATTCAATGCTTTTGATTTTTCAGTTCTGTTAAACACTCTTGCACTAAAGTTACTGCTTGACTCATCGCAGCTCCACCAGCAAATGCTGCTGAAACACCGCATGCTTCTAGAATTTCCTTATCTGAACACCCTTGATCAAGACAACCTTTTGTATGATAAATGGTACAATATTCATCTTGCGTTGCTAAACTAATTCCTAATGCGATAAGTTGTTTTTCCCTTTTTGTTAAAGTGCCCTCTTGAAAACAAGCTTGCGTGAATGCATTATATGTTTCAGCAATTTCAGGAATTTGGTTTGTAAAACTACCGATTCCTTCTTTATAATGATGTAGAACGTCATTTACTGAACTATGATGTTGTTCGTGTTCCATATTATTCCCTCCATTCAAATTATCTGTACCTATTGTAGTATGTGATGAAAGGAAGGCAATATACCTCACTAAGTAGAATGAATATTCTGTTTATTAAAACTACAATTTCAGACTATCATCCACTACCGCTTGTTCTTTTGAGTTTTTTCTTGCAACCTCTTTACTTCTTTCTTCCCAAAATGTTAAACCTTCAATTCCCACATTTTTAGGATCAAACACGGGATCTTTCCCTTCTTTTTTCTGCGTTTCATAATCTTTTAACACTTTTAATGCGATTTTACTTAATAGTAGAATCGCGATTAAGTTTAACCATGCCATACTACCGATTCCTAAATCTCCAAGATTCCATAAAAGCGATGCTGATTCTACACTACCGATGTAAACCATAATTAAAAATCCAATTTTCAAAACTGGTTTTAACCAACTATGCTTAAGTTCACGGTCTAAATAAGTAAGTGTCGTTTCAGCGATATAGTAGTATGCAAGTAATGTTGTAAATGCGAAGAAGAAAATTGCGATTGAAATGAATAATGGACCAAACCCTGTCATAACAGTTTCAACTGCTTGTTGTGTATAAATTGGACCCGCATCAACATTCCCTATATTCTTTACGATAGCGCTTTTCCCTTCAGGTATAACATTATACATACCTGTTATTAAGATCATAAGAGCTGTCGCTGTACATACGACAATTGTATCAATGTATACAGAAAATGCTTGAACTAACCCTTGTTTTGCTGGATGAGATACTTCAGCCGCGGCCGAACTATACGTCGCTTCTCCAACGCCAGCAACGTTAGAAAATACAGCGCGCTTTACGCCCCACGCGATTGCTGCACCGACGATCCCACCAAACATTTCATTCACACCAAAAGCACTTGAGAAAATTAAAGCGAACATACTTGGGATTTCTGTTACATTCGCAATTAATACGATACATGTAACAATTACATAACCAATTGCCATAAATGGAACGAGCATTTGAGAAACGCCAGCAATTCTCTTTACACCACCAAAAATAATTGCTGCTAATAATACAACTAACAAGATACCAGTTATATATTTGCTAATCCCATTAGAGTTTTCGAATCCAACTGCGATACTACTAGATTGAATACCTGGTAATAAAACACCATATGAAAGTGTTACAACGACCGCTACAATGACTGCAAACCATTTCATGTTTAAGCCTTTTTCAATGAAATACGGTGTACCACCGCGATATTCATTTCCAACTTTACTTTTATATATTTGAGATAATGTTGATTCGACAAAGGCACTAGCTGCTCCTAAAAGAGCCATTACCCACATCCAAAATACAGCTCCAGGCCCGCCAAAAGCGATAGCTGTCGCGACCCCTGCAATATTACCTATTCCAACCCTACCTGATAAAGCTAAACAAAATGCTTGAAAGGATGATATTCCCGTTTCTGAGCTCTTCCCTTCAAATAATAGTTTAATCATCTCTTTAAAATAACGAATTTGAAGAAAACGAGTTGCAATTGTAAAATACACACCTGCTCCTAACGCGAAAACAACTAAACCAATACTCCACACTTGCCCTACTAACCACTCTACTAATTGCTCCATCCAAATCCCCCTTATCATTCTTTAGAAAACTATTTTATATATGAGAAAACGGACAACTATTATTAAAACTTCCAGTTGTCCGTCTATCTCATTATTTCATCTCTCTATTACTTTATATTTACCCAAATACTTTTCACTTCTGTGTAATTATCAAGTGCATATGAACCTAACTCACGGCCGATACCAGATTGTTTAAACCCACCAAATGGTGCCGCTACATTTTCTAAGTTATAATCATTAATCCATACTGTTCCTGCCTTTAACTTATTGGCAACTTGATGTCCTGTTTTAATATTTTGTGTCCATACGCCCGCTGCAAGTCCATATGACGAACGATTTGCTCTTTCAATTACTTCTTCCGTCGAATCAAATGGAAGTACAACGACAACAGGACCGAAGATTTCTTCCTTAACTATCGTCATATCGTCCGTAACATCTGTGAATACTGTTGGCTGTACAAAATAACCTTTTTCAAATGCACGTTCACCACCAGCAGCAACAGTAGCGCCTTCAGCTTTTCCTTGTTCAATGTAATGTAGCACACGCTCTTGTTGCTTTTTAGATACGAGTGGACCCATTTCCGTGTCCTTCTCCATACCTGCTCCAAGTTTCACGTTATTCGCCATTTTCACAAGTTCATTTACGACTGTTTCGTAATGTTTTCGGTGAACGAACACGCGAGATCCAGCACTACAATTTTGACCGTGATTATACATAATACCTTGGAATGCACCGTTAATCGCTTCTTCTAAATCAGCGTCTTCTAAAATGATATTTGGTGATTTACCACCCAGTTCTAACGTTACATGTTTAATTGTTTCTGCAGATTGACGCATAATATATTTTCCAGTAACTGTTGAACCCGTAAAGGCTACTTTATCAATATCATGATGGTTTACAATTGCAGCTCCTGCTTCAGGACCAAACCCTGGAACAAAGTTTACAACACCGTTTGGAAAACCAGCCTCTTTAAAGAGCTTCGCTGTATATAATAAAGATAAAGGAGTTTGTTCTGCTGGTTTTAATACGATCGTACAACCTGTTGCTAGCGCAGCTCCCATTTTCCAAGAAGACATAACGAGCGGAAAATTCCAAGGAATAATTTGTCCTACAACGCCAACAGGTTCATGGCGTGTGTAATTTAAGTAATCTTTTGAAATCGGAATGGTTTGCCCGATAATTTTTGTAGCCCATCCTGCATAATAGCGATAATTTTCTACAGTCGCTGCAATATCATCATCAAGTGCTACTTGATATGGTTTTCCATTATCTAAAGCTTCTAGCTGTGCTAATTCTTCTCCATGCTCTTCAATTAAGTCTGCTAATTTATAAATAAGATGTGCTCTTTCAGCAGTAGTCATTTCCACCCAAGGTCCTGATTCAAATGCAGATCTCGCCGCTTTTACTGCCACATCAATATCCTCTTCTTGTGCTTCATAAACAACTGCAAGAACATCTTCTGTTGCTGGATTATATGTTTCAAACGTCTTTCCACTAATAGAAGGAACAAATTCACCATTAATAAACATTTTAATCTCTTCATCTAAAAACGCTTTCACTTTTGGTTTCAACTCAATATTTGTCGTTAACATATATGCTCTCCTCCTTAATTAAACAGCTGCATGAGCTGCAATTTTTGAAATAATCGCTTGAAGTTTTTGATCTTCTTCTTCAGTTAACCCAAGTTTTGGATAACGAGAAGGTCCCCCAGCTTGCCCCTGTAATTCCATAGAACGTTTCACGATTTGCACATATTTCCCTGATCCCTCCAGGAACTCACAAAGAGGTAAAATTGCATCGTTTATTTCCCAAGCTTTTTCTAATTCACCATTTTGAAAATGCTCATACATTTTCGTAACAAGTCCCGGTACGACATTTCCTGCTACTGAAACCCATCCCGTCGCACCAACTAAATAAGATTCCATAACTAAATCTTCAGATCCGCAGAAGACTTGAAAAGCACCTTCGCCTTGTCTTACTAAATCTCTTGCTTTTCGAATATCTCCGCTAGATTCTTTAATATGTGTAACATTTTCACAGTCTTTCCCGATACGTAGCATGAGTTCTGTACTCATATCAACACCAGATGTAAACGGGTTATTATATAACATAATTGGTATATTTACAGCATTTGAGATTTCTTTAAAGTGAAAATAAATTTCCTCTTCTTTTGGCTTACAGTAGTATGAGTTAATAATTAATGCGCAGTCCGCTCCGTGCGTTTCTGCATGTTTTGTAAATTCAATCGTTTCTTTCGTCGTTTCTGCTGCAGTTCCAACAATAACCGGAATACGGCCATTAACTTCTTTTAATACTGTTTCTACCATTTTAAATCGTTCTTCTTTTGACAAACTAACAAACTCTCCTGTGCTTCCGTTTATAATAATGCCAGCCACTTTTTGCTCAATAAAGTAGTTTACGTTTTGTTTTACACCGTTCCAATTAATTTCTTGAAACTCATCCATCGGTGTGATTAATACTGGAAATGCCCCTTTAATTATTTTCATATTTATCTCTCCCCTTACCATTTTATTTTAATAAAAATCCTGCTGGAAATGGATCTGTAGGGTCTAGTAGAAATGTCTGCACCCCTGTAATAAAACCTCTACTTTCAAAACGGAAAATGTAACCCGTTTCTTCCCTTTTCACTTTTTCAACTGTTATAAAGCTATTACATATACTTTCATTTATAAAAGGTTTATCCGCTGTATAGTCATTTTTAAATAACGCATGAACATAAGACACAATAGTAGAAACAAAACCTGGTGATCTTACGATAAAGTTATCTTCATGAAAGGTAATCGACTTTATATGGTTCTTTTCTTTTTGCGAAGAATCTACTAAAATAAGCCTGTTTATTAACAACTGTTTTTGTATAGTTTGGAGTGTAGCTTCTCCCCATTTTTTCAACTCGGAAATGTTTTCAATACAAATTTCTGGAGAATACGCACCTTTTTCTACAACTGCGTATACTTTATCTGCCTGTATGAGAGAGTAACTTATATTTTCAACTTGTAAATTTTTCTCAATCAAATAACATAGTTTACTTTCAAACGAAACAGATACAACTTCATCGTTCTCTACATACGCATGGACTGAAAATATGCCAGATAACGTTTCTATTTTGTATTGATTCGTCTCTCTCTTTTTTAAATACCCGCTTTCTAGTAACATCGTTATGACTGCGACAATACCTCCGTAATGAAGAGGTATTGACCCTTCGTGATTAAAAAATAATACAGCTGCATCAACTTCCGTATGAATAGAAGGAACGACGATACATCCGTTTAAACCGATAAAACCACGCGGTTCATTTAATAAAAGTTGCATTTCTTCTGCTAATTCACTTGAAAATTGTTCGTTTAATTGCTCTAAATTGTAGTAGTACTTGCATGGTACATCTTTTATTACACGGAATGCCTCGCCATTTACGTGTACGTCTACTGCTGTATACATTTTTTGAATGTTCATTTTACATCCTCCGTTTCATGTTCCATCGGCGGAATTAGCAAAAATCCTTCTTTCAGTGGATCCTTTTCATTGTAAAAAAATCTATGCATCCCCATAAGCCAAGCTGAACCTGTAATTTTCGTTACGACAGCTTCCATATTTGCAACATTTGTCGTATTTATAACGCACCCTTTAAATAAAGAACCAACAATACTCTCATGAACAAACTCTTCATTCATTTCAATTTTTTGGTTTGCGTATAATACAGCTAACTTCGCTGATGTTCCTGTACCACATGGAGATCGATCAATTCCTCCAGGCGGAACGACAACTGTGTTTTTTACATGTGCACTTTCATGGGTAGGATCTGTATAAAACTCCACATGGGTTAATCCTCTAATAAACGAATACTCTGGATGAATGATTTCAAATCTCTCATTAATGATATTTCTAATATGAATTGCCTTATCGATAATTGTAGATGCATGTTCCGGTACTAACTCTAACCCTACTGATTTCGCATCGATAATGGCATAAAAGTTCCCTCCATACGCAATATCAGCCTCTACAGTTCCAATGTTCTCGACGTCTACCGTGATATGTTTCAGTACAAAAGCTGGTATGTTACAAAAGGAGACTTCTTTCGCTTTTCCATCTCGAACAAAGATATCCACTTCAACTAAGCCAGCTGGCGTATCTAGCTTTAACGAAGTAATCGGTTCAACTACCGGAATTAAACCTGATTCAATTAAAGCTGTACATACACCAATTGTATCGTGACCACACATTGGTAAATATCCGCCTGTCTCTATGTATATAACACCAATATCGGCATCAGGGTGACATGGATCTGTTAATAGTGCTCCGGACATTACATCATGACCACGCGGTTCATTCATTAACAATTTGCGAATCCAGTCATACTCCTTTTTCATATGTAACATTTTCTCTGCCATCGTCTCTCCAAGTAACTTAGGTAGTCCGCTAATCAATGTTCTCGTTGGATTCCCACCCGTATGTGTATCAATCGTCGTAAAGACTTTTTGTGTCCTCATCCGTTTAACACCCTTTCTGTAAAACGACTCAAACGAAGTGGTTCAATAGGAATGATTGTTTCTTTTTCATTTAATAACTCTTCAATCACTTTCCCTGTAACCGCGGCAAGACTAATGCCATCCCCTTCATGCCCTGCTGCAATAAAGTAATTCGGGATATGTTCCACACGTGAAATAATCGGCAAATGATCTTCTGTCCACGGGCGTAATCCAGCATATGAACGAATCACCATCATATCCGCCATTTTCGGATAAAAACGAATTGCTCTATTCGCAATACATTTAATAACCTCGTTGTTTATCTTCGTATGAAACCCTACAAACTCTCTACTACTACCAATTAAAAAATTTTGGCTTTCTGTCGGCTCAAATACGAGAGCTACTCCATATTTTTCAGTTAAAGCATCCACTTTTCGTTTTCCACCAAATTTAGAAATTAAATAACCAAATTCCATAACTTTACGACAACCAACGTGTTGTTGCCTTGAAGCTACAATAATATGCCCTTTTCTCGGTTCAATGGGGATATTTACATCCAACATTTGTCCGATTTTCGGAGCCCACACACCCGCTGCGTTCACCACTTGCTTCGCAGTAAACGTCTCATTTGTCGTTTCTACAATAAAGGAACCGTCTTTATCTCTTTTCATTTCTTTTACTTCCGTATGATTAAAAGCCTTCGTACCATATTTCTTCGATTCTGCAAGAAGTGAAAAAGCAAGAAGATATGGATTTACAGTCGAATCTGTTGCGCATTCTAACCCGCCTAATAAATCATCTGCAAAGAATGGCGATTCCGCTCTTATATCTTGCCTATCAAGCATTCGAAACGGTAAACCCGCTTCTTTTTGACGATTCACCCATTGCTGCGCTGCTTCCATTTCTTCGTCTGACTCACATACGAGAATACTTCCTGGCGCCCTATATTCAAATGAGTGCTCTAACTCTTCACTTAAATCCGTTACTAATTTTTGACTTACTAACGACATTTGACTATCAAACCCCGGGTCTTTATCAATAGCCAAAATATTTCCATCACAGCGTGAAGACGTCCCGCTGACAAATTCTCCTTTTTCAATGATTGTTACGTCTCTTCCGTATTTTGAAGTGTAATAAGCGATCGAGCAGCCAATAATACCACCGCCAATTATTAAAACGTCGCAGTGCCTCACAAAATACTCCTCCTTCCCCTAAACCTCTCACTTTCTTTTATGCAATTGACGTGCCAACTGTACATATATACAATTTTTACAAACAATATTTTTATTTGTAAAAATATTTTAAATTTATCGTAAATAAGTGTATTATTTTTTTATCACTGTCAAAATTTTTATACATAACAGGAGGACAATATGGCATTCTCATTTCCCACAATAAAAGAATTTCTAAAAACATTATCTATTGATCATACATATAGCACTCAACACATTGAACAAGTTGACGAAAAATTTTATTACCGACCTTCTACTACAGAAGAATATAATTGTGCAGTTATATATGAAGATGATTCGTTCACCACTTTAATTGACGGGGTTTCCAATGAACTAGCTGTTATCATAATGAACCGAAATAAAGAGCCTATATGCTCTATAACGGCACAGCAAATCATTCCGTTTCTTGTTAAGTCTTACAATGAACTCCAATCTTTTTATAACACCGTAATACAAACTACTGATTCTTCTGTTACAGTCATCGATGATAAAGAACGTGTCCGTACTTGGACAGATGGCGCCGAAAAGATTTTTTCAGTCAAGCATAATGAAATTATCGGGCAACCTATCACTCGCTTTTTTGACTATAAAGATTTGGAAATTTTGCAATCATTACATGACGGAAAAAGCATAATCGCTCAGTTCCATCAACCTCGGCCTGATCTGTTCGTATTAATTAATTCAAACCCAGTTTATTGTAACGATGAAATTATAGGAGCAGTTGTCTCTGAAACTGATGTTACGAATCAAGTCGCTTTAAATGAAAAACTATTTAATATGTCACATGAAATGCACCGTTTAGAACAAGAGGTCGCAAAGTATAAAGATGAATCAGACCCTTTCCTTGCGATGAATGGAAAGAGCCCTGTTATACAAAGAACGATACAATTAGCTAGAAAAGTTTGTTCGGTGAAATCAACTGTTTTAATACTCGGCGAAAGTGGTGTTGGAAAAGAAGTATTTGCGAAAGCAATTCATGATGCAAGTGAAGCAGCTAAAGCTCCGTTCATTTCAATTAACTGCGGCGCAATTCCAGAAGCATTATTTGAAAGTGAATTATTCGGCTATGAGCGCGGGGCGTTTTCTGGTGCAAATAGCAAAGGGAAAAAGGGTAAAATAGAGCTCGCGCAAGGCGGCACATTATTCCTTGATGAAATAGGCGAAATGCCGCTCGATATGCAAGTAAAACTTTTACGTGTACTACAAGAAAGAAAATATTACCGAGTTGGTGGAGAAAAAGAGATTCATATTGATTTCCGTATTATCGCTGCTACAAATCGTGATTTACAAGAAGAAATGAAAAAAGGCACGTTCCGAGAAGATTTATACTATCGTCTAAATGTCGTTAGCTTGCATATTCCACCGCTGCGGGAAAGACGCGAAGATATCATTGAATTAACCTACTCTTTCTTAAACGATTTTTCAATCAACTATAACAGACCAATTCGCGACTTACCGTCCAGCATTATGCATGAACTGCTTCATTACAATTGGCCAGGTAATATTCGCGAGCTCCGTAACGTTGTTGAAAGACTTGTTGTATTTGCGACTGACGGTATTATAAAACAAGAATATTTACCATTTCATACAACTGAAACTTTAGAGGAACATTCGGCTCATTCCCTATTACTCAGCAACAATAATACAATCCTCTCTTTACAAGAAGAGATGGAGGAACATGAGAAAAAAGTCATTGAGAGGGCTTTACGCATTTTGAATGGGAATAAATTAGAATGTGCGAAACAGCTTGGTGTTACGAGGGCCACTTTATATAACCGTTTAAAAAAACTTGGATTACAATAAACCTTCCCTCCTCTATATTGGCATATTTTTTGCATTATATAATTTGTGCAAACCGAACTAGAGGAGGAATACATATGACGAATAAAGACCACTTAATTGTTTGTCGATGTGAAGAAGTTACTTACGGTCAACTTCAATCGACAATTGCTGATTATAAATGCTCGGCAAGAGAATTAAAACTAAGAACACGTGCTGGCATGGGATTTTGCGGTGGCCGCACATGTAGAATGATGATAGATCGAATGATTGAACATGCAAATCCAGGCGTAACTACAAATGATATTCCATTGAAATATCAACCACCGGTACGAGCAGTTACTTTTGGATCGGTAGGTGAAAGTAAATGAGTAGAATTACACATCACCCTATTTTAGGAAGTTTAAATAATAGCAATCACATCACTTTTCAATTTAACGGTCAACAATATGAAGCATATGAACATGAAACGATTGCGGCCGCTTTACTTGCAAACGGAATAAGAACATTAAGAGTGCACGAAGATAACGGGACGCCGCGAGGTATTTACTGTAATATCGGACATTGTTCTGAATGCCGCGTCACTGTAAACAATCAAGCAAACGTACGAGCATGCTTAACTGTTGTAGAAAACGGTATGGTTGTTGATAGTGGTAAACAGCATCCAAATATCGTTAGAGAGATGGTGAAAAAGCGATGAATGATGTCATAATTATCGGAGCTGGACCAGCGGGTTTATCAGCCTCTATCTCTTGTGCTCGTTTTGGACTAAATGTACTTGTTATTGATGAATTTATGAAGCCTGGCGGGAGATTGTTAGGACAATTACATCAAGAGCCTTCTGGAGAATGGTGGAACGGAATAGAAGAATCGAAGCGACTTCAAGAAGAAGCAAAATCACTTTCAGTTCATATTCGATGTGGTATTTCCGTCTATAATTTAGATAAAGATGAAAGTTGTTGGTTCGTACATACGAATATCGGTACGTTAGAAGCACCGTTCGTTTTACTTGCTACTGGCGCTGCTGAGTACTCCATTCCCCTTCCCGGTTGGACACTTCCAGGAGTCATGTCAATCGGGGCAGCCCAAGTAATGACAAATGTTCATCGCGTTCAAGTTGGGGAAAAAGGAATCATTATTGGTGCTAACATTTTGTCATTCGCTATTTTGAATGAATTACAATTAGCAGGCATCAAAGTTGAACATATCGTACTTCCTGAAAAAAGTGAATTAAGTCAAAAGGCTGGAGAACCAGAAGAAGTTTTAAACTCTCTTTTAAATGCGGCTCATCTCGCTCCTTCTGCTTTTCTACGCATAGGTAGCCATTTTATGAAATATGACTGGATTCGAAAAGCCGGATTAACCTTCTATCCAAACAGCGGAATGAAAATAAACGATACACCTCTTCACCTTCGAAAAGCAGCGCTTGAAATTATCGGAACAGATCAAGTTGAAGGTGTACGCGTTGCTAATATTGATACGAAAGGAAACATCATCACTGGATCGGAACAAATATATGAGGCAGACTTCGTTTGTATTGCAGGTGGCTTATATCCTCTTGCTGAACTAGCCGCTGTAGCCGGCTGTCCTTTCCGTTACATTCCGGAATTAGGTGGGCACGTTCCTCTCCATTCTGAAACAATGGAAACCCCTCTTACTGGTTTATTTGTAGCCGGCAATATAACTGGTATTGAAAGTGGGAAAATTGCAATGGCACAAGGTACTGTTGCTGGATATTCAATTGTAAAACAGGCAAATAAAAAATCCCATTCAGTTGAACAACAATTGCAACAAGCAATCCAACATGTACATGCCGTACGTCAAGAAGCTGCCATTCAATTTAACCAGGGTGTTGATGTCGGTAGAAGGAAGATGAATGAAATTTGGCGTGATTATTCCCTTGCATTTGCACATACTAAAAAGAGCTGTTGAGAATACTCTCAACAGCTCTTTTTTCTACTCATCTGAGTTATTAAATTTCGCCAATGCGTAAATGCCTTCTTCATCATCTAATTCAAGTTGTAATCTTGCCGCAAATGAATTGACATTATATTCTCTGTCAAGCAATAAGCGTAGTGCTTCGATTAAGTTCGCTTGAATTAAAATTTGCTGGCGACCATTTACCTCTACTTCAGCAGAGAAACCGTAGTCATCGTCGTACATAAGTTCAACTAAAACTTCTTCTGGACCAACTTGTCTTTTTTCAGCGATATATACGCAAAGGGCATTGATCAGTTCTTGTTCAGAAATTTTTATCGTTTCCATGCTACTTCATCTTCCTTTTTCTTACGTTGATCTTTGAAGTATTTAAATGCACGAACTGCTAACATTACGATACCAGCCATTACTAACATATTTACCATAAACGCTAATACAGAACCAAGAGCTCCCATATTTGCAAATAAGCTACCCATTAGTAAACCACCAAGACCACCTAGTAATAAACCTTTCATAAAGCTTCCTTTATTACTTTTTGGTGCTGTGTTTGTTGCTTTCGTTTTCGAATCTGGAGTCGTTTTTTGAGAATTTACATTTGAATCTTTTTTGTTTAAATCAACTTTTGATTTTTGGCCTGAACTTGGTGAAAATGATTTTTTACCAGATTTGTAACTTTTCGCTGCCGCATGATCTACGAACATAAAGCTACTAGCACCAAAGATTACCATGAATGCTGTCATTACTGCTACAAGTTTTTTCAACATATTATATCCATTCTCCTTTTATATAGATATATGTGAAATCTATCTCTCTAGTAAATTCAGAATGATAGATTTATTTTTAAGAACATTTTAAGGTTCTTATGAACTTATTATATGAACTTTTGTCGAAATATGCAAGTATTATTTACTTCCGACAGTTTTATGACATAAGGAAAAATTAAGCAAAACAGAATTGACTTTAAATGAAACAAAACATATTATAGGTTCATAAGAACTTTTATTATTTATGGAGGTGAAAAGATGGAAACATTTCATCTCACACGAAACGAAATGGCTACTCTTCTTCTATCACTAAGAGGATGGAATACGAAAAAGCCTCTCGGTATTTTACAAGAAGCTTGGGCAAAGTCACATAAAAAAGATATTGAAAGCGGACAAAGCGTTACTGCTTTTATTACTACCGCACTTTCACCTATTTTCGAAAAACTAATTAAGATTGAAGATACGGACGTTGGTTTTTCATTAAATGAAATAGTTGCGCTTGGAAATCAAATTGAAAATACAAGTTTCTCAGTAACAGCCATGCAGAACTGGGTGAAACGAGATATAAAAGAAATGATTGGCTCTCCTCAAAAAGGAAAAAAATATTCAATTGAACAAGCAGCCTTACTATTCATTGTTGAAGATTTAAAAACAGCACTTGATTTTGAATCTATTCGTAAGCTATTACGCCTTATCGTAAATGACCCAGCTGATCGAAGTGATGACTTAATCAATCCTGTTCATTTATATGGAGCTTACTCTTCTCTATTTGAAGAACTCAATCAGGGGAATTGCTTACAATTAAATGCAACAGATACAGTTCATACAATTGAAAACATCGTAAAAGAAAAAGCTGATAAAATCGCAAGCAAGTTCGATCAAATTAATAATGAACAACGCGAAGCAATTCGTAACGCCATTATTATCGCCACACTCTCTGTGCATACCGCTTATGTACAAATGTTAGCGAAACGTTACGTAACAGCAACTTTATTTTTACAGAATTTAGATGTGAAGCCGTAAAAAATAGGAGCAGAAATGCTCCTATTTTTTTATGAGAAATTTTTAATAATCTTTTCATTCTCTCTTCATGAAAATTGAACTTATATACTTTACTATAATACTTATAAAGGACATAAAAGAATTGAAATAGCAATCCCCTATACAAATAAGGTATAATCTACACATAGTGAATCTTTTATATTATTAACTATAAGGTTCACCTATTCAAAAATACATAAACTAGAAGGTGCAACAATGGTAAGTAGTTTTATTCACTCAGTATTAACATTTTTTGAAGGGCTAGGTTATTGGGGCATTATGCTTGGACTTATGATTGAGATTATTCCAAGTGAGATTGTCCTTGCTTATGCGGGATACTTAGTATTCAATGGTAGTATCTCATTTTTAGGCGCAGTTGTGTTTGGTACAATTGGTGGTGTTATTGCTCAAATCTTTATTTATTGGATTGGCCGATACGGCGGACGCCCTATATTAGAACGTTATGGAAAATATATTTTCATACATAAAAAACAAATAGATGCTGCAGAAGATTGGTTTAATCGTTACGGAACTGGCGTCATTTTTACAGCACGCTTCATTCCAGTAGTGCGTCATGCGATTTCAATTCCTGCTGGTATTACAAAAATGTCATTCCTACGTTTCACTACGTTAACAGCACTCGCAATCATCCCTTGGTCTATCATTTTCATTTACTTAGGTGAAAAACTAGGTGAAAATTGGGAGAATATTAATGATATCGCTGGACCATATGTGAAATCATTCGCAATTGGTGGCGTCATACTTATTGTTTTATACTTCGTTATAAAAAAATGGACAAAAAAACGTAAAAATCTTGCGTAAAAATATATAATAAAAACCGCTATACATTCATTACGAATGTTAGCGGTTTTTATTATAGGCTTGATTTTGTATTAGAAATTGTATTATTTCTTCTTTGTGCTTTAAGTCATGTTGAATGAGTGATGAAAAGTAATGATTTAATTTCACTTTTTTAGTGCCAAATTGGTAGACATTATAAAAATATTTGGTGGGAATTCGCTCAATTTCATCCACTAACTGTTTACGAGTAACACTGAATTGATTTAATAGTCCTTCTTTTGAAATACCAGATCTCGCATATTTAATTGCTCCCTTATTCATTTCCTCAACATCTATTGGAACATTTGGTACAGATTGTCCACTTATAAAGTATGGAATTCTATCCTTTATTAAAAACACGTCCCAAACGATAAAATGTGAAATTACATCCGCAATTGCCCATGAACCTTCTCTTAATGCCTGAAACCATATATCATCAGGTACTCGCTGTAATGTTTGACACCATTCTATTATATTTAACTTTTCTTCTAAAACATTTTCTTTCTTCATTATGAATTCCTTTCTCGCACTTGTAATTCAGTCATATGAATATCTTCTAGGAATTATATAAAAAGCCTCCATAATTATGTGGATAAGCAACAATTCACTCATTCATTTCGTATATTATCTCAAAAAGGAGTGATTCCCCTATGCATTGGCAACAAAAAATACAATACTTAATCGGACGCCCTATCGGTATTTCCTTCATAAATGGGCAGGGAACTTCTGGTGTATTATGTTCAGCACATGATGGTCAATTATATGTGTATGAATACCTTTATCAAGCGCAGTTCGCAATGAAGCATTATGATTTTAGACACATTCAAGATATACATGCCTTTCCGAATTGCCCACATCAAAATCCTCTATACTAAAAAAAGGAACAGCTTATAGCCGTTCCTTTTTCTCCACACTTATTTCTCAGTATAAAAGTTTTGCACTGCTTCATCAAAGTAAATCCAGCCTTTCCACCCTAAATGAATTGTATCTTTTAAGAAATACTTATCATATTCATGGCCAGAAAAGTCAACTACTGGGTATCCTGCTTTCTCAACTTGTTCCCGAACTTTTTTATAATATACTTCACGGCGTTCTTTAGGGAAACCAGCGTAATCATACCACGGTCCGTTTACAGGTACAGAAATGAATAGTGGCTTGACATTTTTCTCTTTAAAAATATTTAAAACAATTTGTAAGTCATCATATTCAGGTGATTCTTCATACGATTCATTTGCTCTAAAGTTTTTTAAACCTTTTAATTTTTTCTTTAAATTATGTTTATAGTAATACGGATTTTCAATGCCAAATGTGTTTGTAGTAGATTCCGCTTTCCCTTCTTCTTCCGCATGTTTACGTGCATCTACCCATGAAATTGAACGAAGTCCCACATTTGTTTTTTCTTTCATCGGCTCAATCTTAAATATAGAGTTAAATAAATCTCTATGATCTAAAATATTTCGATGCATATAAGCAAGTGGTTTAACTAACTCCGCTTTTATGTTATGTTTCGTATCATTATATACAATACCTTCTAATGAATTTTTTAAAATATCATCTTCTTGAACAACTTTATAATCTAATAGTCGTTTCGCAATTTGCTTCTTCATTTCTACATTTATTTTATCATTAAAAATAAAATGATATGCCTGTTGTTTGGAGAAATTGTTCGTAAAATCCCCCTGCGAAACCCCAGTCTTTGTAAACCATTGTGGCGATAAAACAAAGACTACTTTTTTACCTTCTAACTCATCCATAGTAGACGTCATATTTAATATATGAGCTAAACTTTGTGTACCGCCAATTCCGATTAAATATGGCGTAAAACCTGCGGGATTCACCTTGAAGTAATTAGATGGATGATATGCATCCATTCGTAAAAATTCAGATGAACCGTACATCGGTAAATACTGAGAATTCTCTAACATTTTCTGTTGCAAGAATACACTTTGTAATTTTTCTTTTTGTAAGGAAGTTGCCGCATCTTCTACTTTCTTATCACTAATCAGTGATACTAAACTTTTCGATGGGATGAGTATGATAATGAAAAAAAGTACACACGCTAAAATTATCGGACCAAAAGCATGCTTCATTTTCATTTTTTATTCCTCTTCCTATCACTATTAAATTGTAACCCTTGTCTTTGACACGCCATCATTTCTCTCCTTTTTCTCTATACATGTTCCATTCTATTTATCTATTATATACATGTATGTATTTCTTTCCTTGTTCTATTAAGTCCTATATTTAGCACAAGAAAATGTTTCCATAGAAACACGTTAATTATACAAGATTCTACATACATTTCACACTGGAATTTGAGTAATAATTTTATTTTTAAACAGTTAAAAAACATAAAAAATGTCTATAATTTATCCAATGATGTCTTGAGTTCAAAGTACGATAATAAACGGCCACTATGATCAACATCATGAGTATATGTGAAACCTAAATTTCGTAAAAGTTTTTTCGAATTCTCATTTTCTACTTTTACTCTAGCAATTATTCTTTTTTCATTCATCATCTCTTTTGCATATTGAATGGACGCCTTTGCTGCTTCTGACGCATAGCCATTTCCCCAATACTCCGGATCAAGTAAATACATAATTTCTATTTCACCTGTTTCATCTATTTTTCTTAAACCGCAATGTCCTAAAAGCTTGTCTGTATTTCTATTAACTACCAACCATACCCCGAAATCATACTGTTCCCAATGTGATATTAGTTGTATAACATAGTCTTTTGCTTCTTCCTTTGACATTCCACTTGATTTAGCAAGCCATTTGCCAACAGCATCTTCCTTTATTATGCTATAAAACTGATCAGTATCTTCTATAAGCGGCTTTCTCATGAGTAACCTTTTTGTATGTATTACTTTCTTTTCTTCAAACATAAAACTTCATTCCCCTCCAAAATTTTATACAGACTAGTAAATTATACCATGTACTATTCACCTGACTTTAACTAAAAAAACAGACTACCACACACGTGGAGTCTGTTTACTCATCCTTTATTTTTGGACATCTGCCCATTTTAAACTTGTTGCTGGTCCAAATTGATGTACGTATAAATCTTTCACATATGGCTTTTGTAAGTAAGATAATCCGCGCTGGAATACTGGAGCAATAACTGCATCATCAAGTAGCATTTTTTCAGCATCTTGTAGTGCTTTCCAGCGAGCCTTTTCATCATTACCTAATTCTGTTTTAATCTTCTTAATTAACGCATCATATTCCGGATTTGCATATTCAGTATTGTTTACACTGCTTCCAGAAAGGAATACTTCTAAGTAAGTCATTGGATCTGGATAATCTGGTAACCAGCGTGATAACGACATTTCATATTCTTTCTTCTTCTCTAGCGCTAATTTTTGCGTGTGTGGTTGTAATTTCACATTTACCTTTAAGCCAGGTAAGTTTTTCTCAAGCTGCTCTTTAATATATTCTCCTACTTTTTTGAAGTTTTCTAAATCATAGTTTAATAACTCAAGCGTTACTTCATTTGTACCAGTCTCTTGCTTCGCCTTTTCCCAATATTCTTTCGCCTGTTTTACATCAGTTTTATTAAATTCACCTGCCGTACTTCTAAAATCTTTTTTATCTGGACCTTTTAAAAATCCTTTTGGTACGTAATAGTTTGCAGCAACCGAACCATCATTTAAAAATGAAGTCGCAAGTCCTTTCTTATCAAACACTGTACTTAGTGCAAGACGTGCATTTTTATTTTTAAGAATCGGCACATTTTCATTAAATCGGAAGAAGTACATAACTGGATCTGTATATTGTTTTAGCTCTTTATTATTTTTATATTTATCTACGAATTCTGTAGAAATGACAGCTCTATCAACTTTATCTGTTTCATATAAATTTACCGCAGTTGAAATTTCTTTAACAATTTGATAGTTTACTTCATCTAGCTTCACTTCTTCTTTATCCCAATACTTATCGTTTTTCTTCATCGTAAAACTAGCTTCATGCTTCCAATCAGATAATGTAAATGGCCCATTATATATCGCTTTATTTGCTTCTAATCCATATTTATCACCTTGCTCTTTCGCATATTTTTCGTTAATTGGATAGAAGGATGGTAAAATAAGTAGTTTCGTAAAATACGGTACAGGATGTTCTAACTCTACAACGAACGTTTTATCATCCTTTGCTTTTACTCCTAATTCATCTAACCCTAGTTGTTTCTTATTTATTTTCTCTGCATTTTTCACATCGTACGCAATGTATGCATATTGAGAAACTGTATCCGGGTTAATAAGCTGCTTCCAAGCATATACGTAATCTTGCGCTGTTACTGGATCTCCGTTAGACCATTTCGCATCACGCAAATGGAATGTATATGTTTTCCCATCTTTACTCACTTCATATTTTTGTGCTCCAGCCTCAATCACTTCATCATCTTTCGATAAACGGAATAATCCTTCCATTACGTTATTTAAAACGTTAAATGATACTGCATCTGTTACTTTCCCTGAATGTAACGATGGAATTTCACCCGTTTCTAGTAACTGTAATACTTTCTTCTCATCTTTCGGCTTTGTCGTTGTTTTTTCTTTTCCGCAGCCAACTAAAATCGAAGAAACGAATAGAGTACTAACTAATGAGTAGCGAACAAATTTTTTCATTTGAAAACCCCCTCTATTTTTTAAGGTAAGTAACGACGAGCACCAGCGTATTCTTCTATATATCCAGGTGTATTTAACGGTATAATCTCTACTGATCTTTCAGCTCTTGGTGAATGAATCATATTTCCGTCACCAATATACATTCCCACATGATGGACACTACCTTTCCCTTGATCATGTGCAAAGAAGATTAAATCTCCTTTTTGTAAATTTTCTTTATCCACTGCAACTCCATTTCTCGATTGCGGACCAGAATCTCGCGGAATTGTAATACCATGCGATTTATAAATCGTATGTGTAAATCCAGAGCAATCAAATCCGAAGCCACTTGTACCAGCCCAAATGTAAGGTAATCCTAAAAACATTTTCCCTGTGTTTATTAAATCATCGGCCGCCGGGGTTGGAATATCATTTTGAGAACGGTAAACCGTTCCATCATTTTTTCGTAGCCAAGCTTTCTGCCCATTTGGTAGCAACACGCGGTATGAAATCGTATCTTCACTAAGTAGCGGCAGTCGCGTATTATAGCTCACTTCAAGCGATTTATGTTTTTCAGAAGGATTTATATATAAAATGGCTGTCGGTTTCGTTACTAATACGAAAGGTTCATTTGTTTTATCTGCAAATTCTTGATTATATGTTAACTGTTTTTCAGGCATCCATCCTGGGTAGCCTTCTTCATTTCGAGGTGTTGGCTGACCATGGACTAACACTTTCACCCAATCCCCTTTTTTATCTACAACTGTTACTTCTTGGCCTAATAACGCTTGCGTTTCTAATTTATTTGCACTTGTTAACCAAAGTTTCTCATCGAGCGTCATCGATTTCGTCCACTTCCACAAATCAACTGGATTTGTAGCACTTGGTGCATCAATTGGCCGTAATGAATCAGGCGTGGTCCAAAGTGTTGCGGCAGATACATCGATAAACGCCTTACTATCTTTCTTTTCTTCAGCATTTGCTGATGTAAACGATGAAAATATAAATAAAGTTGTTAAAAATGCAGTTCCTACTTTTTTCATAAATATCCCCCTTAAAAGATAATTTACTAGTCTCTTCTCCTAAGATTTACTATTCACTGTCGATTGAAGGTTTACCTTTGATCCAGAATAAGTCATTCCTTCCGGTTCTTCCATTAACCAAAGTGGCGCATCAAGATCGAAGTAATGAATATTAGGATGTGCAGCAGCTAAATGTGCAACAGCACTAACAGAAAGAGAAGATTCCATCATGCTTCCTACCATACATTTCACACCAGCTGCTTCTGCGATATCGGCAATACGCCACGCTTCGCGAATGCCACCACATTTCATTAATTTAATATTGATTAAGTCTGCATATCTTCCTTGCACAATTTTTAATACATCACTCGCTGAAAATATGCTTTCATCTGCCATAATAGGTGTTTGTACATGATCTTTGACGTACTTTAATCCATCCCAATCTTTCGCATGAACAGGTTGTTCAATAAATTCAATATTTAAATTGCGATTTTCCATCTCTTTAATGATAGAAACTGCCTCTTTTGGATTCCACCCTTGATTTGCATCTAATCGTAACGTCGTATTTTTTGGTACGCTATTTCGAATCGCTTCAATACGTTCTAAGTCTAAGTGTGCAGATTTCCCCACTTTAATTTTTAAAGTTTGAAATCCTTTTTCTACATGTTGCTTTGCCTCTTTCGCCATAATGAAAGGCTCATCTACACTCACCGTAATATCTGTATGAATTTCTTTCTTCCCGCCTAATAATGCGTAAAGTGGAACATTACGATATTGACAATACACATCATATAATGCGATATCTACCGCTGCTTTCGCACTTGGATTTCCAATGCAACTCACTTGAATGTGCTGCAGTAACTGCTGAAATTGAATGATATCTTGACCAATTAAACTTGAACGCATCGGCCCTAAAATTGCTTCTTCAATCCCGTTAGCGAAATCACCCGTAATAACCGGCGTTGCAGCTGCAGCTCCCTTACCGACAATTCCTTCATCTGTATGAATATATACATCTATACTTTCTATTTCGGTTACGGTACGAAGCGCGGTTTTAAACGGTGTATGAAGATTTACACGTCTACGATTTACTTTTACATCGGTAATTTTCATTTTGTTCATCCTTTCTTTATCTAGCAAAATAGAGCCTTAATTCTTAACTTTTTTGGATCAAAAGATCTCCGGTTGTGCTTACTTTCCATGTAGAAGGTACATGTGAAATAAAAAAATCCAGCCATAAGAAGATTCTTACGGCTGGATTTTGTCTATGAATGTGTAGACAAAGCAGCGATTTGGTTATATTTTTTCTGTGCATCTTTTAATGCTACAAGTAGTGCCTTTTGAGAAGAACCGAAATAACGATCTTTTATTTCCATTACTAACGCTGGGTCATTAATATTTTTATGTAGAAATAAATATTTAACAAACTGTGATGTTAATGCAATTGTCGCTGAGCAATCTGCATCTACAATTTCCCCAGTCTCCTTAACAAGTACAAACGCTACAAAATAGCTTTTAAACTTTTCGGTAATGGGATTATTTTGAGGTGCTTTCGCATCCCCTACGACATAAATTGTATTTGAAGCGTACACAGCTCTCTTCCTTTCTAATACGGGATAACGGTTTTCTTAATAGTCGTATGAGTGATAAACTCAACGTTGATTAAAAAATGTATCCGCTTACCTTGTATTATAATACAATTGACAGAATTTTAACAACATTTATTTTCGTATATATTCCATAAGTATAAAAACAGCTCAAGCTCTTCATTTTTACAATATGTAATTGTTTCTTGTACCATGACATTCATACATGAAAAAACAGCTAGCTATCGCTAACTGTTCTATTACACTACTTCGGCAACACAAATATAGTTTCATTTGACTTAGAAAATTGATATTCTTTTCTCGCAAATTTCAAAATTTCTTCCTCATCATCTGTTAAATTTTCTATGTTAGTCTTTAAAGAAGCCTCATCTTTCTTTAAAGAAACCAATTGTTTTTTTTGATTCGTAATTGTATCTTTTTTTTCTACAATTATTTCTTGTTGTTTCGTTAAAATAAATTGAACGTACAAAGTAGCCGCCGCAATAAATATAAACATGAATATAAATCGCCTTAGTTTTTTCTTATTAATTGCTTGATTCTCATTAGACTGTGATAGTTGTTCTTGTATATTAGGAACATTTATTCGCTTGAGTTTCCTCATTATGAAATCCCCCTAACACATATATTTTCACTACCATCGGCATGATTTCTTATTAACTTTAATTCTATTCTTATAAAATAAGCTCCTTCACAAAAATATCTCACTAATTAACCAATTAAAGATAGCATTCGACGACATTTCCATATTTACATTGCATTTTTTTATGTATGCTGGCATAAAATAGTAGTTTCTGTTATTCTTTTTCTACTATTGTAGAAGAGTTTTTTTACATACAAAGTTCTCCTTGTTTTAACATGGTTACAAGGAGAAAAGAGATGCATTTTCGTACATTCAATAAAACTAGAATGACTGTTTAAGAGCTTAAGTTTAGAGCATAGATCATACCTATATACACTCAAAATAAGAAAAAAGCCCAATTTGGGCTTTTTTAATTTTATAAATCAATATCATACTCCATACTTTTGGCCGTTTCTTCAGCAATCTCCACACCTAACAAATTTTTCACAATATGAAATGATATGTTAATACCAGCTGAAATTCCGGCTGATGTAATGATGTGCCCTTCATCTACAAATTTCATATTCTCCATTTCAAATTATAGTTTACATAATAATATTATCTGTTTAATCACTATCTTTTATTTTAAATATTAAAATTTTCTGCTAAAATAATGCTAATCATGTTTAGTATGGAGGAGAAATTATGTTACAAGTAATACCTTTAAATAGTGAAGACTATGATTTAATTAAAGCGGCTGAAAAAGTAATCGAAAAAAACTATAAATATGGCCGTCATCATATCGGTTCAGCAGTACGCACTAAAACAGGTAATATTTATGCAGCAGTGCATGTTGAAGCGAATGTTGGAAGAATAACAGTATGTGGTGAAGCTATGGCAATTGGAAAATCTATTTCAGAAGGTGATCATGAATTTGATACCATTGTAGCAGTCGCTCACCCACACCCTCATGAAGATATAGAAAAATGTTGGGTTGTTGCTCCATGTGGTATGTGTCGAGAATTAATAAGTGATTACGGAAAAAATACGAACGTTATACTTTCTTATAATGATGAACTTGTAAAATGTAACGTAATGGAATTATTACCTGAAAAGTATACAAGTGAAGTAGAATAATTATTCCAGTTTTCCATTCATCTTATAATATTATTTCAATAAAAAAACAATCCGTTTTAAAAACGAGTTGTTTTTTTATTTCTGTTTTATGCAGTTTATTTTATTTTTCTATTTTTTTAAATGATTAGATTATCATTAACAAAAATGAAATTGAAAATATTTAAGTTTATTTCATTTTTTCATTTGAAAATAAAAATGCACTTTCTCCTTATATTCGATAAATATGAATATAAAATCTCTAAAATCAGCAGTCTTATCATACCAATCTATAACAATTCTGCCTTCTTCCCTTACCTGTTTCCTTTAACACATATGATTTTAATACAAGCGACGTTAATGAATCTGTTAATGTTTTATATGATAAATTAGATAATGCTAATAGATCGTTCGTATATAACATTCTATGCTTCTCTAATAATAATAGTACTAATCGTTCAGACGGTTTTAATGCCTCATCACTTTCGAGTATAAAGTCTATATTTTTCATTTCTCTAATTATTACTCCTTATATAAAAAAATACTTACGCAACTAATTTAATATAAAAATAATACATAACAAAATTTGAAATATATTAAAATAACATTGTTTTAAAACACTATTATACTATAACATAGAAAAAGCATTTCCCGAAATAGGAAATGCTTTTTTATTGCTTATAGAATTCTTCAAACGATACATTATATTTCAAATATTGATCCGTACAATTCCCTACAAACTTCTCTGATCATTCAAAAGTATTTGTAGTACATCAAGTTCTACTAAAATGAGTTAACCATTTTCTGGCATTTTGTTCTACCTTAAATATTTCTTGCGATGTGCGGCTTACTGTAATGACTTGTTCCACCACCGCCTACTACTACTTTACCGCCCTGTTCGAAAATTAATAATTTACTTGAACCATCTGCAAGAAGTACTATTACTTCAGCATTATTACTTGTTGCTACATAAATTACATAACCACTTTTTGATATACAAGTTTCCCAATTCGCATCAAATTCTGATCTTAATACACGATTTGAATACACTTGATTTTCAATTCTATTTTGTTCTTCGTTTGCCAAATTTATCCCCTACCTCTCTAAAATATCATTTATAGAAACATTACAGTTCTATTTAAAATAGTGACTGTCTTTAATATAAATAGTATATGTAGTTAGTAGAAGGATGCTTGGACAATGAAAACGTAATAACATGTACGTAATATACAATTAAAACAAGACAATCGATATTGTATCGATTGCCTTGTTTTCTTACATACTTCTTTATTTTTCTTTTCGTACTGCTTCAAAAGTAAACATTTGATTTGCCTTTGACGGTTTTTTTTCAAAAACATAGTCAGCAGAGCAAGTAATATTAGAGAAACCAATACTTTCTAAAAGAAGTTTAAACTCTTCTATTCCATACCAACGCACCGCAAAGCGTTGCAATTCCGTTTGTACTAACTGCCCTTTACTCCATTTTTCATATTTTAAATATGATAGAGTAGTTTGATTCAGCCAATCTATTTCAATTGATTTATTTTCTAATGTAATTCCGTCTCCATTTGGCAAAGAAAAAGTCGATGTATGAATCTCCCCCGTCTTCCAGTCATACGGAAGCATAATATCTACGATTAATCGTCCGCCTGGATTAAGATGTTCATAAAAACATTTCAATGCATTTATAGAATCCTCTCGATTTTCAATTAAGCAAAAAGAACCAGTAGGAATGATAATTGCCTCATATTTATGCGGAAGTGAAAATTTTTGTAAGCTTCCTTCATATAAATTAGGGTGTAAGCCTCTCTCTTTGCATCTTATACGGCACGATTCTAGCATTTCAGGTGAATAGTCAATCCCATCTACTGTAAAACCAGCCTCAATAAGCGGGATGATGACACGCCCTGATCCTACTGCTGCTTCGAGAATTCTACCTCTACAATTTTTCAAACGTTTTTCGTAATACTCAATATCACCATTTAAAGAATAACCGACAGGCTTTGTGTAATCATAAAGTTCCGTGCAAAGTGAACTATAAAAACTAAACATTTATTTTCTCCTCCGTTTTTACGTACGGAAGATTTTCATTCAATTAATCTTCCTGTACCTTTACTTTTAATGAAAATTCGAAAGAGCTGACTGTCATACTATATCACTCGCTTTCCATAGAATATAATCATATTGTATAATATTTCCTTTGAAATGCCAATGTAAATAATGAAAATTCAAACTCTTTACCAAAAGGAGGATATGATGAATTCATTCATTATATTTCTTTTACTTCTTATTGCTTTTAATGCTCTAATTTTCTTTATAGCGAAGAAATATAGGCAAATATGGAAAATATCTAGTGGTATTTTCATTCTTGCTGCCCCCATTGTTTTCTTCGCCACTTTGCACATAATTGGCGAAAAAGTAGGCGATGGATTCGCTGGAGGTTTTGCGGGCCTTATATTTAGTGGCCTATTGATCATGAATGCAATTTTCTTATTTGTTGTAAGTATTTTTGTATCTACCAATAAAAATTCATAATAAACTCCCCCTTTCAAAATATAAAGAGCTTACTATACGGTAAGCTCTTTATACTATTTATTTCACAATTGGCAATGTCACTTCACTTAATTTTACTGTAAGCTTCGTGCCCGCTTTCGGTCTAATTGTATAATCATAGTCACTAGCCATTAAAACGACCCCTATTTGATGCCCAGCTTTAAATACATAATCATCTGGCTGCATATCCCATGTAAATGTATAATCTTTGCCCGGTTGAATCGCCGTTGAATTTTCTATACTCTTTACGTTTTGTGGATCCATCCAGCCTCTCGTTACGATTTCCGGCTTCGCTCCTCCATAATCAACAAGTAAAGCGGTTAAATTTGATACAGATCGATCAATATTTCCCGTAATTGAAATCTTTGGTGTACCACTTATACGCGTATCTTTTTGCAGTACAGGCATTGTATACACTAATCGATTGGCTACTTCTAATTCTGGGTTTGCAACTAATTGGTTTGATTTCATTTTTGCATCATCTACGAATGAAAACATCTTATTAACAGAACCCATACTCAATGGTAAATTAACGGCTTTATTACTTAAATACATTCGCACTTTTGACGGCACAGCTGATGGATCCGGCCAATTTTTCATTTTATCCCAAGTTTTATTTTCACGTTGTACATCGACCATTGGTTCATTCATAATTCCATTTTCAATTCCGTATAACCAATAATCGAACCATTTATTTTGTGTTCTTTGCCAGTCATTCGTTGATGTTCCACCGTGTCCACCTTGATGTAGCCACATTTTTCGAGGGACATTATTCTCTCCAAGTGCTTCCCACCATTGCGCGAACTGCTTCGTCTTTACATTCCAATCATTTAAACCATGAACAACAAATACACTCGCTTTTACGTTTTTAGCATCTTTTACATAATTTCGTTTATCCCAAAAATCATTATAATTACCAGTTTTCCGGTCCTGTCCGGCTGTTAGCTCTTTTATTACTTGTCCGCAAACTTCAGGGTTTTCCCTTGTTAATACTGCTTCGGCCATATTATCTGTATCTTCTCCTTGGTATCCACCTGGCGCAATCACTGCACCGTTTGCACGATAATAATCATACCAACTACTAATCGCTGCGATTGGTATAATTGTTTTTAGCCCTTCAACGCCTGTCGTCGCAACAGCATTTGGTAACGTACCATTATAAGAAACTCCTGTCATACCGACATTTCCCGTTGACCAATCGGCTTTAACTTCCTCACCATTTTCTTTATATGCTTTCGCACGTCCATTTACCCAATCAATTACAGATTTCGTCCCTAATATTTCTTGCTCATCCCCAGTCGTCGGACACCCTTCTGATTTCCCAGTTCCAATACTTTCACCTAAAATGACTGCATAGCCTCTTGGCACATAATAATTTCCATACGAACCAAGATTAACAGCTCCATACGGTTTCCCTTCATACGCATACAATTCTTCATCTACGTTATATACAGGAACATCTTTTAAACCAGCTCGATATGGACTCATTTCATATATAACAGGAACTTTCACATTCGAATCAGTTTTTGGACGCATAACCTTTACCGATACACGATCCTTTTTTCCATCTCGATCACTATCTACTTCCGTTTCTACAAATAAATTTTCAATAATTGCTTCATCAAGCGAATAAATCGGTTTTGTCATCCCATTTTCTAATTCAATTTTCATGTTTGATTGTAACGCCTCTGAAACTTTTCCATTTAACTTCACGTCATTCTCATTTATGTAGTTTGTTTCTTTATTGTCTGCATACGCAGTCGTGCTAGAAACTCCTGATGTAATTGATAAAGATAATATTGCTGATAATGTTGCTATTTTCTTTTTCCCCATACCCTTCCCTCCCCATATATTTCTCTTTTTACTATACAATAAAATTACAGAAAATTCAGTTTATATTTTATACAACAACTTGAGAAATTTGTAGAACACTCTTCCAACGGGCTTTCAAGGTTATATATTTTGAATTACTACTTACATATATCAATAAAAAAACATCGCCTATTAATAGACGATGCTCTACTAGTATTGAATTAGTCATTCTTCATATGAATATAAAATCGTATTTCTCCCCCTATAGTAACTACGCCATAGTCAAAACCATGTCTTTCTACAATACTTTTCACGATCGCTAAGCCTAGTCCTGTACCTGAACGATCTTTACTACGAGAAGATTCTAAGACGTAAAAAGGTTCCCAAATTTTATCGATATCTTTCATATGTTCAGCATTCATACCATTTTGAATTTGAAAATATACACTCTCATTTCGATCTTCTAATGTAATTTTTATATTTTGATTTGATGTATATTTTATCGCATTAGAAATTAAATTTTGGAACACCATTCTCATTTTATTTACATCTGCATAAACAATTGCATCGCCAACATTATAGTTCACTTGCAAATTAATTTCTTTCGACTCCAGTTCAATCTTATGCTTATCTAATATACTTTGGACTAGTGATTTAATAGAAAATTCTTCTTTTTGTAACACATCTCTTTCTAGTTTAGAAAATCGTAATAACTCTTCAATTAAGTTTGATATGTGATCCGATTGTTTAATGATTGTATCTATGTATGTACCATCATCTAGACCATCTTTTATTCCCATAGAATATGCTTTCACTAACGCGATTGGAGTTTTTAATTCATGGGTCACATCACCCATAAATCGTTTTAAATGTTCATTACGATCTGTTAAATCTTGATGCGCTTCCTGTAGTTTTTCACTCATGATATTAATACTAGTAGCTAAGTCTCCTATTTCATCATTCGTTTTCACTTTTGTCTTTTTAAACTGTAAACGTGAAATATCTTCTGCGACATCACTTAATTCTTTCAGCGGTGTCGTAATTGTTTTTGACAATATCCATACAAGTACGATAATGAGAAAAATCGTAATAACTAAAATGAATAAATAAAATGAGTTTAACGTTTTTATTATTTCATTTGAATGTGCGATAGAAACTCCTACTAAAATCAACATATCATCCTTCGCCATGTATTTCACAAAAAAACTAGATTTGATTTTCTCTTGATCATATATTTTATTCGAATGTCCGAATTTCTTTACTTTCATTATTTCTTCTTTTGTAATCCAAATTTTATTAAGGGCAACTCTCTTTTTTGTAAGTTGCATACGTAACTCATCATTAATATGATCTTCTGAGTCTTTTATGGATGTATACGCAATCGTAACATTCCCCTCATTTTCAATGCTCGTAATTGCTTCATCCAATTGTTCTCTCGGTATGGACTGAATTTGCGCTGTAATACCTTCTAAGCTTTCTCGTGTTTTGTAAATATTATATTTCGGTAAAAGATAGTTAATTAATAATAAAGAGATCGTAAATATAAGAATAACGGTTAAAGATATACTAAGAAATAGCTTTTTTCCAAGCTTATTCACTCTGTTCCTCCAAACTATATCCTAGCCCGCGGTGCGTCTTTATAATATTTTCTCCAATTTTTTTTCGTAATCTCCTTACATGTGTATCAACAGTTCGCTCTTCTCCAAAATAGTCAAATCCCCATACGATATCTAACAATTTTTTACGAGTTAAAATCATCCCTTTATGATTTAAAAAACATTTTATTAATTCTAGCTCTGTTTTTGTAATATCTAATTCCTTGTCATTTTTATAAACTTTATTTTTCGTAAAATCAATTTTTAAATCTTGAACTTGAATGACATCATCGTGCTGTATTAGCTTTTTCGCTCGAGTAATGAGTACACCTGGATGAAATGGTTTTTTTACGTACTCATCTGCCCCGCTTTGAAGAGCTGCTAATTCATCTTCGCTTTCACTTTTCGCCGTGAGCATTAATACTTTTACGCTTGAGTTTTTCTTTATTTCCTGACAAACAGTAATACCGCTATGTTTCGGCATCATCCAATCTAAAATAGCTAAATCAATTTTTTCATCATAAAATATTTGAAGTGCTTCTTCTCCATCTTTCGCTAAGAAAACTTCGAAGCCTTCTTTCTCAAAATAAGCTTTTAAAATCCTTAGCATATCTTGTTCATCATCTGCGATTAATACTTTCATACATTATCCTCCATTGCTTTTAAACAAAAATCAATTGTATCATACAACTTCTTTGTTACATGTATGTGACAGAAAAATATTTGAACCAGTTAAGGGTATAGTAAAAACGAGGTGTTGTACTATGATGAAAAAAATCGGGGTCATTACTCTTCTTTTCTTCTTATTATCAACAAATGCGTTCGCAAATACAAATCAACAAATTGAAGTATTTGATTGTCAAAAAGAAATGGTCGTTCAAAAACAATCTTTAGATCCAGCTATTCAAAAAGAAGCTATTCAATATGCTAAATCCATTACTGGCCCATTCAAAAACTTAAACGTCGTTCCAAAAGATGGTCACATGATAAAAATCCCTTTATCTAAACCAGTTTCTATTACAAATCAATGGTTACATACAACAATTGATGAAGTACTTATTCTCCTCCCTCTTAATCAAAAACCTTATATTATGCTTTACGACGATGAAAATAATCCACATTTCTATTATGTAAAAGGTGATCCGAAGGGATTATTGAAGCAAATGAATGTAAGCACATAATTGACTAGAAAAAAAGAGATCTCGTAAGCTTATTTTTAGAAGCTGAGGTCTCTTTTTTCTACTATTATTTCGGTAAATGAAATTAAATTTTCTTTTTATAAATATAGGAACTCGAGACTAATAAAATATTGTTTTAATAGCCTTTTCTATAATACTTTATAGTGACTAGATCTTTTATATACTTCTCTCTTCACAAATCCATTTGCAGTATAAAATACATCACCTTGTTTCGTATCTGTATGTAAAACCACCACTTTAAAATACTTTTCTGCATGAGATAATAGTTTGTTTAATAACAACTTCCCTAGTCCTATACGACGATAGTCCTTCGCAATATAAAATCTCCTTAATCGGCCAATCTTATTATTTTCTGTATACGGATCCGCATTTAGCCCACCTATTCCAATTAACTTTTCCCCTTGAAAAATACCATATAGACATTCTCCTGTTTTATTAAATGTGTTTATTTTATTTTCATATTCACTTATTAGTTTTATTAGGAAATAAAACCCTTCATCTTTGCTTTCCTGAACAAGATAATCGGATTCGTATATCATTAAATCTTCAATTTGTTGAATATGTATATCTTTCAAGTAAATCCCCCCTTAATATGGAAACACATAAAAATGCTCTAGAATTATTGATTCTGAGCATTTTTATGATTGTTATCTTATTCAATTCGTAGTATGTGTATTCTTCACTTCAGTTTTAAATCGATAATATAGTTGTTTAAGTCTTATTGAACTAAAGTAGCTGTTTGCTTAAATGAATAGATTTACATTTATAATGCCTCTCAAATATAATATCAGTTTATAAATTCATTATTCTACTCTAACATTGTTCAAGTTAAGTTATAATTTGTTAATCTATAATCTTGTGTAACCACAGTTCAAATATCTTTAACTGTTCTTCAGTATGAAAATAATGTTCACCTGTCTCCATGACTTCTAATGCACAACGATGTTTTTTTGTAAAATCGTTAATAATTTCAAATTCACACAGTTCATCCTTGGCTCCATACATAATATATGTATCTATATTCCATGTATTAATAGGATGTTCTTTTACATAGCATAAATAATCCCAATATAACTTTTGGCCAATTGGTGTCTCTATAGTCATTTCTTTTTGCAAAAGCTCCGGTGTTACATTAAACCATTTCATCATATTTTCAATAATTCGTTCCATATTAACTACTGGTGATAAAAATAATGCCTTTTCTATCACATCATTTTGATAGGCTAAAAGACTAAAATAAGCTCCAATACTACATGCAAACACACTTACTTGTTTCCAATGTTCTTTTGCGTAATTCATAATTATAGATAATTCACTAACACAAACCTGTACTTTGCAAGGTGTATTATCATTTGTTCTTTCTCCATGCTCAGGTAAATCAAAACTTAATACTTGATAACCTTTTTGATTAGCTTCTTCAGCTAATTTTTGAATAACTGTATCCTCCTTATTTGACATATTTCCATGTACTGCAATAAAAACTTTTTCACTTCTATCTCCCCACAAAACCGCGGGAATATTACTAATGTTAAAATTATCTTTAAGCATATTTCCTCCGTGGAATAAGATATATAGGAATTGGCAAAAAACTGCACACATTTTATAATCTCTGCACAGTAGACAATATCCCCTTCAGCTCCAGTAAATCATCTATTACTATATCAGCTTGGGCAAGTTCATCTTCTTGGGCAAAATCAAAATTACATCCAATCGCAATCAAGCCATTATCTTTAGCTGCGTTTATATCAGATAAACGATCCCCGACTACAGCTGCTTCTTTTATATCATATTTGTTCAAAATACTTTTTACTAAGTCGCTTTTATTAAGTGAGTTTATTTGTTCAATACTAAACGTTTCAGTAACCCATTGGTCTAAATCATAATAAGATACAATTGCTCGTAAATATTCAGTTAAACCATTACTTGCAATATATATTGAGCAATTATTTTCTTTTATATATGTAAAAATTTCTTTTACGTTCGGATATAAAGCACCTTTTCCGCTCTTAATGTTTTCAATTAATCTTTCTAAAAAATATGCATCTGTTTGTTCTCTTATTTCAAGAGAATAATCTGGTAATAAAGCTTCCCAAACTTTCGGTAACGGCACGCCCATAATTTCACGGTACTTATCAATAGGTGTTACCGTATCCCATAATTGAAGTGATCTTAAGTGATCAAATGTATCATCTAACGATAACTCTAAAATTTTATCTGTTTGAAATAACGTCCCGTCCATATCAAAAATTAATGCTTGTAACATTTCATTCTCTCCTTTTGAACTATAAGTTTTACTCGATATAGTTTTCAACATCTCAACGATAATTTCTGAACAATAGTTTGCGGCCGTTTTCGCGAAGTCATCATAAGAAATTTGTGCTTCATCGTCTGCACTGTCAGAAATACATCGTATTACGAGAAACGGTACTTCATTTATGTAGGCAACATGTCCAATTGCTGCACCTTCCATTTCTGTACAATGCGGTGCATATTCATCTATTAATTTCGCTTTTAGTTTTGAATCTTCAACAAAACATTCACCGCTTACAATTCTTCCTTCATGAATTTCCATATGTAAAGAACTACTATTACATGCTTTACGCGCTAGCTCTACTAATTCCTTACTTGCGATAAATTCTTCTTGAAACGGGAATAGGTTTTTCATTTGAGTCTTACTTACATCATGATGGGTAACATTCGTTGAAATAACGATATCACCAACTTTTACATCCGGGTGTAACCCTCCAGCAACACCTGTATTGATGATAGCATCTACATCAAATTTATGAATTAATGTTTGCGTACATGCGGCTGCATTTACTTTCCCTACACCACATCTTGTAACAATTACTTCAGTTCCCATAAATTCTCCAACGTAAAAAGGCATTCCCGCAATTATTTGTTCTTCTTGTACAACTAATTTTTCTAAAAGTAAGTCTATTTCAATTTGCATTGCTCCGATAATGCCGATTCTGTTCATGTATGTTTTCCCCTTTATTAATTAATCCCTTTAATTCTTTCAGACATAACCGAAAATATAAATCTTGGGAGTACAAGTTGTCTCTTAAATCTTTTCGGCTGTGAGAGTAATCTATATAACCATTCAGTTCCTGTATCCCTCATAATTTTCGGTGCTCTTTTTACAGTACCAGATATTATATCGATCATACCTCCGATACCTATAGATAGCGGAATGTTTAATGTTTGTAGGTTTTCATAGATGAATTTTTCTTGTTTTGGTGAGCCTAGTCCTACTAACAGTAAGTCCGGCTTGAATTGCTTAATTTTCATTTTTACTTCTTCTATTTCTTCGCCATTTACAAACCCATGCTGTCCTTTAAACTGTGCTCCTGGGAACTGCTCATTTAATTTTTCTAATGCCTTTTTATTACTTTCTGGAGCAGCTCCAAAAAGAAAGACCCGACATCCATTTTCATTACAATGTTTTATTAAATCGTGAGTGATATCTGCCCCAGTGACGCGTTCTTTCAGCGTTCCTTTTAATATTTTCGAACCAATTATGACGCCAATTCCATCCGCTGTTATTAAATCTGCAGAAAGTAATATCTTTTTAAATTGTTTTGATTTAGCCGTGTTTTCCTTTGCAGACATAACAATTTCAGGATTTGCAGTTACTACAAATCTTGGTTTTTCTTGTTTTTCATGTAGCCAACCTTTTAATAAACTTATAGCTTTTGCATATTCTAAAGTTGAAAAAGGTATTCCCTTTATAAGTTGGTGATCCACTATACTCTCCCCTTATATAAGCCTCAAATATGCATCAATATCTTTAGAAATTTGTTTAAAAGCTTTATCCCAGAATGCATAGCTTGTTATATCTATTTCAAAATGTTTTTTTATAAGCTCTTCCACTGGAGCCTTTCCAGTTTCTCTTAAAAATTCTTTATACTTCGAATGAAATGTACTTTTATTTTCTTTAGCTATTTCTAATAAACTAAAACTAACTAAATATCCAAATGTGTATGGATAATTATAAAAAGGAACATCTGCTATATAAAACTGGACATATTTCATCCAAACAAATGGCTGATATTCTGATAATGCATTCCCATATGCTTTTTCTTGCGCTACTATAGATATTTTCTCGATTTCATCAGCACTTATAGGACTTTCTTTACATTTTTCATAAAAGTTCTTCTCAAATTCGAACGATGCTCGAATTGCCATTACATAATTAAAACAGTTTCTTATTTTCCAGCTAAGCAATGACTTTTTTATATCTATACTATCTGTTGTTTGAATTAGATAATTTATAAGCAACGTTTCAAAGAAAATAGACGCTGATTCAGCTGTACTCATTGGCAAATAATCATCTAAAAAAGAAGAGGATTGCTCAAAACTCATATTATAAAAATGCCAAGCATGTCCTAGTTCGTGGGCAAGTATTCTTACACTATCGATACTTCCGTCATAACGCATAGAGATTCGAGATTCTTTTTCACTGAAAAAAGGAGCACAAAATCCACCTGGGGGTTTATTCTCTCTCGGTTCTGCATCTACCCAACCACTTTCTATCGCATTACGTGCAAATTCTGCTAATTCTTCATCTATATTTTTAAATGCACCGTATATGTTTTGTACTGCTACTGAAAAAGGAATAATAGCCTCATTATTTTCCTTTACTGTCATAATTTCATGCCATGTTATCGAGATTTTTCCTTTTTTATACACGTTTAAAGCACTTACTAATTTATCTAGGTTTTCTTCTGTCGCATTCCATATTTGTAATAATACAGTTTCTGAAATACCATTCGCATGAAGGGACCTTGCTAAAATCTCTCTATCTTCTAATTCATTGCCCTTTGTATTACGCAATCTTCCTATTTGATTTAATACAGTAGCAAAAATTTCTTTCTCCTTATGTAAAGCACATGTTAATGACTCGAATACTTTTACTCTTTCCTTTTCATTATCACTATTCATTGCAACATGATTTGCTTGTCCAAATGATAATTGCTTATTATTGTGTTCTATTTCTATCCTATCCCTTAATTGTATGTACATATTTTCCCACGCATGAAGTTCATCTTTTATTAGCCTAGTATTATCGGTAATTTCCACTTCACTTTGCTGTATGACTTGCTGCACTTCACTTTTTAGTTCCTTTACTTTCATAGTCAATCTAGTAATGTCAGATGAAACACTTTCTTCAGCTGATCGGCAGTACAAATAGTATTCTGCTTTTTCAATAGATTGTATAAGATTTGAAAGAATCCCTATATCTTTTGTTACAAAAAATTGTTCTTTCAACTCCAATATTGGAACTAAAATATCTGTATTCGAATACAATCGACCTAAATCCCATTTAGCAATTTCATGCATTTCTATAGCCGCCTCCCTTTTTTACAAATAGTTACAAATATTCCCCCTTCACAATTATATATGAAACGAAAAAATTTTAATATCTTTAAGTATTTAGATTTTTACAAGCGACATGAATTCAAAAAAATATGATTCTGCTCATGACAGAATCATATTTTTAACATCTTATATTTAGCATTTACATACTATCTTCATAAAAAACTAATTTATATATTTAGTAACTGCTTTTTCTTCGCATTAAATTCATCTTCTGTAATAACGCCCATATCTAGTAATTCCTTAAACTTTTTCAGCTCATCTGCTACAGAAATAGTAGCATTACCTTGAAGAAAAAAAGGATTGATCAAAAGATCAATCCTTTACTCTACTTCATTTAAGAAAAATAACGTTATAACGCCAGGTCCTGTATGTGCTCCGATTGCTGCACCAATTGTGTTTACGATAAAAACTTCACAGCCAAATCTTTCTGTAATTAATGCTTTTAATGCTTCAGCTGTTTCTAAGTCATCACCATGAGTCATACCAATTGTTTGACCTTTAAGCTCTTTTCCGCGTTCTTCCATAATATCAACAATACGACTCAATACTTTCTTTTTCCCTCGTACTTTTTCAAGTGGTACGAGTTTTCCTTCTTCCACGTTTAAGATCGGTTTAATGTTTAGTAAACCACCGATAAAACCTGCTACTTTACTTAAGCGTCCACCTCTCACAAGGTACTGTAAGTCAGCTACAGTGAAGATATGTTCCATATGGTTCATTAGAAAATCAACACGTTTTAAAATATCTTCTTTTGATGCGCCCTCTTTCGCCATTTTAGCAGCTTCTAAAACGACAAGCCCTTGACCAAGCGAAGCACATTTCGTATCAATAATTTCTAAATCTAAGTTAGCATATGTTTCTTTTACTTCCTCTTTAATGAGAACTGATGATTGATATGTACCAGACAGTTCAGATGAAAAAGCTAAATATATACAAGGATTACCTTCTTTTGCATAAGAAATAAATTTCTCTTGGAAAGTTTCAAGGGAAGGCAATGACGTTCTATAAACAGCGCCTTCTCTCATTTTTTGTAATAATGTAACTGACTCTAATGTTACTCCATCTAAATACTCTGTTTCTGCTTCATCATATACACGGAGTGGAATTAAATCAATATCATATGCTTGCAGCAATTCTACCGGTAAATCCGCCGCACTATCCGTAATGATTTTAACACCCATTTTTAAACCTCTATTCTGTTATAAATATAAAATAATAAAATAAAAATAGTACTTTTAAATTATATACGTAAAACTTAAATGAAGAAAGGAAAACACTTTATATTGTATGCACTATTCTTCAAAACTTGAACTAATAATAAAAATCATGCCAGTATGACCAATTTTCCTGATATTATATTCTATATAATGGGAAAATCACATTTTTTATAAAGGGGAAATATAAATGAGTATTCATATGGCTACATCTAATGATTTAGAATGGATTAATAATCAATATGACTCAATAGAATTTGTACGAAGTGATTTAAAAAGAGATAAAGTTGCAATCATTACATACAACAATGCGTATGCAGGTATTGGACGATTAGTCCAAATAGATGAAGATACTTTAGAAATGGGCGGGATTTATATTCTTCCTCAATTTAGAGGGCTACAATTAGCCGGGGAACTCGTTTCATTTTTAGTAGAAACTGCGAAGAATTTACAAGTATCAAATGTATATTGTCTTCCTTTTGAGGAATTAGAAAACTTTTATAAGAAATATGGCTATACTGAGGTCGATACTACGAAAGAAGTTGTTCATCCAATTATTCTAGAAAAATATAATTGGTGTTTGGGTCATTATGACAAGCATGTTTTATTATTTAAGTTGTAAATGTACATAAAGAGAGCATATATATTAATTATATACTTTCCACATTTATAATAACCCTACTTTATTTGGTCAACATCAGCTTCTACAAGATATACTATTACTACATACGCTGTCTTTTTCCTTAACCTTACTTTCGTATAAAAGATTAGTTTGTTTAAAATTACCTTAAATCGTATTCCAACAAACTAATCAGAACGCAAATTCCTATATAATACAATTAAGTATTTAAAAGGAGCGTTACTCATGCTAGATATATTAAGACTCGTTATTTTTATTATAGTTGCAATTGGCGCCATTTTTAACATATATATGGAATTTAAAAAGCCTCAAAAAAGTATATTCTCAATCGTTTTTTTATCAGTACTTCTCATTGGATCCTCAGGTTTAATCAAAGATATTTTATCTAAACTTATATAGTTATTTGATTAAAAATCACTGTTTTGTCAATAATGTAAGTAACATGATTGTATCTCTCCATTCCCCCTTGGAGAGGAGCAGCTAGCTTTTGCTAGCTGCTCTTTTATGTACAACGATTTCATCTATTATCCACAAAATATGTATGATACGCTTTATCAAAAACATATCCTAGTTTAGCGGATGTAGTATTCGCTGCATCCCAGTTTGGATGTATCCCTTTTTCTAAACAGTCCAAAATTAGCGCTGCACTAACTATAGTCACCAATCCTTTTCTTCTATAATTGTGATCAGTCGCAACTTCAATTTCAATGCCTTTATCATAAATACTATATGATAACAGTTATTAGACTCATGAATGATTTGCAATCTACAAAGATAACCTCATTGTCCTCTTGCACGCATGATATGATACGATACCTTTCATCTCATTAAATGCAATAAGATATTACAATTTCATGCTGACTCGCAATCCATTACACTCCATCCCTATACTATATGTTTTTATCTAATACATATAGTATAGGGATGAAATATGAGAAGAGCTTAGACAGTATACTTTTAACCTAGACATATAGTTACTTATTCATTACACAAATCATGAAATTACGTCTATAATGGGTAAAAACACTTAAATTTCCCTATAAATACATATAACAATTTCATCTTTCATGAAAAAAACGTTATAATGAGGTGTAGCCTCTACGATTACGTTATAAAGGAGATTAAAACAATGGCTAAAATTAAAGTATACCAAGCAAAAGAAGAAAATATGGAAGCAGTAAAAAACATTATTGATGTTGAGGAGCAAAATCCCACTGCTGAAAACTTACAAAGTCTATACGCATGTGTATTAGATACTGAAGATATGGCATTGCCTGAATCATACATTGAAGAAGATATCTTAATTGATTCTATTGAAGTTATGGTTAATGCTTCTCAAAGCAAAGTAAGAGACTTAGGTGCTTACGATGTAATCGAAGTTCAAAACAAAGGTAAGAAAACACAAATTTTATTATTAGCAGACGAAGAATACGAAATCATCGAAGGCTAATCTAAATCCGTACATACGAAAAAGCTCCCTTCCAATTGGAAAGGAGCTTTTTCATTACGCTTTTGATATTTCGCCTTTTTTATTCTTTTGTTGTTTCTTCATTACCATGCGCTCATTCCCCATAAAGAAAATAAATATGAATGCTAAACCAGCTGGTACCAATGCCCACATAAATGTTTGGACAATTGAGCTAGAAAGTGCGTCAATAATTTTATCTAATATTTGCGGCGGGATTTGAGATCTTGCCGATTCTGATAGAATAGCTCTTGAATCTCCTAAAGCGTTTGTATTCATTCCCCCGCTCATACCTTTAAATACTTCTTCTAATTGATCTTGGAAGCCAGTTCTTTGAATCATTCCGAAGATTGTAATACCAAGCGTCATTCCTAATGAACGAATGAAATTACTCGTTGAAGTCGCAGATCCACGCTGCTCCATACCAAAGTTGTGAATAGCTGCCATACTTAGTACAGAAAATGAGAATCCAACTCCAAATCCGATAATAATCATATACACTGTTAATAATGCGCGACTTGTTTCTGGCGTTAATGTGCTTAATAAAAATAGTCCAATTAGCATAATAACCGCAGAAATAATCATAATGTTTCGGTAGCTAAGCTTCGTCGTTAAAAATCCGCCTAACTGCGCTGTTACAACTGATCCTAACATCATCGGTAAAAGTAATAACCCTGAGTTTGTTGCACTACCTCCGTATACACCTTGAATGAATAACGGAATATATACAGTTGCCGACATAAACGCAGCACCGTAACATAAAGCAATAATGGTACTCATTCCGAATAAGCGCTGCTTAAACATCTCAAATGAAATGATCGGTTCTTCTACTTTACGTTCAATAAAAATAAATGAAATAATTAAAATAGCAAATCCAACAAATAAACTTAAAATAAAGGTAGAATCCCAATCATATTTTTGTCCACCAAGTTCAAGCGCAAACATTAAACAAATTACTGCACCAACTAAAGTAATTGCACCAAACCAATCAATTTTTTGCTTTCTATGAACTCTTGATTCTTTATAAAAGAACGTAATAAAAATAAGTGCTAAAACGCCAAGCGGTAAATTAATATAAAATACCCAGTGCCAGCTAATGTAATCTGTAATATATGCGCCAAGTAATGGCCCGAAAATACTTGATAAACCAAATACCGCTCCAAATAAACCACCCATTTTCCCGCGCTTTTCAGGAGGGAAAATATCAAAAACGATTGTAAACGCGATCGGCACTAATGCCCCGCCGCCAATACCTTGAATGGCACGATAAATACCTAACTGTGTAATATTTTCAGCAGTACCACAAAGTGCCGAACCAACCATAAAGACGATTAAACCAAAAATAAAGAATCTCTTTCTACCATACATATCTGATAGTTTACCGAAAATCGGCATACCTGCCATTTCTGCGACCATATAGGCCGAAACGACCCATACAAAGTTTTCAAGACCTCCTAAGTCACCAACAATCGTTCCCATCGCTGTTACGACAATGGTATTATCCATTGATGCCATTAAAATACCTAGCAATAAGCCCGCCACAACAAAGCCGAGCTTATTATTCTTCTCAACCATATCTCTTGCTCTCCCCCATACTACTTATATTTGTTTATGTTCTTTTACGACTGCATTACCTTTTTGCTTAAAACTAGTATGATATTCTACAACACTAATTTCACATCCCGGACCAATAGTAACATTGTTTCCTCTTACTATTTCAGCAACCGTACGTTCTAAATAGATATCATCTCCTTCAATAATTGAAGTTTGGAGGTTACCAGCATGACTAGTAAAAGGAATCAATCTCGCTTTTTTACGAACAGTAATTTTTTTACCACCAATTTCTCTTACCTTACTTCCTTCATAACGAAGTGAGATTTGAATATTTTCAGCATTAAGTAACCCATCACTTTCGAGACCGCCAGTTAATGATAAATCTTCTACTTCAATATCTCCCTTCACATTTAAAGCACCTTTTACATCGACAAAATCACCTAAAAACTTCCCCGCGATATCCATCATACCTCTAACTTTTGTTTTTTTAATATGTGCATCACCATGAATTTGTGCATTACCATATACCTTTACATATTCCGCATCTATATTCCCTTGTACTTCACTATCTCCATACACGACATAGTTTTTCACTTTCATATTACCGCGTACATCACTCGTACCATACGTTTTAAATTCATTACAGCTCATATCATTAGAAATCGTTCCTTCGCCGCGTATCTTCACTTTGTTATAATCTCCACCTGCTGAATTACCGGAACCATTTACTGTGAGACTATGTGGATGTTCCATATTACTTACTCCCTCCCATTAAACCTGCTTAATTTCCTTTACATTTGCACTTTTATCAACAGTAAGAACACCCGTATATTCAATGAGTTCAATTTCACAATTCGGTCCTACTGTAACATTGTTTCCTCTTACCGTTCTTATGTGAGCATAATCAATATCGATATTGTCACCTTCTAACAGTTCAGCTTCTAATTGTAAACCAAATACTGATTTAAACAGTCTACTAAAAGTGCCCAGCCTATGTCTTACTTTAATCGTTTGACCACCAATTTCTTTCGCTCGACATGTACCGTGAATATTTATATTTATTTCATCTGCACTTAATAATCCACCAACTTCAAACTGTCCATCAGAAGAAAAAGTATCCACTTCACAATTGCCATCAATCGTCGCTTGACCATTAATTTTAAATTCTTCACCTGTAACATTTCCGCCAATTGTACCTTTTCCTGCAATTTTCAAACTGTTTGCCTTCACATCTTTCGTAATAGTTCCTTTCCCATCAATTCGCATAGTTTTCGCATGAACTGTGCCATCAACTTTACCTGATCCGCTAATTCGTGCACTGCTACTTTTTAAATCGCCCGTAACAGCACCGTAACCGTTACATTCAAATTTTTCACATTCAACATTTCCATTGACAGTCCCTTTTCCATTTAATTGCACTTTATGAAACTCGCCACCATTCGATGAACCGTAACCATTTATAATTAAATTTTCTGTACGCATAATTTCTCCCCCACTACAATAGTTTCGTTTTTAATGCTTCGGTATATTTCGTAATTGCTTCACGTAAAACGATTTTTGTTCCCTTTTCAAAAATTAAATCATCCACATTTGAAACTAAGAAACATGTAGAAATCCCTAACTTACGAACGATAATTAAATCACAAGTTTTATGTTTAATTGCTTCATAATTTTCACGTAAAACTTGCATGACCATTTTTCCTTCTTCTAAACTAATCTCTCCCGATTGTAATAATTCTTCTAACATGTACACGTAAAGAATATCTACAAATTGAAACTCTGATGTTTTATTCGTTTGTTCTATGAAAAATTGTAAAACTGGTTCTGATGCAATCCCTTTACGTAAGATATCTTCTTTTGTTAAAAGAATTTCTCTTACACTCGGTGAAAACATATTCGCTAGTTCATCAAGTGATAAATCTTCTTTCATCGTTTGAATTTTATTAATACGTTCTAATATCTTTTCTTTCGGAAAAAATGTCTCTTGACCTGTGAATGTTGACTTTCGTACAAACCAATCTTCCGGTATTAAATTTTTTCTTTTCCACCTATATAACTGTCCGTATGAAATACCAGTTAGCTCTAATAAATCTTTTTTTGAAATTAAATCTGTACTCAACTGTATAACACTCCTTCCTAATAACAATGTAACATAACACTGTTACGTTGTAAATGAACTTTTATCACAAGTATCGTAACAATGTGTAAAACAAACCTGTTTTACATACAAAAAAAGGTTCTTATACCTCTTGTAAAGAATGCGTAAGAACCTTTTTTTATCAGGGTTTAAACCATATTTTATAAAAATCGATCCACCCTTGTGAATTAATCATTATATTTTGTACTTTTTCATGAGAAGTTACTTGTTGTTTGTTGCGATATAAAGGAATAACATGAATTTGACGTAACAATGTGTCCTCAATATCGCGTAACAGTGTAACTCTATTCTCTACTTGTTCTAGTTTGAAATAAGGAGATAACGTTGCATGAAAGTCCATGCTGCTTTGCCCATGAATAAAACTATTTTTTGTAAGAAACATGTATAGTAGACTATCTTCTATTTGTTCGCTAATCGTTGCACTATCATGCATCATATCAGCCTTTTGTATCGTATTTATTTCCAATAACTCTTCTATTTCAAGAAAATTATTTTCTACACGAATACCGTACTTCGCACACTCTTTTTGTATCCATTGCGCATCTTCTACATGATCTTGTCCTGTAAATGTGTAAAGTTGTAGCACTTCATTTTGATACATACTTTCTTTAATTAAACTTTCTATATCTTCCTCAATCTCTACTATACTGTCACTAGCTAATAGTATTTCCTTTGCCACTTCTCCACGTTCTCCACCGAGTTCTTGAACGATTGCTTGGCCATGAATGATTTTATATAACGCTTTTCGGAACATATAATCTTGCATTGGTCCTTCTTTTGCAAGATTGCATGTTATATATGTCACGTTCGACTCAAGCCGAGATAATTCTTTATTATGTTTTTCTTTATCTTTATACTGCGCCTTTACTAAAATATCGTATGTATTTACACTTTGTTCTACATTCAATAGTTCAATTCGGTCAAGAAAAGATCTTTCACGATAATATAAATCATGTGCTTCCAATACAAATAAATGTGCATTCTTTTCGCTTAATTTAAAGGGGCCTGTTCCAATGAGGTTTCCTGCTTCATCTTCCTTTACGATAGAACACTGTTCTGCACTTATCATATGTAAAAACATCCTATTTTCCGTACGTAACTGAATTTCAATAACATATTCATCTACTGCGCGGAAGCTTTCAATATGTTGTAACATCCACGCATGTGGGTTATTTTCAGCTTTCATAAATCGATTCAATGAATGTATAACATCATGTGCAGTAAGTTGTTTCCTATTATGAAAGTGAACTCCTTTTCGTAAATAAAACGTCCATATCTTTTCTGCATCATTATATTCCCATTGAAAAGCTAGCCTTGGTTCTATATAGTTTGATTCCTCATTTACATATACGAGTGTATCAAAAATATGTTTAACCATATGACATTCTGATCGCATTGTAGCGTAGACCGGATCTAATGCAATATCTAAATTCATTTGAACCTGCAAACGAAGTACATCTCTTCTCCCTTCGGATGTCCTTTCTATTTTATGACCAAATATTGAATCTATCCAAACTTCATACTCTTCCTTTACTGACGGAAATTGTGAGCTATAGCGTTTCACAAATGAAATTCCGCTTTTTACATCCCCTTTTTTCGTTAGTTCTTTTCCTCTGTCTAAAATTAATGTCATTGGTTGCTTTTTAAATATTAATTTAGAACGATTCCCTCTTCCGCGCCCTGGAAACCAAGCAATCCAATTTAATTCATCTAACTTTTTGATAATTAATTTACTATTACGTTCTGTACAAAATAATGTTTCTGCAATCATTTGTACTGTTACTTCAAATTGTTCGCCTTCTTGTCTCCCTTTACCATAGGCACACCATAGTTCAATATATTGATCTAAAATAAACATCATAATCCCCCTAAAAGGTGAAAAATAACCCCTTTTGTTTCTACCCTTTTTCCATTTCTTCTTTCATCTTATCATTTCAATATAGAAAGGAGGAAACAATATTGAATCATCTCTTATTACGTTACAATAAACCAATCATTATTAGACTGGGCGGTGAATTATTAACTCGAACAACAGAATCCATGTTAGCACTCATTATGATTATTTATGTTAATAAAATGTTAAACGGTAATATAATGATTACTATGCTTATTTTCGGGCTACAACCACTTTCAGACATCGTATTTACACTAATTGCTGGTGGAATTACTGATAAATATGGACGAAAGAAAATCATGTTACTAGGATTGTTACTACAAGGTGTTGCAATCGGTAGTTTCGTTTTCGCTCAATCCGTTTTTATATTTGCATTGTTATACGTCATAAATGGTATTGGCCGTTCCTTATATATTCCCGCTCAACGGGCACAAATTGCTGATTTAACAAAACATGGGCAGCAAGCAGAAGTTTTCTCTCTTCTGCAAACGATGGGAGCAATAGGTACCCTAATCGGCCCTTTAATTGGTACTATTTTTTATAAGACTCACCCTGAATATGTATTTATAGTGCAAAGCATTGCACTTATAGCATATGCAGTCGTTGTTTGGATACAGCTTCCAGAAACCGCTCCGGCAATGACAACACCAACGCAAAAGCTTGAAGTATCATCTCCAAAACAATTTGTACAAAAACATTACGCCGTATTTGGACTAATGATCACTACACTTCCTATTAGCTTTTTTTATGCACAAACTGAAACAAATTATCTTATTTTCGTGAAACATACACTTCCGGATTTCGATCGCATACTCGTTTTTATTACAACATGCAAAGCTCTTATGGAAATCACTCTACAAGTTTTCCTTGTGAAATGGTCTGAACGATTTTCTATGGCGAAAATTATTCTTATTTCTTACATCTGCTATACAATAGCTGCTATTGGCTATGGGCTTTCAGCAACAATCGCCTCATTATTTTTTACATTACTTTTTTTAGTCATTGGTGGAAGTATGGCTTTAAACCATTTACTTCGATTTGTTTCAGAAATCGCTCCTTCAGATAAACGTGGATTGTATTTTTCAATTTACGGCTTACACTGGGATGTATCTCGAACGTGCGGTCCTGTTATCGGTGCGGTTTTATTAAGTAAACTAAACGGTAGTATGCTATTTTATATTTGTGCTTGTTTCTTAACAATTGGAGGCATTATCCAAGCTCTTTTTGTTCGAAATTTAGAGCGTAAGAAAAGAAGAGAAGTTATTCAAAAAGATGTTTTAGAGCATCCCCATCATATTTTATAAAAGGAAGTTTCTTATTTACACCCCAAAAAAGGATGTCACATAGTCATCGATTTCGACTTTTGTGACATCCTTTTTTTATTATCCTACCCTGCCATTTTGTTTATACTATCCTCTGGCGAAAATACCGAAATATGATTTACCTTTCCAGTCGATTTTGGAATGATGAATTTTAACTCAAACTGCTTGTTTACTTTATATACATATATTTTATCCTCACCATTTCCTTTAACTGAGTTTGTTTTTCCTAATGCCTTTTCAATTTCTTGTAATGTCATTGATTTTAGTTCTGCATGATAGGAGCGTACATCAAAAACTTGTGATCCTTTATTAAAACCGAAGGAAACATTTTTATTTGTAAAAGTTGCGTACATTCCGTTTCCTGCTTGTTCTGTTTTATCTGCTTTTCCCCACGCTTTTTCTATTTCTTCAATATCTCCTGTATGAGCTGCGAACGGAACATTAGGTACTTTTCCTTCTTTCGCTAGTTCAAACAAGTTTTTAACGTGGTTAATTGATTTTTGGTTTATAACTGTATCCTTCGAATTTGAATCGGTATTTGATTTAACCTCAGGCTCTTTCTTTCCTTCAGAAGAAGTATTCTGTTCGTTTTTACTATTTTCCGAAGTTGGGTTTGTTTCCTTTTTTTCATCTGTTCCTTTACATGCCGCTAAGGCAAATATGCATGTAAAAGTAAGACATAATAAAGCTATCTTTACATACACTTTCATACATTTCAGCTCCCTATTAAATGCTATTCATTTCGATAACCAATCCAACACACTACTTTTTAAATTGTATTTATTCCAAAAAATAAATACTTCACTCTCTCCCAATGCTTGTACAATATATTCTACAAAAGCAGTTCCTAAAAAATAACCGAGTCGGTTGTATCCAAAATACTGCCCACCAGATAACCGAAACCACTCTTTCTCTTTTTCAAACGTCCATCCTTCTATATAATCTTCCAAAAAACGTTTCTTTATATGTTCTTCATTTTCTATATAGCATTGTAACCAACGTTCACCATCATTGTCATATGAGTAATATACTGATTCATTTAAACCTTTTATAATTTGCTTTGATAAGTATGTTGCAATGCCTTCACGATACAAATTAACTGTCGCATCGGCCCACTCGGCTTTCCCCCAGTCCATTCCATCATTTTGTAACATAACATTATGATATATATGTCCTATTTCGTGAGCAACAATAACACGAAGGTGATTTAAATCTGGAGATAATTTTTCTGCGGCAAAAAACATATCTCCAATAATCTCTCTTTCTACAAATGCATTTGATCCAAATCCTCCAACAAATAAATGAAATTTCATTTTTACATCAAAGTTAAATTTATTATGATATGCATTTGTTACCTCTTGGATAATGATTGGTAATGATTCTGCAATGATACGAATATCTTCTATTTTTGCGGGATATAGATTAATGGCATTAGAAAGACGTTCTTTCGTGTTAGGACAATGATACTTAAAGTATTCTTCAAATATTTCTGGATGCGAAGTGAAGTATTTTTTAAGCGCTACTAATTCTACTTCGTTACTTTCCCATAATTTTAAAAAATTTGGAATTGTATTGTTTATCATTTTTTCCATCTCCTTATACACTCCTTCTCGCTATTTACACTGCAATCCTTCCTTAAACGTAGAAAAAGCAACAAAGGAGGATGAACCTTCTTTGTTGCTTTTTCTATTTAATCAAACCATTTATCACCATTAGAAATCCATTTACCATTTTGCAAATCATAACATTCATTATAATAATGAAAAAAGCTGTCCAAAAAGGACAGCTTTACATATGTATTTTTACACTTCGATTGACTTACCATCTTCAACAATATGGTAAAGTAAGTGAGCTAAATGATGAATTGGACCATATTCTTCCTCTTCCTCATCCGTTTCGCCTTGGAATTCAAGATCATTTAAGTATAGTGCTAAAAATTGATAGTATAGTTTTAAATCAAATCCGTAGCACGCAGTTGGCTCTTCATGATCTCCTTCATATTGTAGCATTAAGTATTGATCATTTCCTTCTGCATCTTCTGCATCAAAGAATACGAAGAATCCAACATTTGTATCTAAATCAAATAGATGACGAGTGCCTTTTTCTGTCGCTTTATTGAAGTCCTCTTCACTTAATTTATGTACTGTTGTCGCTTTAGCATTATCTTCTTGATGAAAATTTACTGTAAATGTTTTCAATGCTGACACCTCCTGATTGTATAATACTAGCATAACATATAAAAAGGACTGCTTACAAATGTAAACAGTCCTTACATTCATTTTCGCATTGCTCGCAATAAGAAACTTACGATGAAGATTAAAATAATCGCACCAATTAAAGCTGGAATAATTGCATATCCGCCGATTACTGGGCCGAAACTACCAAGTAATTTCCCACCAATCCAAGAGCCAATAATACCAGCGATAATATTACCAATTACACCACCAGGTACATCCCTGCCAGTAATTAAGCTAGCAAGCCACCCTAATATACCACCAACGATTAAAGACCAAATCACATGATAACCTCCTTTATATTTCACCAATCAAAATATAATTAGAAACAATTGCTTACCATTAGTTATGCTACATTTTTCATAAGTTATTCATACAGCTCAACTATTAGATTATTTCAAAATAATGAACAACTAGTTTTTGGATTATTGGTGGAAACCCTTCATATTTCTCCTATTATGGGCAATCAGGATTCAATATTGTCCGCATAAACTCTTCTTTAAATGCAGGATAGTTAAAACCAACTGCAATTCTTTGTATTGGCCGATCATCAAACCTTGTCGGCTCAGCTATTTTTCTAAAGTCAGCCACACTTTGCCCTCTTGTTACGTCATTTGTCGTACTAATCCAAACTGCTGATTTTTTATATTCAAAAATATCATCATTTATAAACGAAATAAACGGAAGTAAATCATGAATCGGACTTCCAGCAATACCAGGGTATTCTTTTTTATAAAAGTTCTCATAATAAAAATCAATCATTGGTTTTATAAGTTTCGCCTGCCCTGTTCCTTCTTTATTAATAATATCCACCATTTCAGGAGTAATTAGGGCTTCTTGCGTTACATTTAATGGATAAATATGCGCATTCTTTGCATACTTCATTACAATATTTGCGGCGATTGGATCTCCATAAAAATTCGCTTCTGATACAGGAGTGACATTACCAGGAAATAAAAAAGCACCGCCCATAATATAATACGAACATACTTTATCCATGACATTTGGATATAATAAAAATAATGTTGCCAATGTTGTTAATCGTCCTGTTGCTACGATAATAATATCTTCTGGACAAGGTTCAATTAATTTAATTAATTCACAAAAATTTTCCCGTTTACAAATCCTCATATCAGGCGGAATAATTGGCCCTAAACCATGCTCCCCATGAATTTCAGGAAAGAATAAAGGTTCTTCAGCTGTCATCGGTCTTGCTGCACCCTCAATGATTTTTACTTCTGTAGCATAGTATCTTTCTAAAAAATACACATTTTCTGTTACGATTTCTCGCGATACATTCCCATATTCAGCAACAATACCTAAAATATCTAATTTACATGTTTTATTTGCATAAATTAACGCCACAGCATCATCAATACCAAAGTCTCCAAAAAAGATGATTTTCTTATTAACTATACTCACCCCTCTTCAGCATTATCTACTATTATTAGTATGTAAAAAAGACAAGGCTGTGAAACGGTGCAAACTAAAAAAGCCGCCTATTTATTGGCGACTTTAATCTTTTTATAAGATAAATATGCTAGTACATTTTTACTTGAATCATATTTTGGATTATTTCCTTTTCTTGGTTCTCTCGTATGTGTTTTTTCAAATCCAGGAATATCCGGCATTTTCTCCATAAATTCAAGCATTTCTTCTTCAGTTCCTTCAATACGTACGCGAATCATTATTACATTTCCTCAATTCTCATTTTCTCTGTTACTAAGTATAACGTACTTTGGAAAGACTGCAAGAAATTTATCTTTTTAATGTTAAACTTTTTTTACATACAAACAATGCCATTTCAGTATAAAACGATATGATTTTATTATTTTCATATTGAATGTTAAAGAATTCTTGCATTTCAACTGTTGTTTTCATCATACATTCTGTTAGCTTCACCCGCTTCTGCAAAGGTACATTCATCATATCGCACCACCAGTCAAAATCAAATTTCTTGTCAAAAGTAAGACATGACTGCATTTGCAAACCATTTTTCTCTAATAAGGTAATCCATTCTGTTTTTTTCAAAGCCCGTTCATGACTCGGATCTCGCTTTTTTTCTATAAAATTATAAAATATGTCAAATTCATTATTTTCCGGTGAAACATTATCTATTAAAATAAACAATCCATTATCTTCTAACGTACGATTTACTTCATAAATAAACTGAGCTGGATTCGTAAAGTGATGTGCTGCAATTCGGCACGTAATTGTATCAAAAGAACTATCAGAAAACGGTAAACTCTCAGCGTTTCCAGCAACAAAAGACACATTTTCATGGCCGTTACTTATAATAAATTTTTTTGCATTCTCTAACATTTTTTCTGTTAAGTCTAAAGCAACTACTTCTTTAAACAATGGCGCTAATACATTTGCAACATGTCCTCCGCCAGTAGCAATATCAAGAAGACGATTATTATGACGAGACTCAACTTGTTGAACTACATATTGTAAATCCGGTCCTTTAGCATGAATTTTACTTTTTACATACTTCTCCGCATTATTACCAAACTGTTGTTTCACAAGCTCTTCTTTACTCATTTTATCATCTTCTTTCTATTGTTATTTACATATAGAATTCATATAATAATTAAAGTTCTCTTTATGTATTTTCAAATCCTCTTTTCAGCTCACTTCTTATCATGCTGTCCTATCATCAACATAAAATCGATTTTCCGTTTACATATAAAACAAAAAGGCTACGGGAACTTGTCCCCTAACCTGACTAAATATCAATTACATTTTTACTTTTTCATATACATCTATATAATATAAATCCTCTTGCAACTTCATAATAATGTCTACTTCGTTATAAGTAGCCTCTCGAGCATGTAAACCAAATTGATCCATACCAATCCATATCCATCCAGGTGTATGATAGAGAACATCTATGTTAAAATACTCTAATTTAGTAAGCTCCGATTTAATAAATTTATCTTTATTAGCAATTTGTTTATCTATTAAACCATATTCTTTTCCATTTTCCAATAGCGATATAATTTTTCCTACAATCGGGTGTTCACGAACAATAAAGTGATATTCCTTTTCCTCCACATTCGCCACAATTAAACGAGAATCAGATAAATCAGCCTCTAAATTCGACATCTTTATTTATTCACCTCCTTTATGAGTTTCATAAACATAATAACAAATGAATATTCAAATAATATTAATATAATGTAAAAAATAAAAAAGCTGACTTCCCTTTAGAAATCAGCCTTTATAGTTTAATCATCTGTATACTTTTACAAACTATTATAATGTTTCTTTTTCCTCATCCTTTCCAGAAACTAAATTCCCAATAGCATCTGCTGTTACTTCCACCACAAATTCACAAATTCCTGCTACAACTTCTCCAATCACTTCATCCATTATTTTTACCCCCTTATTTTATGTAACTTATTTGTAGTATAGAAGAGATTGGTTATTTTTAACTATCGGAAAACGTGACAACAACATTACAGTTTTGTAAGCTTTTTAATTTGTTTCGCTTCTATACTTTGAAACTTCAAGTATGATTCACAAGCATATAGGCCATCATAATATTAGGTAAATTCCAATTCTGCTAGAGGAGGCGTGTAAAATATACTACGTAAAATTAGTTAAAGGTCAATCCTTCTATGCTTTTGATCATCGTTTCTTAATGTCTGAAGAAGAAGAGGTTTCCGAGAAAGTTTATAATTACTTACGTCGTAATGAATTTTTCGAAGTACGCAAAGAAGAATTTTCTGCTTAAAGTATGAAAAGCATCAAGAAATATACCTCCTAATCGTGGTTCTATTCTTGATGCTTTTATATTATAACTTTATATGTAACCCTATTCTCAATTTTATTTATATCTTCTTTTATACGTCCAATCTAATCCGTCATTACGTTCATATTTTTATATATGAGGAGGTGACGAACATAACTCATATCATTGATTACCAAGGTATTCAGCCAATAAATAAAACGGATGCAACGACTTTTACAATTCCCAACTCCCCAAACAAAGCAATTCTAGTAAATATTGAATTAAAAATTCCACTAAAATATTCACGCAATAATAGAATAGAATTAATTACCACAATTGGTTTTAAAAGTGTAACAAATAGATCACAATTATTTGTTAGAATTTTCCGTAACGACATTGATATTTTTAACACACAAGTAAGTATAGGCTCCACAGATTATAAACAATATTCAGTTGAAACATTTCAAACTATTGATAAAAATGTAAGCAGCGGTATTCACGAATATACTTTAACTGTGGAAAATCTAACAAGTGATGCAAGTGCAGATGTCATTGGTCCCCTCTCTTTTAGTGGGTTAGCAATTGGACAAGTTTATAATTCATATTAAGCAAATCTACTCAAATATTATGTTTGAGAAAAGTAAGACGTAGTATTACGTTCTTGCTTTTTTTATTTTTAATATACGTATCATTAAAAGCTTATTTCATTACATCACAAATTAAATTTTTGACAAATCAAAAAAATTGAAATCCACTCATGAAACACGTAATATAGACTCTGGCTCTAAAAAAGTTCGTTAAAAATAATACATAAAATAAGGAGGTTTTATATACGAGTTTTTCATTTTAAAAGACGGAGAGGTTTTATATTATGTGGCGTAATAAAAATGTTTGGATTGTTTTAATTGGGGAGTTTATTGCTGGTTTAGGGTTATGGCTTGGAATTCTTGGCAACCTGGAATTTATGCAAAAATATGTCCCTTCTGATTTCATGAAATCAGTTATATTGTTTATCGGACTATTAGCAGGTGTTCTAGTGGGACCTATGGCTGGTCGTATCATCGATCAATATGAAAAGAAAAAAGTCCTTCTTTATGCTGGTTTTGGTCGTGTTATTAGTGTTATTTTTATGTTTTTCGCTATCCAATTTGAAAGTATCGCCTTTATGATTGCATTTATGGTTGCACTTCAAATTTCAGCAGCATTTTATTTCCCTGCATTACAATCTGTAATTCCACTCATCGTACGTGAGCATGAGTTATTACAAATGAACGGTGTACATATGAATGTAGGTACAATCGCTCGTATTGCAGGTACTTCACTAGGTGGAATTCTTTTAGTTGTAATGAGTTTACAATATATGTACGCCTTCTCAATGGCAGCATATGCTTTATTATTCCTCTCAACTTTCTTCCTACAATTCGAAGATAAGAAATCAACAACACCAAGTAAACAAGCTGCAAAAGATAATAGCTTTATGGAAGTATTTCGTATTTTAAGAGGAATTCCGATTGCTTTCACAGCACTTATATTAAGTATTATCCCTCTATTATTTATAGCTGGATTTAATTTAATGGTAATTAATATTAGCGAAATGCAACATGATCCAACGATTAAAGGCTTTATATATACGATTGAAGGTATCGCATTTATGTTAGGCGCCTTCGTTATTAAACGTTTATCTGATCATTTCAAACCTGAAAAGTTACTATATTTCTTCGCTGTTTGTACCGCTTTTGCACATCTATCATTGTTCTTTAGCGATATAAAATGGATGTCTCTTACATCATTTGGATTGTTTGGTTTTAGTGTTGGTTGTTTCTTCCCTATTATGTCGACAATTTTCCAAACGAAAGTGGAAAAGAGCTATCACGGCCGACTCTTCTCATTCCGTAATATGTTTGAAAGAGTGATGTTCCAAATTGTCTTACTTGGCACAGGCTTCTTCTTAGATACGATTGGATTGCAATATATGGTTCTTATTTTCGGTGTTATTTCATTATTCATTATTTTCATATCGCTTTCTAAACAGAAACAGTATGAAAAACAACCATCGCAATCTGCGAATTTATAACATAAACAAAGAAGCATGGGTCCTATTAGATTAATCCATGCTTCTTTTTTATATAAAACTTTATTTATTACACTTATTGTAATTATTTAAAGGAGTACCCCTTTTCTCTTTCGAATACAGTATACTAACATGATATATAGGGGGTGCGCAATTGTCTGATGGCATGCAGTTATTTAGTATATTTATTTTTGTATTAGCTCTGCTTAGCATCATAAACTTTTTAGCTATTTCTTTATCTGGACATAACTTTAAAAAAAGAATTATCGCCGGTTTCATATTTTTACTGATAACTCCTATTGTCTTTTTGGCTACCGTAGCATTCGCTTCTATATTCGATAAAGCTGGATTTGGCGCAGGGGGCCTAGCCTTTATTGTTGCAATTGTATATATTTTAAATGGAATTGTGATCCTACTTTCCTCTTTATTTTTCCTCAAAAGAAACATCACATAGACTATTGTACTCGGCATGAATCTGACTTTACACTAGACTCATGCTTTTTTAATCCCCTCTAAATTTTTATATGAAATTAAATAATTCTTTATAAAAATTTAAACTTTATTTATTACAATATCCCTATCGTATTCGCACGTTTATTGAAAACGAAAAGAAAGGAGTACAAAATGAAAAAGGTTCTATTAATTATTCCGTTATTCATTATACTACTCAGTGGATGTAGCAATAATGATATATACGGTTCTTGGGAAGTCGTTGACAACAAAAACGGTCTTTGTCCTATATCGTATAAATTTGAAACAGTTGTAAAAGAAGAAAAGAAAGAAAAAATTACTCAATATTTAGTAGAAATGCAAACAACAAAGAAAAAAGAAGATTTATACAAAGGTTCATTTGTAAAGGATTCTAATGTATATCACATTGATTATGGTAACTCATTTACATCGGATCAAACTTTACAAGTTGTCGATGGCAAATTAAATGTATACTTTTATGCAGTGGAAAAATTATGTACATATAATAAGAAATAATTACTCTTCATTTAAAACGCAGAAAATATTTTCTGCGTTATTTTTATTTTACAAAACCTCCCCAAAAACATTTCCCTCTTTTAAATCTTTAAATTCAGATGTAGTATTATATAATAACAATATTTTAATGTGAGGTGCTTTTTTTGAGAAGTTTAAGTTCATTAATTGTGTCAACAATCTGTTCCATTCTCCTAATCCTATGGAATGCACATTCATTTTATGAAAAATTCACGACAGGGAATTCATACTATTGGCTTAGTGGTATATTAGGCCTCGTTTTCTTGTACTTTTTCATCCAAAATATGCGGGATATACTTAACAAAAACTACAAAACATCCTAAACCATCTAGATAGGTATAATAGACAGTTCAGTTTACCAGTACTTATTTACACCTCCCTTTCAAAAAAGACTAATCCTCTCTCTAAATTTGTCAATCGTTTTAATTTTCATAAAAAAATGATAAAATGTACTCATGTGTTTTCAGAATAATTAAAAACGCAGAAAGAAAACACTGTTTTTAGGAGGGGTTTTGATGACTTACACGTTAGCAACTAGAATGAAAGCATTCCAATCTTCTATATTTAGTGAATTAGGGGCCTATAAAAAAGAAAAAATTGCAGCAGGTCACAAAATGATTGATTTAAGTATCGGGAATCCTGATATGCCACCTGCGGATTTCGTAAGAGAAGAAATGGTACATACAGCAAATCAAAAAGAAAGCTATGGATACACATTAAGTGGCATTCAAGAATTTCACGAAGCTGTAACTGAATATTACAACAACACTCATAATGTTATATTAAATGCCGATAAAGAAGTTTTATTATTAATGGGTTCACAAGATGGACTCGTTCATTTACCTATGGTTTATGCGAATCCGGGAGATATTATATTAGTTCCTGATCCAGGATATACAGCTTATGAAACAGGAATTCAAATGGCTGGTGCAACATCTTACTACATGCCTTTAAAAAAAGAAAATGATTTCTTACCTAACTTAGAGCTAATTCCTGAAGAAATTGCAGATAAAGCGAAGATGATGATTTTAAACTTCCCAGGGAATCCGGTTCCAGCAATGGCTCATGAATATTTCTTTAAAGAAGTAATCGCATTTGCGAAAAAGCATAACATTATTGTTGTCCATGATTTTGCTTATGCTGAATTTTATTTTGATGGTAATAAACCAATTAGCTTCCTCTCTGTGCCTGGTGCTAAAGAAGTTGGCGTAGAAATTAACTCTTTGTCAAAAAGTTATAGTTTAGCAGGTAGCCGTATTGGTTATATGATTGGTAATGAAGAAATTGTCGGGGCACTTACACAATTTAAATCTAATACAGATTACGGAGTATTTTTACCAATTCAAAAAGCGGCATGTGCTGCACTAAGAAATGGTGCTGCTTTTTGTGAGAAAAACCGTGGTATTTATCAAGAACGTAGAGATACTTTAGTCGATGGGTTCCGAACATTTGGCTGGCATGTTGAAAAACCAGCTGGCAGTATGTTCGTCTGGGCCGAAATTCCGAAAGGCTGGACTTCTATAGACTTCGCTTATGCATTAATGGATCGTGCGAATGTCGTTGTCACACCAGGTCATGCATTCGGACCTCACGGAGAAGGGTTTGTACGCATTGCACTCGTTCAAGATAAAGTAGTGTTACAACAAGTTGTTGAAAACATTAGAAATAGTGGTATTTTCGCCCTTGAAAAAGTAGATGAATTAGTTAAAAATTAGTTCCCACTCCCCTGCTTAACTTTAGCAGGGGTATTATTCATTGGAGGTACTTTCATATGCATATTAAAGACACGCTTCCCCATCGTTATCCATTTTTAATGATTGATAAAGTAAAAAACGTAAAACAAGGTGAATCCGTTACAGGATATAAACTCATTACAAATAACGAATGGTTTATAAATGATAGTCAAAATCATATGCCTCATATGTTAATTGTAGAGGCACTTGCTCAGCTTAGTGCATTTGTACATACAAGTGACTCTGACGGACTAGGCTTCCTTTCCTCGTTAGATGGGGTTACGTTCCATGAAAAAGCATATCCCGGTGATAAACTTGATTTACATTATGAGTTAACTCGCAATCGCCGAGGTTTTGTTCTTGGTAAAGGTACCGCAACTGTTAATAATCAACCGATTGTAACGATAGAAAAGCTATTAATATATCAAGCAGAATAGAGACCTTTTTATTCACTAGGGTATCTATCTCCTACCAATTCGTTTCATCAACATGAACAGAGTAAATAAATTACTTAGTTAGGAGCAGGCAAATGGAAAGTACGATCGGTATCGATGCTGGAGGAACATTAACAAAAATTGCTTATTTAAACGAAAAAAAGAAATTAACTTTTGAAAAATTTTATTCAAATGAACAAGATAAAATAATAGATTGGCTTAAGAAGCAAACCAGTATAAAACAAATATGTATTACTGGTGGTAAAGCGAAACAATTACAGCAACTACTTTCAGACTCATATAAAATAGTAGAACTAAACGAATTTGAAGCTACTCTTGTAGGTGTCCGATACATATTAAAAGAAGAAAAATATGATATAAACAACTTTGTTTTAACAAATATCGGTACAGGTACCTCCATTCATTACATTTATAATGACCGATATATTCGCGCTGGTGGAACCGGTGTTGGCGGAGGTACTATTATGGGACTTTCAAAATTATTAACAAATATAGATCATTTTGAAGATGTGATTCCTTTAACAAAAGTGGGTTCTAGAAAAGATTTAGATATTACAGTTGGAGATATTTATGGTGGGATTCTCTCCCCTATTGATAATAGTTTAACTGCAAGCAATTTTGGTAAAGCCGCTACTATAGAATCAAATTATAATAACTCAGATATACTTGCTACTGTACAAGGACTTGTCGGTGAAGTCGTTACTGCATTAAGCCTTCAATTCGCCGAAACAAAAAACATTGGCCATATTATTTATATTGGTTCGACTCTATGTAATAACATACATCTTCAAAATATTATTAGTAGTTACACAAAATACCAAAATAAAACACCCATCTTTTTACGAGATGGTGGTAATAGCGGTGCGATTGGTGCTTTACTTTATGCTACGAATAAAAAAAGCTGACTTTTGTCAGCTTTTTTGCAACGGTACTTCAAATTCAATAATTGATTCCCCCTTTTCTCCAATTCGCTCTACACTAATTCTATCAATTACACATTGTAACTTTTCAGGGAAACTATGAATATCCTTGGCTACTTCAGCAGCTAACTCCGCACTTTCTTTTCTCCCGACTGTTACATGCGGTATGTATGGAATATCTTCTTTCAAAAATTGTCTTAAAGGTTCTGTATACAGCATATCATGTAGTTTGGCTATTTGTTCTTTCCCTCTCTCAACTTCTAAAAACAAATAGTTTCCTACACTAGTAATACGATTTGCAAATTCAATTTCAATTTTCCCTATCCCTCTTGATAAATTCAAAATATGAGATTTTAATTCACCATTTGAAATATTACTCTTAAATGGAAATATAATTGTTATATGCGGTGGAATTAATTCAAATAAAGGATCATGTTTTTGTCTAATGTTCTCTATTTTATCGATGGACATATTATTTAGAAAAACTAAAATTGTACGCATTTTTATCCCCTCTACTTTCCCTTATTTTAATATGTATCATATTCTATAACAATCTTGCACTTCAACAAATTATTTTACTTACCTATAAAAATAAAAAACTTCTCAAATGAGAAGTTTTCATATAGTATGATTACTATTTTCCCGCCAAACCTTCCTAAACTTTATATAACAAGCAATTCTCCACGGAATGATATACGATACCGCAACTACGTAAAATAATAAACCAACCGTTTGTTGATCTAAATCCACAATAAATTTTCTTGAGCCATACCTTAAAACGACAAGTGCAATAAAAGTAATTAAAAAAGCTACATTTTTTTTCGTATAAATATTCCCATCATCTCTTCGTTCATAATTTGTTAATACTATAAGCGGCACAGCAAAAAGTACACCAATGAATACCGCTATAATTACTTGTAATATAGCTGGATGTACGGGACCAAAAAACCATAAAACACCTGGTGTTAAAAATAATAATGGCCACAAAATACGTTTTCCCGATCCCTTTATTGGCTTATACATAGAACGATAACGACGCCAAAATATTAGTAGTGCAATGCATAAAAAGACAGTTATTAATGAAGAAGTATCTTCCATTTACTCTTCCTTCTCTCTAAAATAATCTAACACTCTATTAAACCGTTCGTTCAAATGATACTTTGCGTATAAATATACTACTAGTTATGATATAAAAGGTAGTTAATCCAATTGAAATAACAGTAAAATATGGAATATCTACTAAAGATCCATCACTTGTAAATAATAAACCGGTTACCCCTGCTTCTCCATAAAGCACACTAATCGTTGATAAGAATAGTGTTCCACCAATCATAAGACCAATCCACTGAAATCGTTGTTTAAAAACCACTACCAATTGGAAGAAACATGCTGTTGTAACATAAAATAAAAAGTGCAAAATAAATTCTTGTACCAATTGCTCTCCAAAACTAACATTTACTAAATTATATTTTATTTCTTGCATAAGCATTACATGAAGAAACGCAAACATTGCGGATTGCAATACGATATAACAAATGGCTCCGATAAAATATTGGATTCTCGTTACACCGAATGAAACTGCTAAACGAAATAGCTCATCTTGTATGATGAAAACACTCCCTACTATAAATAACATAATTGCTATTGAAGGATTATTTATAATTTCGGGTAAATAACCAATGTTCGTTCCATTTAAATGAACAGCAGTTAAAGACCCTTTTATTAATAAAGCGACAATCCAAAATATTAAAATTGCTTTATAATGAAAATTAATATGTAACTTTAACTGCTTCATTAACATCGTCATTTCACTTCACCACCAGTTATATGAATAAATAATTTTTGCAATGTAATTCTATCAATTGCTAAACCTTCTTTTTCAAGAGAGTAATAATCTTCATTAGAAAGTTCTTCCCATATAACAGCAATTCCCTTATTTCCATAAACTTCTCGATTTAATACTTTTTTATTGATCAAGAACTCGTCCACTTTATCCTTTTGCCCTGAAATAATCTGAACTTGTTGTAATAAATCTTCCACCAATGATTGAATAACTAATCTTCCTTCTTTTATGATAATTACATCTTCAATCACATGGGTTACTTCTTCTACTAAATGTGTTGATAATATAATTGTTCGTGGATACTCAGCGTAATCTTCTAGTAGTAAACTATAAAATAACTCTCGATGTGCTGCGTCTAAACCTGTAGTCGGTTCATCAAAAATTGTTATTGGCGCCCTACTTGCTAACCCTTGAATAATGCCGACGACTGTTTGCATGCCGTGTGATAATTTATGATATTTCACTGTCATATTAAGCTGAAATTTATTAGCGAGTTCTTCAGCATACTTTCCATCCCAGTTTTTATAAAACATGCTGCACATCTTAAAAATTTCTTTTACTTTAAAACTTAAATGAGCTTCTTCTTTTACTCTAACAAAACAAATATTTTGCATCGCTTTACTATTCTCAAAAACATGTTCGCCAAATATTGATACGCTTCCACTACTTGAAGTAATTTGACCTGCAAGTAAATTTAATAGTGTCGTTTTTCCTGCTCCATTTCTCCCAAGCAAACCATATATTTTATGCTCTTCCAATGAAATCGTAACTTCATTTACAGCTACTTTCTTTTTATATTTTTTCGTTATCTTTTTCGTTTCAAGTGCAATCATCCCTCTTTCCCCTCCTTCGTAATTTTTTGAATCATATCCATCAATTCATCTTTTGATATTTCTAGCACTTTTGCTTCTTCCCACACTTTCGGTAAATATTCGGTCATAAAAGTGTTTTGTCTTTTTTTTAGTACGACTTCTTTCGCTCCCTTTGCAACAAACATCCCGATCCCTCTCTTTTTATATAAAATCCCTTCATCCACTAATACGTTTACCCCTTTAGCTGCAGTAGCTGGATTTATGTGTAACATCTTCGCAAATTGATTTGTTGATGGAACTTGTTCTTCTTCAAGTAATATGTCTTTTAAAATATCTGATTCAATCGTTTCTGCAATTTGCAAGTATATTAATTTATTTTGCTCCAGAGTAGGTTTCATAATTTCACCACCTTAGGTTCATAGGTTCATTACTTATGTAATTAACCATATCACATAAAAATGTATATTTCCATAAATTTCTTTTATAAAAAAAGAGAGTCATTCGTTTAAGAATAACTCTCTTTCTAAAATTTTGAAGTTTCAACTCTAATTTTTAAATTCTTTTCATTTATACCATTTTGACAAAAATTAAATTGTTGTCCCTTTATAGACTTTGTACGATCTACAACTTGCCCTAAATGATAACTTGTGTGCTCCACTAAATGTAATAAACTATGAAGGTCAATATGTCTTTTTTCTCCACATGCTTGTATATATGTTTTTCCCCATTCATCAAATACTTCTTCAACGTACTGTAGCAAAAGTTCAGTACGTTGTCGCTTTACTGGAAAATACTCCTCAATTCCCTTTTCAAAGACTATATTTGGATTTTTATAACGACTAGTATTTCTCTGTATATGTTCACAAATATGTAGTATAATTCCACCAATTGAATTCACAGAATCCCCTTGTTTCCATAAATCTTCTTCACTAACGAAGCTAATTGCCTGTATTAACTTAGGTAAATAATGATCTTGCATTCGATGATAAGTAATTTTATATACTAACTCCACCTATTTTCCTCCCATCATTTCAACTGCTGTACTGGATACTTTACAAATAAAGCATTCCTAAACTCTTTATCATTCATAAGCATTCTAATTTCTTCGTTATTTTCGTTAAGAAACTTTACCACTTCCTTTTTATCCCATATATCATTTTCTTTTGGGAATTTATCAAACTTTTCATACAGGATTGATAGTATTTCTTCTCTTTTTATCGTGAAATTTTTATTTTCTACTTGAAACTCGTAACTTTTCGCATTTGGTACTAAAATCGCTAAATAAATAGCGTTAAAGAGAAAATTCTTCTTCATCGTATCCTTACTATCAAGCCAATACGTCTCAACCATTTCTTCTGTAAGGGTTCCATTCCCTTTTGCACCATAGTTCACCTTTATGCTTTCATTCTCTAAACTTATACTTTGAAATGTTTCACCACCGGGTAAATGATTAACAATTGCAACTACATCTGAATTATTACCAACGTATGTCCCCGCATATTTCTTAAAATTATCAGGTTCAACATCAGATATTTCTTTTATTCTTTCTCCGTTTGAGCAAGCAGTAATAAATAAAAAAATTGTTAGCATAACAATTACATTACAATGCATATACTTCATTTAGCATCCCCCATTTTTATCGCTATTTCGTTAATTACAATATGTCTCGTCAAATTCCTTTAAAACATACGCATTTTAATCAAAATTAAAAATTTTCAATTTTTATGTTTACAATTATCCATTAATTGTATATACTTACTAACGTAAGAAAAATATTCTAAAAGGAGGTCGAAGGAAATGATGAAATTACAATTACATGCTTTAACTTTAGCGTTAACTGCACCTGTGTTTTCTGGACAATTAAATATGAATTCGACCACCCTAATGGAGAATTGAAAATCGCACTTTATTTCTATTAATTCATAAATTCGCCACAGGAGGTCGTATACTTTCCTGTGGCTTTTTCACGCCTAGCCATAGGAGAACTATATCTTCCTGTGGCTTTTTTGTGCGATTTTTTAGTCTCTTACATTATTTTTTAAAGAAAGGAGCAACATTCGATGACTATTAGCGTATTGTTTTTAAGTATTACGATTCAAAGAAATACAATTTCCAAAGATGAAATTTTTCATAATGAGCAAATTGAAAAAGCTATGAATGATGTTAAGGAGCGCCAAGCACTTTATTGTGATCACATGTAATTCCTTTTCGAAAGGAGGAATTCATTTATGACTTTTCATATTTTTTTTTTTACGACTGTACTTCAGAAAAATACTTTAACTGAAGCTGAAATCAATCGTAAACAACAATTAAAACAACTGACTGATAAAATGACTGACATTAAAAGTTCATACTATACGCAAATGTATTAAAAATATATTTTAAAGGGGCAATACCTTCATGAAATTTAAAGCATTCTTTTTAACTATCACCATTCAAAAACGTAAACTTTCTCAAAGTGAGATTTTACGTGAACAACACATTCAAACTATTATGGATGAAGTAAAAGAGCGTCAAGCCTCTTATTACACACGTCTTTTCTAAATTAATTATAAAGGAGCAATGCCTTCATGAAATTTAAAGCATTCTTTTTAACTATCACCATTCAAAAACGTAAGCTTTCTCAGAATGAGATTTTACGTGAGCAACACATTCAAACTATTATGGACGAAGTAAAAGAGCATCAAGCTTCTTATTACAGCCGTCTTTTCTAATAAACTTATAAAGGGGTTTTATCTAATGAAATTTAAAGTATTCTTTTTAACGATCACGATTCAAAAAACTAAGTTCTCGGACAGTGAGATATTGCATGACCATCAAATTAATAAAGCTATGGAAGATGTGAAAGAACGTCAAAGTCACTACTGTAGCCACCTATAATTCCTTTCGAAAGGAGGAATGTAACATGAAGTTTCACCTTTTCTCTTTAATAATTACAATCCAGAAAAAAAGCCTTTCTGAAGCTGAATTAAAACAAGAACAACAATACAAAAAGATTATGGACGAAATTCGAGATCGTAGAACCAAATACTACTCTCACCTATAATTCTTTAACAATATAAAACTTGAAAGGAGTCGATTATGATGTTGATAGCACGTTGTAAGGAAATGATTTGGATAGTTCAGAGGGATTCCACATAGCTTTATCGGGTCTATATCATACAACTTTACCGTTATATTTGATATGTAATAAATATATAATAAAATTGTATTCGTACACTTTTCAACATTGATTAATAAAGAAAAGATACACCACTTAAAAAGCGGTGTATCTTTCTAAACATATACTATTTTCGATTACTTCGTTTCGTCTTAAACAGTCTCACTAAGTTCGATACAACTGTTTTCGTTACTGCATAAACTGGTACCGCCAAAATCATTCCGATAATTCCCGCAAAGTTACCTACCCCTAAAATTAAAATAATAATTGTTAACGGATGGATATTTAATTTTGAACTCATAATACGCGGTGAAATGATGTTACTTTCAAACTGTTGTACAATTGTTACGATAATAATTACGTATAACGCTTGCATCGGAGATACGAACAGACCTACGATAACAGCTGGTGCTGCACCGATAAATGGACCTAAGTTAGGAATGATATTAGTAAATGCTGCTATAATTCCTAAAACAAAAGCGTACGGTAAATCGATAATGAAATAACCGATAAAAGTAAAAGCACCTACAAATATACAAACGAGTGCTTGTCCTTGAATATAAGCAGACAATGTTTCGTTCGTTTCCTTAATGATGCGAAGTCCTTCTTCACGGTAAGACTCCGGTAATAGGCTTACTGCTTTACCTGGGAAGGCATGTCCATCTTTAAACATGTAAAACAATATGAACGGTACTGTAAATATGACTAACGCAACGTTCGTGATAATACCAAATAAAGCCGTTGCACTCGACGTAAGTGTGTTTGGTATATCCTTTAAGTATTCAATTGCATTTTTTTCAATTGTTTCAATGGAAACATAGTTTTGTGTAGATAACCATTCAAACAATCTATGATGGGATAAATCTTGTATGTATACTTTTCCCTCTTTTATATAACCTGGCATATTTTTTACTAAATCCATTAGCTGTTGGGAGATCGTTGGAACTACTACTCCAACTCCAACCGCAGTTAATGTTATGATAAAAAGATATAACAGTAAAATCGCTAAATTTCTAGGTACTTTTTTATCCTCCAAAAAGACTAACACCGGATTAAATATGAAGTATAAAAAAAGCGCGATTAAGATTGGGAAAAACAACGTTGATATGAAGATACCAATCGGTTGAAATAGAAACGATATTTTTGTGCAAATAAATATGATCGCTACAACCATTAGCACTTCTAATGTCCAAAAGTGCACTTTCGATTTCAAAAAACGTCCTCCTTTAAACTAGCACTTCTCTTTATTGTACCAAAATAAGCAATAATTTCACATAATATTTTCCTTTACAATATTCCAAAATACCAATAAATACACTACAATGAGATTACATACAAATTTGCAGGTAAAGGTGATAAAAATGACACAATGCATCATTTGCAGAAAAGATACGAAAGAACTTAGTGAACAATATGTCATCCCAGAAATATTATGTGGATATTATTTCACAAACTCCATTTGTGATACTTGTCATGAACAAATGACAACAAATATTGATCGCCCCTTAATTCGGCATAAATTAAGTCAATTTAAGATTGAGCAAATGAAAAAACAGATTGACTCCCCCCTCTATACAAATGAGCATGGTGAGGAACTTGCGGCCGCTGAGACAGATATTGTTGAAGTAAGCGATGAAATACTTTATTCCAATGCATTAATTATGAAACTATGTAAAAAGCACGATATTTCACTACATAATGAAATTTGGAAAGAAGAACGTGTAACGAAAGTAGCTAGCTCTATTCAACGTGAATTACTTTTAGATAACCGTAAGTATAAAATGAGTGTATTAAAAATGGCTTATACTTTCGCTGTACAAGCAGTCGATGGCTATTTTGAAGATCCAGATGCGATCGATATCTCTAACATTCTATCAAATGCCGACTTCATAGAATTAAAAGAAAAGAGCATTGTTCGCGATTTAAGCAAAAGTTCATTATGGAATACATTAAATACAAATAGCGAAAACCATTACTTTATTTTATTAAGTGATAAAGATGGCCTGTTCTGTTTCATTCGTCTATTTGATATTTTTGACGTTGTCGTTCATTTATCAGAAAAAAGATATGAACTTCCATCACCAATTGTCGGAGTAAATAATGTAAATGAACAAAAATTTTATGTCCAAACTTTAAAACAGTATATGGACGGGCTCTTTAAAGAAAAAGCACCTTCTATTTAACCGCAAAACAGAACATACGGTCTCCTTTCTTGATGAAAAGACACTGTGTTATAATAAGTATGAAAAGAACAATACAATCACATAAACCAATTATAAATTGTATATAAATAAAAAAGACTAGTGTGCGGCTACACACTAGTCCACGTAACTTAGCAGATTGGATTGTTCATTTATCCTATTTGTTTCTTACAAACAAAACAACCCACATTCTATTGGCATAGGTGGGTTGTTATTTTTTGAGCTTGTCTATTAAAACGACGACGAACGTTAACAATGCAACGAGAAACAGTCCACCTTGCAGTAACAACGCTATTTCACTCACTTATTATCACCCCCCTCCTACTTGGAGAAGTGATAATTGAACAACCAACCGTACCTTAAGTTACTATTTAATTTTACCATATTTTCTAATAGTTTACGATGAAAACCCGCAAGTGATTTACTTGCGAGTTTTTTTATTTCTCACTATTTTTTTAATGCATATGCATCAGCTATCATTTCACCAACAATTTTATTTTCTTGTTTCTTATCTTCTTTCAATAAAGGAAATAACAGTTCGGCCACTTCATATGCCTCTTCTAAATGCGGATATCCAGATAAAACAAATGTATCAATTCCCAACGCTTCATATTCTTTTATTCTCTCTGCTACTGTATGCGGATCTCCAACAAGCGCAGTACCCGCACCACCTCTTACAAGCCCGATGCCAGCCCATAAGTTAGGACTTATCTCTAGCGACTCCCTTGTTCCTTTATTTAAATGTGTCATTCGTTTTTGTCCCACTGAATCATATCTCGCAAATGTTTTTTGAGCAAGCTCAATTGTTTCATTATCTACATATTGAATTAAACGTTCTGCCTCTTCCCATGCCTCTTCTTCTGTTTCTCTTACAATTACGTGTAACCTGATACCAAATCGTACTGAACGCCCCTTCTCTTCTGCCAGCTTTCTTACTTCCTCTATTTTCTCCTTCACTTGCTCTGGCGGCTCTCCCCACGTTAAATATACATCACTATGTTCAGCCGCAACTTCCTTTCCAGCATCGGATGATCCTCCGAAATATATAGGAGGATATGGCGTTTGAACTGGCGGGAACACAACTTTACTATCTGTAACTTTCATATGTTTCCCTTCTAATGAAATGGTTTCACCTTGCAATGTCGATTTCCAAACCTTTAAAAACTCATCAGCTGCTTCATATCTTTCATCATGTTCAAGATATAATCCATCTCCTTGTAATTCAACTGGATCTCCTCCAGCGACTACATTAATCAGTAGTCTCCCGTCTGAAATTCTATCAAATGTAGATGCCATCCTTGCTGCAACTGTCGGTGACATTAGTCCCGGTCTAACTGCTACTAAAAATTTTAGCTTTTCTGTCTCAGCTGCAAGAGCTGACGCTAACACCCATGGATCTTCACAACCTTGACCAGTTGGAAGTAACACGCCTGTATATCCTAAATAATCAGCTGCCTGTGCGACTTGTTTATAATAACCATACTCAGCTGCTCTTCCTCTCTTTGTTGTACCTAAATATCTACCATCTCCATAAGCCGGAATAAACCATAATAATTCCATTTTTTTGCACACCCCTTTATTATTTTGAAACGTATATTAAAGCACTCTATATAAATTACCCCTAATAATTTATATATTAATTCCCTGTCTCCCCTTTAAAACCATCTCGCCATCTTAAGAATTTCACTTCTAGTAAACGTACGAGTGAATCCGAAAACTTCCCAACGAATGCAAAGATGATAATACCGACAAATACGATATCTGTATTTGAAAATTGCCTTGCATCCATTATCATATAGCCAATACCTTCTGTAGATCCCATAAGTTCTGCTACTACTAAACTCACCCATGCAACTCCTAATGATAATCTTGCTCCTAGTAATAGGTTCGGTAATGTGGCAGGTAAAATTAATTTTGTAATTAATTTTCTTTTACTAAACTCTAAAACTCTCGCAACATCAAATAACTTTGAATCTACACCACGTATTCCTAGAAACGCGTTTACGTATAAAGGAAAAAATGCACCGTCCGCAATTAATAACACTTTTGATGTTTCTCCAAAACCGAACCATAATACGAAAAGCGGTGCAACAGCTAAGTGGGGCACAGTTCTTAACATTTGTACTGACGGATCTAAATATTGCTCACTTCTCGTTGAAAATCCAACAATTGTTCCTAAAATAATTCCTAAACTCCCGCCAATAAAGAAACCAGCCGCAGCCCTGAATACACTAATACTTAAATGACCGAATAACTCTCCTGTTTTTATAAGTTCTTGAAAAGCTACAAATATATCTAGCGACGTTGGTAAAACTGTTTTAGAAACTAGACCGAATACGCCAGCCAATTGCCAAATTATTAATATAATAATCGGTATAGTAATTGCCCTTATCAAAAATTTGATATTCGTCTTCTGTACTTTCTTTACATTGTTTTTCTCAATCGTTATACTCGCCCTTTTAATAACCGCTTTCGTATTCTCCAATTTATAAAACCTCTTTTCAATTCGCCTTTAACGCTTTTTCTACGAAAGAATTATCTACAACTTTATCTGTCTTAATTTCTTTCTTTATAGAACCGAGCTTATATTGAAAATCTGCTGTCTGTTGCTGTTCTGCAACTATTTCTTTCGTTACCGGAACTAAGATGGGTTTGTCGTGATTAAACACTTCTTTTACAATCTCTGCATCTATTTTCTTTGCAGAAGTGTATATTTTTATTGCTTCATCCAAGTTTTCATCTTGCCATACACGTGCTTTTTCATATACTTTAAGGAATTTCTCAACTAATTCTGGATGCTCTTTCGCAAATTTTGTTCTCGCAATTAAAAACTCTGGAGAAGATACATTTAATCGTTCACCATCTGTAATCACCTTCGCTCCTTTATTTACCGTATGTAACGATATGAAAGGATCCCAAATTGCCCACGCATCTACTGACCCTGATTCAAATGCTGGCTGCGCTTCATCTGGTTGTAGTTGAATAACATTTACATCTTTCGCATTGATACCTTCTTTATCAAGCGCTCGATACAATAAATTAAAAGCACTACTTCCTTTTGCCACCGCAATTTTTTTACCTTTTAATTCTTTGATACTCGTAATCTTACTATCCTTTTGTACAAGAATCCCTGTTCCTTTTCTCGCATAGCTTGTATTTGCAATTTCAGTAAATCCAATACCTGCTGCTTGCGCTGAAATAACCGGGGAGTTCCCCACTTCACCAAAGTCTAATCGATTTGATGCAATTGCTTCAAAATAAGGAGGACCACTTTGAAACTCTGTCCATTTCACTTTAACTCCTTCCTTTTTGAATTCTTCTTCAAACCAGCCCTTTTTCTGTGCCAGTAAGAGCGGACTTAATCCTTGCTGAATACCAATTTGCACTGTTACATCTTCTTTCTTACTACTTGCTGTGCTTTTTTCACATCCGAATAAAAATAAAGATATAGCTAAAGTAAAAGAAAGTACTTTAAATTTCTTATACATAAATACTCACCCTTTCCCTATATACTTGTTTGAATCAATCCTCCATGCTCAAACTGCTGTAATACTTTCGTTCGAAGCTGTTGGAATGATTGAGAAGTTTTATTTCGCGGGTAAGACAAATTATTTTCAATTACTTTATGTATTTCTCCTGGCTTTGCACTCATGATGACAATTCGGTTTGAAAGATATATCGCTTCATCTATATCGTGTGTAACAAATATCATTGTCGTTTTCTTTTGCTCCCAAATATTCAGCAATACTTCTTGCAAATGACTTCGCGTAAACGCATCCAGTGCTCCAAAAGGTTCATCGAGTAATAATACACTTGGGTCTCTTAATAAAGCTCTTGCAATCGCAACGCGTTGTGACATTCCACCTGATATTTCTTTCGGATATGATTTTTCAAAACCATCTAACCGAACAATTTCAACCCATTCCTTTACCTTATCCTTCACATACTTATCTTTTAATGACAAATCAGCTGCAATGTTTTCTTCAACTGTTAACCACGGAAACAGACGATGCTCTTGAAATATAAATCCTTGCTTCTTACTCGGTTTTGTTATGCGCTCCCCATCAATAATGATTTCACCTTCAAAATCGTTGTCTAAACCAGCAACAATTTTTAATAATGTACTTTTCCCGCAACCACTCGGACCAATTACTGTAACAAAATCCCCTTTTTCTAATTGAAAATTAATATTCTCTAATACTTGAACAGTACCAGTTTGCTTCGAAAAATATTTTGATACCTCATTAATTGAAACAGTCACTTCTTCCCCTCCTTGAAATGATTCATCTAAATGAATAGATTCAGTATTTATGTAATAAAAAAACCAAAGGCATTTTATCAATAGATAAAATGCCTTTGGTTTCTCCAATCAGCAATACGTTATAGAATTAACTACATATTATACAAATATTTCCGATAAGTCAACTAGGTTTTATTAAAACATACAAACGATTTGTTTAAACTTCTTGACTGTTGTGTAATCGAAAGCTATTTCTTATCGCTCTTAATCCATTGTAACCAATAAGAAAACTCACATGCTAAATGCATTTGATGTGATTTAATAAGACTATTAGGACAAAGCGCTGGGAACTCTACAACTAGACTTACTTCTATTCCAGTATCTGTATCTTTGAATTGATGTCGAACTCCACCTATAGTGGTACCGTCTTTCATACGTGCAACACCTGTTGATTGATATTGATAAGTCTTATCTCTAGGTGTCTTCAATCCCGTTTCGTCACCAAAAACAATAAAAAATTGAACTGGAAACGGAGAATTACCAGTAGTTTCGATAACCTCTAATTCGTTTTCACCAAAGGGTCTTAGTACATAGTGATCGGGACAAGCTGATAAATTCACTTGATCATTTTCACGTGATTGTTCAAGCATAAAACTATCAATCCCATTTATCGCTTCTTCTGCTGTAATCCCATCTACATAAATATTTGTTTTTGAAAATTTTCGTCTATCGCCAGATAAAACAGTACAAATACGCATACCCATTTCACTTAATTTAAGTTTAGATTTTAACTTATCATACATTTCATTGTATGAATAATTTAATTTTAGTTCTGTTAGTTTTTTTATCATAACGTCTGTATCAATTAAATCTGGCTCTTTATGTCCTAATGTATTGAAAACTTTTTTTATACGTTCTCTTTTCCACTTTGTAAGTTGTTCATTCGAAATATTGTTTCCATCAATCATAATTTTCATATACATTCTCCTTCACTTTGATCGTATCGTAGTGTATTTAATACTAAATTAATCATTTCTTGCTTCGTGTCTAGATTCAAATTCACCTCTGAATGAGCAATACTGCTAAGACCGTATAAAATAAATCCTGATGTTAATAATGAGTTATCAGTATTAAAAATCCCAGTTTTCACCCCTTCTTCGATTACTTGTCGAATTAATGGCTGCATTCGCGTAAATAATTTCTGTTCCAGTTGAAAATGTTGTTCCGTCTGAAACGAACTCACATTTTTATAGGGTGCTAATTTTTCGATAAATGTCCAAAATATATTTAGAGAATCTTTCAGCTTTTGCATGACAGACCGTTCATTAGAAATAAGTATTTCTTCAATTAACTCCATATTTTTCACAATAAAATCATTTAATACTTCATCAACAAAATTCTCTTTAGACTTGAAGTAATAATAAAATAAGCCCGTTGCTACGCCTGCATGATTCACAACATCTTTTATGCCAAATCCTTTCATACCATTTTTCATATATAGTTCAAAACCAATATCCATCAACTCTTGCCTTCTAACATCTGGTTCTTTTGATATTCTTTTCATAGGTCATCTCCTACTATGTTTTACCTTCGACTGAATCTGATTCAATCATAAACGACTGAACTATATTCAGTCAATATTAGTTTCCACAAAAAAGAGTAATCTCAAGAAATATACATCTAACCTTAGACTTATCAAAAAAGTTAGATCATATAACTTAAGACTACTCAATTTCATTAAACACATATTTTCTTTTCAAATCAATTGCACTTTAGTTTAACCATACCATTTCTGTCTCTACAATCATTTGAGGAAGCATCTTTTGAATGATTTCCTCCAATACATTAAGAGCTTCATTCACATAGCCGCCCTCAAAACCATCTAAAGGCTCAGGTAACTCATCCTCATCTAAAATAAAATATTCTCCGCTTGGAAGTACTAAAATATCAATAATTAAATCTTCAAATGACACTAGTTCGTCTGTTATTTGCGTATTTTTTACAACATTAAAATAAGAGCCTACATACATTCCATTTTTATCTCTCCATATGTATAAATTGTACGGACGATCTTCCCAATAGTATGCAATGGTGTAACTTCCTTTTGGGATTGTTAAACTCGCACGATGTGCAGTCATTGTAAATGAATACTGAACCTCATGAAATAGCACGATACTTTGCAACTGCTTTTCAAGTAATAAGCAAGTATGATCTACTATTGTCGAGTCATATCGGATTTTTCTTTCTACAATTTTACTTTTAAGTGTTAGTAATTTATTCATGATTTGTTTCCCCTTATGCTATTTCTAACTTTAATTATATCCATTTATATAGTGATAAAGAAGTGTTTGGTCTCCAAATACACAATAAAAACTCCCTCTTATTTTAGAAGGAGTTTTTCACTTTCCATGTTTCATATTTTTTTACTTCTAATGGAAGCTCATTTGATTTCAGCCACTCTACTGCACTACATACAAGCGGAGATGAATTGCGTTCTGTAATGCTTTCGATAGGAATCCATCTAGCTCCTGATGAATCTTGTTCTTCAAATTGTTCCGGTACTTCGAATTCACCTCCGCACCTTTCAACACCGTAGAAAACTGCGATATGATGTACATGTGTGTACTCCTTGAACTTTGATGGAAATTGAAAATCAATTGTACCTATTTGTTTTACTACCGTTACATTTAGCCCGGTCTCCTCTTTTATCTCTCTATGAAGTCCAGCTAATAATGCTTCTCCATCTTCTAGACTACCATCAGGTAGATCATACCGATTTCTATATGGACCTTTCATTTTATCGATTACTAATATGTGATTGTTTTCGATACAAATGCCGTACACACCAAACGCACGATGAAAATTAGTAGCATTATTCACGTTTTAACTTCTCCGTAACCGCATCATAAAACTTCCGTTCCTCATCAACATTTAAGTGAACACGACTTACTGTTTTAGAAAATCCATATAACAATTGTGCTTTCATTGGCTCTTTAAGTATTATTTCAAATGTTGGAGGTTCCTTTATAAATTCCATCACCGTTGCGTCAAGAAGCTCTTTCTCTTTCTCTTTCTCTTTCTCTTTCTCTTTCTCTTTCTTTAAAAGTTCCCCTTTATAAAACGTAATTGTATCAATTTGTGCAAATGGTATAATAATTTTCTTTCCTAACCCAATTTGAATGATTATCTTTTCTTCCGCAATAATAATTGGATTTTTTCGCATTGCTTGTATTTCAGCTAAAAAATAAAACATTGCATACACGTTTAAAATAAATAACATCCATGCTATTACTGGATTCCATTGATGAAGCAAATAATGAAAACCGATACTTTCTATTAAGGTTGCATGGATGATCATGATATATACACCTATTGCACCAGTCTTTTTGTGATATGAGTATACGGATTCACCTTCTGGCACTTTTTCACGCCACGATAAAAATGCATAATAGATTAACTTACACTCTGTTACAATGATATCTACTAATTTATTTCTTTTCATAGTGGCTTCAAACGCAGCATCAATTGCATAAGAAAATAAAGAATACTCACTTTTATATTCTTTATATTTTTTTATTATGTTAGGAAGCTTTCTAACAATTTTATATAGAAGGAATAACTCTAAACATACAAAAGCAATTTCTCCTGCAACTATAATATAAGAAACGTATGAAAAAGCTTGTAAATAGTCGCTTGGAATAATAAATCTTGCAAATATATAACCAGCTATTACAACAGGAAATATATATGTTAACGAGTACCTTTTTCGAATAATAAAGAAATACGTAATGATTGGAATTACAAACATACAATCTAATATTGATCCAAGGACAACTTCTTTCGGAGCAGCTGGTACAATCGGAAGAGCATATAATAAATAGTTTGATAACAAGATTAAAGATACGAGTCCAATCCATATACCTTTTCGCCTTCGCGAAAGTGTGACACTCATACATTCACTCCTCTATTTATAAACCTCGTTTAAATGGTCTTTATAAAATGAAATAGCACGTTCAAATTCTTTAACCTCTTCTACTTTTACGACTGTTTCAAGTAATAATTTCATCGCGGATTCATGATCGTTTACATTATATTTCGCTAATGACAAAAATACTTTCATCACATCATTATCTGGAAACTGCTGCAAACCTGTTTCTAAAACAGTAATTGCTTTGTCATACTCACCTATACAACGATATGTACTACCAAGACCGATATATGCCCCGCAAAGCGACTCGCCTTCAAGACCGTTTGCAATCGCCTGTTCATAATACGGCATAGCTTCTGTTTCCAGCCCCATTACATCATGTATCCATGCACATTGATAAAGTACTTCTGCATCCCTCGTAAAGTTCGTTAATCCAATGAGTATCTCTTTAGACTGCGCATATTTCTTTTCTTTCCGGAGTTTAATAGCTTGCTTTAATAAATGTTCCATAGAATTCACTCCTCACCAATTATTCTATGTATCCATATTGAATGGTTAACGTTTGTATCAAAGCAAAAAGTTTCGCTTACCAATATATACTATGCAGATTCACTCTTATCCAAATACTTGAAATTATAAAGCAGTAACGTGATTACATAGTACTTCTAACCTTTTGACAATTTCTTTCGCTGTTTCATCTTTTCCATTACATAACTGCCCTTTACCGTCTTGTCCAATTACGTAGTGCATTGCTCCGCGCGAATATAAAGAATGTGGTGAATTTGCAATCATTACACTTGCCTTTGCTTCTTCCATTCTATTTTTCGCTCTTTCAAACAGTTCTTCTTCATTTACATCGCTTTCAAGTTTAAAGCCAACGAGTACAGTTTCTGAATCCCACTGTTTTACTTGCTTTAATACTTTCGGTGCCTTTTGAAAATGTATAATTGGCGCTATATCACTTGAGATTTTTCCATTCATATCAAGAACATTGCCCTCTTGATCACAAATTTTGTCCACAACCCAATCAGATCCAGCCGCTGCCATAATAACCGCATCGACTTTTTCATGCGTAATGATACTTTTCATTTTATCTCGTAAATCAATAATCCCTTCAAATGGGTGTAATTCTAATTGATTGTTTATATCATTCGGTTTCTCCGCAAAATAACCATGTAAATATATAACATGGGCCCCTTTACTTATAAGCTCTTCGGCGATTATTCTTCCAATTGTTCCTTTTGCCATATTTGTATGTCCGCGTACTTGATCCCATTTTTCTAAACAACCACCGCTTGTAATTAATACCTTTTTCCCCTTCATTGTAACCATCCCTTACTAATTTTTCTTACGAAACCATTCTGTTCCAAAGTCAACTATATCACGTTGTTTCATAAGACGGCACTTTGCGTTTCCTATTTTCCCCATTGTTACAGTTCCCTTTTGCTCAAACTCTACACCAATTTCTACAAATTTATCAGAATCGTAATCCATATCAACAAATTCTTTCCATACTCTTTCACCATTTTCTATAATAGGTGCCCCTACTTTTATTAACTCACATGCACCAGAACGTACTTCTGATAAATGTACAGAAGTATTGGAATCATATCCAACACCAATTAATAATATGTATCCGTCTAGATCGTATATTTTTCTTAATGGAGATTCTTCTCCTAAACTCATCGATAGTGACTGATTCTCCGTTATTTCTTCTGCATGTCTTCCCCATGCAGCAAAACTTCCTAATGGATGGTTGCTACGTAATACATTCGGATATGTACGAAAACATTCAACTACTTTTCCCATTGCCCTTGTTGGTGTTATATGTGGCTCAAATGCTGGAACGTTATCCCGAATAATTTGCCACCATTCTTCAGGTACAGGTGGTCTTGACCAATGTTTCGGATCAGATAAATCCGAAGACTGAGTTGGCATAATAATCGTTCCCTCTTCTGTAATAACCTCCATTAACGCCTCTACTACTGCAACTGCTCCGCCTGATATCCAGCCAATGGAACTTAACGAAGAATGTACAATAACTGTCATTCCTTTTTTTAACCCTAATTTCCTTAAATCATTTGTAATTGTTTTGATTGTATTTGGCAATTGCGTACTTGCCACTATGTCATTCATTTTCACAATTGTTCCCCCATTTGTTTTAAACTACTACATACATATATTATCATATTTTTCTTAATTTTTAACTTAATCGTTTTTATGAACATAAAAAAATGGTAATATACTTACAAAGATATCAGCTAAATTATGGTGTATTGATTTGAAATAACAAAAGCAGGTGAACAAATGAAAAAAGCTTTATTCTCTGTTCTACTATTTGGACTCGTCTTCTTAAGCGCATGTGTTTCTTTTCAAAATGAATATGAAGATTATTGGGTAATAGAAAAATCCAGATATAATAAAATTGGATTTGGCCCATCAAATTTATATGAAAAAGCACAAGAAGATCCAACGATGGTACATTACTCAAATGATAGTATTAGCGAAGGTAAAAGAATGATATATTTAACATTTGGAACGAATTACAAAAATGATAAAATTACAGTAAAAGAAGTGAAGGATGAAAAAGACAAATCTGTTATCGTCTTGCATATCGAGAAAAGTAAAGGAAAAGATGAAAACCCAGTCATGTATATTGGTGTACCAAAACTTAGAGACTTTATTACAATTGTAGATGAAGATGGAAACAAAATCTTTGAAATGAAGAAAAATGAAAGCGTTACATCACAGCAATAAAAACGCTATATGAGCAAAGAGCTCATCAAAAATGATAAGCTCTTTGTTTCATTTATCCTTCAATTGTAACTCCAGTAAACATCGATAAGTTTCCCGTTATTTTCTCACCTACACGTAAAAATAAACCAGCAGCTCTCCCGCTAATACAGTGTGAACCAATTAATAGTTTACCAGTATATGGACCGTCCCACGTGTCAATCGTATAGTCAGGCATTTCTACGTATTGCTGATATATTTTCCGCTGTTCAAAGTAATACTCTGTTTTATCTTCAGCTAATAGTTCATTATTTTCGTATATAGATACTCCTCCGCCTTCACGGCCGTATAAAGGTTTAGAAACATATGATTCATTTCTTTCTATAAACGGTTTATTTGTAAAATATGTCGGTAAGAAGTATTTCTGAATGATTCCTCGCTCTTCTCCCTCAAAGAAAACTTCCTCTTCGTAAAGTTGCCAAATTAATGCGAGTACACTTTTATTTTGCATAAGAAAAGCAGCTGGTGGATTAATGATTTTCACTCTGCCTTGCGCTATATGATCTAAAAACTGGAGTCCAATTCTTTTCCCGTTTTTATCAGCGTCTGAAACTAAATATTCAATTGGATATAGTCTATATAAATAATGAATTCTCTCACCATCTGGCGTATATATACCATCATCTGCCACGACGATATCTTGTATACCTATATAATCCGTTGACTGATCTAAGCAATAGCTTCTTAAAAATTGAACCGTTTGATGGTCTTCATCATGCCAATCATAACTCGTAAAATAAATCGTTTCTCTAGGATCTATACCATAGTCATGTTTAATTTGTTCCCACGCCTGCACAATATGCTCTTCTATATGATTTGGATGATTTACATCGTGATAACGGCATAATACTTCATTTGCGACAGATGGCTCTAAATAACCTGTGGGTGTATCACAATTTACTTCTATTAACTTTATATCTTCACCATTTACGATAAAGTCAAACCTTGTAAAATATGAAAACAAACCTGTATGTTTCATTCTCGCAATTTCCCACGTTTCAGCTGGAAATCCTAGTTTTTGAAAATCTTTTGTCGTATTGAGAATATATTGATACGTTCTATATAGCACATACATAATTTCTTCTGTCGCTTTTGAAATAGCAGTATAAGTTTTTATTGGCATACGATACATACCTGTTGCCATATATTGATTCCATTCTTCATTTTCTAATAGACTCGGCCAAGTAAACCCATTCCGACCAGCCTCTTCTGCAAGTGAAAACCATACTTTCATATAATCTTTCTGTTCTTGTTCTGTATACATTACTCCATTATCCTTTCATTTTAGGATCCTGCTGGCGCTTTTGCGTTCCCAATTCCACTAGAACCAGAATTCACTTTCGGCGTTTGTGTCGTAGATGATTTCGGCGTATTTGTATCTGGTGTTACTTTATTTGATAGATTTGGCTGCTGTTTATTTAAATCTACTTTATTGGAAGAATTATTATTGTTACTGTTAGTTCCGCCGTAATACCCTCCACCACCACTACCACCAGTTCTACGCTCATCTTTTTCACGATAAGGAATAATATTGTTCGTATATGGTTTCTTCAGTACATTTGGTTTTGCTGAATAATTCATATTTGAGGTTCTGCTTGCTAATAAATATCCTGCAACGAACGGGAGGATAGGTAAATGTGAATTTTCATTATACGATGAAAACGATGGATTATTTTCCTTACATAACTCATCTTTTTCTACATTTTCATTAGTTGGGGCTTTATCATCACAATTTAATGTTTCTAGTTCATTTCCTTGTTTCGCACCATCTGTTTTAACAGCAGTACTTTCTTGCTGGGCAGTTTCTTCTTCATAATCGCCACAGCCCGTTAATAAAAAAGATGATACTCCTATTGAAGTAGCAATTTTTATAAATTTACTTTTATCCATTCTCATGTGTTATACACCCATCTTCTTTTATCTATATTTTTCCAGATACCTATATTATATAATGTTATTATTACTTTTTTCAAACCATACTCAATATGTATATTTTCATTGCTCCTTTTCCAAGTAACAATGAAATCTTTCAACTCCTGGATATTTTTCTCCTAAAGTTCTAACCTGAAAACCAATTCTTTTATAAAATTCTACCGCCTCATCGTCTGTCTCTGCCTCGAGATACGTCAATTGGTGTATTCTTACTACTTCCTTTATCATTTGCAACGCAATCCCTTTATGACGATATTGCGGAATGACTGCTATGTGGCGAATTTTTGCTTTATTTGCTCCTATTATTTCAATACCTATACAAGCCTGTTCTTCATATCTATACAATGTCCCTTTATTCCTTTCATAAAATAAAACTGCTTTCTTTAAACTCGTTTCACTTGGTCCAACTGCATATTGTAGTACATTTAAAATAGAATCTTTCTCAATTTGTTCAACATGTTGCAAATTCATTTCTTCATCCCTTTCTACGAAAAAAGATTAGCTCTTTATAAAAAGAGCTAATCTCATTACGCAGTTATTTTTTCTTCTTTTTTCACAACGACTGCTACATAACTATGTAGTATCATTCCGATAATAACTAGACTCATACCAATCCAAGATAAAGATGACGGAATTGGTGCAGATAGTAAGATGAGTTCTCCTACTAGCGCAAATAAAACTTCACCTGACTGAGTTGCTTCTACTGTTGCTAGTTTTTGTGGATCATCTTTTACAAGATCTGTCGCAAAGAAGAATAATACCGTTGCGATTAAACCAGAACTAACTGCTACAATAAAACATTGGAAAACTTGGCTACTTGACGGTAGCCCGCCTGTTGATACTTCATAACCAGAGAGTAAAAACCAAAATGGTAAACTTGCTAATGTCATACCAAGAACTCGCTGGAATACATCTAACTCCCCTTTACAAACTTGCATCATTTTTCGATTGCCAAGAGGATACGCAAAAGCTGCAATAAGTACTGGAACGACACATAGAACGGTTTCACGAATTCCTAATGAAGAAGCATGTTCTACTTGCATAAGTACAACACCGCATAAAATAATACCCGACATAACTAATTCCTTCATTGGGAGTTTTTTATGTAACGGATCTACCGCAAAAAATGGTGTTAACAAAATCCCTGCGACGATTGTAATTTGCCATGTTGATGCAACGAGCCAACCAGGTCCAAAAGCTCCAGCAAAACTAAGTGGTGCATAGAAGAGACCGAATCCAACGATACTCCACACTAACCAATCTTTCGGATTATTTTTCATATATTGAAAGAGTTGCTTTAAGTTTCCTCTATACATGACAATAAGTAAAAGCATTGGAACCATAAAGTAGTACCGTAATGATGCACTCCAAATCCAGCTTCCGCCTTCTAGATCCATTGCCCGGTTTAAAACGAAGGTAAAGGCAAAGAAAAATGATGCCAATATCCCTACTGCAATAGCTTTCATTATAAAACTCCTTGTTTAGTTTCTTCTTATACTATACAACAAATTAAATATAATTAAAATTCGAAATCTTTATCTCGTATGCATTCTAGCTCTATATAGTTTTCTTAACTGACTAATATGAGCTTGATGGTACCGATTATGATCAGCTATATGCCATATTCCCCACCTTATAGTCGCATTTTCTCCCTTTTCATAAAAAACCTCTCGTGTTAAATCATTTTCTGTTAGTTTCATACATTCCTCATAAAACATATGTTGCACTGCTTCATAATCTTGCATTAATTGTTGCAATGTATGTTTTCTTAAACTGGGCAGCTCTCCTGCTTCATTTAACATAGGTCCATATATATTATCAAGTGCCAGTGGAACGGGTTCTCCTTTTAAGCGGTATACCCAATGCAAATCGACAACTGCTAAATGTTGAAGTAGTTGTCCAATACTATTTTCATTATTTTTTAACCCTTTAAAAGACAGTTCTTTCTCATCAGTACCCTCTACTAACTTTTGCAACCGTTTAAATGTATCGGCAACTGTCGCATATAGAATTGCTACTTGCGGGTTCATATTTTTTTCTAAATAGAGATCTTTCATAGTAAACTCCCTCTTTTAAAGGAACAAAACCATATGTTCATCATCACTATACACACCATTCATCTTTATAGCTCTCTTTTCAATCCCATACGTTTTAAAGCCCATTGATTCATACAACCTTTTTGCTGGCTCGTTAGTGGATACAACACCTAATGTCAATTGTTCCAAGTTCATTTCTTTTGCTCTTTCAATTGCCTTACATATTAACTCACGTGCAAGGCCACTTCTTCGATTGCTTGCATCTACATACATCGCAACGATATGCCCTTTATGTTTATATGCTTCTTTCTCTTCTGTTAGTAAAGTGACAACTCCAACTAATTGATGATCTTCATTAAAAGCACCGAATGTACAACTAGTAGCAGCTGTTAAATTACTTTCCACTCGCTTAATCGGATTTTCTTGACGAATCGCCTCTTCATAAGTTGTTACAAATGCCTCTGGATTTACTTGTAATGCTTGTAAACGTAAGCCCCAATATTTTTTTGCATCTTCTTTCGTAAGTAATCGAATCATATTTCTCCATCCCTTTTAAGTTGACATAATATTTTTACAAACTACTAATTAAAGGTTGATATTCTTCTCTTAACATACTATAACGATAGCGATGAATGAACCGACCTTTACGCAATCGATCATTTCTCATTAACCCTTCGCATACAAAACCAGCCTTTTCATAGCTCTTTCTAGCTTGTAAATTATCTTCATCTACACGTAGCCATACTTTTTCTAATTCAAATTCAAAGAATGCTACATGTAACATACTATATAAGGCGGCTATTCCATACCCTTTACCCCAGTATTCTTTATTACCAATCGCGATTCCCAATTCTGCATTTTTATTTGTTTTATCAAAGTTTTTAAGATCTACCCATCCAATATGTATGCCGTTCTCTGCAGTGATAGCCCTTTGTTCATAACCATTTTTTCGATTTATACATGCCTCAATCCATTGTTTTGTATCTTCAAGAGTGAACGGTGGATATTGATCTGGTACAACTAAATGTTTTGTTACTTTTGTATCTAATGACCATTGATATCGGTCTTCTACATCATCTAGCGTCAGTTCTCTTAATTGAACGAATGGAACATTCATTGTGCTATCCCCTTTTTATTTTCCTATAGAAAACCCTTCGAACATTCTTCCTCCATACTGTTCTAACGTTTTTTCTACAAAAGTAATTAATTTACTTTTTTCTCCCGTTGTATAAAAATGATCGAACGCCGCTACAAATTGATCTGCATACTGTTCATCATATTTTCTAAGTACCCTTATAAACCATTTTGAATTTCCAAGCCATTTCCCATTTACTCTTAATACATATTCATGTAATAAATCAGCTAATAAATTCGCGATAAACAATTCTTCTTCTCTTTTTGATGCACCAATAAAATCATCCAAAGTATCCGTAATAAAATACCGCTTCTGCTTCATCATTTCTTCGGTCCATTTAGCTGGTCCTTTATTTAGTAAATCACTTGCTTCTCTTTTTAGTTTTTCAACAATTTCATTTTCACCTTTTAATACAATCCCCTCTGAAACTAATTGTGGTAACGAAGGTCTCCCGCGATCGCAATCCATTTTAAAAAAGGTTTTATACGTTTCAAAATTATGTACAAACACTTCAACAGGCCAGCCATTACTATAGAAAGATTCTCGATAACAAGACGTTAAACTTTGATCAACTATTACAATGTCCAGATCGGATGTTTTTGTCGCTTCTCCTCTTGCAACGCTTCCTCCAAGTAAAGCTACATCACAATCCGGAAAGTGTGATGTAATTATGCTTTGTGCCGCTTCCATTGCTTTCATAACCGTTCCCCTTTTCTTATTTCATTTTCTTTTTTTCAGCTCTTTCTCTCGCTTTTTTTATATACGACTCTGCGTCTGGTGTTTTGCATGACGTTGCCCCGTGATCAACCTGTACTTTTCCAATTTCACGTGCAATTTCAATCGCTGTTTGCTCTAAGTCTTCATTACGAATTCCTATCGCAATTAAAGCACTATTCATTGCTTCTCTTTTTCTATTTTTTTCATTATGTATATTTTCTTTAATCTCTTCTAGATAAGGAGAGAAGGAATCATCTTGTAACGTTTTATTTTTAATCGCTATATTTGCTAATAAAGACCAGCCTGCTCGTCCAATCCATTCATCATCAGACTTTGTCCATTCTTCCATTCTTTCTATCGCAATTGGCGACGTACAAATAGCCGTCATCAAAACGTCCATTAAACAATAATAATCAACTTCCTGTACCCATTTATTTAACAGTTCTGTCGTAACTTTCTTTGGATCTAAAATCATTGTTGCTAAAGTCATTGCATCCATATTTTTTGTTTCCCATAATGAAATTGCTAAATCATGATCTTTTTTTATCTTCTTTTTTAACAATTTTAAATTAGCAAAACTAACTCCGAATAGTGGCTCTTTCGCTCCGTGGTTTTTATACGTTTTACGATTTTGTTCTGTTCCATATTCCTCTAGTTGCTGCATTACTTCTTCAAGTAACATATACCCACCTCTTTATTTTTTATGTTGACTTCATATATGTATGTACGATACATTCTACATTACTTTTTGGTTTTCCTATATGTATTTTTAAAATGCGGTATGTGAAATTTTAAATTTATTCAAAAAATATACCGTCTCCTTTTTTATTCGCAAGAAAATATATTTTTTCATCTAATAAGTATGGTATACAGCTTCTTTTCTTTATAAGTTACGCATATTAAGATGAAAATAAGTTTGGCTATCTATATTTTTTACACTCATTAGCCCATATACAATTATAAACCACTTTCCTTTTTGAGCGAAAAGTGGTTTATGTTTTCCGAAAATATTTGATGTGTTAAGCTATACAATTCATTACTGTTCGACTACTCATTTTCTTTTTTCTTCTTTTGTTCCTCAGATGGCTCTTCTGTTGGATCTGGTTCTTGTTCATCCTTTTTGTTTAACTCATTATTTTGTTCTTTAGCAGGATCTTGTTTTTCATTTTTTTCCTCCTGTCTTTGTTCAGAAGGTTCCTCCGTTGGATCTGGCTCCTTTTCATCTTTTGGAGCTGGGTTACAACCAATTAACAATCCTACCGTAAATATGCTCGTCATAAATATAGAAAGCATTTTTTTATAATTCAATTAAAGCACCTCCTAAAATTAATATCTCCTGTATTGTTTCCAACTTATAATTCAATTTATCCAATTTTTTATGACGTTTCTTCAAAAATGCCATTCCTTTAAAATCTTGCATACTTTTTTACAAACTTTCTTGCGCTTGTAAAAAAGTTTTTTTGCATTTCCATACCTATAATTGCTAATATAGTAGAGTAGAACTTTTATAGAGAGAAGGAAAATTATGCACAATGGAATTCGAATGACAACTTTAATGAAAAGGGCTATGCTGATTTGCGCGGGGGTATTATTTACATACGAAGCAGCTTTAGGATCAGCACATACTGCTCTAGCAAGTACAGAGGATGAAGCAAAATCTGTTCAACTTGTAAGTGAAATTCAATCATCTCTTGCACCGAAAGAAGCTCCTAAACAATATAATGGGCAAGTTAGAAAAGTAGCTTATTTAACATTTGATGATGGTCCTGGAAAATACACAGCTGAGCTTTTAGATATGTTAAAGAAAGAAAATGCAAAAGCAACATTCTTCCTTATTGGTTCAAATGTAAAAGCTTTCCCTGATCTTGTAAAACGCGAAGATGCTGAAGGCCACTACGTTGGGATGCACAGTATGACTCATAACTACAAGAAACTTTACACAGAAGGTCATTATGTAGATGAGATGAAAGAAGACCAAGGATTAATCGCTGGCGTTCTAGGTAAATCGCCAGTATTAACTCGTCCATCTTACGGCTCAATGCCAGGATTAAACGAAGCGCTTCGTAACAAAGTTGTTGAGAATGGGCTAAAAGTTTGGGATTGGACAATTGATTCATTAGACTGGAGATATAACAAAATGCCTGTTGACGCTGCATCAGCTAAAATTGTAGAAAACGTTATCAATGGTGCAAACAAGCCGACAGAAGTTATCCTTATGCACGACATTCATCCACAATCTGTAAAAGCAGTACCTGGTATCATTAAAGGGCTGAAAGAAAAAGGATATGAATTAGAAGCCTATAGTGAGAACGAACACTTCCCATTAAACTTCTGGCATGATAATCGTATGTAATGAAAAAGACTTGATTTCCTTTATTTGGTGATCAAGTCTTTTTATCGTTTTAGGAATTACTCCTCATATACTACGACTCAACTCCCCCTTCTCTAATATCAATACAAATTAAAAATCACATGCTATACTATAATTTAGTTTAAATAAGTAGGTGCAATTATGATCGTATATACAGTTCAAACTGAAGAAGCTTGGAAGCAATTTAAGAAACTTGGTTATTTAGAAGGTAATAAAGAATTTATCGATTCAGACGATATATATTCATATGACTGGATGGTGCGCGTTGCTAAAACAAAATTGCCTCATTACGAAGGTAACTATCCTATTTGGGTCTGGGAAGCAAATAATTACCCAAACCGAAATCATAAAGCTTGGGGTAGAAAAAATTCAAAAATGGTAATTTTAACACTAGATGTACCGAAAGAATGGGTACTATGGAGCTATTTTGACTATTGGTGCTGTGCTATGACTGATGGCTCAACATATTTACATACAAAAAATAAGTGTACTTTAGATGAATGGTATATATATATGGATAAAAAATACGGGATCATATTCAATTTCGACTATTTATTATCACATCCTGATTGGTATCTAGATAAAGAGGATTCGTTAGAAAAACAAGGGGTTATCGGAAAAATCCCCCTTTCCTTCGTAAAAAAAGTACGACGTTTTCGTGCTAAGGAAGATACATCTATTCATACAATCAGAAGTGATAACTGGGATAATAGAAAAGAAAACCGTATTAAAAAGATGAATCGAAAATTAAGAAAAAGAAACGAAAAGCAAAAAAGAGTGCAAAAGCGACTTATACGAAATTAAAACAGATTGATCAAAATACAGTAAGAAATTATGGATTGAATATACAAATTCAATCCTATTTTTTATATTATCAACACTTTAGCACATATTACTCTTAAGGGGGGATGTATATGGATTTTCTTTCAGCTGAATATTTGTCAGCCTTGCTTGCCATTATTGTAATTGATTTAGTGTTAGCAGGTGATAATGCCATTGTAATTGGATTAGCAGCAAGACGATTACCGAAAGATCAACAAAAGAAAGTTATTATATGGGGAACTATAGGGGCAATCGCGATTAGAGCCCTCGCTACTTTAGTTGTCGTTTGGTTGCTAAAAATACCAGGGCTACTACTAATTGGTGGTGTACTCCTTATATGGATCGCTTACAAATTAATTGCTGAAGGCAAAGATCATGATATTAAAGCAGAAGAAGGTTTCTGGTCTGCTATTAAAACCATTATCATTGCTGATGCATTGATGGGAATTGATAACGTTCTCGCTGTTGCTGGAGCTGCGCATGGCAATTTTTCTTTAGTAATCATCGGGCTATTAGTTTCAATTCCAGTAGTAGTTTGGGGCAGTACATTAATTTTAAAATGGGTTGACCGGTATCCTATCATCATTACGATTGGAGCAGCTGTTTTAGCTTATACCGCTGCGAAAATGATTGTGGATGAAAAATGGTTCGCTGCATTTTTCGAAAGTAACCCTTTCATAAAATGGGCATTCATCATTATCATCATTGCCGGTGTAGTTTTTTTCGGAAAGGCAAAACAAAAAGCAACAGATGGTTCTATCTGATGATGATGTTATATTTACAAACAAAAGACACTATTCATATGAATAGTGTCTTTTGCTATTTATTTAGCTTCCCCTTCCGGAGCCGTTTTTACTTTCGTTTTTTTTTTATCACGATTGTTATAGTTATACTTCGAACGATCTATCGGTGTAAATCCTTCCGGTGTGTAGAATCGTAATAAGTCACCATTTACGACTTGGTCAGAGTATTTTAACGAGTTTTGAACCATTTGTTCATTTTGTTTTATTTCATCTGTAAATTCTACAGGTTTTCCAGTTGTTGTATCATAATATTTGCCGTTTAGTGCAGTAACTGTTGGGCTTACGAAGTTGCCGTTACGGAACGCAACAACTTGTTTATGATCTGGTGATAATAAATCTGAACCAAATTGAACATAATTTTTTGTATCTGTTCCTAGTAAGTGTAAAAGAGTTGGAAGAACATCAATTTCACCACCGTATTGATGTTGTACGCCACCTTTCACACCTGGTACACGAACGATTAAAGGTACACGCTGTAACTGTGCATTTTCAAACGAGTTAATTTCTTTACCCATTACTTTTGACATTGCTGCGTTATGATTATCTGAAATACCGTAATGGTCTCCGTACATAACGATAATAGAATTATCATATAAACCAGATTGCTTCAAGTAATCGATGAAACCTTTTACAGATTCGTCTAAATAACGTGCTGTTTGGAAATACGTATCTACAGATGAGTCACCTGTGTTCGCTGGTTCAATTGTCGCTTCCTCTTTATCAATTGGATACGGGAAGTGATTCGATAACGTAATAAACTTCGTATAGAACGGTTGTTTCAATGTTTCTAATAACGGAATGGATTCATTAAAGAATGGTTTATCTTTTAATCCATAGTTTACTACATCTTTTTCGTTCATATCATAGTATGAAGCATCAAAGAATTTATTAAAACCAAATGATTTATAAATATCATCACGGTTCCAAAATGTTTTATAGTTACCATGGAATACAGCTGATGTGTATCCTTGTTGTCCTAAAATTGCTGGTGCTGATTGATACGTGTTATGAGATTTCGTTGTAAATACAGATCCTTGTGGTAAACCAAACATAGAATTCTCTAACATAAACTCCGCATCAGACGTTTTCCCTTGTCCTGTTTGATGGAAGAAGTTATCAAAGTAAAGCGTATTCGCATCTTTTGTAAATGAGTTTAAGAACGGCGTAACTTCTTGACCGTTTAATTTATAATCAATTAAGAAGTTTTGGAATGACTCTAAATGAATATAAATTACGTTCATTCCCTTACCTTTACCGAAATACTCAGGATTTGGACTTGCGTAAGTTGATGTTAAATAATTTCTTACTTCCGTCATATTATCTCCATCAGCTAACGCTCTTTCCGTTGATGCTTTCGCACTTTGAATACCATCATAAATCGTATAGTTATATGCCCCTAAATATTTCACAATATAATTACGATCAAACGTTCTTGTTAATAATTCAGGACGGTCAGATTCTGCAAGTCCTAAGTTAACACTGAATAATAAAATACCTGCTACAAATACTAGTGATACTTTATATTTCGCAACACGAATTGGTTTTGGATTTGCAAATTTCGTTGCAACTAACACAATTAAAATAATTGTATCTAAGAAGTATAGCGGATCATAAAGATGTAGCAACGCAACAATACTACCACCTAAATCTCCAAAGTTATTCGTTTGTGTCAACGTCGGGAACGTAATAAAGTCACTGAAAAAGCGATAGTATACGACGTTTGCATATAAAAGAATCGACAATAACAAGTTGATAACAATTAACCAAATATAAGATCGTTTCCCTTTTGCAAATAATGCAAGTCCTAAAAATAACACTGCTGAACTAAGCGGGTTGAAAAACAGCAAGAATTTTTGAATTGTATTTGAAATACCTAAATTAAATTCTGTTACATAAGCCGCATATGTTTTGAGCCAAAATAAAATAACGGCAAACAGAAAGAATCCAAAATGATTGCTTAGCACACTTTTGCTCTTTAATAAGAATTGTTTCATTTCTCCACCTCTTTTGATCATCCAAGGCTTATTTTTTATAAGTCTGTCTCTCTATTCAATTTTTTATCTTCAAATAGATTTTATTTATTTAACTATATGAAGAATACTAGTAATTATAATTTGAAGCTAGTATTTATTCAACTATTTCTTTCTGGACATTTTGACCTTGGTTTCTATTTAACAAAATAAATTTGTAACATTTCCTGTTTACTCCCAAGATTCATCCACTAATTATGACATCACATACTATATACTTTTATTCACTGCTTCGCAAATAAATATGTCTCCAGTTCTGGAACATTAATGTAATATTATTAAATTCACAATTGACCACATTTATTTTTTCAATGTATATTATATTTCCTCAACTATTTATGCTTCAGCCATTTTTCTATGTACAACATTCAAATCTCTTTCCTTCAATAAAATTATTTTTGAATAATTATTCACAATCCATAAAATAAAGTTTATAAAAAAACCTCGCTCTCAAAACGAGAGCGAGGTTTTCCTCATTTATTATTGACCTTTGTACATTGCATCTACTTGTTTTTGAAGTTCTTCATTTTCTAAGAACTCATCGTAAGTAGCCTCTTTATCGATTACACCGTTTGGCGTTACTTCGATAATGCGGTTTGCAATTGTTTGTACGAACTGATGGTCATGAGATGTGAATAACATTGTACCTTTGAATGCGATTAAACCGTTGTTTAGTGCTGTAATAGACTCAAGGTCTAAATGGTTCGTTGGGTCGTCAAGTGTGATTACGTTCGCACCACTTAACATCATTTTAGATAACATACAACGAACTTTTTCGCCTCCAGATAATACAGAAACGTTCTTCTTAACTTCTTCACCTGAGAATAACATACGGCCTAAGAAACCACGTAAGAAGCTTTCTGACTCATCTTGTGGAGAGAATTGACGTAACCATTCAACTAAGTTGAGGTCACTGTTCTCAAAGTACTTAGAGTTATCTCTTGGGAAGTAAGATTGAGAAGTTGTAACGCCCCATTTGAATGAACCACTATCTGGCTCCATTTCACCCATAAGAATTTTAAATAATGTTGTCATTGCAATATCGTTACGACCGATAAATGCAACTTTATCACCTTTATTTAAAGTGAAGTACACATTATCTAACACTTTTTCCCCATCAATTGTTTTAGAAAGACCTTCAACAGTTAATAAGTCATTTCCTACTTCACGCTCAGGTGTGAAGCCAACGAATGGGTAACGACGAGATGATGGTCTAATATCATCTAAAGTAATTTTATCTAATAATTTTTTACGAGAAGTTGCTTGTTTCGCTTTAGATGCGTTTGAGCTAAAGCGCGCAATGAAGTTTTGTAACTCTTTTACTTTCTCTTCTTTTTTCTTATTAGCATCTTGCGTTAATTTTAAAGCTAATTGGCTTGACTCATACCAGAAGTCATAGTTACCAACATAAAGTTGAATTTTACCGAAATCAAGATCAGCCATGTGCGTACATACTTTATTTAAGAAGTGACGGTCATGGGATACAACGATAACTGTATTTTCAAAGTTCATTAAGAAGTTTTCTAACCATTGGATCGCTTTTAAGTCCAAGTGGTTGGTAGGCTCATCTAGTAATAGAATATCAGGTTTACCGAATAATGCTTGAGCAAGTAATACTTTTACTTTCTCTGCCCCAGTTAATTCTGACAATTTCTTATCATGAAGATCTTCACCAATACCAAGTCCTTTTAGTAAGATTGCAGCTTCTGACTCAGCTTCCCAACCGTTCAGCTCAGCGAACTCACCTTCAAGTTCAGCAGCACGCATACCATCTTCATCACTGAAGTCTTCTTTCATGTAAATGGCATTTTTCTCTTGCATTACTTTATAAAGTTGCGTGTGACCCATAATTACTGTTTCTAATACTGGGAACTCTTCGTATTCGAAGTGGTTCTGTTTTAATACTGCTAGACGCTCACCTGGCGTAATATGTATGTCACCTGTTGATGGTTCGATTTCTCCAGATAAAATCTTTAGAAATGTTGATTTACCAGCACCGTTTGCTCCGATTAAACCGTAGCAGTTACCTGGCGTGAATTTTATGTTAACATCTTCAAACAATTTGCGATCCGCGAAACGCAAACTAACGTTACTTACTGTAATCATTTGTGTCCTCCTACTAATACCGCTTATTTCAGCGTTTTCTCACCGATTGTCTTAAAAAATCGCATATTACGACTCAATTATTGTAGACTATAGCTATTATATAGTAGAAGCTGGATGAATAGCAACGGTTGATTGCTATTCCTTTCTTTCCAAACTCGAATAAAACCTTTGTTTTTAATTATATTAAAGTTACATACACGTTTTAAAGAGGATTCATTTTGAAAAAACATTTATAATTGGAGCATTATGTTTATCAATTGAAATAATACAATAACTTGTATGCATTTCGCATTATAAATAGTAAACTAAAACGCTCAGAAAATATTCTGAGCGTTTTTATTTCTTTCTCCAACTAAAGCACCAGTTAGTGTAAAAAGCTATTTCACCATTTGTATTGTTAACTTATCTTTTAACATTGATCTATATGAGCCAATTTCATATTTTGTATTATTGATTTTTTCTTTTTTCATTTTTAACATATCGAATATTTCTAACTCTAAATTCCTTCTAGCTTCAAGAACTTTTATCGCTCCTTCTACTCCTGAATGGTTATGTTCTTTCCCATAGCCCTGATTCGTGTAATAATCGACAATTCCTGTGGACCATTCTGGATTTCTTTCTTTTAATGCCTTCCTAAATGAAAATTCAAGATCATCTTGTTCTACATAGAATAACATTGGATTTAGATTCTCTATGATTTTTGCAACTTTCATTACATAATTTATTATTTTTTCTTTTTGTTCACCGTATTTAATCATCCCAATCGTTAATGGATTTTGTATGAAACAACATTCAAAAATATAAACCTTATCATCTTCTAGAGCAATTTCAGCAAAGTCCTGCCATTTGTCAGCAATTAATTCAACATTTTTATCGAATGATAATTCATATATATCGTTTCTTGAAATATCGTTAAATAATTCGTCCGAAAACTGGTCACCAAACTCATTTTTTATCTTTCTGTATGGTAATAAATAATTGCTTCCTTTTTTTAGAACTCTTTTAAGAAGCACTTCTTTAAAATCTCCACTGTTAGATACTAATCTATCGAACTCAAATTTATTAAAACAAGATACACCATCATAGTCGGCTGGGTGGTTCAAATTTCCCTCTAAAAATAGTTCAACTTCAATTTTATTTTGGCTTAAAATTTCATTTATTAGCTGTGCAGTGGTCGATTTTCCAAATCCAGGTAAACCTTCTACTATTATTAGTTTTGTATTCATAGTTATAAATCCCTTCCTTCAAAATATTTAACCAAGATTAAAAAAATTACTTACTCCACTGCAATCACTCCTTCAAAATACAATATTCAACATTTCCTTTGAAAAACCCTTCTTAAAGTAACCTGACCGTTCGTTTAAGAACATTTTTTCATAATTTCCATCATTATTTTAACATAAATTTTCCATTTACCTTTTAAAAAAGATAGTACACCATTATTTGAGTGAACTATATAAAAAAAGGATGCTAAATCATATGTGATTTAGCATTCCTAATTTGTATGTTATTTTATAATTTATCTCCTATAACTGAACCAGTTACTTTTAAAAAAGGCTTCTTTTATTTTCTTACACTTAATTTCTTTGCATAATCCTTCATTTTACTCGTTAAACCTATTAAAGCAGGTAACAATATTGGCATCACAATGATAGCTAATAGGAACAACGCAACGCCAACTACGGATGCTACTTGTATAAGCGTTAATACACCTGAAGGGATTAATGCAGCAAATGTACCACCTAAAATAAGTGCCGCTGATAATACAACTCCTCCAATATGACGAGAAGCAGTTACAATTTTCGTCGCTGGGTCCCCTTCTAACTCATTGTATCTCATCATTACAAAAATACTATAATCCACTCCTAAAGCGACAATCATTATGAAGCTAAAGAATGGAACATTCCAGCTTAGTGAATCTACGTTTAGTAAGTGTGTACTAATTTGTTCACTTATACCAAGTGATGCAAAACAAGCTAATATTAAAGATCCAATAATAAAGATTGTGTTTAATAATGAGCGTGTAATCACAATTAATACAATCGCAATTCCAATTAACATAATTGTAGCTGTACGTAAGAAGTCTTGCCCTGTTACTTCTTTTAAATCAACGTTTCTAGCTGTTGTTCCTCCAATTGCTTTTTTTGCATTATTTAATTCTGTCCCCTTCAAAGTACCATCTATCGTTTTATTGATTTCTTGAATAATTGGCATCGCTTCTTTTGAATACGGATTTACGTCTAAAATGATTGTCATTTTAGCAGTCTTTCTATCATGTGACATGTACGTATTCAAAGCTTTTTGGAAATCTTCTCCCTCCAAAACTTCTTTTGGAATATAAAATTTCTCAGAGCTTTTTGATTCATTTAGTTCTCCTAAATATTTCTGAGCATCCCCTAAGCCATTACTTACCTTTTCAAGGCCTTCTGTACTTTTAGATAGTCCTGATTGTAATTGTCCCATCTGTTCTTGCAAGTCTTTCAGTCCTGTTAATACCTGTCCTTGCCCATCGTTTATTTTCGTTAATCCGGTTTGTAACTCAGATGACTTGTTCGCAATTTGTTTTGAACCTGAAGCACCTTCATTTAATCCATTTTTAAGATCAGCTGCTCCTTTTTGTAACTTAGTAACTCCATTGCTCATTTCTTTTAAGCCGTTATCCACTTTCAATAACGATTGATTCGCTTCTTTAAATGATCCCATCGCCACATTATGCTGCGTTGCTAATTGATTTAATTCATTTGACAGCCCACCTAATTGCTTTTGAGCCTCTTTAGCAATTCCTATCGTCTGCAGAATGTTAGGATCATTTGCTAATTCTGGTTTCGTTTGAATGAAATTGGTCATTAACATTTCAATTTGTTCATAACCTTTCTTCGCACCGTCAATCGCTTGAGAAATACTTCCGAAGTATTGATCGTAAGAACTTAAACCTTTCTCTAACTGTGTATAGCCAGCATGAAGTTGTGAAGTTGCATTAGATAATACACTTATATTTTCATTTACTGAAGTTAACCCACTCTCAATTTGCTGCGCACCTTTTGCTCCGTCATTTATGCCATTTGATAGTTGATTTAAAGCTGTTCCTAATGCCGACACACCATTTTTCGCTTCATTTGTTCCATCAATTAACTTTTGAACGTTTGCAAGACTATTTGAATCCTTACTACCCATTTTATCTTTCGCAGTAGTTAATCCATCATTAATTTCTTTTATACCACCATTGGCATCTCCTAAACCTGTATTTAGTTCACCCGCTTGTTTATTTATATACAGTTCTTTAATTCTTTCACCAGTTGGACGTGTCGGTGCATATACTTCTGAAACACCTTTCACTTTCAAAATCTTTTCAGTTAGTTCATCTAAAGTTTGAAGCGAACTCGCCTCATCTAACTTATTATTCGATTGAATGACTAACGTACTTGGTGAAGAAAAACCAGGTGGAAAATGTTCTTCTATTACGCTAATCCCCATTTTCGACTCATATTTATTGTCTACTTCAAATAAATCGTTGTAATTAAGTGTATTAGAATACTTTAATACGAAAGGAATCGATATCACGAATACAATAATTAAAGCGACAAACGGTCTTGCAACTGAATTTTTCGCAAAGAATCCCCATAGGCGACTATCTTCATGACCTTTAAATGTTTTAACTGGATAAAACATCCCTTTTCCTAGAAGCACCATGAAAAATGGATTTAACGTAGTTAATACGAGTAATAATACTGCGACACCAATTGCTACCGCTGAAGTAGATTGATATAATTTAAAGCTCGCTAAAGCAAGAGATGCAAAACCAATTAGTACTGCTATCCCGCTATATAAAACAGTTTTCCCTGCCGATTTAAATGTTTCTTTCGTAGCCAAAAATGCGTTTTCTTGTTTACTTAATTCTTCTTTAAATCTCGTAAATAATAAAATGTTATAGTCTGTTCCAACTCCAAACAGGACAACAACTACAAACACTTGTGTAAAGTTAGAAAACGGAAAATCAAATTGATCTACAAGATGAGCAATAATCCCCATTGAAACTAAATATGATACCCCAACAGTAAGAAGAGAAACAATGGGAACAATCGGTGAACGAAATACAATGATTAATATAACTAGAATGAAAATGATTGAAATAACTTCAGTCTTTTTCACTCCCTCTTGAGAAGATGTAAGAAAATCACCCGCGATTAAGTCACTTCCTGTTAAGTACGTTTTTACCCCTTTCGTTTTCACTTTATTATGAAGATTATTTGAAACTTTCGATATTTCACCTTGTTTTTTATCTATCGATATTTGCGTTAAAATAGTCGTATTATCTTTAGAAACTAATTGTTTCTCTAAGTCTTTATTATCTAAATGTGAAACAACTTCTTTAATTCCTAATTGTTCTTTTTCATTTTGCAAAGCGTTGATTGTTTTTGTTATTTCCTCTTTTTGTTCAGTCGTTAAAGCTGTTTTACTACCACTATTAAAAACTGCTATAATGTCATACTTTTCTGTCCCGTCTTTATTCATTTCTTTTATCATTTTGTCAGCAATACTACTTTGTTCTGTATTAGGAATCGTAATGTGCCCTTTTTCTTTCACTAATTTATCCATATTAGGCATCGTTACGATCATTGTAATAGTAATAACTATCCATAATAGAAAAGATAAACTTCTCCAATTTTTCAGCTTGCTCATTTGGATCATCTCCCGCGATTAAAATTTTATATTAGTTACGGAATGAATATTCATTCCTATTATTTTGAAAACACCTTTTCGGAATGAACGTTCATTCCTCTCGTTCTATTAATTTACTTTTTAGCTCTATTAAACTATGGATTTTGGAATGAATATTCATTCCTTTAATTGTACAGATTGATCATCTCCTACTTTTCTTTTTCACACCCTCATCGGAATGAATGTTCATTCCTGTCCTTATAACGCTATAGAATCAAATGATTCTAATAGCATTCCAACAGCTTTCTTCCAGTTCTTTTACCAATTCTTCTGTATATTCTAATTGGCCTGTTTCCATTACTTTAATTAATTTTTCAATCGGTTGATATACAATGATAATTAACGCAATTGGTGGTAATGGACGGAGAAAACCTTTTTCGATTCCATCCTCAATCAAGTCCATAAAGAAACCCATAAAATCCTCGAATATTTCATTACTATGTTCATCGAGAAAATAACTATCACAGTGAGAATTCGTAAAAAGAAAAGCATCTGCATTTTGTCTTGCAAATTCAAATAAACGGTTGTATGTATGGCTAAACTGTTCACGAATATTTGCGTTGACTGGAAAGTCGGTTTTTATTAACTCTGATAGCTGTAAAACACTTTTCGTAAATAAAGAATTAACAAGTGCTTCTTTATTTTCAAAATAACGATAAATGGTACCAGCACCTACTTTTGCTTTTTCAGCAATCATCGGAATTGTTGTACCATCATAACCTCGTTCTGCAAAAAGTTGTATTGCCGCATCAAAAATGTCTTCTTGTTTATTTTTAGCCATTTTTTCACCTCAATTTCAGGAATGAAAATTCATTCCGTTTTTAATTATAAATTACATCGGTTAAAAGTCAAGTGTGTGACAAGTATCATTGCGTTTTTAATCCCTTGTTTTGTGAAAAAATTTATATCAGCGATTTTCAGGATATATCGGCGCATCTCTAATTATATCAGCGATTTTCAAAATATATCGACTTACCGACAAAAACTGACAACATTTGAAGAAGCTATTCCAAATGAAATTTTAGAATAGCCCGATTTCAAATATGCAGATTAAAAGAAATCATAAATAAACGGCTTACGCACTGGTACTACATTCTCAAACGCTCGTATTTCCTCTTCGCTTCCGCTAATTAATTCAAGTTCATTTAGTTCTAATGGGCGTCTGTATCCAAACAATATTGTAGATAGTGCATTTATATCTAGTTTGATTCCTTTATCTATTGGTTCTTCTATAATTGTTATTTCATGATTTGCTATTCTCACTGTTATGTTATTCCACTGAGCAAATGAATCTGTAATATGTAAGATCACTTCTTGCTGTACATTGTTCCAGTTTAACTCATATTGTTTTAAGAATTGCTCTACATCTACAATTCTTCCCATAAAATATGGTTTTATTTCTGTCTTCACACGTGGCTCTTGCAATGTATATAACAACGGTTCATTTTCACTTACTGTCATTTCAAGATCTTTAATCATAGAATCATGCTGGCAAATAAAGTTCCATAGACCATTTCGTGCTTCATTATGCAGTGGTACGAATTCTTCTACAGTCATTTTATAGTTTTCTATTTTATATAACATATAGCCAGCTGCAGTTTGATTTTCATCGTAATAAATTGCTAATGTTAAATCATCATAAACTGCTTGTAACCACCATTTTTCATTGCGAACTAGCATACCAGAAAAACGTTCTGCAAATGTTTCATAAAGCTTCTCGACCTCTTCCGGGTGACTTTCTTTATTGAAACGTTTCACAGTACCATTCACTTGTTTTTTCATAACTAAATCACTCTTTGTCATATGACATACGAGAAGATTCGCACAAAGTTCCCAGCCGTATTTACGGTAAAATGAAACGGCAAATGGATGTAGCATCGATACTGTATATCCGTCTTTTTTCATCGTTTGAAGTGAATGTTGAAGCAATTCTTTCACATAACCGCTTCTTCTATACTCTGGATATGTTGCTACCCCTGCAACGCCACCCATTTTAAATTTTTCTTTGCCTATGTATATATGGAATGGAATAAGGTGTAGTTTTGCCGCTAAGTTCTCCCCTTCCATAATACCGTATACTTCATGACTTTCTTTCATTTTTGTAATTTGTTGCTGCAATCGATCTTCATCAACTTTATATTGAAAAGCGTATTCTGATAAACGTAATGCTTCTCTAAATTTATCTTCCTTTAATCGTATAACGTTCATATATTTCTCCTCCATTCCTTATTCGAATTGTACCATAATTCGAAATATTAAAGTGCGGCGAATGAAATTATATGGACTTAACGACACGAATTCAATATAAAAAAGCAGATACATCTTGTATCTGCTTCTCATTACTTTATCCCGCTTTAACGGGCAGTAAGACCCCCACCTCAAAATTCAGCGAAAGCAAAGAAGTTAGGTAGGGGATCAACTGCCCGTAAAAGTCCGATTGGTGAGGGCTGATAATCAGTGGGGGATGAAGGACCCCCACTGATTAAAGTTTCACTTTATTTAGCCAACTTTTGAAGTTCTTCGAAGAACGTAGGATATGATACGCCTACTGCTTCTGCATCTTCAATTATTGTTTTTCCTTCTGCGATACATCCAGCAATCGCAAGCATCATTCCGATGCGGTGATCACCGTAACTATTAACTGTATTACCTTTTAGAGCTGATTTTCCGTAAATGATCATTCCGTCATCGGTTGCTTCTATACGAGCTCCTAGTTTCGTTAACTCTGCAACAACTGTATCAATACGGTTTGTTTCTTTTACTTTTAATTCGTGTGCATCTTTAATAACTGTAATTCCTTCCGCTTGCGTTGCCGCTAATGCAATTACAGGAATTTCATCGATTAATCTAGGGATAATATCTCCACCGATTTCGATTCCTTTTAATGAAGATGTTTCAATTGTAATATTTGCAGCTGGTTCTGATGCTCCTTCGTTAATTGGCTCTACAGTGAACGTAGCACCCATCTTCTCTAAAACATCAATAATACCTGTACGAGTTGGATTCATCCCTACATTTTCTAATACTAGTTTACTATTTGGAATAATCGCGCCCGCTACTAAGAAAAATGCAGCTGATGATACGTCACCGGGCACTTGAACGTCTGTCGCTGTTAACTTTTGTCCACCTGCTAGTTTCACTGTTTTCCCTTCGCGAGTTACTTTGACGCCAAATGCTTCAAGCATTCTTTCCGTATGATCGCGAGAAATATGTGGTTCTGTAACAGCTGTTACACCTTCTGCACGAAGTCCTGCAAGTAAAATAGCTGATTTCACTTGTGCGCTTGCTACCGGGGAAGTGTATTCAATTGCTTTTAAATCTCCACCACGTATTGTTAGCGGTGTAAACGTTCCTTCTTCGCGGCCATCAATGTTTGCACCCATTTGTTTTAATGGATTTGTTACACGTTTCATCGGTCTTTTTGCAATAGACGCATCACCTTGTACGCAAGAGAAAAATGGTGTATTTGCCAAAATTCCTGACATTAAACGTATAGTTGTACCAGAATTACCAACATCTAATACAGCTTTCGGTTCTTGTAAACCTTCTAATCCTTTACCAACTACAGTGACTTCATCACCGTTTTGCACAATGTCTACTCCCATTTCTTTAAAACAAGAAATCGTACTTAAACAGTCTGCACCAGGCAAGAATCCTTTAATTGTTGTTGTTCCTTCTGCAATTGCGCCGAACATGACAGCGCGGTGAGAAATCGATTTATCTCCTGGAATTGTAATGTTGCCATTTAATCCGTTATTAACAGGTTGTATTGTTCTTTCCTTCACGTTTTCACCTTCTCATTTAAATTGTTTCATAAGTTTGGTATTTTTCTTCTCCAAGCGCTAGCTTTGCTTTCATACGATCTTCTTCTCGCTGGAAGCTAATACGTAATACCCCAAGCAACCCTTCACGCGCTTCTAATATTTGCAAGTTCGTAATACTAATTTCTTCGCGCGCTAAAATACTCGTAATGTGAGCCAGTGCCCCTACTTTATCTAAAACATCGACGTATAAGTCGTGATAGGCAGGAATTGCTCCTCTCTTTCGTACTGGTAAAGAGTCTCGGTATTCTTTCGCGTCTGCAAAATAGTTTTGAATCTCGCCTGCATCTCCGCTAGAAACTGTATCATATAAATCTTCCATTTCAGAGATCCACTCTTTTAATAATACCATTAAATGCTCACGATTTTGCTTAACAATATCACTCCACATTTTCGGACTACTAGATGCAATACGTGTAATATCTTTAAAACCTCCAGCAGCTAGCTGATGAATGAGTGGATTATCTCCTGCATGTTTCTCTACTTGCTTCACTAAACCTGCTGCGATAAGGTGCGGGAAATGACTAACGATCCCTGTTACATAATCATGTTCTTCTGTATTTAAAACAAGGAAATGTGACCCTGTTCCTTTTAACCAATCTTTTAACTCTTCCACATGTTCATTTGGCACATGATGCATCGGTGTTAAAATGTAAAATGCATTTTCAAATAAATGCGCTTTTGCACTTTCAACTCCCGTTTTATGAGAACCTGCCATTGGATGTCCACCAATGAAAGAAATTTCCTTTGAAAATAAAGCTTCCGCTTCGTTCATAATAGACCCTTTTGTACTACCAACATCAGTCACTATAACATCTTCTCGTAAATGGAATGACGCAAGTTTGTGTAATAGCTTTTTCGTTTCTTCAACTGGAGAAGCAAAAACAATTAAATGTGCCTCTTCACATGCATGCTGTAAATCAACTGCTATTTCATCTACTACGTGTAATTCTTTTGCGCGCTCTACTTGTTCTTGAAATATATCATAACCTGTTATCGTTACATCGTGGTCCTTCTTAATTGCTAATGCGAGAGAACCTCCGATTAAGCCCGTTCCAATTAAAACTACCTTTTTACGCATTTGCCTCATCTCGAGACTTTCTTTTTTTATTTTCAAAGTGTTGTTGTAACACTGAAATCACTCCTTCATTTTGCTCCCTTGTTCCGACTGTGATGCGGACACCATTCGGGAACGGACGAATAATAAACCCTGCGTGTGCGCAAGCTTCATAAATCTCTCCACCATTTTCTACTGGCAAGAAGATGAAATTTGTTTGTGACTGATAAAATGGAATTTCATTTTCCTTACAGAAACTTTCGTATTGTCGTAAACCTTCTGTATTCACACGAACTATTTCTTCAATAAACTCGTCATCACCAAAAGCAATCGTCGCTGCTTTTTGCGCTAATGAAGATACGTTAAATGGCAAACGAACGACATTTAATTTTTCGATTAATTCTTCATGTCCAACCGCATATCCAACGCGGAAAGAAGCTAATCCGTACGCTTTAGAAAATGTTCTAAGCACAAGAATATTTTTATGTTTTTCTAAAAGCGGTAATGTCTCTGGGAAATCTTTTGCTGTTACGTATTCATAGTACGCTTCATCAATGACAATTAACGTATTTTCACTAATACCTTCAATGAATTGAGTCAATTTTCGGTCATTCACATATGTGCCTGTTGGATTGTTCGGGTTACAAATCCATACAATTTTTGTATCGTTATCTACTACTGAAGAAATTTCGTCTAAGTCGTATACACCGTTATTTAACGCAACTTCCTTCACTTCGCAACCTTCTATAATTGCATGATGACGATACTGCGGGAATGTTGCCCCAGCCGTTACGATGTTATCTCCTGCTTTAAGTACTGCTCTGCTTATCATTTGAATGACTTCATCTAAACCACTACCGCAAAGTACTTGTTCCATTTTCACATGTAACTTATTTGCAATTGTTTGACGGAGCGTTGTAGCACCTCCGTCAGGGTATAAAGCATGGTCCACCCACGATTTTTGCAACTCATCTAAAACACGTGGCGAACAGCCGAATGGATTTTCATTCGATGCTAATTTAACAAACGAATGATCTCCGTACACTTCTTTCATTTGTTCAGGTGATTTACCTGGTTTATATGGTTGTAATGATGATAGTTGATCTTTTACTTGCATGTTAAAACCACCTTTTTATTAAAATTCTTTTGCGTATTTATTATGTTGCGTAATGTTTTGTTGAATTAACTCCATACGATCTTTTCCGAATTGTTCGACTAGTGCATGTGCAAGTTCCCATGCTACAACAGATTCAGCTACTACACCTGCTGCTGGTACTGCACAGCTATCAGATCTTTCAATACTCGCTTGGAATGCTTCTTTCGTATCAATATCAACACTTGCTAACGGTTTGTATAATGTAGGTATTGGTTTCATTACGCCTCTTACGACAATTGGCATTCCCGTTGTCATACCGCCTTCTAAACCGCCGGCATTATTCGTTTTTCTCGTGTATCCGTGTTCTTCATCCCATAAAATTTCATCATGCACTTTACTTCCTGGCTGTCTTGCCGCTTCAAAACCAACGCCAATTTCAGCACCTTTAAATGCATTAATACTCATAATCGCACCAGCAAGTTTTGCATCTAATTTACGATCGTAATGAACGTAACTACCGACGCCAATTGGCATACCTTCTGCAATGACTTCAACTATACCACCGATTGAATCTCCACTACTTTTTGCGTTATCAATCGCATCCATCATCTCTTGTTCTACTGTTTTATCTAAACATCGAACTGGTGAATTTTCAGTAATTGTTTGAATTTCTTCAATTGACAAGTTTGAAATATGTTTTGCTTTTACTCCACCAATTTCAAGTACATGCCCTGCTATTTCCACGCCTAATTCTTTTAAAATTTGTTTCGCAACTGCACCAGCAGCTACACGAACTGTCGTTTCTCTTGCAGATGAGCGCTCTAGTACGTTTCTTATATCACGGTGACCGTATTTAATTGCCCCGTTTAAATCCGCATGTCCTGGACGTGGTTTCGTAATTGTACGTTTCATTTCTTTACTTTCTTTTTCCGAAATTGGCTCTGCACCCATTACTTTCGTCCAATGTTTGAAATCATCATTTTTTACGATTAACGTAATGGGTGAGCCAAGTGTCATCCCATGACGAACACCACTTACAATTTCAACTGTATCTGTTTCAATTTGCATACGTCTTCCGCGTCCGTGCCCTTTTTGTCTTCTTAATAATTCTTTATTAATATGTTCCGCCGTCAGCGTTAAACCTGCTGGTACACCTTCTAAAATAACTGTTAACTGCGGTCCATGTGATTCTCCAGCTGTAATGTATCTCATTTCTCTTGCCCCTTTACTATTTTTTTGTACAAAAAAGTCCCTACTGAGCGCTCAGTAGGGACGATATTTATCGCGGTACCACCCTAGTTGTAGACTAAATACCTGTCTACCTCTCTTCTTCTTTAACGATCATTTGACCGTCTTTCCCTCCAAAAGTTGGCGGAAAAGATGCTCCAAGGCTGTAATTCATGCTTATCTTTGTACTGATTCACACCTACCATCAGCTCTCTTTAACAGTGAGATAAGCACTACTGTTTCCTCTTCAGCGCATATATAATATGGAATTAAGATAATTTATTTTTGAAACCTTTTAACTCTTCCATGAATCTATGGAATTCCGGAATATCCATTTGTTGTGCAGAATCTGATAATGCAACTGCTGGGTCTGGATGTACTTCAGCCATTACTGCATCTGCACCAATTGCAAGAGCCGCTTTCGCTGTTGGTAATAATAAATCTCTACGTCCAGTTGAATGCGTTACGTCAACAACAACTGGTAAATGTGTTTCTTTCTTTAAGATCGGTACTGCTGAAATGTCTAATGTGTTACGTGTTGCTCTTTCGTATGTGCGAATACCGCGCTCACATAGAATAATTTGGTCATTACCTTGTGCAATGATGTATTCCGCTGCATTAATGAACTCATCAATTGTTGCTGCTAATCCACGTTTTAATAATACTGGCTTGTTAACTTTACCTACAGCTCGTAGTAAATCGAAGTTTTGCATGTTACGTGCACCAACTTGAATTACATCAACGTAGTCTAATGCCATTTCAACATCGTTTGGATTTAAAATCTCACTAATGATCGCTAAGTCGAACTCATCTGCTACTTGACGTAAAATTTGTAGCCCTTCTACTCCTAAACCTTGGAAATCGTATGGAGATGTTCTCGGTTTGAAAGCACCACCGCGCATTAATTTTAAGCCTTGGTCTTTCATCGCTTGCCCTACTTGGCGAACTTGCTCTAAGCTTTCTACCGCGCAAGGTCCCATGATGAACGTTTGTGTGCCGTTACCAATCAATTCACCTTTTACATCAACGATTGTGTTTTCTTGTTTCTTTTTACGTGATACTAGTAATGCTTTACGGTTATCATCTTCTTGTAATTCTAAGCTAGCTTTGAAGATTGTTTTGAAAATATGTTGAACTGTTGATGTTTCGAATGGTCCTTCGTTATTCTCTGCAATCATATCAAGCACTTCACGCTCACGTACTGGATCAAAACGTTTTGTACCTTGTACTTGCTTTTGTTCCCCAATTTTTTGAACGATTTCACCGCGTTTGTTTAAAAGGTGTAATAGTTGTAAGTTAATTTCATCTACCTGTTTACGTAATTGATCTAATTCATGATTTGCCATTTGGAAATCCTCCTCTAATGTTTTAAAAGTATAGTAAGAGAATGAAAAATTCTCTATTTTCTGAACTGGTCAATTATACAAATTTAAAGTGGAATCGATACCTCTTCTTATTTTAAACTAATAATTCGTACAAAGACACTCTCTACTAGTTAAAAACCCACTTTTTTTGTACAAAAAATCCCTACTGATGCAATCAGTAGGGACGATATTTATCGCGGTACCACCCTAGTTGTAGACTTCTTTCGTCTACCTCTCTTCATTGTTAACGATCATCTGACCGTCTTTCCCTTCATAAAGATAAATACTATCTTTACTACGAAAAAGATGCTCTAGGACTGTAATTCGCTCTTGTTTTTGTACTGGTTCACACCGACCACCAGCTCTCTGTTACAGGGAAACAACAACTACTGCTTTTCCTTTCAACGCATGCATATTTAATTTTCAAGTTGGGCCACTAAAATACAAAAAGTCCCTACTGAATAAATCAGTAGGGACGATATTTATCGCGGTACCACCCTAGTTGTAGACTAAATTTCTGTCTACCTCTCTTCACTGTTAACGATCAATTGACCGCTTTTTCTTCATAAAGACAATACTATCTTTACTACGAAAAAGATGCTCCAAGACTGTAATTCATGATTATCCCTGTACTGGTTCACACCAACCACCAGCTCTCTGTTACAGTAAGACTAACCACTACTGTGATCTCTTCATTGCACTTTGTTTATTCAAATGTTTTTTAAAATTGAATAAGTATGATTCGTATTATAGAACGCTTTTCAAAACACTGTCAACAACTTTTTATATATTTTTTCAAATTACATTTTTGCCCTACATTTCTTCTTGTAAATTCTCCAGAACAATTCCGATGCGAATTATCTCATTATCTATTGCATTTATTACACATTTTTCTACTCTATATCCAATTAATAATTCTTTTATTTGAATGATTTCAGTTTTAAGTAAATTAGCTTCCTGAAGCGTTTGCAGTAAAGTGAAAAATACGTTTGCATACAACTCTTTATACATCTTTATACTCTCTGTCTTCTCAAGTATTTCATGAAATAACTGTTTTAACTCCGTTTGATTCCCTTTTCCACCCACGTCCGAAAATGATTTACAAATTATCAATAAGCCTCTTTCTACTATTTCATCCATAAATAATATAATACGTAAAAGCATTACATATTCTCTAGCTGTGATTCCCCCCATTTTCGGTCGCTCTCGCAAAAATATACTGAGCCAAGCTGCCCAAAATTTTTGTTGTTCTTTTGCACTTAACGTTTTGACGTAATAGCATAAGAACTGCATAAATTTAATTTTATTTTCTTCATTTTCTCGTATAAGTAAAGGGTATAACCAATCTGTTTTTTGCTCCCAATACAGTACACATTTAATAAATACAAAACTGAGCCATTTTAAGAAAGCTTCCCTCGTATGCGGATGTAATACTTCCAAATGTTCTACCGCGTACTTAATAAATCGCTTCATTTCTGTAAATAAGGGTAAATTGATTTGTGTGTAACATAAGCCGGCCCATGCATATTTCGTAATCTCATTTTCCTTCTTTAACTCTAAGTACGGTAACAAATATTTTCGGCACCATTGCTTCTCAATATGATAAAGAAATGTAATGTCTGCTACTAAACGAGCTATCATAAAATTTGTCCGTTCTGTACTAATTCTTACTTGTTCTTCAAACAAAAATAAATATTCATACACATTACGATCGTATAAATGATCATATGATAACAGTTTTAATAATACTGCTGTCATTTTCCCAACAGGATGCTGAATCGATTCATTGTAAAAATCTTGTTTTGCCAGCTTAAAATCCGTGTCACTTTTCATGACCTGAGGGAATACCGAAAAAGCAAATCGCTTTACATTGCGTATACTATTTTCCTCTAACTCTTCTAATCGATTACTAATTTCATATAGAAAGCTACTAATTAACCAATGAAAAGCTGTATTTCTAACAAATTTCTGTAATAGAGGAATAACTTTTTGTATTTGTTCATTTGTCATTCCTCGGTTATTTCGCCACTCTCTAATACAAACAAACCATACTTCATTACTTATTTCGTGCATTCCAACTAATTGATATGCAAATGAAATACTCCATTCTGTATTTAATTTACATGCTTTCGATAACATCTCTAAAAAATGACGTTGTTCAAAAACACCATCTTGAGAAAATTGCTGAACTTGTTTCATAATTTCTTCATCTTTCAGCTGCAATAATCCATCGGCAGTTACATTACAAGTAATACTTTGTTCTGCCGCCTCTTTCTTTTGTACACTGTATCGCTCAGAATGAAAATGAGGATGTTTTTGCTTCATTAACTCATAACCTTTTGCCGTAGATGGACTATTCGAATCACAAGTGAATAATAAATCTAACACGAAACAAACATCAAATGCTCTTCCCTCCGCAAGGTCCTTTAATACAATTCGAATGACTTCTTCCTTTGTTTTTTCTAAAGAGAGTGCGAAATGATTCTTTATAAGTTGAAAAACTTCGTGTTTATACGTGACGTCTAAAAGAATTCCTTCCTGTAACAACCATTTCATTTTCTCATCGGCGCTAACAAATACATTTTTATTCATTGCATCAATTGCAATTCGATTTTGAAGTACGCTGTTTGCTTCTATCATTTCTGTAATATAATAATTTGCTTTTTTCTCATTGTTTTCACAGAAATAGGCTAAACACTCTTTTACAATTTGAATTAAAAACGCTAAATCATTTTGTTGAAACTCTTTCTCAACATTTTCCTTATCCCTTTTTTTCAGTGCCGCTTGCCTTAGTGATAACATCCGCATCTTCTCTATTCCCATCATCATAATTGGAACGGCATAATAGGAAATATGCGGTTTCATCTTTTCATTCCAAATTTGCTCCACAAAAGAAAATGTCGACACGGGTAACCGACTCGATTCCTCAAGTTCTATTGATTCCCCGGTATCATTTCCCCATTTTCTTTCACGCTTCAACTTAAGTTTGCCGTCCAAAATAAACGTTAGTAACAATAAAGCAATTTCTTTATGCTCAGGAAAAGAACATTTTTGCAGCAAGTAAGAAATTGTTGCGATCGATTTACTATCTTTTTCAGCTGTTTCTAATAAAAGCAGTGTCCACCTTGCGAACAACAAAGGGTCCATTTTCATTTTCGTTTCGTTTAAGTAGCTACAAATTGTTCTCCATAATAATGGAGATAGTTTAGAATGATTTTTAAAAATTAATTGAAATAATTCTTTTTGATGACTAAAAAGAAATTGTTCCACTAACCATTTTGCCAGTAATTCATCTACCTCGTTATAGTTTGATGTAATTAAAAATAAATTTTGTAATTTCCCTTCCGCTTCAAGCCATTCCACCCATTCATAATCGTGAGCAAATTCAACAAAGTAGCGGACTGTTTCAATTTTTTTTATGGATTGTTTTATGTATGATAATTGTTCCTGCTCTACTGACGGCGGAACTGTTACTATGTCACGAATTCGCATTCGTTTTGTAATATAATTATCTCCCATTAACTCCGCCCATCGTTTTACTGCTTTAACGAGAGATTGATGATTATTACCTTTATTCGGATATACAATCGGCCGTATTCCTAAATGCTCCCAGTGGTACGTATTTTCCCCTTGTGCGACAAATGCATAACGTCTTGTACTTGGTGGTAAACCAGTTGCTAAATATTTCATTACTGGGTCATTATGGCTATATCCAACGAATAAAACGGTATAATTCGAGAATAAATCAACTAAAAATCTTCTTGCCCATCCTTCTGTCAAGTAAGCCCTTCCAAAATCACCATCTGTTAAAATTAACGCTTCTTTTTCTTGTTCTATATTGCCATGTATGTAAGCGAGTCCTTTAAACGCTCTACCTGTAGGTAACGCAGGGGCATAATATACGTTTAATTCTCTATTCATTTCTTTCATTGCAGTTGTAAAATGTCGATCAAAATTTGTTGTTACAATACGGACTTCTGTATCTAAAGGAAACAACCTCGGAATCGCATAATGAAGCGGATTCGGCTTTGACTTTTCAATATGCACTAAATCTCTTGCAACTTGATGTACATCTTTTGTTTTCGCAATTTTACCAAGATAATAATCATGCGGTTCTGTTATTTCACGTTTTTCGACATATAACGTCTTTGCAATTTCATCAACTAAATCATCAAAATTCGGTAAGTTTGATTTCCCTTTCATAGAAACTCCCGCTCCAACAAATAGTACTAACTTTCCTTTTTCAAGATGATCAATTAACTCGTCTGGAATTTCTACTTCTGAAGTAATCCACACCGAGGATTCCCCCTTACCTAAAAATGTCATATACTCTCATTTTACTATAACATTTTTTCTTTGTTTTTTTAATATTTAGACAAAACATGAGCATGAAAAAGTTTTATGTAAATATATCCGTTACAATGTATGAACTCCTATATTTATTGCAAAACTATGGATAAAACGGAGGTGTAAATTTTGAATGATTTCACAGTAGTGCTTATCAAGTTTATATCGTGCATTATCGCATTTAGTATCGGACTCGCTTTATTTTTCCCAGCAACGTTCGTCCAAATTATTTCGTTCAGTCTCTTCGTTACAATCGTATCTTATATGTTCGTTGATAAAATTATTTTAAATCGAATTGGCAATACTGGTGCCATTATGTCGGATTTTTTACTAACATATTTAAGCGTATGGATTTTCGGTAATATTTTATTAGACAACTATATGCAAATTGCATGGGGAAGCATCCTTTCCGCGATTGTCTTTACATTATCAGAAGTAATCGTTCATCGCTTCTCTAGCTCCCGCACAAGGCACCACAACGATAATATTCATATTAATCGCCGCTTTGCATATGGTACGGAGTTTGCTGAAGAGCAAAATATATTGGATAAAGATAAAAAGAAGTAATATTTTGATGCAGGAGCGCCCTTTTTAATTTTGTGGTGCTCTTTTTTTGTGTTTTTATTATGATACGTGAAATTATATTGACGATTTTTCAATGTATCGACGTTTCGACAAAAGATATCGACTTACCGACATTATTTGACGCCATTTCTTCTAAATAAAAAACTGCCTCTTATTTAGAGGCAGTCACTTTCAAATCTTTTAACGTAACAACATCAGCAAACGCTCCAAACACTACGTTATGATGCTTCACAATGTCTTCAGCACGTAATACTTCTGTATCAAATGTACTATGTGCATCACTCACTAACGTTATTTTATATCCTTCACTACATGCTCTGCGCGTTGTCGTATCCACACAGTACTGCGTCTGCATTCCTGAAATGATAACATGATCGATTCCCTTGTCTTGCAATACTTCTTTTAGGTTCGTCTTGTGGAATGAATCTGGAGTCGTTTTTTCAACCACACACTCCCCTTCTAGTGGAGCGATTGCCGCATGGATCTTCCACCCGTCTGTACCTTTTTCTAACGGATGGTCTTTCGGTCCGTTATGTTGCACATAAATTACCGGAATATCATTTGAACGGCATTCCCCAATAAGCTCTTGTAATGTCTCTAAAAACTTTTCCCCATTATGTACTGGCATTCCTGCTGTATACATACCTGCTTGCACATCAATTACTAATAATGCTTTTTTCATATCGCGCAGCTCCCTTTTATTTATATTCCATCATCCAACAATCTTCTAATACCCCTTCATGTAGTTCATGTTCCTTTAAAATCTTCACTTTTTTAAATCCGCATTTTTCATAACACTTTATTGCACGTTCATTATTTACTTTCGGGTCCATTACGATTGCTTCTGCTCCCATTTCACTGAAAATGTATGTAATTGCAGCCTTAACAAATTTTGTTCCAATTCCTTTTCCCCAATAAGTCGGTTCTCCAATAAATTGATCCATCCCCCATACATTTTGCGATTCTTCATAGCCATATAATGTTTTCCACTCCGAATCAACTGGATACATTTGAATATAACCAATTGGCACATCATCAAACTCTATTAAGCACCTTTTTTCAGGGCTATTTGGATTATGTATAAAATGATTCAGTACCATTTCTACTGATTGCGGATCATCTCGTCCTTCGTAATACTGCAGTACTTCTGGGTCTGTTAACCATTTTGAAATGATTGGTGCATCCTCTTCTACTACATACCTAACCGATACATTATCTTTTTGAAATAGCATATAGTACCTCTTTTTAATTCTTTATATTTTTTCTTGTAGTGAAATCTTTCATTGCACCTATTAGTGCGTATGGTAACAATGTAATGGCAAAAAATGCTGTAAACACATTAAAATGAGGAATTTTATATGGCGTGAACCATTCTGTGAAAAATTGAGAATTTAATACTCTATTAAAAAATTCTCCGCCAGGTCTAAAGTTTGGTGCCCATGCAGTTACTTCACAAATAATAAACAACAATTGTACCATTATAAATACCCCAAGATAGCGAAACCATGTTCGTTTCAAAATTGGCTGCGCCTTATTTAATTTCGCTTCCATTTCGCCCCCACCTTTTTTATTTACATCATATTAATTATACACTTTCTACGTTTCATTTGTTAAAATTTTCTATATAATCATTCGCGTTGGGGGAATACATTATGTCTAATCCTATAAAATCAACATTAATCATCCTTAGAGGAAACTCCGCAAGTGGTAAAACAACAATTGCAAAGCAACTACAAGAACATTTCGGACAAGGCACACTTTTAGTATCACAGGATGTTGTACGTAGAGATATGCTTAGAGTACACGACACGATCGGTAATTTATCACACGATTTACTATTTGAAATTACAAAGTACGGAAAAGGGAAATGTGAGTTTGTTATTTTAGAAGGTATTTTAAACAGTCGTAGATACGGTGATATGCTGAAAGAATTAATACATCTTTTTGAAGGAAACGCGTATACATATTACTTTGATTTATCGTTAAAAGAAACGATTCGACGACATAACACAAGGGAAAAGCGTCATGAATTTGGTGAGGATTCCCTACAAAAATGGTATAATCCGCACGATACAATTGAAGTTACTAGAGAAACTATTTTTACAGATAACTTAACGCAAAAAGATATATTTGATGCGATTCTTAATGATGTTATGGTACGAAAATAAGACCGACAGAATATGTCAGTCTTATTTTCATTATGTTATATTCTAGATTTATTATAAAATCTTCACTTTAACAGTTTGTCTTCCCCAATTCATCGCTTTACTTTTTGAACCCATTAATACATCAATGCAATTACCTTTAATTGCACTTCCGGTATCTCCAGCTATTGCTTCTCCATAACCTTCTACCCATACTTTAGATCCTAATGGGATTACTTTCGGATCTACTGCGATAATTCTCATATTCGGATTAGCCGTTAAATCATGCCCCATCGCAGTTAAAACGCGTCCACCATATGTACCATTCTCACTCGGATCAGCAGTATATGCTGTCGCCACCACCGTTAATTCACGTTTAGCAGACTGCGCGTTATTTTTAGACTCTTCTTTTGCCTTTAGTGCTTCTCGTGCTTTTGCCTCTTCTTTAGCTTTGGCTATTTCTTGCGCTGTTGCTTCTTCCTTAGCTTTGGCTATTTCTTGCGCTGTTGCTTCTTCCTTAGCTTTGGCTATTTCTTGCGCTGTTGCTTCTTCCTTAGCCTTCGCTATCTCTTGTGCCTTTGCTTCTTCCTTAGCTTTGGCTATCTCTTGTGCCTTTGCTTCTTCCTTAGCTTTGGCTATCTCTTGTGCCTTTGCTTCTTCCTTAGCCTTTGCGATTTCTTGTGCTTTTGCTTCTTCCTTAGCCTTTGCGATTTCCTGTGCTTTCGCTTCTTCCTTAGCTTTGGCTATCTCTTGCACTTTTGCTTCTTCCTTAGCTTTGGCTACTTCTTGGACTTTCACTTCTTCCTTAGCTTTGGCTACTTCTTGGACTTTCACTTCTTCCTTAGGTTTTACTACTTCTTGGACTTTCACTTCTTCCTTAGGTTTTACTACTTCTTGGACTTTCACTTCTTCCTTAGGCTTTACTACTTCTTGGACTTTCACTTCTTCCTTAGGCTTTACTACTTCTTGGACTTTCACTTCTTCCTTAGGTTTTACTACTTCTTGGACTTTCACTTCTTCCTTAGGTTTTACTACTTCTTGGACTTTCACTTCTTCCTTAGGTTTTATTGTTTCTTTTGCCTTTGTTATCTTCTGTGTTTTAGCTTCTTCCTTAGCTTTAACCGATTTTTGTACTTTCGCTACTTGCTTCGTTTTCTCGTCAGCCTTTTTTTCAATTGGTGCTTTACTTGATAAGAAAGAAACATTTACATAAGCTGTTTTTCCCTTATACTCAAATTGTAGCCATCCGTCTTTTACTTGCTTCGTTGATTCAATTACATCATCTTTTTTCAGTCTGCCAAGAATTTTTGATTCTGTGTTTGATTCAGAACGTACATTTAACAAATCTGCTGTTACATGGTAAATATCTTTAGTAAACTCCGAGCTTACAAATACTTCTTTACCATTTAACTCAATTTTTGACCAGCCATCTTCGGTATTGATGACTTTTAACTCTTCCCCGTTTTTTACTTTTTCGACCACTTTTGATTCCGTAGTCGGTTTTTCACGTACGTTGAGTACATCTGCTGTTACGATCGTTTCTGCAGTAGCAGTTGTAGTAAATGCTCCCAATCCGAAAACAGTTGCTGTTGCTGCGCCAATTACTTTTTTCATATTAACCTCCATTATATTTTTTGAATTCTATCAAATGCTTTCGTAAAAATAATAAAATTTAATATTATACCAAAACATTTGCAACAACATATTAATACGACTTAATATACTGTTATTAAAACTCCTTACTCCAATACTATCAAATTCTTATTTTTAATTCTATATATTATAACTTCTCATATCTCCTATAAACGTTCTATCCTCTTCTTCATACTTAATAGTTTTCTTACAATTACTAAAACATATAGAAAACTATACACTCCACCTAATCTATCTAAATGCAAAACATCCATTTTTTAAAATGGATGTTTTGCAAAAAAAGTTTACATAATATAACTATTCAACCATCGAAAGTAACACTTTCTCAAGCTCTTTTTTAGAAAGCATACTACCATTTATATAGATTTGATATGCATTTTCCCCTTCTTTTCCAGGTACCACTATTTTCATAGCTCGTACATTCGATTCTTTATATTCACCGAATGTAACGTCATAGCCATTTAATTTATATTTTTTTATATCTCCAGTAAAATTATGTCCTCTTTCAGATGGTTTATCAAATGGTCTATCAAGAAAATAATCTTTATATTCTCCCTCAACGATTTCTAATTGATGAATGGTAAAACCTAATTCTACATCTGAAGTATGTGGCTCTTTTTTTACATTGCAATTTTCATATCTCATCGTAATCAACGGCATAGGTTTGTCTAATGTCGCTTCGGCTTTTATTTCTTCAAATACTAATTGATGTCCAACCGGAATATATGTTGGATGCTTGATTGGAAATCCAGTTATTTTTTCAGCTTGTTCAAATGTATAGGTAAAATGTTGATTTATTCTTTCTTCATATGTATTTAATTGTTCCATTACTTCTCTATCTCTCTTTTCTTCATCATCATTTAGACGGTTTGTAGCTGTATATTGTCTCTCACCACTCTCTACGACACTTACTTTCTTATAAAAATGATACGTTTCCTGTAATAAAGCTACATACTTTTCAAAGTCTTCTTCTGTAAATATACTTTTAGCAATTTCTATACGTTCCATTACTAAATTATAACCATCCTCAGTCATTCCCGTATCTTGTCTTGCTTTTTCTGGTGTCCCTACAATTTTATCCATTATTGTTGTACCTGCAAAAGTACCAGTCGGGATTAAAATAGCTGCAGCAACAAATCCAAGTAATAACTTTTTCTTCATAGAAGCCTTCTTTTTCATTTTCAACTGTTGGTATTTATAAAAAGAGTTTTGCACTTTATTATCTAAACTTGGAGACGGATCTAGACTCTCTGCTTTTCTTTTTAGTTCATTCGTTACATACCTTTCAAAATCCATTTACTTCTTCCTGCCTTTCGTTTGGCATTTGTTCCATTTCCATTCTTAATCGTTTTAGTGCTGTGTGTAGTCGAGATTTCACTGTACCAATAGGGATTTGAAGAAGTGCAGCAATTTCATCCAAGCTATATTCATGGAAGTAACGCATAATAACTACTTCACGATGTTTATAAGATAAATTTTGTACAACTTCTACTAGTTCACTTCGTGTTTCTTTATGTAAAATAGCTTCATCCATTATGTAAGACCGATCTTGTTCATACATTTTCTTCTTTTCAAAGATTCGAAATCGTCGCCACGATTTACGACGCCAATCCTGTACTTGCTTGACAACTAGTCCATGTAACCAAAAACGAAATGAACGATTCATATCATAGTTGGTTACGGACTTCCACATTTTGATGTACACCTCATTAACTATATCGTCTACATCTTGGTTTTGACTTCCTACTAAAAATACTACTGTTCTATAAATATCTTTACATGTATATTCATAGATAATCTGAAAGGCTTCTTGGTCCCCAGACTCCATTTTATATAGCCATTCTTTTAATTGTACTTCATCCAAAGTTTCGTTCCCCTCTCATGATCTTTCACACTATATTCGCTCGTTTTTCACAAAAGGTTCATTTTACATGAAAATTTATTTATTACAATAAAAATATAAAGTATATTTTTATACAAAGGAGGATTTCAAGAATGAATAAAGAAGATAAAAATTTATGCTGAAAAAGTATTGAAAAATCTCTTTATCGGATCACAAGTTGATGGATTACAATTTGGTATTTCTTCAGGCACTATAAAGATTCATTTCACAAACTTTCACGACTCCGTTGATTATGACGGACAATTATATATCAATATCGAATCAAAATGGTTTTTATTTAATAAATCTACAAAAAGATACCTATTAAATGAAGATGACTTTGAAGATTATTCTGAGGAAGAAGAATATGAGAGAATATTTGAGATAAGAAGACAAAAAGTTACCGATATACAACTCGGCTTAGAAAGCCCTCATTTAATTATTACATTAGAGAGTGGAAAAATTATTTTTGTAAATGGTTTTCATGATCATTATGAATGTTGGCAAGCTGGTATGCAATGTGAGCAATGGCTTGTAGTTGCTGCACCTGGGAATGAAATCGCCACTTGGACTCCCGATAAGTTTATCGATAAATAAACTGTCTTCCCGAAGAAGAACCGACGATATTTTATGAACTACATAACTATTTCTATTACACTTAAACGAATGACCATTTTACTTTAATAGAAATCATTTTATTAAATTTGAAAGGACGTTAATGATGGCATGTGTCCATGATTTTGGAATAATTGAAGAATTTGATTCTCAAAAAAGTTACAACGATTATACACCAGAGAAATATGGTTGTGTTTCTGTTGATGATGATATTATCAGTAATTTAAGTCAAAATTTATCAATTATGAAAACCTACTTTCATACAGTAAAAAATCAGGAATATGGTTTAGCATATTGGGGTATTACAATTATCCCTCCTGATTCATTAGCAATTTTCTATGAAACAGTTACATCTTCAAAGTTCTTCAAAAAATCTGATGAGCTGAATGAATTAGCTTCAAAAATTGTACAAGCTGTAGCAGAAAAGAAGTACATGATTCATTATGGCATTTGAATGTAATTCAAAAAATGCTTAGGATTTCTCCGAAGCATTTTTTGTATATAAATAATAAATTTATTCCTTAGCCATTTAGTCAATACTTGAACCTATTTCCTCGTCTTTTAAATGTGAGAGTGCCCCTATTAATCTAAATAAGCGTCTCCTTCCCAAGCTTCCAACTAAACCATCTCCCATGTCCTTCTGTTTCTCCAACCGTTTCACGATATTCGTTTCCGTTAATATAATAATCAATATGAAGGTCCCGGTCCCACATGTTGTTATATAGGTGGAATACATCGCGTTTTGCACCAATTTCTTGGATTTGTTTTTCCAGTTTGCGTTTTACTTGTTCTGGTATTTGATTGGCGACGTGTGTATGGAAAATGCAGATAACGGCATCTTCACTTATTTGTTCAATAATAGATGGTAATAACTCCACACCGTCTCCTTCTATTAATTGAACAGATTTATTTTTTACTAAAGATGCAGCTTGGTCAAACAGTTCAAGCCTTTCTTTATGTTCTGGCCAAATGAGTGCACGTAGCCATAAATAATCTTCATCACTATGTAGATCGTTTACATGTAAATCTAGTCCGATTCTTTCTACGACAGGTGGACTTTCTTTTAAAAGTTGAGGCACATTTTCCCCTCTTATTTCAGAAGTTACATGTACATTCGAATTTATATTTCCGTAACTTTCACCTGTACCGTACGAATAGCTATATTGGTCCCAAAATAGTTGTAATCCAGAACTTGTCCCAATTTCTATTAAAGCTAACGGTTTATTCACTTTGTTAAATATGTAATTGAAACTTGGATATAAGTACGCACATCGTCTTACTTCATTCGTTTGAACAAGTTTCGTTTGTAATAAAGTAATGATTTCCTCTCTGTACATTTTACAGAAATCTTTAAAATGATGAAAAGCTTGATCTAAATCCGTATTAGCACTTTCAACTAAGCTACTATAATACGTTTTCAGATGATGTTCTTTTCCTGCTAGTAATAAATAATGTACTGCACCTAATAATAAGTTTGGGACTGGTTGACCTGCTTGAGCGTAGGAAGATAGTGTAAGTACTTCCTCATCTTCAGCTATTTTTATTGCTAAGTATTCATATAAGTCACTTGACCCTTTACATTCCTTTATTGAAAAATTTCGAAATAAGTTTGCGATTTGTTCTTGTGTACGCATGTGTATCCCTCCTTTTAACTTTCAGAATAATCATACAATAAACAGAGCAAAAAATCCCACAAAACGGTATCCTTTCTACCCGCTTTTGGATACGTAAGCTTTTTCGAGATAATTTCAAACTGTAATTTTTTTCTATTTATCACCTTAAAAGAGCTTGTTAAATAAGATTTTTGGCGAATAAAACGTTAAATAGTTTAAAATTATCAGATAACACTAGATATTTTAGTCTATTAATTATTATAATAGAGTATGAGATGGTTATACAATTGAGACAAAAAAGGTAAATACCTAGGTGGGGCCTAGGCGGTGTTTTCTTTTTACGGCTTAGATACAGTAAACACCTACTCTTTTTTGCCAATATAGGGGATGGAGAGATTATCATGAGCAACATGCAGCAAAAAACAGACGTTATCTTAATTGGTGCAGGAATTATGAGTGCAACGTTAGGCTCATTACTAAAAGAATTAGCACCTGAATGGGAAATTAAAGTTTTTGAAAAACTCGCAAGTGCCGGGGAAGAAAGCTCTAACGAATGGAATAATGCAGGTACAGGGCATTCTGCGCTATGCGAACTGAACTATACTTCCGAAAAATCTGACGGATCTATAGATATTAGTAAGGCTGTAAAAGTGAATGAGCAATTCCAGCTTTCAAGACAATTTTGGGCATATCTTGTAAAAAGCAAATTAATTCGTAATCCACAAGATTTTATTATGCCTCTACCTCATATGAGTTTAGTACAAGGTGAAAAAAATGTTGAGTTTCTAAAAAACCGTTTTGAAGCGCTTTCAAAAAACCCACTGTTTCAAGGAATGGAATTTTCTGATGCTCCTGAAACATTAAAAAAATGGCTTCCACTCATTATGGAAGGTCGTACATCTAATGAACCGATGGCTGCAACGAAGATTGACTCTGGAACAGATGTTAACTTCGGTGCATTAACACGTATGCTGTTTGATTACTTAAAAACGAAAGATGTCGAGCTAAACTACAAACATAGTGTCGAAAACATTAAACGTACGAAGAATGGTTTGTGGGAAGTGAAAGTACACGATATGAATAGTGGTAAAATCGAACATCATACTGCAAAATTCGTCTTTATCGGCGGTGGTGGAGGTAGCCTACCTCTCCTACAAAAGACTGGTATTCCCGAATCAAAACATATTGGTGGATTCCCAGTAAGTGGACTATTTATGGTATGTAAGAACCAAAAAGTTGTAGAGCAACATCATGCGAAAGTATACGGTAAAGCTAAAGTTGGCGCTCCGCCAATGTCTGTACCTCACCTTGATACGAGATATATAGACAACAAAAAAGCTTTACTATTTGGACCGTTCGCAGGGTTCTCTCCTAAGTTCTTAAAAACTGGCTCAAACCTTGACTTAATCGGTTCTGTAAAACCGAATAACGTCTTAACGATGTTAGCTGCTGGTGTAAAAGAAATGGGATTAACAAAATACTTAATTCAGCAAGTTATGTTATCACATGAAAAACGTATGGAAGAATTACGCGAATTCATTCCGAACGCGAAAAGTGAAGATTGGGATATTGTAGTTGCTGGTCAGCGTGTACAAGTAATTAAAGATACTGATGCTGGCGGTAAAGGAACACTTCAATTCGGTACAGAAGTTGTTAGTGCGGCTGATGGATCAATCGCAGCATTACTAGGTGCTTCACCGGGTGCTTCTACTGCCGTTCATGTTATGCTTGAAGTATTAGAAAAATGTTTCCCAAGCCGAATGGTAGAATGGGAAGGAAAAATAAAAGAAATGATTCCTTCTTACGGCATTTCATTAACAGAAAATCCAAGATTATTCCAAGACCTTCACACTTCTACAGGTCGTACACTTGGATTAAATGAAAAAGAAACGGTTCATAATTAATGAAGAAATTAAAAACGTCCGATACATTCGGACGTTTTTCGTTACTAGAAATTATATTTATCAATATTATCCTTCGTAAATACGACTCGTTCTGGTAATACGATAATTCCGTTTCCTTCTGCCTCATAATCATATCCTTGAATGGAGTTTGGCTCTACTTTCACTTTTCCAATTCCTTTTACTTCAAAGCTATCTCCTACTTTTAACTTCTTTCCTTTTACAACAATTTCATTTGCTACATACGTTGCGAGTGCACCTTGTTGTTTTACGTCCCATAAACCAAATTGTGCTACTGTTCCTCGTTTTACGTAATCACGCATAACGTTTGGTGTAGAGAAGCCAGTTACGACAACCTTTTTATCCATTTTTAAATTTTCAGCTGCTTGTGCCATTGCCGGAAGTGCCGTTGCATCTGGACAAATGACTGCATTAATATCTGGATACGTTTTTAATATGTTCTCCCCTACTGATAACGACTTTTGCGCATTATTTTCACCGTATTGCGTCGTTACAATTTCCCAGTTTGGATATTTCTTTTTAATAATTTCTTTCGCTTTCGTTACCCATTGGTTTTGATCGGTTACTGTTGGGCTAGAATAAAAAAAGGCTACTTTCCCCTTATCTCCAATTTGCTTGGAAGTCATTTCAATTAATAAGTTAGCAAGTTGGTCTGGTGTTCCTTGGCTTATATAAAAGGAACGATCTTTCGGGTTCACATCGGAATCCCAAGTTAAAACAGTCATCCCTTTTTTCTTAGCACGTTGCAGTGATTGCGATAAACCATCAACTGACGTTGAAGAAACCATAAGTGCATCATAGTTTTGATTAATGAAATTGTTTATATATTTTACTTGCCCAGAAACACTCGCTTCAGATGGTCCATCATATTTCACTTGTACGCCTAGTTTATCCCCCATCTCTTTTGCTCCTTCACCACCTGATGTAAAGAATCCAACTCCTGTTAATTTCGGGATAAATGCAAATTTCACATCATCCGCTTTTTTCTTATCTGCGGTTTGACTAGAACAGGCGATTAAACCGATTAAACAAATACATACAATGAATACAATCCCTAGTTTTCTCTTCATGACATTTCCCCCTTATACAAATTCTTTCTTTTCCCCAGTGTGAATTGATGTAATTTGAAATGTCTCATAATAACTGAAAGAATAAGGATAATACCAATTACTACGTTGGATTGTTCATTTGTTAAACCCGTCATTTGCAAGCCATACTGCATGAGTCCAATGAAAATACTCGCCAGTACAGTACCGATAATGCTTCCTTTTCCCCCTGTAATAAGTGTCCCCCCTAATACAACTGCTGTAATGATTGGTAAAATTGTTTCACTTCCCATATCAGCACGTGCGGAACCGAAATAGGCAGTTAAGAAAGTCCCCCCTAATCCACCTCCTAACCCGGAAAGCATGTAGGCGATGATGACTACTTTCTTCGTCTTAATCCCGGTGTATTTTGCTGCATTTTCGTTCGCACCTGTTAATGTTACATGGCGTCCGTATATAGTTCGGTGAAATAATACAGCACATAAAACTGTTAATACGATCAGTAGCCATAATAAATTCGGTATTCCTATAAAACTACCGCTTGCCAGTTGTACAAATGCGTCAGGTAAACCACTTATCCCTTCATACCCAGAAGCACCTGCCCCTCCTGAAATGACGAGTGCAATTCCTCCGTATAAAAACATCGTGCCGAGTGTAACGACGAGTGGTTCTACATCTGTCATTTTTATAATAAGTCCGTTTAAAACGCCTGCTAAACAACTAATTATTAGGGCCATTATGACAGCAAACAAAATAGATATTCCGTTCATCCAAAGTACACCGATTAAGATCGAAGTGAGACCCATTATTGAGCCGACCGATACATCAATTCCTCCTGTTACTATAACGAAAGTCATTGGTATCGCCGCAATTGCGATAAATAGGAAATCATTTGTACTAAAAAGGAGATTACTAATATTTAAGAAATCACTATTGATTAAACTAAAGAGAATGAATTCTATAAGAAGCAATACAATTAGAACACCTTCCCATCTGTATACATACTTCATAGATTCATCCTCCTTTCTGCCTTCCACTTTTTCATAACACTATCCAGTATAATGATAAGTAATAATAAAAAACCTGAAATAGCATTATTCCAAAATGCTGATATTTTTAAAAAGACGAGTGAACTGCTTATTGTTTCTAAAAAGAATGCTCCTAATGCAGCTCCAAATAAAGATCCTGTTCCTCCTTTTAAATGAATGCCTCCTAGTACAGCGGCTGCGATTACTTGTAATTCTAATCCTGTACCAGTTTGATTTGGAATGAACCCGATATTCATAACAAATATGCAACCAGCGAGTGCAGCACTTATGCCTGAAATTATAAACGCACATATCTTCACTTTATTAACAGGTATACCAATAAGTCTCGCGCCATCTTCATTATCACCTACCGCATAAAAGTATCTTCCAAATGGCACTTTCCTTAAAAAGAAGTATAGTAGTAGTAAAATAATAAGAACGAACCATACAGTTATAGGTAAACCAAGAATGACGATAGATGACAGCTGCTTAAAATCGTTTGGAATATCTTCAATCCACTTCCCGCCTGTGAAAATTAACATGGCACCTCTAATAATTCCTAACATGCCTAATGTCATAATAATGGCTGGTACCCGAAACTTCGCAACGCCAATCCCGTTTACGAAACCGATAATAGCGCCAAGTGTAATAGCAGCAAATATCGACAAGGATGCACTATATTCATTCGTTAGCAACATTCCGCAAACTGCTGCACTTAACCCCATGCTTGAACCAACTGATACATCTATATTTTTCGTAAATAAGACGAACGATTGGCCGATTGCTAGCACGACTAAAATAACGCTTGATTTCACCATTAAAGATAACGAGTTAAATTGAATAAAACTAGGGTTTATCATTCCGACAATAGCTATATAAATTAGTAGTAACGTTATGATAGACATTTCGTGTATTTTTAGCATGCGCTTCATTCCGCTACACCTCCGTATGCAAGGCGTGTAACTTCATTCACACTCAGTTGTTCTTTTTCCATATGAGAAACAAATCGTCCATTTCTCATTACATATACACGGTTTACTAATTGAACAATTTCTTCAACATCTGAAGAGATTAATAAAATTGCGAGTCCTTCCCTTTTCATTTTTCCGATTGTCTCATACACTTCAAGCCTTGCTTTCGCATCAATTCCACGAGTCGGCTCATCAAGAATAATAACTTTAGGATTACATGCGAGATACTTTGCAAGCACGACCTTCTGCTGATTACCTCCTGATAAAGATACCAGTTCTTCATTCATATCCTGTACAACAATTCGGAACTGTTCTATAAACGAATTAACTAAAGCGCTTTCTTTTTCTTGATTTATAAAAAAGCGATTATATTGCTGTAAACTTGCTGCTGCAATATTTTCTTTAACAGAAGCAATTGAGAAAATTCCATTCCTCGCCCTATCCTCCGGCACATAAACTAGTCCTTCGTCTAGCCTTTTATGCAAAGAACATGTATCAATTGATTTCCCATCTAATAAAATAGACCCTGTTTTTACAGTTTTCAATCCAAATATCGCTTCTGCTAATTCCGTTCTGCCCGATCCAACAATGCCAGCAATACCTACAATCTCACCAGCATGTACAGTGAATGAAATATTTTCGAATGCGTGACCATTTATATCAATCACTTCTAATATTTCTTTCATCCTTGTGGTCTCTTGAACTACTTCTATTTTCTCTTTCTGTTTATACCCTTTTGGCAATAGTCCCTCCATCAGCATGTCATATGTATAGTCACATACATCTCCTTGACTTACAATCATTCCATCTCGTAATATTGCTACTTTGTTGGCAATTTCAAAGATTTCTGGAAAACGATGCGTAATATAAATCATCCCTATTCCTTTTTCTTGTAAACTTTTCATCAACACAAAAAGACTCTTAATTTCGTGAGTTGTTAATGTCGATGTTGGCTCATCTAGAATAAGAATCTCGGCTTCTCGTATTAATCCTCTAACAATTTCTACTAACTGTTGTTGCGCAATCGATAATGATCCTCCTAGTTCATTAAGGTCAATATCCCATCCTAGGCTGCTAATCAATTGCTGAATCTGTACTCTTAATTTCTTTTTCTTTTCTTTTAATCCGATACATATATTTTCTTCAATAGTCATATGCGGAAAAATGAGTGGTTCTTGCGGTATTAAATACATACCTTTTCGGTGTGCTTCTGACGGATTTGAAAACTGTTGCTTCGTTCCTTTTACATACATTTCTCCATCATCATACGAATATAACCCCGTTAATATTTTCATTAATGTTGATTTCCCGGCACCATTCCCTCCAACTAAAGCGTATATATCTCCGCGCTCTACTTGAATGTTCACTTCTTTTAATACAAGTTGATTTAAAAACGCCTTACTCATTTTTTTTACTTGTAATAAAGGTGCGTTCTCCACATGATGTCACCTGCCTTTATACAGAACATTATTTGAGAAAATGATTATTTGTTCTACTTGTTTTGTAGCATTGTATATTCCTTTTTTTATATCTAGAACACTTTTTTCTACGTACTATTAATCGCTTCAACTGGAATAAACAAAATATATGGTACATATGTTTAAGCTGTGGTCAATTGTTGAAAGGGATGAAAAGTATGACTCAGCTGAACTTTGAAGAGAATTTATTAACGAAAGTAGCTTGGTACTATTATAAGGACCAATTAACACAACAGGAGATCGCTTCACTTCTTCATATTTCAAGAAATAAAGTCGTCCGGTTATTAGATAAGGCGCGGAGTGAAGGTATCGTTACATTTCACGTAAAAGGGACTGGTTTGCACTGTTTAAGTATTGAGCGTGACCTAATGAAAAAATTCCACTTAAAAGATGCTTTTATTATCCCGACCCCATTAAACAATTATCACGATTCTCTCGGAAAAGCTGCTGCACAATATTTAGAAACTCAGCTCCAGCAAGGCGATTTACTCGGTATTGGCTGGGGAGAAACAATTAGCAAAATGCTAGAAAACATTCATTTCGAAAGTTCTATTAATCTCTCAATCGTAACGTTAACAGGCGGAGTAAATCACTATCTCCCGAGAAAACAAAACTATTTACATTACATGCAAGGTGATCTTCACATTATCCCTACGCCGTTTCTAGCGTCTACAACCGAAATGGCACAAAGTATTCTATCAGAACCGAGCGTAAAAGATATGCTTCATGTCGCTTCACTTGTTCATACGGCTGTTGTCGGTATTGGAGGACTATCTCAAGATGCTACGATTGTAAAAAAAGAAAAATTAACTTTACGTGAGATGACATATATTCGTAGTCAAAACGGTGCTGGCGATATTTTAGGACAGTTTTATGATACAAATGGCGATTTATTAGAGCTCTCGCATCACAATCGTCTAATTGGCACGCCCCTCCCTGTTTTGCGCAATATGAAGCATGTCGTCGGTGTTGCTGGAGGTACTGAAAAGATAGATGCAATTTATGGTGCCTTAAAAGGAAAGTTTATTCATACATTAATTACCGATGAGGAAACTGCCCTTTCCTTATTACGAAAGGATGGTGATTGTTAATGTCCAATTTATTAGCTTTCGATGCTGGTACAGGAAGTATTCGAGCAGTTCTTTTTGATTTACATGGTAATCAAATTGCAGTAAGTCAAAAAGAATGGATTCACAAATCTGACCCACGTTATCCAGGCTCTATGAACTTTGATGTAATAGAAAATTGGAAACTAGTACAAGAATGCACGAAAGAGGTTCTTCAAAAAAGCAATACTCTTGCCTCTTCCATTCTTGCTATTAGTGCGACAAGTATGCGGGAAGGGTTTGTTTTATATGATCAAGATGGGCAAGAAATATGGGCGTGTGCAAATGTTGATGGGCGCGCATCTGCTGAGGTTAGTGAACTAAAAGAAATTCGGTCACACCTTGAAAAAGATTTATATACAAAGTCTGGTCAAACTTTTTCATTAGGTGCTTTACCCCGCCTACTTTGGATTAAAAAACATGAACCCGACGTCTATAATACTATTCACTCTTTTACAATGTTAAACGATTGGATCTTATATAAATTAAGCAGAGTGCTGCAAATCGATCCTTCAAACGGATGTACGTCAGGTATTTTTGACTTACAAAATAGAGTGTGGGATAACGATGTTGCTAAGGAGTGCGGTCTATCTTTACCATTTTCACCAACAGTAAATGAAGCTGGTACAGTAATTGGCAACGTTACAAAAGAGTGTGCAGCATTAACTGGATTATGTGAAGGAATTCCTGTCGTAGCCGGGGGCGGAGATGCTCAAATGGCATCGCTCGGAACTGGAGTCGTGAAACCGAATCAAACATTAATATGCGGAGGTAGTTTTTGGCAACAAGAAGTGAATGTTACTGAGCCAATACCAGATCCACAAGCTGCGATTCGTATAAATTGTCACGTCGTACGTAACCTATGGCAATACGAAACGATTGCCTTTTTCCCAGGCCTCGTTATGCGCTGGTTTCGAGACGCTTTTTGTCAAGAGGAAAAGAAACTTGCTGACAAACTCGGTGTAGATGCTTATGAATTACTAGAAGAACAAGCGAAAGACGTACCTGTCGGTTCACATGGCATTATCCCTACTTTTTCAAACGTTATGAACTACATTTCTTGGCGTCATGCCGCACCTTCTTTTTTAAATTTAAGTTTAGACGCTGACAAATGCGGAAAAAAAGAACTGTTTCGTGCTATTGAAGAAAATGCCGCCTTCGTTACACTTGGAAACTTAAAATTAATAGAAAATCTAACTGGTATATTCCCTTCTGAAGTTATTTTTGCTGGTGGTGCCGCTAAAGGAAAACTATGGCCACAAATTCTATCAGACGTCCTTGGTATTCCTGTAAAAGTACCTGTTGTGAAAGAAGCAGCTGCTTTAGGAACTGCGATTGCTGCAGGAGTTGGTGCTGGCATATATTCATCTATGGAAGAGACTGCCGAACAGTTTGTACAGTGGGAGCAAACATTCGAACCAGTTACTGAAAATCACGAACTATATAAAGAGTTCTATGAAACATGGAAAACTGTGTATAACAGTCAGCTCGCTTTAGCTGATAACGGGCTCACCTCACACATGTGGATTGCGCCTGGTGCACTGTAACACATTACATAAAGGAGTGGAATGTATGTTAAAAGCGAATGAAAATGACTTCTCCTATCGCTTCGGTGATAACGGGCCGAAATATTTAATACAAGGTCCGAATATCGATCTTGGTCTTGTTGTCATTCAGCCTGGGCAGGAGTTTCAAAACCATTATCATACGACGTGCGAAGAGGTCTTTTATGCATTAGAAGGTGAAATAGATTTCTATGTAAATAACGAAAGGGTTCCAATGAAACAAGGTGATGTCCTGCAAGTTCGTCCTCATGAATCTCACTATCTTATTAACCATTCTGACAAACCTTTTAAAGCGGTCTTTATAAAGTCACCACATTTACCAAATAAAGATACTGTTCAAACGGAAAATCCAACATTAACGAAGGAGTGATTTTGAATGACTTGGGGATTTAAAAATCGATTAAATACAATTTTACCTGATGGTAGAGCGGTTATGTTAGCGATAGATCACGGCTACTTTTTAGGACCAATTCACGGGCTTGAACAACCACTTGAAACAGTTAAAAACTTGCTTCCTTACACAGATTCCCTCTTTTTAACGCGAGGTGTACTTAACTCCTGCATTCCTGAAAACTGCAGCACACCGATGGTTATGCGTGTATCAGGCGGAGCTACTGTCGTCGGTAAAGACTTAGCGAATGAAACAATTGTTACCCCTGTAAAAGAAGCAGTAAAACAAAATGCAATTGGCGTCGGTGTATCTGTTTTCGTCGGATCAGACTATGAAACACAAACAGTTACAAATCTCGCAAATGTAGTTTCAGAAGCTCACGATTATGGTCTGCCAGTACTCGGCATAACCGCTGTTGCAAAAGAACTGCAAAAACGTGAAGCTCGCTTTTTAGCACTTGCTTCCCGTGTATGCGTTGAAATGGGTGCTGACATTATTAAAACGTATTACTGCGAAGGATTCGAAAAAATTACAAGCACATGTCCTGCCCCAGTCGTCATTGCTGGTGGACCAAAACTAGATTCAATTGAAGACGCATTAAACATTACGTACAACGCACTGCAAGAAGGTGCAATCGGCGTAGATATGGGCCGCAACATATGGCAATCCGAACATCCAGCTGCGATGATTCAAGCGATACATGGTATTGTGAAAAATGGATTGAATGTGAAAGAGGCGTTGGAATTATATAATGATGTGAAAAATTAAGGTGAGAGATAGACTATTACACTTAAATAAATAAAAAATCAATATTTACTATAAGGAAAAGCCCATACATAACATATGGGCTTTCTTTGACATTTCTTATTATTTCAAATTTGGCCAGGTCCCTACAAATCGCGCACATTCCAAACAATCTCACCGCGTTCGCCAAACGTACTATGATGCCGCTTAAATCCTATCTTCTCTAACACCCGAAAAGACGCAGTATTCCAAGCGCCTACAGTAGACCATAGTCTTTTTCGCCCCGTAGCAATCGCAGCCTCCAATACCGCTGATGCTGCCTCTGTCGCATAACCCATGCGATGAGCACTACGGAACAACTCGTATGCAATCTCCGGCTCTTCAAGCGTGGAACGACCGATAATTAAGCCACAGTAACCGATGAAATCTCCTTCGTCTCGTCTACGAATAGTGAGAAGAGAAATGCCATTTTCAACTGCTATCTTGCGCTTCTCAATAAGATCGTTACGAACAGATTCAACGGTTGGCATTTCCACTCCACGTTCACCAATTAGTTCTCTAAGCCAGACTGCATCGGATTCCTCCCACATATTCAGGTCGAGTCGTTCCGTTCTTAGCTGGAACGCCATATCTTTAAATACAGATGTCATAGCGATAACCTCCTATTTATATCACTGTACTACTTATAATCGTTTCGTACTGTACTATATGGGCAACCTGCTTGATTCTCTAGATTTTCTTGCATTAAGATACATTATTGTTATTTTATACATAATTAATTTCTCTGCAAAATAGACCTTGTTATGAAACTTCATTTTAAAAAATTGACTAGATTACGCTCTTTTAGTTGCTACTTATACAGTATATGAAATTTATATCAACGATTTTCCAAATATATCAATCGTAACTTGAATTATATCAACGATTTTCTCAATATATCGACGATTCGACACAACATATCGATTTACCGACAATATTAGACAATATTATTTATGAAGCACCCACTCAATTAACTCAATTGCTGCTTTAATACGGTCCTTCGTATTACCTAAAAATAGTTTATTAAGTAACGCATCTAAATGAATTGGCTTATTCGGCAACGTTTGAATATACCTTAAAACAGATCCCGCTGGCGGTACTGGCTTATTGTTAATAGCCCATATCCCTTCTAACAATGTCCAAGTTGAAGTTTGAACTATGTATGAAGCCTTTAACTCATCATTTGCTTTCAAAGCAGATTGAATTTTAATTAACGAACTCTGTAACCAATGAGAAATGCCTTTCACTTTATCGCTAGAAACACGATAGTTTTCAAATTCAGATATAGCTATTCCCTTTAATTTTTTTAAGTCACCACTTTTATCAAATAAAATTTCACCTTCTAAAAATGAATATAGTTCCATCGGATTGTTTTTAAAGTTTACTAATATTTGATTAACATCTGCACACTTATATTCAACCAAAATGCCTTCTCTCGTTTCAGAATGAAATTTCTTCTTTTGTCCTTCTTCTAAAAGAATATAAAAATCTAAATCCGAATCAGGATATGCGTCACCTCTTGCGACAGATCCGATAAGCATGAATCCATTTACCTTTTCCGTACACAAGGTTTCCGCTACTATTGTTTGCACTAATTTTTTATGTTGTTCATGTTTAAATATTTGTGCTTCTAACATTTGTAACCTCCACACACATTATTAAGGAGTTATTCGTTACCTATATATTTTACTTCTCTTATAATCTTCTATACTTATTCAACAATTGTCAGTTCATATACAATTACATCTTCACTGCTTTTTGTTTTATCTTGAATCGTTACAATATCTCCAGCTTTTATTTTCGAAGCGTTCACTACTTTTACCATCTCTGGCGGAACATATCCTCCATTGTTCTCTTTATTTAGCGGAAACCACTTTACCGATTTACTAGTTGCTTCTAAAATTTTATATTTAATTGTACCATCATATTTTATTTCACCAACAAGATCTTTTACTAATGTAGGTGTATATTTACCCTCTTCTTTTTCCAAAGAGATATGATCACCTATATCTAGGATACCGTTTCTTTTAGGCGCCTTCCATTTTGTTGAGTTTAAATCATTTAAACTTACTTTCACACTGTCTTCTTTATTTGAGCTAGCATCTTTTAGAAATATATCATTATGTTTCTTATCAATAATGATATACTCCTTCTGCTCTACTATGTTTGCACTGCTTTCACGTTTTTCTTCCTCATTCTTAAATACTTCTTTTTTCACATTATTATTACTACACGCTGATAATAATATCGTTGCCAAAGCTGTCATTAGTAATATTCTTTTCACTTCATTTACCTCCATTTACAAATAAACATTTATCACATCCATATTTTACTATAAATCAAAAAAAGAGGATATTTGTTTCTTAATAAACAAATATCCTCTACCTTTATATATATTACGACTGTTGATAAGCCGCTTTCGATGATTTCACATAATAAACTGCGTGATCAACGTTAATGATATGATCTGGTTTTGGTTTACCACGGCTCGCTCTATGTCCAGCTAAATGTTCTTCACTTGTTTCCCAGTTTTTCCATGCTTCTTCAGATTCCCAGCGAATCATAACGACTACTTCTTCGTCGCCTCGTCTTACTTTTTTCACAAGAACACTCAAGTCGATAAAGCCTTCAAATTTTTCAATAATACCTTCTCCAGTAAAACGTTCTACAACTATATTTGATGTACCTTCTTTTACTGTAAATGTTTTCGTTTCGATAAACATATATCCCACTCCCTCTTTGTAATACGAATACTACTATTCTTCTATTATAGTTGATTATGATAATTATTTTCAATTATAAAGTTTAAATTTTTTGAATCAAGCTGTTTTCTCTTCTATCGCCTCATCTAAAAACTTGAAATACGGAAGTAACATTCCTATTAAAGAGGTGACACATATAATTGCACCGATGATTAAATATAGCGCTCTTACTCCCCACATTTCACTCAATATTCCCCCTACTAATACACCTGACGGCATAGCGGATCGTATGAAAAATAATCGCACTGAAAATACTTGTCCTATCATATTGTTTTGGACTGATTGCTGGCATATCGTTGTGTTATGAACATTGAAAAATGCAATACAAATCCCTGCTATTACTTCAACTATTATTGCAATGATAATACTATGATTGAACCCTAGCGAAATGTATGTGAGCCCCCCTATAAACAATCCTCCAAGCATAAGTATACGCCGACTTTTATATGTTACTTTTCCGACTAGTATAGATCCAACTACATAGCCAAGTGGGAATCCGGCCATAAAATAACCAAATTCCGCATATCCCGCTGACAGCTCACCCTTTATATAAGGAAGGTTTGTGACCATTGTTACTCCTACTCCAAATTGTACGAAAGTAAGAAATATACCGAGCCAAACGATGATTGGTTTTGTGAAAAAATATGTAAAACCGTGAAGAAACTGTTCTAGCCACGTTTTCCGAATAGGTTGCGACGCTCTATTTTCTTTTATATAAAGTAAGAAAGTGCCACTAACAAATAAACAAATGCATACGAAAGATAACGCAAGTTCTGTGCCAATCAAATGAATGACTACTCCACCTAATACTGGCGCAAGAAACATCATAAGACGAGTCATTCCATCAATGTACGCATTTGCATCTTGAAGTTGTTCTTTCCTTACAATGCTTGGTGTAATTGCTTGACTTGCAGGTGTATAAAGTGGTGTAATAAGTCCCACTACAATTTGAACAACATAAATGTGCCAAACTTCTAAACTACCGGAAACTAACATTATCAAAGGTAATAAGAATACGGACGCTCGTATCCATTGTGAAAAAATCATAATCCACTTCCGACTCCATTTATCAATAAATGGGCCACTGATTAATTGCAGTATGAGAGACGGGATAAAATATAATAGCCACATACTACTTAAAGCCATTTCCGATCCTGTTAACTCATATACTAGAATTGAATTACATAACGTTCCGAAACCCCCTCCTAATTCTGAGATTGCACTACCAATCCACATAAAAAAGAACGAACGATTTTTCAATACATTTTTCAATTTCACACACCAACTTTTCTTTTATATTCCTCCCTTTATGTACATTCTCGTTGTTAATTATCTATTCAAAAACATATCTAATTCTTTCGCTAAAGACTGTACTGCTTTTTTCCTCAATATATACTTTCCGTCATGTATATCAACCAACTTCGCTGCACGTAACAATTTCAAATGATGGTGTACAGTCGATTTACCAAGTTGCAATCTTTCTGTAATTTCCTGCAATGTTCGTTCTTTTTCGAACAACATTTTTACAATGCGTAACCTCGCTTCATCTCCAAGAGCTTTATGTTTTTGAACTAAAAAATAGTTCGGTTCATATGGATCTTCAGGATGGATACTTTCGTTTGCAACTGGATAATGAAATACTTTCGTATCTTCAATATCCGCTTCAATATTCCAAGGCCTGTACGTCATTTGTGGGATAAGAAGTACGTAATGAACACTTGGTTCTGGCATATAATGAACGCCACCTGTAGCCCACTCGACAAACTCTTCTGGTTTCATCTTTTTATTCATTTCAACCTTTGCTTCATAATCTCGTTTTAATATAGAAAGTATTTCTTCTTCCTTTTTCTGAATAACGCTCTCATACCAACCTGTCATAACAGCAATAAAATGGGCTTTCAGCACTTGTACATCAACATCGCATATAAAACGAATATAAGTAGAGAAAAACTGATGATCTTTTGTCAGTTCCATTAGTTCATGTATTGCAGTTACATCTGTACTTGCGGCTAAACGTCTTTTCTCTTCATACTTCTCCCCTAAAAACGGTAAACATATATATTTCAAATCTACTTCTGAAAGCGAATCGATTTTGCCATGAAACTGTGCTAAGTCCTGAAAATCCTCTTCATACAACAACTGAAGCAACGCTTTCCACGTATTATGTTCTTCGACAAATTGTAAGTGCTCTCTCATTTCTTCTGTTAATGATTTCTTAATTTCTTCCCATTCATTTTGACTCTTTTCAAGAGTATCAATTAACCGCTTGTGAGTAATCGCAGCAATGCCAAGAGCACATTCGAAAAGTATCGAATATTTTACTTGAACGTTATAAGTTTCCCTCTTTCTACTCGTTATGTGATAGACCTCCATTTTATCCCCTCCTTGTTTGCTATATATTAAATTCTATTTTTATCGAATTTTACCTTCTATATTTTTAGAATTATTTTACGAATTCAAAAAACTCTAATCAATGAGCAAATAGAGAAAAGTTTATACACTTTTTCATTCTGACTCAATGAAAACCTTGATTATTAAAAATGAAGTTTTTTCATGGCTCTGTTATACGTTGCATTTCCTTCTCTTGTTCAGTTATTGAGAAGGTTTATTGAAGAGAAAAGAGAATTTTTTATTAAGAGAAATGAACAGGAGGCTATACGAATGGGAAGAAAAGAAATGTTGCAAAATGGAGTCCAACAAGTTTTTTACGAAGAAGAATGGTACCCACCAATTTCAGAAGCGTTAAAGAATCTTACAGCTGAACAAGCATGTTGGCAACCAGAAGGTGCTGCCAGTAATACAATTTGGGAAAATGTGAACCATTTATTAATCTTTAAAGAGCGCTTACTTTCCCGCATTCATGAAGATGATACATTTGTTGCTCCACAAAATAATGATGATACGTTTAGCCAAGGTGGACCTAATGATGATGATGCTTGGCAGCAAACAGTGAAACGAACGCTTCAAGTACATGATGCCTTACAATCTTCATTAACATCCTTTCAAGAAGCAGAACTAGACCAACCAAAGCCTTCTCTACCAATTTGGCAACAATATATGAATATCCTTTTGCACGATGCTTATCATACAGGACAAATTATACAACTTCGAAAACTCCAAGGTTCATGGCCAACTCACCGTTCTTATTTATAAGCGATGTTTACATTTGCTTACGTTTAACCTGCAACAAAACAATTGAAAATAGCTACTTGTTTTGTAATTACTTCGATGGCTCAAATTAAAATACATGAATCCTAAACATCATTCACATGCTTCATAACTTCTGATCATAATCCAAATTTGGAAGAATAGAGGCTTTTTTATATACAAATAATAAGCCTTAAGGAGTTGTTGACATGTATTTCATATTGAATATGTTAGGGATTTTCGTTGTCATATTAATTGTTTACTTATGTTCGCCTAATAAAAAACATATAAAATGGAGACCAATTGTAATTCTCATCATATTAGAGCTTTTTATTACGTGGTTTATGTTAGGCACAAAGCTAGGCAGTATTATCATTAATAAAATTGCTTCATTTTTCAGTTGGCTACTGGCATGTGCGAATGAAGGAATTCGATTTGCATTTCCTTCTGCTATGGAAAATCAGACAATTGATTTCTTCTTTAGCGCATTACTACCTATCATTTTTGTTATCACGTTCTTTGATATTCTTTCTTACTTTGGAATCTTAACTTGGATTATTGATAAAGTAGGTGCAGTTATTTCAAAGATTTCTCGTTTACCAAAGTTAGAAAGTTTCTTTTCGATTCAAATGATGTTTTTAGGAAACACTGAAGCACTTGCGGTTGTTCGTGATCAATTATCTGTTTTAAAAGAAAACCGTCTGCTGACTTTTGGAATTATGAGTATGAGTAGCGTCAGCGGTTCCATTCTTGGTGCTTATTTATCAATGGTTCCAGCAACATATATTTTCAGCGCAATCCCATTAAATTGTATTAACGCATTAATTTTAGCCAATGTATTAAATCCTGTGGAAGTTTCGAAAGAAGAAGATGTTGTTTACACACCTTCCAAACATGAAAAAAAGGATTTCTTTTCTACTATTTCAAACAGCATGTTAGTCGGGATGAATATGGTTATCGTTATTTTAGCTATGGTAATTGGTTATGTAGCTTTAACTGCATGTTTAAATGGGATTTTAGGATTTTTTGTAACGGGGTTAACAATTCAAAAAATCTTCTCCATTATCTTTAGTCCTTTCGCTTTTTTACTCGGTTTATCGGGCAGTGATGCTATGTATGTAGCTGAATTAATGGGGATCAAAATAACGACGAATGAATTTGTTGCAATGATGGATTTAAAATCAAACTTAAAGTCTTTACAACCGCATACGGTTGCGGTTGCCACAACATTTCTAGCTTCTTTTGCTAACTTTAGTACAGTAGGTATGATTTATGGAACTTACAATTCATTATTTGGCGGCGAAAAATCATCAGTCATCGGTAAAAATGTTTGGAAGCTTCTTGTGAGCGGAATGGCTGTTTCCTTATTAAGCGCTATGCTTGTTGGGCTTTTTGTATGGTAAATAATTTTTAAAATAAAAGACACCCAAACGAATTGAGTGTCTTTTATTTTTATTTTCGAATTTGTCCATTTCCACGAATGACGTATTTTGTAGAAGTTAATGCAGGAAGCCCCATTGGTCCTCTTACGTGTAGCTTTTGTGTACTGATACCAATTTCTGCTCCAAATCCGAATTCAGATCCATCAGTAAAACGAGTTGATGCATTATGATACAGTGCAGCCGCATCAACAGATACGAAAAATTTGCTGACATTTTCCTCGTTTTCTGAAATAATCGCTTCAGAATGCATAGATCCATACGTATTTATGTGATGAATCGCTTCTTCTATAGAAGAAACTAATTTAACTGCTAGCGTGAGAGATAAAAATTCTGTCCCCCAGTCTTCTTCTGAAGCAAGTACAATTGATGAATCCATTGCCAATGCTTTTTGATCACCACGTAGCTCCACGCCTCTTTTCTTCAAAGAAGAAAACAACTCGCTACCATATTGCTCTGCCCACTTCTCATGAAGTACAATCGTTTCAATTGCATTACATACAGATGGACGCTGCGTTTTTGCATTTATAATAATATCAAATGCCATTTGTTTATCCGCTGTTTCATCAATGAAAACATGACAATTTCCCGCACCTGTTTCAAGTACTGGGACAGACGCTTCCCTCACAACAGTATCGATTAATTGCTTGCCACCTCTTGGAATAAGAACGTCTAGATAATCATTCATTGTAAACAACTGCTTTGCGCTATCTCGCGTTGTATCTTCTATAAGCTGTACACTTTCTTGAGGTAAGCTTGTTTGTTTGAGCGCTCTGTGAATAACAGCAACGATGGCTTTATTAGAATGAATAGCAGAAGAACTACCACGTAATATGACTGCGTTTCCTGTCTTCAAACAAATTGTAGCAGCATCCACTGTTACATTCGGTCTTGCCTCGTAAATCATCCCAACAACACCAAGTGGTACGCGCATTTCCTGAATAGATAGTCCATTTGGCCTTTCCCATGCACTTACACATTCTCCTACAGGATCACGTAATTCAATTAGCTGCTTAATCCCTTCTGTCATATCAACAATACGCTGTTCATTCAGCATAAGGCGATCAAGGAGAGAATCAGAAAACCCTTTTGCCTTACCTTCTTCAATATCCTTCTTATTTTCTTCTAAAATATAAGCTGTTTCTAATATTAACTGATCAGCTATTGCGGAAAGTGCTTCGTTTTTTTGCTCTGTAGATTTAAGTACTAGCTCTCTAGCGATCTCTTTCGCCTTCTTTCCCTTTGCTAACACTTCATTCATTTTTATTTCCTCCTTTTTGATCCATCTTCTTAAAATGAAACCCAATAATCTCTATGAATGACTTCATAATTATGTCTTTCGCCTCTTGCTTGAATCTGTTGGCTTTGCATACCTTTTACATCCCTTAGCTCCTCTGCACTATATGTGCATTGTCCTTTTCCAATCACGCGTCCTTGTTGCGTCATTACTTCTACGACTTCGCCCACTTGGAAAAACCCTGAAACATTTGTAACACCAGCAGGAAGAAGACTCTTGCCATGCTGAATGATAGCTGTAGCTGCTCCGGCGTCTATTTCAATTTGTCCGCTAACAACCGAATGCAAAGCGATCCATTGCTTATTCATCTTCATTTCTTTTTGAGGGGCATTTCCGACATACGTTCCATCACCTTTCCCCTTCAAAACATCTACAAATTTCTCTTGTCCACGTCCTGTTCCGATAAATACACTGACACCAAGAGAGAGTGCTGTCTTTGCAGCATCGACTTTTGATTTCATTCCGCCAGTCCCAAGTTTTGAGCCAGCATCTCCTGCAAGAGAAGCGATTTCTTCTGTAACTTCAGGAAGGAAATAATATTTTTTCGCATCCTCATTTTTCTGAGGATTTTTATCATATAAACCGTTCACATCTGTAAAAATCATCAGCATATCCGCCGAAACAAGTCCGCTTACTAAAGCTGACAGCATATCATTATCACCGAACGTTAGCTCCTCTAAAGAAATGGAATCATTTTCATTAATGATTGGAAGAGCAGAACGGTTTAGTAACTCTCCTAAAGTGGCGTAAGCGTTACTATATTGTTCTTTTCTAGAAAAATCACTTCTCGTCAGCAATAGTTGCGCAGTAACGATACCGTATTTACGAAATTCCTCCGTATACGCCTGCATTAACAAACTTTGTCCGACAGCCGCAGCTGCCTGTTTTCCTTTAATTGTTACAGGTCTACTAGGGTACCCTAGAGCTGAAAAACCTGCTGCGACGGCCCCAGATGTAATTAACAACACTTCATGCCCTTCCTCTTTCAATCGAGCTAATGCCGCAACATGATCTGAAAGTTGTTCTTTAGAAATGCCTTGGTGACTATCCGCCAAAGAACTGCTCCCAATCTTTACAACAATTCGTTGTTTTTTCACTTTTATATCCCCCAAGTCTAAAATCAAAGTTTTTTTATACATTACACTTTTATTCATACAGCTTGCAGCGATTTCTATTTTTTTCAGTGCTGCACCTAGTCTATTTAAGAGCAAAATAAAAATGACCGCTTCGCCCTTCATAAAATAAAAAGGACGAAACGGTCATTGTTCCGCGGTACCACCTTAATTGATATACATAGATATCCACTTGGTGCCTATAACGCAGGCGAACGCCTAAACTTTCATTTAAGACTCAGGGATAGGTTCGATATATTCTATACGAGGAATCTTTCAGCCGGTGAATTCCACTCTCTTTCGCAAGAAGACATATGTACTATTTCCCTTCAACGATTTTCGGTTTAATTTTTTTATATTATGCGATATAGTTCGATTTGGTGTCAAGAAGTATTTTTAAAAATAAATAGAGGAGCAAGTTACTTGCATGAAAAGATTGCTCTACTGAATGAAAATACAAATTGATATAACTACAACTCATATTTATAAATATAATACCTTACATTATAGTGTATATATTTACAGAATGTCGAATATAATTGATTTTTTATCTTTTGGTGTTGCAAAAAGGAAAATATTCTCTTAGAATGTTTCTTTATATTGCATGGAGATGTTATTGTTATTTTAAGATAACAATTTCAAAATGATATAATTTATTAAAAAAGGAGCAAGATTGAGTTATTATGGATAAACAAATTGGATTCATCGGATGCGGAAATATGGGGATGGCTATAATTGGCGGGATGCTAAATAAAAAGATAGTGTCTTCAAATAAAATCATGTGTTCAGATTTAAACACGACGAATTTAGAAAATGCTAGTGAAAAGTACGGAATATCTATAACTACTGACAACAATGAAGTCGCTAAAAATGCTGATATTTTAATTTTATCAATTAAACCAGACTTATACGCATCAGTAATTAACGAAATTAAAGAAGAGATCAAAAGCGATGTTATTGTCGTAACGATCGCTGCTGGAAAAAGTATCAAAAGTACAGAGGATTCTTTTGATACAAAATTAAAAGTTGTACGAGTAATGCCTAATACCCCTGCCCTTGTTGGTGAAGGCATGTCTGCATTATGCCCGAATGAAATGGTGACAGAAAAAGATTTAGAAAATGTGCTAAACATTTTCAATAGCTTTGGTCAATCAGAGATTGTAAGTGAAAAATTAATGGACGTTGTAACATCTGTAAGTGGTTCTTCACCTGCATACGTATATATGATTATAGAAGCGATGGCAGATGCTGCTGTACTAGATGGTATGCCAAGAAATCAAGCATATAAATTCGCAGCTCAAGCTGTGTTAGGCTCTGCAAAAATGGTACTAGAAACAGGAATACATCCTGGTGAATTAAAAGATATGGTTTGTTCTCCTGGCGGAACAACGATAGAAGCTGTAGCAACTTTAGAGGAAAAAGGCTTACGAACAGCCATCATTTCAGCTATGCAACGTTGTACACAAAAGTCTGTCGAACTATCTGGTCAAACGAAAAAGTAAAACGATATAAGTAATCGCGTTAACTATGAATTTAATTAGAAACGCACTACATGATAAAAGGCTAAACTTGAATATACTTGAGTTTAGCCTTTTTCATTTTAATTATATTAAAATAATTCCACTTATTCCTTCCCTACTATACTTGTGTAATTTTATTAGAAACAAGTAATTTTTCAATGCAAATCGGTAACATATCTAATAGCGTTTCAAATGCGTAATTTACATCTAGACGTTCTGTCCATTGATGAGCATCTTTTCCTACCGGCCCCATATTTAATACTGGAACGTCAAATTCTTCTAGTTCCTGAAGTGGAATTGAGTAACCTTTATCCCATAATGGCATATTGTCTACAAGTGAACTCATTGAATGTAATGGATTTTGTAAGCCCACATAGCTCAAATCTGAAATTCCTCCAAAATAGTTTTGGTTTTCAAATGTAATATTATGATTGAAGTGTGCATACCTTTCCATTTCTCCGACTACTTCTTTAATTAACTTGTTGTTACGTGAACTTACAGCTGGATAATATGGCGGAGCGAAGAAAAGTACAATCATCGGCGCCTTTTCTTTACATAAAATAGCTAGTTTATCTACTAAATCAATCGTTACCGCACGATCATCTTTATCTTCTCTATTTTTAATAATGCTAGATTGAATATCATCTATTTTCTCTTGCCCATGTTGTTCAATTGCATAAGCGATAAGCTCTTCATATGTTAATACATTTACTTTGAGGTTAGGTGGTATAAATGGATTATATTTAGAAAAACGATAAGCTTGCTTCTCATATGATTCTTCTATTTTTTCTGCTACTTTCGTTACTTTTTGACGCAGCAATGAAACGACATCTGTCATTGATTTTTCTAGTAAAAACAAATTAAATAATGTGACTGCACGATGCGGAATTTGTACAGAATAATCCTCCTTTAAGTCCCGTTGAAGTAAGTTAGTTGGCGGAGGACTCGCTTCCCCTTCTACAATATCACAAAGGTCTGTATTCAACTCTAATTCTGCTGTTATTAATGAAGCCATATAACTCCCATTTAAACCTGCAAAAGGTTCACCTACATGTGTCTCTTTTCCGTAGCAAAGAAAACCAGGTAACACTTTACCAATAGAACCAGTGTAAATATATTTCTTTTGATCACCAGGATGCCTTGAAAACATAGGCTCTGAATTTAGTACTGTTTTATAATCTAAATCATGTTCTCTTGCTAAATCTAATAATCTTGGGACAGCAGCTCTCATCCCGACAGAATTTACTTCTTCATCTGGAACAGCTAGTAAAAGAACATTCCCATCAAATCTTCCTTCGCAAGCTTGCTCAATCATCGCCATTTGTAACGCAAGGCCGCATTTCATGTCCATTGTTCCTCTACCAAACAGCCAATCTCCTTGTTCTATATCTTCACGTACATGGGCTGGTAATTCATCTTTATGAGAATAAAACATAGATGTTAACTTTTTAGGATTAAATGCATCTTCTTTCCACACTCCGTAATCTTGCACATCTACAACATCAAAGTGACTAACTAGAATTACGGTGTTTTTTGTACGGTCACTTTTCTTTACTAGTGCTGTAACAAAATATCTTCCGTCCCCTGTCGGATTTTTTTGCAAATGGTGCGTATTTTCTTTGAAGTACTGTAAATCAGATAATTGTTCCACAACGAAGTCTGGCAATATCACTTCAGCTTCTGTACCTGTAATACTAGGAATTTCAACAAGACCGCTTAATAATTGAATCAATTGTTCTTTTGATTGCCACTTTGACATATAAATCCCCCTATTTTTCCGTATTATGAAAACGAATTCCAGTATATGAATAAAAAATGACGACAGCTATCAAAACTATAGTTCTGATGTACTGCCGATTTTTATTGATATTTCATGTGCTGCTTGTTTTACCTTACTAATAAGAAAAGATAGTCGATCATCATTAATGCGATGACTAATTAACCCAACACTTAATGCTCCTACTACTTTATGATTAAATCCAATAATAGGTGCAGCTACTGAAGCTGTCCCTTCTGTTTTTTCTCCATAACTGACAGCATATCCTTCGTTTCTTATTTGCTTTAGTTGATCAAGAAGAATTTGCTTTTGTTCTGGTAAAGCAGAAAGTAACTGCTCAACAATATATTCCATTTCACTCTCTTTCATATTGGCAAGCATCGTTTTATTTGCAGCACCAATTGAAAGAGGAATCTGTTCCCCTAAGTTATCGATAACTCGAATTTTTAAAGGACTATCCATTCTTTCAATAATAATAGAATGTGTTCCATTTGGAATGTTCAAATAGACACTTTCTTCTACTTCAGAAGCCAATCGCTTCATTACTTCTCTTGCGACTGATCTGTAGTCTACCTTCTCCAATTGTCGTAATCCTATTTCCATCCACATTGGTCCAATTTTGTACTGTTTCGTCTCTGAAATTTGTGTAACTAGCCCATGCTCGATTAGAGAGTTAAGTAATCTATGTACTGTACTAACTGGGAGATGTGTTCTGTCCGCTATATCCGAAATGGCCCAATACTCTTTTTCATTAGTAGAATTTAATAACTTTATAATACTTATCGCTCGATCAATGGACTGTACCATAACTCACCTCTACTTGACTTGTAATATGTTAGTACGCTCAATTACCTATCAATTTAACAAAAATTCGAAATGAAATCAATCAGTTTATTCAATTTTCTAAAAATAAAAATATGCTGCGAACAATAATTTGAAAGCGCAAACAAAAAAATATTGACTTTTCTTTTTAATTATCTGAAAATTATAACAAGATTTCACATCACGGAATGCATTCCATAATACGGAAAAACATCAAAATTTATTCTATCAACTACGAAAGTGAGGAAAACAATGTCGCAAGTAAACAATACAAACAATGAATTAAAACGTACGATGAAAAGTAGACACTTATTCATGATTGCACTCGGTGGTGTGATTGGAACGGGGTTATTTAACGGATCTGGCTTTATTATAAGTCAGGCTGGACCTGGTGGATCCGTACTTGCCTTTATGGCTGGTGGATTATTAATGTATTTCGTTATGCTTTGTCTTGGTGAACTCGCTGTAGCTATGCCTGTTTCAGGTTCTTTTCAGGAATATGCAACTAAGTTCATCAATCCTGCAACTGGATTTACAATCGGCTGGTTATATTGGTTAAGCTGGGCAAATACGACCGGTCTTGAATTTACAACTGCTGGCATTACAATGCAGCGCTGGTTCCCTGATATTCCTGTTTGGGTTTGGTGTTTAATATTTGGTGTTACAATCTTCACGATTAATGCATTATCTGCTCGTAGTTATGCAGAAACAGAATTTTGGTTTTCAAGTATAAAAGTATCTGCCATTATAGCTTTTATTATTCTTGGCGGCGCCGCTATGTTCGGTTTAATTGATTTAAAAGGCGACGAACCAGCCCCATTATTATCAAATTTCGTAAATCATGGCGGTTTATTCCCAAATGGACTTGCAGCTATTCTATTAACGATGGTTACAGTTAATTATTCCTTCCAAGGTACAGAACTTGTCGGAATCGCAGCAGGTGAAAGTGAAGATCCAGCAAAAACTTTACCTCGTTCTATTAGAAATATTATATGGCGTACGATGTTTTTCTTCGTCTTAGCAATCTTTGTTCTTGTTGCTTTAATTCCTTGGGAAGAAGCAGGATTAACAAAAAGCCCGTTCGTTGCTGTTTTTGATAATATCGGTATTCCATATGCAGCTGATATTATGAACTTTGTTATTCTTACAGCTGTTCTTTCTGTCGCAAACTCTGGACTATATGCCGCAACTCGCATGCTTTGGTCATTATCAAAAAACGAAATGGCTCCGGCCTTTCTAAAGAAATTATCTTCACGAGGAATACCTTTAAACGCTTTAATTTTGACAATTTCTATTTCTGCTTTTTCTCTTTTAACAAGCGTCGTAGCTGCTGAAACGGTTTACTTATGGCTCATTTCCATTTCTGGAGTTATAACAATCATTGTTTGGATGTCAATTTGTGTCTCTCAATTCTTTTTCCGTAAACATTATGTAGCAGACGGTGGAAGATTAGAAGACTTAAAATTTAAAACGCCACTTTATCCACTTGTACCAATTCTTGGTTTTGGATTGTATGGCATTATATTAGTAAGTCTTATCTTTATCCCAGATCAAAGACTAGGCATTTATTGTACTGTACCATTTATCATCTTTTGCTACACTTACTATCACTTTAAAGTGAAGAAAAGAATTTCTACTAACACTTCTAGTGAAAATAAAATTAGCGAGACTATATAATACTCTGCTTATATAAAAGACCGCACATGGCTTTTACTTCATGTGCGGTCTTTTATCCTTCTAATTCGCTTTAAAATTATACAACGGCTTAATAATGTGTTTTATATCTATCGTTTCTTTTGTATTTTCTATAATTTCATCCATTGGCTTATATACCATTGGTGCCTCGTCAATTGTACTTTCTACTACTGATGTAGTCCAAACCTCTGTCATCGTATTTTGAAATTCCTCTAGACTCAATGATTCTTTAGCCTTCTTACGACTCATGATACGTCCTGCCCCATGCGGACCAGAAAAATTCCAGTCTGGATTCCCTTTACCAAATGCAATAATTGAACCATCTCTCATGTTAATTGGAATAATGACTCGTTCATCTTTCTGAGCTGAAATAGCACCTTTTCGTAGAATCATATTTTCTATGTCAATATAGTTATGTATTGTAGTAAATTGATCTATAATTTTCCAGTCCATTTTCGTAACAATTTCATCAATCATTGCTTTACGATTTAACGCCGCATATTTTTGGGCAATATTCATGTCATTCATATAATCTTTGAACCCTTGCCCTTCTAAATAAGCTAGTTCTTTACGAATCTTTGGCTTCTGAATTCCACGTAAAGTTTCTTGTATTTCTTTTGCTCTTCCCTCTTCAGTTAACCTCTTAATAATATCATCTTTTATTGATGTAACATCAATAAGTTGTTCATATGCGGAGTTTTGGTAATACTCTGCAATTTGCTTACCTAAATTACGCGAACCACTATGAATGACAATATATACATTACCTTTATCGTCCTCATTCAATTCGACAAAATGATTTCCTCCCCCAAGTGTACCAATACTTTTTTGAGCGCGTTGTAATGTAAATGGAGCTCTCACACCATCAAAATCAATCATTTTTGAGAATCGATGTTCCTTATCTCGTATACGAAAACCACTTGGAACGAATTTACGAATTGTTTCGTCTAAGTAATCGAAATTAATTTCTTCTTTTTTCTTATCAATTACAACAACTTCCATCCCACACCCAATATCTACCCCTACAAGATTAGGAACAATTTTATCTTGGATTGTCATTGTTGTCCCAATCGTACAACCTGCTCCTGCATGTGTATCTGGCATAATACGAATTTGACTATCCTTTACAAATTCTTGGTTACAAAGATCAATAATCTGCCCTTTCGCAGTCTCATCAACGTTATTCGTAAATACTTTCGCTTCATTGTATTTTCCTTGTAATTTCAACATCTTTCATTTCCCCTTCCTTTTGAAAGAATTATTTTATTACGTTGTTTCTGTTCTTATCATTACTCTCATCCACCCTCTGCTTTCCATTATATATGCACGATATCCTTCACAGTAATAAAAAATATGATGATTATTCTTGTTTACATAATATATTTACCGTCTCTTTATGTTTATATCTACACATGTATTTTTCCACGTCCCCGATATCAGTTATACATAACAAAAACTCCCCTTACATCGATAATGATTAAGGGGAGTTTTATAGCCGATGAATTTATAGTTCCGATTTCACCCGGACAGAAACATTATTTTTAATTATATTTTTGACTTCTTTAAAGCTAACAAAATTGTTACTTTTCTCATCCCAAAGACGGAAACGAAGTGAACGCAAGCTTGTAGCAAGTGTAATCGTTGGTACATTTTTTAACGGAAGCGTATTATTGTGTGCCTCTTCTAGTTTATAGTTTGGTACTCTTGGGCTTAAATGGTGAACATGATGGAATCCAATATTACCAGTTAGGAATTGCAAGATTTTTGGAAGTTTATAAAATGAACTTCCCTCTACGGCCGCTTTCACATATTCCCAATCTTTATCTTCTTCAAAATAAGAATCCTCGAATGTGTGCTGTACGTAAAACAGCCAAATCCCTACTGAACCTGCAATTAAGAATATCGTACCATGTACTAATAGGAACGATTGCCATCCTATTGCCCAGCAAAGTATAGCTACTACGGCAACAATTATAATATTCGTCAAATACGTATTCATACGTTCTTTCTGTCTTGCACCTTTTCGGTTAAATCTATTTTTAAGCAAGAATACATAAATCGGACCTAACCCAAACATAACGAATGGATTGCGATATAAACGATATGCTAAACGAAGTCTAAGTGGCGCAGCTACATATTCATCCACTGTAAGCGTCCAAATATCTCCTGTACCTCTCTTATCTAAATTACCACTTGTAGCGTGATGAATCGCATGATCATGCCCCCATTGATCAAATGGGAATAACGTTAACACACCCATACATGTCCCTACTATTCTATTTGCACGTCGACTTTTAAAGAATGAATAATGGGTACAATCATGAAAAATAATGAAAATTCGTGTCATAAAACCAGCAGCTAACAGAGATGGAACTACTGCTAACAGATAAGAAACGGACAAACTTTTATAAGCAAGGTACCATAAAATAATAAACGGCACGACTGTGTTAATAAGTTGCCACACACTTTTTTTAATTGTTGATTTTTCATAAGGGGCAACTTGTTTTTTTAAATTTTTAGTTTTTTCTAATGTCATTTTTTCTAATTCCCTTCCTTTATGTTGCTAATTCATATTATAGCATACTATTAGTATCAGGTGTTAAAAGTAGATGTAATAAATATTATTATATACTATAAAATTCTCTTTTTTCTTACTCACTCCTTACAAATTGCTTACGTTTAATAAACAAAAAATTGCCAACCACTCCTCCTAATTAAGGTAAGTGGTTGACAATCTTTTAACGAGAATGTTTTCTAAATAGATGAATTGCTTCTTCTGGTACGTAAACCTTTCCATTACTTTCTACAACAACACTTCCTAATTCATACTCTTTATTCTTAATACGAATTATATTTTTGTTAACAAATAATTGAGCTGTTACATTATTACGTTTTACTATGAGTACAGGGTTCGCTACATCAGTTTTATCTATTGTTACAGCTGCATCATTCTGCTTAAAGGCTGATTCACTTTCTACAAATAATTTGTTTGTTACTTTTTCTAAGTTAAAGCCCATCGCTTTCGCCATCGTCTTCGCAACGTCCGTATTTTGAATCAAACCGTATGGCTTTTGAGGACCGTATGAATATAAGAATACATCCTCACCTGTATGCCCTCCTGTTGTGAAGCCTATGTTCGCACGCTTAGACAATAATGTAGTGAAAATTGGACCTACATCTATTTTCTTTTTAGCCTTTTTTAACCTTTCTTTTTCATCATAAGTTAAATTGTCCAACCCGTATAATTTAGCTACCTCTTCTACATTTGATATATCAGCTTTCAAATTATTGATAGTCCCTTCAAGTGTCATCTTCGCTTTTTTCAATGGATAAATGTACGCAGAGACCGGCGTAGTATTATATCCTTTTGTCGTATTCATATTCCCAATAGAAATACCGCTATTACCATGGTCCGCTACGGCTATTAGCATCGTATTACCATCTTTTTTTGCAAACTTCAATGCTTCTGCAACTGCATTATCAAATGCTAATACATCACTAATCATCCCAATTGGATCATTCACATGAGCTGCCCAGTCTGGCTTACTTCCTTCCACAAATAAAAAGAAGCCATCTTTATCTTTTGATAACGTTTGAATTGCTTTTTCCGTCATTTGAGAAAGTGTTGGTTGCTCTGGGTTTGTTGCTTCACGATCCATATCAAATGCTAAAGCATTAAGCGAGAAAGAGCCCCAAATTTTATTAGATTTAGAGCCTAATAATGCTTCTTTCGTTTCAACAAAGTCGTACCCTTTGTTTTTGATCACTTTTACTAAATCTTCACCGTCTTTTCGAATCCCACTATCTGTCTCAGGTAGAAGTGCTGCTTTTCCCCCACCTAATACGACATCTATATTTTGATATACTTGTTGCTCCGCGAGCACTTCGAAATTGTTACGATTCACATGATGAGCGGAGAATCCAGCAGGAGTAGCATGCTGAATTTCAGCTGTAGCAACAATTCCAGTTGCGCGACCCGTACGTTTTGCACCTTCTAAAACATTGGCAACTGGTCGTAACTTATCCTCTTCTTTCATTGGTTTTAAGCCAGATGAACTTACAATTGAAGGTAATACACCTACATATCCTGAATTTGATTTATTCCCCGTCGCTAAAGCTGTAGCTGCTGGAGCTGAGTCTGTTATAGCTGATTCCGCCGAATATGTACGAACTCCTCCTGTTACAATTTCGTCTAATGCAAGTGGTTTCCCTTTATACAAGCGAGCTAATGTAGTTGCTGTAGAACTTGTTCCGTCCATAACCATTATGATTACATTTTTAGGCTTCCGTTCTACTTTTTTCACTTTAGCTTCCACTGTATGATAATTCATCAAACTTTCAGTACATAACATACTTAGTATGATTGTTCCTACTAACAGTAATCTCTTCATCTTTAAAGCTAACTCCGACATTATTGCGCCTCCATTTGTTTCGCATTCATTTACATACAAAGTTCTGGTTTCGTTTTACTTTTCACAACCTATATATGTTTTATTAGTTCCCAATTCTTATAAAGCTAACAATAGTAACTTTCTCATTTATTACATGTCGGTATAGTTCATCTATCTTATAAAGAAGATTTCCCATCATTAACTTGCTTAACAACAAATCTCCAATTAAAATAAATAAAAATTTATTGTTAAACAATAAATTTCATGGTAAATTAATAAGATATTAAATAAATGAGGTGCTTTTTATGAAACAAGGATCAACACTTTTCTTAAAGACAGCTGTGATTCTAATGGGTATCCCTGTTCTTGCTATGTGCATTTTTTTAGTCCCTAACATAGGGAATTTCGCTGCTGAATTATATCCCGAAATGGCATATATTAAATATCTTGTATTTATCAATTTATACGCGACAGCAATACCTTATTACTTCGCACTGTACCAAACATTTAAGCTTTTAAACTATATTGATAAAAACAACGCATTCTCAGAGTTGTCTGTTAAAGCTTTAAAAAATATTAAGTACAGCGCACTAGCAATTAGTGTATTATATGTATTAGGTATGCCACTTTTCTATCTTGTGGCAGAGAGAGATGACGCCCCTGGTATTATTGTTATTGGAATGATTATAATTTTTGCTTCAATGGTAATCGCGGTCTTTGCTGCCGTTCTCCAAAGACTATTAAAAGATGCGATAGATATAAAATCAGAAAATGATTTAACGGTCTGAGGTGAATAATATGGCAATTATTATTAATATTGATGTAATGTTAGCGAAAAGAAAAATGAGTGTAACAGAGCTTTCGGAGAAGGTTGGAATTACAATGGCTAACCTTTCGATCTTGAAAAATGGTAAAGCAAAAGCAGTCCGTTTTTCAACTTTAGAAGCCATTTGTAAAGCATTAGAATGCCAACCTGGGGATATTTTAGAATATCAACCAGAAGAAAGCGAATAAAAAGAGTCCTTCATACGAGAAGGACTCTTTTTATTGCACATTACGGCGCAAAACTAATTTGACCAGTAAACAATAAAATAATTGCGATGATCCAAAATATAAAAAATGATGAGGACAGTATGAACGAAAGAATAGCAATCCCCTTCTTCTCAGTTTTTTTCGCCATTGTAATGACAGAAAGTATGATACCTGCAACTGTCAGGGCAACTGTAACATAATCTCCCACTATATTACCTGCATTCGCTATCCTTGTCGGTGTAATAAATACGAACAGAAAACATAAAATGCCGATGAGTAAAGATATGTAGCTTATTATACTGTACTTCTTTTTAGGACCTATTTCAGTTTTCATACTAATCCCCCCTTCTATATAGCTATAAGTTCATAGTAGCACAAATAACCATAATTTGGTTAAAACAAAAAAGAGATACAGCAGAACTTCCGCTGTATCTCTTTTTTATTTAATAACTAAACCTGCTATTTCTTCTTTATCATTATAAGTTATAATAAATGTCCGTTGTTCTTTACTATATTTCGCTACAAGAATAACAGTATATAAACCATCTTTTTCTTCAATCGATTGTTTTTCAATTTTTTCGAATGTACCAGCTTTCTCGATTATAGGTGTAAGATCTTTCATCTTTTCTTCTGACAATGCAGCTGTCATTTTACTATCAAATTTCTCATGCACTTCTTTATATTTTGCCTCATTTAATAATGATACAATTTCTTCCGCTTTCGAAATAAAGTTTTTAGACGTACTTTCATCTACTTTATTACCGGTACATGCTGCAAGTGCAAACGCCGCGATAGCACTTATAATAATAAGTAACATTCTTCTCATTTTAATACACCCTTTCTTTTTAAAATGAAACTATAACTAAAAGTGAGTAACGCAAAAATTGCTATTGAAACTTCTGACATAATAATCCCAATTTCCCCTGGCACATATAGCGATATAATGCCAGCTAATGCATTTACAGTCCCATGGATGAGAATTGCATATACAACATAACGAAATTTCTTTTGGACGACAGCTTGTAATACAATGAAAGAAAGCCCAACATGTAATACCATCGCAAAGATGCGCTCAATACCACCGAGATAATAACTGTCACCATTTTGAATGACTGTTTGTGATAATAATAGGGATATTACTGGGATACCAACTATCAACACCGCCTCAATACCACCATGCCCTGCTCCAAATAAAAAACCAGACTGCCAATCTCGTTGCTTCATAAAATAACGCATTGCGATAAAACGAGCTATCTCTTCAAAAATTCCAGCTGATATACTAAGCAAAACTGCAAATAGTATAGGCTGCATAACCGAAAACATTTGAAAATCTGTGCTAGTTCCATTTAAATAATTTAGTATTGGTATGCGAATCAATATTTGTGATACAACAAAAGCCAATATACCTAACATATATGGAATATAGCGTTTCCTCCAAAGAGCATATAAAAGTGCTATAAGCGGTAAACCAAAGCTAATCATTGTTGTAAAAATAAGACCATTCATCTCGCTTCACCTCTTACTTGAAGTGTATAAAATCGAGTGAAGAAAGTATGTAGTTATTTCTTATTCGGTTTCCTTTTCATCATAGATGGTCATTTCATCTCATTTAATATAAATGTTTGTGTGAAATAAGGACTTACATAAGTTGTTTCTAACGTCGCATTATTTGTTTTATTTATGATCCGTTTTAACGAAAATAGCCCGTACCCTCTAGCACCTTCTTTATTTGAATGGTTTTTCTCATAAATTTTTTGCAAATCAATCGCTTCACCCTTTGAACTATTACGCACGATAAAATATTGTCGTGAATCCATTTCAAAGAATGCGATTTGTAATATCTTTTCCTCACTACATACTGCTTCCTCAATTGCATTGTCTACTAAAACTGAAATGATACGAATAAATGAAATAATCGTCATCGAAACACTTTCAATGTTCTCCGGTATATCAAGCATTACTTTTATTTGCTGCTGCTGGGCAGTGCCGACTTTTGCTCTTAATACACTTCTTAATTCTGGAATTTGTATGCGAGATAATTTTGCAATATCAAGTTCATGGTCATTTATTGTTTTTAATGTGGGAGCAATAACATCGTAGTACACTTGCTCAATTTCTTTCACATTTTTTGTACGTATTCCCTCTTCTAACGATAGTAATACATTCATATAATCATGACGGAAACTAGCAAGCTCATCATGCATATCCTCTAATTTCTCCACATAATCTAATAACTCTTTATCTAAACGTTTTTCATGCTCTTCTCGTAACTTTTCTTTCGATAAATGTGAGCTTATTAGTACGATGATTAGTAATAATAAAAAAATAATAATCGCTGAATTATAACTTACTTCACTGTATTGTTGATTTATTTTTGCTAAAAACTCAGTTGACGGCTGAGTTAAAATTAGTTCAATAATAAACCCGATAATTAATAATATGTAAGTTATATAATATAACGGACTACCTACTATATATTGAGCAATTTTTTGAATTCTTTTACGTGCTAATAGAATACCGATAAAAGTAAGTGTCGATACGATAAGATGAATTATGCTACCTGTCCATAAATATAAATTGAATGGCGTTAACATAAAGATTTTCATTCCTAAATCTAATAGCAACATTTTCACTAACGTTATAATCACCATACTTACCAGTGCAAAATATAAATTATGCTTAAATTTTAATTCATTTTGCATTAATCCTAAACTTATTAAAAATAACACAATCGTACTATTCAACTCTGGATATCTCGTTACTGTTACGACTATAGCAAGTAAAATAATGAATACCGTACTTAAAGCTATTAACATTCTAACTGACAATCTGTTGTATCGGATTAATTGTATATATAAAAACGCGTGACACATACTAGTAAGCAGTATTGCAAATAAATCATACATATACATTACATCTCACCCTTTAACATGTTACGTACTTTACTCACTAAACGACGTGATACCGGAATACGTTTCCCGCTTTTTAAAACTATCATTTTTTGCTTCGCATCGTAAGAAGACATCTGCTTCGTATTCACGATATATGATTGATGACACCGAAATAAACGTTCATCGATTATTTCAATTTCCTTTAAGGTTCCATAAAAATAAACGATTCGATCTAATGTCACTAATGCTAACCGGTGCGGTTCATCAGTCATAACATATTCAACTTCATAAAAAGGAACCCGCACAGTGGCATTACTATTTTCAACGATAAAGTCATCGGACGGAATAATATGCTTATTTCTTGCTTCATATTGAAGTAAACATTGTTTAAAAACTTTATATCTCTCCTCATATGGCAACCCTTTATCAATAAAGGTTAAAGCTGATACCATGTATTGATATGAAATAGGTGCAAATTCAGAATGCGTTGTTACAAACACAATAATTCCTTGCGTATCATACTTTCGTATTTCTTGCGCCACGTGTAACCCTTTACGCTCTTCTCTTTTTATCTCTATATCTAAAAAATAGATTGGGACGTACTTTGCCTTTGGAATATTAGTAATAATGTTTTCACTCTTACTAGTTACCTCAATAAAATCTAAAGGCAACATATATTTCTCACAAATCTCTTCAACTAACCGCTTCATTTGCTGCGCCTGTATGACATCATCTTCTAAAATAAAAATACTCATGTGATCACTCGCTTTATTGAAATCTTTTCATCTATAGATTTATCTATAAATATATAATTCAAATTATAATAATATTCTCCTTCTCATTAATTGAAATAATTAATCTGCTATTACATAGAGAAACCTCAACTTTTCAAACAAAAAGTTGAGGTTTTCTTCAAATCAATTTATAACTAAATCCGCTCTATCCTTCGGCAATTCCGTTTCTAAGTAATAATCCTCTGCCTTCCAATACCTATTCTCAAACTTCGAAAGATTTTTCTGTGTTTTCTTACTCTCGCGTAGAAATCTTGTCTCTCTTGGACAATCCAAGTACACCATATAATGAAAGAAATCTCTCCATTCTTTTCGCTGTAGAAAAACCCCCTCAATTACAATTACACCTACTATGGGGATCTGTACTTTTTTCATTTCACATGTATCTGTGTCATCATAATAGAACGGTAATTTCAGTTTTGTTTCATTCTGCAACTTTTGAAAAAACTTCTGCCGAAGCCATTCAATATCCCATTGTAAATAATAATACTCATACCATTCTTCAAATCCTGTATCATAGCGTTTATTACGCTCCACTATATGATTATCAATATGAAAAATATGAAACGGAATGCTTTCTTGTTTCATATTTTCTTTTAAGTTTGTTACAAATGTTGTTTTTCCTGATCTACTTAAGCCATCTATCCCTAAAATGAACCTATTTTCTTTATGTTTCTTCATTATATTTATAAGTTCGTTTGTACTCATTACTTCTTCCACTCTTCTTTTAATAAAGAATATAAAATGGTATCATGCGCAACTCCATTTTGAATCATATGTTTTCGAAGTAATCCTTCTTCTTGAAATCCTGCTTTACTTAATAATTTTTGAGAAGATTTATTTTCTACATATACGACAGCAGCAATTCTTATTAGTTGCAGCATTTCAAATCCGTAAGTTAAAATCGCCTGTAACGCTTCCGATGCGTATCCTTGTCCCCAATATGTATCGTCTAATTCATAACCAATTTCAGCTCGCTTATGATGATGGTTAATTAAATGAAAACCGCACGTTCCGATTAATTCGCCCGTCCCCTTTTTCTCTATTCCCCAGCGAAATACACTTCCCTCTTCATAACGATTTTTAAACGTTTGAATCGTTGTTTTCGCTTGCTCAATATTTTCGAAAGAATCCATTCCGAAATAACGTATAACAGACTCTTTTGAAAAATAACGGAACATCGTTTCTGCATCTAACAGTGTAAGTTCTCTTAATTGTAAACGTTCTGTTTCTAGTTTCGGAAACCCCATCTCTTTTTCTCCTTCTATTCTAATGAACTGCAAATTTCAATATAATTCCCATCTGGATCAGCAATATATGCAATGGTTTGCCCCCACGGCTTTACAATTGGTTCAACTAAAACCGTAATACCTTGTTCTCTAAATTGCTCAATCGTTTCTTGTACATTTTCAACAACGAATCCCAATTCAAAATGGGAAGATTGTAACTCACCTTCTGTAAGTGGTAGTCCCGTTAATTCTTTTACGTCTTGCCGCGTATTCATCGCTAATATGGTAGTACCCGTATTAAATTCAATATATGTACCATGCTCTGCTTTTATCGGTAACTGTAATACATCTTTATAGAATCTTAGACATTCCTCAAACTTTTCTACGTATAAAATGATGTACTTCATTTTTAAATTCATTTTACATCCCCCTTTATATCCATCCCTAAAATTTCGACAAAAGCTTTATAAAAACCTTGTTTCCTATAGTAACGAGCACAAAAAAATGAGGCCGATTTCTCGGCCTCCCAGCTTATTGGCATAAAACAGGAGATTTGGTTTGGACATAACCAGTTCGTACTCTTATTATATTTTATTTTTTCTGAATTTTAAATACATTAAACACCTATTTATATTGAGAAAGTTTTTTTGCTTGCATAAAATTAATAAGTTTAAGAAATGCTACAAATGGAGGTGTATACATATGGAACCAATGCTATGTCCAAGTTGTAAAACGAACCGCACTCGCTTTAATATTCTTGAGCAACAAGTAAAACCAGTCAAATTAAATCCACAAACTGGTCAAGTAGAAGAAGAATACACAAATGAAACGATGAATGCTTTTCATATGGCCTATCAAGGACCTACTTATCGCGTCCAATGTGCTGTATGTGGACTTGTTGAAAATCCTGAACAATTTATTAAACCTGCTCAAAATCAGTCTTTCTAATAATGTCATTACTATCCCTTGTAGAAAAAATTTTTTCTATAGGGGATTTTTTCTTTAAATACGGTAATAAAAAACGTATCTCTTCCTTATTATATGTTAAAACCCACACCTTTTTGGTAATATTTACATAAGGGAGGTAAAACAAATGATTTTAAATAAAAAGATAATGCTTCCATCAACATTTCTACTATTAATTTGTCACATAGTCATCTTTTACTTTTGGATCTTCGATTGGAAGAAAATAATGACGCCTTACGGTCTAACAATATGGATTGTTTCTACTATTTGTTGTCTTTTACTTTATTACCATTTTAAAAATCAAAAATCTAATAAATTGATATTAATTGCTAGTTCGTTATTATTAATTATTTCTTCTTCATTTATGTTTTTTTAGGTATTGTTACTGGTATCATCTTTGTAACTGTTAGTTCTATGAATTAAAAAGTTGGTCTTTTATTATGTAAAAAAGAGTGAACAAAATAAACATATATATAAATTAGAGAAGGTGATTCCCATACACTTCACTTATACACTCCTCTAAGAATAGCACTCTTTGTTAAAATATTTCCTTTTTCAACTGTTTAAGCTTCCTAAATAAATTAATAAATGCATATGAATATATAAAAACTAAAAGCCCTACCATACCTTTATATAATCCTGATTCTGATACTCCAAGAAAACATAAGTAAAGTACTGGAATTAACGTTACAAACATAATTGCAACGAACTGTATCAATTCAACAAGTTTTTGTATCTTCGTTTCTTTGTCTGAATAAATATCAGGTAACTCATTTTCCTCGTCTACTTCTTTACAAAAATAATTCCATTTCGCAAAACTCGTTACATGTTTCCAGCCACACATTTTATATATATCAATATATTCTTGTTGTTTTTCTTTCGAATCTTTATAATCCAGTCTAAAATCCGCTTTATATATTACATCTTTCGGTTCAGTTTTCTTAAACGTATACATTACATTATACTTTTGTAAAGCCCATCCTTTTTGATGCATTTTTCTTAAAAAAGCTTCTTCTTTTTCCAAGCTCCATATCGCGAAAGGTTTGAATACCTTCTTTGTCTCCATCTCTCATTCACTCCCCTAATATACTATTTCCATTCCTTACAGACCTCTGCAATCTGTTATACTCGAGCTCTAACACTTCTCTCCCAAACGGCGTTAACTCATAACACTTCTTTCTATCTGTTGAGGCAACTTCAACAATTAATTTCTCTTTTAATAACTTCGTCGTATTCCCATATAAAGTTCCAGGACCGAGCTTTACTTCTCCATTTGTCATCTCTTCTACCAATTGCATAATTCCATATCCGTGCATTGGTTTCACTAGTGATAACAGTATGTAATATGTCGCCTCAGTTAACGGAATATATTTTCTCGCTTTCGTATTCATTATAACCACCTCCGATACATCGCTTCATGATATATCGTCTCACGATACATCGTATACCGATATTATATATTCGTATTCCAAAATATGCAAGAGTATAATTTAATAATTGAATATTTATTTCTTTGAATTGAAAAACCATATAAATTTTCTGAATAATTTGTTAAAATATAGAAATATCCGTTTATATTTTGAAAGGAATGATACATATGATAAATAAATTGAAGGAAAATATAGGATCAGTTTTTGTAGGTAAAGAAAATGTTATCGATCTATTAATCGTTTCCTTGCTTGCTGATGGACATGTGCTTCTTGAGGATGTGCCTGGTACAGGGAAAACGTTACTTGCGAAAACACTTTCAAAAAGTATTGGTGGTAATTTTTCTCGCGTTCAATTTACACCGGATGTACTTCCGAGTGATGTGACAGGTATTGAATATTTCAATCCGAAAACGAGCGAATTTGAGTTAAGACTGGGACCAGTCGTGGCAAACATTTTACTGGCAGATGAAATTAACCGTGCAATGCCAAGAACACAGTCTAGTTTATTAGAAGCGATGGAAGAACGACAAGTGACGCTTGAAAAGCAGTCAACTCCTCTTCCAAAACCGTTCTTTGTTATTGCGACGCAAAATCCAATTGAATCACAAGGAACCTTCCCTCTTCCTGATGCACAGCTTGATCGCTTTTTAATGACAATTTCTATAGGTTATCCGAATCCTGAAGACGAACTACAAATGATGCGACGTTTTCGTAACGATACACCACTAGAAAGTGTCATATCCGTTATTACTTTAGATGATATTTTAGAGGCACAGAAACGAGTGAAAGAAATTTTCGTATCAGAACCGTTAGAACATTACATCATTAAGCTTGCTCATGCTACAAGAAATCATGATTATATCGCTAACGGTGTAAGTCCGCGTGCCACACTTGTTTTAGTACGTGCAGTTCAAGCGTTAGCCTTTTTACGTGGGAGAGAATATTGCACACCAGAAGATATACAATTTTTAGTTCCTTCTGTTTGGAATCACCGTATCGTCTTATCAATGGAAGGCGCATTACGTACGACAAAAAATGAAATTATGCAAAAGATTTTAAAAGAAGTGGACGTACCTGTGGAGATTGAGCAAGCATGAATGGACAGCGCGTTGTAACTGTACCTTTATTTTTCCAACTTCATATTATTCAACTATCTGTTCCAGGCGCTATACTATTTACGTTTTTTATGCCACAACGAAGCATTATGTTTTTCTTTTTCTTTTATTATTTATTTGCGATTTTCATTTATAAATATGTCGCTTACATAGAGAAAAAATTTCAAGTGATAAATGAGAAACAAACAACACGTTTATTCCCTGATGAATCTGGACAGTTTTTTATTCATTTAAAAAACGGAGCAAACATACCACTCGTCAATGGTGTTTGTTATTTCCATTTAGACCCGTCTCTACTACCGCATAAAGATCAAGGAATTGAACAAATATCAAAAACACTATTCTCTTTCCCATTTTCACAACCTGCCCATTCAGCGCAAAAATGGGATTTAACATTAACCGCAACGAAGCGTGGTGTGTTTCAAATTGAACAGTTCGAATGTGTTTTGAAAGATCCTTTTCATTTATTATCTGTACATTTACCTGTATTTGATAAATTAAGAACTGAAATTATTGTGTATCCATCACCTAAAGAAGTAGCAGGTTTGCAAGAACTTCAGCAACTTTTAAATGGATCTTATCGAACGAATTTTTCTTTTTACAATGATGAAACATCTATTATCGGTGTGAAACGGTACGAACGTGAATCTTTCCGCTCCATTCATTGGAAAGCATCTGCGAAAATGCAGGAATTACAGGCAAAGCAATATGAACCTGTTAAAAATTATAGTTGGACAATTTGTCTTTCATTAGCTGCTAATCGCGGGTTTGGTTGGAAAGATAATATAGAAGATCTCATTTCATTTGCAACATACATTTGTCAATACGCAACGAAGCATCAAATTCCGTTTGAACTATTTATTAGTGTATTAGCTGAAGGTGGTCCTCTGCACTTACCATTAAATGAAGGACAAACACATTACGCAAAAGCTTTAGAGGAATTGGCACGTATTTCAGACGATAGCACATTAATTCCGAAACAAGGGTTTCTCCATTATACAAATAGAAAAGGAGAACGATCGTCTACAATAATTCACATTGGCTTGCAGAAGAATGATCTCTCCCTTCTATCGCAACCTACGTTTCTCATAAATAACGAAGGGATGGTGGAAAAACTTGAAAACTTGGCTCTATTACATTAATGACTTTCTTCTGCTGCTCCTCCTTTCGTTATTAACAGAAAGGGACGAACTTGTTGCTATTGCTATATTTTTAACAACAGGCTATATTGGAGTATTTCTAATTCATAAATTCATGAAAAAAAGAACGACAGGATTTGTCATACTTTTAATGACTCAAATAATTGGTTGTTCTATCTTTCTCCCTTTCTCTTTATTTGGCACAATTATGTTACCACTTTTCTTCTTTATCGTGCATATAGTTGGACCTGGCTACCCAGTTCAAAAATCGTTAGGCGGTATTGTTTGGTTTGGTGTTTCGGCTATATTTTATGCTCCCTTTCCAACGCTCGGGAAACTGTTACTATTAGTTATGCACATTATGATTACATTTTGGTTAACCGGGGCAAATCGGAATCAACAGTTATTACGTTTCACTTCTATCATTACGATTGGTGTAATGAGTATATTAATTGTTCAAGTGTTTCCTTTTATTCGAGTCATTTTTAGTTTTATCACAGAAGTAGTCGCATTAGGAGTCGGTTATATTATAAATCCATTTCTCGTAGCAGCTGAATTGAAAGATACGGAAGGTGTTTGGGCAAGTAAAGGGCATCTCTTAAAGCCTCAAATTGAAGAAAATAGAGGGAAACTTCCTGATTTTGATCCAACTCTCATAAATAGTATAACCATAATAGCCTGTACAGCTATCGCTATTTACGTCGTTTGGAAAATAGTAAAGAAACGAAAACAATTTAGTTTACCAAATATGCCTGTCTTCGAATCTACTATCATCACTGATAAAGAAGGTATGAGCCAACAACGTTTTAAAAGAAACAAACCACCACATAACGAAATTCGAAAAGAAATTTTCAAACTTGAGAGTAAGTTAATTCCTCCTTTAAATAGAAATCGTGGAGAAACTGTTGAAGCATGGTTAGGGAGAATAAATAGTGAAGAAGATGTAAATATTGAGAGTCATATTATTATAAATGCTTATAATACAGTGCGTTATTCTAATGAGGAAAACACCGTACTTTTGCATGAATTTAAGGAAGAGATTCATAAGCTTTATATGTATCAGAAGAGTTTAAAGAAAAGGAAGAAATAACACAATAAAAAGACTCCTATTTTCATAGGAGTCTTTTTATACTTCTACGCTACTCTTTAAATTGAGGCGTTTTTTCCTGCTTCAATCTCTAATGACTCTTCATGCCACCAAAGTGTTTCTTCAGGGTCTTCTTTAGCGATTTGGTGTGCTTCTTTCTTCGTTTCTACTGTAGGATATGAACCTTTTAGCGCACGTCCTGATGTTGTAACGAATAGTACACTAAATACAACTAATCCAATAATACTTACACCTGTTAAATAAAATGCCGGTGCAAGCGGGTTACCGGTTGCATGAACTAAATAGGAACATACAAGTGGTGTTGTGCCACCGAATATCGATACAGAAATATTAAATGAGATCGAAAGTGCTCGATAACGTACATCAGTGAAAAAGAGTGATGGTAATAATGAAGGTAATGTTCCTTCATATACACTTAGGAAGAAACCTAATACGAAAATACCTGCAAATATAGCTGCAATATGCCCGTTACCTATTAGTAAAAATGCTGGAATTGCAAATACAGTTAAACCAAGTAAACCAATTTGCACGACGCGTTTATTACCAATTTTATCACTTAATTTACCGAAATATAGTGCTAGTGGAATCATAAGTGCCATCGTAATAGAAATAATTAATAAGCCAGTTGTTTCTTTGACTTTAAGTACTTGAGTTAGATAAGAAGGAATATACGAAAGAATCATATAATTTGTAATATTAAAGAAGGCGACAATTACTGTGCTTAATAAGAAGTCTTTTTTGTGATACTTAATAATATCCATGAATGAAAATTGTTCATTGTCTTCAGATTCCTCTTGTGCTTTTTCCATCTCTTCAAAGATAGGAGATTCATCTAAATGACGGCGTAAGTATAAACCGACCAAACCAATTGGTGCAGCAATTAAGAAAGGAATACGCCAGCCCCAGCTGAGCATTTGTTCATCTGTTAACAATAACGTCAAAATGGTAACAATTACCGATGCAGCAATGTAACCTGAGAGTGTTCCAATTTCAAGACCACTACCGAGTATACCACGCTTTTTATCTGGAGAAGATTCTGCGATATAAACCATTGCACCTGAATATTCGCCGCCTGTAGAGAAGCCTTGAATCATTCGGGCAACTAAAAGTAGTATTGGTGCCCATACACCAATTTGTTCATAGGTTGGTAGTAATGCGATGAATAATGTAGAAAGTGCCATTAAAATAATAGTAGTACTTAACACAATTTTTCGGCCGTACTTATCTCCTATTCTACCAAAGAATACACCTCCGATTGGTCGAACGAGGAAGGCCGCTGCAAATGTACCGAATGTAAGTACAAGTTGCAAGCCACTATTATCAACACCTGAGAAGAATAATTGACTTAAAATTACCGCTAAATACGCGTATAATCCGAAGTCAAACCACTCCATTGCGTTCCCAATACCAGTAGCAACTACTGCTTTCCTGGCTTGTTTAGGATTAACAATATTAACGTCTTGAGGTTCAAAATTTAAATCATTATTTTGTTGCATATAATAAAACAGCTCCTTATTTAATTTAACTTCTTTAAGCACACCTTCTCTTATTGAATAAAATTAATTCGAAGCACTTAAGGAAAAGCAACGTCTCCTTTTCTTTTATTATTATTTCACATAATTAATTATTTGTCCAATTAAATGCTCTTTTTATATAAATTTACACCCTATTTAACTTGTTATAAAATGACGTTTAGCTTATATAATACATACCTTTACACTACAAATAAAACTTTCATTTATTTATATTTATAACGTTTCTATAATTGCTTCCTTTAAACTAGAAATCAGTAACTTTTACTAAAGATTTGCATATATTTAAAAAGTGAACTCATTAGCTCGAATTTTGTCTTATTACATTCAACTATAATATTATTATAGGTTTAAAGGAGGCTATTTTATGTTGGAAATAATACTTTTATTTGCTACTGTTTCTTTTCTCTTAATTATTTCTGGATTTTTCATTACCTTAAAACAATATAAAGAAATAAAAAATATAAAGACTATATTAACTACAAAAAAAGAAAATGAGAAAACTACATCCGAAAACTCAATCCCTATGCAATTAGACCTTAGCGTTCTCAATAATTTACTCGCTTCTGGAATAAATAAAAGTTCTAATTCAAGTAATGAAAATTCTGATTCTGATAAGACTAAATAGTCATTACGTATATAATAAAATATATATCTCCTATTTTATCTAATCTTATTAACAACTACCTCTGATTAAAAAGGAGACTACTTATGTGTAAAAATCCGATTTCTATTATTATTCGTATACAGCATAACATAAGAGTTTTACCTGAAATTTTGAAAGCCTGTGAACAACTACAGCCTTTAGAAATCATCCTTACTATTAACGGCTATATCGATGATTCCATTGATATTGCAAAATCTTACAATTGTAAAATTATCAAACTAGAAAAACCGACAGAACCAAATAATTGTTATGTAATTGGTGCCAAAAAAGCAAAGGGTAAGTACCTCTTATTTTTAGATGCAAATTACATTATTCACCCTTCCTTACTTATACCATTTCTTCAACCATTACTAGACGAATCAGCTGACGTAGTATTAAACAATTTAGATGATTTTTTTTATCAAAAGCAAAAGCCCACTATAGAAATGATTTGGCAGCAAGTCACGAATCATTTTTTTCATCGTCCAGATTTAAATATTAACTCATTATTATTTCCTCCCTATGCAATAACAAAAGAAACTCTTGAAGCTATTAATCCAGAAAGTTTATTAAATCCGATATTGGCACAAATGAAAATTATTAAAAATAAATTTCGCATTAGCAATCATTTTAAAATTGCTATACCGCAAATTCCCTCCTTCTCCTCAAAACAACTCAATTGTTACCACCTAGAAGCGATTGAAAATTGGGTAAATATATTACAAGATCCAAGGGGAAACTATACCGATAATAATCGAAGACGGGATATTATTTTAGAACTTCAAAACGGCGAACAAAGAGCTATACCCAAAATAATTACAGGTAAAGAGTTTTATTCGAATACTTATGGAAATAAACAATTATCCATCATTATCCCTGTTCAAAATGAAGAAAAAACGATAGAATCTATCATTTTTGAGGTGCAGAAATTAAAACCTTTAGAAATCATACTTATTGTTAATGGGTCAACAGATAAAACAGAGGAATTGGCGAAGAATTGCGGTGCAACAGTTATTACTTACAAAGAAGTACTCGGCATTGATACCGGACGTGCCGTTGGTGCATATTTTGCAAAAGGTGATATATTATTATTTATCGATGGTGATTTCTTAATTCCTAGTTCTGATTTATTACCATTTGTACAATCTGTTCAAAATGGAACCGATTTAGCTTTAAATAAATTAGAGCACTACTACATGTATCGTCTTCCTTATACTATAGTGACTGCATGTAAGTATGCTGTTAATTTAGCATGTAATCGAAAAGATTTAGGTATGGGATCCACAACTGCTGTCCCTCATGCTTTTAGTCGAAAATGCATTGATACAATTGGTTTTCATTCACTTCTTTCACCAACCTTAAGTCAAGTTAAAACAATTTTAGCAGGCTTGCATGTACAAAAAGTCCATTCTGTCGACGTTGACAAGATAAATCGAGTTCGACCAGAAAAACACTTCTCTAAGGAAGGTTACCTTTCATTAGCAACACAGCAAATCATTGGTGATCATATAGAAGCAATTTATTACATCGCCGAACAAAAAAGAGGCACTGAATGCTTTTAATTGTATATCCTTACCACCAGATAATATATGAATTCAATATAAATATATAACAAAATAAAAAAGATGGTTTGTAACCATCTTTTTTACCTTTACATGAATTCAAAAGAAAATAGAAGGCAGGCTTTTCATTTCTGTGTTTTCTTAAGAAGTTTGAAAAGAGAGGCTTGTTAATGAAGATGCAACACTTAAATCATCATTTAGTGTAATTGAGAAACATGCAACTAATGGTAAAGTAATAACAATTGATCCACTAGGACTAATTACAATTGTAGGACTTGTCCCACATGCACCCCCACAATCCAATACAGCGTCAATTCCACTACCAGGGGTAATTGTAATTTTAAGGCATACATCAAAACAAACATTATTCGTAGTACATGCCATAACTCTCCCTCCTTTCTTTTAACAATATATGCAGTTGGTTAAATTCGGACACGACTCTCTTACTAAATTTTATAAATTAGATGTTATTTTACTGTTAACTCCATAGAAAATTAACGTTTTATTAAACTATCTAAATCAACTAAAAAACTCAAATCATCCTTTACTGAAATAGAAACACATGCAATAAACGGTATTACATTAAAATGAGATGAACATTCATCATTGCACCTTACAAATATTTCTGCCCCACCATTTGGATTGACTTTAGTTTCTAAACAAATATTAAAACAACTTTTATTGATGCAAGACAAGGTATTCCCTCCTTTCTTATATCTAACATCAACTTATGCAGAAATAAAAATACTGTTACAACTTTATCCACTCTTTACTTTACATACTTAAAATAAAAAAGATAAAAGCTTCTTCATGTATATAAAGAAACCTTTATCTTTTTGTTACTTGCTCATTTATTATCAGTCAGTGAAACATGCCCTTTACTTGTACCTAATCTAAAAATAATAAAAACTTTTGATTTAGTTTCATCGCAATACTAAATATCGTCAAGTTGCTTAAATGAAATGTTTATATTACTCAATCAATAGACAAATTTACCTTTTAAAATAAATCTTTAAAATCCCTATGCTTCAATAAATATGAAAGTCCTTCTAAATGATCCCCAGTAATTCTCAGTACAGCTGGTGGATGTCCTATCGTGGCAAAATGCTCTTGTGGCCGAATACGATTTGGTTTCATTACATCTACAAAATGGACACATTCGACTTTATATCCTTCTAATATTGCCTTTACTTGCGCAACACAAGATGTGTGAAGTGTATCCCAGCCGATTCCCTCTAAACATTTTCTACTAATAGCATGAGGAACAGCAATTGTGGATCCCACTCCTAAATCTTTACGATTACAAGCAATATTCAACATATATTTATATAAATTTACAATATATAGAGGAAATCTCAGATTTAAATTTAAATCGTTTAAAGCTATATCAACCCCATCCACAACAGCCTTCGTTAATGGATGAAGATCTTTTGCTGGAATAGCAAAGTCAGCATCAATAAAGAGAAGTATATCTCCTGTGGCTTCTTGTGCACCAATAGCACGTCCTACATCATGCCCTAATGCTTCTTCATAAACAATTACTGTAGCTCCTAATTGCTTAGCAATTGCTTCTGTTTGATCTGTTGATCCATTAATTACAACAATTATTTCTTTCGGTTCAATTTTTCTTGCCTCAAGAATAACTTCTTTAATTGTTGCTTCTTCATTTTGCGCTGGTATAATAATTGATAACTGTTTTCCATTATAAATAGAGGAATTCATTCCCCATCCTTTATGAAAAAGTGAATAATTCTTCTGTTTTTTTAGTTGCTCTATAACTTCTCTTTTTCTTCCTCCATCTGTATAGTTCCCTCTATCATCTTTTCGTTGTAACCAACTTTCCAAAGCTTTTACATTCTCTTTAATCTCACATACTTCTAATTTAGTTAATTCATTTTTATAGAAAGAGGTGTTGTTTGAGGTTATATTATTCAAAGAAGTGTTAGTGATGGCTGACGAGGAATGTAGTCGCCATCCTTTCTCAATAAGAGTTACTTGGGATAGAATAGGGTGCTGCAAGATATCATATCCAATGTCTTTAATTGCTTTTTTAGTAATAGCATATGGCATAGATAACATTGAATCATATTTTAAATCCATACGCCCCAATACATCGTTTACTATTTTTCTATACACCATAGCAATACTTGGCCATTCTACTCTTGTCTTTTCAAAACAGACAGAGTCTATGTTATTTAAGATTACATCCTGTTCCTTTTTCAGTAGTGGTTCTATAAATCGTTCTAATTCTACCGAAAAAATAACATCTTCTCCATCTAAAAATAAAACTACATCCCCATTGGCAATTTTCGCCCCATGAACTGGTGCTTTCCATTTATTTTTCTCTTCAATCACAACAACATTATTTTCAACAAATGTTGGTATAGATTGTATAGCACTCATTCTATCATCAGCTACAACAATAATTTCTATTGGTTTTATATGCTGCAATTTATTTAAAATTTGATTCAACTTCGATTTTTCTTCTCCTAAAACTATAACGACTGATAGCTCCGCTTCTTTTTGTTCTTCTTTAACAGTCTGATTAGGTTTTACTTTTTTTATATATTCAATTGTTTCACTTTTCCCTACAGCTGCATGCCCTGCTTTTTTATCAAAATATAAGTCTATTATAATTTGATTTACTTCCGTGTCTTTATCTAGTTGCTCTAATTCAGAAATAAATGGTAATAAATGATTTTGCACATCAAATTCACACGCGAAATTTTGCAAAAAATAAATATTCGGTACATATTTAATGTGATTAAAAAATTTCACAGCATTAATTCTTTCTCCAAATTTCTCTTCAACTTCTTCTCTTGATAAACCTGGATAAGATAAATCGAAAACTAGATTTACAGGTACAGGTATCCATTTTATTAAATTTGTTTGAGGATTATTAATGAAAGCTGTGGAACCTTTAACAAATCCAGCTAAAATTAAAGACATAAACCCTCCCCCGGAACTGCCATAAAACAACACATTTTTCGAATCAATTTTTAACTTTGTAAATACTATTTCTAAAATATTTGCTATATCTTGTAAATAAAATCTATTTAACTCCCCCTGCCCCCAACCTAAAGATAATTTTCCAAGATATAAAGTAGGATCATTATAATATATAACAGTATCTTCAAATTCATCCATCCAAGAATGTCGATGAAAAATAGGTGGACCAATTGGCTGTTCTTGAAACCCACCTGCTCCGGATCCAAAAACAATTGTGTTATCAGCATCGGGCTTAATACGAATTAAAAATTCATACGTTACTTTATCCCAATCAACCTTGAGTATAAATGGCTCCGTAGTTTGAAAATCCATTTGCCATAATTGTTCATATGAAATGTTAATTATTTTATACTGGTCTAACAGTTTAATCACCCTTTCCATCCATTTCGAGTTGTTCTATCAAATAAGAGAGCGCTTCAACATGATCACCAATTATTCTTAATACTGCTGGAGGATGTCCATTTTGACTTACATTTTCCTTTAAACGAATTCTATTCGGTTTTACAACATCAACATAATGTACACATTCTACCCTATATCCTTGTAATATAGCTTTTACTTGTGCAAGACTAGGACATAGTAAAGTTTCCCATCCTATTGCATCTAAGCATGATTTACTCATTGCATGTGGAATTGCTACTAATGAGCCATTACTTAATTCTGGACGACCATATGCTAAATTAAGCATATACTTTACAATATCAACAACATAAAAAGGCGGATTGAGCATTGGGTTCAAATCATTTAACGCTATGTCTATGCCATCTGAAACCGCTTTTGTAAAGTGATGCAAATCACTTCCTGAAACACTAAAATCACCATCAATAAATAAGAGAATATCTCCTGTAGCTTCCAGCGCCCCGATAGCACGTCCAACATTATGACCAAGTCGTTCGTTATATTTAATAATAGTGGCACCAAGTCTTTTAGCTATATCAGCTGTATAATCTGTTGAACCATTTACAACGACAATTATTTCTAGCGGTTCTATTTTTCTTGCCTCGAGTATTACTTGTTCTATAGTTTCTTCTTCATTTTGCACCGGTATAATAACAGAAAGTTGCTTCCCGTCATAAATTGAAGAATGCATTCCCCAACCTTGATGATAGGAAGGGTATTGCTTGGCTTTACCTAGCTTTTGAATAATATCCCTTCTTTTTCCTGCATCAGTAAACCCTACTCTTCTTCCTTTTTTCTCTATCCATTTAGATATACCCCTTAAATATCTTTCTACTTTCTCTTTTTCATTTTTTGATAACTCTTTTTTTATTAAATATCCTTCTTCCTCTATAGTCTCATCTTTAGATAACGTATTAATTGCATATTGGTCGTTAATCCGCCAGCCTTGATTCACAATATTCATATGAGATAAAACGATATCTTTCATATAATCAAAGCCGATATTTTCCACCACTTCCTTCGTAAGCGCATATGGCAATGAAAGTATTGAATTGCTTTTTAAATCTGGTCGTCTTAAAATTTCATTTAACATTTTTCTCCATACAATGTCCATGTTTGGACATTTACCTATTTCTATCAATTTATCTATTTTATTTAAAACTACATCGGCCTGATTTGTAACAATTGGCTCAATAAATCTCTGCATTTCATTTGTGGATAATGAAAAATTGCTATCTAAAAATAATAAAATTTCTCCTTTTGCTTTCTTTATACAAGCTTCATATCCTTGATAATGCGCACTATATTTATTCATTAAAACACTATGACATCTATATTTCATTGCTATTTCATATAATTTACTTTTATCATTAGGGGCTAAAATTATAATTTCAATTGGTTTTAGTTTCCATGCAGCGTTAATTAATTCTTCTACTAGTTGCTCTCGATCACTATACGAAATAATAACCGTTAACGATTTCATTACAATCCCCCCTTTTTTACACATCATGTGGCATGAAACATCATTCATATGAATTTAAAATATTAAGTAGTACAATTCACTCTAAATTTGCTACTTTATTAACATATTCAAAAGTGAACTATACTGTGTGAAAACAAACGTCTATTTTTGAAAATATAAACTCTACACTTGTATCCCTCCTTTTATCGTTGTGTGTTACAACTCTCACCATAAAAAAACAAAAAGAGTCCTAATTTCTTTAGGACTCTTTTACACTAATTTATAAATATCATTAATTTTATATACAACCTTTTTCCACGTTATCCCTCTATCTGTTGTAGTAAATATTTCTTTTTTATTACAAGCCCAACCTTTACGCCGATTAAAAAAATGTAAACAAAATACATTTTTCAACAATGGATTACTTGATACCTTTATCCATTTTGCTCCTTTTTTTATTAATTGATATACACTTCCATGTTCACTATTTATAACCCAGCCATAATAGGAACTAAAAAAAGAAACAGCCGCTTTACTAGTATTTATTGTTTTATTTGAAATATGCCACGAATTCCCCTTATCAACTGAGTAATTCATGAAAAATACATCATTATTCATTTTAGTTGGTATTACTAACAAGTTATTTTTATAGATTGCTTTATAAGCCATAGAAGTCTCATTATTACTTCCTTCAAGACTTGGAATATCTTTTATAGGCTGCCAACTTCCCCCACCATCCATTGTTTTAAATACCGCTGATGTTTCATATTGTTTGTGTAATGAAATAAATCCAATTAACTCGTTTATAAATGTTATCCCTGAGATACTATCACTAATACTTATATTTTTAATTTTTTTCCAAACTTCCCCTTTCGTTTTCAAATAGTATAAATTATGTTCAAATTTATTTGATGCAAGCTTTCTAGACAATACAATCCATATACTATCCATATTCGTGGCATGCAATTGTACTTGAACATCAGTCGATTTCTCCCACTCTTCTTCAATTGGTAATATAAACTCACTCCATCTTTCCCCTCTATTAACTGTATAAAATATTGCGGGCAATAAATCATCATTCGTTTTTGTTAAACCATATGCCCAAGAGCTTCGAGCGTTTATTGGATATCCAAATAATACAATTGAATTTAGAGGATTAACAACATCCCATTCTACTCCTCCGTTTCGAGTATATAAGATGGCTTGCTTTTTATTTGTATATTGAATACCAGCCCAACCAAATCTATCAGTTCGCATTTGTAAAGAAGTAAATTGAATATCATTATTTTCCAATATATCACCTCATTCTTATCATATATATATTCGTATGCTATTATTTTCAAAACGTTCTATCATTAGTTGTTAATACCACTCGTTTTATCTACTATCTTTACACATTTACTTTCTCTTTTCCTCACCAACTAAATATCAATATATAATGTATCAAATCTAATAAAATTCCTTCTATTTTTTCATTATCATTTAATAACGACTGTATTTCACAAAATTCTACTATAAAAAATGCACCCTAATTGTAAAACTATTTCTAACAATTAGAGTGCACTTTATATAAAATATAACTTTTAACTTTTAAGCACTTACTACAGCAGCAACTTTATCTATACAAAAAATAAATTGAGTAATAAATGTATCAATTTCTTCTTTTGTAATTATATATGGAGGAAGTAAACGGATGATATTCCCTTGTGTTACGTCAACTAAAATTCCTTTCTCCATTAGCTCTACCTGTAATTTCTTCACATTTTCATTTGTATCATTCAAACTAATTCCAAACATCATGCCAGCATGACGTACTTCCTCAATATAATAAGAATTTTCTTTCTGAATGTCTTGCAATTTATCATTTAAATAAAGTGACATTTCATACGCTTCTTGCATTAACCCATCATCAAGTAATGTATTTAATACAGTTAAACCTAAAGCTGTTCCCATTGATGAATGAGCAAATGTTGTCCCGTGATCTCCTGGCGCAAATACATCACATAACTTTTCACCTACAATAATTCCACCTAGCGGTATCCCGCCTCCTGCTCCTTTACCAATTTGAATAATATGTGGTGTAATATTGAAATTTTGATAAGCAAAAAGTTTTCCTGTTCTCCCCATACCACTTTGCACTTCATCAACGATAAAAATGACATTATATTTATCACATAAGTTTTGAACACCATGTAAATATTCACGCGATAAAGGATAAATACCCCCGCTTCCTAATACAGGTTCTAACAGAATCGCAATTGGATTTTCATCAATTATTGTTTCTTCTAATTGCTCTATATTCTCACGCTCAACTTCATATACAGGAATAGATGTCGTAGGGAAATTTTGATATACACTTTCTTGTCTCGTAAAATGAAGTGCTCCTAGCGTACGCCCGTGGAAACTATTTTTCAGCACTACAATTCCTTCACGTTCTTCATTTGTAATAGCTCTATATTTATCAATTAATTTTAATGTCGTTTCTGTCGCTTCCGTACCTGAGTTTGTAAAAAAGACTTTTCCGTTTTTTAATGAGCAATCAACTAATTTCTTTGCATACTCAATCGCAACTGGATTTAAAAAATGAAACGGTAGATGCAACGATTTCGTAACTTGATCCATTGTGGTTTGTACAATTTTAGGATGATTATATCCTAATACATTTACTCCTACGCCAGAAAATAAATCTAAATACTCTTTACCATCCACATCATAAAGCTTGCACCCTTCCCCTCTTTCGATTGCAATCTTCGTACGACAATATGTAGACATCATATATTCTTTATCTAATTGAAACCAATCCGACATGTTACATTCCTCCTAGTTATTTTCCCTGTTTATTTATGTTCATTCTCTATAAAGTCATGTATAAATTCATTTTTAAGATTGAAATTTTAATAGTAATGTTCTTCCCGATATTCATTTTTCCATAATTTCTTCTATTTCAACAGGTCCACTGCATACGCGTTTTTTTCATCTAGCGGTCTGTTACTATTTTGAGCTTTGCGTGTTATACATAATCAAGGCTAAAAAATCATATTTAGTAACAATGAACAAAAAAGATTTGGAGGCTATATTGATGGGTGAAAACTATGATAAACAGAGGCAATCTTTACTAGGGAAAGACTTTAATGAAAATGGAGAACGTAATGAACAAGCAATCCTTCACTCTCAAACAGTTGGTTCACGTGGACCTGTTTTAGAGCAAGATAGTGTGCTTCACGAGGCGTTACAAGAATTTATTCACGAAAAAATTTTAGAAAGACCTGTTCATGTAAAAGGATTCGGTGCGTTCGGTTATTTTCAAACGATCTATCCAATGTCCGAACATACTAAACTAAGTTTTCTACAACATTCTAATGAGAAAGTTCCTGTTATGGTTCGATTTTCATTAGCTGTTAGTACGAAAGGAACACCTGACACTGCTAGAAATGTACGTGGTTTTTCTACAAAATTCTATACAAAAGAAGGTATTTTCGATCTATTATGTAATCACATTCCTGTCTTTTCTGTTCGCGATCCGATGCGTTTCCCTGAAACCATTCAAGCGTTGTCACCTTCACCTAAAAATAACTTACTAGACCCGAATAGATTTTGGAGTTTTGTCGCTAGAGCACCTGAATCCATTCATTTTGTTGTCCATTTGTACTCTGATAATGGTACGGCCAAAAGCTTTCGCCGCATTCCAGGACATAGTGTAAATACATATGTTTGGAGAAATGCAGAAGGTAACCGCAAATATGTAAAGTATCATTGGTACCCATTTGAAGGTGTACAATCCATTACTAATGAGGAAGCGAATAAACTAGCTGCCGAAAACCCTGATTATAGCGGGAAAGATTTATATGACGCAATTGCAAATGGTAAACCAGTGGAATATGGTTTATACGTCCAGCTTATGGACCCGAAAGATGAAGCGCATCTTTCTTACGATCCTTTAGATGATACAAAAGCATGGGATGAAAAAGCGTATCCTCTTATACCAGTCGGCAAAATGGTATTAAATAAAAACCCTGAAAATTATATGGAACAAGTAGAAAAAGTCGCTTTCTCCCCTTCTAATTTACTGGACGGCGCAGAATTATCAGATGATAAAATGTTGCAAGGACGTGCAAACATTTATAGTGATTCTCAAAGAAGAAGAATTGGTCCTGAATTTCGTAAATTAGCAATTAACCAACAGCAAGATTGGACACCTGCTAATCAAATAACGAGCGGTGACGGAAGGTACGTTGAAGGTAAACTTGAGAGAACTTCTATACCAAAACAAGATGACTTTACACAGGCTGGTGAATTTTATGCGAAGTTACAACCGATAGAAAAAGAACATCTTGCTGAAAACTTAGCTAGTGACTTGAAAGTTATATCCGATGATATTAGAAAGGTCGTTTTGGGGTATTTTCATAACGTGTCAGCTGATTTGGTGAAGAGGATTGAAAGTGCGATGCAACAGCTTTGAGAATATAAAAAACGTCATTTTCAATCTTTAAAATGACGTTTTTTATGGCGAAATTACTAGGGATTTCTATCGCTTTATTTACAATGATTAACGAAATTTTTCTCCTTCAAAATTTCCTTTCTTTCATTTTAGATTATGGTACTCATTTCTCTTTTTCATATAATCTTTTTCACATTGCAACGGCTTGAATTTCACTTTTTTCCCTTTCTTCTTTTTCGTTTTTATAACGAGCCATTCCCCTTTTTCAACATCTAGGTTTAAGTGTTTCATTACATTTATATTATCTTTTTCTTTATAAAGTAAAAATGCTTCTTGCACCCTCACAAATAAGCTGGGCTGCTCGCTAAATCCACCACTATCATAAATTTTAGTTAGCGAATTATAATAAGAATTATTTTCCTTTCCACCATACATCAAATGGGCAGCCTCCAGATCTCTTTTACTCACCTCCCAAAAACTATGTTCATCAATATTTAAATTAAATGTGGATTTAATGTCCTGTATTATATTCTTCACATACTTTTCATCTCGAATTTTCCTTTCTTCAAGACAATCCGAAGATAACCTTGGTGCATCTGATTGGGAATGTACAACATGTTGTATCGATACACATAAAACAAATACACTTAAAATGTACAATATTTTTTTCATATTTACATATCTCCTCAAATGATTTATATACTATATCATTTGAGGCCTACAATATTCTTATGCTAGAAATGAGAAAGATCCAATAAAATACATCTTTTATAGGATCTTTCCATCTAATATTGCTTTATCAAATTCACCGACGAAGCAACTACCTTTCCACTTTTCACATCATATAGCCCTATAGGCGTTACCCTTATAAAAGGCAAGTGCGTCGCAGAAAAGAATAAAATCGTAAATGCTGGATCGTTATATGCGTAACCTCGCTCTTGTAGTAATTTCACCATCTGTTTCTCTTCTTGTATTAATTCACTCATTTTTAAATTAGACATAATCCCGAGTAATGGTAATTTCATTTCATGCAACACTTCATTTTTTTCCGCGATTACCATTCCTCCGCCGAGCTCTTTTACTCTATAAAAAGCTGTAAGCATATCTTCTTTTCTCTTCCCGACAAGAATGATATCACCCGTACCAGAATAAGAGCTAGCAAGGCCTCCTAGTTCTTTCGCAAAACCTTTTACAACTGTATTCACTCGCCAAGTACCATCACGAGCAATCATCATAAGGAAACATTCATCATGATCTATGGACAATTCATCACAGTCTATGTTAATTTCACTAGTATATGGTTTTGTTATAACGTTATTTAATAAGTGGATACCCGTTTTATTAGAAAAAAGCATATCCTCTTTTTCTATCGACCAATCTAATGATAATGGAGTTACTTTACATTTACTCCAGTCTATATGTAATAATTCATGTGTATTTACACCGTCACGCTTTACCCATTGTCCCTTTGCAATTACGCTCGTTGGCACTGGGTTTTCTTTACTTTCTAAAATATTGATATTAGCAATTCTACCTGTCGCAATCGAACCATGTATATGCTCCATATTATAATAACGAGCAATATTATAACTTGCCATTTGATACGCATCAATTAATGGAATACCTTGCTCAATCGCTATTTCTATCAACCTATTCGTCATTCCATTTTCATAAAAGGACGGATGTGAACCGTCTGTTGTAAAAATGAATCTATCAAATTGTTTCACACCTAATTCCAACAATTCCTTCAATAAAACTTCTAAATCTGGGCGTATGGAAGAATTCCTAAGAGAAACGGTGTAACCTTGCATAAGACGAGCTAACGCTTCTTGCCCTGTCATCGCTTCATGATCGCAATCCGTACCTAACAGTTTTAATTTCGCTAACGTTGCTTCAGATGCTCCTGGGAAATGTCCTTCCACTTTTTTCTGTAATCGCTTTGTTTCCTGCACCCAAGTTAACATTTCATCATCGCCATGTAATAATTTTGGCCATGCTGTTAACTCGCCGCCTTGCAGAACTGCTTCATGCTGTAGCCACTTTATTATTTCTTCACTATTAAATAAAGATTCCCCGTTTTGCAATTCAGTTTGTCCATCAAAACGACACCACCAATACATACTAGCTGGAATCTTTGTAAATTCATCTAATAAATGAAATGATTCTTCACGCTTTAATGTGAAAAATAAAGTTAAATTATCATTAATAAAAGTTGTTGTCCCAAATTGCATCGCATGATTCGCTAATGTCTCTGGATTATATAATTGATACGGATGTGCATGTGGCTCTATGTAACTAGGAACTACATACTTTCCATCACAATCAATGACTTCACATTCATGTAATTGCTCTGGTAGTTTTTCTCCTACATATATAATTCTGTCATCATAGATCCAAATATTTGCTTGCATCCATTCACGTATATAGGAATTTAAGTATGTTGCGTTCTTTAATAATTTATGAGGACTTCTTGTACCGTCTATTATTTCAACATGTTCTCGTAATTGCTCGTTACTCCATCTGAACTGATTTTGTCCCAATGTATTTCACTCCAAATCAATTTACTTTTTTTATTAAAATAAAATAATTAACAAACTAAAGTATTATCCATTCATAACTCCCCTGTATAGCCCTATACCTTTCATTATATGGAATACTCCTAAAAATAACAATTTTCAAAATAAATAACACCTCTTTGTCCCACAACAAAAAGGATGTCATGCAACTGACATCCTTTTTATACTAAACTATAAGATTGAATTGCACTTTGAAATACACTTGTATCATATTTATGTTCTACATATACTTAATACCATATCATGAATGTTAATACTGTCCTTATTTGTGAAATTTAAAAAGCATCTCTTTTATTTACAACTATTGCAGAACCCCATTCGCTTTATCTTCATCTATTTATTAAATTCAACTTGCATCATTTTATCAAACTGTGTAAGAATATCAACTGGACCTAAAGAGTTAACATTGACAGCAAATGTATGCTTGCCTCCAATTACTCCACCAGCAAAAGTCATAAACCCAGGAATTGATCCTCCGTGACCCCATACTGAGACACCATTTGGAAGTTTTGTCTCATAGATTCCAAGACCATATCCATCACCAATCCCTTTTCCTTCTATAGGAACTGTAGTAAGCATTTCTTTTAGCTCGCGTTCCTTCAGTAACTTACCACCGAGTAAAGATGAAAAGAACTTGTTTAAATCATCCGCATTAGAAATCATGTCTCCAGCTGCATTAGCTAAACTCGGATTATAATACGTAATGTCTTTCAACTCGCCTGTTTCTTCCATTTTCACATATCCACGAGCATGATTCTTTCCTGGGATGACAGGTGAATTACCTGGTAAAAACGTATTTGGCAAGTCCAAAGGTTCAATAATTCGCTTTTCGATTTCTTCCGCATAACTATTACCAGTTATTTTTTCAATAAGCATTCCTAGTATTACGTATCCTGTGTTTGAATACGACCAGCCTTTACCTGGCGAAAAATCTGGAGGTAGAGAAAGACCTATTTTCACTATTTCTTCTGCTGTATACGTTTTTTTCGAATTCATTATGTCAGCATCTTTTGACTTTAAGTATTCAGCGATACCACTTGTATGATTCAAAAGTTGACGTATCGTAATTTGATTACCATCATACCCATTTCCTTGAATGAGACCCGGTAGCCACTTTTCAATTGAATCGTCCAGTTGTACGCGATTTTCTCCTACTAATTGAAGAACAGTCGTGGCGGTAAAAGTTTTCGTCACACTACCAATCCGAAAGCGATAATCCGATTTCACCGGTTTCTTTGTACTTAAATCTGCTACACCAGCAGTATAACTACTAATTTTTCCTTTATTAGATGTCTTAGCTAATACCCCTGGTGCTCCAATTTTGATTGTTTCCTGCATTACTCGTTTCCATCCATTCCGATTCTTTTGATCATGTACTTTTGACGAATTCGAAATACTTTGAGTAGACTCTGCTTTCACAGTGAAACCAGGTGTAAATAGAGTAGTACCCGCTAATAAAACTGTCAAACTCGCTAACTTCATTGAATTACGTTTTTTCATAAGGATCTCTCTCCCCTATTCATATCGTATTGATTCAAGCTATACTTTCATCCTATATGATAAAACTGTCTTTTTTCTTATCCATTCCTTACGAAATACTTACGTTTAAATTTAAATAAAGTAAACTGGGGAAGAGTTATGCATGCAAATAAAAAGAGAACATGTTTTCATTTTTTATGTAAACATGTTCTCATAAACATTTAAAATTCTATATCAACTTTTCATCCTATTCTTTACACAACTAATCTAAATTCATTTTTACCAACCTGCACTAGCATTCATTCCATTTCCAATAATAGAAAGTAATAGTGGCCATAATACTGGTCCTAACGTAAGCAGTACATTTAGAAGTATAAGTATTCTATATCCACCGGTGAAATTATGATTTTTACGATTCACAAATACGAGACTGACTAATGAGATTATGGTCGTTAAAAATAACACTAACATTACCAACCAATACCACACCATTAAACTGAGACTCCATGGTGTTAATAGCTCGTGTATGATGCAAAATGAGATTCCTAATACCGCAAAACTAAAGCTAGTCACCGCTGTTTTTATAAGCCATTTACTTATTTTTTTATCGTATGTATTTTTACAATATAAATCTATTAAAGTATACAAAGATAAATATGCCATGAATACGCCTATCCAAGACAATAACCAGTCTCCGTCCCCTTTGAATAATAAGAACAGCAACCAACACATACTTACTGCAGAAAAAACAAAGGAAATAAGTATGCTTTTTAATACCGATTTCATTACATTTTCACACCCTTAAAAAACTTAAAAATTAATTATAATTTATAAAAATTAAGTATAGGTTAACATGTAATGAAGTATAAGTAAATAAAGTTAATTTACAGTTAATTTCGTTTTCTTAGTTGGAGGCAGTTTTATATATGAAAATGATTCATGATAATCAAATTTCTCTACAAAAAAGTAAAGGTGGATATTTTACATATCCACCTTCCCATCTCCCTCTATCCACTTCATTATTTTTTCCACATCTAACTCCGTATACGTCTTTTCACCATAACGAACAGACTCATATAGCGAAGTAATATTTCTCGTTCTACTAATTCTTTTTAACCACTGTTGCATCGTTTCATAGGATCTTCTCTGTTCATGAAATGGTAATGTTCTTTCCCATTCAACTAGCGTTTTTCTTATCGTATCTGTCGGTAATGGCTGTTTTAACTGATGCTTCACTTTCTTGTTCTTTTCGCTTCTGTCCGTTTCTTCATTTGTTATCGGTTGTTTATCCTGTTCAATTTCGGATTTTGTTAACTTTTTCCTAACGGATTTATAAAGAAAATATATAATTCCCCCTGCAATCATTACATAAAAAACTATACTAATCCATGAATTTGAAAGCACAGAAAATACGTGTCCCCATGAACTTTCCTTTTCAAAACCTTTAAATTTCTTACCCGTTGTCGTTCTCTCACCATTATCTCCTACTTTTTTCTCTTCTATAGGTGTTCCGTAATCTTCAGTATCACCATAGTTTATAGTTTCCTTATAAACTTTTTCAGATTTCTTTTCAGTAAAAAAACGTTCTTTTACTATGCTTTGCACATGCACAACACCTCGTGATAACGTTATTGCACTAATCGCAAAGAAAAATATGATTAAAGCTCTTACACTCCACAACTTCACTTTCATATGCGGCGCCTTATTCACCATGACATAAGCCCCTTCTTATTCTTTCATTACAATCCATTTATTTGTTCTACTATATTTCTTTGGTGAAGTACCAAGAATTAAAGGAACCGCATCCAGTTCCTTACGACGAAAGCCTACTGTGTAAAAATAAGAAGAAGATACAGGCGTATCTTGATCCGATATTGAGGCAAGTATTTTTAATACATTTTGCAAATGTTTCCGATTATCACCATTCTTTACATGTAGCAAACCGTTATCCTTTACACTATTAATCCATAATTCAAATGAACAGTTTTGCATAAGAAGTTGTTTACATATGCCTGCTGTTAATTCAATTAATTCTTCTATATCATTTCGCAATGAAACGCCACTTTTATTTTGCAAGTTGAGATAAATCGCGTATTTATCTGATTGCGTTCGCTCATACTTTTTCGCAGTTATCTTTCCTGTTTTCGCTGTTGCACTCCAGTGGATCGAACGAAAATCTTCATTTTCATAAGACTTCACTCCCATTACTTTCGTTTCATCATATAAGGGTGAAGACATCGCTTTTCGAAATCCTCGTGACCATTCTTGTAATTCAGGGACTTGCATTTTTGGAACAGCTGGTAAAACTAAATAGGACGGCGTATCGACTTGTTTATATGTTATATGATTCGTTATAAATCCAAAAGGATCCGTAATAACAATTTCAACTTCTTCCCATTTCGCAATTCCTCTTTTTAACGCAACAGCTTGTAAATTAAATGAAGCTGACTCTCCTCCTTTTAAATGTAAATTCATATAATAATTTGAACCTGTATTCGTATTTTTGTTTATTTCATCATGATTCCAAGTTAGCTTGTTTTCACATTTAAATCGAAATACGATATTGAAAATAGGAAATATCGACTTATTTGAAATTTTCATTTTGCATATATTCGTTTCACCTATAAAAACGTTTGAATTCCCTTGGCTATATTCCCATTCAACACGAGATACTTTACGTATGTATACATGCATAGCACCTATTAAAATTACATACAAAAATACGAGAGATAAAAACAGTAGATTGCTTGAAAATACGCATAAAATAACAGCTACAACTGACATAACTCCCATTACGAAAGGCTCCGCTAATGGTGTATACACAAGCTGTTGATTCATCGTATATTCTCCACTGGTACATTAATCGTATGAAGAATTTCTCTCATGATTTGTTCTTTCGTCGTTTTCATCTCCCCTTCAATCGTTAACGTTAAACGATGAGCACAAACGGATGCAGCAAGCGTCTTAATATCATCTGGCGTACAGTAATCTCTTTCATTTAATATAGCCCTTGCTTGAATCGCTCTCATAAATACCAACGTCCCCCGCGGACTTACACCAATTTCAATTAGCTCATGCTTACGCGTTGCCTCAATAATTTCAAGAAGATAATCTTGCACATCATTTCCTACTAACACTTCTCTTGCACGTTTTTGCATCATAATAATTTCTTCACTTGAAATAATAGAGTGTAACGTTTCTAACGGATCACTCATTTGAAACCGATTCATCATTTCCTTTTCAGCTTCTCTCGTAGGATAACCTTGTCGAATCGTAAGTAAAAATCGGTCTAATTGAGCATCCGGTAAAGGAAATGTACCAGCAGATTCGAGGGGATTTTGCGTCGCAATAACTAAAAAAGGTTCTGGTAATGAATGTGTCTGTTTCGCAATCGTAACAGTACGCTCTTCCATAACTTCCAGTAAAGAAGATTGTGTTCTCGGTACTGCACGATTAATTTCATCCACTAATACTATATTTGCAAAAATAGGCCCTAACCTCGTTTTAAAATCCGATTCCTTCACATTAAAATATTCAAGACCAATAACATCTCCAGGCAAAGTATCCGCTGTAAATTGAATTCTTTGAAATTTAGCGTCCACGCTTTTAGCCAAACTTTTCGCTAATGTTGTTTTTCCCGTCCCAGGTACATCTTCTAATAAAATATGCCCTTTTGCTATAAGAGCTATAGCTGCCAGTTCAATTGATTCATCTTTTCCTATAATAACTTTCGAAATATTATTAGTGATTTTCTTTAATGTGTTCATATATTTCCCTCCCGCTTTCGTTTATTCAGAAAATTAAGAATTATATTTTTCCAAATTATAACACATTACGATAAAAGTAAATATATTCCTGTCATTATAAAAAAGATGACCTTAGCACTATAAGCTAAAGTCATCTTTTTCATTTTATTATTTTACTAACTCTCCATTATAAGCTTTTATATCAAGTGGAGCAGTTAAATACTGTTTTGCTTTGCTAACGAAAGATGTGAAGTGTTTACTCGTATTATGACTCGCAACTGCCTCTTCATCTTTCCATACTTCTACCATCGTATACACATTTTCTTTTTCTGTATCTTTATATAAATCATAAGACACATTTCCACTTTCTTCTCTTGAACTATGAATTAGCGGATGAATTTCTTCTAAAAATGATTGTTGTTTCGCTGGATCTACTTGAAATATTGCGTGAATAATAATCATGGTGTTTCCCCTCTCATATTTCACTTATTTCTTTAAAATTACTTCCACTCTGCAACTTTTTCAATTGGAAGACGTACTGATTGGTAACCACTGTCAGCAGCTTTTCCGACTGAAATTAACATTACTGGTACGTAACGTTCTTTATCTAATCCGAACGCTTCAGCGATTTGGTCTTTTTCAAAACCACCAATTGGACAAGTATCGTAACCGTGAGCACGAGCTGCTAGCATAAATTGCATTGCTACAAGACCACCGTCAATAAGTACAGTATCTTTCATTACTTCTGGTGTAACCATTGAGAAGTAAGCTGAAAGTTTTTTCATTTGATCTTCTTTAACTTCAGCTGGCATGAAACCACGCTCTACTGCTGTACCATAAATTTCTTCTGCGTTATCAAAGTTGTTTAAATCACCAAATAAAGCGATCATTGCTGAAGAAGTTTCTACTTGAGATTGATTAAATTTCGCAAGTGGCGCAAGTGTTGCTTTCGCTTCGTCACTTTCAATCACTACGAATCTCCATGGCTGCATGTTTACTGAAGATGGTGCAAGTGTTGCTTCTGTAAGAATTTCTGTCATTTCTTCTTTGCTAATTTTCACTGATGGGTCGTATTTACGAATCGAACGACGTCCTGTTAAAATTTCGTTAAAATCATTTGTTTTTACTGAGTTAGTCATAGTTGTATTCTCCCTTTTTTAAAGTTCTTTTATGTTTTCTTGAATATGAATTAACATATTTAAAAGATTATCGCGTTCTTCTTCACTTAATCCTTTAAATGCCGATGCTGCAAAACGTTCTTTTTCCTCTTGAAACGCCTGAATTTTATTTCGTCCCTCTTCAGTAAGAGAAACTAACGTAATTCTGTTATCGTCTGGATTTTTACGTCTTACAATCATTCCGTTTGCTTCTAGCTGTTTTAAATGCCTCGTTATCGCGGCATTATCAATGTTCACTTCTTGCTGAAGTGCTTTTTGACTAATTTCACCTACTTCAAATAACTGAAGTATAAGCTCTAATCGAGACTGGCTCATACCCGTACACCCTTCAAATTTCGAACTTACTTCTTTATTTAGAAAGTGTAATTTATATAAAATAATCGCTTCTTTTGAGCATGAACTTGTCACATTAACCCTCCTTTACAATCAAAATAAAAACATTTGATGTATCAATAGTTGATATGTCAATTAATATAATCTATATCGATTTAGAATGCAAGCATTTTGTTTTTATTTTATTTTTTCCAAATTAAGGCGCTTTGTAGCGTTACAAAAAATGTAAATCGCATTATAATAGTAATAATTTAATTGACTGGAGAGTGATTATAATGCGGCAATACACAAATAGAAATGAGGATATGAAAATGGAAAATGAAATGAGGATATTGATATATGACAACAATAAATATAGGGATTGTCGCGCACGTAGACGCTGGCAAGACGAGTTTGACTGAGCGTATTCTTTATGAAACGAATGTGATTAAAGAAGTTGGCCGAGTTGATAGCGGAAGTACGCAAACTGACTCAATGGAATTAGAAAGACAACGCGGCATTACGATTAAAGCATCTGTCGTTTCTTTCTTTATTGATGATATAAAAGTAAATGTCATTGATACACCTGGACACGCTGATTTTATCGCTGAAGTGGAGCGATCATTCCGCGTTTTGGACGGTGCGATTTTAGTTATTTCTGCCGTTGAGGGTGTGCAAGCACAAACGAAGATTTTAATGCAGACATTACAGAAACTCAACATACCGACGATTTTATTTGTTAATAAAATTGATCGTACTGGTGCAAATACTGAAAAAGTTGTAAAGCAAATAAAAACGATTCTTTCAAATGAAACATTCCCCTTCTATTCTGTCCAAAATGAAGGAACAAAGGAAGCTCGTATTATTGAATATAAATCATATGACGATTGTATAGAACGATTAGCACCTTATAATGAATCATTACTTGAGTCATATGTAAATAACGAAATCGTAACGGACACATTATTAAGAGAAGAACTTGAAAAACAAATACAACAAGCAAATCTGTATCCGATCTTCTTCGGTTCAGCACTGACGGGTATAGGAGTAACTGAACTACTTGAAGATATTCCAGCCTTACTTCCAGCTAATAATTTGTCTCAAGATGAAGAATTGTCCGGTATTGTTTTTAAAATTGAACGTGAACCTTCTGGAGAAAAGATTGCATATGTAAGAGTTTTTTCTGGTACCTTACAGGTTAGAAAATATGTTCATATACAGCGCGATGGGTCTCTATCACATAAGGAAAAGATTAAAAAAATGTGCATATTTCATAACGGAAATGCTGTTCAAACTTCTACTGTTCCTAGCGGTGACTTTTGTAAAGTGTGGGGACTGAATAATATTAAAATTGGTGATATTATCGGTGAACGGACCGATTATATAAAAGATATTCACTTTGCCGAACCACAAATGGAAGCAGCCATCAATGCAGTACCAAAAGAACGAATTCATGATTTATACGCTGCACTTATGGAACTATGTGAAGAAGATCCGCTCATTCAAGTGTGGAAAGATGATATTCATAATGAACTTTATATTCGCCTTTTCGGTGAAGTACAAAAAGAAGTAATTGAAACGACACTTTATGAGAAATATAATTTGCAGGTTACTTTTTCAAGTACGCGAGTTGTATGTATGGAGAAACCAATTGGCATTGGGAATTCCGTTGAAGTCATGGGTGAAAAAGCGAATCCTTTTTACGCAACAATTGGCTTTAAAGTCGAACGTGGTGAACTTAATTCTGGCATAACATATAAATTAGGCGTTGAACTTGGCTCACTACCTTTAGCATTTCATAAAGCAATTGAAGATACTGTATTTCAAACATTAAAACAAGGTTTATACGGATGGGAAGTTACGGACATTTCTGTCACGTTAACGCATACAGGTTATGCTAGTCCTGTTACAACAGCGAGTGACTTTAGAAACTTAACGCCGCTCGTTTTAATGGATGCTTTAAAGCAAGCTGAAACATATGTATATGAACCAGTAAATGAGTTTGAATTAACTGTACCAGAGCATGCAATTAGTACCGCAATGTATAAGCTCGCTGCCATTCTAGCGACTTTTGCAGAACCTATATTCAATAATGATTCTTATCAGTTAACAGGCTCATTGCCTGTTACGAAAACAGAGAGTTTTAAGCGAATGCTTCATTCATTCACTGAAGGAGAAGGAATATTTGCAACGAAGCCAGCTGGTTTTATAAAGCTGACGGGTCCCTTCCCTATTCGAAAACGTGTTGATAATAATCCGCTGAATCGGAAAGATTATTTGCTTCATGTTTTGAAGGCTTATTAATTAACAAATAGACAAAAGCGCCCTCTTGTATGATATGTTCATTACTAAGGGGCGCTTTTTGTATACAATATTAAGGTATCGCTGGTTCAAACTCTCCTCTAATTGTTTGATATCCATTATTGTTCTCATATTCCTGCTTCCGCTCTAACCCGAATTTTTCTAAAATAGGAAGGTCATTTGTTGAAAATACATAACTATTTTCTAGTGCAATGTGTTCATGCCATGCCCAGTTTGGTACGACAAAGAAATCTCCTTTAGACCAGTCGAAGCGAATGCCATTAATTATCGTATATCCTGATCCTTCATGCACATGATAGATTGATGCATGTGTATGGCGGTGCGCTTTTCCTTTGAATCCCTTCGGCAATTTTTGCATCCAAGCTGCAATCGTTGGACACGCTGTTTCACCATTCGATGGATTTATATATTCAACCGCATAACCATCGTATGCATCTGGCTCAAAACGACTTAATCCGTTAAGCGCCGCTTCCGTCCCTGCCCATTTGTAGCAACTAAGTGGAGCTTTCTTTACATATCGGTCCGATACTGGTCGAACCATTCCGCCTCCATAACGCTGAGCAGTATAATTATCCGGCACATTGGGCTGTTCAATTTTTTCTGGATATGGCTCAAAGAACGTACCGCCAAGATAATAAATGGTTGGAATATCAAGGCAATCCATCCAAATCATCGGTTTGTCACCTGTATGACCATGTCCATGCCACAGTCCATTTGGCGTTGTTAAAAAGTCTCCTCTTTCCATGAAAATACGTTCTCCTTGCACAATTGAGTAAGCCCCTTCTCCTTCCATGACGAAACGTAATGCATTTTGAACGTGCCGATGCGATGGAGCAGTTTCACCTGGTTGTATCAATTGAACCGCTGCATATAACGTTTGTGTAGTCGAGGCCCATCCCCAAGGTTTTCTATAATTAAGTCCTGGATTTTGTAAGTAGATGGCTCGGCGTTCTCCCCCTCGGTCTGGTGTAAATATTTGCGTTGCTTCCGTTAACTTTTTTTGGAGCAGTTCAGATTTCCAAAGGTATGCTTGTGCATGTGGTTCTGGTGTATGCTTCATTAAATCAGGGATCGCGTTCCATAGCGGGCCAAGATGGTATTGTTCTATATCACGATTGAAATCTCGTACAAGGTCACTTTCAAAAAAAGCATTTTTTTCCGCCATTTTATTTGCCTCCTTTATCGTTCATTAAACTTACATAAATTCCGCTCGATTTGTTTATAATGCTTTTCTGTATGTTCTACGATGAGGTGATTCACAATAAAATCAATCGACTTATTGGTAAAACGAGGATTACGACTCGGAGCCTGAATTTGTAACTCTTCGTCTGTTAATGTAGTCAGTACATTTTCTATGGTGAGTGGTATAGTAGAAAGTTGTTCAATGGCTTCTACTACAGTTGTTCCATTTATATTCTCTTCTGAAACCGCTTGTAGGCGTACTTCATCAGTTAAACCACGGCCCCATAAGTTTTCATGATTTACTTTAATATTGCTAATTTCTTTCGCCCAATACGGAATAGCTTCTGCTACATGTGTAATGATCTGCATAATGGACCATTCATCTTCTGAAGGTTTCCAGTAGATGATTTCCTCTGGTAAAGGCTTAACAATCGTTTTTATCTTATTGATTGATTCATAAATAGACTCGGCCGCATGGACTTGTAAGTTTTTCGTCATAGTACTGGCACCTCTAACTTTTGTCTCACTTTATTTTCTAGTACACCTACTCCATCAACTTCAATTCGAACGATATCTCCATCTTTAAGAAATGTTTGCGGATTACGTGCAACTCCTACACCACCTGGCGTACCTGTTAAAATGACGTCCCCTGGCTCTAGTGTCATTAGACCGGATAAAAACGAAACGAGATATTGTACCGAGAATACTAAATTAGCAGTATTAGACTGTTGCCGTTTCTCTCCATTTACCGTTAATACGATTTCCAAACCAGATGGGTTCTTTAATTCATCTGAAGTAATTAACCATGGTCCCATTGGAGCGCTTCCTTCAACGGTCTTTCCTTGAAGCCATTGAATTGTACGGCGCTGAATATCACGATAAGTAATATCATTTACAATTGTGTAACCTGCTACATAATGAAGGGCATCTTCTTCTGAAACATTACGAGCACGATTTCCAATTACAAAAGCAAATTCAGCTTCGTAATCTAATTGTTCTGAAATCGGATAAAATGGAATATCATCTTGTGGACCGACTACTGTATTCGCAAACTTTGCAAAGATAACCGGAAAAGCAGGTAACTCTCGTTTCATTTCCAAAATGTGTTCACGATAATTGTGACCTACACATATAATTTTTCCTGGCGAAGGTACTGGAGCTTCAATTTTCACTTCCCCTTCTTCAAATACCAATTTTTCTTTATGGTTTTTCATACGTGCATAATTGATCGCCTCTTTTGCTACATTCATACTTTCTAATCCACCTTGTAAAAACCCATTCATATCCTTTGGGATATACGCCTCTGCAATTTGAGTAGCCCTAAGGTTTCCCTCACTTGTCAGTTTTGCTTTATAAGCAGCATGCAAATCAATCAATTCCCCATTTTCTAAAGCAGCAATTCGCGTTTCTCCATTATGTGTAAAAGTAACAAGTTTCATAGTAATCTCCCTTTCCTCTAAATAATTGAAAGTTCTATCGTCCCAAATAATCAAGAACGATGATAGCGTATAACTTTCCCGCCCCACTTTTTGTTATAAAAGATAAAAATTTTTTCGCTCTGGACCAATTGGTATATGTCCCAATTCTAATAACTCTACTATTGGCAGAAACACATTTTTTTCTTCAGTTAATTCAGCAGCACATGCAACAGTACTTATGTACATCGCATGCCCAACTAGAAAGTTCACTACTTTTTCCTCACCGAAATGCTTGAACGCTTCTTTATAAACACCGTGAAAAATTGCTTCTGGCACTTTATCTACAACATCTATAAGAAGTTTTTCGTTACCTATACTTATAATTTTTTCTTTCAACTGATCCGGTACTTCTGCTAGCGTCCCCCATAAATGATTATCTTTAAATGAAATTCGTTCAATGGTCTCACTTAATTGGTTTCTTGAAATCCATTTCATTTCATATTCACTAATGTGTAGTGCACGCATAAATTGATCTATTTTTTTCTCAGCCTCTACATTTTGCTTTCCAATGTTGCTATACCAGTTCATCTTCATGAACCGCTCAATCATTCCATTTGTAGAACGGGCGTGAGAACCATACTTTTCTTCGTTTATGAATTGAGACAAAGCCATTTCTTATCGCTCCTTTCACATTACTTATTTAATTTTTTATCATTTTAATATTTTGTCGTCAGTTCAGGAGGTCCAAATTTCGGTCCATATGGGCCTTCGTCAAGCCATCTTCCAAGCCTCGGAACGATAGATACCAGTGAAGCAGCAATGTCACGTTTCATTTTCATTTCAGAAGAACTCCCTTGAAGATGGTGAAGTGCTGTAGTTGATGCATCGCGGTTCCACTGCGCTGCAATTCGGCGTTCTTTTGCAACTGCTTCAATTGCTTCTACTCGCTCTTCTTCAGAATGAGAATGTAGTGCTTTCTCAATTCCTCTTGCAGCAAGAACAGCATCTGGAATACCAGAATTTAATCCACGTGCTCCGAATGGGGCAAATAAGTGTGCTGCTTCTCCAGCTAGAAGAACACGACGTTTTTCGTCAGTAAACGAATTCGCCACTACTTGATGGAAACGATAAGAAGACACCCACGTAATTCTCTCCGCATATTTAGCATCCATGACTTTCGGCAACCATTTCTTTACACTTTCCATATTTGTATAATCATCTGGATTATCTGATTCAAGCAGTTGTAAATCGATACGCCACCCGCCTTTAAACGGAACAAACATTACATTTCTTCCTTCCATAGCTGGATGCTGATAATGGAATATTCTTTCTAAAGGAAGTGGGTCTGTTTCATCTTCTTTTGCATCTACTACGATAAAAGTATCTGCTGTACGTGGGCCTTCAAATGTTAATCCTGCTTCTTCTCTTACGATGGAACGTGCTCCATCACATCCAATTACATACTGCGCCTTTAAGATTTCATCATTTGTTATTGTTAGTTCTACTCCGGAATCTGCAATATGTAACTTCTTGACCGGGGCATCCCAAAGGAATTCAACACCTTCTTTTATACACGCCTCATACATATGTTTTTCGATTTCGTCTTGATGTAGTGCTGTAAAATGAGGCAATCGATTAAACTTAAGGTTTTCATCCTTACCATAATCTCTTACATATACTTCTTTCCCTTTATAAAACGTTCGTTTTACAGGCCAAATAATTCCGTTACGAGCAAGTGTAAAACCGAGGCCTTCTGCAGTTTCCTCTAGTAGTTTTAACGAAGCGGTATGCAAATAAATTGCTCTACTTCCCGGGCGTGGTCTTCCATATGAATCTGCCTCAATTACTAAAGTTGATATCCCCTTCTTTTGTAATGCAAGTCCTGCTACAAGCCCGACTGGTCCCGCCCCAACTACTATGGCATCATATTTTTTTTCATTTCCCATCGCTATCTCTCCCTCATTAACAATTTCTCGTTACGGTATCCTTACTCGTTCTTCTTTAACTTTCTATAGTTTTTATCTCTGGCATCATCTTCTGCCGAATATATTCAGGTATTGGCTGCGCCTTTACCTTTTCTTTAAAAGAAGTCCATGCACGGGTTTCATAACCTTCTGCCACAACCTGTTCCCCTTTTACAAAAACGTGCTGAAGTGTAAAAACTTTATTATGCAATTCGTTCACAGTACTTTTCACAATTACTTGATCCTCAAAACGAAGAGGTGACTTAAATTGACATTTCGCTTCTAGCAACGGCAAACCAATTTGTTGTTCTTCGTAAAGTTTAACTGAAGGAAAACCAATTTTTTTAAAATATTCATGAGTTGCTTCATCCATCCATTTATAAAAATTAGGATAGTACACAATGCCTGCCGCATCTGTATCTCCCCACCTTACTTGAAACGTATACTCTTCCATTATTTCTTCGCCCCTATCTATTAAACTGTCGGACTAATATTTGAAGATACTTGTTCTTTCAGTCTCAATTTTTGAATTTTCCCACTTGCTGTGACAGGAAATTCATCCGTAAAGATTACTTTCTCTGGTAGTTTATAAATTGCCATTTTCTCTTTAAGATAGAGTTTTATTTCTTCTTCTGTACTTTCTTCCCCGTTCTTTAAACGTATGACCGCACAAGCCACTTCCCCTAGCACTTTATCTGGAAGGCCTATAACAGCTGCTTCGATTACTTTTGGATGTTTCATAATGACTGCTTCAATCTCCTGTGGATAAACGTTAAGTCCACCCCTTATAATCATTTCTTTCTTTCGTCCTACGAATCTTAAATAACCTTGAGAATCAAGTGTGCCCAAATCTCCTGAATAATACCAACCGTCATTATCTAGAACCTGATTTGTCTGTTCAGGCATATTATAATAACCTTTCATGACTCCAAATCCCTTAACTGCTATTTCTCCTACTTCTCCGGACGGGAGCGCTACTCTATTTTCATCTACAATTTTCATCGTTACTCCTGGAATTGCCTTTCCGAGAGTTTCTGTTATGTTCTGCTTTGTATCATCATACGAGGTCATCGTAATAGAAACCGTTTCAGTTATCCCAAATGATTGGCAAAGGTTAATGCCCATCCGTTCACGAATCTCCGTCACTGTTTTTGCTGGAATAGGTGCTGCGCCGACTAACCCAGCACGTAATGAAGATAAATTATATTTATCAAAGTCCTCTAACTCTAGTTCCTTTATAAACATAGTTGGTACACCTTTTTGGATTGTTACCTTTTCTTGTTCAATTAATTGTAAAGTTTCGCGTGGTTGGAATTTTTCTTGTAATATGATCCGTCCCCCCATCGCTACTGCGCAAAGCATATTAATTGCCATACCGAAAATATGAAATAGTGGTGCTGAAATAATGAATACATCCTTTTGTGTACAATGTAGCTCTGTTCCTATCGTTCGTGCAGATTGTACAACGGCACGATGTGTAACCATTACACCTTTTGGAGTCCCCGTCGTCCCTGACGTATATAAAATACAAAACAAATCATCGTTCACATTTAAATGAACCGGTTCAATATCCATTTTTTCTGTACGAATTAACTCCTCATATGGACAGTAACCCTCTTGTGAAAACCGTACTGTAATAACCTTTTGTACTTTATTAACGACTTTTTCAAAACCAAAATTCTTTTCAAATTCCCCTGAAGCTATTAATAGCTTTGGATCTGAACTTTCCAATATATACTCAATTTCATATGATTTATATTTTGGGTTAAATGGAACGATTATCGCTCCTAATTTCGCAGCTGCAAAATATATAACTACTGTTTCGGACCAATTTGGTAGAGATACTGCGATACGGTCTGCTTTACCTACTCCTAGTCTCTTAAATGCCGTAGCCAAACAATCTACTTCATATTTCAACTGTTTGTATGTAATACGTCTCGTTAAATCGTATACGGCTTCTTTGTCACCGTAAGATGAACTCACCGTTTCTAATAGTTCATACACCGACAATAAGTTTTTATCCTTTTTCATTTTCCCACTCACTTTCTATCGTCTTACCAACTAGCCCGAATTTTTACTTAAAGAAACGATGTAGGTAAAACCAGGAAGGACTCTTCCTGGTTTGTCTCCCTAGTACAATGCTTCCCAAATCGCTGCGATTCCTTGGCCTCCGCCAATACAAACAGCAGATACTCCATATTTCTTGTTTCTTCTCCTTAATTCATAAATTAAGGATAGAGAAATTCTCGTTCCACTCGCAGCAAGGGGATGTCCTATCGCAATTGCCCCACCATTTACATTCGCTTTATTAAGATCGAATCCTAATTCTTTTTGACAAGCTAAGTACTGCGCAGAAAATGCTTCATTAATTTCAATCAAATCTAAATCTGCCAAAGTTAAATTTACTTTTTCTAATGCACTTTGAATGGCTGGGACTGGACCGATTCCCATATACTTAGGTTCTACTCCTACAACAGCCCAAGAAATGAGCTTAGCAATTGGTTGTAATCCTCTATCTTTTGCAAAGTCGCTCGATGCTAAAACAACTGCCGCTGCACCATCCACCATACCGCTTGCACTACCAGGAGTTACGACACCATTTTCCACAAAACGAGGTTTTAACTTTGCAAGTTTTTCTAGACTCGTATGACGGATATGCTCATCCTCTTCAATCACTTGTTCTCCTTTTCTCCCTTTCACTGTTACTGGAACAATCTCTTCTTTGAAATACCCTTTTTCCCTTGCTAAAAGAGCTCGTTCATGACTCGATAGTGCATGCTGATCTACTTCTTCTCTCGTTACGTTATATTTTGCAGCTAAATTTTCAGCCGTTTCTCCCATCGTACATTTACCATACGTATCATATAGACCATCCCACAACCAATCTTCTATTACCGGACCGCCAAGTGGACTTCCCCATCTCATGCCAGGTATTACATGCGGGACTTGGCTCATGTTCTCCGTTCCTCCGGCAAGTGCAACTTCTGCTTCTCCGCTAAGAATATAACGAGCTGCTGTTAAAATAGATTCAACACCTGTTCCGCAAAGGCGATTGATCGTCAAAGCTGGGACTTGAATAGGTGCTCCGGCTTTTAACCCAACATGTCTCGCTAATAAATGTGCATCTTTGCTAGATTGCTGAACATTACCAAATACAACTTGATCAATATCTTCTGCAGAAATAGCAGCTTTTCGTATTGCTTCCTTAGCAGCAATAGCTCCTAAATCTGTTGCATTTAATCCTCGAAACGATCCAGAAATCGCAGCGAACGGAGTCCTTGCTCCCTCTAATAAAACAATTTCTTTCATATCCTTTTCACCTCATTATTTCCCTAAATAAACTGGTTTTCTTTTTTCAACGAATGCTTGTAATCCTTCTTTACGATCCTCTGTTGCGAAAGCATTCCCAAAGCAGGTGCTTTCGATGATTAAGCCTGTTTCAAGGTCAGCATTACTTCCTACATTTACCGCTGTTTTTAACATTTGAAGTGCTACTGGAGGTTTTTTTGCCAATTTATATGCCCATTCCTTTGCTGCTTCAAATAACTCTTCTGCAGGTACTATTTTGTTGATAATATGTAAATCAAACGCACGCTTCGCATCAAACATGTCTCCGAAATATAGTAATTCTTTCGCTATACCTTGGCCGACAATCTTTTGAAGACGCTGTGTCCCTCCGCCTCCAGGAATAATTCCAAGTCCTACTTCTGGAAAAGCGAATTTTGCTTGATCCGAACAAATGCGTAAGTCACATGCGAGTGCAAGTTCAAAACCACCGCCAAGAGCTAATCCATTTATCGCAGCAATAACTGGTTTTGACATATTTTCAATTTTGCTAAATACCGTTCGTGAAGTTTTATTCATTTTGTTTACACCGACAAGGTCAAGTGCTGCCATTTCATTAATATCAGCACCTGCGACAAATGCTTTCCTTCCGCTTCCTGTAAGAACGATTACTCGTACATCTTCATTTACTTCTAGTTCATTAAATAGACTGGAAAGTTCATGAAACACTTGTGTATTTAGCGGATTTACAGGTGGTCGATTAATCGTAACAATCGCAACTTTATTTTCAATATCACATATTAAAAACTCATAATTCATAACTGTATCCCCCATTCTTTATTCATAATCATAAAAACCTGCGCCTGTTTTTTTACCATGTCTACCTGCTCTAACTAACTGTTTTAAAAGGAGCGGCGGCGCGTATTGATCATTGTTTAATTCTTCTTTGAAGTACTCCATCACGTGATAACCAATGTCTACACCTGCAAAATCTTGTAGTGTAAACGGACCCATCGGATAATTGAGGCCAAGTGTAACTGCCTTGTCAATATCTTCTGCAGATGCAACACCATCTTCAAGCAATTTAATTGCTTCAATAAACTGCGGAATCATAATTCGATTTACAATAAAACCCGGTGAATCTTTCTTTACTTCAACTGGTTCTTTCGAAAGTCTTTTGGATAGCGCTTTCAATTCTTCGACTGTTTCATCACTCGTTTTATAGCCCCGAACAACTTCTACAAGTTTCATAAGTTGTGCAGGATTAAAGAAATGCATACCTGCTACACGATCTGGACGATTCGTCGCTGAAGCAATCTCTGTTATCGACATAGATGAAGTGTTTGTTGCCAATATAACTCCTTCTGGGACGATTCGATCCAGTGCTTCAAACACTTCTCTCTTCAACTCTAATTTTTCTAACACGGCTTCAATAACTACATCCGCATCTTTCATATCTTCTAAATCTGTAGTCATTTGAATACGGTTAAGTGCCTCTTGTTTACCCTCTTCCGTCATTTTTCCTCTCGTAACACTTTTCGTCATAAAACTATTCATACGTTGCATTGCACTATCTAAATAACGCTCTTCAATATCATGTAAAATAACTGTAAATCCGTGTAATGCAGCTAAATTTGCAATGCCAGAACCCATAGATCCTGCACCGACAATACCAATCGTTTGAATTGCCATTTTGCTACCTCCTCAAATAACTTTTAAAATATTCTGTAAATAAATTATATCTATATGTAAAAAGTTTTTGTATGTACATAGTGTAGGGAATACATATATTTCTTTCGTACATTTTGAGGGTATTCATTGGAATTCAAACGGCTTTATACCGTATCAAGCGAAAAATATAGTTATTTTACATATAAAAAGTGCGCGCCTCAAAGTAAATAATTTTTTCTTGAGGTGCGCACTCTATGATGTGAACTTCGAAACTACATGTTATCGTTCTTTTCCATTTGATGAAATAACTTCTTTATACCAATAGAAGCTCTGTTTCTTTATTCTTTTTAAATCTTTTAAATCGTCTTCATCACGATTTATATAAATAAAGCCATATCTTTTTCTGAAACCTTGATGCGTAGAAATTAAATCAATTGCCGCCCAAGGACAGTAACCCATTACATTCACTCCGTCTGCAATTGCCAATTCCATCTGTTCAATATGCTTTTTCAAATAATCGATTCGGTAATGATCTTGCACAATTCCATCTTCATCTACTTTGTCGTAAGCGCCTATCCCATTCTCAGTAACGATAATTGGCAAGTTATATCGATCATTTACTTCTCTTAATGTAGCTCGGAAGCCAATCGGATCAATCTCCCAACCGAAATCAGTTAACTCTAGAAATTCATTATCATCCCCCATGAAGAATCCTTCTTCACCTACTTCAATTTGTTGATCACCAGCTTCGTCAATTACAAAGTTCTCATCATACTCACTAACAGTAATAGAAGAATAATAGTTAAAAGCAATATAGTCTGGTTTAGAACTAGATAAAATCTCCATATCTCCATCTAAAATTTCTGGTTCGATGTTTTTACTTTTCATGAAATTCCAAGCGATATTGTTATATCGTCCATATACAGCCATATCAAGATATAACCAGTTACGAATTGCGTTACAATTTTGCGCTGCAATTATATCATTCGGATTGCATGTTTTCGGATACACATAACTAATATTTGGAGCTGGACCAATTTTTGCATCATGTATCATCTTATGGCATAAGTTTGTCACCTTAGCCTCAGCTAACAACATATGATGATTTTGTTGATATAACTCTTTTTGAGACAATACAGATGTACCAATAGCCCCACCGTGTAAAATCATCATATTCTGCTCATTAATCGTTAACCAATTCTTTACCCTATCTCCATATCGATCAAATAGAATTTCACAATATGTAACAAAAGCATCGATAGTAGCGCGGTTACTCCAGCCACCCTTTTTCTCTAATTCATACGGTAAATCAAAATGATACATCGTTACTAGCGGAACAATATTATGCTTCAGCAATTCATCAATAAGATCACTATAAAACGCAACGCCTTTTTCATTCACTTCTCCAGTTCCATTCGGAAGAATTCGAGTCCAAGCGATAGAAAAACGATATACTTTCAGTCCTAATTCAGAAAATAACTTTATATCTTCTTTAAAATGATGGTAATGATCACTACAAACTTTGAAATCTGACGTACCTTCAGGAATATCCTTCACATCTTGAACAGAAAGGCCTTTTCCATCCTCATTATAAGCACCTTCTACTTGATAGGCGCTTGTGGAAGCGCCCCATAAAAAGTCGTTTTTAAATGTAGTGTTGAGCATATTTTACCTTTCCCTTTCAAAAATAGTATTGTGATAGTTTGTTTCTTTTAATTTTGTTTCACTAAAAATGTTTCATAAACACTTATAAGCTCTTCTGCAATAATTTTAAATCCTTCTGCGCTCATCAATTGATCTTCTGCATGTGCTAACAATAAGCTTACTTCTACTTTTTCACCAGCCGCTTCTTTACTAATTAATCCAGCATGTGCTCTATGACCTTCAATAAACGTTTCACTACCTTCATTCATTAGCTGTCTTGCTTGTTCAAAATTACCCATTTTTGCTTCTTGAATTGCTTCAATATACGAAGATCGTGCGCTACCTACTGCTGAAATAATTTGAAATACTACTAATTCATTTTGTTCCATAATGATTCTCCTAACATTTTTTTATTTTTATAATTCGAAAATACAGTCAATAAGGTTTTGTTCATCCTCACTGATTACTATCCACACCGATCGGGATTCTGCTGGATACATGATTATTGCTCTGTTGCTGCTTGTTGTTCTGCTTCATATGCTTTCTTATCCCCCATTTTAAAGAACGGATAATATAATAGAATTTGAGAGATAATGATTAAAACAGTCATGATAAGTAGTAACCAGCCACCAGAAATATAAGCTGCGAATGGCGCTGGTGTTACCCATGGTAATTCAATAAGTGGGTTAAAGTTAGATAAAATCCCTGTAATTTTAAGGAATACGACACAAATTAACCCGCCAACTATTGAAGATCCTACTAATGGAATAAAATATATTGGATTCAAAACAAGCGGCAAACCGAAGACAATTGGCTCATTTATGTTAAAGATATTTGGAACGATACCAATCCTCCCAAGCGATTTATATTGCTCTGATTTCGCAAATAGCATGTTTATTGCTAAACCTAACGTATTTCCAGTTCCACCAATAGCAACTGCAAAATGCATTAACGTAAATGCTAAGTAAGGAATTTCTGAAAAAGGTGTTCCCGAAGCAAAAGCTGTAATAGCTGCCGTGAATAACGGAGCTGTCGCACTATACCATACATTTATAATTGGTGCTGGGTGTAAACCGAAGAACCAACATATATTCATGAATGTAAAGATAGCTATAACTGACCATACAGACGATCCGATGACTTTTACAGGTAAAGAAATTACCTGACTCACAAAGTTAAAAATATTTTCATATGGAGTAAAGCCAAATATTACTCTAATAAAGAATATAAGCGTGAAAATGATAATTGAAATAAACACAGGGTTAATTGCGTCTGCTACCATAGGTGGTACTGATTCTGGCAATTTCACCCCAATATTTTTTCTCTTTAATGAACAATACAGTTTACTAGTGAAAACACCGACAAACATGGCGACGAATATTCCATCACTACCTAAATATTGATTTAAAATAGCTGGAATTTGTTCTTCTCCTACTTTAATAGACATTGGCATTAAGCATAAGAAACTACCTAGCGCTATAACAGCAGCCGTCATTCCATTCATGCCTTCTTCTTTCGCATAGGAATATGCGATAATGACAACCATATAAACTGCTAACAAACTTAATGTCGCACTAATCATGTCTTGCATATGCGTATACAAACCAATTTGAATTAAAAATTCTTTCCACCCTTTAAATGGTAGATTACCTAAAATAGCAAATAATGTAACTCCGATCGTAACAGGTATTGTCATCATCATCCCTGATGTAATCGCATTTACAACTTTACTATTTCCGAGATAATTTGTTAGTGGTGTGATGATTCGTTCTAGTCCGTTTTTTGTCCCTTCTAACAGTTTCATAATTACCTCCAACATTTTTGAATTTTAATACATCTACTTTTTACCTTTTTCTACATAGCTCATATCATTTACAGATTGAACTTTATATTTCCCGTCTTTATATACAACTTTTGAAACACTGGCATTTCCTAATCCTTCTTCAACCTCATTTAACGATTCAGGAGATATTGCATATAACAGGTCCATTAATGATGTACCGTGTGATACGACAAGAACTTTCCCGCCCCCATCTTCTGCTACTTCTTCTGCAATTTGATCAACTTCTTTTTTCATTCTCTTTGTGACTGTTTCAGTATCCTCAGCCTGTTTACTACTATCGATTTTCGCTGCAGTTTTTTGCATAATATCAACATCAAAATTGTTCATAAACTCTTCCATGGTCATATTATTAGCTTGCGCAAGCTTTTCCCGAAACGTATGATTTAATTCGCCTTCAAACTCACCGAAACAAGCTTCCCGCAAATTTTTACTTTGATTGATATTCATATCTTTATTTCCACTATGATCTAATACAATTTTCGCTGTTTCTATTGCACGTCCACTATCGCTACTATAAGCCTTTTCAAACTTAACTTCTTTCAAACCTTTCCCAAGGTTCTCTGCTACTACAACACCCTCTTTTGTAAGTGGTGCATCTGCCCATCCTTGTACTCTATCAGTCGTATTTAACATCGTTTTTCCATGTCTTACTAAATAAAATTCAACTGGTTTTTCTTCTTTCTTCTCCTTAGCTTGCTCTGCTTTATTTGGCGAACATCCAAATAGAGGAATGGTCAAGGAAGTTATTAGGCAGAACGATAACATTTTTTTATTCATTATGAACTCTCCTTATGAGCTTATAAAAATTTGCATGCATCCTCCACAGAAGTAGAATGATATTTTTACAATAAAGATATTTAAAAATTATTTTGACTGATTAAACAACCAATTTATCATCTCTTTATCCTGCAAAGCTGGTACCCAAGAGAAATGTCCCATTGGTTTAACGATTCCAGTTGGATATTCTGTATATTTGACTAAAGAACCACCTAGTTCTTTTATAGCTTGTACAGCATCTCTGCTATACCTCACATCAACTAGTGGATCATCTTCTGCATGAAAGACCCAAATTGGCATATCTTTAATATCCTTAAATGCTGAAATATCTTGCATCGGTTCATATTTACGAACAAGCTTATTTCCTGGCAAATCTCCTATTCCACAAATCGGAACAGCAGCTGCGAAAAGATTCGGGTTCTTCTTAATCATATTCCAAGTCCCAATTCCACCATTGGACATACCAACAACATATATGCGATTTTTATCAATATCATATTTATCGATAGTTTCTTTGAGTAAATTCAACATATTAGTATAGTTAGGTTCCTCGGTCCAATATGCTGTAAGAGTTCCAGCTGCTTCAGCCTGTGGAGCTAACACATATGCAGGATTTTTCTTTTGCTGTTCTGGATTTGCCCACGCTACAGCGCCTTCATTTCCTACAACTTGCATATAGTTGTCATTTCCTCGTTCACCTGATCCATGTAAAAATAAGACTAATGGATATTTTTTGTTAGGCTCCTTTTTAGGCTCAAAGAGTCTGTATTGCATTTTACTTCCAGAAGCATCTTGAAATACTCCTTGTTTAAAATCATCTACAACAGGGGTAACTACATTTGAAATTTTATTTTTCTGTTCGGATACTTTAAAATTTGTACCTTTTTTTGTTTTAATTTCTTTCGTAAGAGTTAACTTATAATCTAAATTGTCCCTTGTACTTAAAAATTTTTCTTCATTAAATGTTGAGGTAGATGCATATTTATCAGCTTCATCTAATTCGATCACAACGTATTGTCCGTCTTTTGAAGTCTCTGATACCTCAGCCTTATTATTTGTATACACTTTAGTTATTTTTCTATTTTGAGGTTTCCCATTCACATCCACCTCAACTTTAAAACTATCTTTTGTTAATTTTGAGCTATCTACTGCGTCTCCAAAATCACAAACGATAGTGGCTCCTACTTCGCCATATGGAAGAACATTCGTTACTAGTGTTATATCTGAGTCTTTTAAAGTCTTATCTTTACTTTCTGATGAACATCCTGACAGTACTAAACTACCTGCCAGGCTCCCTACTACCATACATAAAATCGGGAATTTTCTTATCTTTTTCAGATGATGACCTCCTCAGAATATGTACTTTTCATAACTTACATAAATCATGTAAGGCTCATAAATCGTTCCTCATGTATAAACTATTAATCACCTAAAATCTCTTTCACTCGTTCCATTACTTTCTTCCCATCTAACATGCCATAAGCTGCCATATCAATTACTTCAATATTCTTTTCTGGTAATTGGCTTTTCACTGTATTTAAGGCATATCGAACTTGCGGTCCTAATAAGATTACATCAGCTGTCGGTCCAACATTTTTTGCTTCTGTTAATGCATAAGCATTAATTTCACAGTTATATCCTGTTGATTCTGCATATCCTCTCATTTTATTCATCAACATACTTGTAGACATACCCGCATTACATAAAAGCACGATATTTCTCATATTAAAAACCTCCAATAATTAATTTAAGCGATTTATGCTTCATTATTTGTAATCGCTTACTTCATGAGTTCAATATAAACTATGGTCTAAGACTAGGGTCAATAGCTTATTTTATATAAACATCGAATAAAACTTTTTATTTCAAAAAAAATGCATGTAACTGTAGACATTGTCTAACAATTACATGCATTTTTTCACTTTGTACTGTTTGATTTAATAATAGGAATCATAATAATATAGTGTTCAACTGTATTTTCTTGATTCTTTGTTTCACAAACGTATCGACATAAAATATCTCCGTTAAGAGAGTATCCCTGTTCCTGTATAATATGTAGTGGTTCATCTAATATTAACGAAGATAATGGTTCATTTACCTCTTTTTCATATAAGTAATGCAAGCACTCTCCCATTTCTATTTGAAAAACTGAATCATCTATAGGTAATTGGCACTCTTTCATCTTTAATTCAGATATAGCCATTACCCAGTAACTATTATCTATATTTTTCACTTTATATTCTTCAAGTGGAATACACAAAGCTGTTGAAACAGTTGGCAAGAAATTTAACCATTCTTTTAATAGAGGATTTACACATAGCGCTCCATCATTTATATGAACATGTTTGAGAAAATAATAAGTGCCGGCTGGTTTTATCACCCATTGCTTATCTTCTTGCTTGTATTCTTTTAATAAGTTAATAAATTCATTTATTTGTTTTGTTTCTAATTCTAATTGTTTTATCGCTTCATTTTTTTCAGCTATTTTATCATTACATTTTTTCATTATGTCATCATATTCTAAACCGTTAAAAATCGATCCAATTTCCTTAACATGAAACCCCATTTGTCGAAAACTTCTAATTGCTAAAAATACCCCAAAATCCTCATATGTATAAAATCTAAAACCGTTATCTTTATCTTTTTGTGGTTTTAGGAATCCTTTCTTTTCATAAAATCGTAAAGCATCTATTGAAACTCCAAATTCCTTTCCTACTTCTCCTATTTTGTATTTCTTCATACCTATCACCTTCAAATCTATAATTCCTACAAATACCTTTATAGTGTAACAAGTTTTGAAAAACAATTATATACAAAATAAAAAGAGATTTCGTATGAATACAAAACCTCTTTTTATCAAGTTCAAACTAAAATATTGACTTCAATTCCCCTACTACTTCACCATGCATATCATAAAGCTTTAACGCCATCATTAAATTAAATCTCACTTCAGCATCATTTAAATCAACTGAAATGAGTGATTCAATCTTTTCGAGCCTGTACAATAAAGAACTTCGATGAATAAAGAGTTCTTCTGCAGCGCTTTTTACATTTCCATTGTTTTGTAAGAATACATGTAATGTATGATATAAATCAATATTCTTTCCTTCTGAATATGCAATTAGCGGACCAATTTGTTTTTTTACAAAAAGCTCTACGGCTGTTGAATGATTTAAATGATGTAAAATAGCGTACGATCCTAAATCTTCAAATAGTGCATACCCCTTTTTTCTGAAGCGGCTATCTAATATATTTAGAGCCTGGACGGCTTGCTGGTAGCTAATATAGTAGTCTTCTAATTGTTTTGTCACGCCACCAATCCCTAATAAAACTTGGCAACCAATAGGTGATGCCTGTATCCATTTTTGAATGCTATGAAACATTGATTCCCAAAATGTATCGGCTCTCTTCTTCTGATCTTCAATAGGAACAATTAAAAGTTGCTCATCATTATGAGATACTGCTAAAATACCTGTCCCTAGTTCCGGAAGACGGGTCTTAATTAAGTCCCATATAAGTGACTTTTTCGCTTGTTGTTCAAGTAAGTTTCCCTTTTTTAATTCTTTTTCATCGAGTGAAATGGATAATACGGCTACTCGATGTTTTTTGAAAAGATTCCATTGATACAAGTTAGCATATTGCAAAATGTTATCTCGATCTTCAATTTTTTCAGTGAGTAATTTACTAATAAAACTGTCTTTCATTTGTTCTTTCGTATCAAGAACGAGCTTTTGTTTAATAAACTGGATAGAACATATATTTCGTGCTAAATCTACTGTTAGTTGATCAAATTCATCCATCCCTCCATTCGTTCTTCGTACTGCTAAATATCCTAAGAAATTACCGCCCCCATTTATAATCCAAAATGAAAAACAATAATCTATATGATTTGGATCAGTAATATGGAACGTATCATTCATTCTTTGATTTTTACGTTCTTCCCTTGCTAAATCAGCTAAATGTTCCGCTAAGTAACTATCCTTTTCATCATGAAATGCTATAGGTTGCATAAATCTATCGAAAATAAACACCGTATCTTGAAAGAGACTACTAAGCATGGTTGTAATACCTTCAAAGTTATTATCATCGACCGTTTCTTTTAATAAAGCTTGCTGATAATCTAATAGAAAATGAAGTCGTTGTTTATGCTCTTTCTCACCATTATATAATCTTGCATTATCTAGTATCGTGGCCAAATGATTCGCTATCATTTCAAGTGATTTTGCATCTGCTTCTGTAAAAACTCCTTCGTATTCCTTTTCAACATGTAATACGCCAATTGGTTTCATATCAATAATGATTGGGGCAGTAAATTGTTTACCACCAACCGTTTCAAAAAATGGAAAGTGCTCTTTTAGTACATATTTATCTTCAACCATAATTTTGGATGGGTATTTCATTTCTCCGTATGATGGTGGCTGAAAAACAAAACAGTTTTCCTCTTCGTTATACAGGTAAACACATGAAAAATGAGCATTTGTTTCCATTCCAGCTTTAGAGGTTACCTCATATATATGCTTTTCTAACGGAACATCTAGCGATAAGTTTTTACTAATCCATCCAAAACCTTCAATCTTTTTCAACTGCGATTCTTTTTGTCTAGCTACAGCTATTGCCACGGCTATATCTTTTCCAAATTCTTCGAATGAGATTTCCATATCTAAAAGTGGAACATAACTTGAAAATGCAACAATACAAAAACCAAAATGCTGTATGTCATCTTTTAACGGGACAGTAAACCAAGTCTCTACACCAGCACTTTTTAACGTTTTCGTGAGTAGACACACATCTGGTGAATCTGCCATTTGATCCGTTATACTTTGATATTGGAGTCTTGATGAACATTCATCAGAGTGAAGAGGAAAAGCTGAAGCTAAAGAAGTTAAATTTCCACTCCAAGCCTTTGGTAAAAATTGTCCTCCTTCATTAAAAATGACAGCTACGAAATTACAATGTAATTCCGAGCAAAAGGAATGAGTTAAATATTGAAGTGCTTCTTCTTCCGTATCAATTTTAATAAGCTGACGTGATGTATTTCTTAAATGATATTCTATTCTTTTCATTAACCTCTCTCTCTTATTAACAGACACGAACCATCCCCTCATTTCACCTTTTCTATCTATTGTATAAGAAGCGTTACATAAAATAAAACTAAATATTTAAATTATTAAGCAAGCAATTTGAAATCCCGAAGAAATATATCCCCGGGATTAATTGTTTATTATTTTGCTGTAGTTACGTTACTATCTCCGCTTACCATCTCTTTTTTCTCTTTATAATAAATTCCATGTTCCTCTTTCACAAACAGCATTGCTATACCACCAATTACAGCAGCGCTCGCAATAGCCGCAAAGTTATATTGAGGTAGGAAATGCATAGAAAGTAATACACCTACAAAAGTCGGAGCGACCACACCTCCAAGACGCCCAAACGCCATTGTACTTCCTACCGCTGTTGAACGCATATTACTAGGATAGTATTGAGAAACAAATGCATTTGACATATTTTGTAGTCCAACTGAAGAAGCACCAATTATAGCAATTAACAAAAATCCAACAAACATACTATTTGCAAATCCGATGAGTGATAACGCAATTGCTCCACAGAAAAATAATGGAACAAGTACCTTTTTAAATCCAACTTTATCCACGATTGGACCGAAGATGAGCGTTCCAACGATAGCACCAATCTGCATGACAGCTGTAAATGAAAGACTTGATTTCAAATCGTATCCTGACTGCATCATAAGTCGCGGCAGCCATGTATTCATAGAGTAAATGAGCACGAAAGCACTAAAACATGAAATCCAAAACATAATCGTACTTATAGCGCGTTTTTCCTCAAATAACTTAACAACTGGAGAACCAGCTTCTTTCGTTGGTGGTTTTGTAAATTCAATTGTCGCATATTCACCTAATTTCGGATTTACTTTCGCTATCACTTTTTTAGCTTCTTCTATTTTTCCTTTCCCTAAAAGAAAACTAACAGACTCTGGAATACTTTTTATTAAAAATGGAAGAAACAATAACGGAAGTCCCGCTAACCAAAAGACTGGTTTCCATCCTGCTGTCATGAGAAGTGATCGACTTGTAAGTGCTGCTACCATTGCCCCAACTGAATATCCACAAAAAATAAAAGATACAATAGCAGTTCGAACTCGTTTCGGAGAAAATTCAGTTGCTATTGCAATTACATTCGGCATCACTCCACCAAGCCCAATACCAGCGATGACACGAAAGATTGTAAATGTAACAGGATCATTCGCAAAACCAGATAGAAATGTAAATAAGCTAAATAAGATTGTAGTTAACAGTATAATATTTTTACGACCAATTTTATCAGCTACTAGACCGAAGAAAATAGCACCAATTGCCGTTCCTATAACTGTATAACTACCAATTGCCCCTGCTGTAACATCTGATATCCCCCACTCTTTAATGAGCGACGGTACAGCTGCTCCATAAATAACAACATCATATCCATCAAATGCAATTACGATAAATAGCCAAAATATTAACCAAAGGTGCATGGAATGAATACGACTCTCATCTATTACATTCATTGGGTTAATCGATTTCATCTTAATAACCTCCTTATATGGGGATTTTCCTTTTCTCAGCCTCCAGAATGGTAAACGCTTTCAACTATCCCTTTCTACTTTTCTAAAAACCTTTCTGAATTTTCCGTATTTAAATTGTAATCATTACTTTTAAAAATTGTTATCCGCTATTTATAGGAAAACGAAAAGTAATATTCCTATAAATAGCGGGCTTTGCTTCATAGGATTTGAATTTCCGTCTAGCGAACTTTTGTAATAAAAGTAGCAAAATCAAATAATAAGAATTGGGGTTGATACATTGAAAAAGTTTATTTCTATCTTCATTAGTCTCACTATGCTATTTATGTTAGTAGGATTTGAACAGGCGAAAAAAGACGCTACAAAACTAGCAGACACCATTTTTATTAACGGAAATGTCTATACAGTAGAAGCAAAGCAACCTTGGGCAGAAGCAGTTGCGATTAAAAACGGGGAGATTATTTATGTGGGTAATACGAAAGGTGCCAAAAAATACAAAAATAAGAATACAAAGATTATTGATTTAAAGGGAAAAATGTTACTTCCAGCATTTGTTGATAGCCACCTTCATGCTTCCGAAACTGTAAACTCTCTTTATTCTGTTGATTTAGTAAACGCTAGAACCGTTGATGAATATGTTCAGGCAGTTGAACAGTATAGGAAAGAACATAGTGATCTAAAAGTTATTCATGGAGCTGGTTGGAGCAACACCCTCTTCTCATCATCTGGTCCGACAAAAGATTTATTAGATACTGTTGTAAAAGATATTCCTGTCGCTTTAATTTCCGAGGATTATCATTCCGTATGGGCAAACTCGAAAGCACTTGAGATTGCTGGAATTACAAAAGATACTCCAAATCCTAACGGCGGCGTAATTGAACGAAATGAAAACGGTGAACCGTCCGGTACGCTTCGTGATACCGCAACAAATCTTGTTTTAGACAAACTGCCAAAGTACAGTGTGGAACAATTTAAAGAAGGTTTAAAAACTTTCCAACAGCTCGCAGCGAGCAATGGATATACACAAGTAAATGATGTCGTTGTTCCGGAGCAAGATACTGTCATTAAAGCACTAACAATGCTCGAGAAAGAACAAGCATTGTCTATTAGACATAACCTCGCATTAACGATTCAACCAAGTGAAGGTCAGGAACGTATTCCTTATGTAAAAGAACAGCGTACAAAATTACAAGGCCCACTTGTAAAAATGAATACGGTCAAATTATTTATGGATGGTGTACTTGAAGGCGGAACTGCCTACTTACATGAACCTTATAACAATAAACCAGACTATTACGGCGTTCCTGTTTGGGAAAAACCAGCATTTAAACAAATGGTTCAAACATTAGACAAAGAGAAGTTCCAAGTTCATATTCACTCTATCGGTGATGCTGCCACTACAGAAACATTAAATACGTTAGCTATCGCTCAAGAACAAAACGGAAAACGGGATAGTCGCCATAAGATTACACATCTACAATTAGTAAAAGAAAATGATATAGCACGTTTTAAAGATTTAGGTGTCATTGGTGTTCCGCAACCAACGTGGTTTCTTAAAGACGGAGAATACTTTGCACAAGCTGTCGAATTATTAGGAGAAGAACGTGCAAATGAACAATACCCTATGCGAAGTTTCATAAATAAAGGTGTTGTTATGGCTTCTTCTAGTGATTATCCCATTACACAAGGACCATACTTCTCCCCTCTAGCTGGCATTCAAATGGGGATTACTCGTACAAGTTTACAAGATATAAATTCACAAAACGCTTTAAACCCAAAAGAAAAAGTAAGTTTAGCAGAAATGATTAAAAGTTATACTATAAATGGAGCCTACGCCAATTTTTTAGAGAAAGAAACTGGATCTATTAAAGTCGGCAAAAAGGCAGACCTCGTTGTATTAGACAAAAACTTATTTAAAATTCCAAAACATGATATTCATAAAACGAAAATTTTACTGACTCTATTAGAAGGAAAAGAAACATTTCGTCATACAGAGTTTCGTTAATTTCAACATAAACAAGAGGTGCATGCAGCACCTCTTGTTTATGTTGGAACAATTATAATTCAATTTTACTTGTGCCTATTGTCTCTTTCAGTTTTCTCATTATTTTTGCTATCGCTTCAATTGAATTTTCTGTTTCATATTCTCCAACATTTACAGAATGATTTGCATTTTTGACAACGTCGATTGTTAAATTCGTTTTATATAACTGATCAATTTGATTTGCATTGTATTGGTGATCTTTATCCCCAATAATTAAAAGCCCTTCGTGACTACTATGTAAAATAGAATCAAAAATAGATTCAAAAGTTAGTAAAGGTGTAAGCACTATCATTTTTGACTGCGTGAATTCTTCTCTCTTCATTAAATCATTCGCAATTGGAATTGTTCCGAGTGATTTCCCTAAAAACATCGATTTGCTGTATTGTTCATTTTTTAACACTTCATTTATTACGGGATTAATATCATCCATCATTACTTTCGTTACTTCTTCTATTGGTTTATTCATTACTTGTTCGTCGTAAGAATAATGAATATGCACAACATCTATTTTCTTTTCTAGCATTAACATCGTTGCATAATAAAATAACGGCTTATCGTAATTATATCCTGAACCTGAGAACATAAAGCAAACCGTACTAGAACCTTTTTCGATATGTGTGTAACGAATTACTTTGTCATTTATATGTATCTCTTTTTTAGTTCCCTTCATCGTTTCTCCCTCCGAATACATTTACTTTTGTAGTACGATATGTTCTGTGTGAACTGATACATCCTTTACTTTCTCTTTTATAAATGCAGGCTGTAAGTTATATGTATGCAGTTCTTCTACTGGCACCCATCTAAACAAATACGTTCTACCCTCTTCTTCCAAAATATATTGATCCGCTCCATTTGCAGGTAATTCATGTAGCTCTACTTCATAATAAAAACTAATCTCATGAAACTTTCGCTCAGAAAGTGTAAAGAAATTTTCTACTGACCATATTAACCTTTTCCTTTTAATAGGAACACCTATCTCTTCCGCAAGCTCTCGTTTTAATGCATCTTCACTATTCTCTAGCATTTTCACTCTTCCGCCGGGTACATACCAAAAATCTTCACTGTCACCTTGCAGAATAAGTATTTTATTATCCTGTTTACAAATTGCTCCAACTCGGTAGTTAAAACATGTTTTCTCAACTTTGAACGTAAGATCCACACCCATTCCCCCCTTACATATTTTTTAGATATCGAACCATTACAAAACTAATATGTATGTACTGTACAAATAAGATTACTAAATTTCTCTAGTTCGTTTAATAATTTTCGAACTTTCCAAAAACGATACACATCATTTGTCATCACAAGTATAAATACATATGTCACAATTACTGTGCACACTTTGGAAGCATTATGGGGGACAAATGCATCTCTATCCATACACAAAACTGAAAAATCAAATAATTATCAAGAAATCATTGTAAAAGATAAAGTGAAACATCAATAAGTGGAGTTTTTATCTTTTTCCTGTTGTTTTTAAATATAGTTAAGACATTATTAAAAAGACGCAAGTTCAACTTATGTGCTAATTAATTCTTTTTCTAGAAAAAGCGTCTTTTATTGCACTTGTTACTACATTTAGGAATAATAAAATAGCCATAACTGCCGTTAGTACATTAAATTGCTTTGTTTTATAAGGAGCGAACCATTCCGTAAAGAACTCTGAATTAACGAGACGATCCCCAACTCCTCCTTCCTTGAAGTTCGGTATCCACGAATTCATGTCAAGGATGATAAAAATTAGTTGCATAACGAAAAATGCTCCAATAGTTTTCAGCCAATTTCGTATTTGACTAGGACGCTCTTTTTTTGATGTCATTTAAACCATCCTCCTTTTAGAACTTGCTATTAAAGAGCCTTATTCTGATAGATACGAATAGATAATATCCATGAAACCCCATAGCACCCCACTGCTATGACAGCAAATAAAAGAAATAATTTCAAATCTGAAATCTCTTTTAAAAAGGTCAGTACGCCATTAGCATATTTATTTAATAAATATGGAGTATTTCGCATTAAATATATAACTCCAATAGATAAAAATATAAAGACTGGTACAAGTGTTTTCACTTTAAATGCAACAAAAAATGGGATGTAAAATGCTGTTATCAGCATGACTGCCAAGAAGCCTAGTATGTAACTTTCTATGGAAAGTTGAAATTCCATGCTGTCTGAAATGAAATATTTTCCAACTAAACAAAATGGGATGATTACTATTGTAAAAAGTAAAGTTCCAACGTATTTTGAACTTATAATTTCCTTCCTAGTATACGGTAATGAGTTTACTAAAATATTAGCATTATCTTTATCATCAGATTGATATGTGTTAATTACAAAAACGGCACTACAAATGATTATGACATATGCTACATCCATGCCGGCCCACAAATAGGTAACTAGAAATAAGAGATAAGCAGGCAAAAAAGTTTTTTGTAAAATCAAATCCTTTTTAATTAAATTAAGCATCTTGAATCCCCCTTTTTCATGAAATACATAATATCCTCTAAACTCGGTTTTTCAATCACCACATCCTTATCAAATAAATTTTCGATAGAATGTGCATTTTCAATCAATCCCTCGAAACCTGTATTTGCCTTACGTACAGAAATAAATTCACGCTCAGTATCAAACTTTAATAAATCTAGTGGTCCTTTGACTAAAACATAATCCTCTGCAATGGCATAAATATCTTTTGTGAAAATATGCTTCCCATTTTGAATAAATGTAATATAATCGGCAATGCGGTCTAAATCCGTTGTAATATGTGATGAGAAAAAGATAGTTTTCTCTCCATCCTGCATAATATTTTGTAGAACATCCAATAATTCTCTTCTGAATACAGGATCAAGTCCAGATGTAGGTTCATCCATAATAATTAGTTCAGCATGATGTGAAAGGGCAATTGCGAGAGAGGCTTTCATTTTCATTCCTTTGGAGAATGTTTTCATTTTTTTGTTTAATGGTAATTCGAACAGCTCTTTATAATATGTAAATTGGTTAAAATCCCATTTTTTATAAGCAGGTGCAATAATTTTAGTAATTTCCTTTAATGTGAGTTCATCATAAAACACATTATCGTCATAAACGAAGCCAATTCTTTCTTTAATTCGTTTCGCATCAGTCGAATAGTTCATGCCAAATAAGGAGACGTTTCCACTATCCGGGTTTATTAGATTCATAATCATTTTAATTGTTGTAGATTTACCTGATCCATTTCCTCCAATAAAACCCGTAACAAATCCTTTTTTTACTTCCATCGAAAAATTGTTTATTTGAAACCCTTTAAAAGATTTACTGACATTTTGAAGTTCTATTACGTTTTCCAAGAGTTTTCCTCCTCGTATAAAATTGTAAGCATTTCTTTTAGCTCATTTAAAGAAACATCCATTTGCTTAGCATTTTGAATCGCTTCACATAACTTTTCTTCAACTGTTTTTAATTTTTCTTCTTTCATAGTTTCAATGTTTTGTTCTGCTACAAAGGACCCTCTTCCGACAATTGAATTAATAAAACCGTCTTTTTCCAGTTCTTCATATGCTCTTTTCGTTGTAATAATACTTACTCGTAAATCTTTTGCTAACTGACGCATTGAAGGAAGAGCATCTCCTTGTTTTAAATCACCTAGTAAAATAAGCTTTTTTATTTGGGCACTAATTTGTTCATAAATAGGTTCCTTTGAAGTGTTCGTAATAGTGATTTGCATGCAAATACCTCTTTTTGAAAATATTGTATATATACTTTATATACAATATATACTATCGTACATTTCAAATCAACAGAAAATTTCCAAAATATAGTTACAAACACAATCTAATAATGTAATTAATACAACTTATTTATACAGGTCTTCCTTGTATTAGCCGGATTTTGAGGCGGCGGTCTTGCTACTAGCTAATACACGATAAAGACTTCGTTGTGTTTTACAGAAAAATTGGCACAACTGATAGTGTGAAAAAGAAAGAGTTTGAAATAGAAGAAAAATTTGAGGAAGTTGATATCAAGTTAGACTAGGATGAGGATGACGAAGAAGGACTGAAAAATATGTTTTCTAAGCTGCGGGAAATGTACGAGGAAGAACCAATTGAATTATAAATTCACATACGAAAAACACCTTGTTTCTTTAGTAACAAGGCGTTTTTTCTTAATACTATGTTTAAATTGTTATTTTTCCGCTAAATTTATTAATACCATCTTTCTAACAATTCCTTCTCCCTTTCGCCTGAAATACCTGCTTTTAATTCCCATTCGTCTGTGCTCTTCATCCACACATACACGTCTGCAACTGTTTCTTCTATTCTTCTAAAAGTAAGCCCTGCTTTCACAGCATTATCGATACTTATAGAAAACCCGCCTTTCCACGGCTTCGTCTCACCATCTAATGGAAAAGTTTCTGGAATCCATAAAGGCATTTCTGTCCACGGCTGCACATTATGTTCACTCATAAACGATTCGTCTACCCAAACAAATTCAGCATCACTATGCCTAACCTTTTTACACGTATTTAATAGTTCTTCCATCGTCAAATCATAATTTGGACCTGTTACATTGAATATACCTGCATTTTTGTTTTCTGCCATGTTTAGTCCCCAATTTGCGACGTCTTTTATATCAACTATCTGCACTGGACGGTCTTTTCTTCCTGGAACTAACACCTTACCTCCTTTTGCTACACGCCCAATCCAGTATGGAAGACGATCTGTATAATCAAACATTCCTGAAAGAAGTCCTGCTCTTACGTGTAAAACACGCCGAGGCCAATACTCCTCTGCTTCTTTTTCACATAATACTTTTAGCGCACCATAATGCTCATAAGGAGATATTTCACCATTTTCTACAGCCTTTATTTGCTCTTTCGTTGGTTCAGGTTGTAATATATAGTCTTCTTTTATACGATGCGGAATCCAATCTTTATATACGGAAAGGCTTGAGATGAATATATAGTGTTCCATATTATCTTTAAGTACTTCTCCAACATTTCTTATGTGATGTGGAGAAAATCCACATGTATCTATGACAACGTCCCATTTACGATTTTCTAAACTTGATACATCACCATTTCTGTCACCGATAAGCTGCTCCACTTCAGGAAAAATTTCTTTGTTTGTTCCGCGGTTAAATAATGTAACTTCATGCCCTCTGTTCAAAGCCTCTTCTACAAAAGCTCTCCCTAAAAAACGTGTACCACCTAGTATTAGAATTTTCATGGTTCTCCCCCATTCATCATTGAAAAATCCTTTCTTTTGTTAAACGAATTTCAGTCGTAAAAAGTTACGGTGGATTTGTTATTTAACTTTAATTCTAGAAACAAAAATAGAATCCATTTTGAAAAATCAATCAACATGGATTCTTAAATAAAAAACAATTTTTTTGATGTATCTTAGTTTAATTGTTAACTCTGCACAATTTCCCCATCAACTAACTCAATAATTCTATTACACTTATTCGCTACTTCCATATCATGCGTTACAATAATAATTGTTCGTCCTTCTTCATTCAGTTGTAATAGCAAATTCATAATTTCTTCTCCTGTTTTTCTATCTAAATTTCCGGTCGGTTCATCTGCCAATATTAATTCTGGTTCACCTACTAACGCTCTTGCAATTGCGACGCGCTGCTGTTGTCCACCTGATAGCTCGTCGGGTGTTTTATACATATGTTCTTTTAAACCTACTTTTTCTAAATAGAACTTCGCCTTATTTTCTCTTTCTCGTTGCTTTAGCTTTCTATATGTGAGTGGTAGCACTACATTATCCAGTACAGTATGTTCTTTTAACAATGCAAAATATTGAAAAATAAATCCGATCATTTCATTTCTTGTTTTATGAACTTTATTTGCTCTAATTTCAGTTAATGATTTTCCATTTAACGTATATTCACCCTCATTTGGCATATCAATTAACCCGATAACATTTAGTAATGTACTCTTCCCTGAGCCTGATCGCCCCATTACCGCTATAATTTCGCCCTTATATATCGTTAAATTTATACCGTTTAACGCGAACGTATTGTGATTCTTATTACTATACACCTTCTTAATATCTTTTAGTTCAATTAACCCCATTATTCCATCCCACCTATTAATGTTTTCGGTTCAAGCTTTCTAATAAACAAGAAGACAGTTACATTCGAGACAATGATAATCAATAATAAGAAAAGAAATACTAAAAACAATATAGGCATATCCAATTTAAAGTCTAATACCGTTGCTTCCTTTAAATCCTTCGACATTTGTAATAGAACCCCATACCTCCATGAAAAGTAAGCTATTGACATTCCTAAGCCAGTTATTGCTACAATAATGTTCTCTAAAACAATTTGAATAAACATACCAAATTTACTTTCGCCAAAAGCTATTTTTATACCAAATTCCCGCTTTCTCATCAAGATAGAAACAATGGTCGTTACTACAATTCCGACAATCGAGAATACAATGAATAAGATTCCTACTATAAGTTGAGGTATTTCAGAATAGCCGTTAAGAGTAACATCTTCATTTATTTCATCACCTAAACTTTTTAAATGAAACGTACCGCCGTTTCCTTTAAGCTGAATTGATTCTTCTAGTTTCTTTACATCTGCACCTTTTTGTAAATATAAAACTGTACTTTGATGTAGCCTTAAAAACATTGCTTCATATTTTTCAAATCTATCAAATGACATAGGCATTATCATTGCGTAATCCAACTTCAAATATGTGTTCGTCGTATTATTATTTACGATAAATTTATTTTCTGGCAAAAACCCTGTAATTGTATATTGATTATTAATTGTATCCCCAACTTGAAAATATTTCTTAAAGTAAGAACCCATTAAAACTTTTGTTTTTTCTTCACTATTTTTTTGAAAGTCATCATAGGAGAAACCTTCTTCAGGTTTTAAAGGTAAATGTAACATTTTATAGTAATTTTCATCTACAAAAATTGTTTTAATAGTAGGTCTTTCGTCGTGAAACGTTTTATGTTTCAAATCAGTAATCATACTGTTTTGAAATGGTCTATTACTTGACTCTATTTCAATAACTCGCTCCTCGTATGTACCATACGAAATCACATCTTTATTTTGATGAATTGTATTATAAACCGCTTGAATTTTCTCTTTATTAAATTGATTGTTTTGTAATCTATCTGTCGTCCTTTCAAAAGTAACTAAATATGTTTTATCCATATTTAATACGGAGCTGGATTTATCGTTTAGATGGTGTAAATTATAAAATACATTAATTGAACTCGTTATAGTTGCTAATCCAAATGTAATCTGTATTAGAAGAAGTACGGAAAATAGAAATCTCTTTTTTAATGCTATGAACGCACTTTTTATTCTCATCGTTTTTACTCCTTTAATGCTTTAGCAGGTTCACTTTTAAGCACATATACAAATGGTATTACAGAGAGAATGAAAGCTATAGTAAATGAAAGAAATACACACATTACAATATGAGTAGACTGTAAACTAATATTATAGCTTGTAAATTCTATAATATTTTCACTCAAAATGCTAAAAATCCATTGTATGCATATTGCACAGGCTGATGCAGTGATTGCACATAAAAATAATTGACTAAATATAAAAATAAAAAGATTTACATTACTTGCTCCCAAAGCTTTCCTTAACGACAAACTTTTTTTCTTCGTATAAATCCAATAATAACTTACTATGATACTAGTAATGAAAGCTATACATAAAAGCCTATATGGAAAACTGAGTAACTCTTCTACGGCTTCACTTGAGTTTTTTTCCTTCTCATAGTTCTCTTTTTCACTAATCACTTTAGCATTTATATCTTTATTGTTCTGTTTCATATGCTGTATGAAAGTTTCTATTTCCTTGATAGGTTTTTCGTTAGAACGAACAATCATTTGGAATGTATTATCTTTTTGTATCATCTGTTTCACTTCATCTGGCATGTCATTTAGAGAGACGTAAATTTTAATATTATACTCATATCCAGTATTTTCTCCAGCTACGCCTTTAACTGTATATTCCTTATTAAATAATTTTATTGTTTCCATATCCTTATAAATTTTCTTCCCCACTATTACACTATTTTTTTCATCTTTTCCTATCTGAGAACCTTTTAGCAAAGGTGGAGACCAATTTTTATTAAGGAGACCATTCATTATTACGTGGCCGATATCCGGAATAGTAATACGAATATCATTTGTAATAACACTAGCGTTTTTAAAATCAGATTCTACTAACGTCTGAAATTGTTCGAAATTAATTTCCCCCATATTAGTAAGTTGAACAGAATAGTAATAATTAAAATAACCATTTTTACTATCATAAAATTTCTCATCATAATAATCTCGCGTCGACATTGCGATCAGGATTGGCCATATTGTCAATACAAATCCAATAAATAACATAATGAATATTGTTTTGTTCACCACTATTTCTTTTAATACTAGATTCATATATCCTCCTCATTTTAAAAACCGTGAAAAAGGTATTTATCCTTTTTCACGGTTTTTGTTGATTTTTATTTAATTACCATTTCCTTAGAAGTGTACGCACTATCCCCTACCATTATCCATTCATGACCCGAATAACCTCTGGTCACCGGTCCTTTGGATGCAACGCTAACGTTTATACGATCTGAAGTTTTAGCATCATACAATGCTAACTCTTTAGAAGTCCCACCATCAAAGCTAGCTCTTACAGTCATCTTGTAAAAATGAGGTTCGTTCTTTTTCGCAGTATAGGCAGTTGCCTTAGCTTTTGCTCCGCTTCCTGTCCACGTTGCATTATTATCCCAACTAATCGAAGCAAATGAAACGGAAGAAACCATACCTAATAAAGAAGCAGTTAATCCTATAACAGCTAAAGTTTTTTGAAGTAGGCTTTTCATATATTCTTAATCTCCCTTTTTAAAATATTCACTTAAATATTTAAGTATTTTTAGGCCTTGTCCTCATTATACATAAAAAAAATAACCATATATCAATAAAGTCTAATATTTACATTTATTCACGCAATTCTTACATTCCCCTGAACTTTCCGTCATAAAACAAAAAGATGGTATGAAGCTCCAATTCACACCATCTTTTTACTAAAATTATTTATTTAACCGTATACAAGGAAGAATATATTTCACAATCAATTCCCATCTATCCCGTGCATTCGGCATAGCTTCAGAAGCAATTACTACAACCAATTCCTTCTCTGGAATACAACAAATCATATTCCCACCGTCACCCATAGCACAGTATGAAAAGATTCCATCCTCTTCTCGTAACCACCATAAGTAACCATATTGATTTGTGTTCATTTCTGTTGATTCTTTTATCCATGATTTTGATAGAATTTGTTTTCCATTATGAATACCTTCATTCAAATACATCTGTCCAAACTTAGCCATATCTTTAACTGTTAACGTTAGTCCCCAGCCGCCTGTCGAAATACCATTTGGATCATGAACCCATCCTTTTACATCTTTTCCGAATAAGTCATCAAATCCAAACGCTTTCATATTGTAGTTTGGAATTTCTCTCATACCGAGTGGCTGAAATAGCTGTTCATTCGCGAATTCACGCGCACTTTTTCCTGTTACGCTCGTAATAATTGCTGATAGTACATGCGCTCCTGCAGATGAATATTTAAAAGCCCCAATGTTTCCGCCTTTTCCTATCCTATCTAACGTATACTGTATCCAATCTTGTTGCGTACATAATTCTTCTAACGGTTCCTGCCAGTCTACAAAAGGATATGGAGCTGTCATAGTAAGGAGATGCCGCACTGTTATTTCAGATGAATTACAATTATATTCTGGGAAAAATTCTATTACTCTTTGATCAACGCTTTTTATATAGCCTTTATCTATACATATCCCAATTAGCGCAGAGATTATCGTTTTTGTAACTGACGCTACATGAAATGTATCATTTGGTCCGTAATCGTTATAATATTTTTCAAAAATAATATTACCTTTCTGCACTACTAACATACCATTCATATTTTTATATTCTTCTTTTATAATCTGATCTAACTTTTCAGCAGTTTTCATTATTCCTTCCCCTTTAACCTATAATTAAAAAGGTTCGATAGATACATATATATCAACTATATGTTTATGCTTTGGATGCTGCTTTGGATCATTTCTATATACTTCAAAAGGATATGAGTCTCTCGGTTTATATCCGCTATTTGGCAGCCACTCACCATATATAAAGTCCCATGCTCTTTTATATTCATCTTGGAATATTTCAAAATGTCCTACTGCATACTTGCCTGAAGGTATTACCATTATTCCAATGTCGTTCGTTTCTATTGCAGATTCACCTGGAATTGTTATACATAAACTTGTTCTTAAATGATTGTCCTCCGTAAATTCATGATGATCGTGGTAAATGGTTAATACTTTCGTATCCTTAAATACATGATAGTTTTGCTTGGCTGCGTAATGAAATAGTTTCTCTATCATTTTCGGAAAAGCTATAGTTAACTCTTCATATGTACCGATATGCCTTATGTATGCGACGTTTATATTGTCTGCTGCTACAATTTCAACATTCCCTCGAACCTTCTTACATTCATTGTATTGAGAAGTTCTTCTTACGTCTTTGCAATTCTTGCTATTGTCGTTTCGATATTGAGACGGACTTACTCCGTAATAATTTTTAAATGTACGGGAGAAAACTGCCGAATCTGTGAAACCAAAATGGTAAGCGATATCAGTAATCGTCATATCCGAACGGTATGTAAGAAGGTTTGTTGCCCTTTCCAGTTTCAAGCGGTTTACATACCGAGATAATGGTTCATCTACTATCCCTTTAAAAATTCTATGAAAATGATACTTTGAAAATCCTGCTATATCCGCTAGCTCTTCAATGGATAGTGAATCATTTATGTGTAATTCTATATAATTTTGTACTTTGTATATGCGCTGTAAATACTCATTTCTACTTTGTTTATTCTCCATACTTCTATCTCCTCACAACAAAAAGGCTAACTTTGTGCTAGCCTACTTTTACACATTTTTCAAAAATAAAACTCTACTACCACCATTCCCGTCATAATTTGTATGTACTGATACACCCTCTATCTCATCATCCCCAGCCTCTATTCGAAAGCCAATCTCCCTATGAAACTGTATCGATTTTTTATTAACTGGTGATGTGATTGCTTTCACAACTTTACGGTTATTTGCACGAGCGACATCAAAGAAATAAGAATACAATGTCGATGCGATTCCTCTTCTTCTATACTTCGGATTTACCCCGATAAAATGAACGTACGCTTCCTCTTTATGCGTTTGCGAAAGGAATCCGCATAAGAAACCTAACGTTTCGCCATCTTCTTCAATGATAAAACTCGTTTCTTGAAAGTGAACGAAAAACAATTTTGGCAACATGTCAGCCATGTCTCTCCCGCCCCACCAATCATTTAAAACAGAATGAATCTTTACATAATCTTCCCCTTGGATGTTTCTTACTCGCATATGTTTCTCCCTCTCACTCACTTCATTTTTTCATAAATTTTAATGACTGTTTCTACTAAAAGGATAAATACCCATATCCCGCAAAATACAAGAACTGACTGAAATATAGAACCTAACATAACAATACTTATTAAACCTAATTCTGATCCTGAAATGGATATTTCATCAAACCCAAGATTATGTATAAATGGACCAGTTGAAAAAGCCATTAAAATAGATCCTATTAAATAAATCACACTCATTATTTTTAATATTTTTATAGAAAGATATGAAGTTTGTTTTTCTTCCACTTGTGATAATTCGATTTCTCCACTCGCAATTCCTTTTTGCAAACAGTCCTCACATAGAAATTCTTCCTTAATTTTTTTACCACCATGCAATGTACCTGTTATTTCTTTACATCTTTCACATTTTCGATTTATCATGTTGTTACCACTCCAATCTCGTAAGATTATACTTATACAATTCTATTTTTACCTTATTATCCCTTTTATGTATTTTATAGAAAGGTGACGTGTTTTATGATATCTAAACTTACTTTTGGCTATAAAAAGCCTACTGAGCAATATGTATTACGACCTAGTTGTTATGCAATTATTTTTAACTCCACTTCTTCAAAGATTGCTATTATCCAAAAAGGAGAAAGCTACTTTTTACCCGGCGGTGGTATGGAAGGTACTGAAACAAAAGATGAATGCTTACATCGTGAACTACTAGAGGAATTAGGATGGAAAATTGAAATTGATCAGTATATCGGTAATGCAATGCGATATTTTTTTGCCAAAAAAGAAGATACTTATTATTTAAATGATGGGTTCTTTTATATCGCGAACATGGTGCAGAAACAAACTGAAAACTGTGAGGAAGATCATGTTTTAAGGTGGATGTCTCCATTGCATGCTGTGGAACTTCTCATTCACGATCATCAAAAATGGGCGATTGAACAAGCGCTTTTATTACGAAATGAAAAAGGATCTCCTTCTATATGAAAGAGATCCTTTTTACTGTTAACTTACTTTTTTCAAATTGAGAGCTGGCTTTTTGATTCCGCCTTTTTTTACAACATATAAACCGATAAAGATTATAAGCCCGCCAACGAGTTGCATCATATTGATTTGCTCCCCAATCGTTACTGCCGCAAAGATAACTGCGAATAATGGCACGAGATACATATAAACCATTACTTTCGTTGAGCCTATTTGACTAATACCGACATACCACATTGCAAGTCCGAAGATAGTCGCAAAGATGATGGAATATGCTAGAGACCCCCAGCTTAGCATGTCTACTGGCCACGTTAATGTGTTTACGTTGAATAAACAATATATAACGAGAGGTACAATTCCAATTAAAGTAGACCAAGATGTAACTCTCATTGCGGAGTATTTTGTAATAAGAGGTTGTGCTAATATTGGATACCATCCCCACGCAATTGCTGCGACTAATCCGATTATATTTCCGAGCCACGCATACTCGTAAGTAGCTCCTCCTGTATGTCCGGTTAATAAAACGAATGCTGCACCAATAAAGGCTACTATTGAACCTATTTGTACTTTCATCGAGAAACGTTCTTGTTTGTGTAATACTGCTAATATCCCTGTAAATATAGGTGACATCGCAATTAATAATGAGGCGTTCGTTGCTGAAGTATATTTCACAGATAGCATAAACATCGTTTGATACATTGTCGTACCAACGATACCGACTGCTACTAATCGTAGCCAATCTTTTCTTTCAATACGTAATGAGCGTTCCATTAAAAATGTAATAAGTAATAATACCGGTGATGCTACTAAAAATCGTAAACTATTAAATTGAATGGATGACATAAATGCCACGCCATACTTTCCAATTGTATAATTTGCTCCCCATACTAACGCTACTGATACTAGGAGCCATTCCATTTGCCATCTTTTCATCCGAATCTCCCCTTCCATATTTAGCATAGTAAAATTGGCTGGATATAACACCGTCCAATTGGCTGTTTTTTTACCCAGCCAATTTGTTATACTGGATGTATATAAGAGATACGGAGGCGTTTTTTATGGAATGGAAGCTAGATAGTGACAGTAAAATCCCTATTTATCAGCAAGTTGTTGACTTTATCGAGAAACGTATTACATACGGGGAACTTCCTCCAGGTAGCTTCCTACCTTCCGAACGGAAATTAGCTACGCAGTTAAATGTAAACCGTAGTACGGTAACGACTGCTTATAATGAATTACGTGCTATGGGAATTGTAGAAAGTACGACTGGTAAAGGAACACGCGTGAGTACACATATGTGGGGCGTTTCTCCGACATTAACGCCGAACTGGAGGAATTTCGTAGAAGGTGGTACATTTTTACCAAACTTACCGTTACTTCGTCATATTCGAGCGGAAGTACAACAAAATGAAAATATTATTGATTTTGCAAACGGAGAACTCGGTTGTAATCTCTATCCTCACGATCAACTACAAACGATTTTACGAGAACAACCGTTAACGCACTCATTAAGTTACGATCATCCGCAAGGGTACCTCCCGCTAAGACAAGCGGTAGTAAAATATATGAAGGAATATTTAAAAGTTGAAGCGACTGAACAATCCATTATGATTACATCTGGCGCACAGCAAGCACTTCACCTTATCGTACAATGTTTATTAAATCCAGGTGATGCTGTCGCTTTCGAAAGTCCATCACACTGTTATTCCTTACCGTTATTCCAATCAGCAGGTATTCGTATTTTCCCATTACCTGTCGATGAACACGGTATTAATCCGGATGATGTGCAAGAGCTATATAGAAAGCATCGTATTAAAATGATTTTTTTAAATCCAAACTTCCAAAATCCTACGGGCACAATGCTGCATCCAAACCGTAGAAAAAAACTATTATCACTTTGTGCAGACTTACGAATTGCGATTGTTGAAGATGATCCGTCTAGTTTACTTACGTTAGAAAAGAAACAACCTTGCCCTACTTTGAAATCGATTGATGAAAATGGAACTGTCATTTACGTGCATTCTTTATCAAAGATGATTGCACCAGGATTACGAGTTGGTTGGCTTGTCGCTCCGCAGTCTGTAGTAGAAAGGTTATCCGATGCAAGACACCAAATGGAATTAGGGATGAGCATTTTCCCGCAGTGGCTTATGCAGCAGTTTTTTGAAACTGTACCATTTCAGTCTCATATCGTACCGTTACGAAAACAACTAGCAGAAAAAAGAGACGTTATCGTTCGCGCTCTAAACGAGCAACTTCACGATAAAATCTCTTTTTCAAACCCGACCGGTGGTATATACATATGGGGGAAATTAAAAGAACCGATAAACGAAAAACAACTCATTATGCAAAGTTTAAAACAAGAAATCGCCTTTATGCCCGGTAGTATTTTCGGTGCGAAAGATGGTTATATTCGTTTATCTTATGGAAAAGTGAATATTAATCAAATTGAGGAAGGGATTTCTCGCTTGCGTGAGGCTATTTTGGTTTGTGAAAAGTAACTTATGATAAAAGGATCTCGTTTGACAAAACCTAAATCTACCATTATCATCAACACGAACCTAGTTATAGGAGTGATACCAATGAAAATCTATGTTGATGCAGATGCTTGCCCTGTAAAAGATGTAATTATTTTTGAAGCTACGAAGGCAGAAATTCCTGTTACCCTCGTTACAAGCTTTTCTCATTATTCTAATGCTGAGCAGCCAAAAGGCGTGGAAACAATTTATGTTGATTCTGGAGCTGATGCTGCGGATTACCGAATTATGCAGTTAGCCCAAAAAGAAGATTTAATCGTAACACAAGATTACGGTCTTGCTTCGCTTGCTTTAGCAAAAGGCTGTATCGTGCTACACCATAAAGGATATAAGTACACAAATGAAAACATTGAACAACTATTACAAACACGATATTTAAGTGCAATGGTTCGAAAAAGCGGTAAGCGTACAAAAGGACCGAAACCATTTACAGCAGAAGATAAAGAGAAATTTAGAGCACTCTTTAAAAGTATGATCGCACTGTAGAAATGAACCGTCTATTTGTAGAGAAAGAAAAGAAGAGAATATCCAAATGAACATTCTCTTCTTCAGGTTTACCCGTTTAAAATGAAGGTAAATTATCTAAGTTATTTTCTTTTATTCCATCCGGTTCGCTACGTATAATATCTCTACCATACTTATGAAATACATCCACATGAGCTAATTTCCCTGATTTGGCTTCATTAAGAGCAGTCATATAATCTAACTCTCTTCCGCTACTTGTTTTAAACGCTATTAAATCCCCATCACCATTTTTACGAACGGCAACAATTTGTTCTGCTCCTGTATTAACTTCATGGCCTACTTCAAATTGAGCTTGTTCTTCTCCTTGATGTAAATAATCATTATACACTTTTTCAAAGTCTTTCTTGTCCATAAAACTCACCTCCAACACATTTTATTAGTATGGTTGAGGAGCGTTGGTTTTATGTGCTTTTCTCTTAGCAAAATGTATTTTTAGTACCTACGCAAACCCTTCAAAGTTTCCAATATATCATCTGTAAAGGCTGTGCTACCCTCTGTCTCTAAAACTCTGAAATATAAACTTCTTAAGAAAGCTCTAATATTTTGTACTAAAATGGCATGCTGCGGATGGCGGATGTCTTCAACAGTTGCTATACTATGTAGCCAGTTGCTCCACTCTTCTTCCGTTAAAAGATTTTGGTTACGCAAAGACATAATTGGCTTTACTAATCTCTCATCCTCAAAGTGTACATATACGTAATCACTCAATCGAACCTTCTGACGAACAGCAGCTAATATTGCATATGAAAACTCACGATTTTGTATTGTACGAGCTAACGCATCGAGCGCATCCGCTGCATGTGCAGTAGAGTGTGCCCATCCTTTTCCTTCTACATAACCTCTTACATCTTCTTCTAAATATACATATTCCAGCACTTGTTCTGCCACACTGTACAGTTGTTCTTCTGATAACAACGGTTCTCTTTCATGAACAGATAAAATAAGTGGTGGAATTAAAACAGAGAACGCACGTTTAAAAACAGAGTCTGTTCCCTTTTCACCAATTTTATAAAATAAATAATCAGGACTAATTGCTTGTAGCATTAATCCTCGTAATTCTTTTTGTCTAAACACATCATTTGTAATCCATGTGTGAAGCGTACTATAAATTAAATCATCACGTAATTCAGCATCAGGTGATCCGATATAATCTAGCATCCACTGTGCATATGGATATGCATCTACGTCTTCTGGTACAGCATAATTGTTATTTTTAATTTGTAGTAGTTCTTCTTTTAGTTCTAGTACTTCATTCATTATATTTTTTCTCCCCTTTTTGCGTTTCTTATTGCCTTATCCCCCGTTTTTCACTTTCTAAAGCTAATATAATTATACGAGAATTATAACTATTAATAAAAGGCTATACATATACTTTTGATTGTGTATTACATTCGCTCTTGAAATATAAGTTCTGGATTTGCTAAATCACTATTCCGAAATACAACATCTGCACAATCTTTCGGATTATGCTCATCTATATACATCTTACAGGCCGCATGATACCTGCTCAAAAACATCTTCTCTGCTTCTTCATAACTTCCAAAAGCTTCAGTTTCCCGCTTAGCACCACGTTTTCTCGCAATCTCAAAATCTGTATCTACAAAAATTTTGTAATCAAATAAATGCGCAACGTCTTTTTTTAATAGAAATGTTCCATCTACTATGAGTACCATATTGGTTTGAGCCATTAACGGCTCATTATGTACAGGAATATCCGTTTTTAAATTATGAGAGATCGTTTCATACTGTAAATTCCCATTAGGTCCTAAAGGTTTTAATAGTCTTTCTTTGAAAGCTGTATAATCGTGTGCGTCTTCATAATACCCTCTTGCAGATTTTTTACCTTGTGTATAACGAATCACTTTTGGGTTATGAAAATCGTCAATGCTAGCGCGCGTTACTGGTAACCCTCGTTTTTTTATTTCTTCCGCTACTTCGTTTGCAAATGTTGTTTTTCCTGATGCTGTAATACCGCTTACTCCAACTCTTGTTGGATGCGTTAAACTTAACATTAAAATATGATTAGCAATTTCTTTTATACTTTGTTTTCGGCTCATGATATTTCTCCCTTCATTTAGTTTACATAACAAAATTATAATTAACTTTTATGTCACTATTTGTCGGTAAGTCGATATCCTTTGTCGAATCGTTGATATATTGAAAAAATCGTTGATATATTTTAAGTTATGATAGATATATTTGAAAAATCGTTGATATATTATGATTGGCTTACTTTCCCTTAAGCCCTCGATATAAAGCAGTCCGTAACTCTTGTTTGTATTCTTCAATTTCTGGCATATCGAGCTCTTCTGCCAGCCTGATAGCTAATTCAATATCGTACGGTACACGTACGAGTTGGATGGAAAAGCTTGCTGCTTCTTTTTCATTGTAAGTTCCTTCGAATATTAAATAAGAAGCTTGTGTAATTTCAAGCGGATTTCCTACGCTACCAGCGTTACATAACGTTTTGCCTCTGAAATTTTGAACGAATGCTTGGTGAACATCACCGTAGCAAACGACATCTGGTTTTCTTTCTCCTTCTATATTCTCTGTGAGATCACTATTTTCGAACATACTAATACGTTCTTCTCTTGAAGCGTGTGGTTGAATTCTTTCATATAAACTTCTAGGTGAGGCGTGGAACATGCGAATGAGTTTTCCGCTCATAAAAAATTCGATCGAAAATGGTAAGCTTCTTAAATAGTCATTTTGTTCTTCCGATAATTGTTTTTGATGCCATTTTAACGCTTCAAATTCAGTCGGTTTTGTTATAAAATCATCCCAGTTTCCCATTACGACTACTTCACATTCTTTACGAATGATTTCAATTGCTTCACTAGAATGAGGGCCTTTTCCGACTAAATCTCCAAGGCAAATTATGCGTTCAATTCCTCTCAATTTAATATCTTGCAGTACAGATTCTAAAGCTGGAATATTACCATGTATATCTGAAATTACCGCAATTTTGTCCATATGTATTCCTCCTTTATTTATTAAATTCACTTGATTGGTACCATTTTGGAATATAGGATGAAAATTGATTATGATCTTCTAAAATTTGGTTCAACCTTTCCTTCATATCATCTACTAAATGCGGCGTGCTTCGGTTTGTCCAAACGATATCCGCTGGGAATGTCATTGCTGCATATAATGAGTACAGTTTCCAAAAATGAAGTGACGGTTCGCCTCCGCAATAACCGTGAACTTGTCCAACCGCAAATGGTTTGCTTATTCTTATAGTAAAAATCGCTACGTTATAAAAATCGTGTATCGGATCGCCAAAATCATATCCACCAAAATCGATAACGATAAATTCCTTATTATGAATCATACTATTTGCTGGATGGAAGTCATCGTGTAAAAATGTAATTGGACGATTTTTCAATAATTGTTTATGCTCCCCTACAAATCTTAAAACTGGCTTTAAATCAAGGAAGTCTATTTCATAGTTTGCTAACGCCTCTACGTATCTTTCGTATTTCTTCCATCGAACCGTTTCCCAGGTATCACTTGCACTTTCTTTTTCTATCGAGTGAATCCTCTTTAATACTTCTCCTGCTTTTCTTCCTGCATGATACTGTTCTTCCGCCGATAGCTTCCTTAAACCTTCTTCACCATTTACACCTTGGATCCATTCAAATACTTGAACACATTTATTTAATTCCTCAAGTTTTATGAAGTGAATTAACTTCGGCGTTGGAATATGTAATAACTCTAATTGTTTCATATACGTATATTCTTCTTGTTTACTTTCAAAATGAACAGCATCACATACTTTTACAAAATATGTTACTCTATTTTCTAATTTTATTTTATATTTCTCTTCATGTGAAAAACCTTTTGAAATAGCTGTACACTTTACAATACGACGCCATTCTAGTTTTCTCTCTATCTCTCTAAGCATTTCTTCCAAAGCGTTCACCTCTATCAATATATGTACAAACTACCTAACACTTCATACTCTCGTTTATTTTCCCCTTTAAATTCTACTGCAAATGGATATTCGCCATGATTCTTCAAATATTGTAGTACTAGCCCTTTCCCAATTGGTTCACAAAACTGTACTTGAATGTCACCAAACGATACACTTTGACACTCCGCATTCCATTCTTCATTTTTCACAACCGAGCTTGCAGTTAACTCCATTACTTCTTTCCATTTCTGCACCGTTTCTCGAACATTTTTCACCGCGTAATGAACCGTTTCAATTTGTTGTACCTTGTTTTTATGTTCCGTGATTGTTCCAATGTTACGTAAATCTTTTCTTCTTTCTTCATCTGTTTCATTCCACTGTATAAAGAAAGGTAATTTCGGCCCGTTCTCTTCTTGCTTTACAAATAACATTTTCCATTCTAAAAGGCGGCCATCTTTTCTCATACGTTTCCCTTCAAATGGTCCTATTGTTTGTAAACCGTATTTACTAAACTTATCTGCTAACTCTTCAATGGCATCTGTTCGAATTGCGATTTGTAGCATCCCTTCGCCATCTTGTAATTTCACTACCGTTTCTTGTACTAACGGATTTTCTGCTTCTTTCGCTTTTTCTTCATGTTGAACTGCTAAAAATTCTATGTATGATAAATCAAAATAACTTAAACTATTCCAAGTACCCCAAGTAGTATGCTCTCCGCCTAGTGCGGTATGAAATCCAAGCTCCTGCATTTGTTTTGCCGCTTCTTCCGGTGTGCCATGAACTGCGTGAACGAGATGATCAAATCGTAACATGTCTTTCTCCCCTTTCTCTCCATCCTTTTATTGTATATTTTATTTTTCTTTCGTTCAATTCAAAAAACTTTAAAACCTAGTTGATTTATACGATTAATATGTATTATAATGAAACAAATTTCAATATTGCTGATTGGAAAAACCAAAGGCACTTTTCTCACACGGGAAAAGTGCCTTTTTCATTTACTATTACAGGGGGATTTTTTATGCAGAAATTAATTATCTTTGCTATTATTGGATTTTTCGCTCAATTGATTGATGGGGCACTTGGAATGGCGTATGGGGTAACATCTACCTCACTATTATTAATGTTTGGTATCGCACCGGCTGTAGCTTCCGCTTCTGTTCATTTAGCTGAAGTTGTTACAACCGCCGCTTCTGGTGCATCTCACCTCAAATTTGGAAACGTTGATAAATATACCGTTTCCAGGCTTACATTACCAGGAGCAATTGGTGCATTTGTTGGGGCATGTTTTTTAAGTAATTTACCTGGCGATGTCATTAAACCGTACATTTCCTTATTTTTATTTACTTTAGGAGTTTATATTTTATTACGATTTATTATTCAAAAACAAATTGTTACTTCAAATAAACGTATGTCAGCTAAACAACTTGTGCCGCTTGGCTTATTCGCTGGATTCGTTGATTCAACTGGTGGCGGTGGCTGGGGACCGATTACGACACCTGTTCTTCTAGCAAGAGGAAATGAAGCGAGAAAAGTTATCGGATCTGTAGATACGAGTGAATTTCCTGTTGCATTAGCTGCAACAATTGGCTTCTTCATCTCGCTTGGCTGGGAACAAGTAAGCTGGTTTTGGGTATTTGCGTTAATGCTTGGTGGTATTGTCGCAGCTCCAATTGCTGCATGGCTAGTACGCATCGTACCATCTCATTTACTTGGCGTATTAGTTGGTGGTCTTATTATCTTTACAAATATACGTACACTACTTACTACTTTTAAAGTAGATCCAACTATTATCTCACTTTCTTACGTGGCAGTTGGTCTTGTCGTTATTATTTCTATTTTCATTGCTGTTCGTAATCATTCCAATCGTTCTAACGCATCAACAGCCCAATATCCGAATGATCAAAAACAGATGCTACCTTAATTACTAAAAAACCGCTCAACTTACTTCGAGCGGTTTTTTTCTATTTTCCAATTCATCATTGTTTCTGTCGAATCTACTCTTTTCATATGTAACTTCTCTAACACACGAATCGAACCATAATTATCAAGGAGCGTCTCTGCAATAATCGTTTCTACCTCTCCTGTCTGAAAAGCCCAATCTATTAGTTCTTGTACAGCTTCTGTCGCATACCCTTTATTCCAGTATTTCTCAATAAATCCGTAACCAACTTCTACTGTATGTTCCTCATTTGGTTTCCCTTTAAAACCTATATCACCTAGAACGATGTCATCTTCTTTTCGAATGACATACCACGCGCCCCAAGGTAATACATCCTTATTTTGTTTTACATTTTCTACATGCCCTACAATATGTGGACCACTATTATATCCTTGCTCGTTAGCAACGTGAATACTCTCTTTTGTACACGGTACTATATAGAGCCTTTCTGTTTCTAATTTCATTTTGATTTCCCCTTTTTTGCTTACACGTTACTCTAATTATATCAAAAAATATGACCTGATTATGAATGTCGAATTATATTTTCTGAATTTTCTTTTAATTTTTGAAGGGTTTTTCAATATTTTTTGCGAAACATTTGTATAACAATTTTTTCTTTGCTTATTGTTACATAATAGTAGGTTCGGGTGGAGTTTTGCAAGCGTTTCCTATACAATAACCGATATTTTTTGATTTTTTCCTACAAAATATCTTGCAATATATTCAGAAACTCATTACAATTGCCATATATTAAAAATCTTAGCAATATATAAATCCTCATCAATCCGATGAGGTAGAGGTTGCGACTTTTAAGAGTAAAACGGACGAGATACAGAGAATGTCTAAGACTCCGTTTGAAAGGAAAAGTTGCCGAAGTTTATATTTCTTCTCTGGAAATATGAGCTGGGGCTGTGTCTGAAAGGAACAGAACTGTCACGTTTACAAAATTACCGTGTAAACGTGGGGTGCTATCTTAACGGAAGGGTATGATGGGGTGGTTATTTGTGAAACGTTCCGCCAAATTCCTTTGGCGGTTTTTTGTATTTTTCTCCCCCGCTCCTTCCTATCTTACAAGAAAAGGAGTGTTGAACATGAATAGCGCAACGAATCAAACTACCTCTCAAACAGAAACTACAAAAGGAAAAGGTGAATTAAGACGCGGTCTAAAATCAAGACACCTTACGATGATTTCTCTCGGCGGTACAATTGGTACCGGACTATTTCTTGCCAGCGGTGGTGTCATTCATTCAGCTGGACCTGGCGGCGCATTAATTGCATACGCCGCAATTGGAATTATGGTTTACTTTTTAATGACAAGCTTAGCCGAACTCGCAGCTTACATGCCTGTTACTGGATCTTTTAGCACGTACGCAACAAAATTTGTTGATCCATCACTTGGCTTTGCACTTGGATGGAACTATTGGTATAACTGGGCAATTACTATCGCTGCTGAACTAGCGGCTGTAACATTAATTATGAAATTTTGGTTTCCAGATACTCCTTCCCTCATTTGGAGCGGATTATGTTTAGCTATTATTTTCCTTTTAAACTACTTATCTGTTAAAGGATTTGGTGAATCTGAATATTGGTTCGCACTTATTAAAGTAGCTACAATTATTATCTTTTTAATTGTCGGGTTTATGATGATTTTCGGAATTATGGGCGGCGAAACTGTTGGATTTAAAAACTTCACTGTTGCAGATGCACCATTTAACGGCGGCATCATGGCAATTATCGGTGTATTTATGGCAGCTGGTTTCTCATTCCAAGGTACTGAATTATTAGGTGTAGCTGCTGGTGAAACATCTGATCCAGAGCGTAATATTCCAAAAGCAATTCGTTCGATCTTTTGGCGTATCCTTTTATTCTATATCCTTGCGATTCTCGTTATCGGTTTATTAATTCCTTATACAACTGAAAGTCTTGCCGCAAGTGATGTAACAGTAAGTCCATTTACACTTATTTTTGAAAAAGCGGGCGTTGCCTTCGCTGCTTCTGTTATGAACGCTGTTATTTTAACGGCAGTACTATCTGCTGGTAACTCTGGTATGTATGCATCAACTCGTATGCTTTGGGACTTAGCTCGCCAAGGGAAAGCACCAAAGTTTCTTGGTAAATTAGATAGCCGCGGCGTACCTGTTAACGCATTAATCGTAACATCGATTGTCGGTAGTATCGCTTTCATTGCTTCTTTATTCGGTGACGGTGTTGTATACATTTGGTTATTAAATGCATCCGGAATGTCTGGCTTTATCGCATGGGTTGGAATCGCAATTAGTCATTACCGTTTCCGCAAAGCATATATCGCACAAGGAAAAGATTTAAATGACTTACCTTATAGAGCAAAATGGTTCCCATTCGGACCAATCTTCGCTTTTGCACTTTGCGTCATCGTAATTTTAGGTCAAAACTACGGCGCATTTATGGGCGAATCAATCGATTGGAACGGCGTACTCGTTTCTTACATCGGTTTACCACTCTTCTTAGTACTTTGGTTAGGATACAAATTTACGAAAAAAACAAAAGTCATTCCACTTGATAAATGTGAACTAAAATAAAGTGAAACGAGCAAACAAATTTGTTTGCTCGTTTTTTATTGCAAACCTCTTTGCTTCCCTATTGCCCCTGTTTTTGCAATAATAAAGGAAATATAAATAAAGGTTGGGATACAATGAACATTCGTATTACTGATGAGGCAAAAGCAGCTATACATAGATTAGAACGTGAAGATAAAAAAATCATTCGTATTAGAGGGACAATGACAAACTCTTGTAGTATTTTCGTTGATGTCGATTTAATTTGGGATACATATGTTGCAGATGATGTGGTATATGAAGATGCAGACCTTATCGTACAAATGGATACATTTACGAAAGACTACACTGGTGATACGGTGAAGCTTGATTATAAGACGACAGGTTTTAGTATTACAACTCCGAGTGAGACTTTAGTTTATGGATTGTCGATTAAAAAATAAAACTTGTTTTCAACTGACCAATGAGGTGAAAAAATGGGTAAATATGTTCCGCTAAAATTTTTGTTTAACGAAGAATTAGCAGAAAAAATGGCTGATTCTATTTGTAAACACGATCCTACTTTCTCTAAAAGAAACTTTGTGTCTTCCGTAACATGTAAAGTTGAAAACTTAGAGTTAAAGCAGCGTATTGAAGTAATGGCAGATGAATTACACAATGCTTTACAAAAAGATTTTAATGAAGCAATACATATATTACTGAAAACATTAGGCCCAGAAAATACAACAGAGGTAGGCACGTTTACAAACGGATATATGCACATGCCTATCGCAAAATACGTTGAAAAATATGGGCTTAACGATTTTGAATCCTCTTTCAACGCCATGTATGAAATAACAAAAAGGAATACTGCTGAATATGCCATTCGGCCTTTTCTTGAAACATACCATGAAGACACACTAAACATATTACAAAAGTGGATTCATGATAAAAACAGCCACATTAGAAGATTAGTTTCTGAAGGTACAAGACCAAGGCTTCCTTGGGCTAAAAAAATAGGAGCTCTGAAAGGTGACTTTAAGTACAATTTACAGCTTCTTGACCCTTTAATGGATGATCCTTCTAAATATGTTCAAAAATCTGTAGCTAATCATATCAATGACATTACGAAAGAAGATAAAGAACTCGTTTTTCAATGGTTACAGCAATTACGTGATAAACAGCATCCAGTTAATCCTTGGATTATAAAACATGGGTTAAGAACGGTAATAAAAAATGATACTTTACCAAAAGATTTTTATTTTTGAGTATTTTAAACAAAAGTCCTTATACTTCAAAAATGAAGTATAAAGACTTTTTCTCTCTCAAACATTATCCTTGCCTTAAAATATTTTGAAACATTTTCGGCTTATTTCTTTCAAAACTTTCTATTAATCCTTTTCCAAATATCGTTATACTCTTCTCCCAAGGATGACCTAAATACCCCCACTTAAAGTCCTTCTGAATAAAAAAGTAGTAATCTCCATTCGGAAATATTGGTATGCTCCACTCATCAAATTCATTTCTTTCAAACTTTAAGTGAGGATTCACCCAATAACACTCATGTTGCCAATCTAGTGCCATTATATATTCATTCGATACTGTATTTTCCTTAAACACTTGTAACGCTTTATCTTCCAAATCGTCATACACATCTAAATCTACCAATTCTCCAAAGTAATGAGAAATATTATATGTAATAAAAGGACTTGGCACCTTAAATGATGGAAATGTAGAAACACTTGGTGAAAACTCAAGTTCACTATATAACTTGTTCCAAATTCGATCATCCTCTTTGTCTGTAAACTCCATCCAGTTCTTCATTAAACAACACCTTCCCATGTAAGTTCAAAGGATTTTTACTCTATAATGCCGAATATATAAATAACCATTCTCACAAGGAGCGAATTTATATGAATCTATTCGAGCACGAAACGTAAAACCGCTTATCTTTCATAAGAGGTCCTCCCTTTTTCTTTTCTCATCATATCATTCATTTATGAAATAGGAGGAAAAATTTATGAAACGTGATCCATTATTTTTAACTTTATTAGAGAGTGCAAATACAAACTTTAGTGGCTGGGATTTTTCTTTTATTTCAGAAACTGGCCGAATGAAGAGCGAGCCTTTATCATGGTCATACGGCAGTACTGCTTTCCAGCTTATGCAGCGTGCAGAATCAATGCTCGATATGGGTACTGGCGGCGGAGAGTTTTTATCTATGTTACAACCATTCCCGCCAACTATTTATGCGACTGAGGGTTATGCTCCAAACTTGCCAATTGCTCGGAAGAAATTAGAGCCTTTAGGAGTTACAGTCGTCGAAGTGATTAATGATACTGCTTTACCATTTCCAAATGGTCAGTTTGATTTAATCATGAATCAACATGAATCATATGCTGCCTCTGAGGTAAACAGAATTCTTTCTCCTAATGGAATGTTCCTTACACAACAAGTTGGTGGTCTCGATTGCGCTGAACTTAATGAACAGTTTGACACACCACTAAATAGTGAATTTGCAAGTTGGTCGCTTGAAGCGGCATGTAATGAACTACAGGAAAATGGATTTACTATCTTAGAAGCAAAAGAAGCATTCCCTTTCCAACGCTTTTATGATATTGGCGCTATCGTCTATTATTTAAAAGCAATTCCGTGGCAAATTCCTGATTTTACTGTCGAAAGATATTATGAGGAATTATATCGTATACATGAAATTATCTTACAAAAAGGATATTTTGATGTGAAGCAACATCGCTTTATCATTAAGGCGATTCGCAGCTAACAAAAAGGAGATTGGCTTTGCCACCTCCTTTTTGCCCCGTTTACGTATGTTCTCTACTCTTTCATGATAAGAATAGTTATATCATCCCACTTCTTATCTAATTGCAATCTACTAGATTATAAAAGTGATTGTTGTCATATTTTTTCTATTGAGAAACGAGTTGTTTTTCATACCATTTGTTCACATCATCATCTGTCAAAAATGAAGTTGTGTAATGAATAATATTCCCGTTATCATATGTGAATATATGCTCTAACTTATTTTCTTCTGTTAATACTATTGGTAAGTATTTTGGTAAATTGCTAACTACACCTCTATTATCCTTATTTAATATCCAATCAATTTCTTTCCATTCTAATAATCCTTCCGCCGTACTTACTGGCGTGTCCATATGTACCCCATCTGGCAGATCAGCAAGGAATACATACATTCCTTCACGCCCCTGAGACTCGTCCTTACTTTTAAAAACGACATTCCCTTTATACGTTACACTTGGAAGATCTATGCCTGTTTCTTCAAGCGTTTCTCTAATTATTCCTTCATATGGCGTTTCATTATCTTCAATTTTTCCACCAACACCATTCTACATTCCCATATTTGGCTTTTTATTTCTATTCAATAAGATTATTTATTTCCTTTTCTAATGAAACAAATTGTGTACTTATACATACGTTTCTTTCCTTTCTTTTTCCCCTCATCTAAAAATTTAAACAGCATTTTGATTAGACTTGCTGCATAAAAAAATACTTATTATACAAACAACTGGTTTTTTAATGAGGTATTTTGCTCATTTTTATTCAAAAACATTCTCCTTACAATTATATTTCACATAATATATTGTACAACTTTCGTTTCAGAAAGGAGTGTTCAAAATCGATAACATAAGCAGCGAATTTTTAAAACAATTTTACGATAGTCGAGTCTGGTTATATGATACACATTGGCTTGGAGTCCCCATTCTCAAACTTCCTTCTGATCTTTTTTTGTATCAAGAAATGATTTACGAATTAAAACCCGATTTAATTATTGAATGTGGCACTTGTTATGGTGGTAGCGCACTGTATTTAGCTTCCATTTTAGATTTAATTGGAAAAGGTCATGTTCTTACTATTGATATATTTCCACAACCAAATCGTCCATCCCATGATCGTATTACGTATTTAACAGCTTCTTCTGTTTCAGTAACCGCTGTGCAAACAATATTAAGTATGCGCAAACCTGATGATGTGATTTTAGTTATTTTAGATTCTGATCATAGTAAAGAGCATGTAGCAAAAGAATTGTTGCTTTATAAATCTATCGTTACTAAAGGCAGTTATATTATAGTAGAAGATACATCTATTAATGGAAATCCTGTTTCTCCTGATTGGGGACCTGGCCCAATGGAAGCTGTTGAAGAGTTTTTAGCTACAAACAACAATTTCATAATCGATGAATCTAAGCATAAGTTTTTCATATCGTTTAACCCAAAAGGTTTTTTAAAGAAGATAAAGTGAAACGTTAATAAGTGGGGATAGAGAAACCCCCACTTATTCTATGATCTTCATTTTTGAAAAAGGATAATATACAAATTCCACTTTGCCTATTATATTATCTTCTTCAATATATCCTAAACCGTTTCGACTATCTCTACTAAGTTCACGATTATCTCCCATTACAAATAATTTATTTGGTGGGATTTTTGTCTTTTGAAAGTTATAAAACACTTGCGTATTATTGAATAAATCTTTATTTGTATACGGTTCTTCTTGTTTTTTATCATTTACATATACAGATCCATTCGTTATGTTAATTACGTCACCAGGAAGTCCTATTACTCGTTTTACATAATATTTCGATTCATCCTCTTCCTTTATAATGACAATTTCTCCATGCTCTAAATCGGAAAAATGTACTGCTGCTTTATTTACAAATACGTAGTCTTCTTCATATAAAGTCGGTTGCATTGATTTCCCTTCCACTTTACATAAAGTAAAAGAATGATAAGCTACTACCAAAACAAACACGAAGAGTATGTATTTCCCCCAACCTCTTTTAATCTCCTGTTTCATATCCATTCCCACCTTATTCAAACGCTTTTTAAATCAAAAAATATATCACTGCACCATATATCTCCATGCAGTGATACTATTTTTACTGGCCCTTGTTCGGCTGCTCTACTGGGACTGGATTTCCACCTGCTCTTTTCGCTTTCAATTCAAAATACGCATCCAAAATCTCTTTACCAATCGCGGAATTAATTCCTGATTTGTCATCATTCACCCATGGTACAACAACTGAAAAAGCTACTTCCGGATCAGCATCATACGGCGCATAACCGGCAAGAGTTAAATTATAACATTTTTTTCGATTATTGTTTTCATCTCTTCCAATTTCACTTTCTCCGCCATACACAGTTTCAGCTGTCCCTGTTTTTCCAGCTGGTTTATACGGTAATCCTTTAAACGTTGCAGTACCTGTTCCGTCATTCTCTTGAAAAACTCTTCTAAATCCTTCTTTTACATGATTAATGTATGAAGTGTTCATATCTACTCGATTTAAAATAACTGGTTCAATAGATCGAATAACTTTTCCAACATCCTCTGGTCTATGTGGTTGCTCTCTCACTTCTTGCACAATTTGCGGTTTCATTCTGTAACCACCGTTTGCAATGGTTGAAATATATTGAGCAAGTTGAAGCGGCGTATATGTATCGTATTGTCCAATCGCATAATCAAGTAAAAAACCCGGTATGTTATCCGTTCTACCCATTTGACCAATCGATTCATTCGGCAAGTCAATACCAGTCGGTACACCTAAACCAAATTGTCTAAAATAGTAGCGCATTTTATTAAATGTTTCTTGTTTAATGTCTAATGGATTGTTTGGCACATAATTTATACCTGCCATTTTTAATGCTGTATTAAACATATATACGTTTGATGAAACTTGTAAAGCTCTTAAATCATCAATATCACCAAAGTCTTTCCACGATTTCTTCGGCTTAGAGCTTCCTTTAAAATACATGGGTGCATCAAAGAAATGCGTATACGGCTTAATTGTGTCAGTTTGATAGCCGGCTAATAATGTAGCCCCTTTCACAGTTGACCCTAACTCATAAGAACTTGTCATCGTCCCTAAAGCATAGTCTTCTATTTGCATCCCGCCATCTTTATTTACAATTTTCTTTCCTGCCATCGATAAAATTTGACCGTTTTTCGGATTCATCATTACAACGAATGCACGATCCATCATCGGCTCTGCAGAATGAAATGCTCGTAAATTCTTTTCAAGACTTTCCTCTACTTTTTTCTGTAACTCCATATCTACTGTTAACATTAAATTATTTCCACTTTTTCCTTCAGTCACTTTTTCTGTCCGGATTATATTTCCTGCTTTATCTGTAATGCTTCTAGATTGCTCTTTCGTTCCATGTAATGCGTCTTCATATTGCTTTTCGATGTAACTCTTACCAATGCGGTCATTTCGGTTATAATCACGCACTAAATAATAATCTAATTGTTCCCTTGGCAATCCTTCATTTTCAGTAGAAACGCTACCAAGAATAGAACGAAGTATTTTATCATTTGGGTATTCACGTTCCCAGTCTACTGTCGTATCTACTCCGGGCAAGCTTGCCAATCTTTCACTTACGACTGCATATTCATTTTGACTTACATCTTTTTTAACAATTTGCGGCGTCATTTTATATCCCGCATTCATTTTGCTTTTAATTGCTAGTACTTCTAGGTCTTCTTTTGAAAGTTCGCTTAATTCTTCTTGTGTAATTCTTTCCCTACGTAACTCTTCAACTTTTTTATCTAATTCTTTCCCTTCTATCTCCTGCTTCCTAAATTTACTCTCATCTTCTTTCGTTACTTTTTCTGCTGCCCGCTTTTCATTTAACTGCATCCAAAAATCCTTTTTATCTGTTTCTGTTAACTTGTCTATATCCTCTGGCGACATTTCAATTAACTGGGCTAACTGTCTTGCTACTTGTAAAACTTCTTTCGAATCTACTCCTTTCATTTTCGTATATGTAACGGTTCGTAGTGGTTTATTATTTACAATCACCTGACCTTGTCGATCGAACATTTTCCCTCTAGGAACAGGTGTACTTACCGTTACGTCTTCCTTTTTATTCACTTCATTTCTATACGTTTCTCCATCAATGATTTGTACTTTACCTAATTGAATTATAATAGCTGAAAATAAAAGAAAGACGATAAAAAATAGTACATTTAACCGAAAAGGAATATGAGTCTTTTTCTTTTTCGATTGTTTCTTCTGCTCCTTTTTCTGTCTCATTTCGCTCCCTCGCTTCATTCTATTAACATTTCTACATGGAACCATTATGTATCAAATTTATTTATATGATATATATAGAATTTTATATTAATTATAAAAGAAATAAAAGATTTAATTTTCAGTTTTTTAATTTTATATCCTATTTATTACCATTCCCTTAATGCACAATAACATGAATATTATTCTAAAAGAAAAATGGTACAAATTTATTTTTATACCATTAGTTTACATTTATTTGTATACTAAAGAAATAAATTCATAAAAGACATTACTTAAGGAGAGAACGAAAATGACAGATTCATTTACAATACATACTAATGCGCCCCATTGTTTAAACTTTATGATTTATATTCAAAATATTTATCTCAACCAAAAAGAGAAAAAAGGAAATTTACGTTTTCCTTACATAGCAAAACAATTCAATTTCTCTACTAACTTTGAAGCAAATTTCAAAGAATTATGGCATTCACTTCGCAAACAAATTGCTAATGACAAATATGATTCGCAAATTTTTTATGATGAAAATCATATGTTTTATGAGAAGCTTTTTGATAATCATTTATGTAATGAAGACTCTTTTAAAGAATTAATATGTAGTTTTAAAGTATGGTGGACTAGCATAGTAGGTCAGCATTCATTAGAATGGTCTGTAAGTGAGTATAGTACGCAACTTTATAATGACTTAGTTGTATACTTAAAACAAACCGAAATAGAACCTTTACAACAGCTACATATTAGCTTACTTTATGACGATTGTGTATTCGTTACAAATAATACTACTTCTTACTCTGCTATTTTACCTACGAAACACTTTTTTATAAATTATAGAGATGTTGTTACTACATTATCGACATGTTTTCACGTTGCTTAGTATAACGATTACTCAAATAAAAAACTGAGGCGGATACCTCAGTTTTTTTGATAATTTATTTTATTGAAGATAATCCTTCAACAAATTCACCAATCTTATTTTGAAAAACATAATCAAAGTTATATTCTTGTCCTGTTAACTCTTCATTTACTAAGACGGTTGTTGCTCCTACTTCTCTCTTTGCGATTTCTGGGAATGAAGCGACAGGTTGTACTTTTAATGACGTTCCCATAACGATAAGCACATCTGTTTCATATAAACGTTTTATCGCATTTTGATATTGCGGCAATGTATCTCCATATAAAACAACGTCTGGATTTAAAATGAAATTACACTTCTGACAGCGCGGCACTTCATGATCAATCATATACTGCAAATCATATCCCGTTCTACACTTTGGACAATGTGCTGTTTGAAGCGTTCCATGTAAATCAATAACATGTTTACTACCACCTAATTGATGTAAACCGTCAATATTTTGCGTTAAAATCGTAATATCTTTCCCTTGCTCTTCTAGCTCTGCTAAAAAACGATGCCCACGATTTGGTTTATATTGATGAAACGTATTGATTTGAAAGATTTCTTTATAATGCTTCCAAAATTCTTTCGGACTTCGGTTATAGTACCCTCTTGATAAGTACATCTCCACATTCGCATCAGCATACAATCCATTTGCTGAACGAAAATCTGGGATACCACTTTCCGTACTTGCACCAGCTCCTGTTAATACTGTAATTTTCTTTGCTTTTTCTAAAATTGTACGTACTTCTTCAAATTGCACAAAAATCACCTCTATGTATATTCCTATACTTATTATACCAGTTGTTTACAGGAGGTGTCGTACAATTCATTCTACTTAATGCGTCGCGCCCCCAATTTCCACTATATCTACCTCAACTGTCGTCGTTACTTCAACTGCCAACTCTATCCCTTTACGAATAGTAGAAAGTGACATACTCGGTTGCCCTGGATAATTACTCGCTTGCTCTGGTAAAAACGGAATATGAATAAATCCGCCTTTCATTTTTGTATCATGTTTTTCTAGTTCATGCATGAGACCATAGAATAAATGATTACAAACGAACGTACCTGCTGTTTGTGAAACGGAAGCCGGTATACCTTCTTCTTGAAGTTTTTTTACAATTGCTTTCATCGGAAGTGTAGACCAATAAGCAGCTGGTCCTTCTTCTACGACTGGTACATCTACCGGCTGGTTTCCTTCATTGTCAGCAATTCTTGCATCATCAATATTAATTGCGACACGCTCTATCGTAATATCTGGTCTACCCCCAGCTTGTCCAATGCATATAATACATTCCGGTGCTAGTTCTTCTATATACTCTTTTAATACACTGATTGATTTATGAAATACAGTGGGTACTTGTTTACTAATAATCTTGTATTCTCCGATTGTTTTTTCATGTAAACTTTTTGCGACTTCCCAAGCTGGATTGATACTTTCTCCGCCGAACGGATCAAATCCTGTTAATAATACTGTTTTCATAGTTTTCTCCTGGTTTAAAATTCTTATAAAAACCTATAAATTGTTGGCGAACCAAGTCAAATGCCAACTACCGAAAAGGAATCTCACCTTTTTCCTGTCCGTAAGGGTTGTGACCTTTTCATTCACCTAGTGTGAAAGAATGACGGCAGGTTCCTGTTAGGAACGATCTGTTCTTGCATACTACCATTCATCCAAGTCAGTAGTATGCAAGAGGTTATAAGAAATAAACCAGTACCCCCCTTCTCATTTAAATTTTAAATACTACTTGTTGATTGTTCATATAAACAGTTTTGTGAAGAATGCTCCACAATTTCCAATTATGATATTCTTTCCACGTTTGAATTGTTTGTAACCATTTTTTATATACTTTTTGCGTATTCTTTTTACTTTCTTCCATGGAAGCAACAAGAATACGCAGTTTTGTTGTAATTTGGTTTTTTAATAATAATATAATTTCTTGTGGTAATTGTTCTTGCAATTCTAATCCACGTCTTGCGATCGTGAATGCGGCTGCTTCATGAACGCTAATACCGAAATTTTTACTATATTTTAATTTTCCGATCACACTTGTATAAGCGGGGTTTACTGTTTTAACAGAAAATCCGTTACGAAGAGCCATACGAATTAAACTGTTCAACATCTTTTTATACGTAAATTGATGGAAATTACGATTACTGTATTTATCAGTATCATGAGATTGTTGAAACTTTAAATCTTCTAAAACAATTCCACCTACATTGTTTTCCAATAACCTTGTTTTAATTTGTTGTACGATTTGTCCAATTATCGTTGCGCGTTTGTTTGTTGAAAATGTATTCAGATTGTGTAGATAAAAAATTTTTGAACCTTTAAAATTACCTTGTTTTGTACATAAACTAACTGCAATGCGGTCCGGATTTACATCAATTCCTGCAATTACATCTGATTGTGGTGTTTCCTTGAAATCTAGTACACGACCTATTTCTGTTTCATCAAACGTAATATTTATATAAAATTCATTTTGTTTACGAATGATTTCTACACTATATTTTTGATGCTCTATAATCGGTTTTCCTTTTGGATTTACACCGATTTGCTTTCCCATAACGACATTTGTAATTTGATGATAAAAACGATATGGAATCATAATCGGAACTTTGATTCGTGGGCTTTTTGTTTTTCCATTTGTTCGTCCTAATGGATTTGCAATTTCTAACCATCCTTGCCCACAATCATCAACTGTAATGCGCATGTTCAAATTCCCTTTTTTACTTTTATCTCCGCGAGAATATAATTGTCGTGTCCGCAAATCTTTCCATTCTTGATTGGATATCTTGTTTTTCATTCTTTCATAGAAATTTTTCCGCCCACCAAAAATAATAGGAGGTAATGTTTTATTTTTAATATGTTTTGCATACGTTTCAATTCTTTGTTCTAATTTTTGTTTTCGTTTTCTTAAGCCAATTAAACAAGTTTCTAATGCAACTTGTTTAGGTCTTTTTTTGCCGCGTTCATAATCATCTATTTTTTGTAACGTCTTTTCTAACTTTTTTTGATTGTTTTCTAGGTAAACAGGAAGAAGTTCTTTTTGAGAGAAAAGGATCCATTGCGCTTGTAAAATCGCATCTTCACAAAAACGTTTATTTAACAAATATTTAGGTTGTAGTTTTTTTATCAATTCTTTCTCGTTTTCGCCCTCAATCAAACGATTAAAACTATATCGTTTTGCACTTTCGAACGTACGGATTAAAGTAATTAAATCTTCCGTTTGTTCTTTTGTAATAGAATTGATTTTACAAGTACGTGTTGTTTTCATCCTTTCCCCCCTTTTCATCACCTGAAAATATTATAGGTTGAATTCTGTAAAATATAAAACCTGTAATTGTAAATTTTTATAGTTTTTTATAGATTCTCATTTACTGTTATTCCCTCCTAATTAGAAACGATATACAAGGCCGTACATAATAAACATATTAATAATGAAAATGGAAAGAGCAATTGGTACCTGTGCTTTAATAACGGCATTTTTATCTTTTAACTCTAAAAGCATTGCCGGTACGATATTAAAGTTTGCTGCCATTGGCGTAAGCAGCGTTCCGCAATATCCAGCAAACATACCAAGAGCGGCCATAATCGCTGGGTTTCCGCCGTGCATTTGTACAATTAAAGGTAAACCAATTCCGCCAGTAATAACGGCAAACGCTGCGAAAGCATTTCCCATTACGACTGTGAAAAGCATCATTCCTAAACAATACGCCATAACAGCAACGAACGGATACTCTGTCGGTAACACTTGTCCGACTAAATCAGAAACGACTTGCCCAACGCCAGATTTCGCGAAAATACCACCAAGTGCTGCTAACATTTGTGGTAAAATAACAGCCCAGCCGACAGCTTGTAATAGTCTGCTTCCTTCTTGTACAGGCGTTGTTATTTTCGATTTTGTAATACGCATTGCCGCAACGAATGCAAGTAATGCTCCTAATGCTAATGCTACTAGCGTTACTTTATCTGGATCAACAAGAGAAACATTTCCCCATTTGATTTTTCCTAACGTTAACGTACCGATAATTGTAAAAATAGGTATTAAAAGTGCAGGCATAAAAATTTTATTTTTTAATTTCTCCGCATGTTTCACACGTTCTTGTACTGGTGCTTCTTTCTCCTGAGATTTTGTTACTTTATTCATTGACGCTAACACAACCATAGCGAGTACGATACAGCCAACGTAAAACGAAGGAATTACATTTCCGAATAAAAATGTAACGGCAAACAACGCCCAAAATAAACTAGAACCAAATCGATTTGGATGCTCACGATCAAATGCGATACGAACAGCGATAAAGGCAACAATTATACCTAATACGTAATAGATTGTATCCATTGTGATGATGTTCATTTTATATTGCCTCCTTCTCTTCTTTTTCTTTTGATGTCATCGTTTTTGCTATATATTTATCAAACCTTCTAAATCTAATCCAGCTTACAATGAGTGCAGATATTGCAGTTGGAATACCCCAAAGCGCCATATCCCATACACCGACATGCATACCTACTGAATCGAAGAATCCTTTCATTAATAAAATGGCACCAGTTGCGATAAAAATGTCTTCTCCGAAAAACCAAGCTGTATTTTCCGCAGCGGCTGCATTCGCTTTAATCTTTTCTCTTAACTTTTCAGGAAGCTTACCGTATTTACCTTGCGCAGCCCCTTCTGCCATCGGTGCAACGAGCGGTCTTACTGTTTGTGCATGACCACCAATATTAAGACCTAGTGCTGCTGATGATTCTCTTATCGTAAAATATGACATTAATACTCTTCCAGTTGTTGCACCTTTTGATTTCGTTATAAGTGCTTCTGCTCTTTCTTTTAAACCGTAACGCTCTAAAATTCCGATTACCGGTAAAGTTAGTATGATAGGCATAGACATATATCTATTTTCTATGAAAAATTTACCGAACATGCTAATGACATCATAAAAGCTTAATCCTGAAACCATCCCCGTAACAATACCTGCAACCATAACGACTAATAGTGTATTTAATCTAAATAAAAAGCCCACTGCAACTAGTAATATCCCGATTAATTTCACCAATTCCAACACTTCCCCTCATTTTTTTATTTCGGTGCACATATAGAAATTTTATTATGTTCGAATGTTCTGTATATTTTTCTCGCAAATTGTACTGCTTTTTCTCCATCACCATGTAAACAGATTGTCTGCGCCTGAACTGCTACTTTCTCACCATTCACCGAATTTACATAGCCTTCTTTCACCATTTGAAGCACTTGATTTATCGCTTCATCTTCATTTTTTATAAGCGCATTTTCTTCCGTACGACTCGTTAAGGTTCCATCTTGCTTATACGTACGATCTGCAAAAGCTTCTTGTACGAGAGTTATATTGTATTTTTCCGCAGCCTGTATAAACGCCTCGTTATTTGCTAATCCGTAAAGTGATAGACTTGAATTCATATGATAAATTGCCTTTGCGATTGCATCTGCAATTTCCGGATTAGTTGCCGCCATATTATATAGGGCTCCGTGCGGTTTCACATGCTGCATCTTCCCACCAGCTGCTTTTACAAAAGCGTCTAATGCACCAATTTGATATAAAACATAATCGTATACTTCATTTGCTGAAACGTTCATGTTCCTTCTACCAAATCCAATTAAATCAGGAAATCCTGGGTGTGCCCCTATCGCTACATTATGCTGCATTGCCTTTTCAACCGTTTGCCGCATAACGGACGGATCACCCGCATGAAAACCACATGCAACGTTTATAGAGGAAACGAACGGAAGAATTTCATCATCATTCCCCATTTTATAAGCGCCAAAACTTTCTCCTAAATCACAATTCAAATCAATTGTAGTCATGATATTTCCCTCCTGCACTCAGCTTCGTAAAGCGATGAACTTTTTTAATAGATTCATATTTACTTCTTTTTCTATGTACAATTGTTCCGCTTCTTCAAGCGTAATATTCTCAAACGATACATAGTCCCCTGGTTTTAACTGGGCAAGAAGAGGTAAATCTACTGAAATGATATTTCCCATTCTCGGATAACCACCTGTCGTTTGCCTATCTGCCATTAATATAATCGGCTGTCCGCCATTTGGAATTTGAATGGTTCCATATGTAACTGGACTCGATAAAATCTCTTTTTCAACGGCTCTATTTAAAATTTCTCCTTCAACCCTATAACCCATACGGTCAGCGTAATTAGATACTTTATACTCTTTCGTAAAAAATGCCTTTTTGCTTTCTTCTGTAAATTGATCATATTCAAAACCAGTTATGACGCGAAGTTTAGGATACTTCTTATATTTTGGTAGTACGCTACTGCTAATTGCCCATTTTGTTTTTATGCGCTCACCCTTTTGTAAGTCTTGCATGAAAGGATGAGCCATTTCTGATCTTTCCCCAAGTTGAAAATAGTCTCCTTTTTTCAGCATTCTCCCTTCCATACCACCAATCGCAGCACGTATGTAAGTACTTTTGCTTCCCATCGTACGATCAATATAGATACCACCTGCAAAAGTCACATACGCTCTGCAACCCGTTTTCACTTTTCCAAAGCAAAGCATGCTACCTTCTTCCGCTAAAATGGGCCGCCATAATGGAATACGCTCACCATTTAGTAACGGTTCCATATCCGCACCGCCAATTGCGAGTAACGTCGTTTTCTTTATTAACAATTTCGGTCCCATAATCGTCATTTCGAGTCCCGCTTCATTTTCTTCATTACCAACTAACATATTGATCATCCGAAGTGCACTTTGATCCATAGCCCCGCCAACGGGTACGCCGTATTGTTGATAATGAGATCGTCCTAAATCTTGGACTGTTGTAAACATACCTGCATGCAAAACTTCTACATCCATTCTTTAGCCCCCTCAAGTGATACGTACTCTTCCTTCGTTATTGGGATAAATCGTAAATACATACCGCTTTGAATAAAGGTCGGTGTTTCTTCTTCCGGATTAAATAAAGAGATTGGTGTTCGGCCAATAATATTCCATCCACCCGGTGTTTCAAGCGGATAAATACCTGTTTGATTTCCGCCAATCCCTACCGAACCAGGAGAGATTTGTAACCGCGGTATTTCTTTTCTAGGTGTTTCTAGTTCTTTTGATAGTCCTCCTAAATACGGGAACCCTGGTGTAAAGCCTAACATATATACAAAATACGTTGTTTCACTATGTATGCGAATGACATCTTCTACTTGTAAACCGTGATAATGCGCCACCTCTTCTAAATCAGGTCCATATTCTCCCCCGTAACAAACGGGTATAGAAATATGTTTCACATCTCGTTTCAGCTCTTCCTTATACGTATCTAACATTCTAGCTATGTATTGGCATACGTAATCATACGGTCTTATCTTTCTATCATTTCCCTTCCATACTTCATACAAATTATAGTAAACGGCCAATGAAGTAAATGACGGAACGCATTCGATCATTCCTGTAAACGGATGTTGCTGCAACACTTGAAATAATCGTTGTACTTTTTCATATACATCCATCCCGATTTCCTCACCAAATGTAACAATAATTGCTTGATCCCCTAACGCAGAAAATTTCATCCTACTCCCTCTTTCTATGCCAAAAAGCCGAGTTCTTTCGAAATGCGATGTGCTGTCTCTTTCACCTTAGCGATAAAATATGGAATGTTACTTTCGCTGTACTCAATTGCTAATCCTGAAATACTAATGCCTGCTACAACCGTTCCATCATTTGCGAAAATGGGCGCTGCTATAGCTGCTGTATGATTTTCTAACTCCGAGTAGCTAATTGTATGTCCTTCCTTTTTCGCCATTTGTAACACTTCTAGCAATTGTTTCTTATCTACGATTGTTCCATCTGCAAACTGTTTGAAATCCGTTTCCTCTACGTACTTCTGTTTCTCTTCCTCGGTAAAATACGATAGTAAAATTCTCGGACATGCACCAGCATAAAGTGGCGCTCTTCTTCCAACCGCCGTATATACACGTACAGGCTGAACACCTTCCATCTTTTCCACATAAATCGCGTCATTACCATCTTGAATAATTAAATTAACTGCCTGCCCTAAATTATCTCTAAGCTCTTTCATATATGGAATCGCAATATTTCTTACTGATAATCTTTGCGAAACAAGTTGACCAAACCGTAAAAAAACGACTCCTAGACGATATTTCCCCTTTTCGTTTTTTTGTAAAAACTCCATTTCTTCTAACGAGCCAATTAAACGATAAACAGATGTTTTCGGCATACTTGTAAGCTGAACCATCTCTGTTAAACTGAGTTCTTCATGCTCATAAAACAACTCTAAAATATCCATTGTCTTAACTGCCGTTTTATTTATACTCATTCTATCTCCTTCTTGTTCCGAATTTCGGAACTTAAATTCCATTTTCCGAAACAAACATATAATTTAAAATTATAAAATATTCTATCAATTCTATCAATATATTTTTCAGCTACTTAACCTTTATGTAAAGTGAATACAAAATAAATTCTAGAAATAATGATGGTTCTCTTTCAAAAGCTCAAGTTATAGCAAAACCAAACGTTTAAATAAATGGGCATAAAAAAAGTATGGAAGAATATTTCTCCCATACTTCTTTCTTTATAGCGCTCTTACTTGTTTCAACGGCCAGAAAACAGCTTGTCCTTTTCCGACAATTTCATCTTCTGAAATAAATCCAAACATACGACCGTCTTTAGAAACTTCACGATTATCACCTAATACAAACACTTGGCCTTCTGGCACTTTCGTTTTTCCTGTAATTTGTTCTAACGTAAAGTCTGGAGTTAATACACGACCTGCTGCTTTTTCTTTAAACTCTTTTAAATATGGTTCTTCCATCGCTTTGCCGTTTACATATAAAACATCATTTTTATACTCAACTGTATCGCCTGGTAAACCAATTACTCGTTTTACTAAATCATATCCTTCTTTTCCATGGAAAACAATAATATCAAAGCGTTCTAATCCACTTATACTATAACCAATCTTATTGACGAGAACTCGTTCGTTATTTTCTAAAGTCGGCATCATCGATTCGCCTTGTACTAATGACGGTGTAAATAAAACACCGCGAATAATTGCGATTAATACAAGGGTAAATCCTATCGTTTTCGCCCATGAGAATAATTCTTTCTTCGTATTTTCCTTCATCGTTTCTCCTCTTTCTTAATTGTTTATTGTATAATTTGAACTAATTCTTGTACTAAATTAAGATCAATTTCAGCAAAACATGATTTCCCTTCTCTTACCGCTGTACCGACATGAGCTTGCGAAATTCCAGTTTCATTTAGCAATTGCTTTATATTTTCTTTCGTTACACCAGCTCCAACAACAAGCTGAATTTGACCATCGCTTATCTTTTGCATATCTGTAAGCACCGGAATATTATCAACTATATTCCCTTGTCCACCTGAAGTTAAAACGTGAGTCACTTTATGAAACTTCTTTAATGTTCTCATCGCTTCTACTGGATTTTCTATGTCATCTATTGCACGGTGATATGTGACATTTATCCCATCTACCACAGATAATAAATCCGCTAGTTTCTCTTCATCCACTTCATTTCTTTCATTTAATACACCTAATACAACACCAGCTACTCCTAATTTCTGAGCAACTACAATATCTTCTTTCATCATTTCAATTTCTTCTTCCGTATATGTAAAAGACTTCGCATGCGGACGAATCATAACATGAATCGGTATTTGTACTGCTTCTACCGCTTTTTTTATAAATGCATAACTCGGCGTTAAACCGCCTTCTGTATAAGATGAAATTAATTCAATTCGCTTCCCGCCAGCTCGTTCAATTCGTTTCACATCTTCTAAACATGTTGCAATAACCTCTAACATGAGATGACCTCTTTTCGTACTTTTTTCTTATTATACAGTAGGTGAAATAAGAAGCATAGTATTCTCCTATAAAACGATAAAAAGAAGAATGAAAAGAAAGATTTTTTCATTTGATAACATTTACTTTACGCTCATTCGTTTCCTCTCCAGAACCAGGGCCGTATTATTTATCCGCTTATAATGCAGATGGATCTGAAAGTAGTATGAGACTTCTGGTACAGCCTGAATAATAGGAAAAAGGAGTAACCTCTAGAACTTCATACTAGGTGTCACTCCTTTTTATTTTATAAAAATACTAGGTTTCCCCTATATATTTAGTTATTTTTCTTAACTACTTCATTATAATAGTGGCTAAAGGCTTCTACTAATGCGTCAACGGAAGCATACAGTTCTTCTGGTGTATTGTCTACCCCTCCCATTTCAATAAGTAATGCATTTGGAGAAAGGTCTTGATTATATACTCCGTTCCCGCTTTTACGATCTTTAATAAAAATTCCTCGGCTTAAACCGTAATACTTCTCGTCTAAATATGAATTTATTGCCGTTACTATTTTTTTATTTTTTTCAAAGCTAGGATTCTCTCGTCCTAAAATAAAATAGAGCCTCGCATAATTCTTTCCGTTAATATTTTTGGTTGTAATATTTTTTCGTGCATCATCTCTATGAAGGTCCATTGGAAACATAATATTTTTATCTTGTGCTAATTTACCTTGTAATATTTGACGAGATCCTTTGTAGGATTGGGCCCAGTTTAAATTTTTATTTCGCAGAAAGTCCCTCATATTTGTCGTATCATGTGAAACCCCTATTCCTTTCTCTTCTAACTTTTGTTTTAAATAGTTTCCAACAAACGTAATATTCACTTCATTATTTGTACTAGAGGCATCATTAGGTTTAGTAGCACCTGGAATGAGAGGAATAAACGACTCCCAACTATGTGTATGATAAATAAAAACTTTATTTTCACCGTTATTTTGTGTATTTGAATTGTTTTCTTTCTCACTTTTTGGATGTTTAACAGCAGTACCTTTATCTTGAATATTCTCTAAAGGAATGCTGGATTCTTCAGGAATGTTCGTATAATCTGTTCCTTCCCCGGCAATTAATATTTCCGAATAAAATTGATTCATATTTGGAAGTTCTCGAGTTAATAAGCTTCGAAGGTCATTTACATTAATATTTGTAGAAAGTGAAAGTAAAAAAGATTCCAAAGACGCTCGTCCTTTTTCTCTATGAAATTCTTCTGCAAAATAACGATTTTCACTGCCTATCATATACATAAGGCCTTTAGTAGAATTCGTTCCTAGTAATTGGTTAATATAATAAGATTTAAATACGTTCGAATTACTAGAAATGAAGAATGAAGTGAGAATACATATAATTGTGAATAAAAGACATATCATGACATACTTTATATTAAATACTTTCAGTTTCACTTTATTCATTTTATATCTCCCTTCATTTACTATATTCTTACGCATAATTTTTAAGTAATATGATTAATAATTTAATAGAATCGTCTCAACTACTATTTTTGCAGTTAATCTCTTTCCGTAAAGCAAACGAGGTTAATTTGCCGTGCGCAAATATCACTAAAGATTTTTAAAAGAAATGAAATAACCTGAGTCTACATTTGTATAGACTCAGGTTATTTCATTTCTTCATTTTCCATGTCAATGCCTAATTGGTCTTTCAATAACTTCATACCTTTTCTTGTAAGATGGACAGCCCGATTCTTATCCGTCTTTGTAATCCATTCCTGTTCAAAAAATAGTTTTGCTATTGCAGATCCTAACCAACCAGAAATATGGTAGCGTCTTTCACTCCAATCAAGACAAGGTTTTGCAAATACTCTCCTTTTTATATTTGCCTTTTCAATATTTATTCCAAAATTCAGAAACCATTTCTTACCTTGTTCCGTTACAATATATTCTCCTTCCTCTAAAATGATAAATTTCCTATGTAGTAATTTTTCAGCTATCTCTACACCAAGTTTGCCTGCAAGATGATCATAGCAAGTTCGAGCATAACGAACTTGTTTTAGTTGATCCGATTGTTTTAAAGAACGAACTTGGACTGTTGGTGCGATTGTTCCTAACTTTTCAAGCACTTCTGCTACCTCTTGATTAGCAAGTCGATAGTAACGATGTCTACCATGTTGTTCAACTTTAAGTAGATTCCCCTCTACTAATTTAGAAAGATGAGAACTAATTGTTGGATGTGACACTCTTGCCATATAAGCCAATTCACTAGCAGGTAGTGCTTGATTATTCATTAAACAATCTAAGATGATTGCTCTTGTAGGTTCAGCAATTAGTTTAGCAATATATGAGATATTCGGATATACATTCATATTTCGATGATACCCTAACTATTAAATTGATACAATTATTTTAAATTTAACAGTAAAGGAGAATGTATTATGAATGCAATTGATCTTAGTATATTAAATTTAAAAGAAACGAGAAGGCGCTCAGAAAAATTATGGATTTCTCTTCCCGATAATTTTCTTAATTGGAAGCCTGATGATGAGGCTATGTCCTTTGGTGAAATGATTCGTCACGTATGGAGTTCAACTTTTTACTATCATATGATTTTAAAAAACAACGGCTCAATAAACGACATACATTTCCCGTATGATGACGAGCCAATTACTTGTGTTAAAAAAGAGATCGAATTAGCACAATCATGTTTTGTCGATTTCATAGAATATGTTCAATCAATAAGCATAGCAGAGCTAGATTCAAGACTTATTGATCGAAGCGATGTTGGCTATCAACGATATTTAGGCGATATGCTATTACGAATTGCCTATCATGATGCGGTCCATGCAGGTCAATTTTTACAATATTTACGAATGGTAGATTTGGAAAGACCATTGATTTGGGATTAAATTCAGTAATTATTTACAAAGGTTCCAAACTGGCATTGCGATAAGAATTTTTCAATAAGAAACAATCACAAAACCATGATAACCATTTATATTAAAAACCTACATCTCAACTTGATACGTTCCTGCACATAAAAAGCACGCGTTCGATTACTAATCAAACACGTGCTTTCAAAATAACTATATTTCACTTAAATAATAAAGTTCAAGCTAAAAAAACTACGATCGAAACGCCGCATCCGCCAACATAGATAGTGTTGCATCATCCATCGGCGGATTGTGTAGTCCTGCCCTAACGTTTAAATAATAACGATGAAGCGGATTTTTTTCTGATAAACTTTTTGCTCCTACGATGCGCATTGATTTATCCACTATGGATATCGCCGCATTTGTTACGGCGTATTTCACTGCCGCTAATTCTGCTTGCAGTGACAGTTTATCTTCTGCCTCATCATATTTTTTCGCAATTTGATATAAAAAGACGCGAGCTTGCATAAGCTCGAGTTCTAATTCTCCAACTAATCTTCTAACATTCGGTAATAAACTAATAGAATGGTTTAAACTATTCGGCTTGTATGATCCCGCAAATTGAACTGCATAATTTCTTGCTGATTGTGCAATTCCTAAATAACATGCTGGTATATGTAGCAACCAACCAACACCCTTTTGTTTTACTTTCCCGCCCTTTACATCTGTAAAAAAGCGGTTTTCTATCTCTACATTTTGTAAGACAAGGTCGTGACTAGCAGTGCCTCGCATCGCAACGCTATCCCACGTTTCTTCAATGGATACACCGAGTGTATTTCTTGGAATAACAAACTCACCAACTTCTTCACGGCCTTCCATACTCGCTGAAATAATAAAATAATCAAGTACTGGCGCCATCGTTGTAAAAGTTTTCCTTCCATTTATAATCCACTTCTCGCCTTGTTGAACCGCTATTGTTTCTGGTTTACCGCCACGCGTCGGACTCCCTGTTTTCGGTTCTGTTGCTGCCCTGTTAAAGAGCGCACCGCTACGCACTTCTTCGCAAAACCATTTGAACATCTCATCATTCCAAGAACGATTTTCCGCCAGCTCTTTCACAATACCAAGATGCCAGCCAATCGATAATGCAGTAGCCCCGCAGCCTTCCGCAATTTTCTCTTGAAATAGAACGAAGTCATATAAAGAAATCGCACTACCACCAAATTCCTTCGGCAACGTTAATTTCGTATATCCGATATCTTTCAAATCATTTATATTTTCATACGGAAATGATCCTAATTCACTTAGTTGATGCTCCCTTTCCATGAACTTCGGAATCAATTTATTTATTTGTTCAATAATGAAAGATTGTTTTTCTGTTTCAACAAATGAGAGTGCCATACTATAATCTCCTTTATGCTCGATTCTTAAACCGTTCATTTTGTCATTATGATTATATGAAGCTACCTCTCTATTGTTTCACTATTCCGATAAAAATACAATGTTTTTGACTAATAAGAAAAGTTCCTATTGAAAGATAGGTTCTTTCCTTATTAGTCTCCCTTCAATGCCTTTAATGGCAACGAAGTTACATACCCAATATACGAGAATAATTCTTTAAAGAAGAATGGTATTTCTGTATCTAACGTTTTATATGCTGATGTCGGCGTTGGTGAAGCATATGCTTCAATATTAATATGTTTTGCGATTCTCATTGCGCGTTTCATATGAAGTGGATCACTTACAATCGTGTATGTCTGTATTCCGTTCTCAATTCCAACTTGCTTCGCATTTTTTAAATTTTCTTCAGTGAAAAGAGATTTTGTTTCAATTAAAATATCTTCCTCTTTTACACCCTGTTTCATTGCATATACTCTTGCAGTACGCGCTTCCTCAAGTTCTGCCTCGAACTTTGTACCACCTGTAAAAATAATCTTTTTAATATTTCCGTTCTTATATAAAGAAATCGCATGATTAATTCTTTCTTTAAATACAGGAGATGGTTTTCCGTTCCATGAAGCTGCTCCTAGTACGATACCAGCATCCGTTTTCACGTCATCATTTGCTTTAAAACGATAACTCCAAATATCGTAAGCTGCATAACTTACATATAAAATAGCAGAACAAATCATTAGTAAAAATACTTGAAAGATTCGTCTTTTCTTACTCTTCTTATTTTCTTTCATTTGTAATTGCCTCCGTACATCATCCATACTTCTATAAAAAAACATTTATATCAAATCGTTTTGTTTGAGTTTGTTTAAAAGAAGGAACTTTACTTTTTATTTATGTATAAAAGGGTTTTCATTTAAAATTGAGGATTATCAATTCATTTTCATTTGCGGTTTTCATTACATGTTTTAAATTCATAAGTTTATTACCATACAACTACATTGTAACGAATTTTTTCTCAGAAGGGAACGATGAAACAAAAGGAATTAAAATAAAGTAGCATTTTGTAAGAAAAAAGGTATATTTTTCATGCCTTACGAACAATATACCTTTCAAAACACGAATTATAGCTTTTCTTTATACAACTCTAATTTTTCTAACAATTGTTTTTTCACGTCTGGCCATTCACTCGAGATAATACTGTACACAACTGCATCTCTCACATAACCATGCGGTAATTTTCTTTCATTTCTAAGCACACCCTCTTTTACTGCACCTAACCTTTCAATTGCTCGTTGTGCTTTTTCATTTCTTGCATCCGTCTTAATTTGTACCCTGAGCATATGCAGTTTTTCAAAAGCATACTGGAGAAGCATATACTTACACTCTGTATTGATACTCGTACGCTGGACACTTGGATGATACCACGTTTGTCCCAACTCGACTGTTTTATCTTCTACTGAAATATTATATAGACGTGTACTTCCTACAATCGTATTCGTCTGTTGATCCACTACAACGAAAGGTATTTGAGAACCCTTTCCATAACCTTGTATCGCTTTTTGAACGTACTGCTGCATATCTTGCACACTATCCATTTTAGAGATTAAATACGCCCAAATTTCCCGATTTCCTTCTACAATCGAAAACAAAGTTTCGACATCATTACCATCCATTAACCGTAGCTTTGCTCTTTCGTGAATGATTTCCATTTGTAAGCCCCCTTTTTTCTTACTATATCACAGAAATAAACATTTAATTATACAGATGTTAAAACATTAAAACTAACTTTTAAATGTACTTAAAATTCAAGTTTTAATACCTTCTTACATAATAATCCGTAAAAGCCTGTAACAAATACCGTGTCCATCCCATTATAGCAAGCTACATTTATATTGGTTTCATTTCATGTAAGGTTTTTCTTTTTCTAAAGATCTATATACGTTCTTTAAAAATTTGCACACCAAAAATACTATTATTTCTACAAAAGATTATTTTTTCATTTATGAATCAAGTTTTTAGTTTGATAGAATGGATAATTATGGATAAAAACCCAAAAATACTATATAATAATAAAGTGAAAGTTTTACAGTTAATTCATATGGGGAAATGGGAGGATATAAAAATGCTAGATCAAATTACTTGGGGAACGCCAGGCAGCTTATTATGCTTAGGATTCTTTTTTGCAGGATTAGGAATTTTCTTAAGAAGTATTACGTCATATACAAAAAACAAATAAAACATCAAAAAGGTTTAAGTTTTCACCTGAAAATATAAACCTTTTTCGTTTTAGGGTATTTACTTAATAAAAATAACAAAAGAAGCCTTCCTTTTACAGAAGGCTTCTTTTGTTATAGCTTTATCTTTTTAAAACTTTAAAGTAACAAATAAGCAATCGGCGTAATAATAAGTAACGTTAAAATCGTTCTTTGTACGTAAAGAATAATAAGTTCCGATACTTTTAACGGAATATCTGTCGATAAAATACAAGGAATAGAAGCTGAGAAAAACAATATAGATGATACCGAAACCACCGCAATAACAAACTTTGTCACAAGTGGTGCACTTACAACTAACAATGATGGTAAAAACATTTCCGCAATACCAACGGATGCTGCTTTAGCAGCTAAGCCTGCTTCTGGTAATTGTAAAACCCATGTAAAAGGATAGAAAATATAGCTGATCCAATCAAATATTGGCGTGAATTTCGCTAAGACGATACCAATTAAACCTACTGACATAATAGATGGTAAAATTCCCATTGTCATAATAAATCCATCTTTTAAATTCACCGCGATATTTTTCATAATACCCGGTGCAGACTTTGATACTTCTAACGCATCTTCCCAAGCGCGTTCTAGCATTTTCTCTTTATAAACAGGCTCTGGGAATCCTTCTTCTGTTACATATGTATCTGGTTTTCTACTAAGTGGCGGGATTCTTACGGTGATAGCAGTTACGATGAATGTTACAACGAGAGTAGTCCAAAAATAAACATTCCATAAATGCATAATGTCTAATGTTTTTGCGATGATAATCATAAATGTAGCGGATACTGTAGAAAAACCTGTAGCGATAATAGCTGCTTCTTTTGTTGTATACTTTCCTTCTTTATAAACACGGTTCGTAATTAATAAGGCTAAGGAATAACTTCCAACGAAGGAAGCAACCGCATCAATTGCTGACCGTCCCGGCGTTTTCCATAATGGTCTCATAATGGGTCTACAAAACGTACCGATAAATTCTAGTAATCCGTACCCGACTAATAAAGCTAAAAAAGCCGAGCCAATTGGAACGAGTAAACTTACCGATATTACTAATTTTTCATATAAAAACGGTCCTACATCTGGTGCAAAGAACCAAGCTGGCCCTACTTTCAAACAATATAGTACGCCAAAAACGACGCCGGTTACTTTTAAAATAGAAAAACAAATGTCTACGAGGGATACATTCCATTTTTTCGTATAAAACGGATAAATCGCACCCATTATCATAACAAGTAGTGCGTAATAAGGTACGAAGCTCGGAACCGAAGTCCGAACCCATGATACGATATGATCAATCATAATGGACGAAGCACCGTTTATCGTAACTGGTACGAAAAACATAAATACCCCAACGAGACTAGCGAGTATAAACCGAAGAATAATCCTCTTCTCACTCCCTGTCTTAATTACATTCCTTTTTAATTCAATTTCACTCAAAATTCGACACCTCCTATTTATCTAAAAATTCTGTATAATTATATCAGATTCCTCCTTTTGATTTCTAATATTTAATCATATGAAAAAGCCTATTTTAAATAGGCTTTTTCTATTACCTCCCATAATCATTCACAATTACTTGAATGACACGATACGATTCTTCTGCCACTATCTTATTACTAATCTTATTTGCATCATACGTAATTAACGCCTTCCAAAGTGCCCATCCTCTCGCTCTATTCCACGTTTCTTCATCTATTTGCAGCACTTCTTTAAATATCTTTCTACTACTTTTATCAAAAAATGTCCATGACATCGCTGCATCACAAGCCGGATCCCCTACTCCTAAAATACCAAAATCAATGACGGCACAAAGCTTTCCATCCTTAACGAGTAAGTTCCCTGGTGCAACATCTCCATGAATCCAAACTGGCTTGCGCCTCCATGTTGACTGAAGTGCTACATCCCAAAGATGCTTTAATACTGTTTCATCAAAAACGTCCTTATTATTTTCGATAGCCCCCCTCGCCTCTTCATCATATACAGATATAAGCCCGCCTCGGTAAAAATTATGCGCTCCAGCTATCGGTCCTTTGCTCGCATCAATGGATTGCAATTCCACTAAAAATGATCCTAAGTGTGCCGCAAATTCACTTAAGTCACGAACATTTTGTTTCGTAACTGTTTCTCCCTCTATCCACTTATTAATAGACCAAGGCCATGGATACGCTTCAGACGGATTTCCTTTCGCAATTGGTGTAGAAATCGGTAAAGAAAGCTCCTTACTTAATATAGGTAACCACTTGTTTTCTTTCTCTACTTGCGGTGCATATGCCGCATCACTTGGCAATCTTACACTCATCTTATCACCTAATTGAAATGTCCTGTTATCATGCCCACTAAACTTTACAGGTTTCACCTCTAAATGTGCCCATTCAGGAAACTGTTCACTTATTAACCTTTTAACTAAACCTGTATCAATTTGATTCATTCACTATCCCCTTTTCTTTTGAAACTTACTAAGTCCATCTGTACTGCCAACATAATCAAAACCATTTTTCTTATAAAAATCATTCAACGTACGATTATGTCCAACGCAATCCAACTTCAAAAACTCTTTGTCATGTTGTACATTCTCTTCTATCCACTGTAAAATCCATTCTCCTATTCCGTTACCTTTATACTTCCGTTTTACCGCAAATCTATGAATATATAATGAATTAGAAACTTCCTCTTTACCAAAAATATGTTCATCCCATTCATTTTGTTTAGGAGATACTGTAACTGTACCGATAATTTCATCTTCTTTCGTAATCACATATGTATATTTCTCTCTTATACCTTCTAGTATTTCATCCGTAGCCTCTCCTCCTAAAAGGTACTGCCACTGGTCCACTTCTTTATGTTGTAGCCATTGTGCTACTTCTTTTAATAGTGTGATAATACTATCGCTTTCCTCTTCCGTAGCAGTTCGAATTATATATTCTTTAATTGTAGTTCTCTCCATATTCCTGTTCTCCTTTCATATCCTTACTTCTTTTACTAATTTTCGTTTTATACATTATATACCAAAATGAACCACTACACTTTCAAGATATCTATTTTACAGCTTGTATTCAAAAAAAACCGTCTCACTACTAGTGAAACGGTTTTAATTCCTTAAACACTCACTTCGTTTTCACAAAGTAATATAAAAACCACACCGCATGATTTTGTTCATCGGCAGCTATTCTACGCAGTAACTCTTTCAAATGTGTATCTGATGTCTCATCTGCAATTTCCAAATAAAAATCCACTGTCTTCTGTTCATCTTGTATGGCGAATTCTAATCCTTGTAAGTACGTATTCGAACATTCTTCTGTAATTTGTGGTTTTGGCTGCTGACCAGTTAAATTTGTATAGATCTGTACAAACTGATGAAAATGCTTTATTTCATCATTACGAATTTCAAGAATTTGATTTCGTTCTACCGTATTTGGAGCCATGTTAGCTAATTTCGCGTAACAATTTATAGCACTAAACTCTCCGTTAATTGCTTTCTCAATATCACGAATCAGCTTATCATTTTGCCTATACCAATCATAATAATTCGAACTATACATCATATCCCCTCCATTATTTCACATAACACTTTATGCAATTTGAAATAGTAGGAGCATGTATACAAAATGAACCACAAATAAGAACTCTTCATCTCCCTATAGACGAATAATCATTTCACCACAAAAAGAACGCTTCACTACGAGTGAAGCGTTCTTTTTTCTAAGCGTTTAATTCTGTTTTATTTTCCTTTATTGCACTACGTTTGAAAGCAGTTACTAAAATAATAACCATACTTACCGCACCAATCCACACAAGCACAGTAAGGGGTGTACTCCAGCTTAATCCATTTCCAAAGAAGAATATTTCTCTAAGTCCTTCAATCATAAATCGCATTGGTAACCATGAATAAACCCAATCTTGATAAAATGGAGACAACATTTCAGGTGCTAATGATAATAACGGTGCCCCGAAAAATAGTAATAAAGCGAATAAACCGATTCCTTTTAGTCCAACTAATGAAAGTACCGCCGATATCATTAAGAAGAAACTAAAGGATGTAATAGATAAAAACAGTGCCGTATCAGTGAAATTTGAAATATTTAGTCCTACCATTCCATCTGCAATCCATGTAAGACCGAACCCAATAACAAGTGCGGCAATTGCGCCTGTTACAATTTGCTTTAGCTTTAATACAAAGTTTTCGTTTCTTGTACGAATCGGCATTTTACTTATCGTAATAAAGATAATCGCTGCACTCGCTAAACTTGCAATCCATAATGGTTGGAATAAAGAAATTGGTGAATTACCGTTCGCACTATTTTTGCCGATTTCATTTACATTTGTCACTTTCTTTGTAATAGGTGTTACTAATTTCGCAGCTTGGTCTGTTGTTAAAGTAGCCCCTTTTGCTTTCAGTCCTTCTAATATTTGTTTACGAACATTGTTGTTCATATTATCAACTACACTATTTAATATTTGCCCTGCCATAGTTGATGCCGCTGTATTCATTCCTTGATTGATGAATATTTCTACCTCTGGCGAAGATGGCTGTGGTGTTCGTAATGATGCTTGTTTTGTACTAAAGTCTTTCGGAATGACTAATGCTGCGTAATACTCTTGATTATTTAAGCCTTTTTGAACTGCCTCTTTATTTTTCACTTCTACCCACTTCACCGCAGGTTCTTCCTCTAATTTTGATGTCTTTTTCATATTATCAACAATCGTTTGCCCCATGTTCATCTTCGGTTGATTCGGAATTTCTACCCCTTGATCTTCATTTACAATTGCAATTGGCAAGTTTTTCGGCTGAGGTTGAACAGTTGGAAATAATGTTAATGAAAAAATAAAAACTACAAGTAGGGCTATAACTGGTGATAACAATAAAAGTTTATTTTTAAACATATTCTTTTCTCCTCCTTACATTTGATTTATAATAACCAACAACGTGTTGTTTATTTATATTTTGAATTATATGTTCGAGTTGAACCTTATACAATAATCAAAAATCGTGAATGTGTCGGTTATAAGACACATTCTTAAAATGTGTTGGCTAAAATGAAGGAGGAACATGCTTTGCGCAATAGTAATTTAGATTTACGTGTTGTTCGTACGAAAACTGCCATACGAAATGCATTGGTGGAATTAATTGAAGAAAAAGGTTTTGACGCCATTACAGTGAAAGATATTACAACGAAAGCAAACATTAATCGCGGTACTTTCTATGCGCACTATCAAGATAAATTTGATTTAATGACAAAATGCCAAGAAGACATTATGTATGAGTTTTCTAGCATTGCCAAAAAGAGATTCCCAGAAGTGATTGCGGATCTCGGATCGAATCCTTCTCCAACAATGCCGTTTCTACTTATCACTTCTATTCTTGAATTTCTAAATGAAAATAGTGATTTTATGAAAGCTGTATTAAGCCCAAAAGGAGATTTATCTTTTCAAACAAAGTTGAAAGACTTTATGTGGAAAACATTATTTGAAGATACGAATGGTGCTCTCATTAATAAGGAAAATTTACTTGTTCCAAGCCAATACTTAACGTCTTATATGGCATCCGCTCATATTGGTGTCATTCAGCAATGGTTAAATAGTGGCCAAAAAGAAACACCTGAGGAAATTGCTCGTATTTTATCAACAATCGCAGTTCATGGACCTTTTTATGCAGCTGGCTTAAAGAAGTGAGTTATTGCAAAATAAAAAGATCATCCACTATTTATAGCGGATGATCTTTTACTTCATTACAACACTTCAATATACCCTTCTGTTCCATGTACTCGTATTCGTTGCCCATCTTTGATTCGTTTCGTAGCATTCTCTACTCCAACAACTGCTGGTAATCCATATTCACGTGCAATCACTGCCCCGTGTGTCATGAGCCCACCAACTTCGGTCACTAACCCTTTTATAGAAACAAACAACGGTGTCCAGCCAGGATCAGTAAAAGCAGTAACTAATATATCTCCCTCTTCTAAATTCGCTTCTTCCATGTTTAAAATAACACGGGCTCTCCCCTCAACTACTCCGGAAGAAACAGGCAGACCTACAATCGCGTCAGCTGGGAGATTTTCTCGTTTATATTTACCTGTAATGATTTCTCCATCAGACGTCATAACGCGGGGAGGCGTTAGTTTTTCATACAATTTATAATCATTTTTTTGTTTTTGGATAAGCTCGTAATCTAGTTTATTCGTGCGAACAACTTCATGAAGTTCTTCAAAAGTTAAATAGTATATATCATCGACCTCACAAATGACACCGCTTTGTACAAGTTGCTCAGCTTCTTTCAATAACGCCTGCTTATATATGAAGTAACGATTAATCATGCCGTATTTTGGATATTCACGATAGCCAATAAAATTACGAATATTACGAATCATTCGCTTCGTTTCTTCTATCTTTTGTTTTCCATCCGGCAAGTGCTGCAATCGATCTACTAACTCTTCTTCTTTATTCAAAGCTTCCTGCAGTCCTTTTTCAAACTTCTGCTTACTAGCACCCGCTTCAAAGTCTCTTATATTATTTAATATCATTGGGATAATGGTTGTTGGCTTCTCACTCCAGCGCGTTTTCGTAATGTCGATTTCGCCGCTACATCTCATTCCGTATTTATTTAGAAAAGCAACGATTGCATCTCGAGCTTTTTCTCCGCCTTTATACTGAACAAGTTCATCTAAAAAGCTATCATCTTCTACATGTTGTAAATACGTAATAACTTCTGGATACGGACGAATTGCATCAGCAACATCCATTAATGCTAAACCCATTTCTGATGTAATATTATTTTGTACCGATTGAGAAAGCGTGTCTGCTGCATTCTTTTCACCTAGCCACTGCTCCATTTTTTCATTAATCCATGTTGAAGCATTCATACCTGCCATGATGACAGCTATACTTTGCGGATTAAATAATACTTTCTTTAATTGCTGGATGTCTTCCAAAATAAAATCAAATACATCCACTCCTGATTTCAGTTGCATATTTTGTTTTAACTCTTCAAGTGATGCTTCACTATTCCTTATTAATTCCGTAACGATTGCTGGATCATTTTCGATTTCTGGTTGCGAACTTACTGGTGGCTTACTTTTACTAGCACTCTTTTCTTTTTCTTCATCCGGTAATAATGTAATAAAATTATCTCGCTCGATTATAGTCGTTAATGCATCTCTTACAAGTGGATCCGATTTCCCTAAAGTGTTTATTAAATAATCTCTGCTAGCAGGTAAAGCTAATTGTTGCGTAGCATCTACAAACAGCCTGCCTCCCGCTTTACGCATAGGAGCATTAGTCGTTAACAAGAAAAAAGATAACCCTAGTGGTTTCATCGCATCGGTCATCATTTGTTGATGACCAACTGATATATACACATGATTTCCCTCATCATTTTCTTCCGGAATTGGATATAAAGTCGTTATCGGACGACTTTGGACAATATAAAATGTGTGATCGACTAAACACCATTCAATATCTTGCGGACAGCCAAAATAAGCTTCAATCTGCCTTCCAATCTGTACTAGTTGTAATATTTGTTGGTCAGATAGTGTTTGAATTTTTTGCTGAACCGAATCATTCTGTTTCGTCTCAGTTCCGCCCTCTTTTAAAGCATAAATAGCTAATTTTTTAGTTGCAATCATCTTATCGATGATTTCGCCTTCTTTTACTTTATAATTATCGGCAGAGACGAGTCCCGATACTAATGCCTCGCCAAGTCCAAAACTGGCATCGATTGATAACACCTTCCGGTTAGAAGTAATCGGATCAGCGGTAAATAAAATTCCTGAAGCCTGCGGGAAAACCATTTTTTGAACAACAACACATATAGAAACTTGATTATGTTCAAAACCATTTTGCATGCGGTACATGACTGCTCGCTCTGTAAATAAAGAAGCCCAGCACTTTTTTACATGCTGTAAAATTGCGTTTTCTCCGATAATATTTAAATACGTATCTTGTTGACCAGCAAACGAGGCATACGGTAAATCTTCAGCCGTCGCACTAGAGCGTACGGCATACGCATGTTCATTTCCAAAGCGTGAGAGATAATGAGCTACTGCTTCCACTACATCAGAAGGGATTTGTACCGCCATAATGACTTCTCTAATCTTCTTGCTGATTTCACCAATTCGAACTCGCTCTTCACGTTTCAACTTTGTTAGCTGTTGCAACAAAGCTTGAAGCCCTTCATTTTGCTCGATGGCCTTTTCATATCCTGCCGTTGTAACACAAAAACCTTCTGGCACTTGTATCTCTTGCACGTTAGATAACGCCCCTAAATTCAAACCTTTTCCACCAACAAGTGAAAGCTGCGTTTTTTCTATTTCCTGAAAATCGAGAACGAAAGAACTCATGTAACATCTCTCCTTACTATGCATGTGTTCTTGATTGTAGCAGTAGTACATGAGAAGAAACAGTCTATTTCGAACTTTATTTACGTGGTATAATTAAGTTAGGAAGAGTTAATTATTTTTATTTCTCCCCCTCTAATTCACTTCCATTACATCACCAAACTTAAACATTCTTTTATTATAAAAAGCAGTCATTACATGTAATGATTTTCTATCGACCTTTGTTATGTATTTGTTATATAACTCCACAATATAATATTCGTATTAAACTTTTATTAAGTCATAAACTCGCCAAAAAATAATAGAAACTACCACTTTACAATCCATATTTATTGTTTGCAATTTATATAAATTGCAATGTCTTCCCCTTAATTCTAGGACTAAATTATTGTTCTTTGTAATCCCCACTAATTCTTTTCTGAAATCCCTCAAAATGGATTTTCAAAATTAGGGAACTATAATGTCATATTGGAATAAATTAAGGGGGAGAAAAATTGGACAATGAAATGAATTATGGAAGTGATTATAAGTTTATTCCGGCAACTTCAATTGAAAGTGGTCATGGCCTCGAAGTATTGCCTGATTTATTTTCTTACACAATTCAAATCGTCAACATCTGTTTTGTTGGACATCCGCATACCAATGATTTTGTTTTAATTGATGCTGGAATGCCTAAATGTGCAAATGAAATTATCTCTGTCACTGAGACGCGATTTGGTACAAATAGTCGCCCTAAAGCAATTATTTTAACTCATGGGCATTTTGATCATGTTGGGGGAATAATTGAACTCATCAAGTATTGGGATGTTCCAGTCTATGCCCATCAAATGGAAATACCTTTCCTGACTGGGCAACAAAGCTATCCTAAGCCAGATCCAACAGTTGAAGGTGGTATGGTAGCGAAAATGTCCCCTCTGTTCCCTAACGAACCGATTGATTTAGGAAATAGCATAAAAGTACTTCCTACAGATGGAACTGTTCCCCATATGCCAGATTTCAGATGGATTCATACACCAGGACACACTCCTGGGCATATTTCATTATTCCGAGAAAAAGACCGAACATTAATTGCTGGGGACGCTTTTGTTACGGTGAAGCAGGAATATCTATATAAGGTAATTACTCAGGAACAGGAAATAAGCGGTCCGCCTCGTTATTTAACAACAGACTGGAAAGCTGCTAAAGAATCAGTTATTAAACTAGAGAAGTTAAAGCCTTTAGCCGCTATTACTGGACATGGGATACCGATGTCAGGTGAATTACTATCAACAAGCCTTAAAACACTCGCTCAAGAATTTGATAAAATTGCTGTACCCGATTATGGAAAATATGTAGATAAAAAGATAAATTAAACAAAAAATTAAAATGTATCACAAAATCAAAACGTCAAAATATATAAAAAAAGAACCTTAGGCAACATCTCTATTTTAAGAATGGAACTATCCTTGTTGAATAAAACTCGATATTCCACAAACACAACCTGTAGTGTAGCCTGCTTCTTACCCAGGTTGTACTTCTTATCATAAAAAGAGCGGTCATAAGAAATAACTGCTCTTTTTACTTTTAACATACTTTTTTAATTTTTTGTTCATACCATACTTAATCCATAATACGATTTAACTAAATTTTATTTCAAAGTTTTTAGTTTCAAAAAATCCGATACATCCCATGACCTTACTACATTATTAACTTTTGTTCTCTGTCTGTTACCCCTAGACCATTGCAAACAAAGTATAAAAATAAGAACAATATCAACGAAATCCCCACCATAATACATCAGCACGCCCCCCATTTCAGCTTGTTCAGTAACTACACCAGCAGGCGGATGAGCATATATGTATTTTGATAATATCCCATGACCAGCTGATGCAATTATTAAAATAATTGACCGGTACATATAGCTATACCTATGGGATATTAAATCCACATAAATCATTGATGTGGTAAACAGATATCCTGCAATAAAAACGTGGAAATGTATGAACAAATGAAGAAGTATACTTTCGTGCATCATCGAGTATAAGTTAGTCGTATAGAGAATCCATAGTCCTCCTAAATTAAGCAAGGTTGCGATAATTGGACGAGTAAGAATTTGTAGAGGCCTACTCTTTAGTATCCTTGAAAGACGTCGTGCTGCTTTCACATTGAGCGTTCGTAAAAAAAGAGTCATTGGAGCGGCTAATGCTATAAAAATTGGAGCAAGCATCCCAAGGAGTAAATGCACAAGCATATGCACTGTGAAGTCATTATGAGCACGATGAGCTAAGGGCCCAACAACTGCTATTACCACACAAATAAGTCCTAAAACCCAGAAGACACTTCGATATAACGGCCATCGTTTATAATGGCGATTTGATAAAATCGTGGCTACTATATAAATGATTAACATAATTAAAATGAAAACGAATAGTAAAATATCCAGTGCATTCCATATTTCATGATGAAGATGGTTATTGTTCATTTAAGCTTTTACCTCTCAATAATCTTTCATCAGTTCTTGTCTGAAAAACTAGCAGAATGCCAATTAAGATCATTACAGTCGCAATTATATTCCATATTACATCGTAGATAAGAACATTATCTACGTATCGAATCTGATGTATTTTCATTAGTTTATGTTGAAATATACCGTCATATAATTGAAATCCACCACTACCAAGCATTAATCCGCTCCACCATCTTTTCAACCAAAATGCATTTCTACGACGAAGATCAGCAACCATAAACAAGGAACCAATCGTTGCAAACCAACTAAAAGCATGAAAAAGACCATCTGAAATGAGTCCAATATCTGTTGTAGATTTATCATAGAAATGGTGCCAATGCAGCAATTGATGAAAAATAGTTTCATCTATAAAAGCTACTAATCCTAGCCCAAACAAGATACCTGACCATAGATTACGTGTCAAATAAACAGAAGAGGTTAAATAGCTTGTATTATCGGTTTTGATAACCATTAAATCCTATCCTTTCCACTAATGTATATTCTTATTTTTCCCAAAAGAAAAACGTGCTAAACATACTTAGTGTCAAAGGAAAATAACATTCAATTAGATGTATCATATAAATACTTATTCTCAAGCATATTTAATATTTGATTAAAACTCGCTAAAAAAACTTGAAGGGGTTCACCATTCTAAAATAGCGCTAGTATAAATTTTTTAACATTTTAGAATGAATCTATATTTTTAGCATTTAATCAATTTATTAACAATGGAAATTACCATATAGTTTGAACTATTTGATTCTCTGTAAATAAACTATAGTTTTTCTCTCATGATAATTTCCAAATCTCCATTTTAATATTGCATTTGTATTGCCTTTTGCACATTTTGAACATCATTTTTTAACAGTTGCTTTAAATCATAAGCTGGATAGTAACCACGTTCATACATAAAGTTAAAAACCTGTGCATGTAATTGTATAGCTCCATTTATTTGACGGGTTAAAACTTCTCTAAGTCGCGGCGTTGCAGTTTCGGTAATCGCTATTGCATAGTTTCGAACAGATGTCTTTGCTAATCCAAGTAAATCTCCAGCGTAAAATCCAGTGTCATCACGATGCTGCTGCGATTGAAATCCAGGAGCATACGGATAAAACTGTACTAACTCTTGCAGATTGTTTTGGATGACATTTATAGCTTTAATATATAACGATTGAAGTGCTTGATCAGGTACATTTCTAACTGACTTTTTTAATTTGATTAAGCCGTTCGCTTGGAATGCTACTAATTCATGTAAATCCAATGTTTCATGCCAAGCTAACTGATTAGGATAAGACATGTATGTTCCCCCTTAATATTCACTCATGCTACATTATGCAAAAAAAATCAAAAAGGGCCTATACTACATGGATTCATTTCAATCTAATTCATCATTACTTTTCATCCTTCTATGTTAATCACAATAAAGTATCCTTAATTCCTCTTCCCTACTTTTTTATATCCTTAATTTTGATTTTCAAAGTGACTTCCTCGCCTTTACAATCTATAAATTTAATTTTTTCTTCCTTAAAAATCCCCACCATTATACATCCTTTCTTGTTTCGTTATAAACCATATTAGTTAGAAAATATAAATGTGAACATTGTACCTATATATTCCTTATATATTTTTCAAATTTTATAGCTACTTAAATTTATACGTTATTAAAGATCAACTATTAAAGTAACTACATTGAAGGGGATTCTTCATTAAATCATTTTATTTTTATAGATTAAAAAATAATTATTCTAGCCGTGTTAGTCACCTATTCTTAAATAATTAATAGGTTATATATTATGACTTAGGAGGGATAAAAAGATGACTATACTTTATGATAAAGACTCTTTACAAAAAAATATTATTACCCTTCCAAATTGGCAACAAGAAGCTTTCCGTTCTTTTAAATTAAAAATGACAGATAAAGATAAACTGTTTCCTTGTATACCAGCTCAACACGGCTTTACAGCCAATCACCTCAGGTACGGGTTCATTGGTGATCCTAGAGATACGAATACTAGCGAGGATTTTGCTGCATTACTTAAAGAATATACTGAATGTTCTAGAGACACAGGTCAATACGCCTCACTTATTGTTTTTATTCATACACCAATAGATTTACTGCGAGAAACTACAGTTGAAGATTTTGAACATATGTATTGGTCTCTACTTAATACAACTAGTCGTTTGGACGAGATGGAATGGCCTACACACATTCCAAATGACCCTATGGAGAATACTTGGGAATTTTGCTTTCATAATGAATCATATTTCGTTTACTGCGCTACACCTGCCCATGTTAATAGACAAAGTAGACATTTTTCATGTATGATGCTTGCTTTAACACCTAGATGGGTTTTACAGGGGATTATGAATTCTGAGAAACGTAGTAGGAAACTAAAAAACTTAATACGTCAACGTTTAGCCGCTTATGACAAAGCTCCTATTCATCCCTCTCTCAAAGATTATGGTGGAAAAGATAATTATGAATGGCAGCAATATTTTTTACGTGATGATGAAACCATCCCATCCAAGTGTCCATTTTCTCGAATCATAAAATACTTGCATAAAAATAAGTAATCCACTCCGTTTTTTATTATTTAGTTGTACAAACTTTAACCACTGAATAGATTTAATATAGATCAAATTTAGTGGGAGGAGCATATTATACGTGGGCATATTTTTAAGCTATGTTTTCTTAGGTTTATCATTATCTGCTCCAATGGGACCTATAAATGCTGCGCAGCTAGAAAAAGGTATTAGGAGTGGGTTTTTTCATGCTTGGATCCTTGGTATAGGAGCCTTACTTGCAGATGTTATCTACATGGCACTTATTTATTTAGGGGTAATTCATTTCCTCGAAAAAGATATTATAAAACTTTTCTTATGGTCTTTCGGTGCTTTTGTTTTAATCTATACAGGTATTGAAAGTTTAAAAAATGCGAATCAAATTAGCATTAGTAATACTAGAAATGATGATTCAATTATTAAAAGCTTTTTTTCTGGTTTTTTTATGTCTTTATCGAATCCATTAACAATTCTATTTTGGCTTGGAATTTTCGGCTCTATATTAGCAAAAGCCGCTTCTTCCTATAATAAAGAGCAGCTTTTGTTATATAGCTTTGGTATTATTTTAGGTATTTTTATTTGGGATATTACGATGGCGAGTACATCTAGTATATTTCGTAAAATTTTGAATGCTCGTATATTGTCTCTTATAACGGTAGTATCTGGAATATCACTTATTATTTATGGATTATATTTTGGTTTTCAAACTTACCAAATCATTTTTCAATAGCTTCTATTATTTAGTTGTTACATACTACTCATATTGTATAAAAATAGATTCTTCATATAGCTGGATTCCTTTTCTTTGAGACAAAATGAACAATTATAGTAACAATAATAACGATTCCTAAAAACAACAAGCTCACTAGGAAACCAAAACGCGTTGTTTTTTGCAATAATGTCCCACTAACAGCTAGTGCAATCATTATAAGACCAATAATGCTTTTTATCTGCATCCAACCTTTTGGATTCATTAATCTCCAAAATGAAAGAAGAATGAGACTCCATGTATATAACAACATTAATCCAGCTGCAGTTGTTACATATTCATATATATTTTTCGGTAGTAATAAAGCACTAAGGATAGAAGCACCAAGTCCAATTATAATAAGAATTAGAGCTGGAAAAGAGATGTTTTTTTTGTTTTTTTTAGCAAACATTGCAGGTGCATCACCTTCTTCAGCTAAGTTCATGAGTACACTTGTCACTGCAAATAATGAACCAACTAATGTTGAAAAACCCGCTAAAATTAACACTACATTTAAAATAAATGGCACATACGGCAAATTATAGTCTTGTAATGCTATTACAAAAGGGCTTTCTTTCGTATTAAACTGGTTTAATGGAACCATCATAATTGCCAACCCTAAAGAAACTACGTAAATAATCGTTAAAATCATTAACATTACTCTTCCTGATTTTTGTGCATCTTTAGGGTCTTTCAGTCTTATTGTCATTAACCCCATAATTTCGATTCCTCCAAATGCATAAAATGCATAAATTAGAGAGGACCAAGTGCCTTTTAATCCATTTGGGAACCAGTCTTTAAAATCCCGCGGAATTTGTGCTTTATATAAACCACCCTTTATAAATCCTAAAATAACTAAAATAGCAATTACGATGAATCCTATAATAGCCGCAATTTTTATAATAGCCATCCATTTTTCTAGGCGTTCAAATATCTTTACCCCTATAAAAATAATTAATATAGCTGCTACTCCGTATATAGCAGCAAATATCCATAATGGTATTTTAGGAAACCAGTAGCGTGAAAAGATTCCTAACGCACTTAACTGGCTGCCCATAATAAGCAGTTCAGAACACCAGTATGTCCATCCATGACTAAAACCCGCCCAATTTCCAAAAGCTTTTTTTGAGTAAATGCGAAAAGATCCTTTTTGCGGATCTTCTACAGCCATTTTTGCCAATGCTTCAAATACAATATAAGTAGTAAATCCAGTTAAAATAAGAATAAGAATAATTGACGAACCACCTATTTTAATTCCTATACTGGATCCTAAAAAGAAACCGGTCCCTATTGTACAGCCAATCCCAATAAGTGAGAGTTGCCACCATTTTAAATCTTTTTTTTCTTTCGTTTCGTTCTCAACATCATGACAGGTCATATCACTATTCTCCTTTATTCATTTTGAGAATGCCCCTCATGATCACTTGAATACTTCTCGGCAAGCTTTTCAATAACATCAGTGACATTATGAGCCTTTATTTTATGGTTTGCTACTCTTTCACTTCCTACAGAAATCTCAACTGTAAATAACGCTTCATATTTCATTTTTTCTGCCCCTTTCGCATCAAATATAATCTCTTATCTTTTATCCTTTTATTACGCAAAAATTAATTATGTATTTAAAACCTTGTGAGTCTAAAAGTTAAACAAATAAATTTGAGTTATAGTTGTAAGTTTAAAAAAATGTATGAGAAAGGAGAGACGGCATGCCTCTCCTCTATATCCATTTCATATATAAAATTAACGAGTAACGCCACCGCCAAGTTGTTGCTCAGCTAATGATACAAGACGTTTCGTAATTTCACCACCAACAGATCCGTTTGCACGAGCTGTTGCATCTGCACCAAGTTGTACGCCAAATTCTTGAGCAATTTCATATTTCATTTGATCAAGAGCTTGTTCAGCGCCACGTACTAATAATTGATTGCTGCTTCCACTGTTATTGTTTGACATGTTCATTCACCTCCTTCTTTCTTTAATATGTTAAATTACATGCTAAAATATATAGCTAATTAATTGGTAATTACGACCGTGAATTCAAAGGTATAGTTGATCTTCTTTAAACTAAAAATAATCATGTATAGGAGAACGAAATACATCTTACGTGCCATGGGATATCATAAATAGGCCTCCATTACAACATAAAACGGGTTAAGCTATTTAACAGCATAACCCGTTTTTAATGAAATATTTTATTCCATATACTTTTGAACAATGGAGGAAAATGATGAAACATTTTGTTGCTTTATTAATTAAATACACAGCGATAACTGCTGTATTACTAATCATACTTAGTATCTTTAAAGGCATTTCAATTCCTAGAGTATTACTAATTTCTCTTTTCCTTACAGGAGCTGCCTATTTAATCGGAGATCTCTTCATTTTACCTAAATACGGAAATATGATTGCTACAATAGCAGATTTAGGCTTAAGCTTCTTTGGAATTTGGTTACTAACATCCTTGTTTACTGATTTAGATGTTACTCGTAACATTGGACTTTCTTCATTTATAGCCGCTTTAATTATTGGTGGAACAGAAATTTTCTTCCATATTTATATGAAGAGGCTAGTACTGCGTAACGACAATGAATTAAAACATCGTAATCATATTCATCATGATAAATATGTTATGGAAATGTCAGATGAATATATAGATTCTTCCACAATAAATAAATCCAAGCTTGAGGATACATCTAAAAAATAAAAAAGTGGCCAACGCCACTTTTTTATTTTTGTTTATTAAGCTTGATCTGAATTTCTTACATGTAATGGAGGTGGAACTACCCATCCTTTTTTCTTACTTAAACGTAGCAAAGTTACACCTGCCTGCGCTTTTTTCATATGAAATTGTCCGAATAGCATGCCTACATCTTCTCGAAGGCATTTTCCCATTACCTGGCTACATGTCACAAGTCCAGCTGCTAATCCTGTAGAAACAGCTGCTGCAATTTCCACATCATTAATACGCGCTCCTGGAGGAATATCTTCAATAGATGCTACTGGTCGTTCTGGCGGAGCAGGCGGTAAAGCGACCCCATTAACTTTTAAAAGCGCCTTTAATTCTTCTATCTCCGAATTCATATCATTTTCAATTAAGCTTTCTAAAAACTTCTTCAAGTCTTCATCACCTGTATGATTCATAAATACTTGATGACTTGCGATTGCACCTTGTGCAGCTAGAAGATAACTCCAAATATCAAATACTTCTCCGTAATGTAACGGTTCATTTTGAGGATTTCCACTTAATATACCCATTTTTAAATTCCTCCCTTTCGAAAATATCATAATAAATATTGATTTTAATATTAAAATCAAATTTTTAAGTATGCTTTTTCCTGCAAAAGCTTTTCTACTATGCATGGAAAACACCTTTCCAACACTGCGTGTTTATTGTTTAGGAAAGTAATTTACAAATAAAATACCCAAAGATTATGAAAGAAGATTATCAATAATCTTTGAGTGAGAATTCATTTACTATAAAGGTTTGTTTTTTGTACATATACAAAAGAAATTGATTTACATATTCGCTATATTTTATACGAATTCACTTAGCGATTAGCTCTACCACCAAGTTGTTGTTCAGCCATTGCTACTAAACGTTTTGTAATTTCACCACCAACAGATCCGTTTGAACGAGCTGTTGTATCTGCACCAAGTTGTACACCAAACTCTTGTGCAATTTCATATTTCATTTGATCAAGAGCTTGTTCAGCGCCTCGCACTAACAATTCATTACGACTTCCACTGTTCTTGTTTGCCATATCGTTTCACCTCCGATGTTTTTAATATGCTACAAATTATGAAATAATAATTATCCTTTTTATGGCAATCGGATTGTGTATAAATATTGGGTTTCTTCTTAAAATAGGGAAAAAGACATAAGAAAGAAGAGTTGCTATAACATACTTTCATAACAACACTATGTATAGATTCCTCTTTACTAAAGGTTTCTATTTTGTAAAGAGATACATATAAATTATGAAAAATGATTCCTAAGGAGATATGAGATGAAAGCCGTAACCTATCAAGGGCCAAACCAAGTACAGGTTAAACAAGTGGATGATGCAAAATTAGAGAAAAAAGATGATATTATTGTAAAAATTACTTCAACTGCTATTTGCGGTTCTGATTTACATTTATATCAAGGGAACATGCCTTTACCACAAGGATATATTATTGGTCATGAACCAATGGGTATTGTTGAAGAAGTAGGGCCAGATGTCACTAAAGTGAAAAAAGGCGACCGTGTTGTGATCCCCTTTAACGTTGCTTGTGGACATTGTTTCTATTGCCAACACGAAATGGAAAGTCAATGTGATAACTCGAACCCTCATTACGATTCTGGCGGGTACTTTGGTTATACAGAGAAATTTGGTAACCATCCAGGCGGACAAGCTGAATATTTAAAAGTTCCTTTCGGAAATTTCACTCCATTTGTTATACCAGAGTCATGCGAACTTGAAGATGAATCCCTACTCTTTTTATCTGATGTTTTGCCAACAGCTTATTGGAGTGTAATAAATGCAGGTGTTAAACGAGGTGATACTGTTATCGTCCTTGGTTGTGGACCTGTTGGATTAATGACACAAAAATTCGCTTGGATGCAAGGTGCTAAACGAGTAATCGCAGTCGATTACTTAGATTATCGAATACATTATGCAAAAAAGATTAACAATGTTGAGGTATTTGAGTTTACAAAATTTCCTGATATGGGAGAACATTTAAAGGAAATTACGCATGGCGGTGCGGATGTAGTTATTGATTGCGTGGGCATGGATGGGAAAAAATCTCCACTAGAATTTCTGGAACAAAAATTAAAATTACAAGGCGGTACCCTCGGTCCTATTCAAATCGCTACGAAAGCTGTAAGAAAATATGGAACAGTTCAAATGACTGGTGTTTATGGCGGTAATTATAATGCCTTTCCACTCGGTGCATTTTGGGTTAGAAATATTAATCTGAAAATGGGACAAGCACCTGTCATTCATTTTATGCCGGAATTATTTAAGAAAATAACGAACAAAGAATTCGATCCAAAAGAGATTATTACACACAAAATCCCCCTTGAAGAAGCAAGCTACGGTTATCAAATTTTTAATAATCGTGAAGATGATTGTATAAAAGTCATTTTAAAGCCTTGAAAAGATAATTCATTATTCTTAATGAAAAGATAAGATTACATTTCGTAATCTTATCTTTTTTATTAAAACACTAAGTATCTCCCCCATTTTCATCTCACATCGAAAATAGTTATTTTCAAAACTTTGTATTTCGAGATAGTAATTAATTGGTAAAAAAATGAATTTAAGTATTAAGCAACCAATTAGCGGACACGATAACAATGTTAACTAACTTAAAAGAGGTGTACTTCATGTTTTATTATAAAGAGGAAATAATTAATATGATTAAGCCGGACAAACCAGATCCAGCTGCTGCAAAAGTTTTACAAGAAATATTAGGTGGGCATTATGGTGAAATGCGTACAATGATGCAATACTTTTTCCAAAGCTCAAATTTTAGAGGTAAAGAGAAACAATATCGTGATTTACTTCGAGGTGTTTTTTTAGAGGAAATAAGCCATGTAGAACTTGTACAACATACAATTAATCAACTATTAACTGGATCTAGTGAACCTACGCCTGGAAATGCTGGTATTGACACAGCACCACTTGACGAAGCGGTTAAACATGCAAATCCTCATCACTTTATTGTAGGGGCTCAAAGTTCATTACCTGTTGATGCAGCTGGTAACCCATGGAATGGATCTTGGGTATATAGTCATGGAAACTTAATTAGCGATTTACTAGATAATGTCGTACTTGAATCTACAGGTGTACTTCAAAAAACTAGAATTTATGAAATGAGTTCTAATCAAACCTTTAGAGAAACACTTGCATTTTTAATTGTACATGATAATGCACATCAAAATGCTTTTGCAAAAGCTTTAGAGACACTTGGGGTTGAATGGGGCAAACTCTTCCCTGTGCCGAACTATGATATTAATAAATACCCAGAGTGCAAAAAGTATGTAGACATGGGATTCCATAACGCACAATTTAATTTCAGTTTAGATCCAACAAGAATGGGAGAAATATTCCAAGGTGAATCACCAAGTAGAAACAAAGGAACATTAACAGTAACTGACCCGCCAAAAGGTTTTCCTGTACCAGAGCTTCCTGAAATGCCAAATGAGCATAGTCCCGGATTAAAAGATATGGATTTTTAAGATCATATTTCTGCTCCTCTTAATTTTGTTTCTATGAACCATTAAACGCCACTGTATACTTATAACATCCCTATATTGTAAAAAAGAGGAGGAGCTTGTCCCCCTCTTCTTTTAATTTTTCTTTAAAAGAGTTGCTCCTGCAATCCCTGGGTGTGTCATTTCAAATGGATCTAGAATTAACTCTAAATCTTCTTGTGACAATACACCATTTTTCACACAAAGTTCTCGAACGGATTGCCCTGTCGCGATTGCTTCTTTCGCAACGCGAGCTGCTGCTTCATAACCGATATGAGGGTTCACGGCTGTAATAATTCCTACACTCTTCTCAACATACTCTTTTAAGCGATCTTCATTCGCTTCAATTCCTTTTAAGCAATTATCTGTAAAGGCACGGAAACCGTTATTCATAATGCTAATTGATTGTAGTAAGTTGAAAACAAGTACTGGTTCCATCACGTTTAATTCTAATTGACCTGCTTCTGAAGCAAGACAAATTGTATGGTCGTTACCAATTACTTGGAATGCAATTTGATTAATTACTTCTGGCATAACAGGGTTTACTTTCCCTGGCATAATAGAAGAACCTGGTTGACGAGCAGGTAGCATAATTTCCGCTAAGCCAACACGTGGACCTGATGCCATTAAGCGAAGGTCATTCGCAATTTTAGACATATTCATCATACATACTTTAAGTGCTGCAGATACTTCAGTATAAGCATCCGTATTTTGCGTCGCATCTACTAAATCTTCTGCACCAACAAGTGGTAGTTCACTAATTGTAGCTAAATGTTTTACAACTGCTTCAATGTATTCTGGATCTGCATTTAAGCCTGTACCAACTGCAGTTGCCCCCATATTTACTTCATATAAATGTTGACGTGATTGCTGAATTCGTTTCATATCACGTTCAAGTACACGAGAGTACGCTTTAAATTCTTGTCCAAGACGAATTGGTACAGCGTCTTGTAAATGTGTACGACCCATTTTAATCACATGATCGAACTGTTCTGCTTTTAATTCAAATACATCGTGCATATAACCCATCGTTTGTAATAAACCTTCTAATGCGTTTAATGTTGCGATATGAATCGCCGTTGGGAATGCATCGTTTGTTGATTGTGCCATGTTTACATGACTATTTGGACTAATATAATGATAGTCTCCCTTTTCCATCCCTAATAATTCAAGCGCACGATTGGCAATGACTTCATTTGCATTCATGTTCATTGAAGTACCTGCTCCGCCTTGGATTGGATCTACGATGAAATGATCATGCCATTTTCCATCCAGAATTTCTTGAGCAGCTTCTGCGATCGCGCCGCCCTTGTTCAATTCCAATCTTCCTACATCTGTATTCGCAAGCGCTGCTGCTTTTTTTACAACTGCGAACGCCCTAATTAAACTTTCATGAATTTTGTACCCTGTAATCGGGAAATTTTCAACAGCGCGTAAAGTTTGAATTCCGTAATATGCCTTAATAGGTAATTCCTTTGCTCCCAAAAAATCCTTCTCCACTCGCATGTTCTTGTTTGTCATTGACATTTTAATTTCTCTCCCATATTAAATGTAAAACCTAAATAAATCATATGAAGTCATTACCAATCCTTATCAGACTTTATTGTTAAATCGTAAGCTAAAGGCTCTTCAATAATTTTTTTAATCTCTTCTAATTTATTAGTTTTTCCAAGCGCCCACATCAATTTTGCTATGATGGCTTCCGTATTCATATCTCCAGACAATATTACTTGATGTTGCGCCACTTTCCGTCCTACTTCATAGAGAAGTATGTCTTCTCCTTCTTCCAGGCATTGAGTAGTAATCACTACAGCAATCCCCATTTCAGTCAACTCTTGAATTTTCGAAAGCAAGTTCCTTCCTTCAAAAGGTAATCCACCGTTTCCAAAACTTTCAATAATAATCCCTTTATACAAATCTTTTAAACAATCAAATATCTCTGGCTTTGTACCTGGATGCAATTTCATAAGAAAAACATCCGTACATAAATTAGTATTTATTGAAAGTTCATTATGTGAGGAAGTTGGCTTCCAATGATATTTCACTTCATCTTCATTTACCTCAGCAACATATGGAGAATTCACACTTTCAAATGCATCATAACTTTTTGTTCGCATTTTAACTGCTCTCGTCCCAATAATCACCCTACTATCAAAAACAATAAACACACCGCCAACATCCTCACAGGCAAATCTAAGAGCATCAGCTACATTTTTCTTTGCGTCTGTCTTTTTAAAACTAATAGGCACCTGTGAGCCTGTTAAAACAACTGGTTTTCTTAAACCTTGAAGCATATAAGATAACGCAGAAGATGTATAAGCTAACGTATCCGTTCCATGTGTAATCACAAACCCGTCATAGTCATCATAGTGATTAAAAACAGCATTAGCTATTTCTTTCCAATGCTCAGGTTGCATATTGGTACTATCAATATTCAGTAAGATTTTGCAATCTATTTCTAAGTTTCGAGACGACCTCGAAAAATAATTCAATAATTCCTCAGCGGACAATCCTGGAACAAGCCCTTCATTCCCCTCCACAGATGCAATTGTCCCACCAGTTGCAAGTAATAAAATTTTCTTCATACACAACCCCTCCATAAAATAAACAATGATATATCGTTCGCGTAATGCGTATTTATATTTATCATTATAGAACTTAATTTGAATTAATCAAGAATTTGTATTCAATACGCGTACTTTTTTTCTATTCTTGATTCTTTTTCTATGTTATAATTAATTTAATAAAATTAGATGGGGTATGAGACGAATGCTGGAACGTTTATCTGAATTAAGAAAAAATCAAAAGTGGTCCTTACAAGAGACAGCAGATCGACTTGGGATTGCGAAAAGCACCTATGCCGGGTATGAAAATGGTTATAGATTACCTTCATTACAATCTTTATCAAAAATAGCCGATTTATTTGATACGTCTGTAGATTATATATTAGGTCGAATTGAACATTCACATCAAAACAAAGATGTAATTGATATTACAAGACTCCTAAACGATCCAGATTCAACACTTTTAATAGATGGAGAAGCACTGTCAACAGAAGAGATAATTGATTTTATTGCTTTTGTGAGAAGTAAACGAGAACTAAGTTCCAAGAGAATAGAAAATATTGAACCGACATGTAAAAGTTGATTCAATAAAAAACGAAGACACTGTACTCTTTAAACTTAGAAATACTTAGACAATTAATTTGTAAACGGTTTATATAATGGATTCTTAGCAGCTGGCCTCATTGGGGTTCTTATACTTGGAAACAATCCCATTGGTTATATGATTCAATTATTTTTCATCATTTGTGTGGTGGTAGCAGCTATTTTCGGAGGTTTCACATCCAATAAATCAATTATTGTGAAACAAGGACTTCCTTCTAATTTAGCGTTACTTGCCCTTTTATCTGTCATATTGAACTAAAGCTTTTCATAAAAGAACTCATTTTTGAAAAAGCAGCTATTCTTTCTGTAGATTCATAGGAAAGTACGGCATTTTTGTATGTCTATTTCTGTATCGAAAGAATTTGGAAGTATAACAGATTTCAAACAAGAATTAGCAAAATATATAAAGTACTATAATCATGAAAGAATCAAGGAAGAATCAAAGGGAATGAACCCAATATTGTACTAGGCTCATTCCCCAGAGGCTACTTCATAAACTGACCTTTCTAACTTTCAGCGATACAATCTAGTTGAAGTGCTACAAGCAACGAATTTACTACTTTAAAGTTAAGTGTTTAACCTTGATGTACTTAATTCTTTTTTCCAGATAAAGCATACATTATATCTTAATGCTTTATTGTCCTCTTATAATTATGTGGTATCGGGAATTTGTTTCGGTGTTCTTTTATTATAATTATGATTACTATAAGTGATAAAGCTACAGGTATAAAAACGATTAACAAAGCATCTTAATGTTTATGAAATTCTTTGTTAATCGTTTCTCTTCTCCCTAATCTCCTGCGAGACTATATTTTTTTATTAAAATTTTCCATATCTTATTTGATTTATTCTGTAACACCAGATTGGGTTACTTTTACATCAGCTGTTACACGAAAACGTAAATGTTTATAGGATTCTTCCCATTCTTGACTGTTCCATTTTCTTACGTGAGTTCTACCAAGCTTTCTAAGTCCTATAGGATCTGTGTCTTTTTTAATAAATCTCTTTATCAATGTAGTTGCTTTTTTTTCTATTTCTTTTTCCATAATTTTTTCTAATTTTTTTATTTCTTTAGGATTATCTAGATTTTTTGTTTTTGTAAATTCTTGAATTTCAGCTTTAACTTGAATATGAGCATTTACGAATGGATGCTTACTATTCCCCTCCATCTTATATTTTGTTCTAGCTTTTATATTCTCTATCGTGGCGTAAGTATTTGAGGAACCAGGTAGTTTGAATTGGTATGTACCTTGTTTAAAATTATCTGTCAACAATTTAAATACAAATAAATCTTTAGGGTTTACTTTATCAACCATTTTACATCTTTTAAAAAGTGCTATTCCATCTAACTCCAACACATTACCTTTTTTAGATATTATCGGTAAATATGAATCTCTCGCATCATCATTAAGTTGGTTTAAAAACATAAAAAAATTTGTTTTTGGCTGCGTTCCATTATCCATATTTTGCTCCAGTAAAGAGGATAGATAGGAAGCAATTTCTTTTTCTTCAGAATAATTCCCCTTTAATAGTGATTCCCCTTTTACATTTGTAATTGCTAAATAAATTGCATTTCCTACACTAGGATTTCGATTCAAAGTCTCTAAAATTTCCTGCATTCCCTTATCAATTATTTTTTCATTAAATATAATAACACGCAATTGCCCCAACTCTAGAGGTCCAGAAGATTTTTCGGATGCTCTTGCAAGAACTTCTCTACCAGTCTGGCCTGATGCTGAATAGATTTTCGTTTCACCTTCCCCGCCTCCTTTATAAGCTGAAATCGCAAAGGTTCCTTTTAGCTTACCTTTTGCTTCGGTATCATATGCCGCAACTTGAACTAAGTCAATGTCATCCACAATTTTCGTTTTAGCACAACCTATTAAGAAGACACTTACTATAAGGAAAAGTATCCATCGCTTCATGTTTATCTCCTTAACTTTATTTTGGCGGTTTGAATTAGCCATAATATAGGTAGGTATACATATATATATACAAAGCCAATTTGACCTGTCCAAGTATTTAATAAGTTAATTTTATTACGGTTATTCAAGAAAAATGATAAAACAAAGATGAACAGGATGATAACTGGCAAAACATATTTTTGCTTTATTCCCAGTGCCTCTTTTATACCACGACTTACTCCCCATAATGTAAAGGAAACATTGGGTAATATAAAAAAAGCCCAAACAGAAACAATAATGTATTCAAACCGCTCTATAAAGGGAAATTGTATAATTTTAATCATGCTTAAATATGCCCATATCGCGCTCGCTAGTTGTTTTTCACTAAAAAACGCAAGAGTTAAAATCATAAGGTATGTGTAGACAATAGTCGTTACTAAATTTGCATAGTGCGCATATTTTTGAGACGTTCTTGCCTTTTTAATAAATGGGTAGTATAACAATAACATTTCAAATCCAAAAAAACTAAACATATTTCCTTTCATTCCTTTCATAATTTCCAGGAATGAATGCTGTGCAATTGGAAATAAATTTTGGAAATCTGCATACTGCAAAGGATAAAAAAATGTGAAGATTAGAATGCTTGGGATAACGATTCCAAAGAAGCCGATTCCAGCAACTACACGAAATCCTCCAGTCACAATGTAATAACATAGACCCAAAAAAGCCCCTGCTATAATCCAAGATGAAATGGAAGGAAACATCCAAACATGTACTACTTCGATATAAGTATGTAGTGTTGTTGCACCTAACAATACAATATAAGATAAAAAAATGAAGTTGAACAATCCACCAATCCATTTTCCAAGTACGTCTTGATTAATTGCAATGATATCTCCATTACCCTGATTTAAAATCTGATATATGATCCAAATCATAAGATTAACAGATATTCCAAAAAGTAGCGTACTTATCCACGCATCATTTCCAACTAATTTTGCACTAATCCTTTCAAAACCAAGCATACCAACCCCCATCTGTATAGTAATAATTAAAAAAAATACCATAAATGGAGAGACTTGATACTCAATTGGGACCTGTTTCATAATGCTCCTCCCTGTTAATTTCAATCATCAAAATCATTTCGTGATTTGATTTTATTTTTCTCTACCTCTTCTGGATTAAAACGAAAACGCTGTTTAGACCTTGAAAAAATAGGACGTCGGAACATCGCTGAGATTGGCATACGTATAATGCTGTCTTTCCAATCTGTAGGGCGTGTAGGATAAAAAGGGAACAAATAAGGACGTCTTAATGATTCTGTACGTAATAGGCGTGCTAAAAGTAAAGAACTTGTTAAAACAATTCCTAATAAGCCCAACAGGTGTGCAGCTATTATAAAAGGAAAACGAATTACTCGAATTGTATTACCAATTCGATATATTGGTGCTGTAAATGAACTAAGAGCTGAAAGTGCAACAATGATAATAAGTACGTTACTTGTAAGACTTGCCTCTACCGATGCTTGTCCAATAACAATACCCCCTACTATACCGACAGTTAGACCCACTTTAGTTGGTAAACGTGTCCCCGCTTCTCTCAGTAATTCAATCGTTATTTCTAAAAAAAGTGCTTCAATGACTGGAGGAAAAGGTACTTTACTTCTCGATATGATCAACGTTTCAAGAAGTTCTTTTGGAATTAGCTCATAATGATATGTTAAGATCGCAACATATAATGGAGTCGTTAAAACAGAAAAGATAAAAGCAAAAATCCTTAACAGTCGAAAAAATGAGGCCATAATCCAAGGCATGGTATAATCTTCTGTCGTAGAAAAAAAGTCAATTAATGTTGTTGGAAGAGTGATAGCATAAGGCGAGCCATCTACAAAAAGTGCAATTTTCCCTTCTGCTAATACAGCTGCTACACGGTCAGGACGTTCTGTATTCAAAAATTGAGGGAATATAGAATTCGGGTTGTCTGCAATTAACTGAATCAAATAAGTACTATCCAAAACATGGTCTGTTTTTATTTGGCTTACCCGTTTTATAATTTCTTGTAGATTTTGATCATTTACAATTCCCTCAATAAATACAATTGCAACAGTTGTGTTAGAGAGCGCGCCTACTTTCAATTCCTTCATTTGTAAATAAGGTGTTGGAAGCTTTCTACGTACCAAATTTAAATTCACATCTAAATCTTCGACAAATGCGATTTGCGGACCCACAATATTGTATTCAATTTCAGCTTTTGTAATATCCCTTTTTTCTTTCTTTGACACATTTACTAACAAACAATTTAATGTATCTGTATCAAACTGAATAAGTATATAGCCATTTAAAATACTATCCTGAATATCTTCCATTTGATTTGTTATTTTTGAATTCTCAAAGGGTAAGACAGACTGAATATCTTGTAACGAATCGAAGTTCTTCTCTTTTATATAAGTCAAAACCTCTTCATGAAATATATTTACATCGATTAATGTTCTAAAATATGAAATGACTATAGAGGAATTATTAGAAGCAATTTCCAACGTTATAAAATCTTTAGATTTTTTTAGTAATTGCATTAATTCCTGCAAAGATTTTATAGAGTGAACAGGTACTTTTTCATGTGGTTTCAATTGATAATACCCTTCCTTTCAAAAAGAACCTATATATAATTTTTAGAAATTTCTATTTTAAAAATGAGGGATATTTATATGTCAATATGCTCCTTAAAAATAATGCCTTTTTAACTAACTTAACCAAAATTAGTTAAAAAATGTATTACAAGTAAAAATTTGAAATGTCTCCAAGAAAAATTACAATATTAAAAACATCCTTTCTTTTGGTTCTAAAGAAAGGATGTTTTTATAACAAGCTTTTTCAAGTGTCTATTCTATAGGGTACATTTACCAGTGTTCTTCTCTTTACTATTTCATTAAGTAACATTAGCATTACATTCTGTATGGTTTCTTAAAAAATTTCAGTAAAAGAATATATTAATTTTGAAGTGTAAAAATAGGAAGAGTGACTTCAACTGTAGTTCCCTTATTCACTTCACTCTCAATAAATATCTTTCCCTGATGTGTTTCAATGATTTTATAACAGATCATTAACCCTAAGCCAATCCCCTCTTCTTTAATACTATAAAAAGGTTCTCCGAGATATGGTATACGTTCTTTTGGAATCCCACACCCTTGATCGATAAAACGAATGCTTACTTGATTATTATCAAGTATATTTAATTGAATGAGAATTTCCCCTCCCATCGGCATAGATTCAATTGCATTTTTTAATATATTAACAAATACTTGTTTTAATTGATTTCCTTCACATGAAATCAATGGAATACCAGGGTTAAGATCGATTCTAAATTTTATATTATTCATCATTGCTTGAGGTTGTAGTAGCATTAAAACTTGATCCATTAGCACACTAATATCATTAGGTTGTATTTTTACCACCTGTGGTTTGGCTACCGCCATAAATTCAGTTGTAATGCTCTCTATACGCTCAATCTCTGATGATACTATATTAATATAACCCTGATTATTCTCATTTTCCGTTGATTTTAGTAATTGCATGAACCCTTTCATTGCAGTTAATGGATTATTAATCTCATGAGCCATTACAGTCGCTAATTGTCCTACAACAGCAAGTTTTTCAGATTTTCGCAATAATTCTTCTGTTTTTAGCCGTTCAGTGATATCACGAGAAATACTTAGGAAAACTTTTTTACCATTTAAGTTAAAAACACGAACACTAAACTCAGTTGTTATTACTTTTCCTGTTGGAAAAACATATTCATCTTGCAAAGTGAAGGAAGTTTGTCCCTTTTTAATTTTTTCTAATAACCTTACGATCATTTGAGAATCTTGTGGTACTATATTTGAAAATGATAATGAGAGCAACTCTTCTCTACTATATCCAAATCTTCTACACCCAACAGGGTTTACCTCAATAAATCGACTTGGAGCATTCTCTTCATTCAGCTCTACTACATATACGGCATCAGTTGCTTGTTCGATTAGTGCACGGTATTTCATTTCACTATCTCTTAATTGCTGGTGTAATCGATGCCGTTCTCTTTCTGCTTGTTTCCTTTCAGAGATGTCTCTACATATTGCTGATAAAGCTATCACATTTCCTCTTACATCTAATATAGGAGAAACTGTCAGACTGACATCAAGAAGACTCCCATCGTTACGTTGTCTAACAGTTTCTAATCTAGTAACCACAGATTCACCTGTTAGAATTTTCTGAATATTTTTAAGTGATTCTTCCATTAAAAAATCTGGTACACAAGGTAATCTCTTACCTATGATTTCTTGTGATGACCAACCAAATATCTTTTCATAAGCTTTATTCGCTTGTAAAATATACCCTTCTCGATCAGAAATGGTAATAGCATCTAGATTGTGCTTTATAAATGATTCTAATAATTCTTTGGTAGCGCTTAATTCTGATTCTACCTTTTTCCTTTCAGTTATATCAACTGTAGAACCAACAACTTCAATAACTTGTCCATTTCGTTTAATTGGCCTAAGTGCAATAAGAATAATAGTTTTATCATTTGGCCAAGGTAATTCAAATATAATTTCTTTTCCTTCCCATGCCTGAAGATAGTACTTCATCAATTGTGGAACTAAATGTGGAGGAATAATAGAAGCATCAATAGTACGTAAGCTTTTTCCTACCACCTGTTCAGAATAAAATCCGTTTTGATAATAAAACTGTCCATCACATAAAGTGTGTATAAAGTGCTTACCCACTTTTTTAAATTTAAAAATTCCTCCTTGAAGCTCATGTACGGTATCTGTAAGTTCTTGCTTCGATCTTTTTAATTCTCGATTCATTTTAGATAAGTCCTTTGTTAAATAATACAATCTCTGGTAGGCTTCCATAAGAAATAGCCCAATTAAAAGTCCTAACGCTATATATAATAAGCCTCCTGTGTAAAGTAATGTAGTATTAAATAATACGCCAACTAACCACTTTATTCCGACAAAAACAGAAAAATATAAAGATGCACTTTTAAAAGGATGAAGGTTTTTAAAATATGTTTTAAAACTAACAAACAGGATACTTATACCTAAATAAGCAAGCACAGGAGGTTCCCAATACCCTCCAATGTAAAAGACACGCATTAAAATTATGCTAATTAACGTAATCCAACCAGCAATACGACCAAAGTAAATAAAAGATAGAATAAGAGGAACAACTCGAAGATCGTAGGAAAATCCCATGTATGGAAAAGAAAAGAACATTAACGTAACTGCAATAATCCCTCCATAGAGTTTTTCGAAATATCGACTAGAATTAATTGTAAACACTTGAATAAATATTGCTGCGCTAACTAATAAAGAAAAAATAGAAAGATTGATGAAATAATCTTTAATAATCATGGAATGTCCCTCCTTGCATTAAGTGTATTCGACAAAAAGGCTAAAAATCCTACAAATAGTATAAACAGTTCAGATGCATAAAATCTAGAAAAGTAAATAAGGAACACAGCAGATAAGATATTTTAGTGAAAAATAGTTTAAAAAAGATAATAGCAACCGTTGACTACTATTATCTTTTTTCTTTAAGTTATCGTAATATGTCCGAAACTCTAAGGGACGTGGTATGTCATTTCATCGAACAATGATTATATGCTGAGTTCATGAATATAGAAATTTCATCTGTAATTTTTGAAAAATAACACAAAAAAACAAAACTATCTTTAAAAATGGAAAAAGCCTATATAAATGTCAACTAATCTATGTACAAAAACGTTCACTTAATTTTGCATAAAATTACTGCACTTAGGAAGCGAAGTAGTTCTTCAGGGTCCATAAGAACACCTGTAGATGCTTCAGGATAACTACATAATTGTATGAGTATGAGTGATGTACTTGAAACCTTTCGGTAAAACCATCCACATAATGCAACTAACTCCTTGGTTCAATATTTACTTTTTCTTTAGCTAAGTATTCTAGGACATAAGGAGATATATGCCATTGCAATTTTTCAATTAACTTGGTGTCTAGTTTATTGTCCAGCTCCAATTACTTCGTTACTTTTCAGATTCAGTTCATTATATTTTGTACTTTGTCTTTATACACAACATATTCTTTACCATCCACTACTGCTACTACCGCAAATTCATCATTTGGATTGAATGAAAGCCAATCAGCCCACATGTTAGTATTAGCCCCTCCACTCCACATATTATGAACAGTGTTTTTAGTTAAATTCATAACTTTATAAGACGCATTTGGCGCATTTGTTCCAGTCTTTATTTCAAAAGTGTATGCGTTATGAATTTTTTTATAAAAGTAGAAAACGTTTGCTGGACGAAACTGATTCAAAAAATCCTCTTCTTTTTTCTCTGCAATTTTTATCCCTTCTTGCAAAGTGACAACATCTGTTTTTAATGTTTTCCAACTGTTTTTCGCTGCATTCAAGCTAGGGGTTAAGAATTTATATTTATTTTGATCAGCCTTTTGATCAGCTTTATCAATATGTCCCAGTACACCCGAATATTGAGAATCTAAATCCTCCCATTGCGTAGACATATAAGTAAGAGCAGTGATAGCACTATCAAGCATACTATGCATATCACTAATATTATGAAATGCAACTCCAACTACACGATTCAATGTTATTTTATAATCTACAGTCTGACGCAATTTTGCTAATTCAGGTTCTAGCCAACCTAACTTACCTCTTGCATCACCTATCATTATGCCACCAGCAATCAAGGTTGGAATAAAGGGGATTTTCACCATGTCTAATCCCTTAGATTCTATGTCTTTCTGATATTTTACTTGTCCTAAAAGGTCCTCTAGACGCTTTTGGTCAGCCTCCACATCAGCACCTTGGTTTTTTAAAATCGATTGCAATGTCTCTTTATGACTTCCAAATGTTCTAACATCTTCTCCAATAGCATTTTTTAATTGAATTAATTCTTCTATTAATACTTTTGCAGACTTTTGATTTTGTTGAATTCCTCCTTGTAAATCTGTAATCCCTTTTTTTAAAGTATCTCCATTTCCAGTATTGATTGCCTCTACTAATGTTTCATAATGATTTTCAAATGTTGTATCGTATTCTATAATGCCTGTCAATGTATCTAAAAGCTGTTTTTTTACTTGTGTATTCCATGTAACAGCATGTGCTCTTGCATTCTTTTGATCTTGTACAATTTGACTAGGTAAATCTGCATTTCCATTAATAGTTATTCCTTCAAAACTCACATCTGGATTATGAATTAGCAAATAAGAATATTCATTCATAGCTTTTGCAAATAAACCAGCATCTTGCAAAGCTTTTTTCATCTGTTCTTCGTTTGCTGAAAGAGACATATTTTCAGTGTTCGTTTGTCCAATTTCAATTGCAAAAGTTGTTACTGGTGAAACTACATTTACGGTTATAATAGTTAATAGCGTCGATACAGCGAGTAATTTGTTAGGAATTTTTTTCATCATTTCGTATTCCTCCTCTATAGGGTATGGTTTCAAGTTCTAATCTTATTAAAAAGCGATGTCTTTCAAAATAAGTTCTACATCTTTTATCAGTATCGTTTGAACTTTCTTTAGCAGTCTTCAAATCATTAAGTATTAAAGAAAATGTATATAATCTGCTCCAAATTAATTCATTCTGTTTCAGATTTTAAAAAAGCAATTAAACTACAAGGTTATTCTTTTATTCGAATCATACTTATATATAATTGAAAGGCGAAGTCTTTAATGAGACTCCGCCTTTCTGTTATATAAGGATTTATTAATTACCACTTTTCTGTTTAACAGTGTAATCATAGACTTTCTATGTTTTAGTTCACTTTACAACAGAATTAATATTTCCCTATTTTTGTGGAGTAACAGTTTCTACTTTTAACTCCTTTATTCCTTCTTTTAATGTAACAGCATCTGTTCGTAATGTTTTCCAACTGTCTTTCGCTGCATTTAAATTAGGTTTTAAGAATTTAAATTTATTTTGATCGGCTTTTTGAGCTGCATTCTCAATATGCCCTAGAACGCCCGAATATTGAGAATCTAAATCATGCCACTGCGTGGACATATAAGTAAGAGCGTTAATAGCATCATCAAGTGCCTTGTGCATTTCATTAATATTACTGTAAGCAACTCCAACTACACGATTTAAGGTTACTTTATAATCCACGGTCTGACGTAATTCTGCTAATAAAGGCTCTAACTTACCTAAATTATCTCTTGCTACTCCCACTATGATACCGCCAATTATTGGTAGACCCAAAATAGCACCCTTCATTACATTAAACCCATCAGATTCTAATTGTTTATAATAGTTTACTGATCCTAATACTTCTTCTAGACGCTTTTGATCGGCATCAACATCTGCACCTTGATTTTTTAAAATTGACTGCAAGAGCTCTTTATTACTTCCAAATGCTCTAACATCGTGTCCAATAGAGTCTCTTAATTTAGTTAATTCTTCTATTAGTTGTTGTGCATACTTTTGATTTTGTTGAATTTCACCTCGCAAATCTGTAATCCCTTCTTTTAAAGTTTCTCCATCCCCTGTATTAATCGCCTCTACCATTGTTTCATAATAATTGTCAAATGTTGTATCGTATTCAACAATACCATTCAATGTATCTAAAAGCTGTTTTTTTACTTTCGTATCCCAAGTAACAGCATGTGCTCTTGCATTCTTTTGATCTTGTACGATTCTACCAGGTAAATCTACATATCCATTAATGGTAATTCCCTCAAAATTCACATCCGGATTTTTAATTAACATATAAGAATAGGCATTCATAGATTTTGCAAATAATCCAGCCTTTTGCAAGGTCTCTTTCATTCTCGCTTCATTTGCAGAAAGAGCTGAATCTTCATTGTTCGTTTGTTCAATTTCACTTGCAAAAGTTGTTACTGGTGAAACTACATTAGCAGTTGTAATAGTTAATAGCGTCGATACAGCGAGTAATTTGTAAGGGATTTTTTTTATCATTTCATTTTCCTCCAATTTAGGTTTTAAATTTCAGTTCTACTCCTGTTTAAAAGCAATATCTTTTGAAATGAATTCTGCATCTTTATGAATATCATTCCAACTTTCTTTAGCGGCTTTTAAATCATCTGGTATTAAAGAGAATTTGTGGTCTTGCATAGAATCGATATTATCCAATAAATCTGTATAATTTGCGCCCATTGTATTCCATTGCTTTTGAATATTTGTTAGAGACAATATCGCTTGATCTACAGTCTGATATAAATATGCCAATGTTTCTTTCGCGTTAGTAAGCGAAAGAACTGCTTGATTAGCACGATCTGCTTTCATACTTAATTCTCCGATTTTGTTAGAAATTTCATTATAGGAGTCCATATGCTTAGATGCTGTGACACCAGCCGCAGTTCCTAGACCGATACCAGCTGCACCAAGAGCCGAGAGTCCACCAACAACAGCCGGTGTTGCTGTACCGCCAGTTACAACAATAACTACCGCTCCTCCAATAGCTGCAATAACTAAAATAGCTGCTCCCAATCCACCACCAATTGACCATGCTAATACATCATCAAAATGTTTTTTCTGAGTAGAACGAAGTTGCTCAATTTCAGCTTGAAGTTGTGGAATCGTTGCCTGTTGACCTGCTAATATTGCAGTTAATCCACCTTTCCCATCTGGACCACCAACATTATTTTTAAAATCTGTAGAATTTTGATATAGTTTCCCTTTGAAGTCTTGTAGCATCTTAATCACATCTGTAACTTCTTTTGAATTTGTATTGATTGTAGTAATTAAATCATTTATACCCTCTTTTAGACCTGCCTTATCTTTCTTTTGTACAGTTTCTACTAATGTGTCGTAATAATTTTGAAATTGTTCATCGTAATTTACAATATTACGAGCAGTTTTTTGAATCTGTGGCTTCGCTGTATCTAACCAGTAATTCGCATTGATTCGTGACAGCTCTTGATTAAGGTGAATATTTTTGAGCAACTCTCCCCCCTCTGAGCCTAAATCGATATTAGATAAATTTACATTTGGTTGCTTAATCATTGTTTTTGCGTATAAATCCATTACTAGAATATGAGACCCTGTTTCAGCCAATGCTTTCTTCAGTCCTTCGGGGCCTAATGCATAATTGCCTACTTTTTGTTCTTGAGCAGTCGTTTCTTGTGCAAATGCATGAATAGTGTTACCGGTAGTAGCAGTTATAACAGTTGCTAATGTAGCTAAAGTTAGTACTTTGAATGGAAATTTTTTCATCACTATTCTCCTTCTTTCGCTAAATGCTTATAATCTTTATATATTTCCAAAAAACGCAATATTAAAATTTATTTACTTGTTCTTCAAGGTAACTCATTACATTTTTTAATTGTCTTAATGTATCTTTTTGAGACTGCTCGTTAGTTGTATCAACATTAGTAGATAATTTTGTAATGCTATTTTTTATTAGATTTAAATCTTCTTTATAGCGCTTTAGTAGATCCAGTTCTACATCTACTTGATTTGCAAACGTATGCAAATCATTTTGCGTAAGAAGAAGCATTGATTTTTGTAAATCAGCTATTGATAATTTCGTTGTTAAATCATATATTTTTTGATTTTGTTTCTCTAAATCATCTAAATATGCTCGCTGTTCTGCTGTTAATTTATTTACTTCAGCAAAAACGCCAAATGTTTTCTTAATTTTTTCGGTATCAATGACCTTCATCAGGTCATACTCTTGTGTTTTGGCTGCGGCTGCGGCTGCTATTTCACCTTGCTTGCTTTTCTCAATTGCTTCACGAGCTGCTTTTTTTGCTGATTCAATCTCTAGAGCAGTTTTACCTTGCTCTGTTGCTTCTTGCACTGCTTTTTTCTCTGCTTCTAGAATAGAGTTGTTAATTTCTTTTCCCTTGTTATATGCTGCCACCCCTGCTTGAGCAGCTGGTTCAATAATTTCTTTTGAAAGACTATAAACTTCTTTGAATATAGCAAATCCCTGTTCATTTAAAGCCCCTGGTATTAATGCAATTTGCTGTAAATCATTTTGAATTGCTTTTTTGGTATTTAATATTTCATTTTTTAACTGATCTATTTTTCCTGTTCCATCTGTACTTAGTATGCCTTGCGCAGTTGCCACATCAGTATCAAAATCTTTTAATTTTTTATCAAGCTGTAATTTAAGATCTGTTAATTCATTGATTTGCCGTTGCGTATTTTCTTGATTCGTCATAGCCATTTCTTGAAGTACTTCAAGTCTATCCGAAAACCCTTCTCTATCTTCTTTATTGTCTACAAACGATTTTAATGTCGGGTAATAGCTATTAAATTTTGTTACAAATCCTTTACTTTTTGAATTTAATAGAATTAACTGTGGATAGAGTTCCGATGACCATTCCTTCATATCTTGTTTGATTAGGAATTGATTTGTATTTAAAGCTGTGACTTCCTCTAACTGTACATTAGGACTCATTAAAGATTGATCAATATACGTTTGAATTAATTTAGATTGCGCACCTAATTTTCGTAATGAAGAGGAAATATCCATGCCTTCCTGTTGAGTTTCCGCTTGAACGATTGGTGTTGCGAGAGTATTGATAGGAATATTTCCTCCAGTTACAATGGATGTGACTAATAATCCTGTAATTATTTTAGTTTTCATTCTGTACACTCCTTTACCATTGTTTTTATAACTTAATTCATATAACTTGTACGACCTCTCTCTTTGTAAACTAGTTAAGAAGGAGAAATCTTTCAAATAGGGTAATATCGTTAGTTTTTACTTCTAATAGGATGTAAGGATTTTACTTATCTCTCATTTCGATACTCTATTTTTTCAAATATAAATAACAAAAATTTATTAACTATATTTGAATCAAGCACCCTATGAATAGTAAATTATTAATTCTTCCCTAGAATTGCGGTTTAACCTACAGAACCGCGAGAATCAATAAACCAATGCTTACAGCAGTTAATCTTGCCATAACATTGTTTAATTTCAATTTAATAATATATCTCTTAGTTTTGTCAGCAAACTCCTTACTAGATAACAAAAGGTGAAATTATACTGTACATCGCTTATACTTTTATTGCGGAATAACTTCACTTTTGTTATGCAGAAACTTAGGACACGTTTATTACAAATTTGATTCTTGACCTCTTGTAAATAAATATACTATTCAGAAAAATATATTCTACATAATGTTACTTACAACTTCACTATAATTCCTATTAGCGTAACCTTCTCCTTTCTGTCTGGTCATACCAGTTATGTTGTTCATTAAAACATTAAATTTTTAATGCGTAAATAGAAAAATTTTGTCGATTACGCTCGATAATTTACTGTTAAATAAAAATATGAACCGGAAAAAATTATATAAATATAGTTATTCGTAAATTTCATTTCTGTAATTGTAATGATTACAAATTAATGTGTATACGGTTAAAAATAACTATTTTAGCTCAACCAAGAAATTTTATTTTAGAAAAAATACTTATAGAATAATATAATAGGTCTTTTTATACTTTTTTACCTTTATTTAGTTATGTATAATTGCATAAAATGTAGATATATTTAGTAATATATGTTATATTGTTGATTTTTTTACAAAACATCCTAATATCTTTATTAATAAATATATAATGTGAAGATATTAGTCTATAAACTTATCTTCGTTATAAACGTAGGTTTTAAATTACAAAAAGGCTGCAAAGCTTACTTGAAACACTTTGCAGCCTTCTGTCTTTTTGTTTTCTTTAGCAAAATAATGGTTAGTGAATTTTCATTTTTTGGGATACTTATACCCATGTTTAAGTCTTTACATTGGAGACAGCAGATAACAAGCTTATATTACTGTATATTTTTCACGGTACTGCCTAGGAGTCATGCTAGTGTTTTTTTTGAAAACTCTTATAAAATAACTTTGGTCATTAAAGTTAAGCCACGCACAGATATCTGATAACGAATAAGTAGTGAGTGTTAATAATTTCTTTGCTTCTTCCACTCGTTCCCTTTGAATATATTCGCTTAAAGTAATTCCCATTTCTTTTTTAAATAGTTTAGACAGATAAGTAGGCGTAATTTCTAAATGATTAGCAAGTTCATTCAGAGATATTCCATCGTAAACATTTTTATTAATATGTTTTATACATGTAGTAACCGCGTAAGAATACTTTTTTGCATTGTATTCTTTCACACGATCTGCAAAAGTACGTAAAGCATCCCCTGACAATCGCTTTACAGATTCTACATTATCTAATTGTTCCAGGGTTTGTATATATAAAATACTATGAGCAAAAGCAATATCTGGTGGCAGGTTTCCTTCTATTGCATATCGAGTGGCTAAGGTAATCGCAATAATTCCAAGGTTTTTTTGATTCCTGAGCGGATCCTCTATTAGCATAAGCTCAACATCTTCTTGCGAAACCGCATACATATACTGTATTAACTTTTTTTTATTCCCTTCTTTAATAGTCGAAAAGAAATCATTTACTAATGCCATATTGTGCGTTTTAGGTTTGTTTTGTCGACGTTTTAAAATATATAAATCAGGTTTCACATTTTTATTAGGAATTTCCTCTAGTACTTTATTTTTTTCCAAGACAATATCTACATCTAACTTTTCATTAAAAATCATGTAATGTAATAAAATTCCCATATCAATTAATGTAGTTTTTTTAATCTCAGATAAACACTGATAATAGGCAAGTCTTTCTTGAATGTTATCATTTGCTTTAAATTCTTTCTGAAATTTTATGATCATATCATCTGAATCTTTTGGATGTATAGTAGGACCGATTATAATAGTCCCTTTAATATCATCATGATTTTCTATATGAATTAGAACAAAATTTTCAAGATAGTTGTTACTTCGGAAAAGTGGCAAGTTAAAGGGATCGTTTTCTTGATAAATATCACTAAGATGTTCTTCTTTTGAAGAATAAAAAGGACTACAAACATTATCAGATGTAGAATGATATAAAATCTTTCTGTCTGCAGATAAAATATGTACAGGGGCATTAAATGCTTTATGTGCAAGATCACACAAGTGTTGTATATCGATAGAAGTATTCATTACATTCTCCTTTATAGATCCATAAAATATATTCTGTTAGATATAATTCACGACAAATAATACTATAAAATATCAAATTAGTACAATTCATAACAAAATATTACTATATCTTTTTTATAAAAATCATATATTATTTAATTGTAGTTAGCATCTAAACATCAGAGTAGATAAGTAAATGAAATAAGTTAAGTTCTTTTCTTAATTCTACAAGATATAATTATTGAACTTGAGAAAACAGTGAAATACTACAAAATACAGTGGTAGTCAATGCGAGGACCAAGCTGGAAAAAGATTTAAAATACAGCGAAAGTAACAGGAGATACTGTACCACCGCAAGAAACAACAGTCAAAGTTCCAATTCAATCACTTATACAAATTGAATTCAAAAAAATAAATACTGCTAATTTAAATATGAAACTGAAAAACTATTTTGCTCCAAAATTTTAAAAAAAGATAATAAAGAAGTTGTGAAATTGGAAACAGATGAAAGCGATACGGCTATTTTTGAAGCACTATGCTTTGAAAAGTACAAGGTGGAGGAAATTCAAGTACTCAACTAAACATTTAATTGAGAGAAAGGTCTTTTCATCAACTAAAAATAAAAAAACGAATGGAATTTTCAAAAAAATGACACTATATTACTGGTCGCAAAATTAGTTTACTTTCCACAAAAGGGGAAAATATATACAGACTTTACAAATACTAAAAATAGCAAACTAGATAGTTTTAGTACCGCATCACATAAAGTGAAACTTTAATCAGTGGGGGTTTTGTTCATCCCCACTGATTATTAGCCCACACCAATCGGGCTTTTACGGACAGTTGATCCCCCACCTAACTTCTTTGCTTCCGCTGAATTTTGAGGTGGGGGTCTTACTGCCGGGCAAATAGCCAGATAAACTTATTATTAATTTCCAAATACAATAGTTGTTAATCAACCAAAAACTTCAATAACCAAGGTGCACAGTAAATTGACATCAAAACAATTCTTACTACAATATCAGGTTTTGCTTATTCTATAAAAAAAGAAATATCACTTAAAAACTATTCCTTTATATCGATTTAGACATAAAACATTTTATTATATCGGCTTAAGTATTATGGAATTAAAATTGCAAATAACACCAAAACTCTTTAAAGGGTTCATACATCGCTCGTATCGAATTTATCACCTTTCGATACCTACGTCATTAACATATCTAAAAAATATTATTACAAAGGAATCTGAGAGGTTTTTTCAATTTCGAAATTTATTTTTTTGTAAATTAAAGGAAAAATAATCCGTATATATACGGATTATTTTCTTAGTGTAGTCTGTATTGACCTGTTAACTGTTTTTCAGCCATTCGAACTAAGCGTTTTGTAATCTCTCCACCGATCCGAACCATTTGCAGATGATGTGATGTATCAGGTCCCAGTGTGACTCCTAGTTCAAAAGCAATTTCATACTTCATTTGCTCAATAGTACTTGTAGTAGCAGAAATAAGAATTTCATTTGTATTACTTTCGTATCTTTGAATATTTATAAATAACATGTGCCTAATTATGCTATTTATGCATGATCAACCTAATTTATTCCAGTATTTTTATAGGAACCCTTTCCCTCCCCTTATTCCACCAATTAAATTTGAAACACAAATGTACATTGCATTTCAATATAACAATAAAAGCTACAAAAGCAACGAATTTACTACTTTAAAGTTAAGTGTTTAACCTTGAAGTACTTAAATTCTTTTTTCCAGATAAAGCATACATTATATCTTGATGTTTTATTGTCCTCTTATAATTATGTGGTATCGGGAATTTTTTTCGGTATTCTTTCATTATAATTAAAGTTTGAAGTTCTATGCTCAATACTTTTGCGAGGATATGATAGTTATATCCATTGTTTAACAGAGAAATTATGTCATAAAACATAGTTTTTCCACCCACTAATTTTACTAATTTATTCTTTAACTCATCCCCTTTTTCTTTAGCTTTATCAATTTCTAACAACATAGATTTTTTATTTGTCTGCTTAATGTATTGAGTATACAACTCTGGGAATTCTTTTTGTACTTCTTTGTTTAATACTGGTTTATATTTAATCATATAAGTAACTTGTAACAAAGAGCGTTTTAACAAACTATCTTCAATGAGATACGCTACTTTATTAAATAAATGTACATATTCCTCAATATTGGAATAACTATTAAAATGAGCTAATACTCTACTTTTTATACTAAAAGCCTTGCCTACATAAATAATATTGTCATTATAGTCTTTAATGAAATAAATACCACTGTCAGATTTTTTCAATTTATTATCCAATTCTTCTATACTCATAAAATGCAATTCACTCATACTTTCCTCTCCTTATTAGTTTTAAATCATGAAAAACAGGCAAGGTTTCTAAAAAAAGGCACTCTGCTGTCCTAGGATTTTTCATTTTAGTTCTTGCTAAATATCAAAAAACTGTTTCTATTTTACTCAACTATCAATATGATTATTAATAAAATTTTCGATCGTTATTATCTCGCAATTTTATCATGTAATTTCGAGATCGTTTCCTCATTTAAATTACTGTGTTTTATCGAATAAAGGAAATATACTACTACCCCAATAGTAATCCAAATACTAAAGTACACCCATGTCCTTAACGGTAAATTTAGCATTAAAAACACACAGCATACAATTGCAACGCATGGTAATACAGGTACAAAAGGTACCATAAATCCACGTTTTAAATTTGGATGGGATTTACGAAGGATAATAACTGATAGACAAACTAACGCAAACGTCACCAAACTACCGATATTAACTAAATTAACTAATTCTTTCAAATCAATAAACCCAGCTATTATAGAGCTCCCTATTCCTGCTAATCCAGTTATAAAAGTGGGTGCTCCAGTTTTCTTATTAACTTTCGCAAATGATTTCGGTAACAATCCATCACGACTCATTGCAAAGAATACTCGTGTTGCCGCATACATATTGGAAAAAATAACAGCCATAAGGCCAATTACAGCACCTGCAGCAATTGCACCAGCGACTTTTCCTTGTCCTACAACTTCCATTACATAAGCCATTGCCTCAGGAACATTTAATTCTTTATAGGAAACCATTCCTGTCATAACAAGGCATACCATAACATAAATAATTGTACATATGATTAATGATGCAATAATACCGATGGGAAGATTACGTTTCGGATCTTTTACTTCTTCTGCTGAAGTTGCTAATATATCAAAACCCGTAAAAGCGAATAAAATAGCTGCTCCACCCGTAAAAACTCCACTTAAACCGTATGGTGCAATTGGTATCCAGTTCATTGGTTTTACATAGAATATACCAACTGTAATAAACAATAAAATCATACCAATTTTAATCAATACCATTGTATTATTGATTCGTTTACTTTCTCTCGTACCACGGGATAACATCCATGCTAATATCAATGTAATGATTACTGCTGGTAGATTCACAATACCACCATGTGAAGGGATCGTTACTAGAGCTTTAGGTATCTCTAATCCAAACCCTTTTATTAAATTGTGGAAATAGCCTGTCCATCCAGCAGCGACAGCCGCTGTTGCCACAATATATATTAACAGTAAAGACCAACCTACTAGATGAGCAACAAACTCACCAATTGTTGCATATGAGTACGTATATACACTACCAGACGCCGGGAGTGTGGAAGCAATTTCTGCGTAACATAATGCTATAAATCCGCATATAATTGCTGCAAGTACAAATGAAAAAATAACTGCTGGACCAGCATCTCTTGCTGCTACTAATCCAGTTAACACAAGAACCCCCGTTCCAATTATCGAGCCTACCCCTAACATAATTAAATCAAATGCTCCTAATGTTTTCGTTAAGGCCTTACTTTGATTATGCTCCAACAATTGTGTAACGGATTTCTTTTTTAATAACTTACTCATATTCTCTGTATCCCCTTTAAAATAAGGTTTGCTCTTCTCATTATTGTTGTATATAAATTTACTTAGTTATTAGATAGTCTTATAATATTTCTTTTACGTTAAATAAATTTGAAACATTCTATTTTTTTCTTTCCTCCACTGTTCAACAAACATCAGCTATAATGTGTTATAGCTAATTCAATTTACCTCCAAAGATATAAATAAAAGATTTTTTCATTTCAAAGAGATAATTAGTTTTGTATGCCTGATAATGGTATGATAAACAAAAATAATTTATTTATTTAATTGAGTTTCACTAGAACTTAAGGTATTTTTCTTCCGTAATACACTAACAACATACCCACATACACCGCCTATAATAGCCGGAAATCCCCACCCTAAACCTACACTATATAAAGGAAGAAAGTGCTCAAAAAAATTATGGATTATTTCGCTTTCTATTCCAGCAGCTTTTAATCCATCTAACGAACTAAAAATAAATGTCAATATCAAACTCCCTTGATATACTTCAAATCTACCATTGAATACAGAGTGTAAAAATGTTAGAAATATTAAGGTAATAGCAATTGGATACATAGTTATTAATACAGGGATTGAAATCTTAATTAATTGTGTTAACCCTATATTCGCAACTAGTGTACTGAAAACAGACAAAATAATAGCAAGTTTTTTGTAAGAAATCTTTGGAAATAATTTATGAAAAAAAGAAGAACAAGCAGTGATAAGTCCTACGCTTGTGATTAAACATGCTACTATAATCATTACACCTAAGAAGATTGCACCATACGAACCAAAGTAATAGCCCGAAACTTTTGCTAAAACTTCAGCCCCATTATTTAAATGACCTAGTTTTTCTACACTAGAAGCGCCCATATAGGAAAGGGCAGTATAGATAAGAGCTAAGAGTGTAGCAGCAATAGTCGTTGCTTTTACACAAACAACCATAAGCTGCTTTTTAGTAGTAGCCCCTTTTTCTCTAATTGCATTTACAATAATAATTCCGAAAACAAAAGCTCCAAGAGCATCTAATGTTAAATACCCTTCTTGAAAACCTTTAAAAAATGCATCTGATGCATACACTTCACTAGGTGCCTGAATTCTTCCAATTGGGTGAATAAAAGTAACAACTACGAGCATCCCAATAACAGTCAATTTGATAGGAGTCAAAATTTTTCCAACTATATCAACAAGTTTTGTAGGATTAAGGGATAATAAGCATGTAACTGTGAAAAATAAGATTGTAAATACGGTTAATGCAGCAGGACCTGCATCATTTGATAAAAACGGTTTAATTCCAATTTCAAATGATACAGTTCCAGATCTAGGGATGGCATAAAAGGGACCAATCGCTAGATAGAGAACGATCGCAAATACAATACCAAACACCGGATGTACACGACTAGCTAAAGATTGCAAATCACTTTCACCTGAAAAAACAAATGCTGTTATTGCTAACAATGGTAAACCAACTCCAGTAACTAAAAAGCCTGCATTGGCTATCCATACATTATTTCCAGCCATTTGACCAAGCATAGGTGGAAAAATTAAATTTCCTGCTCCAAAAAACAATGCAAACAGCATCAATCCTATAATAATGATAAAAGAAGTAGGAACTTTATTTGACATAACAACTCCTCCGATTATACATTTGTATACGCTCTTTATTTTTCAAATAATATATATTAATCTAGTTTATTCCAGCCTAGAGCACCATTGTGAAAGGCAATTTTATGCCCCGCTCTCTATAAGAGAATAGCAACAAGCTTTTAATTTAAATAATAGCTTACATTAATGGATATGAAGTTACGCCTAAACAAATCTTCTCACTTACTAGTTAAACGAGACATTTCCATAGATTTTTTCGTACAACGTTTCATAGCTGAAATGATAGCTGTTCTTAAACCTTTTTCTTCTAATGTTGCTACAGCTTCTATCGTCGTTCCCCCTGGAGAACAAACCATATCCTTCAATTCACCTGGATGTATTCCCGTTTCCAATACCATTTTTGCAGAACCTAATACAGCCTGAGCCGCAAATTTATAAGCCTGTTTTCTCGGCATACCGTCAAGTACAGCAGCATCTGCCATGGCTTCTATAAACATATACACATATGCTGGAGAAGAACCACTAATAGATGTAACAACATCCATTAATTTTTCATTTACGACCTCCATCTGGCCGAAACTATTAAATATATTTAGTACCTCTTTTATATCTTTTTCTGTAACCATTTCATTAAAAGATAATGCAGACATTCCTTCCCCAACAAGTACTGGTGTATTCGGCATTACTCTAATAACCTTTAACTTTCTATCAAATTCATTCTCAGTGCTCTTAATACTTTTTCCTGCATCAATAGTTACAACAATTACATCATTTTTTATTTGGTTTTTTATTTGGTTAATTACCGATGTGTATAAGTCTGGTTTAATTGATAAAATTAAAATGTCGGCACTGTTAGCAACTTCATTATTGTTAGTAGTTATAGTTATGCCATATTTATCACTAGCATTTTTTAAATTACTGACGTTTAAATCTGAACAAATTATTTGATTTGGAGACACTATATTTTTATTAATCATCCCACCTATCATAGCAATACCCATGTTTCCACATCCGATAAATCCTATTTGTTTATTCATAATAATTTGATCTTGCTCCTTCTATTCTAAACTTTATTGATTTTGAAATTATTATTCTAAGTTAGGGCTATTACAATTACTGGGTTTATCAATAGAATTTAAAAATTCTCCTTCCTATAATGAGTTATGTTTTCGTATGTACTTTACAAGCATGCATTTTAAAAAATGAAGCGACTTTCTATTCATAGAACTATTAAAAACAATAGTAAAATGGTGATAATTTTTCGGAATTAATATTCTTTAACTATTCACCATTTTAAATAGAGCTTACATATTCCTCTAATAATTACTTATTTTCAAAATTTATAGTTACGCTCAAGAAAATGTATTTAAATTCCAAATAATTATCCCCATAGATAATATGAAACAAAGTAATGCAGGAATTGCCATTAAAATAGATTGTTTTGCTCGAAAAATATGAGCATGAATGGCTCCGACCATGAGAACTGCTAATAACGTATTTGCTCCTAGCGCTAAGTATTGATTCCAAATACCACCGATTATACCTATTGCTCCAATAATTTCAATAAAACCAATTATAGACATAAACCATAATGAATATTGATATTGTCGCCAATGTTCTACCTGAAAAGATATACGGAAAATTTTTATGAATCCCCCTACTACAATAAAAATTGCTAAAACTACCTGAAGAACAATCATCATTTAAACTCGCTCCTTTTAAGACTTTGTTAATTTCTATTTTAAAATTGTTTCAATTAAATATTTTGTGACCCTTTTAGCTAGCTCTCTATTGCTATCTTCTTTCCATGTATTCGGTGGAAACCTACTTCTTTTACCGTCTAATATTTCTTGATAGATTTCTTCTATTTGCACTGCTTTCGCTTGCACTTCAAACTCCCTCCTATTCAAGACATATAGCGATTCCTCTTTCCTAACGTTAAATAACACGCCAATAGTAACTATTGTGATTTACTTTTATAACGCAAAAGAAATGTATAGGGTAAAATCATTTCTTTAATTTATAATAAGAAGGACATAAAAAAACAAAAAGTTACAAAAATTTTTAAATTAAAATTTTTGTAACTTTTTGTTTTTTTGTAAATATAAGGTCAATTAAGACGTCTCATCGTTTTAAACTTGACGCTCCATAATCTTGTATAGTTACATTTATATGATATTTAATCGGTACCTTACTAAATGTTCGATCCCAATCTTTTTTGACTTTCTCCCATGTTCTCGGGTGTTTAATTCTTAATTGGTTGCCAAAACCTGCAATATCGACTTGATATTCTTTTTGTATTTTTTTTGTAACATGATGTACTAAGTACTTTACTTCTTTTTCAATAGCTTTTTCTTCCCTTTTTAAAAATTCATTTTCAAAATCTTTTCCTGATTGCATCCAATTTTCAGACAAACGCCCTTCTGATTCAATGTTTACATCAAAGGAAATATTATTTCCGTTAACATATGGTATGATTTTGCTTTTTATTGACTTTATTTCGTATATAATGAGTTTCTTTGATTCTTTATCAAAAGTTTTTACCACACCACCATTCCTTTTTCCGTTTATCCATACTACTCCTTCCAATTCCTGCTCATTTAAAAAACCCATCAACTTTTTAGTTTTCCCTTTAATTACAGCAGCTCCTGCAAATTTTGTTTCCCTATTAATCGAGATTACATTTTGCAATAGAAAACTGGAGCCTGACCGCATCTTTCCTTCCAATTTAGCGAGCGATACAGGAGGTAAAATCCTTGTTGTTCTCTTTCGATTATCTGCAATTCCAGACAAACGAAATGCTGGGATTTCTCCTTTTTTGTTTGATTCCAGTACCTCCTTCGCTAGACCCTTGCTAATTTAGATCATACAGCTAAGCCGAACTTCATTGTCGCGGAGATACTGTTCAAGTAATTGTTCTAAACTGTATGTACGTACAAGACTATCACTAATAACAATGTTTTTTAAATGTGGGCTGAACATTGTGCTCTCTCTTTTTAATGAAAACTCACGAACAATTTGATGAATGGAATCACCGGTCTCAGAAACATTTATATAACGTTTTTGTTGTCCGTTTCCTTTACTTTGTGCTTGCGAACTGACAATTTGATAAGTTGCTGTTATAAGATTTCTTTTAGGATAACCTCCTTCCTCATCCTCTTTCTCAATTGTTGAATCCTTCCCTTTATCTAGTGCTATACCTGCAGTTAAGCTCAACTCTTCTACTTCTTTACTGCTCCAACATCCTGTTAAAAATAGAAGCAAAAGCGTCCCTAACAAAGCCAAATAGAACCGCATATAATTAAATTTATGTTTCACACTACTCCTCCTTTTAATCGCGTAATAATAAGAAGAAGCAGTGGCAGTAAACCAAATAAAAATAAAGCAGCATTACCGAGCATATCCCCCAGTTTAAGCAAATCATTTATATTTTTCGAAGTCATAGCAATGATGTAAATGATTGGAATCAAAGCAAAAATAAACGGATGAATACTCTTTTTAAAGAGTTGTGCCAATCCTAATGCAGCTGCATAGTAACTAATTGTATAGGTAGCAAATATTTGCATAATCCATATTACAAGCAGTAAAGATTCAAAACGTTCAAATATTAAACCAGAAATTTCAAAACTGCGCATAAGGTCAATTGTCGGCCATGTTCTTGTTACAACCCCATCAATTGATAATGCACCAATGACCATTACAACAGTTATTACATAAAAGATTAACGGAATAGAAATTCCAACTAAAATAGCTTTTACTGCTTTCTTTCGTTGTTCCATAAACACCAAAAGAATTAACATAATTTCTGGACCTGTATATGCGAGAGACGTTGTTTTTACCCCATCTAACACCGGTTTAATTCCCAAACCTAATACGGGACGGAGATTATCTATCTCGAATATCCCTATACTCATAAAGGAAATGAGTAAAAAAATAAAGAAAGTAATAGGAAATATTATTTCAAACATCCGTGCAATCGAGTTAATACCACTCATAATCAAATAGAGACCTATCCACATAAAAGGCATAACAATAGCCCATGTGGGGGTTCCTTCTAGCAAAAAAAAGCTTATTACTTCTGCCATTGAACGAATTTGAAAGGCTGAAGTTGTAAGAAAATACCCTATAATAAGAAAACTAAGCAACCTGCCTATCCATTTCCCTACAATATCTTGACTGTATTGATAAAATGTTTTATCTGGAAACTGCTGACTTAGTTTGACCATAATTACTCCTGAAACCATTGCGAGTATCCCACCTAATATCACACTTAACCATACATCTGGTGTTTTCACTTTTTCTACAGATGCTCTGGGCAGAGTGAGGATTCCTGTTCCCAGTATGTAATTTACAATAATAACAACTGCTTGTGCAGTTGTTATTCGGTCTTTAGGTATAGTAATCACTGAACCCCACTTCCTTTCGTCATCAGCTACCTTTTGCGGTTAGTTTTTTTGGTATGCATTATTTTCGGTCGACGTCTCATTATTTTTAATGGCATGCGAACCATAAAATCTTTCCAGTCACTAAATCGGTACGGAACAGCAGGGCTAGTATAAGGAACGCCAAAACTTTTCAGTTTCACTAAATGACTGCAAAGTAAAAGAAAGAAGAGAATAACTCCATACAAGCCAAATATCGCAGCACAAAACATAGCTACAAAACGAAGAATGCGTAACGTAATTCCCACACTATATTGCGGGATAGTAAAAGAAGAAATAGCTGTTACCGCAACAACGATAACCATTATTGGACTAACAATTCCTGCTTCTACGGCAGCCTGACCAATTATTAAACCGCCCACAATTCCCATTGCAGGTCCAATTGGTTTAGGCAGACGTAAACCTGCTTCTCGTAAAACTTCGATAGCTACTTCCATAATTAACGCTTCTATTAAAGCGGGAAAAGGAACTCCTTCTCTCGATCCGAGAATAGAAATAGCGAGCTTAGTGGGAATTAATCCTGGATGAAATGAAATGAAAGAAATATACAGTGCTGGAGCAAATAATGAAACAAAAGCTGTCATGAAGCGTAATAAGCGGAGAAGCGTACCAGGAAGCCACCTTTCATAATAATCTTCTGGTGATTGCAGTAGCATACTAAATGTAACAGGAGCAATTAAAACAAATGGTGTTCCATCTAACAAAATAGCTACTCGACCTTCCATCAAAGCACTAATAACACGATCAGGTCGTTCTGTATTTTGAATCTGCGGAAAAGGACTGAGATAATTATCTTCAATGAGTTGCTCTATGTAACCAGATTCGAGTACACTGTCTATGTCAATTTTCTGAATTCTATTTTTTATTTCTTCCACCAATTCTGTACTAGCAAGATCTTTAATAAATGCGACAACTAGCTCTTTCTTTGCACGTTCTCCTACTGGTAGCTTCACTAATGATAAGTTCTCATCCGCACAATGCCGTCGCAAAAGTGAAGTATTATCACTTAATACTTCAGTAAAACCGACCCGTGGACCTCTGACTAATGCCTCCGATACTGGTTCTTCCATGTTTCGTTTATTTGCTTTTGTTGTACCAAGAATAAACACATCTGCTAAACCATCAATTAAAAGAGCTGTTGAACCTATCAATACTTTGGGTATCAAATCTTTTATGTAATGAACTTCTGCTACTTCACTAATTGTAAGAACTTTATTTTTAATATATTCTTTTGAAACAGTCCCCTCCACATAATAAGATTCATTTTTATATTCGTCAGAAAAATCATCCATTAGTAATTTCATAATATGTTTGTCAATTATCTCTTTATCTGATAGACCATCAACAAAAATGATTCCAGCCTGAATATCTGTGCGTCCAATATTAAACTCCCGAAAGCGAACGTCAGAATTATGTCCGATTTGTTGCTTTATAAGTTCTAAGTTAGAGGCAAAATCATTTGTGAAATGAACGGTTGTATTTTGAGAAGGTTTATGCTCTTGTTTCGTTTTACTTTGAATAATATTTTTTTTCACTTGTTTATCTCTTGACTTCCACCAACTCATTCTTCCCACTCTTTCTCTGACATACGAACCCAATGAAAAAATCTTGAGATAGTATACGGAATTAAAAACAAGATAAAAGCTTGTACAAAGACTTTCCAATCTGGAAGATAAGCAGTAATTATGTTCCACATTTTTATCACCCAATTTATATACTCTGCTAGGATTGAGATTTCTAAAGAACGATATGTACTTAATAAAAAATAACGATAAGATTAAAGAGCAGAAAAGCAAGACATTATACTTATTTAGTACCGATAGCCTAGTTAGTATAAAAACATTTCTGACCTAAAATATTATTTCCAATTATAATTTGTTTAATATTATCTCCTTTCCCCTTATTTATATGCCCACATCTGAATTTTAAATAATATAAGGATTAATGATATTTCCTCTTAAAGAAAAAAAGATGCTAGAAGATAGCATCTTTTTTTAAATTCAACTTACTATGTATTATTTTATTTTGGAAATACTCGTTTATTAAATGAATATTAATGTGTAAAAAATACATATTCTTTTGTTCTAAGTTAGTACATTTCCATCGAATCGATACGGAATTTTCTGATTTTAAAACCAATATGAAATAAAGGAAAATACTCTCTTAGAAAAACTATATAAAACAAATAACTTTAAAACAACTATCAATCTATTAATTGAAAGTAATAATGAGCAAGAGTTTATCATCTTAATTCCAAGTGTATTCGTTTTGCTTCAAAATAAAGAACTTGAATAAATTTTTTCGTATCAATACGAGCAGGTACTGTTGGTTCATTATTCAACTCTGTCATCTTTCTCCTTACAGTAGTAAAATCAAAAAATCTAGAAGCATAATTTTCGAACTTCGGGTTTAAAAAATCAGTAAGTCCAAGGGATGCTAAATGGTTTAATGATTGATAAATTGCTCTCCGAATCCGTTGTTTGGACGCTTCTATGAACCTTTTTAATTCGGCATCCTCAGCTGAATCCCCAAGTTTTTTTTGAGCTAAATTTATAAAAATCTCTTTTAGTGAGGGAAAACCTTGTTCCAACGTGTTATCTTGTTCATATTTATATAAATAATCTAGCATATCCATTAAATCTTTACTTCCACTTTCACTGGCTATTCCTAATTCAGACAAAAGAAAATGAATGGAATTTTGAAAATGATTAAAAGTATTTAAATGTTTTTCATTACGGTATTTTTCTTGCGCACTTGAATTACTATCCAATTTTAGTACTGTATTAAGCGATTCTTGAATGTTTTTTATCGATTTTTCCAAACGAATTCTTTCAATGACTTTCCGAACAACTGTTAATACTTCAATCCGGTTAATTGGCTTAATAATATAGTATTCAACGCCAAGCGAATAAGCTTCAGCAATTAATTCTTTTGATTCTACTTGAGAGACCATGATGATTTTCCCTTTAAACGAAGGCTTTATTTGACGAATTGTTTTTATTCCATCTTGAATCGGCATTAACAAATCGATAAATAAAATATCTATATTTTTAAGGATTGGCATGTATTGCTCTAAAGATAAACCATCCTCAGCTTCTCCTATAACCTCTCCAAGATCTTCATCCTCGATAATTTGAGCCAACATTGAGCGAACCGCTTTTTCATCATCTACTATATAAAAATACATAGAATCACCCTTTCGAAATTATATGATCAATCCCTAATCTAATTTTAAAAATTGATCCTTTTCCTTCGGTTCTGTCCTCAAGCGTAACATCACCTTCAAGTTGTTCGACCATTTCTTTAACATACGATAGTCCGATGCCTGTCGATGGATTGCCTAAATTATCATATTTAGAAGTAAAACCAGGCTCAAAAATTGAATCTTTATATTTTGAAGAAATGCCGGGACCATTATCGCCTATTTGAAATTCAACAAAATGGTGGTCTTTATTAATGTCAATTGTGATGGTTCCCATACCTTGGATAGCTTCTACAGCGTTTGTAACGATATTATTTATAATAGATAAGATTGTATAAATATGATAATGAGAATGTACACCATCAATTTTATACACAAATTGGATGTCTTTCTTTAGTAACTGTGCATATTTCGTATTCGCCCGTATAATGATATTTACCAGTTCATGTACAGACATATAATCTGTAAAACTTTCATCAGAAATTAGTTTTGAAAGCCCCGCAAAAATACGTTGATTATCCTTTTTAACATCATGGACCTCACCAGCAATTTGTAATGCCTGTTGCCTTAAATCCTGAAACTGAAAATCTATCTGTTTATTCTCAAAAGAATCTAAGGTTTTATATAAATCATAGGATTTTTTTGTTATATTCTCAGCATCTTGTAATGTTTTTTTTAAATGAACAGCATCTTCATATAAATTAGAAATAAGCATAAGCATATGTTCATTTTGTTTCTTTATGTGCCTCTCCCTTGATTGCGCTTCATACAATTTCATCATATTGAAAAAGCTTAGAACTATAAAACTATGGGAGCATGCGATAACAATGATCTCATTTATTGCCTCGGATGTGATCGATGTTTTTAATACGAAATATTGAATCATTAATTCCACACAGTCTGACAATATTTCAATCATGCAACCGATCAAACCAATCATTAGCGGTTGATGATAAAAACGTTTAATTTTTGCTAAATGAAAGAGATACGAATACGTAAAATAAAAGAAGAAACTAGGATAGTGAGTATGAAAAGCGGCTAACCAATCCATATTTCCCTTTATAATGACATCCATTGAGATACGAAATACTACAACGACTATTGCTGTTAAAAAACCCGGTAAAAATGCTGGAATTCGTCGAAACAATAACAAAAAAAAGAAAAATGTTGGTGCACCAAAGCTCATTCTAAATGTTTCATTTAAAGGAAATGACTTTATTTCACCTACTAAGGGTACTGTAAGTATCATTAAAACGAGAATATAGATGTCTTTTTTTACTAAATTACTAAGATTCAAAATAATCACTTCTCACTTTCGCCTAACAGTCAGTATACAAACCTATTTGTATTAATACAACACCTACTCTATTTTTTTCAAAAACTAATAAATAAGATATAAACGAAAGCATTACAGATTGTGAGTATTTATTACACTCTTCTACTTTAGAAAGATACTTTATAACTCAAAAATGTTCAGACACAATATATGGTCTGAACACTTTTGGAATCGCTCTAACACCAAAATATCTGTGCTCCTTTTTAAAATATACTTAAATCCCATTCTTTTGCAATATGTTCTAACAACATAATTCCTGGTAAACTATTCCCATATTCATCAATGGCTGGTCCGTAAATACCAATACCACATCCATCTAGGAACGGTACATCCTTCTTAGACTTTGAGGGAACAAGTGTCATAATTCCGCCGGATACCCCACTTTTAGCTGGTAACCCAATGAAAGCAGCAAATTTTCCAGAAGCGTTGTACATTCCACAAGTAAGCATTAAAGCTTTTGTTAACCTAGCTACTTCTTTAGGGAGTACTTGTTCTTTGCGAATAGGGTGATATCCATCATGTGCTAGTATAAGCCCGATTAAGGCAATATCTTCTGTATTTATTTCAATCGAACATTGTTTTAGGTAAACCTCTAGTGTCTCCTCCACATCTGATTCTAGAAAACCATTCTCCTTTAAATAGTATGCTAAAGCTCTGTTACGATGAGCCGTTTCCCATTCTGATTGAAATACTATTTCATTAATAGCGGGACGCTTCTCTATCATTTTCTCAATTAATACGTATATAGATTCTAATTTTTCTTGCACCGATGTCCCTGGCAAAAGTGAAGCTATCGTAATCGCTCCAGCATTGATCATGGGATTAAAAGGTTTTCCTGGTTTATGTATCTCTAAACGAATAATCGAATTGAAGGCATCTCCAGTTGGTTCTACATCAACTCGTTCTAATACATAAGAAATACCGCGACTTAAACAAGCAGCTATAAAACCAATTACTTTTGATATACTTTGTAATGTGAAAGGTACCTCCCAATCTCCTGCCTTTATCATTGTTCCATCTGGCTTTACTATACAAATACCTAGCTGCGATACATTTATTTCCCCCAGAGCTGGAATATAACTGGCGCTTCGTCCCTTAGCTGCATACGTTCGATAATGAGCTACCCATTGATCTAAGTAAACTTTTTCTTGCCCCTCAACTTGAACGCTAGAATCCTTTATCATTTCACAATATTCCCCCGTACTATTAACTTTATATAGAATAATTTTTTCTTTACTACCACCGATACTATTTGCACTAGAACTAAGAAAGATATTCAGACATATTGCAGTCTGAATATCTTTCTTATTACATACTTTTCTTTTTTACATTTTCCTCATAACTATCCCAACATTCAATATTTTCAAGCCCTTTAATGTTTTCTTTATAAAAAATAGGATCTTTACCAGCTTTTTTCTGGTTTATATAATCTTGTAACGCCGCAAACGCTACTTTTGAAAGTAAGGTAATAGCAATTAAATTAATAATAACCATCAAGCCCATAAATAAGTCCGCTAAATCCCATACAATTTGAATCTTTGCAACAGAACCAAATACAATCATAGCCAGCACGCTTATTCTGTATATCATTAACCACACTTTACTTGTATGTAAGAAGCGAATATTTGTTTCACCATAATAATAGTTGCCGATTAATGCACCGAATCCAAATAAAAAAACAAAAATAGCAAGACAACCCGATGCCCAAGAACCGATGTGTTCACTTAATGCTGCTTGTGTCAGTGCAATACCATTTAACCCCGGTTGTTTATATGCATCAGACAGTAAAATAATAAAGGCGGTGCTAGTACAAATGATCAGTGTATCCGTTAATACACCAAATGCTTGAATCAGTCCTTGTTTCACCGGATGACTTGTTGTTGCTGTTGCAGCAACGTTTGGTGCACTTCCCATACCAGCTTCATTTGAAAATAAGCCACGTTTAACTCCATTCATAAGTGCTGCACCAATTGAACCTCCAGCTATTTGTTTAAAACCAAATGCGTTTTGAACAATAAGAGAAAGAACTTCCGGCATTTTTGATATGTTGGTAACTACAACAAATAATGCAACTCCAATGTATAATACCGCTAAAAATACCACTTTGTATTCAGCCATTTTTGCAATACGTTGTACACCACCAAAGATAATCGCGGCGAAAGCAATCGCCATGATTATCCCTACTGTTAGACGATCTGTACCAAATGAGTTTTGAAAAGCAATTGTAACTGTATTTGATTGTACTGAATTGAATACAAGACCAAAAGTGATTGTAATTAAAATAGAGAATAATACTCCCATCCAACGTTTATTCAACCCTTTTTCCATATAATAGGATGGACCACCGCGGAAGCCAGTTTTATCTTTTACTTTATATATCTGTGCTAATGTGCTTTCAACAAAGCTGGATGCCGAGCTAATAATAGAAATAATCCACATCCAAAATACAGCTCCAGGACCCCCTAATGCAATCGCAATCGCAATTCCTGTAATATTCCCTGTTCCAACGCGAGCTGCCATACCAATACAAAACGCTTGAAAAGGAGAGATTTGATCTTTAGAACCACTTTTTCCCTCCATTAATACACGGACCATCTCTTTTAACATTCGAAACTGTACAAAATTCAATTTAAATGTAAAATAAATTCCGCAAATAACAAGCATAACAATTAACAATTTAGACCATAAAAAATCATTCGTTGATCCGACTAAATCTACAAAAAACCTTTCCATATTATCACTCCATACCCCAAATTTATCTATCATAATCTATATAAAATCACCTATATTCCCTGGCATAAATACCTCATTCATATTCAAATACAACAAGGATAAAAATTTTCTATATGAATAGGATTGGCCTGTTTAAGCAAACGTCACAACATGTAACTGTAAAACTGGAATTTTGAAGAACTTAACGTTTATACACACGGTGCTCTATCCCCTTCTGTAAAACTAATATTCTTATCCACTCATGTTGTTGTACTATTATGTTTGTTTCGTTTACCGGTGATTTACATTTAAATCATAATAATCAATAGTGATTAATTGGTTTTTTGTTAAATTTCTCAAGAACATGGAAATATCTCCTTTCTCACTACTAATCTCAAAAATAGGCTAGGTAAAAATTCATAGAAAAACTATGAAGCGCTTTCAATCTTCAACTAAGAGAAGCTTGTCTTTAATTTATAATTAAAAGTACAGAATGTTACGAAAAAGTACAGATTTTTATAAAAACAAAAAATATTTCAAGGTTTTTTCATCTAAAAACCAGTGAGATTTTGTGAATTTTATACAGTATCCAAACGTCGCGGATTCTGTTCTACCTAATCTTTGACAAGCCTCTATTTTCTTCATAAAAGCATGCATACTTTTTCTCTTTTAGAACTTCATATAAAGGATTTGAAATCAAGAATCGATAGGATATTATAAGAATATTTTAAAAATAAAACATTTAATTTATTTATGGTATCATACAAAAAACATTTGTTTTCTCAATTAATCCCCTAGTGGGATTCGTCTATATTGCACATATTTACAACATGAAAGTCACTACGCAAAAAAGAATTTTGTTGAAGGGATGAAACATTACAAAACTCTTATTTAGGATTTTATGACATCCTCTTTTCTAGCAATATCGAGTTAATCAAAAATATGTTTTTAACAGCTCCACAAATAAAAAACTACTCATATTATTATTTTTTGAAAACGTTACTAATATTATTCCATTTAAGTTTCAAATGTTAGAACAACCAATTGATAAGAAAAGTTATTAATTTTATTGCAATATAAGAAGATTTGTTGAATATCTATTATTCAATGTATATTTCCCTTGCGTTTCATTTTACTAACATAGATTACAGGTGGTGTATTGTGAAAGAAATAGTATTCGTTCAAAATAAAAAAAGACTACTTATGAAATTCGAATTTTTAAAAAAGGATTTAGTACTTACCATTTCACTGATACTAGCAATTGTAAGCTGCTTAATACATTCGCCAAAGATCGAATATATTAACTTTGAAGTGTTAATTAGCTTATTTAATCTAATGGTGGCCATTAAGGCCTTGGAACAGCTAAAGATATTAGACAAACTTGCCGTTGCGATTTTAAATAAATGCAATAACAGCAGATCAATATCTATTATTCTAATTTTGTTATGCTTTATTTGCTCCATGTTTGTAACAAATGATGTCGCTCTCCTCACTTTTGTGCCAATAACACTTGTCATTAGTAAAAAAACACAAATGAACATGATGGATACAATCATCCTGCAAACAATTGCGGCAAACATCGGCAGTAGCTTGATGCCTATGGGAAACCCACAAAATTTATACTTATATTCTTACTATGGAATTAAGCTCATCCCATTTTTAGGTTCAATCCTGCTTTTAGCTGTACTTGGAATCAGTTTGTTATTTATATTTACCCAAAAACTTCAAAAAACAGATTTAAAAATAGAACTACCTGTTATTACCGTGAAGAATCGAAAAAAAGCTACCATCTGGATTTTGATACTTATCACTATCATTGCATCCATTTTTGGTTTCATTAATTATTACATTGCGCTAATAGTTACATTGATGGCAGCATTTACGTTAGATAGAAACTTACTATTTAAGATCGATTACTTTCTTCTAATAACCTTTGTCTGTTTTTTTATTTTTATCGGAAACATTTCCCATTCCGATGCGCTGGAGACATTTGCTCGCGCTAATTTAAGAGGAGATACTTCAGTCTTCTTTAGTTCCATATTTTTGAGTCAATTGATTAGCAATTTTCCTACTTCAATTCTTCTATCAAACTTTACTTCTGATTGGAAAGCTTTATTACTAGGAGTAAATATTGGAGGGCTTGGAACAATTATCGCATCTTTAGCCAGTGTAATTTCCTATAAACTATTCACTCAGGCCAATGGTAAAGAGAGCAAGGCATATTTAATTAAATTTAGCATTTACAACTTTTCATTTTTAATCATACTTACATGTATACAGTACTTTATCTTTAAATTTCTAAAGATTTTTTAAAGAATTGATTACTTTAGAAAAACCCAAATATCTCAGCATTCAATTGAGAAATTTGGGTTTTAATATAGGTATGTTTAAAGAGATACAACAAAGTTACCATCAATTTAATCTTTTAAGATGTTCTCAAAGCGAAAATCTTTTAGCTTTTACGTTATTTATTAGATTTCAGTTCATTTTTTATACACTCAGTTATATAATAAATGACTGAATTTATAGGGTAATAACTTTCAATTAATACTAGAAATATAACTTATTAAAATGTTATTTCAAACCCACAAAAAATAGATTACCTGTACAGTAAAAAGTACAGGTAATCTATTTTTTTGTGAGATTAATAAAAAACTAATTTATCTTTTGAATTCTTCCATCAATAATAGACTGAATTGGTTCTTTGGATTTTTTTATATAATCTACTAATGCTTCAAAATCAGTTGGTCCTGTTTCAGCATCTTTACCGTTTTTAAAGGATACAAATCCATCTCCACCTGAAGCTAGAAATGCGTTCGCAACGACGCTGTAAGTTTTCGAAGGAATAATTTCTTCTCCATTTGTTAGGCGAATACTTGTTACTTTTTCTCCATTAGGTTTGTTTGCATCCCAAGTATATTGGATCCCTGAAATTTGAAGCATTCTTGTTATGTCTTTTTGCCATTGTTGATTTAAAATATCACGAATGTCTTGACCCGTTAAATTTACTTTTATTAATTGATTTCCGAATGGTTGAATACCATATATCTCTCCCCATGTAATATCACCAGCATCTAAGTCATTACGAATACCACCAGGATTCATAAGTGCAATTTGAGATTGCATTGTTGCACGTTGAGCATCAGCAACTAAATTCCCAAGAGTAGATTCACCAGCCATATTTAGTTTACGATCTAGTGGAGCAATAGACTTACCTACAACTTCATTAACAAGAGGTGCGATTTTTGCTTGATATTTCTCCATCTTCTTCTTTATTTTTTTATCAGGCTCCATGCCTTCATGGTAAGTTGTAACAATTTCTGCTTTTTTCTCAACAATATCTTGTGTTTTACGATCAATCTTTACATCAACATCAGCAAAAGCCATACCGTAAGAATTTGCTTGTACGACAAGTTTATTATTAACAGTTCCATTTACATAAGTGTGGCTATGCCCACCAAAAATAACATCGACTTCTGGATCAGTCTCATTTGCTAATCGGACGATATCACCATTTGTTACGCCGTTCCCATCTGTTGTCCCCCCGTTATGTGCAAGAACAACGATAGATTTAACGCCTAGTTTTTTTAATTGCTTTACGGATTTGTTAATAGCTTCAACTTCATCTGTAATTTCTACATTCTTTAGCATAGTAGGCATAACAAGGTTAGGCACATCCGTTGTTACGACTCCGATAAATCCAACTGGAACTCCTTGTACCTTTTTTATAGTGAATGGTGGTAAAAATAAACGACCAGTGGATTTATTATAGAAATTTGCGGCAACATATGGGAATTTTGCTCCTTTAAATTTCCCTGTTTTCTCATGGTATCCACCATAAATAAGGCGGTTCATTTCTTCAACACCTTCATCAAATTCATGATTTCCTATCGTTCCAACATCGAATTTCAAATCATTTAGAAATTCAATGGTAGGTTCGTCTTGTAATAATGCTGAAACAGGAGTACTTGCTCCAACAACATCGCCAGCATGTACCTTTAATGTATTCGGATTTTGTTTTTCACGATCGCGTAAATAAGCCCCTAAGTACTCAATTCCCCCTGCATCTTTATTGTTAATTTTTTTTACAGTGTCTAGTTGCCCATGAAAATCGTTAATCCCGAGCATTTGCACATCTATGTAGCGGTTTGGTTCTGTACTTGCTTGGGCTGAAGGCACAGCAAATACACTAGTAAAAGTAACTGTACTTATTGCTAAAGCAACTGGAATGATTTTTTTTAACATAAAATTTCTCTCCCCTAATTAAAATCTTACATAATACAATGTTATTTTAATATATTAAGAGGATTATTTCTATAAAAATTCTACTAATTATAAAAATTAATAAGATTTTATCATTTCCTAACAAAACACTTCTTCTTCAAAAATTTGAAGATGTAAAACAACAATTTTAAGAGGAGATGATTATTCATAGGTGGTAGTCTACACTTTGGGATTAGGATATAAAGGCCCTCTCTCAACTTAAGAAACTTCACTACACAAACAAGAACATGTACATTTCTTTGTTTTGAGAATTATTCAAAATATTATCTTGATAGTAATATAACAATACTTCTAAGAGACTAAAAAACTCTAATCCATACATGTTAGCTGTTAAGAAGAATATTCAATTCGAAACTAATGAAGATTTATCAACCTAACATCCTGATATCACCACTTAAAATGAATAAAAATTTCGTTATAGAAGATTTCGATTCTTTAAATTGATTACAGTGTCCCACTACTCCACATTTAAAAAGATGCTCCTGGATTTATCCAAGAGCATCTTTTATAAAGCTTTATTTTTACTTGTTTATCAATTATCTTATGATATTTAATACCCCTCATATTTTTAAACAAAACTACTTAGTAATCGTATGAAAGGCTACCTAACTGTTTTAACGGCACCTCTAAGTATATCCTATTGTGCTTACGTCTAATTAATAAGGATCTGATTCATGGCTTTTCTTCACTGCATCTTTTGTTGCTTCGTTTGCAGCTAATGAACCTTGGCCATATTTTGATTTACTTACTTCGCGGCCTGGAAGTTTGTTTTCCGTTTTAGCTTCTTTCATTTTCTTTTCAATACCTTCTTTCACACGACGGCCATAATCTTCATCAGCTTGTGTGAAGTGTTCAATCATCGCATTCTGAATTCTTTTGTCACATACTGCAAGTGCTTCAGATAGATTTTTAACCAACTCATTTCGTTCCCACTCCTCAAAACTACGATACGTGTGACCTGCTTGACCATAATTATTAGGACGATCGATTGGTGCACTCATAGCAGCCGCATTGTAAGTAGGTTGGTGTGGATGATGCTTTTCTTGGTTTGCATCTTTATAACCACCTAGCATAGATGGCTCATAGTTAATATGCGGATTTTCTCCAGACTCTTTCGGATTACGCATATCCATTTGACCACGATGTTGATTTGTACGAACAGGCGCTTTAGGTGCATTAACAGGTAATTGTAGATAGTTTGCACCAACGCGGTAACGTTGCGTATCTGAATAAGAGAAAGTACGACCTTGTAGCATTTTATCGTCTGAGAAGTCCATGCCATCAACAAGTACTCCTGTACCAAAAGCAGCTTGTTCAATCTCTGAATGATAATCAACTGGATTACGATCAAGAACCATACGTCCTACTGGTAACCATGGGAACTGCTCCTCTGGCCAAAGCTTCGTATCATCAAGAGGATCAAAATCGAGTTCTGGATGATAATCATCCTCCATAATTTGTACAAATAGCTCCCACTCTGGATAATCTTTGCGCTCAATTGCTTCATATAAATCTTGTGTTGCATGACTAACATTCATTGCTTGAATACTGTTTGCATCTTCTTGTGTTAAATTTCGAATTCCCTGCTTTGGCTCCCAGTGATATTTCACCAATACAGCTTCGCCTTTTTCATTTACCCATTTATAAGTGTTCACACCAGATCCCTGCATATGGCGATATGTTGCTGGAATACCCCATGGAGAAAATAAAAATGTAATCATATGTGTTGCCTCTGGGGTACGAGAAACAAAGTCAAACATCCGCTCAGGATTCGGTACGTTTGAAACTGGATCAACCTTAAATGCGTGAATCATATCTGGGAACTTCATCGCATCACGAATAAAGAAAATCTTCAAGTTATTCCCTACTAAATCCCAGTTACCATCTTCCGTATACATTTTCACTGCGAAACCTCGTGGATCTCTTGCCGTTTCTGGTGAGTCCTTAGCTCCAGCTACTGTAGAAAAACGAACCATTAACGGCGTTTTTTTAGCAGCCCCTGAAAATACTTTCGCACGAGTATATGTTTCTACCGGCTCATCTCCAACTTTTCCATAGGTTTCAAAATACCCAAATGCTCCAGCTCCTCGCGCATGTACTACACGTTCCGGAACCTCTTCTCGATCAAAATGAGAAATTTTTTCGATGAAATGATAATTTTCAAGTGTTGCTGGACCACGATTCCCAATTGTTCGGATGTTTTGATTATCCTTCACAGGGTGCCCTTGTCGTGTCGTCAATGTATCACGTTTCACGTCTTGTTCCTCTAGAGAATTCTTGTCCTGGTTTTCCGCCATAATTGAAAACCTCCTCAAAATTATTCACCTTTAGGTATTTCCATTTATTAGAAAAAATATGATAGAATTGCAACTTATTTATAATGTATCAATTAACAATTATATAGTTGTAATCAGTCCTTTAAAAATAATAGAAGTGCTTCATTAAATTCTTTGGCATGCGTTGCATTTAGCCCATGTGGACCACCCTTTATTAACGCTACTTTAGAATTAGGAATTGCTTCATGTGTTAATTTCCCACTATATTCAAATGGTACAGTTGCATCAGAGTCTCCGTGAATAATAAGAGTAGGTATATTAAACTTCTCCAAGTCTTTTCTAAAATCTGTCTTACTAAAGGCGGTAATACAATCAAGCGTTCCTTTAGGTGATGCACCGGCTGCAATATCCCAATTATATAAACGGAATGACTCACTAACTAAATCTGTTCGATCACCAGCCGCGAAAAATCCCTTAGTAAATTCATCAAGAAATGCAAGGCGGTCATTTATCACACCACTTTTGAATGTTTCAATTGTTGCATCATCTAATGCCCCTTCAGGATGATCCTCTGATTTGTATAAATATGGAGGAACTGCTCCAGCAAAAACAACCTTTTCAATACGATCTGTTCCATACGTACTAATGTACCGGGCTACCTCGCCTCCACCCATAGAAAAACCAACAAGTGTGACATTTTGAAGCTCTAACTGTTCTAATAGTTGATGTAAATCAGAAGTAAAGGTATCATATTCATACCCTTCCCACGGCTGAGATGATTTTCCAAAACCTCGACGATCATATGTTATAACTCTGTATCCAGCCTCAACAAGAGCGGGAACTTGGTATTCCCAAGATCGACCACTTAACGGCCAACCATGAATGAGTACAACTGGTTTTCCTGTGCCATGATCCTCATAATATATCTCAATTGGTGCTTGATTTTCGGTTCCTACAGTAATTTTTGCCATTCTCCTACCTCCTTTAATATATATCCTTTTCTTCAATAATCCGGATAAATCTCATAACCTATTTATGCCCATTTATATTGTGAACTCTATGTATAAAACTCTACTGTTCCGATGCATTCATTTTCTGTTTATGGATAATTCCCCATCTCCTACCTTTCTTATCACAAAGTATTTGCTAAAAATTCCTCCTATTCAATTCTAATAACAAAAATAGATGACTATCAATATCGTTCTATCTATAGAATGTATAGATAAAATCAATCTATTTTATAGTGAAAACAACTATAGTTACGACCTATACAAATTATAGATAATTTAGAATTGATTAACGAATGATTTTTCAAATACTATAAATTTGTATAGCACTTCATGTTCTGTGAATGCTGCTATAACCAATATTATTGGTCAGCTTAGTTATAAACGAAGAAACTTATGATAGTATTCGACTATTAAAACTTTCTTCGATTACTTAATTTTTAGGAGGAATACATAATGACTGATCTCTATTCTCGTATTAACAAAGATGATGCTGTCGTGCTTTTAGTAGATCATCAAACTGGTCTTATGTCCGGACTAGTACGTGACTATGGTGTTGATGAATTTAAGAACAATGTTTTAGCTCTTGCTCACACTGCTAAGTTTTTTGATTTACCAGTTATTTTAACAACTAGCTTTGAAAACGGACCTAACGGACCTTTAATGCAAGAATTGGTTGATCTCTTTCCTCACGCACAAAAAATAGCTCGACCTGGACAAATTAACGCATGGGATAATGATGATTTTGTAAAAGCAATCGAAGAAACTGGAAAAAAACAACTTATCATCGCGGGCGTAGTTACGGACGTTTGTGTTGCTTTCCCGGCACTTTCCGCTATAAAAGCTGGATATGAAGTATTTGCTGTTACTGATGCTTCAGGAACTTTCAGCAAACAAGTTGCAGATGCTGCCAATACGCGTATGGCACATAGTGGTGTGCAACTTATGAACTGGTTTAGCGTAGCTTGCGAATTACAACGCGATTGGCGCAACGATGTCGAAGGTTTTGGCAATTTACTTGCTAGTAATCTTCCAGGTTATCAAAATATAATTGGAAGCTATATGGGAGCTCAACGAGATCTTAGTAAACAAAATGCATAAATGTATTCCACAGAAATAGCTTTAAATCACTTTTTTAAAGTAGATAGTATAAAATTAGTGCTGATTAAATCAGCACTAATTTTAAATTAAAAAGTATAGCAGAGCTTCAATTAACAGAAGATACATTACTTTCAACAAATAATTATAAACAATTAAAAAAGGAGCCTTTTATTATGAGTAATTTAGAATTGTTAAATCCGGAGAACAGTGCCTTAATTTTGATTGATTTTCAACCTCAAATGACTTTTGGAGTTGCAAGTATTGATAGACAAACATTGATTAATAACGTTATGCTGCTTGCTAAATCAGCAAAAACTTTTAACGTACCTACTATTCTTACTACAGTTGAGACACGTAGCTTTTCTGGTTATTTTTGGCCGCAAATTCTTGACATATTCCCAAACCATGAAATTATAGAACGCAGTTCAATGAACTCTTGGGAAGATCCAAAATTTGTTGAAGCAGTTAAAGCAACAGGTAGAAAGAAATTAATATTTGCAGCACTTTGGACTGAAGTTTGCCTTGCATTCCCTGTGCTTGAAGCAATTAAAGCTGGCTATGAGGTGTATGCAGTTGATGATGCTTCAGGTGGGACTAGTTTGACAGCACATAACGCTGCTATGCGTCGTGTAGAGCAAGCTGGTGCAATTCCAGTTACAGCAATTCAAGTTCTACTTGAATACCAACGTGACTGGGCACACAAAGACACTTATGATGCTGTAATGGAGATTGTAAAGGAACACACTGGTGCTTATGGTCAAGGTGTAGAATACGCATATACTATGGTGCATGGCGCGCTTCCAAGCAGGAAAATATGAAACACGAAGGAGTAGCTGTCGAAGAGGCTCATACAGAGAACACGATGGATGCTGTCGACCCAGTAACAACAATTGTTACATGGAAAATTCAACAAGGGAAAGAAAAACAGTTTGAAACATGGAGACATGAAATCGAAGCTGCCGCTACTAAATTCCCAGGACATTTAGGCGTAAACCTAATAGTCCCAAGCAACAAATCTAGAGAGTATACTGTTATTTTTCGCTTTGATACGTATGAGCATCTACGTGCTTGGCAAGAATCAGATGTTCGCCGGGATTTGTTAAAAACGGCCGAGCAATTTCAAGTTACTAATCCAACTTACAAAACTGAAAGCAGTTTGGCTTATTGGTTTGTTACTCCGAAAACGCCAGTTCCACCGCCAAAATGGAAAATGTCTATCGTTACCCTTCTGGGTGTATGGCCTCTTAGCATGTTAGTTCCTAAATTGATAGGACCTATTATAAAACATATGAATCCTATTATGTCCGCTTTTTTCGTTTCTGTATGTATAGTGTCCTTGCTATCATGGGTAGTTATGCCGATTTTCGGTAAATTATTTCATCCATGGTTACAAAATAATAGGAAGTAGACGAGGTGTGAATATGAATGTACCGGATATGATCTTATATAACGGAAAAATCACTACTCTTGATCCCTCTCAACCTGAGGCATCTGCTATCGCCATAACTGATGGTTTAATAACTGCAGTAGGTGGAGATGAGCTTCTTAATAGTGCCACAGAAAAAACAAAAAAAATAGACCTTAAAAGAAAAAGAGCTATTCCAGGCCTGAATGACTCTCATATACACGTTATTCGTGGCGGTCTTCATTATAATATGGAATTACGATGGGAAGGTGTGCCTTCAATTACCATTGCTCTCGAAATGCTCAAAGAGCAGGCAAGGCGTACTCCTGCTCCTCAGTGGGTAAGAGTAGTTGGAGGTTGGTCTGAATTTCAATTTAAAGAGAGACGGATGCCAACTTTGGAAGAGATTAATGCTGTTTCTGAAGACACACCTGTCTTTGTGCTACATCTTTACGATAGAGCACTTGTAAATCGTGCAGGGCTGCGTGCACTGGGATACACAAAAGATACCCCAGACCCTCCAGGTTGCTTAATTGAGCGGGATAAACGAGGGAATCCAACGGGCCTTTTAATTGCGAATCCTAACGCTTCTATTCTTTATTCAAGTTTGGGTAAAGCTCCCATACTTAATTTTGACGACCAGATTAACTCAACTCGCCATTTTATGCGCGAATTAAATAGATTAGGTATTACAAGTGCCATTGACGCAGGTGGCGGTTTCCAAAATTACCCTGACGACTACAGAGTTGTTGAACATTTAGCCGAGAAGGAACAATTAACTTTACGTATTGCTTATAATCTATTTACACAAAATCCTAATCATGAATATGAAGACTTTGCTTCATGGGCAAAAATTGTTTCTCCAGGTCAAGGAAATGATAAGTATAAAATGAATGGTGCTGGAGAAATGTTAGTATTCTCTGCAGCTGATTTTGAAAAATTTCAAATGCCACGGCCCGAACTAGCTACGATGATGGAAGCTGACTTAAAGAAAGTAATTTCTCTATTGGTGGAAAACCGTTGGCCATTCCGTTTACATGCAACTTATGACGAGTCAATCACACGTTTCTTAAATGTATTTGAGGAAGTCAACAAAGAAATTCCTTTTAATGGTCTACGATGGTGGTTTGACCATGCAGAAACAATCTCAGATCGTAGTATGGAACGTGTTAAGGCTTTAAATGGCGGTATTGCCATCCAAGACCGCATGGCTTTTCAAGGTGAATACTTTGTTGATTTATACGGAAAGGAAGCTGCAAAGCGTACTCCTCCGATTTATCGTATGTTAGACCTAGGTATACCTGTTGGCGCCGGTAGTGATGCAACTAGGGTTTCCAGCTATAACCCTTGGGTTGCTCTTTACTGGATGGTTGCCGGAAAAACCATTGGTGGGCTTTCCATATACGACGAAAAAAATAAACTTGATAGAAAAGTAGCCCTGGAATTATATTCAAAAGGAAGTGCGTGGTTCTCTGGTGATGAAGGTAAAAAGGGAACCCTTGCAGTAGGTCAGTTTGCTGATATTGCTGTATTGTCTGCTGACTACTTTACTGTGCCAGAAGAAGAAATTAAAGACCTTGAATCATTACTTACCATTATGGGCGGACAGGTTGTTTATGGAAATGATGAATTTAAAAATTTATCACCTGAATTGCCGCCAGCATCACCTGATTGGTCACCGACGGGAGTTTATGGTTATGGTGGTGCTAACCTAGCCCACACTATTCTTTCTCACGATTCCCATGATAACAAGTTACATAGTTGCAGTAACCCTCTCCATCAACATACTCATACCGTAATAGGAAAAGATGGAACTAAATGGGGTATTGGTTGTACTTGCTTTGCTTTCTAAGTCAAAACCACCGGTATAATGCCGGTGGTTTTCTTTATGCAATAAGAATACAGCAGTATATCCCTAATGGAATCTATTACTATGCGATAAGACCGAAGAGTTAATTGATTAAATTGACTTGTTTTTAACAGCCTTCTCTCCTTGCAAAGTCTGTCCTTTTCCCTTTTGAAGTGACTACACCACACATATACATCTACTTGCCCTTTGACTGTAATTTAGGTCTTATCCTAAGAATTATGTATCATTTTTAATTCTCACACTATAATCATTATTATTTCTATTATACTAATACTTTTTCAGGTTCATTTAACTTCTGCATAAAGATACGTGCTGCAAAACTTAAAAATTTATCATCAAAGTGAATAAGATTAATATCTTGCCTTGGTGTCGGATCAATAATACGAACTATGCTCAAGGTATCATTATTAACAAAGTCAACCAGCGAAAGAGGTATTATGGCAACCCCATGTCCATTATATACAAGGCTTAATAGAGAAATAGAAGATTTTGTTTCTATATTTGCTTCAGATAAAGATAACCCTAACCTCTCACAATATATTTTAATAGATTCACGACAACTACATGAAACCATTATTCTACTCAGTCCTACTAATTCTCGAAAAGAAACAAATGATGTTTCATTCAAAGGATGATTTTTTGGAATGACAAGGACAAGCTCTTCACTATACAAAAGGGTGCTTGTTAATGTGTCTGGAATTTGAGCACTACGCGTGATGCCTATATCAATATTTTTATCAACGATTTGATTTACAGCAACTTCGGATTCTATAATTTTTACAACGATGTTGGGATAATGTTGTTGAAACTTCATAATATAAGGTGTTAAATAAGTGAGATCCTCTAATAGACCTCCTATAGTAATCACACCTCTTTTTACACCCTTTAATTCAAAAATTTCATTATAAACGTCATCAAATTGTTGCATGATAAATTTTCCTTTATCAAATAGCAGCTTACCCGCTTCTGTCATTTTGATACCTCTTCCAACTCGATGAAACAAAGGTGTATCAAGTTCACCTTCTAACACACGGATTTGTTGACTTAAAGTCGGCTGTGAAATACCTAGAACTTCCGCAGCTTTAGTAAAACTATTATTATTACAAACTTGAATAAAGTACTCTAAATGACGTAATTCCATTCTTGATACCCACTCTCCGCTTTATGAAAGATTTATAATGAAAAGGACAATATGTATACGTTAACATAACAACTTTATTCCCCACTGTACTAATTGCAATTATATGATTTATTCATTTTGTATTATAATACATTTACTACTACTTATTAATTTTTCCTCCTATTTTTTTAATTTATATTTAATTAGGATATTGCTAAACAGAAATATCCCCTACAAACTTACAATTTCTGTGCGTAATATCCTAACTTTTTCAACTGTTTCATTATCACTTTCTCTCAATATAGTCCAAACTACCAAATATCTTCCGAATCCCCTCTTTATGCTGAGGAAAAATAGTATCCATCAATTCAATACCTTCTGAATTAATTGACGCCTACGTGACACGGCGGTCTTTAGGACATGATTTTCACCTCTTCTTTTCCAACCTATCCACTACATACGTGGTACTACTACTTACAAGTAATGTTTTGCTTTCAAGTTTTTGTATAGGCTAATCACCTTTACTGTATAGTAGCTTAAGCACTGCAAATTCAGTTGGATTAAATCCGTAACTTTTTATATCCTCTTCAATACACTTAGTGATTGGCTGTAATTCCTTTGATAATATAACAAATAACTTTAAAGATAAGCTTTCATCGTCAATCACGCTCATAATTACCAATCCTTTACAAGTTATCTTGAATTCGAGATTTATTATATTATCGTCAAAATATTATGTCAATCATTCATTTTAGCTTTATCAAGCCACTTATAATTTATTTCTCAACATAAGACATATGGAATTAGAAGAAAACAATTGTTACTATATAAGTATCTCAATTACGTTATTTCTTTTAAAGAGAGCTTGTTTTTAATCACAAGTTCTCTTTTGCAATATTCTAAATTGGACCCTAACAAATTTTAGAGTATATGATATAGTTTTTAAACAAAGATTAGAGCTCTCCTACAAGAAGGAGAGCTCTAATCTTTCATATAAATATTCACCATTTTTATCATTGCGGGGACATCAAAACTTTAACTTGATGGGGATATGATACTACCTCAATTCATACATAGTACTAACCATATATCTATCATATTTTTTATAAACAGGATTAATTAGATTTAAAAAAAGATTTCTTTTTCTTTACTCGTAATAAGTCACCTGTCCATCCTTTGACTCGCATATATAAATACATACCCCCTGTTGTGAAAATGATAAATAAGAGAGCGATTAAATAGCTATATTTCCATTCTAGTTCAGGCATATATTTAAAATTCATCCCCCACAATGCTCCTAAGGCCGTCAAAGGTGTACTTACAGCAGTTAATACAGTAAGAGCTTTCATAATCTCATTCCCACGATGTGAAGAAACCACTTCTTGTAAATGAATCATAGTATCTAATTCTTCTTGGTACTCTTTAACAAGTTGTAATCCACGCTCTAATTTTACGTGTGTTTGTTTATAACAAAGGGTGTTTGTTAAGTTTTCTAACCAAGCTTCTTTCAGGCCTTGTAACACTTCTTGTATTAAGCGAAACACATGTGTGTTCATAAATAATTCATGACGAATATGATAAATTCTTTCTAAAACTGCTATGTTATTATGATGATAAAAATCCCATAATACATTTCTAAAATTGTTTTCGAAATAGTCAACCTTTCGTAAGTAGTGAGATATAAAGATGGATAAGATAGCACATAATCCTTCAGCGGAACTATTACAATTTTTCACACTAAAAGAGGAATTATGTATTAATTTTTGAAAATCCTCTTCCTCTTTTTCCTGGACCGTTATCAGTATTCCATGAGCTACGAAATAATGAAGAAATTTTTGAATTTTGGCATCCTTTTTATCTTGATCATATAAAAACGAACCATATACACAAGTTTGACTTGGTGATAACGTATAAACATATAATCCATTCTCACAAGGAGAACTTATTTTCTTTACAAATTGAGAGAAATAAGATGTTACATCACGAGGGATTATAGAAGAAAGTTTTTCAAGTTCACTAGTTCTTACATGATACCAACTCCATTTCGGCATTTTTATGCATTCCATATTATTCTTCCTTTCTGAATAGTTTTATGTTTGATCGAATCATATCCGTAATATGTAATTTGTATGTAGGTATTCATGTCTTGGAGGAAAAGTTTTTAGAGCAACTAAATTACAAAATAAATGGTATAGGGGGTCTTATTCTGTTAAAAGGAAGACCCCCTATATATTAGCTATTTTTATTCTCAATTTTAAACATTTCCTCTATATAAGCCCTTTTTATCTTTTCTTATAAAGCATTTTTTATATGTGGAAAAGAAGCTACATAATTTGGCACGTCTATTCAACGAACTCCATTTCGGTCGTTATTATAATTTAGATTCATATACAGATTGATTGGTGATGTCGTCAAATACTTGACTTCCAATCATATAGTACCCATGAAGTGCAGCCTCTTTCGAAGCGTCTACCATACGGAAAGAAGAAATTTCACCTTGCATTTTTTCAATTCGTTTTTTGTGGAGATCTACTATTCCTCCTGTCCAAATAATAGTGTCATACTGGTCTAACATAAATTGTTCCTGTAATACACACATAACGTCTTGGAAGTGTGTATCCAACTCTTTTTGAATCAAAGTATCAATCTGACTTGCCTGAGGATTTTCTTCTCGACCTCCATATCCTTTTTCTAATATGTTTGGCATGTCGTTAATATGCAATTGATTACTTTCACCCGCATGATTCTGCACGATATTCTTAATATTTTTCAAAGGCTTGTTACATCCTAGTTCCGTCTCATAATGATTTAAAATGACATTCTGTTTCATATCTGTCATTTCTAATGTACGAAATCCACCATCAATAATTAAGATACGATCTCGTTCCTGAATGATTCCCTCTTTTAAGAAATAAGCATGTAAAGCGACCGGTTGCTGAAGAATCAAAGCATTTTCCACCGTAATATGAATAAATTTCCCATCAATTTGTACGGAAGTTTCTTTTTTTAGTGCACGTTGTAATTGCTCATGCTGACTACCAAAATAAGTGACAGGAAGCCCGGTAACAACTAAAGGTAACACGACATTTTCTTTATAATCCTTTGCAATGCAACCAAATATTTGTTGTTTAAACTGTTCGCTTTCATAATAATTTTCTATTTCTTCTTCAAATGGAGGAAGAAATGAAGCGTCAGATTGATGCGCTTCATTTCCCATGTAGTATGCAAAGTCTAAGTCTATAAAACTCACCTTTGTTAAATCTTCACTTTCATCATGATTAGGTACAGGGGCTAGTGTGGAAGCTTCACTCTTAACCGTCACCTCAGAATCTTCATCCTGTCGATATGCTCGCTTAGTAAAGCCGATTCCTACATCAATTGCATACAAAGATTTCATACTTTTTTCCTCACTTTCTATTTTTAGAATTAAATCTAAGCACTCTCTTCTTTCCCTTCTTTCACATATTTCTTTTCATTTTTCGTTTTTTCCCCGTCTATTTCCTTACTATTTTCATTTTTTTCGTAATCCTTTTCATCTTTTTTCTTTTTATTATTTTCGTTTTCTGTTAAATCTTTAATGGTAGAAATAACAACTGGTGTGGCTGTAAGCAGTTGTGGTAATGTTTGTTTTGCAACATTAGCTGCAGTTACAGAGAATTGTTTACTTGTCTCAGTTACCTTCTCTAATGTTTCCTTTATGTTTCCTTCTTGTAGTTTGTCTTTTACGTTTTTTCCTGTTGTTTGTATAGCTTTCCGATTTTCTTTTTTTAATAGGGAGACTATGACTCCGGTCGTAATCCCAATCACAGCATATTTAAATATTGTATGTTTCATTTTTCTCACCCTTCTCTACTTTTAATTTCTTCCATGCTACAACCTAAAATAATTACCTTACCTATTGCAATCTATTAGAGAGAATGATAGTTTTGCGGCTGCCTATCACTCGCCGTTAGTGTTTCATCTGTTACTAGGAGTAAAATTCTCCCTTGATCTAGTTTTTCTTCATATAAGTTAGCTTCCTCCTTCGACAACCCCATTTCTTCCATTTGATTTCGGAGCTCGTCCCCTTTTTTGGAGAAAAAGTTGATAATACTTGTGCCCAATCCTTGTTCTTTTACTCCAATCGTATTTGTGTTTGTATCATCCGCAATCTTTTTTGTTAGATGTTTTTCATGTGTTAAGACGTAAATGTCATCTTGGTGAATCCCTTGCATTTCTAGCTCTTTTACTTTCATAACTACTTCCTGTTCATTTTCATATTCATGAACCACCGGTTTTCTTTCATTCTTATGCATTGTATTTTTCCTCCTTTAGATTTTTTATTTAGTTGTTATGTTATATGTAATACACCTATTTTAAAGATGTTAAACCTAAATTTTCAAAAAATTTTATGTAATAGGTTATTAATGTTTTTGAATATCCAAGCAATGTCATGAGAACTTTGCTTGGATAAAAGTGTTACAAATAACGATTTGTTTGGAAGGCAAGTCCCTTATTTTATAGAAAATTTCTATTTGGAAAAAGTTACAAAAGGAGTACAAGATACTTTTTTCGTTAATTAAATCAAAATAAAAAAACAGGTTATTTGGCTATTCATTCCGTAAGCTTAATACTCAAGTTAATCTTTTTTCACACGGTTAAACTTTATTAAGAAAACTTTAAGGAATTCCCCTCTATATTTATAAGAATTTTTTTCTATACTGAATCATGTAAATGAACAAGAGGAGAAATGATTATGAAGAAATTTGTACTTTGCATACTAGGAATAGGCCTACCTATATACTTACTACCTTTCATATTACGAGGGGATTTTGATAGATTTAATCCGATTGCTGAAGAAAAAAATGTATACGCCATTGCGAAGGGGTATGGTGTTCCAGATTACCATCATAAAGGACGAGCTATGTACTCACTAAAAAGTTTTGATGAATCTGGGAGCAGGAACGAATATACAGTAGGAACTAGCACCCCTAATGATTTTATAAGAAAAACTTACTTGAGAATTCATGTAAAAGGTAAGTATGTTTACTCGTACGAGGCTATTTCTGAAAAGGATATTCCGGAGAAAATAAGGAAGCAATTAGAGGTAGAAATTAAATAAAAGAGCCCACTCGTATGAGTTGGCTCTCCCGTCTATCATTATTGTTTTAATAACCATTCTTCCATTACTTTCACTGTTTCATCTCGTTGTGCTTTTGATGTAATTAAGCTCGCATTATCACCCTTTTGCTCACCATACATACCAAAATGAGCATGGTTTCCGCCTTTTATCATGTGCATAGTTGTATTTTTTGACATGAACTTTTTATTGTTCTCTATTTTTTCTACAGTTGCTAACGCATCTACTTCCCCATAAATTGATAACATCGGAATCGATTTCGTAGAGAAATCATCTGCAGGATATGAACCTAAGAAAATAATCCCATCTACCTTATCTTCATGTTGAAAGGCATACTTAGAAATCATAGCTCCGCCCATTGAATGCCCTGCAACATACCATTTTTGAACTTCAGGATACTGTTCAATTACACTGTCTACTTCATTGATTCCAAGTATCGCTAGATTTAATGGTAACTTCGGCATTACTACAAAATGTCCATCTTTTGCAAGAGCTTCTCCTAAATAACTATAAGCCTCCGCTTCTACTTTAGCTCCTTGATAAAAAATAACTCCTATTTTCGCATCTTTCTCTCCAAAAACTATATGATCTTCGTCTTTTTTATCATCCACTAACGACATAGCCTCTTTCGTTGGTTTATAACTAAACTGAGACCAAACAAAAAAACTAATACTTCCTATAAGTAAAATACCTAGTAAAGAGTACAGAATAATTTTTATCCATTTCTTCACAAAGATGACCTCCCTAAGATGTATATATTCTATATTTTAGATTACCATTAATAAACATAAAAACTCGAGCATTTTTATTGTGCTCAAGTTTTCATTTACGTCTTTAATTCATACTATAAATTGTCCAAGATAAATATGTAGCAAATGTAGACCATAAAAAATATGGAATTAGCAACCATGTCGATACTTTAGATAATTTGGAAGAAACCGCTATGAGAAGCAACGTAGTAATAGCGACTAGTAAACAATCTACTGTTGCTAAAAATAAATTTTTTTGACTGAATTGAAAATAGCTAAACGCTTGATTGCATATGTAATTTAAAAGGAATACAAACCAAAATGTTTTTGGCTTACATCCATATTTGTTATAAATAATTGTAACTGATAATGCAATCAGTCCATATAATATAGCCCAAATCATTCCGATTGTCATGCCAGAAGGTGTCCAAGACGGCTTTTCTAGCGCATCGTACCACATACGATCAATAGGAAATAAAATACTAGAAACATAAAACAAACCATATGTTAGTAAAAATACTATGATACTAGATTTTTTCATAAACATTCTCCTTTTTCAATAGAAGGTTTTAGAAACTTTATATGATTAGTATGTCCTTGTAATGGATAAAATTCTAATATTTAAATTCCAAATACATATTGTTTAACCTATTTCATACGAATTCTTTCATACTTTTATATGCACAAAGCGCTCTCTCTCGTGCTGCCTTATGATCAACGACTGGCAAAGGATATGTATGACCAAGCTGTATATTTGTCTTTTGTAAAATATGCTCAGGTGCTTCCCACGGTTTATGTATATATTTATTAGGCATATCTTTTAATTCTGGTACCCATTTTCTTATATACTCTCCGTTTTTATCAAACTTTTCTCCTTGTGTGATCGGATTAAAAATACGAAAGTATGGTGATGCATCTGCTCCACTTCCAGCAACCCATTGCCACCCCATTGTATTATTTGCAATATCAGCATCTAATAGTGTATCCATAAACCATTTTGCTCCTTCTTGCCACGGAATTAACAAATGCTTTACAAGAAAAGAGGCTACAGCCATTCTTGTGCGATTATGCATAAAACCTGTTTGCCACAGTTCCCTCATTCCTGCATCAATAAACGGATAACCAGTGTCACCTTTCTGCCATACTCTTAATAACTCCTCTTCATTATTCCACGGAAAATGTTCAAAGCTCTTATTAAGAGGTTTATATGCTGTAAACGGATAATGATATAGCAAATAATAAGAAAACTCTCGCCAAATTAATTGACGTATAAAACTATTTACTTGTTTTTCAAAAAGACTACATTGGCTTTCGGTACTTTTATTTATTAAGTAATGATAGATTAGCTTGACTGATATTTGACCAAATGAAAGATAAGGTGCCAACATCGAATGAGCATTTTGATTTGGAAAATCTCTTCCTTCACTATAAGAGGCCAATTTGCTAGAGAAAAATTCCTTCCATGTTTTGTATGCCCCTTCTTCTGTAGGCTCCCATATTGATTCCATATGAGATGTCCACGGTATAGTCGGCAACAAGTGTAATTCTGAAACAGATAAGCTTACTGGTAAAGAGTTTCCTCCCTTTATACTCTGCACTTTACTAATAGGCTTATGTATTACCTGCTTTTGAAATGCATTGTAAAAAGGCGTAAACACCTTATATTCAGTGTTATCTTTCTTTTTAATAACCCAAGGCTCTAATAATAAATGTGAATTAAATTCCTTACAGATCATACCTTTATGTTCTAACATCATTTTCATTTTTTGATTAGATTGTAATCTGTCCGGATCATAACAAATATTCCAATATACAGCCGTTATACCTAACTGTTCTACGAGAGAAAGTATTTCTTCTTGCGTACTTCCTTTACGAATGATTAAAGTAGAGCCCAATGCCTCAAGTTGCTTCTTTACATCTATTATTGCATGGTGTAACCACCACTTTGACGCACTTCCCATTGAAAAAGTTTCATCATGTACATATACCGGAACAACCTCACCGGACTGAGCCGCTTCAAATAGAGCTGGGTTATCATATAAGCGAAAATCTTTTTGAAACATAACGATAATTTTATTTTGCATGGCTATCCTTTCTTACTCTTAAAACATAATAAAGTGAAACTTTAATCAACCCGATCCCCACCTAACTTCTTTGCTTCCGTTGATTTTTGAGGTGGGGGTAATGCGGGGTAAATTTTATTATACAACAGCAATTCATACATAAAAATTTATTTGTCCTTAATAAATTAATTCATGCATTCAGCTACTTTATTAGCAGAAACTTTAACCACCGTTTCTTTTCCACCTGTTTTATCAATCATGAAGCCATGAACTTTAACATCAGAAGGTACTAATGGATGATGACGAATCATATCTATGCTCTTCTCAATATTTTCACTAACATTTTCTTTTCCACTTAGCCATTCCTCAAGGCTACCATTTGAAAATTCAGGCATGCAATTTTCAAAGAGATAATCTAGTTCCTTGTTATTTTTTATGGAATCACGTTGGATTTGTAAATTAACTACATCTGTTTTTTTATCCTCTATTCCGACAACAAAAATTTCTTCCACATTTTCTTGATAAATAGCGATAATAATAGACCTCATTATATCTCCAAAAGGATGTACAATTACAGAATCGCAGCTGTGTATAGTCAACATATTTTCTCGTTGAATGTTAGTTACTTGTTGTATGATAGGCTCTATTCCGTGTTCCATGTCTGTTAACAATAAAACCTTTTTATTCTTTGCATTCATATATAGCACTCCTTCTTCATGATTGTATTTATAGAACTTTTAAACTAGTAACAATTGTTGAGTATTCATTACATAATTGTTACCAATTTTTCCAACGTCCCTCTGGATCAACACTGGCAAGTCTAACCCATCCATTTTGAACTTTTTCTCGAAATGTGAAATTATTATTTAGCAAACGTTCTATATATTTAGTAGGCGCTTGAATTACAATTAATAAACGAAGTGGTGAATGATACGTCTCACGATCTGATTGCATAACGGATTGCCAAGGTAAGCCTGGTAACAGGTCACTTGCATTTCCTTGCATAACACCAAGACCTGCCGTTACAGTTTGGGTTGCTTTGTTTCCACTACCATAATAATGAGGGGCTACAGTTGAAGCGTAATATTGTAAATTGATCCACTGAGCTACTGTTCCTGGTCCGGCTATGATGTTAGCTAATATATCGCCACTTTCATCCTGTTTCCAATCATAATTATGAAGGAAAGCCCTACCTTCTAGGTCACACTCCTGAGTCAATTCACGTTGCCCGATAATAAAAGATGCATTACGTGCTAATCCCCATTCCGGACGTATTTCACTCCAATCTTCTGCAAATCGGTGTGCCTCTTTACTCGGATTTTTTATTTTCGTTTTAAAATGAGGTAATTGCATTAAACGCTCTCTATTTGCATGTTGGCTCACATTTGGCATAATGGCCTCAATACAATCAAATGCTTCTTGCGCAGTTTCCGAAAGTTCTGGAACGTAAATCCACTCTAATTCATCCACTGTTGTTTTATGTTCAGCTGCTGCAAAAATGGTGTCATCGGGAATTTTAATACCTTCAGCAGACAACGCCTCTCTCACTTCTGGAAGATTACATAAAGTAGCGAAAACTCTTGCATTAAATCCTCCCGCTGCTCCGCCACACGCACCACACTCAAGCGCTGCAGCATAAGGATTGTTCGTACTTTGACTACTGTGGCCGCACATTACAACTAAAGGAGCGAAACCTTCTGTTAATCCCACCATTTTTAAAGTTTGACGCACATAGTTCACTTTTTCTTCTTTCGTAAAACCGATCGGTATCTCACAGTTTGTATCATGAACATGATTAAGCGAGAAAGTTGTATCAGGCTTTTGCAACATATTTTTACGAAGGTTACGAATGAAGCCACCTACTCTTCTTGGCACAAAACTCCTTGTCACCATTTGTAAACCAAGTAAAGGACCACTTACTTCAGGTAGCAACATACTTGTCAGTACGTTCTGTTTCATCGTTTTAAATGTATAACGTACCGAACTGCCTACCATCTTACGTTGTTCATAAGATTTACATTCATTTTCATCTGTTAGCTCTTTTATTTGATGTTTCGGTTTTAATATAACTGGCAAAGAAGGATGGCTGTCATTACTACCTAGTTCAGTAGTCGCAATTGGTAACCCAAAGAAACCAGCTATTCCAAACGTTTCGAACGGACCTAATTTTTCAAGGTGGCGACGAAACGGTTCTGAACGTACATCAATACAAAATGCTAATTGAGCTACTACACGCTTTTTATCATGAGTTGCACGTTGCTTAGAAGCAATCTTCTCCCTTAATTGCTCTGCATGCGTCTGTTCCCAAGCTTCTAGCCAAAGTTTCTTGCGAGTATTTTCATCAAAGCGATAAGCGAATGCCAATAATTCACTTTGTTCAGTTGCAGACATTTGTAACCATTTCTCTATTGAAATATCCCCCCAATAGATCCAAGAAGCTATAAGTGGGACGATCGAAACTTTTTTCTCAACCTTTTGATTTTTTAAAGGTAAATACGGTTTTACAATGGCTAGCTCCATAGAAAGTCGAACTGCTAAATATTCTATGAGAAGTTCCTGTTCCTCAATTGATTGTTGCGAGCGCCATCGTATCATTCCTGCCCATCCAGGCAAAGAAAGTAAGTGCCCTTCAAGGTAAGCTTGCATGTTAGATTCAGAAATTCCTAATTCAGATAATGCTTTTGTTAAAGCTATAAGGGCATCTTCTGGCCAATCTTTTAAAACTTTACGTTCAGTTTTACTGAGCGCTGGATCAAATGTAATAAGGTGTTGCCACGCACGATAAAAACCTTTCTCTCGATTTGGCATCGCCCAACTTGCCCCGGCGTCATCAAGATATAATTTACACCATTTAATAATATGATAATTAAGAATATCCGATAGGTTGTCACCATTTTGATTCTCTATAAGCGAGCTTATTGGTTGCATAGAAGAGTCTTTCATACTCCCTGTATTTACATAATTTATTTCTTCTGCCAATTTATTTAATTCTGGCGATGATAATAGACTAGAAGGTAATCTTTCTAACTTTAAAGCTTCTTGACAAAAACGCTCCGCTGTCTCTCGCGGCATATGAAAAGATTGTGAATCAAGCCAACGAGACAAGGCAATTTGTAAAAATGATTCCTCAATCTCACCTTTCGCCTTTGCCGAATGAATCATGGAAGCACTAGGATAAATATCCACATTACGAGCTTCTTTTAACCAATTTGCAACTTGTTCAAATGATTGCTTTTCCAGCCCCATCCAAGGGTGATGAGCTGCAAATGTAGAAATAGGCCAAAGTGGCGCAATCACTCGGCTAGCCGATACAACTAAATCATTTATATTATTTTCTTGTAGATCAATATTTTTATCTTTCTTTTTTAAAGTCTCTTTCCTTAATATTGACGGTATGCTCATCACGAATTACCTCCCTTTGATACATCATGTTTCAGATAGCTTGGATGACTTTCTACTGACTTTCGTCTCGCCTCACCTACTCGAACTGACCAAAGATAAAGTACAGCGGATAAAGTAGAAGATTGATTACGAGTAACGAAAGTACAAATAACACTACTAAATAGTAAGATACATATAACAAAGATAACGGCTGGAGCTGAAGGTTGAACACTTTGATACATGTCAGTGTGCAACCATTTATAAAGAGAATTATGAACGGTAAAGTAAATGAGAGAAAATCCAATCAAAACAATTAAGCCAGCAATTCGTCCCATTCTTCCCTCTCCAAAAACAACAAGCTGTTTCCAAGAAAAGTATAGTGACCAGCCTAAGATTAACGCACTAACTAATTGATACCCCTCTCCAGAAGTTATAAACCAGAAAGCAATTGCTATAAATAACCCTAAAACACGCCCGACTATCATCCATAAATTGGACATCTTTTTATTAGACTGCTTCACTACCTCAACACGTTGTACTGAGGAACCAGCTTGTAAAAACAGTGTGGCTTTAAATAAACCATGTAAAATTAAATGAATAACAGCTGCTAAATAAGCGCCTAATGCACATTGAATCAGCATAAATCCCATTTGTGCAATAGTAGATCCTACTAGCTGACGTTTATAATCAACTTGAACTAAACTAATTCCTGTTCCTATTAAGACAGAAATACTAGAGAAAATTAGTAAAATGATTTGTGCAATATCATCATGAAAAAGTGGCGAAAATCTAGTTAACATGATACCGCCAGCATTTACTAAACCCGCATGCATAATAGCAGAAACAGGAGTTGTAGCAACAGCTGATTCAATTAACCATCTTTGAAAAGGCCATTGTGCTGCTGGAATCATCACAGCTACTATAATCAATAAGTTAATTCCTGTTTTCTCCAATGTTCCAAATTGGGCTACATTTTCATTCGTTAAAACTGATGTTAACTGCCACTGTCCAGTTATTTGAAACAGCCAAATGATAGCTAATAGTAAGGCAATCCAACTTATTGTAAATAAATAGCCTGAGATTTTTGTTGCTTCACTAACTACTTTCCACCCTTTATTTAGCCCGATGAGTAGAACCAATCCTATAAGTGTTGCACCCCAACACATAATCATGAAGCGAAGATCGTCACTTAACCATGCAACTGAAGATACACCTGTAGTAAATGTAAAAAGTGCAAAGTATTTTCGATATGAGCGATCTCCCATTAAGTAACGTACAGAAAATCGCTGAATGATTAAACCAATTGTAAGAACGAAGAAAGCCATTAACCAAGCTAAAGTATCTAGATGCCAAGGCCCCACAACTCTATCTCCATTGTTATTAACAAGTTCAAGTAAAGAAACCAATGAAGGCAAAGCAGCGATACCAATATGGATATGAACAAAACGTAAAGGCATCCTTGCATGTAAAAACAATAATCCACTTAGCCAAGAAGCACTAAGCGCGATAAAAAATAATGTTAACAGTGTTGATGAACTTAGCGAAATTAACATGTAAAATACTCCCTTCCAAACGAAAATAACCTATAAAAATTCCTTTTCATTACGATAGTTTTTTAATTTCAATTTTTATTCACTCTTTTTCGTACATCGTTTTTTCCATAAAAAAAACCGACAACTTCCATAATTCAATGATTTTATATCATCATTGAATTATGGAGATTGTCGGTTTCACTTCAACTAACTTCAATAAAGTTTTTTGAAGAGCTCCCATTTTATAGAGGATAATAATGTATGTATTAATCCTATTAAAAATAACAGTATATCTCTGATCTCCTAGATTATGCAATCAATATATCAATTTATGTTATGCGCTATCCTTCAATTAAGAAACTTTTTCATTTAGTCAATATTACATATTAAAAAAATGCTAAAGCCTTAATTATAGCAAACAGTTAAAATAAGCATCTATTAATTTTTAAAACAATTATAAGATAAACCATATTAAGTAGTTTGTCAATTTATTTATCCGTTTTCCGAATCAAAATTCATTATACATAAATAATTTCAAGTTTTCTTGTTTTCTAATCATTACCTTGTTAATAAGATAAAATAAAGTACACAACTTGTAGATTTCTTAATTACCTCACTGCATTTTTAGTGTATCTTCCACTACCCCTACAGTGGTTTTAATTTTTAAAATTTCTCCTCAAGATTATGAAACAATTTAAAAATCATTACTCGTTCACCAGTACGTGAGCTTATATCCGTATGAAAACTTTTCACTTCTTCTCCAGTTAATTCTAATATAATCTCTTTCAAATCGTCAATTCCAGATTCAACTAGCTCCGAACGATTTTTCTTTATCGTTAGCATACCGTCTTTCGTTTCACAAACAGTATATTCAGCCGGTGTTAAAATACCTTGTAAATTTACGATAATCATATCCCGTAATATATCTGTCTTAACGGATATAGACCCGCGTCCTAGGTAGTCCTTTTCCCAGTGCGTAATTGCTTTACTTATCTCTGACTCAATAGAGCCTTTTGAGTTTTTCATTTATGTATCCTCCTTCAATAAAATAAATTTACAATAACAATATAATAATCTGGATTGATTTTATTTTCAATTATTGAGAAAGATTTATTGGGATTGTTGCAAGGTATCCTTTAGTATTAAAACACATTTTTATATTGCGATATACGTTTTTTAATTATCCCCCAACAAAATACTCTTACTATAAAGACTCTGTTGAAAAGGACATTGCGGAGAAAATAAGAAAGCTCTTATAACGTAATACATAAACGAAAGAGCCGATTTCTTTATAAAATAGTAAATCGACTTTTGTCTTAGTTATTGATTTAGTCATAAAAACACTTTTTAAAAGAAATAAGCTTATACTATAGACATTCATTTTTCTAGAAATTCAAACGAAAATGCCCCTCATCACTGTATATCCCAAATTCATACCCTTTCTCTTTATAAAATTTAATGATTTCAGGAAGAAGTTGTAATGATATCCTTACTAATGAAATTCTATTATAATTTTGTAATTGGAATGCATTTGAATTAAATAAAAACCCAGAAGGAATTCTATTATTTGGAGGTATCCCAATGAGCCTTTTAATTAGAGAGTTAGAAACAAATGATTTAGATAATTTCCCGGAGATTGATGACAGTTTTATAGTGAATGCTCGGTTAATGCTTTCTCTTTCAAAAGTAAATAGACGCATAGAATATACAGTAGAAGACGTTCCGAGTTATGAAAAAAGTTATTTACAAAATGATAATGAAGAACTGGTGTACAATGAATATATAAATAAGCCAAATCAAATAATTTACATAGCACTGTTACATAACCAAATTATTGGATTCATAGTATTGAAAAAGAATTGGAATAACTATGCTTACATAGAAGATATAACGGTGGATAAAAAATATCGTACACTCGGGGTTGGTAAAAGATTAATTGCTCAAGCAAAACAGTGGGCAAAAGAAGGCAACATGCCAGGTATCATGCTTGAAACGCAAAATAATAATGTCGCAGCATGTAAGTTCTATGAAAAATGCGGATTTGTAATTGGTGGATTTGATTTTCTTGTTTATAAAGGCTTAAATATGACAAGTGATGAAGTTGCAATTTATTGGTATTTGCATTTCGACTCTTAACGTTAAACATAGTCAAAATAAAAACCCCAATCTCTCCATATTAAAATTGAGAAATTGGGGCTAATTTATTTCATCATATTTTTATTTAAAACAAGTAACTAATTAGTAATCCTGCTGATAATAAGAAGCCGAAAATCGTATTTGTCATCGCTGTTGATTTCATTGCGATGCGCATATATCCGGGATCTTTTGCTCCTTTTTGGAAACTTTGAATTGCAGAAATTGGCTTTCTCAAACCTAGGAACATCACTAATGCCCAAGGGCTTATATAACCCATCCATACAATTACCGCGATCCATAAATAAGCAATGAAAAAGGCTACAGCTAGTGTTACTATTGCTTTTTCTCTCCCAAGGAGGATCACTAATGTCTTTCTTCCACCTTTAATATCTTCTTCAATATCTCGGATATTATTTGACATGTTGATTGCACCGACTAAAATTCCAATTGGAATGGAAATCAATACACTTTCAGTCGTTATCGTATTCGTTTGAATAAAGAAAGCAATGAGTACAAAACATGTCCCCATTAACAATCCAGAAACTAATTCTCCAAACGGAGTGTAGGCAATTGGTAATGGACCACCTGTATATAAATAGCCAACCGCCATTCCAATTAAACCGATGATGACTAACCACCAGCTACTATTCATACAAATATAAATTCCAATAATTGCTGCTACTACATACAATAAAAGCGCAACTGTTAACACATTTTTTGGTTTCAATCCATGACGGACAATTCCGCCACCGATGCCAACAGAATCAGCGGTATCTAATCCACGTTTAAAATCATAGTACTCATTAAATAAGTTCGTTGCAATTTGCAATGCTAAACATGCAACCATCATCGCAATAAATAAAAGCCAATCAATTTTGGCAACATAAAGTGATGCCACCGTTCCTAAAATTACAGGAGAAAACGTCGCCGTTAACGTATGCGGGCGCGTCATCTTCCATATTAATTTAGCGGAACTAATTTCTTTTTCTGTCCCCATAACTCAGTTCGATCTCCCTACATTTTAAGTATAAATTACTAGCAGTATCTTTCTATCTATATCCTGCCACGCATCTATTATATCAAAAAATGAACTGGTAATAGAACTGTAATGCTCTTGCTTATCTCTCTATCACTCTTAAATTCAGTTTTTCAAAAGAAAGTCGGTTGCTCACATTCGAACAACGGACCTTTTTTATAGTAACCAATTTAAAACATCTTCAGCAATCTCTTCCGGCCTATCCCAATGCATTAGATGTCCTGTATTTTTGTAAAGCTTGGTCGTAATATCAATACGCTTCTTAAATTCCGCAATCTGCAATTCTCTTATTTTTAAATAATCATCTGGAAGATCGCAATACAACAATAAAATATCGCTTTTAATTTTATGCGATTTCAATGTTTTATACACCGTATATTGAAACTTAATTACACCTCTAGCGGTATCACCAGTAGCGTGCCATTTCACTTTACTATCTTCTTCTCGCATTAAGTCATAAACCGCACGTTCTATTAATGGTGACCACCTGCTGTAAGCCCGTTTTTCTGATTGGATGAAAGCTTCTTTACTGTCAAAAATATATTCATCAAAATCTTTTTCGTAATGAGTGATTTCTTCTTCTAATGATCGTGGTGGACACTCTCCTTCTTTCGCATCTTTATATAGCTGCGCAAAATAGTCCGCATTCATTTTGCCATGATGATAACCACCATCTAATAAAACCATTTTATTCACTTTTTCTGGACGTTCTGCTGCATAGTGAAGCGCAACGCTTGCTCCCCATGAATGTGCTAATAGGTGAAATGTTTCTTTTCCTATGTGCTCAAGTAATGCTACTACCCAATTTATTAAATGGGATGCACCGTAATCTTCATCCGTCTCAAAATTTGGTATTTTCCCATGTCCAGGTAGATCAAACGATACAACATGATATTTATCTTTTAGAAATTCCGCCATTTCTATAAAACTTAACTTTGTACTTCCTAAACCATGAAAACAAATGATTTGAGGGTTACTTTTATCCCCCCATTCACAAACACTTGCTTCATATTCGCCAAATTCTACAAAAAAGTGATTCATTTTTAATCTCCTCTAATTATTAGATGTAAATTAGTTTGAATGCACCAAACGCTTATCATTTAAGTTAATGGTTAGATTACACCTTCACGCCCATGAAATGAATATAGTTTAATAATTGCAATACGCGCCTATCATATGTGTGATGTTTCAAGGTCCTATCCAGTCCATTTTTCGCTATACGTTTTCTTTCTTCTGCATGTTCCAAATAATACTCCGTTTTTTCTATAAACTCCGATGCGCTATTAAAAGTTTCTATTTCAACACCTGGTATGTAATGTTTTGCTACATCTGGACGTATATCAGTTAATTGAAAAGAACCTACAGCATTAATTTCAAACGTCCTATTATTTACTGAATACGCTTGGATATTTGCAGAATTACAATTCAATTCCTGATCAATTAGTGAACGATGCAAATTTATATTGATTTTAGTAGATACGTAAAATTTTAACGCATCTTCATACTTTGCAAGTGGCAAGATTTGTATTTTATCCTTTAACCTTTCATAACTCTTTAAATTCTCCCAACCGAAACCTACAATTTTTATATTTTTTTCTGCTAAATACTCTGAAATAGAATCAACAAAGTTAATTCTATTTTCAAATGCGGTTCCTATAAAACTAAGATCATACTTATATGTATCTTCTTTAAGAGAAGGTTTAAATACCTCTTGGTTTGCTGCTAAAGGGAGATGAAACACATTGTTACATCCTATTCCCCTATAAAACTTGATACAATTTAAATCTTGCGTAAATATGTAATCATAATACGGAACAAGATGTTGTGTTACATCCGTATAATAAGGATCATCTGTCAACCAAAGTCCAGTAGTAAATCCTGCCTCCTTTAGGAATGGCATAATATGATTAAATTCTCCACTTAAACCGCTTAGAACCAAAATAAAATCTGGTTTCACTTTTAACGCGGTTTTTATAGATTTTTCTGGACTCACCATAATTGTATTGCTGTTTATCTTTTGTAGACTATTCAAAATTGCAGCTTCGATCATTGGATAATAAAAAGAAATTCCCGATTGAATAAATAAAATTTTCTTAGGAGTATTGCCTTTCATATTATTTCCCCCTATTTCTACATAATCAAAGCACACGAAAACTAACAGTCTTTATTCACTTTCCTGACCTCTTACTTTACATGTATAAGCATCGTTTATGTCCATTATGTGGAAGTTACCTCATTTTATAGGTAATGGGATTTGGGAAGGTGATGCTTCTTTTATTCATACCCCTATCATGATGTATCTATATTTTTTATCAGTTACACAATTTCGTAATACAAAGTAACAGCATATGAGCACAAGATTGCGCTTTTTACTCATGCTTCTTTTTATATCAAAAGATACACTTCATATATAAATAGATGAAAAGGAGTAAATAAAATGAATGCATTAGTATCTGCAAGGAATGATACAAAAAAATATGACATGAAACATGTTAATATATCCTTTACGTGTAACGACGACTTGTTTTTAGTAGAACCTATCACCTTGTCGTATATCGAATATTAAAAGAACTAGTAACGAATGCATTCAAACATTCAAATTGTTCAAAGTTACATTTACATGTAGTACAAGAAAATGGGGAAATAAAACTTATTGTGAAAGATAATGGCAAAGGTTTAACAACTACCGAAGCAGATATTTTGAATGGTCATAAAGGGTTGAATTCGATTAAAGAACAGCTATTTTTATTACATGGTAAAATGACCATTTCAAATAGTAATCCTTCTGGTTTATGCATTACTATTATCATTCCTATGAAAGGAGACGATTCCTATAAACATTTTATTAATAGATGATCATGCTTTGTTTGCAAAAAGCTTGGAAATAGCCTTAGAAGATTATCCTGAAATAGATGAATTCCGTTCATTACAAAATGTTGAAAATGTCGTTACAATTATCAACCAGTTTAAACCAGATATTATTTTATTAGATATTAATTTAAACAATATAAGTAGTGAAGATGGTTTAGAAATAGCAAAAATAATATTGGATAGTAAATGTGATACAAAAATTGTTATATTAACTGGTTATGATTTACCTGTTTACCAGTATGAAGCTCAAAAACTAGGTGTAAGTGGTTTTATTAATAAAAATATTTTACCTGAAGTATTGGTACAAATATTAAATGACATTAATAAAGGGGCGTTTCATTTTCCAACCTCTACAGAAACAATTGAACAATTGACCCATACTGAAAAACAAATTTTACAATTACTATGCGATGACTATAAGCGCAAAGAAATCGCTTCTATGTTATACGCTAGCGAACGTACAATCTCTAATCACATTCAACACGTATTTGATAAATTAAATGTTTCCTCTTCTTTAGAAGCGGTCACGAAAGGGATAAAATTAGGTTATATTCAACCTACTTATCGTTAAAGAGCCTACTCAAACGAGTTGGCTCTTTCTTCTCTACTTATTAATGAAGACAACCTTTCTCCCCTCACTCTATAAACTTCCAAATGTTCTTCTAATTCCCTCTCATCACTTATTAAACTTAGCGTTTTCTTCACAAAATTCCAATTCAAACTACCAGATAACCATAACAATGAAGAAAGTCTTTTGTACTCATTTGATGTTATAATATTATGAGCCTTATACCCATCTAAAAATGCACTAGCAACACTTGGACTGACTTCATGTGATTCTATTCCTTCCGTTCGGGAATACCACTTTATTAAAAAGGCTAGTCCTTCAATACGATCAACATATCCTATCGATTCGACATCTACAATTCCTTTTACCTGCTCACTTGAGTCCCATAAAACATTCAAAGGATTTAAATCTGTCTGTACCATAAACTTTAATTCACTCGTATATGCACACTCTATATGATATGTAGCTAGATTTATATACTCCCGTAATTCTTTGCATGTGCTTGCCTTACTTTCTAACATATGAATAAACTGGGCATACCCATCCAAGTGAGATTTCTTTTGAAAAATCGAGCTTTGAAATGTACTAGAAATATCATGGATTTTTCTTGCTTCCGTTCCAAAGGCTTCTGCAATATTTTCTGTACAATGCATAATATGTTCTCCTTCAATCCAATTAGACAATACAAATCGGTATTGTTCATCATTCCAAGTGACAAATGTAAATAACTCTCCTGCCCTATTCTGATTTATCTGCATAAAAGGAATTCCATGCTCGCGTAAATAATACGTAAAGCGTACTTGCTCTATTAGTTGTTCGTTTGATAACGCCCCAAAAGCTGGATTGATTGTTCGCTTGCTATTTATAAATCTTGCGGAATATCGCTTTCCATTCACCATAATTTTATAGTGTAAATCTGTATTCCAACTATTATTATGTAATTTTCCTTCCACTGCTAATGAATGAATCTCTTTAAAATAATTTATTAATACGTCTTTTATTATGTGTTCCATCCTATTCTCCTTTCATGCAAAAATTCGTTTTTGTACTTCCGAATAAAAACCTTTTAAAGTGAGAATTTTTTAAAATACACCTAATTTATTCAAATAAAAATCATACCCTACTGTGTAGTAATAATAAAGTTATGTAATTTTGCCACCAAAATTACAATAGCCTTCTATCTATGTAGATGAAAGAAGGCTGCTAAATCTTTTTAAAACTCTAGTTATTTCATAGTGAATGTATTTTGGGTTAAATAATATATTTGTTTAATACGAGTACTAAATAAGAAAAATTAACCATCATAATGAAATTAACAGATTGAGTATTTTCATTTAAATTGCATAAAACTCAAATGTATTTTTTTCTAAACATATTGTTTCATCGGAAGTTTTAATAATGATATCAAAACGCTGACTATACGAATGCATAAATACTTCATATTGAATCCGGCGTTCTTCATGAGACTGCCTTAAATAATTTATATCAGCTCCCCTTTCATCTATATCCCGGATTGATCTTCTCATTAGTTCCGTTTCACTATCTGTATAAAAATAAATTTTTAAATCAAATAAATCAGGATTAATAAATGCAGCACTCATTCCCTCCACAATCGTTACTTTATTTTTCGAAGAAATCAACTTACTTTTCATGTAATGCGTATCTATCGTATAAAAATCTAGCCCAGCTCTAACCATCTGAATATCTCTTTCTAAAGCTGCCAAGTGGTGCGCCGCTGGATGACAAGCTGTCATTTTATAACGATGATTTTCATTTTGATATGTATAGTGAATCACTGCATGCTTACGGATATCCGAACTGACAATGTAAGGATCTGTATTAATATAATTTACTTCATTTTGATTTAGTAGGTTTACGAGTCTATTAGCAAACGTTGTTTTTCCAGCTGCACCATGTCCTGAAATACCAATAACAATTTTTTCATCGCTCATCCTTAACCAATTTATGATCTCTTGTAACAACTTATCCATCATTCTCCCCCTTGCGCTAATATACTCCCCTTTATTTTAATATCCAAAAATCCCTTTATTTAATTATACACAAAACAAGAAAGATAGTGTGATTATTCATCATACCATCTCTAATTCCACACCACTATATTATCTTTTAAATGAATTTATTATTTGTGAACACCTACATGATTAAATACATTTCTAACTTTATCAAACTAACAAAATATCCTCTCTTTTTTTCTGGTGATTTGTGTAAACCAATGCAGTCATGAATATGTACAATAAAGAAAGAGTCAATCTCCAACACAATAGAAGATTGACCCTTTCCTTTATTTACTCCCCTATTTCAGAAAATCGCTTTATACGTTCACCAATTTCATCACGAACACGTTGAAATTCGGACCACTCTTTTCCTGCTGGATCATCAAATCCCCAATGAACACGATTCACATCCGGTGGAGTAGAAGGACAAACCGAATCCGCATGGCTACAAAGCGTAACGACTAAATCAGCACTATTTAAAATAGTTGCATCAATTATATCTGATGTTTGATTTGTTATGTCGATATTTACTTCGTTCATTGCTTTAATGGCGTTTGGATTCACTCCATGTGCTTCGATTCCTGCAGAATACACATTCCACTTATCTCCTAAATATTGTTTGCCCCATGCTTCTGCCATTTGGCTTCGGCATGAATTTCCCGTACATAAGAAATAGATTGTCTTTTTATTTTCCATGTTGTTTTCCACCTTTGTTTTTAAATTATACTAGTTTATCATTAAAATATTTACGCTTAAACCAAAAAGCGACGTTTACAAGTGCAATCATTACAGGTACTTCAACTAAAGGACCGATAACAGCTGCGAATGCCGCACCGGAATGAATACCAAACACACCAACTGCTACAGCAATCGCTAACTCGAAATTATTGCTACCTGCTGTAAATGCTAATGTTGTAGTCACCGGATAGTTTGCACCAATCTTTCTTCCCATAAAGAAAGAAACAAAAAACATTACAATAAAATAAATGAGTAATGGAATTGCTATTCTTACCACATCTAGTGGTACGCTAACAATCATCTCTCCTTTTAAAGAAAACATAACGATGATTGTAAATAGTAATGCCAGTAATGTAAGTGGACTAATCTTAGGTATAAACACCTTTTCATACCACTGTCTTCCTTTTAACTTCACGAGTACAAAGCGTGTCAACATACCTGCTATAAAAGGAATTCCTAAATAGATAAATACTGATTTTGCTACTTCTATCATTGTAATATCGACAATAGCCCCTTCAATCCCTAACCATTCTGGAATGACTGTTACAAATACGTATGCATAAACCGAGAAAAAGAGCATTTGGAATACCGAATTAAAAGCGACTAAACCTGCCGCATACTCTTTATCTCCATCGGCAAGATCGTTCCAAACAATGACCATTGCAATGCAACGTGCTAATCCAATCATAATGAGACCGACCATGTATTCTGGTTTATCAGGAAGAAAAATAATTGCTAAAACAAACATAAGTACCGGACCAATAATCCAGTTTTGTACTAAAGATAAAACTAACACTTTAACATCTTTAAATACTCGGCCCATTTCCTCATAGCGAACTTTCGCTAATGGTGGATACATCATTACAATTAAACCAACAGCAAGCGGAATAGACGTCGTTCCAACTTGTAATGTATTCAGTCCGTCTACTACACTAGGGAATACAAACCCTAAACCAATCCCAACAGCCATCGCTAGAAAAATCCATAGTGTTAAATATCGGTCTAGAAAAGATAAGCGTTTCATTTTATTTTCCATCTCCTATTAACAACAAGAATTTTTAGCTACCTCATTTGCAGTCGTGCAACATGATGACTCTTCAATTTTGTGAACATCACTATGTGCTTTCGTATAAAAGAATTCCCACTCATTCCCATCAGGGTCTGTTACCCAAAACTTATCTTGCACTGCATAGCAACAAGTTGTATCGATCTCATCACGCGCAAAGAAACCCTCTTTTTCTAACCTTTCTTTATGTAATGTAATTTCTTCAGCTGTATCCACTTGGAAACCAAAGTGATTTACCTGATTTCCATTCACCTCATCTCGTACGTTCAGCGTGAAATTAAGTCCTGGCGTCTCTAATAGAAATTTTGCATAATCCGTTTTCACTTTAACTGGTGAAACACCAAATACCTTTTCATAAAATTTAATAGACTTCTCTAAATTCGTAACGTTTATACCGACGTGAACATATCTCATACCTTATTACTCCTCTTTATACATCATTAATCAAGTTTTTTTGATTAATATTATAAAATTTTAACAACAGCTACCTTTGCCTGTTTTTCTAAAGATACAGCATAATTCTTCTGATAATAAATTATTTACTTCCGCATCATTTAAATCATAATAACTCCACGTACCTTTTGTTTCTTTCACAATTAAACCTGCTTCTAATAAAATCTTTAAATGATAGGACAACTTAGATTGTGTCATTTCAAAAATCTCTGTTAAATCACATACACAAGTCTGGCCTCGCTGACAAAGTTCATACATAATCTCTAAACGTTTTTGATCAGCCAACGCTTTAAATTTTTTCTCATAGAGCTGAAAATCTTGCGTCACTGTAGTTCACTCTCCCTTCATCAAGTTTTTTTGATGTTTATAGTATATAGGCTGTTGAGTTCTTTATGCAACTAATATATCAATTTTTTTCGATTAATATAACCTCCTCTTCTTTCACATCTTATAGAGAATACATCTGTAGTCTCTTACAAACACATCATTACATTTTAATATAATTACATAACAGAAAAAATAGTACGTTATCCTTACTATGGTTCTCGTAAATAGGATAACGTACTATTTTTATACGAAATAAGAAGTATCAACTCTAACCGAAGACTCTTTGAAACACCTTCTCATTTCTCTATTGCTTTAACATAAAACACTGTTATGGAACTACATTTAGATTTTCAAACGACCATATTACTACTTCTTCATCTGGTGAAGTAGTATTTATCATCAATCTTAATATCATACAGTCCAATTGTAAGGCTTTCCTCTCAAACATTATCCTTCCCTCATATCTGTAAGGAGGTCATTTTTCCATGCAATTGTATGCACATAAGAATCTTTAACTCTAAACATACCGAGTGTGTAAAAAATATTGTATTTATCTTTGCTTATGAACTCTATGTCCAATTTATTAAAGTGACTACCGATATGAAAAGCAAGAAAGTACTCATGCCAATCTGAATAGGAGTTTTGAGCAAGTTTTGCCGCTTGTATCATATAATATTCCGCTTCTTTTTTAGATAAATAACCTAATCTTTTACCAATTCGACTTAAACAAATACACCATGCATAATCAAATGCAGCAATCCCAGCATCAGGTAACATGTGCAATGAGTAATTCACAACGTACATTTTTTCATCGTTTGATTGTCTTGGAAGTAATAGCTTTCGCTGTGCTTCTGAAAGAGGGGTTAATTGATTGTACATCGTTTGAAATTCTTGGCGTGATCCTTCTGTTAATAACCACTCAATCATTTCTTTTAATTGTTCCGGTTCGGTACAATCAAATCTTCGTAATTGTGCTTTCAAAAACTTTTTCCCAAGTATACGGTCTCTTATAAATGTAAATTCATATTTTGTAAAATAATGAATAAGAAGATAAGTATCCATACATATTGTAGACATGCATCGAAAATATTGTTCTACCTGTTTTTTCTTTCTTGAAACGAACACCTAAGCTCCTCCTTATATTTTGATTTTCAGTCTATAAAACTTCCATGCTTCCCAAACAACTGGAAGAAGAAGGATATATTTGAAAGGTAATCGCGTAATAATAGCAAGAATAAAAAATAAAATATACACCCAAGTACGTCTTAAAAACATGCCACTATACATCAATATCCAACCAAATACATAAGCCATTGTAACCCCTGGTTTATTTGGTTTCTTTCCGCTTTGTGCCAAAAACGAATTGAAATATGATAGAAACTCAACATGGTTCCTGTCTATTTGAAAAGCATCCTGCACTATTTTTTCAGCTTTCTCTATTTCTCCCGCTTTTTCTAAGCATTTTGTCATCATGAACATCGCATCCATATGCTCTGGGTAGACAGAAAGAAGATGTTCACAATCTTTGATAGCATCGTGAAATTGCCCAAGATTATGCTGAATACGGGCACGATATAATAATGCATCTGGGTCGTCTTTATCAATCAACAGAATATTGCTAAATGCTTGTAATGCCTTCTCCTTATTGTCTATACGTAAATAATAAATACCTTGCATACGTAATAATTCAGGGTCCCTTTGATACATTGCAAACGCACGATCCAGTTCTTCTTTTACATCTTCTAATTCATTCGCTATCAGTTTCCTTTGTATTTCTTCTCGTATATAGAAATACAACTCAAAATCTAAATCAGCAGTTTTTTCAAAGATATCGTAACGCATTTCTTTTTCGCCGCTAATTCTTTCTAATAAAAATTGAATTGTATTTTCTCCATATTCATTTACTAAATCATTTCTTTGCTCGCTGAATCGAAATACTTGATCGATTAATTCCCAAATCGAATGTGGGAAGTGATAATGATATAAGAAAAATTCAATTAACTGATCTTGTAGTGCTGCTGCATATTGAACATCCCATATCACATCTGAACGCAATATTTCCTCCCAATTCCCCTGCTCTATCCGTGCAAAGAAATTATCATAAAGCATCTCAACACTTTCCATGAATGTATAGACTGGATGTTCAGCAATTGTAGTAGTAGCAATTTCCGCATCACTATCAGTCCATGGAGAAAATACAAGTTCCCTATCAGAAGCATTCATTTCATCTATTTGAATCGACGGCTTATCTTTCATATTTTTCGCACTTTTCACTGCCTGGTCAAACGCTTCTCTTAATCTTTGATATCCTTCGGGGTCATCTTCTGGATGATGTATTTTCAGGAGTTTTGCATAAGCTTTTTTAATGACTGAAATATCGTCAGTAGGTTCAATCTCCAATGTATTCCAAATACTCATTAGCGATTTGCCCACCTTTCCATACTTTCAATATGTTCTTTTAATATACTGGAAGCTTCTTTAATCTTTTTATCATTTTGCGTTGTAAGCACGCTCTCAAATTGTTGCAGTAATATAGAAATCTTTTTGCGTTCATCACCAAGTAACTCTTCATAAAGCCTTTCGCACTTTGCAAGAAGAAGTCGATTTTCTTCTCTATCTCTCGGATGAATTTTAATATCTCTTAACTCTAAAAGTCTCTTTTCTATTTCTGCATCTGTAAGATTTCCAGCGTTTTGCTGTATGATCGTTCTTTTCTTTTCTCCAGTTGATGTACTTATTACCTCAACTTCAAGAATGCCATTAATGTCGTATGTATAACGAATATCAACCGACTCATTTCCAGCAGGAGCAGGAGGAATCTTAATTTTGAGCTCACCTAGTTTTAAATTATTTACTACCCTACGGTTTTCCCCTTGATAAACATCAATAGTTATAAATTGTTGTTTATCCTTTACTGTATATAGTCGCTCCACCTTACTTACAGGAATTGGTGTATTTCTCTCTATAATAGGGAAGAAGTACCCAGACTCTGACTTACCATCTCCAAATTCTTGAACAACACTTGTTCCTAAAGAATATGGACAGACATCGGTTAAAATCACTTCTTCTAAAGCCTTATTTCGTTCTTTTAAGGCAACTTGAATTGCAGCACCTAAAGCAACTGTTTCATCTGGATTTATATTTGCATAAGGCATACGCCCAAACATTTTAGAAATAACAGATTTCACAAGAGGCATTCGAGTAGCTCCACCAATTAAAATTACAGCATCTAAATCATTCGGGTTTAACGAAGCATCGCGAAGAGCACGTTCAATTGGATAACGAAGACGTAACAGTAGTGGCGTTACAATTTTTTCGAATTCTCCCCTATTTATACTCGTTTCATATGTTTGATTTTGAATCACAACATTCATAGTCGCAGCTGATTCATTACACAAAGTAAGCTTACAACGTTCTGCTTGTGTATAAATTAATGATAATGTTTTTGAATCCAGTGAATCTGGATCCAGTTGATGCGATTCTAGGAAGAAGGTCATTAAACTTCTTGTGAAATCTTCACCACCAAGATAATTATCACCAGCAATAGATTTTACATCCATTATCCCTTCAAACAATTCCAAAATGGAAACATCAAAAGTTCCTCCACCTAAATCAAATACAAGAAATTTTGTTTCCGATTCTTCTTGGTATAAGCCATAAGCAATTGCCGCAGCCGTTGGTTCGCTAATAAGACGTTCTACTGTTAATCCTGCTATTTCCGCTGCACGTTTCGTTGACTTTCTCTGCGTATCGTTGAAATAGGCAGGGACACTAATTACAGCACCGGTAACCTCTTCATTTAAATACGCTTCTGCGTCTTGTTTCAAAGATTTAATAACAAAAGATGATAACTCTTCAGATGAAAAAGTATATGTACCCAGCTCATATTTTTTCTCTGTTCCTATAAAACGTTTAAAAGTTGCTGCTGTCAGTTGTGGATGAGTAATTAGTCGCTCTTTCGCAATACGCCCAACTAAAATTTCACCCGTTTCATCAACGCTAACTACCGATGGTGTGAGAAATTCACCTAAAACATTTGGAATAAGCGTTGCACCATCTTCCGACCATGTTGCTACTAAACTATTAGTTGTTCCTAAATCAATTCCAATTATCGCCATACTAATCCCCTCTCTTTTTACTATATTTTACTATACCATTATAAATAGGAAAAGTATGTAAGAAACTAATAATACTAAACTTTCATAATATAAAAAACCTATTTTAACGTAGTTAATTGAAATAATATGTTAAATTATAAAAACGATGTTCATTTTATAATAAGATCGTTTAAAAATATCAATCATCAAAATTTTTTAGCTTGACCCAAAATTTAATTTTATTCCCAATTAATCCCTTAACCTTCCTCCCGTTCTGTTCTCATAAAAAGCGAGGGTAACCGCTACTCGCTCAAATTTCATTTACAAATAAACATATAAGGTACACTCTAAAAGCAATGTGTACGTTAAATCCCCTTCCTGAAATAATTCCATCCTGAACTTTATCACTTCTACAAAATTACACATACAAAAACGCTATTCTCTCCTATGATTCAACGGAAAAAAATAGCGTTTTTAAATAGTATTTTATTAGCTTGTTATTAATTTACAAGCTTCTTTACTAATTCATCATTCATTATGCATAGTTGTGTTTGAAATCATACGAAATACTTTCACATAGAAAACTGCACTAACAAGGGCACAAAGTAGTATAATTCCGAACACAACGATTGGAGATAACCATGTAGAAAATACAATCATAATAGGTGCAATAAAGCGCCCGATGGTAAATTGTAAATTAGATGCTTCCATATATTGTCCTCTAGCATTTTCAAGTGCATATTTACTGACAAAACTATGTACAACTGGCGAACGAATCAATTCGCCAATTGTTAATATTGCCATAAACGGAAAGTACATCTAAAACAATGTATTGAACATAGTTTCGCCAATCAATCTAATTTTTAAATTTCTCTCCCAGGATAACCATTTCAACGTAATACATCCCCTATTTTAACTTGTCTTCTATTCACTATTTATTCGATAAACTGTCAGTCCAAAGAAAAAATAATAACATAAAGTGAATTTATTTTACAAATTAATATAGGAATCTAAACTTTGATTACAATAAATTTCCTAGTTATTTATAAGAATCTGTTTTTGGGGATATCTCAATTCATTCGCTTGATGGTCATAAGCTGTTTTCCTTCTATAAACAAAATCCACCAGAAACATCTATAATTTGCCCCGTTACCCATCGACTATCAGAAGAAGCAAGGAATGCTACTGCATCTGCAATATCTTCAACTTGCCCTATTCGCCCGAACACAGATGAATTCGTCGCAAAATTTCGTATTTCCGGATCATCTAGCAATTTTGCATTGATATCTGTCTTCGTATATCCAGGCATAATTGTATTCACTGTTATACCTCTTTCTCCAAGATGTTTAGCTAGAGGCAGTGTCATCGTATTGAGTGCACCTTTACTTAAACCGTATGCAATGGATTCTGTAAAACCAAGTCTTACTTCAGCTGATGAAATGTTAATAACGCGCCCCTCTGCTCGTAGTAACGGTAATGTTTGCTGAATTAAGAAGAACGGCGCCTTAATATTTACGGACATAATTTCATCAAAAACTTCTTCTGTTGTATTTTCAATCGTCCCTTGTGTACCTATCCCTGCATTGTTTACTAAAATATCAATCTCTGATGTACCAACTCTTATTTGTAATTCATTCTTTAATTGTTCTACTAGCTTTTTAACACCATCGATTGAATTAAGATCAGCTTCAATTAAAAATGCCTTTCCTTCATTAGATTCAATCTCCCTAATTGTTTCATCTGCAGCTTGCTTATTTCGGCCGTAATGAATCGCAACTAATGCACCGTCGTTTGCCAATCTCATCGCAATCGCACGACCAATACCGCGACTCGCCCCTGTTACTAACGCTACTTTCCCATCAAGATTCTTCATTTTTTCCATCCTTCCTAAATTTCTGTTTGATAAAAACCTATACTTATATTTTCATATAAACACCAATCACTTTAAATATAGATTTATAGGTAATTGAGTTCGTTCACTTATGATATTATAGTTATAATCCGTAATTCACTTTAGAAAACACAATAAGGAGGCTACACAATGCAAAACGCAGTAAAATTAGATGAAATCGATCATAAAATTATGAACTTGTTATATGAAAATGCGAGAATTTCTGTTTCAGAAATAGGACGGATTATATCCATGACGCAGCCTGCTGTAAAAGAGCGTATGAATAAACTTGAGGATCAAGGCGTTATAGCGGCTTACCGAACGAAATTTGAGCCTTCCAAAATTAATAAAAACATTCAAGCATTCATCATGTTTAAAACGAGCCAATGCTCTGATTTTATCCAATATTGTAATGCCGCTCCTGAAGTAACTGATTTATATCGAATTAGTGGGGAGTTTAATTATATGATGAAGGTCATGAGCGATTCGATGGATTCCCTTGCTGCATTTTTAGACTCTTTAATGCAATTCGGATTATCATCTCCTTTAATTGTTTTAAAGAGTGAGTTTGAAGAGAAATTGTCGTTCTAATAAAGTGATAGGCACCAGCTTTCCAAAAAAGAAAAAGGGAGTGGATTATCCACTCCCTTTAACCACCTACCCCTGATTTCTCTGCGCCTCTCTAAACTCTTCCTTCACCTTCTCTAACAACCCTTCTTCTGTAATTAATCGATACGCGGTATTTGCTAGTGCTTTTGCTGATGTAATTAGCGCTTTGTCTCCTAATTCTGAACGCGCTGCTTCTCTAAATTCATTCGTATGTGCAATTAAATCATCTGGTCCGATTTTAATGTACGGATGGATTGTCGGTACAACTTGGCTAACGTTTCCTGCATCGGTTGAACCAATACCAAATCTTTCTTTACGATTTACGTCTTCCCCGAGTAATTCTAGTTCTTCAGCTACGACGTCGTTATATGTTTTTGTTACGAGCAGTTCATCGATTTCATTTTGGAATTGATGGATTTTTACTTTTGTGCCTGTTGCTAACGCTGCTCCCTGTGCAATGTTTTTTACTTTTTCTGTTACTTCTGCACATCTTTTTCGCGTTGCTGCGCGGATGAAGAATCTTGCTGCGGCGTAGTCAGGAATAATGTTAGGTGCTTTTCCGCCTTCTGTAATAACGCCATGAATTTTCACGTCTGACGGAAGTTGTTGGCGAAGTGCGTTAATGCTGTTGTACAGCTGAATCACCGCATCTAATGCATTAATTCCTTCTTCAGGTGACGCTGCCGCGTGAGCTGTTTTTCCGTAAAAATGAAAATCAAGTGGATCGACTGCTAGTGAAGGGCTCGTTGTCGCTGTTTTTCCGCTCGGATGAATCATAAGCGCCGCATCAATATTTTTAAATAAACCTGCTTTTACATAACTTGATTTTGCGCTACCATTTGGCCCGCCTTCTTCTGCTGGTGTACCAAATACGACAACTTCTCCGCCAATTTCTTCGAGTGTTTCTGATAATGCAATCGCTGCTGCAACGCTAATTGTGCCGATTAAATTGTGACCACACGCATGACCGAGTCCTGGTAAAGCGTCATACTCAGCTAAAAATGCGATTGCTGGTCCTTGTTTTCCTGAACTTTTTCGCGCGATAAATCCTGTTTCGTGTCCAGCTATATTGTGCTGCAACTGAAATCCTGCACTACCTAGTAATAAACTTAACGTTCTAGATGCGTAAAATTCTTGATTACCAATCTCCGGATTCGCATGAATATCATGACTTGTTTCTATGTACTTTTCCTTATTTCTTTCGATACTCTCTTCAATTGTTTTTCTTTGTGACGCTACTCCTGTCGCTCCCATTTTTCTTCCTCCTTTTATTTTCACGTAAAAAAGCCTCTTTCTAAAAGATAGAAAGAGGCTTCTGTATATATAGTCAAAATGAGCTTCTTTCTTATCTTTCAAGTTACCTTGCTGGAATTGGCACAGTATTCATAACGAATCCGCTGCCGAGGTTTCATAGGGCCAGTCCCTCCACCTCTCGTGATAAGAATTTTCATAAAATTATATTAAATTACATTCATTCTAAGTTCATTTCAAATAAAAGTCAAGGAATTCCTATCCGAATTTACCGAATATCTAAAAATCCTTTTAATACACCAATTGTCTCAGGTGCTTGCAGTCTTGCACATACGTATGGAAATTCTGTACTGCCTTCAAACATCATTTGAGATGTGAGGGGCGCCCCTGCCCAAAAGATTTCATCATCGATTACGATAAACGGGAATGCTTTATTTTGTCTTTGTAACTTTACATTTTTCAATGGAACTGGTCCATCACTATACACCGTTATTTGCGCATTTGTACGCATTAACGCTTGCCATACTCGTTTATCCACTTGTTTTGTACTTGGAAGTGAAATCACGATTTTTCGTTTTGCAGCTAAAATATCTTTTAATAGCCCTTTCGGCTCTTCCAGATTCATTTCCATAAACCAACGTAATCGTTTCGATATTTTTCGCTCCCACAATTGTCTTGATGTCGTGCGATCATACACATCTCCGTGGCGTTCTATATGAGCCGTTAATTGTGACAACGCTTGTTTTCTCGAAAGGTTTTTACGCATATAATGACAATCTGATAATTGAATGAACTTCCCTCTCGCCCTTGTCACAGCAACGTTGACGAGACGATGATTTTTATGGTCAAAGAATAAAACGCCAGGTCGTTCTTGTGGATAACTGTCAACCGTATCAAAGATCATCATATCTCTTTCAGATCCTTGGAATTTATGAACTGTCGCCGCTAAAACTGGTATGTTTTGATATTTCGTTCTCTGTAACATCTCTCTAATACACGTTGATAAAAAGCGAGACTGCGCTCTGTAAGGCGTCACAATACCAATTGATTGCACACCATCTAACAGTCCGATTAACATCATTTGCATTGCTACTAAACCAGACATAATGTTAAAACGAGATCCTGAAGCAGCATCTTTTAACGAAAAGGCCCCCATTTGGCTCGTATCAAATAAAACACTAGCTTCATTTGCGAATGGCTGCAATTGCGCAAGTTCTTTACGTTCTGAAACTGATGGATGATCATATACCCTATTTCTATAAATAAATGAGTTTGTAAATTTCGATATATCCGCATGCATACGTCTTTGTTCCTGCAGCATAAATAGGTTCGGATGTGCTTCTGATTTATTGACAGACTCAACAATTCCGGCATGGTAAAACATATCTTCGCCGAGCCATTTTCGTACGAGTTCATGGTTGGCCATCGCAATTGGAGGTAACTGTAAAAAGTCACCACAAACGACGATACGTTTTCCAAGTGAAGCAGCTAATGCAATTTGCGGAACGAACGCCATACTCACTTCATCTACGACAACTAAATCAAATGTACGCTCATAAATAAGTGAATCAATAGCACATTTCGATAAAGTCGCACCAATCACTTTCGCATTTTCAATGTATTCTTTTTCTACTTCTTTAATTTTCGCTCTCTGTTTTCGAAGATCACTTTCAATCTCCTGCATACGCTTCTTATCAGCAGATGTTGCTTTATACGATAAGATTTTTTCACGAAGCTCTTGGCGTGTTTCTTCTAAATAGAGTCTTTCCTCACCCCATGATCCGTTCGTCGTTTCAACTAACTTCGATGCAAGAAGCGTTTCATGATTTCGTATATGTTCATGTTGACTATAACCGTAACGAACAATTTCGCCAGGTGTCCATTTCTTTTTCTTTTCAATTTGCTTCGTTACTTCACTCATTAATACGTCCACTGCGGCGTTACTATGAGCTAACACAAGTACCGACTTTCCTTTTTGATAATGAGCCGAAATAATACGTGATAAATTGTAAGACTTCCCTGTTCCCGGCGGTCCCCATACGTACGTTGTCGGATTGTAAAACGCGCGATACGCCAATTCATTTTTCGGATTCTTCATCTTCTCCATATGTTTCGGACTGCTCGTCCCATCAACAAGACGCTTTATACGATTACGTTTTAGCTTATCTTTACGCGCTTCTTTTAATCGCTCTTGTAGTTGCTCTAAAAGCTGCCACGGTTCACTGTATAAAACAGCTTCTCGTATTTCACCTTGTATATAATCATTTAATTTCAGTTCTATTTCTAATCCATGTACAGATAATACTTCCCCTGTCGCTTCCTCACCATCGAACTCAATTCGAATGGGTGAACCTTCAGGTAAGCTTACTTCCGAAATAAGCTGAAATACATATACTGTACTTTCATAATCTGTATATAAAAAACGACCGTTCATGATAGAAATTTTACTACCACCTATCGTTTTCCAATGTTTAATTTCATATGCTAATGCATAATGCCACTCTTTCATCGTTTCCGATAATGAAGGAGTTTGAGTAGGTGTATTCATCGTATAATCTCCTTCCTTCTCCCCAAACATGCTTTCTCACTATACCATATAACACGCTAAAATTTGTAAGGTTTTTATCTTGCTTATTTTCTTAATTTTCAATATTATATTGTATATAATTTTCAGAAAGAAGGAATCTACATGCCTGTTAGAAGAATTGAACACGTTGGACTTATGGTTGCAAACTTAGAAACATCTATTACTTTTTATGAAAAAGTAGTTGGCTTACAACTCATTAAACGTATGGGGCACCCGAATCCAAACTTAAAACTCGCTTTTTTAGGTGTGGAAGAATCGAAGGAAACAATACTGGAACTCATTGAAGGTTACAACTCCTCTCTTCCGGCAGAAGGAAAAGTACATCACATTTGCTTTAAAGTAGATTCATTAAAAGAAGAAATCGAAAGACTCAAGAAACATGGCGTAACATTTTTACTAGGAGAAGAAATCGAAACATTACCGGATGGAACACGTTACATATTCTTTGCGGGTCCTGATGGGGAATGGATTGAGTTTTTTGAGACGGAGAGATGAAGTAAACCTTTATGTTGCGGGATAGAAAAGGAGCCGGAATTCCGGCCCTTGTTTTTAACCAGTAACAATGAAACATACCTCCAACCTGAGAATTCACCAAGTTTAAAAACATAATCATTTTGTTAGGAGGAGAGAATGGTAAATACAGTCTTTATTATTGTTTTTGGGATACCTATACTATTTCCAATTCTTTATGTAATCAAGAAAAAGGATTGGAATATAAAAACAGCTGCCTTATTTGTTGGAAGAATTCTATTAAGTATTGTCTATTTTATAAATGGAATGGTGTTAGGTAGAACCTTCCCTATGAAACAAAATGACTTATTCTCTTGATAAGTCATTTTTAATTATTAGTACGGTTATTAATAATTTTCATTGACCTCTTGGCTTCATTTCTTATAACCAATTGACTATCGTTTTGTTCTATTTCCATAAGAGTTTTAATGACATTGATATCGTTAAAACCTTCAAATGCTCTGACCAATTTCCATAGGATAATGTTATCATTGAAATTGTTCCCTAAACACAGAATAAGTGCATCAATAATTTGAGTATTAGAATGTATTTTGTTATAGAAACAAATGAAACCTATTGCATCAATAGCTTCCCTAATTGCAGGAATGCTATTTGTCTTTATTACATCCATTAAAACTGGTATAATCTCTTCTTTCATATGAGCTAAAAAGGTTGTAGCGATATTTTGACTCATCCATATACATAAAGCGACTAAATCTTTTGTTTGGTATTTACTGGTTCGTTGTACGAAACCAACATCTCTAGCAAGATCCCGTAAGGTATTTGGAGATAAAAAACTTTGAATCTCTTGAGCAAATAGTTGTAATTCATCAGATACAGAAATAGACATACAAAAACGCCATCCTTTCCTATGATTCTACAAATAGAATAGCGTATTTTTTTCATTTTAGAGGAGATTTTGTTGAATTAGCTTGATAGTGATTGGTGGTACCCCTTATAGGATAATAGAAGTTTGCATTTTTAATTTTTTCACACTCTATTAACAAGGCAGTTATAGCATCCTGGTTTAGCGTTAAGAATGTGAATATATTCTACTTCTTTATTATCAAAAATTCCATCTATATTTTCTCTTACATTTACACCTTCTGTAACCCTTGCTTCTACAATCATTGAGTCAGCATTGTAGCCGCGTACAGATAGATACCTATGATGTAACATATGCGGAATTTCATTTACATCTAGCTTAGCAGTAGTTGCTCCCTTTCGTATAAATATAGGACCACTTGCTTTATAAGGCGAATTAACACTATGATATTGGTAATTCAGTAAAATTACCTCTTCTCCTACCTCTGCATCCTTCAAACTTATCCTGCAAGGATATCCAGGATTTTTATTTGCTATTATTTTGACTGCCCCGATACTTTTTAATACTTCTTCATTCATTAGAAATAGGTTATTAAACTCCTTCTCTTGCAACGCAACGATTTGAAAGTTATTTCTCATATTCTACCCCTCCTTAATTAGTTGTTATAAAGCATTTCACTAATGATGCTACCACTAAAGTTCATAAAACTTGTTCAATAATCTTGCCCGTTTGTTGAGGATTGAATTAAAAAGCTTACAATTCTATAACAGAGAAAAATGGCTTATTATTGTTCAATACAAAATTGTTTACTTTTAATCAATCAGTAATGATTTATCGAAAAATACGATGAGTACAAAGCACTCTTGTTAATTCATGCTATCTTTTGTTAAAGAACGTGAATTCAGTCAAGTTCTTGGTTTACGGTATTTCCACTATGAAAAGTACGGAATTGACTCGGTGAAAATCCTGTATTTCTTTTAAATGCATTATAAAAGCTAGATACACTTTGATAGCCTGTTTGATAACCAATCTCTGTACTATTAAAGACCGTTGTCAAGAGAAGTTCCTTTGCTTTCTTAACTCTGATCCTTTCTAAATATATTCGAGGAGTATACCCTGTTCTTTCTTTGAAAATCCGATTTAAATGAAAACGACTAACTCCTACCCTTGATGCAATTTCATTTAAAGACATGTTTTGAACATAATTATTTTTTATCAATCGCATAGTATCTTCCAAAACGCATTCGAACGGATCGTATATTTTTATATTTAGATCTGATCGGCATCTTTTGCATGGGCGATAGCCTGCCCTTTGAGCTTCTTGCGCATTTGAAAAAAAGGATACATTTTCATAATTAGGAACCTTAGACTTGCAAGAAGGCCGACAGAAAATTCTAGTTGTCTTGACTGCGTAAAAGAATATCCCGTCATACGCTGAATCACATGTTACTGTTGCTTTCCACATGGTATCTCTGGAAAGGTTATTTTGATCCTTCATTAGATTTTAATCCTCCCTTGTAGGCGAAAATCTTATTACTCAAAATCATATAAATCGTATATATAGCCACGACAATTAACGGAACAAATATATACAATTGAAAAAATGGAATCACCAGCAAACATAAAATGAAAGAGATTAACGATGCCCACCATGCCGGTGTGTTCTTCCTAAATAATTTAACGCCTGCTGCCATTGAAAGAACATAAACTAGAATCCCAAGAGAAGTCGGTATAAACAAAATATCATCAAACGTTAGTGACAAAGCTTTTGTCACTAACACACCTGCTACCGAAAAACAGATAACAAACAATACCATCTGTCTTGGAATTTGAGTAGTTGCATGCAGCCTTGAGAAAAATTTTGGGAAAGCACCATCTCTGCTTAATGAATATCCTAATTGCGTTAGGCTGGCTACAAAAGCATTCGCTGTCCCTGTACAAATAATTAAAGCTAAAACAGCTGTAACGACTTTGGCACCTCCGCCTACTGTATCTCCCATTATAACACCAATAGGAGACAGGTTGCTTTCTTGACTGCCATACGTGGCCGTTCCAATAGTGACAAGGCTTAGCGCTAAAAATAATAATCCAATGACAACTGCACTAATAACTGCTCCTTTGACAATATCTTTTTCTGGCCTTTTAAAATGCTCAGCCAGATTACAAATCGCCTCCCAACCGAAAAATGACCAAAAGATAACCGTTATAGCGTTCCCGACAGAAAACCATCCATTTGGAACAAAGGGATTAAAATTTCCCCATTGTATTCTTGGAAACGCCACAAATACAGCTGACGCTAAAAGAATCAGTAATAAAGAACTTAAAATCAATGCAACTTTACCACTAACATTTACGCCGTAATAATTGGAAACACCTGCAATTACCAAAATAAAGACGGCAATTAAAATTGTTTCAAAATGCGAAAATCCAAATGCCTGACTGACGTAAAAAGCACCAGTTAAAGATACAATCGTTTGACCAACTGCTGCTGTTACAAAGTAAAACCACCCAACGATATTGCCAAGATGATATCCAAAAGAATTTCTAACAAAGGTTGCTGCTCCACCGGAATCAGGAAATATCCGTGCCAAACTAGCAAAGGAATAAGCAAGCGGAAAACTAATTATAATAATGATAAACCAGGATACAATAGATGCAGGGCCCGCTATTGAGGCCGTTACCCCTGATAAAAATAGGACACCTGATCCTAAAATAGCTGAAATGTATAACGCAATTCCTTGAAATAATCCAATGGCTTTATTTTTCATGATCTCCCTCCTTTTATAGGATTTAGTGTACTAGTAAAGGGTGGGGAATTCTTCTTGTTTTTTGCGGTTTAATTCGTTTAATAAAACAATCAAAAGCATTTTTATTATATTTCTTCTTCAACAATCTGGCCCGATTGTTGAAGAAAGTAGCCTGTTCCAATAAAGAACTTTATTGTTCAGTAAACAACTTGTCATGAAACCATAAAACGAACCGAAATTTTTCTTAAGAGTAGAAAATTCGGCTCGCTTTATGTTGGGATTTGCTTAGCGTATATTTTCGTTAAAACGTGGGCGGGATCCCATTGCTATTAAACTAAGAATTTAAGTGTAATATCATTTAAAGGAATACTTAAGATACAAATAAAATATCTTTTCTATGTCGCATTGTTTTATTGAAGTCTATCCCGAGTTGTAGCTAGTTCAATGCGACTGTAAATTCGGAGTTCGGTGCGCCAGCAAATACAACCGTTCCGTTCTCTGGTAGTTTCACTTTGTTATTATTACTAACAACGCTAAAATTGACGCATACTCCATTCTCATCATACACCGCGAATGAACTTCCTGATGGCAACTCCACATTCATCGTTTTCCCTGCTGCCTCTTGCGGGATCGTAAACCATTTCGCATGCCCATTTTTTTGCAGTGTAACTTTCGATAATTGACCTGCATCAAGGGATTTTACGTTAGATTCACTGACGTATAAAAAGCTGGCCATCTCCATATATTCAGTACCATTCTCTGTATAAAAATGAGCTTCCGTCGTATCCCGCCCATACATCACAGGAATCTGAATTTGATGCGTCGCCGTATTCGGACCTGTAATTTTTTTGCCGTCCCAATACCCATCCTTGATCGTAATTTGTGTGTTAAGAGGCATTAGTTGTCCTAGATAGTTCATAGAATTAAATTTTTCGTTAACGAGGTAGAACTTTCCGCCCTCGCGCTTCGCCCATGCAGCAGCTGTTTTCTTCGGTAACACATTGTTTTCTAATTTTTGGGCTAAATATTGAGTCAGCACAGTTTGCCCCAATCCCGGCGATAATTCATATGTGCTCTCTCTCAAATAAACTTTTCCATTCTTCTCAGTAACGAAGTTAAGCTTGGAAGTACCCTTCTCATTTATAAAGCTTCCATCCGCCGTATATACATATTTTTCTTCCGGGTTAGTTGGTAAAAACAGTTCTCCCTTCTTCGTAATTTCTATTTTGAAATGGCTGCGGCTATTTCCATAAAAACCCGCTTTTTTTACCACGTCTTGAGGCACTTTAGCCTTGACGGGCTTGCCGAAGGATTTATCTGGTTTTATATCCTTAATTGTTCCTTTCTCTTTAAGCCTAGCTAGCAGTAATTTGTTTGCCAACAGTTGATTTGTCATGCTGGAGCCGCCGGAGGACAATACAGCTGCTGCCATCTTCTGTTCTGGAAGCACGACCAATGTAGCATGTTGCAGCATCGTATCCCCACCCTTAGTCAACGCTTTTATCCCATATTCACTGAATGGGTATAGTTTCACACTATCCCAGCCAAGACCATAGTTGAACACATTTCCGCTATCTCCCGGCCACATTCCTTTTTTATATTCTTCTTGTTCCATCGCCTTGACTGCTTTATTAGAGAGGATTTCTTTTCCCTGTCCCATAAATATTTGTGAGAATCGCACCACATCTTCTGCAGTAGAAGAGATTCCTCCCGTACCAATCACATTTACCATTTCACTTGGAAGCTGTCCCTGGTATGTCGGAGAATATTGTCCAGCCCGCTTTTCGTCTTCCCATTTATCTTGCGATGTTATCGTATGATTCAGTTTTAATGGCTCTGTAAACTTTTGATGTAGAAATTCAGTAAAACTCATACCGCTGACTCTTTCTACCAAGATCTCAGCCAGCGTAAAACCGTCATTACAGTATACTGAGAACGCGCCAGGGTCTGCCTTCAAGTTTTGGTTGGACAATTGTTGCAACAAGATATCATGGGCATAAACATCATTATCTTTAAATAAAAATGCATTATTGAGCGTCGAACCTTGCAAACCTGAGGAGTGATTCAACAGCATACGCGGTGTAATGCGTTTATATCGTTCATCTTTCATTTTGAACTCAGGAATATAGCGGGTAACAGAAGCATCCAAATCAACTTTTCCTTCGTCTACTAGTTTCATAACAGCCGCAGCCGTATATACTTTACTGGTTGAACCAATTCCATATAGAGTATCTTTGGTTAATGGCTCTTTCCCCTCTATGTCATTCTTGCCTGTCTGTCCTGACAAAATAAGTTTACCATTATCAATCAGCGCATACTGTACACTAGTCGTCTCATAGGACTTCGTGAGCAGTGCAGCGTTCTCTGCAGCAATCTTCTCCAAATCTTTGCTAGCAACTTCTTGGCTAGATACAACCGGAGTCTTACTGCTAGAAGACGCTATCGCTCCTGTTGGTAGGCTCATCGTTAGAGCTAAGGTAGCGGCTAACACTCCAGATAATTTATTTTCCATAAGAAAAATTCCTCCTTAGATAAATGATCGATTTCATCTTTTATTTGTTCAATTACAAACATCACATAAACTACTATTCTGGCTTTATCTCTACTGTCGTAACAAACGGTAAAACCTCTCTTTTTCACATGTATGTTAGTACCATAAATGATTTTTTTATTTAGAATGCGCCTATTACTAGTTTGGTTTTCGTATAAATAAACCCTATTTATCCTCCCTCTTTTGTGCTTCTCTATATTTGTATCCTACATAATAAAAATTTCTTTTTTCTTATGCATTTCTTACAATTTCCTTACGTTCAAATCACTTCTGTAATTAGATAGGTTTTATTTTAAAATCTTCAGGATAATAAATGCTTATATAATCCCACGATTTCATAGAAGATGGATTCATAACCCTGCGCCAAATCATCACGCACATCTCTGACATTGCCTTGGATCCCCCCCCAACCGGCATCAACACTTCTTCACGTTCTTATAAATAGTAATAACTAATCAACTCCTTACCTGAAAATAAATGAATATAGAAAAAGAGAGATAAGGTTAAAATACCTTTATCTCTCCTTTTCTCTCACATATTATACGAAGGATTTTTTTGTTTTGGGGTTAATCTGTTTTCTTAGCTTGATGGGCATGCAAATGTGGCAATTACTTCTTGTAAAAAAGAAACGAGAACTGAGTGAATATAAGACCATGTATATGGTTAAAGATTACTTTCTTTTTCTTTTCCAAGCTATACAGAAAGACACGCAAGAATTATCAAAGGTTCTCCTTCTTCTGTTTAACCTCCTACAGCACAACATAAAGAACAGTACCTCAAGATTTTGGTTCGTTGGTATGAAGGCGATTTCTCTCAATCGGTTGAGGAGCATAATTTACTATGGGAATGGGACAATAACAGCACTGGTAAAGCATACGAATTAGCGACACCGGAACAAGAAGAAGCATACATTCTAGAACAAGCGAAGTCTGAAAAACAATAACAAAAACGGACCTGTTATCAGGCCTTTTCTTGCATTTTCTCTGTTATACCCCTTTAAAAACTACTTAAGTCATCTACCCTTCGTTACCTCTGGTTACTAATTAACAGTTATGTTTATAAATTTGTAACATGTATAGACAGGTATATATGTTATAATCAACTTAGCAAATTACAAATAAATTTGCATTTCCTGTGACCCTTACCTCCCAGTAAGGGTCTTACTCTTTTATAAATAATTATTTCAGTCCAATTTTCACAACGACACTTTCACAAATGTAAGAATTCTCATATATTAGACTTCATACAACCTTCTCCAAGGAACAATATACTGATACAAAAATCCCTATTTATATAGGGATTTTTTTGTACGAGTCCCTCACCATCAATGTAAGAAATAAAAAAAGAAGGGGATTATCCCCCTCCTTTTATGCTTGCCTGACTTTCGGAATTATTTCGTATACCCACGATTCAGTTCCGTTAACTTTTCATTGATGTTAAAAATTCTTACTCTAATATCTTTAACACCAGCTGCTTCAAGTCTGTTCTTGTGCATTTCAGCGTATTTTTCAGCATCTTGTTTTTCTTCAAATACATAGATGCCTCCAGCTTCTTTTGTTTCTTGATTCTCAGTCCATATTTTCCAATGGAATCCTTCTTCTTCGTTAATACTTTTTGCTAAATCCCAAAATCCTTTTTCCATTTCTTCACCAAAAGGACCTTCAAACGGAAAATCAACTTGTAATAAATATGCCATCTTCACTCACTCCTATTTTTAATATAAAATTCATCAGGAATTCCTTTTTATAAAAATTCTTCCCATTCTTTTACTAATTATGATTCAAATGATAGTAATGTCTAAATTCATATCGCTATTATTATTCAAGCACTACTTTGAGAATCCCCCTATTTGTAAAATAATCACAAAACGTTAGTAACTTGAACGTATAAAGTTTAATAGTTTTCAGTTATGTTTAAAAAATATGATACAAACTTATCCCTAAACTAAGGACGAACAAAACAAGTGCAGGTATCGCTTTCTTAAAAGGATCTCTCGCTAATACAATAAGGGTTAATGCAGCTGCAAGCATCGTACCGCCTAACAACAATCCTGCCAATAAAGCTGCCATTGGAACCCAAATTCCTATTAACATTCCAATTGCTCCTACAATCTCAAAAGCTCCAGTTAAGAAATTAAAAAACGAAGGTAAACCAAATCGCTTAAATTCATCTGCCATTTTCCCAGATATAATTTTCGTTCCTGTCATTAAAAAGAACAGAAACAACACTACTTTTACAATATTGATGAAAATTAAAATAGTCATCACACCTTTCTTATTATTTGATAAAAATCAGTATTGTTCGGATAGTAGTCACTACCTTTACCCTATTTCCTGAGATTGCCCTTATGGAAATGGATTCAATTCACATTACCCTTTTCCATATGAAAGGGATAATAATTACATGCTATAGCATATATAATACAAAAAATTTGACTGGTACTAGAAAAAAAGTGATCTGAATTAAATATTATACAAAATAAAGCTATCTCTACCATTCCCCGAAACACAATATATGCTATAGCATATATAAGATATAAAACAGAGGTTGTTCCTTATAAATAGCATGGCATCAATAAGGAACAAGTATTAATAGCGTGTATCATACAATTTGTTTAATAATGATTGTAATACTTTAATTTCTTCCTCGCTCAAATTACTCGTAACGAAATGGTGAGCGTCTGTCACTACAGGCAAAATTGTTTTCTTTAACTCGTCGCCTTTTTCAGTTAAAAACAGGTTGTGTGAACGCCGATCTTGCTCATTCAAAGCCTTCTTTACAATCCCTTTTCTCTCCATTGACTGTATCATTCTTACGACAGTAGTTTGATCTTTATCAATCGCTTCTGCTAACTCTTTTTGAGTAGTGGCTCTTTGGCTACAAAGAACACTAATAATCCCCCACTGCTCTGGCGTAACGCCAAAAGGCTTTAATTTCTTCGTAAAATAATTGGTCATTTTCACATCAGTACGATGAACAAGATAGCCTATTAAATCATGTAAGTTCATGTATCACCTCTATAAATTAATATATAAAAGAGTATAGCATACCAGTCAATTATTCACAGTGAATGTATTCGTTTTATTAATTATATGCTATAGCATATATATTATAGTAGGTCATTTTAATTGTCAAATGAATTACCTATTATTTTTCTACAGTATCCGTACAGCTTATTAAAAATAGGAAAATCCCGTATTGAATAAAAATACGGGATTGTTATAAATAAGTTATTCACTTATTGGAAAGAAATTCATTCGTTATATGTTATTTACCTAATTAAGAAACATTCATATACCAGCCCAAACATCTTTTCCATATCGCCCTTCCTCTTGTACACGATCTAACCAATTCCTTGCTTCTTGTTCACTGACTTCATGAATTTCTTGATAGGCTTGACAAAGGGTGTCTTCTACGTCAGGAGCCATTTTACTTCCATCACCACATATGTAAAGATGAGCTCCATTATCTAATAACGAAATTAAATGGATTCTATCTTCTTTTATTACATGCTGTACATATGTTTTAGGATGTCCTTCTAAGCGAGAAAAAGCTGTGTGTAAAGAGATTAATCCATCTCTTTCATCATTCTCTAGTTCTGTACGATAAAGATAATCCTTTTCAGGATGACGACAACCAAAGTATAGATGTGCTTCTCCTACGTTCATACCTTTTTGCTTTTGAACACGTCGTGCTTGTAAAAATCCACGGAATGGTGCAATTCCAGTGCCTGGTCCAACCATAATAATTGGTGTTTCTGGATTTTCAGGTAATTGAAAGTTTGATTGTGGCGTTCGAATGAAACAGATAATCTCATCTTTATTATGACGCTGAGCTAAATAATTAGAAGCGACTCCTTCATATGTCCCTTCCCCGCTCCATGCAGGCGCATTCACAACACCAACCGTAATGCTCAGACGATCCTGTGCAACGAGTGGAGAGCTTGAAATTGAATAGTAACGCGGTTTGAGCGCAGGAAGAAGTTCTAAAAAGCGTTCAAATCGGATTTCACAAGCCTCATACTTTTCAAGAAGATCCAACATTGAAATACGTTTCTTTAATATTTGTTCTTGATAAACTCCGTCTTCCAATAATGATTCCAATTCCTTTTTATGAGGAGGGCATGCTGTGAATGTCACCATTTCTCGTATTTGTGCTCGAGTGGCTGCTTCTTGCACTTCAACACTATAACTAAGAAGGTCATATAAACGAACAGGACTGTCTAAAGGTATGTGATTTACACTTCGTCCACTTGCACTCAGTATGACTTGATCCTTCCCGTTTAATCCAAAGCGTTTTAAAATTCGGTTGACATTTTTCTCGCTATTAATTGGCAGTACCCCAAGATGGTCTCCTTCTTTATATGTAGCGCCTTCTGGCAATGATATCTCAATATGTCGCGTGCTTCTTTCACTGCTAGATGATTGAAGTTCACGATTTTCTAATATAGATGCATAAACTGCTTCATATGTTCGCGCAAGAGGAGATCCCCCAAGACGACTGACAAATTGTAAACTTAATGTACTGCGTTCTTTCTCCATGTTTTTGTTAAGTTCCAATCCAAATGCCTTCATCGCATCAGACCACATTCTTTGTTTCCATTGCTCGAGCTGTTCCTCGAAATCACCACTTGCATCCGCTTCTCCACGTGTAGAAAATCTTGTTGCTCCTTTTTGCGCCATTTGCTCATCAATGTATCTTGGAATTCGCTGATAGGTACTAGCCCAATTATGGTCTCCACAACCAAAAACTGCGTATTGAACACCTTTTAGCTCATCCCCTTTTAATTCCTCCAGCCACTGCACAAACTGCCCTGCATTACTTGGCGGCTTTCCATTATAAGAAGAAGTTACAATAAGAACCGCTCCTTCTTTTGGCAAACTTCCAATTCGATCGTTAAGAGCTGCCACTTCCGTTTGAACACCTTCTAAACTAGCTGTATCTGCTAGTTCTCTTGCAATACCTTCTGCTACCCCTGTATCTGAGCCATACAGAACAAGAAGTGAAAGATTATCGGCTCCAATAATGGAAGGAGTTTTCTGAACTTGCTGCTTAATTTCATGGTTTTTTAGTTTCTCCTCTGTAGGCGCAAGAACAGTAGTATGGCTAATAGTTTGATTTCGGGGTACAATCCTAATTTTAAAATCACCAGGCTTTAGCGTTAATGTTTGTTTTACATCCAGCTGATAGTCTTCATAATCGATGAATTCAAAATGTTGAAGAAGCATTCCCATCACGAGTGTTGCTTCATGAAGTGCAAACTGCATACCGATACATGCTCGCTGACCATTTCCAAATGGCTTATAAGCATGATGAGGAACCTTATCCAGCTCTTCAAATCGTTCAGGTTGAAATTCTTCCACATTGTCTCCCCACGCGTCTTTATCCCTATGTAGCTGTGGAATAAGAACAGAAATACGATCTTCGCCTTTCTTAATTGGGTATTTTCCACCAATTACTGTATCTTCTTTTGCATAGAGACTAAATGCTGGAGCAGTAGGCCATAGACGTAGTGATTCATTTAAAATCATCCGTATATACTTTAATTTCATAACTTGTTGGTATGTTGGAGTAGAATCTGTCAAAACACGATCTACTTCTTCATAGGCTTTTTTCAATTTATCCGGATTCTTTAATAAAAAATAGATTGCAAAAGATAACAATCCACTTGTTGTCTCATGCCCAGCTATTAAAAAGGTAATAATTTGGAAACGAATATTTTCATCATCTAATTTTTCACCAGTTTCTGGATCCTGCACATTTAACATACGGGAAAGCAAATCATTTTCTTCCTGATTTTCACTACTTTTACGTTCAGCAATAATATTATCTACTAATGAAAACATAGATTGAATATCATGCTGAAATTGACGTTTCGTTCTCCACATGAGTTTGTCTTCTATATCCAACCGCTGTAATTGGTGCATCGCCTCATCTAACGCACGGGTCATACTAGTAATAAAAGGATGAGGGGTCTCACGATAAAAGCTATTAAATCGATAATTAAAACCACATAGACCAATTGTATCTAATGTAAGGCGAGTCATATCTTCCGGAACATCTACGTTTTCATTCGGATTCAGTCTTGCCCATTTTTGAACGAGTTGTACGGCAATATCGACCATCATAGCATGGTAATCTTTCATTGCTCTTTGGCTGAATGTAGGCATCAAAATATTATGAGCTTTTTGCCAGTTAGGCTCTTGAGTCTCGCTTGTAAATAATCCATCTCCAGCAAAAGCACGAACCTTTGCTAAAGCACCCTCTATACTTTTATCGAACCGTGTTTCATCACAGACTTCCGCTACCAGTTCATGTCCCGAAACGACAATGATCGTATCACTTAAAGTTTGAATTCGAAAAATGGGACCATACTCTTCTGCCAGCTTAATAAACGATAGAGTCGGTTTATCTTTATCGATTAATGGGAGATTCCCCAGCGGTCCATATGTTTTCGGCTGAGGAATGGCAGATACTTTTTTATCCATTACAAACACCCTTTCAAAAAGCATGAAATAAAGTGAAACTTTAATCAGTGGGGTTTTCTTCATCCCCCACTGATTATTAGTTGAACCAATCGGACTTTTATGGGCAGTTGATCCCCCACCTAACTTCTTTGCTTTCGCTGAATTTTGAGGTGGGGGTCTTACTGCCCATTAAAGCGGGATAAAATATCCCATTCAATAAAAAGAAGCTAGCAATGAAGCGCCTGGGATAAAAATATATAATTAATTACCTTAATGTATCTTTCCCCTAACTATTCATGATTATGATATTGCTTATAAGGTCGGTAATCTAAGTTGTTTGTTGATATTAGATTTCTAACTTGCAGCAAAAATACTACATTAAAATGAAGCGTATTATTATAATGTTTATCAGAAGTTGAGAGCTAAAGATTGTAGTATGTGGAAATCCAGTAGTTTCTCATGTCAATTCAAACAAATACGATAAGCAAGTATACTGTGTTACGAATGAAAAAGGATCTGATATGAATATCAGATCCTTTTCATTATGTGTAATTATTTCACTTTTTCTTTCAGCTCTTTTTCCCTTTTAGTAGAAATCATCATCTTGATTTTTATTTTGCTCTATCGATTTAACCTCTCAACAGCTTCCGGGCTTGTATCTACACGTTTAACGAAAAAAACTAATAGTAGCGCAACGACATTCATGCCAAGTGCTACATAGAATGAATGCTGAATTCCGGATAATAAAGCCTTCTGCGTTAACATTATCTTCGTAGCTTCTGTGAAGTTTGTTGGATCTACATGAGCCATTAAACTTTCAGCTTTTGTTTTTGTTACAGAATTCATAATGGTAACAAGAATAGCAGTACCAATTGAACCGGATACCTGTTGAGCTGTATTATTAACAGCTGTACCGTGCGGATTTAAGCGAGTTGGCAATTGATTAAGGCCATTTGTCATAAGCGGCATCATCACCATCGCCATCCCAAACATCCGCAGTGTGTAAATAAGAATAATATGTGTGTGACTAGAGTCGAGTTGTAGGTTTGCTAGCATATAAGTTGAAACGGCTGTAATGGAAAGTCCTACTATACCAAGAATACGAGGACCATATTTATCAAATAGTTTCCCTGTAATTGGTGACATAATCCCCATTATTACGGCACCTGGAAGCATCATCAGCCCAGAGCTCAGCGGTGAAATACCGCGAACGTTTTGTACATAAGCTGGTGTTAAAATCATACCCGAAAACATGGCCACTGCGTTGACAATCGCAATTACAGACGCAAGTGCAAACATTGGATACTTATAAACACGTAAATCCAATAACGGTTCATTCATTTTTAATTGACGGATAATGAAAGCAATAAGGGCAATAGCGCCTATGGTTAAGGTTGTTACGACAACTTTATTCGTCCAACCATCGGAGCTTGCAGAACTGAATCCATATAATAAACCGCCAAAACCAATAGAAGATAATAGTAATGAGAGATAATCAAGTTTTGCATTTTTGTTTTGTCTCATGACATTCTCTGATTTCCAAATCCCTAACAGCAAGCTAATGATTGCTAACGGTAAAATCATTTCAAAAAGCAAACGCCAGTCATAATACTCTACAATATAACCTGATAATGTCGGTCCAATCGCTGGGGCTGTAATCATAACTAGTCCAAAAATCCCCATTGCTGTTCCCCTTTTTTCTCTCGGAAAGCTTACTAGCATAATATTCATTAACAAAGGCCCCATGACTGAAGAACCTGCTGCTTGAACCATTCGGCCAGTCAGTAATAAACCGAAGTTCGGTGCTACAGCCGCTAAGGCCGTACCAAGAGTAAAAATCATCATAGATGTAATAAATAAGCTCCTATTGGAGAAGCGCGTTATTAAAAATGCTGATGCTGGAATTAATATACCACTTACAAGCATATATCCTGTAGAAAGCCACTGGATCGTTGAATAATCTTGAATGTCTAAATCCTTCATTATTGATGGCAAGGCTACATTTAAAAGGGAGTTATTTAGAAATGAAACAAAGGCCCCAATAAAAAGGATTACAAGCATTACATATGGTGGTTTTCTTTTATGTAACGTTTCACTCATATATTTATTTGCCCCTTCATTATAAATTGCATTGATTCGTTTAAATTGTTTGCATATACGCACAAGAATACGTTGTCCTTGCAGTATTTTGCCAAACTCTTCGCATGGATATTCTCTTTTTAGCAATTCTACTTGCTCAACTTAAAATTTTGAATGAATATGTAAACATGTTTGTTAACCAAAATTAAATGAGGCTGAAATAAACAAAAGGAGCAAATGAAAATATCCTTCGAAAATAAAGTGAAACTTTAATCAGTGTTTTTTTTACAGGAAGCCGACAACAAACAGCCGGATAAATCAACAAGACCACACACCCATTCCTTTAAATACAGGCTTGGAAATCTAGTTATATAACCATCCATAAACAGGACTAATACATAGACTAAGTCTAATATTACATTTTAAAAGTAAGGGGAATAAGTTTATGAACCAATATTGGTATTTGAATTCAAAAGGAAATGAGAAGCATTATAATAATCAAATTCCAATGTCCTCATTATATGTACAGCCCCAAATAACTAAAGCTGAGGGAATGAATCCTGAGAATTGGAGTTGTCGCTTCTATCCAGTTGGTTGGGATTCACGGGCCAATTATACGGGTTTCAATCCCCAAACCCTTCCTTTCTCTTCAGGTCATCCAATCCATTATGCAGGGATGATACCACAAGGACAGCCTACTAATTGGACTCCATTCCCAGGCCATACAGGTTTTAATTTTCAAAAACCTCCCTTCCCCTGGGCTCAACCTTTCAATCATACAGGAATGTTCGCACAAGGGCATCTTGCAGCTTTACTATCGCCGCCAGCTAAGGCCTTTAAATTTAATACCAATAACGGGGGTATTTTCGGAAACTCTCCAGGATGGGGAGGACAGATAAGTCCCATGGGATGGGGGAATAACGGAGGTTACGGCCAGCCAGGAATGCTTGGAAACTTACTTACAGTAGGAAAAGGCACTATGAATGGAATTGGAATGCTTAGTAGTCTAATGGGTATGGGGAAGTTCTTCTTTTAGTGGATTAATTATTAACCCATAAACTTGCCATGAATGCTGTTGGTTTGTAATAAAGTTTGATCAAAAGCATGCTACAAAAATTGATTTTTCAATAGGAAAAAACCAAATATTTCGAAAGAAAACTCGATCAAAATGCTTGGTTTTTTTGTTGCTAGTGAATAATTTTTCATAAAAAAGTTTAATCATTTTTCTACCTGTGTTTGCTCAACAATCGCGCCCAATTGCGATATTATTAAATTGCTACCCTTTTTTCCTTTTCGGCCAAATAAAATTGCTTATGGCAATCAAAAGATCGATACCCAACACAAGTGTCCATACTTTTAGAAAGCCAGCCAACACTTCTGTTCGCGAAGAATCGTTAATTAAATAGATTAAGACAAATAAAATTCCGGCACCTATTAGAAAAGCAAGCACATGTTGTCCCCAGCTTTTAAAGTAGTGTTTCGCATAATCCATGCCAAATCTTTTAACTGGTTTCGCTCCTTGTTTCATCACATAATATTGAAAGCGTATATCAGCCCACTCAATCATACTCCTACCGAATGCGATTGAGATTCCAATATAAATAGCAGCTATTGCATGCACTTGGGTAGCAGTCGCACCACGATACAAGTCGACACCCGTAACAACTAATAAAATTAAATCAATAACAGGTGTTAAAGCTAGGAAAAACAATCCTAATTTATTTTTCTTAAGGATATATCGTGTGAGCAGACCTAAAGTTATAACAATCCAAAACCCTATTTCACAAGCAACGATCAACCACGCAATTACATTCACTCCAACACCCCCTTGTACAACACAATTACTCGCTTTTCCTTAACAGTACCACAATATGACCCTTTAGTGGAGTAACTTTATTGCATAGGATGGTTAATTATTTTGCTTAAGTTTAGTACTTTCAGGGAATTCATAAGATGTAGAGATTGAGGCACTTAAATGAATGGCAGAAGGATAATTTTATTATTTATATTACAATACCTTAAGAGCTATGGAATAAATTCTTCTTCAACTAACCAGCTAATAGAAGCATAGAGATTCCCCACCTTTTAGGATAGTAACGTATAAACGCGAAAAAACTCCTAACTAATTTTGTTAGGAGTTTTTCACATATATGATATTTTTTTAATCCTCATTATCGATTTCTATTACGCCTGTTCTAGCACTAACTTTTAAAACATTTAATAGATTCTCAGGTGTCTTAATTTCCACTTCATATTCAAATGTAGATTGTGTTAAGCTGTCATCTTCTAATTCGAATTCTTTTTTCACATTCATAATTTCTCCATTTGTATGGGCTAAAGAAATTTCACGAACTTGTTTCTCTGTGTAGTTTTCATTCTTTTTTGCATAATTGTAACCCATACCATAATATCCACCAACAATAGCAATACCACTTACTAAAATAGCAATTACACTTATCATTATTTTCTTTTTATGTTTTAACATTTTCATCCACTCCTTCATGATTAATCCTCTATTCCAAATCTTGCTTCCAGTGCATTTTCTGCTTGCTCTAATTGATCTTCCAATATATCGTGTTCTCTTTCTTGCGTTTGATATTGTTCAATCGTTATCGTTCCAGCACGATAATCTGCTTCTAGCTGATTATCAGATAAATCTATTTTGTCATCTAATTGGTCAATTTCTTTTTTGACTGCTAAGTACGTATTTAAGTTATCTTCTTTTACTCCAACTGGTTTCGTGTTATTTGCCTTTTCTACAATAGATGAGACTTCGTTTTTGAAATCTTGTATTTGCTTCGAATCATTCGCAGCAGGTAGTGTTTTTTGTGGTTCTTGTTGTAGTTGAGCAACTTCTTTTTGTAATTTATCATTTTCCACTTTCAGTTGTTGTACTTCTGTATTGTTATCAGCTTGAGTAGAACAAGCTGTTAACAATAAACAAGAAATTGCTCCAATCAGCATCCATTTTCTCATTCGTTTTTCCTCCCTTTACATGTGCACCTTAACCTTGCCTTTATATTACTGAACAAACATTAAAGGAAGATTAATGTACAAAAAATAAAATGATATAATTAAATCGTTTCTAATCTCTCTTTAATGTTTTGGAATTATAGTGATACATATAAATAAGGAAAAAAGGAGAATGTTAATGCGAGTTCTTATTGTCGAAGATGAACAAGACTTACAAAATATATTAGTAAAGCGATTAAATGCAGAACATTATAGTGTCGATGCATGCGGGAATGGAGAAGATGCCTTAGATTATATAAACATGGCTACCTACGATTTGATCGTGCTTGACATTATGATTCCCGGAATAAATGGTTTACAAGTATTACAAAAATTACGCGCGGACAATCATACAACTCCTGTCTTGCTTCTTACAGCTAAAGATACAATTGATGATCGCGTAAAAGGACTCGACTTAGGTGCGGACGATTATTTAGTAAAGCCGTTCGCTTTTGACGAACTGCTAGCAAGAATTCGAGTGTTAATGCGAAGAAAAACAGGAAATACATCTAATGTGTTTGAAATTGCTGACCTAGTGGTGGATTGTAATATGCATAAAGTAACAAGAGGAGACCAAGTTATTACTCTTTCCAGTAAAGAATTTGCTATTTTAGAATATATGATTCGTAATAAAGAAGTTGTGTTGACACGAGATAAAATTGAGCAACATGTGTGGAATTACGACTATGAAGGTGGCTCAAATATTATTGATGTTTACGTCCGCTATCTTCGAAAAAAAATTGATAGCCAGTTTGAAACGAAGTTAATTCATACAGTAAGAGGAACTGGTTACGTATTGCGAGTAGAATCATGAAAAGACTATCAATAAAAATGAGAGTAACCCTGTGGTATACGGGGCTAATTGTAATTATTATGGCACTCGTGTTAGCTTTTATTTTAACTTCTTCAGATAAAGTTTTGCTTTTTAATATGAAAAATCAATTGAAGAGCACAGTAAAAGAAAGCGTTGAAGATATCGAGTATAAGCATGGGCAATTAAAGATGGACGATGATTTTGAAACCTTTGAAGATGGAGTAAATATCATCATTTATAATAAACAAAGTGAGCTGCTGGCAGGTAATAGTCCAACAAGCTTTAATAAAAAGATATCGCTTAAATCCGATGAAATACAAATTATTAAAGACGGTAATAAAGAATGGATCGTATATGATTTTCTCCATAATGCAGACGGCGGTGAGCAAGTCTGGGTGCGTGGAATAATGACGATGAGCCAATTATCATCAACGATGAATACACTTATCGTATTAACACTGATCTCATTTCCATTACTTATTCTCATTGCGGCAGTGGGAGGATATTTTATTACGCAAAGAGCGTTTCGACCTGTGCAGCAAATGAGTGATTCAGCCAGTAAAATTGGTGATGGTAAAGACCTTTCGAAGAGAATTAATTTAAAAGGTTCACCGAAAGACGAAATGTATCATTTAGCACAAACTTTTGACAAAATGTTTGAGCGCTTGGAGACATCATTTGAAAGTGAAAAACAATTTACATCTGACGCATCTCATGAATTAAGAACACCAACATCTGTTATTATTTCGCAATGCGAATACGCTTTATCGCAGAGAAATAATCCGAAAGAAATGGAAGAATCGTTAGAAGTAATTTTAAAGCAATCACGTAAAATGTCCGCGCTAATCTCACAACTCTTATTATTAGCAAGAGCTGACCAAGGAAACGATAATACTTTCCAATTTGAATGTATCAATATGAGTGAATTAACAGAAATCGTTGTAGAAGAACTTTCATTAATGGTTCAAGAAGCTTCGATTGATATAACAACTCATATAGAGGAAGATCTGTTTATAAAAGCAGATCAAACATTGATGATGCGTTTATTAATGAATTTATTAACGAATGCGATTGCGTATAGCAAAGCGAACGGAACTGTTCATATGCAACTGTTCCGTGACGAAACCAACATAATAGGTAAAGTCTCCGATAATGGCATAGGCATCAGTGAGCAACATATTACGAAAATTTGGGACCGCTTCTATCGAGTTGACGCAGCACGAACATCTTCAAACATTGGAAATACAGGTTTAGGATTGTCAATGGTAAAATGGATTGTCGAACTGCACGGAGGAGAAATTACAGTTGAAAGTGAATTAGGAGAAGGCAGTACTTTTACCTTTAAACTACCAATTGAAAAACAAGCCTAGTTGATGAGCAGCTGTAGCTTCAGAATAAAGATCTCTCTTCCCCCTTATATAAAAGTAATTGACGTATTTTAAACATCATTAATGAACAGGGTAAAATACGAATAGTATTCTAGAAGTTCTTTCTTGATTTCTTTTTACTTGTAAATTTGAAAGAAAGATTTCCATGCTTTAAACAAATTGTCAATTTTATCGTTTTGGACAACCTGTTCCGTTAAGTTGATATACATGTGGAAAAAACGATCGAAATAAAACCCCAGAAATCCAAAGGTCTCTGGGGTTTTATTATATATTTAGCTCTTTTTGCTTTTTGTTTTGTTTACGTCTATAAAGTAATTTTCGACTTATTAGAGAAATCACTAATAAAATCAGGATTAATACGATAAGTTGCATAAATGACAAATCAAAATATTTAGCACCTGTAACGATTAAAAGTGTAGAAATCGTGCCTTTTACAACGAAAAAAATAATAACCCATAATCCGCCTTTTTTCCAGTTCATTTTCTATTACCCTTTCCTACGCTTAAATTCATAAATGGAGCACCTTAATAGAAATCTATTATATTAACAAAAAATACATGTCTAATTAAATGCGACGATTCTATATTAAGTGAAAATGATATTCATTGTCAATTTTATTGACTATTTGAAAACCTGTTTTATCTTAACCTCTTTCCACTTTGTTTCTTATACGCAATAAACTCTTGTATTTAAACAAAAAACACCTCCATTGCATTTGCACACTTAGTATGCGAATGCAAGAGGTGTTTTTCATATATTTTCTGCTTTGTTTATTCGTATAAGTTCTTAATACATAGCTATTTTCTAGTACACAATAACTGGATCATACGTGTTCAAACTATCATATACAGTTTTTGCAACGTTAGGAAGAAGGTTCACACACCCGCCTGATCCCCCTGTTACATACGCATTATTTCCCCAGTCTTTTCGCCAGCCAGCATCGTGGAATCCTTGACCGCTATTTGTGAATGGAACCCAGTAATCTACTTTAACCGCATAATCAGCTTTCCCTACTGCGCTACCTCTTAGCGTGTATGGTGTTCGTTTGTATAGGACGTACCACACACCTGGTGATGTATCTTCACCTGTACTATGTTTACCCGTTACTACATTTGTTGTAACGACTAATTTCCCATCTTTATAAATCCAAATTTGTTGATCTGCAATGGAAACTTCTGCATATGTGTCTCCGATGCCATTATTCGCTGTTGTTTCATAGCCGATCCCTTCCTTCTTCCAACCATTTCCGTGAATATTAGAAGCAGAAAGTGATTTTTCACCTTTCTCAAAGGCTTGTTGAACTTGTTTTGTCTCTTTTTCAACATCAAGTGCCCAGCCGTATCCTTGACCTTTTACTGATATGACCGAACCAGAATGTGTTTTAAAAGCGAAGTCTTTATGTAATGTAGATTTAGCCTTATTAATTTCAGCAACCTTATTCTTAATTTCTCTCGCATCGATTGTCACCTTCATATCTTTTGACATAGAGGCATTTTGAATTAAATCTTTTGCTTTTAATGAATACACTTCATTTTGCACTTTATAATCAACAGACTGCGTAAGAAGATTCTGTAATGCCTTCTCTTCTTTTTTAATAATCGGATCGTTTTCTTTAATAGGCTGTATGTATGCAGACTTTAAATGAATTTCGCTTTTATGCTTCTGCTTATCGTAATCTTTTAGTAGACTCGTAACGTCGTACTGTTTTCCATCAACGCTCTTCGAAATAACAATTTTTCCTTGTTCAAGCTTTGCCATAGCATCTTGAGGTGCCTTTAATTTTTCATTCATAGACACGAGCTTTTCTTCTACAAGTTTTTTCATCGTTTCACTACGATACTGCTCTGCCTTTTTTGGTAGCAATGAATAATCTTTTTCCTTTGAAGAAGGGAAAAATGTCCACTGGCTTTTTAATAGTTTTTTAACTTGCGGCAAATCTTTTTCCGTCAGTTCCGTTTTTGTCTCTTTTTCATCTAAAATTTGTTGTTGATCAATATAAACTTTGTTTGCTAGTCCAGATGTTTTTAATTTCTGTATTGCCTCATCAGCGCTCATACCACCGACTTTTGTATCATTAATCGTAACATTTGAATTGAAGTGAGTTGCCTGATAATAACTCATTCCCCCAATAAGAAGTGCAATTACACCGCCACCCGCTGCGATAAGCTTCCAATTTGTAAAACGTTTTTTTGATCTTACCCGTTTTTTCTCAACTTCTTCAACTGATTCATTTACTGTATTGTTATTCATCAATCTTCCCCCGTATACATTAACGTCAATCGATTTTAAACCAAAACCATTGATTAGTGTACCTTATTTTTCCTGAAATTTCATTGTTTTTAAGTAGGTTTTATTTCATTTAATCGTTAAAAGTTAGATTTTTTATAGAAAGATATATAAATATGGTAGATAAAGTGAAAAAGGAGCTACACCAAGTGAGCTATTACGGGGCTCCTAGCATTCCCCGAATTGTAAAGAGTAATACTCTCAATGAACTTTAACTTAATGAAATAAATGTTAGAAGGTTCAAGTTAGAGGATAGCACCTTAGAATGTCTTCTATTTATGAAAAATATCCACAAAAAAGGGTCTACATGTAGACTCTTTTTTGTGAACATTTTAATATCGTATTTTTATAAAAAAAGAATTCCCCCTATACTTCCCGCTTTTCACCAAGGTTCACAACTTCTACTATTGGTCTAACTCATTTCACCCTATGCCCTTTTATCATCAACAACTTTAAGCTATTATATATGTTTGTACCACGCTTTATTGATACGTTCACTCTTTTCAGGTGTTGAAGTTTTATAATCATTCTTTGTTGTAACCCTATTATTAGAACATCCTGCAATAGTGAGACAGCATGTAGCCAATAACGCTAATAATATTAATTTCTTCAAATAGCCACTCCTACATAAGCGAAATATTATATTAAGAAAATTAAACATAACATCGAATCTTTCTAAAAACAATATATTTCCTAGTATTATTATTCATCGGCGATTTAACGGATATCTTAAGATGTACGAATCCACTTACAACCCTAGAACCTCATGTTCAGTAAGTCAATATCCAATTTCCATTTTATCCGATTTTTAATGTTTATTCCAATATAAAAAGATAGCTATTTTCGTTGAAAACTAAGTGTCTTCCAAAATAAAAAACTGTAAACCCCATATACATTTATTCAACCAACTTCTCTCCTGTAATAATCTGAAACAAAGTGGCTGCATTTTTCCCTTCTAATTGAACGTACTGACTATTCCCCGCTATGATTTCTATTTTATCCTTATTAGGAATTACCCAAATTTGATACAACGTAGCTTTCGCCTCTATTTTCGGATTTTTAAATTGAAAAACAAAATGATAATCAGCTGGACGCGACATTTGCACTTTTTTATTTTCAAAATGAGCATCATTTAATATTTTCTTTACTTGCTGAACTTGCTTATTATCTGTAACTACCTTCAAATCTTCATATGTATCATCTACATGTTTTTGCACTTTGATCGTTTGATCTTCATTTCCTATCATATTCGAACAACCCGCTATTATGAATATAACTATGGCAATAAAAACTACTGATACATTTGTCCCCTTCATATTCATCAACCTCATTTCAATTAAAATATGAATATTGTAAAATAAAGGAAATAACTTTATAGTTAGCAACATAAAGAGCAACAAGAAAGGAGTACCGTCTATGCAGTTAAAAACATACACTTGGAAAAGTTATACGTTTCTCATTGTAAGTATATTCGTTACGATTAATCTTTTCCTTTTCACACCTATTTTAGACAGAGTTGGGATAGAATATGTCGTGCCTTTCGCCTACTTCATATTAGCTTCCGCTGTTATAGCAATTCTATTAGCGATTATCTCTTTTTGTAGCCGAGATGAGAAGAAAATTTTAGCAATTATCGGTTTATGCTTTACTCTATTTAATACAGCAATTATTTTATTCTTCCTTTGGTTCGGTTACCATTTTACTTAAGTGAAATATAAATAAACTCCATAGGCCACAAATAAAATAAATAGAATCGAAATGCTGAGTACTGTATATATGATCCATTTTAAATTTGAACTCATATACTCCCTCTCCCACACTGTGATAATTCCAGTATATAACAAAAAGCATTGGATACCCAATGCTTTTTCATACTTACGCAAATAAAGATGTATTCGCATATAAAGCTGGTGAACCACCTGAATGTACGAATAAAATGTTGTCCTCTTTATTAAATGTACCTTTTCTAATTAAGTCGATTAATCCCGCTACTGCTTTACCTGTATATACTGGATCAAGTAAAATACCTTCTGTTTTCGCTAACAGCTGCACTGCTTCCACCATTTCTGGCGTTGGTAACGCGTAACCTGGTCCTACATATTCATCAAAGCATGTAACCGCTTCGCGCGGGATAAAGTTTGGAATACCAACATGAGCTGACGTTTCATCTACAAGTTTTGCTACTTTCTCTTCTTGCTCTGCTTTTCCTCTACTTACGTTAATTCCGATTACGGGGATGTTACTTTGTGTTCCAGCAAAACCTGTAATTAAACCAGCGTGCATACCGCCGCTACCACTTACGCAAACGACTGAACTGAAATCAATTCCTTGGTCAAATGATTGCGCCATAATTTCTTGCGCACAAGCAACGTATCCCATTGCGCCAGTAGGATTCGATCCACCAACTGGTATTACATATGGTGTATTCCCTTTTTCACTAACTTCTTTTGCTACTTTATGCATCTCTTCCATAAGATCTGCTCCGTTTGGTACAACAATGACATTTTCAGCACCTAGTAAATGATATAAGAAATAGTTTCCGTTAAAGTCTCGCTTCTCTTCTGGCTCAAGCCCTTCTTCTAATACAAGGATACATTTCATTTTTTCTTTTACCGCCGCTGCAAGTGTTAGGCGGCAATGATTTGACTGAATACCACCAGCTGTAATTAACGTATCTGCACCCTTTGCCTGTGCATCCGCAACTAAAAACTCTAACTTTCTCGTCTTATTACCACCAGCTGTTAAACCAAGTAAATCATCTCGTTTAAAATAAATAGTCGGCCCACCAAGTGCTTCTGAAAAATTGTTTAATTTTTCAATTGGTGTATATGACTCTGTATATTTTTTTCTCGGGAATTTAGCTAAATTCATGAATAACGCTCCTTTTGTACTTCTTTCACAATGTATGTAACGTTACTATTATTACATGTAAAAATGATGAAGTCATCTTTCTGGGGGAAAAATGTATTGGAATTCGGTTTTGGTGTATGGAATTGTATTAATAATTTTAACTCCAATACGGTACGTGAAATTATAATAATGATTTTAACCATATTACGGTACATGAAATTTATATCGACGATTTTTCAAATATATCGTTCATAACTTGAAATATATCAACGATTTTTTCAATATATCGACGATTCGACATAAAATATCGACTTACCGACAAAACTTGACAACACAAAAGGACCCACTCGATAAAAAGTAGGCCCTCTTCCAATCACTTATTTGCAGAAAATCGAAGAAGCTGCGTTAATCCTGGTTCTAAATTCATTTCGCCTTTATGGCGTACGTATACGATTTTGTCCCCGTCAAATTTGGGCGGGTTTTCTGGATTATACGTCAGCCACTCGTTCGTTCCTTTTACAGAGTACTCCATATACTCCGTTGCACCAATGATTATATTTTTACTATCATCTGCCGTTACATTTGGTGCCATTTGTGCAATTTTCGAATTACTAATTAATAATTTCTTTATTTCCTTATCACGTTTGTAATCATAAGCTGTCACCATTACATCGCTACCATATGCTTTCACTTGCAACCCTTGTTTGAATGAAGAGCCATCAGGAGCAGTCTTCTCTCCTCCATTTGGTCCAGCCGACATCCAGCCCGTTTCAATCCCGCCCGTATTTACAACAGTAAATCCTTTTTCATCTCCGCCTGCAATTTTCTTTTTACCAGCCCAGTCGGGTAAATTTAAATCCCAATGCGTATGACTCGTGAAGAAAACAACTTGCGGATAGTCTTTTAATATATCGTACAACTTATCGACGTTTAAATAATCTTGTAAGTACGGTGATTGTCTTGATCCAGACACCGTATCAGGTAAAACGTGATGAGAGAAAATGAAAATTGGCTTATTCTTATCTTTTTGACTATACTCTTCTAAATTTTGTTTTAACCAACCTAATTGCTCATCACTCATATATACTTCATCCCACATTTTTGAATCGTGGTATTTCATATATTTTTCCGTTCCTAAAAATAAAAGCGGATAACCGTCTAATTCTTTTTTATGGTACACCTTTTCTTGTCCGCTAAATTGTAAATAGCGATTAAATAACGTTTCTTCCGTTACACCATTTGGCCATGTACTTTGAGAAAGCTTTCCATCAGCTGTCCATTTACCAGCATAAAACTCATGATTCCCAACAGTTGACCATACATTTTCCGGATGCTTATTTTTGTTTAGCACACGCTTCACATCATCATATTGTGACTGTTGTCCAGTTGGCGTTATATCCCCATTCATAATAAGCGCTCTAGAAAGCGGCGTCACTTTGTTCATATCTTTTAATACGTGATCAAAATCTCCTAAATCACCTTGAATGTCACTAATAACGTTAAAAGTTGTAGCTGACTTTCGAACTTGCTCTTTCCCTTCTGCATACACTGAAAACGTCGGCAATAATGCCGCCATAACTGCTAACGAAGCAACTGTCTTTTTCATACAAATTCTCCCCCTAATAATAGAATGTACAAACTGACATATTCTGCTTTCTCTTAGGTGCTTGTCCAATTCACATTATAAGGAGGGATTGTAAAGATAGATGGAGTAAAAAATTAAGTGTTTTTTAAAAGATTTTGTTGTTTTTTGCACTCCAAAATTAATGATTCACGCCAATCTAGCTTTCTAGCCTTTAACATTACATACATGTAAATTTTGATGTTAATTTTTTTCGTTTCATACGTTGTTTTTTATTACTTTTAATTTTCGGGAAAAATCCACTAATTAATAGCGTTATAATCCATGCCATTATTAGAATGAAATTTATTGTATTACCGGAATTCAAACTAAAAACTCTCCACAAATAAGCAGCACAAAAAATGAGAACAGCAGTAACAACAAGTAAAAATGTCCTAACTACTAATCCGATGTAAGATTTCTTCTCTTGCTTAAAAATGAAAGTTCTTCTACCTTTGTACAATCTAATCACAAATAGTAGCAAATATATACTAAGTGTGGCCCCAATAACAATTGATGTAATGAAGTTAGTTTTTCTCTGCTCTGCTAGAGAAAAGTAACTTTCAGGTAATTTTCCCGTTTCATATTCAATCCATGCGTGGTAAATATCCTGTCGTAAGTCTATACCACCTTCACCATTTGTAAGGATTACCAATCCATCCTTTGTATTAGGAATAAAACCATAAAAAGAATGCCAGCCTCGATTGTCACCAGAATGATAAAGTAATTTCCATTGATTAGATAATTTTTTTTCAAATATACCTAAACCATTCTCCCCTAATATCAGCTTTTGCATTTCCTCAACACGTTCACTTTTGATGACACCATTCCCTTTATTATTTGTATCCATGCTTGCAAGTATCAATGTCATCATATCGGTAACATTTGTCTTAAGACCTGCAGCAGCCTGTTCGGTAAATTGGTAACTAGGGAGCTCCTCTCCAAAATATCCATAAGCTTTTGAAAGGTTATGGTTTTCAGGACGTTGTAAAAATGAACTAGATTTCATTCCTAAAGGTTTCATAATTTGTTCTTCCATATAACGATCAAACGGTATTCCGGTAACCTCTTCAATTACAAGTTGTAAAATTGTATATCCGCCACCAGAGTAAATTGTTTCTGAACCTGGTTTATTGGTAACCTCCACTGCTTCATTAAGCCATCCTTTTCCAGACAGAGACTCCTCAATAGAGTCAAGATGTTTCCCTGGTGCAACCCCGAGGTATCCTTTATGTGCAGATAGTCCTGCTGTATGACTTAACAATCTTCTTATGGTTACTTCATTATTATTAAACTCTGAATTAGGTAATTTCCATTTGGTCAGATATTTTCCAACGGGATCATCTAGTAATAAACGTCCTTCATCTACAAGATGCAAGATTCCCCACGCTGTAAGGTTTTTAGAAATGGAACCAGCCTGAAACAAAGTATCATCACTCACCGCTTTTTTTGCCTTTTTATCTACATAACCGTAGTTAAGTGTATAAGCAATACGTCCCTCATGCACAATTCCTATTGCAACCCCCGGTACCTCATAATCCCCCTGCCATTTTGGTACCTGTTCATCCAGCTTTTTTTTGAAATCCTCTATACTCCTATCAGTCAGCATGCCCGATTCTGCCCTCACCACATTTGTAAACCATGCTCCATTCGTAATCAATATGCAAATGATTAAACATAAAATGCTTTTGCATATTATCGATGCTTTTTGTCTATTCTTCATTTGTTCTACCCCTTTTTTCAGAATATTCTACCCATCAATCAGAGTATCCCATTCCAATATCCCGTTCTATCGATTTTTATTACTTAACCTTACAAAATTGTAATAAAAATCAAAGAGCTAAAGTTTTACTGTTCTTTATCCAAAGACCATGATATTCATCAACAAGATAGACATGAAGTTATATTTATGGTTTCAGTTAATGTCCCTAAAATACTAGTTCGGTTAAGCAATTGGATATATTCCACACTACAAATATTCATTTTATAAAAAGAAGAACCCCACACATTTTGAGTAAAATGTGTGGAGTCCTTCTGGCTTCCCTAAGTGTTTATGAAAAAGATTGATTATTTTATGTAGCTTACTAAAAAAACACTTTGTTCAATCAACTAACAGAACAAGATGAAACACTTATAACTCCTACAAATTACGAATCTTATCCCTTTTTTTGCTTAAAAGCGATGTTTTTTTGCCATCGGTTCTATATATGTATTTAATATCCACATTAATACTTTCCATACCTTTTGTTGGCTAGGTGGGAGATGAGCGTTATATACATAACTGTATTCAATTTGCTGTGTTGCACCACGATTTCTTTTGAACTCTCCAGCCCCAGCACTACAATGACAAATTAAATCTTTTTCGATAGAATCCATTGTAATAAGGAGGGAAAGGATACGGTATAAACCTTGTTGCTGGTCAGAGTTTGTATGATAGCCAAGGATTGGCGTTGTCATAACTCCATCCCTAATAAAATAAGCAATGACACCATCAATTGTGTCCCCTTTTTTTATGGCCTTTATCTCAAATAAACGATGCTGAAGAGCATTCCATAAATAAGCGGGTGTAAACATTGGGTTATGGGCGGAATATTTTTCAATATATAGTTGGTTGTATAACTGGGAAATTTGTAAAATATCATCTTTTGTTAATTCCTCATTCGTAATAATTTCATAATTGCTTTTCTCTAATAAACTTTTATCATTTAATAAGTCTTTTCGTTTTTTTCGATTCATTTTTTTATAGTGTTTCGGATCAAATAAGTATATAGAACGAGACATAATTTTATTGTAACCGACTGTAGATAGTGCTTCTGTCGTTGCGGGATATAATTTGTTATTTAAAGAGCGAAATAGAATAGTATGCTCTGGAAATTTCTCAACTAATACTTTCGTTATTTGTTCGATTTGTTGTTCGTTGATAGAGTGATAAAGATTTGTTGAAAGCATCCAATTATTTACGACAATTACTTTATTAATATTCGTTCGTCTTAGCCAATTTCCCATAAGATGAATCGGATAGGTTAATAGCTTCTCTAGCCATGGTTTTTTCAACTCCCATAGCTCTTCTAACGCATAAGATATGTAATGTGTATAAGGAGAACATACATATGAATTTTCGAACTCTGCGTTATTAAGAGTGACTGGCAAGATGAGATCATCAACTTCTAATAGAAAGAGCTGCGTGTTAACATTTTCAATAAATGCTGTAATGCCCTTTTGAAAAAAAGGCAAGAAACTATCTCGTACATACGCTCCATCTTTTTTGGATTCCCAATCAATGCTATGCAAAGAATGAACATCATGTAACTGAATCATTTATGTTCACCACGCCTTACAAAACTTTCTATTCTTTTTAATTTTTTATCATATACTTGAATATCGTAATGTGAAAAGAAAAAATGTGGTATCGCACACTTTTTAGTAGACCATAGTGTATGTAATTCTTGCATTACCTTTGATTGACATAATTCGAGATTTTCAGGTAGTGCTTTAAGTTTCATTTCAATTTTGTCTACGCTATGTTGTATTACTTTAAATTCTTGAATGTCACTAGATGCAAACAAAATTGCTCTTCTAATGAAATCTGGAAAAATAAATATTTCGCTATGATCCACTTCACTTATTCCAATAAATATATCATCACATCGACCATCAATACGTTCTAATGCTAAGAAAGGTGAGCCACAGCTGCACGGCGTCTTTTTCTCAATTAATATGTCATTGAGACGATATCGTATAATCGGCTGTGTTTTCCTCATGAAATCAGTAATAATGGGAACAAATATCCCTTTCTCTTGATCTAAGTATTCTTTTTCAATATGAACGAGGTCTTCATTCATGTGTAATGTCCCCTGCTTGCAGGTGGTAGCAAGAAAACCTTCTGTACATTGGTAAACTTGGTGTACTGTCTGCTTGAAAGTCGCAGAAATAAAGTCTCTATCAATATCTTCAAGCACTTCTGCTACAGAGATAATTTTCTTAGGACAAATTGTAATCAGTCCTTCTTGCTGCCAGTAAGCAATTTTCCGTAACATAGACGGAGGTGCAATTAAAATAGATGGCTTTACTTCATTTAATCGTGTGATATGCTGTTGAAACGAATCTAGTAAATCAAAAAAATGAAATGAGATTCGCTTATTTTTTGTCGCTTCGTATAAATTGCTATTTGCACGTAAGAAAAAAGCAATCGTGTGTTTATGTAGAATGCTAGAAGGAAGCACCTTTCCAATAATCGAGCCAGCCCACAACGTTTGTTCTTCCTCGGAAACGAGAAAAACCCCACGATTTCCACTAGTGCCCGATGATAAACCGACAGTTATATTACGAATGGTTGGTGAGAAATTCCGGGTCTTCTCTGCTTCAAATGCTACATGAAACGCTTCTTTCTTTGAAATATGTACTGTATTTAGTGTATCAAAATGTTCCATCATTACTTCTTTATCAATAATGGGGAGTGCAGACAAATTCCCTTTTTCAATTTCATGTAAAAACGGCTTATATAACTGGCGATAAAAAGGCGATGCCTCTATCGTGAACAAAAGTTGTTTTTCTATTTGTCGTTTATGAAACTGTTCCAATTGTTTGCGATTTGAAAATCTCAAGCCATATTTTGTTTTCAAGTATTGCTTGAGAATCCGTAGTTTATTCATAGTACACCCCTGCTTTAATTTTATCCCATGTATGTTCACAATGAGTTGGTACAATTTCAATCTCAGGTGATGTTTGTGATAAATGGTGTAACTTCTCAATATTCTTCTGATAAGACTTTGGATCGCTCGTTAAAAGGTTGGCAATTTTACTAGGAAATACAAGGTTTTGATACGTTTTACTGAGCCACACTGCGTCTGCACAAAGAAAGACAATTTTATTACTCTGTAAATGGACAAATATACCAAATTGACCAGTTGCATGTCCTGTTAAGTCAACAGCAAATAATGAGCCATCATCAAATACATCATAGCCCTCTTCAAACTTTCCATATGTAGAAGGTAAGTTAAGGGATGGAGTTTGATCAATGAATGACATCCTCTGCTCTAAATCCACCGGCAGTGTATCTTTTAAACACCCTTTTAATAGAGCACCAAATTTACTTCTCTTTTTAATATCCTCATAAGCTTTTGCGAAGGTTAATATTTTCGCTTTTGGAAAATCGGGTAAACCCGCTGTATGATCGCCATGAAAATGAGAAAGAATAATATATTTAATTTCTTCTGGCTGAATACCATCAAGAAGAAGTTGCTGTTTAATAGATTGCTCTTCCGTAAAATGAACAGGCGTCAGTTTTGCATATACAGAGTAAGGGAATTTTTTTGTCGCTTCTTTAAAGTGTCCTGCATATCCAGTATCAAATAGAATATATCCTAATTCTGGATGATGGAGTAATCCTACTGTTGCTGGAAAACAGATTTGTTTCCAACTGCCCTTGGAGTATGCGATTTTTTCTGGATGTGTGCAATATCCTGTATCATATAGCTTTAAAGATTTGATTTTCATTGTATTTTCCACCAGTCTACAAATTTTGTAATTCCTTCTTCTATACTGACCTTTGGAGCATATCCTAGCTCTTCTTTAGCTTTATCAATACTTAACGTCTGGCTTTTTGAAAGGACGCTAACAGTATACTTTGTAAGAATAGGTTCTTTTCCGAATAAAATAGTTTTTGAGATTCCTTCTAATATAGCCGCTAGTGTAAAAGCAGTTTTGTAGGAAATTTTTTTATATCGTACTTCCTTATCAAGGCGCTTCATTACATTTTCTATGACCTCATATAAATTGATACGTTCGTCATTTGTTATATTGTACTTTTGCCCTAATGTATGTTTTGGGGAATGCATACAAAGAAGTAAAGCATCTACAACATTCTCAACATACGTAATATCCACAAGAACATTTTCTGTACCAATTCTCGGCAAAGCCCCTTTTTCACATACTTTAATAAGACGCGGAAGAATCGCGTTATCTCCTGGTCCAAATAAAGCGCGCGGGCGTATTGTGATAACTGGTAAACCATGCGCGAAAGCTTGATCAATAGCTTGTTCAGCCATGTACTTCGTTGTTGCATAGTGATTTACAAACGTATCAGGAAGTTTCGCATTTTCTACTACATTTTGTCGCTCATCATAATAGAAATAAATGCTTGGTGTTGATACGTGGATAAGGCGTTTTATACCGTACTTTTGACTTCCCTCGATAATATGTTTCGTTCCTAACACATTTGCATTATAAAAATCTTCATATTTGCCCCAAGGGGAAGAAAGTGCACCGCTATGAAAGATATAATCTTTATCTTTACAAACTTGTAGCACACGCTCCCTGTCTTCAAGAGGACAATGAACAAACTTGATTCCATTTTGTTCTAATACCTTACCGATTGTTTTATTTCTTCCCGTTGCCGTTACTTCATAGCCCATATTCTTCAGTCGAAAGGCGAGTTTTTGTCCTAGAAAGCCCGTTCCACCAGTTACTAGCATTTTCATAAATCTTCACCATCCCACGATATGTCATATGTTGTTTGCTCTAAAATAGTCCGTTCATATTTATAACTTTCACGCCATAATTTGTACATGCTAAAAAACTGATAAAAAAATGGTTTCCAATCATTGTGACGATAAACGATATCTGGATATGAGCATAGAACTTTTAACCATCGTTTACGTTTTTGTTTACTTTTTAAATAAGGAAATCCATATAGAAGCATCGCTAACCGAATTGCACACTCTGAATTTTGTTTTGGAATGAATGCATTGTTTACTTTTTCATTAAAAAAAGCGGGCAATATTTCCTCATCGAATAAATGTAATCCACTTGTAGTACGTGGATTACATTCAATTGGAATCGCATCTCCATTCTCTGTAACGATAAAATCAAAGGCAATTTGTCCTGAGAAATTTAACTCTTTTACAATATGCGTAACAAACTGAGCAATTTTAGAATGATTTATAGGCTGAAACGCAATGGTAGCACCTAAGCCTGCCGTGAATTCCGTTTTGTACGTAGAGTGAGCTAACACTTCCCCAGATTGTGCAATACTGTAGGAACAATGCTGCGTTCCTTGTATAAACTCTTGCATAATATAATTCGACTTATGTATCATGCTTTCTTTTAGAGCAGCCTCTTTTGTCATAAATTCCACTTTATCAGAAAACCGGGAGTAAATCGGCTTTAATACAAAAGGAGTATGAGCTGGTGTTTTGTGCATCATTGATCTTATCGCTTCTTCATTATTTATTCTATATGTTGCAGGTACTTGCCACCCTAAACTTTCTACGAACTGAATAAATTCCCACTTATTATGCAGTAATAAAAGTTTTTGAAAATCATCTACTAATACATGACAAAATGCACTTAATTCCTCTTTATATTTAGATATATAAAATACTTCTTCACACGTTGGAATAAGCAAATCTACATTGTGACGTTGAATAATGGATAGTAGCGCACGGATACTTTCATTTGTTTTCCACTTTGGAGATGGGATTTCATAAAAGTAATCCGTACTCTTTGAAACTTTACTTAACGGATAAGGAATACTATCTGCAATAATAACGGTATGTCCAGCGTTATGAAACAGTCTGCATAAATGCAAAGTTGCTGGTGCACGTGCCCCTGTAATTAATACTGTTTTCTTAGTATTCAAGAAGGATGCCCCCGATAGAAAGTCCCGCAGAAGTGCCTAATAATAATATTTTATTTCCACGTTGCACTTTCTTTTGCTTAATCGCTTCGAAAAGAGCGACTGGAATAGATGCGGAAATCATATTACCATAGTCTTCAAAAATAGTCATAAAGCGTTCTTCATCTACCCCTAATTTTTTACGAATGAGTCTCATAGCTGGTCCACTTGCTTGGTGAGGAACAATTAAATCAATATCGGCTAGAGAATAACCAGTATCCATAAGGAGCTTGTCGATAAACTTCATTAAATACTTAGAAGATAGTTTAAAAATAGCTCTTCCATTCATATCGAACAAGAAGTCTTCTTTTCGTTCCTCACTATACTCCCTAGGATGAATCATCGTTCCACCGCCACGAATTTCTGATAAATGCGCACCAGAGCTATATGTTTCCATATGGGAAGCAATAATAGAAGATGAATGATCGCCTTTTGTTATGACAACAGCTGCCGCACCGTCACCGAATAAAATACTGCTTTCATTTTGTCCCCAATTTAATCCAACAGAAGAAATTTCAGAAGAAATAATAACAACATTTTTGTATCTCCCGCATTCAATTGCGTATGAAATTGTATCAAGTGCTGTTATGAAACTTAAACATGTTGAATTGATATCAAAACATGGAATACCAGAATGCTGTAGCCCGAGCTGTTCTTGAATAAGTGATGCAGTAGAAGGAATCGCCTGTTGAATCGTTCCGCTTCCGCAAATAATACAATCGATATCATCCCATGTTAACTTCGCATCTTCTACAGCTTTTTTTGCAGCCTCAGCCCCCATATAAGAAGACGTTTCCCCATCAACAAAGTATCGTGTTTTTACCCCAGCTTTTTTTAATGTCCAGCCTTCTGGTACGTCTAACATTTGATCTATTTCAAGAGAATCTACTTTTCGTTTTGGAAGATATGTGCCAATTCCTTTTATACTAATATATCTTTTCATTTTCTATCGCCTCTTAATCTTTTTATAAGTTCAAAAATTCCGTCATATATAACTACTGTTGTGGATGCATACAGATTTTTTTGTGGAATTCTGCTATCCCATTATGTACATCTAATCCTATTTTTCTTCAACAAAGAGCCAGTTCTCTACTTGAGAACTGGCTCTTTTCGCATGAGAATTCTTCAAATACATAATCTAGAAAAAACTTTTATATCAATTTAACTATATTATAACAATTATCCGAAAATAATTAATAGTATTTTTTTGTAAATAAAAGTGAATATGTGGTACAAACTTATGCGGGTTGCTAGTTTATTGAGCAGCAAATATAAATATATGGAGCGTATATACATGTAATTTTAACATCTTCTATTTTCTCTTTTGTTCCCACAAAAGTTACTGTAATTTAAAACCTAAAGTATATATCTTCATATCTTTTATACCAATTTACTATTCTATTTCGATTGAAATATGATAAATCAAACTGAGGTAGTAAATTCAGATGTAATCATATTTGAATAGTAAAAGAACGCTATTTTTTTACTAAGAATGACTTTTTTTATGCTTGATTGTAATTAATATTTTTCAGTTAATAGATGTGTAGCGATATACCTTGTATTAACAGTTATGCGTAACTTCTAGCTCGTTATTAGCATAAATTGTTCCGTAAGTAGCACAAAGTAACATTCCACCACAAACTTCACTACTCACTTGAAAGTTTATGTTATCTTCAAATGTATCTATACTATTAGGTCTAATTGTATCTACAAGTTTTTGGAAATCAAGAACCGGTAAATATTTCGTTATGATTTCATAGCTTAATAAATTATCTTCATTATTATATACATTATATTTCTGAATTTCTCTATAAATCGGACTTTGACTATACGGATCATGTTGCAATTGTCCATTTTCATCTTCGAATTTTTTTATTTCTTCTTTTACTATATAATCTGGATAATCTTCACTCCTTTCATCTTCATCACCAAATTCCCAAAATGGATATTCTATATCACATAAATGCGTTATAACCCACATTAGAAATTGCTCATTTATAAATCCAACATTTGTCTCTAACTCTTTGAATCTATTACCATAATATTTTGTAGCTTTTTCTACCTTTTCTTCTTGATTCATATTGTCCGTCGCCCCTGTTATATCGCATCCATCTAAATCTATAAAAATGCTATTGAATTTACCTAAAATGCCTAAATCAACAGTTTTACTCCAGTAGCCTTCACCATCATTATCGATTATTATCATAGTATCCTCCATTCTGCTTTGTTCATTGCATAAGAAAAAGTGACTCTTTCTTAATAAGAATCACTTCCATTATTATATAACTTGTCTCTCATTAATCCTCAATTTCAATTCCAGCTTGTTTAAATGGTTCTAATACTTTTGGGTAACACATTGAAATATATTCCACTGTTTTTAGATTTTTTAAATTTTGAAATCCTTCAACAGATATAACATCAAATAAACTGTCTTCACCATCCCAATCAGGTTTTAAAATATGATAAATTTCATTCCCACCATCAAAGCAAAGGGATTCAATCTTTTCCAAATCACTTATTTTCAAAGTTAACTCTTCTAAAAAATCTCTGATTTCAACAATTGGCCCAGCTCCTGAATACCATTCAAAATTATTCGTATGCTTATCTATTAAGTCTTTCAATTCTTTTAGAAATAGTGGCTCTTTATCTAATAAAGCTTCAATTACCACTAATTTAAAATTAAAATCTTGAAACATTTCACTCTTTCCCATTTTAATTTCCTCCTATTATTACCCCTGTCCTAGGGTTTTAATCCCCTTTACACAACTTTCAAAAAGCACTTTACCTTTTTAAATTCTCTTCATTTAATCCTAACAGCTCTGGTAAAATAAAACACCCATCTTTCCTAATCAATACATCATCAAACCAAATTTCACCCCCGCCATACTCTGGTCTTTGAATATTTACTAAATCCCAATGTATCGCTGATGCATTTCCATTGTCTGCACCTTGCAACGAATCTCCAATTGCTAGATGAAAACTACCATTTATTTTTTCATCAAATAACGTATTATTCATCGGATATAGTATGTAGGGATTAAAAGCCAACGCGAATTCTCCAATATATCTTGCTCCCTCATCCGTATCAAGAATGCGATTTATTCGCTCTGTATCATTTGCATTTGCCTCTATTATTTTTCCATTCTTAATATGTAACTTAATATTTTGAAACGCATAACCTTGTTGAACAGATACTGTATTAAATGTTATTACTCCATTTACTGAATCTTTGACAGGTGCCGTATATATTTCGCCATCCGGGATATTATCCGTACCATCCCCCTTTAAGACGCCTATTCCTTCAATGGAAAACTCCAAATCTGTTCCTTCTCCAATTATCCTCACTCGTTTTGTCTTTTCCATTAATTCTTTTAATGGCTCCATCGCTTTCGACATGTTGTTGTAATCTAACGTACATACATCATAGTAGAATTTTTCATAAGCCTCCGTGCTCATATTTGCTTCTTGTGCAGAAGCCGCATTCGGAACACGAGTTGTCACCCATCTCGTTTTATATACAGCTTCACTATGAGCTTTTCCAAATATCTTTTGATATAACTTCATTTTTTCTGCTGGTACATCTGCTAATTCATATGCATTTCTAGGACTACGGAGATTAATATACACTTGCATTTTACTTAGTCGATAACATTCCCAATCTGCTAATAACTTAAATTGTTCTTCAAATCCTGATAAAATTAATTGCCTCGTAACAGAAACATCACGCATTGATACATGTGCATATCCACCTGCTTTTTCCACTGACTTAATAATTTCACGAACTACTGCAGGGTTTATTTCTGTAACACTTTGGATCAACACTTGATCACCAGGCTGCACTTTCGTAGAATGGTTGACTAGTATATCTGCTAATTTCGATAATCCTTGTTTCATTATACTTCTCATCCTTCCCTTTCAAAAACTTAGTAAACTAAATCATTCAAGATAGAATATATAAATTCCATAGCGTAGATATCGCAGCTACACTCAAATAAAGAGTTCTTGGTAACAACCAAATGCCGTAAAAAATCATAAAAGTTTTTCTCCTAATAACTGCTGGAAAAGAAGGGAGTAAGGGCATGAAAAATACAGTAATATATACTTCCTTATCGAGCATTTGGTTGCTATGCGGGTTGAAATATAGAAAAACAATTGAAAGAATTAAAATGCTTATAGCAACGACTAATCCTATATAAATACTTATATAATTTTCATAATTCCTCGCCTTCCAATAGCAATATACTTAATACTTTCGATTGCTACTATTTATATCTTCCGCTCCATACAAAACTCTCTTTGGATTTATAACAATCATTACAACTGCTACCACTAAATAAAATATCGCGTTATACATGATTAGATTTATTAAATTTCCGTTTATAATACCAATAAAAAAATTAAAGAATTGATGGATAATGATTGGAATAATTAAATTCTGATTCAAGTTGTAAAATGCAGTCATGACGATTTTTACAGATATGATAGAGATCATAAAAAATAGAATATATTTAATTAGGTCCATGCCAACAAATCCTGTAGTAAACCAAATAGGTAGATGCCACATCCCCCACCAAAATCCAATGATTATTGAAGCTTTCAATGGTGAATACTTCTTTTGAAGCTCAATTTGTGCAAATCCTCTCCATCCTAGTTCTTCTCCTAATGGCCCCGCAAGAAAATTTTTAACAAAGAAATAGATTAGTATTCCCCATGAAGATACAGTAAAAATAGAGTCTACTTCACTATTTTTAGATATTAGAAACAAAATCAATAAAAATATAAAAGCCTGAATCATACTTGCAGTAAGAATCACAGATAATTTAAGTTTAGCCCTGAATTTATCTTTTACAAATTGTATAACGCTCTGCCCCGGATAAATTTTTTTAAATAGCATTACAAAAGCAAAAGTTGAAGACCAAGACGATATACAAAACATTACGTCAAAAATCCATACAGGGAACCCCAACATACTTGTAGCTCCTACAAGTAAAAAAAGTGGCAGAAAAATAATATTGGTTAGTACAATAAAACTAGCTACTGGCTTTTTTAATTTCTTTTCCCTATTCATGCACAATCCCCATTTCAAACTATGTATTTCGCAAATATAATAGTATTTATATTTACAGATACTCCTAGCTTAAACCTGGGGGTTACTCACAGGTCAATACATGTCTGCATTATTTTACAGGTGCATAAATTTCTAAAAATATACGCTCAAGTTCATCTTCATATGTGGTAAGTAATATATTTATATACACTAGCCCCAAAAGTTCATACCCTTGTTCTATTGCTGCTTTTCTTAAACTCGATTCCACGATATGATCAATACTCTTCCCACCAGTTGACCACCTTCCATCCTCAATAACTGTATACATACATTTTGGATGCGATAGAATTTCCCCTTCTAACTCTTTGTCAAATCCCTCTACTTTTCTTACAACTATAAATTTATCTTCTATAATACCTTCTTCATTAAAACTTATAACTCTTCGTAAAGATGTTAAAGTAACTGCTTTTTTTAAACGATCCGTATTCTTTTTCAAAGATTCATACTCATCATACGCAGTAAAATGCTCTATTTCTCCATTTACTTCTAAAGGCTTCATTTCTTTTACTACGTATTCTCCTAAGAATTGCTTTGTTTTTTTGCAATCTTCTTTTACAATTTGAAGCTTTTTTAAAAGGAGTTTTTTATATTCTATTTCCTCTAAAACTTCTTGCTCTTTCTCTTCTAGTAATAGTTTTATTCCCTCTATGCTCTTACTTTTTCTTAATTCCTGAATTTTTTTTATTTCGATATCTATTTCCCTATAGAAATTGACCGTTGTTATATCATATATATCAAAATGATTATATTTTCTATACCCATTCTCAATATCTTGCTTCGGCTTGACCAAATTTTTTTCCTCATAAAACTTCAAAGTATCCCTAGATACACCTAAAAATTTAGCGACTTGTCCAATTGTGTACATCCTGTTCTCCTTTAGCATCACTACTTAATTTGTTACATTCATACTTCATATTCTTTAAATTATCGAATTTCCCTTCCTATTAATGTTTCCCACTTGTTCTCCCACAAAAAAAGACACAGAGATTCCTCCCCGTGCCTACTAATTTTTACTTCTTCACCGCATGCACATAATGCACCGTCTCGAAAGCTTTTAAATAATCGTTTCGTCCTTCAAAATAGAATGTATTTATGTCTTCTGGCGATAAATGCTCATAAATGAGTAAGCCCGCCTTCTCTAACAGTGCTTCCATTTCGGCATAAGAAAAACATGATTTCATCGGTTCTCCGCCTATTGCAGCCATTTTCACCATATTTTCCACTCGATTGGACAGTCCCTTTTCTGTAAATAAGTTTTCATCTGGATAATCGAAAACGATAGAGCTCCCTTCTGGAACCATCGCAAATAGGCATTCTATTAAACTAGAAAGTTCCTCTTTCGTTAAATAGTACGTTACACCTAATAAACTAAAGAACGTCTTTTTATTTTCAAATCCTTCATTCTGTAACTGTTCATAGGAAAATCCTTTCGTGAAATCCATCGAAATAAAATGAAGGTTGTTTGGAATTTCAAACTCTGCTTCTTCTATTCTCTCCTTCTTAAACTGCTGTGTAGAAGGATGATCCACTTCAAATATTTCTATTTTATTTTCTAATTCTCGGTGTCTAAAACTGAACGTATCTATGCCGGCACCGAGTATGACGTATTGTTTCGCGCCTAGTGCAACTTCATGTAGTAATACTCTTTCACAATATGCCGCACGTGCTAAAGGTGTTGGTGATAATTGCACTTGTGTAATCCATTTTAATATTTCTTGTGGATTATCTTGAAACTGCTGTGCAATGTCTGTATTGAAAAAATGTATCCCTTGAACCATATTCATTTCAATGTCGTTACGTTCTTTTTGAGAAATGAACTCTTTAGCTACATAATCATCAAAGATTTTTGGATTATCAAATTCACTATGATATGCCCTTCCGAAAGCTGATACTAACGACGTTATACTTGCTTCACCTTTTTTCACGCACATACACTCCTTCATTTTCACAACAAAAATAGGGTTCCCCTGGCCAGGAGAACCCTATTATACACTTTATTTTTATATTGGTAAATTATAGCATAAATAAGTTTTTTTTGTCAATTTTTTAGCCTACTATCACTTCGGCACTTTGTATATTCTCTAGCAGGAAAATTGTCGATCCACACAGAATATTCCAGATTATAACAATAAACATGGAGGCCAATATGAAACGATTCGTCATTATTACAGTAGGAAAAACACACAGCGGAAAAACTACATTTGCAAGAGAATTAGAAAAAGAGTTCCCTCACTCTTTCGTTATGGATCAAGATAACCAAGCAGAATTTATTAACTCGCATTATGAAAAATTACAACCAGCTGAAGGCACTAATACATTTAAGCACGGTCTTTCTAAATTCATTGTTGATTATGCGAAAGAACATACGAGTTTACACCTTATTATTTGCAATTCCAATCGCAGTAAAAACGGACGACTATATTTACTAAATGAATTATTTCCACAAAATGAATATGTACGCATACTCGTTCATTTTGACATTCCAGATGATGTACTTTACGAAAGAGTAGCTCGAAGCACACGTAGTACCAATATTTTTAGAGGTGGTTATTCTAGTTTCAAAGAAGTGCTAGATCGACAACAAGCTGAATCACTTCACGAAGATGTCGTAGATCCTGTAGAAAAAGAGGCTGATTATTTGTTTGTTATTCGCAATAGTAAAGATATAAACTTTACTATAGAAAAAATTATTCATCTTGCTAAAGATTTGTCCCCTACTCCAAAATAAAAGAATTTCAAAATTACATAATCATAGATTATTATGCAAATCCTTCCTCTAAGCGCCTAACATGGTATATAATGATAAGATAATCTACTTCTATATGCTCATTTTTACACAAAACAGCTCATGCATATGAAAGAAAAGAGGTACAAAATATGAAAACAAAACAAACAATTGCTGCGTCTACACTAGCTTTAGCAATGATTGCTGGCGCAAACTCTGCTCATGCAGAAGTAAATGATGCTACTCCTCAGCAAAGTACGGGAGATCGATTAGCTGAAATTAAGCAACATAAACAAGAGTTAGATGCGAAATTGCAGCAACACAAAGAAAACGTGGATCAAACATTGAATGAACTTAACAAGGTTAAGGAAAATGTTGATACGAAGGTGAATGAACTACATGAACGTAAACAAGTTGCTGATGAAAAAATTAATGAGATTAAACAACATAAACAAGAATTAGATGCAAAACTTCAGCAAGACAAACAAATCGCCGAAGATAAAATCGCGGAAATAAAAGAGCATAAAAAACAAGTAGAAGATAAAGTTGCTGAAGTGAAAGAACATAAACAAAATATCGATAACAAAGTGAATGAGATTAAAGAACATAAACAAACTGTCGATGAAAAAGTGAATGAAATAAAGCAACATAAAGAGAACATCGATCAAAAGGTTAATGAACTTAAGGAAGTTAAAAAACAAGTAGATGAAAAGTTAGCTGAGTTAAAGAAAGCGAAACAAACTGCTGAGGACAAACTTGCTGAACTAAAAGAAAACAAACCGAATACTGGTAACACGTTAGAAGAGCTTAAGAAAATTAAAAGCAATTTAGATAGCCTTTCCGCTAACTTAGAACTAGCTAAACAAGATGTGAAAAACAAACTAGCTGCATTACAAGAAGCTAGACAAGATTTAATTAATAAAATTAACGAAATTAAACAATCGAAACAAACTGTTTCAGACGATTTATCAAAGAAAAAACAAGACTTAGATATTAAAATCAACGACTTTAAACATACTGAGAAAAAAATTGATGACAAATTAGCTGAGATACATACAACGAAGCAAAATGTAGATAACAAGATCAATGAAGTATCTCAATCGAAACAAACAGAAACAAAGACTGGTACTACAAATGCAAACAATAATGCTAGAGAACTTCCTAACGCTGGTAGTGAGCAATCAAATAATATGGCTTTAGGTATGTTATCTGTATTAGGCGGGATTTTATTAGTAACACGAAATAAAATTAAAACGTTATTCTCAAAATAAAGCCATTATACTTATTAAAAACAATTATACAAAGGCCAACCGCATGTACGGTTGGCCCTTTCCTTTATATTAACTGTCCATCTCGAAGCGTCAATATACGATCACATACATCAAGCATTCTTTCATCATGTGTAATCATAATAGCTGCTTTTTTGCTTTCTTTCACTTCGCGTTTCATCATTTCTACGACTTCACGTGCGCGTTTTGAGTCTAAGCTTGCCGTTGGTTCATCTGCTAATATTAAATCTGGGTTGTTCATGAACGCACGAGCGATTGCTACCCTTTGCTTTTCCCCACCAGACAGTTGATTTGGATAATGATTTTTTCTTTCTCCTAATCCAAATGCCGCTAATAAATGATCCGCACGCTTTTCTGATTCTTGTTTGTTTTCTTTTTTCAGCTTTGCAATGTACAGTAATTGCTCTTTTACATTTAAATATGGAACAAGGTTTGCAAACTGGAAAATGAAGCCGATTTTTTTCAAACGAATGTCTGTCATTTCCTTTTCTGATAACTTCGTAATATTTTGCTCACGAATGTATATATCCCCTTTTGATGGTGATAGTAATGCACCCGCGATTGATAATAACGTACTTTTCCCTGATCCAGAAGGACCGACGATTCCGATAAATTCTCCAGCTTTTACATCAAGCGATATCGGATGAAGGGCTGTTACTTCCGTATTCCCTTCTCCGTACACTTTACTTACTTTGTCTAATTTTAATAATGAAGTCATTACATCCCGCCTCCAATTGCTTCTAATGCATCAACTTTTAATACTTGATATAACGAAATAAGTGTTCCTAAAATACTAATGACGATAAAGATTGCTGCATATTGTGCAATCATCGGTGCTGTTAATAAGAACGGCATGCCTGCCGGTAAAATTTGTTCTAATCCTTGTACAAGAACAATACTAATTCCCATCGCAACGACTGATAAGAATAACGCCTGCACGACTAAGCTATTTGCTAAATACGAGTTCTTTGTACCAATCGCTTTTAATACGCCTAATTGCTGTGTTTTTTGCAGCGTAATGACGTAGAAGAATACACCGATTAATAACGCAGCGATAACTAGTAAGAATGCAATGATCATCGTTAACGTTCCTTGCTCTTCTTTAAACCCTGGAATACTTTGTAGTACTTCTTTTTTATTAATAACGTGAGCATTTTTAATCTCTTTATCTGTGTTAAGTGCAATTGCGCTATAATCTTTTTGGTTCGGTTGTGTAATAGCACCCCATACGTCTTCATTTACATATACGACTGGTGTATGGCTAAACATTTGGTCTTTCGTAAATCCAACGATTGTAAATTCTTTCTTTGAAACAGGATCAATAATTGTATCTCCAATATCGATTCCTTTTTCTTTAATCGATTCGTCCGCAACCATTTCATTATTTGCTGTACCTAATTTCTCACCTTTTACAATGTTCGGTTCTAAAAATGTATCGCGTTCACTTGAGAAAATAGCGATATCCACTTTTTTCGAACTATCTTTCTTTTCATACGTTGAAACTTTCACGCGAAACGGAACGGCCTCTTTCTCGCTTGCTTGATTTACTACGTTATCTACATCGTCTTTCTTAATTTGTGAACGAAGTAATTTATTTTCCGCATCATCTGCTAAAACGAACTTATTTGCCTCCATATTTTGAATCGATGAAGCATTATCATATGATAATCCATTTGCTAATCCTGAAATAACGAGGACTAAAAATGATAATAACACCATAATCAATCCGATTAATCCGTATCTTAATTTTGATTGTTTCAATTCACGCAGAGCTAAAAACATTTCGCTCGCTCCTTCCTCTTTCTTTCTATGCACTTATCATAAAAAAGAAATATGAACGGAATATGAACAGAAGATTACAGAGGAAAGATTAAATTTTCAGAAAGTATTGAAAATAAATAGAATCCTTGATACAATTCAGTCAAATAATACTGACCGAGTAAATTTATTCAAGGAGTTGATCATTTTGAAGCCCATGTTCACACTAACTACTTATAGCCAACTAAAAGCAATGAGCGATCCACTACGTGTCGAAATGATGATGCGTCTATGCGAACGTCCTTATACAGGACAACTACTATCTGAGAAATTCGGCATTTCAAGGGCGAAAATTCATTATCATTTAAAAGAATTAGAGAAAAATGGTTTTATAGAAATTGTATATACAGAAGAAAAAAATGGCATCGTTCAAAAGTTTTATCAATCTGTCGCTAGGGGCTTTACCCCTGCCGCAGAACTATTACCTCATTTAGAAATATTAAGTGAATCAGGTCGCCAAATTTTTTTACAAATGGCAGAAACAACGAAAAACCATATTCTCGCTGCTCCTGAAGAAGCTTTTATATTAAGAAAAGAAAGCGAAGACCCGGCTGAGTGGAATTACGTTTCATCCTGCTGGGAGTTTGACGCTACGCCAGAACAATTTCAAGTGTGGGTGAAAAAGTTTTATGAATTGATGGCTGAATTAAATGAGATCGCAAAAGACGCGGATAAAGATCCGAATAGTAAATCTTATTACATTTCTACTACTGCACTACAAATCGATGAAAAAGCAATGCAACGATTTGTGAAAAAAGAAGAAAAATCGTAATACGATTTTTTTTACATAAACGGTCAAATTTATTTTACCGAATAAATTTATTATAAAGGAGTAGATTAAATGGACATATTGAAAAACCGGAATTTCCTCTTATTATTTTTAGGGAGAATCTTTACAAACATAGGAGATAGCTTGTACTATGTAGCCGCGATGTGGCTCGTATATAAGCTAAGTGGTAATCCTTTTTATTCTGGATTGGCTGGTTTCCTTACGTTACTACCTTCTGCATTACAATTTCTTACCGGTCCATTCGTTGATAGATGGCCAATTAAAAACACCCTCGTCATCACACAAGTACTGCAATGCATTCTTATATTAATCATTCCTATTACACACTACTTCGACCTACTAACCGTCCAATTACTACTCATCATTATGCCAATCGTAGCTTTTATCGAACAATTCGCCTATCCCGCACAATCAAAAGCTTTACCACTTCTACTGCATAAAACACAATTATTAAAAGGAAACTCACTCTTTTCATTTGCATATCAAGGCATTGATTTAATTTGCACGACGCTTTCTGGCATATTAGTAGCGCTATTTGGCGCCATTACTTTATATGTAATCGACTCTTTTACTTTTGCGATTACTGCCCTTTTGTTCTTTTCATTGAAAATGCCACAGCAAACTGAAACAGGCACATCACTTTCAACTAAACAATATTTCTCTGATTTAAAAGAAGGCTTTTCAATCGTCTTTCGTTCATTAATGAGCGTCTTCTTAATCGGTTCAGTTGTTGCCAATTTTTCTATCGGTATGACGATGGCGATACTCCCTTCTTTCGCTGATTCTTTAGGAGGCGTGCAATCATATGGCTTCTTCTTAGCTGCTATATCAGCAGGTAGTTTAATTGGAGCATTATTCAGTTCATGGGTTGGCAAACGTAACGTTGGCCGCGCTTCTATTATTAGCTTTGCGACTGGTGCTATCTTTTGGTTTCTCTCTACGGTTGTACCGTTTCAATGGTTATCTATTTTCTTATTCGGCCTAGCTTGGGTACCGATTGGTGCAACCAACATATTATTTGCGACAATTAGTCAAATTTTAATTCCAAATCGATATATTGGACGCATCAACTCAGTGATGCGAAGTATGGGCACAATTGCTATGCCATTCGGTTCTTTAATTGGTGGATATGCTGCAAATATATTTAGTAGCCAACTCATTTTCGCACTCGCTAGCATCGGGATTTTATTTATTTCTCTTGTATGGCTACTCCATCCGAAATTACGAGCATTGCCGAAAGCTGATGAAATTACAGCGGATACTTTTGGGGTGCAGTTTAAGGAAGAGCACGGGAAAGGTGCGGCTCTATAATAGGAGTTAGGGTACGTGAAATTTATATCGGCGATTTTTCAAATATATCAGCGCAACTCGAATTATATCGGCGATTTTCACAATATATCGGCGCAACTCGAATTATATCGGCGATTTTTCGATTATATCGATTTACCGACAAAAAACGACAAAAAGAAGAGGCCGTTCCCACACAGCCTCTTCCTTCTATTTTGGAAGCTCCACCCGAACAGTAGTCCCTTCCCCTTTCGTGCTATAAACCGAAACGTTTCCGTTATGCAGTTCAACAATCTTCTGCACAATCGATAACCCTAAACCGCTGCCTTCTACATTTCTTGCTCTTGCTGTATCTACTTTGTAGAAGCGATCAAAAATACGATCCATTTCTTCTTTTTCCATTCCGATTCCATTATCGGATATAGAGATGATAACGCTAGACTCTAACTCTTCGACGAAAAACTCAATGGTCCCACCCTCATTTGAAAACTTGATGCTATTCGTGAAAATGTTACTCCATACTTGATGAAGTAAGTTCTCATCACCTTTTATAGTGATATCCGGCACATCAAATTCAATGGCAATATCTTTCTCACGCCATTTCCACTCGAGCATAAAAATGACGTCTTTAATTTGCTTCTGCAAATTGAATTCTTTTATTTGTAAAACTTTCTCTTCTTTATCTAATGAAGCGAGCGTAAGTAACTGTTTACATAAACTAGACATTCGCTTACTTTCGCCCTCAATAATTTGTAAGTAATGGTTTCTTTCTTCCACACTCATCTTTTCTGTTTGCAATGTCTTTGAAAACCCTTGTATGGAAGAAAGTGGCGACTGAAATTCATGTGAAACGTTTGAAACAAACTCTTGTCTCATTTCATCTAATTCTTTAATACTTTTCGTCATCTTTTGGAAGCTTGTAGATAGCGTCCCTATTTCATCTTTTCGTTTTACGTCTAATTCAATTTCATATTCCCCACTCGCAATTTTTTGCGTCGCGTTCGTAAATTTACGAATGGGACGAACGATGTAACCTGCTGCAATCGCAATAAAAATAATACTTAATAGTACGATAAACCCAAGTAACACCGCTAAGAAAATTCGCATCTCGCCGAATTGGTTTTGAATGTCAGGGCGAATAAATAATGCGTACTGTTTATCACCGTGCTTTAGTGGTACACCGACACTATTTATTAATTCATTATCGAAAAAACCGGTAATAAAGAGACGAGTCGGATATGTGGAAACACCATTAAACGTTTCGCCATTCAACACTTTACGGATTGTATCATCACTTATCGTCGTCTTACGAAACGCATTGCCGATACGCTTTCCATTCTTTTGATCATCTACAATATAAATTTCATACCCTAACTTCGCAATAGATTGTAAGTACGCCTCTTGATTTTCTTCGCTTTGCTTTTCATATAACGATTTAACTTCTTCCGCATACTTTAAAATCTTTTCGCTGTTATACGGTTTTAACTTCACTTGATAATATACGTTCGTTAATAAAAAGCCGATAATACTACTAAGTAGCATAATACCGACTGTCATAAATACAAATCTAGAATATAATGATTTCATTTTATTTCAGCTCCAACTTATACCCGAGTCCGCGTACTGTCGTAATTTGAAAATCATCCGTTCGTTTTGAGAAACGATCTCGGAGCCTTTTCACATGAACATCAACTGTTCGTTCATCCCCTTCAAAATCCATTCCCCATACTAGTTCAATTAACTCTTCTCTTGAAAATGTTCTTCCAGGATAGCTAGCAAGTTGTGATAATAACTCAAATTCCTTTAATGGAAGCAAAATCGTCTGCCCGTTACACTTTACTTCAACACCTTTACGATCAATTGTCGTCCCGTGAAGTGTAATTATGTCTGCACTTAGCATTTGATAACGGCGTAATAAAGCTTTCATACGGAAAATGACTTCAGCTGGTTCAAATGGTTTTACAATATAATCGTCCGTACCAGAAATGAATCCTTTTTCTTTATCAACTAACTGATCTTTCGCCGTTAATAAAATAACAGGAATATCATGATACTTACGAATTTCTTCACATAACGTATAGCCATCAACGAACGGCATCATAATGTCTACGATCGCAAGATGAATATTTTCCTTCTCTAATACTTCTTGCGCTACCTTTCCATCTTCTGCCTCAAAAACTTTAAACCCCTCTTTTTGTAAATGGTAATGTAACAACTCTCTAATATGTTTATCGTCATCAGCTAATAAAATATGTATCATCTTCATTAAACCCTCTCTTGTTCATCCTTCTACATCACTACATTAAGAAACAATTGCATTTTTTGCAAGAAAAAGAAAAAGAATCTATTTTGAAAACAGATGATTCAAAATAGATTCTTACGTTTTAGTATTAAGATTATTTTAATGAAAAACAATTTTTAAGCCTTCGAAATATCAACAAATCCTTCTCCGAACACGTCGCGAACATCGTGTATAGCGATGAACGCAGCCGGATCTGTAGTTTGAACAATCCTCTTTAGCTTCACTACTTCTTGCTTATTAATAACAACATAAAGAATGTCCTTCGGCGTTTTCGTGTAATAGCCATGACCTGAGTACACAGTAACTCCTCTACCCATTAAGCTAGTCACCTTCCCGGCAATTTCATCCGGCTTATCGGAAATAATCGTAATGGCCTTTTTCGGATTTAAACCTTCAATTACAAATTCCATTACTTTCGTTCCTACATATAACATAATAATTGTCAGCATCAGCTTTTCTGCACCAATGATGAAATAAGATGAAAACGCAACGATTAAATCAAAGAACAGTAGACCGTAGCTAATGCTCCAACCTAAGTACTTATGTGTCATCCTCGCTAAGATTGTAGTACCTGCTGTCGTTCCACCAACGCGAATGATGAGACCAATCCCGCACCCGATAAATATTCCACCGAAAATAGCATTTACGAGCATTTCATCCGAAGCAATCGTCCATCCTTCTGTTAAATGAAGAAATAGCGAGTTCGTAACTACAGCGATAATCGTATAAATCGTTGTGATTTTATTCAAAAATTTATAGCCGACTATTAATAAAATCGCATTTAAAATTAAATTGACTAAACCTGGTGACCACTCAAATAAGTAGTACGTAATAATCGTAATACCTGTTACCCCGCCTTCACCGAACTCATTCGGGATAACAAACAAATTCACACCTAACGCAAAAAGGAATGCACCAATAATAATAAAAATAATGTCTGTCGTTCTTTTTTTCATACAGTACCTCACTTCTTATGCAAATATTTCTTCAGATATAAACTCTCACCATTATATCGTGGAATATTCAAATCGAACAGTGGTTTATTTTTATTTTCATATAGGATGATAAATCAACTTTATTCTATATCCACATGTAATTTTAAAAGGGTAACAACTGTATTTATTATGTACTACAAGTAAAGTTTTGATTTCGCATGTTATTCACGCTAAAAAACAAATATGGGAAGCCATAGAATAGACTTCGTATCAAGCATTTCATTACAGAGATTTATATACAATTTTATACTTCTGTATGTTGTTGATTATTTCACTTTATTTCTTCCGGGTAATGAAAAAAACTCCATTAAATTTGCATAGTTAGTATGCAAATTCAGGAGTTTTTTCATATACTACCATTCGGTTTCATTTCTAATGCATTCAACTCACTTTTTACATCTTACTTGGCTCATTCAAAATTAGCACGAGGTTCCTCTAACCGCTTCTTACCTCTCCAGTTAAATAAGCTTTCCGTCTTCGTCTGCTGCCCTGGTTTCACAAACAACATTGCCCCCATTGCAATAGCGGCCAAAATGGCAGCTACGATAAACATAGAAGGATAGCCATAACTTACAACTAAGTATCCAGTTAAAGTCGGGGCTAAGATTGTCGCGATATTAGCGATGAAATGCATAATTCCACTATATGTTCCTGAGTAAGTAGGAGCGGTATCGACAATAATTGCCCAAAATAATGAACTTGGTAAAAAAGCAAACGCATTTCCAAGCGACATGAGTGCTAATACAGCTACGTAATTATTCATCGCTGGAATGAAGCTAAAACAAATTGCTGTCAGTAATAAAGCAATAATCGGTAACCCGGTTCGAGCTAAACGAAGGTTTCCTGTTTTACGTAAAATACGATCAGATAGCTTCGCCCCTAGTGGCAATGTGATGCAAGCTCCGAGCCAAGGAATCATCCCAAGATACCAAAGGGAAGATAATTGAAAATGGAATACATCTTGCAAGTATTTTGGTGTCCAAGTTAATATTAAAAAATTGATATATTGGAAGCAAAAATATGCTATCGTAACCATAACGAATGTCGGAACTTTAAAAAAGGAGTACCATGGCTCTTTTGGAATTTCTTTCTCTACTTTTACTGATTGAAGCACACCTTCCGTACTTCGTATTTCAGCTAGTTCTTCTTTTGTCACTCGTGGATGATCCTCAGGCATATTCGTAAAAGTAAAATACCAAATAATCGCCCATACAATCCCTATTGTACCGAGGATAAAAAACATGATTTTCCAACTAGTGAAAGATAGCAACAGAACCGCTACAGGTGCTGTTAATACTGCCCCTAACGGAACGCCAACAAAACCAAGGGATGTTAGAAAAGCCCTTTCTTTTGGAGCTGCCCAGTTTGCTGCTGTCTTATTCGAAACCGCAAAAGATGGACCTTCTGTTAATCCAAATAAAACGCGGAAAATAGCAAATCCTATTAAAGCAGACCCTCCAAAAACAGCAATCCCTATTTCTCCAGCAAAAGCAGTCGCAATTTCAAAAATAGACCAAGCCGTCGCTGCTACAATCCATACAAATTTCGGTCCTTTTTTATCTGAAAAAATACCTCCTAATAAAGAACCAATCATGTAACCGTAACCAAAATACCCTAATATAGCTCCCCACTCCTTCGGGTCAAAGCCATATTCCTTTATAATGAAAGACTGCGCATAAGCGATGGCCCCTCGATCAATATAATTTACCATCGTAATAAACGTGAGCATTGTAAAGACATAATAACGAAATTTATTCTTCATCAAAAGTCCCACTCCCCCTCGCATTCTTTTGTTTTTCATTCTAATCCTTTAATAGAATGACATGGACCTTGCCTGGGCCATGAACTCCAAAAGCTAATTCCATCTCAATATCACCTGTCCGGCTAGGCCCAGTGATAAAATTAATACAGGCAGGTAATCCATTCGAAACCTGTTCATGAATTCTAGTTACTCCTTCTGTTAAGTGTCTATAAATTGTATGTTCTGAGAGAATTGCTACATAAACTGCTGGCAAAACGCTAACTAAACGCCCGCGTCCACCACCATTCCATAAAACAACGGTTCCCGTCTCAGCGAGTCCCATTTCAGCATATGTAATTCCCATATCCACTTGAGCTGCATAATCCCGTAGTTCTCTTTCACCTTCTTTCCTTTGCCACATTCGATGAGAAACGAAATTTCCTGTTAAACACTTTCCTATTTCAAGCTGGTGTAATCTATCATCATCCCAATACACCGCAGATTGAACATTAAATTTATGTACAACATACTGAAGTGCACTCTCTATTTCTGAACGGTGTATATGACTTACTTCAGTATGTAACGTATGCAAGTTTGCAATAAACTGCTCTACTAAACTTTTGTGATCTATCTCATTAGAAAAGTGGCTAAGTGGATTGTTTTTCCACCTGGGAGGAGTAACTCCCGAGCTACGTTCTCGATTTAATTTACGTGCGATATTGTTTAAAAAAGACTCTTGTACATCCGTATTCATATTATGAATCCCTCGTTTCTTTTTTCCACCAATCACGGAATGATTGTTTCGCAGGTTTTGGAAAATCTCTACTTTCTGTCCATCCTTTTAATGGACCTGGGCCATTCGCAATATAACCATCTTTTGCAAATATCGATAACCCTGTATGTGCCATTTTAATTGCTTTCTCATAAACGAATGGATGACTCACCATAAACGTGAAACCTTTAAAGGCAAGTTGCTCAAATTTCGTTATAAACCCTTGTTCCACGACATCTTTACGATGTTCAATGAGAAGGTCATGCAATGGAATTTTCACAGGACAAACATCTGTACATGCTCCGCACAAACTTGATGCAAAAGGTAATTCTTTTAACTCTTCATATCCTTCTAATAAAGGCGCAAGTACCGCTCCAATTGGCCCGCTATAAACACTTCCATAAGCATGGCCTCCAATATTGCGATACACAGGACAAACATTTACACAAGCTCCGCACCTTATACACTTTAATACTTCTTCATAAGCAGTTCCTAAAATATCAGACCGGCCATTATCTAAAATAATTAAATGAAATTCTTCAGGTCCATCCATATCTTCATGTAAACGCGCCCCATTAATTCCTGTTACATAAGATGTAATCTTTTGGCCTGTAGCACTTCTTGTTAACATCGAAATGACTACATCAAGATCTTTCCATGTCGGAACAAGGCGTTCCATCCCCATAATCGCAATATGAACCTTTGGCAATGTCGTAGTAAGGCGAGCATTTCCTTCATTACTTATAAGCACAACTGATCCAGATTCCGCTACCGCAAAGTTACAACCGGAAATACCAATATCAGCCTCTAAAAACTCTTTACGCAATTTCTCCCTTGCAAATTGTAGTAATTGATTCGTATCAACTGGGATCTTTCTTCCTGCTTCCTTAGAAAAAAGCTCTGCTACTTGTTCCTTCGTCTTATGAATGGCCGGGGCGATTAAATGGGATGGCGTTTCTCCAGCTAATTGAATAATATACTCCCCAAGATCAGACTCTACTACTTTTACCCCCATCTCTTCTAAGTTTTTATTAAGATGTATTTCTTCTGAAACCATGGATTTTGACTTAATTACTGATCTCGCTCCTTTTTTTCTTACGATTTCAGAAACATATGATACAGCATCTTCCGCTTTGAAAGCGAAATGCACATGCCCCCCATTTTTCCGAACATTAGTAGCTAATTGTTCCAAATAACTATCTAAATTTTCGATTGTGTGCATCCGAATTTCAGATGCTGCCTCGCGCCATTCTTCCATGTTCCCTAATTCATGTGTAGCCTGTTCCCTTCCCATCCGAAGCCGATCTTGTGTAAACGGAACCGCGCTTCTCATCTGCGGATCATGCAACGCTTTATCTACTCTTTTCAAAAAATCTAGTTCCCCCGCCACACTCATTTATTCAGCCCCTTCGCCAGTACTTCTGCTACATGTAACACTTGAATATTTTTATTTTCCTTACGCAATCTTCCCCCAATATTCATAAGACATCCCATATCTGCTCCAATTAAGAGATTTGCTTCTGTCGCCTCAATATGTTTTATTTTTTCATCAACCATCGTTTCAGAAATCGAGCTCATTTTCACTGCAAAAGTACCACCAAACCCGCAGCAATCTTGGCAATATGGTAATTCTTTTATGTCTAGACCTTCTACTTGCGATAATAACTTCAGTGGTTCCTCTTTGATCCCGAGCGCCCGACTCATATGACAAGATTGATGGAAAACAGCTTTCTCAACCAACTTAGATTTCCAATCATTTTTCCCAAGTACATTTACTAAAAAGTCCGTCAACTCATACGTTCTATCCGCTAAATGAACCGCTTTTTCATACCATTCACTATCACCTTTAAACATCTCTTTATAATAATGATGAACCATGCTAGCGCAAGAACCTGAAGGGGTCACAATATATTCACTATGTTCAAATGCTTTAATCATTTGCTTTGCTGCTAGTTTTGCATCTTCTTGATATCCACTATTGTAAGCTGGTTGTCCGCAACAAGTCTGTCCTTCAGGGAAATCTAGTTCCACTCCACATTGATTCATAATTTCTACGACACTCTTACCTACTTGAGGAAAAAACACATCTGATAAACAAGTAATAAATAACGAGACTTTCATCAAAATCCCCCCTCAAAACGATATGATCTATTTTCAAGTTATTACTTTTTTGAAAATTATTTTAAATTTTTAGAATTTTCTATTTTTAAAACTTTTTGTTTATGATATCATGTGGGAGATTATATGAAAACTATCTATAAGGTTGTTTTCCCATACAAAAATGGTATAGAAAGGGACTTTGACATGGATATAAGAAAACTTCGTTACTTTATTGTAATCGCTGAAGAAAAGCAGCTTACCCGTGCTGCCCAACGACTTCATATGGCACAGCCACCTCTAAGTAGACAACTATCGCTACTAGAACAAGAATTATCAGTAAACCTCTTTGAAAGAAACGGCCGAAATATGCATTTGACTGAAGAAGGAAAAATTTTATATACGAAAGCAAAAAACATTATTCATCAATTAGAAGAAACTATTACGGAGATTAAAGATACCAGTGAAGGGCTAAGGGGCAAGCTATCTATTGGAGCATTTCATTCTTGCATTCCTTTTCTTTCTGAAAAAATACGCTATTTTCAAGATAACTATCCAAATGTGAACTTAAAAATATGGGAAGGTGGCCCTTCATACTTAATAGAGCAATTAGAAAATCGGCATATCGAACTCGCTATCTTGCGTACACCTTTTAATAAAGATGTTTTTTCTAGTATTTGTTTATCAAAGGAACCTTTCGTATTAGTCATGCCTGCTAAATGGGAACTATATCGTTCTCACCTCCCAATCCCTCTAACCGAATTAAGCCATATTCCCCTTTTACTTTTACATAAAGATAAAGAAAATAGCTATCATCAGCTCGTCATCGATGAATGCAAGTACCTTGGTATAACTTTAAATATAGCATGTGAATGTCCTGACTCAGCATTTATTCTTATGCTTATTATGACTGGCATCGGTGCCTCTATCTTGCCGAAAAGTGCTATATCTCATATCCCGCAAGAATTTATAAAAATAGTAGATTTAATAGATTTCCCTTATGAGTCTGAATCATCAATTATATGGCTGAAAGATCGGAAGCTTTCTAAAAGAGCGCAACGATTTATAGAATGTACATAAATGAATTTTAGAGGTGTAGCGATGTATTTCTACGATTCTTCACCACTATTACCTCGTTTATCAAATTATTTCTTCTATTATTATTGAACATGTTATATTAGTCGCTTATGTGAATACGAGAATAGCTTATTAATCCTTTTAAACAGAAAGTACCCACCAAATGATCATTTGATGGGTACTTCATGATACATTTATTATTTACAGGAGTTTAATTAAGACCAAATCCAAACATCATCATTATTTTCAACGTTGCTCTTTACCTCATAAACCTTTTCGATATGATCCGTTGTGTTCCAGTTAATAGAACTTCCACCCCAGCCTACATACTTCATATCAATTTTCACTTTCTCACCCGTATGAAATACTTGTCCCTTTGTTAAGAAAACATCAATAATCACTTTCTTCCCGTTTAGCGATGGATACTCCACTACGACATATTTAGTAGCACCGTCTCCCTGATCTTCCATCGTTCCTACTTTTGCTACTTCCCCAATTACATAATCAGGTGAGCCATCTTCTTTCATGTGCATGCCTAACTTGTTTGTTGTATTTTCAACTGCAGTTGCAACCATATATTCTGTAAAATTACGCATCATAGATCCAGTAGCTTTTACTTCATCTCCTACTTTCACATTTGAAAGTGAATCTATATATACGCTAACAGGTTCTTCGTATTGCTTAGATTTTACAACAATTACACCGTTATCTACTTCTACTACTCGTCCTTCTAACGTCGAGAAATTCGATTCAATAGAAGCTGCACTCGCTTTTGTTAGTTCTAATCCTGGTACATTCGTTCCTGATAATGCTGCGATTCCTAAAGCACCTGCTAAAATTAATTTTTTCATACCCATTATGAAACATCTCCATTCATGATGATTTTATTTTTGATTGGATACAACCAACCTGTAACTATTATAGTTACAGGTTATAAAGAATAGCAACCCTCTTTCTCATGCAATGATGCATACTGTACTTTTTAAATATAAAGCGTTTTTCTCTATATTCAATACTACTGCTAAATTCTTGTACACCAGCAGGTAAACGGATTGATGATGAAGAAACTAATGACATGCATCATATTTTCAATGCTACGGTTTGTATAATCGTATTTCATTACATTATGTAGGGCGGAATTCATATGTTAATAAAACCAAACAGATTACAGCCAGGAGATATCGTGGCAACAGTAAGTCCTTCATGGGGAGGCGCAGGTGATCCTGAAATAAGATGGCGTTATGAACAAGGAGTAAAGAGATTAGAAGAGGTTTTCGGTCTTACGGTTATCCCAATGCCCAATAGTTTAAAAGGTAGCGAATTCATTTATAACAACCCACAGGCTCGTGCGGAAGATTTAATGACAGCATTTAAAGATGCGCGCGTGAAAGCAATTATTGCAAATATTGGCGGTGAAGATAGCATTCGTTTACTTCCTCATATAGATTTTAATGTGATACGTGAAAACCCGAAAATTTTTATGGGATACTCTGACGTTACCGTCTCACATTTATTTTGCCATAAAGCAGGTCTTTCCTCTTTTTACGGTCCAGCAATTTTGACCGACTTTGCCGAGAATATAGAGATGGATCCATATACGGTTGAAATGGTAAATCGAACTCTCTTTTCAAATGAAATGATTGGCGAGATTCAACCAGCTCATAAATGGACGAGTGAGCGTTTAGAATGGATCGAAATAAATAAGGATACAAGACGTACGATGCAGCAAAACAACGGATATGAGTTACTTCAAGGCTCTACTACTGTACAAGGGCGCTTAATTGGTGGTTGCATTGAAGTACTTGAATTTGCAAAAGGAACGGAACTTTGGCCTGAGAAAAAACATTGGGAGGATAGTATTATCTTCTTTGAAACTTCTGAAGATCACCCAGAACCAAGTTATATAAAGTATTGGTTACGAAATTATGCAACGCAAGGCATTCTGAAAAAAGCAAAAGGAATCATTTTTGGTAAACCGAAAGATGAACAATACTATGAAGAATATAAACATGAAATACTGCAGGTTATGAAGGAACATCATTTAGAAAATTTGCCGATTCTTTATAATTTAAATTTCGGCCATACTGAACCGAAGTTTATTTTACCTTACGGTGCGATGGCAGAAATTGATTGTGAAAATGGATCTTTCTCTATTTTAGAGAGTGGCGTGGAATAAAGTGAAACTTTAATCAGTGGGGGTTCCATTCACATCGCTATCAAGTTAACATTTTGAAGTTCTCCCAGAACGAAAATTTATTCTTTTCATAGGTATTCAAGGAAATTTAGTTTATTTTTTTCGTTTTAGGGAACAATTAATTTCTTAAGTTGATAGCGATGGGGTATTGGTAACATAAATGTTCATGCTAGTTAATCGTTTACTTTTTTTCTGAGTACGTAACACCCTTTTTACTTTCTGTATACACTTGTTTTTTCTTACGTTCTCAAAGTTGTTTTTTAGTTAATCAATATATATTAACTCGTGTAAATAGTTTTTTATCCTTCCAATATAAGCATCTGTTATTTCATAGACCTGTCCTGGTTTTAAAGTATTCATAATATGTTTTAAATCAACTTTGATATACTGAGATTGTTTTTTTATAGATATTTTATGTTGTTTAATACATAACAGGTTTTAACTTATCAGAAGACTTCACCCAGTTCTTATGATTTCAGATGATTTGCTCTCTATAACCATGAACGAACTCTTCCATGGTAATTGGTTTTTACCTAGCAACTCTAACAAGCCTGACGTAACTCTTTTGGCTAGCCCTAATTTAGCTGCTGGATATATAGCAATCATCACTATGATAAAATCAGGTTTGAGTCCTTTTTGAATCATCTTTTTCTAATTTTCCATATACCGGGATTTTTATAGGTTGTTTGTTCATTTCCTTTGAAATAATTTCAGTAATTTCATAATATGTCAATGCTTTAGTCCCTGCTAAAGCGTATGATTGGAATTCGTCACCAGCTTCTGTTAATACTTTTACAGCTACTTCTCCTATATCTCGCACATCGATAAAACTCGTTCTTCCTCTTCCTGCTATTACCTCAATTTTTTTCATTTCTTAACTCTTCACCATATTGTAATAATACGTTTTGCATAAAAAGCTCGGCCTTAAAAATGTATAAGAGATTCCTGAATTTTTTCTTATTTCTTCTATTTTCACATGAGGTACTATGTTTTTTTCCACACCTAGTAACCATAGAAATACAATATGTTGAACACCAACTTCTTTCGCAACATCAACCATAGGCTGAAAATCCATCTTTCCATCAGCAAGATATGAAGGGTGATAGCCTAGCAGTAGGTCGGTGGTGAAGTTCGATTCCTGCGTAAAATATCAACCGTATAAAGAGAAATCCAATCTTGGACATCTAGAGGTGGAGCGCCCAAAAGGAGGGATTAGAGAGACGAAAGGGTTATTTTCGTCGTGGAACTGAGAAGCTCCCACTTCAAGCTTTGCAAAGTCGCGAGTAGTTCATGAGAATATCCCTTAATTATGTATATTAAAAATCTTTTTAGCCAATTAAACTCCTTATTTCAAAACTAGTAAAATCATTTTGTTCATAGAGACTACATTTTTTTAGTTTTTAGTTTTAGTTATAGCAAATGATATAGAATACAAAAACGCGTGACAGTCTTTAATGTAGACTTTCATCGACAGGTTTTTCATAACATCCTATATGAAGGAAACACCCATCCTTTATAATCAATACATTTGGATGAGTGTTTAGTAACGCATTACTTATTCTATTCTTACTGGCTATTAAGATATCTAAAATGATACCTTATTATTTCAATTTTCATTTAAACTCTATTAACTGTATATATCTTTTTCTATACTCTTTAACAACATTTCTAACCTATCCCTAGTAACTTGATTAAAATGTGGATTTAATTCCTTTATTATGAATTCAAGTAACTCATAGCTTATGTATTCACCCAATTCCAGTGAATATTGTTCAGCTAAAAAAGACTTTAATTTTTTAGAGATATCAATCTTATCCTTTTTACTAATCTTTATCTCCATTCGATAACAAACCCCTCTTAGATTAATCTTACATGCTAATCAAAATAATTTTTTAATATTTATGAAACTTTGCTGTTTACTACCTTATTGGATATACAACAAGGTAGCCTATTTATGTCATAGTATTCAATCACCTGAGAACTAGTCACTGTTGCTTATCATTTTTATTTTTGAAGTATCTCTGATGTATATATTACACATTACAATATATAAAACAAAGCCCAAATACGGAATTTTTAACTTTATCAATTTTTTTAGAGTTTCCACATAAAATTACCTTTTTCATATTATAAAAAATTTTTCCTATAAATTTTTCATACTTTCTACTTTTTTGGCACTTTCATTACTGTAAGTTGAAATTTTCCTCATTTTTAAAATAATACAGCCTAGACTCAATGCAAAAAGTGAAAATATCCCAAAAGTAACAGTGATAGTATTTAATGATAGACTCCAGCTAATTAGGAAAGATACTAGTGCCCCCCCTAAACTAGCCGATGCAATAAATAAACTAGTCACTTGATCAATATTATTTTCCATAATACGGGAAGCTAAAATTAATGTTATTGGAAAAACCCCCGCTATGACTAAACCAATAATAAAGATGATAAACAAATACATACCTGTACCTCGAACAAAGGGAAATAGAGATAAAAGAATCACTAATGTAAAGCAACTAGATGTAATGTATGTCCAATAATTAAATTTATGGGCTAGCTTACCTACAAGTATTCTTCCTATAACTATTGCTAGCCAAAAACAAGATATACTTACTGAACTGATTAATTCATTATTGGTAAGAATCATTATTGTAGATAAAAAATTTGCAAGATTAGTTTCTATGCCTGCATATAAGAATGCAAAAAGTGAAATAAATAATATAACTGTAATCTTTTCACTTTTAAATTTCAGAGTGAATGAGGAAAGGGATGCTCCTCCCTTTTCATTATTTTGAGGAGAAAAATTTAGAAATTTTGTACGTCCAAACACGTACCAAACAAACAGTGTAAAAATAAAGAATAGTAATATCCCATAAAGAATAAAATACCATTCGTAAAATCTTATAATATAATTAACTAGTAACGGAAACCCTAGCGCCCCAACCCCAAACCATACTTCAAGAATGCTAAATTTAGCAGCACTATTCCTTTCTGCTGAAATAATAAAGGAACCCACCGTAGTTTCTAACACCCCTGCTCCATAGCCTAATACAAAGCAAATAACAGATAAATATGCCCATTCTTTTATATATATAAAACCTCCTAGAACGATGGACATTACTAAAACACCTAATGTTATTGTTTTAAAATAATGATACTTTCTTACTAATATAGGTGAACTTAGAACACCAAATAAAAAACCTGTAAATTGAAAAAATATTAAAACACCTAATTGATCAGGGGTTCTTCCATAATATTGTATTAATGAAGGAATTAAACTACCTATACAAACATGTATGATTCCTACAATAAAATAAAACAAGCAACCATAATAAAACATTAACCGCATCTTTTCTCAACTCCAATCCAAAATAAAAACAGGGATTTAAGTAAAAGTTCTAAACCCCTGTTTTTACCATAAAACTAAATAGTTGCTACAGATCGCTCTTTATTACTACTGCTTTTATCAAAAAACATATCCAAAATAACTTGTGAACGAAATCCATCTTCAAATGTTGCTACAGACTTTTTAGGACCATCTTCCGCAGCCTTTGCCCATTCTAAAATTTCACTTCTAAAAGAATCAGACCATTCAAAAATCTCGTTTTCTGGATCGACTAGTAAAGGTAATGGTAATGCGATTTCATGTTTTTCCAATCCATCAAAGAGTATATATTTATTTGGCTCTTTAGAAGAATACTTATATTCTTTTTTCGTACCTATTACCTCTATACTAAAACCACAATCATCTGGAAATGAACTTTTAGATGTTGTAATATTAACAAAAACCTTATTTTCCAATTGGCCATAAACCTCAGCATAGTCATCAACAAAAACTGGTTTGCTTTCTTTTTCCTTAACATTTGTTTTGATTTTAGTTCGAACGGTATCCTCTCTAAAATCACTCTCAAATAAAAACCATAGTAAATCTATTAGATGAATTCCCAAATCTCCCAAGGCTCCACTAGTTCTATTACTTTGAAAATCATCTCGCCAAGTAAACGAAGTTCTCCTAAAAGCGCTATTTTTTTTAAAATGCAATCTTATTACTACTATTTCCCCTAATTCTTCATTTTGAATTAATTGCTTTAAAGCCTTAACATAGGATAAGTAGCGATAATTAAACCCCATTGAAGCGACTAAATTAGTATTTTTCGCTATTGTCATCATGTACTTTGCTTCCTCACAAGAAATCGCCATAGGCTTTTCACATAACACATGTTTGTTTGTTAATAATGCTTGAACAGCTTGAGATTTATGACAAAAATTCGGGGAAGATATTATTACCCCATCAACTACTTCTAGTAACTCTTCATAGCTATCAAAAACCTTCCCACCAAAATCCCCTACCAATTTATCGGCATTCTCAGAATTAACATCATACACTCCAACTAATTTACAATTATCAATAGTTGATAATGCTCTAGAATGAGCTCTTGCAATACTTCCTGCACCTATAATTCCAATATTCATTATATGAACATCTCCTTTTAATTAATAATGTGCTTTAGAGTATTTAAAATTCCAATCGAGTATTCACCTTGAGCTAACATTAAGTGTATTTTTTTAGCCTCTTCTGTTGCATTTTCTACTAAATAACCATGTCTTACAGCTTGTAGCATTCTTAAATCATTCCCACTATCGCCAAAAGCAATTGCATTTGATTTATCTAGTTCGTACTTGTCTAAAATAAATTTCACTATCTCATCTTTACCTGTTCCAAGTGGAATAAAATCTACATCATAGCAATTTTCTGGGTCACCAGCTAATGGATTACATTTGTTAATATTAACTCCAACTTGGAATATCTCTCCGATTTCTTCTATCTTTTCTAAATTCTTTGCATCAATAAATTCATTTTGCTCTTCATAATAAAAATTAAATTTGTACTTAGAACTTCCTAATTGTGTCTGAGGTCTTAAAAAAATTTCATATTTCATTTCTAGCAAGTGAATAATTCTTTCAATTTTTGAAGAATCAAAACCACCCTCTATAATTCTCTCTTTCCAAATTTGATCATCTATAGTAGTCCCATTACTATCAAAGTACGTTATTTCTGTACCTAATCCACTCGCCACAAAATGAGGAAAATACTGTATACCACCCTTTTTCATTTTTTCAACAATTGATTCTAAACTACTTCCCGTTACCCAACCAATTACTAAATCCCCTTTACTTCCTTGTTCATACAAATACTTTTCTAACAATTTCATATTGCTTCTTTTAGAATCATCCATGCTATGAGGATAATAAGTTTCATCAAAATCACAGAACACTACATATTTCGGGTTTTTAACCTGTGGTAGTCTTTCAAAATTTAAAGACTTCAAAACTTCATTACTTATTGACATTGAATAATCCCTCCAAAACGAAATTTTGCTCTTCTAACATCATATTTGGATGTAAAGGTAGATGTAATATTTCTTTATGAACTTGCTCTGTATTGAACATATTGTTTTGCAAATCATTTTCCTTTAACCACTTAGTATTTTGTTTATGAGATAATACCGGATAATAAATATCTGTTTCAATGTTATACAATTGGTACAATTTATTTTTCAACTCGTCTCTTCTTCCATTTTCAACTCTAATCGGAAAAAGGTGCCAGACATTATCTTCTGTCATCATAGGTAGCTTTATTAATTCTCTATCCTCTAAATCCTTTAACTCACGAATATATCGTTGAGCTAAATACGCTCTTTTTAAATTGTTGTATGATAAATACTTAATTCTTTCCAAACCAATAGCTGCTTGCAAATTATCAATTTTAGAATTGAATCCAAAGTCTAATACCTTTTTATTTTTTTTATCAATTTCAAATCCATGATAACTATATTGATTGCAACGTATTGCAAGATTTTCATTATTAGTAACTATTGCACCTGCCTTACCACATACACCAAAATTCTTATATGGATTAAAACTAAGGACAATAATATCTCCATATTCTCCAAGATTTGAAGAACCAATAGCTTGACATGCATCTTCAATAACTCTTAATTGATATATATCCGCGATTTCACGAATTTTTTTCATTTCACACTGCTTACCATACAAATGGACAGGTAAAATGCATTTCGTTTTTTGGGTGATAGCTTCTTCTATTTTAGATGGATCAATACAATAACTCTTCTGATCTATATCTACAAATATAGGTTTTGCTCCGACCGCTAACACAGCATTTTCAGTAGCAGCAAAACTATTAGCTGGCATAATTACTTCATCTCCCGGCTGAATACCAATAGATAACAATGACACCATAAGAGCATCTGTACCACTGCTTGTTGCAATTACAAAATTTTTATTTAAATAACTTCCGATTACTTCTTCTAGCTTTTTTGAAAATGGTCCACTTGTAAATTGACCTGTCGGTAAAACATCTTTTAAAGCTCCAATAATTTTTTCAACCTCATCTTGAGAAATCAACCGATTAACTGGCATAAATTCTATTTTCTGTATATTTTTTCTGCTATAATTGAAAATATCTTTTTCTATATCAATATCTATTTTCAATTTGTTTTTCCTAAATAATTTCTCTTTCATCTTGTGATTCGGTAATATATTACTAATTTCAAATTCTTTTTCTTTTGTTTCCCCCTGTAGGCACTTTAATAAAGCTAAATTGTCTTTACTATGTCCAGAAATTGTAGTAAGAGTTTTCACGTTAAATCACCTCTAAGAAATTATTTTGAAAATCATGAGTAGACTATATTTTATGTTATCGATTACATGTCAACATATTTTTTACGGAGGGTTTTTCTATGGTAACAATTAATGAAATAGCTAAATTATGTAATGTATCAAATGCTACCGTTTCAAGAGTTCTAAATAATCATCCTTATGTAAATTCAGAAAAACGTGAGAAAATAATAAAAGTAATGCAAGAATTCAACTATACTCCTAGTGCTATTGCTAGAAATCTTAGGATAAATAAGACACAAACCATTGCTCTATCAATTCCAAATATAGATCATCCCTTTTTCGGGAAATTAGCTAGAGAAATTTCTAAAGAATTATTAAAACACAATTACAAATTACTAATTTATCAGACTTTTTATGAGAAAAAAATAGAGCTTGAATTACTTTCATTACTAAAGAATAAAGCTGTAGATGGTGTAATTCTCGCATCTCTAGAAAATAGTTGGGAAAATATAGAGCATTATTTAGCATATGGGCCCATAATACTTTGTAATGAGTATGAGGAAAATGCACCTATTCCGATAATTTGTTACGATGAATTTGAAGCTGGATACAAAGCTGTTAAACATTTAATAAGCAAAGGTTATAAAAAAATTGGCTTTTGTTTTGACTCTCTTAATAGTCAAGCACAATTAAAACGCCAACAAGGTTATCTGCATGCCTTAAAAGAAAAACAATTACCATTCAATAAAAAATGGCTATTTGGAGATGCAATTACTATTAATGATGGATTTAAAATTTTTGAGAAGCTAGATAAATTAAAAGATAAACCTACTGCATTATTTACTGGAAATGATCAAGTTGCTGCTGGAGTCATTAAAGGAGCTACTATTAGGGGGTATTCTATTCCAAGTGACTTAGCTGTTTGTGGTTATGATAATCAATTAATTTGTACAGTTACAACCCCAACAATTAGTACTATTGATATTCCAATTGTTGAACTGAGTAAACGTACCGTTAAGGAGATACTACTATATATAAATACAGATGAATCTATTAAACGTAAAATTATTGAATACCCTACAAACTTAATTATTCGTGAATCTACATAATTAAATTAAAGTTTTTGCTTAAACTGATGTGATTAATAAAAAGAGGTCGTAAATAATAATGCGTCCTCTTTTTATCGTTTTAGGTATTAAATTCTACGTACATTCGACATGAATTGATTAGTTTTTATGAATTTTATTGAAAAAATTGTAAAACACCTCCATTTTTCCTTCTATTTTGCTATGATAGTTACAATTAAATAGGATTAAGATATTTCTATAGGATGGGGGAGTATATAGTGAGTGTTTCAGTAAAGGGAAATGAGCAATTAACCTCTCTATTGAACGACTGGTATCGATCTATGCTATCTCAACAAGTTGTAAAAGCTACTAATCTAAAAAAGAAAATTGATGAAAAAATTACTAAGTTAAGCATTGAGTCAAATCAAGAACGTCAGGATCAAAATTTGTTACTATATTACTCACTACTTGAATTTCGTTACACAGTCTTAACAGATAGCCTCGGTATTCAACAAAATAGTTTTGATGCTATTAGTGATTACGATATGCCTACAGACCATTTTCTACGCTTCTATTATCACTTTTTTAAATCCATTCATTCCACTTTTATATCAAGTTTTACTGAGGCAGAGGAACATTATAAACTGGCAGAAAAGATACTAGTAAACATTCCAGATGAGATTGAACATGCTGAATTCTACTATAGAATTGCTACTTTTTATCATCATACCTATAACATGCTCGCTGCTATCGAATACGCAAATAAATCGAAAGCAATCTTTTCGAAGTATGAAGGTTATGAAGTAAAAACAGCCTTTTGTAATAGTTTGTTAGGGGGTTGCTGTATCTATTTAAAGCAGTACGAACAAGCAGAAGAATATCTACATTGTGCAATTGAATTACTACAGAAGAATAAGGAAGAAGATTCCTTGTTATACGTAAAAAGTACTATGGGATGGCTGTATTCTGATCAAAGTATGTCTACGTTAGCTATTCGTCACCTTTCAGAAGTAACAGAAAAAATCCCTACACACTTCAAAGCTATCTTCCTACAGGCTAAGGAACATTATAAATTAGGAGAACAATCCGCAGCTAGCAAACTCATTGATAGGGGATTACAGATCTGCAGAGGAATTCATAACGAAGAATACACACACCACTTCTCTATTTTAAAAAGAGTAAATGAAAATATTCCACTGGAAGAATTAGAAAAAATCATTCAAGAAGGAATCTTATACTTTGAGCAAGAAGAATTATGGGAATATGTTGTCGAATACGCCGAATTATTTGCCACAAAATGTAGACAATTTGAGAACCACCAAAAGGTAAGTGATTATTTCCATATTTGTTATCAAGCAAGACGAAAATCAATCGAAAAAGGAGTGTTAAAATAATGAAAAAAATCAGCCTATTATTATCGGGTATTGCTTTTATTGGGATTCTAACGGTGGGAATTTCTCCACTTTCTAAAGCGGATCAGTTTGCTACTCATGGACATTACCCTGTTCCTACATATAGTGTTGGCGATCATGGTGGCGCACCACAACAAACTTAATATAAGTGTATGTAAAGACCCGTCATTTGAAGGGTCTTTACATATCAAAATATGTATTGTTCTTTTTGGCTACGCCAAATCAAAATTCTTCTCTCGCCTATCACCCTGCACTCTCTTAAGGTAGGATCATTCTTTCGGAAAATGTAATAAACTAACTATTATATCTATCAACTCTTTATATGCAATATTACATGCGAAGTGCCTTAAATATTTTGTTATACTATGTATGAGGATTTTTCATCCAAAAATCCTCTCAAACGCATATTTATGTATATGCCACCCTAATTGATGAAAGTGAGAAGAATGTTTATCATTTTTCTCACTTTTTTTATTTAAATTATGTGCTTGTACTTATTCTTTAGTTATTTTAAATAATAAAAGCTCAAAAAGAGAATTCACTTTTCAAATCCAACCTATTGAATCAATTATTATCTAATAATACCACACCATCTTTATCAACTCATTTTAGAATATTTGAACAATAATTTTATATACAAGCTCTGCATAAATTATTCATTTTCATTTATAAAGATAATGCTAAATATATACTCTAACATTACCTTCCCCAAAGTTAATTATAGAGTATTTTCTCAAAAAAGATACAGCTCTGCCCACTTTTGGAATAGGATTTTTTCTTTTTACATATACTATTTTTGAGCCTTTTTACCAATACGTGTTCTATTGGTGTCTTGAATTCCTCCTAACAAGGGCGGCAGATACGACTGCATGCCCTTGTTATTTATATTGCTGTTCTATATCCAATACAGCAATTGAAAACTAAAGATGCACTATTACATATTTTTTTCAGTTTAGATTATGTTAAAATTTCTTAAGTTGTTTATTTCATAGTTGAATTATGGTTTCATATCTAATTCAGCAATATGTGAGCTGTATCCCAAAAGAAAAGACACTCAAAAGGTGTCTTTTCTTCTTTTAATTAAAAAAACATTTTTCTTTTCCAAAGATTTTCTGTCTTGTTCTTAATTTTGTCAAAATCCTCATATAGCTATACAAAACATATATGCTATTATGTTTTTAAGAAACTATGTGTTCCCTTAACCCTGTATCCGACCCTGTATTTTTACAGGGTCTTTTTTTATTTTATTTACTTTCATTAGTTTATAAAAGTTAATACACACCCCATTTCAATTAAAATCGTTTAAATGTTAGTTAGAATTTGAAATGATAAATCTATTAGCTTTTTTGACAATTGTAATCTAATACTAGATTTCTAAATGTATACTACACTAAACATCAGTTAACACTATACACATAGTGTTAACTATCTTAATTGAATATTAGTAATAGTAAGTATAAAGATTATCAATTTACTATATCTTACATTTATGTAAAAATAGATGTATGTTAAGCTTTTTCAAAATCTTTCCCCTAATAAAGATTTGAAGTAGCATTTCATGATTCTCCTTACTGTTAATATGCCTTGAAAAAGAACCCAATAGGGTTCTTTTTCTTCTGATTACATCCTCAGTAATTACTTATTTAACATACAAAAAGGACTGACAATTACTTGCAATCCTTTTTACACCTTAATATACACTTGTATTAAGTACTTAACTCTTTATTTAGCATGCATTTAAACTAAACCAGTCATTATTATTTATATATAAAACACTTCAAAATTTAGAAATACACAATAATAAATCTTTCCCAGCTTCCAGCTACATAACTATTAGCTGTTAATTCTCTACCGCCATTTGCTGATATGAATCTACCATTACTTAGCGCTTGTAATACATATATCCTATTGTCTCCACCATTATATAAGATAAATTTTTCCCATGCCCCAATTGATGTACGATCTGCTACTACTCTACCATTTGGCTCAAACGAAACATACTTTCCATTACTTTTCGTTTTTAAAGCAAACGTATATAATTCTCCAGTCGGAATTAATTCGAATTTCTCCCATTCATTAACTGCACTAGGATTTGCTACCACATTTCCCGATGGCTCAGCAGAAACATATTGTAAATTTGCAGCTTGTATAGCAACAGTCCAACTTCCATTAAATAGACTCACACCTTTTAGTGAACCGGTATTTGATTGGTCGGCTGCCAATGCACCATTCGATGGGGTTATCATCATTATCATTAGAACCATTGGCAAAACCATTAAAACTAACTTTTTAAAGATCTTATTACCATTTGCATGAGTTATGAACCTCTTCATTCCCATTCCTCCCTTAATATATACCACCCATATACATCATACTAAACATGTAAAATATTGTAATGAAAGAGAGTCTTTATCAACAAATACCTTATTATCCTGTTTCTTTTTTCTCAAATTTATCATTTTCTAAAAACAAAAAAAGAATCCTTTATGGATTCTTTTTTGCCTTGCACTCTTTTTCAAATAGTGCATTTTTGCACCTACTTTTAGTATAACTTATAATTCCTATAAAATAAATAAGATTAAATAAAATTCACTTCTTTATTTTCATAAAACATCATACATACTCCTTCATAATTTTACAGATAAAATAGGGTATTTTAAAACTCATCTCTTGAACATTCCTTTAGTTGCTCCATAGCAATCTTTCGCGCATGTTCCTCACTATCTATCAAAGTCAATCCTTGTGATATATAACTCCAAAATTCATATCCACAATCCTCCATCCATCTATAAGCTTCTGTTATATATAGTCCATCTTTTCTTCTAATGATTTGAACCTTATAGTTTTTACTTGGAGAAAAAAACTCTTGTATAACCTGCTCCATTTATGAAATATCCTCCTTAAATCTATTTAAAATTATATTGTCACATAAACTCGTAATCGCAACCTCTTTTACGATAAATTACTGTAACTTTTTGAAAGGATAATATACCTTACATACTCCCATCATTTTCTTCCTGAACTACCCACTATAAATAATACAGTTTGTATCCTAGAAACCTCAAAAACATTAGGCTGTTACTTCTCTCTGTCGTTCAACATATTTCTACTACATATAATTAAATATTTTTTCAAAAACCACTTCATAAAAGAACATAAGTTCGTTTATAATAATAAAAGGAACAAACGTTCTTATTTTTATTAGGAGGAGTTATAGTGTATGACTATTCAATTTTACCGAATAGAATCATTTTATGTGTTGATCTTCGTAGCTTTTATGCTTCTGTTAGTTGCATCAAAATGGGATTAGACCCACTTCATACAAAATTAGCTGTAGTTGGTGATATGAATAGGAATGGATCCATTGTTTTAGCCGCAACTCCACCTTTAAAAGCAATGGGAGTAAAGAAGTTGGCAAGGCTATACGAGATTCCTCGACAAAAAGATATTCTTATTGTGAATCCAATTATGGGAACCTATATTAAGTGCTCCAATTACATAACGAAGTTAGCTCTACAATATGTTCCTATTGAAGACTTTCATCAATATAGCATCGATGAATTTTTTATGGATATTACCGATAGCATCCATCTATTTGCTCGGAATCCAAATGAATTTGCATTACAGTTTAAACGTGAAATATATGAACACACACGAATTGAATGCACAATCGGGATTGCACCTAACCTATTGATGAGTAAGGTTGCTTTAGATATTGAAGCAAAGAAAAATAAAGACGGAGTCGCTTATTGGACATACCAAGATATACCTACAAAATTATGGAGCATACGACCGCTTAGTAAGTTTTGGGGGATTTCGCATAAAACAGAAACAAAATTAAATCAAAAAGGAATACATTCAATTGGTGATTTAGCTAATTATCCTCTTAAATATTTAAAACAAAGTTTCGGCGTGATTGGCGAAGAATTACACTTACATAGTAATGGGATTGATTTTAGTCGAATTTCAGAGAAATATGTTCCGGTTACAACTTCTATAGGAAAAAGCCAAATTTTAATGCGTGATTATACAATAGAAGAATTTCCGATTATCCTACTGGAACATACCGAAGAAGTTTGCTATCGATTAAGACAACAAAACAAACTTGCTCAAACCGTTCAATTTTCAATTGGATATAGTAAAAGTTATTCGGGTGGCTTTAGCAAAACACATACCTTAAGCCGTCCCACTAACTTAACCATGGACATTTATCAAGTTTGTCTATATTTTCTACATCAACAATATACTGGAGAACCAATTAGAAGTATTACTATTTCTCTAACAAAACTAATTGGTGAAGGAGAAGAACAAATTTCCCTTTTTGATAACATCATACAACGAGAAAAAGAAATAAAGCTAACGAAAGTAATGGATGAAATACGCACAAAGTTTGGAAAAAATAGCATATTAAGAGGAATTTCCTATACAAATAATGCAACAGCAAGATACAGAAACACACTGTTAGGGGGACACAAAGCATGAACAACGCTAATATGCCAAAAGGTAGAGGAATGATAAAATGGACGCCGTTTGCAGCAATGCCAGAACAATTCGTCGGAATACGTGAAATGATCAAAGAGAAAACTAAAGTAGCACGTCCCATTTTAACCTCTGAAGAGAAAGAATTGATAGAGAACATGTTACTATGTTCGTTACTTTCTGAAGAAGAGATATTAATTACATATTATGAAGATGGTTATTTACTCACCAACTATATGACCGTTATCGATATAGATCCATTACATAGCTCTATCATATGTACTGATGCTTTCTATAATAAGATGACAATACAATTTTCAAATATAATAGACGTAAAATAGATTTAGGTGATTATCTTTAGAGTAGTATAAAGGAGCATATAAAATGCAAGGGAATCAGATAAGAAAGAATATAGCGAGAACCATTATTCATAATGATATAAATAACTATCCCTATTTAAATATACCTATGATTATCAATGAGAAAGATGGAATAACTTACGAGGTTTTAAGCGCTGGTTTTCATAATAATGATGCAGTAGCGATGGTAACGACAGATGGTTTCGCTACAACTAGGGTAAATACACCGGTTGTAACAGTAAAAAAACAATGATGGTAGTATCCAAGCATTCCGCTTACCTTTAGAATTGGAATATTGGGTACTTTCATGTATGTGTGCTGCTTCAACAGGGAGAAATTCGTTCCCATGTAAAGTTGCTTTTGGAATCATTGATACTAAATTTCATGTCGAATTCAAGTGAAAAAGGAGCAAATTAATTTGCTCCTTTTATCATTATAAGATTTTTAACTTCTATCCTTAAACACACTATCTAGGATTCTATCCTAGATTCTGAACTTATATCTTAAATCCACCAATTAATTCTTGAAGTTCTTCGGCCATCTGTGCTAATTGTATTGCTGAAGAATTTATCTCTTCCATAGAAGCATGTTGTTCTTCAGATGAACCGGCTATCGTTTGCATACTTGAAGAATTCTCTTTCACAGCCATAGATATTTGATTAATTGATGTATCAACTTCCATTACATCACTTGTCATTTTATTTGATAATTCCACCATACCATGTACTTTTGACACGATATCATTTGCAGATTTTGAAATTTCATAAAAACTTTGTTTTGTATCATTCGCAACCTGAATCCCTGACTGCACTTCAACTCCTACTTCATTCATAGCTTTTACAGTCTCATGTACATCTGCTTGTATTTCATTAATTAAACTTCCAATTTCCATTGAAGATTCGGATGATTGCTCCGCTAACTTCCTGACTTCATCGGCGACAATTGCAAAGCCACGCCCCTGTTCTCCTGCCCTTGCCGCTTCAATCGCTGCATTCAATGCTAATAAATTTGTTTGTGCTGCAATATTTTGAATTACTTCTAATATACTTCCGATTTGCTGCGATTTCTTATCTAATAATTTAATTACATTATCAGATTGAGAAACAGAATGATGGATTGACTGCATTTGCGTTACAGTTTGTTCTACTAATTGTTCACCCTCATTGGCTTTTTGTTTTGTGTATAAGGATGAAGCCGATACTTCAGAAGCATTATCAGCTACGCATTGAATGTTTCGTGTTACCTCACCAATTAATTTCGCTCCAGACGCCACTTCATTATTTTGAACTTCTGCACTATTCGATATTTCTTCCATTTCTTTTGTAATTTGTTCTGTCGCAACACTGGCTTGCTCTACGCTAGCGGTTAGTTCCTCAGATGAAGCAGCCACATGTCCTGCAGATGTGTTAATTTGAGAAATTATATTACGTAAAGACTCTGCCATTGTATTGAAACTACCACCTAATTGACCAAGTTCATCCTTTGAACGAATATTTATTTTCTCAGTTAAATCTCCACGACTAATTCTTTGAGCTGAAATAACTAATTGTCTTAATGGATTAATAATAGATTTAAGAATGAAGAAAATTACAATTCCACCTAACAACAATGAAGCCCCTATTATAGTGAGCGTTTTATAAAAAATAGGATTGGTAGCTTCTTCAATTTCTTTAATAGGCATTACACCAGCTATTTTCCAACCTGTTTTTTTGTTTGTTTTAAAGCTTATGTTTCGATCCTCACCATTAAGGCTATAAGTAATTACTCCATCTTCTTTCTTGTATAGTTCATCTGCTAATGATTTCTCTAATTTCTCACCTGGCTTAAGTGTAGGATGAACAACTATAGTCTTATCTTGACTTACTATAGATACAAATCCTTGTTTTCCTATTTTTATCATTTTAGAAGTTTTTACGATATCATTAATATTCAAGTCCACACCAATGACACCACTTTTATCAGCATTTTGCTTTGCAATTGCTATTACCATATTGCCTGTAGCCTTTGATTTATAGGGAGACGAAACAATAATCTCTCCATTAGCTTTTACTGCATCCTTATACCAACTACTTTCTAATGGGTTAAATCCTTCAGGTATTTTTCCAACGGGCGCATGAATAAATTGATTATTACTAGATGTAGTATAAATTGTTTCTATCTCTGGATGTAACTGTATATATTGATCAAATTTACCTTGCACATTTTGCAATTGGTCAGCGTTATAATCACCTTGTGTAAGTATCTTTGCAAAATGAGTTACATCTACATGTTTATTTTCTAATTCATCATCAACTATCTTATTTAAAATACTCACATTATCTTTCGCAGTTTGTAGAATTGTTTCATTAAGATCTGTTTTTGCTTTATCATAAGACGATACTCCTACGATAAGACTTGGTATAATTAATATTGCAATAAATGCCATAGACAACTTCGTTTTAAGCTTCATTTGTTCCAATCTTTCTTTTATTTTAAACACTCTCTACTTCTCCCTTTCATTCTTACAACTGATTTAGTTTATTTAATCGTTTGCTCCTTTATTTTTTCTACATTCATTTATGGAATTATTCAAAATGAAATTACCGTTGCATCCTTTTACATACATCTTCTTATATAACAATTTAGTTTTTACAAGCGGAGTTTTATCTATCCACCTTTCGAATATGTTATTTTGCTATATTAAGCAATGTTAAGGCTACGAATTATTCTAAATTACCTGGATGAAACATAGACTTCATTTAAAAGATTATTTTTGACTTTAATTGGATCAAAAGTTTAATCTAGAACTATTCAAATTTGATGAAATCCTTACCATAATAAACCCCTAAAACTTAACTAAGTGAATTTATTTTTTTGATAATTATGCTTAACAGCCTTTTAACCACTCTAACTGCTTCACTTCATTCATTTATCTATTTACTACAGCCACTTTTGGATTATCGGAAACTAAACCATAAATTCTAAATAGAAGAATAAAATAAATTGGAGGACTTCATTGTAACACGTATACATAAGTTTTAAATATTAAAATGAAAAAATATTTTTTCATTATCTTATCTTCATGAATTACTAATAATAGATTGCGAACTTTTTTGGGCTAGCATTTAGATCATGGTATTACTAAGATTCAAATGAATAACAGCACCAATCCATATGTCTTTTGCGAAATAAACTATCTTGAACTACCTCACTGCTGAATTACACTTGGATGAACCTTTATAGATTTTGCACGTCTCTTCGCTCCATCATTTCCATCTAAACACCATCTTACTACCATTACTTTTTCCTCTCGTGAAAATTTAACCATAAAAAAGTACACCCCAATTGTTGTTCGTGTCTAACATTTTGGGTGTACATTAATTAAGGACGACTTGAATGTCATTTATATGGACGATTAATTAGCACCTTTCTTTGTTCTCTCACCATGTTTCAAATGCGCCAACTACTCTCAGCAAGAAGGAACGAGAACTAAGCGAATATAAAGCGATTTAAATCATAAAAGATTATTTTTCACTTCTTTATCAATCTTTACAGAAGACACCTAAGAATTAACAAAGATATTGTTTCGCCTGTTTAATCTCTTACAGAAAAACGGACGAGAATCCCATAGGTATAAGAAGAAAACATTCATTGATATCTTAGGCATCGTATATAATTTTTCTATCTCCCACAATCAGGTAGCGTAATCAAAAAAATTGAAGCCCGATAGGGTTTATTTAGTATGCAATTTTTTAAAGAACTTACACTGGATCTTTAGAAAAAAGAAAAAATCTTACATGAAATCAAACTTGTATAATATTAGCTTGATGGGCATAGAGCACCACCCACATTTTAATTATTTTATAGACCAAGCAATTCTCAAAAAATGATAGCAAAATTTTAATTATGATTTTGATTTTAATAATGCGTTCTGAGACACTACTCTTCTTCTAAAATAGCGTAATAATATTCATCCCACCATTCATTTCCATGGGGTATACACTTCTTGAAATAGCCTTCTCTCCTCATACCAATTTTCTCCATCACTCGATATGACGGGGTATTTTCTGGCTGACATGTAGCTATAATTCTATGTAATTTCATTTCCTTAAACCCATATTTCAATGTAGCTTGTGCTGCTTCAGAAGCATATCCTTTATTGAAATATTTAGGATTGAATACCCAACCAATCTCATAAGTATGTTCACCAAAATATTTATGAAAAACAATATGACCAATCAGGATATTTTCATCTATTAGCATCACAGGAAAGTTCTTAGCATTTTCACCCATATTTTTATTTACAAAGTTTCTTGTATCTTCTTCAGTAAAAACCCCTTCAGGTATGTATTTCATAACATTGCTATCTGATGTATACTCATGAACAGCTTCCCAATCCTTGAATTCAAATTTCCGTATTAGTAATCTTTCTGCTTCTATAAACATTTACTTTTCTCCCCTCAAAAAATCGTTACTGTATTTTAGATTCACATTTAATCTTTAAAAAAAGAACTTGCAGGAATCTCTACAAGTTTTTTTATATCAGGTGAATATATGGGACAAACAAACTATCTTACCGATTCATCATAGAAACTACAGGGGTAGTACTTTGACAACTATATTATATAACAAATATTAACATCCGTAGATTTTGTTTTTGAAAATTATGTTAATTAAGAATGAAAGTATCCTTTTCCTTAACTATTCTAACTTCGGGTCGATAGCAGATGAACCTATTATGTTTGGTGAAGTTCAAGCTCAGGACGGGTATATAACATCACCAATTATGTATGCACCATTCTTCACAATGGGGGCAAGCTCTTATAATGGGAGACTTACATTTACAATTGGTTATCATTCGCCTGATACTACACAAGAAAAAGTAGAGCAATTTTTAGAAAGTGTGGTCAATCAACTATCATAATTGTAATAGGAGTATCACCCTACGCTCAATAAGTTATGTTTATAAATCTAGTAAGAAGATTCCCTTCCTCAAGGAACGCGAAATGAGTAAGTGGGAGATACAATGACTTCGGACATGTGATGAAATAAAGCCATTTTAGTTGTCCGCCATACATGGGGTACCGGCCCATTCCCATCAACCTAAGAAAACAGATGTGGGATACTTCAAAATATTAGCTTGATGCACATGGATCAGCACCCTAATAGGCTTGGATTAAAATCATAACAACCAGCTAAAAAAAGATTGCTGTAATAGAAGTTATGCATATAATCAAAAAAGGACAAACTATCCCAGATGAATAGTTTGTCCAAAACCAGAATCTCTTTGGTTTAACACTATATAATTTAGTTCCGCTAGGAATCTTTCATTCTCATTTCATATCCTATTATTTTTGCATCAGAACTAACTACAGTAAATTAGAATAATGACTTAATACTTGCTAGAACAGTAAGTATCCCTATAACAATTACAAATACATTACTCATTTTCCCTCTGTATTTTGCTAGTACTGGTACTTTACGAATCGCATACATCGGTAATAGACATAAGATAGCAGCGACTAACGGACCGCTAAGGGCATCAATGATTCCAAGAATACTTGGATTTGTATAAGCAACATACCAGCATGTTAGCACAACAAAAGTAAGAATCATTGTCTTAACTGTTTTTTCTCCTATATCTTTCCCACGTTTTTTACCGGACTTGATAATCATGTCACGCATTACCTCATACGCTCCTATATAATGACCAAGGAAAGACTTTGTAATAGCCACAAACGCAATGATAGGAGCTGCAATCGTGATTACAGGCGAATTAAGCTCATTAGCAAGATATGATAGAATTGACAAGTTCTGTTCTTTTGCCACCTTAAGATCATCTGGAGTCAAACTTAAAGTACTGCTCCACACAAAGAACATAACAACAGCGAATGTCATAATATAACAAACTTTTTGTATTTGAGCACACTTGGCATCAGTAGCATCTATTCCATACGTAGCTCTCTGTTTCATAACAAATGACGAAATCATAGGAGAATGATTAAACGAGAATACGATGATTGGTAGAATCATCCAAATCATTCCAAAATAGCCCGTTCCAGTTGAAGCAGTAGAAACACTTGAAAAACTTAGCATTGAAGTATTCCATTGTGGAATTAAAGATATTGCAATAAAAAGTAGAGAAGCAATGAAAGGATATACTAGCATGCTCATTATCTTTACAGTAATATCCTGACCAAAATTTAGTATAGTGATAAGACCGAGTACTAATACAAGTGATAAAATAGCCCTTGGAGGCCCCGGCATGTGCAATTGGTGTACAATAAAACTACTTGCAGTATTTGTAAGTGCGACCGAGTACATCAGCACGATCGTATAAATGGAGACGAAATATACGATGTTAAAAATGATACTTGCTTTATTTCCGAAATATTCTCTTATTGTACCTGTAATCCCCTCATCGGCAGAATTCGAAGCGTAAATCATTTTAGCAAGCGCCCTATGTGAGTAGTACATAACTGGATATGCAAGTATGGTAATTAACAGCAATGATAATAAACCACCTGAACCTGCATTAATCGGTAAAAAGAGTACCCCTGCTCCAATTGCTGTTCCAAAAAGGCTCAATGCCCAGGTAGTATCCTGTTTATGCCATTTTTTATGGTCTAGGTATTTTTCATTTTTTACTGCCGTATTATCAGCTTGAAATTCTATGTTTTTTGCAGTATTCCCATTCATATAATAATTCCTCCTTGTTTCCTATTCTTACGTCTTTATTTAAGGTATAGGAATATAGACCGTTCTTTTTGTTTATAAAGTGCGCCACATCGTATATCCTTCTTCTAAGTTGATCAGACTCAAAAAATTAACGAAGCATCAACCTGACGAGTTTGTTACCACTTACAAAATGTTTCAATTATATAGTAGGATATTTTATTGATAATTCCCCCAATATCCAGAAATCCTGAAGCGAACAATAGAGAATATATTGTTAACTTTTTCACAATATAGACGTTAACTGTTCATTGATTTGATTGTTTCTCCCCAAATATTTTATTTTTAATGGCAATCCCTGTAGGTGTAGCCGCAATTCCACCTAAACCTGTCTCTCTTAATTCGCGAGGAATCTGTCTTCCAACTCTATACATCGCTTCAATAACTTCGTCAGCATTGATGATATTGTTTACACCGGCTAATGCGATGTCCGCTGCTGCTAAAGCATTTGTCGCTCCAATGGCGTTTCTCTTTACACAAGGAATTTCTACCAAACCAGCGACCGGATCACAAACTAAACCGAGTAAATTTTGTAATGCAATCGAAAAAGCTTCAGAAGATTGCTGTGGCGTTCCACCTGCAGCTTCTACCGCAGCTGCAGCCGCCATTGCTGAGGCACTGCCTACTTCAGCTTGACATCCTCCATACGCTCCTGAAATACAAGCGTTGTTTGCTACTATCGTTCCAAATAACGCTGATGTGAATAGAAAATGTATCATATCTTCATGACTTAACTGCAACGTATCCTTAATACTAAATAGGACTCCCGGAATCGTCCCACTCGCACCCGCTGTTGGAGTTGCACAAATAGCTCCTAATGCAGCATTTACTTCATTAACGCCGATAGCACTTTGAATCCCTAACACCATCAAATCTCCAGAAAGAGTTTTCCTATTTTCTCGATAGTTTTTAATTTTAACTGCATCACCTCCGGTTAAACCGGTTGGAGAAAATACACCGTCGCCCTCGATACTTTTATTTATAGCATTTTGCATAGTCGCTAAATTTTGTTCCATTTTACTCCAAACTTCTTCATAAGAAGTTTTAGTTTGTTCAATTTCCTGTTCAATTGCTAATTCATAAATTGTCTTTTGACTTTTATTAGCTGCATCCACAATTTCTTTTATGGCCATATACATATTTTTTCTCTCCTTAATGTAACTAAAGAATAATAAGATTAGCTATATTGCTTAAATTCCCTAATTCCTTCTGAGCATTACCAGGCAATAGCGAATCCAAAGCGAATGCATATAAATATTTTGTTTTATCTTTCAAACTATGAAAGTTGTTAATTTCAACATCATATTGTTTAAAGATCCTGCGTAAGACAAATTCAAAGTCAGCTCTTTCTGAAATTGCAATAACAACTGGCAATGGCCCCTGCAGTTCTAAGCTAAATCCGTCAATTTCAACATGTTTGACTTCGATCAATCCACCACCGACTGAAATACCCATCGTTCTAATACTTCGACTGTCATCCTCTACATATACATCTGCCGTATTTGGATGACCGGCAGGACTATCACCTGATTTTTCAATAAAAGTAATGTCAATCCCTTTAGATTCTGCTATTTTAATAGCATCTGGCACTTTGCTGTCATCGGCAGCAAAGCCTAATATACCAGCAATTATTGCAAAATCAGTTCCGTGACCTTTATGGGTTTCAGCAAATGATTCATAATACGTTACCACAACTTTTTTTGGAAGACCTTGAAATAATTTATTAGCAACTGTTCCAATAGACAAAGCACCTGCAGTATGTGAACTTGAAGGACCTATCATTATGGGCCCAATCACATCAAAACAACTTTTGTATTTAACAACCTTTTTTTCTTTCATAGATGCTACATTTATGTTCATATAAGCACCCCCATGGTTTATTATTTTTAATTGCTGTTGAATCTAAGTTATTAGCATAATCAATTCAAAATAAGACCCTTTTTCGATAGCGCTTTCTTTCTTGAGTTGAATAAACTTTCCTTTTGTTCCACAACCCTCCATATAGTAATCATATCAATATGTAAAATTTTAGAAACTCACTGGCAAGTTCTTTAGAATTTTCGAACCAAAACGAGGTTTGATATTTTCGCTAGAGGTCATATATTATCTCTCGACGCCCTCATTATAACTTGTATATTTATGAGTTCAATCTTTTTTTATTTTTAGAAAGATTGAATAGGCAGAATTTTGAATGGGTAATAAATTTCACTTAGTATGTAGCAATTATGTCCTTTGTTTGAAGCTGTATTAGTTAATAGAAAAGTAAAAATAACACAGAATTACTTTCATTAACACATTGATTATATTGAAAAATCATTATAAAGATACTTATATTGTCCTATGTTGGAACATCTTATTTTGGACGTTAAAGCTGTTGTAATAAATGATTATTGAAGATGGAAAGTAATAAGTTAATAAAATATAAAATCATTTTGTTTAATAATAAAATATCACGAATTTATATACATTATTCAGAAAAAAAGAACTTTTCTTGATGAATCCTAAAGTACTAATTTATAACTATCCACTACTATAAAACAGGATGTTAACTCTTCTATATAGGTTATATATTATTTATCCCAAAACCCTAATGAAATTGGATATTTAGAAGTGTTATCTTCATAAATAGAAATTTCACTTGCTGTTTTAATAGTTGAATAGATCATTACAATTCAACTACCTTATATATTATTCCCTCATTTATTAATTCTCTCCCCACCTATCGATTTGAGGTAAAATAAGGGGATTATATATAAATAATATCATCATCAACGTGCAATTTATAAAAGCAATCAAAAAAACAAATTCAAAACACCTTTCTTTAATGGTGAATGAAAGGTGTTTTGAATTTTAAAATATCATATATTATTTAGAATGATATACTAGCGAAAGAGATGCACTTACTTCTTCTGTGCCGGCAGATATCTCTTCTGTTAATGCAGAAACTTCTTGAATTTGACTTATTATTTTATCTAAATCTCTCATAATAGATAAGAATGTTAGATCCACTTTGTGGGCCGCTTCTTTTCCTTCTTCTACCGCAACTACTGCAAACGGTCCGCAAGGTTATTAAGTGCAAGTCGTTCAAACTTAGTGAGTTACCTCTTTTAAAATAGTAGAAATACTATCCTCTAACATTTCCAATCCTTTACTTAATCCTTCTAAGTCTATTGTTAAAGAAGGTAACAACTTAATAACTTCATCATTAGGTCCAGATGTTTCAATAATTAGACCATTTTCAAATGCAACTGAGCAAATCTTTTTAGCTATTCCAAAAGTATTACACGCTATGCCCTGCATAAAGCCTCTCCCTCGTACTTCTCCTTGAAGTTGGGGGTATTTCAAACAAATCTCATTAAGAAAACTAGTGATTTTTTCACTTTTCCATTTTAAAGCATTAATAAACTCTATATCTTTCCAATAACTCAATGCTTCTGTAGCTGCTAAAAATGCTAGATTATTCCCTCGAAACGTTCCATTATGTTCTCCTGGTTCCCACTTATCATATTCCGGTTTAATTAGTGTAATAGCCATCGGAAGGCCAATGCCACTTATAGATTTTGACAAACAAATTATGTCTGGTTTAATGCTCGCAGGTTCAAAGCTAAAAAATGTCCCCGTACGTCCGCACCCTGCTTGAATATCATCGACAATCAATAATATATTATATTTTTTACACAGTCTGTCAATTCCCTTTAACCATTGGGAGCTAGCGGTATTTAAACCACCCTCACCTTGAACTGTTTCTAGAATAATTGCAGCAGGTAAAGCCACTCCACTTCCACTATCGCCCAATACTTTTTCTAAATATGATAAAGAATTAAGAGAATCTAAATAATTTTCATACGGCATGATAATACTATTATTTAGTGGTACTCCAGCACCCTTTCGCTTAAAATGATTACTCGTTATCGAAAGTGATCCTAAACTCATTCCATGAAAAGCATTAGAAAAACTTATGATATTTGTGCGCCCGGTCACTTTTCGAGCAATTTTCAGTGCACTTTCAACAGAATTTGTACCTGTTGGACCAGGAAACATAATTTTATAATTTAAATCACGTGGTTCCAAAATAATTTTGTTAAAGTGCTTTAAAAAATTCACTTTAGCGCTTGTTCCCATATCAAGACTATGAATAATACCATCTTCTAAAAGATAATCTATTAATACCTGCTTCATTTTATCATCATTATGTCCATAATTAAGAGCACCAGCACCTGAGAAAAAGTCAATATACTCTTTTCCATCTACATCCCATAATTTATATCCTTTAGACTTAGTGAAGATCGTTGGAAAGCTTCTGCTATAACTTCGAACTTGGGATTCTAGTTCATTAAATATATCCATTTTTGAACTAACTACCATAAAAGAGCACCTCCTAATTTTTCGTTTTTACTATACTCACAAAGAATAATGAAAAGTTATATAATTGCTATTGTAAATTTATACCGAATGCATATCTTTATAGCGATGAGCTGCTATTGCTGCTTGACCAAGAGAGATTCCCCCATCATTGGTAGGTACTTGTTTGTGCATGTAAACCTCGAATTTACAAGCCTTAAGTGACTTATAGGTTTCTACAAGTAAAAACTTATTTAAAAATACTCCCCCACTAAGAACTAGTTTATTAATCCCTGTTTCTTGACGAATTTGTTTACAGGTTTCTGTAATCATTTGAACCATTGTATAATGAAAACGATAGCTCAATTCACCCTTGGTATACTTATCTTTAAGTATCAAAGATACCAACTCTTTAAACATAGGTTTTATATCGATTTTTCTAATTCCATTCGAAGCAACTATTTCATATGATAATAAAGGATTGGAAGAATTATTGATATCAATCGCTTGCTCCAACTCAATAGCAGCCTGTCCTTCATATTGGACTGTTTCACGGACACCCAATAGTGCTGAAACAGCATCAAAAAGCCTTCCCATACTTGAAGTAAGAGGAGAATTAATTCCTTTTTGAATCATTTTTATAAGTACATCTAGTTCAAAACTATTTCGCTCTGAAATTATCTTTATTGGTAATTCTTTGACTTGTTCACCATATATTTGCGTCAATATTCCTAAAGCAATTCTATACGGTTCTTTAACAGCTTTATCACCGCCTGGCAGCTGAAAGTAATCGATATATGCCGCTCTTTCATAATTAAGAAAATCACCGATTAAAAACTCTCCACCCCAAATATTCCCATCATCACCATAACCCGTACCATCTAAAATAACTCCTAAAACAGGACCATCTAATTGATTATCAACCATACAAGAAGCCATGTGGGCATGATGATGCTGAACCTGTACAACTGGTAAAACATTTTGATCAAATGCATATTTTGTACTATAAAAATCAGGATGAAGATCACTTGCAATTACAGAAGGACTAATTTCAAAGATTTTTTGTAAGTGAGCTATAGTATTTTTAAAAGATTCATAAATTTTATAGTTTTTTAAATCACCAATATGATGACTAATAAAAGCTTTTTCACCTTTAGTTAAGCAAATCGTATTCTTTAATTCTGCTCCTAAAGCAAGTACATTAGGTGATCCTTCTTTAAAATCAATTGGGTTTGGTACATAACCTCTAGCGCGACGAATTATTTGTAGTTTTATTACTTCATCATCTAAATCAATCCCCCTAACAATAGAGTCATCTACTCTAGTGAATATCTCCCTATTGTGTACTAAATAATAATCTGCAATTCCCTTTAGCTGCTCAATTGCATCTCCATCTTTATATACAATAGGTTCATCAGAAACATTGGCGCTCGTAGCTATTAATGAAATAAAATTCCCTCTTAAAATAAGATGATGAAGTGGTGTATAGGCTAACATTACCCCATAGGTATTATTACTAGGTGCAACATCTGAAGAAATATACTCATTATCCTTTTTGTTCAATAACACAATTGGTCGTTCTTTAGAAACTAATAAAGTTTCTTCATTTTTTGTTATTTCAGCAAAATTTTTCACATCATCTAATTGAGATGACATTAAAGCAAAAGGTTTTTCATCCCGTTTTTTTCTTTTTCTTAATTCTTTTACAGCTTCATGATTCATTGGATCTACAACTAAGTGATATCCACCTAACCCTTTAATAGCTAGGATTTTCCCCTTTTTCAACAAATCAATTGTTTTTTCTATTGGATTATCAGTGGAGACATTTGTACCATCTGTTGTTTTCAATTGAACTTGTGGTCCACATTTCCAGCAAGCATTTGGTTGTGCATGAAATCTCCGATCAAGTATGTCTTTGTATTCTATATCACACTCTTTGCACATAGGAAATTTGGACATTGTAGTATACGGTCTATCATAAGGAATATCTTTTATTATTGAATATCTAGGTCCACAATTTGTACAATTAATAAATGGATAACGAAACCTTCTATTCGTTGGATCAAATAATTCTTCTAAACATTCATTACATACATAAGTATCAGGAGATATTAAGGTTTGCCTACTACTATGTTTTTGGCTACTCAAAATATCAAAAGAGCTATAACGATTGTTGGATTCTTGTTCCTCTATCAATTTAACCTCTTGCACATAAGCCAATTCTGGGGAATTAAATTCAATATCATGAATAAAATGCGAAATATTATTTTGTTCCCCCTCTACTTCTATAAGCACTCCATTTGAATCATTTAACACCCATCCGTTTAGATGATACTTTTTTGCTATCCTATATACGAAAGGTCTAAAACCAACACCTTGCACAATGCCTTTAACTTGATACTTTTTTATAAACATATTTATTACTTTTTTCATAAATTGTCTCCTAACATAATCGAGGTAATTCTGCCCCATATAATAACTCAATGAGTTTCAATTCACCTGATTTTGCTTCCATGAGTACTTGTCTTTCTTTTGTTTGAGTAACTTTACCAATTACCGCAGCTTCTTTACCATATTTAGTATTTTTTAATACCCTCACGACTTCCTCACTTACCTCTGGAGACACAAACATACAAACATTGCCCTCATTAGCTAGATACATTGGATTAACACCTAACATGTCGGCAGCCATAATAGTTTCTGCTAACATAGGAATATCTTTTTCTTGTATTTTTATTCCAGTATTAATTGTTTCTGAGACTTCATTTAAAACTGTACCTAACCCGCCTCTTGTAATATCTCGCATACAATGTATAGAATCACCAAAATGATTTTTTAACTCTGTAATCATATGATTTAATGGTGCACAATCACTATTTATTCTCTGTTCAAACCCTAATCCTTCTCTGATAGAAAGGATATGTATACTATGGTTTCCTAGTTGTCCTGTTATAATGATATCGTCACCTTCTTGAATAGAGTTTACCGAAAACGGTGATACATCTCCTTCAAAAACTCCTATTCCAGTTGTATTAATAAAGATTTTGTCTACTTCACCTTTTTTAACAACTTTTGTATCACCAGCAACAATATACACTCCAGCTTCTTTCGCGGTCTCTCTTATAGAATCTAATATTTCTTCCAAATCTTTAATTGGAAAACCCTCTTCTAGTACTAATGCCAATGATAGATAAAGTGGTTTTGCACCACTAACCGCTAAATCATTAACCGTTCCACAAACTGCTACTTTACCTATATTCCCCTCACCAAAAAAGATAGGATCAATAACAAAAGAATCTGTTGTCATCGCCAATCTTCTACTACTTACCTCAAGAATGGCACTATCCTCCATTTTTCCAAGGTGAACATCTTCTAGTTTTGCAGTAATAATTGAACTAATTAAATCCTGACTCAATAGTCCTCCTGTTCCATGATCTAAAATTATATTTTCTAAATCTTTAGTTAATTTCATTTGTTAAAACTCCTTTTCATTTTTATTTTTGAAAAATAATATCACTTGCTACATAGAACAAGTGATATTACAACGTATTTACTTAAGGAATTGCAACCCCATCAAAAGAAATATCTTCATTTTTAGAAATTGAATTACAGATTTCCTCGATACTCATAATCTTTGCACAATATGAACCTAACCATTTTAAAGCTCGTTCCTTATCTTCATCCTTCGCTGAAACAACTGCATCTTCTGGTACGATTACATTATAACCACGGAAAAATCCATCCGCTGCAGTTGTTTGGACACAAATTTGAGTTTGCATACCCGTAATAATAATTGTGTCTACTCCTAATTTTTTTAAGGTTTCATCAAGATTTGTCTCAAAAAAACCACTATCCTTATTTTTCTCCATAATAATATCTTTTTCATGAAGAAACTCAGGTAAGATTTCTGCACCTTTAGATCCCTTTGTGACTGGTAAAAAATCACCATATCGTTCAGCTTTCGGATCATCTTCTAAGTTAATTAACTGCAGGTGAATAATAGAAACATCATTTTCTCTCATAGTATCTAAGAAAGACACCATTTTAGGCGTAAACGCCTCCACAGCTGCAATTCTATCCTCATTTTTATTAACCAAATCGTACTGTAAATCATTTGTGAGCACTGCATATTTCATAATAATCCTACCTCCAATTAACTAAGAATTTAATTTTTCTAAAATACAATGTTCATTATTCCACCAGTAGTAAGAATATGTCAAATATTATTTTTTATCTAAATTTTCTAAATAATTTTCTGAAAATTAATACCTAATAGGACTCTATTTCCTATTAGGTATTAATTTAACGCTTTTTATTTTGAATAATCACTCATATGTAATTAAAGTTTTTCACTCTCTGTAAAAAATGATTTATGTTCTACTGGAGAAGAAAGCACTATTAAGGTTGTAGGCTTTCCATACTCTAAGCACAAATTAATATAGTCTTCGAGTGTATGTACAGATTCCGTGACTACCTTTGTTAGATAACTATACATACCGGCAATCCGGTGACATTCAACCACATCTGAATGTTCCATTGCAAACTTTTTATATTTATTGCAATCCCTTGGTTCCATCAAAACAAACGCAGTAATATGTTTTTTTAATTCTTTCGGATTAACAATCGTGCGATAACTTATAATTACCTCTTGTTCTTCTAGTCTTCTAACTCGCTCTGTAACAGAAGGAGAACTCAAACCTACCAGTTTTCCTATTTCAACCATACTTAAACGTGCATTTTCCTGAAGATGAGAAAGAATCTTTAAATCTGTATCATCCATTGCTTGGCCTCCCCTTGATTAATTAAGAAAACATTTAATAATTCTTAAATTCTTTAAGAAAATTATAATTAATACATAAATTATAGCATGTTATCTTTTTTTTAAACTTTATATAATTAATATCAATTAACGAAAGAGAGGCTGAGAATCTTGACACAACAATCATTGAAACGTTCAATTACTTGGGTACAGGGGACCGCATTAACCATCGGAGCTGTGTTAGGTTGTGGAATCCTTATTTTACCTTCAATTACTGCAAATAGCGCTGGACCAGCTTCAATTTTATCTTGGGTTATCATGTCTATATTAGCTTTTCCTATTGTAGCGACTCTAGCACGTCTTGCTAAAATGATTCCTAGTGCTGGAGGAATTACAGCTTATGTTCAAATGGCATTTAATGCAAATACAAGTGCCATCCTAGGCTGGATTATGTTAGGTTCTATTCCTATTGGAGTACCTATTATTGCTTTAACAGGTGCCCATTATATTGGATATGTTTTTCCAATAAGCAATCTTAGTGTTATAGGAATTGCAGCATTAATTTTAATTACCTCTTTACTCTTACATATAAAAGGGATCGAGTTATCATCAAAAGTTAGTGTGTTTGTAATTTGTATTATTTCACTTTTAATAGTTGTCGCTGTTATCGTTTCTATACCATATGTAAAATTAAGTTCTTTTACACCATTTGTACCAAACGGGTGGTCTTCCGTTGGCGCTTCTTCTGTAATTATCTTTTTCTCATTTGTAGGGTGGGAAATGATAACCCCATTAGCTGAAGAATTTAAAAGGCCCGCTAAGGATATTTCGATTAGTTTATTTTTAGGAGCAATTTGTATCTCCATTATGTACATTGCAATATCTTTTGTAACAATAGGGACCCACTCATATGGTGATAAAGATCAGATAGCTTCCCTTAGTATTCTAATATCAAAAGGATTAGGACCGATAGGTACATATATAACAACTATTTTAGCAATTTTCATTTCGTTTAGTGCTGTACATGCTAACATTGCAGGTTTTTCAAGAATGATTTACGCTCAAGCTAGAGAAGGACATTTCCCTTCCTTCTTTGCTAAGTTACACTCTCAATTTCAAACTCCAACTAGGGTATTACTAGTTCTAGGAGGCATTTTTAGTTGTATTTTAATTTTTTATGGTATGGCACGACCAAATTTAGAAATGCTTCTTAAAGGTCCTAGTGTAATATTTATTACTTCATATATTTTTACAATGCTAGCTGCTCTTAAATTATTAAAAGTGCGTGATATAGGTTGGTGGATGGCCTTCCTATCTCTAATTATATGTATTATTGTATACTCATTTAGTGGTTGGGCTATTTTCTATCCAGTTATCTTATCAGTTATTGGTTGGATTTATATAGTTATGAATAAGAAGTATAGTACTATAACCAATCATTCAATAAATACATCAAATGAAAATTAGGTTCTACTCCTATAAACTCATACCACAGATTATATACTGTTATTAACACTATCCAAGTTGGAATAAGTACAGTTTCAGCTGACTTATAATTAGGTCAAAGTAATTTAATAAAATATGAATGATTAATAGAATTTATTTTTCAACTTTCAAATAACAACCCTTTTTTATAACGTATCTCTGCAAAGAAATGTTATAAAAAAGGGTGATTGATTATGTGCAGACCCTCTTTCACCTTACTTCACATATACATAAGCTTCATTTGCAATTACAAAGTAGGTTTTATCCTTATTGTTGTGTATTTTAACAGTATAAATATAGGTTCTCGTGCAGCTTTTTTAAACTATAATAAACTCCGAAAAACCAACTAAGGAGCATAATAGAATAGATAAGATATGTTAAAGAAAAGTAGTTTGAAAAAGATAATATGTCTGAAATTCTAAAGGAACGTGGTATTCCAATTTATCCAACAATCATTATGCACTAAGTTCGTAAATATGAAAATTTTATCCGTTATTTTTGAAAAACAACAAAGCAAAAATACCTTTATAAATGGATGAACCTTATATAAATGTCAACTAATCTATGTAGAAAAACGTTCACTTAATTGTGCATAAAATTACTCAATTTCTCTTCAGGGATGATAAGAACACCTGTAGATTCTTCAAGGTAACTACATAATGGTGTGAGTTATATACTTACAACTTTTTGGTTAAACCATACATATAAAACAACTAACTCCTTTGCTCAATATTTTCTTTAGCTAGGTATTCTAGAGCATAAGAAAATATATATCGTTGCAATTTTCCACTTAGCTTGATGTCTAGTTTAGTCTACCATCTCCAATTACTACGTTACTTTTCGGGTTCAATTCATTATATTTTCTACTTTATATTTATACACAACATATTCTTTCCTTTCCACTCCACATATAGTGATATATTTTATGCTACCTAGCCTTATCTCCCCTTCATAACTTCTTTTTCAAGTTGATTCCTACATGTAAACATCGCAATAATCTTTGTGCGATTTTTTTCATCAGGCTCAAATTGTTCGATGGTTACGTCACAACGAATGGTTACTATTAATTGGTGACTTTCTATTAAATGAAAATCGCCTCTTATAGAGCGCAGTTTTACTTATATTCATTCTTATGCAAATTCTGAAGCATATTCTTCGTATGTCTTTAATGTATTAAGCAATCGAGCTGATTCAATCATGATTTCGTTCGATGAATCAGTTACACAAATGACAATAAATCGATTATCATTTCTGTCTCCAAACAATCCTTCTAATTCAAGTTCCATTAACACAGTTAACGTTTCTTTCAACAGTGTATGTACTCGTATGTTAAAGTCATCTTCGACGATATTATGATATTTCTTAATAATTTTGTTCACTTCATCAAACATTCCAAAATCGTCCCATTCGCTCCACTCAATAGCTCCGTATCTATAATAATTGTATAAAGGGTCCGATTTATTAACTTTGATTAGTCTTTCTTCATTAGCCACTGGTCCAATGCTATTGACACAATCGTCTGTTAATATGGAGTACCCATATATTGTGTCAACACCGCATCTTGTTAAAAGTTCGTTATAATGACAACGAATTGCATTTTTCAATTCAAAATAAAAACTTTTTTGCAGCTGTATTTTCATCGTATTTCCTCCGTTTTTTTGTAGCGACCTGTTGTTACATATTTCAATCTTAACATTAAAATCAACATTAAACGTTTACTGAGCCAAAATAAGAAAAACCGAAACTAAAAATCATTTCGGTTTTCCAAACTAAAGAAGTCTATTTACTTTAACGAATGTACAAACAACCCACTGCGCAGTTTCGGTTCAAACCACGTTGATTTTGGTGGCATAACTTCTCCAGCGTCTGCGATTGTTAATAAAGATTCCATTGATGTCGGATATAGTGAGAACGCCGCTTTATATGCACCGCTATTTACAAGACGTTCTAATTCTTCTAACCCGCGAATTCCTCCAACAAAATCAATGCGTGAATCAGATCGCGGATCATGTATTTCAAGTACTTGGCTTAATAAATGGTCTTGCAAAATAGATACATCTAAACCTTTCACAAGATCATTCGCATCAAACGTTTCCTCTTTCACTGTGAGCTTATACCACTTCTCATTTACATACATACCAAATGTTTTTGGCTCATTTGGTTTATACGGAGAAACAGATGCTTCTTCTACATAGAAGTATTGCGTGATTTGTTTTAAAAACTGTTCTTCTGATAAGCCGTTTAAATCTTTCACAACTCGGTTATAGTCCCAAATGGATAATTCATCGTGAGGGAATAAAACTGATAGGAAGAAATTAAACTCTTCTTCTCCTGTGTAATTCGGATATTGTTCTCTTCGCATGAGCCCAACTTTTGCAGCTGATGCGGAGCGGTGATGTCCATCTGCAATATAAAGATTAGGAATATCTTCAAATACGTTTACTAAACTTGCAATTACTTCTTCATCAGCTATTTTCCAAGCAACATGCTCTACGCCATCTTCTGCTGTAAATGTATAGATTGGCGCATGTTCTTCTTTCCAGCTTGCGATGAAATGTTTCACTTCTTCTTTTGTACGATACGTTAAAAAGATAGGACCTGTATTTGCATCACACACATCTACGTGGCGAATACGATCTAGTTCTTTTTCATGACGCGTTCTTTCATGTTTTTTAATTGTATCGTCTTCATACTCATCAATAGATGTACAAACGACAAGACCGGACTGCTTTCTACCTTGCATCGTCAGTTCATAAATATATAGTGCTGGCTCTTCATCTTGAATGAAAACTTCTTCTCGTATCAATCGATTTAAATTTTCACCCGCTTTTTCATATACGCGATCATCGTACGGTGAAAGCGCTGGGTCTAAATCAATTTCTGCTTTATCAACGTGTAAGAAAGAAAATGGATTTCCTTTTACAACTTCTCTTGCCTCTTCACTATTTAAAACATCATACGGTAAAGCTGCAACTTGTGCTGCTTTTTCTTCTACTGGACGAATGGCCCGAAACGGTCGGATTTTTGCCAATTCCCTCTCTCCTTTACACAATCATTCGAACGGCTACAACACCTGTAATTTTGCTTATATTTTCCACAATGTTCTCTTTTATTATATCATCAATTCCGTTATCGATATCAATCATTGTGTACGCCCAAGAATGTTTACTACGATTAATCATATCTGCAATATTAATATGATGCTCTGCTAAACACCCTGTAATTTGTCCTACCATGTTCGGTACGTTTTGATGCATGATTGTAATACGTTTCTTTCCGATATACGGCAGCTCAACATTTGGATAGTTGACTGAATTACGAATATTTCCTGTCTCTAAATATTCACGTAATTGGCGCGCTGCCATGACTGCACAATTTTCTTCTGATTCAGACGTAGATGCACCAAGGTGAGGCGTCGCTGTTACATTTTTCATCTTTATCACATTTTCATTCGGGAAGTCCGTTACGTAATGTGCAATAATCTCTTCTTCTAACGCTTTTTGAAGCACCTTTTCATCTACAAGTTCTCCTCTAGAGAAATTGAATAGACGCATACCTTTTTTCATCTTCTCTACAGCGTGTTCACCAATCATTCCCTTCGTTTGATTCGTAAGAGGAATATGAAGGGTAATATAATCACACGTTGCAAAAATTTCATCTAAACTAAATGCTCTTTGCACATGTGTAGAAAGGCGCCAAGCTGTTTCAACTGAAATGTAAGGATCATATCCGACAACGTCCATCCCTAACGCTAACGCATCGTTCGCAACTAAAGCTCCGATTGCACCAAGCCCGATAACTCCTAGACGTTTTCCCGCAATTTCAGATCCAACAAATTGTTTTTTCCCTGATTCAACAAGCTGTGGTACTTCCTCACCTTCTAAATTTTTCGTCCAGCTTACGCCGTTAATAATGTTACGTGAAGACATAATAAGACTGGCGATGATAAGTTCCTTTACTGCATTGGCATTTGCCCCTGGCGTATTAAAGACTACAATCCCTTTTTCTGTACATCGCTCGACAGGAATATTATTTACCCCTGCACCAGCTCTCGCAATCGCCTTTAAATCTTTTGAAAATTCATCTTGATGTAAAGAATAACTGCGAAGTAAAATACCATCTGGATGATTGATTCTCTCCCCTACTTCATAACGCTCTCCGCCAAGTACTTGCAAACCTTTTTCTGCAATTTGATTTAACGTTTGAACACGAAACATATCCCCATCTCCCTATCTATTCTCAAGCTCAAATTCCTTCATATAATTTACTAATTGCTGTACGCCTTGTACTGGCATCGCATTGTAAATACTAGCGCGCATACCACCGACTGATCGATGTCCTTTTAACGTAACAAGGCCGCGTTCTTTCGCTTTTTGTAAAAACTCATTGTTCAGCTCTTCTGACGGCGTTGTAAACGGAATGTTCATAAGTGACCGATACGTAGGATCAACTGGTGAAGTAAACAATTTTGATTCATCTAAGAAATTGTAAAGAAGTGAAGATTTCATTTTATTTTGTTCTTCAATCGCAGATACTCCGCCTTGCTCTTTTAACCACTCTAATACAAGTTTTGTTACGTAAATACTAAAGGACGGCGGTGTATTATATAAGGAGTTATTTTTACTGTAAGTTTCATAGTTTAACATTGTAGGACAATAACGATCTGCTCCTCCAATTAAATCTCTTTTTATAATTGCAATCGTTAAGCCCGCTGGCCCTAGATTCTTTTGCGCTCCCGCATATATAAGACCAAACTTTGAAACATCATATCGTTCTGATAAAATATTTGAGGACATATCCGCAACGAGTGGTACTTTATCTACATGTGGAATGTCCACATATTTCGTACCCTCTATTGTATTATTCGTTGTTATATGTACATAATCTAGTTTTTCATCGCCTAATAAACCATCCAGTTTAGGAATTGTAGTAAACTTCTCATTTTCAGAAGAAGCAATCACTTGTACTTCTCCAACTTTTTCAGCTTCTTGCAGTGCCTTTTTAGACCATGAACCAGTCAATACGTACCCTGCTTTTTTATACGTATTCATTAAATTTAACGGTATCATAGAGAATTGTAATGAAGCACCACCTTGTAAAAACAATACTTCATACTCATCAGGAATGTTCATTAATTCACGAAGTAAGCTACCCGCTTCATCTATAATACTTTGAAAATAAGAAGATCGGTGACTCATTTCCATAATAGACATGCCTGTCCCGTTATAATTTACAAGCTCCTTTTGCACTTTTTCTAAAACTGGCAAAGGGAGTATTGATGGTCCAGCTGAAAAATTATACACTCTCTCCATCACCCTAATAACCTCCCTATTTCTCATCTTTTATTTTTTAAACTTTCTGAATTATACCCTACAATACAAGACACGGTCAATTTGTTTTCTATTATTACGGCGTAAGACGCAATGGAATCGCTTGCAAGTGCCAATGTTTTTATAAACACACAAAAAAGTGTTAAGTACATAATCGTACTTAACACTCTAGTAATAAAAGAATAATAGCTAATTATCCGTAAAGAACCGATCAAAAATTTGATAAATTGCAGAAAGACCAATGAGCCAATAAATAGTGTCCACAAGCGCCGGCATAGAACCAAACCATTTCTCAACTACATTGTAATCTAACGCTACAAATAACCAATTCAAACCGCCAAGAATCACCAAAATTACTGTAAGGTAAGACAAAAATTTCATTATGATTGCCCCCTAGGTGATAAGATGGTGAAAGGCCTTTCACTAGAAATATATGTAGTTAACCTCAAAACTTGCCTATTTTATAAAAATTATTTTCGGTACCAGCCGTTAATAACTGCCTCTGCTTCTTTACTATGTATTTGATACGCATGCGTACTATTATTAGATCCAATAAACCAAATTGAAAAGCCTTTAAAATATGGCTTTGGTTCTAATACGTCACGGTAAGCGCGCCATCCGTTTAATTGTACGTCTTTTGAAAACACATTAGAAACATCTGGATTCCACGGATTTTGCAAGCCTAGTTCACGCGCCGGAACGTTAAATCCGCCAAAGTAAACCGGTTTTCCTGTTGCTTTATGTAATTGTTCTAGTTGCTGAACAACATTTTGTCCACGGTTATATACTGTCGTCGCAAATAAACTTTGCTTCACTTCTTCATATGATGGATTTCTTTTCCCAGAAACTTCAAACCAACTATCGATACTAACAATGTCTACCTTCTTTAAATACGGACGGTTTATTTTCTCAACAAACTTCGCTTCATATGAAGGATCAAAGCTTGCTGTTAACCACCAATTCATTTGATACAAAACATTTCCTTTATACTGCTGGCGAACAAAATCAATCGTATCGCTCCAATATCCTTCTGCATATTCCATATTCACGAAATTAGAAGCAATCTTGAGCCCGTACACATTGTATTTACTTGTAATTGAGTTAAAAATGTCTTGCAAAATAACCGTTTTCCAATTCCAGAAGAAATCATTAATATTACTTGGATTCCATTCCGTTTCTCCAACATTTCCTTGCTGAATATATGGGAACGGTTCCACTATAACTTGAATATTACGCTTTAATAATTCTTGAATTAAAATAATAGCCTGTTGCTTTTGCGCTTGATTAATTACCATATTCGTAGAAGTCACATTCGGAATATCTACCTGAATTGGTACATTTACTGTATTTAAATTTAAGCGCTCTACATCAGCTAACACTTTTGCTATATTTCCAACTTCCCATACCGTTACATTTCCTGATTTGATTTTCCCAGATTGAACAGTATTTACATCTGCCTGTACATTTCCTTGAAAACAAAAAGAAAACAGCATAATAAACACTCCTAAAAAACTTATTAAACTCTTATTTTTCTTCACAGCTTTCCTCCTATAATTTTTGGCTTTCTTGATTATTTTATACAACGTTTCATATATATTCCACAAAAAATCCAATAAATTTTTATTGATAAAAATGCTATTCATACTAACCTCCTAAAAATAGTAAGATAAATAAAAAAGGAACGGGTTTCCGCTCCTTTTTTATCTTTTTACGATTATCAATCCATTTCCCTTTTAGGCTCTACCAACATGATGTGGGATTCCTTTTCAGTGAAAGGTTTATGCTCAACGCCTCTCGGGACAATAAACATCTCGCCCTTAGAAATTTTCACCTGTCCATCACGGAAATCGATGAACATCTCCCCTTCAAGCACAATAAATAGCTTATCCGTATTAGGATGCTCATGCCATATAAAATCTCCATTAGCTTTAAAAAGCTGAATTTGATCGTCATTCATTTCACTAATCACTTGTGGATACCAATAATCGTTAATTTTAGATAACTCGTCATTTAGTTTAATAGGTTGGTAATGGATAATGATCCCTCCTCATTTTCAACTTCCACTATATTACAGTAATCTAAGTAAAAAAGTCGTTATTACGCTTAAAAAGAAAATGCTCAGGCCAGAACTTTTCATTCAGATAGTACAAAGGAGTGATTTCAATGAAAGTACTTTCAATCCAATGTTTCCTTTAACTCTCCATAAGTATAGAACAGTGATTTTCAAATAAGAATGGACCCCTGTTGACATTAGTATGGATTATTGATGAACTTCTCGCGATATTTAGTAGGCGAAATGCCAACTCGCTTCTTGAAAACCCTACTAAAATAAAAAGGGTCTGCGATTCCAACAGCCTGCGCAATTTGTTGTACAGGCACACCACTTGTACATAACATTTTTTGAGCCATCTTTATACGATAGTTCAATAAATATTCTGCTGGCCCCATACCTGCATGCTTTCTAAACACGTAAGAAAGACGATTTCGATTAACATTATTTTGTTCTGTAAGCGTATGTATTGTAATATCTTTATAATAGTATTTATGAACGTAACTAGATATTCGTTCGAATAAAGTATGCGATTCATAGTTGTTTTCTCTATTGACAACACTTAATAAAGCTTCATTCAACGCTTCGCGAAATAGCATTTCAGTCTGAAACATCGAAATGCCTCCTCGCTGATTATACACATCCCAAAGACGCATAAGTAATTCGACAAGACGAGGAGATTGTCCTGTTAATAATTCAAAATGCTGATGAGTAAAGCCAGAGTCTTCTCGTTCTGAATTGCTTATCCGATATAAAACAAGAATATATTCCCAGTTTATTTCACCAAGCATTTTATGGGCTAATGTCATTTTTGCACCCCCATGTATAACTTTTCCTGGGGAAAGGGTATACGGCGTACCATTAAATTGAAATTCCGTCTTCCCTGTAAGTGGAAATACAAATCCTGGGAAAGAATCTGTAGACTCAGCACAAGGCACACCTGGATTTTTAGCATAACGATATACTCCTTCTACTCGGAAAGGAGTATTGGCAAGATACTCTGCTAACTCATTCACGTCCAACTTCACAATGCAAGCCTCATTTCAATAATAGTTTTCTTGTAATTCACGAGATTAATTGGTGTACATTCTGGGCAACGCTAAACTAAAAATAGTACATACGACTTAACAACACCTAGTTATTAACCTATAAATATGTTGTTTTTCATTTATTGACAAAAGTATCCTCCCTATATTATTGATAATGATTTTCATTGTAGTTTGATAAAAAAACATTTGTCAAGTTGGATGGCCTAGAAAAATGATGAAACAAGGGGTACAGAGGAACAGTTCTGTTGCAAATAATATCTGGTCTTTGTTAACTAATTCCCCTCAAAACTGGAATGATCATGTTAATAGTTGTAGTGGCTTTATTAGTTACAGCACTTGCAGCATGTAGAAATAATCGTAATCCTGAAGAGGTTGCTACAGCGTATTTCGAATATGGAAACAGCCCACTATCAAATTAAATGATAGTAGGCTGGCTGTTAAAATTATTTAAGAACTGGGTTATGTTCTAAATGATAAGCTTTCATTATCAAAAAGATTATTACTAGTCCCCTCCACAAACAAAAACACCCTATTACTTCGGCTCTAAATTTAACACCTTCCCCTCTATCCCCTCCGTATTCAATGTAGTCGTATGATACGTGCCATTTACCCAATCATCTATTTGATCATGATACCAATCACTTCTAAAATGTCCTGATTGTCCTGGCCCTACAATATGATAACCGTTTGACATATCTTTCGTATCAATGACGAATCTCCAAGACGCTCCGTGATTGACAATACCGTTATCGCCGTAACTGGCTGCTTGAACGGTAACTTGACTTCCGCCAATTGGAACTGGTTTCTCACGATTAAACGCAAGTAGCGCTAACATACTAGATGATTTTGAAATTGGGTGTGTAAAAGCAAGTTGGTGATAATCGCCCCACTTCCACTCCGTAACATCTGGTCCATATTCCTTCTGTAATTTCTTCATTACATTTTCGTACGATGTATGCACAACTTTTGTGAATCCTCCGTACTTCGTAAACCAAGTGCTCTTTTCTCCTGCTACTTCTTTTCGAATCAATTCATCCACAACTTGTGACTTCCCTTCAAATAACTCCATCACATCTTTCGGAATTTCTTTTGAAAATAACGTATTTGAAATCTCCTTCATTAATAAATGGAATATTAACGGTGCCGCGTCATCTTTACTATCGTAAAAATTCCACTTCGTTAATTGTTTTACGCCTTCTTTCTCTACTTCATGTAAAGGCGCTTTATTTAACTCTTTTAAAAATATAGGAGTAAACTCTTTCCCGTATAAATTTTTTTGATCCATCTGTAACTCTTCTAAATCTTTCACTGTATATTTTTCCTTCTCTTGTAAAAACTCTTGAATACGCATTTGCCTATATGGCTGCGCCCACGTATTACTAATATGATACGGATAATTATCATCTACAATTTTATTATTCGCAGTTGAAATAAACCCTTGTTTTGGATTGATTACTTTTGGTAGCTGATCATACGGGATATACCCTTCCCATTCATATTCATCTGTCCATCCTGGAACAGGTAAACTACCATCACCTTTTTTACGCACTGGTATATTTCCATTTGCTTTATAAGCAATTGTGCCGTCATTTGATGCAAATACAAAGTTTTGAGTTGGTGTATGAAAATCTTGCAGTGCCGTTTCAAACTCATTCCAGTCTTTCACCTTATTCATATTTAATACAGCCTTTAATTCAGCGGAAGGCTCCAAAGCAGTCCATTTCAAAGCAAATACTGTTTTCGTTTTCTCTTTCCCTTTATCCGCAAACTCTGAAATGACTGGGCCATGCCTCGTAACTGTAACGTTATACGGAATTGTTTTCCCGCCTTTTACTTTAATAGATTCATCCACAACGGTAGCTTTTTCCCACTTATCGTTATACAGAAATTCATTTTCATTATTAGGATTTCTCTTCTCAATATATAAATCTTGCACATCAGGACCTGTATTCGTAACGCCCCATGCTATTTTGTCATTGTGTCCTAATATAACCCCTGGTACGCCAGCGAAAATAACGCCACTCACATTCAAATCTTTCATCTCAAGTTTCGATTGATACCAAATAGAAGGCGTCGCAAGAGATAAATGAGGATCATCCGCTAAAATCGGCTTACCAGACGCACTCTTCTCACCGCTTATAACCCAGTTATTACTACCATTAAACTCTGGTGGAATGATCGTTTTTGCAAAACTTTGTGCGACATTCACATTTGTATTCTCAAGTTCAGCTAGCAATCTAGGGGCATCTTTCGGATATGTAGGAAATAGCTCATTTGCTTGCTCTTTCGGTAGATTTTTCAGCGCCCAATATCGAAATGCCTGTCCATGCCAATGTCCGCCTAAATCAAACGCCATATACTTTCCAATTGTTAACGTATCAACAATTGACCACTCAGCAGGCTCATAACCTAATATAGTAAACTCGACCGGCAATTTCTTTTCCTCTTTTGCCTCGCGTATAAAAGCGTTCACCCCATCAGCAAATGACTGCAGAGCATCTTTCGCCTCCCCGTCATATTGACTAACAGACGCTTCGGCTGCTCGCCGTAAACCGAGCGTTCGAAACAACTTATCTCGATCAACAGCTGCTTCTCCTACAACCTCACTCAGCATACCAGAAGCTTGCCTTCTACTTAAATCCATTTGAAACAAACGATCTTGCGCTTGTACATATCCTTGCGAAAAATATAAATCATGCGCATTTTCCGCTTTAATATGTGGTACTCCTTTACTATCTCGCTTTACCGTAACAGCACGTTGTAAATCCTCTAGTTTTATCGTTCCATCTATCTTTGGCACAGATTTCAGTGTATATATGTTCAAAAAAATCGCTGTACAAATAACTAATAAAAGAACGATACTACTAGACCAAATGAAAATTTTCTTACCCCTAGTTCGTTTCTTCTCTATAACAACTTCCATATAACCCCTCCTTTCTCAAGCTATTCGCTTCTATTTTGAAAGAACCTTTTAAAAAAGTTGAAAAACCCCTTCATTTTCCTACAAATGAAGGGGGAATTTTTATCGTTTGTTACGCCAGCTTTCATTATGACCAAGATTTGAATTGGTCACTAATTGTACAGCATATAATATCTCACTAAAGAAGTACTTATCTACTTCTTTTGGCACAATACGTCTTTCATCATCAATTTCATCGTCTTCATATGAACCACGGTTCACTGTACCTGCTTTATAAAATTCAATATCATACACGCATATATCTTCTTCCTCTTCATAGCCAATCGGTGCTCCGCTAAATGACAGCTGTGCCCCTAGTCCAGTGCGAGTATCTTCTTTGTAAAATGTATAATACACACCGCCATCTTGGACTGATCCGCGAATCCATCCAAATTTCGTCATCTTACCGAATAACGAGCGACCATTTAATAAAATACCACCAAATCTCTCAACAGTAACCTTATCGTTTTCCTCTACTACAAACACGGGACGTTCCATTTGTAAGAACGGCTGGACAATTTTCAAACTTTCCAGTTGCTCTTTCCACACTTCCTTTTCCATTTCGGATAATTCTAACGGATGAATTAAACCGATTACGGTTCCAGATGAAAGTTCATAATTTGCCCCATCAATTGCAGAGAACACGCCACTTTCCGTATAGCGAAATGCCTGCAGCAACTTTCCTTCCTTATACTCACCCCAAATGAGTGAAGTAGAAAATTGCCTCATAATTGGATTTTCCATAAATACTGATTTCCACGTATCGTATAACCAATAGCGCTTTCGTGATAGTGCCGCTTCCAAACGTTGTTTCTGCATAGAAAGAGCACTTCGGAGCTCCTTCTTTACAGAGGATAGCTCTTTCTTAGCCTCTTCAGCTCTTACTACATCATCTTTTGCGTTCGGCTTTGGAAGTGACTTCATGCGTTTTCCTTCTTCTGTCTCTAATTCAATTTTTGACTCTGCAGTTAATATGGCCGTAAAACATCTATTCCCAAAATCAATCTCCTTCTCACCACGTATATTGAAGCCAAGATTTGGTACTAGTTGATCTTCCAGCTCCTCTTCCGTTATACCACGTGTTTTTGCAGCAAGACTTAGCGCTTCTTTTGCTGCATTACGCACTTGTTTATGTTTATATTTAAATGCCATTTCATGAATAGTCATAAGTGCAAGCTTAGATGAGGACAAGCCTAGTGCGCGAACAGCATCCGCTGCAATCTTTCCTCTCATATGAAGCACCCATTCATCAATTTGCTTTTTAAGTATACCGACCATTTCGTCATCACTATATATTCCATATAACGAGAGAATACCGCGTTTCTTCACATCTGCGTCTTGAGAGATCCATATTTGATACATTGTTTGCACATATTCTTTCAAGTCTTGTGCATGTAACATACTGCCAATAACCTCTGCCGCTTCTTTCTTCTCAATGACAGCATCTAAAATATACTGTTGAACATAAGCTAATGGAATTGTAGCATCAGCAATTTCATTTGAGTCACGAAGACGGATTTGTGGTTCATTCATAAACAATTGCAGAAGTGAATGTCTTGTTTGTTCTGTTACTATGCGACTGCAAAGCTCTTCTATATTTTCTGAGTTTCTCTCGGTTTCAAGTAACGGTGCAAACTTCTCAACAAGAGAGGCATTCTTCTTATCTTGCAGAGCTTCCTGTACAAGTTTCGTATATTTTTCAATCTTATACCCTATAAGCAGTTTCATCACATTTTCACGAACGATTTTCTTTTTATTATTCAGTTCAACTGCTACATATTCTGCTGCTTCTACGTCTTGTGTAAGTAGTTCAACTATAGACTCACGTAATTTTTTAGATGAATCACCTAAGTTTTTAATTAAAACCGGACGCATTTCAACCATGCTATTTCTTGCTAATTCATTCAAAATATATGCTTTTGCCTGAGCAGAATACGTATCAAATCGTTCAATTATGTACGCTTGTTCTTTTACAATGACTTGAACAAGCACTTCCTTCGCCTCATTTCTCTCTTCACTGTAGCAAGCAGCTTGTTCAACTGCATAGGCAATCAACTTTTCCTTACTTAACCCATACGAAAGAAGTTCTTCTAATACTTGTTTCGGTTCTATCCCTCTGACAGAGCATTCGTAAAGAAGCTGGTATAAATTAACACTATATTCATCTCCGAATTGTAGTGTAAGTACCGCTTCCCTTTTTGCTACATCATCCATATCCCAAAGGAGTACAACTTCTAATACTGGCATACCCCAATACATACTTCTATATTTCGGATTTTTAAGTATGTGCTTCATATCCTCAAGTGATACTTTCTCTAGTAAATAATCACGATATGTATCACGTATTGTAGACAATTTAATTTGCAAAGCAGCGACAAAAAATTCTTCTCGCATTTTCCCTGTATTTAACTCATGTCCTTTTTCAGCTAACATTCTTGCGACAATGAGATAATTCATTTTACTTACATATTGCAAAGTGCGTTGAACAAATTCCGGATTTTCTTCCAACATGAAGCAAAGTAATTCATATTCATACGTCTTACAAAAATCTTCACTATTCAAATTATGTTGCCTTAGACGATGTGCAAAAAATCTCTCCTCAGAAATCCAAAACTGTTTACAAAAACTTTGAATCTCTTCATATGTTTTTCTATTTACACTACCTGTTCTTTTGTAGTTTTGAGGCTGGTCAAGAGCATGACACATATAACGCGTAGCATGATTCATAAAACCCCAAACGTTTTTCTTTGCTAATATTTCCACATATTTCCTCGCAACTTTTGAATACTTATGAACATGAAATAACAGTCGCCAAATATAATCCGGTAAATTTCCACCTAAAAATAATTCCCCATCACTTTCACCTTTTATATATCTTTCAGTTGCTTCAATCTTTTCTTTTTCCCCATTCAAATTCAATATAAATTCAGCATGTTCTTCTAATCTCTCATCTAACAAAGAACTATATATACGAAATCCCTCATAATCTACGTCAAACATTACGAGAAGTAACGATAATTGTTGCCTATTCGGTAGAGTATGTAACTGTTCCTCTATATAGTTCGGCTTCTCTTTTGTTAACTCTTTCAGAAAATCATACGCCTCATTCACATAACTTGAAATATTAGTTAAATATTTACACGATATTACTACAAGTTTATCCAATGGAAGAGCACTTTTTTCTAAATAAATCTTCATATTAGCAAAATCCACATATTTAAACCTTATTATAAGAACATTTAACAATTGCTCCCCCAACAAATAATAGAATAATCGTAAGAAAGCTGGATCTTGCTTATGCACTTTTCTAAAATCATTTATAAATCGCTTAGCAAAATCGTCTCTTCTTTGATCTCGAATTGTCGTTAATTGAATATCTTTCAAAATCTCTTCTTCTTTTGTTTGTAAATATAGCAGTGATAATTGTTCCTGTTCTGCTGTCATATGAATATATTGAAACAACTGAGTTGCATTTGTAGTCAAACTTTGTTCCCCCGCATCTTATTATCCATTATAAAAACACCCTTATTTAATGGTAGTATAGCATAAAATTCGCCAAAACGAACATACATTCTACATTAAATTAATGTAAATTAAAACACACTACTCAAAACACTTCTCCTTCTCTCTAAACTACCCATTACACACTTCTCTCCACCATATTCACTACACCAATTCCTCAAAATCCCCTTCACATAAGCAAACGTTCGCTTATTCTGTTCAAACGCAATTTTAAGTGCCTCTAATACTTTCTCTCCTGAAAGTCTTTGTATCCAATTCTTCAATTCCTTCACGATATATGGAGATAAACTACTTATATTTTGTTCGTAAAATTTGTAAACTTCACCATGCGAAGTATCCTCTTCTATCTCTTCCTCTTCAACAACTTCTTGTAAACTACTATTACCCTCTTCTTCTGGCATACCAAAATGCTGCAACAACAATGGAATCTTCCATTCTTCTTCCAGACATTTATGTAAAAACATATGTATGAATTCTTTATTTTTCACAGTCTTTAATTCACGCAACACACATTTTTCTACATTCGTATTTAAAATAGGGTTGTAGTTTAGCCAATTCATTATGTATAACTCTTTCGTTTCCACATCGTATAAAATCTTTCCGTATTCAACAAACCTATTTAATAACTTCTCAACAGTCTCCATATTGTAGCCTGTTTCAAGTTCTGCCACACGCTTTGGTAATACGTAAATTCCACATTGCTTCGTTTTCGTACCAGTTAACAAATATATGTAAAAATAACGCTCCTCTGGCGTTAAATCTAATATAAATTCATCTTGCCAAAAATTCACTTGCACATTACGGTACACAGCCATATGTTTACCTCCTCCTCGTACTTATAAAAAGGCAGATTTTAATCCTTCAATATACATATAGGAGTGAGGGCTTGGTTTTTGCAGTTGCATTCCAAATTTTTTTAACTACTACAACGACGGTTTTATTTTTTCGCGCTTTTTTGTTCTTGTAGTTGTTTTTATTTTGTTTTTTCTTAATGATTTATTACTTGGTAGGTGCTTATAAGGGGCTTGTAAGGGGCTTAATAAGGGCTTATTATATAAAAAGGAGCTGTTCCAAATTCTCATTTTGGATAGCTCCTTTATCATTCTTTCTATTTTTGACTTGCATCTAACATCTTTACTAAAAAGGCAGCTGCCTCACCACGAGTTGTCGTGCCTTTCGGATTAAACTCATTATTTCCAACACCTGTAACTACCTTTAAACTGTATAATCGTTGAACATGTTGTTTGTATGTGATTAGATGTTGATCTGTAAATGGTAATGCGGCTAATTCACCTGTAATACCTTTATACTGTAATGCGTTGTCAATCATGATCGATGCTTCTTCACGAGTGATAGATGCGTTAGGATCAAAAATCCCGCCGCCACGACCGTTAATAATTCCTGCACTTGCACTACGCTTTATACCATTATGAAGTGACGGATGCGCTTTGTTAATGTCTACAAATGTCTTATTTCCTTCTGGTAGTTTAAGAGCATTTGAAATTAATGTCGCAAACTCAGCTCTCGTTACATTACGATAAGGCGCAAATACACCATTTCCTTCCCCGTACATAATTCCTAGGCTGTTCAGCTTGCGAATATGCCCTTCAAACCATCCACCTGTAATATCATCTTTTGGTTTTTGTACTTCTTTATTTGGCACATTATAGTTTATTTTAATCCAACTTGGGTTATAGAAAATCCACTCATCATTACCTACTTTATACCAACCGTTTTTAACTGCTAACACTTTGTAACGGTCTCCATTTGAAGCTTTACGCACAGTTTGATGTTCCAGTCCTGCACCACTACGTACGTTTATACCATCTCCTTTTACTACAAGCTCCATATTAGGTTCAGCTGGATTATATTCATTTGAATCAAATAGCTCATTTCTTTCTTGTAAAGGCGAATCAATTTGTGCGTTAACATTTGCATACCATTGAATACCTTGTACGAAGCCAGTCCAATTCCCACGAGAAATTAAAATATCAGGACAGTTTTTCCCGCTCCATTGTTGATGTCTATAAATATGGTCCGCGCTAATTCCTTCTTTGTTCATTAAATATCCCGCAAGTCTCTTTGCATTCTCTAACGCTTTATTGTAATCCCCATCTTGATTCACTGAAATTTCAATACCGATAGATTCTCTATTTCCTGAACCATCACCATCTCCTGCATGCCAACCATTTTCATTTGTTGGTAAGTGCTGATAAATTTGTTTATCGTCTACAGTAAAATGCCATGAAGCTGTTCGGAACGTACCTTCCGTTGCTTGTTTATATAAATACTTCGCATGGTTTTCAGCATTTGCACCGCGGGCAGTGTTTGCAGTTTCATGAATTGTAATATAACGTGCTTTCATCGGATTAGCGGGGCGAATATCAGGGTTTCCTGCTGGAACAATCCACTCTACAAATGGAGTACCTGCAAGCGTTCCATATTTCTTCGTAGTCATCGATGCGCTATACTGAATAGCTCTCCGTTTTTCAACCGGCTCCATTTCGCGAGTAGAACCATCATTTCGACCGTCTACATGTTCAAAAGCTTTTTCAATGTTTGAAATAGCTTCTTCTTCCGCTACTTGGCCTTTTTTCGCTTCTTTCATTTTATGTAATTCTTCTGATTCAGAATGTTTATGCTTATATTCTTCTAAAAGAATTTTCTCATTTCCTGATACTTCCGCTTCGTTAATTTGCATGTGATCAGGAGTTTCTAGATTGAAATCAGAATAACGTAATCCGCTCGTTCCACGTTCCCCTTGTGCAATACTAAGCTGGTCAGTATGAGATTTGTTTATCTCTTCTGCTGATATTGATAAAGGTGCACTCCCTAAAATCACTAAACTTGTTGATAGTGCGATTACTCGTTTTTTAATATTCATTGCTGTAATCGATACCTACACTATCCGTGTAAATATCTCAACCTCCCTTTATTTTCTCATTCGTGAAAGACTATGAATCTACTATGTATGAAAATATGTTTATTCCACCTTTTCATTTTATCCCCAGAAGGCGAATTATATTTTCTAGAAAATCCCTTAACAGACATTATTTTATAACCAATTGCAAATGCCGTCAAAAGCACTTATCTCCTTATAACCTACTACTTTTCAAAAAATAGATTAGGATACCTTTTACTCATTTTCTTCAATAGAACAACATGTACTTTTTAAAATGAACCAACGGCATTTTCATATAAAAAATGCCGTTGATTCATAATTTCATGATAAGAAATCCTATACTAGCGAAATACATCTATTGCAAATTTCCTTTAACATTTTCGACAATCTCGTTTATCGTATTTCGATCAAACTTATCACTAATTTCGTATGGCTCACGATCTCCTACTAATTGTACGCCTACAATATCATTGCGGTCCTTACCATATTGCACTTCAATAATCGATCCACGCTCTATTTGCTTCCAAACAAGACCTGCTTCATCTTTATTATCTAACACAATACAGTCCTCAATATTTTCGTCAATCCCAATTAACTTGTTATCATCCATATATCCAACCTCGTATTGTTGACGTTCTTTCGCTTTGCCGCTTACTACTATACCTTTACTTCCATATGAGTAATCCGTATAGTCTTTTTTCTCCGATTGTACCGCTTTCTGCTCTTTTGCTTCACTTTTTTCAGCTGTTGCACAACCCGCAATCATACCAATTGGCATAACTGCAGTTAATACTATTCTCGTAAATTTCTTTATCATTTATAACCAACCTCACATGTTTAACTTTACATTTCATTTATCCCTTTACCAAATAATAACATAATAATACCGAGAAAGAGTCAAAGTTAAAGTGAAATTTTAATCATTAGTCTTCTTATGCTAAAACTCTATGTAAAAAGCTAAATTTTCAAAATCACTAACTCAATTATCAACAAATAATAGAAAGTAGACATCCTACTCACATAAGATTTAAAATTAGAAAGTATGGAAAACATGATAAAAAATATAAACTAGATACTCGCAATTAAAATGAGTTTTATATTAAGGAAGGAAGTGCACAGCTTTGGATTTTAAAACAGTTATGCAAGAGCTTGAGGCCCTAGGCAAAGAAAGAACGAAAAAAATATACATATCTAACGGTGCGCACGAGCCAGTTTTCGGCGTAGCTACAGGCGCTATGAAACCAATCGCTAAAAAAATAAAAGTAAACCAAGAGTTAGCTGAAGAACTGTATGCCACAGGCAACTACGATGCTATGTATTTTGCAGGGATTATTGCAGATCCGAAAGCTATGAGTGAGTCTGATTTTGATCGCTGGATAGACGGAGCGTATTTTTATATGTTGTCCGATTATGTGGTGGCAGTAACGTTATCCGAATCAAATATCGCTCAAGAAGTTGCTGATAAATGGATTGCAAGCGGTGAAGAGCTTAAAATGTCTGCAGGCTGGAGTTGCTACTGCTGGCTTTTAGGGAATCGCAAAGACAACGAGTTTTCTGAAAGCAAAATTTCCGATATGCTTGAAATGTTGAAAAACACAATTCATGATTCACCAGAACGAACAAAATCCGCTATGAATAATTTTCTAAACACTGTAGCAATTTCATATGTGCCACTACACGAAAAGGCAGTTGAGATTGCAAAAGAAGTTGGTATAGTTGAAGTAAAACGTGATAATAAAAAAAGCAGTTTGTTAAATGCTACAGAGAGTATTCAGAAAGAACTTGATAGAGGAAGACTTGGTTTCAAACGTAAATATGTAAGATGTTAAAAACAGCAAAAAAGGGTATCAATCTTTCTTGATTGACACCCTTTTTTGCTGTGATTACTGTATTACGCCATGTAAAACTTATATGTTAGAAACTTCTTCTTTTAATTTATAAACCCTATCTCTTTTCTCATCACTTTTGACAAAAATAAGCTTTCCTTCTTTAACAAAGCCTTCTAGTACTAAGCATACTTGTCCATATGCTTTCGGCTTATTCGTTGTGAATCTTTCATCTGATATTTTGCCAGATCGTATTAATTGTTCGCATAGCTCAAGTGCACTTATTTCTTCAGAATCCACTAATTCCAATATATCTTTTTGTAATGGCGATAAAGGTGCTGGTATATGAGCTACCTCCACCTTTTCTGGTTTATTTTCTTCTTCAAATAAATCTTCAAATGAAATTTGATTCATTACTTCTTTTCCTTTCTAACGATTGATTTGTATCACATGAACTGAATCCTATAGCGTAGTTATTATTATGTAGTACTTACCTTATTACATAAATATCAAACTCATGTACATCGTTTCATATAGTATGTTTTGATTATACCAAATACATGTTCTATCTTCTATCGTAGATTGAAAAAAGGAGCGTTTTACTGTTCACAAATAGAGGAAAGGAATTTAGATGATTTTTTTGAATGGATTTAAAAATACCATTTTTTACATAGAGATGAATATTTACAGATAGTGAGATTAAGTTGCATACAGATTAGTAAAATAGTTATTTATTCTATAGAAATTTATGGTAAATTTTCATTACTTATATGTTATAATCACGATGTAAACATTTAAGTATATTAAATGTTTACTAAGGTTATTCAATACGTTTCATATAACAAGGGGGTTCACAAATGAACAGAAAAACAAGTAAAGTTAAAAAGTTTTTGGGATTCATACTAACCGCAGCATTAGCAACTACAACGATGGTAGGTACAGCAAATGCACAAACAACTACAAATAGCTATAAGGTAGCTAGCAATGAGAACACTGTATTTACAGATGTACCAAAAGACCACTGGTCAAAAGATGCTATTGATTACTTAGCGGCAGCAGGGATTTATAAGGGATATGGAAATGGGAAGTTTGGTTTTGGGGACAACATTACTAGAGGACAGGTAGCTTCTTTAGTCAATCGACATTTAGGTTTAATTGCAGACGATAAACAAGGAAATATGTTTAGTGATATTACAAATCATATGTTCGAAAAGGATATTAAAGCCATTGCGCAAGCTGGAATTATGACAGGTGATGGAACAGGTACATTTCGTCCTGATGATGTATTAACTCGTTATGAGATGGCAGTAATATTACAAAAAGCATTTCATTTAGAATCAAAAGAACAAGGGAAATTTAAAGACGTACCAAAAGGTCATTGGGCTTATGAAGCTGTAAATACACTGCGTAGTAACCGTATAGCACAAGGTGACGAGGCAGGTAATTTTAACGGAAACACATTTGTGAAGCGTGAGCAATATGCACAATTTTTCTATAATGCAATAGCAAAAAACAGAGATTATAATTTCAACATCAATTCAAAAGAAGAAATGAAACAAATGTTAACAACAGCTTTAGAGAATGGGACGTTTGGTCCATTTCAATTAGATGTATTAGGTAAAGATCTGTCTGACGTAAAAAAAGAATATGGAGTGCCTGATGTTTGGAAGAAAGCACCTTGTACAGAATGTGATGCACCTAATATAGCGGTATACGGCGATTATAATATTGACATGTACCCTTCGGACGCTAGATATATATCGGTGAAAATGGATATCACTATTAATGAATTAAAAGGATGGTTTGGTGAGCCAGATGGAATCGGAGAGGATATGACTAGTGAAGGCTTCATATATAATCGAGGAAGCTATTCTCTTTATTTCAGCTTCTCTGATGGTTATATTCAACGCGCTGAAATATCTAAAAATAAATTTAATTAATGTGTTACAAGCAATATAAAATATATAAAGCATAAAAAAATCCTTCAAGAACATGCCTTTTCTTGAAGGATTTTATTTTTTCCTATCTATTTTATATAGTACAAATCTATAAAACTCCTACTGATTAAACTTTATTTCTCTTGATGCTCCGCACCCCATTCACTTAAATACGTTGCATATTCTAATTCATCTGGATCATCATGTAACATAGAAATAAACTCTAATTTATTTCCATCACAATCTAGAAAATATACGCTTGCAGCTGGCATCCATCTTTGAACAATTGGCTCTTCATTGCCTTTCCCCTGACTCCCTACTACCTCTATTCCACGCTCTTCTAACCATAATCTAGCAGTCTTTAAAAAATCTAAATCTACACGAAAAGCGAAGTGTTTCATCTCAAAATCTTCATTACTATGTACTTCCCATAACCCAAGCATTTGTTTTTTATTTTCTCCTACCCAAAAGAAAGCAACCCGCCTTTTCGATAGTTTTTTTGCTAATGTTAAACCTAACTTATTTTGATAGAAATCTATTGCCTTTTCTAAATTTCTTACATGTAAATGCGTTTCATATATGCTTTGTATCATGATGTATTCCCCCTCCCATACATTACAATATATTTTGTTTTTATCATACAAATAAATACATTTGAAATCGTCCTACTTTTGTATCATTGTTCTTTCCTTCAAAGGTATATATCTAACATTATCATTCATATCCCAACGCCAAAATCCAATAAAAAACCACATTTACATTCTAGTAAATACATTCGTAAATTTTTATAATGTAATAAAATTAACATTTTAATAATAGAGGAGGAACTGTTCTGGATAAAACCAAAGTTATGGCTTATTTTAATGTAACAGGTGATATATTCCCTGTCGAAGCAATTACCGAGGCTCTAAGTATCGAGCCTACAAAAACTTATAAAAAAGGAGATGTTATTGAAAGACGTGATAATCCAAATCTTGTATCCACAAAAAACCTATATAGAAAAGAGACGGATTGGACTTTAAGCACTGGATACCAACAATCATACGATATAAATAATCAGTTGTATGTTATTCTAAAATCCCTTGAAGGGAAAACAGAACAATTAAAACATCTCAAGAAGAAATATGGTTTAGAGTTTCTTTTTATGATAGTAATTCAAGTGGAGAATAACGAATCGCCCGCAATGTATTTACAAAAAGATATTATTGATTTCGCTAGTTCCATTCAAGCAGAAATTCATTTTGATCTATATATTTGTTAAAAATAAAAACGCTATTGATATTGAAATCAGTAGCGTTCTTATGTGACCATATGTTTTATCTTACTTGTACCCAAAAGCACATTCTTTTTATATAACGTATTACTTCAATTTCCCCTCAAAAACAATCTTCCTACCGCACGGTTCCACTACTGTTTTGCCATCTTTCTTCACTTCATGAAAGATTGGCTCTTCCATACGGCGAGACGGTGCATAGCCTTCTTGTTCCATACGTGCTAAGCAGTCTGTAATTGTTTCGTTTTCGAGTACTTCAAATTTCTTTTTATTAGGTTGTTTTGTCATGCCCTAACCTACTTTCTATTTTTCTTGATGCAAATTGATTCTTCATGTAGATCATATATAATATTGCGAGAGTTCCTATTATAATCATAACCGCAACAAAAAAGCTTGTATACTGTATTTTTTCTATAAATACGCCTCCTAATACAGGTCCGAGTATACTTCCTAAACTAAAGGCGATTCCAGATAATATATTTCCTGCTGGCAATAAGTGTCTCGGTAATAAATCTGTCATAAATCCAAGTCCTAACGAGAAGCACGATCCAATGACCATACCCGCTAACAACATGCAGGCAAAGACGATCCAGTAATAGTGATCAAATACGGCTGCCAGTAAGAAAATGCCCGTACTTATGCAGAACGTCCACGTTAAAATACGGTCCCTTCCGTATTTGTCACTTAATATACCGAGCGGAATTTGTGTAATAATGCCCCCAACTGCAAACGCTGGCAATAAGAAGGATACTTCTGAGACGGACCATCCTTTTCGAAGCGCGTATACTGGTAAGTTACTATTTAACATCGCTTCCAGTACGCCATATGCAAGTGGTCCCAGCAGTGCAATCCATCCTAATCCAACAACTTGTTTATAACGAGAAAATGATGATTCACTCTTCACTTCTCTTTCATCTTGCGCTGGGAATGCATTTTTTGTTGGTAATAGTAACAGCCAACCTATTAAACAAAGTATAGTAGATATAATAAATGGCGTTGCAAGACCGTACTGAACAGTGCTTGCTAAATACGGACCGACGGCAAAACCAATTCCGAAGAATACACCGTATATCGACACTTGTCTCCCTATTTTACTTGGATCTGCTGTTGTCGTAATCCATGTTTGTGTTCCGACATGCAGCATATGATCTCCGACTCCAACTAGAAATCTTAGGATAAACCATACCCAGAATGAAAAAGTTTGTGTAAAAAAGAATAATGAAATGATAACGAGAAACCCACCAATCACAATAATTGGCTTCATTCCAAACTTTTGCATCGGTTTTTCAAGAAACGGGGAAATAACTAATATCCCAATATATAGTGCCGTCGCATGAATACCATTAATACTTGAACTAACCCCTTCTTGTTCAAAAATCATTGCAATGGCCGGTAAAAGCATCCCTTGTGACAAACCAGAGATTGCTACAATTCCAACCATAATCCAAAACGTAAAACGTATCGACATCCCTAATCTCTCCCTTTTGTAATCCACCACACTCATTATATATTGTTTACTATAGAATAAGAAAGGACTAGTGGATGAAATAATTTTCATTTTTCCACAAAAAAGAAGCTAGACACATGTCATCTAACTTCTTCCTCACCCTACTTACCTTCTAACCAATCCTCTACATGCTTTATAAATACATCTAAACAATCAATAAACGGAGAATGACCGCAATCTTCTAACAATTGTAATTCAGCATTCGGCAAATGTTTTGCTAACTCCTCACCCACTACTTGCGGTACGACATAATCTCTGTCGCCTTGTATGACGAGTGTCGGAGCTTTAATACGATGAATTTGCTTATTTCCCTCTACAACCCCGTTATGTTCATCCGAAATATTAAATGTAATGAGCGCATAATTCACATCTACGAAATTACGCTGCGTTAACATATCGTCTAAATACTTTTCATAGCGATCTGGTTCAGGTTGATTATGTGTATATATTAACAAGTTCCATACTGTACGGTAATATAGTTTATTCATATTTTTTATCGCATCTAACACTGGTGCAATTTGTACAGGATCTTGCGCAATTTCTTCTTTCGTCTTAACTAAACTAGATACAATCGGCTGCCCGTTTATATCTTTTTTAAAGATTGGGTAGCCCTTCATTCCTACTGATTCTACTAAAATTAACTTTTCGACAAACGTTGGATGATTCGCTGTAAATTGCATCGCAACACCACCGCCCATTGACCAGCCCATTAATGAAAATTTCTCTAGTTTTAACCCGTCGATAAATAGTTTTACATCTTCTGCAAAGTCTTGTATTGAATCTATCGCTTTATTATATGTTGATTGACCAAATCCTCTTAAATCCAGAGCGTAAATATGGTATTGATCTTGCAACTTTTCAATAACTAAATCAAAGTGTTGTGACGATGTCATGTTTCCGTGAATGAGTACAAGAATTTCTGCATTTTGCCTTCCAACTTCCTGATACGCAATCGTTTCTCCGTTCGATAGTGAAACAAACTCCATTGTTGCAGGCTTAATCATCACAAGTTCCCCCATTCTTTTTAATAGAAAGAAAATTCTTTACTTAATTAAAGAATAACATGCAGAATGTATGTTCTCAACATAAAAGCTATACGAAATTTTTACATAAATCAACATGTCTATTACTAGACAATTATAATAAAAAAGTATATAGTTAGCTAGGTAACTAATTTGAAAGGATCAACATACATGGACGAAAAACAACATTTTTTTCACATTGTCAGCCAGACTTCTCGGAAGTTTACGAAGAAATTTAATGAACGTGTATCTCCCACTGGGTTATTTAGTGCGCAATGGGCTGTAATTTTCCGCATCAATCAAACTGGTTCTTGTACGCAAACTGAATTGTGCCAGTATTTAAATGTTGAATCACCAACGATGACTCGTACGTTAACACGTATGGAAACGATGGGCTGGATTATTCGTACAGAAGGAAAAGATCGCCGTGAGAAGCTCATTTCTTTATCAGAAACAGCGATAAAAATGATTCCGGTATGGCAAGAAGAAGTTGATACTTTCGAAGAAAAGACGCTAGAAGGTATTAACGAAGATGATTTACATCAAGCATTTCAAGTGTTACAACAAATTATTAAAAACTTAGATTAAATTGGAGGGATGACAATGCAAAGTGAAAAACTTTGGACGAAGGATTTCCTCGGAACTTGTTTTAGTAGTCTCTTTCTCTTTTTAACATTTTACATGCTAATGACTACTCTGCCTGTCTATGTAATAGACGGGCTAAAAGGAAAACCAGAGGAAATTGGTTTAGTTGCAACTGTTTTTCTTATTTCATCTGTTTTATGTAGACCATTCACAGGAAAATGGCTAGATGATTTAGGAAGAAAGAAAATATTATTTATTTCACTTTCATTATTTTTAGCCGCTACTGTTATGTATTTCGGTGCGCAAAGTTTATTTTTATTACTTGCTCTTCGCTTCTTACATGGTATTGGGTTTGGGATGGCAACAACTGCAACTGGTACGATTGTAACTGATGTTGCACCAGCTCATAGACGAGGCGAAGCACTTGCCTATTTCGGCGTATTTATGAGTCTGCCGATGGTAATTGGTCCTTTTTTAGGTTTAACAATTATTTCTCATTTTTCGTTTACTGTATTATTTATCGTTTGTTCCGTATTTTCATTACTGGCATTTTTATTAGGACTACTTGTAAATATTCCACATGAAGCACCTGTAAGCAAACAAAAACAAGAAAAAATGAAATGGAAAGACTTACTTGAACCATCTTCTATTCCAATCGCTCTTACAGGATTTGTTTTAGCCTTTTCTTATAGTGGTATTTTATCCTTTATTCCTATTTATGCAAAAGAGCTCGGTTTAGCTGATATTGCAAGTTACTTCTTTATTTTATATGCACTTGTTGTTGTCATTTCTCGTCCATTTACAGGTAAAATTTTCGATCGCTTCGGTGAAAACGTACTTGTTTATCCTGCTATTATTATTTTCACAATTGGGATGTTTATTTTAAGTCAGGCGCAAACGTCATTTTGGTTCCTTGGCGCAGGTATGCTAATTGGTTTAGGTTATGGAACATTAATTCCTAGCTTCCAAACGATTGCGATTTCTGCCGCTCCAAACCATAGACGTGGTTCTGCGACAGCTACGTACTTCTCATTCTTTGATAGTGGTATTGGATTTGGTTCTTTCATTTTAGGTATAGTCGCGGCGAAATCAAGTTACCATAATATGTATTTTATCGCAGCTATTATCGTTGCTTTCACTTTACTTCTATATTATGGATTACACGGCCGCAAACAAAAATTCAAGAAACAACGTACAGATGGACAAATATCCGCTTAACTTTTATAAGGAAAGTAAACTTCCCCGTTTACTTTCCTTATTTTGTATTTCTTTCAAGAGAAGCGTATACTTATAATAGAAATAAAAAGGAGGGACCGCTATGAAACTAAAAAAATCTCCCCTACTCTTACTCATAATCACATTCATATTTGTAATTACAGGGCTCGGTTTTACATACTTCAAACATAATAAAACGACTCCATCAAAAAATAACGTGACGAAGAAAAATTGGTTAGATGACCCTTACTTACGTTGGTCATACACACATATGAAAGAATTTACTTTAATTAATGATGTAAAAAACAATCCTGATCAAATTGCTCGCTTCCCATCCACATTGCAAAACTTAGATGATTTTGCCGTGCAGCGTAGATTTGGAAGTGCAACTCCTCTAAAAGAACTTTTAGACGATAACAAAACAGATGCGTTTGTCGTTGTACATAATGGACAACTTGTTTATGAACGATATTTCAATGGCTATAACGAGAGCGAACCGCATGGTATGGCGTCATTAGCAAAGGTATTTACCGGAGCAATAATACAATCTCTCGCTGAAGAAAACCGTATTGACTTAGAAAAAACGGCTGACACATATATAAAAGAATTAAAAAATACACCATTTGGAAAAGCAACACTACAGCAATTAATGGACATGCAAGTTTCAGTAGAATACCCTACTCACGGATACGAACATCCAGCGTTAGAAAATCAAGATGCACAACTATACTTGGCAAGCAATATTTTACCTCGAGGTAAAAATTACGATGGTCCAATGAAAATTTATGATATGTTACAAGAAGCAGAAGAAACTGCACCGCCTGGTTCTGTCTTTTCTTACAATAACGGATCAACAGAAACACTCGCTTGGATTATTCGAACGATCACTGGTAAATCATTAGCTGAAAATGTTAGCGAGCGCATATGGTCTCAAATTGGTATGGAAGAAAACGCGTATTACGTTACCGATGAAACAAAAATAGAACAAGCGAGCGCTGGTTTAAATGCAACTGCTAGAGATATGGCTAGATTTGGACAATTACTATTAAACAACGGGGAATATAACGGAAAACAAATTCTACCTTCTTCTATTACTGAAGATATAAAACATGTGCAAGAAGGTGAACTTGCAATTGGCCCTGGTGCTTCCATTTCTTATCATAATCAATGGTGGATTCCGCACAATGAACAAGGTGCTTTTGAAGTGTTAGGTAGTTACGGACAAACACTTTACATCGATCCGAAAGCAAATATGGTCATTGTCCACTTCTCTTCTAACGCTACGCCAAGTAATGAAATACATTCCGTTTACTCCAATATGTATATTGATATTGCACATCATTTGGAGAAGCTTCCACAGTAGTGGAAGCAGGAGTTTAAACCTTACATGTATGATTATTTGATTGAACACACAATCTGTTGTGCTGAAACATCAATATATCTAAAAAGGAGCTCTCTTCATAAAGAGAGCTCCTTTTCTTATTTCTTCTTCTTTTCTGTCGGTTGACTTTGTTTAGCGAAATTAGATGAATCATCGAAATTTGGTTGCTTTTTACCAGCATTATTACTTCTACCTTTTCCCATATGTAATGCACCTCCCCTCATCCTTACTATTCCCAATAAAAAAATCCTCTTGCATCCAGGAGGATTTTTTTATTGTCTCTTATTCATAATGCACCACTGTTCTCGTAGTACTTCCAACACTTTCAGTTAGAGAAGCTTCCACAGTAGTGGAAGCTTTTTATTGTTGGGGTGTTTTATTTAAACCCATTACCCTCATCACGTTTATTCATAATGAAACTTTTTATTAGCAATCCAATAATACGTTACGAAGAGTGTCAATAAAATCCACACTATAGTTAGTAATCCAGTAATTATTGCGTTTGAATTTACGCCCCCCGTGACTAACGTTTCCATTGCATACTTACTCATACCGGCTGGATTAAGCCGATCCATTATTGGATTCAAACCGACGATTACTCTGCAGGCTAGAAGGAAAACAATTGAAATTAATGCAATAATACCTTGACTGTGAAAAATAGCACTTATCATCGTTGTGAAAGATACGATAAAAAGAACCCAAATTAGATAAAATAGTAATCCAGTAATTAGGTGTGCAAATGGAACGGCAGTAAAAAGAAAATTTACATATAGATAAGACGTTACGTATCCAATTGTTACACTACACGCTACCATTACATAGTTTGACACTATTTTCCCACCTACATATGAAGTAACAGTAACGGGCCTTGTTAAAATAAAGGCCAGCATACCATTAGCTTTATCTGTTTGAATTGCACCCATCATAGAAATCACTAGAATCATAAGTCCAAGCTGGTCAAACTGGGATCCCAAAGTAGTCGCTAATACTTCGCCCCCTTTTTGCGCTGCCATACTCAGATCAATTGTAATTCCCTGACCTCCACCTAACGCTTCTAGAATGGATGGTAAATAATGAGTTACTATCGGCTGTGTTGCACCTAAACATATAAAAACAATTGGTAGCCAAATGATCTTAAAATCACGTAACATTTGAACACATTCTTTTTTTATCAATACCATTGAGTTATTCATTTTGCACCACCAATTTCAAGAAAATCTCTTCTAAAGTATCGTTGCTCATTTCAAATTTAACGATGTCCACTTTATGTTCGAGTGCATTTTGTAATAACATATTTTTGCTTATTTCGATACTTTCAACCTTCACTTTGATTTTAAGCCCAACCACTTCTACGTTCTTCACATACGGTAATTTTTTCACAATTTCAATCCACTTTTGATCTTTAGCTGTTATTTCAATAACTAATTTATTTTCACGATTACGGTGTAAAAGCTCCGTAATCGTTGTGTCTTCTATTTTTGTTCCATCTTTTATAATGACAAATCGCTCACAGATTTCTTCTGCATCGCTTAAGATGTGGGTTGATAATAAAATGGTTGTATCTTTTTTTATTTCTTCAATTAGATTCAATACTTCCCGCCGGCCGATCGGATCTAATGCGGATACTGGTTCATCCATGACAATAAGCGAAGGTTTATGCAATAATGCTTGTGCAATACCAAGTCGTTGCTTCATTCCACCAGAAAATGTACTAACCTTTGTATTTTCTTCTCCCTTCAGTCCAACTTTCTCCAACATTTTCGGAATCGACTTTAACAATTCTTCTTTTTTCACCCCCGAAAGTTGGCCCATAAACGTAAGCGTTTCTCTCGCTGTCATCCAATGAAAAAAATTAGGATATTGAGGTAGATAACCAATTTCACTTTTCATTTTTGATATTTTTATCCCATTCAATAAAACTTCACCATCAGTTGGATTAGTAATATCCGAAATTACTTTTATTAATGTGGATTTCCCTGCTCCGTTTGGTCCAATTAATCCGACGCATTCCCCCGCTTGCAATTCCATCGAGAAATTATTGACAGCAATTTTTCCTTTAAATGATTTTGTTACATTTTTAATCTCTAATTTCATAATTTCCCACCGTCCTTTCTCCCTATAACAAAGTACAAGATAGGTCCCAATATATTAACGAAAAGAATAATGAACGTCCATACAAGTACATTTTTTCTTGTTTTCCTATGTCGATATAAATCAATGAATGCAATTAAAACTAAAAGTGCCCCCACTGCAATAACTGGCAATATAATGGGTAGAAAAGCCATAATATCAATGTCTTTAAGATCATTCAATCCATAATGTATTTTCATTGTCATCACTCCTTTTAAATCTCATTATCATTATTGATAATGATAAAATAAAAACAGATGGATTGCAATCATTATTCTCATTATTTATAATGAGAATAAAAAACGATATATAAGGTGATATAATGAGTAATAAAGTTGAAATTTTAATGCATCCGGTAAGAATGAAAATTTGCCAAGTGTTAATGAGAAATAAAGAAGATGGGCTAACACCATTAGAAATGGTAAAAATCATTAAAAATGTACCACAAGCAACACTATATAGGCAGCTACAAACTATGGTTGATTCAGGTATCGTCCATGTAATTAAAGAAAAAAAGGTGAAATCTGTTTCTGAAAAATATTACGCAATCAATGAAGAAGATGCAAAAATTGAAGGAAGTGAATGGAAAGGATTATCTGATGATGAAAAGTTAAACTACATTTCCTATTACCAGTTATCACTTATGACACAATATCAAAGTTACCTTAAGAAATTAGAGGAACAAAACAGTCAAGAAGATAAGGCTACTTTTTCTGTAGTAGAATTAAAGCTAGACGAGGAACACTTTGGAAAATTTCAAAACGAACTTAACGAATTAATGATTAAATACTATAATAGCCAAAGTAAAGATGACGAAATAGAGGCTCCAGTTCGGACCGTCGCTATTACAATTATTCCAGAAACGTGAACTAACTCAATATACATAATACAAGCCGATGCTTCCTTACCATAGGAATCATCGGCTATCTTCATTTCGAAAATTGTTTTAACTTCTGCTGTATGGCTGGCGAAAAAACTGATCTAGAAGCTAAAATGTTGTAGAATCTAAAATTCGAATGTGCTTAAAATTTTATCTATATTACATGAATTCTTTTCTCGCGTTAATCTCATACGATCCACACACTCTCCAAACACTTTTTAAAAAGAAGCATGGGTAAACTAATAAATATAAATTAGGGATCCACCAAGACATATCAAAATCTAAACGGATTGTCCAAAATGCTAGAGCTTGTAACCCTGAGCAAAAAGTTAAAATTAATGATAGGAATGCAAAGTGGCTCCAAATATGTTTTTGTTTAGAATGTAAATATAAACTTAGAAATCCCGTTAACGAGATTAACAAATCTAGAGGAAAAAAAGACCAATTCCATGCTACTAAAATAGGATCTTCGTAATCTTTAAACAAATATTCTTGCGGAATTATATGAAAAATTGTTATGAGCCAATATATAACAAACCCAACATCAGTAATAAGGAAAAAATACTTTAATCGATTCAATGTATACGTTCCTCCACCATTTCTTTTTTCTTCGCTTCATGTGCCGTACTATTAAAATTTAAAATTACGACCCCAATTAAAATAAAAAGAATTGCTACTATCTTAATTATATTGATACTTTCTCCAAAATAGATAAAACCAATTGTTGTAATCGTTACAATTCCCATACCTGACCAAACCGCATATGCAACGGACATTTCCATCCCTTTTAATGCAAATGACAGAAATGCAAAACTTACTACATAAAATACAAAAATAAGAATGCTTGGTACAAGTTTCGTTAATCCATCAGATAGTTTCATCGCAGTTGTACCTGCTACCTCAAATAAAATTGCTAAACATAAATAAATCCACTGCACTACTCTCCCACCCTCTATTTCGAATTAGAAATGCCATACAGTAACATATCCATAATAGATTCCAGCATACTTCCTAATGTATGATCACTTTTTTCAATAAACATAGGATCATATATGCGATTCAGTGCCCCCAAATAGACTTCAATAAAAAACGGAATTTGAATTTTTCTTATGCTTCCTTCTCTCATTCCCTCTTCTATTAAACCAATTACAGTAGACCACCCTTCACGTAAAAACTGATCTAATTTTAACCATTGGTAATAATGATGTTTTTTTAGTTCTACTAATAAACGTGCATCCATGAATGTAAATTGTTGTGGAATGCAAATTAAGATGAGTCTTATTTTTTCAACTGTTTGTAACGTATCATCTTCAGCGATATTTTTTTCCTTTTCTTGAATACTTTCTATTACATTACGAATAACTTCATCTACTATTTCATCTTTTGAAGAGAAGTGCTCATAGATTGTCCTCTTACTGACAGCTAATTGTTTTGCTAAATCACTAATTGTAAATGTAAACCCCTTCGTTTGAATTTGATGAATGGTTTCTGTTACTATTCTTTGTTTCATAATCCGCCCCCTAAACCTTTGGTACCATTTTAGTTTTTTCGGTACCATTTCATTTTACGATATTTAACACAATCTACACAATAAATATTTTAAAATTTCTAATTTTTTACCCAGAACAGGTAAACATGAGAGCGATGAGGATTATACCTGCATATTCAACTATCAAGTGAATGATTGGATAACACTCATACATGAAGCTTTAAATAAAGTTAAATGCAGCTCTATAAGGCTATGTTGGTATATGTTCTTTTTTAGCTTGATGGGGCCGGATAGAAACTATTAGTCACTGAGCACTAATAGTTTTTGTTTTATATGATTCCTATAAAAATTACAAAGCTGAAGAATCATTGTTAGAGCTGCTTACGTCTACTAAAAAGACATCCTTATAGGAGTGTCTTTTCTACTCTCTTTAAAGAATTTATATCAACCTCATAAGTATTCCCATATGGTCTAAGTGATGGAATCTCTTCCTTTGGCCCATAAAATATTACTTTCAAATCATCATCTTTATACTGAACTACGAAGAAGTCATCGAATTGGTCAAATGTATTTTGATTGATTGTGATAAACCCTTTTTCTTGGGCAGTTGTTTTAACACTTATTCTTCTTCCATCTTTAATGACATCATATCCATGCTGATTCGTCACTTTGGATAGCTCACCATTCGTGTAAAGGACACAAAAAAATTCACCTAGACGACCTATAAGATGTCTTAATTCAGTCGCCTTACAACCAAGAATATTCATTTCAAATCTTAACATTTCAAAGTATTCTTCATATAACTTTTTAATTTGTGAGATTCCTATTTGATCCTTATCCTTATAGAAAAGAAGTTTCCCATTATCCCACTCACCTACAACAGATTCAAACTCTGCCCCTTTAGGCTTGTGAAAAACTAATCCAGTATAAGGATAATTTTCACCTACATATCTATAAGTTTTTTTGTTTATATATATAAACAGATTTTTATTAACATCTCTTCCTTTGGTTATAACAATAATCAGCAGGATTCATACTCCCCGGTTTCGTATTAAATTTTGTTATTAATCTGTCCTTTATCTCTGCAGATGTTAAAATATCGCCTATTTTTTCTTGAAGCGCCTCTATAAATTGCTCATAAATAGTCAATGTAATCCTCTCCTCGTGTTTCTAAATCGTTTTAGACATTGCAAAACTTTCACTCTATCATTTGGTCAAATTGTAGAATAATATATCTAGGGTTCCTCAGAAATTCATATAATCTTCTATATAAATTTTACATTTAATTAATTAAATTTCATAGACTATTAGAGTAAAATATGAATTTGAAGGCGAGAAAAGCCGATCTACCTTTCACCTAAGTAAAAAAAGCGCCCTATAAACAAGGCGCTTCACTCAAACCTAATGACTAATAGTAGCAGTTGGGTATAATGTTGTTCCTCCAATTGAAACCTTTATTTCATTTGTTAATGGAACATTTTGTTCATCAATAATGGTTCTCCACCACTCCCATGCAAGACCTGTACATTCTCTTGCTACAATTTTTATATTTTTTGAATTTGGTGGAAGAGGGATTACTGTAGAGTAATGAGCTGTTTTGTCTTTGCCACTACCTTCCCATGTTTTATGTGTTAGTACTTCTTTCCCATTTTGATCAAATGTAAATTCATCCCAAGATACATCAAATTGAGCAACGTAAGCACCGTAATGATCGAGTGTCATTTTAGCACTTGAATATTCTGTAGTTGTCGTCTCGATATAATCTGTATTGTTATGAACAGCAGCAGTTGCATTATCTTTTAAGAACGTGCTTGTATATGAAATTGGGTATGCTGGATTTTTAAAGCTTAATTCAGCATTATCTTTAATAATATTTCGGATTTCATTGAAATCTTTTGTAACAACCTTGTTATGCTCTTTCGCATCTCCGCCTAATACTACAGCAGTAAAGGTACTTTCTTCAAAAATATCTTTGTACTGTCCACTCGTTTCGACGCTGTTATTCTTAAGTAGAGCTTTAAATGCAGCTTGTACATCTTTACTCTTAGATGTTGTTTCTAATTTTACATAAACCGTTCTACCATAAGCTACATTTGAAACCATAACAGGTGGAGCCGAATTACTTACTCCTTTACGAGTTAACTCATCAAAAGTAACACTATTATCAAAGAGATCAGATGGATTATTAGGTAGTTCAGCACTTACAGTATAAAATATTTGTTTATATGCCGCCACCATCACTTTCTTTTCTCCATTTGCAACTGCATTAAAGTCAATATTTAGACTGTTATCAAGATATTTAGCATTAACATTAAGAGCACTTGCGATTTGTGATTTACTATAAACCATAGATTCTGTATACTGCATTCTTGCAGGTAACGTATGTGTTGTGGAATACTTTTCATTCCAAGTAGATACTAAATCATCTACTGCTCCAGCCACATTACCATATGTCGGATTTTGGACAGTGATTGTATTTTCTTTTCTCATGCCAGGTAAGTCTATACTAATATTCAAAGGCTTTCTCTTAGCCACTAATAAACTCGGTTGATTGTCTGCAAATGCTTTATTGGCAAGTTGTACAGCTCCTGGATACGTACGATTCACTACAGAATCAATAATCGAAATATCGACTGGTGACGTTGTAAGTGATTTTTTCTCGCGTTCCACTACTACAAATTTACCGTTTGAATTGATACTCTCTTTCGGAACAAAACTCTCTACTTTATCACCATTTACTGCTAAAATATCTCTACTATCATACTTTAGATTTGCTATACCAGTATTAATATCACTAGCATTTTTTATTGCACCAGTTGCATTACCGGCTTGTGTTTCTGCAAAAGAAATAGACGAATAATGAATGGTACATAGACTAACTAATAAACATGCAAGGAACTTTCTTCTTTTAGTGTTTTTCTTAATATCCAGAAAAATCACCCCGTTCTTTTTTAGTAAGATATAATAATGATGGATACATGATAGCTAACGAATAACCTTACATAAACGCTTTTAAAAGTTCTTGAACTAAAGGAATTACTCCACCTAAAAATTTTAAAACTGCCATTGCGATTTCCATATTACTTCCTCCTCTTTGCTGTATAAAGATGTGTTGAATATTTATGCTTTCATTATAATAAGCTTTTACATTTGCATCAATTCATTTTTATATGCAATATTTCATATTTGAGAAAAGCAACTTTTTCTGTCAAGTTGATGATGGTACTACTCTTCTTGAACATATTTCTATCCCTTTAAAAATATCAGAATTTTCTATTTTTGAAAGGTTATGAACGAAACAACCTCGAATAATTGTAATACATATACATAAGGAGGTTGATCTATTTTGTTTCGTTCTTTTACTAATGGTTGCGTCGCCTTAGTGCAACGTTTCTTGCCAGAACCGTTTATATTATCATGTTTATTAACTGTTTTTGTTATTTTCTTCGGCATGTTTGCAACGCATCAAACACCTGTGGAAATGATTAATCACTGGGGTAATGGCATTTGGGGACTTCTCGCCTTTTCTATGCAAATGGCACTTGTACTCGTGACAGGATCTGCTTTAGCAAACGCTCCTCTTATTAAAAAAGGATTAATGAAAGCGGCAAGACTACCAAAAACAAATGGACAAGGTATTATTGCCATTTCAATCGTAAGTTTACTAGGGGCATACATAAACTGGGGATTTGGTATTGTTGTATCTGTTTTATACGCAAAAGAAGTGGCAAGACAATTAGAAGGATTGGATTATAGACTAGCAATCGCTTCTTCTTACTCTGGATTTCTCATTTGGCATGCGGGGCTTTCTGCTTCTATCCCTCTTACGTTAGCAACAGGCGGAGAAACGTTAATGAAAACGACAGCTGGAAGTATTAAAGAAGCGATTCCAATCACTGAAACGTTATTCTCACCATATGCTCTCGTTCCAGTTATTATCTTTTTAGTTACGATGCCTCTCATTAATAAGGCGATGCATCCAGATGCAAAACATACAATAACAGTAGATCCTAGCGTATTCCATGAAGAAGCTGCCGCTCAAGAGGCAGGAAAAAATACGTTCGCGGAAAAAATGGAAAATAGCATTATTATTACACTTTGCGTTGGATTGTTAGGTCTCATTTATACTTTCAACTACTTTTATACGAAAGGCTTTAACCTTACACTCGATATCGTTATTTTTATGTTATTAATTGCTGGACTCATTTTCCACCGTACTCCAATTCAATATATTCGCGCTTTTTCAGATTCCACGAAAAGTGCTTCTGGTATTTTACTTCAATTTCCGTTTTACGCAGGAATTATGGGGATGATGATCGGAGCAAATAGTGAAGGCCTTTCACTTGGAGGAGCTATTTCGAATTTCTTTATTAGCATTTCAAACGAAACAACTTTCCCGCTCTTTACTTTTTTAAGTGCGGGCATCGTTAATATTTTCGTTCCATCTGGTGGCGGTCAATGGGCTGTGCAAGCACCCATTATGATTCCAGCTGGCGCTGAACTTGGTGTACCTGCTGCAAAAACAGCAATGGCCATTGCGTGGGGCGATGCTTGGACAAATTTAATTCAACCTTTCTGGGCATTACCAGCATTAGCGATAGCTGGTTTAGGTGCTCGTGATATTATGGGATTTTGCGTTGTGAACTTACTATATGCAGGATTTATCATAAGTCTATGTTTCTTATTTATTTAAACGAAAAGCTAGTTTTATACTAGCTTTTTTACATAATAAATCATTTATTTCCCACGCAATTTATCACGGTCTTCCACTCTATCTCCGTAAGATATAATGCCTCAAATGCAAAAAAATCTCCACATACTTTTTCAATTAGATGTTGATTATTTTTAAGGAAATTCCACTGCAGCGCTTTAGGAAGAAAATACGTTTCATATTCTTTACTTCCTCTTACTACCTCATCCACTTCTCTTTCACAAATCCCTCTTATTAAATAATCATTTCTTAATTGAATCTGTATTTGTTGAAACGTTTCACTACATTTCTTCAATTGAATTAAGCAATTAATATATGTACGAAAAAGTTCATTATCATACTGACAACAATTTATAATACGTTCCATTTCATTCATAACGTACGAGCCTTTTCTTCTATTTGTAATAACCACTTTTCCCGCTTCTCTCGTTTACTCGTTTTCACAGATTGAAAAACAGATCGTTTTATATCGCGAATGCCGCAAAAACGTAAAACACCTCTCTTCATTATAATCCAATCGGCTGATCGATATAGTAGTGCGACGTACCATAACGGTGAGTCTAACGTATTAATTACCCATGCCTTCTTACCTTTTAGTAACCCTTTCGGCAGGGCACCTTCATATTTATAAGCAAAACCAGCAACGAAAATGCGATCAATAAATCCTTTTAAAATAGCTGGCATCCCCCACCACCATATTGGATAAATGAAGAGAAGAGTATCCGCTTCTTCTACTAATGCTCTGTACCGAGCTGTTTCTTCTTCATTTACTAAATCACGCCTTTTCTTCTCTTCATTAAATACAAGGACGGGATTAAATTGTTCTTTATATAAATCAAGTACCGTAACCGAATGGTTTGTTTCTTGTAATCCTTTTTGTACATGCTTTAAAATCGCCGCGTTAAAACTGGAAGGACTAGGATGAGCGTATACAATTAGTACATTCAATACATAACAACTCCCTCTATAAGTTAAAGTTTCCCCTTCTTTAACATCTTCTCTACAATTTGTATGTTTTTTGAGCTTTGTAACAAGCGATGTAGTATCGTTAATAACTCTTCCTTTTCTAACTCTTTTAGTTTCTCTTTCACCGTACTCTCACCAGCACCTTGAATATCATAAACAACTGCCGCCATATGTTTACAATAATTTTCATAGGGACACTCGCAGCTACTTTTTGCAAAATCTTCAAGATCAATAATCACTTCATAGTCTCCTGCATTTCCAGTAACGAAAGCAAATATTTTCTTGTCTTGTATTTCAACATCTTCTACATGTCCTTCTTCATAATATTCATACCCTTGATCCATAATGTACTTAGGAATCCATTTTGTTATATCATGTAACAAATAGGCGTACATAACAACACCTCTTCCTTTAATTCCCTTTTGACTTCCAAACCTGTGCATGTTATTCTAATAACTGTCAAATAGCAAGTCTATATGACAAAACGACTGACACCTATTCGGCGAAGGTGTCTCTTTTCATTTGCAGCCGATATGAATTGCCTCTTTCAGGCACATTCAATCTTTGACACTACACACTCAACACCATTCCCTGTATCAGGCTGCTTAAGCAGTCTTTTACTCTACATACTTCAAAAAAAGAGAGCTTAGCTCCCTTTTCTCGCTTTATAAAATACCCCTTTTTCAGTATAGAGATATTCATCAGCTAATGTAATTTTCCCATCCAGTTTTAGTTCATCTAATAGTCTTGATAAATAAAATTGATGTAACATCTTTTTCGTGAATTTTCCTTCATGATGCGAAACGATATGTTCTTGAATATCTAACAATGATATTGGCTTATCTTGCTCTATCATATATTCATAAACTGTACTACGCAGTTTTACGTATTTTTCGAGTGTCACAGTAGCTCGCAACCCCTTTCTTCATAATAGAAATTTTCGTAATCGGTTTTTTTGCAATAAAAAAACCTCTCCGATAAGAAGAAGTTACGTATATATCTTCGTCTTATCTCCCAGAACAAATTTGTTCTGCTGGAATTAGCACCTGCATCGCGGTTGCTGGGTTTCATCGGGCCAGTCCCTCCACCTCTCTGGATAAGAAAATATTCACTTAATTCTTACTATACGTAATTTCATTTCAATTGTCAAACAAATATAACAAATTATATTTTCTTCTTTACTGTTCATACTATACATATATGAATATGCAAGGAGGATTATAAAATGCATCAAAATGCCCGCGGATATGTCCAAGACTCTTTTCAATCATTACAAGAAGCAAAACAATGTTTAGAAGCAGCATTACAGACTGTTGAAAAAGATTTTAATCGTGCTCGTATTGAACAATCTCTTTATGCAATCGAACAAGCTATTCAACGCTGCGATTACACCGTTCACATTTTAGAACAAGATTGAAAAAACTTCCCATCATAAGGTGGGAAGTTTTTTCAAATGGCATACTTCATAATTATTGCCGTTATGATTAAAAAATATACAGAATTCACAATTTCTAAAATCCCTACTTTTATAATAGAAATTTTTTTGCCATACAATATAATGGCTCGAATGACACTTGGTATAAAAATAAGGGAGCACCACGGATTAATTGCAAATACAATGATCATTAATAGAATATGATAACCCCAAGATATAAAGCGATACTTCGGATTATTTTTCTCACGTATCATCGTTTTCACATAAAACGTACTTCCTAAAAAATATAAAAATGAAATAAGCGCGATAAATAATGCTGTTTTATCTATAAGTTTCATTGAAAAATAATAACTAACTAAACCACCAATACAGAAAACAATAATCGCACTAATGTCATTTAGTAATGCTCTTTCATTTTTTTGACGAGCGTAATACATATTTACTATAAAGAATGGAATCATGACTGCTACAAATAAAAGAATGCGCCATTCATATAATAGAGAAATCATCCCAAATACAAAAGCGATGATAAAATACACAATTGCTGCATGTAAATATTCTTTTTTTCGTTTTTGCTTTATGTACATAAGGAATGGATACGTAGCTAAATAGATAAAGAACCAAGCTATAAACAATGGAATATGATATATAGTAGGTTTCCCAAGTATGACACTTAATAGAAATGGTATAACAAGCATCGCCCATGCACCATGTTGCTTCGGAATAACTAACTTCATTAACTATACACCTCCCTTTTGAAAATAATTCTCACCTACTATTATACAAATAATTTTATATAGTAACGGATATATATTGGACTATTTTTTGACAATAAAAAATGCTCCTTACAATCTGTAAGAAGCATGAAAGAGGCAAACGAATATGTAAGTCGCGACCCTACCTTATATGAGTATGCTTTTCTATACCATGTTATGCTCATCTAATATGCCATATTTCTTTTTAAATCTTGTAAGAATCGTAATCCAAGATGTACTAAATAATAGTAAGAAAACGACATTAGAAATTGCATGGCTCAAATCGAAATAAAAACTTGCGATATAATACGAAATGACTGTTTCCCACGTTGCCTCTCGTATAAAACCGAGAAGTCCCCAGAAATTCATAATCCAGCCAAATAAAAATCCAACAAACAACCCGTATAGAAGTCTTCCCCATAGCTTTGTCATTAAAAATGTATTACGTAATAATCCAGCTATAAAACCAATCATCCCCCATGAAAACATTTGCCACGGCGTCCACGGACCTTGTCCTAAAAAGATGTTAGATACGATAGCCGCTGTTGCCCCGATCATAAAGCCAGTTTCACTTCCGAACACGATTGCAGAAACGATAATAACAAAAGAAGTTGGTTGTACACTCGGTAAAATAGAAAATGGTACGCGGCTCACTGCTGCAATTGCTGCTAATACGGCAACGAGAACAATTTCACGTGAAACAAACGCCTTCCTTTCAAAACGGATATAGAACGGTAACATAATAACAACTAATAAAAACAAACTACTCAACATGTAATAACCATCCATGATAAGTGTCGTAAAGAGTAATGTGCCTATTATTACTGCAAAAATACATATTATGAATGCAACATATCGTTTTGACACGCTTCGTACACATCCTCCCACGTTAATGCATATGGCAGTTCTTTTCGAATGAATCGGTTAATAGATGTTGTATAAAAGAAGTTACCACTAAAAAATTCTTTCGGTGCGTCATTCATAATGACTGCTCCATCAAATAACATCATACATTGATCCACGTATTTCGCTGCAAATTCAATATCATGGGTTGCCATTACAATTGTTGTACCCTCTTTTTGCAGCTTCCTAAATAGCTCTCCTACTCTTTCTTTCTTCCACGGATCTAATCCTTTTGTCGGTTCATCCAGTAATAATAAAGTCGGCTTTGATAATAACGTTGTACATAATGCAAGTAGTTGCTGCTCTCCTCCGCTACAATCATGCGGATGGCGTTCTTTAAGCGAATACAACCAAAACTGTTTTAGCGTATCTTCTGCTATTTCTTTTCCTTGTTCTCCGTATAATTCACGTGCACGTTCATACACCTCATCCCACACTGTATCAAATGTAAAATGATAATATGGATGCTGCGATACATACCCAATACTTTTAAATCGTTCTTTCGAATCAATTTTATGTATCACTTTCCCATTCCACTTTACTTTCCCTCTTCTCGCTTTTTGCAATCCAGCTAAAAGCGTTAACAGTGTAGACTTCCCTGTCCCATTCTTTCCAACGAGAGCTACCCATTTTCCTTTTTCAATCGATACAGTTAAATCTCGTAAAATAAGCGGACTATTTTTTTCATATTGAAATGAAATATGCTCTGCACTTAAAATGACTTCTTGCTTTTCACCTTGTACTATTGGCTTATTTACATATGATATCGCTGAAAAATCATTCATTTTCATTTGTGCTTCTCGCACTGTAAACGGAATATCTTTCGCATTCCACTCTAAAAACAATCTTGGAATTTGCGGAATAAATGGACGGAACTTTTCTACTTCCCACATGTTCGCTACAACTGTTTTCGGACTACCGTCATACACGATTCTGCCGTTATTCATACAAATAACGCGCGTTGCAAGTGGTATTACTTCATCTAAACGATGTTCACTTAAAACGATCGTAATTCCAAGTTCTTCATTAATACGCTTTAACAATCCTAAAAACTCTTTTGCGGCAATTGGATCTAATTGTGCTGTCGGTTCATCTAATAATAATAACTTTGGCTGCATAACTAATACCGCAGCTAAATTAACAAGTTGCTTTTGTCCGCCAGATAACGTATGAACAGATTGGTGCAATAAATCTTGAAATCCTAAGAAGCTAATAAGCTCTGCTATTCGTTTTTGAATAATATGTGATGGTAACCCAATATTTTCTAAAGAAAATGCTAATTCTTGAATAACTGTATCCATTACGAGTTGATTTTCTGGATTTTGAAATACCATACCAATTTCTTGAGCAGATAACAAATCAGGTACATTTTCTAATAAAGTACCATCATAATATGTATCCCCAGTACGCTTACCAATTGGAAGTAATTCTTTTTTAAAATGTTTTAATAAAGTCGTCTTCCCGGATCCTGATCCGCCGGCAAGTGCAATAAACTCTCCTTTTTGAACAGAAAGAGAAATATGCTGTAACGCTTTTTCGTTTTCATCAGCATATACAAATGATAAATTGTTTATTTCTGCATGCGCCACCATATCCATTCCCTTCCTTCCATTATAATTGGTAAACTAATAAACATCGTAAATACGATAAACATCATCCCATCGTATTGCTGAAATAAAATAGATTCGACTTTCGGATAAATGATTAACTTTCCTCCGCCATACGTACTACATATGATAGCAATTATAAATAGAATACTTAAATAACTGAGCGTATACCAATCTCGTCTTTCCATTCTATAGCGAATATATGTCGTACGTTTCGTTACACCAAATCCACGAGCTTGCATAGAATCTGCCGTTTGCAGTGCATCTTCTAATGAACAAATTAATAATACTTGCAATAATTGCATACCATTTTTTACGCGTTCCACAATGGAACCTGCATCTACTTGTACACCTTTTGTCTTTTGGACGAGTGTTATTTTCTGTAATCGTCTCATAAACAAAGGAACAAATCTCACTGTAATCATCGTTAACAATGCTACTTTCGGTGAAATTCTAGAAAATAAATATAAAAATTTATGACTTGAAATAATATCATTATACGAAGCAAACGTAAACATAATCGCAACTAATAATAACCCCATTACTAGCCCAAACATAATTGCCTCAAGTTTAATACGGCTATCACCTACCCAAAATAATGTCGTTCGGCCTCTATGCGTGAATAACGAATTAAATAAAATGACCATAACAAAGAAAACGATTGTACTCGGTAACATCTTTCTTACCTTTTCGCTATTCCCTTGCATCACATTTAAAATAACAATTAATAGTATTGCCCCAATTAAAAAAAGAGGATGAAGACACATCATACATAGTATCATCACCCCAATATAATAGAAAAAATTCACAAAAGGATGTAAAGAAGAAAAACTTATTTTCATAGTCCTTTACCGAATGCCTTTCTTAATTTAGTATACATACACCCATTCGATTGTATCTCCTGGCTTCACTGTAACTACACCAGCACTACGGTTTGGAAACGATCCGTTTACACGATATTTCCATCCGCTTTTATCATTTACATCCATTTCATATAAATCATTAATACCTTTTACATAAATATCACCTTTAGATCCACTCGCATCCACATCTAAACCTGTACGCTGCAATACTTTATAAACTGTATCGCCTTCTTGTACATCAACCTTTTTTGCTCCTAATAAATATCCTTCATTACCTTTTACTGAGATCGTAACTTGTTTTACTTGCGGTTTAGGTACTGGATCTGATTTTGGTGGTTCAGGAGTTGGTACTGGCGGAGTCGGTATCGTTTTCTCCTCTTTATTCGGATCAAGCTTCTGTTCCTGCTTCGGTGTTTCTTTCGGCTGATTCACAACCTTCGCTTCTTCTTTTACTTCTTGTGCTTTCGGTTGCTGTTGTTTTTCTTCTTGTGCTTTTTGCTGTTCTGGTTGCTTATTTACAGCTGGTTGTTCTTTCGGTTGTTCCTGTTGTTTCTCTTCTTTCTTTACTTCTGGCTGTGCCTGCGGCTTTTCTTCTTTCGGCTTCTCTTCTACTTTTTGTTCTTGTTTCTCTTTCTGTTCGTCTTGCTTATTTTGATCTTGCTCGGCTTGTTTTTCCTCCGGCTTTTCTTCCGGTTTCGCTTCATCTTTTTTCTCTTCTTGTTTTGCTACTTCTTCTTGCTTCGGTTCTACTTTCTTCTCAGGCTTTACAGCTGCCTCTTCACATCCGGCAAGTAGCCCAAGTGAAAGCAGTAAAGAAATAAACCATTTCATCTTACTCATGTTGTCTCTCACCTTTCATAATAAAATTAGGAGCAAATGATTGCTCCTAATTTTTGTTAAGCTGCTTTACGTCTCCATAATACATATGCAGAAGCAATACATAATACACCCATACCTACTTCTGTCGCTGCACTATGAGAAGATGCTCCTGTTTTCGGTAATGTGCTACCGTTTCCGGATTTTTTATTTTTAGCCGGTTCGTTATCCACAACAACTTTTAAAGTGTCATCTTTTGTTTCTTGTTGCACTTGTTTTTGTTCTTCTGGTTGTTCAGTAACTTCTTTTTCCACTACAACATTTTCCGAATCTACATTTGGTTTTGGATTAATTTCAGTAACAGATTCAGTTGACCAGTCATAAATCGATTTTCCAAGGTCTTTAAACTGAAGTAAAGCTAATAACGCTTGCTCTGTTGCCATTCCGCTACCGTTTTGATCGCCTGGTAACCATTTAAATTCACCATTTGGAAGTTGATATGACAATAGATTTTGCATCGCCTTATGTAGACGGTTTTGATCTACATCTTTCACAAGTGATAATCCAATAATTGCTTGCGCAACACTATTAGAATTTTCTTGTCCATCAGCAGAAAAACCACCATTTTCTAGTTGTTCATTATATAAGTATGCGACAGCCTTTTGCACAGCTGGTTTCACATCTTCACGGTCTTGATAAGGAGCTAATGCTGATAAAACCATACCTGTTACATCAACGCTACTCGCACTGTCTTTACTGCTTGCACTATCATAAGTCCAGCCGCCATCCGTATGCTGCGCGTTTAAAAGCGCATCTACTAAAGCAACTCGATTCCATTTTGAATCTACTGGAACTTCATATTTCTTCGTATCAAATGCAAGTAAAGCAAATGTATAACCTGTAACAGAATTCACTTTATCTGATTCGTACAATTTTTGAACTAAATTATGTTCGCCTACCTTTGTTGGGTCTGCATTCATGGCATTCATCATAATAATCGTTCTAGCTAAATCTGTCGCTGAAAAACGATTAACGCGCTTTTCTACCTTTTCAGTTACAGCCTTAACATAATTTAATTTCGCCTCGATTGGTATATCCTTTCCAGAACTAGAAAGACCTAACGCTACCCAATCACTTTCAATTCCATCTTGTAACATCTTTTCAGATGTCTTAGAAATCGCGTCATTTACTTGTACTGCTGGAACTTGAATGTTCTCTTGCTTTGGTTGTTCTGGTGTTTTTGTTCCATCTGGATTTTCCTGTTTTGAATCATCCGTCTTTGGCTCTTCTGGTTTCTCTTGTTTTGGATCATCCGTTTTTGGTTCTTCTGGTTTCTCTTGCTTTGGATCATCCGTTTTTGGTTCTTCTGGTTTTTCTTGTTTTGGATCATCTGTCTTTGGTTCTTCTGGTTTTTCTTGTTTTGGATCATCTGTTTTTGGTTCTTCTGCCGTTTTACAAGTACCAAATTTATCTAATGTTTGTTGTAATGTTTCCTGGCTCATATTGCTCCAGTCTGCCACAAAACGAAAGACAACAACATCTCCAGCATTTAATTTATAACTATCCGCTCCAACTTCTGCAGATTTATCATTTACATCATACAGCCAGCCGCTTGTAGCTCCAGCCATTAAGCCGTCAATGCCTTTTACATACGTTCCAAACGACATCGTTTCAGCTTCTACTTTGTCCCCCATGACTTTTTGTAGCAAGCTTAAAGCTGTTTCCCCATCTTTAATTTGCTCTTCTTTTGGACATAACATAATGCCCTTTTGTGATTCACCAATAATTGCAAGTTTTGCTGTATTTCCTTCAGCAAACGTAATATGTACTGTATTCGCAAAAGAAACAAATACAAGTGTAACTGCCATTAACGACGTAAGCAGCCATTTTTTTAACATTGCCATCCCAAAATTTCCTCCCTTACTACTATTCACACAAAAAAAGGCCCTTCAAGGGCGTGCAATTGACACTCTTTTTTTGTAAGTGTCGAACAAACTGTGCAACACCTCCTACCCGCATCATTCGCGGCTATATTTGTATAGGAAAAATAATTTTGTTCATGAACGTATCATTGTGATAACATTCACTTTTCTAGGCACAACTTACTTCCATTTAAGTTATCGTAAAACGATAAACCTATACATTCTGTTAATTTTAAATTTCTGTATTATTTTACTATTGACAAAGAATTTTGTCCATGCTTTATCGGATTTATTTTCTAAGAATAGTAACTTACTAACCTTTAACGATGCAAACTCTTTTCACTAATAATGACGCCATCTTCATCCACATACACATATTCATCCGGCTTCCATTCTACTTGTCCAAATTGCAATGAAATATTTCGTTCTCCTTTTCCTTCTTTAACACTTCTATTCGGCATTGTTCCTAACGCTAAAATACCTATATTTATATTCTTTAGTTCACTAGAATCACGAACATATCCATTCACAATAATTCCTGCCAGCTTTCTTTCCTCCGCAATAGCTGCCAAATTATCACCAAGTAACGCACAATTCGTAGAGGCTCCCCCGTCAACAACTAATACCGTTCCTTCCGGCAATGTTTGTAATCCTTCCTTCACTAGTACATTATCATCCTTCACTTTCACCGTTGCAATTTTCCCGTGGAATTGTTCTTTCTTTCCAAAAGACCGAAAAGGTTGGCGACATATTTGCAATTCATTTTCAAACTCATCACATAGATCCGTAGTTTTCCACATCTTTTTCCCTCTTTTCCTTTTATTTTCTATTTAACATATTCTTGGATTATTTTCGTTTCCCTGTCTAACGTTGCAATAATTTGTATGTGCGGAAAAAGGACAGAAAAACTATTGCCTTAAGAAGCCACCTTTATTATAATCTATTTCACAGATAAATTTCAGAATATTAAAAATTAACCAAGTGAAAAAGGAGGGATTTTATGCAACTACAAACTGAAGTAAAAAAACAGCCTAGTAAACGAAAGTTTAAAATGCCTGACGCGTACGTACTACTATTTTTTATTGCTCTGCTTTGTGCAATAGCTACGTATTTCGTTCCTGCTGGAGAATTTAAAAGAGTTACAAACGGGACTGTTACAACGACAATACCAGGAAGTTACCATTCTGTTCCGCAATCACCGGTAGGGTTTGTTTCTTTTTTTACCGCTATTGAAAAAGGAATGACACTTGCTGCTCCTATCATCTTCTTAATTTTATTTACAGGCGGTGCTATTGCGATTCTTGAAAAAACCGGTGCTCTTGACGGTTTAATCTATCATGTTATTAACAAATTTCGTAACCAGCAATTACTTTTTATATGCATTGTCGCCGCACTCTTTTCTATTCTCGGAACGACTGGTATTATCGTTAACTCGGTTATCGGCTTTATCCCCATCGGCATCATCGTTGCACGCACATTAAAATGGGACGCTATCGTCGGCGTAGCAATTATTTATTTGGGCACTTATGCTGGTTTTAATGCTACTATATTATCTCCTTCACCTTTAGGCATTTCACAAAAAATCGCGGAACTCCCAATGTTTTCAGGAATTGGTTTACGCACAGCAATTTATATCTCTTTTTTACTTGCTACCATTCTATATATTAATTGGTATATAAAACGCTTAAAGAAATCGAATAAAGGAAGCATTCTCGGCGACAACTGGTTTCCAAGTAATGCTCTTTCAAGCGGAAAAGAGGCGCAAAAAACAGAAGTTCCTTGGACAATACGTCATAAATTAATTTTACTCGTTTCAGCTTTATCATTAATTGCATTTTTAATCGGCGCTTTTCGTCTACATTGGACAGACGCAGAAATGACTGCTACTTTTATTTTCATAGCAATTACAGCCGGAATAATAGGTGGAATGAAAGCAAACGATATCGCTTCTACTTTTCTAGCAGGCTGCCAAAATCTCATATACGGTGCTTTGATCGTCGGAATGGCTCGTTGTATTTCAGTCATTTTGGAGCAAGGGAAATTACTTGATACAATCGTTAACCAACTCGCACAGTCTCTCGAAGGACAAAGCCCAGTATTTGGCGTTATCGGTATGTATGTAAGTAGTGCCGCATTACATTTCCTCATTTCATCCGGGACAGGTGAATCTGTGATTTTCATTCCGATATTAGCTCCATTAGCTGATTTCATGCACATTACACGCCAAGTTACAGTACAAGCTGTTATGCTCGGCGAAGGTGTAGTGAACTGCCTCAATCCAACTTCTGGTGTTTTAATGGGAGTACTCGCGGCGAGCGGTATTTCTTACGGAAAATGGATTCGATTTATGGCTCCACTTGCATTCATTTGGTTTATTATTGGACTTATTTTTCTTATTGTTGGGGTGAATATTGAGTGGGGACCGTATTAAAACTATGAAACTTTCTCCCTATTATTTCACCGTTATCTTATAATAATGAAAAAAAGGATTGATTATAGTAATCAATCCTTTTCACTTGCATCTCTCAAAGCTAAATCTCTGCAGCTAATAAATTGTACTCATTGTCAAAAGAAGCATGGATTCTATGGCCACCAAATACATCTCCATCATTGTATTCGCAATATATATCATTTTCTCTCATTACAATGTCCATAAGAGTAATAGATTGCTCAAATGTTTCTTTCGTCATATCATATTCTCCTGCATCTACAGCATCCCAATCTAAGTGTTCATCATTCTCATCATATTCAGGCCAAAAATCATTTTTATACTCTATTAATTCCTTCGCTATAGCGATCTTAGCTTTTTTATCAAATTCTTCTAAACATACATAAAGCTTTTCTGCTCTTTTCATCATTTCATGTACATGTACAAGCCCTTTTCCAATATCCAATCCCCAATGTACTTTCCCTTCGTTTTGTTCATATGTATGAAAAGTTTCATTAAAGATAAACATTCCAATTAATTCACTTTTTATTGATTTTTCCATGATTTCATTTCCTTTCTGTGTGTAAAAAAGAAACTTTAATTGGCTCGATGAGCATGGGATCGAACCCCTAATACTTTATTTTAATACTGATTCTTTTCATGAAATAAAACTCGATTATCAGTCTAAACCATTTTTATCCTTCAGATAGTCTCTTTTATTCTAATTTCTTCATTTCTTTTAGCCGTTCTAAATCCTTTTCTGAAGCCTTTTCTATTTTATACAGTTCATAGCTACCCTTTATCTCATTTATCACTACAAATTCAATTTCATTCCGAACATAGCTTTTCGTTTTTCCTTTTTTATAACCAATAACATTATCTAATATAGTTTTCCCACTGTCTTTTTTATATAAATTATAGCTAACAGGTGGACGACCAATTACATACTTATTATCAGAAAACCCGACTATATCATCCCTTCCTAATCCTCCCGAAACACTCCAGACAAAAATAATCTGAAATATAGAATAAACAATAATACCGCATAAAAAAAAAAATAGAATTGATTTTAAAAATAACTTTACAAGTATCCTTCCCAAAAACATTTCCTCCCATTTCACCTTGGGATAGCAAGAACAATACGTGAATTTTGTATGCTAAGGCACCGAAGTTTTTATATTGTTGAACCAAGAATCGAAATATATTTTACTATGATAATTCCTCCAAAGTTGTAGAATCCTTTTTGCAAACCTAAATATAATTAGACAAAAAAGATAAAATTCCTTCTTTTATTAAATTGATTGGCATATGATGATCTCTCTGCCCGTCACCCCCAATTTTGAGGTATCCTCAAATTGGATTATAACCCTGACTTTTTAGAGACATAAATAGTCAAGATATGAACTCACTTTTGGTTTCCGATAATTTTTTTGTATTATTTTTTATGAAATGAACGAATAAAGCAATTAAAGGAAAAGCTACTCCAATGAGTAAAGTTACTTCACTATTAAATTTATAGTACGTATAACTTCCAATCCATGAACCAAAGGCTCCTCCCAAAAAGAAAATAGTCATATATAATCCATTCAGTCTATTTCTTATCTCCGGATTCAAACTAAAGATAACTTTTTGACCTAATAATAAATTTCCCGCTACACCAATATCGACGCAAATGCCTGAGATAAGTATTAATATCATACTAAATAGTGAATGATCTTGAACAAAAAATAATAGTATGACAGATAATAGTACGAGCATCATTGATACATTAGTCATTGTAAAAATATGACCTTTATCTGCTATTTTACCAATAGTAGGAGTTAATAACGCTCCAGCTATTGCAACAAATCCAAACAATGCAATTTCATTGTTTGAGAAATGTAATGGCTCTGCTCTTAATAAAATGGGCATAACTGTCCAATACAGGCTAAATGTTGCGAATAAGCATGCGTGATAAAAAGCTCTTTGTTGTAGCGGAGAAGTATGTATAAGTAGTTTTACCATAGAAGCTATTAAATATGGATATCGCATGTTACTAGTCGATATCACTTCATAGTTAGGTAAAAATTTTATAATTAACAGTAAGACAACAACTAAGACTATTAATGAAGCAAGGAATACCATTCTCCAGCCAAACCAGTCAGCTATTCCGATAGATAATGGGCGAGCAATCATAATCCCAATCAATAAACCACTCATTACTTTACCCACATATTTACCCGTCTCTTCAATAGGTACAATCCGCATTGTTAGCGGAACTAACATTTGAGCTGCACAGGCTCCAATGCCAATTATAGTTGTTAATAGTAAAAAAATATTTCCATTTGTCGAAATTAGCGTACCCATTAACGAAAGAATAGTAAGCCCGATAAGAATCCCTATTATTTTCTTACTTTTAAATAAATCTGCCATTGGTACGATAAAAAACAATCCCAGCCCATACCCAATTTGCGTCAAAGTAGTGAGCAATCCAGATAAATCAGAGGAGATATTTAAGTCCTTTGCAATGAATTGTACAATTGGTTGTGCATAATAAATATTTGCAGCAAGTGAACCACAACTAATCGCCAAAATAAATATTAGAAAATTTGTCTTGTTATTCAACTTTACCATTCCTTTCTTTTTTGGAACGTTCATTCCGAAATTATTAAAAAAAGAAAGACTATAGGTCTGCAATAGTCTTATCTACTAGACGATAGGCTAATTTTTTTTCCTTTTTATATTTGGACATTATATTCAAGCTATGGTTTAAACTTAATAAAGAATATGCAACTAATTCAGTATCAGCCTCTTGTGAAATTTCCCCTTTCCTTTTTCCTTCTTCGATAACTTGCTTAAATACTTTTTCAAGTTCATTAAAATCATTTATGAGTATTTCTTCTATGGCAGGATCAATTTTTCCAATAAGCAGTGAGGAGTTTGTTATAATACAACCTTTTGGAATTTCATCTGAATAACATTTTTCAATATGTTGATAAAAAAAGGATGTAAGTGATGCTTTCGCGTTTATACCACTAAAAAGCAAATTTCTCTTTTGAGATCCATAGTTTTTATAATGTTCCAAAACTAGTTTAAATAGTGCATCCTTATCTCCAAAACTATCGTAGAGAGTAGAGCGACTTATGCCCATCGTTTCAATAAGATCTGATATATATGTAGCATCATAACCTTTCTCCCAGAATAAATGCATCGCTTTATTTAAAGCTTGTTCTTTGTTAAAACTAATCTTTCTCCCCATTTAATAACACCCCCTATCATATACTTTAATATATTCTTTTCGGAACGATAAGTCCACAAAAACTTTTCTAAACCTAGCCTTCAGTTAAAGGGCGCTTTAATAGTGAAAACCAAAGGGCAGGAAGTTGACGTTGGTAATTTTATATACTGTTAAATAGCTCCTATTTAGATGAAACAGGCGATATTATTATTTACGGATACCATCATAGGTGCACTACTGGATAATACCTTTCCATATTTACCCATAAGCTTAGGAACAGGATACTTACTTAAAAATTTTTTGGGTAAAGAAGAGTAAATATGAAATGAATAAAACAGTCGTTAACGATAGAATCTTAATGTACAGAAAGATGGTATTATCGGTTAATACATTTTTGGTACTTTGAAACTAATAGTATAGAAAAACTTATACCTATTATTAACCCACACCAATCAGACCTTTACAGGAAGTTACTCTCCCTTCCGCACTTATCATATTCATCTAATTTTGATGCAGGATAAAATGCGTATTCATCCAATTCACAATTATTTCTTCCAGCTCTGGATGAAGTGCCTTTCCCGCCCCTTCTTCATAATTCTTTTTAAACTCTAAAGCCTTGAAATCCCCCTCAAAACTTTTCAAACTATGATCCATATCTTTTATTACATGTACTTCAGAATCCCCCTTCACATAATCACCGATTCGCTTCGCTCTTTCAGGGTCAGCCTGAATATCTTTATCACCAGCAATAGCTAATACTGGACATGTTACTTGTTGTAAATCTTTATAAATATCATGCTGAAAATGCTCTCTAAACCATTTTGCATTCATCGGTTTAAAACCAACTTTAATCGTATCTTTTTCTGTGTTCATCATTTTCTCTTTTATTTTTTCCATCTGCTTTTCTCCACGTTTCTCCACATTGAGAAGACGCATTAGTTTTCCTTTTATTCCTTTCTGCTCTTTTAATTCTTTATAAGCAATTTCTCTTTGTCTTTTCGCAGCTTCTTCTAATGATTCCGCAGCTCCTGTAAGAAGGATGAGCCCATTAACTGGTGTTCTTGCATTTACTACTGTTGCTAACATACAACCCTCACTATGACCAGCTAAAATGATATTTTCCGGATCAACAAATGGTTGTTCTTTTAAATACGTAATCGTAGACTCTATATCACTAACTAAATCCCACATTCCAGTCTTCAGAAATTCTCCGTCACTCTTTCCTACTCCGCGCTTATCAAAGCGGAGCGTCACTACCCCAAGTCTCGCCATTACATGCGCTAAATCTTTATATATGTTCGCCTCAAGCTTTAGCGGTACGATCGTTCCATCACGGTCAATTTCTCCAGATCCCGCGATAATGATAACAGCCGCATACTTCCCTTCAGCTTTGGGCCTTGTAATCGTACCTTGCAAAGTAAACTCACTCTTTATCGCTACTTCATATTCATCAAAAGTCATCATTTTGTCACCCCTATTCTTTTATATCCAATTTAAATTTCAAACTCGTTATTATATTTTTATACTCTCTTACATCTTTCATTGGAGAAAAAACTGGATTCTCTGCAATACTTTGTAACATGCTTCGCTTTATAATCTCTTCATTTCTAACTGTTTTAGCGCCGAGCGGAAACTCTGCAAACCATTCATCAATCGCATCAAAATAGGAATCCCCATGTAAATGTAGACTATTTACTGTAAAGCTCGCCGCACAAACCGCTGCATATTTCCGTAACATTTTTAAGGCGCTTTCAAAATTGCCTTGCATACAATATACTTGCGCAGCAGCATAGTATACTTTTAAAGTCATATTGGGATGTAATGTTTCTATTTCATATATATCTATTAACATAAAAGCTCTATTTAAAATTACCTCTACTTTTTCAACACTTGAGGCATTTACTACTACATAATTCGGTATTGTCGCAACGAGTTGTATTAAATGTTGATACATACTAATTTGCATTACTTCATTCGCCTTTTCAGTATTTCCAAGCATTTGATACGCCTGTGCGATTAGATCTTCCTCTGGAACGTTAGGACGTATCGTTTCGCCAAGCAATTGCAATACTTCATTCGGTTTATTGAGTATAAGATAGCAAGTTGCCTGAAACGATACCGCCTCTTTCACAAGAGAAACATCATCACTTTCTTCCTGAACCCTGCTAAAGAGATTCATTGCTTCTTCTAAAATTTCAATTCTTCTATCTGTGTCCTCCGTTAACATGTGATGATTAATAAAAAGTATTCCTATTTGAATTAATAATGGAAAACAAGAATAATATTTTTTTATGATTTTCCTACACTCCATCATTACTTCATCAAATGGTTTTTCACTAAAAGCTTCCGCTAATCTATGATATAAATTTTTAATATCTTCCTGTTCCATTTGCGGTTTATAACTGATTAGTTCATCTATACTTATGTTAAAGTACGATGCTAGCAGTGGTAAAAATGTAATGTCTGGATAACTCTGCCCCGTCTCCCATTTGGAAACAGACGCCTTCGTAATACCGATATACGCCGCTAACTCTTCCTGCGTAATTCCCTTTTCTTTTCTCTTATCCGCAATTACTTTATGAATGTTTATCTCCTTCACATCATCACCTCATACTTTTATTATATGCTTTTATTTCACACAAAATATGGATTTGAAGTCGACTTTCGTTAACAAAATCAACTGTTAGGAAACATTTCTCTAAAATCAAAGGCAGGAACATATTTGATATGTTCCTGCCTTTTTATTGTGGGGTACCGATACATAGCCATCTAGCTAAGATTTTGAAGTGCTTCAAAATCAAACATTTCATCTCACCATAGTTTTCTATGGGAATCCATTGAACAGCTTATTTACATAAAATTTGTTATTGGAAGTAAATGTTTCTGAGAATCTATAAAGTTCTAGCGCTTATTTTCAATCAGTTTTTCCAGTTCCTTTAAATACATTTCCATTCTCTGTTTTAGAACATCCTTATTACCCATTTGCTGTTCAACCTTATAACTTAAATCCTCTTGTTTTAACAGCATATAATGTTCATGAATTTCTAATAAGATCCACAACAGATATTCATCAATTAGTCTTTTATATAGAGAGTGGTCATTGCCTGTATACGCTTTAATAAAACCCTCTGCTATTCTGTTTAATACGTCTACATTGTTATCGTATTCTCTATCTATATATCTTGGAGCGTTGGAATAAGAAGGGAGAAGAAGTTTATAACAAAAGTAAAAATAACCAGCATACTTTACATCAAAATCTAATCTAGGATATGGATCAATAACGGAAACATTATCCTGGTGGAATACTATATTCTCAGGGGTAACATCTTGATTAACTAAAGATATCTTTTGTATCCTTTTTCTTCGGATAGAAATGATATTCTCTATTTTTAATTCAACCTTTTTCCGATTGAATGTTAACTCTGAGTTACTTAGCTTTTCTAACGCTTTAAGATAAAAATCATTATCTTGCTCCCATTTTTCTTGAATATCTATTGCTTCCTTACCCTCTATATTGTTTTCGTTCCATACTAAATTTCCATACCCCTTCAGCATAGGATCTTTATCGTGCATCTCTTTATAAAATTTTCCCAACAATTGTCCTAAATATAATGATTTGTTATAGTCTAAGTTATGTAACGGTAGACTACTTCCCATAAAGCTTTCTACATTAAATATTATTTCTTCATCAATAAAGTATTTAAATTCAGTGGGACATATTCTCCAAATACATTTGTTGGCTTGGTTATAATATGTTTTGGTTGATTCATATTCTGTAAGAAGGTGTTGTCGGGTGTAAGTTTGAAGCTGATTATATGCTTTCTTTTTTTTAATTCTTATAACAAAATCTTGATTTGAAAATGTTTTTATTCTATAAACTTCATGCCATGCACCTTCTCCAACATGTATCAATTCTTTCAAATCATTTATCAGTAATTGTTTTAAAATATAATCAATTTCTTTGTTAGTTAACTTTTGCATACGGTATTTTCACCTCCGGATATATTTCCAAATAATTCAATTTTATCACAACTTCAATTTTTTCGTATGTATATCTTATACACTAATAGTTAACATAACGTCCTATTATCAGTAGCATGGAAAAAGGAGAACCCTGCTCTCACAAGGGAACCTTCTTTTTTAGTTCTATGAATCTATACATATTCTATACATTCCAATTCTGGTATCGTTTTATGGTTCTTGTTTGTTACTCGATTAGCCAAAAAACTGTATAAAATCTTGCATACTCTTATGCTTGGGGTTTTTCAAAAATACTAGCATCACCAATATATGCTTTCTTATGGGTATTTCTTGAACCCTCATTAAAACACTCTCCAGTCCTTTAGCTATCTTTAAGAGTAACTCTTGTTTATTTAAGGTCCTCACACCGAGCCTTTGTCCTCCTCCTAAAGCCAAACAAATGATTCATATTACAGTCTGTTTCAAACTGAATATTCAATCTTTACTCATTTTAATATAGACATGTAAATAAAAAAGGATAATCCGCCCTCATAATGGACTAACTATCCTATAAATCTTTATCTAAATCTAATAAAACTAAAACTTCTTTCCCTATGTATATTTATTTCGTTACCTCACCAAACTGTGCTCTCGTTACTTTCGCTAAGTCATCCACTTTCAGCTCAATTTGTATACCTATTTTCCCGCCGCTTACAATCATCGTTTCAAGCGATTGAGCACTCTCATCAATACATGTAGAAAATAACTTCTTCATTCCGATTGGTGAACAGCCGCCGCGAATGTATCCTGACACTTTTGTAATATCTTTTACAGGAATCATTTCAATCTTCTTTTCACTTACTGCTTTTGCGGCAGCTTTTAAATTTAGTTCCTCATCTACCGGGATGATAAACACATGATAATTTTTACTATTCCCTTGAGCGATTAACGTTTTATATACTTCTCTCACTTCTCGTCCAATTTTCTCAGCTACTGATACGCCATCAATTTTTCCATCGTCCGGATTATATGACATCATCGAATATTCAATTTTCTCTTTATCTAATATTCGCATCGCATTTGTTTTATCTTTTTTCATAGTGATCTCCTTAAACGGTTATTTCATATTATTAAGTTTTATTATACACCCTTTTCCATTTCTCCTACATAACTTCACGTATATTTCAAAACTAAAAATATTGATAATTCAAAAATCATTTGATATAATTTGGAAAAACTTATGTTAAGGAGAGATTTGTAATGCAAAATTTTAATATTTCTTTCCAACTTCATCATCATACGTAACGCCGTGTATCCGAAGAAAAATTTTTCTTCGTGGGTACAGGGCTTTTCCTGTTGACCCACGAAGCGTTCATAAAGCTATGTGGGTATTTTTATACCTGCATAGCTTTTTTTAATTTAAAAAGGAGTGATTATGATGGAAATGAGAAATGTAAAAGGAACGAAAGACTATTTACCAGAGGAGCAAGTACTGCGAAATAAAATTAAAAGAGCGTGTGAGGATACGTTTGAACGTTATGGCTGTAAACCGTTAGAGACACCAACGTTAAATATGTATGAGCTTATGTCATACAAGTACGGCGGTGGTGATGAAATATTAAAAGAAATATATACACTTCAGGATCAAGGAAAACGTGACCTTGCCTTACGCTACGATTTAACCATTCCATTCGCAAAAGTTGTGGCAATGAATCCGAACATCCGCCTTCCTTTTAAACGGTATGAAATTGGGAAAGTATTTCGAGATGGTCCTATTAAACAAGGGAGATTTCGTGAGTTTATACAATGCGACGTTGATATAGTCGGTGTTGAGTCTGTCATGGCAGAAGCTGAACTTATGAGTATGGCGTTTGAGCTGTTCCAAACGTTAAACTTAGAAGTAACAATCCAATATAATAACCGCAAATTGTTAAATGGTATTCTTCAGGCCATTAACATCCCTACTGAATTAACAAGTGACGTCATTTTATCATTAGATAAAATCGAAAAGATTGGGATTGATGGCGTACGAAAAGATGTATTAGAGCGCGGAATTTCTGAAGAAATGGCTGATACGATATGTAATACCGTATTATCTTGTCTACAGCTTTCAATTGCTGACTTTAAAGAAGCTTTCAATAATCCACTCGTTGCAGATGGGGTAAACGAATTACAACAATTACAGCAATATTTAATCGCTCTTGGAATAAATGAGAATACGATATTTAATCCATTTTTAGCACGAGGACTGACAATGTACACAGGTACTGTATATGAAATCTTTTTAAAAGATGGCTCGATTACATCTAGCATCGGTAGCGGTGGTCGTTACGATAATATTATTGGAGCATTCCGTGGTGATGATATGAGCTATCCAACAGTCGGTATTTCATTCGGCTTAGACGTTATTTATACAGCACTATCACAGAAAGAAACGATATCATCTACAGCGGATGTATTTATCATCCCGCTCGGGACAGAATTGCAATGCTTACAAATCGCCCAGCAATTACGTTCTACCACTTCCTTAAAAATCGAACTCGAACTAGCGGGACGCAAATTAAAACGTGCCCTGAATTATGCCAATAAAGAAAATATCCCTTATGTGCTTATTATTGGGGAAGAAGAAATATGTACAGAAACCGTTATGCTACGGAATATGAAGGAAGGTAGTGAAGTGAAGGTTCCCCTTTCTTCTTTAAGTAATTATTTATAATACAAACCTCCCTCGTTTGGGTGGTTTTTCTATTTTATAGATATCCCACAATTAGTTAACATAAAAAAATTACATTCTACTAAATTCTACAAATATATAATATCCAATTACCTGTTATATTTGTTAATATATAGATGTAAATCATTTTAGGAGGAATAACTTTGAACGTTTTCATAAAAGTACTAAAGTGGACTACAGGTATCTCCCACCTTATACTAATTCCTTGTTATTATTTAACTCCAGGATTAGTTGACTTGTATGGGATACCACCGCTTACAGTGATTACTTTACATATCATTACAATACTTTTAGCTAAAAAGGAAGACATGAATACGTATCCACATTATATAGGTATTATCGTTACTCTAGTTGCCTTCTTTCCTTATATAGACATCGTTCTACATATGATAGCAGCCATTTTCCTTTTATTAGATGCAGCTTCTACGAATACAAAAAAAGTGTATGATTCATAGCTGGATAAAATGAAACTTCAATTCATAGAGTTTGGAAATAAGTCGACAAATAGGCAAATCACTCTCACACACTAACGTTATTGCTAACACCCAAAAAGGATTTACTTTTTAAGTAAATCTTTTTTAATTTCAAATTACCCTCCTTACTCCAGACCAATAAAAGAATATTCTGTTTATTTTTTATAAATTTCTAAACATTTATAAAACATTCGGATTATCATACATTTTAGTTATGTAAAAAACTAAGTTTAAAGGAGAGGAATTTATGCTTAAAAAATTAATAGTAGGTGCAGTCGTAGCCATCTCATCATTAACTGTAGGATTGGGGTCAGTATCAGCTAGTACCGAAAAGGATTATTCGATTACCTCTTTTGAATATGTAACTGTAGATGAAAAGACAGTAGATTCGTTTAACAAATTGGGTGCTCCATCTAAGGAAGACATAAAAATAACTTTAGTTCTACCGAAACAAAACCAAAATGGAGACTGGTTATCTTATGGTTTTTCGAGCAAAGAAAGTTTAGAGTCTTTTATTGAAAAAGATAAACAAAGGTTGAATCATACAATCACTCCCCTTGGGGTTGAAGGAAGCGGCCCTGGTAGTACAGACTTCTATAAACGTACAAATCAAGGTAGCGAGTATTTTTCTCTAAGTAGCGGTTATAAAAACTTGTCTCCTAGTTGGCAAAATCAAATTTCTTCCGTAAGTACAGCATCCCCTACTGCTAGCTATTCAACAACGCTATGGGAACGTACTTCAACTGAAGGATATGGAAAAGGTGTTGTTTTTAAACATGCTGATTGGTATGGTAAAACTGCAAACTTGGCTGCCATTCCAACTTCAGCAGTTGAAGTTAAAAAGTAAAAATACAGAAATAAAAGGTGTCTTCACGTATGGAAGCCACCTTTTATTTCTACAACTCTTAACTATTATTTTTCATATTCCTACTCTCCAAAACTTTCTCCATATTATGAGTCGCCCACTCCATCATTAATAGAATCATTGGACGCAGTGATTCACCAAGCTCCGTTAACGAATATTCTACTTTCGGGGGTACTTCACGGTACACTTCACGATGTATGATGCCATCTGCTTCGAGTTCCCTCAGCTGCAATGTTAACATTCTTTGTGTGATATTTGGTTTTAACCTTTTTAATTCATTAAACCGTTTTGTACCATCTAATAAATGATACAAAATAACCCCTTTCCATTTCCCTCCAATGACCTCGACCATCGCTTCCACTGGACAAGAATATTTATTTAAAAATGGGTAATTTATATTATTTTCGTTTGAACAATCCATAATAAATCCCTTCCCTTAACATTAGTATCTTTTTTGATACTATACCACATAAATGTGCGTACTTGTTTCTATGTTACTTTAAAAATATAATTTGGTTACAAAATACATTAATGAAAAGAGGCATTTTTATGACAAATACAAATCAAATTACAAAAGAAAAAATTATGGAGGCTTTTCATTTCAGACATGCATGTAAAGCGTTCGATCCTATGCAAAAAATCTCAGAAGAAGATTTTAAATTTATTTTAGAAACAGGAAGATTATCTCCTTCTTCTTTCGGATATGAACCTTGGAAATTTGTTGTCGTACAAAATAAAGAAGTAAGAGAAAAACTACGACCATATTCATGGGGCGCTGGTGGGCAACTTGCAACAGCTAGCCACTTTGTCATTGTTCTTTCAAGAAATATTAAAGATATGCATTATGATGCAGAGTATATTAAACATATGATGAACGATATTATTGAATTACCTGAAGACGCGCAAAAAATTAGATATGAATTCTTTAAAAAGTTCCAGGAAACAGATTTTAACTTATTACAATCCGACCGTGCTGTATTTGATTGGGCATCAAAGCAAACTTATATTGCTTTAGGTAATATGATGACGAGTGCAGCTCAAATTGGCATTGATTCTTGTCCAATAGAAGGATTTGATAAAGAGAAAGTAGATTCTTTACTTCGTCAAGAAGGCATTATTAAAGAAAATAATTTTGAAGTATCTGTAATGGTTGCGTTCGGTTATCGTAAAGAAGAGCCAAAGCGTGATAAAACAAGACAGACTATGGATGCAATTGTTGAATGGATTTATTAAGATAACACGCGCTCCTTATAGCTGTATACCCATACGAAAGAAGTAGAATTTCATTTTTCTTATGTATGAAATTAGTTTTTCATGGAAAGATATATTAGTATGTATGCAGTTTAAACACTCTATTTATTAGAGTTGGACAGGAGGAGAATGAATATGTCTGATATTGAAGTTGGCGAAGTGTTTACTCTTAGTGATGAGAATAACGAAGAGCAAGAAGTAGAAGTGCTCGGAGCGATGGATGTCGAAGGTGCAGAATATATTGCAGTTGCCTTTGTTGAAGATATCCAAACAGAAACCGAGGAAGACATTGATATTTTCTTTTTAAAAGTAGAAGAAGATAGTGAATTCTCATACATTGAGAATGACGAGGAATTTGAAAAAGTATCTGCTGCGTTTGAAAAGATTTTGGATGAGCAAGAGCAAGAATAGAATGAAACACACGAGGACGGATACATATCCGCCCTCTTTTTATTTTTCACTCATCCAAAGATTTATGCAGCAATTCCAGTACATCTTTCATCACAAAAGGACCGTCTTTTTTTACATGCTCAGCAAATTCAGAAACGAGACGTAGTGTACTCACACTTTCAACCGGATGCTCTCCTGAAGCACTTTCAGCAGAAAGCATAACAGCATTCGTTCCATCCAGTACAGCTTGAAACACATCAGTTACCTCAGCCCTTGTTGGAATCGAATGATCTACCATAGATTGAAGCATTTGTGTCGCTGTAATAACATATGTATTCGTTCGATTACATTCCTGAATCATCATTTTCTGCAAGAGCGGAATAAATTGATACGGCAACTCTACTCCTAAATCGCCCCTTGCAATCATAATTCCGTCTGCTTCTTTACATATATCTTGAAAATTCTCGATTGCTTCCATCGTTTCTATTTTTGCAATTAAATTAGGTGACGTTTCTTTATACTGTTGTATAAAATCTCGTATTTCTTTTATATGACTAGGTTTTCTTACGAAAGAACACGCAATAAAATCAACATCCTCTTCTAAAAGAAACTGAATATCTTTTTTATCTTTCTCTGTAATAGCTGGTAAACTAACGATTGCCCCTGGTAAGTTCACTCCTTTATGTGATGAGATATTACCACCTGTTTTGACCTTTGTTTCTATTTTATCCGTACTTACCTTCTCAACAATTAACTCAACTTCGCCATCATTCATTAAAATTCTACTTCCAACTTTCACATCATTCGCGATTCCTTCATAATCAACACTTGCTTCCGTACTACTCCCTGTAACTGGTTGCGTACGTAACATAAAAGAATTTCCCGCCTGAAGTGTAATTTGTTCTCCTTTTATTTCACCTAACCTTATTTTAGGACCTTGTACATCGCCTAAAATTTTAATAGAAGCGTCTAACGATTTGACTAAACGAATGATATCTTTATGACTTTCATGCGTACCATGTGATAAATTTAGACGAACAATTTTCATACCATTGTTTATTAACTTCGCTAACGTTTCTTTATTATTACTTGCTGGCCCAATTGTACAAACTCGATCGATTGTCATATTTCCACCATCCTTTTTCATTAGGATTCCCATAAACTTTAATTACACTCTCAACGTAAAAAAAGCCTACTCACACAAGTAGGCTTTTGAAACTACGAAAGTTTTGTTAATAATTGGTTTAAATCTTTTTTCGTTTTCGTCGTTAATGACTTCATTTTAGTAATATCTATCTTTTCTTTCTCCGCTCCTACAATTAATGGATACATACTTTGTCCAATTGTTTTATATTCAGCTGGGTGTGATGTTTCTAACTCTTTCTCAATTACATCCCACTTCGCATTAATTTGTTTTCCAAGTTTATTTACTGTTTCTAATTTCGGATTAGCAGCTAATTGCTTATCTAAGCTATCAACTAATGCAGCAACTTCTTTCACACTCGTTTTCACAGCTACACTTTTCTTAGGATCTTTCGTTGTTTTTCCGTCTGAGTTTGTACTTGTACTTTGATCTGTTGTTTTTCCGCTAGTCGTTTGATCATTTGTTTTTCCCGTCGTCTCTTTTTCTTTTGTTTTTACATTCTCGTTTTGAGTTGACGTTTTACCGTTACTTTCTGTTCCTGATGATTCTTTCGTGTTTTTTGCATCTTTATCTGTTTTTTCGTTGGAAGAAGTATTTGTTTCTTTGTCAGTATCTTTCGTTGTTTTTGACGTTTCATCTGTACTTGTCGTTTTTACTTCTCCTTCATTTTGCGCAGTTACTTGCTCCTTCTTATCTGTCTCTTTATCTGCTGACGGACTACAAGCTGCCATAGTAAGCATTGTACCAATTGTTATCGATGCGATAGCGACCTTTTTCATTTTCATATAAATCCCCCTATGTTTACTTTATTTATCCTCCCCTTTACGATTCGATTTCCCCTTAAAAAATCCTTTTCATACGAATTACCATCTTTCCGACAGTAATCTTCATAATAATACGTACAAAAACTGATAAATCAATTTGAATATTCGAGTTTCTTCTACTTCATTTTTCTTCTCTGTAGTAAAAGAAAAAGAGTATATTGTCACATGAAGAATTACGATCTTCATATGACGATATACTCTTCTATCAAATTTTTATCTTTCTTGACATTTTATTTATACAAAAAAATAAAATTTTCTTTCGTTTTTTTGTTTCTCAACAATTGTTAACATAATATATTTATGAGTAACCACCATTCGAATGAATAACTTGCCCAGTAATCCATTTCGCTTCTTCACTTACTAAAAAAGATATTAAGCGCGCAGCATCCACCGGCTCTCCTACTTTACCTTGCGGGAACTTCCATACTAAATGATGCTTCAGCTCCTCTGTAATCCATCCTGTATTCGTCGGTCCTGGATCAACAGCATTTACTGTAATCCCCTTCTCCATCGCAACTGGTGCTACTGATTTTGTAAATGCTTCAATTGCTCCTTTCGTTGCTGCGTATGCTAGTTCATCAGGCATCGGCCCTAGTGACTGTCCTGAAGTAAGGTTAATAATACTTCCACTCGCCTTGCTTGCATACTGTTTTATAAATAATGAACTTAATAACATAGTAGCCCGAACATTAACCGTATAATGTTTATCTAACTGTTCTACATTTAATTCCTCAATTCTCGTATGAGTAGCATACGCTGCATTATTAATTAAAATAGATGGATCACCTAACCGTTCTGATACCATATAAAACAAACGATTGGGCGAATACGACTGCGATAAGTTGATTTCTGCCATTTCACATCGAACACCGTAACTTTCAATCTCCTCTTTCAACAAAAAGGGCTCTTTCTCATGCATTCCCCACGGCATCGTTTTATCATACTGAGACCAATACGTGAAAAAAATGTCTATTCCTTTTTGAGCAAGTACCTTGCATACAACTGCACCAATTCCATTCAGACGAGTGGCCCCTGTTACAATTGCTATTTTCTTCACCTTTTCTCCTCCACCTATGGATAAATCCTCTGCACGAATACAGAGGATCTATCTTTTTATTCAATATTTGACAATATACGTTCTGCACCTAATTTTAAAATTTTAATAAAGATATAATTTACAATCGTAAACATTACAAATAAAACGATAAACATAACCCACAGTCCGACATGAAGGAAGAAGTATAATAGACTTACTCCCGCTACAATAACTAAAGCTATTAAAATATTAGCTAAAAAATTCCACAAAGTTGTATAGCGGCTCTTAAATAATTTCTGCTCTGTATCCCAATGTATATCTGCAGTTTGTGCATCCCAGCGTGTGCCGATTAAATTAATTAACAATAAACCATTCGCACTTAATAAGAACCAAAGAACCATAAATACTGGAGAAATTCCCGCTACAACTGCCATCGTAATACCGAACACTGCTAAAATAATTACATTAATTAACCAAGCAGTGATCGCTTTCGCAAAAAAGATATCCGAAGCTTTTACTGGTAAATAACGATTCACAAACCAAGAGCTTCCATCACGTGAGAATGAAGTTGTTGCGATGACGTTACTTCCCATTAAAAATAGAGAGGCACAAAGGCCAACACCAATTGCAAGCCCTGCTGATTTTGGGTTATCAATATATCCCGTAATCCATTTTAAATTCCCATCTTGCACGAATAAAACGAAGAACAACATAATTGGCATAACGAAAGTTTGTACGATACAATTTAAGAAAAATTGTGGTGTACGGAATAACGTTTTAAATTCTTTTTTCACATATGCTTTCAAATGTGAACTTTGTACCGTAGATTTCTGTAAGCCTTCTGCTGAAATGACTTCTTTTTTTGCTGTACTCGTTGAAAGTCCAATAACCCCTTTTAAATATGTACGCTCTGCAATGTAATAAAACAACACAAAAAATACAAATGAAATAACTGCAAAGATTATTACGTATAAAGGACCCTTCCAATTTGCATTTTCTACTAATGCTACTGCTCCAAAATATGTAGTTGGAAAATAGTTTGTCATTTGTACTAAAAGAGAAGACTGGTTGTTTGCAAGGTAATCCGCAATTGCATCTTCAGAAAACGAACTTTTATTTTTCCACTGCAAAAATACGTTAATTCCTACAATAAATAGTATACTTACGATTCCAATAAATATATTTCCTCGGTCTTTATTTTTCGCTATATTTGTATACCTCATAATAACTGTCATCAGTAACGAAGCTAGTACTAACGGCACAATTGGGAAGAGTAAGTAAATGAAAATTATATATATGTAATATGTAATAAATGCGCCACTTTTTAAACCGTACGTAATAAAGATCGGTAATAAAATAAATGAACTCATTACGTATTGTGTAATTAATACCGTTAAAAATTTGGCTGAAATAATTTGCGCTGGTTTTAATGGTAATGGTAATAACATTTCAATGTCATTGCTGTAGTAAAATACAGTTAAAATGTTCGTAATACTCATTAAAAATACCCATATACTCGCAATCGCAAGTCCCATTGCGATAATCATTCCTGGATCTTGCCCTAAATGTATCATTCCCTCATACATTGCATGCGTGATAGAACCAAACAGTAAAAAGCCGACAAATAAAATAGCTGCAAATGAAAATACATACGCCCATCGCTTCTTCTTATCTGTTATAAAATCTGCATAATTTAATTTCAATAATACTTTCGTTAACGTCCAAATTTTACTCATTGCCCGTCATCTCCAAGAACATTTTTTCAAGTGATTCATTGGATTTAAAATGATCTCTCATTTCATCTAAATTCCCTTTGAACTGCAAATTCCCCTTATTAATAATCGCGACGCGGTCACATAATTTTTCTGCCACTTCTAATACGTGTGTAGAGAAGAATACAATCTTTCCTTTATCCGCATGTTCTCTCATCATTTCTTTTAAAATATATGCAGATTTCGGATCCAGCCCCGTTAACGGTTCATCTAAAATCCATACATCTGGCTCATGCACGAGCACACCAATAATAACAATCTTTTGTCTCATACCGTGCGAGTAACTTTGTATTTGATCCGATAACGCATTGTAAAGATCAAATTTCTTCGCTAAGGACTCAATTCGTTCTTGGCGTACTTCTTTCGGCACTTCATACATATCTGCCATAAAGTTTAAATATTCAATTCCCTTTAATCGTAAAAACATATCTGGACTATCTGGGACATAACCAAACGTCCTTTTCGCTTCCATCGGATTTTTCATAATATCTATACCATTAATCGTAATCGTCCCTTTGTCCACCCCATGGATACCAGTAATCATCTTAATTGTCGTTGATTTACCGGCACCATTCGGTCCTAAAAATCCAAAGATTTCTCCGCTAGGCACAGATAAACTTAAATCTTTTACTGCATAGGTAGAACCATTATAACTTTTTGACACATTCGTAATTTCAATCATTCCATCCAATCCTTTCCTTAATTACCAAATAACTATATTAACATTATAGCATACTTATATTTTTAGATTTTTGTATTTTTCAGTTTTTAACCTTTAAAATAAATATACAGACCTAATCCAACGATTAAAACGACAGCTAGTATAATATAAATCATCGTAAGTCTTCTAATATTCCCCTTTGTCGCTTTACTATAATTTGCATCACCCTTTCGCCCAATTAACACCGTCGCGACTACAGTAATGACTACAAGTAATACAACGATCATGATCCAATTTAGCATACCTTCCTCCCCCTCCTTACAATCATTTTACAATATTATCCTCTTTATTTCGCAGCATATTTCCTCTCTTTACTATTATTATGAAGCAAACTGGAAAACTATTATTACCATTCCTATCCATATGTGATATATTTATAACATAATGTGATTTATTTCTAACATGATTAGGAGGAACTATCGTGAAAACAACTTGGATAAAATATTTAGGATTTCTTGGTTTCTTCGGTTTTCTTGGCTTTTTTTATGAAAAAGGATTGTTTACTATGTTTTGTTTCTTCTCCTTTTTCACCTCATATAGAACGGTTCAACACGATGAACTGTTTGAACAAATCGTTAATAAATCGTGCCGCAATGCCTTTATCGTTACGTTACTAACTACCGCTATCATTATGTTCATTGAAATGTTATTTCCAAACCCGGTGCTACAAGAAATTGATATCGCTCTTATTTTCGGCACACTTATTCTTACGTTCGGATTCTCTATGTTCTTTTACGACAAACCAGTTGATGAAATGGAAGATGCACCATGGCGTTCGTAACGAAAATAAAAGAATACCGCACCAAATTGAACATGACGCAAGAAGATTTAGCGAAACAAGTTAGTGTACGTCGTGAAACAATTAGCCATCTCGAAAAAGGTAAATACAATCCTTCCTTGCAGCTTGCTCACGATATTGCGAGGGCACTTCATAGTACGATTGATGAGGTTTTTATTTTTGAGGATGAATAAAAAATACCGGCATTCTTTTCACAAAGAATACCGGTATTTTTCATTTATACAACGATCACCCATACAAAACCGCATGAAATACGCCTAACAGTAAGTATTGATCCTTTATATAATTTTCATCATATACATTCATCTCAATGTAATACATATCTTCCTCAAGACGAATATTCCAGTCTGCGATTACATAGCCTTTTCGTAATAACTTTCCCATCCCAAAAGTAGTTTTATGAACAACATATTCTTCTTTCTTATATGTAAAGGTAAATAAGAAATTTGCATCCAATAACTTTCCGTCACATACAAGGATTTCATGCTCTGCATCATGATTATCTTTGTACGTTACTAAAATCCTTCTTTGACGCTGCCTACTTACATCCTTTGCAATGACGCGAATGTTGTCCTTACTATCCTTTATTTCATAAATGATATTACTACCGACTTTCGGAATGAAATCTAGCACTCTCATCAACGTATTTTTGTAGTAGCCCCGTACTACACCTACTTGTTTACTTTCATTATAAACCTCTATTGATGTCGTATCCGCTTTACTATCACACAATCGCTTGTAAGAGAGCTGCATCATTCGCTCTCCTCTTAAGTACTGATCAAATGTCACAGGATATTCTACCATGCGCAGTTCTTTATTTAACTCATATAAATAGCGTTGAACACTCTCCACTACTGCTGTAGTAGAAATACATTCCTGAACCTCAAATTGTTGCCAACTGGAAGAAACTCTCCACTGATTGTCCTCTTCATAGGAGAAACTAAGAATGATTTCTTCACGGTCAGGCGTTTCATAATTCATATGTACATTCTGCCCATGTTGCACTTGCTCCATCCACTGTCCTAAATAAATGCCAAGCTCTGCAACCTTCATGCATGACTTTTGAAAAAGTACGCTGTCACCAGCATAAATCGTTACTTCTCCTTCGATAAAGCCCTTGGAATAGGCATCATACCGTGGTTCATCCTTTTGCGGGATATTCTTGTCTAACTCAAATGAAAACTTTAACATTCTTTATTCACCTCTAGTTGTTACACAGCTCTTTCCTAAATTGACCGGAGCAATTCAAAATATATCAACGATTTTTCAAATATATCTACCGTAACTTAAAATATATCAACGATTTTTTCGATATATCAACGATTCGACAAAGAATATCGACTTATCAACAAATATCGACACGATTAAAATGATACTACCTTTTCTTCCGCCACTTCTACAAGTTCTAAAATTTGCAGCAGGCTCTCCACTTCATAAGTCGGCTTAACACTTGCCTTATTCTCTTTCAAACTCGGATTATACCAGCAAGTATCAATGCCGTAATCTTCTCCGCCTCTCATATCAGAAGTGAGCGAATCTCCAACCATTAGTACACTTGATTTATCCGTAATCCCAAACTTTTCAAACGCATAATCAAAAATCTCACGTGCTGGTTTTTGATGGCCAACCTCTTCAGAAATAATAATATGATCAAAGAAGTTACGTAAAGGCGAATTTCCGATTCTTGATTGTTGTACCTTCGTATATCCATTCGTAATAATACCTAGCTTGCAATCTTGTAGCTTCTCACATAATTGCACTGCACCTTCTATAAGATGTACTTCTTTCCCTAAGTTTTTAAGATATACATCACTAAATTGCTGCGCATCTACTTCTATATTATGCAGTGCAAACAATTGTCTAAATCGATCTACCGCTAATTCACTTAGCGTAATCATTTTATTTTCTAAATCTCTCCATAACCCATTACTAATCTCTTTATAACTTGCAAGATAATCAGTATACCCTGTAGGCATACCGAACTGTACAAACGCATTATGTAATGCGTGTTTTTCCGTTTCAGGGAAATCTAATAATGTATCGTCTACGTCGAATAATATAACTTTGTATTTCATGATGTTCTCCTTAATTCCTATTTTAAAAGCTTCGTTCTCATTGCTTATAAGTTTTTATATATTTCGTGATGAAGCGCTTTAACCCGCTCTTTATAGAATACACCTTTATCTTTTATTTTCAAATGTGCTATAAATAAGTTTGCTAGCATGACAGCTGTATCTAGTCTATAAAATAAACTAACGATATGATGAGTAACATTAAAGATACTATCATTCTTATATCCATCTTTAAATTCATCCCAACTAATCTCATTAGTTTCAGCTATTCTCATTAGCTCCAGCAATGGATGACCAATTAAAGCGTTATCCCAATCAACTATTGCTTTAACTTCTCCATTATACCCGATTAAATTAGCTGGTCGAATATCCATATGTAGTAAACACTTTTCATTATCCGTTGTACTAAGAATATGTTCAATTGTTTTTGTATCTGGAAGTTTAATTCCACAGTTTGTGATTGTATTAAACCCTTCTACCCGTTTCACAATTCTTTCTGCTATATACTTACTAATCGGCTCTTTAATATTTTGTTCGTAATGCAAACCATCAATTGGCATGCTATGAAGCTTGCTCACTAACTCTCCTATTTTGTGCGCAGAAATTGGCATATGATCAGTATACACACAATCCGAAATTAAAAAATCAAGTTCGGCAGAAAGGTGCAATCCGTGTATCTTTGGCACCGAAATACCTTTTGAATGACAATACTTAGAAAGCTCTGCTTCCTTTTTCAATGAAATTCGACTATTAAATAAATCTTCATTTATATTTTCTACTTCTCTTTCCCACGGCACTCGAAATGCCAAAGACCCCTTTTCTGAATCTCCTCGAAAAACAATATTTTGCACTCCCGTTCCAATCACCTTTAAATCCTGAACAGCTAATTCCTTATAATCTTGACTTAGTATTGTTGCTAGCTTTTCTCTTAACCCCTCTGCTTTTCCACGTGTATGAATCATTTTATCCCCCGATTCGTAAGTTCTTTTCATCCATTTTCTCCTCGGTGCACAACATCCTCATTAACAGAATTATAGCAACAATAGTAAAAGGAGGCTAATCCAATCAGCCTCCCTCCTCTTTATTTATCTTCTAACAATAAAACTTTCATTTCTTCTAACGACTCTTTCGTAAAGCCAAGTGCTTTTTCAGCATACGCTTCAACTGAACCATATTGCTTTTTCACTTCATCAATCGCAGCTTGTAAATACTCAGCACGCGCTTCGAACATCGCACCTAATATCGCTCTACTCTCATCGTTTTGTAGTTTTGCACCTAAAAAGGCCATCATTTTCTCGTTTAACTTTTCACGGAAACCGTTACTTAGTAAATAATCTTCCATTACCGTTTTCTCTGGTACACCTAGTAAAAGTAATAATAATGCTGATCCAAATCCAGTACGGTCTTTTCCAGCTGTACAATGGTTTACTAACGGTAAGTTTTCCGGGTTTTGCGCTAAGTTTAAGAAGCTCACGAATGCTTCATTACCACTTACGAAATCTTGATTCATTTTCACAAGATATTCGCCTGGTTTCCCTAACATAGAAAGGTCACCGACTTGGAAAAACTCATTTATGTTCAAGTCTTTTGCTAAGTCTTGCATAACTGGTAAGCACACTTGACGAGCTCCTGTAATCTCAGGGTTTGGCTTATGCTTCACTTCAAAGTCTGTACGGTAATCGCAAATTAACTTTAAGCCAGACTTTTGTAAATAGTCGATATCCCACTCTGTTAATCCTGCTAATTCTTCAGAACGGTACAACTTGCCCCATTTTACTTTACGGCCTTCAAGCGTTTCATATCCTCCCATATCACGGAAGTTAAACGCTCCTTGTAATGGCAATCTACGCTCAGCTACTGTCACTGCTTGTCCATTACTACCTACTAATCTAAAATATGGACGCTCATTGTCGCTCGGGTTTTCAATTGTATATGATGATTCTCCATTTACCGTTGCAAGTAATTCTCCAGTTTCTTCAATATGATCTGGTGAAGTACTCCAATAAATACGAACTTCTTCTATATTATTTTCCCATTTTATTTGTAACGTATTATCTTCATTTCTTTCTACAGTTGCTTGTAACCAATGTCTTTGCTGCCCCATTCTTTCACCAACGCTTTCTTCGTATAGTCTAATCCTTCTCTATTTTATTATAGGAATATCTACTTTGTCGTTCTCATTTTTCTTTTTATCTTACAAACAGGTAAAAAGTTCTTTTACTTGTTCATAAGTTGTACACGGATTGCCTCGAAATGAGTTCAAGAAAGTACATCATTCATCCTCCTAAAACTTCCTCACATACCGCTCAGTACAACTAAGCAGCTGACATCCGTTCTTTTCAAAAACATCCTTCATCCACTCATTTTGTACATTTGCCTCACCAATATAATAAGAAGCACCTATTTCCTTTAAGACAAACATTGCACCTGTAAAGAATGCTGCTTCATACCCTTTATTTCGTATATTCGGAGCGACTGCGAAATACATGAGTTTCCCTTCTTCTAACGTACCTCTCTCAATATGCGGAATTACAATTCCGATCGGCTCTTCATCAATACTGGCTGTTAAACAATGTTCTTTCCACTGCTCACCAATTTCTTGTAGCATCATATTTACAAATTGATCATAAGTGACTTGTTCTTCGGTCATCTCACTCCAAAGAGAATAAAAAGCATCTTCTCCTACTTCTTCAATCAACTTAAAATCAATATCACTTTCTACATCTTCTACTTCGTATATATCCTTAAATACGATCATGTTTTCCGTAACATATTCAAAAGAATACGTTTCGAAACATTTCTTATACACATCATAATTTGGGCTTTTCGAAGAAATCTCAAAATGTACGTTTTCAATTCCCTCTTTTTCAGCCTCAGCAACGCAATATTGCATGATTCCCTTTAATTGCTCTTCTGTAAAAACTTCTGCATTATTTTCTTTTATCATGATTGAAGAAGCATTTCTTCTTATTTTAAAATGTTTTTCTAACTGTTCTATCGTCGTCATATTCTTCCCTCATCTATGTCATACTCGAATTTCTACTTGTTCTCCTTGCATGAGCAGGATTGTCCTTGAATATATAGAATACTAGAAAACATCGCATCTTTAAAGTGCGGAGGAGGTTCTCCATTGGATATTACAGCATTGCAACAACAGTTAGAGCTTATACAACAAAATGACTATACGCAACTACAACATATAGATATTAATGAATTAACTTTGAACATGCTTCAGTTTATCGGAACGACTGATAGTTACGTTCGTTATCAACTTATCTATAAATGTTTTGTGCATTTTATTCATCATGAATTTCTTATGGATGATCAGCTGAAATTGCTTTTACATACTTGTTTAAGTGATGAGTATTTATATTGTGACATTTACACTCCGCATACAGATGGAGTTTTCACCCGTTCATACACTGTTTCGTTAATTGCGTTAATACTCCAATTCGCTAACTCGCACTACTTTTTTACTGAGGAGGATATCGAAGAAATAAAAAACAAACTCATTACATATACAAACTTAGAAACAGATTTTCGGGGCTATATTGAAAATAAAGGATGGGCTCATTGTCTTGCTCACGTATCTGATGCCTTTACGGAAATTGTTCATAATACGTATACAACTTTTGAATGGTACGAGGAGTTAATTCATTGCTTATTAAATAAAATCTTTATTCCATCTGACCTTTTTCATAATAACGAAGATGAACGAATTGTTACGCCATTACTAGCGATGTTGTATCATGACTTTCCGCAAGACGAGTTAATTTCTATTATTCATAAAAAAATAAAAAGGCTTCCTCAAATTAGAAAACGCCTTTCGTTAAATGAGTATTGTATTTTATGTGCCAACATTAAAACCTTTTTACGCACTTTATTTTTCAGAACGAAAGATGATCATAACTTAGCCTTTACAGCACGGAAAACAGAAAGAATGTTAAAAGAACTTCCTAATTATTACTAGATATAAGGAGAACAACTATGGGTTATATTGAAGATATGAGAAATTTAGTAGGAAACCAGCCACTGATTTTAATAGGATCACACGCTATTATATTAAATGAGAAAAATCAAATATTAATGCAGCTCCGTACAGATTTTAACCGCTGGGGTATTATTGGCGGCGCCTTAGAATATAACGAAACACTAGAAGACGCTTTAAAACGAGAAGTATATGAAGAAACGGGACTTATTATCAAAAATCCAGAACTATTCCGTACATACTCAGGACCAGATTTCTTTCAAATCTATCCAAATGGCGATCAAGTACACGGTGTACTCGTTGTTTATATTTGCCGCGAATTCCATGGTGAGCTTGTATGCGACCATACGGAATCGAAAGAACTACGCTTCTTTCCACTTGATGAGTTACCTAGTAACCTTCCTCCTGTTATTGAAAGAATTATTCAGGAGTTTCAGCAATCCAATTTATACGTGAAATAGAACGGCCCTTCCATTCATTTTATATAGTAATATAAAAACCTCATTTCTCGTCATTACAACGTGAAATGAGGTTTTTATCGTTCACTGTAACTCCCTATTTCCCCAAAATGATATTAACGTTCTCTTTCTACAACTTTATATCCCTTTATAAAAAGTATAGTTATATAAGAAACGATAAATGAAAGAATCGTATACATGCCCACCCAAAAGAAAAATACTGGATCGTGCACTGTAACATTTAACATAAGAAAAATAAGAAATGTTACCATTGGCATCACGTAAAATGTACCTACTTTATATGTCACAGCTATTGAAAAAATACAAATAAGCAATGGATATATACAGAAAATCAAAATTGACTCACTCAATGTTATGTCCCCCTTTCTGCAGAAATAATAGGTTTCTTGTAAACATTTTGGGGAACAACAAAGTTTTATATTTTCATTCGTTTTTAGTAAACAAAATGTTAGATTGTTATCTCAATCTGATTTCCTTCAGGATCACTTACTACACTTTCATAGTAACCATCCCCTGTAGTTCGTGGGCCGTTTACCACAGGGTACCCTGCTTCTCTTAATGTATTTGTTAATTCGTTCACTTTTTCTTTACTACCTACAGAAAAAGCAATATGCGCATATCCTATTGTTTGTGTTTGTGTATTATCATCTATTCCTACCTGCTTCATAAGTTCTAGACGCGCACCGCCTTCAAAAGTTATGAAATAAGATTCAAACTGCTTTTTCGGATTATGATATAAGCTATTTTCTTCGCCATTAAAGTACTGTTTATAAAAATCACGCATTCCTTCTAAATCATTCACCCAAATTGCTACATGTTCAATTTTCATAATCGACACCTTTTCTTTTATGTTATTCAACTAACAATTGAATGCTTCATTGCCAGTACATTTAATTTTCTTTATTCGTTCTCGTAATCATAAGATCAAGTCCTAGACTTTTTAATCCATATAAATAATCTTCTTTCCAATTACTCACTGTTATTTTCGGAATATGTTCCGCCGGAATGTACTGCGGACAAGTTTTTACAATTTGATCTATAACAAATTGATTCACTTCATCATCACAGAAGATAAAGGCATGAGGGTTAATAATAGCTATACATGTAGCGATTAAACGAGTAATAGCATCTATATTATATTCCTCTGGATTATTTGAATCTTCACTTCTCAAAGCTTGTAAGAAATTTTTATTATCATATTGCGGAACGAAAGATACCTCTCCTGAGAAAAATGTACTTCCTCGTACTACATCTCCATTTATCATAATACCTGCACCTGGACCATTTTGACCGGAATACAAATATACAAGAGAGGAATTATCATAGTTTCCGGTGTTTTTATAATAACCAAGCACTGCAGCATTCATATCGTTTTCTATTACTACTGGTATAGAAAAGAGATTCTCCAAATGACTTTTCAAATTAAAATTTTGGAACTTTTCATATCCAGGAATATAAAAAATGCGACCATTATCAACCGAACCAGGCACACCAATTGATATAGAGCTTATTTTCGGGAATGTAGCGATAAGACTTTCAATATGTTTAGATAATACATTTACGCCCGTATCAATTAATACACTTGAAGTACTTCCTTGTTCTTTTACTTCCCCTAAACAGTTGAAAATTGTATAGTTTGTCTCATTTTTTTCTAAAAATATTGCTAAACCTAACATATATTCTGGATTATATTCATATCGTTTCGCTCTTCTTCCACCACTTGAATCATCTAAACCAGCTAAAGTGACTTCACCATCTTGTTTCATTTTTTCTATAAATTTACTTATCGTTGGAAAACTGATTTCTAATGTATTACTAAGCTCAACTTTCGTTGCACTACCTCGCTCTAAAATAACTTTACGAATGCCGCGAAGGATTGTCTCTTTAATCGATTTTTGAGTAACAAACTGTTCACTCAAATCGCTCACCACCTTAATCAACATACTTATTAAACACTTTTAATAAGTTGCGTTGACAATATATCATACATCGTTTTCTAAAGCAATAGAGATGATATATTTCTACTAGCGGCACTCCGTATTTAACTCGATGTATTCTCTCTCGTAACAGACGATACAATTCCAGACAAGATAACAAATAATAAAACTGCTAGCAAAGCATTACGTATTCCGAATGCTTCTCCAAGTATCCCTAAAAATGGTGGTCCGACTAAAAACGCTGTAAAACCGATTATAGAAACTGTCGCAACATTAGAAGTCGCATTTTCGCCGCTATCTCCAGCAGCAGAAAGACCAATTGGGAAACCTAGTGCGGCACCAATCCCCCATAGTACTACACCAAGCGCTAGAAAATATGAGTTACTCCCAAATATGACAATTGTCATTCCTATAATAGCCATCATAATAGTAGCACGTACGACAGCGACACGACCGAATCGATCTAGAAAATAACTGCTGCACATTCGAGCCAATGTCATTGCCAATACAAAAATAGTGTACATAATAGAACCTGTCACTACACTTTGCTGATGTCCGTCTACCATCACGATAGGTAGCCAATCATTCGCACTTCCTTCTGCAAATGCCATTCCAAGCACAAAAAGACCAAGTAAAAGCACCTTTTTTTCCATACGTAAAGGAGTATGCTTCGCTCGCTTTTTGTTCCGTGATTTCTCCTTCTTTCCTGTTCCATGCGGAAGAAAGCGATACAACATACATACAAGTAATACAAACACGACCGAAATCGCAAGGAATTGATACAAAATTGGGATATGAAGAGAGATGGCGGCAGAACCACTGAGAGCGCCTACTAAAGTTCCTACACTAAAAAAGCCATGAAATTTCGGAAGAAGAGTTGTTCCTAGTTTCTGCTCAATAGAAGAACCCTCTACATTCAATGCAACTTCTGCTAATCCATATCCTACTCCAAATACTAGTAAGCTACCAAAAGCCCCCATACTAGAAACAAAATAAATAGTAATACCTAAACAAAGTAATCCAACGATCATAAAAAACATACTACCTATAATAACGTCTCTAGCTCCCTTACCGTCAATAAAGTGACTTGCACTCAGTAAACCAATTATTGAACCGACAGATAATCCGAACAAAATCCAGCCCATTTCTGCATTTGACACCGCTAAAATATCTCGCGCCGCTGCCGTTCTAGAAATCCATGTAGCAAACGCGACACCTGGCAAAGCAAATAAGAGGAATAGAGCATTTCGAGAGGCAAGTAGCGTCTTTGTATCATTCTCTGTAAAATCTTTCTTCATATGAAACACCTTTCAAATTGTCTATACGATAATTTATACTCTAATGAAAACACTTTTTATTCTTCTATCGTTTTAATAACTTTAGCTGGATTACCACCAACTACTACATTATTAGGTACATCTTTTGTCACAACTGCCCCTGAAGCAATTACAGCGTTATCTCCAATTGAAACACCAGGGTTAATAATAGCTCCCCCGCCAACCCAAACATTGTTACCAATCTTTACAGGCTTCCCATACTCTTTACCAGAATTCCGCTCTACCGGATGTAAAGGATGCGTAGCAGTATAAATGTGAACACCAGGTGCAAACATACAATGATCACCGATTCGAACTTCACAAACGTCTAAAATCACACAATTGAAATTTGCAAAAAAGCTCTTTCCAACATGGATATTGTATCCATAATCACAACGAAAATCAGGATTAATTTGGGCTTTCCCATCAGCTGAAGAACCTAAAAGCTGATTTAATAACGTAAAACGTCTCTCATCTCCTGTCTCCACCGCCTCGTTATAAAGGCGTGTTAAACGTTTTGCCTCCACCCTATCAGCTACTAATTCTTCGTCATCCGCAATATACATTTCTCCCGCTAACATCTTTTCTTTTTCCGTTTTCATACAATCATCTCCTTTGTTATCGAATGAACCGCACTTATTAAATGCCTTTAATAAGTTACTTTAATTATACTTATTAAATAAGTTTAATAAGTATCCCTATAGTAGCACACTTTTTAATATATGCAACTAATAAGTTTCAAAAAGAAATGCGAACTCCTTACTTCACCTAATGATATTACTCGGTGGCATCTAACTAAAATAATGCACTATACATTTATGAATGAGCACACCAATATGAAAATCAACTTTTAATAAAAAGAGAGATTGACCCAAAAGTAGCTGAATAGCAACTTGGGTTAACCTCTTTTATTTATTATCCTTATTTAACTCTTCTACAATGTCCCTTTTTCCTATTCTATTAGCAAAAGGTATAAAAATAATAAAGACTATTCCAAACATCCCCGCTATTACCCTTAAGATAAGTTTGAAATCAAAAAATAAAGGTGTACGATCTATTATACTTACCATATAGGTTAATAATGCTCCTATAACAGCCCCTAGTACGATTCCAATAAGTACATATAAATTAACTTGCGTCAAAATAATTTGTACAACCCCTTTTTTCTTAACTGTTATTGCTCGTAAAATAGCAAACTCTTTTCTTTTAGATTGAATATTATTTATAAGTGTATTACATACCCCTAATGTCACACTAAACAAAATCACTACAATAACAACGATGAAAATGGACCACCTTTGCTGAAACATTAAATTAGATTGTTTTAATGATTGATTATAACTACTTATTTTTAATTGTGGATATTGATCTTTCACTTTCTTTAATTGCTTCAACGTCTCTCTCTCATTATTTGAACTAATAAATGCACGCTCAAAAACTGTATAATCTTGTTTATATGTTACATTACTCCAATCCATGAGTACCGAAGGCGAATTTGGTAGTTCGTTAACAATTAATCCAACTTCTACCTTACCAATCGGTCTAACTTTTTGTTCCTGTTCTGAAAATAGACCCAATTGAATGATATCGCCTACATGAAGTTTATATCGCCCCGCTAACTCTTCTGTAACAATTATACTATTCTCGAAGTTTGCAGGTAGTTTTGGCAGTAATCCTTGCTTTTCCATTTCCTTTACATCACCTAAATTATAGTCAAAAGTAATATATTTTTCACCTTGCTTTAATTCTGCGAGTGAGTTCGTACTAATCGTACTAGCTCCTTTTACACTACTTATTTCTTTAAATATATTTTGTGTATGAGGTGAGGAAATGGTTGAATCATTATTCAAACGATTTTCCACAACAATATGTGTTGGAAATTCTCGTTGTAAATATCTTTCATTATTTTTTTGCATCGTTTTAAATATAGTGGATCCGAAGACAACTATCACCATCATTGTACTTATCATTAAGATAACAAATGTATTTTTTCTTACTTGCGGAATTACATTTTTAATAGCAACAAATGTATTCCTTCCAAATATTTTTTTCATTATAGGTAGACATGCTATTAATATCGAAGAGAGATAAGTCGGAAATAAAATATATACTCCTAAAACGAGAAATATAGCTCCTATTAATATCACTATTGCCTGCGTATCTCCCTTATTTGCTACAAACCCACCTAAAACAGTTAAAAATAAGCTACTCATTAAAAGGAATTTCCCCATAATACTGCGTATTTTTTTATTAGAAAAATCGGATTCTTCATTCTCCCGCATAAGCTTTACTGGCAATATTTTCGAACTTCTGTATGACGGATATAACATAAACAGTTCAATAAAAAAGATACTAAAAATCACTGTTACAATTGCTATTTTATAGTCAAAATTCATTGAATTAATTTGAAAAGCAAATAAATGCTCTAGGCAACTTTGTAAAAAACGGTTACTTATTACAGCTAGTAACAAACCTGATATTCCACCAAAGAAATTGATTACACTACATTGAATAAATATAACTTTAAACATTTGTTTCGTTGTTGCTCCCATTGATCGCATAATAGCAAATTGACTTTTATATTTATATAAAAACACTTCAAAATTAGACACCAACAATAACGCAGTAACAATAAGTATTAATGTAGATAAAACGATTATAAAAATATGTAATGATGCTAAATTACTTTTTAAAAACTCGTCTTCCTCCGCAATATCGATTCTTAATTCTTTGTCTATTTTATGAATTTCACTAGACAATGCTAGTACATCTGCATTCTCTTTTGCTTTTATTAACAAATAAGTAGCTTCATTGTGTTTACCCGTTTTTTCATATATGTGCTGTTTCACCGCACCTTCAGATAAAATAAGTATATCTGGAGCTGAACCTCCAGCTTCTATATCAGGCAACACTTCTTTTACTACATATGATTTATTTTCGATTTCAATCTTTTCCCCAACTTTTACTTGTAAAGTTTCTGCTAATCCATCATTTAATGTTACTTCCTCATTTGATATATTTTTAGAAAAATGATATCGACTTTTAGATAATGAATCGTTTTGAACACCTACTGTATAAATAGCTGTATTCAATTTATTTACTTGCAAATGATTTACTAATACTTTTGACATGTATTCAACATTTTCTTGTTCCTTAATATTTTGCAGTAAAGATTTATCCATCAACTTATTTTGATCAGGGTTATATCCGACAGATAAATCCATATCTCCGTATACATTTTTCACTTCATTTATAACAGACTGTTTCGCATGACTCGAAAATACAATCATCGTAACAATTAGAGAAACAGCCAACATAACGCTAACTATAGAGGAAATAGCAGTGAATTTATTCGTCTTAAAAAAGCGTAAACTTAATCCTCGTACTGATTTTATCATTTTGATTTCTCCATTAATTTTTTAAATTTATCTAAAATAATATTCATATCATTTACTCCATGAGAACACGTATAATCATCAACAACTTCTCCATTATGAAAGAAGAGAACCCGATCTGCGTACGTAGCAATGTGGGGATCATGAGTAACAAGAATCATACTTTGATTAAATTTTTGTTTCATATCGACTAGTACTCGTAAAATATCATTAGACGTATTGAAATCTAAATTCCCAGTAGGTTCATCTGCAAGAACAATTGGAGGAGATGTTATTAACGCCCTACCAATTGCAACACGTTGTTGTTGTCCCCCAGAAAGCTGAACTGGTCGATGATTTCTCCAATTTACTAAACCAAGAACATCTAATATTTTATTTGTTTTTTCTCGTATCTCCTCTTCTGAATTAGCTGATAATATGAGGGGTAACGCAATATTTTCTTCTACAGATAAATCCTTTAATAAATGAAATGACTGGAATATAAATCCTATGTTATCCCTTCTATACTCTGTCGCATACGGTTCAATGAACATATTTTCAGGCACTTCACCATTTACATAGATAACCCCCTCATCAGGCTTATCTAGAGCACCAAGAATGTTTAATAATGTACTCTTTCCAGATCCACTCGTTCCCATTATGGCAAGGAGTTCTCCTTTATTTAACTCCAAAGATACATTTTGTAACGCCCTAACATTTGTATCTACACTCTCATATGTTTTACTTAAATCTTGAACTGCTAACACAACTTCACTCATCATTATTCACCTCAACATGATTAAGTTTTATTCCCTCCACCAAATTAACCTGAATTAAAATTTTTTCTTTTAAATTACTAGGTGGTACAATTTCTGTTCCTATTTGGAATAACAATACTTTTAACTCGAGAGCTGTAATCATTTCTATCCCTCCTCACTCTATATTGGTAACAAATTGAAATTTCGTTCGGTTTTTTGTAAAAAAACAAGGGAACGCTCAGCGTCCCCTCTCAAATCCAATCCGTTTTTTAATTCCCACCAAATTTGCCTTCGCGATTTCTCTTGCCCGTTCAGCACCTTTTTCCAAGGCTTCATATAATAAATTCGGTTCATTCATATACATTGCATATTTCTCACGAGGTCCAGCTAACTCACGATCTACAACGCGAAACAACTCTTTTTTCACATCGCCCCAGCCAATGCCAGTTTCATATTTTTCACGCATTGACTGCATTTCATCTTCCGTTGCAAATTCTTTATAAATTGTAAATAACATTTCTAGTTCTTTCGGTTCATTTGGAAGTGAAGAATCGGTTTTGATTTTAAATATTAATTTCCTTAGTTTTTCTTGCTCTGCAAATAATGGGATCACATTCCCATAACTTTTACTCATCTTTCTTCCATCAAGCCCTGGTAATATTGCGCCCTCTTCTTGTATGACATACTCCGGAAGTGTAAATGTCGTGCCAAAAGTATGATTAAAATACGTCGCAATATCACGCGCAATTTCAATATGCTGAATTTGGTCTTTTCCGACTGGCACATGCGTAGCCTGAAATAGCAATATGTCAGCTGCCATTAAGATCGGATACGTATATAATCCCATATTCACTCCTGCATCGACCTCTAAACCCCCTTCTTTATTTTGCTCCACCTTCGCTTTATACGCATGAGCACGGTTCATAAGCCCTTTCGGAGTTAGGCAAGCTAATATCCAAGCTAATTCTAGAATCTCCGGCACTTCTGTTTGTCGGTAAAATATAACATCTTCTTCAAGTCCAAGCGATAACCAAGTAGCAGCTACCTCTTTCGTATAACTACTAAACTGACCCGGATCATGCACAGCATTTAACGCGTGATAATCTGCTATAAAATACAATGCTTTTCCTTCATTCCTCTTTGACATTTGCAACGCAGGTTTAATAGCGCCAATATAATTTCCTAAATGCGGATAACCTGTCGGCTTAATTCCTGTTAACATTATTTTTTCGCTCAACCTAACTCCTCCTTTCTCAAAATAAAAAGAGCCCCTCATCCTTAAAAAAGGACGAGAGGCTCCCGCGGTACCACCTTAATTAGCTATCATGAATAGCTCACTTCAACTTCTTAACGTGAAGCAACCGTCTTTACCTACTCATTTCAGTTAGAAGCTCCAGAGCCCATTCCATATTCATCCCTTACTGATTTCCACCACATATCAGCTCTCTGAAAAGTTTTGAATATGTACTCTTCTCTTTCATCGCTTTTCGTTATTTTTTACAGTTTATCACATTTCACTTCCAAACAAACCCGAATTTTCTATTTTATTTAGCAGGAATTTCCACTTCAATTGTCTAATACTATATAGATTTGCAGAAATACTCGAAACAACTTTGGAGGTTTTTTCATGGTAAAATATATATCCATTTTAGGTTCAACAGGATCCATCGGCACATCGGCATTAGATGTCGTTTCAGCTCATCCCGAACATTTTAAAATCGTCGGTTTAACCGCAAATTATAATATCGAGCTTCTTGAACAACAAATCAAAACGTTTCAACCTCGCATTGTAAGCGTCGCGACAAAAGAATTAGCAGACACGCTTCGTACGCGTATTTCAACCAACACAAAAATCACATACGGAACAGATGGCTTAATTGCAGTAGCTACTCACCCTAATTCAAATCTTGTATTAAGTTCCGTCGTTGGTGTTTCAGGATTACTCCCAACAATTGAAGCATTAAAAGCGAAGAAAGATATTGCCATCGCTAATAAAGAAACGTTAGTTGCAGCTGGTCATATTGTAACTGAACTGGCCAAACAAAACGGATGTCGTTTAATTCCAGTCGATAGCGAACATTCAGCTATTTTCCAATGTTTAAACGGAGAAAATAATAAAGAAATTGACAAATTAATCGTTACAGCTTCTGGCGGTGCATTCCGTGATAAAACACGTGAAGAAATGAAAACTCTACAAGCGAAAGATGCTTTAAAGCACCCAAACTGGTTAATGGGGGCAAAACTAACGATTGATTCTGCCACATTAATGAATAAAGGATTTGAAGTAATGGAAGCGAGATGGTTATTTGATATTCCTTATGAAAAAATTGATGTAATGATTCATAAAGAAAGCATTATTCATTCTTTAGTAGAGTTTATCGATGGATCAGTTATAGCACAGCTCGGTGCTCCTGATATGAGAATGCCAATTCAATATGCGTTTCACTACCCTACTCGACTACCTTCTTCCTATGAAAAATTAAATTTATTAAAAATAGGTAGTTTACATTTTGAAAAACCAGATTTAGAGAAGTTTCCTTGTCTACAATACGCATATGAATGTGGCAAAATTGGTGGTACTACTCCTGCTGTATTAAACGCAGCAAATGAAATTGCGAATGCACTATTCTTAAAAAATGAAATTGCCTTTTTCGATATTGAAAAAACAATTTACAAAACAGTTGAAGCCCATCATAACGTAAAAGATCCTTCACTAGATGCTATATTAGAAGCGGATCAATGGGCACGCCAATATGCAAATCAATTGTTAATAAAAAAGAGCTAAAACAGATAATACTGTTTTAGCTCTTTTTCCTACGTATTCAACTTAACAAATCGATAACCGTGCGTAACTAACACTTTTAAGATCGCATACCCTGGAATTGCTAAAATAATGCCCATAATTCCAAATAAATTTCCGGCAGTTAAAATAATAAAAATGATAGTAATCGGGTGAATATCTAGCTTTTTCCCCATGACTTGCGGAGAAATAAATTTACCTTCTGCTAATTGTACGACCATCATTACGATAATTACCTTTAAAACCATCCCTGGCGAATCAATAAACGCAATAATTAAAGCTGGTGTAATTGCAATAATTGGTCCTACGTACGGAACGATATTTACAATCATCGCTAAAATAGCGAGTAGTACCGCATATTTAATACCGATAATAAGGTAACCAATTAATAGCATAATACCGATAAATAGGCTAACGATAATTTGTCCTCTAATATACGAACTAATCGCATAATGCATATCATCTAGTATTCTCATTGCTGCTGGTTGTCTTTGTTCTGAAATAAACTTTAAGAAATGATTCGGTAATTGCTCACCATCTTTTAAAAGATAGAACAATATAAACGGAACCATTACAAACGTTAAAACGACCTCTGTCACAGTGCTTAAAAATCCAGTTACATTACCAGTTACTGATGATAACGACTTCGTAAAATCAACTGTGTAGTCTTTTACCATACTCGCTACATCAATATTTAAATTCTCCTGAATTTTCCCTAGTAAATTACTTTCTCCGAATCTACGTGCTGCTCGTTCAATTTCATGACCGAAATACGGTAAGTTATCTATTAATGCATCAATTTGATCTTTAATAATTGGAATAACCGTTAAAACTAAAAACACAAATAACCCAATTACGATTAAGTATATCGAGGCTATCGATACGATTCTTGAAACACCTTTCTTTTCTAAAAGTGAAACGAATGGATGCAAAATGTAAAATAGTACGCCCGCTAATAATACCGGGAAGAAAATTGTTTTTAAAAAGACGATAAATGGCGTAAAAACAAATGATATTTTTGTTAGTAACAAAATATTAATGAACAATAGTGCAAACCCAAGTAACACTGCTAAATAATTGTGTTCTCTAAAAAACTTTTTCAGCTTATCTCTTTTTCTTATATTTATTTTCTCCAACGAAACCACCTCTTCGAATGATGAAAAGCCCTTATTCAGGGCTTTTCATCATAATCTATATATCTATTTCTTTGCAGCTTTCACTACAAATGATACAATAAAAATTAACACGATTGCTCCTAATAATGCTGGCACGACATGAATCCCACCAAATGATGGCCCAAAGGATCCAAATAACTTACCACCTAACGAAGCACCTAATAAACCTGCAATTATATTACCGAACATACCACCTGGGAAATTTTTACCCGTTATAGAACTAGCAATTGCACCTATAATAGCACCAACTATTAATGTGATAATCCATCCCATCTTTAGTCCTCCATTTCTATTATAGTGTAATTCTTTTTCATACTAAATTATTATGTAGCTATTATAATTATTATATCCAAAAAAGAAAAATGTTGTCAAATCTATGAAAAGAAAGTCTAAAAGGAGGTTTTACCCTGTGATTCAAAAATTAGTAACAACTTCTCACAGAACCGCTACTTCTATTTTAAACATTCAAATACCCGCTTATGAAATCGAGGCAAAATATATAAATAGTACAGCTATCCCTCGACTTTATGATACTATAGCCGATATTCAATCATGTGATGAAATTTTCTACGGCTATTTTTATGAAGATACACTTGCCGGGTTTATTTCTTTTAAGATTGATAAAGAGGAAGTTGATATTCATCGTTTAGTAGTGTCCCCCGATCATTTTCATAAAGGAATTGCGACGAAGCTATTACAATATATATTTGACATGTTCTCCTCTTCCAAAACATATATTGTACAAACAGGGAAAGAAAATACACCTGCTTTGTCTTTATATAAAAAACATGGCTTTATCGAAGTACAAAATATCGTATTGCCTGATGGTGTGATTTTAACCTCACTAAAAAAGACAGAAAACAATAAATAGTTTGACTAACCTGATTATTTATGTTATCTTTTACTCTATAAAACCTTTTGCTGAGTCCAAATTTTGGAGCGGGGGAACCACTTTTGTAGCTATGCTACTTGGGGCGAATCTTTTTTAAGTAGGGAACTCTCACTTCCCGAGTCCGACAGCTAACCTCGTAAGCGTAATGGGAGAGGAAGGTGCTTTTTGCCTATGCTACACATTTTGCCTCCTTAGTTATAAATATGGGATCGATACCAAATAGTCACCTATATTTATAGAAAAGGGGATATGTATTATGTTACGTTTATCTGATCACGCAATCAAAATGATGGAGCAAAGACTCCGACTCGAGCAACATCGCACATATCAAGCAAATAAAATTGTAGATAACTTACATCACAAATACTTCTTTCAACATATTTTTCAACCGAAGAGATAAGTACTAACCTTTAATAAAATACAGCGTACGCTTTTTTCAGTGTACGCTGTATTTTTCATTTTCTTGCCTTAATAATAAAAGTAGTCGGCACCATCCTAGCTTTATGTAAAGAATAATATTTCGTAGACGGCTCAGCTAGTTCTTCATCAAACGAGCTCGATGGTTCAGGCTCTTCAATCCTCTCAATTGTAAAACCAACTCTATTTAACTCATTTATGTATGTACTCATTTTTCGTTTATATAATGTCGCTTGTACATCTTCCCCTTTAAATGTTTCAAACATAATAGGAGTTTCTTCATGATAAGACGAGCTGAAAGCAATCTCCTCTGTTCCATACATTAAGTTTGAATATACGGGATGCTCCCAGCTAAAAATAAAGCTTCCTCCTGGCTTTACATAAGAATAAATTAATTCCAACGTTTTTCTTAAATCTGAAGTCCAACCTAATGCATAGATGGAGTATACTATGTCAAAATACCCTTTCGGAATATCCCTTTCCTCTTCCATTGCTCCACATATTAACTTTGGATTCCACGACTGTAACGTTTCATGTGCCGTTTCAATTTGTGTGCTCGAAAGATCAAGTCCCCACAATTCTTCTGCACCATGTTCCGCCATATATTGCAACGAATGCCCACTTCCACATCCAATATCAAGAACCTTTTTACCTTTAATTGAATCAAACAAATGAATCTCATCTTCAGACGCTGTATACGGGCCATATTTCGGTAAACAGTCCACTTGAAAGAAATAAGGTGCAACTGTATCCCAACACTTTTTATTTAAAGCTAACATTTGTGTACCTTTCATATTCTACATTCCCCCATCCATTTTCTTCCCCTACTATTAATTACACATTATAACCCGTTCTTCCTTTTCTCTTCGCTCGGTAATTTTTCACTTTTGCAATTGTACCGCACGCTCTTCCTCCTTCTTCTCCAGCATACATACCGCACCATCTTTTGCTCCCATTTCGCGAATGGTCGTAAAATACCCAGCGACAATCTGGACATGCTTTTAACCTTCCCCACAAATTTTCTTGAATTGCCGTTAACACAATGCTTAATACTTTTGTATACATATTTTCTTCCCGCATTGGTTCATATGTAATACCTTTCATATCTTCCCTTACGTTTACTTGAAATGGATATTTCTCCAACCATTTTTGCAACGATCCTTCTCCTTCAATTGTCATCCGAATATCTTCTCGAAAACTTTTTAATTCTTCTATCGTATGAAATAGAAGCTCTTCATGAAAAGATTCTTTCATAAATTTCTTTATATCCCCTTCTGTTTGCAGCAAATCAATTGGCTCTCTCGTATCGTTTGGTATTCTCCATGTATTTAAAAACTCTCGAATATACTCTAATTCATTTGGTGCATTTTGATTCAATTTCATCCACCTTCTTCTTAAAATTTACTTTTTTCTGACTTTATGTATAATTATAATATAAAATAGTTAACCATCAAATAATTTTACTGGTTACAATATTAGGAGGATTTCTATGGAAAGTTTCTCAACACCGATACGTTTCATGCTTATTTCTTCATTTTTTATGTCTTTTGGTTATTTTGCGGTATACGCATTTTTAGCTATTTATCTATTAACCTTTCTTCATTTTTCTGCTGTCCAAGTAGGAACAGTGTTGACGGTTATGACAATTACATCACGAATTATCCCATTATTCTCAGGGTTAATTGCTGACAAAATAGGCTATATCATTATGATGATAGCCGGATTATTTTTAAGAGGAATCGGATTTATCGCTTTGGGAATATGTTCTGATTTCTATACAATTTCCATTTCTTCTGCACTTATTGGCTTCGGAACTGCATTTTACGAACCTGCTGCTCGCGCTATATTTGGCTCACAACCAGCTCATACAAGAAAAAATTTATTTACATATTTAAACCTTAGCTTTAATTGTGGTGCAATAATGGGACCAATTGCAGGAGGGTTCTTACTCTTACTCGATCCAATCTATGCCTTCTCTCTAACAGGATCACTTATGCTGTTATTCGCTTTTATCTTTTACTTACTTAAAGATCACTTCCAAGTCACTACTGAAAACACGTCTATTACATTAGGAATACAGGCCATCTTACAAAACAAGTCTTTCCTTCTGTTTTCATTTATCATGATTTTCTTCTATATTATGTTTACACAGCTTACCGTCGCACTTCCACTTCATATGAAAAACATTAGTAATAGCAATCAACTTGCTACATTAGTCATTACGATAAATGCAATAACAGGCGTCATATTTATGGTGTTATTTCGAAAACTCTTTCTCAAATACAACACCCTTTCCTTTATTAAATACGGTGTTTTATTAATGAGTATTTCCTTTTTACTCATTCCTTTATTTCAACACCCATATTGGCTATTTATTTGTGTAATTTTCTTTACAATCGGTGAAACACTCGTATTACCTAACGTTGACATCGCCACTGCAAATTACAGTAATGAATCATATACAGCTACTTACTTCGGATTTTATCAACTATCACTCGCATTTGGTTTTATCATCGGTAACTATATCGGTACATGGTTTACATCAAATTTAAACGAAATGTATACACCATGGCTTATTTTTGGCGGAATAGGGCTTACTGGTTTTATTTCACTACATATTTTGAATATAAGAAAAGTGGCCTCTAAAGAGGATAGATATATACCTATGTAATACAAGCGACCTATAACGAAAAAGATTCGACCATCATATTTGACAGTCGAATCTTTTTATTGTCCATATTCAAGATGATTATGCCTTTTACAACCAAATAAATAGCACCCCCCTATATAATCCGTTTCAAATTCTAAGTCTAGAACATATCCAGATTTAATACGTCCTATCATTGTTTTATAGTAATTATTCTCTTTTGTATATTCCTCAATTAACTCTTTCTTATCGTTCTCTGTCCAATTTTCTTCTACTTCTGCATTCTCGACATCTTCTATTTCTGCTGTTTTTGCTTCGATAGATTCCCGTATAACTTCATGTATACGCGAGGAATTATTCACTTTATATAGAGCATAAACAAATCTACCAATCCAATTGGGGCTTTTCCAGCATTCTTTGTATCCCTTTTCGAACCATTCAATTGCTTCTTTATAACAATTCAACTCAACATATAAATCTGCTACCATCATTTCTCCTAAAAAATTATCAGATTCCCTGTTAAAAGCATCTAACTTCTCTTTCGCTTCTTTCGTTCGCCCTAAATCAATTAAACATTTTACATAGCTATACATGATATAATCCGAATCCCCTGCAACTCGCAAGAAAAATTCCGAAGCTTCTTCCAGCTCTCCAAGATTATAATGAGCTACAGCTACATTGTGATATGCTTCATCGGATGGTTGAATCGAAATAGATTTTTGGAGTGCTTCTTTCGCTTCTTCCCACTTTTTTTGTTTCATGTAAATATCCCTTAAGATGTTATAAGGAAAGTATGAAGAAGGATTCAACTTAACAACTTCTCCTATTAATTCAAGAGCTTTCTCATCATTCTCTTCCTCGTAAAAGTACATCCAAGCAAGATTATTGAGAGATTGTACGTCTCTAGATTCATGTACTGCTCGGTGAAACAGTTCCATTGCTTCCTCATATTTATTTTGTTCAAACATTTCAATTGCCTTCTCATTAATGTTCAACTAACTACCTCCGAAGTGAATGAATTCATCTATTTCCCATTATTATAATAAAATGTAAAAATGGTAATTTCCATAAAAAATTCTTTCTCCTGTCTACATTTCGATTAAAAATACACGAATTTACAACAATCAGTAAATTTTTTCAGTCTCCGGTAAATTGGATATACAGCCTACTTCAATTTACATATTATGGTACAATAAAACCAGTACTAACTAAATATTTTCGCTCCACACTAGTAATCTAGCAATACCAACATCAAAAATCACATGGAATTGAGGGATGTTATGAAACAGAAATTGGCTGTTCTTCTATTCACCGGAATCATATTATCAGGATGTTCAACTATAGCAGAAAATTCTTTAGAAACTGGAAACGGTAGTATGGAATTATTAACACCAACGATTACAACAAAAGATAATGAATTAGAAATTAAGACTGAAGGTATTGATGAAAATAAAGTGACTTTTATTTATGTTGCGAATAAAAAAAGATTGGAACAAAAGCTAAAGAATGGTGAATCCTACAAGCTTAACATTAAAGATATTGAACACGCTCATAGGACGAACTACAAACCAAAAGTTCAACTTTTACAAACGAAAGATGATAATGATGATGGAGAAATAGTCACCTTCAAACAAGTTAGATATACGGTTAAAAACTAATTTTAAAGTTGTTTCATTATAAATGTAACGAACGAAAATATACTTTTAACAGTGGATAAATGTAAGGGGTGTTAACATGAAAAAACGATGGATTTCTTGGTGGATGGGTAACCTATTTTGGATTATCGTTTTTGGAATATGGGCAGCTATTATTTGGCTACGAGATGTTGATGGTGCTGGTGTCATTCAAACACCCGAAATTAAATCAATATCACTTATCGTTATATTAATCGCGTTTATCATACCGGTATTTTTTCAAGTTATATGGCTAATCATTAATTTGAGGATGAGTAAAAAAAATAACTTTACGACTTAGTTTTTTTAATTAACTAATAAACACTATTTATAAAAAAGAGAGAAATCTACTTAAAAATAGATTTCTCTCTTTTCTTTACGATACATGATGATCTTTTTTCTTCATTAACGCTCTCTTCTTCATCGCCTTCGTTAAATATCCACCTTTAAATGAGCGGATTTCATAAGACGACATAAAGGCTTTCGGTGCAATTTCATTAATAATTTCTAACAGTTCTTTTTCTCTAGAACGTTTTGCAACGATATCTAATCGATAACGTATAGAATTAATACCTTCGCCTTCAAATACGGTAACGCCAAATCCAGAGTGGCGTAATTCATCTACTAATTCATTACAACGGTCTAGTAAACTAACTTGATACGTAATATAACCAATTGCTAATTTATTCTCTATATAACCGCCTAATAACAGTCCCGCACTAAAGCCAATGACATAGGCAACGATGTTCATCCAATTTGATAAATCTTGAAACACAATACCTAAACTGACAATGTAAATAGCTCCTTCTAACAATCCAACAGCAGCAGCGGATCTTGTTTGATTCTTTACAAGCAAAATCGTACGAATTGTTAAAATGGGAACGTAAATAATTTGAAGCACAAAAATTAGTAGCGCTTGTAACATTGATATCCACCTCTTTCAAAAAGTCTTTTGTCATGATAACATACATAACCTTAAGAAATCGATGGGTTTTTAAATTTTTTTTTATTATTTTTCATGCTATTGAAAAACGTAAAAAAGAAGCGTATTATATTTGTCGTTAATTTAATTACTTGTATCATATCGCTAAACTAAAAAAGGAACCCCATTAGGTCCCTTTCATCATAGCTCTATGTTTTTCGAAGCATGTTCCCTTTTCTTCTCTTCTTCTTTCACTAACTGCATATTTGCATAAGCTAAATTTGCAATCATTAAAAAGTGTCCACCTAAAATACCTGTACCAAATGCCCACATTTCCATTTCATGCTCAATTTCATACATGATGATAGCTCCTAAAATGGCAGCTGCAAATCGGTTTAAAACTCCTAATCCTGGAGCCTTTTCCTTCATTACAATACTTTTCCCAAGTTTCTCCACTCTACGAGCTAATAACCAAAGGCAATATGCACTTACAGCTAATCCGATTCCAAACCCTGTTACTTGTTTTCCAAACGGAGTAATCGTCCACATAAGTAGTAAACCACTAAAGATCACATACAATTGTAATCGATATACACGTAAGGCTGCTTGAATCAAAATATCCGCTCCTAATTTCTCATTTTTTATACTTTAGAAGAAAAGCAGCAACTTACACAGTTGCTGCTTTTTCTTCTTCTTGTTCCTCTTCCATCTTACGAATTTCAACACGTTTAATTTGGTAAGCGTCTTTTTCTAACACTTTAAATTCATAACCTTCCGCCTCAACGTGTTGTCCTTCTTCGATTTCATGATTTTGCATCATAATCCATCCACCGATTGTATCCACATCATCTTCTTCAATGTGTAATCCAAATAAATCTTTCACTTCTGAGATAAGCACTTTTCCATCAACAATGATATGTTGCTCGTTCACATGTTGAATTGGTGGTGCTTCATCTTCATCATATTCATCACGAATTTCGCCGACGATTTCCTCCAAGATGTCCTCAAGCGTTACAATTCCAGCTGTTCCTCCGTACTCATCATATAAAACAGCCATCGGAATTCGCTTCTTCTGCATTTGAAGTAATAAATCGTGAATTGGAGTTGTTTCCATCACTTCAATAATCGGACGCATATACGAGCGAATGGATGATAAATCTTTTTGATCCTCGGTCATATATCGAATAAAGAAATCTTTTACGTTGACCATACCGATAATATCATCTTTATCTTCTCCAAAAATCGGATAACGTGTGTATCGCTCATTTTGGATTACTTTCATGTGTTCTTCTACTGAATCTTCCAGGTAGAAACCAACGATTTCTGTTCGCGGTACCATAATCTCTTTTGCAATACGATTATCAAATTCAAAAATGTTATTTACATACTTGTATTCAGCTTGATTAATTTCGCCACTTTCATAGCTATCTGAAAGAATAAGGCGTAATTCTTCCTCTGTATGAGCTACTTCATGTTCAGAAGCCGGTTTTAAACCGAATAAACCAGTTATCACACGAGCTGAACCATTTAATACCCAAATAAATGGATACATCACTTTATAGAACATCATTAGTGGAGCTGCAAATAATAATGTTACTTTTTCAGCCTTTTGAATTGCCATCGTTTTAGGAGCTAATTCCCCTACTACAACGTGTAAATACGTCATTAACATAAAAGCAAGACCAAATGTTAATACTGATGAAATAGAAGGGTTTAAGTTCCATTTCTCAAATAACGGGTGTAATAACTTTTCAATTGTCGGTTCACCTAACCAACCTAATCCCATAGCTGTAACTGTAATACCTAATTGACAAGCAGATAAATATTCATCTAAATTTGTTGTTACCTTTTTCGCTGCTAAAGCACCGCGTTTTCCTTCTGCAACAAGCTGATCAATACGACTTGAACGTACTTTTACAATCGCAAACTCAGCTGCTACGAAAAATCCAGTAAATGCGATTAAAATCGCAACCATGACTAAATTAAATATTTCCAATGAATCCCCTTAGTTAAAAAACTAAGGTGTCCACCTCCTGTATACTATAATGTTTTCTTATTTCTTTCTTAGAAAACATAGCCCGATACAAAAATTAAAGAGGTCGGATTTCACTTATTCTATAATAATAGAGCAAGTGTCTGTATTAAAGCTGTCGTTTGACCAGATAAAGATTTCGATATTTTTTCACGTTGTGAATCAGTCAATCCATCTAAAAGCGGCTTTAATTCCGTTAACTCTGCTTCTAATCGATGAATATGGTCTGTCACTTCATTCACTTGTTTCGAAACGTGTTCATTGATACCGAGCAGCTTCTTCTTCTCCTCGATTTTCTCTTTAATCTCACAAAGCGGCATATGCATTTCTTTGCACTTCTCAATAAATTGTAATGTCTCAAATGCTGTTTCGTCGTAATAGCGATAATTAGATTGAGATCGCTCCGCTTTTAAGATACCTAGATTCGTATAATAATCAATCGTTCGTTTCGACACGTGAGCCATGAGAGCCAACTGTCCGATTCGATACACCTTCCCAACGATCTTCCCCCCTTGTTTATATTACTAACATCATACAATACATAAACTGTACAGTCAAACGTGACGGTTTATTGTTCATAATTTATACAAAATTACATATGTTTTCTTTCGCTTACAAACTATTATTTTAACTAACTGAATAAATAGATTAATAATTTTATAATGCGACGTGCTAACGAAATATATTCATGAAATCACATGCTCTCCCATTTTCTAAAAATCAACTCTGCACAATAAAATTCCTACTAAACTGAAAATTGAGTTATAATATCATTATAAAATATGAAGGAGGAATGCACGCATGTACTACAACACTTCATTCGAAAATGATCAACCTGTAGGCCGTCTATAAACTAAGACGGGCAATCATATAACACGTGCACCATGCCTCGTCTTAGGGAACCCATAATACCCTAAAAATAGACGGAGGTACTTCAAATGAAACAAACAATTTTAGGAGCTATATGTTTATCACTAGCAGCAAGTATATGGGGCGGTATGTATGTTGTTAGCAAATATGTACTCGACTTTATCCCACCACTAACACTCGTTTGGCTACGCTTTATCATTGCTTTTGTTGTTTTATATGGCATTTTGAAAATAGCTGAAAAAAAACAAAAGAAAAAAGTAACCATTCACAAAAAAGATTGGCTCCTATTCGCTTGGATTGGATTTATCGGATATTTCATTTCGATCACTTGTCAATTTATCGGAACAAAATTATCTGACGCCCATACAGGCTCTTTAGTAACATCAGCTACACCTGCATTTATCGTTATATTTGCAGCGATCATTTTAAAAGAAAAACTAACCGCTCGTAGACTTTTATCTACTATCATAGCGACAATCGGTGTCATTATCGTAATCGGATGGGATATTGAAATTGGCTCCTATTTTATCGGTACAATTATATTAGTTGGGGCAGCTATTACGTGGGCTTTACTATCTATTTATGTAAAAATTGCTTCAGCCAAATTTTCATCTTTAGTGATTACAACGTACGCTATATTCTTTTCACTCTTTTTTATTACACCTTTTATGGTATGGGAATTCCAATCAATCCCAATTGAACATATGAATATGTACGTACTATTAGGCGTACTTTATTTAGGAATCGTCTCAACAGCAGGTGCCTTTTTCCTTTGGAATAAAGGATTAGAATTAATGGACGCAAGCATCGGTTCTTTATTTTTCTTCTTCCAACCTATCGTTGGGTCATTGCTTGGTTGGTTACTATTAAACGAGACATTGAGTAGTAACTTTTTTATTGGTGGTATTCTTATTATATGTAGCGTTTTAATTACTACTTTTGAAAAAAAATGAAAAACAGGCAGAGATTCTTAATCTCTGCCTGTTCGTATACACTCTTTACGCACTCCAATGCGATGGACGGGATAACATTTTCGGTAATTTCGTATGCTTATCCCCTTTCGCTGCATTAACTTGAACTTGCGTCAGAAAAATACTATTTGTAAAATCAGCCCCGCGAATATCTGCATCTCGTAAATCTGCTCCAATGAGATCCGCCCCTCGTAAGTCTGCTCCATTTAAGTTTGCCGCAATTAAATATGCTCCTCTTAAATTTGCACCTTGTAAATTTTTCTTTTTCAAATTTGCTCCCATAAGATCTGCGCCGCGGTGTATGATTCGTTTCTTACGCGCAGTATTCATTTCTTTCCATACTAGTTCGCTCGTTTCTAAAAGAAGAATGTTCACCTCTGCTCTGTGTAATGGAACATTTATTTTCATTAACTCATCTGGATTTACATTCGAAAGTCGCTCTGTCTCCTCAATTGCGGTCTTCAGCTCTTTATGAATTGGCTGTGTTGCCTTTAAAAGAATCGCCTCATTCAAATACCAAAGCATTTCATGGAGCTGATGCATAACCGGAAAAGCATCATACATTTTTCTCGCATGCTTAGCATCTTTCCGCCAATCAATCCCGTTAAACGTAACTTGAGAAATTTTCTGTCCAGCGCCAAAACATTCAAATACTGTACAGCCTTTATAACCTTTTCCTCTAAGATTTTTATGTATACTGCATTTGAAATCTGATTGTAAATTGGAACATGGTTTACCACCATCTTTATTCACTGCAAAATCTACCGATGCTGCGAACGGTAATGCAACGCAACATAGACCGAAGCATTTTTCGCAGTTTGCTTTTAAATATTCGCTATGATTAGTCAAAATGTATACCCCCTGTTGTCTTTTGACTATTTCATAATATTCTAACTGCACAAAATAATCAATTTAAAAATAAACGAGCATCTTTCATTTCAAATCACAACTTTATCATTCGATTTCCTTTCAATTGAAAAGGACTAACTCTACCCAATGAATTATAATTAAATTATAAAAATTCAAACAAAAAGGAGCGATACTATGGCACTACAAATGAAAACAAACTGTCAAATTTGCGATCAATCGCTAGAACAAGATTCTGAAGCATACATTTGCGTATATGAATGTACATTTTGTGCACCATGTACAGAAGAAAGACACAACGTTTGTCCAAACTGCGGCGGCGAGTTAGTACGTAGACCGAAAAAGAAACAGTAAAAAGCAAAGCGATATCGCTTTGCTTTTTTTTAGGCATATGAAATTATATCAACGATTTTTCAAATATATCGAACACAACTTCAATTATATCAACGATTATTTTAATATATCGACGTTTCAACAAAGGATATCGACTTACCGACAAATAACGACACTTCTATATGAAATGAAAACTTAAATTAAACGTTCAAAAACTTCACACAAACAGGCTCTGGCACAGCAACATCAGATTGTAAAAGTGTTAACTTACCTGTAGATTCATTTCTTGAAAATAGCACAAGATTATGTGATTTTTCATTTGTAGCAACAAGAAACTTTTCAGTAGGATCTAATACAAAGTCTCTTGGCCAATTTCCTTCTGTAGATGTATGTGCAACAAATGTAAGCTGACCTGAATTTTCATCCACGCTGAAAACAGTAATACTATTATGACCACGATTACCTGCATATACAAAACGGCCGTCAGAAGAAATATGAATCGCACTTCCTTGATTATTTTCATCAAACTCTTCTGGAACAGTAGAAATATACTGTAATTCTGTAAATGATCCTTCTGCCGGATTATATGTTAACACAATAACTTCTGAACTAAGCTCCGTCATCACATACGCATACTTTCCATTCGGATGAAAAGTAATATGTCTCGGACCACTCCCTGGATTTACAGATAAACGATTCACTTCTGTTAATACACTATCTTTTATTTCATACGTAATTATTTTATCTATCCCTAAATCAACACCCACTACATATTTTTCATCAGGAGTATATCCCGCATAATGTGCATGTGGTTTTTCTTGTCTTTCTTTATTTGGACCTGAACCTTCATGTGCCATAATCGATGTAGCAGGATTTATAGTTCCATCTTCATTTACTTCAAAAGATTCAATCGTTCCTTTATGGTAATTTGCTGTAACTACCGTATGATTTCCACTATCAACACTCACATGACAAGGAGAAGCCCCTTCTACTACTTGTCTGTTTTCTTCTGTTAGCTCTCCAGTTTTACTATTAATTGAATAAGCAGCTACACCACCAGATTCGCCTTCCTTAACAACAGAGTAGAGATATTCATTATTTCGATTAATCGTTACATATGTAGGGTTATCCAACTTGGCTGCAAGTGTTACATTACTAATTTTCTTTGCTTCCGTGTCTAACGTAAACTTATATATTCCTTCACTATTTTCTTTCGTGTATGTTCCAACATATCCAATAAACTCTTTATTATCCTTCATTTTCATAACCCTCTCTCCCTATATTTTTCGTTCATCATACTTCTTAACATATTTTATGTTGAAAGAGTATCCAAAAAAATTGGAGTACCTCTTTATACGTTACCATATTTCTCTGCTAAATAGCCTTTAAACCCACTTTTTTTGATATTCTGCTATACTTTCATATTCTTCTTCCAATTGACGGGACAGACGAATATAGATTGGTGTTAAATCTTTATATTTTTCCACACTTTCCATGTTTGGTTCATGGTGGAAATTCGCACCTACCATTTCAGAAACTACATGTAACGTATCTACTTCACCTAAACTATATAAGCCGAGTATGGCAGCTCCTAAGCAAGAGCTTTCGAAACTTTCGGGAACATATACGTCTTGGTGAAAAATATCCGCCATCATCTGTCTCCAAAGTTCCGATCTTGCAAAACCGCCTGTCGCTTGAATTTTTTTCGGTTCGCCAATGAGTTCTTTTAAAGCGAGAAGAACTGTATATAAGTTATAAATTACCCCTTCTAAAACTGCACGAATCAGATGTTCTTTCTTATGGTGCAATCCAAGTCCAAAGAATGATCCTCGCGCATTTGCATTCCATAAAGGAGCTCTTTCTCCTGCTAAATACGGGTGAAATAATAACCCATCAGATCCCGGATTCACTTTTGCTGCTATTTCAGTAAGCACTTCATATGGATCTTTTCCTAAGCGCTTCGCAAGCTCAATCTCTGAAGTACCTAATTGATCACGAGCCCACCTGAAAATCATACCACCGTTATTAACTGGTCCGCCAATTACCCAATGGTCTTCAGTTAGGGCGTAACAAAAAATTCTACCTTTCGGATCAGTTACAGGTCGATTTGTTACAGCACGTATCGCACCGCTTGTACCAATTGTAACAGCCACAACACCAGGATCAATTGCATTTACACCTAAATTGGATAGGACTCCGTCACTCGCTCCTACTACAAATGGAGTAGAAACAAGTACATTCATCTCATTGGCAAGCTCTTCATCTAATCCTGTTAAACTGTGCGTTGTTGGAACGAGTTTAGAAAGTTTATCATCTGTAATTCCCGCAACATGTAAAGCCTCTTCATCCCATTTTAAAGATTTCAAATTAAACATCCCTGTTGCTGATGCTATAGAATAATCAATTACATACTCCTTATATAACTTATAAAAAACATACTCTTTAATAGAAATAAATTTATAAGTTTTTGCGAACAATTCTGCCTGCTCATTTTGTAGCCAAACTAATTTCGAAAGTGGTGACATCGGATGAATTGGTGTCCCAGTCCGTAAATAAATTTCATGACCATTCATATCATTCTTTATTTTCTCTGCCCAGCTTGCACTTCTATTATCTGCCCAAGTAATACATCTCGTTAACGGCTTTCCCTTCTCATCTACAGCAATGATACTATGCATTGCCGAACTAAAAGAAACACAAAGAATATCATGCGGCTGTACACTACTTGTCTGTACAGTTTCTTTAATCGTATGTATTACTGCACGAAAAATTTCTTCTGGGTCTTGTTCTGCTGTTTCCGGCGTAGGAGAATATAAAGGATATTCAATTCCATGACTTGCAATAACAGATCCATCTGTAGAAAATAGAACTGATTTTGTACTAGTTGTCCCAATGTCTACACCAATCATATATTTTGAACTCACCATTTCTTCCTCCTAACAAAAAATTACTACAGTATCCCACCATAAAAACATCCTTATTTTAAATAAACATATCGAGTAGTAAAACTCCTCCAAAAGCGATAAATGAAAGTAATGTTTCTAATACTGTCCATGTTTTAAATGTTTCTTTCACTGTTAAACCTAGGTATTCTTTTACCATCCAGAACCCAGCATCGTTTACGTGAGAAAACATTAATGCTCCTGCACCTGTTGCAATGACGAGCAACTCTAAATTCACACCTGTCGTATTTTCAATGATTGGTGAAACGATGCCTGCTGCTGTTGTTAAAGCGACTGTCGCTGACCCTGTCGCAATTCGAATTAGTCCTGCTACTATAAATGCTAATACAATTGGAGATAGAGCTAAATGCTCAGACATTTGAGCAATAGCATTGCCTACACCACTATCGATAAGAATTTGCTTAAATCCGCCACCAGCACCAATAATCGCAACAATTGAACCGATTGGTAATAAGCTATCTTCTGTTACCTTCTTAATAGCCTTTTTATCGATACCTTGACGAAATCCAAGAAAATAAAACGCTGCAAAACATGCAATCAATAACGCAATGATAGGACTACCGATTAATGTGATAATCTTCATCAAAGTAGTAGAAAGTGGAACATAAGGAGCCGCTGCAGCTAAAACCATTAACATAACTGGTAACAATATGACTAAAAATGAAACTCCTATTCCTGGTAATTTCGTTGATTTTGTATTTACACGAATCAATTCTGGCTCATTTTCAGGAATTACACGTTTGTGAATCCATTTAGCGAATATAGGACCTGCAATAATCGCTGCAAAAAATGTAATAATGAGTGAATACAATAGTACCTTCCCAAGGTTCGCTTTATAAATACCAATTGCAACGATTGCCCCTGGATGCGGAGGAACTAGGCCATGTACGACAGATAGCCCAGCAATTGCTGGTAACGCTATCAATAAAATATTTTGTTTCGTAGTTTTATGAATTGAAATTACTAACGGCAACAATATTAAAATACCTACTTCAAAAAACACCGGAATTCCAATAATAAAACCTGCAATTAACATAGCCCACGGTAAGTTTTTTATCCCAAAGGATTTAATAAAGAACTCTGCCACTTGCATTCCAGCACCTGACTCTGCCATCATTTTCCCTAAAATTGTACCTAAAACTAAAATACCTACTAAATGCCCGAGAACACTCCCAACTCCCGTTTCATAAGCACTCACTATTTTATCCATTGGCATTCCAGACATAATTGCTAAAAACAAACTTGCAACCGTTAAACTAATAAACGCATGCCATCTCCACCACGAAACCCCTAAAATAACAATTACAATTGATAATAATGTAATCATTAAAAGGTACATATTCATACGCAATTCCACCCCTTTATGTAAACCCTTTCAAAAATGCTATATAATGAAAAGAACCTATATAGTTCTTTCTTGAGTAAGAATTTATATAAAAAGAATCTCCCTTATCAGAGATACATGTTACCTACTCTCTCTGATAAAGGGATTTCTCTTTCATAATTGTAATGTTATTGTGATAAACGCTACGCGTAAGCAAATTTTTTTTAAAAATTGAATGACGCTTTCTTTTCTTACTATTTTCACGTAGGAAGACTCCAAACTCGGGATCCCGTTTAAACGATGAAGTTACTTAGGATTTGTCCTCTCATGAAAAGCATTTTTCGGAAAGCCCCCTCACTTTTATGCCTTATAATTTAGGAGCTTTCGCCCAATCCGCAGCAAACTTCTCAATACCTTGATCTGTTAATGGGTGCATAGCAAGTTGTTCAATTACTTTATAAGGGATTGTTGCAATGTGAGCACCTGCCATCGCTACACGAGTTACATGATCTGGATGTCTAACAGAAGCCGCAATAATTTGTGTATCTAATTGATGAACATCGAATAATTCAGCAATTTTAGCAACTAATAATACGCCATCTTCAGAAATATCATCTAAACGTCCTAAAAATGGAGAAACATACGTTGCACCTGCTCGAGCTGCTAAAAGTGCTTGGTTCACAGTGAAAATAAGGGTAACGTTCGTTTTCACACCTTTTTCAGTAAGATAGCGACAAGCTTCTAATCCTGCTAGCGTCATTGGAAGTTTTATTGTAACTTTCTCATCGCCGCCGTTAATCTTAATCAATTCTTCTGCTTGAGCAATCATTTCTTCAGCCGTCACAGCATCTGGCGTTACTTCTGCCGAAACAGATTCAACTTTCGGCACTGCCTGACAAATTTCTGCAATACGGTCTTCAAATTTAATGCCCTCTTTTGCTACTAAAGAAGGATTCGTTGTAACACCAGCTAAAACTCCAAGTTTATATGCTTTTTTTATGTCCTCAAGATTTGCAGTATCAATAAAAAATTTCATGATTCATTCCCTCCAATTTTTAAATGTTAATGAGTTATAATTTTAAAATGTTTATTTCTTTTCTACTGCATGTCCGCCAAATTCATTGCGCAGAGCTGCTACTACTTTTCCTGTAAATGTATCATTGTCTAATGAGCGGTAGCGCATTAATAACGACATTGCGATAACAGGAGTTGCTGTTTGAAGGTCTAATGCTGTTTCTACTGTCCATTTTCCTTCACCAGAAGAATGCATAACACCCTTAATTTCATCCAGTTTTGCATCTTTAGAAAATGCATTTTCAGTTAATTCCATTAACCATGAGCGGATTACTGAACCGTTATTCCATACTCTTGATACTTTTTCATAATCGTAGTCAAATTCACTTTTCTCTAGGATCTCAAATCCTTCACCAATAGCAGCCATCATACCGTATTCAATTCCGTTGTGAACCATTTTTAAGAAGTGACCACTACCAGCTTTTCCAGCATATAAGTATCCATTTTCTACAGCAGTATCACGGAAGATAGGTTCAACGATATCCCAAGCTTCTTGATCTCCTCCGATCATGTAACAAGCACCATTACGAGCGCCTTCCATTCCGCCAGAAGTTCCTGCATCCATAAAGTGAATACCATCTTTCTTTAATTGCTCATATCGGCGGATAGACTCTTTATAATGTGAATTACCTGCTTCAATTAAAATATCTCCTTTTGATAAAAGTGGTGTAACCTCATCAATAACAGAATCAACAACAGCGTGTGGTACCATTACCCAAAGAATTCTTGGTGATTGTAATGACTGAACAAGTTCACTTAAACTAGATGTACCTGTAGCTCCGTACTCTTTCATTTCTTCCACTGCACTTGCATTTAAATCAAATGCTGCTACTTCATGTTTATGATCCATTAAATTTTTCCCTAAATTTAATCCCATTTTACCTAACCCAATTAATCCTACTTGCATAATATAATTCCTCCTCAAATTATCTTTTATTAAAAATTCATATCACTACAATCTGGAATACCTTTCAGCACTGAAATGTTAGTATGTACAGAAAGGTATTCACAGTCATAGCTTAAGAATTCAACACATTTTTTGTAATTTGAACAACATTTTCTGTCGTAAATCCAAATAGATTCATGACTTCAGCTCCAGTGCCTGAAGCTCCAAATGTTTCAATTGATAGTACTTTTCCTTCTTGTCCTACATAACGCTCCCACCCGAGAGATACACCCATCTCAAGAGATACTCGTTTCGTTACAGAAGACGGAAGAACGGATTCTTTATATTCATTCGATTGACGATCGAATAACTCCCAGCTTGGCATTGCAACGATACGAACAGAAACTTGATCTTCTTCTAATTTCGCTTTCGCACTAGCAGCTAAAGAAACTTCAGAACCTGTCGCAATTAAAATCACATCTGGATTTTCATTCGTTTGTGTTAATACGTAAGCTCCTTTAGAAAGATTCTCTATGTTCGCTTTCGTTTCATTAAACACCGGTAAATTTTGACGGCTCAGTACTAAAACGACTGGACCATCCGTTTGCTGTAACGCATACGCCCACGCACTTGCTGTTTCATTTGCATCTGACGGGCGGATAACTGTTAAACCAGGAATTGCCCGAAGAGCTGCTAAATGTTCAATTGGTTCATGCGTTGGACCATCTTCTCCTACAGCAATCGAATCATGTGTAAATACGTACGTAACAGGTAACTTTTGCAATGCAGCCAGTCGAATAGATGGACGAAGATAGTCATTAAATACAAAGAATGTACTCACGAACGGTTTTACTCCTCCATGAAGAGCCAGTCCATTCGCTGCCGCGCCCATTGCATGTTCACGTACACCGAAGTATATATTTCGGCCAGCATACGATTCTACTGCATACACTGCTTCACCTTTTATATCTGTCATCGTAGAATGAGAAAGATCCGCACTTCCACCGAAAATAGAAGGAATCGATTTCACATAATGGTTAATAGCTTCCCCACTTGCAACACGAGTAGAAATCGTTTTTTCAGTATCAAAGGATAGAATGTCTTTCGCTTCGATTAAAACCTCACCTGTAATCGCTTTTTCTAATTCATCTGCTAGTGCAGGGTTTGACTCTCTGTATACGTTGAACTGCTCATTCCATTCATTCTCTTTTTCAATACCTTTTTGTTTCAGTTCATTAAAATGAGCTGTTACTTCTTCAGGCACAAAGAAGTCTTCCTCATAATGCCAACCATACACTTGTTTTGTCGCTGTCGCTTCTTCTACTCCAAGTGGATTACCATGGGCTTTGTTCGTTCCAGCAACTTTTGGACTTCCATAACCTATAATGGTTCTAATTTCTATAAGAGTAGGTTGATCCGTATTGTCTTTCGCTAATTGAATCGCTTTTGTAATCGCATCAACATCGTTTCCATCCTCAACTCTTACATATTGCCAATGTGCAGATTCTACTCTTTTCTGAATATCTTCAGAAAAAGCAATGTTTAATTCACCATCAAGTGAAATTTCATTTGAATCATACAGTACAATTAACTTGCCAAGTTTCATGTGCCCTGCCATTGACATCGCTTCATAAGCGACACCCTCCATTAAGTCACCGTCTCCAACTAAAGCGTACGTATTATGATCTATAATAGAGTGACCATCCTTATTGAACTTCGCTGCTAAATGCGCTTCTGCCATTGCCATTCCGACAGCATTCGCAATCCCTTGTCCTAACGGTCCTGTAGTCGCTTCAACTCCAGAAGTGTGACCAAACTCCGGATGTCCTGGTGTTTTACTATTTAACTTTCTAAAGCTTTTCAAGTCATCAATTGAAACGTCATATCCAGCTAAATGAAGTAAGCTATACAGTAGGCTCGATCCGTGTCCCGCTGATAAAACGAATCGATCACGGTTAAACCATTTCGGATGATTAGGATTGTGATTTAAATGATTCGCCCATAATGCATAAGCCATCGGTGCTGCTCCCATCGGAAGACCTGGATGACCTGAATTTGCCGCATTAATAGCATCAATTGATAACGTACGAATTGTATTCACTGCTAATTGATTTATGTTTTGTGTCATAGTAATCGTCCCCCTACATGCTTTCATGAAAGAAAGTACTTATTTTTTCGTTTCTTGATCTAACCACCATTTAAATCCACTTTCTTGCAATAATTCATTAGATGCCTCTGGACCATATGAACCAGACTCATATTCATGAAGTGGTAATAAGTTTTCCTCGAATGCTTCAAGAATTGGTTGTACCCATTCCCATGACAATTCAACTTCTCTCCAATGTGCAAAGAATGTAGCGTCTCCGCTCACAGCATCATGAATGAGTCTTTCATACGCTTCAGGTACTCCCACATCCGCTTGCTCACAAGTAAAGTTAATACGGATCGGTTCAATTTCTCCATTTTTCAATGGATTTTTACTATTTAACTGTAATGAAACGTTCTCACCTGGGCTAATTTCAATTATTAACAAGTTAGGTGCTGCATTTGGATTACTATCTTGATATTGCTGTTTTAACGTATTTTTAAATTCGATTACAATACGAGTAGACTTTTCTTTCATTCGTTTGCCTGTTCGTATATAAAAGGGAACGCCAGTCCAAAATGGATTATCGATCCACAAGCGAGCAGCGACAAATGTGTCTATATTAGAAGAAGGACTTACTCCTGGCTCCTCTTTATATGCTACAACTTGCCCGCCATTTATCTCACCTGCACCATATTGTCCGCGAATGATATGGTTTTGAACGTCTTCTTTTTTCACTTTACGAAGCGCCTCCATTACCTTTCGCTTTTCCTCTCGAATTTCACATGCATTAACCTTTTCCGGCAAATTCATAGCAGTCATCATTAATATTTGTAACATATGATTTTGAACCATATCTCGAATGGCTCCTGCCTGATCATAATATCCTGCCCTTTCTTCAACCCCAACTGTTTCACTCGCTGTGATTTGTACATTCGCTATATGTTCTTTATTCCAAATCGATTGTAAAACAGGATTTGCAAACTCTAGTGCTTCAAGGTTTTGAATCATCGGCTTACCTAAATAATGATCAATACGGTATATCTCGTCTTCTTCAAACGTGCGACTAAGCTTATCATTCAGCTCACGAGCAGATGTAAGGTCGTGCCCGAACGGTTTCTCAATCATTAGGCGTTTCCATCCATCCGTTTTATCAAGTCCGCTTTCCTTAATATTTAAAGCGATTGTCTCAAAAAATTCAGGAGCAACGGAAAGATAGAACATTCTATTCCCTTTTATATGTAGTTCTTCTTCCCTTTCACGAACGACTTGTAATAATCTCTCATAGTCTTCCGGCTTACTCACATCTAATCGACAATAGCGAAAATTATCTAAAAAACCTTCGAGTTCTGGAGTACCTTCTTCTCTATGACGAGAAAACGTCTCTATTGATTCTTTTATTCTTTTTTGAAAATCTACATGAGATACTTCACGTCTCCCAAGCCCGATAACGGATATTTGCTTTGGAAGCTTTTGATCTCTATATAAGTTATATAGTGCGGGGTAAATTTTGCGTTTCGCTAGGTCCCCTGTCGCTCCAAATAAAACAAAGGTCATTGATTCCAATTTCAGTCCCCCTCTTGTTGTATAATCCTGGTCAATATATTAAAAATGAATTGTACAGAAGCTCATGTTTTTATAAAAAACAAAGAGTTATCAAATTCCAATTCTTTTTATACCTTTCGCTTTCTAATTGTCCCCAATATTAATAGTGGCAATTCAAAGCGTTTCTACCACGACTTACTTATTTATAACGCTTTACGAAACAATATATATTAAATTACTTTTAGTAATTAAATAATATTATGTATAGTATATTAACCACATAAATTATTATCGTCAATAAAAATGTCTTACATTACATACTATTTATTTCGTAATACTTTTCTAAGTTTATCCTTAGTTACCACTCATTTTCAAAGATAATGATCGATATAAAAAATATCAGTTTCATCAAAATCTTCAATTAATTTTTCGTTAAACTCGTGAGCAGACGTTACATGATGACCAAAAGGCTTCTCTATAATAAGACGGTTCAATCCTTTTGTAGCCCACAATCCAATTTCCTTAATATTTAAAGCAATGACATCAAATACTTCTGGTATAACAGATAGGTAAAACATGCGGTTTTCAGGAATGTTTAATTCTGTTTCACGCATCTTTACAAGACGCAACAAATCTTGATAGTCCTCTATATTCGCTGTATTTAATTGACAATAACGAAATGTGCTAATAAATTCTTCTACTCCTAATTCGTCATCAGTAGATCTTCTAGAAAATGTAGCAAGGGATTGTTCTACCTTTGTTTGAAATTCCACATCTGACATTACCCTTCTACCAATACCGATAATCGAAATAGATTGCGGTATATTCCCATTACTAAATAATTTGTATAAAGCAGGGTAAATTTTGCGTTTCGCTAAATCCCCTGTCGCTCCAAATAAAAGAAATGTCATTGAATCCATTTGTTCTCTCCCTTTTAAAACAATTGCTAGAATAGAATATATAAACTCATTCGCTACTTAGCACAATACTGTCTCTAAAACCTCATACTTTACCAATGTTTCTTCAATACTATTTTGCCACGAGCACGCTCTGACTCACTTATGTGGTGTGCTTTTTTTACGCCTTCTACATGTAAAGGCAACACATGCGTGACAACGGGTTTAATCTTCTCGTCCTCAATTAATTCTGTAATAAGAGAAAGTTCATATCCGTTAGGTTCAGTAAATATATGGTCACTCTCAATATTTTTCTCTCTTGATATCTCGGTTTGCGGAATTCCCATACCTTTCGGACCATAAATAGACGCTAACTTTCCATTTGGTGCAAGCACTTTATAACTATCCTTTAGTACATCTCCGCCTAACACATCAAATACAATATTGTAATTATGCAAAAGCGAAGAAAAGTCTTCTGTTTTGTAATCGACGACAGTATCAGCGCCTAGATCCTTTACAAACTGCATGTTTTTCGTACTAGTCGTAGTTGCAACATGTGTACCGAAGCTTTTGGCTAGCTGAATAGCAAACGCACCAATTCCTCCGGATCCAGCATGAATTAAAACCTTATTGCCTTTTTGAACATTTGCGAATTTTACTAAGCTTTGCCAACTTGTCAAACCTACAAGAGGGATTGATGCCGCCTCTTCAAAAGATAAATTCCTCGGTTTTTTCGCCACATATTTCTCATCTACAGCCACGTACTCTGCATAAGCACCGTTTCGTTCAATATCCGGACGACTATATACTTCATCCCCCACTTTACATGCTGTTACGTTTGGCCCTATAGCAGCAACTACACCTGCAACATCCCATCCTAAAACGAGCGGGAAGTCATAAGAAATTACGTCTTGCAGTAAACCTTCACGTATTTTCCAATCCACAGGATTTACACCAGCTGCATATACTTCAATCAGTACATCGTTGTCTCCCAATAGCGGTGTCTGCATTTCAATCTCTTGTAGTACGCTTTTATCTCCATATTGCATAAGTCCTATTGCTTTCATTCTTTTCACTCCTTTACAAGGCTGGGAAATGCGGTAGTACTTCTTCTCCTAGCTCATCCAATACTTCGTCAGCTGGGCGTTGACCATCAAATAGAGCAAGGAATAAATGATTCACACCAATACTTTTATATATATCAAGTAATTCAATTAGTGCCTTACGTCCTGTACGGTAACCTAAACGTATCGGTGTAGGACGTTCATTTGGATCTTCAGATAAGTCTAAATGCATCGGTTGTATAAATGGTTTGAATACATCTGGATGATAATCCTCTACTAGTTCTCTCCATTGTCCAATTGCTGCCGCTTGATGCACCGGACTACGTGGGTAGTACATCCATCCATCACCATGTTCAGCGAACCAATCCATATTTTGCTGACTAAAACCTGTAATAAAGGTTGGAACACGTTTAGACGGTTTTGGAACTAAATTCGCTCCATTCACTTCTCCTAGTGTCGACTGGATAGACGGGAAGTTTTTATACAAAATCTCTTCCAAGTAAGCAAACGCTTCTCTAAACTTTTCACCTCGTGTTTCATGACTAACACCTAACGCCTTGAAATCGGCACGTCGGTCACCTGATGAAACGCCGAGCATAATTCTTTCTGGAAACAGTTGATCCAATGTCGCAATTTCTTTTGCCACGCGTAATGGATGGCGAAGTGACAATACGGTTGCCGATGTTCCGAATGCGATTTTCTCTGTTTTACTTGCTAAATACGTTAAATAAATCATCATATCGTAAATTTGACCTGTTGCAGGATCACCAAAGTCAGGGTCTTGCAGTAAAACATCGCGAAGCCATACACCTGTAAAACCATATTGTTCCGCTTTTTGTACCAACTCTACTTGTTTTTCCATCGTTGGAGCATGAAACTGATAATTTTCAATCGGAATGTGAACTCCTAATGTAAGTTGATCTTTCGCAAACATACGATTATATCCAAAATGATTCGCAAACTTTTCCATGTATTTCACTCACTTTCCTTCATCCGTATAAATCTATACTTTTCTTTACTTTTCATATTTCTTCTCAAAATTCCTGAGCAATACTGTAACACCACATTGTTGCCGATTGTCATCGTTATAACTTTCTTTGTACTACGAGTGTTATTATAAATCGGTCATAACATGAATAACAGTACGTACTTTAAAGTGATGTAGGCACTTCAAAGTACCTATAGTAAGCGAGTAATAATAAACGTAATGACTAAATCATGCTGCAAAAATAACATCTATCCTTTCTTCAAAAAACTTTACAGTTGCTTTTGCAAGTACGTTACATGATCCCACGTACTTTCCTCTTCTTTATATAAAATGCTCCATATCCAAATTCAAAATATTATACTTAATTCTCGTACTTTGCTATGCTATAACCACGAACAGGAGGTAAGGACCAATGAAAGCACAAATTATCCATTCTTTTGGAGATTCATCTGTTTTTCAATTAGAAGAAGTTGCAAAACCGAAACTTCTACCCGGTCATGTTCTAATTCATGTAAAAGCAACAAGTGTAAATCCAATCGATACGAAAATGCGCAGTGGCGCTGTTTCATCAGTTGCTCCTGAATTTCCAGCTATATTACACGGGGATGTAGCTGGTATTGTTATAGAAGTAGGAGAAGGCGTTTCAAAATTTAAAACTGGTGATGAAGTATATGGATGTGCCGGAGGTTTTAAAGAAACTGGTGGTGCACTTGCAGAGTTTATGCTTGCTGATGCGCGATTAATTGCTCATAAACCTAAAAATGTAACAATGGAAGAAGCAGCTGCCCTACCATTAGTTGCAATTACAGCTTGGGAATCTTTATTTGATCGTGCAAATATTAAATCAGGTCAAAATGTGCTCATTCACGGAGCTACTGGTGGCGTAGGACACGTAGCCATTCAATTAGCTAAATGGGCTGGTGCGAAAGTTTTTACAACTGCTTCTCAGCAAAACAAAATGGAAATAGCCCATCGTCTGGGAGCTGACGTAGCCATTAATTATAAAGAAGAATCTGTTCAAGAATATGTTCAAAAACATACGAATGGCAACGGATTTGAAGTTATATTTGATACAGTAGGTGGCAAAAATCTTGATAACTCTTTCGAAGCTGCTGCAGTCAACGGAACTGTCGTAACAATTGCAGCTCGTTCAACCCATGACCTCTCTCCTTTACACGCAAAAGGACTCTCTCTGCACGTTACTTTTATGGCGTTAAAAATATTACATACAGATAAGCGTAATGATTGCGGAGAAATCTTAACGAAAATAACAAAAATTGTAGAAGAAGGAAAACTTCGCCCATTGCTAGATTCTAAATCTTTTACGTTTGATGAAGTCGCACAAGCACATGAATATTTGGAGTCGAATAAAGCAATAGGAAAAATAGTGTTGAAAAACGTTTGGTAACTTTCACTTCATAATACAACTATTGTTGAAAAATAATAGAGGGATCGTTTTAAACGGTCATATTTTTTCTTAAGAGATACCACAGCGCCAAAATCGCTCCATCCTTTACAACAAATAAAAAATAACAGCCGAATTTTTCTTATAACAGAAAATTCGGCTGTTTGCATGTTGCAATTTGCTTTTTCTATATTTCCGTTAATAGATAAAATACAACTCATTTACTTTACCTTCAACAGAATATAATGTTGTCTTTAATTTATTAAAATACACTACGTACTAATCCCCCGTCTATTCGCAACGCGGAACCATTAATTGCTGAAGAAAGTGGGCTACTTAAGAAAGTGACCAGATGAGCAATTTCTTCTGGTCGAATAAGTCTTTGAATAATAGAGGTTGGTCGATTCTCTTTCATAAATCGCTTCTCAGCTTCTTCTATTGTCAATTGCTCATTAGGATACAGACTATTTAACATCGTCTCCACTCCTTCTGTTAAAGTCGAACCAGGCATTATAGTATTAACAGTCACATTCGTTCCTGTCGTCAGCTCAGCTAAACTGCGAGAAAGTGAGAGTTGCATCGTTTTAGTCGCACTATAATGAGCCATTTCTTGAGAGGGCATAATAGCTGCTTCGCTAGCAATAAAGATGACTCTTCCTTCTTTTCTTTCAATCATTTTTTTCAAGTACGAACGAGTAAGTCGAACACCACTCATAATATTGACTTCAAACAATTTAAACCAATCTTCATCAGGGATATCAAAATATTCTACAGGTTCAAAAATTCCTAAGTTGTTAATAAGAATGTCTACTTTAGGGTACTTTTCAATCACATTTTGGCACCCTTGTTCTGTTCCTAAATCAGCTACTACGGGTTGAAGGATAGCATCAGGATACTGCGCTCGAATTTCTTTTATCGTTTCATTAACATTTTCTTCACGGCGTCCATTAATAAGTATATTAGCTCCTTCTGCTACTAATGAAGTGGCAATTGCTTTTCCAATCCCTGCCGTAGATCCGGTAACCAGTGCTGTTTTTCCTTTTAATTGCATATGCATATAGATCCCTCCAAATTCATGTGCTAAATGATTGACTTACGTTGGAATAAATAATTACGTTTATATTGTGGTTCACTTCTCATATCTTTAACAGAAAATAAGCAGATCCACCCTTTTTTCAAAAGAATATAAACGAAAATTATGTAGCTATTTCACTCTGTACTGAACTAAAAATCAAAATCATCAGTATTTAGATCTACTCAATAATTCTAATTCAAATCATTCTAATGTAAAAAATTACATCAACAGCAGAGTAAAGCTAAAACCAACTAGTAAATACCATTATGATCTATATTAACTAGAAAGAAAATTACGCACTTTAAAGTTCCATAGGAACAAAAAAGTGCCCTATATACTATATTTTAACTTTTTATATTTACTAACGTAGTATCTTTTCTATCATAGAAAAGAGTAATTTAAAAACAACTTTTTACTTATCTGAATTACCAATTAGTACGAGATGATAATCCTTGAAGTAACATAACATTCTAAAAAACCTTGCAGAAAAATTCTACAAGGTTTTTGTGTATACATACATATTAATCATTATATTAAAATGAAAGGGTTTATAATTCATCACAATAGTATTAAATATAAGCTGCTTTAAATGCTTGTTGAACAGCTTGTACTTCTAATGAGTCTTTACCATATAAATTCATTGCTACACGAATACAAGCTTCTTTTAATTCTTTAAAATCAGAAGTCATATTTAATTCATCGGTATTTGCATAATAGAAAATATCAAACATTTTATCTTCCCCAATGCCTTGTACATTTACTCCATTATGATTTCCACCACTAGCAATTAAATAAGCTACTTTATTTATAATGCTAGAGTTCGTGTGTACACCACCATAATCATGGTCAGCATCAATAGGTAAATTGTTATAATGTCTATAATCTTCTGGATATCTAGAAGAGATAGATGATGGGTTTTTCATATCTCTAAATATACGACCTGATTGTTCCCCCATTGTCCAATTGAACTTTCCGTTATTGGCATACTTTTCAACTGCTACCCCTAAAATATCAGATAGAGCCTCATTAATGGCACCAGCTTCTCCTGCGTACTCAAGTCCAGACTCATTTCTTGTAACCGCGTGTGTAAACTCATGTCCTGCCACATCAAATGCTCTAACAATTGGATCTCCGTATACTAGCATAGCCCCATTACTAAATGCATTAAACCACTGCTTAGGATTCCCTATATTCTTACCATTTGTATTCCAGCCATGAACAACTGAAATTACTTTTTGTCCATTATTATCAAAGCTGTTACGACTATATTTTTCTTTATAAAAATCATATACTTTCGTTGCTAAATAATGTGCACTAACTGCTTTAGGATCTGTAAAATTTGTAGAATTACTTGTTACTAAATCATCCAAATACCCCCATACATTTCTTCTATAATTATTATAATCTTTATAATTCGCAGTATACGTTTCAATTCCCTTACCACGAGAATAATCTGCAAGAGTGTACGTTCCATCACTTCGCTGTGTAATTCCAAACGTACGATTCATACCTAAATCATCTTTTCCTGTTCCTGTTAATTTTGAAGGATCTTGTGATTTATTTGCTGTTGCAGATTGAACGATACTGCTATCTACTTGTATACCCAATTTTTGAACGAGTTCTTTTAATAGATCCCCAACAAAAGCATCAATTAATACCGTACCAGATACATATTCAGGTGTAGAGGCACTAAAAGTAATTTGATATGCGTTTGTAGCTTTATTTGTATTTTCATCTACATATACCACTTGTTTAATTTCTGGTTCTTCAACAAATGTGAGATTATCCCCATAGATTTTAAAAAGCTGCTTCTTTGCATCCTCTTCTGATAGAATAATAGGTTGTTTCAAATCTTCCTGTTGTTGTAGATTTTGGGCACTATCCCCCGAAATACTCGTAAGTACACCATCATCATTAATATGTGCTGTTAGTTGATATCCGTATACATCACGTCCTTCATATGTTTGTTGAAGACGCACCAATGTAGTACCATCATAAGATTTACGACTTTGCGTCACATTATAATTAACTTTTGATTCCGTGTTAACTTGCTTTGAGGATAATGCTTGTTCTGTTTTCCCTTTCAGCGCATCCTTTACTACATTTTCTGCCGATTTTTGAGAAGGTGCTGTTAAATTACCTGTTCGGAACGTATCTTCCTTTGTTTCCAATTTTAAATCTTCTGTTGCCGCATGTACTCCTCCATAAGGAATAATCGCCGATAACACCACTCCTGTAGTTAAACCTAACTTTACGAAATTATTCATATTCTTACTCCTTTATAATCTTATTATTAAAGTAAATAAATGTACTTTAGAATTTTAAGCATAGATAAAACTTTTAACTATAGTCAATCAATTTTACATACATAGGTTAATAGATTAGTTTGCTACATTTTTAGATTCAATTCATTTCTCAAAAATCACTCATTATATAAACTATCTTTATATTTATTTATATACGTTATTTTTTGTGGTTCTGATAACATATTTATTGCCATCCACACATTCTTTTTCATTTCTAATTTTTGCATTGGTATTTCTTTTAACAAGGGATTACTTATAATCACTTCCATTTCTTCATCAATTCTTTTCATAAGATTTTCTTCTGGATTATTTTTTAAATAAGTATTTTTCAATCCCCATTTTGTCATTATAATTTCATTTGTTTTATTCATAGGATTAATAATAGTAGCTTTACTAGTTAATCGTTTTTTTACTTCATCATGATAGATTTTAATTCTATATCCTTCTTTTAGTGGGATGATATCTTTTACAACGGTTACATTTGTTCCTTCCATTTCCTTCGTATAAATTTTTTCACCTTTCTCATTAAACAACTCTATTGATGCATATTTTTCACCTGCATAATAGCTATGAGGCGTTTTAGTAGTAACCGTAAAAACAGCTCGCTCTTGCTCTAAGTCTGTATTTAATTCGGCAAACTGATTATCTCCTAATCCTAGGAATTGAATCGTTTCATTTACCAAATTGCTTACTTTCATTTCGTTAACATCAATCGTTAGACTACTATCCTTTTCCTTTACATAGGCATAATACGTACTGAAATGGTACATACTATCCGTTTTCCCACCTGAAATCTCAACCGTATAGATTCCATTTGGTACGTCTTGTAAATTGATATCTGCTGTTTCAATTGTTTTTTCTTGAATAACTGTATTCCCTTCTTTTAATTTAATCTTTCCTCCTTTCAATGTATCTATTTCATTTGTATTTAAATGGATATGCAAATTCCCTTTTAACCCAAGTGAAGCAATTTGCTGATTCCTAACTATTTCAAAGTTAGAGTTTATCGGAATATCAGGATCAACTAGAGCTCTCGCCTTAGCTAATTGTGATTCAGGCACTATATACGCTAAAGAAGTAACTGCCGGATAACCTTTCGCCCTATTCATCTCTATTTGTTTATGATTAAGCTTAAAGCCCCATCTTTCAAAAACGGGTGTAAAATCCACTTGTACATTCTCGCTATAATACTGATTCATTAAATCTGGTAAAGAATGGTCACCTTTTTTAAAAGCAGCATTGCTAGCTAGTTTTCGATAACCTTGATACATTTTTGCAAAAGCTTCATCACCAGCTTTTTGTTTCGCCATCGTTAAAAGAATAAGTTTTTGTCGTAAATCTAAGTCATCATAATTTTTATTTTCTTTCATTAAAGCATTGTATAAATTCCGTTCTACCTGTTCCTTCTTCCCAAAATTAAATAACCAACCAACTTGATCTGCTTTTTTGCCGTATTTACTATATTGATATTGAACACCAAATAGATTATTAGAAACTTCTCCTGTAAATATTCCTTGATTATCAAAACCTGCTTGGTATCCATGAGCGATTTCATGTAAAGTTCCCCAACTTAGTTTATCTAACCACATCTTTGTACTATCTGTACTATTCGCTGTCCAATTTGCACCATAATAGGCACCGCCAGCACCAGATATATCTGCTTTTAAGAAATAACGATTTTGACTTTTTTTATTTTCAACCGTTGAGCCATCTAAACCAATAATGGAATCATACATCGCAAAAATATCTTCATAATATGCAATTAACTCATCCAACGATTGAAAGTCTTTTAAAGATCTTACTAACTCTTTATCTTTTTTAGGTATAAATAATTGGAAACTCTCCCCTTGAATTAATGCATACTCTCCATCAAATTGATCCCATGTGCTAAAAAATTGAGATACGCTTCCTTGTTGTTTATAAATCGGAAGAGGTTTAGTAGCACTTTCATTCCCTACTTGGTACTCAAGTAAGGCAGGCTCTTCACCATACGGAGTATCTATGAAAGGAACTAAAGGCGTATCACCTTGAATCGTAATCCATTCATTTCCTACTTGTATGGATTTTTCATTTTTTGAGTCATTAGACAATAAACGTACTGTTAATTTGTCTTTAAAATTAGGATTCGTTTGTCTTACCTTTAATGGTGTATTTCTCTGCAAAATAAATCCCAAATCTTGTCGATCATGATACTTCCCCTTACTTATTCCTGCTTGAAATATCCACGTAGGCTCTTCTAAACTAGTAATTTCTTTTACATTTGTTCGTTCGTCAGCATGTAAGTGTATATTTCCTATGAGGAAAAACATTGTATACATGATGCCTATAACAAGTAGCCTTTTCATTTACATATCTCCTTTTCTATTTTTTATATACAAAATACAATAGAACCCTCCTTCTTCACTTATAACTGTCGTCAGTAAGTTACTTATCAGTGTAGTTATTATAGTTACATTAACTCGTGATTATCAATCATTATATGTATGTAATTTTGCATATATAGATAATTAGTATTCGCTATTCAAATATCATACAATTTCACACTTTTATTTCTTCTCCTTCAGACATGAATCAAAAAAACACGAAGACTTAAAAGTCTTCGTGTTTTTTGAAATATACATTTTGTTACACTTGTCATTGAATTCATAACTAGAATCTTTTTACTCATTCCTTACGGATAATGCTTATTACTTATGAAATTTCACACGTTCTTCAAGCGGTTGGAATTCTTTTTCTCCTGGTGCAGCCGTTGGATTACCAAATGGCATTTGCGCAATCAGTTTCCAATTAGCAGGAACGTTCCATTCTTGTTTTACCTCATCATCAATTAATGGATTATAATGTTGTAAAGACGCCCCTAATCCCTCTGCTTCTAATCCTGTCCACACAACTAATTGGTGCATACCTGATGCTTGGTGTGACCAAATTGGGAAGTTTTCAGCATATGCAGCAAATTTTTCTTGAAGCGATTTAACGATAGCTTCATCTTCAAAGAATAGTACTGTTCCATAACCAGCTTTAAAAGAATCCATTTTTTGTTGCGTTCCTGAAAAATCTCCATCTCCAACTACTTTTCTTAATGTTTCAGTTGTAATATCCCATAATTTATTATGAGCTTCACCAAATAATACAACTAATCGCGCAGTTTGAGAATTGAAAGCGGATGGAGTATATTTCACAGCAAACTCCACAATTTCTTTAATTTTTTCATCTGATACTTGTACCTCTTTATTAATCCCATAGTAAGTACGTCTTTCTTTCAATGCAGTATAGAAATCTTTTGTCATAATTCAATTCCTCCTAAGTTTTAATATTCTTCAAAATGTTACATTGCGAAGATAATATGAGTTGAAATGAGTTCATTTTTGAACCATTGAACTCCATAACACCAATTGCTAGTCATTCTGAATCTAAACCACTGCTTATTGCTTCAGTTAACCTAAAAAAAACTCTTATAGCATCATTGATACAATCTAGTGATCATTCGGTATTATTTTACCCATTCTCTATTCATGTATCCTGCTTGTTTCATATTTACACAAATATGAAAATAACCTTAAATTGATGATCAAAAAAGCCAGGTAACATGAATAACACATTACCTGGCTTTTTACATTGTAAATTCAACTAACCATGTTTAATGAATAGTAGTCAGAACTATACTTATCGCTTATTTAATAATTAACATCTCATAAGGATGTTGTTCCATAAATCTATTCTCCCAAGGAATCTCTAATGATGTCCAATTTGAACCACCATCTACTGACTGATACACTCCTTTATTGCTAAACAGATAGAACGTTCCATCACTTGTTGCCTTTAATACTGGTATGATTGTGCCTTTAGGAGTTGGTAAACCTGCATTCATTTCTGCCCAAGGCTGATCTTTTTCTTTCTTATAAATAAATGATTCACAATTTCCATTATTGTAATCATGCGCTACGTGTGGATTTGAAGATGTCGCGATAATAATATTTTCTGGATCATTTGGGTTAACTGCCATTTGATATGCATAATGATGCTTGAGTCCACTACACATATAGTTCCAAGTCTTACCTCCATCATTACTCTCCGCATACTCTTGACCTGGTTCTTTCAAGAATGAATCACCTAAAACCCCGTATAAACGATTTGGAGCATTGCGATGTGATGTAAGAATGTGAATATCTTGAGGATAGTTCCCCTCTTTTTCCTCAGTCCAGGTCTTACCTCCATCTACACTTTTAATTAATCCCCCAACCTCAATCGTTGTATATATAGTTTCTGGATTATTAGCATCAATTTCAATATGTTTTACGTGGTGCGTATATGTTCTTTGAGGAAAGAACCATGATGAATACGATGGCATTTGTCGATAATCCGTTAGCAGTTCAAAACTGTCTCCTCCATTTTTAGATACAAACATTGCGCTCGGTTCAGTTCCTACATATACGATACCGTTACCGTCATCACCCTTCACTGAAGATACAGAAACCGCTGTAATAGCTCTCATATGAATAGCATTAGCTGGGAACACTTCACCAAAAGAAGGTAAAGTTCCAATCGCTTCCCATGAACTTCCTCCATCTTTACTTCTCCATAATCCTCTATCAAAAGTACCACAATACATTCTTTCTCGGTCGTATGGATCTAAAGCTAACGCAACTGGATTCGCACCTACAAACTGTGATTGGACACTCCATGTTGAGTCTTTTTTTTCTGCAATTACAAGCTCTCTATCAAACGCTAATATGAATTTTTCCATAACTAAAATCTCCTCGTTTCATAATATATCTACTGTATTATTTAAATTTTCGCCATTACAATTTAAGAGGCGAATTTTATATGCTATAGCATATAAAGGATAAAATTTATAAGCAATATGTGATTAAAAAACTTACATTATATAATTTGTTAATTTCACATCAGTACGATGAACAAGATGTCCTGTTCACTCATATAAGTCCATATGCCACCTCCAAATAACTTACAATATAAATGCTATAGCATACATATTATAGAATGCATGATTACATGTCAAACTTTAATACTGTTTTAAAATCAGTTCTTTAAATCGCCTAAAGTAATTGAAAAGTCATAATATAAACAGCAACATTTTATTGAATAGAAAATAAAAAAGAGTGCAACTTTGCACTCTTTTTACTCATTTTTTAATCTTAGAAATCAAAGTTATCAGGATCTGGACCAACGCGGTGATTTTCATTTAACGCATCGATTTTCTCCATATCTTCTTTTGTTAACTCAAAGTTAAACACATCAGCATTTGCAATAATACGGTGTTCTTTCGTTGATTTTGGAATTGTAATAACTCCATTTTGAAGATCCCAACGTAAAATAACTTGCGCTGTCGTTTTACCATGTTTCTCAGCAATCTCTTGTAATATTTCATTATCTAATAATTGACCTTGCATTAATGGTGACCATGCTTCCATTTGAATACCTTGTTCTTTACAGAAAGCTTGTAATTCTTTTTTCTTCTGTTGACATCGTTGGCCAAGTATTTAACTCAATTATTGGCATAGTATTGCCCCCTAAAATTAATTATCTATTCACTAGCTATAACTATTGGTTCAAATGATTTTTAACTGCTCTTATTACCAATTCGTGATCTTCTTCTGGCGGCAATCCTGAAACTGTTATCATTCCAATAACCCCTACGTCTTTTATTCTGATAGGAAAGCATCCACCAAACGCAGCATATTCCGAAGTATTTAAAAGATATTTTTCATTATATGAAATTCCAGTTATTTCACTTTGTATCTGCATATAATACGAGCTACGATCATGCAGAGAAACAACTCGTTTTTTACGCTCAATCCACTTCGTATTTTCCTCATTTGTCCCTGTCATCTTGAAATGAAATAATTGCACACCGTTTTTCGTTATATCAACAGCAATTACTTTATCCTCTTGCTTTGCTGTTTCAACGATAAATAAACCTAGTTGCAGTGCATCTTCATTTGTAAAAGAGGAAAATTGAAGTGTTTCCTCTTCTTTTAAAATTTGTTTACTTATTTCATTCAAATTTGAAGCGCTCATATCTTTATCCCCCTTACCTACTTTATACCAGATTGCTATTTTTTAAATTATGCAATCCTATCGTATGGTCTTTCCATATAACTAATACCGTAAAGCGTATTCATTTCCTCTTGGTGCTATTATGAATTATATTTAACTCATTAAAAATGTATGTCCTCTAGTGCGAAACATTTCGTATAGAAGTTTTCTTCCGAATACTACTTACAAATATAAAAAAACCAGTTGATTGAGCAACCGGTTCGCTAAAAGTTTCATATGGGATATTCATTCAACCAGAGGAATGCTTGTTCATAATCATCAAAAAATTTTACAGATTTTTTTGTATTGGACTGTTGTAAATAATTCAGTATCTCCCCTTCTTCAAGGAGAAAAGCAATTGCCTTACTGTGATTCAAAATCGTTTCATTGAAAAATTTATCTTTCCATGCTTTTTGAACAGAAAAATGATCTGGCGTATATCCTTTTCTATCAACCAGCAATTTGTATTTCCTTTTCTCGGAAATGAATTGCTGACATACCTGCTCGAAGTCATTAAACCATTCATAAACATCATCTGTTTTAATCCTTCCGATAAGACGAGTAACAATTATATCTCCTGAAATTGTTGTACTTATATTCGGCCTATTCAATTTGAAATCATCTCCCTTAGTTACAATTATGCGTAAAAATCTCATAAAATCAATAAGATAAAAATATTACGCAATAAAGCAACCTTTTGTACAAAAAGAGCCTATGTGAAAGATGACCTTTTATCACTCATTTAAAAAGGGACAAACTCTCCAAACGGAGAAGCCTGTCCCAAAATCGTTCTATTTTATTTTGTACTAGAACTAACAATCGTGAATTAGAATAATGACTTAATACTTGCTAAAACAGTAAGCACACCTACAATAATAACAAATACGTTACTCATTTTCCCTTTGTATTTAGCTAATACTGGTACTTTTTGAATCGCATACATCGGTAATAGACATAAGATAGCAGCAACTAATGGACCGCTTAGAGAATCAATAAGTCCAAGAATACTTGGATTTGTATAAGCAACAAACCAACATGATAATACAACAAAAGTAAGGACGATTGTCTTAATTGTTTTTTCTTCAATTACTTTTCCACGTGATTTACCGAACTTAATAATCATGTCACGCATTACTTCAAACGCTCCGATATAATGGCCAAGGAAAGACTTTGTAATAGCCACAAAAGCAATGATTGGAGCGGCAATCGTAATTACAGGTGAATTAAGCTCATTAGCAAGATAAGAAAGAATTGATAAGTTTTGTTCTTTTGCCATTTTTATATCATCTGGAGTCAAGCTTAGCGCGCTACTCCAAACGAAGAACATAACTACAACGAATGTCATAATATAACAAACTTTTTGTATTTGCGCACATTTAGCATCAGTAGCATCGATCCCATACGTAGCTCTTTGCTTCACAACAAATGATGAAATCATAGGTGAATGATTAAATGAGAATACGATGATTGGTAAAATCATCAATATCGTTCCAAAATAGCCTGTTCCTGTTGAAGCAGTTGAAACACTTGAAAAATTAAGCATTGACGTATTCCACTGTGGAATTAAAGATATTGCGATAAACAGTAGAGAAGCTATGAAAGGATACACTAGCATACTCATTACCTTTACAGTAATATCTTGACCAAAGTTTAGTATAGCGATAAGACCAAGAACTAATACAAGTGATAAAATAGCCCTTGGAGGTTCTGGCATGTTCAATTGATGCACGATAAAACTACTTGCAGTATTGGTAAGCGCAACCGAATACATTAGTACGATTGTATAAATTGAACCGAAATATACGATGTTAAAAATGATACTCGCTTTATTTCCGAAATACTCTCTAATTGTACCTGTGATCCCCTCATCAGCAGAATTAGAAGCGTATATCATTTTCGCAAGTGCCCTATGTGAGTAATACATAACTGGATATGCAAGCAATGTAATTAGTAGTAATGATAATAAACCACCTGAACCTGCATTAATCGGTAAAAAGAGCACCCCTGCTCCAATTGCAGTTCCAAATAGACTGAGTGCCCATGTAGTATCCTGCTTATGCCACTTTTTCGGATCTGCATATTGCTCATTTTTTAGTGCGGTATTTTCAGCTTGAACTTCTATTTTCTTTGCAGTATTCCCGTTCATATAATAACTCCCCCTTGTATCCTATTCTTACGTCTCTCTTTATAGCTAACGAATATCTTTCTTTTTGGAAAATGAATTCCTTACAAGTTGCCCCACTTTGCATGTCCTTCATCATAATGAATCCAAATTGAAACATTCGCTAGTTAGCGTCCTAATATAATTGTTAGCGTTCACAAAAAAGTTTACTCGTAATATTCGCTCTTTATATAAAGACCCCTTAAGAGAACAATATAGAATAGACTTCATAAATACGTTGCAACATTTCTAATAACAGTGTATTACTTTAATGGTTTCTCTTTTTTACTTTTAACAGTAATTTTAGCTAAACCGGCCTCTCTTCATTTATGAGGCATTTCTTTCTCAATTCTATACATCACTTTCATAACTTCGGCAGCATTTATGGTATTGATTACACAAGCCACTGAAGCGCTTTACATACATTTCGCCTCTAATCACACACCTTTCTTACTAATAATCGCATTTTTTATATTTTCTCCAGAGATAATACAATTTCTCTCGACGCCCTCATTATAACGTGTATATTTATAAAATTAATATTTTTATATTTTCAGAAATATTAATCCCGCAAAATTTTATATGGATAATGTTTTACAGTTAGCACGTAACCCTTGTTCCTATCGCTTAAAACTGAATGAATTAGCATAAAATACAGTCATATATTACTTATTAAAGTTAGTCATTATAAAGATACTTATATTATTCTTTGTTTTAAAAATTTATTTTAAACAAAAAAGATATTCTAACAAACAATTAATGTGGTTAAAAATAAATATCTCATTAAATATACAAACCAATTTTCAGGATATATATTATATCAATTGTATTCATATACATTTTTAGGAAAATACATATTTTAACTTGATGGTAACGAGAAAATCGCTAACATTTTGTAAAACCTAAACTAAGCGCAAAAATATAATAAGCTGCCCATATGGACAGCTTATTTACATAATAATCGTTATTAGGGGTGTACAAACAACTCAATGCAATATCATCTTAATTCTAGTTTTTTCAACTCTTCTTCAGGAATATCTCTATGTTTATACCGAATCGTTTTTACATCGTTTCCTTTTATGCGAAAAATAATTGTGTCCTCTCCATAAGGCGGATTATGCGCACCTTCAAAAGTTTGAATTTGAACAGTTACATAAAAAATATTGTTTGTTTTATCTGTCTTTATTTCAAGTATTTTTTCAGAACCTCGATACCAAAGTTTTGGTTCCTTATAATAGTTTTCAACTTCTTTACTTATCGGCTCTAATAAGAGATTAATGACCACTTCTTTTAAAAACTGTTTTGGTACAGGTATTCTGTTAATTTCCTTCCTTTTTACATCTATAATTCTCCAAAAATCACCACTCTTTTCAACAGTATAAAGAACATTTGTACCGTCTGCTTTCCAAAGATGAAAATAACCTTTATTTCCCTTAATATATAATCTTGGTTCATCAATCCACTCACCTTCTGTTTGAATTATCCCTAAAAACAGCTGAGTAAGTGGCGTTATCTTATAACCTAATTGATTAAAATCACCAAACGAATAAAGTTCATAACCGGTTAAATTTATGTCAAAGCTTTGATTTCTATTATTTTCTATTTTTACAATTGCTTGAGCAGAAATACAGGGTAATACAAAACTTAGAAAACATATGATACTAATTATTTTTATTTTCATACCATCAATCACCTCTTTTATTAAAGTGCGACAAAAGAGATGATATTATTGCTTATTGCACGATTCAAACTATTAAAAGCAAATCATGTAATCTTTAAAAACCTTCATTAACTAGCTCTTTTATCGAGTTTAATTTTGAAGAAAGCTCAATAAACCATTCTTCGTCCCCTGTTAATAATGCAAGGTCTATCAGATAAAGGATTTGCTCCTTATTTATTACCTTTGATTCAGGGAGTTTGTTAACATGTTTACTAAAGAGTAAAATCGCTTCGTTTATTGTGTATTTGTCGTCACGTTTCACAATACTAACTGTAACTACATCTTCCACTTCATCAAGTGATACAATGTAACCAACTATGAATTCGCCCTCATTTGATATTCCACGAACCCAATCTCCTACTTTTAAAACTTGATTATTATTTGACATCATACTTTTTCACCTTCTTATAAATATTTTTTGTAGCGATAAAAAAGAAATAAAAATGAAATTAAACTGTAATATTTTCCATTACATTTAAATAGTAAGAACTTACGGCTCTATATAACAAGTAAGCCGCTTAACGTTCTTGATTGATAAGATCAACAACTTCTTTCATTGTATAGTTCTTTAAATATTCACCTAAATGTTCTTCCGCACCTAAGAAAATAGTAAACAGCACTTTTCGCATGTTTGAACCTACAATACACTGATCATTTGATTCTGGGCACTTAGGCTGCAACGCACCTTCAGAGGTTATTTGATAAATATGCCATAAATTAACTTCATCTAAATCCCGAGCGAAAATAAACCCTCCACCGGTTCCCTCTTTTGATTGTATAAATTTATGTTTTTTTAATAAACTTAGTACTTTGCGAATACGTACTGGGTGAACACCTGCACTTTCTGAAATCGCATTACTTGTTGACATCCGGTCTGGCTGTAAAGCTAAATAAGTTAAACTGTGTATGGCCAAGGTAAAGTCGCTGTTCATTGTTTTCCTCCTACGATCAAAAATATTGTTTCTCCTATATTAACATACTGTAGCCATAAACATTACAGATAGGTTAGTTGAACGTTAAAATATATAAAAACCACTCTTAACATAAAGAAATAGATTCCATAACTTCATTTAGCTTTTTAAGTTAAAAATACATTTAAAGACTCCATTGTTTCTTCACTTGTTCTTCTGCCAACTGTTTAATTTTTGTCCATATCGTATCTTTATTTACAATAACATTTGTTTGATAATTTCTATCGTTATAATTAACTGTAACGCATACTTCTATCACGTCCTGCTTCCTCCTGTCAAATAAATTTCTTATCTATATTTAGGTCCTGAAAAGTCTTGGATTTAGTTAAAACCTCTGACTTGTAACTTCACTTTTTAAATAATCCAATTTAAAAGCCCCACTGTTTTTTGACTTGCTCTTCTGCCAATTGTTTAATTTTTGTCCACACCGTATCTTTGCTTACAATAACATTTGTTTGATAGTTTCTATCTTTATAATTCACTGTAACGCATACTTCTATCACCTTCAGTTTCCTCCTTTCAAAAAATTTCTCTCTCATACCATTACTTATTAATTAGCCAACTTTTGCAGTTCAATATTTAAGAATGTTCGAACGCTACGTGGTAAAAATTTACGAATTTCTTCGTCATTAAAACCAATCTGTAATCTTTTCTCGTCCAGCATAATTGGGCGACGCAACATTAGCGGATGCTCAATTATTAATTTATAAAATTCATTTAGCGAAAGCTCTTCTATATTTATATTTAAGTCTTGAAAAGTTTTGGATCTTGTTGAAATAATTTCAGTAGCACCCTCTTCTGTTAAACGAAGAATGGACTTAAGTTCATCCACTGTCATAGAATTGGATACGATATTTTTTTCAGTATAATCAATTTGATTCTCCTCCAGCCATGCTTTCGCTTTTCGACATGAAGCACAGCTTGCTGTTGTATATAAAACCACCATATTTCACTCACTCCTTTAATGTTCTTTATAAAATGTACACTTTAAATATCGTTTATTGAAATGTATTAAAAAAAATTACAGTTTAGAATCAAATTCACGTAATGTTAGTTATTCGGCAATGTTTCGTTTATTTTTTACTACTCGTTTCTTTGCATGCTTCTTTTATATAATAGTTGAAACTTCATTTTACAGATGATGACAACTCACTTCTTAAATCTATACTGTAATTTTAAACCTTACAGTTCTATTAATCAAATGTTAAGTCTTGGATTAATTAATCATTTTTTGTGAATGTCCCCATAGTGTTATGCTGACCAATTCCAAATGCACTTCAAAGTACATTTTATTCATTTCTTACTTACATGTGTTATTATGAACGATATTTCGCATAATAAAAAGTACGTACTTTAAAGTGTTATAGGTACTAAAAAGTAACATATAAACTTTCTAGTGCAGTTCTACATCGATTATTATGAACGATATTTCGCACAATAAATAGTACGCACTTTAAAGTGTTATAGGCACTAAAAAGAAATAATTTTATTATTAAAGCGTATGTAGGTCCAAAACTGTAATCTACATTCATCAAAGGAGTTTTTTATGAAGACATACAATATTCCTGTAGAAGCGACTTTAGAAGTTATTGGCGGAAAGTGGAAGGTTGTTATCCTTTGCCATTTAAAGAAAGGCACAAAAAGAACGAGCGAATTAAAACGTTTAATGCCTGGTATTACACAAAAAATGTTAACACAACAATTACGTGAATTAGAAGAAGACGATGTCATCCAAAGAAAAGTATATGACCAAGTGCCACCGAAAGTAGAGTATTCTTTAACGGATTACGGTTCATCCCTAGGAGCCATACTCGATTCCCTCTGCACTTGGGGAGAAGTTCACCTTGAAAAAAACGGGAACACATCCATGCTTATTACAGCCGATGAATAATAGCTGTTTCTACTATATTGAAGACAAAAAATAGGTTGAGGCAATACGTGCCTCAACCTATTTTTTATGCCTCTTTATAACTTTTTGCAGTAATAACTGTTTCAAATTCAAAGGTTTCTGGCCGGTGATCAGCATAAGAGTATTCAAAAGTTCGTCCATCCGTTAAGTAGGCCACTTGTTCAACTCTCATTAAGAAATCTTGATTTGTTAAGTTCATAAACTGCCTTTCTTTATCATCTGGACGAACTCCTTTGACCCTAACAACGGATGTTCCCACTTCAAAACCAAGTTTATTTTGAATGTGCGAGTAGATCGACTCCTCTAAAACTGAAACTTCAACACCCGGTATGACCGAAATAGGCATCCATGTATGCTCCATAATCGTTGGAATACTGTGAATGATGCGGAGGCGGATGATTTTATATACAAAATCTCCTACTGAAATGCCCAATTTTTCAGCAATAATTTCATCGGCACCGACAATCGTAAACTCAATAATTTTACTTTCTACCTCGCTGCCATAAACAGCTTTTGTACCTGTTAAAGTTTGAATCATTCGTGCTTTTTCCTGCTGACGCCAATCTTGAACGACTGTTCCACTTCCGCGCCGGCGAATGATGTAACCGTCTCTAACTAACAGATCCAGCGCTTTTTTTATGGTAAGGACAGAAACACCAAATTCTTCAGCAAGGACGGGGCTACTTGGAATTTTTTCATTAATTTTATATTCGCCGTCTAAAATTTGCTGTTTCATTTTTTGATAAATGCCGAGGTATTTTACTTGTGTTGATCCGCTTGCCATTTCTATACCTCCTTTATGCTGTATTCCCTCTTCTATTCATTCAAGTTTAAAGCCTCAAGTTTGTAAACTGAAGGTGAAGGTGCAGCAAATCCGTTTTCTAAGATTTCAATATTCGTTACCACTTCTTCGTCTTTCACAAGCTTTGGTGCACCATTTACGATTGTTTCATACGCTGCATCATAGAAGCGACCGTAATCACCAAGCGGCGTTTTAATTTGTTTTTCAATCCAATCACCGTTTGCATTGCGATATTTCGCAATTCCATAGTACATCGGCGAATCTTCACCAAATCCTGCACTCTCAGGCATAATACCCGCTTTCAAATCATTTTCCTGCTGATCTTCACCGTATTTAATAAACGATCCATTTGTTCCATGAACGATAAAGCGTGGATAATCCTTTGCTACAACATGGTTCGTTTTCAGTTTAATTTTCAGCTGATTTCCGTAATGTAGACCAACATCAAAATAGTTATCAACCGCACCGTCCACTTCATTATTACGAATATCGTATGTCACCGTATCTGGACGGCCAAACAATGAAATCATACGGTCCATCGTATGAATACCTAAACTGTAAAATGAACCTTCTTCTTTTGGACCTTCGTGATTGATTGAACCAGGACGGAAATAATCAATATGTGATTCAACCTCAACGATATCACCAAGGAATCCTTGTTCTACAACTTGCTTCACAGCTAAGAAATCACCATCAAAACGGCGGTTTTGATAAGGCATAACTACTACACCTTTTTCTCGCCCTAAAGCTAACAATTCTTTCGCATGTTCTACTGTATCGCAAAATGGTTTTTCAACGATAACTGATTTTCCAGCAAGTATAACTTTTTTCGCTAATTCGTAATGCGTATGTGCTGGCGTACAGACCGTCACCACTTGAATTTCTTTATCGTTCAACAATTCATCCAAATTAGTAGTGAAACTAACACCTTTTTCCTCATATGGAGCCGCTAATTCTTCATTAATTTGGCGAGCAAAAATCGTTTTTACTTTTATATTTTTACGTGTATTTACATAAGGTAAATGATAGCGGTTAGCTGATTTTCCAAATCCAATAAAGCCCATTGTTAATGTCATATTCTTCAACTTCCTTGCTCATAAATTTTCGATTCTATATTTATTATATATTTTTATTATTAAAAGTATATAGTTTTGTTTTTAAAATTATATATAAAAAAGTCGAGATGGAAATCATTTTCTGATTCCCATCTCGACTTTAAGTTATAGACTTATGTCCTACCATCATTTTATTTACACTCGATGAGTAGTTAGAGAGCTACTTCATTACCCACTCTTATTCATACATATAAGAACGTGTCATCGGAATTGTATCGTTAATACCTTTTGTAAATACAAATTGGTGTAAATCAATATTACCTGTAAAGAACGAAGCTGCACATGCATTTAAATATAACCGCCACATACGAATGAATCGCTCATCTTTCGTTTTGCGAACTTCCCCCATTACATTTTCAAAATTCCGAGCCCAATGTTGTAATGTTGTCCCGTAATGTCTACGTAGGCTTTCCACATCAACAATGAAAAATTGTTCGTTTGTCATGTTCGTGATTAATTCGTTAACAGCAGGAACATATCCGCCAGGGAATATATATTTTTCAATCCAACCATTCGTAGCACCACCATTGGCCGGAGAAGTAATACAATGAAGTAGAGAAATCCCGCCATCGTTTAGCAGTTCATTAACTGTTTCAAAGTATTGCGTAATGTTGTCTTTTCCTACATGTTCAATCATACCTACACTAACAATTTTATCAAATTTATGATTCTTAATATCACGGTAATCAAGTAAAGATACTTCAACTAAATCCGTAAGTCCCTCTTGTTTAATTCGCTCGGAAGTCTTAGCATATTGTTCCTCACTTAACGTTACTCCCATCGCTTTCACACCGTACTGCTTAGCGGCAGCTGTAATGAGTTCACCCCAGCCGCAACCAATGTCTAATAACGTATCACCTTTTTGAAGGTTCAACTTTTTCAAAATATGATTCACTTTATTATGCTGAGCTGTCGTTAAAGAATCTTGCTCATTTTGGAAATATGCACAAGAATATGTCATTGTTTCATCAAGCCACAATTTATAGAAATCGTTCCCAATATCATAATGATGAGCAATATCATCTTTATTTTTTTGTTTTGAGAAATTCCATTTACTTTTGAAATATTGCAACTTACTATCACCTAAAAAGCTATCCTGCCTTCTATAAATAGATTGAATTGCTTTTTCAAGGTTCCCCTCTATTTCAAGGTCCCCATTCATATATGCTTCACCAAATGCAATAGAAGGATCCTTAGCAATCTCTTTTTTTGAAAGCGGCTTATGGAATGTTACGTGAAATTGAGGTTCCCCTTCTCCATATTGTATTGTTTCTCCATTCCAAAGTGTAATTTGAACTGGATCTGAAAAAAGATTTTTAAGTATTTTTTTATAAAAAAGTTCTTCAACCATATAAACATCTCCTACTAAAAAAATTGAACAAAAAACTATTCTAGTTAATAAGTCTTTTTGAACATAGCTTAAAACCGTAATGACTTCTTGCTACGAGTGTCATTATAAAACGGTTATATTATGAAGCATAGTACGTACTTTAAAGTGATGAAGGCACTTTAAAGTACCTATGATGAATGATAGATTAAACATTCACCTTAGCTAAAACAGCTGCTGATATGGTATAGCACCTTACTTTTCACCGTAGTAACTTTTTAAAGTTTTATACTGAAAAAACACCACCTCATCAATAGGTGGTGTTTCAATATTACATATATAGATTTCATTTAACTTTACTATTTTTTCTATCTATGCATCGTTCTCCCCATGCAGTTAATTGGTTTAATACATTTTGTAAAGACCAACCATAATCAGTTAAGGAGTATTCTACTCGAGGTGGAATTTCATTATAGATTTTACGTGTAATCACACCATCTTCTTCTAACTCACGTAATTGTTGCGTTAACATTCTAACAGAAATTTCAGGAATTAAACGTTGCAACTCACTCGTTCGCTTCTTCCCTTTTGTTAAGTGACATAAAATAACCACCTTCCACTTTCCCCCGATAATTTCTAAAGTTGCTTCTACCGGTATATTATATTGTTTCACGCAATCTCCCCTCCTTTTTTCTAAATTCCTTCTCTATTGTTGCGTAAAAATAAATATTTTTCTATACGGCACATTTTAGTTCCTACAGCACAAAAAAGTACCTATATTACAAAAAAGTAATTATGCCGCTTAAAAATCTCCCTCTATACAAAAAGAAAAAACGAACGTATTCTCGTTCGTTTTTTCCTTCTTTATTCAGCTGCTGTAATGAGCATAGACGTGTTGCCATTCTTTTCAAGATGATGTTCTCCCCAGTTACAAAGAGAATCAAGTATAGCATCTAATGAATGACCGTAATCAGTTAAGGAATACTCTACTTTCGGCGGCACTTGGTTATACACTTTTCTCTCGATTACACCATCTTCTTCTAATTCACGTAATTGTTGCGTTAACATCTTTTGTGTAATACCAGACATTAATTGTTTTAATTCGCACGTTCTCTTTTTGTCTTTCTTTAAATGACAAAGGATCACTACTTTCCACTTCCCACCGATAACCTGTAAAGTCGCCTCTACAGGAATATTGTATGTTTTCATATAAAAATCTCCTTTAATAATGTTATAAGGCAAGTAAGCTAAAGATTTAAATATTACTTTTAAGTATCTATAGCACCTTAAAGTACGTACTTTTTACCCTGTTAAACATGTTTCATAATAGCATATGTAAACAGCAGATGAGTAGTACGGTACCAAAAAGTACCTGTATTACTTTTTAGTATCTATATCACTTTAAAGTACGTACTTTTCATTATGTAAAATACATTTCATAATAGCATTTGTAAGAGTTGAGTGAGTCATGCAGTATTAGACATTACTTTTTAGTACCCGTACTTTAAAGTGAGTATTTTTTAGCTGTTTCAATATTTTTATCATAGATTTTTTCAGACAATGAAATGACATGTTTTCATTTTCACATCCATTCACAATGATGAATTAATTTTTAAATACATTTTAGGAGGATATTTATAATGAGTAAGTTACTAAAAGAAAAAATCGGTTTTGGTACAGCACCACTAGGAAACATGTACCGAAATATCCCAGAAGAAGAAGCAATCGCTACAGTGGATGCTGCTTGGGAGAATGGCGTTCGTTACTTTGATACAGCTCCACTTTACGGATCTGGTTTAGCGGAGATTCGTCTTGGCGAAGCACTATCAAAAAGAAATCGTGATGATTACTTTTTAAGTACAAAAGTCGGTCGAACGATTTCAGATGAACTAGAAGATCCATCTGCACGTGATTTAGGTGAAAAAGGTGGACTTTTCGAATTTGGCCGTAAAAATAAAATGATCAATGACTATAGCGCAGATGCAACACTTCGTTCTATTGAGCAAAGTTTAAAACGTTTAAAAACAGATCGTCTAGACTTTGTTTTCATTCATGACTTAGCACAAGACTTTTATGGTGATGAGTGGATTTCACAATTTGAAACAGCTCGAACAGGAGCATTCCGTGCACTAACACGTTTACGTGAAGAAGGCGTCATTAAAGGCTGGGGACTTGGAGTAAACAAAGTAGAATCAATTGAACTGATGCTTGATTTAGAAGAAGCGCAGCCAAATATATCCTTACTCGCTGGTCGTTATTCATTACTAGACCACGAGCGTGCATTGCAACGAGTAATGCCTGCAGCTGTTAAGCATAATATGGATATTGTTGTTGGTGGCCCATATAGCTCAGGTATTCTTGCTGGAGGTGCTCACTTTGAATATCAAAAAGCATCACCAGAAATTATTGCAAAAGTTGAGAAAATCAAAGCTCTTGCAGATCGTCACGAAATTAGCATCAAAGCTGCTGCATTACAATTTTCACTAGCGAATCCAGCAGTTGCTGCCGTTGTTCCTGGTGCAAGTAAACCGGAACGAATTGTAGAAGACCAAAACGCCTTAAATACAGTAATTCCAGCAGCATTCTGGGAAGAAATGCGTGAACAAAAACTAGTAGCACCTAATGCACCACTACCAATCAGCGTAAAATAAATTGAAACCTTAATCAGTGGGGCAATCCCCACTGATTATTTACCCGCAAATACCGGAATGAAAAGGAGCGTAATGAACATGGCACATACTACTACATCTATGGAAATTTTCGGTTCACCTGAACAAGTATGGCAATTAATTGGAGGTTTCAACTCCCTTCCAGACTGGTTACCTTATATACCTAGCAGTAAATTAACGGAAGGCGGTCGTGTACGTCATCTAGCTAATCCAGATGGTGACACAATTATAGAACGCTTAGAAGTATTCAATGAGAAAGAACGATATTACACGTATTCAATCATGAATGCTCCATTTCCAGTCACTAATTATCTATCTACAATCCAGGTGAAAGAAGGTACTGAAAGTAATACATCTTTAGTAGAGTGGTCTGGTACATTCACTCCTGTTGAGGTTAGTGTTGAAGAGGCAATCAATCTGTTTCATGGTATTTACAGTGATGGGCTCAAAGCATTGCAGCAAGCATTTCTAGATTGAGCTATTAAAAACAATGAAAAGCAAAGCGATATCGCTTTGCTTTTTTATAAAATCCTTTTTAACTTTTCACCAATTAACTTCGCTACATACTCATAGCCTTCTGGTCCAAAGTGTAATCCATCTTTTTCATCATTTTCTACAAACCTTTTATAATTCAGTTCTTGAATCATTTCAGCATACAAATTTAGAAAATAGCTTCCTGTTTCTTTCGCCACTTCCTCTACCACGTCTGCATACTGACCAAGCACTTCATTTGTTCTATTATGCTGTCTTTCTTCATCAACTGGGGCAGGACTAATAAGCAGTACTTTACCTGACGAAATATAGTTCACAATCTTCTCTAAATTTTCTTTGTATGCCTGTAATGACCCTTGTGAAAAAGAAACCGCATCATTCGTGCCAAGAAAAACTGTTACGAAATCTGGTTTATATGATAATACATCTTCTTCAATCCTATTTAACGCATCGAATGTAGTATCACCTGGAACACCTGCATTCACTACTTTCCAATTCGGAAACATCTCTCGCAAACGTGGTGTTAACCTCGGCGTTCCATCAAAAAATGTTTCATCAGCTGTAATACTATCCCCAAAGCATACCAACGTTTTCATAAAACTAACTCTCCTTTTACGTATGAAACAACTTTCCTTCTACCGCCTTAATATATCTTTCAGCAGAACGTTCAACTGCCTCATTTGCATTTTCTTTTACTACTCGATGAAAAGCGTTGTATAAACGATTAAACTGTAACGGCTTCACTCGATTCACCATTTCTTCCACTTTTCTCGCTGGTAATGGAATTAAGTTTGGATAGCTGTACATAAAGCTTACCCATCGTTCATCCGCTACAACTTGAATAATATCACCTGTTAACAAAATCCCTTTTCCGTCATTACCTTCTTCCCAATGCAATACAGAACCGCCACTAAAATGTCCTCCAAGACGATGTATAGTAATCCCATCCGCTAATTGTAAAGACTCACCAGACCAATAAATAATACGACTACTCGGACGCATCACCCACTCTTTATCATCTTCGTGTATATAAATTGGTACATCAAATGTCTCCGCCCATTCTACTTGCGTTGAATAATAATGCGGGTGAGATAATGCAATCGCATCTAATCCACCAAGCTCTTTTATTTTCGCAATTGTCGTTTCATCTAAATAAGTAATACAGTCCCACAGTAAACGATATGAATCTGTTTTCACTACATATGCCGTTTGACCGATCGCAAATCCTGGTTTTGTTGTAATACTAAAAAGCCCATTTTCCTCTTCGATTATTTCATTTTTATATGTATCACTTGTTTGTAAGCTTTCTAGCGTCGTCCAAGACTGCCCTTTCGGATTCACATATTGTCTCTCTTCATCACAAATATGACAACTCACTGGTTCTTCTACACTCGCTGCATACTGCACGCCACACGTTGTACAAACGAAATTTTTCATCATAATTTCCCCTATCCCTCTATTTTTATTAAGCTGATTTTTGTTGATAATGATCTGCTTTTTTATTTTCAATTAATAAACTGATAAAAGTAAGTAAATAAACAACTGTAACTGACAATGGAATTACAGTGAATCCTTTTTCTGCAAAAAGAATCCCGCAAACTGACGTTACGAATACAGTCCCTACTGACAATAAACCGTAACTTTTGCTTTCATAAATCCATACGTACGGTACAAAATGAACACCTATTAACATTGCTACTACAAAAGGTAACCATTCTGGAAATTGAAAATAGGCAAGTAATACAAGCGGAATATTCAATACATTTATCCCACCAATTAATCCTGCCAAAATCCCTAACGGATTTCCTTTCGCAAACATATCAATTTTCAATATAGCAGCTATCATTAAGCCGAAAGGAAATACACATCCCATACCGATTAAATATACCCACACCACTTGTTTTTCAGAAAGAACAAAGCCCGTTATACTCATAACTATCCAAAATAAAACACCAGCTAATATAATCGGTAATCCTCTCTTCGTTTTGATTGCTAAATCCTTTTTCGCTTCTACAACATTCATCTCACCATCTCCCCAAAAATATTTGTACTATAAAGTCACCTCAACCTCGCCCATCCAATAACGCCAAGCTGCTAAATAATCTTCTAAATCTTTCGGGTGGTGCCTTAAACACGTATCTATACGCAAATATAATCCTATGACTATTTCTTCATATAAATCACTTTCTTTTTTATGAAATACACACTGTTTCATCGCATAATGAATTGTTTCTTTTGTTACATCTTCCGTGGTTGAACAGAATGCATAAATTAAATCGTATATAGGATCTCCTAACACTGGTAAAGGATCAATTACACCATGCAACTCATTTCCTTGAAATATAAAATTATGAAATCCAAGATCACCATGCAATAAAAATGGCTGATTTATTCCAGTCCCCCTACTTGGACTATTTGCTAACTTAAGAACCGTTCTATACTCTTCTTCACTTATGTAACGTTTTACATTTTCATGAGCTTCCATTACATTTGTCGTTAAAAATTCATGCCAAGATTGAACCGGACTTTCTTTCCATCCCCAGACATCTAAATCTGAAACTATTTCATACTTATTAATAACTTCTTTTACAAGTGTACGAAGCGTACTTCGTTTATGCCCTTGTTCGCAAGAAGTACTACCTTCAAGAAAAGAATACACAATATACGTATGGAAAGGTTCCTTATACAAAAACTTCGAAAACAACTTATTCCCCTCATAAAAAGAAAGAAAATTAGCTTCTTCCCGTATTACTTCCGCTTCATTCAGCTTTACAACATATTCTTCATCCAACAAATACACAGTACTTGTCGTTCCTCCGTTTAATACTTTTATGCTATTTGGATAATATGAAATAACTTTCTCCTTAACTAGTTGTGCAGCGATTACTGAAATGTCCATTCCCTCACCCTTTAATCCCGAAGATTCCCTCAATTCAAAAGACAACTTTACTATTATTTGACAAACAAATAGTAAATACCTTCCAAAATCATAATATAACAAAAATTCATTCACTTTTACATTTCTTAAATAAGGAAATACTAACAACAACGTTACATACATATAGGAGGACAATATGAAACCTGAATTTTTAAAAGCTGTACATGATGCTATCGGAAATGTCGAACACATTCATATAGAAGAAAACGGTGCTGACAGCTTACTTATCCATCATGATGATGCACAGCAGTTACAACAAGTCGCTAAAACACTAGAAAATAACAATTTCCGCTCTGCTTTAAGAACAACTGGAGATGCTTCGTATATTGAAGTATTGAACCGATAATGAAAGTCCGGATGTATGCCGGGCTTTCTTTTTTATCCCGCTATTCGCTGGGCAGCCCGATTGGTGAGGGCTGATAATCAGTGGGGATGCCCCTCACTGATTAAAGTTTCACTTTATATTAAAACTTCAAACTCTTTCACATATACCGCTGTTCCAGCAATATCTATTTGTAACTTCTCACTTTCTACATCTTTCGTTACATATACCGTTACACGACCATCTTTATGTATTTCTTGCCCTTGTTCAACGATTAACTCCATTTCATGGTCAAAATCTTTCTCCACATACGTCGCATAATATGCTCCCATTACACCTGAAGCTGTTCCTGTCACTGGATCTTCAATCGTTCCAGCATAAGCTGATGAGAAATGACGCCCATGCATATGTACCTTTTCGTCATAAGTTTCTAGACAAATTGGGTGAATAGAAGCGTTAGGTATTTCTTTTAATACCGATGGAAACACCTCATTGTTAGGTTTCATTCTCTCACATACATCTAGATTTTTAACCGGTACAATTACGGTCCAGTTCCCCGTACTTCCATATACAATCGGTAAACTTACATCTAAATCATTTACTTCTAAACCAATACTATGAGCTAATTCTTCTTTTGAACCTGCAAAATCTTTAAACTGAGGTGCTGTCTGCCTCATTTTAATAAAGGTTTCTCCATTTTCATTTACACCTATTTGTATTGGTAAAATCCCGGCCTTCGTTTCAATCGTAAGGCTTGCTTTCTCTTCTAATAAACCTCTTTCACGCAAGGCATAAATAGTCCCAACTGTTCCGTGTCCACATAAATCCATTTCATAACCAGGTGTAAAATAACGCATTCTTATATCTGCTACTTCTGAAGAAAGTACGAACGACGTTTCGTTAAATCCAACTTTTTCAGCAATACGTTGCATTTCCTCTTCTGTTAATCCATCTGCATCTAATACAATACCTGCTGGATTCCCCATATTCGGTTTATTTGTAAATGCGTCATAATGAAATACGTTTATAGTTTTCATTTTCTTTTCTCCTAACCCTCATTAAAAATTTTATAATAAAGCTCTATCTCCGTTTTCAACGAACAATTATTTCTCAAAAATATCCCCTGCATCTTTTCATTTGATGTATGTGTGCTCCCAATATAATACGTAGCCCCCATTTCTTTTAACATATGTAAACATTGAAGATGTAGCTTGGAAGCAATTCCTTTCCCGCGATAATAAGGCATTACTCCAAAATAAAATAACCGTCCTTCACTTACTGTTCCAGGTTCTATATGCGGTATGGCCATACCAGTTGGCTCATTTTTATCATAAAAAACAATGCATAACTTCTCCCAGCCCTTACCTAACTCTGTTTGCACTGAATAAAAATGCTCATCAATCGTTAAAATTGAAGTTTGATTCCCTGAACCCGACATACATTGTTCCCAAATATATTTAAATTCTTTTTCTGATAACGTTCCTTCTGCTATTGATCGATATGTATATTGTCTTTCAAGTTCTTCTATATTGTTCAATTCTCTACATACTTCTATCTTTGCTGCGTGCAAAGAAAAACCGGCATCAAGTAACACTCTCACACTTGAGTTATAACTACTAAACCTTTTGTTTAATACAATACTCGCTCTTTTTAACTCCCAGTTAAAACAAACTTCTTCAAATCTACTTATCTTTTCTTTATATGTTTGTACGTCATACAAAACGTCTTCTTCTATTTCTTCAATGGTCACTGCATTTGGTAAGTCATTTAATACTTTTTTAGAAGGGCCAAACAAATTCTGAATGATTGCAAGATCGTATATCACCACTTTATTTCACCTACACCTGGCTCAATAAACTGCCCTGAAAGATCCTCATTTGAATCTATTACCCAATCATATATATTTTTTGCTCCTTCAGCCGGGGTCATATTCGCATCAAAAGCACCAATTTCAGTCTTTAATTTTCCAGGATGAATGGCAGTTACACTTATTCCTTTATTCTCAAACTCTTGTTGTAAGCAGAGTGTTAGCATATTTTGTGCAGCTTTAGCAATTCGATATGAATATGAGAAATGGCCTTGCGGAAACTCTTTGTTGGCCATTTTATGCAATGAACCTAACCGAGAGGACACATTTATGATTCTCGGATGATCCGATTTAGCTAAAGCCATATATGTACCTTTTACAGCTCGAATTACACCTAAGCAATGAATATTAAATAAGTCCGTTAACTCTTCTGAATTCGTATGTAAAACCTCAGTCTCCTTTCCAGTAATTCCAGCGTTATTTATAACTAGATCAATATACTCTGTATATTCCTCAAGCTGTTTCTTAATTTGCTCTGTACTCTCATCAGCCGCTAAGTCTGCTAATATAGGAAAACATCTACAACTAAACATTTGCTTCAATTGCGTTACCGCAACCTCAGTTCTAACTAACGGATAAACGATATGCCCATTTTCATGAAATACTTTTACTAACTGCAACCCTAATCCGCGATTTCCACCTGTAATTAGAACTCTCATATATTCATCTCCTTATTTTTAAAATAAATAAGAAAATCCATCCACTTACCATTCTCTAATGAAAACGCCTCTCTCTTGCATTCAAAAGAAAAACCGGCTCTTTCCGCAAGACGAACGGATGGCTCATTATCAACACGTATATGTAATTCGATTCTATGAAAATGAAGACGATTAAAAAATAACGATACTGCAGCTTTCACACTTTCCATGCCATATCCGTTTTTCCAGTATTGATTATGTATGGAATATCCCATCATCGCCCATTGATAGTCCATACGTAAAATTTTAATCAGCTCTAGCTTACCAATATTAGCTCCGTCTTCTTTACGAAAAATACCTAATACGTACATCTCATCTCGATGCGCTGCTTCATCAAAGCCCCTTATCCATTCCGTGAACCATTCTTTTGTTGATGATGCCATAACTTGATAACCATCATCATATTTATACTGCGATGGTAACCTCTTATTAAATCCATCTAACCAACTTTCATAATCATCATTTTGGAACGGACGGATCATCAGTCTCTCTGTCTCTACCTGTAATAACGGCAGCTTCATTTACATCTCTTCCCTTTATTAATATTTGAATATTCTTTATTATCTTACACAAAATACAAAATCTAGTAAATTATTATGTTTTTGATAGACAAGGTCCTGTTAAACTACAATATTAATTTTTGAGAAATACAAAAAGGAAACCCTGTTCTGAAGGGTTTCCTTTTGTCATCACACTACCAGACTTATCTGTGATTTAAAACCTTGTATTCTGTCTTTAATATTCCATACACATCAACATCTTCATATGTATTTAATAAAAGTCTATTTTGTCTCAACGTGCCTTCTTTACGTAAGCCCGACTTCTCCAACACCTTAATCGATGATCGGTTTCTAGAAATGGCAGATGCCCAAATTCTATTTAAACCTAATTCGATAAAACCAAATTGAATCATTCTGTTTACAGCCTCAGTTGCAAAACCCTTTCCCCAATAATTCTTACCAATCCAATAACCAAGTTCACCTCTATTGTTACCCTTGTCAATTCTTAGTGTAATTGTACCTACAATTTCTCTTGATTCTTTAGAGACAATTCCTAAAGGATATTCGATTCCTTTCCTTATAAGTTCTGGTTGCATATCAACCCAATCTTGCGCGAACTCTAATTTATATGGGTGTGGAAGCCCAAGAATATTAGCTAATTCCTTATCATTAGCTAACTCTTTAATTCTAAACACGTCATCATTAGTAAAAGGTTCTATACATAAATGCTCAGTTTCTAATTTTATAGCCATAGTTTCTCCCCCTAGTACTGAAATTAGTTAGCTCCCTTTATTTTCAATATTACACTAAAAAAACATAAAAGGTTTTAAATATTTACAATATCCACCAACAGAATCATAAACAAAAAATCCAGTTATGCTTTATACATAACTGGATTCCTCATCATTTAATCGTTTTTATTTTACAAGTATATTTTCTCTTAATTCCCTTTTCAGTACTTTCCCTAAAGCATTTTTCGGTAATTTGTTCATAAATACAACTTTGGGTATTTTATAGCTTGCTAGTTTTTCTTTACAATACTGTATAATTTCTTCTTCCGTTAAAAACGTTTGCATGTCTTTTACAATGTACGCTGTCGGAATCTCTCCCCAAAAGCCATCTGGAACTCCAACTACTGCAACTTCTAAAACACCATGCATTTCATGAATAACATCTTCTACTTGGTCTGGATATACATTGTCACCACCGCGTATAATAACGTCTTTATATCTTCCCATAATATGCAGGAATCCGTCGTCATCTATCATGCCAGCATCGCCCATGTTAAACCAATTATCTTTTATTACCTTCTTTGTCGCCTTTTCATTATTCCAATACCCTTTAAACATATATGGGCTTCTTACATGAATCTCTCCAACTTCATTTGTTGTTAGTTCATGTCCTGTTTCTGGATGAACAATTTTCACCTCTACATTTTTCAAGGCTTTTCCTACAGAAGACATCTTTTCTTTTCCCATCATTGGATGCCATGAAGTTACAACCCAACCTTCTGTACTACCATAACCTTGCACCATATATATTCCTTTTTCCATATATTTTTGGATGAGTGTTTCTGGCACTTTTGTTCCACCGCTTTGTGCTACTTTAAAAGTTGAAATGTTACGTTCTTTTTTATTTAGTTCATCAAGCATGTAGCTATAAACAGCCGGGAATGCAAGCATCGTAGTAATTTTCTCTTCTTCAATCTTATCCCAAATAAGAGTCGGATTCGAATCAGCTAAGAAGATCATCGTAACACCATGATAAATGCAATTTAAAATAGAAAGCACGCCGCTCATATGAAACAATGGATGGACGGATAAAAAGCGCTCACCTGCTGGAATTTCTCTTTGTCCTGCAATCTCATCAAAATAATGATGTAAATTTTTATGTCCAATTACACATGCTTTCGCCTGTCCAGTCGTTCCCGAAGTAAATAAGTAAATGGCGTCGTCTTCTTCATGAACTTCTACGTTCGGTTCTGTCATTGGCTGTTCTTGTAACGTTAATTCAAATGAACCAAAGCCTTCTTTTGTCGTTTCAATTACATAAGGAATTTCTTTAACAGCATCAACCTTTAATAACACTTCACTAAATTCTTCATCAATAACTAACACTTTTAATTTCGCTTCTTTTACAATCGTTTCTAGTTCATAAACAGTAAGCTGATGATTTAGCGGAATAAATACCGCTCCAATTTTTAAACTTGCCATCATAACGCTTGGAAACGGGTGATTATTTTTGCATAGTATTCCAATACGATCTCCTCTTTGCACACCACTATGTAACAAATAATGTGCAAGCTGATTTACTCGTTCATTATACTGCTGAAATGAATATCTTTTCTCTCCCCCTACAAGTGCTTCCAAATTTGGTGATTGCATTGCTCTTTTTTGTAATAATTGTTGCATCGTTCTCAAGTAAAACTCCCCTTTATATATGTTAGGTTTTTTATTTTACCAGATTAACTATTAATTTACTAAAGATTACACTTAGTGAATATAAAACAAATAAAAAACAGCCATTTACTTCACAAGTAAATGGCTGTTTCTTCTTATATATTAGAATACTTCTTATTCATTACATATTGCACATACTCAGGCGCACTTTTATCAATCTCTTCATCACTTAGTTTATATTCGGCACCATATAAATAAAAGGAAGGTATAAATTCCATACCTGTATATAGGCATGTAGCTTGGAATGGTTTCGTCAACTCATCCATCGTAATTCCGCTATTTTCATAATCTTTTTCTAATCCACCTATAGAAATAGCTACACCAAACTCTTTTCCCTTCACTTTATCCCCTTTTGATCCGTACGCAAATCCATATGTTAATACATCATCAAACCATTTTTTTAATAATGGCGGTGTGCTGTACCAGTATAGCGGGAATTGAAATATATATCTGTCATGTTCTACTAATAACTTTTGCTCTTCTTCAATATTAAACTCCCAGTTTGGTGCCACTTTATATAATTCATGCACCGTAATTTCATCTGAATGTTTCTCAAGTTCTTCTATCCATCTTTTATTAATTTTTGATTTTTCAATATGAGGGTGTGCTACAATTACAAGTGTTCTCATCATTTTTCATCCCCTTTATAAATGATTCAATCCTTTACGTATTAGTATGAATGCATTACATATAATTGAAAAGTACGTACTTTGAGGTGCTATAGGAACCTTGAGGTACCTTTGGAGGTGTTATATGAATCAAAATGATAGCTGTCCAATTGCAACGACGCTCGATGTAATCGGCGGAAAATGGAAAGTTTATATTTTATGTGTTTTGATGGATGGAAAAATGCGAACAAATGAAATTAAACGAGAAATTCCAAACCTTACACAAAAAGTACTTACACAACAACTTCGGCAACTTGAAGCTGATGGGATTATCCATCGTACCGTATATCAAGAAGTACCACCAAAGGTTGAGTACACACTAAGTGAGCACGGAAAATCTTTAATGAAAATTATGGATGAACTATTTGAATGGGGAAAAGGTCATCAGATCAAAAGATTACATGACTAAAAGTACATTTTGAACTTTGTTAAATCTTCCATATCAAGAATTCTTCTAAAACCTTATAATAGTGTATCGTCACATTTCATTAATCTAAGGTTGTAAAGTCCCCCAAAATGATATTTTATATTTTAGAGGTAATACCATATCACTATCAAACTAATAAAAAAGATACTCTTTAAAAGTTAAAAACGCTATTCTCTCTATAAAAACATAGGAAAGAATAGCGTTTTTTTTTGAAATAGAAGTCAGCATTTAAACTAAACATGCTAATATTGATTTTGTGCGATTGTCAGTTACTTCATAATAAATTTCTAATCCTTTCCGAGTACCTGTAACCATTTTAGCAGCTTTTAGTTTAGATAAATGTTGACTAATTGTACTTTGAGGCATTTCCAAATCCCCATACATTGTTGTTACATTAGTAGGACCTTTTGCAAGCATTATTTTTACTAATGATAAACGGACAGGATGCGCCAATACCTTTAGTACTTCAGAGATTTCTTCAAACATTTCTTTTTGTTCTTTCATCTTATTGCTCCCCTTTTATATACATATTTATGTTATCCATATATATAATTCGAAGGTATATACGATTTTATGTCCGTCATTTTAAAAAAATATAAAAAAACTTTTTCTCGAAACTAAAGGAGTATCTTCACATAATGTCTCACTATTAGAACTCTTATAGATACAGATGTATGTACTCTACACTCAGCTCACTAAATCAATAAAAAAGAGAGCAGATAACCCGCTCTCTTAAGATGCCTCCTTATGTTCCGTAGAATGTTCTACACTTCCCACTCTCTTTAGCTTATTCCAACCTACCGCTACTCCTCGAATCGATGAGAATATAGATTTAACGACAACATAAGTCATAAATTGACGATAAATAAAGCGTTGTAAAATTAACCATACTAATGGTTTCGGATTCTCTTCCTCTAATTTAAATGCAAATAGAGATGCGAGAAGATCCATTAAAAAGAATACAAAATAAAATCCTAAAACTTTTAGCGGATCACTACTAAATAACCCTATAATCATTAATATATCTGCAAAAGGAGCAATGAATTGCAGAACATATTGGAATAACCACATGTTAGGCAATGCAATAAATCCTAACGTTTTATGCTTTGAATTACATAACGCTTTTCGATGTTTCCAAAGACATTGAAGTGTACCATATGACCAACGATATCGCTGTTTAATGAGACTTTTCACATCTTCAGGTGACTCCGTAAAAGCATACGCTTTTTCTTCATATACAATTCTATGTCCTTGACGTAAAAATGTAATAGTAAGATCTGTATCTTCTGCTAATGTATCTTCGCTTAAATATCCAGATTCAACTACATTCTTCTTACGCCACGCCCCAATAGCCCCTGGAACTACTGTAATACAATTTAACTCATCGAAAGCTCTACGTTCTAAATTAAATCCTGTTATATATTCAACATGTTGCCAAGTAGTTAACAAGTTTCGTCTATTCCCCACTTTGACATTACCTGAAACTGCTGCTACATTTTGATCTTCAAAGTGTCTAACCATGAGAGAAATGGCGTCTTGCGCAATAATAGTATCCGCATCTAAAGTGACAATGATCTCTCCTCGCGATTGTTGAAACCCTAAGTTCATTGCCGATGATTTCCCGCCGTTTTCTTTCTGAATGAAACGAACTTTAGGGTGTTTATAAAATGTTTCTTGCATTACTTTTGACGTACCATCTGTCGATCCGTCATCCACAACAATAACTTCAAACTCTCCATACTTACTATCCAAAATTGAGCGAATTGTCTTAGCTATCACCTTTTCTTCATTATATGCTGCTATGACAACACTAACAAAAGGTTGGTAGGACGAATGAATAGTTCGAGATAGCGTTTTTCTTTTTTGCTTCCATGCAAAATAAATTAAGAATAAGAATCGAAAAATCCCTAATCCAATAGCGATATAAAAAATAGTTGTTAATATATGTTTAAAGTATCCCGCCCCTGAAAAGACAGCTTTATTGTAAAGTAAATATTGCTTTCCCTCAGAAGAAACCGGGGGCATAATTTCATCTCGTTCTTTATTCATCAAATCTGAAATTGTTACAAAACTATATCCATGCTTTTTAAGCTCTTTAATAATGATCGGCAACGCCTCTACCGTATGGGTACGATTCCCTCCCGCATCGTGGAGAAGAATAACATTTCCCTCTCCTTTATAAACAGGATTAAGAGCACGCTTTACTAATTCATTTGTTGATGGTGTTGCCCAGTCCTCAGGATCCACTTTTTCTGCTACCATTGTATAGTTCATATTTTGTGCCCGTAAAATAGGCAATATTTCATTTGAGGAATCCGGGTTAGCATCCGCTTCGTACGGTGGCCTAAACAAAACTGTAGAATGCCCAGTTATTTCCTGGATCAGACGTTGCGTCGTATTAAGTTCTACTTTTGTTCGTAGTAAAGACGTATCAGCTACGTTAGGATGCTTGAAAGTATGATTACCAATTTCATGCCCTTCATCGTATATTCTTTTTACAATACTAGGATTTAGTTGCGCGTTTTCACCAAGGACAAAAAAAGCAGCTTTTATTTTATTCTCTTTTAATATATCTAAGATTTCCGGCGTATATTTCGGGTCTGGTCCATCATCAAATGTTAATACTACTTGTTTCCCTTTCGGTTTTCCATATCGTTGCACTTCGTATGCAGATGGTAAGGATTGATATACTTCATCTGTAAGATAACCATCTTTACCTACTTTAAAATCTCTCAATCCATTTTGCTTTTCATTCTCAATCTGTAAAATTTCACCTTGTCCAGAATAATTCACTTCATCTAAACTAGTGATTTTATGTAATACATCAGGATTTTTTTGTGCCTCAATCGGATTTTTTAAAACTTTCCATATTGTAGGATCTTCTGCTCCTAATCTCCATAACGCAAACCCCTTTGCATTGTTGTCCATTGCAATTTTCACTTGATTATAGAGAGTAACGCCGTCTAAGAACCAAGCAGTATGTTCGTTATCTTCTGTTTTATATCTAAAATAAGGATTTCCACTCATCTTATCCCATTGAATATTTATATCTGAATTATGAGCCATTGCCATAACTTCTGAAAAAGTTAAAGATTTCGCCGGTTCCTTACTATTTACTTTCCAATCATATCCATAGTTACCGAAAGCAACTATAAGTTTATTAGACGGAATATTCAGTTCTTTCAATGTGTGTTGAAACCATTTATTTGAAGCAATTGGTCCTGGCTCTCCCGCTCCATAGTGCTCATCGTACATCATTACAATCATTCGATCTATTATTTTTGCTAACGCACTATAATCAAAAGCCTTATCATTAGCTGGAACATCTTGTGTAACGAGCAAATCATGTTTATGAAAGACCGTAGTAAGTTCTTTCATAAAATTTGTTAAGTTTTCTCTATCACTTTCAGGTACGGCCTCAAAGTCAATATTAATACCCGCAAATTGATTCTTTTCAACTTGCTTTACTAAATCATTTATAAACTTTGTCTTTACATCATTTGAGGAATTCAGCAACTTATGAATTAGCCCACTATCAGGACCAGAAGCTTCCTCAGTATAGTTAGTTAGTAAAGGCATAATTTTCACTTCATTTTTTTCTGCTAACTTTACTATCTCAGGTTTTATCTCACTTCTAATCGTTAAATCTGCTTTTAAATGATACCACTCTGGTACTAGCGTGGTTAATGAATCGATATTTTCTTTTAAAGAAGCGGTACTATTTTCATCCCAGTTTACATAAAAACCATACACTTCTTTACGTTGTTTACTATCCTTCGGCGAATTCACCAAATTTTTATTATCCTTCGCTTCGGTATTTGGTTTAAACTCTTCCTTCTTTAACTGCTGATCACTAAGTTTTTGATTAATTGGTACAAGTTTATTATCTTGTTGTACAGCGGTATTCATATTTGGAATTTCTGGTGTTGAAAAAATACTTTGAAAGAAAAAATAAAATACAATACTTACGCTAACGATTGAAATACATAGAAACGAAATAAAAGCTATGTTTCTCCTTCCTTTCGGGTCATAAAAAACAGGTTTTACTTTATCTTTCTCTTGTTGAATGTTTTTCTCCATTATATTTTTCACATACTCCTTCTTAATAGAACTATAAAATAATAAAGTGCAACTTTAAGCAGCCCAACTCCCACCTAACTTCTTTTCCCTAGCCAAATTTTGAGATGGGAGTTTTACTGCCCGCAATAGTGAGATAACTCCTTTTCACTTTAAAATGAATCTCTCACTTCTATATTTCTATTGATTCTTCTTTTCATTCCCTTGCTGGTGGCCTCTATTCTCTTGTTGAGATCCCCTACCATTGTTTCCTTGCTCGTTTCCAACATTTTCTTTTTGGGACCCTCTTCCATTGTCACCTTGTTGATTCCCATTATTTCCTTGGGATCCTCTTCCGTTGTTCTCTTGCTGGTACCCGTTATTTCCTTGGGACCCTCTTCCGTTGTTTTCTTGCTGATTCCCATTATTTCCTTGGGACCCTCTTCCGTTATTTCCTTGCTGATTCCCATTATTCCCTTGGGACTCTCTTCCGTTGTTTCCTTGCTGATTCCCATTATTTCCTTGGGACCCTCTTCCGTTGTTTCCTTGCTGATTCCCATTATTCCCTTGCGATCCTCTTCCATTGTTCTCTTGCTGGTGTCCATTATTCCCTTGTTGGGATTCCCTACCGTTATTCTCCTGCTGATTCCCTCTATTTTCTTGCTGAGATCCTCTACCATTGTTTTCTTTTATTTGCTTCGTTGGCTGTTCCTCTATTTTCTTTTGTTCTTTATACTCTGGCTTCTCATATTTTTTGTCTTTTACAGAAGACAAATCTGGCACTACATCAGGAGATGAATCCGGCTGCGATTGCCTCTCTTCTTCGTTTTCCACCGGATTAGATGGCGTGGCGGGCGGCGTAACCGATTTGTTCTTCTCATTCTCTTGCTTTATATAGACACCTGTGCCCATTCCAGCTTTTCTAGCATTCTCTCGTACTTGCATCGTGCTATTTTGATATTCGACTGTAATATGTTTTAGCTCATATTCTTTCTTTAATTCTTTCATTACCTTTTCCAACTTTGGTTCTAGCAACTTATCCTTTGCAATAGCGGTTAGCATAACTTGCTTATCATTCGTTAAATACTTATCCTCTTGACTCTGCTTTATAATTGTACGTATTACTTCTTGCAATTGTTTATTTTCCCATTGCTTCAATTCTTTTAAAATACGCCTTCCATCATCATTACAAGCTTGTAAATCTATAACGCGAAGATCCTTCGTTACGCTCACTTCTAAACTTGGATTTATATCAACTGAGACGTAAGCGAATACTTTTTCTTCCGGTTGGTTGTAGAAAAATAACAGCGCACATAGAAAACAAGCAACAAGTAATGATGCCGGCTTTAAGAAATAAGGGATTGAAAAACGCGATGCTTTTTGTTCTTGCTCATCAAATGAAATTTCCTCTCCAATCATGCAAGAATCCCCTTTTCTTTTACACGTAATAAACTCTCCATTTGGCGTTAAAACAACTACGCTATGTTTTTTTATATCCATCACAATTCCTTTATTCATCATGCTTCCCTCCCCTTATATAATCAAGAATGTATGTATAGTTGTTTGCGAAGATAATACACATTGCAATGATATATTTTCTATGCCGCTCCAACGTTTTGCGACTTACCCTAACACGCGGTTCAATATGTTTAAGCGGTAACTTTTTCTTCCGGAACAGCTCCTCCATCATTTCCTCTTCTTTTATAATCACCTTTACAATTTCTATTAAGTGCTCACGCGTATCACGATGCTTAGGAGATTCTTTAGCAAGCTCTGAAAATGTGATTTTAAAATCAGCTAACACACTTTGAAAATGGAGAATTTCTTCCTTACGGTTACCATTCTCTATTTCTTTCATATACTCCGTAAGCGATACTTGCATTTCTAACATTTCCTCTTGCTCATCTTCTTTTAAAAAGACAAGGTTATGCTTAGACTCCTTGCGTATATAGTCAATTACATCTCTTTTTATAAGAAGATCAGCAAACGCTAGAAAAGATTTCCCTTTTTTATATGAATACTGTTCAATTGCTTCGTTAAACGCAAACAATCCAATACTATATTCATCATCCTGTTCTGTAATATATCGGCGGCAGACAGACGAGATTGATTTTCTAATAAACGGCTGATACTGTACGATAAAAGCTTCTTTATCTTCTTCGTTATTTTGTATGTTACATACGATATCTTCTATTTTCGGTTTTCTTAAGATCTTCATTACTAAACTCAACACGGGTAATCTCTCTCCCTCCTTCTGCTTGAAATAGAAAAATGGTCACTAAACAAGTGACCATTCAACCACAGTTTCTTTAGGCTTGTCTTCTTGTTGTTCATATTTTTCAAAGCCAACTTTTCTATCGTTCTTACAGTTAGGCTTACATTTTACTCTACTTTCTTATTTTCTTCCGCTTGTTTTGCTTGCCCTGTTTCTATTTTATCTGCAATCCTTGAATAACTCTTCTCTATATCATTGGTAATTTCACCCTTTTATTTCGGATACCCCACTTAATCTAGTAATTTTATTAACACGTCAGTATTCTTTCATAATCAGTTTTCTTCTATTTATTTTCTTCACTATACATATTCGGAGGAATACAAAGTTTTATGGGGGTCAAAAAATATTTTTATAAAAAAATAGATATTTATTTCAAAAATAAAAACCATTGATTTGAAAAAGGACTAATCAAATTGATGGTTTTCTTATCATATCTATTAAATTAAGTTAGGCTCTCATTATGTATAAGAAAATCTGTTGTTCTCACTATTTCCTGCCGCTTTTCTCCATCGTTATCTTTCTTGATTATCATAATATGTCTTATCTGCATACTTTTGATCATTTCCTTTTAGATAAGCTAATATTACTTTTGGATTTTTAAGTAAGGCCCAGTCTCCATATGTATCAAATCTTCTGCATGAAGTTATCATTCCATTTTTAATGGTACCGAATTTCTTATTATTTCGTTTTCCCCATTCTTTTAACCGTTTCGCGAAATCTGCATCTTCTGCCATAAGCATGTTTTCATTAAATCCGTTAATTGCCATAAAATCTTTTCTATAACACCAAAAAATCCCTACAGATACAGCTCCGTACTTAAAAAGTAAGGGAATTATAATTAGCATTGCAGAAAAGAATATTCCAAAAGACATTCTTTCTAACTTCCCATTCACCCCACCACCAATATATTTACCTGAAGATAAATATTTATCTACATTAGACAATACGGACTCTGTCATTATAGTATCAGCGTCTATAGTAACGATTATTTCTCCACTAGCTATTTCTGCCCCTGCATTTCGGATTTTTGATAAGTTTTTATCGTCATTTTTTAATGTAATACAATTATAAGATTTTGCTATTTCCTCTGTTTGATCTGTGCAACGATTTAAAACAACTATAACTTCCGTTTGTTCTTTATATACCTCTGATGCTTTTGCAATTGAATCCAAACATTTTCTAATATATTTTTCTTCATTATGTGCAGGGATTATAATAGAAAACTTCACATCTTTTTGTGAATTCCTTCCTGAAAATTCGTTTATTTCAGTCATAATATTCCCCCTTATTTTAGATAAATATATGTTATACATAACATATATTTAAATTGATTAAGTTTTATTATAAAAAGAGTACTTAAAACAATATAGACATATTATTTTAATTATAATAGGGCTACTATTAAGCTAACAAAACAAGAATTGACATTGTATGAGCTTAACTTGTTTGCGAAGTGTTGGTCCCCCTATATAAAAAAACCACAGTTTACACCCAAACTGTGGTTTTTTGAAGTACAAGGAATTACATGAATTATAAGTCACTTTCTAAATTGTACTCCTCATTTATCAATATCTGTATCTAGTCTTCAACTTCGTAACAGAGCTAAGTTTAATTTCTTACAGAATGAAACCAAGGCAATTGTTTAGTATATGTATCGCCATGACATATGCAAGGGATCTTTTAGAAATAAGATAAGCCGCAGTAAGTATCACTGCACCAGGTAAATAAATAGCAATATCCGAAAGCTGGTTCGTATGGAAAAGTGTAAAAATTGTAATTGAGATAATAGATGCAATAGCAGTACCAATATAATGTGAAAAACGATTTAATATTATATAACGAAATATAATTTCTTCAAGTATTGGACCGAGAATACCAAATACAAGCAATGTAAATATAAGAGGTATCTCCGCGCCCGTTTCAAGGAGCTGTTCTTGGTTCTCTGGCTGACCAGTTGCTAGAAAACGCATAACAATCTGTTCTACAATTACAGTAAATAAAACCACCATAGGAATACTTACTATTTTCAAAATTGTCTTCTCTTTAAAATAAGTAAAACTTTCAATAATTTCTTTCCTAAAGAAAATTATTCCCACAATAGCAGGTACAGTCAAACCGATGGCACTAAGAGCAAATTCTGATTCAACTAAGTTGCTGTTAGTTAAAAGGGATATACCAAATAATATGAACAAGCCAATTTGAAGTAGTGCAAACAGTATATAAACTATTAGCATAATAAGTTCTTTTGTATTCGTTTTTATAAAGCTCACTTTATTACCCCCATAATGAAATTACTTAGAATCTTTGATTTTTCTTTCTGCATAACGTTCTCCTTCTAAATATACTTATATAAATTTTAAGACCGGACGGTTCGGTCCGGAAACTAATGATACTATAAGTTTCTAGTTTTTTAAACCCCCTTTATAAATTATTTACAAAATCAAAATGGTAAAAAGCAAATACATTTATATCTCAACTTCTTATTTACAATCAAATTCCAGTACTCATTCAATATTAACGATTTATCTTTTATAGTGTGACGTGATACGGCTTTTAACCGCAAGATCTCCTAATTAAACGAAGTGAAAATGAGAGTAGTTCAAACATTTTAGCTAAACATATTAATTAAAATTATATATAATACTCATATGTCGATACGGTAAAATTAGTTGCATGATATGACTGAATTAACCAACTCGTCATATTGTTTTTGACAGAAAATTCATTCGAATAGTATGGATAATACAATTTGAGGTTTTCATCAGATAGGAATTGATAAGATATTTTTTGCTCCAAACTTATTTCTACTTACAAAAAAATTAAGAAAATAGAGGGTAAACATTACCTGGAATATTAAGCTCGTTTTTATTAGGAGGACTACAAAGCATGACTAAAGTTGATACAGTAAAAGAAAAGATTATTGAAACATCTTTATATTTATTTAATACTAATGGGATAACTCGCACATCCATTCAGGATATAATGACAGCTACTGAACTACCGAAAGGATCTATTTATCGTAGATTCAAAAATAAAGAAGAAATTGTCCTTGCCGCCTACGACAAAAGTGGTGAGATTATGTGGAGTCATTTTCATAAAGCAATGGAAAAGAAAAAGACAGCAATCGATAAAATCCTTGCAATTTTCCTTGTATATCAAGATGCAGCTAATAACCCCCCTATTGCTGGAGGCTGTCCATTGCTTAATAGCGCAATTGAAAGTACTGGAGTATTTCCAGAATTACAAAAAGCAGCAGCAAAAGGCTATGATGATACAGTAATGTTAATGGCTTCTCTCATAAAAGAAGGAATAGAGAAACAAGAACTTAAAGAAGAGATAAACATTATATCGCTCGCTTCTTTCCTTGCCTCTTCAATGGAGGGCGCTATTATGGCAAGTCGTGTATCTAACGATAATATACATCATCATTATTTTATTGAACAAATAAAACATCATCTTTTCTCTTATTCTAAATAAGTGGGAACTTATATTGCCTTTATTCAATTTTTATAGACTTAAATTGAATAAACCCCTCTCTTAAAAAGTGGCTTCTGTTTATGAGAGGGTGAATAGTTTTTAGCAAAGGTAGCTTTTTAGATGTTGTATATTATGCATATTTTACATACCTCTTCTCTTACTGTCGACGTTCAAAAGCAAGACGTACAGCAAGCCCTGTCAAGACGCTTGCCATAAGCCACCGCTGCACTCGTAGCCATGTTGGACGTGTGCCAAACCATTTCGCAATTTTACTTGCTGTAAATACAATTAAGAGGTTGACTATAAAGCTAACAGTGATTTGCGTAAGACCTAAAACTGCACCTTGTGTAAGCAACGATCCCTTCTCAGGATCTTCAAATTGAGGTAGAAGTGATACATACAAAATAGCAATCTTGGGATTTAGAAGATTGGTCATGAGCCCCATCAAAAATAATTTCCGTGGTGGCTCATTAGAAATAGTACGCGGTTCCATAATAGATGTAGCACCCGGTTTTATCGAATTCCAGGCGAGCCAAAGCAAATAAGCGGCTCCTGTCCACTTGACTATTTCATAGACAGCAGGAACAGCAAGGAATAGAACTGTAAGTCCGAACATTGTTGCGATTATATAAATGACAAATCCGAGCATAATGCCCAAGAGGGAAATAAATCCTGCCATACGCCCTTGCGTAATGGAACGGGAGATGAGATAAATCATATTAGGACCAGGTGAACAAACCATACTAAGCGAAACAATTGCAAAGGCTAACAAAGTACTAAAGCTAACCATAAACCTTCCCCCTTTATGTTACATAAAATTTCCTATTGTACATTTTATCATGATTAAGGAGAGAAAAGATTAATATAAGCCGATACAGCTAAGTAATATGATCGGATCGAATGTATGGTAATCATATACTACACCTTCTCTTAAAGAAAGATTTAAAAATAACCTATCCATAGTGATACTAAAGCAACTACTAACAAAGCAAAACAAATTGTGATATTTCGAACCCACTTTTGTATATCATCAAAATACCGTTCTATAAATATAGCGTTGATATAAACAATAAGAAATAGAACAACGAAAGTAAAGGATCCCAATTTATCGTTAAATTTTTCATTAGTAAATGTGCTTACATGAAGGAATAGAAAAACAAATGTTACTATGAATAGCTCAAATAATCTTTTTTTATTCACTCCGTCACCAACTTACAATAATCACCTTTTATTCCGGTTTATTAGAACATAATATGTAGTAGTATATGAATAATATATTCATGTCAAAAAAGGCTAACAATTCAAGATTGTTAGCCTTTACATTCCATAATGCGGCCCTTTAAAATTTAACAAGCGAATAGATTCTTACTCCCAGACCATATACTCCTTTTCAAATAACAAAAAGACCAATAAATAAGTGACCATTCCTAAATTGATTTTCACGTCTGGATACCTAACCATTTTCGTCATTAATTTTCCTCTTCAATTTAAGATGATTTTTTCCACTCTATTAAAAATTTCCCACCATGTTCTTCTGTTTTAATTTTCACTTTATATCTATCGTCCTTAGGCACTTTAAGGCTTTTATCATCTTTACCATTATTAAATTCTAATATCGTATTATCATTTGAATCCACAATATAAGCAACTACAGTTCCTTTCTTTGTTGTTTCATCAAAAGAAAACACCCAATTCTCTCCTTTTTTAACTTCCATATCACGACTTGTGGAACCAGTAAACTCTCTATAATCTCCTAATATTCTATTTGAAGAACTTTTTACTTTTCCACCAACAACTTTTCCTTCTCTAGAAGAACATCCACTGACAATTAATAAACAACAAGCTAATAACATTATACCTTTTAATATTTTCAATATTAACTCTTCCTTTACTAAAAAAATAAATCATACTAAAATGGCTATACTTAACTGGAAATATATCGAAATCAATAAACAATTATAGTTATATTTTATCTTTTTAAATCTTCACTCAGTTTGATTTCCTCATCATTAATATATCCAGTAAAAACAATCTCTGATACATGTTCATGATTAAAAAACAAATTATATTCAGTTGAAATATTACCAATTGGATAATAACAAGCTACATAATCCCACTCTTCTTTAGTTTTAGAATTCACTTCTACCATATACCATTACAAATTTTTCCCAACTTTTAAATCTTACAACTGAGCCAACAAGACTTGCTCCTGGCCCCCAAGGAAGACTAATCTGAAAGCCACTTGATCCAGCTTTCACTGAACCACCAACTTCTGATAATTCCCTTTTATTCCATTTTATCAGAACATAATGTGTAGTAGTATATGAATATTATACTCACGTCAAAAAGGCCAACAATTCAAGATTGTTAGCCTCTACTTCCCATATTCGTACCTTTTATCACTTTACTTCCTAACAACTGGAATCCACATTTCACCAAACACTAAACCATTTCTTTGTCCCATCTCAACCGTTGTATTTGGCCCACCAACATAAGCAAAATCTGTTGCTTCTCGTAAGGCCTGACCGAAGGCGATGCCAGTAAGCTTATTACTTAGCTCTTCAGCTGTCTTGTCTTCCCCTTTTACTACTAAATATTCTCCCTTAGGAAACTGAATCACTCTAGATTCTTCTTCTATTTGTGCTTCTGTCATAACACCCGCATAATACATCATCTTGTTATTCACTGCTTCGCTGACAGAAAAAATGTAATCATTTGTAGCTAGAGCTTTTAAAGTATCCAGCCTTCCATCTTCTTTAACAGCCGACCAAAAGTCTTCCTTTTCTTTTTTTATTCCAACAAAATCTGTATATTCACTCTTAATTTCAGTTCCAATACCTAACACAATAAAGCTATCTTTTTCTTCAATCGTATAATTTTTCATATTCAAAACCTTCCTTCTTTTAAAATGAATCAAATGATTTATCTTTTCATCTGATGAGTTTATAATAACTTTAAATCATGTCAAAAAATGATACTGTTTAGGAGAACAAAATGAAAAAAGTTGAACGGATTAATACAATTATGCGGTATATCAACAACCGCTCCCACTTTACAATTTCAGAAATCATACGAGAATTTAACATATCACGATCAACAGCTATTAGAGACATTAGAGAAATAGAAGCTATGGGCATGCCACTTGTTGCTGAAGTTGGGAGGACTGGGGGATATTTTGTTATGCATAACTCTATCCTGCCCGTTGTTCGCTTTACTGATAACGAAGTGAAAGCCCTTTTTATTGCCTTTATGGCTACAAGAAATCAACAACTTCCCTATTTAAAAAGTCGTCAATCTTTAGCCGAAAAACTGTTAGGACTCATCTCAGAAACCCAGCAAGATGATATCGTTCTTTTAAATCAACTCTTGCTGTTTGAAGGGACCAACCCTCATAATCCTGATTTACTTGAGCTTTCTGATCTCCCTCACCCTATGTTAGAAAAACTCATTCAAATGCTTCTTTTAGATAGACATTTATTGATTTCCATTAAAGAAGAGAAAGAAATCAAGTCTTATTCCATTTATCTATTACACCTGTATCAAGAAAAAAGTCAATGGATCATTGAAGGGTTTGACTTAAAAGAAGAAAAGAAGAGGATGTTTCCTGTCGATCATCTCATCCATATCGAACCATACACGACGAAAAAAAAGCTAAATAAGAAAAAGATTTTAGAAAAACTAAGTAAGAAGGATGAAGTGATTAACCTTGTACTTGAACTTGGTCCAAAAGCAATTGCCCAGTTCAAAAAATACCACCCTTTCAAAATTTCAATATCTTATACAAATCCTTACCAATCCACAGCCATTTTAAAAACATTTATCAATGTTAACAATTCGGATGAAGTAACGGAAATAGCAAATTGGCTACTTTTCCTAGGTAAAGATATTACAATTAGAGAAATGCCTGAAGAAGTATTAAAAGATTTACAAGAGCGGTTATGCTTATACACTCCATAAGCAGTGGCTAGTTAAACCTCAAAATATTGAGTTTAACTAGTCACTTCTTAACGAGGCTTCTATGAATAATACAACAAAAAAGGTGTGAACTAGCTTTTAGTTCACACCTTTTTATATTAGAGTTTCCTATAAATACATTAAATTGCTTTTTTAAGATTTGAATGTGGATTTGGTCCATACTTATTATCACCTTCATCACTTTCAATGATACAAAACACAAGCAGAACCGCTCCTCCAAATGGCACCAAATTTAATAACTGCCACCATCCTGTTTTTCCACTATCATGTAATCGACGAGCTTCCACTGCCAAAGTAGGAACGATAAAAATTGCTATATATATCAAAGTAATATTAGCTCTTAAGTAAAAGGCAGACGAAGAATAAGAGGCCAAATATATTAATGACCAAAACGTAACCTTATTAACTAAAGTAAAAATCCAGTACTCTTTTCTCGTAGCTCTCCCACTAAATTTCGCATAGTTTTTGAGAGTATATAAATACCATCTCATTTGAACCGCTCCCTTTTCCATCCCCTAAACAATTAGGTTATACATTATATACCTTATAAGTATAAATATAACATCTTTAACCTCTATTTTTATATAGAATATTCCGTTTATTTTTAAGTTATTTTTATGAAGCGTTACATACTATACTTCACATATGTACTCGATTTATTATTCTCCTATTTACTTTAAAACTACTACAATTAAGGGAAGTATGAATGTATTATTAAAGCACGGAAAATCTTCCCGTGCTTTTTCAAAAAAATATATTATTCCGGATGATTTCATTCACTTACCCTATCTGGCGTTTAAATGCTTTACTAGCGAAAAAGTAAGAGATGATCATGATCCCTACGCACCAAGTGAGCGCAATCCAAATATCGTTTCCAACAGTTCCTTCATATAAAAGAGCACGAACCGCATTCACGATTGAAGTTACAGGCTGGTTTTCAGCAAATACACGAACAATTTTCGGCATCGTTTCGGTAGGTACAAAGGCTGAACTAATAAATGGAAGAAAAACGAGTGGGTACGAGTAGGCTGTCGCCCCTTCCATAGACTTTGCCGTCAGCCCTGGAATGATAGCCAACCATGTTAGTGCTAACGTAAACATCCCTAGTATCCCAGCTACTCCAAGCCAATCTAGAATATTCGCACTGGAACGGAAACCCATTAAGAGCGCAACAAGAATAACAACTAAGATAGTAAGTACATTCGCAACAAGAGAGGTTAAAACGTGAGCCCATAATATCGATGAGCGCTTAATAGGCATCGTAATGAAACGTGCCATAAGCCCACTCTTTACATCCGTAAATAATCGTACAGAAGTGTAAGCGACACCAGATGCGATAGCCATTAGCAAAATTCCCGGCAATAAATAATTGACGTAGTTATCTGTTCCTGTCTGTATAGCCCCACCAAATACGTATACAAACAATAGCATCATCATAATCGGTGTAATCGCTACCGTAATAATTGTATCTGGACTACGCATAATATTGCGCATTAAGCGCCCAAGTAATACACCTGTTTTGCTTTTCATTTACATCTCCTCCTTTTTGCCAATGATCGCAAGGAATATTTCTTCCAATGTCGGCTGCTTCTCGATATACTCTACTTTTGCTGGCGGGAACATCTCTTTCAGTTCAGTAAGAGTACCTGTCGTAATAATTTTTCCACCATGTAAAATAGCGATACGGTCAGCTAATTGTTCTGCTTCCTCTAAATACTGGGTTGTTAGTAAGATGGTTGTTCCTCCACCAGCAAGTTCTTTAACTGTATCCCACACTTCAATCCGTGCTTCAGGATCAAGCCCAGTCGTTGGTTCGTCAAGAAAAATAACTGCTGGCGCCCCTATCAAACTCATCGCGATATCAAGTCGGCGCTTCATTCCACCCGAATACTGATCTGCCCTCTGATTAGCCGCATCAGTCAAGCTAAATCTTTCAAGTAAATTGTTAGCGACTTGAGCGGGATTGGAAACACCACGTAACTTGGCGATCATTATCAAGTTTTCTTTCCCCGTCAACATGCCGTCTAAAGCTGCAAACTGTCCTGTCAAACTGATACTTTGACGAACATGATCTGGTTGGCGCTTGATATCAAATCCGCAAATCCTTACTTCACCGCTATCTTGCTTCATTAGCGTCGAGAGGATGTTGACCGCCGTTGTCTTTCCCGCTCCATTTGAGCCTAGCAGTGCGAAAATTTCGCCACGCTGCACCTCAAAATCCACTCCTATTAAAACTTCTTTATCTTTAAAAGATTTTTTTAATCCTTTTACAGAAATCGCTGTATTACTCATACTTTTCCCCCTTATAAAAATAGATTACCTACACCCTCTATTTAGTACCACTGATAATCTGTATTACTTAGTAGTAGTTTGAAAATATAACTGAATAGCGATGGAGGCAATTTCCTTTTGTAACCAGCTAATCAGTCGGTATTATTTATTGCATTTATTTTTTTCTCAATTTCTTCATAATACTTTCATTCAAATCTTCACGATATTTGGAGACATACGTTTTAGCGTTTGCCACTAGTTCGTCAGCAAAAGATGCCACATCTTCCCCAGTAATATCTAGCACTTGTCTGCCTTCCGCTGCACCAGCTTCAAACAAATCGATTAATTCGTACTGAATGTGCAGCATATCCATTCCGTTGCCGGTCGAAAAATTCCACATGTAGTTTTGAATTTTCTTAAACACAAACTGATAGTCCTCTGGCAGTGCTGCAACACGTGCCATCATCATTCTGTACTCTTTTTTATCACCAATTAATTTTTTGAATATTTCCAACATCTTATTTTCCTCCTTTTTTATAAAGCAGAACAAAAAACTCTCCAAATATGAGCCGAAACATTTTATATTATGAGACTAATTTGACTTCAAGACATTAATTTTTGACGATACAAAATCCCATTTTCTCCAAAATAATTCAAGCTCCTGACGGCCAGCTTCATTTAATGAATAAAACTTACGAGGCGGCCCCATATCTGATGGTTTCTTTTCAATATTCACAAGCTTTTTCTTCTCTAATCGTACGAGGATGGTATAGACCGTTCCTTCCACGACTTCAGTAAACCCAAGATCATTCAGGTGGCGAGTAATCTCATAACCATACGTTTCACGGCGACTAATGATTTCCAGCACACACCCTTCCAATGAACCTTTCAACATTTCAGTTAAATTTTCCATGTTCTGATCCTCCTTTACCCCCTATTCTGTCTGACTTATATTCAGTATTACAGAGTACTAAGGCGAATTTTTACTGAATAGCTTTTGAATAACCCCCACTATTCAGTATTACTTATTACAACTACATTGTATGACTAAGTAGCGATACATGTCAACTGATTTTCAAATTTCTTCTAAAATCCGCTATTACCTATTACTTAGTGAAAATTTTTTTAAGAAACAACACTACTCAGTATCACCTATTACAACTACATTGTATGACTGAGTAGCTGTAAATGTCAACTCGATTTTTATATTTTTCTAAAATCAACTATTACCCACCCCGCTAAGAAAAGAAAATACCCCAAAACAATAATTCTACATTTTTGTTTTGGGGCGCTATAAGCTAGCTCTTCTTCTAAATAAAACAATTCATCCTCTTGTTACGATAACATCATTTCCATATCTTCTGCTGCAGTTGTAATTAATTTTAAACCGAATGTTTCTTGTAATACATCGAGCACGCCAGCTGAAATAAATTCAGGCGCCTTTGGACCTATGCGAATATCTTGAATTCCAAGACTAAATAGCCCAAGCAAAATAGCAACCGCTTTTTGTTCAAACCAAGATAAGACAATGCTTACTGGCAATTCATTCACTTCGCATTGGAAAGCATCAGCTAAAGCAGCCGCTATTTTCACTGTAGAAATGGAATTATTACATTGCCCTAAATCGATGTAACGTGGAATCTCTGTACCAGGTACAACGCCGTAATCCACATCATTAAAACGGAATTTACCGCAAGAAGTCGTTAAAATCACTGTCTCCGGCGGAAGTGACGTCGCTAATTCACGATAATATTCTCCGCCTTTTCCCGGTGCATCACAACCGGCGATAACAAAGAAGCGCTTAATCTTCCCTTCTTTTACTGCCTCAATAATTTCCGGAGCTAATGATAAGACTGTATTATGATGAAACCCTGTTACTAACTGTTCATCCGACTCCATATGTACTTCTGGAAGTTCTAGCGCTTTTTGAATCAATGGTGCAAAATTATCATTTTCAATTTTTTGTACACCCTCTAAGCCGGCAATATCATATGAAAAGAATCGATCAGAGTATGATCCTTTAATTGGCATAACACAGTTCGTTGTCGCTAATATGGCACCTGTAAATTTTTCAAAAAGGCGTCTTTGATCATACCATGCCTTACCGATGTTTCCTTTTAAATGTTTATATTTTTTCAGCTGCGGATACCCGTGTGCTGGTAACATTTCAGAATGCGTATAAATATTAATTTCTTTTCCTTCTGTTTGTTTTAATAATTCTTCTAACGCAAATAAATTATGGCCTGTAACTACAATAGCTTTACCTTCTACACGGTTTTGTGTAATTTGAACAGGCTCTGGAACACCAAAGTGATTCGTATGTGCCTTATCTAGCAACTCCATTACTCGTAAAGCTGATTTCCCAACTTTCATAGCCATATCAATATGTTCTTGTTCATTAAAATTAGAATTTGTTAATGTCATATATAGCGCTTCTTGCGTTGTAGCATCTACAAAAGCATCCGTATACCCTAGCTGAGCAGCATGCGTACGATAAGCCGCAATTCCTTTTAACCCAAACACAATCGTATCTTGTAAACTCGCAATCGTTTCATTCTTGCCACAAACACCCATTACTTTACATCCGCCTGTTGGTGTTTGTTCACATTGATAACAAAACATATCATCCCACCCTCTCCCAATCATTAATTACACCCTAAGCATAATATCCATTGAAAAAAAGTGATGTGATATCAATCACAATAATATATAAAGATTTGTGACAGTTCATATTGTTGACATAATATTTTTACTGTCTTCTGATTTCGATACTTGCGCATAATATATCAGTGCGCTTTTATGAAATACAAATATCATATCGATCTAATATTTAACAAAATTTTCCTTTGTGATGGTACAATTAAAGTTATGGAGGGATAATATGGTATATATGATGTTTTATTACGGAATACTGTTTCTTATACTTGGTATTGCAGTATTTCTGTTTATTATGGCTGGGTCACGAAAAATTAGAAATAAAAATCTTTCATTCGTAATGATCGGTTTAGGGATAAATATACTTACAAGTCCAGTGGCACTTTTTATAGGGGGGATGGCAACAGATTCTCCATATAGTACTGTCTTTGATTTTTGGAAAGGATTTCTCTTTATTCAAGGAATACCTCTTTTCTTACTACTTATAGCTTTCATTTGGTGGTTTATTCGCCCGCCTAAAGTAAATATTCAAACTAGTATTGAAAAAGGCCTTGAACAAAATATGAAAAGCACTAAGAAAAAAACGACACGAGGACGTACAATTACTGCCCTACGTATTTTAATTCCAATTATTTTAGTAGTAGGCTGTTTTTCTTACATTTTGTATTTATACGACGTTACACTTAAAAAAAGTCATTCTCCGAATAATATAAATACAATTAAAGTAGTAAAAATAGATTCAGACACTTCTCATGGTTCCTCTCCCGTCAGAATTAAATACGGCTTATGGGAACATTTTGACACAAATATTGCAAATGATGGGGAACGTCTCGATTCTTCAAACGTTACAATAGATTGGAAAAACGATTATGAAGCAACAATAACTCTACGAAGCAAAGAATCCGTACCTGAAGTTGTGGAATTTAACATATCAAATAAATCCAATGGTTCTGTTTTTAAGAAGGTACAAAAAGTGGTCAGTTCCTTTACCTTTCAAAAAAGTGAATCTCCAAGTCTAATAAATATTATCGAATTAAGAGAAACAATAAAATCAAAAGGACCAAGTCCCAGTTCAACTGTAAGAATCTATTATGGGGAAAGAGGTAGCATTTTAAAAAAATATAAAGAGGTTACTCTTAAGGAAATGTATACGACAGAGAACTTCAAGATCACTTGGAGAAACGATGAACAAGTACAGGTAGAAGTATTAGAGGAAAATGTAGTAACAGCTACCATCGTGATAGATTTATCAAAATAAATCTATTTTTCATATGTTATAACTTTTTTCTACTCGGCACACGAGAGATACATAGTATTTACAAATTAAAAGATTTATACACATTATGAGCCCCTCTTTCTTTACAATACATTTACACTATCTTAACATTGTTTACATTATTTATATGATATATTTATATAGAAACTACTTAAGAAATTTTATATACATTTTATCTTTATGGTCTCTTATCTAATCAATAAAAAGATCATGTTATATTTTTATAACAGGGGTGAATTACAATGACTGAAACTTTAAAAACACTTATAATGCTTGATGCTACTTACGTTGTTATTGCAATTATGACAGTACTAGTATTTGTATACTTGGAATTAAAATCTCAGTAAAGTATGCATAGCTTCGCATTTAAATATAGTTAGAAAAAAGCGAGGAGAAATTGTTTCTCCTCGCTTTTTTATTTTAACAAATCCAATGTATGTAAAAGTAATCCTTTGTCCCCTACTTCTCCATGACCAGGTACTACAAAATTTATATTTTCATATCGCTTCAGCACATTCTCAATCGATGTAGACCATTCATTTACATAAGCATCAGTAATATTTCCTAAATCTTTCGCGGACGCAGACTTCACTAAACAGCCTCCAACTAACATGTTGTATTGTGGTAACCATACGACGATATTATCTTCTGTATGTCCTTTCCCTGGATAAAACGTTTCTACTTTCATATTTCCAAACTTCAATTTCGTAATTGCTTGTAAGTCTCCAAGTGGTTCTTCATATCCATTTTCCTTTGCTAGTTCCGCAGTTAACGTTGTACTATGCGCTTTAATGCCTCTTTCTTTCAACGTTTTTATTCCGCCAATCCGATCAGCGTGTGCATGTGTAATAATAACATCCGTTACACTCTTCTTAAATTTCTTTTCTGCCATCTCTATTAATTCCTTCGTTAACTTATCATCCCAAGAAGAATCGACAAGTACTAATCCTTTAGAAGTATTAAGGATTAAACCGTTCGAAGGAACTGCTTCTCCGTTAAAATAACCTAACTCCGTATGAACCCAAACATTTTTGTTTAACTGAGAAATTGAAATAGTTCCTGTCTCATTTTTTATTACTTTATGCTCTACCGTTCGTTCTGCTTGTACAGAAGAAATTGTACTAACAAATGGAGTTATTCCTAGTAAACTAACACATACCCCTAATTTTAATAATGTATTTTTCATTTTCTCCACCCTTTCTTTCAAAAGAAATATTTATTACCTATATTAGACAATTCATCTCAAATGTTTGTTCCATCTTCATTCGCATATTTTTATGTAATTAACAAAAAAAAAGCGTACAAAATGTTGTACACTTTAAAACTTAATCTTTCATTCCATAATTCTCAAACTCTTCCTCATTCCCATAAAATACATTCAAATCAATATACTTCTCTTTTCCATTATAACCATTTAATCTCCCACGGTTCGTGTATTGCCAAAACGTCCATTTTCTTTCATCAGATAAACTTGGTTTTGTAAGAACACTACGAATCCATATATCACATTGAGGATACGCATTACCATTCACGTTTTTTATTAATCATCATTTTTTCTTCAAACGCCTTCTCTAAATTAATTTCTAACTTATTCGCTAAATCACATACATTCCAAATTACATCAAACATTTCTAAACCAATCTCTCTTTTCGAATCTTTTATTTTATCACGCTTTAATATAACTTCCGCTAATTCACCTAATTCAGCCATTGTATACATCGTACGCTCTTCAATTGTTGTATCTTGAAATCCTTTTTCTTTACTGAAATGTAATACATACCTCTGGAATTCCACAATATTCATACTTAATCTCCCTTTTCCGCTTTTCTCTTACACTTAAAATCAAAAATGTGTTTTGTTAAATTATAACATTCATACTATAATTTATTTATAGCTCTTTCATGGAGGTGTTTTCAATGACTCTCTTCGCTTCTCCATCATTATTCATACTAGCAATCATTTCATTTGCACTAGCCTATTTCATTGGTGTAAAACAATATACTTGGCTCTTATCAGGATTCAATGAACGCCGCGTGCCAGATAAAGTGAAGTTATCCAAAATAGTTGGCCTTTATAATTTAACTGCCGGTGTTATCGCCACAATTGGTAGTGTCTTTTCTACTCCTAATGTCAAAATCTTAGTTCCTATCATTATAATTGGACACGTTATAATCGCTGCTTATGTAAACACACGTATGGTGCATTGAAAAAAGATCACCCAAATGGATGATCTTTTCTTATAATTTATCAACATATTGCTTTGCTTCTAGTAAAGAAAAGCCAAAAGCCTCTCTTACTCTCTTAACTGCTGTAACCGTTTTTCCTTCTTCCATAAGCTGACGCAGCTCTTTATTAATCTCAGGTTCTCTATCTACAATTCCCATTTCTTTCGTAATTAGCTGTAATCTATCTTCCATCCTCTTTAAACGTGCATCCGTCTTCTTTTCAATTTTATTTAACTTTTCAACGATATAAATAAACCCAAAGATCGCTATCGGTATGATCATCCAAAATTCCATGACTATTCCTCCTCACTAGCTTTCATTTGTTTTATTTCACTAACTTATGTAAATTTTACCACGAAAAACATTTAATGTATAATAGTAATATGCAACACTTTTGATAAACCTTTTATTTCAGGGGGACACTTAATGAAAAGATTTTTAAATACGCTACTACAATTTGTAGTTCTTTCAATTGCACTACATGTATTATTTGATATCGTTGGCTGGCTTGTTTTCAATGCGCCAATTCAAAACAAAGTAAGCATTATTTCCTTTATTACAGCCTCATGGCTTATGTACATGTACCGCGATAAATTTTTTAAAGCATTCACTTCGAATTAACTAAAAAACTTCATCTTTGATCGATGAAGTTTTTCTTTTTCTCTCATTCTCTCTATTTACTACTGTATAATAGAACTAACATTCTGTCTTTTTTGAAGAAAGGAGTCACTATGAAATTAAAAAGTAACAATATATACGAAAAAATGAACCAATATTCTGTTGTAGGTTTAAGTCTTGCTGTTATACGCGACGGCAAACTAGATGAAACAGCTGCTTTCGGAACGCTTGAATCCGGAACTAATAGAACTGTCACTATAGATTCCATATTCAATTCTTGTTCTATTAGTAAATTTATCACCACAATTCTCATACTAACATTATCCGATCTCAAAATCGTACATTTAGACGAAGACGTTAATGATAGACTCACATCTTGGAACATCCCTACTAATCTATTTACTTCACAGAAAAAAGTCACATTGCGAAACTTGTTAAGTCACCAATCTGGAATCATTGATCCTCCTAATAGCTTTGAACATTATCTACTTGCACAAGGGCAACCAAACATGTCTGAACTCCTTGCCGGTAAAACATTATATTGCTCCGTACCTATTGAAGTAACTTATAAACCAGAAAGCGAATTTCACTACTCGGATGCAAACTTTTGTATAATCGAAATACTACTTGAAGATATAACTGGAAAGCCATTCAACCTTTTACTAGAAGAATATATATTTCAACCACTGCAAATGAAGAATAGTACAATCTTCTCTCCTGAAGACATAGATAAAACCGATGCTTTTGCTTGCGGACATAATAAAGATGGCACCGTTACAAATGAGAAGTATCCATTTTATCCATTCGCAGCTGCTTCAGGTATTTGGACAACACCAACTGACTTATCAGCTTTAGTTATTGAAATCATTCATTCCATACAAGGAAAAGGCAAACTAAAACTTTCTCAAAAAACAGTACAAGATATGATTTCTCCTCAAGGTTGCTCAAAATGGACTGGCTTAGGTGTTTTTCTAGATGATTTGAATGAAGACTTACAAATCTATTCACTCGGATGGGGCGTTGGATTTCAATGTATAATGATATGCTATCCATACCGAGGTAATGGCGCTATTATAATGACGAACGCTGACTTAGGTGTTCATCAAATGGAAGGGATTATTGGTGACGTTTTAAAAACGTTATCGTTATAATGAAAAAGAAAGAAGCTGTTCCTTTCAGCTTCTTTCTTATATAACATTTTTCGCAACAATTTTTATATGTTCTGGTGCGATAATCTCCGTTATACTTTCTTGGAAATCTTCATGTAACATTTCTTCAATATGTTCTAGCTGCACTTCAACATGTGTGCATTCTAAAGTATGTATATTTAATAGTGCATAATGATCTTTTTTCTTAATTACTAAATATTGATTTTCCTCTGTTACAAGTACCGATCCTAATCGTACTCCTAGTAGGCGTTGATCATCAAACTTCACAATCGCTTCCCCTTTCTACTTTAAAAATGTAAAGACTATAAAAAACCCAATTTAAGGAAATAATTCCTATATAGACTATATCACACTTTAGTAAAATATAAATATCATATTTCCTTTTACTAAAAACCCTTATTCTTTTATATATTTCGATACAAAAAACTTTCTCAACATAAAATTAGAATTTTCAGTTTTTATTCTTTTGAAAATCTATTATAATAAAGTTAATAAATGTTTGACCTCTCCTAATTCATGTACATATGGATGATCAGTAGTCGCTGCTACTGATCTATTTTTTTGATTTCAGAAAGCAAATATGCTGCATCCTTTCCTACACCACAAATAAGTGCAGAACCCCTTTGAGATTGCCATGGCAAGCCGATATAATATAATCCTCTTACTGGACTTATTCCCTTTATATGATTAGGCAATCCATTCTCATTTACCACCTTTTCTATTTCAATCCAGTTATAATTCTGAATAAAACCTGTTGACCATATAATACTTTCTGCACTATATGTTTCACCGTTCTGAAACATAATATTATTTTCTGATGCACTAACCACTTTTTCCTGTAGTTGTATTGCTCCATTACGAATGAGTTCCTTACCTTCAAATCCAAAAATGGGATCCTTTCTTTTCTGAAACCATTTTCTCCTCTTTGTATTTACTTCAGCGTACAATAGACCCAATTTGTCTAACCAATTGAAAATACTTTTTCTAAAAAGATGTAACGGTAAAAACGTTAAAGGATGACTAATAGACATTGTAACTTCATGAGTCTTTGCAAATTCTACTGCAATTTGCATACCTGAATTCCCGCCACCTACTACTAGTACTTTCCCCTGTGGAATTTGCGATGGTGATTTATATTGTGATGAATGTATTTGAAAAACATGTGATGATAGATTTGCTGAAACTGAGGGAATAAATGGTTGCTGAAAACCACCTGTTGCGATAATAACTTTTTTCGTTTGTAGAATCTCTGTAGAAGTATGTAATTCAAATATTCCTTTCTCTTTTCTTATTTTTAAAACTTCAGTTTGCAATTGTACCGGTAATTGAAAATGTCTTGCATATTCTTCTAAATAAGTTGCAATTTCATCTTTATATGGAAATTCATTTTTTTCACCTATTAACGCCATACCTGGCAAGCTACTGTAAGACCTTGGGGTAAAAAGCTGTAAAGAATCATATCTATTTCTCCATGAATCACCAACTCGATTTCCTGCCTCAAGTAATAAAAAATTATACCCTTCTTGCTTCAAGTAATATCCCATTGTTAATCCAGCTTGCCCCGCTCCAATAATAATTAGGTCTTTCACTCTAATCCCTCCTTCTCTTAAACATATGAATATTTGTTCATATATTCATATGTTTCCATAATGATAACATTTTATTTTTATATAATTCAATATGTACTCAAAATAAAAAAGAGCAGTTTACCATCAAGTAAACGCCTCTTCGTTGTAACCCCCTATTTTGATAAAATATCCCTAAATCCTCTCCTCATAAAATATAATTCTATTTGAAAACGGATCAATCACAGTTAATTCAATTGTACCCCAAGGTGTTTTTTCTATATTCGGCTTCGAATAAGCATATTCTTTACTTAATAATACAGAATGATAATCCTTTACATCATCTATTTTGATCCGAATCGTACCACCTGGTGAGGCATCACCATGATGTTCTGATAAATGCATCACAGCATCATGTAACGAAATTTGCATATATAATGGCATATGTTCCTCATACCGATGTTCCCAATCCAGTTTAAATCCTAAAAAATCTATGTAAAATAGCTTTGCTTTTTCAATATCAAAAATTCTAAATATAGGTGTAATCATTTAAACTCTCCTCTTATTTATAAACATCTGCCGCCAATTCCCTCAAAACATCCACATTCACTACTTCAAAACAACCATTATTTTTCTTTATAATCTCTTTATCACAAAAAATATTTAATGTACGTAATAGGTGCCGATAACTCGTTCCTAACAATTCAGCTGTTTCCGTTAAATTTCCACTAAACACAATTCGATTTCCATGCTGAGCTGCTCTTTCTCCTGCCGCTAACATGTAGCTCGCAAGTCTATTTTCAAGCGGATATAGTAAATTAATTGTACTATTTTTGGAAAGTCGATTTAACTTATGTGCTAATGATCCGCAAATACATCTTAAAAATTTCGCATCATGAAATAGTTGATTTCTCACTTTCCCTAAAGGCAAACCAACACAATATGAATCTGCCATCACTTGTACGTTTGAAGTAATCCTTTGTGAATGAATTAACTCCACATCTCCAAGTAACTGCAAGCTATCATAAAAGCATAATAATACAGATTTCCCGTTACTTAATGTGTTAAACGCTTTCGCTTTTCCTTCTACAAAGAAATATAAATAGTCTATTTCTTCATTTTCTCTACAAATAAACTCATTCTTTTTAAAAAATATAAGTTCCATATACGGCTGCATATCATTACTAAAAAACGAATCAATATTATTTTGTTTCATATACTCTGCTAATTTAATAGAATTACATACTTTCTTCATAATCCCCCACCTTTACAACTCATCCCCATTGTAATCAAAATTTTCTTCTTCCACTATGACATATGTCATAGTAATACACAATTTCAGCATGATACAGTCATTACAAATATGAAATATAAAGGGGATATTACATTGTATAACTTTCTTTCTGTCTTTATTGGCGTGCTTATCGCCGTTATGCTTCCATTGAATGGGATTTTATCTGAGTTAATTGGCAAGTATACAGCAAGCGTTGTCATTCACCTTGTCGGTTTGATTGCAGTTATTTTCGTTTTAATCATAAACAAACATAAAATTCATTTCGATAAAGGGATTCCACTTTTTCTATATAGTGCTGGCGCGATTGGGGTATTCACTGTTCTTTTTAATAATATAAGTTTCTCCGTCCTTGGTGCCTCTATTACAATCGCATTAAGTTTACTTGGTCAGTCCATTGCTTCCATCGTTATTGATCATTTTGGCTTATTAGGAATGAAAGTTGCTAAATTTGAAAAGAAAAAACTAATTGGATTATGTTTCATCTCTTCTGGAATTATAATTATGACAATTTATTAATGGAGGCAAGAAAATGTTATATGTTACGATCGCTATTTTAGCTGGTGTTTCTATCGTCGTTGCTAGAATTATTAACGCAAATTTAGCAAAAGAAATTGGCAATTGGGAAGGTACATTTTTTAATTATATTACTGGCTTATTTTTCTCTATGTTATTTTTAATGTTCAGTTCAGATTCATTGTACATTCCAATGCATACGTTACAGTCCATTCCTATCGCTGTATATTTAGGCGGATTAGTAGGCGTTATTGTTATTTCATTATCCAACTATATTACTCCTAAAATATCAGCATTTTATTTAACGTTACTTATCTTTATCGGACAATTATTTGCAGGAACTATCATTGATTTCTTCCTGACAAATGAACTCTCTATAGGTAAAGTTATCGGTGGTATTTTCGTAATAATTGGGCTTACTTACAATTTACTCGTTGATCGCCCAATAAAAACAGTGAAACATAACCACGTTCAACTATAATACTTTATGCTTACCTATCATATATTAATAGAAAAGCTCTTCACATGAAGTAATAGAGAGGAGAATATTCTATTAAAAAAATTATTTTACTGCTTTGTGGCACATTGATTATTTGTGGAATCATATGGTTTGTAAACTCTGGAAAATCTATTCAAGATTTGTATACAGCAAATAAGCCAAAGAAAAAAGCTACTATTATTTCAACGCAAAGAGACCCAAATGAGCCTCCTGTCTTTTTAGGAAAACAGGAAATAAAAGATATACATGTCGAGTCCATTAAAACAAAAAAAGATATCTTTCTCACAAAAACAGATGAATTAAAAACGTTTATTAACAGTATGGATACCGCAAAAAAAGGAAAATTAACATTAGATGAAGAAGGTTCAGATTTAATAGATTGTGATATGTGGATTACATTTGAGGATGGGACTTATAAAAAATATTTCATATGGGTAGTTGATCATCACAATAACGAAGTGATGATTGCTCAGCAAGATACTCCTGATGATGTAAACCTCAAGTACTATCAATTAAATGAAGATAGCTCAAAAAAGGTTTATAACTTATTCAAAAAAATTATTTAACCGAAAAAGTCATGAGCACGTAAGCTCATGACTTTTTGCACTATATATATTCCGGGAACACTTTACAACCCTTTTCCTGCTCTATATCATGGCCAAAGAAAATAATTGGTTTCTCTTTCGCCACAACTTCTTTTAAACGTTTAATTGAAGATAAAGCTAATTCTGGATCAAATCCTGCGAACGGCACTTCATCTTCAAAATTTTCTTTCGTATAAGATGCATCAATCGTCAATAAAATTGAACCGGATTGCTCCGTCTCAATGAATAGCGACTGATGGCCTGGAGAATGGCCTGGCGTATACAATAATTGAACACCTGGTACCACTTCATAATCCCCTTCAATAATTTTGTAGTTCAAATGCGGTAATATACATTCTTTCATATATTCTTCTCTATGAAGTGCTGCCTCATATTCCGTTCGTTGCACAATAATCGGTGTATTTGTAAAAGCACCGTTTCCTCCTGCATGATCAAAATGTAAGTGAGAACTAATAATATATAAAAGGTCGTCCGGCTCATACCCTACACGCTTTAATATATTTACGATTCTATCTTCTTCAGTCATTTTCGGTAAAATCTGCCCTTCAACAAATGTACCGTTAAAAAGCCCTTCATTATTAACTGCACTTTCTGGCATACCTGTGTCTACTAAAATGGGACCTTCTTCCGTCTCCAAAAGATAACACCATACAGGTAAGTTCAATAAATTTCCCGGCGCGATTGTACTATTAACAGAAGAATGATCTAACATACAACGACCTGCTGGAACGAAATAAAGCTTCTTTACTGTCATTATGTATCCACCTTTACATTTAATTTAAGAGAATCTAACACATTTAAAAATTCTGCTTTTAAGAAATAAACTCCTTCAACACTTTCATACCAGCATAAATAAAAAAGAGTGTACTTTTTTACATAATGGTATTTCACCATCTATAATAATAGAGAAAGAACTCTTACTTTAATGGAGGGAATACAAATGAAAGCAATTGGTTTACATGAATATTTACCTATTGAAGAAGAAAACAGTTTAATTGATATGGAAATTGAAAGACCTGTTGCTACAGGAAGAGATATACTCGTTAAAATTAACGCTATTTCCGTTAATCCAGTTGATACAAAAGTTCGCTCTCCGAAAGATAAAAAAGAAGAAGTAGCGAAAATACTTGGCTGGGATGCGAGTGGTGTTGTTGTACAAACCGGCGAAAGTTGTACGTTATTTAAAGAAGGCGATGAAGTGTTTTACGCTGGAAGCATTACGAAACAAGGTACATATAGTGAATACCACCTAGTTGATGAAAGAATCGTTGGTAAAAAGCCAAAGACGTTAAGTGATGCTGAATCTGCAGCACTTCCGTTAACAGCTATTACAGCTTGGGAAGGTTTATTTGAACGTTTAGGTATTGATTATAATAAGAAAGATACGAACTCCTTTAAAAACATTTTAATTATAGGCGGTGCTGGTGGTGTAGGTTCAATTGCCATTCAACTTGCGAAATGGGCTGGACTAAATGTTATCACAACTGCATCCCGCAATGAAACGATACACTGGGTTGAAAAATTTGGTGCCGATTATATTATTAACCATCACCAACCTTTACAAGATCAAATATTAGAATTCGGGATAAAAGATGTAGATTATATTTTCTGCTTAAACAATACAGATCAACATTGGCAAGCAATATGTGAGCTCATTAAACCACAAGGAAAAATTTGCTCTATCGTAGAAAATGAACACCCTCTTGAAATGGGTATTTTAAAAAGTAAAAGTGCTACATTCGTTTGGGAGTTTATGTTCACAAAAGCGATGTATGAAACTGGCGATATGATTACGCAGCACGAATTATTAAATAAAGTAAGTGAACTATTAGATGAAGGTATTTTAAAGACTACATTAAATGAAACATTCACACCAATTAATGCTCAAAATGTAAAAAAAGCACATGCTCTGCTTGAAAGCGGAAGTACAATTGGGAAAATCGTTTTAGAAAAGTTTTAATAACAAAAAGTCCGATTTCTCATTTAGAAATCGGACTTTTTACTATCTTTATTTGCTTGAAATCTCTTGATCATTTGGAACATCTAACGGAGGTCGTTTCCCTATTCCGAAAGCATAGAAACTAATTGTTACGATAGCTAAGAAAACAATACCTACAACTAATGAAATACGCGTATCATCGTTAAACCACATTCCGATTAATACCATAATTAAAAAGGCAATTGTTAAATAGTTTGTAACAGGAGCAAACGGCATTTTGAACGGATGATCTTTCATCTCTGCTCCCTTTTCTTTTCTAAAATTAATTTGGCTAATTAAAATGACAAACCATGGTACCATACCAGGAAGTACACTCGCACTATATACATATACGAATAAGTTTTTTGGTGCAATATAACTTAGAACTACACCGACCGCTAAACCGATAATTACGCCAACTGTACCGAATAAAGGTACACCATTTCCAGAAAGTTTCGTGAAATATTTCGGTGCTTGTCCATTTACACCTAATGTATATAGCATACGACCAGCACTATAAATACCACTATTACAACCAGACATTGCTGCTGTGATAACAACGAAGTTAATAAGTCCCGCAGCTGCCGTAATACCAACTTTCGCAAAAGTTGCTACGAATGGACTGCCAATTGTACTTAATTGATCCCACGGATACACAGTTACAATAACGAAAATCGCACCGATGTAGAAAATTAAAATACGCCAAATTGTACTTTGAATCGCTCTTGTAAGTGTCTTCTTCGGATCCTTCGCTTCACCAGCAGTAATACCGATTAATTCCACACCTTGATACGCTCCAACTACAAGTGATAATGCAAAGAAGAATCCAGAAAAACCACCTGTAAAGAAACCGCCATTTGACCAAAGATTCGATATGCCAATCGCTTCTCCACCGTTACCAATTCCAAAGAAAATAAGTCCAAATCCCGCAATAATCATTAATAGAATCGTAACGATCTTAATCATCGCAAACCAAAATTCAAATTCACCAAATGACTTAACAGAAATTAAGTTAGCTGCGCCAAGAATAACCATTGCGATTACACCTGGTATCCAAGCTGGTAAATCAGGGAACCAATATTGCATATACGCTCCAACTGCGATAATCTCTGACATCCCAACGATAACCCACTGGAACCAGTTACTCCACGCTGTCATATAACCAGCTAGCGGATGAATATACTTATGACCGAATGTTGCAAATGAACCTGTACTTGGCTCCATATACAACATTTCTCCCATGGCACGCATGATGAAAAAGATAAAAATACCTGCAATTGCATACGCAAGCATAACTGACGGACCTGTCCATTTAATTGTGCTGGCTGACCCCATAAACAAACCAACACCAATTGTTCCGCCTAAAGCAATCATTTGAATATGACGTGCTTCTAAACCTCTTTTCAATTCTTTGTTTGCCACTTCACTTCCCCCTCTTAGATGATTCATAGCCGCATTTTAAAACAAGATGCTTTCCCCTAATTCCTTTCGGCCCTGAAAATGATGAAGCAAACGTCATTTTACACTAGCTTTAAAGCTATCCTAAAATCGTTTTTCTGCTTCTTATAAAATTCTCAAAACCCTTCATCTTCCAACATTCTATAAATCTTAAAATTACTTACCTTATATTAATTCATTAATCTGAAAAATTCAATTATTTTTTTAATAAATTATTATACATAAGTCTGATTAATTTTTAACTAAATTAACAATAAAATACATCTATTCAATATGATTCCGGTATAAATATTATTACAATATAAATAACCGAGGAAATCATATCTTCCTCGGTTATTTCACTACTTATAGTTTGTACTGTAATTACTTACACATACAATTAACGCACCAAGCATAAATTTAATATATTAATAGAACTACAAAGTCACTAGCTTCTACATCTCTTATTTATTCCATCTCCTACTTTAAGAAAAATATAACTACACTTAAATCAATCAACAATACCTTTAATTTTTGTTCGTATATCCACTAATCATTTTCATAAAATATAAAAGAGTCTCATTAAAAAATGAGACTCTTTTACCATTTCATATTTAAATTGCTTTTGAAGTTTGTTTCCCTAAAATAAACACTTTAGTAAACACCATCATGATAACTACTATAGCTAGAAAATAAAGTGGCATTACGAGTAACGAACCTGTATGCAGCTGGCTCATTCCCCAAATTGTCATCGTTACAATTACATAGTACCCTAAGCTAAATAAAGCTCCTGCTGTACCAATAACATCTTGGAAATCTACTAACGCTAAACTTAAACAGTTAGGTAGCGCTATCCCGATTCCTAATAGCAATATAAACATCGCTACTAAAAATCCAATCATATATATTATGTTTGGATTTGATCCAACTGAAGTAATAATAGATAAAGCGACTGCTCCAACTACCATTACAAGACAACCGATATATATAATTTTCTCTGGTTTATAAGTTGCAAGCAATCGTTTTGAAACTTTCGCTCCAATAATAGAAGCAGAAGCAACAACAATTCCTAAAAATCCATACATACTAGGCGATAATCGAAAGTATTCAATAAAGATAAACGGTGCTTCTGCATAATAGCTAAATAAAACACCATTTGCACCTCCAATTAATAGCCCATATGTTACTACTTTCGGATTTGTAATTAATCTTTTCAATACTGAAAAAACATTTATTTTATTTGTTACTGAGCTCGTTTTTGTTTCTGGAAGAGAAACAAACGTATACAGAAAAATTCCGACACTCATAACTACTAAACTTAAAAATACTATTTTAAATCCAAACATTTGATCAAGAAATCCACCAATTAATGGCCCTATCGCTGGTGTAAAAGCAATGACTGCCGAGATTTGAGCAAACATAACATGCCTCTTATGCCCTTCTACACTTTCACGAAGAATCGTTTGCGTCACAACTGATCCTGCACTTGCTCCAAAGGCTTGAATAAAACGACTTACTAATAAAACTTCAATGGAATTTGCAATAAAGCATAAGAAACTCCCAACGCCATATACAACAATTCCAAACAACATTGCTGGGCGACGGCCAATTATATCCGATAGCCATCCAATAAAAAATACACCTAAAGCAAATCCAGCAAAATACACACTAAGTGTTAACTGTACCTCATTATTACTTACGTGCAACGCCTTTGAAATGTCTGGTAAAGACGGTGTATAAATCGTTTCACTAATTTGCGGAAATGCGACAAGAATAATCATTAATAAAAGTGATGGTACTGAGACTTTTTTCATTTTTCATACCCTCCTATAACTTTGAAAATCTCAGAAATAAAAAGACTTTCCTTAGCTACGGAACAGGAGGGGCCATTATAGAAATTCGCTCATAAAACAACAAAGAAAACACCTCAATTACGTATGTTAATACTTATAGGAGGGTATATTAACATTGATTTTTTTAATATACTTTTTCAATTATATTACATATTGTGTTTCTTTTTCTAGTACTCGGCCTTGGCAGATTTATTAAAGAGATAACTTGAAGCAACCACCTTTTTATGGAATAATTAGAAATAGTTTGAATCAATAGAGCTAATTATTAAACGATAGACTAGCATATTTCTAATTTCGCCAAGCTTACAAATAGGAGGACTTTCGTAATGATTGAAATTTTAAGGACAATATTAAACTTCCTAATCTCTCTATTCTCAGGAGAATTACCAATTGTATATTATGTATGGATTATCGCTTTATTTGTCATTCAAATGATCCAGGCTACTCTCAGCTATAAGTTCTTTAAAAAGAAAGATAATTTCAGCACTTATATATCAACAGAATTATTCGCTTTCATCATTCTATTGTTTGGCGGTATGTTAATATCTAAGTTACTTGCCTATATCATAGATGACCCTACTATTAGTATGACAAATGTAACACATTATTTTATTTCTCTGATCATACTAACTATATTTGTCGCTACAGGTTTTATTAAAGATTTTCTACAAATATCTATAAAAAATAAAAATATATTTCTTTTCACCATTTTAGTAATTTCCTTAATAACTAGTATACTTTCATTCAAGTTTTTACCACCTTTAATTGAAGGTCCTTTCTCTCTTTCTAAATCTTTTATAACCACTTTAATTATTATAGTACTCGGGTTAATTGCTCTACTAATTTCTTTAGAGGAACAATATGCAGATGAAAAAGAAACGGAAAATTTATAGTTTCTCATTTATATAAAAGAAAGAGGGAGCTTCCCTCTTTCTTTTAAATCATCCCTTTTAATATCAATCCTAAAACTGACATTATTATCGCACTAATAATAATTCGCAAAATCCAAGTTGTATTTGTACTTATTTTTTCTAATTGCTTATTGATTGTTGCTATGTCTTTCTCATTAATAGTGGTACGCGTTTCTAAATTTCGAATGTCTCTCATCATTTCTTTTTGCTCCGCCTTGAGACTGTCAATTTTAGCGTAAACATCTTCCATATATTCACACCCTCTGTTCATCTTAATAGAAAAATCTATATATATTATGAGACAACCCTCTTACCGGTGAATACATTCCGTATATGTGCGCACCAAATTATTTGCACAATCTAATTATGTTTCCATTCTTCTATATTAAAATTAGCGTTAGGATAAATTAAATATAGAAAAGGAATCCCTTGTTTATGTAACAGCAAACAAGGTGCTCTCCAGCATACGAGAGCACCTAAGATAATTTCTATTGTTTTCATCACCATTTTCATGTTTACTAACTCAATATAGTCAGTATGATTTTATGAAGAGTCTACTTTGTTAGCTGCTTAATGTATACTAATAGTAATACGAAATAGTTCCATTGATAAACTCTCTAGAACAATAAATATACTGGCTGAAACAGACCTATACCCGATATTTTTTCCAGTAACATGAATGGTTATTTCTAATAAATGCGTTTGTATACCATTGTTTTCAAAAATTCCATCCTCAACCTTTACAATATCTGCTTCACAATCTACTTCTTTAAAAGTTTTCAGTAATTTTGTTTCTAATAAACTACAATTAAAGTTTTCATCTTTTATTACGGCAAATTTAACCTTCATATCGATTTCCCCATTTTTAACAAACTAAAATCATTAAATCGATATAAATATATATTATTTTATTAATTAATTCAAAATATATGTTTCTTACAAATTATTACTAAATATCAATTTTAGGGACTGTAAGGCCTTTTAAAGATTTTTTATCCAAAATAGAACTTAATCCACGATTAATCACGTGTTTCAAATACGATATCTTTATCTGTTGAACAACCTTATCTCTCCTTAAAAAACCTTGTTTTCACCCTATTTCTTAACAAGAGTTCTAACCTTAAGTTGTCTTTTCTTTATAAAAAATAGCCTGCCTATTTCTGTAGGCGGGCTATATCTTTATTACACCATATAAAAGGTATACTCTCTTCTCCACTTGAACTTTATGTAATGACACAGATTCTAAATAAATTATTATCTTTTCTATATTCTTATCATTAATTTTTTGTTCATAAATTCGTAACACATATATATGAGTTATCATGCTAAAATTAGTTTATTCAAAAGAAATTATTCTTAATGAACCGATAATTTTTAATACCCTGTTTTAAAGCCTCGCCCCCCTGCGAGGCTTTTTCCTATTTAACTTGAATAGTAGTTATCAACTGTTACTATGCTGCTACACATTCCTATCTTTAGTTATTCAGCATCAGCACACGTAAATTTCTTTCCTGCATCATTTGATTTACAAATTTTATTTATCGATTTTTCGGTTATCTTTTCACTTTCACTAGAAACTTGATCTAAATCCATTCGAAATACTTGTTCAGGATTCTCTTTTGAATTCCCTTCAATATGAATTGTACGATTGAACATCTCAGCCGTGAAGCTGCTAGATGTATCTATCATTTTCACTCCATTATTTTCACCTACATAGCGTTCAACTACTTTTTCAGCTTCTTTAAGTTGCTGAGATGTAGGATACGGGATCGATTCCGCTAAAGTGACTACACCTACTAAATAAGTAATATACAAACCACCTGCAATTAAGATAACTTTCTTTACTGTTTTAAGAATCATGATCTAACTCCTTTTTTCTTTTGCTATTAAAATATATAACTTTCCTAATTTCCATCAATTTCTTTTTAATACATAACATTCTTTTTATATTTCATGCAAAGCACCTCTCTTACTAATTTCCAACTTGATGATACCATGTTATTTATCGTTTTTCAATAAATAATTATTATATTTCATTATTTGTTTGCTGTTTTTGTTTAAAATAATGATAAAACCAAATAACTTTCTTATAAGATTCTTATTCTAATAAGAAAGTCGCTAAAGCTCTCCTATCTTTTACAAAGGATGATGCTAATGTTGTTAATGGCACAAAAAAAGCACCGTCACAAGTGACGGTGCTTTTTCTATGTAAGAGCTACTAGAAGTTTCCCTTCTAGTCTACTCCCATTTATAAGTCCAAAATTGTTCCAGTTGCAGCCATTTCAATGTTGCTGCATCTTTGTTTTTGATTTTCGCATGCGTTTCTTCAAGCATCGCTTCTGTTTGCGAACGGTGCGCACCTAGTGCAGCTAATTTATGCTCGAATACTTCACTAATATTATTTACAACATCCGGCTCACCGAGTACAGCTTCGCGATTTTTCGTAATCGCAACCGCATGAATAACTGGACGTTCTTCTTTTGACATACGTGATACAGCGCGAACGACAGCGCGGCCAAATGCATCATGATCTGGATGTACGCCGTGCTCTGGATAAAATGTAATAATTCGAGATGGATTTACTTCTTGGATAATTGCTTCAATTTTGTCTGCAACGAAATCAACATCTTCAAATTCTAACGTTTTATCATGGAAACCAAGCATTCTTAAATCTTTGATTCCCATCGCTTCACATGCATCTTTTAATTCTTTTTTACGGATATTCGGAATCGTTTCACGGTTAGCGAATACGTTTTTCCCCATGTTACGTCCCATTTGTCCTAAAGTACCACACGCATACGTTACAGGTACTCCTTGATCTGTTAATAAGCGAATTGTTCCTCCCGCCGCAAATGCTTCATCATCTGGATGCGGAAATACAACAAGTACATGTCTCTCCATAAGTTTCCCTCCTTCTTACTTAAATGGCGTTAAGCTTAACTCAAGCGCTACTGCTAAACGACCTTGATTATCATGCCCTGCTAGTAATAAACGCTCTTTATCGTCTACTTCCCAGTGCGTAATACCTTCAGCATATACCCAGCCGTGATCCATTTTTAAACCAACTCGGTATGGGTTTGTTCCAGTAATCTTTCCGCGCTCAAAGCGAATAATTGCATTTCGAATGAATGCTCCAACTGTCATCATCTTTTCATTAAAGTGTGACGCGTACGCTCCGTTCGTCGTTTCTAAATGAATATATACATCTTTATTTACAAAACGCTCAATTTCATTTTGAATAAGAGAACTATCTTTTACTATTTCCATCGGAATTCACCTCTTTAAACCATTTTACGCAAAAATAATGTAAATTGCTATCTCTATATTAGAGGACAACTCCCACTTTTCCTAATAATTTGCACTGTGTTTCTTTATTTTTTTATATCATATGTAAAATCATCATTTTTTCCTTCACTTTGTTAAATAGTTTTCTTTCTTTTTTGAATTTGCTACAATATATTTTATCCCGTATTCATATAACGGGATACATTTTGACAATTGAATACATACTTTAAAGAAGGTGACATGATTGGAACAATCAGCACATGAAGTAGCAAATTGGCAATATTATTTTGCAATTGCCGTATTTTTAGTCACGTACGGATTTATTATTTCTGAGAAATTGAATCGTGCTGTAATCGCACTATTCGGCGCTGCTATTATGATTATTTTTGGAGTTGTAGATTTACATACTGCTTTCACATCACATATTCAATGGGAAACGATTACCCTTTTAATTGGGATGATGATTCTCGTACATATTACGAGTCAATCAGGCGTGTTTGAGTTTGTGGCCATTAAAGCAGCAAAAGCAGCTGGCGGAAAACCAATCCGTATATTATTATTACTATCCTTATTAACTGCTGGCGGATCAGCATTTTTGGACAACGTAACAACAGTCTTATTAATCGTCCCTGTTACACTGTCCATTACACGTATTTTAAAAGTAAATCCTGTTCCTTATTTACTTTCAGAAGTACTATTTTCAAATATAGGCGGAACAGCAACATTAATCGGTGACCCACCTAATATTATGATTGGATCAGCAAATAAGCATTTAGACTTTAATGCCTTTTTACTTAACTTAGCTCCTATCGTAATTATTATTTCTATCGTGACACTTGGCATTATTTACTTTATGTATCGCAATAAACTAAAAACAACAACTGAACAAATTAATATATTAATGGGATTAAACGAAAAAGATTATATTAAAGATCACAGCCTCCTTTTAAAATCCATTTCGGTTTTAGGACTAACTATTTTAGGCTTTATACTTCATTCGATTATTCATGTAGACGCTGCCGTTATCGCGATGACAGGCGCTACACTTCTTATGCTAATTGGAGTAAAAGACCATGATATTGAAGATGTATTTGCCCACGTTGAATGGGTAACCATCTTCTTCTTCGCCGGACTATTCGTCCTCGTTGGCGGTTTAATTGATATCGGACTTATTTCTTCACTCGCAAAAGAAGTAATCGACGTAACAAACGGGGATATCGGTTTCGCTGCGATACTTATTTTATGGGTATCGGGCATCGCATCTGCGACCATTGACAATATCCCATTTGTCGCAACAATGATCCCGCTTATTCAAGATTTAGCTACAGGACTCGGACTATCTGTCGATTCCCCGCAAATCGAAGTATTATGGTGGGCTTTATCACTTGGAGCTTGCTTAGGAGGAAACGGAACATTAATCGGAGCATCCGCAAACGTAGTCGTTGCTGGTATTGCAAAACGTGAAGGGCATGAATTCTCTTATATGGACTTCTTAAAAATTGGTTTTCCGTTAACAATTATTGCATTACTATTATCACACGCTTATATATATTTACGTTATTTAATGTAAACGTTATGGTGTGTGAAATTATATCGACGGTTTTTAAAATATATCAATCGTTTCTTCGAATATATCAACGATTTTCTAAATATATCGACGGTTCGACAGAGAATATCGACTTACCGACAAATAACGACACTAAAAAAGGTATGCAGCGTTAAACTGCATACCTTTTTTATCACCAAAATATACCTATAATTGCTAACCCACCTAAAATCATACCACCAATTTGTCCAATGATTGCTGGTGATAGTTGAACACCCTTTCGCACTTCAACAACCGGTCTTTCGTGCCTTAGTTGCTGCACTTCACTTTGAAGTTGATGTACACTTCCGTGCAATTCTTTAATTAGCTCTTTTAATTCAGCGACCTCTTCATTTACTGGTTTTGCTTTTTCTAAATTCATTTTGCATAGCTCCTTATAAAGTGAAACTTTAATCAGTGGGGGTTTTGTTCATCCCCCACTGATTATTAGTTGAACCAATCAGACGTTTACGGACAGCCCGACTCCCACCTAACTTCTTTGCTCCAACTGAATTTTAAGGTGGGAGTTTTACTGCCCGTTAACGCGGGATAAATTCAATCCGTACACTGTAAATTTTCGCCAATTCTCATTGTATCTCCTGCATACTACATATATAATTTTGAATGTACTTTCTAACCTTGCAGCTCTATCCATTCATCCCGCAATATCCCCATAATGATACGATCAAAACACTTCCCATCTCTTTGAACCGCTTCTCTCATAGCTTATAATTTAATCGTTTTATTTTGAAAAAGATTCATCGTCATTTCAAATTCCACCTTTTTTAATAACGGGGACACTTATTTTAGTCTATTTATCCCCTTGTTCCATAAACTGCTTTATAAACGGGATACTTACAATAAGCGCTGACATTGGCACATCTCCTCTACATTAAATTAAATTCATTGTATAATTTTTTATTTATTCTAACAATAACAAAAAGGCCCTCCAAATTCAGAGGGCCTTTCCTAATAGCAAAACTCTATTATTTCGTAAACATTTTCTCCGCTTCATCCATTGCCATTTTGTTACCTAAAGCAGAATAGTCAAGCCATGGTTGGTCATTGATAATGTATACGTGTTTGCCTTTAACAGCTTTTAAGTCTTTCCAAATTGGTGTTTCTTGAAGTTGCTTAAATGCAGCTTTTGCTTTATCGTCTCTGTTTACAACAACGAAAATAGCATCTGCATCAAAATCAGGTAATACTTCTTGTGAAATGACTTCGAAAGGACGGTTTCCATCAATTTTCTCTACACCATTTGCAGGTTGTAACCCTAAGTCTTGGAACAAAATTGGTCCCATCGGTCTTTTCGTGCTAAATACTCGTAATTCTTTTGCAGTAACGCGAATTGCCATTACTTTTTCGTTATTACCTAGCTCTTTACCGATTAAACTTTTTACTCGTTTTGATTGCTCTTCGTAATCTTGAATATATGTATCCGCTTCTTTCTCACGGTTTACAAGTTTACCAACTTGTTTTAAATGGTCTCTCCACGTACCTTCATCTAAATTGAAAGAATGTGTTTTTGCAATTTTTTCATATTTCGCTACATCTTTTCCAGCGTATTTTTCATCCACATAAATTTCAGATGGCTTTAACTGAAGTAACGCTTCCATATTCGGATCTGTTACAACGCCCAGTTTCTTCGTATCTTTCAGTTGTTCTTTTGCGTGTGGTAAGAAATCTTTTAAATCTCCACCAATTACAGAACCTACTGGTGTAATTCCTAATGCAAGTAAATTATTCGTTAAGTGAATAGACATAGAAGCGATTTTTGGCTCATTACTTTTTTTCGTTTCCTCTTTATTAGCTTTCGTTTGACCGCATGCTGCTAGTACTAAAATACACACGATGCTAAATAAAATAGTAAGTTTCTTTTTCATATGTTCTCCTCTTTGAAGTATTTATTTTGTTTTTGTAAGTAAATAAAGAAAATACGGTGCTCCTAAAGCTGCCACTACTACACCAGCTGGAATAGAGTTTGGCTCAAATATAGAACGACCTATCGTATCTGCTAGCACTAAAATAATCATTCCGATAATGCCAGCTAAAGGAAGGAAGTGTTGATATGTAGTACCTACTAACTTCCTTGCGATATGCGGAGCAACTAAACCGATAAAACCAATCCCTCCTGCCATCGCTACACTTCCGCAAGATAATCCAACCGCTGTAGCTAAAAGTAGTAACCGTTCTTTTTGAACAGAAACACCTAGTCCTGCTGCTACACTATCACCTAGTGAAAATGCATTTAACGTTTTAGATTTTAGCCACGCATAAGGAGTTAGTATGAAAATCCAAGGTAATAATGCAAGGACATGAATCCAGTCCCTTCCCCACACGTTACCAACTAGCCATCTAGAAGCGAATGTATACGTCTCATCATTTAACTTGAGAGAGAAAAATAATGAAATTGCACTAAAGCCAGCTGAAACTGCAATACCAACGAGAATAAGTCTAATGGGAAGTAAACCTTTTGACCGATCACTCGCAAGTAAAATAATAAGAAATGCAGCTAATACTCCTCCGCCAAATGTAAATAACGGTATTAAAATGGATGCATTCTCATTAATAGAATGAAAGAAAGTAACAAATACGATAAGACCGAAAGACGCACCGGAATGTAATCCTAAAATACCAGGGTCTGCAAGTGCATTACGTGATAATCCTTGCAAAATCGCACCGGAAATCCCAAGGCCAATGCCAGCTAACATGGTGATTATAATTCTTGGCATACGATAATCATATAGCACGGTTGCGCTCTCAAAATCACCATAACCGAAAAGTGTTTGAATTACTTTAAGTGGCGCTATACTCAATGTTCCTGTATTTAAACTAATTAAAATGACAGCGATACCAATACAACCAAATATTGTAGTTACAGTAATAGCTCTCTTCTTATCTGTGTTTAAAATCTTCTTCACTTATAGTTCCCTCCCAACTTTACGTGCTATATAGAGGAAAAACGGAACTCCAATGAGAGCTACCATAATCCCTATCGCAAGTTCTTTAGGAGGGTTTACTGTTCTTGCCCCTAGGTCAGCTAAAACTAATAACATAGCTCCTAATAATGCTGACATAGGAATAATGAGTCGATAATTCACACCAACTATTTTTCTAGCAATATGCGGGATAACGAGTCCTACAAATCCAATAGAACCAACAGCTGAAACAGAAACACCTGCTAGAATAACTACTATAATCATTCCAAGTATCCTCGTTCGATTCGTTTTCACACCTAAATTCGTAGCGACATCATCCCCCATTGATATGAGTGAAATAGACCGCCCTAACACTGTCGCAAAAACAATCGTTATAAAAATAATAGGAACTAAAAATTTCAAGTGTTCCCACTTAACCCCTGCAACACCACCAGCGTACCAAAACGCTAAATCTTGACTTAAGTCATAATAAATTGCAACACCTGAACTTAATGAATGTAAAAGTGCTGCCATAACTGCCCCAGCGATCGTTAACCTCATCGGTGTTAATCCGCCTGCTGTTGCTGATCCGATAATAAAAATGAGTACTGTACTTAAAACCGCTCCAATAAAGGAAACAACCATCAAATAGGAATACGGCATATGCGGGAAAAAGGCAAAACTAAGTGCTACTACAAACATCGCACCTGCATTTATGCCAAGCACACCTGCATCAGCTAAAGGATTTCGTGTTACTCCTTGCATAACAGCCCCAGCGACCGCAAAAGCCGCTCCTACAACTGCTGCGCCAATTACCCTTGGGAGCCTTAATTCGTAAATGATTTGATGCTGCGTTAATTTCGGATTGTAATCAAAAACCGCTGTCCACACCGTTTGCAAATGAATATCCTTTGCACCAAATGCGACGGCCAAAAATATAGATCCAATTAAACATATAATTGTTAAGCTCATAAAACATATAAACTTAATGTGTATCCAGCGGTTATTGCCAGCACGTATAGTAGACTTATGTAACATGTTTCATTTCATCCTTTATATTCAGTTGTTTTTTATAATTATTTTTTATTTATAATTAATATTGATAATAATTATCATTTTCATTTAGATATTATATCCCCACTTTTTTTAAATAGCAAACTATTTTTTACTTTGTTACATATTAAAATATTTATTACAATTCCCCTCTAAAACTTACAAATACATGCAAAATAGACTACTGGTTTATTTTTTTAATTGTAGTATACTTAGTCATTATTTTTCGTTTTTAAACAAAAAATATCTAAGGAGACACAATGTTCTATATAAAACAACTACTACATTTCACTTACGAGCAAGCATTATCTTGCTTATTCCCAGTCGTCATTTTTTTAACACTAGCTCTTTCAAAAATCATAACGATTCCAGGTTTATATCGGTATGATTTCATACTCATCGTATGTCTTCTTATGCAGTGGTTTATGTATAAGACTGGACTTGAGACGAAAGACGAATTAAAAGTAATTACTGTCTTCCACCTCATCGGCCTGTTACTAGAAATATATAAAGTACATTTCGGTTCGTGGAGTTATCCTGAAGAGGCGTATTCAAAGATTTTTGGAGTTCCACTTTACAGTGGTTTTATGTACGCAAGTGTCGCGAGTTACATATGCCAAGCATGGAGAAGAATGCATTTACAAATGTACCATTGGCCGAAAGCTATTTTTGCAATACCTCTAGGAGCAATGATTTACTTTAATTTTTTTACACATCATTTTCTATATGACTTTAGATGGGTATTAACTTTACTTTTATTCATTGTATTCTTTCGCACATTTGTGGAATTTTCATTACGAGGCGTTACATATAAACTTCCACTCGTTCTCTCTTTTTTCCTTATCGGGTTCTTTATTTGGATTGCAGAGAACATCGCAACATTTTTCGGAGCATGGCAATATCCAAATCAACATGAAACGTGGAATCTCGTTCACTTAAGCAAAATTAGCTCATGGTTTCTACTCGTTGTTATTAGCATTATGATTGTTACACAACTTAAACATTTGAAGCAGTTAAAAAAATAATGCTAATTATGTAAAAACAAAAAAACACTTTCATTATCTGTCGTGCTTACTTTTAAATCACTTCCTACTTTTCTTTTTAAGGGCTTTTTCAATCATTTTTCTCTATCCTGCTCAACCTCTTCTTGTAAGCCTTTAATATAACAGAAACTTTCTTCTGTTACATCTGTGCCCTCATATTACAAAGAAAAAAGACAAAGCATCGAATAATCAGATACTTTGTCTACAGTCCGAGGTTGAGAAAGTATTTTCTCAACCTTTTTATTCGTTGTTTTTATTTTCACTCCATATTTTCTACATTTAAACACTTAGTTTCACAGTAATAGCCTTTGCCGCCAACATAAACCTTTTCTATTTCATTCTTGCTATTGGTTGCTAATGTAACTAATATTTCAGAAGGCGATTGCAAAGAATAACCTTGTTCAAATACATAGACTTCTTTTTGCAAGTTGTGCTGTTCATGAAGGTAGCAAGCTAATGCACCATTTGAAGTTCCAGTCGCTGCTTCTTCATTAATGTCGTATAGTGGTGCAAAATTCCTGCATATAATTCGATCGTCATCAAAAGTATATAGATGCATCCCGACAACATTATAATACTTGCTGATTTCTTTAATTTTTTCAAAACTAGGTTGCAGTGCATGTAATCGTGTTTCGCTTTTTATAGGAATTAAAATATCTTTTAAGCCTGTGGAGACAATTTGAATTGGATATTTATTATCTATAGCTTTCATGTCAAAACAGTCGATGAACTCGTTTGGAGATACAACATCATAGAATATCGGATTGTTTTGTTCCATGAATATGCTGTCATCTTTTATGGTAATAGTAAGAACACCGCTGTTTGTTTCAATTGTATAGCGATTCCTGAAAAGTTTATTTAAATGCATCAGTATTGCGAAAGAGCCAATTGTAGCATGACCACATAAATCAACTTCTTCTTTTGGTGTAAAATACTCAAATTTATAATCAGCAATTTCAGATTCTGATATAAATGCGGTTTCCGCATAACCCAGTTGTTTGGCTATTGCCATTTTTTGAGTAGTGGTCAATGAATTCTCAATAAATACCACTCCTGCTTTATTTCCGCCTTTATGATCCTTGCTAAATGCACTTGCAACATACACGGATAGTTTCATAAGACACCTTCCTCATCCAAGGAGTTATATAGAGTCATCATAATTTACAAAAGCATAAGCAGTTACACATTATGAACTACTACTAGCAGAGGAAGTTGCTACAGATGAAGCGGCAATCGTTGCCATCATAGCTGCCTGTTGTGCTTGGATGAGGACTTCTATCATTGTTTGTAAACCTGTGCTGGTAGCTTTACTTTCCTCACCTTTCTGACTTACGAACAGTTGAATAGCAATAAGAATACTCGTATCTGTATGCCAACGGAACAATTTCTCCCCCTGCAATTTTTCAATCAACGCTTTAACAGAATGAATCTCTTTTTCTCCATCCTCAAGTAACGCTAATAGCCCGATAGCTGGGTAATGTATCTGTTTCACTTTTACCTTCTCTTGCTTTAATAACTTCCATATGTTTGTACATGTTGCAACTAACATTTCTTCACGGACATCCTTCTTTAGTGAAAGAATATGACTTAAAAATTGAAGATCATTCCCTTTACGAAAACCAGCTTCCGCTAGTTTCTCATAAAGATATTCCACTCGGTCCATAAGCGTTTCTACATTCTCTGATTGTCCTGCTAGTAAAACTGCGAGCGGGTAATCATTTGTACCTGTAAGAAAAAGATGATCCTCTTTCATGCGTTTATATACTTGCATCGAACGCTGAATGTGCGTGCTATGTTGTTCATTATCTTCAGTTAAAAGCACAGCTGCTGCGAGATAAGTAAATATACTCCGGCTAAAACCACCAGTAACCAATTGTTCATATAAATCTAGAAACTTTCGAAAAGCTTTCTTGTAATCTGTAAAGTGGATATCTAATGTTGCAGCCACTACAAAACGATGATAAGACTTCAAGTATGAAAACATTCCTACCTGATTCTTAATATAACTACTAATTTCTAAAAAACGTCCGAGATCGAACAATTTATCACTACCTGCATACATAGCAGCAATCATCATACCTGTTCGAGAATCACTCGTTTTCCATTTTAGTTCTCCCTTTAACTGTGAATATGTATGTGTATATTGTTCCAGCTTTCGTTCTAATGTAATCATAGTATTCACCCCTATTTCTAGTTCTTCTCTTTTATTATACGTATATTCCATATTTAGGAATACTATAATTAATAATCTCACCATAAAAATGATAAAATTTCTTTATCCCTATATATTAGTTTCTTCTCCTTCTTCATCAGCATCACGATGATAACCCCTAATCCTTCAAGAAGTTATACAAAAAAAGGTAGATAATAATTTATCTACCTTTTTTGTATATATATTATTTAACAATACATCTGTCATTTTTCTCGTTATATGCAATTCAAACTAAAGAGCCTTAATAATACGTTCCATTGCTTTCATTTGACCAATATGATCTGCTTCATGATAAAGCATCATACCGTAAAGCTCACCAACTGTTTCTAGTCCTAAGAATGGCTCTGGCAGTTTATTTTCAAATGCTTCTGCTGGAATTTCGTTAATACGTTTTGCTTGTTCTTTTAATTGAGCCATTAACACGTCTAATGATGGTCCTTCTGTTTTCCATTTAGATGGTCTTGATCCATACCCAAACATACCTGGATATTCAGTTGGTAATTGCTTAAACTCTCTTCCAAACATGAAAGTCTCTGCTGCTGTTAATACATGACCAATATGCCAGCGAATTGTATTATTAAAACCATCCGGCTGTGTATCTACAGTTTTATCATCTAGCGTCTCCATAAATTTAAGCAATTCCCCACGCGTTATTTCCAATTGTTTTAAACCAACTAGTCTATTCATTTTATCGCTCTCCTTCTTGATGTGCATTTTATTACGAACTAATAATGTTCAATTCATTAAAGTTTCATCTTGTTTAATTTATCAGAAACCCTTAAGAAACACACCTAATATGCTTAATAAAAAGGTTCACCTCTTGTAAATATAGAATTACTTACTACACAAATGCTTTAGTAAATAAAAGAGGAGTGTCATGGCATGTTACATGTTTTAAAACAACAATATAATCATATTAGCTCTACAAGAGAAACTCTATTTTCGTTTTTGAAAGAAATCCCATTAGAAAAATTACATAGCACTGTTCCGAATTTCGGGAGCGGTAGCATTATAAAGACACATATTCATGTAGCCGATTGTTATCGATACTGGCTTGGATCATTCGCATTCAAGCAAAAACGAGCAGATTTTTCATTCGCTAGTAATTATGAAATTGAACATGCAGATGTAGAAAAAGTTCGTGCTAGATTTAAGTTAGTAGATGCGACCGTACAACGCTTTTTAGATGAATACACTGACCGATGGCTCGACAATATAGCAAATGAAGTAAAATGGCAAAAAGAACCTTGGAGTACAACGCCGCTATGGCTTTTAACTCATACGGAGACACATGAGTTTCATCATAAAGGACAAATTGTATCTATAGCTAGACACCTTGGATATGTTCCTCCCAATACAGACCTGATTAGTTGATATCAAAAAGCTTAGGATGAATACAAATCGAGCATGTTTTGAAAACCAATCAAAACATGCTCTTAAAATATTCTACCTTACAATCTCCATATCCTTATCAATACCAAATAGTCTCAGCATAATTATATGCATCACTATTCGGAATTGCATGTTTCCCCTGCGCTTGCGCTTTTCTTGGGTCTAAATCATATACCATCGGCGTATAGCATGATGTTTGCCCTTTATTCACAACACCATTTCCTCCCGCACTCCCGCAAGTATATGCTTTTCCATCGGTTTTTCTGACTATCCTTGCATCAGCTTCGTTATTATAAACTGCCGGGCGGGTTACAGTAACTTTTGCCCATGCTGTCTTACATGTCGTGCTAAATTTTAATTCCACATAAGAATTGGAATCAATCCACTTCTTCTCTTTCGTTACTGCTGATTGATCACAACTATTGTAATACGGACTTTTCCCATCATACGTATGGTCTTCCGCATATGCTTTATTATTATTGGTCGTACTAAACACACTAGTTACAACGAGCAACGCCAGACAAAGACATGCACTTACTTTTTTAAAAAGTTTCATAGAATTCCACTCCTTTATTAATAACGTCCAGTTTTCCCATAACCATTATTAAACGTAACCGCTTCAGCATCTGCTGTGTATCCAAAATCTGCAGTTAAATCAAATACCATTCCTGTATACGTGCTCGTTTGACCTGTTTTTATTGTGCCGTTCCCCTGATTGGAAGTGACTGATTTTTGGAATACACCATTTTTATATTTATTCACAACAGCGTACGCATACACTCCTCCAGAAACAGCTGGTGCTGGTTGATCTAATACAAACTTAGCCCATGCTGCATGACATCTATTGCTATAACGTAAATACACTGTCCCAACCTTCTTACTCCCTTCATACACCGCTGTAGACTTTGCATTAAATCCATCTGCATCACATGTTGTACTGCCTCCGTATACTTTCGTTGTTGCTGGATTTTTCCCGTCATAATAACTACTCAGATCGGTAGCTGCAAATGTGCTTTCTTGAAAAGTAAATAATACCCCTACACTCGCTACACTTAACACACATACTTTCATTAACTTTTTAAACATTTTAAATCTCCTCCCTCAAAATAAGTACATATAATAAAGACAATATCCCCCTATGTACGCCCCTCCTTTCATGCTTCCTAGAGGCATCTTACAGAAACGAAAAAATGTTGTAAATTCCCTTACGTTTATTGGAATATACAAAGAAATTTACTTATCCTTTTAAGAAAAAAAGTTGAGAAATACACATTTTATAGCATCCTTTATTTCAAACATAAAAGAACCGATACTTGTTACATGCAAGCATCGGTTCTTTATACAAAATTGCTATTTTTTCTTTTATAGAAAACAAATATTTCTCCACTTAATCCGTTGTAAAAAACTCTCTTGTTACATCAATAAATTGCTGCAGTGGCACTGTCATCCATTTGTCTTTATGCCAAGCGATTTGCGTATAAATCGGAGGAATTGTTTCTTTTAAAACTAACTCCTTTATCGTCCCTTCTCGCATATCTTTTTCTACTACTATAGCTGGTAACACAGCAACACCTAAATCTGCAATGACGCATTGTTTAATTGCCTCGACACTAACAAACTCAATTTTATTTGCTGGATATATGTCTTTCGCACGAAATAACTCCTCAAATAAAGTCCGATATGAGCACCCTAGTTCTGTTAATAAAAGTGTTTCCTTCTCTAAATCTTTTATAGAAACGGAAGTTTGCTCCAGTAAACAATGCCCTGGAGCAACTACTACTTTTAATTCTTCTTTCATAAGCGGCTCCACATGTAAAGCATCTTCTGTTTTACATTCATCCAAAATAAATGCAAGATCGACTTTTCCCTCCATTAATTGTTCCTTCGCATCTTTATTAGAATGTGCTGGTTTAAATATAAGTTTTATTTGAGGAAATTGTGCTTTAAATCTCTTTAATATAGATGGAAGCCTATATGTACACTGACTTTCTTGTGCACCAATCGTTAACGTACCAGCTATTTCTTCATCATCTTTCACAGCCATTTTCGCTTCGTTACTAAGTCCAATCATCTTATCAGCATATAATTGAAACTTCCTCCCTGCTTCAGTTAAGAAAAGACGTTTTCCTAATCTTTCAAATAACGGCGTACCTAGCTCAGCTTCTAACGTTTTAATTTGCGCCGTTACGCTCGATTGAGCAAAGTTTAATTTCTTCGCAGTTTGTGTAAAGTTCAAAGTATCCGCGGCTATTTTAAAGGTAATTAATTGTTTTATCTCCATTTATCATCCCTCTTTTCAATCGAAATTTTCGATTGATCTTATCAAAATAATCCTCTTTGTCTATTGATATTTGTATTGTATGATAAAGAGCATCGACAAACAATATAAATGGAGGTATTCCATATGAAAGCACTTTGTTTCGAAACATTTGGAAATGCTGATGTACTTCAATATAAAGAAATCCCCGATCCAATCATTAATCCAAATGAAATTCTTGTCCGTACGAAAGCAATTGGCTTAAATTTCGCTGATATTTATAGACGCCGAGGCGATTATCATCTCGCTGGTAACCCGCCTTATATATTAGGTTATGAAGGGGCTGGTATTGTTGAAGAAATAGGAACTAACGTTACTACCATCAAGCCTGGAGACCGTATTGCATTTGCTGACGTTCCATTCGCAAATGCAGAACTAGTTGCTGTTCCATCTGAAAAAACAATTCAGCTTCCAAATTCTATTTCTTTTGAAACAGCCGCTTCTGTCTTATTACAAGGCCTAACGGCACATTATTTAACGAAAGATAGCTATCAAATAAAACAAGGTGATATAGCTTTAGTACACGCTGCAGCTGGCGGCGTTGGTCAACTTCTTATTCAAATAATTAAACTACTTGGCGGAACAGCAATTGGTCTTACGTCATCAAACGAGAAAGCAAAAGTTGCCACGTTAGCTGGGGCTGATCACGTATTTTTATATAGTGAAAAATGGCATTCAAAAGTGCTTGAAATAACAAACGGCACTGGAGTAAATGTTGTATATGAATCAGTAGGTTCTACATTAGAGGAAAGTTTTAACGCTACTAAAATTGGTGGTACTGTTTTATTTTACGGAATGGCCGGCGGTAATCCTGCTCCCGTTGATCCGCGCATGCTTATGGATACTTCAAAAACTTTAACTGGCGGAGACCTTTGGAACGTGCTTACTACCTTTGAAGAACGTAAGCAGCGCTCTACTCAATTATTTGATTGGATCGCTAGTGGAAAATTAAACATTGCGAGTCCTACTACATTCTCTTTACAAGACGGTGCTCACGCCCATAAATTATTAGAGAGCAGAAAAAGTACAGGGAAGATTTTATTGATTCCATAATTCATAAAATGAAAAGGAAGCTAGATTTCTCTATCTTCCTTTTCTTATCACTATTTGAGATATTTTTATATTTCCACACTCTCTTTCCCTTTTGCAACATAGCTCATATCTCCAACTGACTCAACTGTATATATTCCATCTTGATATACAATCTTTGTCACACTAGCATTTTCCACGCCAAGTTTTGTTTTACTACTGTCTAGCATTTCTATTAAGGTAGTAATCAAAAGCCCATGAACGACAACTAAAACGTTCCCGCCGCCATCTTTAGCTGCTTCTTCACTAATTTTATCAATCTCTGCTTTTATACGAGTAGAAAATAATTCCCAATCTTCCGCCTGTTTTGTAGGGTCTGCTGCTCTAATAAGATCAATAACTTCTTGAATAGAAAACTTCAAAAGTTCTTCTGGTGATGTAACGCCCGCAGCTTTTCCAACCGCATCCCACATATTATCAAGTTTTTCACCTTCAAAAATACCAAAATTTAATTCTCGTAATTTTTTTCTTTGCTCAAGTTTCAATTTTGATTGCTCACTATATTTTAATACTAAATTAGCAGTTTCAATCGCGCGGCCACTATCACTACTATACGCATTCATAAAATGAATATCTTTTAATCCCGTTCCTAAATTTGTGGCAACTTCCACACCTTTTTCCACTAACGGAGAGTCTGCCCAACCTTGCGCGCGATGGTTCGTATTTAATATTGTTTTACCATGTCTTGTAACATATAACGTAACGACATTGCTATCTGTTTCTCGATTCTTCATTCTTTTTTCTCTCCCTTTACATTTCTATCTCAATATTAACACCTCAATTATTCATTGAGCAAAATATATGTAAGTAGCTTCGCTTAATAAAAAACGCTACCTTTCTGTATATCCATACAAAAAGATAGCATCTTTTATGATTATATTTCTTAACCGATACTCCTACTCAGCAAAAGCACTCGAATATTGTACAACTCCTTCTACACTTTCAAGAGCATTTTCTGTTAATTCTATTACCATAAACACTTCTTCAGGAACTTCAAATGGTGCTTTTATATTCCACTCACTTGCTTTTTTAAAACCAAATTTCGGATAGTACTCTGGATGTCCTAATACTACAACTGATCCGTATCCAAGTTCTTTCGCTTTTTCTAAAGCAGCTACAATAAGCTTTCCACCAATCCCTTTCTTCTGATGGCCCCTAGCAACTGAAACTGGTGCAAGTGCTAATGATTCTTCAGAAGTTCCATCCTGTTCTATCGTAATTTTCGATAACATAATGTGACCGACTATTGCCTCATCTACCGCAACAATTGATAACTCCGGAACAAACGCGTCACATTCTCTAATACGTTTTACAAGTTCATGTTCTTTTTTATCACTAAACTCTTCATGCAAAAATGCTTCTTTTACAACTTCTTCTGTTTTTCTATAATCATTTTTTTGTTCTTGTCTAATCGTTATCACTCTAGATTACCCTCTATTCTTTCTCATTTCTTTTTGAATTTTACGAAGTGCTTTTTTCGATCCGCGCTCAATATCATGTTGCATTTTTCTTTCTTTATAATCGACAAATAGCGTATTTAAATCGTATCCCTCTGGATATAATTCCTTTGCTGCTACTTCTAAAGTAATACGTTTTACATTCACTTCAATGAATTCACCGTTATAATATACAACGACATTATAGAAGTTATCTTTTTCCTTATAGATGATACCAAAATCATCATGATCCAATAAATTTACACGATCGCCAATTTTATACTCGTAATGATTTTCTCTTTTTTCTTGCAGGAATTTCGGTTTTCTAATTTTACTTTCATTCACTTTTTCTAAAGTATATTCTTTATTTCCCATGTACGCTTTCGCTCTTTTCAGTACACGTTCTCTTACGTTCATTTTATTTGCAATCCAAAGTGCATTACTTTCGCCTGATTTACCGATCACTAATTTATAAAGCGGTTCTAGCGTCTCACTATTAAATTGCATTGCTGCATTCATAAAATCATCGTGCATTTCTGAGAAGCGTTTAATTTCACCGTAATGCGTACTCGCAACTGTAATACATCCTGCAAGATAAAACTCCTCTAAAATAGAAATTGCAAGTGCTGCTCCTTCGTTCGGTTCAGTCCCGCTTCCTATTTCATCAAACAATAGCAACGTATTATTATTTGACATCCTCATAATCTCAGATAAATTTTTCATATGTGATGAAAACGTACTGAGTGCATTTTCGATACTTTGATTATCACCAATATCTACAAATAAATTTTCGAAAATAGCAATTTCTGTTTCTTTATCTCCAGCAATATGAAGACCTGACATCGTCGCTAATGTTAGTAATCCAATTGTTTTTAGCACAATTGTCTTACCGCCCGCATTTGGCCCTGTAATAATTAAACTACGATAGTTTTGACCGATTTCAAAGTTTAACGGTACTACTTTTCCACTTAAAAGCGGATGCTTACAATTTACTAAATGAATATGGCCATGATCATTTAACTTCGGCTCTATTCCATCGATTGATTTACTAAACTTCGCTTTCGCAAACACCATATCATACTGACTAATTAATTCCATATTAATTTTTATATGATATATATTTTCTACTACCATTCCTGATAAAGTCGCTAAAATTTGATATTCTTCCATCGCTTCTTCTGCTTTCAAACTTGCAAGTTCCGCATTTAACTTTGTAACCGTATGCGGTTCTATAAATACAGTAGAACCTTTAGCCGACGCTTCAACTATACTTCCCGCAACTTGATTTTTATAAGAAGATTTAATCGGAATCGTATACCTATCATCCTTCTTACTAATAAAGAATTCTTGAATATACTTCTTATTTGCACTACTATTTAAAAACTTCGTTAAACGTTCTTTTATTTTCCCGTCTACCGAATCCATGTTATTTCGAATTCGTTTTAACTCTTTACTAGCGGCAGAATCAATACTATTTCCTTTAATTGAAAAGTTAATTTCCTCTTCAATACTTTTATATTCAGTCATTGAATTTGCATAAGAAGCTAATACTGGTGCAAAAAATTCTTTATCTAACATAAATTTTTTAATCTTTCTACATCCGCGTAAAAAGTCTGAAACACTTACTAACTCTTCTGGATCTAAAATCATTCCTTTTTCTAATTTTTGAATTGTACTAGCAATATTTGAAATACCGAAAAAAGGCACATGCCCTTCTGCATCTAATATAGCTCGCGCTTCGGTTGTTTCATTTAATCGATTCCTTACCACTTTTATACTCGTACTCGGCTCTAATTTATTTATTAATTCTTTTCCTAATCCACTTACACAATAAAATTTCACTATATCCTTTAATTCGTTATATTGTAACTTTTCAAAAGTCATCGTATTCATTTTGTTTCTCCTCACTATGATTGATTTTTATCATAAATGAAGATACCTACTCATTAGATTCCAATGAGCTCTACATTATTCAATTACCATTTTTATACATTAAAAATATATACAAAAAAGCTGCGGGGATACCGCAGCTTTTACATTTACAAGGCATGAGTAATAACATATGAGGAAATAAGCCATAAAAACGGATGGCAATCCCCTGATTACACGCTTTATAAAGTATTGTAGGTATCTTCATAGGTATCGAAATAAATCCATGACAAAATTAGGGGGTATGATATACATAAAAATCCCCTGTTCTTATCTGATTTATTTCATTCAATTTTTCCTATTTAGTACCTACCGCACTCACAAAAAGCACCTCTCATTAATTTATATTATAGTCATTGAAATCTAATTTAATGAAATCATCATACTATATGTTTTATAAGAAGTAAAGGTACCATACTTAATTAATACATATCTATACACTTCAATATCACAGCATGCAGTTGAATTATATCCAACTTTCATTTCAAATTAAATAAGTGCCTCCGCTATTGTGAATGTCATTTACTCTCCCTACTACATTTAATAATTATGACAAGCAATCATAGGAGGTTACTACATGAGCGAAAAATATATTATTTTACACGGAACTGCTCTCGAACCAAATTTAATTGGCCCCACACTACCACCAATTCCACCATTTACATTTCCGAACGGACCTACTGGAATCACAGGACCTACCGGTGCGACAGGTTTTACTGGAATTGGCATTACTGGTCCTACTGGGGTTACAGGACCTACCGGAATTGGCATTACTGGTCCCACTGGAGTTACAGGACCTACCGGAATTGAAATTACTGGTCCTACTGGAGTTACAGGACCTACCGGAATTGGCATTACTGGTCCCACTGGAGTTACAGGACCTACCGGAATTGGCATTACTGGTCCTACTGGAGTTACAGGACCTACCGGAATTGGCATTACTGGTCCCACTGGAGCAACCGGTTTAGGGATTCTTCCCGTATTTGGAACAATAACTACTGACGTAGGTATTGGTTTTTCAGTAATAGTTAATACAAATATTAATTTTACCCTTCCAGGACCTGTTAGTGGAACTACTCTAAATCCAGTAGACAACTCCATTATAATTAATACTACTGGTGTATACTCAGTATCGTTTTCAATCGTATTTGTGATACAAGCTATTTCGTCTAGTATATTAAATCTTACAATAAACGATTCAATTCAATTCGCAATTGAATCACTAATTGGTGGTGGTCCTGGGGTAAGAGCTACATCCGCCAGAACTGATCTATTATCTTTAAACCAAGGAGATGTTCTTCGAGTACGAATAAGAGAAGCCACGGGTGACATTATTTATTCCAACGCATCCCTTGTTGTCTCAAAAGTCGACTAGTTCATTTATTAAAATAACGATTTAGGAATGATAACAATATAAAAAGAAGAGGAAAACTTATATTTCAGTCTACCTCTTCTTTTCTATTAACAATTCACTGCTGAACATATATGGAAACTGATCCTCCACTTACATGGAATTGCCCCCATCCATCCTTATTAATTGTTACAGTATTTGTTTGATTACCCGTCATATCATGCCATACTTCCCCTGCATTATTCTTTCCAACATCCATCCACTTTGATCCTCCCGGTCCATCAGAGATTAATGTTGCTAAACCAGAATTAGCATGTACACTATCACCTTCTCTTGTCCATCCAATCACATCTGGATGGTCTAAATAATCACGCTGCGTACCATATGCAAAGTTTTTTCGTGCTGTCAAAATCGGATCAATTTTATCTTTTAACGCTGGAATTTCATAACTACTATTTCCGCTTGTCCCATAGTAATCACCATAAAAAAGTGAAGGATATCCCTCTGCACGAGTTAAAATAAATGCATATGCCAACGGTTTAAACCACGGACTTACTACAGATTCCAATGACTGACCAGGCTGAGAATCATGATTCTCAACAAGAGTAACTGCGAGTGCAGGATGATTTTGCATTACTGTTCCATTTAAAATATTTCTCATATCATAATTCCCATTTCCTTTTGAAGCATAATGAAAATTGTAATGCAGTGGTGCATCAAATACAGATTGATTATAATTGACTTTCGCTAAATAATTATTTAAAGTTTGGATATCATTTTGCCAATATTCAGCCACCGTAAACATTTCTTTCCCCGTTTGCTGCCTAACATGATTTACCCAATCGCGTAAATATTCATGATCAATATGTTTAACAGCATCTAAACGAAAGCCATCTAAATTTAATTCATTCGCATACCACGTCCCCCAATTTTTCATCTCATTCGCAACATCTGGATGATCAAAATCAAGGTCTGCATACATCAAATAATCATAATTTCCATTCTCACTAGACACTTCCCAGTCCCATGCTTTACCTATACCCCTAAATTTATAAATTCGATTTAATTTCCTTCCTTCATCCCAATCCGTTCCGTCAAAATGATACCATTTCCATTTGAAATTAGAATAATTATCTCCACGTCCAGGAAAGTTAAACCCTGTCCATGCACTAATTTCATAATCACCTGATACCTCAACATTTCGATTGTTACGGTCTACCTCAACAGCTGTTACAGTTTCAGTATAATCTGCTCCACCTTTATGATTCATAACTACATCGCCGTATACATCGATGTTTTGCTTATGTAAAGCTTCAATTGCAGATTTCAATTGTGCTTTCGTCCCATATTTCGTCCGCACTGTTCCCTTTTGATTGAATTCACCCAAATCATATAAATCATATGCTCCATATCCTACATCATTTTGCGTAGTTCCTTTATACGCAGGAGGTATCCAAACAGATGTAATTCCTTTTTGCGCTAAATTTTCAGCATCAGTGCGCAAACGATTCCAATGATTCCCATCACCTGGAGCATACCACTCAAAATACTGCATTAACGTTCCATTGTTAATCGTATCTGCATACACTTTACTCTCCCCATATATACTAGGTAAAAACAAAACAACCGACAAGCCGACTATTGTTATTTTTTTGAACATATTTAAACCACCCCTTCTAAGAAAACGTTTGCATATTTTGTTGAAATTATTATAATATTCGTTCTACAATTAGTAAAGTAGCAATCTCTCATTCTCCCATATTATTTTTTAGTCTAACTTCAAATATTTAAACAATACTTCAACGGAGTTTTCATTTCACATCCCATTCAAGATTGTTTACAATTTATCTATAAAAGCATAACGGAGGGATTTCTATGACCGACTTTCAAAAACAATTTTTTGCAAGATTAAATATAGAAGAAAAACAAAAAGTTTCATTTGAAGATTTACCTAACATTATGTACGCAATGGCACAAACTGTCCCATTTGAAAACTTAAATGTTCTCGAAAAGAATTTTAAGGAAATATCAAAAGAAAATCTAAAAGAAAAAATTTTAGTAAACAATCGTGGTGGTCTTTGTTATGAACTCAATCCCACTATGTATTATTTCCTTAAAGATGCTGGATTCGATGTTTATCTCGTTTCAGGAACAGTATATAACGCCACAAACTCCATATGGGCCGTTGATTCCGGACATATCGCAACCATTTTAAAACATCATAATGAGCTTTATTTAATTGAAGTTGGATTCGGATCATACTTACCGCTTGCACCTGTTCCTTTCTCAGGTGAAGTCGTTCAATCCGTTACAGGAGATTATCGTATTCGTAAAGAAATGACCGAAAAAGGAAACTACATGTTAGAGATGCGTAAAAACGATGAGTTTTTGGATCAATCTTCTACTGATGATTGGACGTTAGGCTATGCATTTTATATAGAAGAAGTGGATGAAAAAAAAGCAAATGCAGCACAAAAAATTATTGTTGAACACGATGGCTCACCATTTAACAAAGTACCTCTTATTGTAAAACTAACTGAAGATGGGCATGCCTCTTTAACGAAGGATAGTCTGACAATAGCGAAAAACGGTAAAAAAACGAAAGAAAAAGTTACAGATGTGCAATATAAAAAGCTTTTACATTCAAAATTCGGAATTACATTATAATTTTTTTAGCCTTGCCTGTTAGCAAGGCTTTTTAATTTTCAGCAGGGATTTTTTGCAATTTGTTGTATTTCATAGTTATATAGAAATATAACTACATATTTAGAAAGGAAATGATTATGACAGAACTTAAAGATCGACTACAAGTAGCTGATAAAGAAAAGTGGAATTTAACGGATATTTACGATACCATTGAAGATTGGGAAAGTGATTTTCATAAAATTGAAGTATTAACGAATGAATTACACGAGTTTAATGGAAATATTCACGATGGCAATAGTTTATTAGCCTATTTAACAAAGAGTGAAGAAATTTCTAGCATAATATCTTTAATGTTCGCTTATGCACGATTACAATCTGATCTTGATACGCGCGATACTGACGCCCAATCTCTTGTTGATAAAGTGTCACAATTGCACGTGAAAGTAAGTGCGGCTAAATCTTTCTTTTCTCCATTCTTACTTAGCGTAGATGAAAACACATTACACACTTACATAGAAGAAGCAGAAGGCTTACAATATTATAAAGAAGACTTATTTGAATTATATCGTTATAAAAAACACGTATTGAATAAGGACCAAGAAGAAATTTTATCACAAATGGGCGAAGCACTTTCCTCTCCTCAGCATACATATGGCATGTTAAATAATGCAGATATACTATTTGGTGAAGTGACTAGTAATGATGGAGAAAAAGTTACTTTAACACGAGGAATGTATGCAAAGTTAATAGAAGATGAGAGCCGCGAAAAACGTAAAGAAGCCTATAAAGCTTATTACAAGCCATACGTTCAATTGAAAAATTCTATCGCTTCTACTTTATCTGCTGCTATTAAAAATAATGTTACTGTTTCTAAGCTAAGAAAATATCCATCAGCCCTAGAAAAATCATTATTTGGTGACATGGTTCCGAAAGAAGTATATGAAAATTTAATTGAAACGACGAAAAAAAACATTCAATCTTTACATACATATAATAAACTTCGAAAAGAGAAATTAAATGTCGATGAACTAAGACAATATGACTTAAGTGTCGATTTAGTACAAGGTGTAAAACAAGACATTCCATATGATAACGCGTTTGACATCATGATTGAATCACTAGCTCCTTTAGGTGAAGAATATATTGAAACATTAAAAAGCTTTAAAGATAAACGTTATATTGACGTAAGAGAAACGCCAGGAAAACGTTCCGGTGCTTATAACTTTGGTGTATACGGCGTTCATCCTTTCATTCTTTTAAATCATCATGATGATTTAAATAGCCTTTTCACTCTTACTCACGAATGTGGGCACGGTATGCATACGCACTACTCACACGGATACCAACCAAGAATTTCTGCACACTATACTATCTTTGTCGCAGAGGTCGCTTCTACAGTAAATGAAGTGCTATTAATTCATCATTTATTAAAAGAAGCAAAAGATGCTAACGTACGTAACCATTTAGTAAACCATTTCATTGAGAAATTTAAAGGCACTTTCTTTACACAAATCATGTTCGCTGAATTTGAAAAAATCACGCATGAAATGGCACAGCAAGGTAAACCATTAAATGCCCAAGTCTTTAGCGAAGTTTATGAAAACTTGTTCAGAGAGTATAATGGCGACTCTCTCGTATTTGACGAAGAAGTAAAATACGGATGGGCTAGAATACCGCATTTCTACCGTCCATTTTACGTATACAAATACGCAACTGGATTCGCTTCTGCAATCCAAATTGCTGATAAATTATTAAGCGGCGATCCAAATGCACAGAAAAACTATCTCGAATTCCTTAAAGGTGGAAGTTCAGATTATCCATTAAATCTACTGAAAAAAGCTGGCGTTGATTTAACTACGCCAGAACCGATTGAAAGTGCATTAAATCGTTTTAGTGAACTTGTTGAAGAGTTTTCAACTTTATAAAAAAGAAGAGCCTCTCGCTAGAGGCTCTTTCTCTTTCATGCTCCGTTTCCTTCTATTAAATCATTCGCCATTTTCCTAAACTCTTGATTAAATGTATCATTCATACCATTTTGAACGTTAGAGAACAATATGACGAATGTTTTTTTATCCCAGTTAAAATTATTAAAAGTATTCCAGCCTGCTAATACCCCGTGGTTATGATAATAATCTGGATACGTATAGAAACTAAATCCATATTTTCTTGCAGGTGATGCAGTAAACATATCTAATACACTTTGTTTAGATAACAGTTTTCCATTCATAATAGCCTCATCTAGCCTTTTCATATCTTCAACAGTCGTATACATTTCACCACATCCATACAACCAGTTCATTTTTAAGCGGGGTGCAGCTATTAATTCATTATCTTTTCTCGTATAACCTTCTGCTAAAAAAATATCTTCTGGGAGAGTTGCCCCCATTCCAGATTCATGCATTTCAACAGGAGTGAAAATATTTTCTTTCACGTATTCAGCGAGCGGTTTATTCGTAATTTTTTCTACAATATACGCAAGCACCATATAATTATAGTCTGTATATTTCCATCCTGTCCCTGCAGGAAATTGTAACGCTTGCGAACCAATCCAGGTTACTAACTTTAAACGTGACGCCGCATCCACCCTACCTTTTCCTTGATCTGGTAACCCTGATGTGTGCGTTAATAAATTTCGTAACGTAATATTTTTATCTGCCGGAAACGATGGAATATACTTATTTACATTGTCTTCAATATTTAATTTTCCTTTTTCTTTTAGTTGCATAATAGATATTGCAACAACTGTTTTCGTAATAGAACCAATGCGATATTTCGTTCTTGGCGTTGTGAATACTTTATCTTTCATATTTGCATACCCATAACCTTTTCGTAAAATCACATGGTCTTTACTAGCTACAAGAACACTACCATTAAATCCTTTATCTTTTAAATATTGATCTAGTTTTCCAGCTACAACTTCATAGTGCTTTTTCTCATTGGCATCAACTTCTTGCATATCGTGCTTTTGCTTATTATTCAAATTAGAAAATGCCTTTATATCATATTTCTTACCTTTACTTGCATGTATGAGTGCAACGACACTTCCAGAAAAAACAGCAAAAATAAAGAAAACGATTAACCATTTCTTTAACATAATAGGAACCCTCTTTTATCTAGTTTCACTTAACGCGCATCCATTCTATTCTATATCTATTAATTTTCATTTTTTTATAATACTACCTATTATTCACCTAAATGAACTAGATTCCTTTTTCTCATATTCAGTTTTCGGCTACTCTCTATTGTATTTCTTTCTTGCAAAATTTCCACCATACAATCGGATGCACCCTACTATAATTTCAACATCTTATGTAACATTTGTTACACATTATCAAAAAGGAGTTATAAACATGAAAAATACTGATAAACGCAATCGTTTAGATGATATGATGTTTCATTACAGGGTAACAAAAAATAACATAGTTTTAATTGAATATTACGGAAAACAAATTATGATATTAAAAGGAACTGCTGCTGAAAAATTTTTAAACAAAATAAATCATGCACATAACGATACAGAAAAACAACTCATTATGGCTAAAGTTACAGGTAATTTCAAAAGAGGCAATGAGCGTCAATGAAAACGAATCTCATTTATATTTTGATTATACAACATATAAAAAAAGAAATGTCACTCATTCGGCATTTCTTTAGACTTTCTTCATAAAAAATTTACATTGCTAACTTTCTTTTATTTTTTTGTTTCTTCTATATAAACTGACTGCCGAGATACTTAACAATACTACTATACATAACCACGCATACGCATACCCTTTCTCATCCACAATATAACCAAATAAAACAGGTGCAACAATAATAGCAATTTGATTTAATGTAAGTGCTACACTCACTGTTATTCCTACAGATTCTTCACTTGCCAATTCAGCAACTTCGGCTATAAAAAGACTAAACCATCCAATTGAAAAGAATCCTAACAATGCACTTACACTATACAAGACTCCGCTCGTTATTGTATGTATACTCATTACTAACAATAAAATCAAGCCGATAGAAGCGCAGACAGCTATAAATAAAGGTATACGCCGATTCCCCTTATAAAACACATCACTAATAGCTGCTAATGCAACACGACCAATCATTCCAGAAAAGAACATAACTGAAAATACTGTTCCGGCTACAATAGATGTAATCGATTGTTCCCCCGCTAAAAATTTCATGAAGTGTCCAACTAACACCATTTGTAATGAAATCATGCAAATACCCGTTATATAAATTGGATACAACTCTTTTTTACATATCACTACTTTTAGCTCCATCCAAAAGGAAATTTTAATATGTCCTTTCCTCGCTTCCTCCTGAACATATGGCTCTTTATAAAACACAAAAAATAATACTCCTCCAATTATACAAATGCATGCGATACTATTGATCGCGTAAGTCATATTATATTGTACTGTAAGAAACGGGATTAACACTCCCGCTAACGCGCCACCAATCGGTATACCAGCTTGCCTTATTCCCATCGCTAATCCCCGATTTTCTTTTGGGAACCATTTTAAAATCACTTTACTTCCTCCTGGCTGGGAAACACTATAAAACATTCCTATTAATAAAAGTACAAATAATAACCCATTAAATCCACTTACTATATTAGTCAGTAAAAGCGAACTCCCTAGTAAAAATGAACTGATAGAAATTAATATTTTTTCATTATATTGATCAAGTAGCCGACCGATAAAAAGCATACAAAATAACGGTCCAACATTTACAACACTTACTAACAATCCACTCTCCATATTCGTAAGCGCATATTCTTCTTTCCAAAATAAAGCGAAAACCCCGACACCATATGTTATAAGTGTCGCTGTTGTTTGAGCAATCGTCGCAACAATTAACATCACCCACTTATAAGTACTGTTCATCCTTTCTTCCATTAACACAATAATCCCTCCATCCTCTTCCATTGTATGAAAGTTCTGATATCATATAAAATAAAGATTCATCATATAATCCATCAAAAAAATTGATATCTTTTTGGAGGGATGATACGTGGACATAAAAGATTTAACTGTATTTTACGAAGTCGCGAAGGAAAATAATATTTCTCACGCAGCGAAAAATTTGAATTATGTACAATCAGGCGTAACAATGCGTATGAAACAACTAGAAAATGAATTAGGCGTGCCCTTATTTTACCGAAACGGAAAAGGTGTAACTTTAACTTCTAACGGTGAAATTTTATTAACGTACGCCAAACAAATTATCCACTTAATGGATCAATCTATAAAAGCGGTTCAAAGTAATGGAACTGAGCCAAAAGGTACTTTGAAAATTGGATGTACAGAATCTACAACTGCAGTAAGGCTCCCCTCTATATTAACGACCTACTATGAGAAGTACCCAGAAGTCGAATTGATTTTAGAAACAAATACGACCGAACAACTAATTAAGCTTGTATTAGATCGAAAACTAGACGGAGCGTTTATAGCTGGCTCTACTCAGCATAATGAACTTCATTCAAATGTATTTCATGAAGAAGAATTAGTTCTCATTAGTAAAAAAACTTTATCCTCTCTTAAAGACATAGAAGATATGAATTTACTTGCCTTTAGTCACGGTTGCTATTATAGAAGTTTATTAGAAGACTGGCTTCAAGAAGAAGACATCTCGCCTAAACGAGTATTAGAGTTCGGAACAATTGAAGCGATACTTGCATGTGTAAAATCAAGTATGGGCGTAGCGATTATGATGAAATCAATTTTAAAGGGGCATGAACATGACGTATCATTCAATCCTTTACCAAATAGCTTCAATAAAGTTCCTACTACTTTCATTACTAGAAACGATATATTTCGCTCAGCTGCATTACAAAAATTTATGGAGGTAACTCACAATGCATGAAAAGAAAATACGTGGGATGAAACGAAAAACAAACGCTATGATAAAACGAATTGAGGAACATACAAAAATGTTCCCTTCTACTTTCTATAACGATGAATATTGGTATATGCCTTTACCCGTTTCGCAAGATTTTATCGAGTCCCATAAAACACCTAGAAAAGTAAAACGATTATGTATACAAACCTTAATAGATCGAGTAAATCATTTAATAAAAATAAAACCGAGTGATACACATACATATCGAGTTGTTGCTTTAATTTCTATAGAGAATCTATGGAGATCGCAAATTATCGTATTCAAAAACGATGACTACTTTCATAACTTTTTCAATAGAAATAATGAATTTCAAAAATGGATTCTTCTTTCGAATGAAATTGATTTTTGGGAAACATGGGGAATTTCAATTTGTCCTACTCCTCAAATGTTGCGCTTTCAAGAAGTCATTTATGATGAGGATACAATCGATGAAAAAGAGATTTGGTTTATTGGAGAGTTATCTTAAAAGGGGTACTTTCAAATGAAAAGCTTCCCTTTTTCCACTTATCAAAATCGCTATATAATGAATCTGTCATTTTATTATATGGGAGGTTTTCAAATGGTAATACCTAAATATCCTGATGTCCCTACTCTTACGAAAAAACAAATCGATCAAATTACAGAAATCACTTTTCTAAAAGAAATAACACCACAAAAATGTGATGTCATTTTCGTTTTCGGCGGTTCTCACCCCGGCAATTGGCAAGCTCCTCTAGAAGCTTATCGACAAGGTTTAGGAAATCAAATTATCGTTACAGGTGGTACTAGTTTACATGGCATGAAACATCCGAGCTGGAATTACGGAGATTTGTCAGAAGCAGAAGTAATTGTAAATAAATTAATGGAACATGGCGTACCAAAAGATGCTATCATGTTCGAGACAAACTCCCTCCATTCTATCGCTAATGTAATGGAAGCGAAAAAGATTTTTGATTTCACAAAGGTTAATCGGCTACTATTTGTATGCAAAAGCTTAGGCGCTGGTCGGCAATATAGAGTCTTAAAAAAACATTTACCTAAAACTATTACTTGTATCCCATATACATTTGATACAAGTTTCGATGGTGAGTTTATAATGAATAGATATAATTGGATGGAAAATGAGAAAAGCCGCTCTATGATTTTTGGAGAATACTTGAGAAATGTTTGCTACGGTAGAAAAGGTGGTATTGAGCCACCTGAAAAAGAGGTTCATGGTCTAGAAGAATATGTTTCCTATTACTATAATCTAGCATAATAGAAAAAGGTATACCTAAAACACCGGTATACCTTTTATGCTATCTCACTTATTTTTCTTTTAACACAGTATGTAATCGATCCGGATAATTTGTAAACATTCCTGTAGCGCCCCATTTCATTAACAATCTCATATCTGGTTTCTCATTAATTGTATAAGGATGAATTAACAGACCATTTTGCCTAGCCATTTTCATATATGACTCATTGATAATTAAATCTCCGTTATCATTACGTAAGTTTGGTCCAATACCGACTGCATACTTTTTAATTTCTTGAAAATCATCATTCGTTACACGTTTCGGCTCATGTGTAATGCCAGACCATTCAACAATCTCATTGTTTTCATTTGGATAATACCAAAGCAATTGAACTAACGGAATATTTTTATTTATACTATGAATCTTTTTTAAACTATCTTTACTAAATGATTGAATCATCACACGGCTAGAAGACATGTTTTGACCTATTAAATTATATTTTTCTAATAAAGCTAATAATTTCTCTTCCATTCCTGGATACACATCTGGTGATTTTGTTTCAATGTAATACTTCATGCTTCTTCCGTACTTTTGGAAAATTTCTTCAAGAGTCGGAACTTTTTGACCAACATACTCTTGCTTAGCCTTTTCTGGATACGCTTTATTGAACCACGATCCTGCATCTAAACTCTTTATTTCGCTTAACGTTTTATCTCGTACTTCGCCTGTTCCATTTGTCGTACGATCAACTGCTGTATCATGCATTGCAATTAATTGGCCATCCTTAGTTAATTGAATATCTAACTCCAAATAATCCGCTTTCATTTTTTTCACTAAATCATAAGAAGCAAAAGTATGCTCAGGTGCATGTCCACTTGCTCCGCGATGTGCAATATTTAAAAACTTATTCTTATTCCACTCATGCTTTCCTTCTGCTTTCGCATGAACAGCTCCCCCAGCAAAAATACTTCCCGTCATAAAGAAAATAACTAATACGCTAATAATTTTTCTCATCCTTTTAACCCTTCCTACGTTGTAAATTTCAACAAGTTAATGAGATTTACACGAAATAGAAGATATACTTTCATTATTTTTATAAGCTTATATTAAAATTTCAGTCTTACAAATATACTTTCCCTATTTTATTAATATAGAAAACTATTTATTTTCTATACCCCTCCTTTCCACATGTAAATTCCCTATTGTGTACGGTTCATCCAATAAAAAAAGCCATAAATTATTTAGAGGGCACTTCTGTATCCCTAAATAAATTTATGGCTTATCTCAAATATCTCCGGCCTCGATTAACTTGTCGAAATTAATCATACCAAACCTATTAAATTTTGCAAATATTATTTTTCCGGTACAGTGAAGCTTTAATCAGTATAAGTTATATATCTATCTTATACTAATTAGTATTTGAACACATCGAATTTTTCCGAACAGCCCGATTCCTATCTAACTTCTTTAATTTCCATTCATACAAGATAAAATTCTATTGTCATTTGACATGATATTTACGTAAATCTAAGTTTTACTTAATTACAAATTCTTAATTTCGTATATCCGTTCTTGTAAGTTTAGGTTTCTTTTGAGAATGTGGTATATTTACATGCCCCGAAGTAGCCGTGGATTGTCTCCTTTCCTTCCTTGACAATTTAGGTTTCTTTTGAGAATGTAATTCTTTTAAATGTTCCGAAGTAATACCTTGTTTTCTAAAATCAAAGTAAAAATATACATGTGTACTTAGAGCTAAGAACACAACGGAAAAAAATGATAAGAGAATGATTAATAAAATAGCCATAGTCTTTTGGCTCAAAATTCCAATACTAATTTGACCAATCATATAACCTAAACTTGAAAAAAATACAATTTTAGGGATTTTCACATCTTGATCCGTTGTTCCTCTTAAGCGGGCTGTAAAATATTTAATCCAGAATAATTCAGATTTATAAACAATTAAACTATATGCAATAAGCGATAGAATAAAAAATAAAGGCGACTCTATTTTTACGAATTCGTAAGCTAACTTTTGCACAGCTATAAAACTACAAAATGAAATACTTAATGAAACAAATCCAGAATATAGTAAATGTTGCAATTGAGGCTGCCGAGGCTTATAAATGGAAACCCAAATCCCCCATAGATTACATATCACATAAAATGGTAAAGCTACGTAAGAGTATATATCGTACGGTGGAAATATGAATAAAATGATGAGTAGCATAAAATTCATGATAACCCACATAAAGGCCCCTACAATATTTCTTATATCAAATGGTATTAATATTCGTATACAATCCACTATGTTGTTGCCATTATATTTGTCCATTATGCATCCCATCCATTTCCTTCCTCTTCAAATCAACATATACCCATATATATACTCCAGATATACTAAGCACAACAGCAAATAAAGAAAAGACTAAAATTAAGACCGTCGCTAAACCGTTTTGTGATAATGTACCTATACATATTTGTCCAATAACATATCCCAACCCTGATAAATACACAATTGGAGAAATTTTTATATTGTCATTTTCTTCATTGTTTAATCGCCTTAAAAAACTTTTCATTCCAATAGAAATCAATTTATAGTTTGTAAGAATGTAAAGCAGAAAAGTAACAATAAAAAACAGAGGTGTTTCAATTTTAATAAAAGTATATGCCATCTTTTGAATCACTATAAAGCTTCCAAAAGAAAAAGTTATTCCCATAAATCCATTATATAAAATGTGTACCAACCTTAGCTCATTTGGTTTATAAAAAAATACCCATACTCCCCATATATTAGCAATCAAAAGAAAAGGTAAAATTATATATAAGCATATAGTAAAGGTTGGAGGAAATAAAAATGGGGTTAAAATCATAAAATTAATAACTACCCATACCATAACGACACTCGATCTTACACTGCCAGGCATCAATTTCTGAATAATTTGTTCCGTACTCTTTCCGTGATATTTTTCCATATTAATCTCCCAAAAACTAAAAAAATTTATCTAAAGCTGCTCCGATTCCAGTTTTAACTTTATCTTTTATCGAATCCTGTTTACCATCATGATTCCAATCACCTTTGTTAAACTTAATTCCATCTGTTACTATACTAGCTCCTATAGAAACACCAAAGCCAATACAAGCTCCAGCAACAGTTCCGATTGGACCGCCAAAAACAGTTCCAACAGCTGCACCTAGTTTGGCTCCCGCAAAGGCACTTACAGCAGTTGTACCAACCCCAATTGCTGCATAGCCTAAAGCACTTGTTTTTAATTTTAATCAATCTTTAAGAAATTCTTTTGGTGATAAAATATGTCTTTTTACATCGTCTATTTGCTTTACTTCGGCTAGAGGTAATGTAGTATGTAATCTCTAGGAAATATAATACAATAAAAAAATGATTCAATCTAGTAATTGCCAACACTTATAACTGAAAACTAAAAAAATTCTAACAACAAAAAAGAAAGAGAATTAATTTACATATATTTTTATAATAATAATGTCTCTTCACTACACAATCTTTATTTTTTAAGCTAAAAAGAAGTACCGTCCTATAAAAGACAATACTTCCTTAGTTACTTAAAAATCACATAATAAATTACCCATTACCTCTTCAAGCACTACATCTAGATTTACTACCTCTTTTTCCGAACGCCATCCTATAAAGCCATCTGGTCTAATTAATACTGCTCCTCCATCACTTAAACCATATAATTCGCTAAAAATATTTTCTTGAGCAATAAAATCTCCACTTAAACCAACGCGATATACTTTTATATTTACTCCTAATTTAGCTGAAACAGTATGTGCTGATTCAGCCCAAGAATCATTTTCTGCTCCAGTAAGCAAAACAAAATCGTTACCTAATAAATCAAGGACAGAGACTTCTTTCTCCTCATACATTCCAATAAAATGTGGTGCTCGCGTTCCAGGTCTTCCGTTCAACTGTACTATATCCATTCTATGTGGAGTGACTGCGTCATCTATTATTGCATCTGAACTATAATGATACCCAGCAGTTACAGCTAAACCATCCATCTTATTCAAACTGCCTTCCTCTCTATTCGCAGCACGAAACAGTAAACTACTTGCATAAGCTGTCGTTAATTTTGCAACAGGATATCTCTCTTCATGATATGTTTCTAACAGTTTTGGTTTTGCCTTTCCTTTTATAACAGCCGCTAATTTCCAGGCTAGATTGTGTGCATCTTGTATTCCTGTATTGGAACCAAACCCTCCTGTTGGCGGCATAATATGTGCAGAATCACCAACTAAAAAAATGCGATTATCTTGAAATTTTGTAGCAGTACTTTCAGCCGCTTTCCACGGTAAAACACTTACTATTTCCGGCTCAACATTTGTGCTTCCAATTGCGGTTTGAATAATTTGTTTACAACGTTCTATAGTGAAATCTTCTGGTCGCTCTCCTTTTAATGGATCGTAGGATACATGATAAATCCACCTTCTTGCGTTATCGACTGGAATGAGTGCACCGAGAACTTCCGGATGAAGTACCATAGAAAAACCAAATGCATCTCCTTGCATAAACTCACTTACATCCGCTTCAAAATAAATATTCATATAATAGCCACCGATTGTACCTCGTCCCTCCGCACTTATCCCTAGCTGCTCACGTATTTTACTTTTTGCCCCATCTGCTGCAATTACATAGTCACAATGTATGATACTTTCTTTTTCTGTTTCACGATTTCGAATCGTTGCGATTACTCCTTGCTCATTTTGTTCATAAGAAACTAATTCATGATAAAAAGATAATTCTCCGCCTAATATTCTCGCTTCTTGTAACATGATCTCTTCTAAAGTAATTTGATAACAAGCAGTTTGTTTTGATGGACTAATCTCTTCTATTTTCTGAAGTAACTTTTCATCATTTTCATACTGATTCGCCCTCATTTGTGCCAATTCTTCCTGATTCGCCTCAGCTATTGTATGAACAGCTATTCTTCCTCGGCAATTTTCTAATGTTTTACCCGCCGATCTAATTCTTTGTTCTAAACCTAATTCTCGAAATAACTCCATCGTACGAAAAGTGATTCCACCTGCTTTCGGATGAATGGCAGTAGACAGATGCCTTTCAATAAGTAAGTACTCAATATTATGTTTTGCAAGGAATAACGCAGACGCTAATCCTGATAATCCCCCTCCAACAATTAAAACTGGTACATCATTCGATTCCATATACTTATCCTCCACATCATTGTTCTGAGCTCAGTGACATAAATATAATCAAAAAAACAACAAAGATATAGACTTATATTTCATTTTAAATTATCATATAGATAGATTACGCCCCAAATTACTTTTACTTTTTCATACAACTATAATCTGTTTGAATTGTGCATGTATGAAAGAGTAAAACGAAACAACTCACTTTAAAATAATAAAAACATGATAAGCGGTCGTAACCCTATAAATTATATAGGGTTACGACCGCTTAATTTTTTGGCCAATAGCTTAACCTTTCTCATCTGTAAACAACGTATTATTAAAGCCTTTTTTATCCCCCTACCATTTTCAACATAAAAATTTCATTCGTCTCGATTTTCTTTCCCAATATTGCAGCTCATATAACAATCATGTAGCATTACCATATCGAAGTAATGGTCCATCATCTTAAACCTTTCGATTAATTTTTTGGAGGTATAGTGATTGAAATGAATAAACAAGAACAATTAAATGTTATAAAAAAAGATTTTATTGATTCTCAAAAAGTATTATTGGCAATTGGTGATGAAACACGTCAAGCTATTTTGTTAGTTCTCATGGAAACGGAATGTCAAACAGGATTACGTGTAGGAGAAATTACGAAACAAACACACCTTTCTCGACCAGCGGTATCACATCACCTTAGAATTTTACGAGAAGCCGGTATTATTTTAATGCGAAAAGAAGGTACAAAAAACTTTTATTATATTGATATACGTACAAAATTAAGTTTATTAAAAAATCTTGTATTAGATATTGAAAAGCTATTGCACAACTTTTATCCCACTTTAACGGGCAGTAAGACCCCCACCTCAGAATTCAGCGAAAGCAAAGAATTTAGATAGGGGATCAACTGCCCATAAAAGTCCGATTGGTTCAACTAATAATCAGTGGGGGATGAAGAACCCCCCACTGATTAAAGTTTCACTTTATTGAAATTTGGAGGTATAAGAAATGAAAGCGATGATAATTGATAAGTACGGAAAAGTTCCAATGCGCATGGCCGAGGTACCTATTCCTGAAATAAATGAGCATGAAGTGCTCGCAGAAATTCATGCAGCTAGTATTAACCCAATTGATTTTAAAATACGCGATGGAAAAGTAAAGATGTTACTGAAATATGAAATGCCCCTAATCCTTGGGAATGACTTTGCCGGTGTCATCATAAAGGTTGGATCAAAAGTAACTCGTTTTAAAATCGGTGATGAAATATATGCACGTCCAAGAAAAAATAAGATTGGTACTTTCGCGGAGTATATAGCTATTCATGAAGATGATATAGCTTTAAAACCGAAAAATTTAAGTTTTGAAGAAGCTGCTTCAATTCCACTTGTTGGCTTAACATCATATCAAGCATTACATGACATTATGCAATTACAAAAAGATCAAAAGATTTTAATTCACGCTGGATCTGGTGGTGTTGGTACTTTCGCAATTCAGCTAGCAAAAATAATGGGTGCTACCGTTACAACAACTGCTAGTGAAGCTGGTTCCGATTTAGTAAAGTCTCTTGGAGCAGATCAAATTATTAATTACAAAACAGAAAAATTTGAAGAAATACTAAAAGATTATGATGCAGTATTTGATACCATTGGTGGTACAACACTTGAAAAATCATTCGATATTATAAAAAGCGGCGGCAACATTGTTTCCGTTTCAGGAATACCAAATGCTCGTTTCGGTAAAGAATTTGGTTCTGGATTTTTTAAAACATTCTTATTTTCATTAGCAAGTAAAAAACTTACTGCACTTGAAAAAAAGCATAATGCTCAATATTCATTTTTATTTATGAAGCCAAGCGGAGATCAATTACGTACTATCGCAAACTATATTGAAGCCGGAAAAATCAAACCGGTAATCGATCGAGTTTTCCCTTTTGAAGATGCGCAAAAAGCAATGGAATATTCAGAGGCCGGAAGAGCAAAAGGAAAAATAATTGTGAAAATGAAATAATAATAAAGACTCCATTTTCTTAAGATGGGGTCTTTATATTTACTGTTAAATAGACATAGTGCAGTGAAGTCCTTACAATAGATTGCAAGGGGAAATATCATATTATACTTTTAGCTAATTTTACAAAGAATACATACGTACACATACATAATAAAAAAATAAACAAGGAGGAGATAAAATGACTAAAAATAATGAAGCTGGTTGGAATTTAGACCATAGTTATACGACTTTACCACAATCATTTTATACAGAAATCCCCCCTACTCCCGTAAGTTCACCGGAGTTAGTTAAGCTAAACCATTCACTTGCGATATCTCTTGGCTTTAATCCTGAAGAATTGAAGAAAGAAGCCGAAATCGCTATTTTCGCCGGTAATGCACTCCCAGAAGGAGCTCATCCATTAGCGCAAGCGTATGCTGGACATCAATTCGGACATTTTAATATGTTAGGCGACGGTCGTGCTCTTTTAATTGGTGAACAAATGACTCCTTCAGGTAAACGTTTTGACATTCAACTGAAAGGTTCTGGCCCTACTCCGTATTCACGCCGCGGTGATGGTCGTGCTGCACTCGGTCCAATGCTACGTGAATATATTATAAGCGAAGCAATGTATGCACTTGATATTCCAACTACCCGCAGTTTAGCAGTTGTCACAACTGGAGAACCTACATACCGTGAAACAAAGTTACCTGGAGCAATTTTAACTAGAGTAGCTAGTAGCCATATTCGCGTTGGTACATTTCAATATGCTGCGGCTCGCGGTTCAATCGAGGATCTTCAATCACTAGCTGACTATACAATAAAAAGACATTATCCAGAAATTGAAGCTCATGAAAACCGATATACTGCATTGCTACAAGAAGTCATAAAGAAACAAGCAAGCCTCATCGCTAAATGGCAACTTGTTGGATTTATCCACGGTGTAATGAACACTGACAATATAACAATTAGCGGAGAAACAATTGATTACGGTCCTTGTGCATTTATGGACAATTACGACCAAGGAACCGTATTTAGCTCCATTGATACACAAGGCCGCTACGCATATGGAAATCAGCCGTATATGGCCGCATGGGATCTCGCGCGACTAGCTGAATCTTTAATACCAATCCTGCACGAAGATGAAGAAGAAGCATTAAAGATTGCTCAAGACGAAATTTCAAAATTTAGCGTACAGTATGAAAACCAGTGGTTCCTTGGAATGAAAAAGAAATTAGGACTATTTAGTAACGAAGAACAAGATCAATCACTTATTGAGCAACTTTTAAAAATGATGGAGAAATTTAAAGCGGATTACACAAATACATTCCGTTCATTAACTCTTAATACGATCGAAAATACAGCTCTATTTGAAAGTCCTGAATTTAAAGAATGGTACAAACTGTGGCAATCTCGATTAGAAAAACAAGAAGAATCGAAAGAAAATGCCTACGAAATGATGAAAAATAATAACCCATCCATCATCCCAAGAAACCATCGCGTAGAAGAAGCACTAGAAGCCGCTGTTACAAATGGCGACTATAGCGTAATGGAGAAACTCCTTGAAGCTCTAGCAAATCCTTATGCGTATTCTACAGATCAAGAAGAATACTGCGTTCCACCTGTGCCTACGAATCGTCCTTATCGTACTTTTTGTGGGACTTGATGGTTTAATATGTAAAAAAGGTGTGTTCATACAAATTGTGTGAACACACCCTTTTTATATTCCCACCTCTCAACTAGAACTTTAAAATGCCCCTCCCCGTTTCCCTTTCTTTACTCCAAAACAAAATTAATACTATTCCAATCGGCTTACTGAAAAGTTTGTTAAACAAATATTGAGAAATAAAAATCATATTTCTAAATATTGTTATTTTTGATACTATATTTTATAAGAATATTCAAAAAGCGAGGGGATTTCATGAACGTTCAACTACAAGGTAATGAACAAATTACAAAATTATTTAATGACTGGTATTTAGCCATGCTAAAACAAGATGTGTCCCAGGCAACAAACTTAAAGCATGAAATTGAGGAAAAGGAACTAAATTTTGAAGAAGATGAAAACTTAGCATTATACTATTCTCTACTAAATTTTCGTTTCAAAGTTTTAACTGATGGTTTAAGCATTACAAAAGACAGTTTCAATAAGATAGATTCTTACGCCATTTCACCTAATCACCAACTTTCTTACTACTATCATTTATTTAAGGCGATTCATGCTACTTTAACAACAAATTATAATTTAGCAAGTGAACATTATGAAAAAGCTGAGAGACTACTGGTAAATGCCACTGATGATCTAGAAAAAGGGGAATTTAATTATCGAATGGCTATTTTCTATTATCATTTTTACCAGCCAATTGAGGCTATTGAATATGCAACCAAGGCGAAAGAATTCTTCATAAAAGCTGTAGGCTATGAAAAGAATGTGGCCTCTTGTGAAAGCGTATTAGGTGCAGCATTTGTATATTTAAAACAATACGAGCAAGCAGAGGAAAAATATAATTCAGCAATCAATATTTTACAGAAACAGGGTGAAGAATCATTACTGTTAAGAGTGCGTAATAACTTAGGTTGGCTATATGCTAATCAAAACTTATCAACATTAGCTATTCGTCATCTATCTGAAGTGACAACAAAAATGCCTACACATTTTAAAGCGATTTTCTTACAAGCAAGGGAACATTCTAAACTTGGTGAGATAAATATCGCTTCAGAATGTATAAAAAAAGGATTAAAAATTTGTACAGAACTTAACAATGAAGAATATATGCTTCACTTTAAAATTTTAGAATCCCTTAACAATAACGAGTCAACTGAAGACTTAGAAAAAATTATTCTTGAAGGAATTGCGTATTTCGACAAAGAATCTTTATATAACTACACTCAGGAATATTCAGAAAAGTTAGCCATTAAACTTTACGATGAAAATAATCATATAAAAGCAAGTGAGTATTTTCATAAGGCGTTACAAGCAAAAGAAAAAACGTTTGAGAAAGGGGCATTAAAATGATAAAAAAAATTAGTTCTATCGTTTTAGGATTATCTGTACTAGGTATTGTATCTATTGGTCTAAATAGTTCATTTACATATCAAGCAGGCCATGCGGATTTCCCTGCACCACAAAGACCTGACCTTGTTCAATCCGTTGACGTAAGTAAAGACTACAACTCAACAACAACTGAAAAAGTACTTTAAAAAACGGAAGACCTTCAATTAAGAAGGTCTTTTTAAATACGCTTATTTAGAATATTTTCCTTTCATGTAGACTTTATTTTCTCATCAACTCCGCAATCCTCTTACTCCCCTCACTCCCAACTTTCTCAAGTTCCCCCACAACTAATTTCCGCCTCTCCACAGAATGATTTTGACTTAACTTCGCTTTCCCTTCTATTTTACTAATCTTAATTTTAAAACCAACTATCCCTTTACTTAATCCTTCCATATAATTCGGGTCTACATCATTAAGTGAATAGGTACTTTGTGGATCTTCATATGTATCTACTAAATCTTGAAGAGAATCTATTAATTCCTGTTCATCCTCAACAAGCTCTAATTCACCATATACATGCACAGCAACGTAATTCCAGGTTGGTACTGCATTTTTTGTTTCATACCATGACGGAGAGATATAACTATGCGGCCCTTGAAAGATAGCTAGTACTTGCTGAGTCCCAATATCTTTCCATTGTTCATTCGGCCGTGCGAAGTGACCATGTAACGTGAGTGTTTCTCTATTTAGCAACAACGGTAAATGCGTTGCATATGGTTCCCCGTTATGTTGAGAAAATAACGTTGCAAAGCTATTTTGTTCCATTATTTCGTACTTCATCTTTTCATCTTGTATTGCAAAGTGTTTTGGTATGTACATAATCTACCTCTTTTCCGGTCTTTTATTTCTCATTATATTTAAGTCTTGTAGCATTCAACAGGGCCAGTTTGTATTTGTTTTATAATGGCAGCGTTCTATTTCAAAAGAATAGGCAGCATGTATTCCATGCCGCCTTAGTTTATCTTTTCTAATATATTTGTAATAAATGCCGTCTTACCTTCACTATAGCTCGTTCTACTTTTTGTCTCTCTTGCTAACTCTTCCTTTAAATGTCCATATTCAACAGCAACATCTTCATGTTCACGAAGATAATCCCGAAACGCTATATGTCTTCTTAGCTCTTCACTTTCTTTATCACACACATACAAATGATGTTCCATCCAATCTGTACTTTCTCCGTCCCACGGAACGAAAGCGTCCTTTCTGCCAAACGCCTCTCTCCCTTTGTAGCTCCATTCTGCCTGATGATAGTATCCTATCGCTCCTAGCTTTGTTACTACTTTAGGAAAAAAACCATAATCTTCTATTACAATATCAATATCTAATACTGGTTTTGCTGCAAGTCCTTTAATAGATGTACTCCCAACATGTTCAATGGATAAAATGCTGTCTTCCATTACATCATTAATGAGAGTTTGTAACTTATTAAATTCACTTTCCCATTTGATGTTATACTCTTCGATAGTAATTCTCTGTTTCAAAGTATCCCTCTCCTCAAAAGCAATTATAACCTCTGAATATGAGTATCCTTAAACTCCGTCTCATATTTCAATCCATATCCAAACATTCGATCCATTCCAATATGCGCTGTCCATATTAAACCAATCATTATAACGGTATCTACCTTAAAATAAACACCTATGATAACAATTAATATCGATATAATATACGTGTGAAATAGATTATAAATGTTAGCACCAATATGATTATTTATCCCATAAGCTAACATTGATAAATCCGGTGCTAATAGGAATATCAAAAATATAATCCAACTAAATTCATATAATGAATACATATAAATCGTAGCTACGAATACAACTAAGCCTTCAAAATGTACAATGCGTTTTTGCATTCTTTATCATTCCTATTTTTCTATATTTACCGATACATTTTCATCACTAAAAGTATTCTTTGCATTTTTTGACCAAATGGTTGCTAATATTGGCCCTGCAATGTTATGCCATACTGCTGCTAATACACTTGGAAATGCAGCAGCTGGTCCAAAATGTGCTGTTGCTAGCGCAACACCTAAGCCTGAATTTTGCATTCCTACTTCTATTGAAATAGCCCTTCTTGTCCCTTCGTCTAGTCTAAGTATGAATGCTGTTATATACCCTAGTAAAAAACCGAAAGCATTATGAAGCATAACGGCAATAAAGATAAGAAGACCTGAAGAAGTAATACTACTTACATTTGCTGAAACTACCGCTGAAACAATAATGATAATTGCTAAAACTGATATGAAAGGGATAACGGTCATTCCTTTCGTAACAGTTTTTGGGAAAAACTTCTTCACTACTAATCCTAAAATAATCGGTATGATAATAACTTGTACGATAGAAAGAAACATAGACATAGGATTAACCGGCATCCATTGTCCTGCAAGTAATAGTAAAATAAGAGGTGTAGCGATTGGTGCTAGTAACGTTGATAATGACGTCATCGCAATAGACAGCGCTAAGTTCCCTTTTGCTAAATAAACCATAACATTTGATGCAGTGCCACCCGGTACTGAACCGAGCAACACTAATCCAGCTGCTAATTCGGCTGGCAGATTCATAACGTAGGCTAGTACGTATGCGACAAGTGGCATAATAATAAACTGAGCACATACACCGATAATAACTGGCAATGGTTTTGTAGCAATGATTTTAAAATCAACAGCCTTTAATGTTAACCCCATCCCAAACATGACAACCCCGAGTAAAATCGTTATGTAACTATTTAACCCGAGAAATGGAGCGGGAATAAAATACGCAATAGTTGCAATACAAATAACCCAAAATGCAAAATACTTTCCAGCTATATTACTTATCGCTTCTAGTACTTTCACCCAATCAGCTCCTATCCTTTAATTGAAACACCTTATTCGGATTCAAAATATTTTGCGGATCAAGAGCTTTCTTTATTTTTTCCATTACGAATAATGCCGCCCCATGTTCTTCTTCCTGATACTTCCGTTTTCCAATACCAACGCCATGTTCCCCTGTACATGTTCCTCCTCGTTTAAGAGCATATAGAACGATACTTTCATTTATTTCATCCGCTTTTTCCACTTCTTCTTTATCGTTTGGATCAACCATTAAGAGCACGTGGAAATTCCCGTCTCCTACATGACCAAGAATACCACCAACAAGACCATTCTTTTCTAATGTCTCTTTCGCTTGTTGGATAGCTCCAGCTAATTCTGAAATAGGTACACATACGTCTGTACTCATAAGCTTTTTACCAGGATAGCTATGAACGTAAGCATATGCTAGATTATGCCGTGCATCCCATAATTTATTTCTCGCTGCAGTTTCCGTTTCAAAAGCAACTTCTTTACATTTATGATCAAAAACAATTTCCTTCGTAAATTCAACATCTTGCTTCAACCCTGCTTCATTACCGTGAAACTCTAAAAACAATGTAGGTTCTTCTCTGTAACTTGTTTCACTATAATGATTGACTTGTTTCATAGATAGTTCATCAACGAGTTCAATTCTCGCAATCGGAATACCCGCTTGCAATATGTTAATAACAGCTTCAACTGCATCATTTATAGCCGGAAACGATGCTCTTGCGGCCATAACATGCTCTGGTATGCCATATACTTTTAATGTTAACTCTGTAAAGCATCCAAGCGTACCTTCTGATCCTACGAAAACACCATTTAAATGGTAACCTGATGACGACTTCGCAGCTAAATTCCCAGTATGTATTACTTCTCCATCAGCAAGAACGACTTCTAAATCACGAACTTGATCACGCATAACACCATACTTCACCGCTGTCGTTCCACTTGCATTTGTAGCAGCCATTCCACCTAACGTTGCATCTGCCCCTGGATCTACACTAAAAAACAAACCGTATTTCTTCAATTCTTTATTGAGCTGAGAACGAGTCACTCCTGGCTGTACTTTCACCAGAAAATCTTTCTCTCTTATTTCAAGAATTTTGTTCATTAATGAAAAATCAACTGTAATTCCCTTTTCATAAGGGATTACATGTCCTTCTAAACTAGAACCTACCCCAAACGGAACGACAGGTGTTCCGTACTCACTCGCTATTTTCATTATGGTACTAACTTCTTCTGTCGTTTTCGGAAAAACTACTACATCAGGTAAACTACTAGCATGATAAGATTCATCTTTACTATGTAACTCTCTTACTGTCGTATTGATTACTACTCGATCTTCGGGAAGCACACCCTTTAATCCATTTACTAAACGCTCTACTGTTATTTCCATCGTACACTCTCCTACTCTCTATAAATTTGAATTAAAAAATATGTTAAGTGTTTTATACATAATAATCCGAAAAATCAAATAATTCAAGTTTTACATATACGAAATTCATTTCTTACTTTCGAATAAAAAAAGAACTTGCAACAATTACTGCAAGCTCTTTTCTATAAAACTATATTTTAAATGACTTCTTTATTAACAACATAAACCAAATTAAAGTAACTGCCATCAGCGAATGAGAAAACCCAACAATATAAGTTAACCCTTTAAAGTCCGCTCCATTTAGCTGAAGAAGCCCTCTTGCTGCCAATGAACCTAACATTAAAATTAATGCGATATTATGTACAACAAACCACTTATTAAAACTTTTCGCTTCATGAAACGCGAATACTTTTGCTAACCCTAAAGCAATTAAAAAGAAGAAAAAACCAAGTACAAGTGTATGTGTATGTAAAAGATTTAACAACGTAGATCCTACAATCCCCTTATACTTTCCATATTCTCTAGCGAAAATTCCTGATAATAAACCGATAATCAAATACGTAAACGATGCATTATATAATTTCTTCATTATGTACCTCCTTGAGTAGAATGTGTAGTGTGTCATATTTAGTAATAATGATAGTTATATAGTAAAAACTCCTAGTCACCTAGGAGTCATTGTATAAGCATCTCACTCTTTACAATCAAATCTAATTATAAAATATCCTTTTATACAAAACAAACGAACTTTATGTGAACAAGCATTTCTCCTATCATGAAATAACATATAAGAGTGTAAAGAAATGAAAAAACACCTCAATCACTCCCTAAAAGAAGTTGATTGAGGTTCTTAAGAATCAAGCTTATTTTGAAGCTATATCAAAGATGGTTAAATAAAACAATTTAATTATTTTAGAACAAATAAATAATAATAGATTAAAATATATGGGATAACTTAAAATTCACATTTGTTTTATAGTTAAAATATTTATCCATTTTAATTGCACCACTTTTCCCTATCTCTAGTGCTTTTTCAAAATTCATCTTAATCCAAAATAAATTACTTAATATGGAATTGCTATCTGCTTCTATCTTCAAATAGTCTTCACCAGGCTTAAGTATACGATTATCGTTTCGGTGGTTTGTTGAAACTAAAATACACCCTGTCGCCATTGCATCCGCTGCAGCAGTAGTTGGAAACCCATCAATAGCAAATTTATCTTTTGTACTACAACTAATAAATACATGTGATTGTTCATATAATTGTTTTAATTTTTCTAAATCTAACATACCCCAAAAAGTATAATTGTTGTTTGTTAATAGATGCAAACTATTTTCCCAGTTTCCTACAATATGTAAATGAAATTGATCATCAAGTTTATTAAAAGCTTGCGCTAATAAAGGAAACCCTTTTCTTTCTGCATTGTGAGCCGCAAATATCATCTGTATTGGCTTAGTACTAACCTTTTGATTATAATGATAAAATTCTGTATTAATTATCCCTGGAACATAAATACTATTTGGAATAGTATTTAATACCTCATTCGCATTCGAGAATACTGTTTTACAATGTTTAGATACTATATTTAAAAACTCAACAGAAGTATAAGGGTCTAGTCCTCCACCTGGATATACTGTAGTATGAAGGTCAATATGATTTTCCTTTAAAAAAGCAGCTATATTAAGGTTAGGGTTTGCTCCTGGCATATGTGTTCCGTCAGGAAGATAACCAGTACCTAATAAACTCAAAACGAAATTTAAAAAAACACAGTATATATCAGTAATCCCTTCTTCTTTCGCTATCTTATTGAATAATTGAAAATCATAAACTTTGGTCGGGAAATCATCTGTATATACCTCAGTAGAAAAAAAAAGTGTATCAGGTCGTTCTTTATAGATTTGGTAATTCTCCCAGTAACGAAATCCGCTTAACTTCCAAGGAAATTTAGTATCAATTACCGCGAGCCGCCTATTGGATTTACTCTTCATTTTCATCACTCACTTCCATCTTTTCTCTTGCAACTGCAAATAGGATGGTTTCTTGAGCATTGACGGTATAGTGTCCTAAATAAAATTGATATCCCAAATTCAAATCATTAATAAATCTCATAACATTAACAAAATCACTGATTTGGTGATAAATCGCAATAGCAAGCGTAGGGCGAAATGTAGTTATAGAATGAATAGCGCCTTTTAATGCATTCATTTCAGCACCTTCAATATCCATTTTAATAAAATCTAATTTATGAAGTTTATGTTCTACTACCAAGTTATCTATGGTGATGGTACTAACTTTATCTGTAACACCTGATTCTTCCGAAAACGTAACAAAACTTGCAGCGCCTTGATCTTTATAATATAGCGAAGTATTTGAAACATTCCAAAGAGGGTGTTTCACAATTGTAATATTATTTTGAATTTTTTCATTTAAATTGATGTTTTTCGACATAATTTCTAAATTACTTGGTATAAATTCAATTGTGTAAACATGACCTGTTTCTCCAACTTCATGAGCAAAATAAAGCGCAGTATCTCCAAAACACCCACCTGCGTCAATAACAACGTCCCCTTCTTTTACTTTTATTACAGGTGAAATTTTATTATATTCATATTGCTTATCTAAAAAAGTTGCACTAATTCCCATTGGAACATAAAATAGCCGTAAATTATACTTTAAAGGGGTCAAATCAAACAATTGTAGCGTCCAGTTATGATAATTTGTTTGTAGTGTTTCTGAAGAATGGATGAGGTTTGGAATAGATTTTCTTTGCTTCCAATAATCAATAGTATTTAAAGGCATCTTGACTTTATGATTCCCTAATAATCGAAATGTCAGAAGTTTAATTAATAACTCTTTAGAAAAGGAGTCGTTCAGGTTAAAATATAATTCTTCTAGTCCTTGTAAGTGCTTCACAATTTCTTCTTTTTCATTTTGAGTATTTACCACAATTGAATCAACAGAAGGTCGAACATGCATAAGTTCAAATAACTCTATATCGATATTATAGTAATAATGGTTCTTTAAACAATTGAGAAGTTCCATTATAAGTGTATCTAAAAATTCAAAATTAGAAAACATCTTATCGTTGTTGTTAATCTGAATTGCACGTTCTGCTAAAAATAATAATTGATTCGATTTTTCATATAATGCAGCATCGTTAGTCATTTTCATAACATAAGATAAATAATTAGCTGCTAAATAGTATCGCCCACTAGAATAGTAAATCTCACCTAGCTGTAATAGTGTTTTACAATCATTAATATTTGCAATCAAATTTTTTCTCAACTCTACCTCTGATAAATTTGTTTCATTTTCCATTATTAAAGTTCCCACCCTTCTTTTAACACAAATTACATTTTATTTTTTTAGATACGCATGTTTTGAATTTATTTCTTATCATTGTTATTATGTGAGACACCCTTATAAGATATTATTCTTAAAGTACAAAAATACATGTTAAAACGCTAGAAAGAACCTCTGTACAAATTTTAAATTTAGTCCTTTAGCTCTTTACATATCTAAATACATTCAACTCATATAAAGTATTTCAATTAAGAAATTCAGAAAAAAACGTTATCCTTTTTCTACTTTAGTTTAATTAGAAAGAATAACGTTTTCTTACTTTATTTAAGAAAGGGATAGTAATCTTCTTTATAACAAATAAAACTACATATAAAAACTGCTCCTTACATAATATCCCCTCATACACACGTATCTTTGTTTATTTTTTTGAGAAACTCTGTAATACAATTTTTTAAATACTCAAGAGTTCATACTTTTTAAAAATTCATTTTCTAATTCTACTATCTTTCTTTTACGGGCTTTTATTTTTCTTACAGGTACCCCAACATAAATATACCAATCATCTAAACTTTCTTTTACCATGCTCATTGCACCAACTGCCACTCCTTCTCCTATCACTACATTTGGAAAAATAATAGAATGCGCACCAATAATCACATGCTTTTTCAAAATAACTTTTCCAGTTTTCACATTTTTATATTGATTTGGAATAGTAGGCCCCATTAATGCATTTCCACTAAAATCATCAATGGCTGCATATACAATTGTTCTCGATGAAATATTTGCAAAGTCATACATTTCAATCCCAACTTCCCCTCCATATAACGCTGTATACGCTGCTATATGCGAGTAACTTCCAATCGTTACTTTGCCACTTAAAATACAAAAGTCATCAATCCTTACATTATTACCAACTGATATAACACCTGGATTATATATACTTGCTTTTTTACTAATCAATACATTTTTCCCAACAGATAAAAATCCAATTTTCTTTAGCTCTTCTTGACTATAAAAACTATTCATCTGTCGACACCACCTTCTGCATTAAACACATTATAATTTGCTCCACTATTTCTTGCGTCATTCCTTCCCATAAAGGTAGACTAATTATTTGTTTTGCTATTTTATTTGTATTTGTTAAATCTGTAGATTTATAGTGTTTAAAGAAATCTTGTTGGTGACAAGATGGTGAAAAATATAATCTAGCTTCTATATTTTGCTTTTTCAATACTTCTATTACTTGCGTATTGTGAATTTTTTCTGGGCAGAGAATAGGCATAAATTGATGAATAACTGCTTCTGTCTTTTGAACTTCCCATCCTTTTTTCATTAATCCTGTACTTTGTAATAACTGTGTATACCATTCGGAGATACGATTTCGTTCTTGCACTTTTTGATTCCATTTATTCATCGTTGCGATTCCAATAGCTGCTGCATACTCAGTCATTTTGCAGTTAAACCCCATCATCGTACATTCACGATTATGATCAAATCCAAAATTACCCATTCTTTTTATTTGATTTATCTCTTCTTCATTATTGCTATATATCATACCACCTTCACCAATTCCGAAAGGCTTTGTTGCATGAAAGCTATATACCATCATTCCACTAAAATTCTGACCGTAATGTATACCCTCATGCATTAACCCAAACCCTGGTGCCGCGTCTACAACAACTGGAATGCCTTTTCTTTCTAATTCTTCATATTCTTTTAAATCCATCCATGATCCGAATGTTGCATACGGAACCACTACCGCTACTTCATCTTTTAATTCATCAATCTTATCTAAAAGTAGCGTTTTATCCATACACCAATCATCTAATGAAACATCAATAAAATAAGGTTCTAATCCACACCAAATAGCTGCCAATGGAGTAGCTGGGAATGTAAAGCTAGGCATGAGCGCATATTTTCCTTTTTTTCTTTTTTTAAATTGAATTGCTGCCATTAACCCCAGTGTTGCGTTTGCTACTGTTGTAACAGCCCCTTTACTATCGAAAAATTCCGACATAACTTTTTCTTCAAAGTGTTGATTTAAAGGTCCATAATTCGTATATATGTGGGATATATCCATTTTCTCCAATTCACCTAAATACTCATTCACAGGTACAATTGACGCACGTAAAAAAGGAATACTATTCATATTTTTCTATTCCTTTCTATCATTTTCGGACAATATACAGCATATCCGTTTTAGATAATCCAAATTTCCTAGCAATTTTCATTCCTTGTTTCTCAGCTATGTTATACAATTCCACCTTAAATCCTGCATCTGTTAATCGTTGAATAAAACCCGATCGATTATAAATCCTCACATGATCTTCTTGACCAAAAGCTATTTTTCTCAATATTGGGGATACGATAGATTTATTCTCTATAATATAATCTACATTCATTACGATTGGCACTTGAATAATTCCCCACCCATTTGGTTTTAATACTCTATATAATTCTCGCATTGCTTTTTCATCATCTATAATGTGTTCTAACACATGACTACATAAAATCACATCAAAGGTATTATTTTCGTATGCAATTCTTGTAATATCAATTTCCTCCATTACAGAATCCTTTGGCTCTAAATCCCCACATACATAAGTAATATTTTTATACTGGTTAAGCCATTCTCTTACCTTTACTTCAGGTGCAATATGAAGCATTGTATAATTCTCACTTAACAAATCCGTTTCCGTTTCAATGTACGCACGATATAACCTTTCACGATCCATTGAATAGCAAACTGGACAGATACCTGTATATTTATTCCACATCTCAAATTGATATTTTAAAAAATCGTAATGTGCTGGCCAAGGGGAAAATCCCCCAAATCCTTGATTACAATATTGACAATAACAAATCTCTTTCTCGAATATATGAGTAACTAATTTATTTAATCCGACTTTTATATTTTTATTATAAATTTGATTAAGTCCTCCACTTCTAACTGCATCTTTAAGTATAAAACCCGCATTCTCTAAACAATAAGATAAGCTCTCTTTATAATCTTGTTCAGAATTTAAAAACCCACTATTATGTGCATCCGTAATTAATTCAATCCATTCTTCAATTGTCATTAATATAAAGTGCATTTGCTTTTGATTTTGCCCACTATGTTGTCTAAAGTAACTAAGAGGTTCTTGTATATATACTACTTTCCCTTTCCTCATCATATCTAGCCAAGTTGCAATGTCATTAATGGCTGAATACGCTTTTCCCTTAAAATAACCAAACTTGCCTCCAAAAAAATTACGATTAAACAAAACCGTTGTCGGTTCTCCAACTACATTTTTCAAATGTTTCAACATATAATTTCCTAGTGCTTCTCCTTCAAAAATTGTAGTTTCTGTGGCAATTTTCACATTTAAGGTTGAGGGAGGTAATATTTCTCCATTCTCATCAATCAGTTCGCGATATGACGTCACAAACGAGATATTTTCTAATTCCAAAAAATATTTCATCATTCTTTCAATCTTTTCATGATGAAACAAATCGTCATCTAATAAAAAATTTATATATTCACCAGTAGCAAGCTCTATGCATTGATTAAAATTTTCAGCTACTAATGGCGTTTCATTTTTCACATATGTTATATAATTATATTCTTTTAAGTATGGTTGGATCATTACTTTAACTTCATCATTTGTACTATCGTCAGATATAATAATTTCTATATTTTCATAGGTTTGGTTTAAAGCACTTTTAAGGGCTAATTCTAAGTAATGAGGTCTATTGTAGGCAGGAATAAGTATACTGACTTTTGGAAGATGCGAACTGTTATTTATATGTTGTTTTTTCTTTTCTAAATTTATTTTCTTTAACTTAATTTGTTGATAATAGTCCAATGAATATAGTATGGATGATGGAACGATTCTTCTTGCATAGTCTAGAAAATTAGTAATAGCTTTATCTAACTCCTGTTCAGAAGATAAGAAACCATATTTTTCTCCAGCTATAATGCCATGCGAAAAATCTTCTAATCCATCCATAAGCTGATTCGATTTATTCAACTGCTGATTTGAATGTAATCGAAAGTAACTGAGTGTTTCCGCTATATATACTGCTTTTCCTTTACTTAGTAAGGATAACCATGAAGCTACATCTACGTTACAAAGATACCGTCTCTGATCAAACATACCATATGGTTCTGTTAAATCACTTTTACGGAATAATACTGTCGTCGGCTCTCCTATATAATTCTTTTGATTCGTAATTACCAGATTTCCTAATTGTATCCCCTCTATAATTGTATCTGTATCAAACAACGGCATCGTTGAATAAACATCTGGCAATAGGTTGCCTTCCCCATCTATTACTTGACGATGCGATGTTACAAGCTTAATTTCATTATCTAGATCATTTAAAAAGTATTGCATCATTTTTTGAATTTTATTTACATGAAATAAGTCATCATCCATCAAGAAATTTATATATTCACCGTTCGCCTTATTCAATAACATAAGTGCATTTTCAAATTGTCCAAAAGTTGATCTATTTTTTATATAGATAATATTTGAATGCTTATATAAATACTTTTGTAACACCTTTTCTGTTTCATCATTCGTACTATCATCCCCTATAATAATTTCCACATTTGGATATGTTTGTTCTAACACGCTACATAATGCTTTTTCAAAATAATGTGGACGATTATACGTAGGAATTAATACACTTACTAACGGCATTTTATTTATGTTCTTTTCATTTGTACCATTACTCATTATACTCCTCCGCTTTTTTATTTATTTTCATTTAATGCTAATACAAATATAGTTCTTAGATGAAACAGCTCTGAAAGATATTTTAAGAATCAAATAAATAGCTTTAAAAGTAGCATCTGTGTGGGCAATTGTAAAATACACCCCAATACTTTTTATTTATTGGTGAAACGCGGTACTCTTTTTTCAATAAATGCCTTTACCCCCTCCTTCACATCTTCTGTTTGAAACACTTTCCCAAAATAACGCGCTTCGATCTGAAGCCCTTCTTGTAAAGGTACTGCCAAACCTTCACGAATTGCTAACTTCATATAGGAAAGTGCTGGAAGAGAAAATTCACTTATATCTTTAGCAATCTCTTTTGCTTTATTTAACGCCTCTCCTCGAGAGGTAATGTAGTTAACTAAATTTATTTCTTTTGCTTCTTTCGCTGTAATTGGTTTTCCTGTGAACATCATCTCTTTTGCTTTTCCTTCTCCAATTAATCTAGGTAAGCGCTGAGTTCCTCCAGCCCCAGGAAATAGACCTAACGTAATTTCTGGTAATCCAATTAAGGCTTGTTCTTCTATTACTCTTAAATCACAAGCAAGTGCTAATTCACAACCTCCGCCTAGTGCTAACCCATTAATAGCAGCTATAGTTGGTTTAGACAAATTCTCTAGTTGATTAAGAGGCCTTTGTAATTCTATTGATTTCATCTCAGCATATTTTTCACCTTTTCCTATCCAACCTGGAAATTCTTTTATATCCCCTCCAGCTACAAAGGCTTTCCCCCCAATTCCAGTTATAATTACGACTGCAATATCATCGTCCATCTCTATTTCCTCTAATACATTTATTAATTGTTGCACTACTTCTAAACTTAAAGCGTTGACTGGTGGGTTTTGAATTGTAATGACTGCACTACTCCCTTTCTTACTGCATATTACTAATCGTTCATTTTTCATAAAAAGTCCCCTTTTAAATCCCTAATTTTTCTCAAGTTCAAGTTTCTTCGATTTATTCACTATTATCCTGAATTAGTGAATATATTTCCCTTTTTAGAAATCCATCAATTTATTGTATGTACTGCAGAATCATAAAATGAGCAATCCTTTCTTAGTCTCCTTTTTTAATCTCTTCGTATCTTTAAATTATTCTACTACCATATTAATCATCTTTACATTCCTTCGGTTTCCGTTACACAGTTTCTAGGGATAAAATAAGTGGACAATACAAGAAATACCCTATCGAATTGACTTTTTAATTGTCTATTCGATAGGGTACACTTTTCCTTTTTCATTTACTACTTCACTTCTACCGTATAATTCCCAAATCCACCACCATACTGATACACATGTAAATAATACTTACCTGGATACGTGTAGTAACTTCCTACTAACTTATTCCCCTCTTGCTGGGCATACGTAATATAGTTATTTAAATCTGCTTCCGAATAAAGAACCCAGTTTACTCCGATATTATTTTCCTTCGTTACATTAATTTGCAGATTTTTCGCCGTTTCCACATTTATTTCAAAGAAATCACTCGTATCACCATTTCCTAAACTTGCGCGTAAAACTTGATTGAATTGCAGTGTATTTGCTGTCTGGAATGAATTGTTTGGTTCTTTTTCTACACTGTTATCTTCTTTCTTTTGAACTGTTACATTCGTTGTAACAGTATTCGTTAACCCTTTATCATCTGTTACTGTTAATCTCGCTGTATATGTTCCTTCTTTTGTATACACGTGAGTTGGATTTTGTTCATTGCTTACAGTACCATCACCAAACTCCCATTTATAAGCAACAATTTTTCCATCTTCATCTTTTGATCCATCGCTTTTAAACGAAATTGCTTCATTTACATTCCCACTATAGGGACCATTTATAACCGCAACTGGTGCTTTATTCACAGCGCCTTCTTCTGTATTAATACCATGGAATACAACGTCATATTCAAATTGTCCTGATGCATTCACACGGTAATTTACGAAATAAGCTGTTACTGTTTTATAGCCTGTCCATTCTTTTACACTTAAACGTTTTAACGTATCATTTACGTTTTGTGTAATTGATTTCCAGTCTTCATATTCTCCTTTTGCAGTCGTACCTGTATATGTTCCTTGCAGTGTAAATGTATGAAAGAACTGTGATTTATTTTTCTTAACTGATACATTACTTAATTTCGCTTCTGCCGTAATTTCTGCCACAATATCTGAGACTGGTTTCGGTGCGTGAGTTGCTAAATAATCATCTGATACTAATGGAACATTATATTTATCACGATTGTCGACTAACATTTGCATATAGTCTTGATACTCTTTATTTAAATTCGCATCTTTACTTAATGCAGAGCGATATGCATCATATGCTGTTACATCATTTTTTCTAATAAGATCATGAACTTTGTCAAACATATCATATCTCTTATTGTACATGTACGATTGTAAAGCGAAGGAATAATTATAAAAATCCCATGTTCCGTACTTTGCATTTAACGTTCTCTCTGCCGTATAACGTTCTGCCGGATTTGAAGATATTCCTCCTATAATGCTCTTTCTCGGTACAACATTATCTGTTCTCGTTGCACCTGCAAAAAACTCTGCATTGCCTTCTTCAAACCAAGATAATCTCTCATTCTCATAAATCTTACCTTGTCCCCAAAGTCCTGGCACTTCATATCTACCTTGTAAGTAATGTGTGAACTCGTGCCGGAACAATTCCTCTAAACTATAAATACTTTCTTCTGGCGTACGCTCATAAGTAAAGAACGTACCTGTTCCTTCTATATAAAGACCGCCGTTATTCGTTTCATACCCGTACAATTGACGGTTAAATTGATATTCAGCTGGGCTATTATAAATAACCATCGTTAATACATCATCAGCATTCCCTTTTTCTAACGGCTGGTCACTTTCAACCGTACGATGGAATTGAGCCTTCACTTCTTTTGCCGCCCAATATAGACGTTTTACTTTTTCTTCTGTCACTTTATCTCCAGCTTTTAAAACAATTGTCCCATCGTCAAATGTATATGTTTTCGGTAAATATTTCTTCTTACCATCTTCTCGTATTTGATCTAAATTCACAACGTTTCCATTTGCATCTTTCCCGCCATAATTCGTCGCAATTTGCTCAGCCGCTACGAAATATTGCTCCCCTAAATACGGATACATTTTCATGGCATCTGTTACAACTTGCAACCCTTTCGTCCCTGTACTATGGAACGTACCAAGTCTACCTGTATAATAAATACCATTATTAATAAGCCAACCATTCTTCTCTGTCACCGTTCCAATTAAAGCAAAACGACTTAATTCATTAATATAGCTATCAATTTTTTGATACCATACTGTATCTTTCGGTGCTTTTCTCGTATCGTACAAATACGATTGAATATCGTAGTCAACGCCTTGCATAATATCGTAAATCGCATTTCCAGCTGAAAGATTATCTACCCATGTAGAAAAATTATCATTATATTGTTTAAAAATCTTTGCAGCTGATGTTATCGTTTCCACATCACTCGAAGCATTTCCTATTAATTTTCCATATGATGATACAACTCTATTTTGTTCTAACGTACCTAGTTTGAAATTCGGGTTATTCGCAATCGTTTTTAGTGCAGGTAAGCATTTATCATGATAGCTTCGCTCATTTAGTTTACTTAATTCTGTATGATAAAATCCTAAATAAAAACCAGATCGTAATACCTCTACTAAAGTCTCAATCCCTTTTGAATCATCTTTCGTATACGCTTGTCCTTGCTGGTTCAATTTATCAATAATTGCCTGCATTCTACTATCATTTTGATAGAATGCAAGACTATCCTTATTAAACTGAAATAGCCCAGTAATTTGCTCCCAATCAATTGTTACAAGTAAATCTACTAACTGCTGATTGCTCAATTGATTTAATTCAGCAATTGTATAAGTTTTTGCTGTAGCTAATTGCTTACTCTCCTTTTTCAATTCAGGCGGTCTTTGCGACAAATCAGCAAATTGTAACCTCTTCTCAAAAGACTTATTTTCAAGTACTTTTGATGAATGAGCTAATTCTTGTACTGGTAATTGTACACCAACTGGTTCCATTTTGAGCACATTCCGATATGAAGCTTGCTCTCCCTTTGTACCTTCTGCCAATGCGCCCCCTTGAAAACTCCCTAACATTAAACTAGCAAAACTTACCCCTACTAACACTTTTTTTGAATAGCCTTTCATGCTCTCCCCTACCTTACATTTTTTAGTGTACCGCACCATTATTTTACTATTTTTACTTTTTATACTGTATTGAGAAAAAATAAGGTAACGTTCACACATGTATCCATACCATGCAAAATTAACACTTGACTTTATGTGCGTTTTATATCAAAAAAAGATAGATAATAGCGAAATTCCCGCTACATCTATCCTCGTTTTCAAAACTATGATTTTAACTTTATGAATGTAACTTCTGGTAATGTTTGCATATGCTGAATAAACTTATTCTTTTCTTCTGACGATATGTTTTTCAGTTGCATCCCTACCTTATAAACTATTTCTGTACCTTGCTGTGAAGTTTCCACTTCATATGAAAGTATTGGAATGCCTTTCACTTGTAGTGTTTCTAATATTTGTTGTACTGCTTCATGTTTATTTATACACATTTGCACCGTTATATTTTGCGGAAATAAAAATTGCACCTTAAAAATACGGCTTACAATCTCTAAACCAATTAAAACGAGAATCGTCGCTCCAATTCCTACTACATACATACCAGCCCCAATTGCTAATCCAATTCCTGCTGTAGCCCATAAACCAGCTGCTGTCGTTAATCCTTTCACCGCCTGCTTTTGAATAATAATTGTACCTGCACCTAAAAAACCGACTCCACTAACAACTTGCGCTGCAATACGACTTGGATCTAGTGCCATATGATCTTCATTCATAATATCTGAAAAAGCATATTTCGAAACGACCATTATTAAAGCACTTCCTACCGCTACTAGGAAATGTGTTTTTAAGCCCGCTTCTTTTGATCGAATTTCCCTTTCAATACCGATTATTGCTCCTAACAAACCAGCAACACCGATTCGTATAATGAAATCAATATTTACACTCACGAGCCCTTCCCCCTTTCATTCATTATAGATAGATAAAATAAAAATTATCACATACATCCATTTATCGATATGAAGGAATTTTACTAAAATATACTTAATACCTAGGCCGTTTTATGTTAATATTTTAAACATTAACATAAAATAAATAACTTCTAATTTTAAACATCCAATCATTTTCTTGAAAAAACAAAGGTGGATAACATGAAATGAGGTTGAGAAAATCAAGAAAACGCTTTCATTTTGTGTCGTAATTTTTTTATACATACTACATAAATAAAGGAGCTTATTAACAATGAACGTCTCTTTACTTACACCTACTACCGATTTACAAGAAGAATACTTAGATTTTTATAATGAATGGAAAGATAGCGGTGAAACGATGATTCCGTGGGTTATTACAAAGGATCCTTCTAACTTCCCCGCTATGGTGCAAGAACTACTCGATGCACATAACGGAATAAATGTTCCTGAATCTTGGGTACCAGATTCTACGTATTGGCTCGTTACAGATCATAATAGGATCATAGGAGCTGTTAATATACGTCATAGTTTAACTGAACATTTATTTAACGCTGGCGGTCATATCGGTTATGGCATTCGCCCTTCTGAAAGAAGAAAAGGTTATGCTACGAAATTACTAGCATTATCACTGGAAAAAGCGAAGGAATTAAACATCACGAAAGCACTTGTCGTTTGCGATGAAGTAAATACTGCTTCAGAAAAAACAATTTTACATAACGGCGGCCTTCGTGATGATGATTTCATTGAGGAAGATGGGAATGTAGTAAGACGTTTTTGGATTGAGCTATGATGAAGTCCTCCAATGAAAATAATCTTGTTATAGAGAAGTATAGTAAAAATAATGAGCTACAAGTAAAACAACTTATTGATTTATATAATGAAGAATCGTATCTATTTCACTTATTACGAGATAATAAAACAAAATGTGCGTATGTTGCCTACTATAAAAAAGATGTAGTAGGCATCTTTTTCACCTGGGGCAGTAACTTCCATCCATACTGCACATACTTTCGAATATATACGAATCCTTTCCTTTTAACCCTTGTCCTACTTGGATTACGTATCAAAAAGAAGCGAGAAAGTGATTATACACTTTCTCGCTTTTCTTATGCTACTTCTATTTCAAACTGTACTGTAATACCACTCGGATCGACTACAGTAAATCCATTTGTAATTTCGTGTATTTCATGCTGTTTTTCTATTAATCTTTCTTTTACTTCATCTAATGCTTCTTTATGCGGTAATACAATCGTATATACCTTAAGTCCAGTTGCATGTGTTGGTGGATGCGGATTATTTACTCCGTTCCACGTATTTGCGCCTATATGGTGATGATATCCTCCTGCAGAAATGAATAAGCAGTCATCTTCGCGTTGCTGCACTTCAAAGCCTACTGTATCTACATAAAAGTCATGTGACTCTTCTACGTTAGCTATTCGTAAATGTACATGTCCAACGACAGTATTAGCAGGCAATCCATCAAACTCATAATCAACAAGCGTTGCTAGTTCTTTTAAATCAAGCGGGGTACTTCCTCCTGGCCCATCTCCCCATTGATCACGCGGACGATCCGCATAAATTTCAATACCATTTCCCTCTAAGTCTTGTAAATAAAACGCTTCGCTATACGTATGATCGCTTGCGCTATTAAACCTTGAAATTGGTAAAATTTCATTTGAATATGTATAACGTCCCTCTTGCTCAACCGGACTATCAATTACATTCTTATTACGAATCACATCAAATAGTGCAGAAGCAAACGTCTCACGAGTCGGAACTAAAAAGGCTACATGATATATACCAGTCGTACGCGGTTCTTGCAGTACCCCGTCCTCTAATTTCTCAAGAACTAGTAACGTGTTCTTTCCACCTTTTCCAACTAAATGCGCTTTATTTCCCTCTTGTTTCATTACTTCTAACCCTACTACATTCTCATAAAAAGCAATTTGACGCTCTAAATCTTTCACTTTAAATTCCACATAACCAATACGTGTCTTCGGATGAATTTTTACCATGAATAACTTCATCTCCTTATCCCAATATATTTCTATTTCATATAACCGTTACTATGAAGGATACAACTAAAATCACCCTATGTAAATATGAAAAGTCAGAATTTATACACATTTTTATTTTCGTAATAAAAAAGCCACCTCTTCTAGTTTTTAGAAAAGATGACTTTATAATTCTTATCTCATTTTATGTACTTCAGCAACTAACTTTCCGCCCTGAATACCCATATAAAGTTTCACAGGTGCATCATTCGTATTTTCAAATACTAAGTCTAAGTATGGATATGCAATTGTAGCATCTCTTCCCTGTGGAACGTAACCTACCGTTTTAGAATGCGTCGTTCTCTCTACCATTTTCAAACCAGCTTGATCTGCTGCATTGTATAATGTTGATGATGTTTGACAAACACCACCGCCATATCCATCTACTAATTTACCATCTACAATTTCTTTTCCTAATTGATATCCTTTATCTGGCGTTGTATCACCAATTAATGCATTGAAAGAGAAACGGTCTCCTTTTGCTAATACAACCCCATTTATGCTCGCTGCTGACAAACGAATATTTTCAATACGGCCACCTGTCGAGCCACCTAAATTCGTTTCGTATCTACCAATTACCGTACCACTTCCTTGTGCATCACTTAATGTTGCAGTAGGTTTTTTCTCAACAATAGGTAATTGATAGGAAGAATCCCACATACCAACGTTTAATAATTTATCTACTAATTCTTTTTCCATTAATTCATAAGAAGGCTTTCCTTCTTGCCAACTTCCATCAGGTGCTACACGTGAAGGAACCATCTTTTTATCAACGCTTTTCCCAACCTCGCTAGCAACCTTCGTTACCGATTTTTTAAATTTTGCTTCGTCTTCAAAATAGCCTAGACTCGATAAATCTAGCTTTTTCACTTCAGTACCTGTACGACCATCTACTAAACTAATAGAATCCTGTACCTCTGCTTTAGCCTCTACTGTGTGGCCACCAATATCACTCACTAATGCGACATCACTTACTTTTGTACCACAACCACTCACTACAGCTACACATAACACCCCAACTAATATACCCTTTACTTTACGGAACAATATACTCTCCCCTTTTTCCCAATATTACTTTTATGTATTATTTCATTTTTATGTATATTTTGTTACAATCATTTTACAATATATTTATAAAATGTTACAAGTTATTTTTTACTCTATATAAATTACCCTTTTCTTTTCTAAATGTCTACACATATTTACATAAAAGTTTGAGTTTGATAGAATTGTAACCTTTATGTAACCCCACCCTTTTATCCAGTATATACCATCAGATAAACGAAATACAAATGTAAAAACTACATATTTTTATTTATAAAGAAACATCTCATGAACATAAATAGGTATTTGCCGTGCCACACTCCGCTTTTACACATACATTATGGTGAATTAACCTATTTTAAAGAAATGGAGGATGTTTTTATGTACCCCTACAATCCATACAATCCATATAACCAAAATGGTTATCAGCCTCAATATGATTTACAAGCACAATACCAACAATATATAGATCCAGCAGAGCAAGTTAATCCCTACGATCAAAATCGACAATTTCAACTTCCAATCTCTTTTCCTGGTGCTGGAAATCGTCAACTAGAAAGACGAGTAAATGAGCTGGAGCAAAGAGTACGTCAATTAGAAAACACGGTTGAGCGTCATACACGTAGATTAAACCGCTTAAACCAACGTTTACGTACAATAGAAAACAGACTAAACATTCCATTTTCAGCATTAGAAGACGGATTTTAATTCCAAAAGTAAAAAATATATGAAGGAAGGGGCTCCCCCTTCCTTATATAAATTGACGAAAGTTTTTTCCATCTCTATACTGATAAGAGTTAATGAAATGAAACAAGGTGATAAATATGGATTTTGAAATAAATTATCTTTCCTTTTATGTTGTACAAGTAGAAGGAAAAGGCGAAGCTGTTGATAAACGTTACAAACATTTTCAAACATTAGATGCTGAAGAGTATGAAGATAGCTCCTTAAAAGAATTTTTGGATGGAGAATTATTAAAAATTTCAAAGCGAAAAGTAGAACGTCATGCAAAAACAGAACAAGCTCCGACAAAGATCGGTCGCTTCATTGTAGAAGAAGGGCACGAACTTGATTCAAACCCTCATTACAACCTATTTAATCGCATTCGCTTTGCGGAAACGAAGGAAAACTTCAAAGATATGAGCGAACCTCTCGTTTATACATATCTTGACACAAGTGCTGTGCGCGGTGGTGTGTTTTTAATTGCACAAGCAAAACTACGCAAATACTTTGATGATCCATTCGTCTTCGTTATGAAATGTGACTTCGAGCCGAAAGTTGCTTCTATTTCTGATGAATCTACACTGATTCGTAACGTTGAAATGGCCATTACAACAAAAAATATGAAATCTATCCAATATCCGTACATGCCTGAAGAGGGTATGGTCGAAGTGGGCGAGCTAAAAATTCACCAAGCATCACACGCCCGTTACTTTGAAGACTTCTTAAAATTCGTCGAGTACGAACGCTCTATGCCTGAAATTATGAAAACACAAGTAATGGACATGGTATATGATCAAATTGAAGATGTATTTGAAGAAGGCACGGAAGAACGCGAACAATTCGACCAAGCAATGGAAGTATGGGCTGCCAGTCCAAAACGCGAAATTATGGAACAATTTTCAACCGAAGAAGTAATGGAAGCTACCGCTCAAATCGTCGAGCATGCTCCTGAAGTGGAATTAAAGCTAAAAGCAGATCATATCTCTGTGAAGGCCCTGCTTGCTGATTTCGGGGATCAAATACATATCGCAAAGGTAAATGACCGATACGTATTAATGATTGAGGCTGATACACTTACGTTTGAGAAAGGCTTCTCTCCGATTGAGTTCCTGAAGCCAGACGAGTTACAAGACGTGATTGAGCGAATTGAGAATAAGCAGCAGTATACTTATGATCCGAACGGGATTGAATAATTCCTTCCATTTAACTGTTTTTACTGAGCGCTGTTAACAAGCGCTCTTTTATTTGGGATATAGTTTTCATTTATATGAAAAACTGATTCTACTAAGAATCAGTTTTTCTACTTTATACAAAATATGCTTATTTTTAAATTTTTTTTGATACAAGATGACATTTGTTGCAGAATCAAGTACATCCCTTCCTTGTTATACAAGCGGATGTCCATTAGAGATATCTGCTTCAATATTTCTAGTTGACCAAGTCCTTCTATAAGTTTTTATATTTTCCCTTTTAGTCACTATGTATGTCCTCAAAATTAAAATTTCACTTCACTACCTCAAACTTATTGTACTCATAAAAAGATAATTGAAAACGATATTCCGGATGCTCTCTCACCCAATCGTAGGCTTCTTCTAAAATTTCCATTTTATTTTGTAAGTCATTAAGTTCACTACATACGTCCTTTTTCTGTTTGCACAAAGGACAGAATCCATTCACTATTTCGACACTCGTTGCCCTAATCGTTTTACTTTCTAAATCAACTACTAGACGAAGAATAAAAGAATGCTCCGCTTTTGTAGTCACCATCATTTCAGCAGTCCCATCCTCATTCCAAAAGACTCCGTTTAATTCCATCTGTACGTTGACAGTTTTAATATCCAAGTCTATCACTATTACACCTCCCATATATAAGACTCTTAACCTACTCTTCTATTTTAATCTTTAATACACCACGATTTAAAGATATATTAAGCCTTTTCCAATTCTTCTTCTTTGCTATGAAAGGAAGTGTAATAAACGCTAATAGTGCGGTAAATATTATCCCAAAAGCTAAAACGGTTAAAATGTTAAAGATTGCTTCCATTAAACTACACTCCTTTCTATGTATATTCATACTAAAAACAATAAAATACTCCATTACGAATACGGGACAAGCCGTGAATTTTCCAACTAGACTTCAGCAACTTAATCCTGAAGTCTAGTTGTACATATGAATAAAATAGACTATGTCATTAATTTTCTTCTACTACTTTCTCCATCTCAGCCAAATACCTAATCTGCCTTTCCGCCTTTCTAACCGCCGTACGAAAATGCTTTTTCAGTAGTTCTATTGTAGATTCACTTATATAATATCTTTCCGTTATACTTTCCCACGTGTCACTACTTTCAAATGTACTCCAAACGAAAGGACGCTCTGTATTTTTTCTCATTTCTTTAAATACCCATTTTCGCATCTTTTTTTTCGCTTTTTCTGTTAATTTTCCGTCCTTTACAAGCTCGAGTTCACCATGTCTTTTATACCTTTTAGTAATATCTCTCTCGCTATATGCTTTAAGAAGTATGTTCGCTGTATTCTCAGCATCCGCTAAAGCTCGGTGCTGCTTCCCTTCCCATATTAAACCGAGCTGTTCTACTGCAGATTGTAAACTTGGTGTATGCTCAAACAATTCTTCATACGCTTGAAAAACAAATTTTTGTAAATCAATTCTTCTTTCTTTTTCCATACAAGGGCATTCTACACTATGTAACGTACAATCATGAGATAGAAATCGATAATCTTCTTTTCCCCATGTAACAAATATAGAATCTTCTCCGATAAACCGAATAAATTTTTCTATAATTTGCGGGAATTTCTCGACACCAATTAAATCTTTCTTTGTAATTCCCGTTAATTTTGTCGTATGACGAGTAAGTCGTGCCCCCGGTTTTACTAACTCCGAAAATTCTCCAATTACCTTCATTGTACTTGCTTCTATTTTTACAGCTCCGATATCAACTATCTCTGACGGATCTTCTGATTTATACGGCCTAAAATTTCTCTCTATATCAAACACAATAAAATGTGTAGCGTTTTCCAATTTATTTACCTCTTTCTACATTCCTTTTCACACACATACTTTATTTTCAGTATTTATTTATTCATACACTTTATGCATGTAATACTTCGTCTAAAAAACGAAAATTCAATCTCATTATGCTATGTACATAGGAGGTTATTCAATAAAAATGCAAAAAAAAAGAAGGGCAAGCCCTTCTTTTTTCCACAATTACTTCTTGTTAACGTTTGTAGCTTGAGGTCCACGGTTACCTTGTTCTACTTCGAAAGTAACTTCTTGACCTTCTTCTAAAGTTTTGAAACCTTCGCCTTGGATAGCTGAGAAATGAACGAATACGTCTTCTCCGCCTTCAACTTCGATGAATCCGAAACCTTTTTCTGAGTTAAACCATTTTACTTTACCGTTTTGCATGTAAAAAATCCTCCTACAATGTACCTATATGTACATATTCATTTTCAACCACTTTACAAAAATAAGTCAGACATTAAAAAAACTGCAACTCTGAGGAGATTTAACATTGCTATCCTCCTCGGAAGTTACAGCTCATTTAAATCTCTATATTATTAAAAGTAAAATGGTTTAAATATAATATATCATATCAATATAATAAAAGCAAAGTTTTTTTCGCTATATGACTTTTTTCTTCCACTGCATCGCTTTTGATTCACCTGATCCCGCTACAAAATAGGCTTCTTTTTCGTTCACAATGCGCCAGCCATGCCCTTTAACTGAGTCACATACTGTTACAATTCCTTCTTCTAAAAGTACACGACAAACGGTACTAATCCCCGCCTTATTTTTCGTTGACGTTGTATATAACACATGTTGATCTACACTTAAGTCTAAATAGCTACTTGCTTTCTGCTCGCTTTGACATGTGTGCCAATATGTTTTTTCACTCTCAATACTTTCTTCTATTTTACAAAAAGAAATATTCCCGCTAATCCCTTTGCACGATCCACTGGCTGCTACTAAATAAGAGTTGTGTAAAGTCAACGCTGAGATCATTTGATTCATCACGATTTTAATCCTATTTAATTTACGTGTCTCCAAATTAAATAGCCAAACACCACCATATTTAGCATGTATTTTCGTACCGATAAATAAGTAATGTTTATATAAAAACAACGATCGAATAGATGGTGCCCCGCCACCATACTCAAGAAATGGATGAATGGTTTCCCATGTCGAGCCAAAATCATTCGAATGATACAACGTTTTATCTCCATGAGCAATGACAGTTCCTTCTATATTACTACACACATTCCAACTCGTTGCCTTTGTTGGAAAACGTTGAACTGTCCAATTCTCTCCACCATTCATACTACGAATAAAAATTCCTTCGTCACCTACACCATACACTACATTATCTTTGCTATGTAAATCCCTAATTCGTTTTTGAAAACCATTTAAAATTTGTTTCCATTCTCCGTTTTGTTCAATAAATAAACCATTATATGTAGTAGCTAACATAAGCTTCCCATCTCTTAACTTTGTAATAGCGGTCGCACTTAACATTGTCTCCACGTTGACACTCCCATTCTTAGAACTTCTCAGCAAATGCAATTGCAAAATTACTGCATTTTTCAACATCCTCTTCATCTTCTGGAGCTAGTTCGATTTTCAATCCTTCTTGTACAAGCTCTGCACCGCGTTCTACAAGCCTTTCTTCAAATATCGTTACCGCTTCACAAAACAGTTCATACGCCGTATCACCTGATCCAAATACCGCTACTTTCTTCCCTGATAAATCAATATTTTCTAAGTCCTCATGGAAATCTTCCGCTTCAAATGGCAATTCACCATCGCCCCACGTATAAGATCCTAAAATGATTCCATCATAAGCTAATAATTCTTCAGCATCCATGCCTTCCATTTCTTGCAATACTACTTCATGATCAAAAGCATCTAAATTAACTTTAATTAAATCAGCAATACTCTCTGTATTTCCTGACATACTTGCATAAGCTATTAAAATTTTCGCCACTTTGGCATCCCCCTCTAACAATAAATGATTCTCATTCTCATTATATTAATAATGAGAATCAATTTCAATTGTATTTTTTATTATTTCTGTTTACTTAATAAAAAAAGCACAGATGACTATACAATCATCTGTGCTTTTTTATTACTTTTTAAAAATACCAAACGGCTTTCCAACTGGTAAAACAACTTTTCCGAAGTGTGTATTTAACACTGCTGCTGCTGAACCATAGAAAGATAATAATGAAATAAGAAGTTCTGAATATGCTGCTAAATTATGCATCGCATGCGGCATAACACCTAAAGTACTTAATGAAAGACCGATAAATAAGAAATCAATAAGGACGAAAATCATAAATAATACTTTATGTGTTTCCATTGCACCAATTGTCATAAAAATTGTGAAAATCAAATATCCGATAAAGGCTACACCAAGCTGTTTTGAATCTGCAGCTTGTGCTAATTTTTCGCCAAATACTCCAAGTTGAATTAACCAAGTCATTCCAACACCTAACCAAAATAGGCCGTATGCACCAAATGCTGTTGTACCGAACGTATTATTATGCTTTGCATCGTGAATGCACGCAAAGATTTGTGCAAATCCTCCTAAAAAGATTGCCCACGGTAATACTAGTGAAACGCCATCTGTTAAGCCTAACTTTTGAGATGATGCTACAAGTGTTACCATCGCTAATCCAAATAGACCAATTCCTGATGGATCTGCTGTTGTCATTTTCACATGATGTGTAGTTGTTTGATTGCTCATATAAACCTCCTGATTATAAACATACTCGAATACAATACTTAAATCAGAAGACTATGTCAATGGTTTTTTTTGTATGTTGTCAGACCTTATATTTTATAATGTTCTAATATACTTTCAACCACTTCATACGGTTTTATATTCACTTTTTCCAACTCGTGTATCGGTAACCACAATGGAATATAACTCCCTCTACCTTTCAGCTCGAATTCCTCAGCTTTACCACTTCCGAAAACTCCACCTATAATATGGGCGTTAAAATAATACTCCGTCCCTTTAAACTCCAACTTCGCAATAAGATTCCCCACTTTTATATGTACCCCTAATTCTTCATAAGCTTCTCGCTTCGTTGCTTCTTCAGGTGTTTCTCCTTCTTCAATTCCTCCGCCTGGAAAAACATAATATGTTTCCCCTCCTCTAATACGTTTTATAAGAGCAATTTTCCCTTCCTGCACAATGATAGCCACGCCGCGATTTCTTATCATTTTATTACCTCAATACCAATTGCAACTGTTCCCCACTCTTTTTCTTGTTCTTTCGTATATATTTTGTATGTACTTTCTAACATTTCCTCTAAACTATCATTTTCACAATCCATTAATTTTTTATCAATTTGTTCGTACATTACTTTAAAGCTTTCGTATCGCTTTATTTCCGTTACTTTTACCGCCATCATTTCTTTTGTCGTAAGATTCGTAAATACAATTTCATCGCCTTTGTTTATTAGTTGACGTTTTTTATCATATAAACGTACTTCATATACTTTTTTTCCTGATTGAATTGACTGAAACGGTTTATTATATAAACCCATTTCATATCTCATACAGCCCACTCCTTTTTGTTCAATTCACCTATTAACACAGCTCACCTTGCTACATCTTGCATATAATATTCCATACGTATCGCTTAATTGAGAAAGGAGGCTGAAGAATCATGTTATATTTAAATCAAAAACCAGAATATAGTAAGTATGATATCGGTGATTATACTTATAGTAAAGTAGGTCCAACTATTTTTTCTTGGAATGATGAAACGAAATTAAAAATAGGTAAGTTTTGTTCATTAGGAGAAGAAGTTGTTTTCCTACTTGGTGGTGAACATCGTGCCGATTGGATAACAACTTATCCATTTAATGCTCTCTTCGGTGAAGGAGCACATATTACTGGTCACCCTTCTTCTAAAGGTGATATCGTAGTCGGCAATGATGTATGGATTGGTTATCAATCCTGCATTTTATCTGGTGTTACAATTGGTAATGGGGCCATTATCGGCGCCAGGAGCGTTATTACAAAGGACGTACCCCCGTATGCAATTGTAGCTGGTAATCCTGCAAAATTTGTTCGATATCGTTTCCCACAAGAAACGATTGACAAACTAGAGAGTCTCGCATGGTGGGACTGGGACATTTCTGTTATAAAAGGAGCCATTCCATTACTACTCTCCAACAAAATCGACGAATTTTTCACCTCGCCCGAAAAAGAATCTACATGATTAATGCAGAAAGAGCATCCTTCTCTTACAGGATGCTCTTTCTGCATTTATTTTCTCTTTATTTGCAAGTGATCACACGGAGAACATTGAAAAGGAATCTTCCCTAAACAATTAAGATTCGTTTCGCAAATTTGTTCTATCGTTGGAACAAATGGAATAACAACTATATTACTTTCTACTATTTGTGTAACAGGTGGTAACACTGTGCCTACTTGATGTTCGAAACGAATACTCGCTTGATTAATATAATTCCCCGAACCACTTGGGGCACTCTGAACCACTACTTGGAACGAAACTGTTCGTCCTTCACCTGGATTTAAATTCCCTATAAGAAACCCTGATACTGGGCTTACATTTGGTACTGGTGTATTATCAACCGTTACACTTCCAAGGACAAATCGAACACTACTATCTAACATATCTTGAAAACGAATATTTTGTATGACAGTATCACCCGTATTTGTAATAACTGTCGTAAAGATAATAACATCTCCAATCGTTGCTGCCTGTAAATCTGCCGTTTTTACGACTGTCGTTGAGACATTTTGAGGAATAAACGGGATAACAACTGTATTGCTATCACCCTCCACTACTACTGGCAGCTCATTCGGATTTACAATTGCGAGTCCATTTGCTATAGCAGTATTTGTGACTAAATTATTTATTTGCCCTCCTGTTATTACAACTTGGAAATTAATAATTGCCGCATCATTTGGCTGAAAATCACCTAATGGAATACCGGTATTTGGATTAGCAAATGGAAGAGCTACATCGTTTACCGTTACCGTGCCATTTATAAATAACGTATTTGGATCAATGATATCTGTTAACACAATGTTGGTCACAGGAACTGTACTATCATTTATAACGGCAATTCCGTAAGTGACAACATCCCCTACCATCGCTACTTCAAAGTTTGCTCCTTTTGCAACAAATAAGATTGCAGTATTTACCGTCACTATAACTGTATTGCTCGTATCCATCACTGTAACTGGAGGTTCTCCTGGCACTAAAATATACTCTGCTAACGCCCCAGCAACGTTTACTACTGTACCACCATCTGGAAAACTTGTAATCGTAGCTTCATATGTTACAATCGCTGTCTCACCGACTGGAATGTCTACAATCGTAAATCCAACCTGAGGATTTACTCCCGGACGCGCTACTCCATTTACAGTTACACTATTTGGTACAAAAACAGCTTCCGGAGATAGCACATCGATAAATTGAACATTCATCGCATCAGCAGTACCAGTATTTAATATACGAACCGTATACGTTACCGTTTCTCCTACTCCAACGATTGAATTGTCTACTTCTTTCTGCATATCTAAACTACCTCTATTTACTGGTGTAACTGTCGTATTACTTGAATTCGTAATTGTAAACGGAGGTTCTCCTGGAATCAATTCAAAATCACCCGTTACTCTCGCTGTATTCATAATGCTACTAGAAGGCGGAACTGCGATTACATTTACTGCAAATGTAATTAATACGCTATCCCCTACTGCAAGATCCGGTAATGAAAAGCCTATAAATGGATTTAAACCTACTTGCGGAATCCCATTTATTTGTACACTTCCAGGAACGAATTCTAAGCTAGGTGATGGAACATCAATAAACTGAACATTTGTCGCTGTTACTGTTCCCGTATTTGTAACTTGCACACTATACGTTAACGTATCTCCTAAACGTGTTGCTTCTTTATTTACAGATTTTATAACGCTAAAACGCCCTCTATTTATACTTGTTATCGTCGTATTACTCGGCTCTGTTACTACAATAGGTGACTCTCCTGGTACTAAAGTAAAGCTTCCTGTTATATTTGCAACGTTCGTAATTGTTCCTGATGACGGGATGTTTGTAACTGTCGCTTGAAACGTCACGATAACCGTTTCACCAACTGGTATATCTCCAACTCCAAAGCCAGTAATTGGATTTAAGTTTGGTTGCAGGACTCCATTTATCGTTACACTATTTGGTACAAATGCCGCTCCTGCTGAAATGATATCAATAAACTGAACATCATTAGCTGTTACTGTTCCTGTATTCGTTATTTGAACCGTATATGTTAATACATCTCCAACTAGGGTAGCAGCCCTATTTACCTGTTTTATAACATTAAATTGTCCTCTATTTACAGTTGTAAGTGTTGTATTGCTCGGCCCTGTTACTATAACTGGTGGTTCTCCTGGTACTAATACAAAGCTTCCAGTTACATTTGCTGTATTAACAATTGTTCCATTTGATGGTACACTAACCACTGTTACTTGGAATGTTACTTCTACACTTCCACCTGGATTTATATCTGGAAGCGGGAATCCATTATTAGGATTGAACCCAGGTTGTAACACACCTTCTATCGTTACACTGTTCGGCACGAATGCTATAGAGGACGGTAATACATCACTATATTGAACATTCGTCGCTACCACTGTCCCTGTATTTTGAACTACTGTTGTATATGTGATTGTATCGCCTACTGCAACAACCGGCTGACTTACTGATTTTAATACATTTAAACCAGGCTCATTGATTTCTGTTAATGTCGTATTACTTGTTGTTGTTTCTGTAATAGGCGGCTCTGTTTCACTTACAGCAAATGTCGCTGTAACGTCTACAAAGTTAACAATCGTTCCACCTTCTGGTATGCTCGTAACCACTTCCTGATATGTGACAACTACAAAATCATCTACAGGTATATTGGGAACTGTAAAACCAATGAAAGGATTTAACCCTGGTGCCGGTACCCCATTTACGCTCACGCTTCCTGGTACAAATGCTACTCCCGCGGAAGTCGTATCAATAAATTGAACATTCGTCGCTGGCACTGTTCCGAAATTAAAAATCAATACATCATACGTTAATATTTCCCCTACAGTCGCTACTTCTTTATCTACTAGTTTTAACGGAAAAATCGAAGCTATATTAATCGTCGTAACGACTAAATTTGTTAATATCGTTTCTGTAATCGGTGGTTCTTGCGGATTTGGTTGTGAAGTAAATGTAACGTCTGCATCATTTAATATGACTTCATTATCTGGAATTTCTGTAATCGTCACTTGGAATGTGATCTCAATACTTCCACCATTAATTAATAATGGAGTAACTGTAAATCCTATTTCCGGATTTAAACCAAGTTGCTGTACTCCACCTATCGTTACACTACCTCCAACAAACGTCGTTCCTTCTGGTATGACATCTTGGAAGAATACATCTGTAACAGGGATAATTCCTACGTTTGAAATGAGCACGGTATACGTTAATATATCTCCAACAGCCCCAGTTGCAACGTCAACTGTTTTTGTTGCTGTTACTTCACCAGGAGGAGGTAACGGTATTGTAACTACCGTTGTATTACTTGAGCTCGTTGTTGTTACAGGTGGTTGTAAAGGATTTAATAAGAAAGTGGCTGTAGCAGATGCTGTATTTAATACTGCTCCACGTGTAGATGGTGCAACCACAGTAACTTGGAACGTTACGGTCAATGATGTTCCAGCTGCAATATTAGGAAGCGGGAATCCAGCATTTGGATCAAATCCAGGTTGTGGCGTTCCATTTATCGTTACACTATTTGCTACAAATGTTGTTTCTGGAGCAATTGGATCAATGAAAGAAACGTTCGTTGCTGTTACTGTACCATTATTACGAATGACAACAGAATACGTGTAAGTTTCTCCAAGTGCTGCTTGTTGTACAGATGAAGTTTTTTGTATATTTAACTGCGCTGTGTTTACTTGCGTCACAACGAAATTACTATTCGTAACAGTCGTTATTGGAGGGTTTGCTGGGTTTATAAGAAAACTTGCAGTAATGTTCGATTGGTTTCTTATATTTCCACCGCTCGGAATACTCGTCACTGTAACTTGAAACGTAACCGTGGCCGTTTGCCCGACCGGAATATTTGGTACCGGGAATCCTGCCATAGGATCCGCGCCTTGCTGAACGACTCCGTTTATCGTCACACTATTTGCTACAAATGCAGTACCAGACGGAATTGGATCTTGGAAAATAATATTCGTTGCAGGAACAGTTCCTGTATTTTGAATAAGAATCGTATACGTTAACGTATCTCCTACTCCTGCTTGCAGTGTATTTACACTCTTCATTACATTCAGTGATCCCACATTCACTCGCGTCACAACAATATTACTAATCGTTACAATTGTAATTGGTGGCTGGAGAGGGCTTACTTGGAAATCAGCAGTGACATTCGCATTATTCGGAAGAACTCTATTTGGTGGTACACTCGTAATCGTCACTTGAAAAGCAACTGTTACCATCCCTCCGACTGGGATATTGGCAACTGGAAATCCAGTTGTTGGGTTTAAACCTGGTTGAGGCGTTCCATTTATTATTACACTATTTGCTACAAACGTTGTTCCAGATGGAATTGGATCAAGGAATGATACATTTGTAGCTGCTACCGTTCCACTATTTTGTATACGAACTGTATACGTTAACGTGTCTCCTACACCCGCTTCAGTAGCGCTTACACTTTTTATTACATTTAAACCTGAAGAATTCACAACTGTCATAACAGTATTACTTGGTTCTGTTACAGTAATTGGTGGCTCTGTTGGATTTACTAGGAAATCTCCTGTAACATTCGCACTGTTTACAACGTTGTTTCCAAGCGGAATTTCATCAATCAATACTTCAAATGTAACAATTACACTCGCACCAGTAGGCAAATCATTTAGCGGGAATCCAAGTTCTGGATCTGCCCCTTCTTGTAAGACCCCATTCACAAAGACACTGTTTTCAATAAATAATGTACCTTGCGGAATTGAATCTTGGAAAAATACATTTGTTGCTGGTACACTACCCGCGTTTATGATTTCGATTGTATATACTAAAACATCCCCTACCGTCGCAACATCTGTATTTACTGATTTCACAACTTCAAAATTCCCTGACTGTACAGTTGTATTCACAATGTTACTCGGAACATTGATTGTTACTGGTGGTTCACTCGGATTCACTTGAAAACTTGCTGTTACATTCGCCTGATTTAAAATATCTTCATTTTCTGGATCCTGTATAATTAATACATCAAATGTGACTACAACGGTTTGAGCCGCAGGAATATTCGGAAGAGAAAATCCTGTATTCGGATTCAATCCACTTTGCGGTACTCCATTAATTGTTACAGAATTTGCAACAAATGAAACAGCGGAAGAAATAGCGTCTTGGAAAAATACATTTGTTAACGGAACGTTTCCTGTATTTTGAACGGCAATTGTGTATGTTAAAGTGTCCCCTACTGCCGCTTGCGTTGTATTCACTTCTTTTATTACATTTAAACCGCCTGTATTAACTTGTGTCACAACTGTATTCGTTTGTCTATTAATCGTTATTGGTGGCTGATTTGGAATAACGACGAAATTAGCAGTTACATTTCCGCGATTCGGAATCGTGCCTCCTGATGGCGTCGATGTCACTCGTACTTGAAAAGTCACTGTCCTACTTCCGCCGGGAGATATATTTGCTACTGTAAACCCAGTCGCTGGATTTGCCCCAGGTTGAGAAACCCCATCCACAGTCACACTATTTGTGATAAAAGTCGTTCCAATTGGGATCGGATCTTGAAAAACAACATTCGTTGCAAGTACATTTCCTGTATTTTCAATTGTAACAGTGTACGTCAGAACATCATTCACTGTCGCAAAAGCTCTATCCACTATTTTTCTCGTTCTTATATCAGCTATATTAATTGTCGTAACTACAGTATTACTTGTCGCTTGCCCTGAAACTGGTTGTTGACCAGGCACTGGAGTAAAGGTAAATGTTGCACTTGCACGGTTCGGAATTGGATTGACAAGAGGGTTCGATGTTACTCGAACTTGAAAGCGCACTACGGTCGTTTGCGAAGCATTAATACTTCCTAGATTAATACTACTTGCTGGATTCGCTCCTGGACGTGCTACTCCATTTACCGTAACGCTGTTTGCTACAAATGTTGTTCCTGCAGGAATACTATCAACAAAAATAACATTGTTTGCAGTAACGTTTCCATTATTCGTCACATTAACCGTGTACGTTAATACATCATTAAGCGTTGCCGTCTGTAGATCTACAGATTTTTGCATACTTATAGTTGCTTGATTCACTGTCGTTTGTACTGTATTCGAAGAAGACATACTAGTAATAAGTGGACTACCGACGAAAGGACGAAATTGATATGACACCATTGCACGATTTGGAATAGGATTTGGGTTCGGAAACGATGTTATTCGCACTTGAAAGGTAACAATTCTTTGCGTATTATTTGGGATTGTACCTAAATTAATTCCAGTAGCAGGGTTCGCATTCGGCTGTGTTACCCCTCCTACCGTTACACTACCTGCAACAAACGTCGTTCCGTTCGGAATACTATCACGTAATACAACGTTTTCTGCACTTCCTGTTCCTGTATTTGGAACCGTAATCGTATAGGTAAGAGTATCCCCTACCCCCGCGACTGTTCTATTAACCGATTTAACAGGATTAATAATCGGACCTGTTGCATCAATTTGAACACCAAAACCAGCTGCAGCGTATCCATCCCCATTTGTCACGAAGCGAACAGTTGCTGACGTTTGGTTATTTACTAAAGATGAGGAGGCATCTACATTCGTAATATCCCACCCTTGCCTTCGGACGGCCAAAGCTACTCCTAACGGCTGATTCAAATCTCCAAATGTACCGCTCGTATCTAAATTTCCACTGTCATTACAAATTTGTGACTGAAAGAAATTATTCGCGGGATTTCTTGGTCCGAATAAAGCAACTGTAGTATTCGCATTCGGTCCAAAACGAAGTTGATCTCCAGAAATGTTAGAATCACCTTCTTGTGCAGTTACAAGTACCCTTCCTGTTACAGCTCCTGTTGCGGGAGTTGCAAATCCTGAAATAGTGGCATCAACCGGTGGTGATGAAGCATCGATAATTTCTTGCCCTGCATATACTGACAAATTCCGAAGTGGTAAACTTGCATTTTGATACACAACCTCAAGCGTCCAGCCAGCTGAACGACTAATTGTTGGATCAGCTGAAGTTCTTGTAGCTGGCACGGCACCTGTTGTATATGTGCCTGCCCCACCTGCACTAACAAGATTCGTTACATTAGCAGAGCGTGCATAATAAAACTGATTCCCTACTGAACCTTGCTGCGCGGTAGCAGGGTCTGGCGTAACAGAAAATGTTCCTGCTGGTGTTGTAAATGTAATATTATCATTTAAAAATGGTAAAACATCTTCCGTATCAGTCCGGAAAGTTCCTGCCCAAACTAACTCTGCATACAAAATACTACTCCCTGCCGGAAGATTTAAAATTGCACTTGAAGAATTCAATCGCCAGTCATCCGTTGTACCTGCTGGGAACCCTGGTACTTGCAGCGCTGTATTTACCGTTGTAAAAACAGCAAGTGTACCAAAAATATTACCTGGTGCAGGCGATGTGGGACTAAGTCCTAACGTGTTCCCAGTGAACGTGACGGCACCAGTTACCGTTGTCGTAAAGCGATTCAAAAAAGGCACGTAATCATCTCATTTCAATTATAGTAAAAAGTGCTCTATACTATAAAATGTAGACAAACTGTGCAATGTACTTTGTCCAACAAAATTCCGCACGTACGAGAGGAGCTTACTACACTATGCGCTATGTTATCATAACAGGAACTTCACAAGGTTTAGGTGAGGCTATCGCCGCTCAATTGTTAGAAGAAAACACGAGTATTATCTCTATTTCTAGAAGAGAAAATAAAGAGCTTACGAAACTCGCAGAACAATATAATAGCAATTGTGTTTTCCACTCCCTAGATCTTCAAGATGTACATAATTTAGAAACGAATTTTAACGAAATCATTTCATCTATTCAAGAAGACACTGTATCATCTATTCATTTAATTAATAACGCTGGTACACTCGCACCTATGAAGCCGATTGAAAAAGCTGAAAGCGAACAATTCATTACAAACGTTCACATTAATTTACTTGCTCCAATGATTCTTACATCTACTTTCATGAAACATACAAAAGACTGGAAAGTAGATAAACGCGTTATAAATATTTCATCTGGCGCAGGAAAAAATCCTTATTTCGGATGGGGCGCTTATTGTACGACGAAAGCTGGTGTAAATATGTTTACACAGTGCGTAGCGACTGAAGAAGTGGAAAAAGAATATCCCGTAAAAATCGTCGCTTTTGCGCCTGGTGTTGTTGACACTAATATGCAAGCACAAATTCGTGAAACAAATAAAGAAGACTTCACAAATTTAGACCGCTTCATCACATTAAAAGAAGAAGGAAAACTATTATCACCTGAATATGTAGCAAAAGCTATTCGTAACTTACTAGAAACTGAAGACTTCCCTCAAGGCGAGGTTATTAGAATTGATGAATAACAAAAAGGCGTGCTAAATTAGCACGCCTTTTTGTTCTACTTCTCTAAAAATATAAGCATAGACTCCGCAATTTGTTCATAACCAATTTCTTGGTAAATTTTATTCGATGTTGGATTTGCCAGGTCCGTATATAATGTCGTTGTTTTGTAACCTTCATCTAACATACGTTGACTAAGTGCCGCTACACAATTAGATGCATATCCCTTTTTCCTTTCTTCTTTCGGCGTATACACGAAATTAACTGTTATATTATTTTTAGTTGGACGTGTTTTTGCAGCTACAGAAACAAGTTTTCCGTCTATTTCTAGACCGAATAAACGATGATTAGTGATTAATGTATGGGCGGTTTGTTCCGCTTCTTCTTTTGTAGTAGGAAGATTCACTTCTTCGCAAAATTGGTATATCCACTGTTCTATTAATGGTATCTCATCACTATTTATTTCTCGAAAGACTCCATCTCCGTTCCACTTTTTCTTCACTTGTTTTAATTCATATATACCTTGCTCCATCGCAACAGTAGTTTTCTTATTTTCTAACACTGCAATCTCTTCCGCTAATCTCTGTACAACTTTCTTATTACCGATTAATCCAGGAACATTCGGATATACTTCCGCTAATTTTTTTGCAAGTTCCACGATGGCCTCTTCCACCATTTCAGACGTAGCAACAATAATTTGTTTCTTTTCTTCTGTTTGAAGAAATACAATTGCAATTTCTTCCTCTTGTTTTGCTACCCCCATAAATATCGGTTGTTGGACCATTTGTAATACACCTAGTATGAGATTATTTTCCTGTTCATTCTTTTCTAAAAATGATATAACCTCTTTTTTAAAATTAACAACCTCTTCATATACATGTAATTGAATCATCGACAATCTCTTCTCTCTATTTATAGTTTTATTAAGTATTGGCGATTAATTCATTAAATCCCTCTTTTACGATTCAATAATATTCGAAGCTAACATATTCAAATCATTTTCAGCTTGTAAAATCCTCTGTTTTTCCTTTTCAAATACCTCTTCTTCTTTTCGAAATAACTCTTTTCGATTGTTAATCATGCGCTCCATTTCTTTTTTACTCGGTCCACCATATACATTTCTTTTTTGTATAAAAGCTTCTGGCGATATAATTTCTTCCCACTCTTTTTCTAATAATTGTATTTTAAATTTTTCTTGTAAGTATATATTTACATCTTTGAAACATAATTCATGTAGCTCCTTTTTCTGTTCCAACGACATATTCGCAATAACACTTGCCGCATGATGAGCATGCCGAAATGGGATGCCATAGTTTTTCGTTAAAACATCTGCGAAATCTGTAATCGTAATTGCATGTTTATATGAACGTCTTTTTAAGGTATCCTCTTCTACTTTCATCGTTCGAATGACTGCATTCAAAATGCAAAATACACGAATAGCCTTTTCAATTCCTTTATATAAATACGGCTGCAAGTCATCTTCCGTATCGACAATATCACCAAATGGTGTATTATGAATCATTTGAAATACTGTAAATGCTTCCCCTAGAGCACTACTCGTAATTGCACGGGCATGTTCAATCGAAACTGGATTTCGCTTTTGTGGCATAATACTACTAATTTGTACATACGGCCTTGCAACTGCAATACCATCATATTCTTTCGTCGCTAATAGTAAAAAATCATGAATCCATCTACTCGTATTCGTCATCATTACCATAAGTAACGAGCTAACCTCTAATAAATAATCCGCTCCAGCGACAGCATCATATGAGTTCTCAATTACATTAGTAAATCCAAGTAAATCGGCAACTCGCTCTCGTTTAATTGGGAAACTTGTTGTAGAAAGCGCAGCAGCTCCCATTGGCGATTGATTTAAAAGTTTGTACGTTTTTTTCATGCGTTCTAAATCTCTCTGCATCGTATCATAAATCGCTAACGTATAATGACCAAATGTTGTTGGCTGAGCTGGTTGTGTATGTGTATAAGCTGGCATAATCGTTTCCTTATAATCAGCAGCAAGTTGCAATATACTTTCTTGCAATAACAAATGATGTTCCATTAATCGTAGCACATATCGCCTTAAACTCATGCGATACATCGTAACACCCATATCATTTCTACTTCTACCAATATGCATATTACTTACAAAATCGCTTTTCGCTTCTTGAGAAATTAAATGTTCCACTAAAAAAAAGAGATCTTCATGCTGCTCTGTATAGAGCAATTGCTCTTCTGGAATTTCCTCAACCTTTTTTAATGCGTGTAATATAAATTTAGCTTCTTCCTTTTTCATTAAATTTTCTTCCGTCAACATCACAATATGCGCTTTATGCACTTGAAACATATCTTTCAATAAGTAATTTCGTTGAAAATTAAATACATGTTGTAATACGCAATTCACGTATGTTTTCCCAGGGAAATCAGCGCCTTCACTCTTTATAAACTCTTCTTTACTTTGTTTCATCACCTTTTCCCCTTTCACCTCAGTATTACTACCCATCATACCCATAGATAGGAAAAAAGTGCTTGTACACAAAAATAAACTCGGTGCTCTCTGCACCGAGTTTATTTAATAAAAGTCGCATCATACTTATCACTTTGCAACACTTGGAAATGTAAGTTCGCTAAATGTTTCCGTATTTCCGCACTGTCGTCTTCATTTAAATTATTTGCTAAGAACACTATTTCTGTACAGTTCCCGCGTTTATCCATCGCATAAACTGCTTTTGTAACTGTCCATGGCGTATAGCCATTTTTTTGCCCTGCATGTCTAAATGTTTTACGGTATTTCTTAGCGCTCATATCTGTTTCAACGATATTGGCCCATACTTTTTCTTCTGCTTCTGTCAGGCCGCCTTTATGATTCGCCTTTTGAAGTAGTACCATATAATCGTTTGCAGAAGCAGCTGGCAATCGATCTGACCAAATTTTATCGTAACATTCCTCTAAATAAAGAGGAATTTCCTTCTGTAATAATGGTCCCTTCTTTTTTAAACGCTCATGAATAATCATCGCATATTCACGATATTGCTCTTGAGACATTTCTTTTAACCTTTTCTCTATTTTATATTTTGGAACATGTAATTCTTTATGCAAATATCCAGGGATGTATAAAGATGAAACGATTGGAAATATTGGTTGATGTGCAGGAAGCGATAAACTTTGTAAATTCCGATTAATATTATCTAATCCTAACACTTCCATTAAGTACTCAGCATTTGCATTCGAGCTAAACCTAACCATTCCTCTTGCAACTTCTTCTAAAGAAACCGCTCCTTCAGTTATCTTGCCTTTCTTCTCCAAATAGCTTTGCCATCTATCTTGCGCTCCACCATCTGTATTCGGCACATAATAACGATTCACATCATTAATTGAAACAAAACGAGACGAATCAATTTTCCCTTCTGTAACTTGTTTCGTATATTCAAGCGCTACAATTAATTTCATCGTACTAGCAACTGGCAATACAATATTCGGGTTTACAGAATAAACAACTTTATCATTTCTCTTTACTAGAAGTGCACTATTTTTTTCATCTTTATGTTCTTCAATAAAGGATGCGATATACTGCGCATCATCATTATTTGAACTCCAAACTTTTTTCACTAAAAAATTACCCGATATTAGCAAAACGAAAATACCCACAATCACTGCGCATACTATAGTTTTTTTCAAGTAAAATTCCTCTCCTATTGTGTAACTCTTTCTCTCTATCTTAAAAAAACAAAATAATGGAGATGGTTATTTGAATAACCATCTCCATTATTTTAACTTGTATACTCCCATTATGTCTACGTCATGATTTTCACAAAATCCTCAAGGAATTTTTTATAATGTAATGACCAACCAATTCGTACCCAATTTTTTAAGGCTTTTGCATCAGGTTGAGGACGGAAATCTGCAATACTTTCTCCTTTTGCAATCCCCACTGTATCTACATCTACACGACGATACACATAATCCAATATTGAAGGATTCGCCGCGACCATCATTGTAACAACGTCATGTACCGGACTTCCTGTTATTTTCGGATTTAACTTTCTATAAGCTTTATAATAATACGTAAAAATCGGTTCAATTAATTTATTAAAACTCGTTTTAGAATGTTTCGTAATGTACTTTACCATCTCTGGCGTGATTATAGCTTCAGATGTAACATTCAGCGGCACCAACGTCACATTCTTGGCATTTTGCATGACTAATTGTGATGCAATAGGGTCACCATGAAAATTCGCTTCTGCGACTGGTGTAACATTTCCAGGCATTAAAAAAGCACCGCCCATTATATAATATTCTTTCACATACTTCATCAATGGTTTTTCTAAAATAAATGCTGTTGCAAGTGTCGTTGACCTCCCAGCATCAACTATAATTAATTCTCCTTTATATTTTTCAAGAATGTCAAAAAACTCACAAAAAGGTCTTATATTTGGAGAAAGATTTTTCGGCGGTCGAATTGGTCCTAAGCCTTCCGCCCCATGAATTTCTGGATAATACGTTGTAATATCTCCAGATAAAGGGATTTTCGCACCATTAATAATAGGTATATCTTCCCGTCCTGCCAGTTGCAATAAATATGCCGCATTACTTGTCGCCTTTTCTTGCGTTACATTTCCATATCCAGTTACTACACCAACAATATCAATATCAGGATGCAACAATCCATACATAATTGCTAAAGAGTCATCAATTCCTGGGTCTCCTAAAAATAATACTTTTTTCATCGCCCTCAACTCCATCCCCTCAATTGTTATTAATTTATGAATATTCACAGGATTACAGAATAAAAAGAACAAATTTATACGAAAAAACGCAGTCCTGTAAGGACTACGTTTTTCATCTAACCTATACTGTTTTTCTTCACAGCAACCATGCTTCCTAAGATATAAGCGATAAACGCAAAACAAATCGGGAAGACAACTGTATGTATACCGAACGGATTTGGATAGAAAAGATGAATGCACATATATGAGCTTACTCCAACTAAAATGGAGGCAAGCGCTCCTGTTGCATTTCCTTTCCTCCAATATAACCCTAATACAATCGGCCAAATGAATGCTGCTTCTAATCCACCGAAAGAAAATAAATTTAACCATATTAAAAAATCTGGTGGTTTAATTGCTGCTGCATAAACGAGCAATCCTACGATAGCAGTAATCCATAAACTTCCTTTTCTAATCGTACTGTCTGCCGCATCTTTATTTATGTAATTTACGTATATATCTTTAATGATTGATGAACTTACAAGTAATAATAGCGAGTTTACTGTAGACATAATTGCCGCCATCGGTGCAGCTAAGAAAACTCCAGCTAACCAAGGAGGTAACACTTCCATTGCGAGTAGCGGCATTACTTTGTCTGGTACCGCTATACCCGGAAGTACGACTCGTGCAAATACACCCGTTAAATGCATACCAATCATAATTGTACCGACAACAATCGTCCCAATTATTAACGCTTGATGCATCGCTTTTGAATTTTTATAAGACATGGCGCGCACACTAATTTGCGGTAAACCGACAACGCCAATTCCAATTAAAATCCAAAATGATGTCACATATGATTTCGTTAAACTACCATCCGCTCCAAATGGTGTAATTAAATTCGGATTGATTTGAACAAGTTCCTGCATAATCTTTTCAATTCCACCACCGGCAATGACAGTAGCAATTAAAATGATTGTCGTTCCCACTAACATAATGATACCTAATAACGTATCTGATAAAGCAACTGCACGAAATCCACCAATTAATACGTACACAAGTACAGAAAAAGTAAATAAAAATAGTGCTGTTGTATAAGAGAGACCCGTTAGTGACTCAATTAATCGACCACCGCCGACCCACTGAGCTACTGTTGCTGAAAATAAAAAGATAATAATACATACCGCAGAAAGTATAACAACTGCTTTATTATTGTATCTTCCCTTTAAATAATCAATAAGAGTAATAGCTTCCATCTTCCTAGCGATAATTGCAAACTTTTTACCGATAACCGTTAAAACGATATATCCTGTTACAACTTGAATCGCAGACAACAATACCCATCCAAGCCCCATATTGTAAGCAATACCAGGACCACCAATAAAGCTACTAGCACTACCGTATGTAGCAATCATTGTCATCGCTAATAATAAACCACCAAGCTCACGCCCACCTAAAAAATATTCTTGTAAAAATTTATTATGTGCGGTTGCTTGTACACGTCTTGAAGCATATACACCAATTAAAAATACAACGATAAACGAAATTATCATTGGAATGATTACATACCAATTCATCTATTATTCCTCACTTTTTTCTTCCTCATCGAGTGAAATATCTTGAAATATAAAACGAACAACTAAACTAAGTAAAATAACCATAACGATAAATCCAACGATACAGCTATAAAAAAACCATGCTGGAAAACCGAATACATATGTATATTCACTTGGATTTTTACTACCAAGCCCATAAGCAAATCCGTACCATATTATAAAATTAATAATTGCAAGTCCAAGACCAATTAACGCTTCTCTATGGGCGATTCGAAAGCGTGGATCATCATGATAATTCTTCATTTTTCTCCCTCCTCTCACGATGTATTATTGTACCACTGTTCCTCTAGTTTTTCCTACTAGAAAGCAAAAACAAGCAGGATTTTTTATAATTATATAGAAGATTCTCTTACATTACATATTTTTTACAATTGTAACACAAATGAAATTTGAATTTTCAGTATTTGTTAATTATGATTTAAATTAGAGGCTTTCCATCTAGTTCCTACATCCTTGATTTCGGAATAAACGCTGTCTCGTACTGCGTTTACATTATATTTTCAAGGGGGTTATACAATGAGTCAACTAGCTGTAAATCTTCATGAAAAGGTAGAAAAGTTTCTTCAAGGTACGAAAAAGTTATATGTGAATGGATCATTCATTGAAAGCGCTTCCGGTAAGACGTTTAATACACCTAATCCAGCAACTGGCGAAACACTTGCCGTCGTTTCTGAAGCCGGTCGCGAAGATATTCATAAAGCTGTAGTTGCAGCTCGCATGGCTTTTGACGAAGGTCCTTGGTCTCGCATGAGCACTGCGGAGCGAAGCCGTCTTATGTACAAGTTAGCTGATTTAATGGAAGAACATAAAGAAGAGCTTGCACAGCTCGAGACGTTAGATAACGGAAAGCCAATCCGTGAAACAATGGCAGCAGACATACCACTTGCAATTGAGCACATGCGCTATTATGCTGGCTGGGCGACAAAAATCGTTGGTCAAACAATCCCTGTTTCCGGTGATTTCTTTAACTATACACGCCATGAAGCTGTTGGTGTCGTTGGTCAAATTATCCCTTGGAACTTCCCGCTTCTTATGGCCATGTGGAAAATGGGAGCAGCGCTTGCTACAGGATGTACAATCGTTTTAAAACCTGCAGAACAAACTCCACTATCTGCTCTATACTTAGCTGAATTAATTGAAGAAGCTGGATTCCCGAAAGGCGTTATTAATATCGTTCCTGGATTCGGTGAATCAGCTGGACAAGCTCTCGTTAATCATCCACTCGTTGATAAAATTGCATTTACCGGTTCTACTCCAGTCGGTAAACAAATTATGCGACAAGCATCTGAATCCTTGAAACGTGTTACTTTAGAGCTTGGTGGTAAATCACCGAACATTATTTTACCAGACGCTGATTTATCTCGCGCAATTCCTGGTGCACTTTCTGGTGTTATGTTTAACCAAGGGCAAGTATGCTCTGCTGGATCACGCCTATTTGTTCCGAAGAAAATGTATGATAATGTCATGGCTGATCTCGTCCTCTATTCTAAAAAACTAAATCAAGGTGTCGGTCTTGACCCTGAAACGACAATTGGTCCTCTCGTTTCCGAAGAACAACAAAAACGTGTAATGGGCTACATTGAAAAAGGGATTGAAGAAGGCGCTGAAGTACTTTGCGGAGGAAATAATCCATTCGATCAAGGCTACTTCATTTCTCCTACAGTATTCGCTGACGTAAATGACGAAATGACAATCGCAAAAGAAGAAATTTTCGGTCCAGTTATTTCTGCAATACCTTTTAACGATATTGATGAAGTAATTGAACGAGCAAATAAATCACAATTCGGCTTAGCGGCTGGTGTGTGGACAGAAAATGTTAAAACAGCACACTATGTTGCAAGTAAAGTACGTGCAGGTACAGTATGGGTTAACTGTTACAACGTCTTTGATGCAGCATCTCCATTTGGAGGATTTAAACAATCTGGTCTCGGCCGTGAAATGGGATCTTACGCATTAAATAACTATACAGAAGTGAAGAGCGTTTGGCTTAACTTAAATTAACAAAAAAGAACCTGACCTATCCGGCCAGGTTCTTTTCATTATGTATTCATTTAAACTTGCAGTCCTCCGCTCACATTTAATACTTCTCCTGTAATATAGGATGCATATTCTGATGCTAAAAAGGCAGCTGCGTTCGCAATATCTTCTGGCGTTCCAATTCTACCAACTGGAATCGCGCCGACCATCTTTTCTTTCACTTTATCTGGTATCGTTTTTGTCATATCTGTATCCATAAATCCTGGGCAAATTGCATTACACGTAATACCGAAACTTCCAACTTCTTTCGCTGCCGTTTTCGTTAAACCGACAACTCCAGCTTTCGTTGCAGCATAATTTGCCTGCCCAATATTCCCCTCTCTACTTATAGAAGAAATATTAATAATTCTTCCATATCCTTGTTGTCTCATATAAAGAAGTGCTGGTTGCATGCAATAAAAAACACCGGTTAAGTTTACTTGCAGTACTTGTTCCCAAGAAGACTTCTCCATTTTATGTAACATGGCATCTCTTGTAATTCCAGCGTTATTCACCAAAATATGTAATGTACCGAATTTTTGAACCGCATATTCAATTAACGACTTCGCTTCATTTTGATTACTCACATCACATCGATATAAGCTCACTTCATATCCTTCATCCAAGAACTCACGTGTCGTTTTTTGTAACTTCTCTTCATTTACATCGCTAATTAATACTTTCGCCCCTAGTTTTGCATACACCCTTGCAATCTCTTTTCCAATTCCCTGTGCAGCTCCTGTTACAACAGCTGTTTTCCCGTTTAAAAACTCCATCCCTATCCCCCATTTCTATTACTTATACTGTATATTTCGGCTTTTTCCTTTCCAATTCCTCTTTGCATAAAAAAGTCTATTTGTGTCAAACTAACTTTGCAACGTCGCATAAAGTGCAAGGAGATTGTGTCGAATGAACAAAAAAAATTTCAAACAAAACAAAGCTACTGATGGCATTGATGTAGAGTTCTCTCGTGAACTTGCTGACCACAATGACTTAGAAGCAAACGCACGTGCAAATGCCGCTGATGCACGTCAAAAACGCCAGTCAACAGAAAAATAAGGAAGCACAACCTTATTCTTTTCAACAGGGACCTACTACCCAACAAAATAAACCGAGAGATATCTCTCGGTTTATTTTCTATATTTTTTTATATAATGTGCCAAAGTAAGTAGTGGATATATATGGGCATAGCTATGATACCTAATATAAAACGCACCTGGTAAACCTGTTCCAGTAGGATATCTTTCATTCACATAAGGATTCGAAAGCAAATATGAAACACCTTTTCGAATAGCTGGCGTTTCTGTATCATAGTAAGAAATGAGAGCATCTAACGCCCATGCAGTTTGGGATGGTGTACTAAATGGTAAAGTAACGAACCTTTTCTCCACACTACTGTGGCATGATTCTCCCCAACCACCATCTTCATGCTGTATATGTTCAAGCCATGAAGCTGCTCGTGTCAATGAAGGATTGCTAGACGGAATTCCGAGTGACCGTAAACCAGTCATAACAGCCCACGTACCATATAGATAACAAATCCCCCATTTCCCATACCATGATCCATTTTCCTCTTGTACATTCATTAACCAATTTATTGCCCTTTGTATCTGTTTCTCAGGCAATTCGTTTTGTGCATACGTCCCGAAAAACTCTAACACTCTCCCCGTAATATCTGGCGTAGAAGGATCTGTAATCATATCACTTGCATTTTCGATTGGTAATTTTGCTAATAATTTGCTCGTCACACCTTTTTCAAATGCTCCCCAGCCACCATCATTGTTTTGTAATCCTTTAATCCAATTGACCCCTTTCTTCCAAGCATTATCTATATTTTTGTTTCCTCTACTTCGTGCCAATGCCCTTAGCACAGCTGTTGTATCATCTATATCTGGAATTGTCGTATTCACATCCGAAAAACCCCAACCGCCAGGAGTAAGTGCCGGAGCATGTACGCTCCAATCAGCTTTTTTTGTATGCTGTTTTTTTAATAAATACGCTGTTGCATTTTGAATCATCTTATTATCCTTTGAAACTTGAGCCTCTTGTAACGCATAGCTTAATAAAGCTGTATCCCACACGGTTGAAGGAGAGTTTTGCAAATGATTCCCTCTTTCCATCTTCCATATATAAGATGTTATCCCAGCTATAGCCTTTTGAATCATTGATGATTGAAGAGAATGCCCTAACGCAAGTAAAGCATAAATCATATAAAACGAGGCAGTTGCGTAACTATATAACGTTCCATTTTCATCAATACGCTCTTTCATAAAACGTTCTATTTCCTCATATCCTTTATGATGTAACGAAAGTGGATACGATATAATTTGTTTTACATCACTTAATAACGTTTGAAAAACTGGAGACCGATCCTCCCGAAACCATTCTCCGCCTCCGCCCGCAATGTGATTTAAATTTGGTAATAACTTTTTCCCTACTCGAAATCTTTTATTTAAACATAGCATCATCGGAATTAAATGAATACGTGCTGAGCTACTTAATTCAAATATACTAAAGGGGGAATCATTCTGTAGAAACATGATTGGTGTTGGTAAATGAAAGAGTGAAGGATATTCATATTCTCCATGAATTGCTAATAAAAACTTCGTCATAAAATGAGCACGCGCCACACCACCGCGTTCCTGAATAAAATTTTCTGCTCGTTTCATATTCGCATCTTCTTTTGTATATTTTTTCGATGCAAGTAAGGCGGCATAAGATTGAATTGTAGCTGATAAATTACCTCCTACTTCATCTTCGTGCAATTTCCATGTTCCTTCATTTGTTTGGAGTGATGCTACTCTTTCTACGAACGGTTCTATCTCTTTATCTCTACCTAATAATTTTAATAAAAAAATCATATGGCAATCTGTTAATGGAGCTCCTTCAAAACAAAATCGCCACGTACCATCTTGCCATTGCATTGTTTGAAGTGCTGTTGCTCTTCTCACTATTTCTTCATGCGCTTTTTCGTATAATAACAAGTTACTCACCCACCCTTTCGAAATCCGTATAACGATATTCAAGAAGGTAGCTGAATATGTATGAATACAAAGAAAAGCAGAACATATAAAATGTTCTGCTCATAAACAATACCCTACTCCGACAATAATCCCTAATAAAGCACCAACTACTACTTCATACGGTGTATGTCCGACAAGTTCATTTAACTTCTTATATTCTGTTTGTCTACCGTGAAAAAACTCATTCAATATTTTCGCTTGTTTACTTACTGCAAGCCTTACTCCTGAAGCGTCATACATAACTATAATGGCAAAAATAGCAGCAATTGCAAATAAAGTACTTTCCACACCTTCCACAACGCCAACACCTGTCGCCAGTGCTGTAACAGTTGAAGCATGAGAACTTGGCATCCCACCTGAAGCGAAAAACTTTGCAAAATCAAATTCACCCGTTTTGACTAATTTAAAAATCACTTTCGTAAACTGTGCTAAAAACCATGAAATTACAGCGGCCATAAGCGGATCGTTATGTAAAATTGTTTCCACGTTCTCAGCTCCCTACTAGCTATAATGGAAATCCTTTATAGTATCAGTATAAAGAAAAATGCGTAGAAAATACTACGCATTATGATACTTTTGCTGATTTATTTTTTATAAATTTCGGTTGTTTTTGCACTAAGAACTTTGTTTTCGCTACCGAGAATACAAATAATGCAACCCATATACAGAAAAATGCAATCATATGAGTAGATGTGAAATGTTCACCAAATACGAACACACCTAAAATTAAACTAATCGTTGGTGCAATATATTGTAAAAAACCTACCATATAAAGCGGAATAAGTTGTGCTCCTTTTGCAAAATAAAAAAGTGGTAGAGCTGTAACAATGCCCGCTCCTATTAATAGTAATGTCGATGACATTGAGATAGAGCCAAATGAGCCGAAACCATGTACTCCTGTCATTACTAAATAAATAATCGCAAACGGCGTTACTAACATCGTTTCCATCGTAAGTCCAATTGTCGCATCATAGTTTAACAATTTTTTTGTTAATCCATATAATCCAAATGAAAGAGCAAGTGATAAAGAAACCCATGGAATAGCCCCGAAACGTACTGTTAAAATGATAACTCCTACTCCAGCTAAACCAACTGCAACGTATTGCCAAAAGTTTAACTTTTCCTTTAAAACGACTGTACCAAGTAAAATACTAATAAGCGGATTAATATAATAGCCAAGACTTGCTTCAATGACATGATTATGATTAACGGCCCATATGTAGACAAACCAGTTTCCGCTAATCAAGACTGAAGCTATTGTTAATGACATTAATAATTTAGGTCGTTTAAAAAGATTCACGAACTCCCCAATAAACTGACGAAATCTCTTCGTAACACCTAATACGATTAACATAAACACGAACGCCCAAACGATGCGGTGTGCTAATATTTCATCTGCTGGAACTTCCTCAACCCATTTCCAATAGATTGGTAGGATTCCCCACATCGTATACGCACCAGCCGCATATATGATCCCTTTTTTCTGCTGTGCTGATTGACTCCCCATCTTCCTTTTCTCCTCTTCTCGTTTTTCTCCATTATACGGTCCCACGTGCTCACTTTACCAATAATCAATCTGCAATTCTTTCGACATTTCTCATACAGCAAAAAGTAAACATATTGTGATAACGACAAGTAACGGTATACCGAAAACAAATTTCTTTTTATGAGTTTTATGGTGAAACATATACATACCGATCCAAGCGCCAACTGCGCCCCCAGCTGCCGCTGATAAAAACAACGTACTTTCTGGCGTTCTCCACTGTTTCTTCTTCGCTTTCCGTTTATCAAGCCCCATAAGGCTAAAAGCTATAACGTTAATAAGAATTAAATAAATCCATTTCATCGCTTTCTCTCCCTACGAAAAATTCGCTTAATCGTAACATGAAAAAACGATGGAAACAACTGAAGAACACTTTTTATCAAACTAGTTTAATTCATTACTTGCATATTTATATAACCAATTAAAATCGCAGTTATAGCAATTAAATAGAAAAATGTTATGAGCAAAATCTTATACTTCATTTCCTTCACCCACAACCATATCATCGAAAAAACTTCTCTCAATCACTTTTTCATCAAAGTGAAGAACTACAATTAGCCCTACATATAAAGAAACGAAATTTAAAAACCATTCCCCATTATCATCCTTATTAGCTAAACATTTAAATATCTCTTGAAATTGCATACGCTCGTCTATAGCAACAACCGGTCGCACACCAAAATATTTCAATACGAAATGTAAATCAAGCTGCACGGATAAGGATAAAATATATTTTAATAACTCCGTATAATGAGCAACATTTTTTTGACTATATAGCTTCACGAGCTTTTGATGTAAATGAGCAATCGATAATTCTTCATCAGTCATTTTTGTTGCTTCTATCGTTTCAATCATCTTCTTCATATTCATTACATTTACCCCTCCTGTTACAAAACAAAAGCCAAAGCGTATTTATTTTATAATCAGCAATAATTGAGTATTTCTCGTCTCTCTTTCTTCTTCACTAACTAAGTCATACTTTTTTAGAAGATGAAAGACATCATTTAATATTTCCTGTGAATGATTACCTTGCAAAAATCCCTTTACCTCTTTAAAAATCACTTCCGGTAAAAAACTCTTTTGACTTTCAAGCTTACTCATTACATCTTCAATAGAATGATCGATATTACACCCCATAATAAAATTCCTCCTCTATCCTTTATAAATAATATCTTCCGCTAACGATGTAAACACTTCTCCAACAAGAGAATCTTCATCATATACAGATGAACCGTTATTTTCTTCACGTTTTGCAAAAGGTACTTGTGCGATTACTTCTGTTTGCAATTGTTCTGCTAACATTTCACCGCCGCCTTTTCCGAAGAGGTAATTTTTCGATCCATCTTGTTCTTCATAATAAGCCATGTTTTCCACAATACCTAAAATCTCGTGTTTCGTATGTTTTGCCATTACACCTACTCTAGATGCTACGAATGAAGCTACATTGTGCGGAGTTGTAACGATAATTTCTTTCGCTTGCGGAATCATTGCTGCAACATCAATGGCAACATCTCCTGTACCAGGTGGTAAATCAAGAAGTAAATAATCTAATTCTCCCCAGTGCGTATTCGCAAGGAAATTTTGAATCCATTTATTTAACATCGGTCCGCGCCACATAACCGGATTATTTCCTTCTGTAAAAAATCCCATAGACATAATTTTAACACCGTGACTAACGACTGGAATTGCCGTTTGATCAATCATCGTTGGTTTTTGATTCGTTTCCATCATAGCTGGAATGCTAAAACCATATATATCTGCATCTAATATCCCCACTTTTTTGCCCATACGAGCTAAAGCCGTTGCAAGATTAATTGTCACAGTTGATTTTCCGACTCCACCTTTTCCGCTCGTTACAGTAATAAATTGTACCCCTGAATCAGGGCGAAGCATGTTCGGCATACCAGTTTCTGTTCTAGTATTTTTCTTTAACTTCTCTGTTAAAGCTGCACGTTCTTCACTTGTCATAGAACCAAATATTAAATCCACTTTAGAGGCACCAATTGCATGAAGTGATTCTTCAATATCTTGTTGAATTTTTGCTTTTAACGGACAACCTTGAATCGTTAGCACTACTTCAAGTTTAACCTCTGTTCCATTCATTTTTATATTTCTAACCATATTTAATTCTACAATACTTTTGTGTAACTCTGGATCCTCTACATGTTTTAACGCGTTCATTATTTGTTCTTGATTAAGCATAGAACTCATCCCTTCTCGTATTAGAATTTATATATAGCATCTTCTTATCGTTTCAAGAAACGCTTATTATCCCCCACTAACAGGCGGGATGAATGCGACGATATCTCCAGCTTGTATCATCTCTTCATTCGTTACAAACTCTTCATTAACAGCCACCATCACTCTATCAAGAGATTGTAAACAATAGTTTGTTTTGAGCCATCCTTTTAATTGCTGCACAGTCATTTCTTGTTTTTCGGAAATTACTAATCGGTCTAATCCGACTTCCTCACGCAAATTTGCGAACAGTAAAATTGTAATCATTTTCTCATTCTTCCTTCTTCGGTTTTCCTTCTGGATAAGGTGTATTTTCAAGTTGATCTCCAATCCACATCGTTCCATCGTCCCAAAATTCTTTTTTCCAAATTGGGACGATTCGTTTTATACGTTCAATCGCGTATTCATTCGCTTCATAAGCTACTTTGCGATGCGGTGATGAAACTGCAATGACTACCGCAATATCCATTATTTCTAGCCGTCCTACTCGGTGCGTAATTGCTACTTTCGCATCTGGCCACTTTTCATTTATTTCTTCCCCAATTCTCGTAAGTTGTTTTACTGCCATCGGTTTATATGCTTCATACTCTAAATGCAGCGTTCGTTTTCCTTTTGTTAATTCTCTCACTGTACCAATAAAAGTTGTAATCGCACCTGCTTCTCTTCTTGCAACCTTATTCGTTACTTCTTCAACTACAATCGGTATATCTACAATTTCAAATAGCACTTGTCCCATTAGAATCACCTCTCACTTTATAAAATGTCCAAGGCCATTCACTACCTTCGTTATCTTCCAACAAGAGCACATCTACGAACATATCTTTTTTATAACCTCTCGTACCACCTGGAAGTACAATAAATATATTTGTCTCCGCTAGAGAGGAAACTGAGCTAGATTTATCAAACCCTGACGGATAAGCGATTAACTGCCCTTCGTTATATGTTAGTTTTCCTCGTACAAACCTTGTAAATGGATTTGGCTTTAAAAAGTCTTCTCCTAATAACGCTTTTTCTCTTTTTACATGTGCTTTTTCACTAAACATATACGTCCGAATACAAGGTCTTACAAACAATTCAAACCCTACGTAACAAGCAGATGGATTTCCTGATAAACCAAATAATAACTTTCCATTTAATTGCGCTACAGTCGTTACACTTCCTGGCCGCATTGCAACTTTATTGAAAAGAACTGATGCACCTAATTTTTCATATATAGCTGGCAAATAATCGTAATCCCCTACTGATACACCACCTGTTGTAATGAGCATATCTACTTGGCTTAATGCTTCTTTTACAGCCGTAAAACACGTATGAAAATCATCGCTAAACTTCCCAAAATATTTTACTCTTCCGCCTGCTCTTCGGATTTGAGACAATATCATATACGTATTACTATTTCGGATTTTCCCTGGCTGTAATGAATCGTTTACATCCAGTAATTCACTGCCAGTCGCTAATAGTCCAACTACAGGCTTTCTCGCAACTGGCACCTCGCTATACCCGAATGTAGCAAGAAGAGCTGAAATACCTGGATTAATGTATGTTCCTTTCTTTGCAAGAACCGTTCCTTTACGAGCATCTTCACCTTGAAAAGAAATATTATCGCCCGCTTTGAATGACCGCTTCAATTCCATATACTTACTGCCAGCCTCCTCATATTGACGAGTCAGCTCTAGCATAACAACTGCATCACATCCATTCGGCATTTGCGCTCCCGTCATAATTCGAACTGCTTGAAACGGACCTACTTTCTCATCGAATAGCGATCCTGCACCAATTTCACCCACTACTTCAAATACAATTGGCGTTTCATAACTTGCTAAATTCGTATCTTCTGCTCTAATAGCAAATCCGTCATACGGTGAACGATTGAATGAAGGTACGTCATGGTCAGCTACTAAATTCTCCGCTAATACACGTCCGTAAGCTAATTCAATAGGTAGTAGCTCCTTTAAACCCTCATTAGCAAATTCCATTACTTTACGAACAGCTTCTTCAACCGTAATTGGCACTCTTCTTTCCATTATTGACAACCCTTTCTATTAACCGAATACGCGATAATATAACTGTTTTGCTTTTAAAATATCATTTGTACCATGAATGAAAACACGACCATCTCGAAAAATAACGACGCGGTACTCATCTAGTTGGCAAGATAGTAAATACGGATTCCGATCTACTTTCCCCAGTTTATTTAATACTTTTTCTATATCATCAAAATTGTACTGTCTATTTTCTACCGGTCTAATTTGAACTGTATTTCTTCCGCACAAAACAGCTACCTTCGTTTGGTTTTCGTATGATAAATAAGGATAAGTTCGATTCAAACCACATGAGAGACAAGCGTCTGTTTTTATTTTCCCTAGTTTTATAAAATGGTTTTGATTACTCCATATATCAAACATGAAAAATGTTTTTCTAATAGCTGAAAAATCTTCTACTAAAATTTTGAGTGCTTCCGCCACTTGATATGCTGCAACGATTTGTACAGTCGGACTAATAATTCCAGCTGTATCACACGTCACACCTGTAACTGGAACGTTCTTCAGCACACAATGTAAACACGGTGTCTCTTGCGGAATAATTGTACAACTCATACCGTACGAGCCAACGCAAGAACCATATACCCACGGGATATTATATTTTTGTGATAAATCATTTATTATAAATCGGATATCGAAATTATCTGTTGCATCAATTATTACATCAACATTTTCTAATAGCCCTTCCAAGTTTTCTGCACATGCATCCATTACGAAAGCATCTATTTGTACTTCCGAATTAAGTTTTTCTAGCCGATTTTTAGCAGCGATTGCTTTTGGCAATTTCTCTCTCGCATCTTCCTCAGAGTACAGTTGTTGTCTTTGTAAATTACTCCATTCAACATAATCACGATCAATAATCGTCAACTTCCCAACGCCTGCACGTACGAAACTTTCAGCACTTGCACTTCCTAATGCGCCTGCCCCTACAATTAACACATGTTTATTTCGAATCTTTTCTTGTCCTCTATCCCCAATCGGTTTGAACAACTGTTGTCGTGAATACCGCTCAGCCATTACATACCCTTCCTCTCACGAACTCTATTTCATATTAGAATGCTGTTTTTGATAACAAGCATAGTAAGCAAACCCAACAAATCCAGCTCCTCCAATTACATTTCCAATAAAAACAGGAACAAAATTTCTAGCAAGATCCATCCACGTCAGATGCCCTGCAAAAATAACTGCTGAGATGACAAACATATTCGCTACTACTTGCTGAAATCCAATCACTACAAATGCCATTATTGGAATCCAAATTCCGATTATTTTTCCGACAAAATCACTCGTCCCATAAGCGAGCCAAAGCGCCAAACAAACGAGCCAATTACACCCAATTGCTAAAATTAAAGTTCTCCCAAATGATTCGTGTAACTTGCCTTCCGCTATCGCTACTGTTTTATTTAAATAATCCCCTTCTGTTAATCCGCCAAGATGCCCGAAACAATACGCTACGAAAATAGCTCCTACAAAATTCATGAAAGTAATCCAAATCCAGTTATTCAGCACACTTACGAATGTAATTTTCTTTGCATAAAGCGCCATAGACATTGACATCATATTTCCGGTAATTAATTCTCCTCCTGCTAATACGACGAGCATGAGTCCAACAGGAAAAACCGCGCCTCCTAAAACATTTACTAAACTCCCCCAGCGCTCAGGTAAATTACCTAAAACGCGAATGTTAAGTAAAAAACCGAGCGAAATAAATGCTCCTCCTAAAAAACCGAGAATAAGCATTGCTGGCAAGGTCTGACTTACTTTTTGAACACCGGCCTCAATAACAAGCTCAGCAATTTGTTCCGGTTTATGAAATGACATTACCAATTCCTCCATTTTCTCCAAATAAAAAAGCAGCTTCAAAAAACCTCTTCAAAATAAAGGTTTTTGAATGCTGCTTAATTTCTCTGCACATCTTTTACAGAGAGATCAATCATCACTTTTACTATAAAATAGAAAATCTACAATTCTTGTACACCTTCCATTTTTCACTTTTATGTCAACTTTATATTAACCACCGATATGTGACATTTCAATTTTAGGCATAGCTTTTTTATTACTATTACTTAACCGTTCATCTGAATAACGATCTTCTCGGTTGTTCCATATATCGCGTACGACATCTGTTATTTCCTCGTCAGTGTAGTCTGATCGAAGCAGTTCTCTCAAATCATTTCCTTTAGAAGCGAACAAACAAGTATATAATTTTCCTTCTGCAGAAATACGAGCTCTCGTACATGAGGAGCAGAAGGAGTCTGTTACTGATGAAATAATACCTATTTCTTCATCACTTCCAATATAACGATAGCGAGTCGCAACCTCACCTGCATAATTCGCTTCTATCCGTTCTAATGGCATAACTTGATGAATCATATCTACTATTTCTTGTTTAGATACGACCTCTTTTAACTCCCAACCATTATAATTTCCAACGTCCATATACTCAATAAAACGAAGAATATGTTTGTTTTCCTTAAAGTATTGTGCCATCTGCAAGATGTCCTGTTCGTTTTTCCCCTTTTGAACGACCATGTTTATTTTAATTTTCATTCCAACTTCAGCTGCAGCTTGTATGCCTTCCAGAACCCTTTGTACTTTGCTTCTATTACCATTTAAATAGAAAAACCGCTCTTCTTCTAAGGAATCTAAACTAACTGTCACACGTGATAAACCCGCCTTATATAAATCAGGAGCAAACTTTTTAAGTAACGATCCATTGGTTGTTAAGCCGATATCCTCTACACCATCTATTTTATTAAGACGCTCAATAAGCTGCGGAAGACCTCTTCGAAGTAACGGTTCTCCGCCTGTAATCCGTAATTTTCTAACACCTAAAGAAACGAAAATACGCGTTATCCTTTCAATTTCATCAAAAGATAAAATTTTATCATTAGACAAAAACGAGTAATCCGGACCAAATATTTCTTCTGGCATACAATATCGACAGCGAAAATTACAGCGATCAGTAACTGAAATACGTAAATCCTTTAACGGACGTTGTAGTTTGTCTAATGTGACAGATTTCATATTTATTGCCTCGCTTTTACTTATTTTATATTTAAAACACGCTCTGGGTGCGTATATACATTTAAGGATTGATTCCGAATAAACCCTATCGTAGTAATACCTAATTCTTCTGCTAGCTGCAAAGCTAACTCAGTTGGAGCTGATTTTGACAATATAATTTCACAACCAATTTTTGCAACTTTCAATAATATTTCCGAAGAAATACGACCGCTAAAAACAATGATTTTATCTTCTATAGAAATATTATTTTTTAAGCAATAACCATAAATTTTATCTAACGCATTATGCCTTCCGATATCCATTCGACTTAAAATAATACCATCTACATCACATAAAGACGCATTATGAACGCCCCCTGTATGACGAAATGTCTCCGCAGATTGCTGCATTTCTTTCATTAATCGAAAACAGTCTTCTGCAGTAACTTGTACATGCACGTCATTCATTTTCTTTGCGCTTAGTGCATCATTTGCAAAGACAAATCCTTGTCTACTCATACCACAGCATGAAGTAATGTAACGTTTATTTTGCATTTGTTCGTAATACGGATTTACTTTTGCCGTCGTGACATGTACAAATCCTTCTTTCTCTTGTACCCATATGTCATCAATATCTTCATACTTCCGAATGATTCCTTCAGATGCTAAGAAGCCTATTACCATATCTTCTATATATTCTGGAGTACTAACCATTGTAACAAACTCCTGTCCGTTCATTTTAATCGTGACTGGAAACTCTGTTACAATGCTGTCCTCTATATGTTTAAACGCCCCTTGTTCATAACGAAAGATTTCTCTTTCTACCTGTATCGGTTTCACGATCAGTATCCTTCTCTCACGTTATATTTTTATCAAAAACAAATACCGAAACTGCAATATCTTCTTCTACTTTCATATCTGAAAACAAATTCACTAATTTCGCTCCAACAAGTTCTTCCAAATGTTCACGGGAATTTGCAGCATACACTTCTTGAATCATTTTCGTTCTAGCCATATGGACCATTTCAGCACCATCCATCGTACTTGAAATGAATTTTTCAGTAGGTGTTAAGTTTCCATAAAGGGTCGCAATCGCCATATTTTCAGCAAAAACAGTATGAATTCGTTCTGGTCCTTTTCCGAAAAGTTCCTTTCGAAGTTTTCGTATCATATCATTAAATTCATGTACTTTTTTTGACATACCATTATACCTCCCACAAACCTCATTTTACTTTATTATATATTTTACCAAAATGAGCCTTCCGCCCAAACTATTTCGTACAAACATTTGGGCGAAAAGGTTCACTTCATGAAGTTTATTCTTCTTTTAATCCTTTTCCCATACCTTTTAAGAAATGAAGCCCAAACCCGATAGCACGGTTAATATCTGGGTCTTTCAATACTTTCATAAGATCGAATACCCCTACTTTTTTATTACTCTCTAAATGTTCATTACCTTTTTCTAGCCCTACTAATAAGCTACCTATAAGCTTTTTCGTAAGCTCCGGATCAAGTTCTGTTAAAGCACCCGCAGCCCCCATCATATTATTAATTAAATTTGTAACAGGCTCACGAGTCACTTGGCCAAGAACAATCTTTGCGATTGGTTCTTTCGCCTTTAGCATAGAATTTGCTGCTTCTAGCATGCCAATATCATTCAATTCCCCTACTATATTAAACATTTGATTTAGAGCGTCTTCATTATTAGCTAGAAGCTCTTTTAAATCGTCTAATTTTTGCTGTTTTACTTCTTCCTCAGTTAATTCTTGTTTTTGAATCATTTTTATAGGTGCAGCCATATTTTTCTCCTCCTACTTATCCGTTAAATGCACATACCCTGGACGTGCCCACTTACGATGTACCTCAATACCGGATTGAGGATGACGTTTTTTATTACGCGGGTTCGCTTTTGGCATCGGATTTTCGCCATCAACTTCTAGTACTTCCATACGTACTTTCGTCTGTTTATAAGCAGGTGTGTTCGTACGCGTATCAACCGCAGGACCTGTTAAGAAATTAATCGCTGTTTCATTATCTGTAGAATTCATCGGTAAATATAACTCATTTGCTTTTACACGGTCTGTTACAAGTAAACGTAATTTTAACGCTCCAAACGGAGAAACAAGACGGACTAATGAACCAGTTTTCACTCCACGTTCTTTTGCAAGTGCTGGAGAAACTTCAACGAAAACGCCAGGCACTTTCGTTTGAATACCTGTTGATTTATTTGTCATATTCCCTTCATGGAAATGCTCAAGCATACGACCGTTATTAATGTGAAGATCAAACTCCGCTGGGAATTCAGCTGGGCGTACCCAGGCAGCAATCGCAAAACGAGCTTTTTTATCTGGGAAGTTAAATCCATCTTGGAAAAGGAGCGGTGTATTCGTTCCATCAAAACTTCCCCAATGGAAACTATTCCATCCTTCAAGCACTTCATAGTTTGCTTGTGAGAATAGTGGTGATAAACTTGCCATTTCAGCAAAAATTTCACTTGGATGACTATAATTCCAGTTTGCACCTAATTTATTCGCAATCGCCTGCACAATCCACCAGTCTGGTTTCGCATCTCCAAGCGTAGGAAGCACTTGATATAGTCTTTGAACACGACGCTCTGTATTTGTGAACGTACCTTCTTTCTCAAGAGACGGCGCTGCTGGTAATACAACATCTGCATATTGAGCCGTTTTAGATAAGAAAACATCTTGCACAACGAAGAAATCAAGGCTCGATAACACCTCATGTACATGGTTCGCATTCGAGTCTACAAGAGCCATATCCTCTCCGACAAGATACATAGCTTTCATTTTCCCTTCGTCAATTGCGTGCAGCATTTCAATATTATTAAGACCTGGTTCACTATTAATTTTCACTCCATAAGCCATTTCAAATTTCGCACGTTCCATATCATTCGTAACGTGCTGATATCCTGGGAGCCATCCTGGTAAAGTACCCATATCACAAGCACCTTGTACGTTATTATGACCTCGAAGCGGATATGCACCAGCACCTGGACGACGATAATTACCTGTAGCAAGAAGTAAGTTTGAAATCGCAGCAGAAGTATCAGATCCACCTGTATTTTGCGTTACACCCATGCCCCAAAGGATACATGTACCATCTGCATCACGAATCATTTCAGCCATTTGAATAAGCGTTTCTTTTGAAATACCAGTCACTTCTTCAGCATATTCAAGTGTATATTCCGTAAGACTCTCTTTGAAATCTTCAAAGAAGTTTACATTCTCATCAATAAATTGTTGATCGTGCCAGCCTTGATCAATCATATATTTCGTAACTGCCATTAACCAGACTTGATCCGTTCCTTGTTTCGGACTAATAAAGACGTCTGAACGCTCTGCCATTTCTGTTTTACGAAGATCAGCTACAATTAATTTTTGTCCGTGTAATTTATGTGCACGTTTAATACGTGTAGCTAAAACAGGATGACCTTCTGTTGGATTACAACCTACAATAATAACTAGACCAGATTGCGCGATATCTTTAATCGTCCCAGCATCTCCGCCCATACCAATCGTACGGAATAATCCGTCTGTTGCTGGCGATTGACAATAACGTGAGCAGTTATCAATATTATTCGTTTCAAATACTTGTCGAGCTAATTTTTGAATTACATAATTGTCTTCATTCGTAATTTTAGAAGAAGAAATAAAACCGATAGCATCTTTACCGTACTCTTCTTTAATCGATCCTAATTTATTTGCAACTACATTCAACGCTTCTTCCCATGTAGATTCAACAAACGTTCCATTTTTACGAATTAAAGGTTTCGTAATTCGTTCTTTAGAATTTACGAAATCCCAGCCAAATTTTCCTTTTACACAAGTAGAAATTGCGTTAACTGGCGCATCAGAAGAGGGCTGTACTTTAAGGATTTTACGCCCTTTCGTCCACACTTCAAATGAACACCCTACACCACAAAATGTACATACTGTTTTCGTTTTCTTCGTACGAGTATCACGCATGGCCGCTTCCACTTCTGATACCGCAAAAATACCGCTATATCCAGGCTCAACTTCTTTAATTAAGTCTACCATCGGTTCAAGAATATCTGGTTTTAATCCCGTCATAAATCCAGCTTCACCGAGCATCGTTTTCTCCATTAAAGCGTTACAAGGACAAATCGTTACACATTGACCACAGCTCACGCATGAAGAATCATTAATATTTACTCCTTCATCCCAAATCACTCGCGGGCGTTCTGCTTCCCAGTCTATTGATAACGTTTCATTTACTTGTAAGTTTTGACATACCTCAACACATTGACCGCATGCAATACATTGATTCGGGTCATAACGATAAAACGGATGCGTCATATCCACTTCACTTGCATCCACTTTCGGTTCATATGGATATTTTTGATGTTCGATTTCCATTAATTCTGCTGTATTATGCAGTTTACAGTTCCCATTGTTGTTGTCACATACTGTACAGTATAATAAATGATTTTCTAGTAACCGATCCATCGCCTCTGTTTGTGCTTCTTTCGCACGAGTAGAATTACGTTCAATGTTCATACCTTCTGTCACTACTGTCGAACAAGAGCGCATTAACTTCCCGTCAACTTCTACAATACAAGTGTCACATGTTTGAATAGGATCTACTTCTGGCACGTAACAAATTTGCGGATGTTCAATCCCGTTCTCATTTATCACACCCAATATCGTTGAACTGGGCTCCGCTGTATACTTTTTTCCGTCAATTGTAATATGAACCATGTTGTTATTCATGGTCTTTCCCCCTTTTTGAGAATAAAAAAAACTCCACCACGAAAATATACGCACCACATTTCGGCACGTTATCATCATGGTGGAGTAGTTTATTAGCACATCTTGCTAAAATACCAATCCATTTATTCATAAATAAAACGATAGATTCATAACAGGTCATATCACGATTCCATCTTTAACACTATAATTATAGCGTTAAAGTTAAAAATATACAATATAAAATTTAAACTACGCATATGTCCGTATGTAACTATCCATAATAACCCATATAAAGTGAAACTTTAATCAGTGTGGGGTTTTCTTCATCCCCCACTGATTATTAGTTGAACCAATCGGGCTTTTATGGGCAGCCCGACCCCTACCTAACTTCTTTGCTTCCGCTGAATTTTGAGGGGGGCTTACTGCCCATTCAAGCGGGATAAAACATAACAAGGAGTAAGCGAATAAATGGGGCCTTTTAATAAATGGATACGTGGTGAAAAATCTTTTTCTGGACAAGAGCAAGCTGATCACATATTAAATAAATCTATCTCTTCTTCCCTTTCCCTTAATTTAAAGCACTTGTCCAAATTGTTTAGTGGTATTCCAGAATTAATTACACGCACTTTTCCGTTAAAAAACGGAAAAGAAGCTGCTCTTATATATATGGAAGGACTTGTAGATAAAACTGTTATTAATGTAGATATTCTTCGTCCCCTCTTATTTAAAGAATGGAATGAGGACGATTTTTGGGAATCTTCTATTTCTATCGGAAATATTAAAAAAATTCAACAGTGGACAGACATTGAACAATCTCTTTTACACGGCAAAAGTATTTTATTTATAAACGGGCAACTATCTGCTTTGGAACTAGATACACAAGCGGCACCAAAAAGGAGTATTGAAGAACCTACAACCGAAAGCTCACTAAAAAGCTCACACGAAGGATTTAATGAAGTCGCGAGCGACAGTATCGCTCTTATTCGCCGATATATTCCAAATCGCGAATTAAAAGTGAAAGCGTTCACTGTTGGTGAGCGGGCCGCTTCTAAAGTTTTTATGCTTTATTTAGCAGATGTTGCAAACGAAGATGTCATACAAGAAATGTCATGCCGCATCGAATCCATTAAAGTGGATGCCATTCTTACTACCGGTGAATTAGAAGGGTTTGTTGAAGATAATTCTTATACTCTTTTTCCGCAATTATCAATAACTGAACGTCCTGATACGACAGCACATCACATTCTAAACGGGCGTATTGCTGTTGTTGTAGATCGTTCACCAGGCGTATTAATTGGACCTATGACCTTTTCGTCTTTTTTTCAGACGATAGATGATTACAGCTTCAGACCAATAATCCCATCTTTCATACGATTACTTCGTTTCACCGGATTATTTATTGCAATATTTGCTCCTGCTCTTTATATCGCTATGATTTCCTTCCATTATGAAGTGATTCCACTTAAATTACTTTTAACAATTGGAGAATCGCGAGCTAAAATTCCTTTCCCCCCTATATTAGAAGCACTTTTAATGGAATTAGTACTTGAAATGCTCCGCGAAGCTGCAGTTCGGCTTCCTGGACCTGTTGGACAAACAATTGGCGTCGTAGGAGGGATTGTCATTGGACAAGCTGCAGTTCAAGCTGGAATAGTAAGTAACGTTATGGTTATCGTCGTATCTATTACCGCAGTCGCTTCTTTTATCATCCCTAACATGGAAATGTCAGCAGGAATTCGACTTCTTCGCTTTCCGATGATGATAATTGCCTCTTTATTTGGTGTCATAGGAATTATGGTTGGGATGGCAATCATTATTATTCATATACTTTCTATGGAATCTCTTGGTGTTCCTTATGGTAGTCCTTTTTCTCCGTTATTTGCTTCGGATTTAAAAGATATTCTTGTACGTTTACCATGGAAAATAATGAAGAAACGCCCACTATCTCTTAACTTAAAACAAGAAAATCGACAAAGTGATATAGAAGAAATGGAGGAAGATAAGTGACAAAGCGTGCAAAGAGGGAGATTAGTTTATTTCAATACATTTTAACGATTAGTGGTGTTCAAGTAGGATTCGGTGTCCTTACACTTCCGCGTGAAGTTGCACAAGGAGCGAATACAGATGGCTGGATGTCTATCATTATCGGATGCGCTATCACTACTTTAGTCAGTTTATGTATTGTAAAAATTATGGAAAAGCATCCTGGATATACTTTACTCGATGTGCTGACTCGTTATCTTGGAAAGTGGCTAGGAAGAATAGGAATGATTTTTTGGATTCTATATGCTGTACTTGCAGCCGTTTCCTTAGTTTTTTCCCTCCTGTATGTTATTCACATTTGGATTTTACCTAGATCTCCTATGTTTTTAATTATGATTTTGCTTTCTATTCCAATGCTTATGCTTGCATGTAAAGGTGTACTTATTATTAGCCGCTTTGCCGTTTTCACTGTGATTTTTACCCTTTGGATGCCATTACTATTATTTATTCCTCTTAAAGATGGTCATTGGATATATCTTCTTCCCTTTCTAAAGGAAGGGTGGATACCAGTTGTAACTACAGTGAAATCAACTATCATTGCGTTTCTCGGATTCGAGTTTGCATTCGTCCTTTATCCCTATCTAACTAACAAATCAGCTGCAAAAAAAGGAATCATTATTGCAAATATGATTACGCTATGCGTTTACCTACAAGTTACATTCGTTTCTTTCGTTTATTTTAGCCCAGATGGTATAACTAAGTTTTTATGGCCGACTCTTTCTCTTGTTACACCATTTCACTTTTCATTTCTAGAACGATTTGAAATTATCTTTTTATCATTTTATCTCTTCATTATTTTCGATTCTTGTATTCCTTATATTTTCACTGCTTCAGATGGAATCAATCAATTACTTAACAAAAAAGGGAGTCCATTACCTGTTTGGATTTTATTATTCGGATGCATTTTCGTTCTATTCTTTTATATCCCTTCCTCTTACCAAATAAGTGCGTTGCGAGAATTTTGGGGAACTGCCAGTTATTTTATCGTTTTTCTATTCCCAGTCGTATTTCTCTTATACATGACACTTTATCAGCATTGGAAAAGGAGAAAAATTTAAATGAGGCGCTTTATTCATTTCACTATACTTTGCTTTCTCATAACCTTATTAACAGGCTGTGGAGATCGGCTAGACTTAGAAAAACAATCCATTTCATTAATTTACGGTTTTGACGCAAAAGCAAAAGGAAAATTAATTGTGTACCACGTAAATCCTATTTTTAATGAAGATGTAGAAAAGAAGTACGAAACACATGAAGCGAAAGTACGTACACCTCGAGAAGCCAAAGCAACGTTTAATAGTTCAAGTGGCGGTTTAGTATCTACAGAAAAGTTACAGCTCATTTTATTTAGCACAAAATTTTTAAAACAAGAAGGGGCTATGCCCTACCTTGATGTTTGGTATCGCGATCCTAAAAATACTGGAAACATGCGCATGGTTGCAGTAGACGGGCCAATTTCTTCTGTTATATATAATAACTTTAAAGATAAACCTGCTCTTCCTGAGTATTTAACAGATTTAATTAATACAAATAAATTATACAATCGGACAGTTTTCACACCATTTCATGAATTTCATAGGCAAACGTTTAATAAAGGTATAACACCTGCTATTTCAGAAATAAAAAAAGGAAAAAAAGATGTTATCGTTACAGGCTCTGCACTATTAACTTCTCGCGGAATTTATAAGATGTCTTTAAATCGCTATGAAAGTGCCCTTCTGCTCATGTTGCAAAAAAAAGCTAATATACCTGTCTCACTTACAATGAAAATCCCTTCTCCTTCAGTTGAAACTAATAGTCATCTAAAAGATACAGAAGGTGAAGATTTTGTATCAATAAACGTTCTTAGCATGAATCGTGATATCCGTACAGACTATAGCGATAACCATTTCAAATTTAATGTTAAAATGGATTTTAAAATTGCCGTATCTGAACTTACATTCAATATGGATATAGATAAAGATAGGAAGAAATTAACTTCTCTTATTACAAAACAACTAAACAAAGATTTGAACAATTTAATCCATAAAATTCAAAAACAACAACTCGATCCATTCGGATTTGGTGATTATGCGAGAGCGTTTCAATATGAAGAATGGAAAAAAGTTGAAGACGATTGGCCGAGTGCTTTTTCAAAAGCTAACGTGAAAGTAGCACCTACTATTAAAATTTTAGAAAACGGGATTATTAAATAGCAAAAAACACGCTACTTGTTCTTATACGTTTAAAGAATAAGTAGCGTGTTATCATTTTATTTTGAAACTCCCTATATAGTTACGCTTCTGTTTCTGATTCTTCGTTTTCCGCTTGTTCCAATCTTTGCTGCTCTGCAAGTTCAGCTGAAATCATCCCATAATAAATTTCTGGATACAATCCAAATATTTGATATACACTTCCTAAAAACGGCATCGGAATCCCTCTTTTCTAAAGTTGTATTGCCACTTTTAAGGATTCCCTTTTCATTCATTATACATTCGTTTTTGGCGTTTCTTCTTCATCATGAACGCTTAATAAATTTTGCCACTTTTTATAAGGAGCACTATTTGGATCTACATAACCTTTCGCATACGAACGATCCCACAATTGTTTAATAAACATTTCTTTCTCTTTCTTTGCAACCATATCGGCACCTGTACCGTAATAGTTTTGGAAATATAACTCAATTTCATCAAGGAATAATCTTAATAATTCATCAGAAGTTTCTTCTAACGTCGGGTCATATTTCGCTTCACGGTCATACATTAAAATCATATCTAAAATATTATGGACATGCTCTTTACGTAGCCATCTAATATCTTGAGCACCTAATACAAATGGATGTGTATATAAATGCCCACCTTGTATCATCGCCTTTTCTTGTTCTTCTTCAAATCTGGATAAGATGTTTTCATAAATGAACGGATTATGAAGTAACGCTCTGTGCAATTTATAACTTTCGCTTGAAATATTTTTCCCCATCGACTGAATTAAGAAACTACGTCCAACGCCGTTATATTGATAAACGAATTGACCATCAACAGCAACTAAACTAATCCAGCGATATATATACGCGTATAGAAGAGCTCGATTGCATTTATCGTAATCTAACTTTGTTTGCGTTGCATTTAAATCCGGCATGAAGGCTGGTAAGTGCCAATACTTATCTAAATGCGGCGTTAAACTAGATTTTTTACTATTCAACTTATTTACACGGCGATAGTAAGACTGAAAATAATCACCTTTATCATTCATAAATCCATTTGCAATATGTCCAGACGAAAGCTTAGGAAAGTCTTGCAACGATAAGCCGTAATGTGCACGATAACAAATGACCTCAAATGGTGAAAAAGCTTCATTTACTGTATCTTTTTCTTTAAACATTTCTTGCATTAATTCCTCTTGCAGTTCTTTCTTTAAAGATGGATGTATACCCCAATATTGTAATTCCCTATGATGAGAAACTTTTGGCACGAATGGACTTGCTAAATGGAACAAGTCTTCAATTTTTTCACGAACATATTCATCACGATCACGATTCTTATAATCCGCTTCTTTTCGTAATGCTTCAACGATGTTCAGCTCTAATTTATCACGATAGCGTATTTGTAATTCATCGTAACAATAGTTTAGTATGTGCTCACGATAAAAGTCTTCTACCTTTTTCGATTGAATCTCTTCTGTTTTCGCATCCCGGCAATATTCCCCGTATAAGCTCATATAAATTTCCGCACATATATCTTTCGGTAATACACCTAAATTTAAATGTTGTTGCATATCTTGCCATATCTTTTCTTGTAACTTCTCTTCAGCTAATACGTATACATTCGTTGGGTTTGTTTTTCCTTCAAATTCCTTGCTTCGTTTTTGAATTTCGAACAATAAATTTTCACGTGTTTCATGTAAATTATCGAAAAATCTTTCCCAATATTGAATCATTTTATTAACTGCTTGATATAGCGATTGATACACGAGTTCTAATAGCATTTCTTTACGGTATTCGTTTAATTTGTGTACGTACTGCGTTACAATATCTTCAAATTCCTTTTTAAATAAACGCTGCTGGTTATTAATCATTTTTCCAAACCAGCCTTGTTGCTGTGCAATTTCTACTCGGCGTACAGCTGTTACCGTTCCATCAATATTACTCACATTAAATTTCTTATCGTAGTTTTGAATTAAATTACGCTTTTGTTCATTATTTTCATGTAGTCGATTCATTTTTTCGACTAACTGCTTTCGAATTTCATACAACATAAAACGAGCTGCTACTGGATGAACAGAATCGGTTTTCTTTAAAAACCATGTATTTAGTTGATATGACTGTCCTTCAGAACCACTTGGTGAAAAACGGTCTGATTCAATCATGTCATATAAAAGTGTCGTTACATGTTCATGTACGCGGCTCGGAATCGCATACGCATATAAACGAACCGCATGGTCTACCCTTGCTACTTCACCTTTCATTTGTTCCGTCATTTTCAGCTTGGCAGCAGAAATTTTACACTCATGCTGCAGACGATTTAATTCTTCGTCTTTTTGTACCGTACGCTGTACATAACTTTCTACAGCTTCTAAAAACAGTTTAGATTTCGCAATACCAACCTTGCCACCCTCTGCTCCTTCACGCGTTTCATTGTACATTTGTCTATAAAAAATATGAGCCTGTTCTGGACGGGTAGCAAGATGTTCTAAGTCTTCTAAATAACTTTTCCCACGCTCTGGCTTTTCACGCTGCATACCACGTTTTACATCTTGATCATATCTATGCTTCTTCTCTTGAAACAATTGATCTAAATGAAGCCACGATTCATCTAAACCTTGCACGGCCCATTTTAAAGCACAATATTTTAACACATGCTCATATGGGTAAATAATCTTTGCCGTTCCGGCCCCGCAATATCGCCCTTTCCCGCTTGATTCTGCTAATTGCTGAATTTGATTATCTTCCTGTGCAAAATGATTTGCAGACATCGGACTAAATAATTGTAAATAAATCGTATTTGCCATTTGCTCCATATAATCTGATAAATTATGCAGATGGTGTCCATGTAAATTCTCATAATCGTATAAGAAACAATAATTGTACGGTAAATGATGTTGTTTAATCGTGTGATTTGTTCTCCCATCCTCATCTACTTGATCCGGTCGATACTCTAATTCAATCGTCACGCCACCGCGTTTTGATAACTCTCCAGTAGAACCGAGTGTAATCGCATGTAATTCTTTTAACGAAGCGTAGCCGTTTGCTTGCACCGTTTCAAACTCTTTCGCACTAACCGTTCTCGTCTTCACTAACACATCCGGCATTAGAAACGCACCACGTATTAAAATGTTGTGATGTTGCAGTTTTTTCCGAAGCATTTCACGTAAATATAATGCAATTTGTAGAAACATTCCTGAACCTGTTCCGCCCGCTAATGATGTTACGATAATGACACGTACTCCATATTCCGTTTGATCGCTTGTAACTGGAAAAATCTTCTCGATTTCTTGCCAAAAGGACGTTAATTTATCTTCTTTCATCGCAGCACGTAACGCTAAACGGGAAATGACGCGTAACTGTCCTGCTCCTTCTGTTAATGGTTTATCAAGTATAGTTGGATCCATCGGAAACCACTCTGGAATCGTCGGATCTCCCGCAATATACTCCCTAGGTGTTTTACTAGAGCTCGTTTGTGTCTTAAACTTTCGAATATGATCGAATTTACTCAATGTATTCACATCTGTATCAAATACGTGCATTGCTACCTTTTTTCGACGCTCCTCAGGTAGTCTTTCATATATTTGATGTGTCACAGTACTACCGATTCCACCTAAACCAATTAATATTGTTGGAACTTGTAACGTCATGTGAACCACCTTCCTATTCTTGCTTGTTTGAAAAAAGGAGGGAAAAATAATACTCTCCTCTTTTCCCCATCTACTATTCACACTCGTATTTGTAAATCTCCTTACCATATCCTCTATCAATTACTAAAAGTTCATTTGGATATAGTGTCTTATGTTCCATTCCAACCTCATCCTCTGTTATAAACATCCCATCAATAATCATTCCTACTACTTGTGACTCTTTCGCTACAAATATCGATTTCGATCCTTTCTTTGCTATAAACGTAACGGATTGCACAGTCTTCCTCTCTGCTCTATACGGAATACCAAAATAATGTTTCCACCATTTATTTTTGAGTAACTCTGGCTCAGATTGATATAACCAATCTTTTGCTACCTCTTGATCCCATTCGTAATACAATAATGCTTTCCGGTGAAATCTCGGACGGACAATCCATCCTAAAACGATTATTCCTACTAGTAACAGTAATAAAGTGATAGGAATAACAAACTTAAAAATAAGCGCATACTTTTCATAAAACGGCGCATTTTGAATATGGAGTGTTATGTCTTTCTTTACTTTTTGTAATTTTGAATCCTGCACTACGATGGTAGCTTCTACGGTGCCGGTATCTGTAAAATTGAATGTGTCGGAGTAATACGGTCGAGGATAAATATAAATTTGATTATCATGTTGTTTTATTTCATAGTTAATTGATTGTTTAGATGTGACACCAGTTGATTTTAATAGTTTCTTTACAGCCTCTTCTGTCATCGGCTTACCATCTAACTGTGGTTGTATAATAAACGGTTTACTATTCTCTAAGTTTGTTACTTTTTCTTTATAATCTTTCGTGACAGTTTGAAGTGATAATTCAGGCTTTTTAGTTGTTTCGATTTTAAATTCTTTCGTCTGTCTGTAAAACCCCTTTATGTTCATATGAACTTTCCCGCGTATTAATCCTTTTGTAAGCTTAGTTTCGTAATAAAACACATGTCTTTTATCGTCCCACTTCATCGCATATTGCTTTCCATCTATTTCTACTTCTGCCTGGAAGTAAGAAGACTGAACGGGCAACTCAGTAGGCTTTGCTTCAATAACAGCTGTCACACCTTCATACATTTCCTCAACATTTTTTCTATCCTTATCTTCTTTATCATAAGTAGAAACGTTGTAATTAAGCGCTGGTTCAACAAGTACTTGTAACCCTTCTTTCTCAATCTCCTGGTCCACTTCTATCGTATAAGTTCCTGGTTTAATAACTTCCTCATTTTCCGTACTTATATGAACTATATTTCCGAACAATTTCGCTTCGCCTGGTGCATGTATAGAAAAAGAAGATTGTAATTGTAATGGTTTAGAAATTTGTTTGACCTGATAATCGGGCAGAGAAGGCGATTGTCGTACAAGCGTCATACGCTTTAACGGAAATGGTGTTGTAATCTCTACTTTCTTCCCTACTACTTTCGTTTTTACAATCGATTCAACAGAGGAAAACGGATCACGATTTGCAACTAATGCTGCCACTTGATTGACGCTTTTTACAATACCATCCTCTCCACTAGATGGCATCGTAACTCCATTTATCTCTTTCTTCCATATTTCTTTAAACGTATTTAGTTGTGCCTTTTCTTGCTGTCCTAAATCCTCTTCCATCGTAATTAAAACCGGATGTAATGATATCTTTTTTTCATCCATTTCTTTCTTAAACTGCGCTAACTTCTGCAAAATTTGTTCTTTTCCGCCAACCTTATCTTTCTCTAAATCATTAAATGCCCCGTCAGTTAACACAATAAGCCAAAATTCACGTTTCCCATCTATATCGGCTTCCTTTTTTATAGATTGCATCGCCGTTTCTACTGCGCTAAACGGAGTATTTAAATACGTTTTCCATGCTCCAATTCCCTCAATTTCCGTTTGTCTCTTATCCTTCGTTAACGAAATGTTTACTGGATCATTTGGCTTGCTCATTGGAACGTAAGAAAATTTATCTTTTTCATCTAATAGCGCAACTAAACTTTGCAAAGCGTAATTGGCATATTTCCAGCGATCGTTATTTCTCATGCTGCCCGAATCATCATATACAAGTGAAACGACCCTTTCCTTTGCCTCCTCTCCTTTTGCAAAAGTCCAAAAAGGATGTAACCATATTAATAGAAACAACATGAATGTGGCACAAATTCGAATTTTCATGATGAGGCTTCGCCACCTTTGTAGACAAATTCCTATGTTTAAATTTATGAGAGGATACAAGATATATGACTTGTATTTTAGGACAACGAACACAGCATAACTTTATTATGTAAACAGTTATAAAAATTGATTATGATTCCTTCTAGCGTTTCCTATCCGATTATATAAGTAAAAAAGCCTGTTTAAGCTCTACACTTAAAACAGACTTTTCCTACTTTTCATATTGAAAACACTTAACAAAAAGTTTGATTTATTGCTTCACATACACTTCAACAATCGGATTATCTTTATGATCCGCATGTAAGCGTATATTCTCTTCACTTGTACTATAAATGCTAGCTAATAACATAATTGTTAACACGTTAGGAGTTTTTGCATCACTCCCATATTTCCTTTCCAGCGCTTCCTTATATTCAAAATCCAAATCCCCCTGCACATACGTATACACTTCAAATCCGTCTTCTAAATTACAAACTACTGTATCAATAATATCCGCCCCTACTTGCTTCTTCATTTCCTCTCGCAATGCTGCAATAAACTCTTCCCACGGTACTTCGTATGTCTGAAACTGATCTGTCGATTTCATGCCTTTTCCTCCTTATATATCCTCTTCCTATATTTCCCCTTTCCTATAACAATTATGATAGATAGGGCATTCGTACAAGCCGCACTTGTCCCCTTTACATATCGTATTACTGTAATGGGGAAGGAGGAATGAATATGCATAGACAAAAATGTTATGATACATGCCGACGTTACTTCGGAAAAGTTGTTCGGATTGAAGACCGTGATGGCCGTATACATTTAGGGAAAATAATCGATGTGACACAAAGCTCTGTATGGATTGAGCCGGTGCAACAGCGCTCATCTTTTGATTCAGGATTCGGATACTATGACGCTTATGCAAACGGTGGTTGTGATCTTTGCGGCGGCCTTAGCAGATGTGATAGTTGTGGATTTGGATGCGGTGGTGGATTCAGTAGCTGCGGTTGTGGTGGTCGTGGTTGTAGTAGTTGTGGTTGTGGCGGCTGGGGAGGCGGCGGTTGTGGCTGGGGTGTTGAACTCGGATTTGGTTTCATCTTCGGAATTACATTAGCTGCATTATTTTTCATTTAACATAGTAAAGAGTTGACTACCTTTAGCCAACTCTTTTTCTTTATTTTTCACATATAAAAATACGATGCCCTAAAATATGTTGGTACATAAGCCGTACATTTTCATGCTGTACCCATGCCTCATATAACTCATTCGGAATAAATTGTGATACATTCCATTCTGGCTCTTCTACATAGCTAGAAATCGTTTCTGCAATCGTGCCACCGCCAGCAATTGTAATTCTTTTAAAATTTGCTTTCTGAAATAATTGTACCCACTCATTCTCAGTTAATAGTTCTTTCATGCCATATAATTGAGCGATTTTTTCTTCCTCTTCCCTCCCAATGTGGGCATTAATAATCATTTCAATTACAACTAACTTTCCGTCCTTCTGTAATACACGATAGCACTCCGAGATAACCCTTTCTTTCTCTGTAAAAGCAAGTATCGATTCTCCGAGTACGAATTCAAATGAGTCATGCAAACAAGGTAATTGCTCTGCCTTTCCTTCAATTAATTGAATATCTATTCCTTCAGACGACCACCTATCTTTCGCCTTTTGAATCATAATCTCATTCTTTTCAACCGCCGTTACTTTATAACCACAGTCTTTTGTCATATACGCTGCTGTTTTCCCCGTACCGCAGCCTATCTCAAGGACGTTAGCTCCATATCTAAAAGGCAGTTGTGCTAACAATTGTTTTGTTAACGTAAAACCACCAGGGTGAGCACTCCCTATTCCGTAATACGCTAAGAAATCGATGTATGTGTTTCGTTTCATGGGATTCTCCTTTTAATTTTCTATAATACATATATTCACCCATCAAAAAATCGTGCACGTAAAAAAGCATTTCCAAGTGCTATACAGCAACTTGAAAATGCTCTTCTCTTTTTTATTTCTCTTCTACATACGCCCATTTAAAGCTATATTCCGGACTAATATTATGTTTCACAATTCCCTTTATATTTGGTTTCATAACATATGATCTAGCAGTTTGATATAAAGGCACAAGCGCTACATCTTCTTCAAGTAACAATTTTTCTGCTTTCCCTAACTCTGTCCAACGTTTTTTCGCATCAGCCATCCATTCTGTCTTACTTTTAGTAATAATGTCATCATATTTTGAATTTGAGTAGCTCATCTGGTTCTGCGAATTTTTTGTTTCAAACATATCAAGGTATGTCATTGGATCCGCATAATCTGGATTCCAGCCGCCATATGAGAAATCATAATCTTGGTCTGATTCTAATTTTAGTTTTTGCTTAAATGGCTGCAGTTTAATATTTACTGTTACACCTTTTAAATTCTTTTCAACTTGGTCTTTTACATACTCCCCAACTTTTTTCGCATTACCAGTATCATAGTTTAACAGTTCAATTGTGACTTGATCTTTTCCAAGTTCTTTTTTCGCTTCTTCCCAGGCTGCCGCTGCCTTTTTGGAGTCTTGTTTTAAACCATTTTTGAACGTTTCTGCGAAATCTTTACCGTCTGGTCCACTCGCTAAACCTTTTGGTACTAAATAATCCACTGGTTTTGAACCATCATTTAAAATAACATTCGTTAAAGCTTTTTTATCAATTGATAATGCAATTGCTTCACGTAGTTTTTTGCTCTTTAACGGTGTATCTTGCCCACCACGTTTTTGGTTTAGACGTAAATAAAACGTACTTGTTTCCGAATATGCACCAAATTCTTCTTTATTATTTCTATACTTATCAACAAATTCACCTGATAAAAGTGTGAAATCAATCGCACCTGTGTCATATAAATTTACTCTAGTAGCTGGTTCTTTTACTACACTATAATTGATTTCTTCTAGTTTGACAGTCTTTTTGTCCCAATACTGCTCATTTTTCTTTAATTTCCAACCTTGCTCATGCTTCCAATCAGTAAGCACGAATGGTCCATTATAAAGTGTTGTATCAGACTCTAAACCGAATTTATTCCCTTTTTCTTTCACAAACTTTTCATTTAATGGATAGTAAGACGCAAATGCCATTAAGTTCAAGAAATATGGTACTGGTCTTTCTAGTTCCACTTCAAGCGTATAATCATCTACCGCTTTTACACCTAATGTAGAAACTTCTCCTTTTCCTTGATTAATTGTTTCCGCATTTTTAATATAGTAAGCGATAAATGCATACTCAGCAGCTGTTTTTGGATCTACTAGACGTTGCCATGCAAATACGAAATCTTTCGCTGTTACTGGATCACCGTTTGACCATTTTGCATCTTTACGTAGTTTAAATGTATATTTTTTACCATCCTCGCTTTTTGTGCTAGATTCTGCTACAGCTGGGATTGGCTTATTGTTTTTATCAAGGCGATATAACCCTTCCATTGTATTCCCTAAAATTTGTGAGCCAAGTGTATCTGTATTTTTGGAAGTATCCATCGTCGGAATTTCATTCGTTTCTGTACGATTTAACACTTGCTTCGCCGCATATTTAATATCAGACTTCTTCTCTTCCCCACCATTATTAGACGTTGTAGTCGATTTCTTCTCCCCACCAGAAGATCCAGAACATGCTGTTAAAGCCATACTCATTGCCAAAACTGGTGCTACAACTGCCGTGAATTTTTTCATCTTTTTCTTCATTCTTGTACCCTCCCCAATTATATGTACGAAACTAACTTTGAGAGATTTTCTACGAACATAATCATTAATACTTTTTCACCAATTAACACGCTATTAATTACCCTCATTTTTAAAGTTTTTATTATCTTATTTTTATAGTAACTATGTATTTTACTATTATTACTATACGAATTCTCCCCCATCTACTATATGTCAGTACCACATTTCTTATTCTTCTCTATTTAATTGAATATAAAAAGAGCGTGTTAAAAATAACTTATCTACTTTTAAACACGCTCTTTTTTATTATTTACCTTCCGTTACATAAGCCCACTTAAAGCTATATTCTGGACTAATGTTATGTTTCACAATTCCTTTTACATTCGGTTTCATTACATACGCTCTTCCTGTTTGATATAAAGGAACTAATCCTGCATCTTCTTCAAGGAATAATTTCTCTGCTTTTCCTAACGTTTCCCAACGCTTCTTCGGATCAGACAGTAATTCATTACCTGCTTTCGCTACCATTTCATCATATTTTGGATTCGAATAACTCATTTGGTTATATGGGCTCTTCGATTCAAACATATCAATAAATGTCATTGGATCCGAATAATCTGGACTCCAACCTGCAAACGAAACTTCATAATCTTGTGCTGACTCTAATTTTAGTTTTTGTTTGAACGGTTGAATTTTCGTGTTAACCGTTACACCTTTTAAGTTTTTCTCAATTTGATCTTTAAAGTAGTCAGCAATTTTTTTCGCAGTTCCATCATCATAGCTTAGTAATTCAATTGTCACTTGATCTTTTCCAAGTTCTTTTTTCGCTTCTTCCCAAGCTGCTGCACCTTTTTTCGGATCATATTTTAGACCATTTTTAAACGTATCTTGGTAGTCTTTACCGTCTGGTCCTGTCGCAAGCCCTTTTGGTACTAATTGATCTGTTGCTTTTGAACCGTTATTTAAAATAACGTTTGCTAATCCTTTTTTATCAATTGATAATGCGATCGCTTCACGAAGTTTTTTGCTCTTTAACGGTGTATCTTGTCCGTTACGCTTTTGATTTAAACGTAAGAAGAATGTACTTGCTTCCGAATACTCGCCGTACTCTTCTTTGTTCGATTTATATTTATCAACGAATTCTCCTGATAATAACGTGAAATCAATTGATCCTGTATCATATAAGTTTACTTTCGTCGCAACTTCTTTTACTACACTATAGTTAATTTCTTCTAATTTTACAGTCTTATTATCCCAGTACTTATCATTTTTCTTTAGCTGCCATCCTTGTTCATGTTTCCATGAAGCCATAACGAACGGTCCGTTATACAACGTTGTATCTGCTTCTAAACCGAATTTATCTCCTTTTTCTTTTACGAACTTTTCATTTAAAGGATAGTAAGATGGGAATGCCATTAAATTCAAGAAATATGGTACTGGTTTCTCTAATTCTACTTCTAGCGTATAATCATCTACCGCTTTTGCTCCTAAATCTGTTAGTGGTTTTTCACCTTTATTAATTGCCTCTGCGTTTTTAATATAGTAAGCAATAAATGCATATTCTGCCGCTGTATTTTTATCAAGTAAGCGCTGCCATGCATATACGAAATCTTTCGCTGTTACAGGATCACCATTTGACCATTTTGCATCTTTACGTAATTTAAATGTATATTTTTTGCCATCCTCGCTTTTCGTACTAGATTCTGCTGCAGCTGGGATTGGCTTATTATCTTTATCTAATCGATATAAACCTTCCATCGTGTTCCCTAAAATTTGAGAACCTAATGTATCGGTAGATTTTGAAACATCCATCGTCGGAATCTCTTGATTCTCTGTACGATTTAACACTTGTTTCGCTGCGTATTTAATTTCAGACTTTTTCTCTTCCCCACCACCACTAGACGTCGTAGTTGATTTCTTCTCCCCACCAGATCCAGAACAAGCTGTCAACGCCACACTCATCGCTAAAACAGGCGCTACAACTGCCGTGAACTTCTTCATCTTTTTCTTCATTTTTGTACCCTCCCCAATTATATGTACGAAACTCATTTTGAGAGATTTTCTAATAACTAGTTATCAGAAAATTCTTATTAATTAATATTCTACTAATTTTTCTGGTTTTGTAAAGTTATTTTTAAAATATTTAGAAAATTTATTTTACTTAACGATAGTAACATTCTATTTTCTATGACCATACTATACGTATCCTCCATCTACTACATTTCATTTCTTCTCCACTCTTTCATTTTCGCGTTCAATCGTACAATAAAAAAAGTACTTCAAGGCATGTAGACTGCTTTGAAGTACTTTTTCAACTCTATTATTTTTCAGTAACATATGCCCACTTATAGCTGTATTCTGGGCTAATATTATGCTTAACAACACCTTTTACATGCGGTTTCATAACATAAGATCTAGCACTTTGATATAAAGGTACAAGGGCAACATCTTCTTCAAGAAGTAATTCCTCTGCTTTTCCTAGCTCCTCCCAGCGTTTCTTCGCATCAGTCATTAATTCTCCACCAGCTTTTTTGATTATTTCATCATATTTCTGATCAGAGAAACTCATTTGGTTATGAGAGTGCTTACTTTCAAACATATCTAAATATGTCATTGGATCCGCATAATCTGGGCTCCATCCACCATATGAAATATCATAATCTTGATCTGATTCTAATTTAAGTTTTTGTTTAAACGGTTGCAGTTTAATATTTACTGTTACACCTTTTAAGTTTTTCTCAATTTGATCTTTTACATATTCCCCAACTTTTTTCGCATTACCAGTATCATAGTTTAAAAACTCAATTGTAACTTGATCTTTTCCAAGTTCTTTTTTCGCTTCTTCCCATGCAGCAGCTGCTTTTTTCGCATCTGGTTTAACACCGTTTTTAAACGTTTCTTGGAAGTCTTTTCCATCAGGTCCAGCTGCTAATCCTTTCGGCACTAAATAATCTGCAGGTTTTGACCCATCATTTAAAATTACATTTGTTAAATTCTTTTTATCAATTGATAGCGCAATTGCTTCACGTAATTTTTTACTCTTTAATGGTGTATCTTGTCCACCACGTTTTTGGTTTAAACGTATAAAGAACGTACTTGGTTCGTTATACACCCCATATTCCTCTTTATTATTTCTATATTTGTCAACAAATTCACCTGTTAATAAGGAGAAATCAATTTGACCACTATCATATAAATTCACATTAGTTGCTGGCTCTTTTACAACACTATAGTTAATTTCATCTAATTTTACAGTCTTTTTATCCCAATATTGATCATTCTTCTTCAGTTTCCAGCCTTGCTCATGCTTCCAATCAGTAAGAACGAACGGTCCGTTATATACAGTTGTATCAGATTCTAAACCGTATTTATCCCCTTTTTCTTTTACGAATTTCTCATTTAATGGATAGTATGATGGGAATGCTACTAAGTTTAAGAAGTATGGTACTGCTTGTTCTAATTCAACTTCTAAAGTAAGGTCATCTACTGCTTTAACTCCTAGTTCTGTTACAGGTTTTTCCCCTTTATTAACCGCTTCTGCATTTTTAATTGGGAATGCAATGAATGCATACTCAGCAGCTGTTTTTGGATCTAACAAACGTTGCCATGCAAATACGAAATCTTTCGCTGTTACAGAATCACCATTTGACCATTTTGCATCTTTACGTAATTTAAATGTATATTTTTTACCATCCTCACTCTTCGTGCTTGATTCTGCCGCAGCTGGGATTGGTTTATTCTCTTTATCTAAACGGTATAAGCCTTCCATTGTGTTCCCTAAAATTTGAGAGCCCAAAGTATCTGTACTCTTCGACGTATCCATTGTTGGAATTTCCTGATTTTCTGTTTTATTGAACACTTGTTTCGCTGCTAATTTTTCTTCTGATTTGCTATCTCCGCCAGAGCTAGAATTTGTGCTTGTCTTCTTATCTCCACCTGATGTAGAACATGCTGTTAATGCCATACTCATTGCTAAAACTGGTGCTACAACTGCTGTTAGTTTTTTCATTTTTTTCTTTTTCACTTTCTGTACCCTCCCTAATTCTTAACGCTCTCATTTAAGAATTTTCTGATAATTCTGTTTTTCTTTATATATTTATCAGAAGATTCTTATTAACTATTATTCTACTAATTTTTTGAGTTTTGTAAAGTGTTATTATTGAAAATTTTTAAAAAATTATTTTATTACAGTAATATTCATAAAAATTCCATAATCTTTTAAAACACTCTACCTCATTGAATTGTATGTATTGATTTAATAGTCTTTATATCCCTTCTCTACAAAATACCTGTAAATTATTGTTAATAAATAATGTATATTATAACAAACCTCTTTTCTACAAAAATAAAAAAGTCAGCAAAGCTGACTTTTTATCCGGCCATTTTCTCTCTTTTCATTTCTTCTAGTACTTTCATATACTTCTCATTATCAAATTCATTTTCACTTTTTGCAACTACTACAGTCGCAATACCATTACCAATTAAATTAACGATAGCACGTGCTTCTGACATGAAACGATCTACACCAAGTAATAGCGCTAACCCTTCTAACGGAATAACATTCATTGCCGATAAAGTAGATGCTAGTACAATAAATCCCCCGCCTGTTACTGCTGCTGCTCCTTTAGATGTAACTAATAAAATAGCTATTATAGTTAATTGTTGACCTAGTGAAAGATCGACGTGAAAGACTTGTGCTAAAAATATAGTAGCCATGGATAAATAAATTGTTGTTCCATCTAAGTTAAAAGAGTATCCCGTCGGAATGACTAAACCTACTACCGGCTTCGAACATCCGAAGTCTTCCATCTTTGTCATCATTCGCGGCAATACTGATTCTGATGATGATGTCCCAAGAACAATAAGTAATTCTTCTTTAATATGCGCTAAATATTTCCACAAACTAAATTTGTACAGTTTACAAATGAAATTTAACACAATAAAAACAAATAATGCCATTGTCGCATATACACAAATCATTAGTTTACCAAGTGGTATGAGCGTGCTTAAACCGTATTTTCCAATTGTAAATGCCATTCCACCGAATGCTCCAACCGGTGCTAATTTCATTACAATTGATAAAATGTTAAAAAATACTTTCGATAATCTTTCAAAAAAGTCGATTACCGGCTGTCCATTTTTCCCTAGCATCGTTAACCCTGCGCCAAATAAAATAGAGAAAAATAACACTTGTAAAATATCACCTTTTGCAAATGCTTCAAACATGTTAGACGGCACAATATGTAAAAAGAAATCCATCCATTTCATTTCTTGACCACTTTGGACATATTGTGAAACATCTCCGCCCTTTAGTTTTGAAGGGTCTAATCCGTCTCCTGGACGCACAACATTCGCTACGATGATACCAATTATTAAAGCCGCTGTTGTAACAATTTCAAAATATAATAGTGCCTTCCCGCCAACACGGCCTACCTTTTTCATACTTCCCATACTTGCAATACCAAGCACAATTGTTAAAAAGATAATTGGTGCAATAACCATTTTAATCATATTGATGAATGTTTCACCAATTGGCTTCATCTCTTGTCCAACACTCGGCCAAATTGATCCTACTGCAATACCACAAATAATGGCCACAATAACTTGGAATGTTAAATTCTTTACAATTCTCATTTTTAATACTCCCTTATTTTTTCATTTCTCCCAAACTATTTTCATCAATAACATTTATTCTATGTGATGGCCCCCCTGTTATGTAACTTAAACCTTAACTTTATGTTACACTATTATATTATTTTTGAAAATAGTATATAATATTTAATGATAAACGACATACTATTAGACATAATAAAAAGCAGACATTTCGCCTGCTTCAATTTTCCTCAATCTCCTTTTCACTTAATCCTAGATGTGTCCTAAGAGTATTACTCAAACTCTGTAAATCTTTTTTATTAGGATTATAATAATATACACGTTGGCCGTTTGGGCCATTAGGTAAGTATAAATCATCACCTGCTAATTGAATTTTTTCAACCGAACAATTTAAACCGTATTTATAAAAAGATAAAATATCATCCATTGCTAAATTTGTTTTAAAATCACCGTCAACCGCCTCAACTATTTTTTCTAGCTTCGTAATTGATCCTACACTTTTTAATTTACTTAAAATCGCTTCCATAACAAGTTGTTGCCGCTGCCCTCTCATTGCATCACTATCAATATGACGCGTTCTTGCTAGAGCAAGTGCTTCTTCCCCATTTAATTTTTGTAGTCCTTTTTTCAAATGGATCGCATCAGGTTCATCTTTACTATTTTGCTCCGTAAATTCAACTGGAACATCTACTTCAATCCCATCTAACCCATCAATAATTTTAGTAAATGAATTAAAATTAAACTTCACAAAATAATCAACAGGCACTTGTAATAATTTTTCTACCGCTTCCACTGAAGCTTGCGGTCCTCCATCTTTACCATTTTTAACGAAACCACTTCCATATGCATGCGTTATTTTATCTTTTTTCTTTTCAACCGGCACATATGTGTATGTATCACGTGGTATGCTCGTTAGTTTCACTGTTTTATCGTCTTTATTAAAAGTAGCTAACAGTAGCGCATCTGTATGAAATGCACCATTATACTCTTTTTGTCGTTCTTGATTTTCATCTATTCCCATAATTAAAAGTGAAACATTATTGGTGATCGGTTTAACAGTTTCCTCACGTAAATTTGATTTTTCACCACGTGCTAAATTAACATTTGACTTTTGTACGAGATTAGAAGTTTTCATATATACATAAGCACCATATCCAACTCCACCAAATAGTAATACCGCTAGTAGTGAACTTATTATCGTTGTCTTTTTATATTTTCGTTTATATTTCCTTTCTCTTGAAGAAGAGTTATTCTCCATATAATTATCCCCTTTTTATTCAGATAAAATGTTTTTCATTTTTTCATAATTAGTGCTATCCTTTTGAAATACATTCTCTTTCAATCCTTTGTTTATTTGTATCCATTCGGTCGTAATCGAATATTGAATCATACCTTCGTGGAAACTAAGGAATTTTAGCATAATCCCTGTATTTTTCTCTACAACCATTTCAAATTTACCTCTTAAATCTTCAGATGTACTTACAGGCATTTCTATATTTACTGTTCCTTCGATTTTGTAGCAATCAAGTCCAAGATACTTCGTTTCTTTATAATTCCAATCTTTGTATCGAATTAATAGATCAGCAAATTCTGATTGAATACTATACTTTGCGAATCCCACATATTCATCATCATATCGTTTCTTCTCACCTGATTTTCTCAATAACCTTTCCGTAGGATTTAATTTTAATAGTTCATCGTTTCTTTCTTTTCGGTTCCATTTTGTCTCTTTATATGTATACTTCTCGTCATCAAACTCTTTTTTCTTTCCCTCGTTATATATAATTGTTCGTTTTTTCGCTAGTTTATCTTCTTTCGAAGAGATACCTCTTTGTTTCTCCGTATCAATCGCATACTTATACGTTGTAGCAATTCTTGACGAACTAGAATATTCCTCAAATTGTCCTGAAATATTTTTAAAATGATCAATGGAATCTAGCATCTTTTCATGAATCTTTTCCTTATCTGGATAATTTACATTTGATTTTATTTCCTCTTCATTTTCATAATCAGAAAATGCCTTTTTCTTTACATATTCAAATACTCCTCCGTTTTGAGCAAAAATTTGATCAGAAAACTCCGACATAGACACAATTGAGAGCACTAGGACAGCAGCACTTATAGCCATCATATAAACTCTATAACCTTTCTTTTTTACGGGAAGATTATGTAGTGTACGATTAATCGTTTCATTTAACCCTGGCGGCACTATAACATTCTCTTCCTTTATTCTCTTTTTTAATTTCTCATCAAATAATTTTTCACCATCCATCCTTTGCACCCCCTATTCCATCTTTAATCGTTTCTGTAGTTGTTCCCTCGCACGTGACAATCTCGATTTCACTGTTCCTTTTGGTATTTCTAAAAGCTTCGCTATACTCTCTTGATTCATATCTTCATAATAATAAAGCACCGTAACAGCTCTTAACTCTTCATGTAACGATTGAATCGCATTACACAAATCTATATCTTCATACTGATCGCACGCACTCACATTGTAATCATTCTCTTCTGTCACAATTACCTTTTTATACGCTCTAATAATGTTGTTACATTCATTCATTAAAATTCGAATTAACCAAGTTTGAAAAAACTCTTCTTTCTTTAATTTTTTTATATTTTCATAGGCTTTTAAAATTGTTGTTTGTATCGCATCCTCTATATTTGTCTCATCACGTAACATAGCCTTTGCAATACGATACATCTTCACTTTTTCTGTATGTATAAGAGTCATAAAAGCTTCATGATCACCTTTTTTCGCTAAGGAAACATCTGTTTCTTCTTTTACCAACATTTTATATAAAGGGATTACTTTCACAATTGCTCCTCCTGTTTCATCCTCGCTTCAAATTTAACTTTACATGTATTAGACGTATGAGCCTAGAAAAAGGTTCATTTTTTTGAATATTTTCACACAAAATAATATATTCCAAAGTCTTCCGAAACGAATAAAACCCACAGAGAAAGGAATTTTTCTCTGTGGGTTTTAATTTCTCTCTTTGAACAATCGGTTCTTCTCCGCGTGTTTGAGGAAATTATGAGCCACGGCGCTCCGTCCAAACTCAATCATCCCCCTTTGCTAATCCTCTTAATGAGAATCGACGAAACGACCGATTACTTTTGATGTGACAAGAATATAAAAAAATAATGTTTTTTAGATTTTTTTCTTTATTTTACCAAGTTTAATATATTATCATGCCATTTAAATACATAATAGATAAGACTATACGAAAAGAATTTAAAAAGAAAGGAAATAGCTTTATTACCTATAAAAAAGGGGTTAATGAGTAATTGGAACAACTCGCAATTTGACTTATTCGGAGAAACTATAGTCGGTAAACATCATATACTCCCCTTCTAAACATCTCTATTACTATGAATGAGTTATTACAAATTGTACAATCAAATATTACAACTGAAGATGAAAAGGATGCTATTATTATGACAAACAAATTCGAATTTATTTTAGGATTAATTGGAGGCATTTTAGGGATTTTATTTTCATCATTTGCAATATTCATCGGATTTATAAGTGATTTAGGTCCTATCATGGATTCTACAACTGGTGAAATACCAACTAATACAACTATGATTTTAGGTAGTATTTCTTTAATTGCTTCAATTTTAGGAATTATAGGTTCAATATTAATAAAAACAAAGAGAACATTAGGCAGTTTAATCATGATAATTTCAGCGATAGTTGGATTTTTATGTATCTCAATTGTGTATATTTTACCAGGTATTTTTTTCTTAATTAGTAGTTTAATGATTATATTCAGAAAAAACAAAACTTCTACATAAAAATAATATTGTATCTAGAAAATATATTTATGTATTTTTGAAGTATTTTAGGTTTATTAATTTTGACACTCATTTTCTTTATGCGCCGACACTCACAAAAAAAAACAATAGGAACCTTTTCCAACAGATTTTTCGATCACTTTTGTTGTTCTTTTAAACGCCGGAAAAAGGAGCTGTTCAAGACGGTTTCACCGACTTGAACAGCTCCTTTACTTAGACGTAATCCTAAGGAAGTATCCATCTGGATCCACTACTTTAAATCCTCTCATCTCCCATGGATAAGTTTGAATTTCTTCTTGTATTGTGCACCGATTCTCTTTACAACATTCATATACTTCTTCAATCCTATTGACAACAATAATTAGTTCAAAGCCATTCCCCTTCATCTCTTTTCGATTGTAAAAATAGTGATTTTCATTCAATGTTGAATCACTAGCTAGTAATAAGGAGAACTGGTCGTGATTAAAACGCACTGCATGCATATTTCTTTTATACAGCTTTAAACCAATTACTTCCTCATAGAACAATAATGACTTTTCGATATCATTTACATATAGCTTCACCCGGAATAAATGATCCACTAGTTTCCTCCTTATCAAAAAAAGTCCACTCATATAGTGGACTTTCTACTCTACAACGGTAAATCCCTCTTCTTAAACAATACAATCGCTACTATAAAAATACAAAGCGCTCCCGCAGCTAAACCTATACTTACCGGCCATATATTATACGTTCCTTCCGCAATTTCTTTTGGGCGAAACAATGTAAATAACGATAAACTTTTCATCCACTCTAACTTATCACTTAATTTACCTACCATATTTAGTACAAAAAATAAAATAGTTAAACTTGCTGAATAACTAAGTGCCTTTCTTTCGTCATTACATATACAAGAAAAGAAAAATGAATAAGCACTAACGACTAAAAATATGAGCCCTCCGACTATATTTATCTTCAGGAATAATTCTTTATTTAAATTATTATCTTGTAAAAACCATTCCGCACCTACTATGCCCGCTACATACGTAACAACTACAATGATTAGTAGTCCTAATATGAGAACAGCGGCTTGCGTGATTGCAATTTTCACTCTAGATACAGGTGTCGCTAATAAATATGCCATCGCCCCTTTATCTACATGCCGCACAATTAAATGTGTTGCAACTGTAACGCAAAAAATTGTTAATATGATAATAAACAATAGACTATAGTACTCACCAGCTAAAAAATCCATTACGTTTTGAATCGGACTTTCCATGCCAACAATTTTTTTCACACTATCAGGCATAGCGCTTATTAATTCATTTAAACCTTTCGCTGATACCATTGAAGGGAATATCCAAATTAACAACCATAAATATAGAGCTGCACCAGTTGCGTAACTCAAAATACTTTTTTGCGTCTCTTTCAAACTAGCTAAAAACAATTGCTTATTCATGCTTTACCCCTTCTTTCTTATCGTAATAATGCATAAATAAATGTTCTAAATCCATTGCTCTCGTTTGAAGTGCCGTTACATTATAGTTTGAAAGTATTTGTAAAACAGTTTGATAGTTTCCTTGTACAATAATCGATGCCTCTCTACCTTTTACCGCTTCAAATTGCAAATTACATTTTGTAAGAGAATCAATCTCTTCCTCTGATGATACGGTTACATCTATCACTTGTCGTCTCATCCCTTGTAAATCATGAATATTTTCAACCGTTACAAGGCGCCCATCTTTAATAATCGCTACTCGGTCACATGTACGCTCAATCTCAGTGAAAATATGTGAAGACATAAGAATCGTTTTTCCCCTTTGCTTTTCCTCTACTATTAAATCTATAAACACTTGCTGCATAAGCGGATCGAGTCCTGAAGTCGGTTCATCTAAAATTAACACTTCCGGATCGTGCATAAATGCAGCAACAATTCCTACTTTTTGTTTCATTCCTTTAGACATTTTGCGAATTGGTGTTTTCACATCAAATTGCAGACGTTCTATTAGTTCATCTCGTCTTTTCGTATCCTTTAGCCCACGCATTCCTTGCATTAACTTCAGAAATTCTAATCCGTTCATTCCTTCAATAAAAGAAATTTCACCTGGCAAATAACCAACTTCCCTTTGAATTTTCGCTGCTTCATTCCAACAATCCAATCCAAAAATTGAAGATTTTCCAGATGTCGGTTTTATAAATCCCATTAAATTACGAATCGTCGTTGATTTACCTGCACCATTCGGTCCTAAGTAACCGAACACTTCTCCTTCTTTTACATCAAATGTAATATGAAACAAGCCTTTTCCGTTCGAAAATTGTTTTGTGACATTTTGAACTGAAATCATAAATCCACCTCATTTTTTGAAATATTTAATGTATGATATTTCAAAATTATTGTACTCCTCCTCTTCCATATTCGCAACAACTTTTTGAAATATTTATATGTCCATATTTCAAAAATATTGTTTCCACCTATATTTTCCTGTATATTTTTATTGAGGTGATTGTATTGAATGGCTTTGAAAAAGTGAAAGAAAAGAAAAAACGCGCTATTAAAGAGGCAGCTTTCTTATTATTTTCAGAACGTGGATTTAATGAAGTAAAAATAGAACATATCGCAAAAGAAGCAAACGTTTCTCAAGTTACAATTTATAATCATTTTGGAAGTAAAGATGCGTTATTTAGAGAACTTATACAAGAATTTATCATATGTGAATTTCAATATTATAAAGAACTTGCTGAAGAAAAATTACCTTTCCATGACATGATGCAAAAAATGATTGTACGAAAAATGAATACTGGCGGGTTATTTCAACCTGATATGTTACTACAAATGATGCAAAGAGACGAAATTCTCCGAGAGTTTATTTATAGTTATCAAAATGAAAAAATACTGCCATGGTATTTAGAAATATTAGAACGAGCGCAGCGCAATAATGAAATTAATCCTCATCTTACTAAAGAAATGATGTTACTTTACATTCAAATGTTTACTAAATTAGGTGATGATTTCGGGGCACAGCTTCTTGAAGGGGATCGTGAAAAACATATTCAAGATATTGTCACTATGTTTTTCTATGGTCTTTCTGTTCCACAAAAATAAAAAGACACGAAACTCGTGTCTTTTTATTTTATAAATATGATCCTACCTGTTTCACTACTTTCAACCGCCAATTGAATCAACTTAATTACTTCTAAACCTTCTTGCGCTGTTACAGGTGGTTTCTCACCATTTACAATACTATCCCTTACCCTTTTATAATACATGTCATAACAGCCAACTTCTGTTGGAATACGTACTAACTCTTCTTCTGTTTCTACAGTAGCAAAATTAGCTTCAGTATCTACTCCGTAACCGTTATCCCCTGGCTTCATTCCATTTTTTAATTGTTCTTCCTGTGAATCCATACCATATTTCACGATAGAACCTTTATCCCCATGCATTGTAAAGTGTGGACCTGCCTTTTTCACATAACTGCTACTACGTAAAATGACACGTTTAACTCCGTAATGAAGTACTATGTGGAAATAATCATCCACCTCTGCACCTGGGCGTTGTTTGATTATATCTGCACGTATCGCGTCTGGTTTCCCAAATAATGATAATGCTTGGTCAATTAAATGCGAGCCTAAGTCATATAATATACCTGATCCTGGTAAGTTCTTTTCTCTCCAGCGATCACGTACATGTGGACGGAAGCGATCAAAATGCGCTTCATATGCGTATAGGTTCCCTATTCTATTTTCTTCTAATAATTTCTTAATTGTTAAGAAATCATTATCAAAACGACGATTATGATATACACTTAATACGACATTATGCTGCTCTGCTAATGAAATAAGCTCTTCTCCTTCTTCAATTGAAACAACAAATGGTTTCTCTACAACAACATGCTTACCGTTTAATATTGCTTCTTTTACATATGGAAAATGAGTTGTATTTGGTGAAGTAATAACAACTAAGTCAATATCAGCTCGCTTCACCAATTCATCAATTGTACTCACGACGTTAGCATTCGGTAATGTTTCTTTTACTACCTCTTCTTTTGAAGATAATACGGCACGAATATCGTATTCTTCTATCGTTTGTAATAATGGGATGTGAAATGTTGTACTAGAAAATCCAAACCCTACAATCCCTACACCTATTTTTTTCATGTTGCCCCTCCATTTATCCCGCTATTTGTGGGTAGTAAGTCCACTTCATGAGAACGATTTCATTCAGTTATTATAACAAGATTATTATTATTTACATAATAAGTTGCCTAGAAAAAAGCATCTTGCCATTATTCATGGCAAGATGCTTTTTTTATTCCGGTCTTTTTTTCGTCCACGTTTCAATAACTTCACCAGTATCATTAACATCTAGCACTAAACTACCGTTACTATACCGGTCTTTATTTCGATACGCTTTCGGATCAATTTCTTCTACAATATGTTTCTCTGTCTTCATGTAAACTAATTCATCGTCTCGAACGATTTCAATACCGACAATGCGGTATGGATTACGTTTTAACTCTTTGAAAATAACAAGACCTCGCTTCGCCCTCGTTGATTTCTCAATTTCTGACGCTTTTAGGCGTTTTATAGCACCGCGCTGCGTTACGAGAATAAGTTGATCTTTATCAGCATTTAATGGTTTACCAGAAGCGACATAGTCATCTTCTTTTAAATTAATTGCTTTCACACCAGCGGCTCTTACACCGACTGGACTTACTTCATCTTCATGGAAAATAAGTGCATATGCACCGTGTGTAGCAAGAACGATATCACTCGTTCCATCTGTCGCAAATATATCAACAACTTCATCATCTTTTTTCAAGTTTACAGCAACGAATGCTCTTGAGTAACGCTGTACTTTATATTGGTTTAATTCTGTTTTCTTAATCATACCGTTCTTTGTTACAAATACGATAAATCGCTTTTCTTCCTCAAAGTTCGGTACGACAGTTGCCCAAATGATGGTTTCATCCCGATCGAGTGAAACGATATTAGCAACGTGCTGTCCTAAATCTTTCCAACGAATATCTGGCATTTCGTATACTGGCAGATATATATAGTTTCCTTTATTCGTAAATAAGAGGACTGTCTCTGTCGTATTCGTATCGAATCGTTCAAGTAAGATGTCACCCTCTTTCATACCGAAGTCTTTGCCATTTGAGGCATTATGTGAGCGCCATCCAGTACGTTTCACATATCCTTCTTTCGTTACAGTAACGATGACATCTTCTTGTGGGATCATCACTTCTACATCGATTTTAATTTCCTCGATTTGATCTTCAATAATCGCGCGTCGATCATCACTATATGTTTTCTTAACTCTCTTTAAATCTGTTTTAATTACTTGAAGTAATCTTTTTTCACTTTGTAAAATTGCCTGTAGCTCAATAATTTTCTTATTAAGCTCATCTGCCTCTTGTTGTAGCGCTGTAATATCTGTATTCGTTAAACGATATAATTGCAAGGATACAATTGCTTCCGCTTGCGCTTCTGTAAAACCAAATTTCGCACTTAAATTATCTTTTGCATTACGCTTATCTTTTGAAGCTCGAATCGTTTCAATAACTTGGTCTAAAATCGATAATGCTTTCTTTAAACCTTCTACAATATGTTGACGATTTTCTGCCTTTCGTAATTCATATTGTGAACGTCTCGTAACAACTTCTTTTTGATGGCCAATATATGCATCTAAAATTTTCGGTAATGTCATAAGCGTTGGACGACGATTATTAATCGCTACCATATTAAAGTTATATGGAATTTGCAAATCTGTATTTTTATATAAATAATTTAAAATACCTTCAGAATTTGCTTCTTTTTTTAATTCTACGACAATGCGAAGACCTGTACGATCTGTCTCATCACGTACTTCAGCAATACCATCTAATTTTTTATCTAGACGTAACTCATCCATTTTCTTAACAAGGTTTGCTTTATTTACTTCGTATGGAATTTCAGTAATTACGATTTGCTGTTTCCCGCCACGAACCGTTTCAACTTCTGCTTTCCCGCGAATAATAATTTTACCTTTACCTGTTTCATACGCCTTTTTAATACCATCAATCCCTTGAATAATACCACCTGTTGGGAAATCTGGACCTTTCATAACTGTTAATAAATCATCAACAGTACTATTCGGTTTATCAATACGCATCATTGTAGCGTCAATAACTTCTCCAAGATGATGCGGAGGAATTTCTGTTGCATAACCAGCGGAAATTCCTGTAGATCCGTTCACTAATAAGTTCGGGAACGCTGCTGGTAAAACAACCGGTTCTTCACTCGTATCATCAAAATTAGATACGAATTCTACTGTTTCTTTATCAAGATCACGTAATAACTCAGATGCAATTGGTGATAATCGGGCTTCCGTATAACGCATTGCTGCTGCCGGATCCCCGTCAACACTACCATTATTACCATGCATCTCAACTAAAACATTACGTACTTTCCAAGTTTGACTTAAACGTACCATCGCTTCATATACAGAGGAATCACCGTGCGGGTGATAGTTACCAATAACGTTACCGACTGTTTTAGCCGACTTACGGAACGCTTTATCATGTACGTTTCCTTCTACATACATAGAATATAAAATACGTCTTTGTACTGGTTTTAAGCCGTCACGCGCATCTGGAAGTGCGCGATCTTGAATAATATATTTACTATAACGTGCAAAGCGGTCACCTAACACGTCTTCAAGCGGGAGGTCATGAAACTTCTCTGCTTGCATGTTATTCCACCTCCGTCTCCATAATCATTTCATTTTCTAAAATATTTCCTTCTTCTTGCATACCGAACTGTACATTACGCTCAATCCATTTACGGCGCGGTTCTACTTTATCGCCCATTAATGTTGTTACGCGGCGCTCTGCTCTTGCTGCATCATCAATTTTCACGCGAATTAATGTACGTGTTTCAGGATTCATCGTTGTTTCCCATAATTGATCCGCATTCATTTCGCCAAGTCCTTTGTAACGCTGTAACATGTAACCTTTTCCAACTTTTTTCGTTACACTATCTAACTCTTCATCTGACCATGCATATTCAATTACTTCACTTTTCCCTTTTCCTTTACTTACTTTGTATAAAGGTGGAAGTGCGATAAACACTTTACCAGCTTCGATAAGTGGTTTCATATATCTGTAGAAGAATGTTAATAACAATACTTGAATATGCGCTCCGTCTGTATCGGCATCGGTCATAATGACAACTTTATCGTAGTTAATATCTTCCACATCGAATTCATTGCCTACACCGCCGCCAATTGCATAAATGATTGTATTAATCTCTTCATTTTTGAAAATATCAGCAAGCTTTGCTTTTTCTGTATTAATTACTTTACCACGTAACGGTAATACCGCTTGGAAACGTCGATCTCGCCCTTGTTTTGCAGAACCACCGGCAGAGTCACCCTCTACTAGGTATAGTTCATTTTTCTGCGGGTTACGTGATTGTGCAGGTGTTAACTTACCACTTAATGTACCTTCTGATTTCTTTTTCTTTTTACCAGTACGCGCTTCCTCTCTCGCTTTACGAGCGGCTTCACGTGCTTGCGCTGCTTTAATTGCTTTTCTCACAAGAAGTGTGGCTACGTCCGGGTTTTCTTCTAAAAAGTAAGCCAAATGCTCTGATACAATGGCATCAATTGAAGAACGAGCTTCACTTGTACCTAGTTTCCCTTTTGTTTGTCCTTCAAACTGAAGTACTTCTTCTGGTACACGTACAGAAACGATAGCCGCTACACCTTCACGAATATCTGTACCTTCTAAGTTTTTATCTTTTTCTTTTAATAGTGAAACTTTGCGAGCATACTCATTGAACACACGCGTCATTGCTGTCTTAAATCCAGCTTCATGTGTTCCACCATCTTTTGTACGTACATTATTTACAAACGAAAGAATATTTTCTGAGTAGCCATCGTTAAATTGAAATGCTAGTTCTGCTTCAATCCCATTTTGTTCACCAGTGAAGTATACAACTGGGTGAATTGAATCTTTTTCTTCGTTTAAATAGGAAACGAAAGCTTCAATTCCTGTTTCATAATGAAAGACATCTTCTAAATCATTTCTTTCATCTTTTATTGAGATTTTCATCCCTTTTAATAAGAATGCAGATTCGCGTAATCTCTCACATAATGTTTCATAATTGTAATTTGTTGTACTGAAAATCGTTGTATCTGGTTTGAAATGCATTGTTGTACCAGATTCTTTCGTCTTTCCGATTTTCTCAAGCGTCGTTACAGGAACACCGCCATTTTCAAAGCGTTGTTCATAAATATTTCCGTCACGCTTAATCGTTACGACTAACCATTCAGATAAGGCGTTTACAACTGATGCCCCAACACCGTGTAAACCACCACTCGTTTTGTAACCACCTTGACCAAACTTACCACCGGCATGAAGTACAGTTAAAATAACTTCTGGTGTAGGTTTTCCAAGCTTATGCATTCCCGTAGGCATTCCTCGCCCTTTATCTATAACGCTAATACTATTATCTTTATGTATTACGACAGAAATTTCGTCGCCAAATCCCGCTAACGCTTCATCAACGGAGTTATCTACTATTTCGTATACTAAATGATGCAATCCACGGCTGTCCGTGCTCCCGATATACATACCCGGGCGTTTTCGAACGGCTTCAAGTCCTTCTAACACTTGAATCGCATCTTCATTATATTGGAACTGATGCTTCGCCAAACTCCTTGCCCCTTTCCTAATCCAAAATCAGAACATATGTTTCTATTATAGAATAACGCCTCGACTATAGTTTTGGCAAGTTATCTTATCTCTTTTATATACCATTTTCAATAGAAAAATCCTTGTTTTTTCACAAGGATTCTTCTAGGCTACTATTTCAGAAAAATAATCGTTTGTCAACGAGAAATGGATATGTATTCCAAGATTACACATTCCAAACCTTTATTATGATCCAAATGATCAATATCCAAAACGGGATTACAAGTAACAATCCCCAAAAACAGCCTTTAAAAAATCTCATGATGAACACCTCGTTCATCGGCCCTACTTATTATCATGAGGGCTGAAGCAATCTTTCTAACTTTACAGTCTACACTATTTTGTCATCGCATGTTCTACTTTTATACAACGATCCATTATTACAGTATAGTCTTTTTCTTTTAAAAGTTTGTATGTATCTTCATCTTGTACTCCTAATTGTGCCCAAAAAACATCTGCATCAATCTCTACAAATTCTTTTGCAACATCCATTAAAAATTCTGAACGGCGGAATACATTTACAATGTCAACATGTTCCTTAATATCCTTTAGTGAAGCAATTGCCTTTTCTCCAAGCACCTCATCTACTGTTGGGTTAACTGGAATAATGCGATACCCAGCATCTTGCATTGCTTTTGAAACCATATACGATGTACGTTCTGGCTTATCTGATAATCCAACAACCGCAATTGTTTTGCTTTTCTTTAACACTTCACCAATTTCCGTACGAGTTGGGTTTTCAATTGTCATAATTAATCCCTCCTATTCCTTTAGTATAGCCGATAAAGAAAGTCTCTTTCAATATGAAAGAGACTTTCTTTTATTCCGATTATTGATTCTTTGTAGCTGAGTTATCTGCTAAAGTAGCTGTTTTCGTCATTTTTTGACCGTTACGGTAGAATGTAACTTCCACTTTCTCGCCTACTTTTTTCTTCTCATATAAATATTTACGGAATTGAAGTGAGTTTTCTACTTTTTGATTATCTAATGCTACTACAATATCATATTGCTCTAAACCAGCTTTTTCTGCAGGTGATATTGGGTAAATTTTACCTAATACAACGCCGTTTGTTACTTCTTTTGGCACTTTCAATTGATTTACTGCATAAGCTTGCACATCTTCTAATGAAACGACACCTACTCCAAGAGCTGGACGTTTCACTACTCCGTCTTTTTCAAGTGATTCAATAACTGGTTTTGCGATATTAATTGGAATAGCAAATCCAATTCCTTCAACTTCTTGTTGTGCAATTTTACTTGAATTAATCCCAATTATTTCTCCGTTTTGGTTAAATAACGCACCACCACTGTTCCCAGGGTTAATTGCTGCATCTGTTTGAATAACTTGAGCATTCCAATCTGCACGCTTATCGCCATCGATATCTACTGGAATTTCACGTTCTTTACTACTAATAATACCTTCCGTTACACTTCCGTCAAATCCTAATGGGTTACCGATTGCAATTGCTTTTTCACCCGCACGAAGTTTACTTGAATCACCTAAAGTGGCAACTTTATTAACATTAGCACCATCAATTTCAACAACAGCTAAATCTAACCAAGGGTCTTTCCCTACAAGCTTTGCATCTACCTTCTTGCCATCGCTCAGTTTTACAGCAAGTTTATTTGCACCATCTACTACATGATTGTTCGTTACAATATATGCTTTATTTCCTGCTTTTTTATAAATAACACCTGATCCTGAACCAGCTTGTTGTTCTTGACCTGTCGGTTGCATTGCAAATGGATCAATGCTTTGTTGCATATTAATAACACCAACAACAACATCTTTCGCGCCTTCAATCATACCAGGTAAATCCGTTTCATTTTTTGCTTTATTGACAACAGGAACTACAGTACCTTCAACTTTTGAATCTGAACTAAAAGATGATACAGCCGCTCCATTATTTTGAGCCCATGGCATATATGGTGCCGCAAAACTAATTGAAACAGCCCCAACTACAGCTCCGACTAAACCTGTGAAAAAATAGCCTTTTTTACTGCCCGATTTTCTCACTTCTCTCGTTTCACTATGCTCTTCATTTAAATTTGGTCCGTCGTAATATCCCATGTTTACTTCCCCTCTCTGGTGAATTCGTATTTTCAGTATAGTCACGTTTTGTGTCCTTCTTGTGAACTCATCGTGAAATCCAATTAAAAAAATACGCTTATTTAACATTGTAGACAAAAAAAGCATTTTTTGTACATTCTACCTGCAAAAGAGGATATAAAATTGTTATTTTCCTAGACTGAAGCACACAATACGTTCCGAGTTATTCTTCAAATTTATAACCAACACGAATAACAGTACCAATATGCTTCGCTTTCTCTCCTAGCTTATTTCGTAGTTTTTTAATATGAGTATCAACCGTTCGGTCATCACCGTAATAGTCATATCCCCATAACTGATCTAATAAATGTTGACGTGACAACACAATTCCTTTGTTCTCCATTAAATAAACGAGAAGTTCAAATTCTTTATGTGTTAATATAATTTCTTCTCCATCTACTAAAACAGTTCTAGATAGACGATTCACTTCTATTCCAGCTAAAGACATAGCATTTTCTTCTGCTACTCCTACCACGCCATCCGCACGTTTCAGTAACGTCTTCGCGCGAGCTACTAACACTTTCGGGCTGAAAGGTTTCGTTACATATTCATCTGCACCTAATTCAAATCCTAATAATGTATCATCCTCATCCGAACGTGCTGTTAGCATAATAATTGGTACTGCTGATTCTTTTCTAATTCGTCTACAAACAGACCATCCATCTATTTCCGGTAACATAATATCTAACATGATTAAATCAATTTCATGCTCTGCAAATAATTCTAGCGCTTTTTTTCCGTCTTCTGCTTCGATTACTTCAAAGCCTTCATTACGAAAATAATCGCTAACAATTTCACGTAATCTTCTTTCATCTTCAACAAGTAATACTGTTTTATTCATAATAATCTATCCCGCCTTTTTACTCTTTCAATCGAATAATACGTTGATTGGAGCTTCCGCGAAATGGAAGTGTTAAATCTTTTTTCCCGATTTCAAATCTTCCATCGACTAAAACATCCCCATAATGTAACAACTCTATCATATCATTATTTTGAGAACTCTGTATCTCTTCTAACGTATAACCTGTATACATCCATAGATTTTTTTTCAAATCTTTCACAGCTTTTGCTACTTTTTTCACTTCAGCAGCTTGGAAAAATGGATCTCCACCTGAAAATGTTACATCAGTTAATGGATTACTTGCAATCTCTTTCACAATTTCTTCTACTGTCATTTCAGTTCCATTACAAATATTCCACGATTTCGGATTATGGCAACCGAAACAACGATGCGGACAGCCCGCAAAAAACACGACTGTCCGCAACCCTTCTCCATCTACTACACTATCATGAATAATGTTCATCACTTTCATTTATGTTTCACCCGATCCATCTCTTCACTACGTTTCGCACTATTCCACTTCGACATATCTCCTACAAGATAACCTGTTATACGGCGAATTCTTTCTATATTAGCCTCATCTTCATTTCCGCAGCTCGGACATTCATTTCCAATAACCCCGTGATAACTACAGCACTTACAACGGTCAACAGGATGATTAATTGAACCGTATCCAACGCCATGTTCTGCCATCGCTTGCACAATTTGTTTTAATGCCTTTTTGTTATGCATTGCTGCTCCATCTAGTTCAATATACGTAATATGTCCCCCGTTACATAGAGCGTGGAACGGGCCTTCTAAACGAATTTTATTTATCGCTTGCATGTTATAATAAACTGGAATATGGAATGAATTCGTATAGTAATTATGATTTGTTATACCGCTAATCACGCCAAATTCTTCTCTATCTTTTTTCACAAACTTCCCTGATAATCCTTCTGCTGGAGTTGCAATTACCGAGAAATTCAGTTCATGTTCTTCTGTCGCTTTATCCATTCTATCCCTCATAAAGGAAATAATTTCATACCCGAGTTTCCATGATTCTTCATCTTCTCCATGATGCTTTCCTGTTAAAGCTACTAAACACTCCGCAAGGCCGATAAAACCAAGACTTAACGTCCCTTGCTTTAAAATGGATGCTACAGAATCTTCAGGCTGTAACTTTTCTCCACCGCGCCATACACCTTGTGAATATAAAAATCGGAAATCTCTTGCTCGCTTCGTACATTGATACTCAAATCGCTCTAATAATTGCTTAATTCCTAAATCTAAATAATAATTTAACGCTTCAAAAAACGCTTCTTTTGAACCACTAATTAATGCTAATTTGACTAAATTAATAGATGTAAATGATAAATTCCCTCTTCCAATCGCCGTTTCTTCTCCATGTATGTTCGACATAACACGAGTACGACATCCCATGTAACATACTTCACTTTCCGGTCGTCCATCATAATGCACAGCATTAAATGGCGCATCTAAAAATGAAAAGTTAGGGAATAACCTTTCAGCCGTTGTCTCTAACGCTAATTCAAATAAATCATAGTTCGGATCACATTCTTCAAAGTTCACACCTTTTTTCATTTTAAAAATTTGAATAGGAAAAATTGGTGTTTCCCCTTTACCAAGACCAGCTTGTGTCGCTTTTAAAAGCTGTCTAACTAATAATCGTCCCTCTTTAGACGTATCTGTTCCATAATTAATAGAAATAAACGGTACTTGTCCTCCGCCCCTACTATGCATACTATTTGAATTATGAATGAAAGCTTCACAAGCCTGATACGTATCATTTTCTGTTTCTTTCCACGCAAATTCTTCTATTTGTTCTTTCGTAAGCGGATATGACTGCAATCGTTTCTTATGTCTCTCTACTGTTTTTCTCACATATGGAGCTAAATCAACATCAAAGAGTGCAAACGATTGACCACCGTGCTGCATATTTTGATTCGCTTGAAAAATAATAGATGAAAGAGCCAATGCACTTTTAATGTCTTGCGGTTGTCTCATATGTCCATGTCCGGTATGAAAACCGTTCGTAAGCATTTGCGCTAACGGAATCTGCGAACAAGTCGTTGTTCCAGTCGCATAAAAATCTAAGTCATGCGGATATAATATATTTTGATTGATCGCCTTTTTCACTTGATCTGACAATAAATTTTCAACTGCATAATATTTCGCACTCTCAGATGCGAACGTTCCCATTACGCCCATCGGAGAGCGGCCATCTACATTTGCATTTTCTTGCATTAAATCTTGTTCATTGCCGTGGACAATCGTCTCAAACACTCTCATTAATTCTTCTCCACGTTTATTTTTTTGTAACATTTATAACCCTCCACCAATATGTTGTTGTCTTTTGATTAAAATGTTACTACATATAGTCTTATTGTTTCTGTGAGAAATGTAACATTCCTGTGAAATTTTTTGCACGAAATAATGAATTTTTCATTTACAAAAAAGAAATGTGCTCTTTACAAATGTATGGTACAATATACGGGAAAAACTCTTTTTACCCTTTATCAACACATTTGAATAAAGGAGACTGAACTTATGGTTACTACATATCTTTTATTTATCGTTGCCTACTTACTTGGCTCGATTCCATTTGCACTAGTCGTTGGAAAGATTGGTTATGGAATTGACATTCGTGAGCATGGAAGCGGTAATTTAGGCGGAACAAATACATTCCGCACATTAGGGAAAAAAGCAGGTTTTACCGTTACAATTGCTGACATTTTAAAAGGGACATTAGCAACAAGTCTACCAATGGTTTTCGGATTAGATATTCACCCACTATGGTTCGGGTTAGCAGCTGTTCTTGGACATGTCTATCCAATCTTCGCGAAATTCCGTGGTGGTAAAGCAGTTGCAACTTCTGCTGGGGTGCTATTATGCTATTCACCAGTTGTTTTTGCAATATTAGCTGTTGTATTTTTCACCCTTTTATTTACAACAAGATACGTATCACTTTCTTCTATGGTAACAGCAGTTGTTGCTGTTATTGCATCCATTGTTAGCGGGGATAAAATCTTCATTATTGCGATGTGTTTATTAGCAGGTATGGTTATTTATAAACACCGTGCAAATATTGGACGAATTATAAATAAAACTGAACCGAAAGCGAACTTTTCAAAAAAGCAAAAATAAGATCGTAACCCACATAACGCAAAAAGAAAACGTGAAGCATATTAATAGCGTCTTTTTGCGTTATTTTTTATACTAAAGAAAAAGCAACATAATTTGGAGGAACTATACATGAATCTTTCCGTAACAAAAGAAGCAGCACAATGGTATAAAAACGAATTAAACTTACAATCAGGTGAAACACTACGCTTTTTCGTACAATACGGTGGTTGCAGTACTGTGCAAAAAGGACTTTCTTTAGGTATTCGTAAAGATGATCCTGCACACCCTACTGTTCAAATTCAAGAAGAAGATATTAACTTCTTTATTGAAAGCGATGATGAGTGGTTCTTCGATGGACATAATTTAGTTGTTACATTTAACGATGGTGATGATTTCCCGCAATTTAATTATGAAAAATAAAAAAACGTGGCTTCCGCCACGCTTTTTTATTTTTTCTTGATTTCCTCATATTTCGCATACCACTCTGGATAGAACTTTTTAAATGATACAGGGCGGAATCCTTCTTTTTTTGCACAAATATTCGTTGTACTTGCAGTAATACAAAGTTCGCCATCACCATTATAAATTTCATATCCATATACAACGCGAAGCGGGCTCACTGTATCAACCCACGTCTTTACAATTGCTTTTTCTCCGTAACGCATCGCTTTACGATAAGAAATTTGCAAATCTAAAACAGGAGAAATAATTCCTTCCTTCTCCATTTCAACATATGAAAAACCTAAATCTTGTATAAGTTTCGTGCGACCTAGTTCAAGCCACACCAAATAGTTTGAATGGTAAACAACACCCATTTGATCAGTTTCCGCATAACGGATTTCAACTTCATGTTCTGCTACAAACATATGTATATTCGCCTTCTTTCACTTCTGCTACCTTGCATACATTTAATCATAATACAGCGGAATCAAAAATAAAATAAAAACAGTGAATCTTTTACCGAAAGGAGCAAGCATATGATTCAAATTGTAACGGTTCGCAGCGGTGATAGCGTATATAGCTTGGCATCAAAATATGGATCAACACCTGACGAGATAGTAAAAGACAACGGACTCAATCCAGCTGAAACACTCGTTGTTGGTCAGGCACTAATTGTGAATACGAAAGGGAATAATTATTATGTACAGCCTGGCGACAGCCTATATCGAATCTCTCAAACATATAACGTTCCTCTCGCTAGTTTAGCTAAAGTGAATAATTTATCTTTAAAATCCATTCTCCATGTTGGCCAGCAATTATATATTCCAAAAGGGACGAAACGAGCAGTAGAATCCATCGCTTATTTACAACCTTCAACTATCCCCATTAAAGAAAGTTTAGTTAATTCTACACGTGCTATTAATCCATTTTTAACATACTTAGCCTACTTCAGTTTCGAGGCAAAAAGAGATGGTACGTTAAAAGAACCAACTGAAACAGCTAAAATTGCTAATATTGCAACGCAAGGAAACACCATTCCTATGCTCGTTATTACAAATATTGAAAATGGAAACTTTAGTGCCGATCTAACATCCGTTATTTTACGTGATGCAACGATTCAAAATAAATTTATTACAAACATTTTGCAAACAGCTGAGAAGTACGGTATGCGAGACATTCATTTTGACTTTGAGAGCGTGGCACCTGAAGATCGCGAAGCGTATAATCGCTTTTTACGAAATGTAAAAACACGCTTACCTAACGGGTACACATTAAGTACAACACTTGTACCGAAAACAAGTTCAAATCAAAAGGGAAAATTTTTCGAAGCTCATGATTATAAAGCACAAGGTCAAATTGTTGATTTCGTCGTCATTATGACATACGACTGGGGTTGGCAGGGCGGGCCGCCGATGGCTATTTCTCCTATCGGTCCTGTAAAAGAAGTACTTCAATACGCAAAATCTCAAATGCCTCCGCAAAAAATTATGATGGGACAAAATTTATACGGATTCGATTGGAAACTTCCATTCAAAGAAGGAAATCCGCCTGCAAAAGCAATTAGCTCTGTCGCAGCTGTTGCACTAGCTCGTAAATACAATGTTCCGATCCGCTATGATTTCACAGCACAGGCTCCTCATTTTAATTATTTCGATGAAAATGGTGTACAACACGAAGTTTGGTTTGAAGATTCACGGTCTGTTCAAAGTAAGTTTAATTTAATGAAAGAACAAGGTATAGGTGGTATTAGTTATTGGAAGATTGGTTTACCATTCCCGCAAAATTGGCGTTTACTTGTTGAAAACTTTACGATTACGAAAAAGGGCTGACAAAAGTCAGCCCTTTTTGTACATTCTGTTAAGATTCATCTTTGATTTCACTTTTTAATGAGTCAATACTTTCTAAACGTCTTTGATTTTTTGCTTCAATAGCAGAACGGTCTTTTTCATTAGAAAGCTCCGCTGTTTCTTTTGCTTCATTAAAGTTATCAATTGTATTTTGCACCATTTCTTGTAACTTTTCAGCGTTATCACTTCGATTATCTGGATTTGGCATGTACTTTCCTCCTAATATTGTATATACACACCATCTTAAATTACCTATCTTCCCTCAAATTTATACATAAAAAAGGAGAATACAATATTCTCCTTTTCTTTAACCGTTATCAACAATCGGTTGTTTACCCGTTTGGTCTTGCATTTGCTTCCCTTTATTGCCACCAGCTTTTTTTGATTGTGTTCCAATATGATTCGGTGCAAAGTCTTTTGAATTCTTTTTCGGATTACCCATTACTATCGCCTCCTTAACACTAGTATCGTACTAGTGTTAAGAATTATTCAGCTTGCTTAAAAAGTTTCATTTCATAACGTTTTTCAATACGCTCTTCAATACGATCGATTGCATCACGATCGCTTAATAATTGTTGTTTATTTTCTTTCACAAGTTCGTCAAATGATTTGCGACGACTTCTTCTCATGCTGTTCACCCTCTCTCCTTCTCATTCTTACTATACATAGTATGAGCAAAGGAAAAACTCTTTAATCAGATTTGCAAGAAAATTTTATGTTTTAATACTCCTAAAAAAACTCCGTGTACAATAAAACGTACACGGAGTTTTTCATACCATAATATTTAAATACTCTTTTAACTTTTCATCTGCATTCATTTCACTTTGTTTATAATCATGCAGCGCTTGCAGTACGAAATCATACTGTTCTAAAATATAACTTTCTAATTTCAGGACGTCCTCTAAGCAATTAAGCATAATTCTCGTGTTACCAACTTCACTTTTTAACGCCGGTTCACAGGCTAAACTCGTACATATTTCTTTCACATCATCTTCTAATATGTCTGTTAATACGTATTTCTTTCGCCCTTTTACCTTTAATCTCATAACTGGATAAAAAGCTTTTATATCTAAATAGCTTCCTACATTCATGCAACGAATCCATTCAATATCACGTTTATTTCGTACAAGTATCTCTTTTACCGCTTCATATACTGCTGTCTCATCAAGTACTTCTGTATTCGATTTCCTTTTCGCCTCTTCTTCAATAGAGGCACATTTTTGATAAACTGCTGCACACGTAATACAATCATCAAATGCATTATGAGAACTCAAACGAATTCCAAGCATTCGCTTTAACGTTTCAAGTTTATGATTAGGAGCGTGCTTCATATATTTCTTCGCTAAAAATACAGTATCAATCACTTTATTTTTCGGTTCCGGTAAACCAAGCATATTCACATTACTTTTCAAAAAGCGCATATCAAAAGATGCATTATGAGCGACAATTACATTTGTATGTAAAAATGCTAAAAATAAAGGTAACACTTCTTCAATCGTCGGTGCATCCGAAACACGATAATTTGTAATACCTGTTAAACTCGTTATTCGGTCCGGGATTGGACGCTTCGGATTCACATAGGAAACAAATTGATCTACTAGTTCATGATTACGATATTTCACTGCCGCCACTTGAATGATTTTATCATTATAAGGGTTAAATCCTGTTGTTTCAAAGTCAATTACAACATAATCTAACGGTAAGGATATATTCCCCACTTGAACCCCTCCTTTATCTCTAAACGTTTATATTTCTTTTATCATAACATGCTGCTATCACTACGTGAAAAAGAAAAGGCAGAAATGGCTACTTTCCACCTCTACCTTTTCGCCTTTATTTTAATTTAGCAATTCGTTTCTCCATCTCTTTTTGCGTCATCGGTCCAATGAACTTATCTTGAATAACACCTTTCGTATCTATAAAATACGAAGTTGGGATCGTAATGACTTTATAGGCTGTTGTTACATCAATGTTCTTGTCCAATAAGATAGGAAATGTAATTCCTTTTTCCTTCGCAAAATTACTTACCTTTTCTACTCCTCCACCTTTTTCGGAAGGCGTATAATTTATTGCTAAAATTTCTACGTTATCTTTATGTTTTTTATAGAAAGCTTCCATATCCGGCATTTCTTGCTGGCAAGGTCCACACCACGTTGCCCAAAAGTTTAAAATCACCTTTTTTCCTTTCAAATCCGATAACTTTATATTCGTTCCATCTAACTTCGTTAATTCAAAGTCTGGCGCACTCTTTCCTATTTCAATACCGTTACTTGCAATCATTTCTTTCATAGCAGCTTCACTTTTTTCTTGCTCTCCTTGGGCCGCCTGATCGCTTTTACCAAACTGTTCATAAGCTGCATATCCCGCTAAACAAAGTAACACTACAATAATCGTAAGCTTCCGCCACATTTTATATCACCCTAACGTGTTTGTCTTGTAACATATTCACCAAAATGCTATATACCTTATTTTAGCTTATACGGACAAGCTTGGAAATATTCACAGTCGAAATAATTAGAATATTCTCATTTGAAGTGTGGTTTTTTCCTTTTCATCATATAATTAGAAAAACAAATGAAGTATTGTTTTTCTAATTATGGGCCCATTCACCTTTTTACTTTCGTAGTTATACAAACTTCAACAAAAGGGGGATTTTTTATGAATTCATTCGAAAAAATAACATTATATATTCTTAGTTTTCTTTTATACCCAATCGGTATTATTACATGGATCATTTCACTCTTTAGTAACGATCTTGAGAAAAAGAAAGTAGGGCGTATTTGTCTCTACGTTTCTCTAGTCTCATTCGTCCTTTTCTTAACTCTTGGAATTACAACTTTCCTTATGACTGCTACCTTTAACGTTGATCTGAATCATTCAGAATCTATCGAGTATCAAATAAATGACGCTGAATAAAGATAAGAGCAATGCTCTTATCTTTATTCACATCTCTTAAAAAATGAATGACTATTTATTAATTTTTCAGGACTTCCACATGCTACAATACTTCCTTCTTTCATGATAACAACGCGATCTGCTAGTATTACTTTCTCTACATCATGTGTTGCCACAATTCTCGTGACCTCACTTCCTAGTTCTTCTATCATATTCCAAACAAATTCTTGATTGTTCGGATCTAATCCCGCGGTCGGTTCATCTAAAATAATAAGATGAGGATTTGAAACAATTGCTCGCAATAACGCAAGGCGTTTTCTTTCTCCCCCTGAAAACTCTTCACCGCTTTTATGTAGTACAGTTTGAAGACCTTCAGGTAACCCCCTAATAATCGGCGTTACATTGACAAGTTCAGCATTTTTTTCTAACTCGTTTTCTAGCCTCTCTTCCCCAAAATACATATTCTCTTTTACTGTCACCCGAAAGAAACGAGGTTCTTGCCACACTGTAGTCAATTGAGCCTCATTTCCATAATAAGTAATGCTACCGTTAGATGGTTTATACAAACCTGTCATTAATTTTAAAAGCGTTGTTTTTCCTACACCACTTTCCCCCACGATTATAATGAGTTCACCAGGTTGAATTTGCAAATCAATATTATAAATTCTACATTTCTCTTCATCATTTTCCTGAAATGAGACATTTGTTATTGTCATCCCCATCGCTCTTTCTACATTACTATTTGCTACTCGTTTATCTAAAAAGGAAAACACTCTACTTGCCGAAGCAACTGCAACTTGTGACATCATTAATAAATCTCCCACATAACGGACAGGGAAAAAGAGCATCTCTATTGTCGCTAAAACTGCAACAAGTGAACCAACTTCCATTTCGCCCTGCATTATTTTTTGCGCACCGATAATAAGAACAACGATATATGCTCCTGTTTCAATCACTGTTCCAACTACCCCAATGCAGTGCTGCATCATCGTCTTCTTTACTTCCGATTTATAAGATTGTGCCGTTACTCCCTTAAATAAGCGAATGGCCCACTTTTCTTTTTGTAAACTACGTAAATCTTGTGCTCCTTTTACAAACTGTGACATCGTCTCTACAACAGTTGATTGATTTTTTTGAGCAATACTGGCAATATTTCTTACCTTTTTCCCTAAAAGCATTGGAACCATTGCACTTAAAAATAAAAATGGAGTTACCCACAATATAAACTGTATATCTATATGTTGTAGTGCTATGATCGCACCGATAAATTGCGCAATGGCGTGTATATATTCTATTAATATAGAATCATATAACCTGACCCAGTTCGGAATATCAGATACGACTAACGTTTCTAGCTCTCCTTGTTTGATTTTCTCACTCTCTTCAAACGGTAATAGGAAAAAATGGCGCAATACATCTATACGCTTCTCTCGTAATATTCGCTGGCTCGCTTTTGAGCTTACATAATCAAATGAAAGATTGTTCACCCACATCAATAAGCGGGTAACTGTAAACAAAGTAATGTAAAAATACGCTCCCTTCAGCTCTCGTTGAATTAGGTTATCTACAATTAGTCCCATGAATAGTGGACGGGATAGATTTAAAATAGCTGCAAAAATCCCACTGCATACAGCTGCTATTACTAATATTTTTTCTTTCTGTAACGGTAACAAAATTCTTTTATATTCTTTCATAGTATTCCCTCCATTTTTATAGTAAAAAGAAAGGGATGAAACCATTTGGTTTCATCCCTTTCCATAAAATAAGGAAGCTAACAGTTGTTAGCTTCCTTATCATTCATTTCAATTGTTTAGTTCGACACTTTAGACTCTTCAATTTTCTCACGAAGAACCATTTGCAGAATACCACCGTGACGGTAGTAGTCAATTTCAACTTCACTATCGAAACGAGCTACTACTTCAAATTGTTTTTCGTTGCCATCTAGATCAGTTGCAACTACTTTTACAAGATCGCGCGGTCTAACTGTTTTGTCAATTTGAATTTCAAATGACTCGTTACCAACAAGACCTAATGTTTCAGCGCTTTCGCCATCTTTAAATTGAAGTGGTAATACGCCCATTAACACTAAGTTACTGCGGTGAATACGCTCGAAGCTTTCTGCGATTACTGCTTTAATACCTAATAAGTTTGTACCTTTTGCAGCCCAGTCACGAGAACTTCCCATACCGTAATCTTTACCAGCAACAACTAAAAGGCCTGTGCCATCTTCTTTATATTTCATAGCAGCATCATAGATAGATGTTACTTCACCAGTTGGCCAGTATGTTGTATATCCGCCTTCTGTTCCTGGTGCGATTTGGTTTTTAATACGGATGTTCGCGAATGTACCACGCATCATAACTTCATGGTTACCACGACGAGAACCGTAAGAGTTAAAGTCAACTGGTTGTACGCCGTTTTCTAATAAGTAGCGTCCAGCTGGTGTGTGCTTACCGATTGAACCTGCTGGTGAAATGTGGTCTGTCGTTACAGAGTCACCAAATTTACCAACTACGCGTAAGCCCGATAACGTTTCAACTTCACCTGGCTCTTTAGATAAACCTTCAAAGAATGGTGGGTTTTGAATGTATGTTGAATCATTATCCCAAGTATATAAAGCTTCGTTTGAAGTTTGGATTTCATTCCAACGCTCATTGCTGTTAAATACTTGTGCATATTCTTTCTTGAACAGTTCAGATGTAACAACACTTTGGACTACATCTTCAATTTCTTTAGCTGATGGCCAAATGTCATTGAAGTAAACAGCATTGCCATTTGCATCTTTACCGATTTCATCATTTTTCAGGTCAATATCAACAGTACCTGCAAGTGCATAAGCCACAACAAGTGGTGGTGATGCTAAGTAGTTCGCTTTTACAAGCGGGTGAATACGACCTTCAAAGTTACGGTTACCAGATAAAACAGATGTTACTAATAAATCGTTTGCTGCGATTGCTTCTTCTAATTCCGGTGCTAATGGACCAGAGTTACCGATACAAGTCGTACAGCCGTAACCAACTGTTTGGAAACCTAATTGGTCTAAATATGTTGTTAAACCTGATTTATCTAAGTATTCAGTAACAACTTTAGATCCTGGTGCTAATGATGTTTTTACGTACTCAGGTACTTTAAGTCCTTTTTCAATTGCTTTCTTCGCAACTAAACCTGCCCCAATTAATACGTATGGGTTTGATGTATTTGTACAGCTTGTAATTGCAGCGATTGCAATTGCACCTGTTTTCATCGTTACTTCTTTATCTTCTAATGTAACCTTCACTTCTTTATCGAACTCTTGCTCATTAAATCCAAGTCCTTGTGTTCCAACTGGTGCTACAACAGCTTTGTGGAACGCATCTTTCATATCTGAAAGTGGAATTAAATCTTGTGGGCGTTTCGGTCCAGAAAGGTTAGATTCGATTGTATTTAAATCAATTTCAACAAGATCAGTGTAAATTGGATCTTTGCTGTCTGCTGTATAGAATAGGCCGTTCGCTTTACAGTATTCTTCAACAACGCGAATTTGTTCTTCATCTCTACCTGTTAAACGCAAGTATTCTAATGAAATTTCGTCGATTGGGAAGAATCCACAAGTTGCGCCGTATTCTGGCGCCATATTTGAAATTGTCGCACGGTCAGCTAAAGGCATGCTCTTTAAGCCATTACCGAAGAACTCAACGAATTTACCAACTACACCTTTTTGACGTAATACTTGTGTTACTTTTAATGCAACGTCAGTTGCTGTAGTACCACTTGGAAGTGTACCCGTTAATTTCACACCGATTACTTCAGGTACTGGGAAGTATGAAGGCTGTCCAAGCATTCCTGCTTCTGCTTCAATACCACCAACGCCCCATCCAAGAACGCCGATACCGTTAATCATTGTTGTATGTGAGTCTGTTCCAACTAATGAATCTGGGTATGCAACTAAGTCACCTTCAGCATTTTTCACAGCGTGAACAACTGGTGCTAAATATTCAAGGTTTACTTGGTGTACAATACCTGTAGCTGGTGGAACTGCACGGTAGTTATCAAATGATTTTTGTGCCCAGCTTAAAAATTTATAACGTTCTTCATTACGTTTAAACTCTAAGTCCATGTTGAATGCAAGCGCGTCTGCCGTACCCGCTCTATCAACCTGTACAGAGTGATCAATTACAAGGTCTACAGTAATTTCCGGATTAATTTTATCAGGATCCCCACCCATGTCTGCCATTGCTTTACGAAGCGAAGCCAAATCAACAACAGCTGGAACACCAGTGAAATCTTGTAAAATTACACGAGATGGTTTAAATGGAACATCGATATCTTGCACATCTTTCGTTCCCCATTTCGCTAAATTTGTAACATGCTCTTCTGTGATTACACGTCCGTCTACTTGACGAAGTACTGATTCAAGTAAAACTTTCACGGAATATGGTAATTGAGATACGTTGCCAACCCCTGCATTTTCAAGCGCTTTCAAATCATAATAATGATACGTTTTTCCATCTACTTCAAAAGTTGCACGTGATTGAAATGGATTATGTTTGACCATTATGTTTCCCCCCTGTTAAACGTGACTAAGTTGTCTGAATATAAAATGTAGACAAACTTTTCAATACCTTACGATAATATCTTATTACAACTTTCTAAATAAGTAAATAATAAGAAACTTATAGATTATCATAAGTTTTCTTTATGTTTCTAAATTTGAATAGCTTTCATGCTCCTTATGAATACTATTACCATAAAGTAAAGTGCTCTATTAACGCTTTACTTACAGTTCATACATACTATGAACTGCTCATCATTCAACTTACAAAAAAAGTTATAGAGGTGAAATAAAATGGGTAAAAGAAAAGCAAATCATACTATTTCAGGAATGAATGCGGCATCTGCACAAGGACAAGGTGCTGGTTATAACGAAGAGTTTGCAAATGAAAACTTAACTCCTGCAGAACGACAAAATAATAAGAAACGCAAAAAGAACCAGTAACGAAAAATCCCAAAAGGAGCATTCACCTTTTGGGATTTTTTCTAATGTTTATAACGTAATAATTCCGAAACCGTTACAAATCGATAGCCCTGCTTTTTCAGTTCAGGTAAAATTTTTGCTAGCGCTGCTACTGTTTGACTACGATTATTTCCTCCATCATGTAACAATACAATATCGCCACTTTTAGCATTTTTCAATACATGATTTACAATGGATTCAACCCCTGGATTTGCCCAATCACGTGGATCTTGATGCCACGACCATAGAACAGTTTGATAACCAGCTTCTTTCGCTGTTTTAAATACAGCATCGTTAATATATCCGCCAGGTGGACGGAATAGTAAAGGTTCTTTCACCCATTTTTTGAAAAATTTCTTTCCATCTAAAATATCGTTTTCTAATTTTTCATCTGAAGAATTACTCGCATACAAATGGTTCATCGTATGATTTCCAATTTCATGTCCTTCTTTTAACACTTGTTTCACTAAATATGGATTACGCTGAACTCGAAATCCGATCATAAAAAATGTCGCTTCTGCTTTATATTGACGTAATAAATTTAAAATTTGTGGTGTATAAGTTGGATCTGGTCCATCATCAAATGTAATGGCAATAATCTTTTCATTATTAGGTACTTCCCATGTTACATAGCCAGTTGGTTCTAGCTCTTTTCTGAGCAACATTTTCGCTTCCACTTTTTCAACTTGAAATATATGTACTGCGCATAATAAAGAAAAAACGAATAGAAAAATTTTCTGTCTTAACATAACATTTATTAAAGTAATAAGGTTGTCGAATACACAACAACCTTATTTACTTTTCTAATTGATCTACATGTTGCATAATATTTTGAAGATTATTTTCGTATTGCTCAAGTTGTGGGCGTTGTGTTTCCGAAGCTACTTCTAGTGCATTTTGAATCTGTTCATACGCTTCCTGAACCTCTTGGCGTAATTCTTTTAAATCATGACCGTAGTTTGGATCGTTTTTCACAATGTTGTTAAATGCATTTTCCGCTTGTGTAACTCCTTGCTGAGCTGCTTGAAACGCTTGTTGTTTATCTTTATGATATGGCATTATACAATCCCCTTTCCATAATAGTTAGTCCCATTTATCTTTACCTTTTTTTCTAAAAACATTCTCGTATAAATTTGCAAACTTCTCTCATTCTAAAGAGAAAGAGGAGGTGTCACATACAATGGGAAAAAACAATCGTGAAGCGAAAGAAAAAAAAGGACAACCTGAACCATTAAGCGGATCTCATAAAGTAAAAAACCGTAACCATTCACGCCAAAAGAATCATGCGCATCATGATATGTAAAACAAAAAGTGCACACTAGCTACTTTTTCCACATACAATGTTTATATTTTTCCATTTATTCTTCACCCCTACTTCATTCATGCATAACATAGTATGAATTGAGATTTTACGGAGGGTGTCTTACATGGGCAAGAAAAAGAAGGATTGTCTTTTTCATGTTGATGGTTTTGAAGAATGGATGGATCAATTTTGTTCTGATTCTTGTAGTAACTTTAGTTTCCCAAATCAAATTCATATTGATCTTTGTGAAACGGAACAAGAATACATTTTGGAAACAGATGTACCAAATGTAACTGAACAAAATGTAGTTATTAAAAAGATGGAGACAGGCCTAAACATTTGCATACTTCATAAAAATATTTCTTTGCAGCGGAACATTCCTTTACCCGCTACTATTATTTATAAGAAGATGCTAGCCTGCTTAGAGAATGGATTTTTAGCCATTCATATTTCCAAAAACGAAGTAGCTAATAAACATGAAGAGAAAGTTCTTTTTCAAATTGAGAATTAAAATAAATACAAAGATAAGCCCCAGTCATCTACTGGGGCTTATTTTATTTCGCATGTACTTCCATATTAGAATTTCTGTCATATCTTTTTATCAATAAACCTTTTGTAATTAAAAGTACAGGAAATGCTACAGTTGAAAATATAGCTAACGCTGAAAATACTACAAATCCATTTTGGTACCCGTAATAATCAAGAAGTACGCCCCCAAACCATGGACCAATTACTGCTCCAATCCCTGAAAATCCCATTGCTCCAAAATATGTTCCTTTTAAATGTGAAACAGCTATATCATCAATAAATACATCCGTCATTGAAAACATTAATACTTCTCCAATTGTAAAAATAATTGTACAAAAGGATCTGCTTTCTTTCCCTTTTTATACTTGAGATGTTGTTACCCGAGCAGTTCTCGTTATATCCATATCTATGCCATATGTAAACTGTAATTCTTTACAAACATCTTTAATTAAAATTGCAACATTATACTTCTCATTAAATTGTAAAACGATGTTTTCTACTTCTTCATATGTATACTTATATTCCCCTGTAATGACACTTTTTAAATCAAAGCATTCATTTATACAAAGTTGCACAAGTAGCTGGTCATATTTTTCTATTACATCTTCTTTCTTCCACAGTACCTCTTTTACATATAACCGATCAAACTTCACGCTTTCTCGATTACAATCCGTTAAAATCCGGGTCATTTCATTTAATTCTCGATACAATTCAGAAATATTTTTGCTTAAACTAAGCAGTTTATCTACGCCGTTTTCATATAACATATTCATTCCACCCCCGCATTTTCTTCCTCTTATTATAGCAAGAAAATTCTAAAAATAGTTTCTTTCTTCTGAAATATTAGGAAACGAATTTCGATTGCTTTACAATGAAACTAGCGAACACGAAAGGGGAAAGAAAATTGGAGCAAAAATTATATTACACTGACGCTTATAAGCAAGACTTTACTACAAAAGTTATAAAGCAAGATTATGATAAAGACGGTAACTTATACGTTATTTTAAACGAAACGGCATTTTACCCAACAGGTGGCGGGCAACCCCATGATACTGGAACTTTAAATGGCATTGCTGTACTTGGTGTTGAAGAAGTCGACGAAGAAATCCGCCACTTCATTGCAGAACAATTACATACAGAAGAAGTAGAAGGTAAAATTAATTGGGAGCGCCGTTTTGATCATATGCAACAACATGCGGCTCAGCACATTTTATCTGCTGCTTTTTGGGATTACTTTAACATACCTACGATTGGATTCCATCTTGGTAAAGAAACGGTAACAATTGATTTAGAAACAGAAAATTTACATGCAGAAACGGTTGAAAAAGCAGTACAAATTGCGAACAAAATTGTTTTTGAAAATCATCCAATTCTTATTAAATGGATGAACTTAGAAGAAGCGAAAACATTACCACTTCGCAAAGAACCGACTATGACAGAAAATATACGCGTTGTTATGATCGAAAACTTTGATTATAACGGCTGTGGCGGAACACACCCGAAACGTACAGGTGAAGTAGGGCCTATTCAAGTACTAGGATGGGAACGTAATAAAGGCGGCATACGATTAACATTTATCGCTGGTTGGCGCACACTTAAATTAATGGGACAACAGCAACAAATTATGAAGGATGTTTCTAAACAATTAAACAGTAGCGAAGCTGATATTCCAGCAAAAGTAGCACAACTTCTTACTTCTCAAAAAGAAAATGAAAAAGCAATGCAAACAATGACTGAAAAATTATTATATACAGAGGCAAACGAACTACTTCAACAACCTACCAAAATACATGCTGGCATACTTATTTCTAAAGTGTTTACAAATCGTTCTATGCAAGAAATCGCAAAGCTATCCGCTATTATTACAGAACAACAAGAGCATGCCATTACATATTTCGTTATTGAAAACGAGGACAAATTACAATGCATCCTCGCTTGTGGAAAAACAGTCACACTCGATATGAATGCTCTTTTAAAAGAGGCACTTCCTACAATTGAAGGAAAAGGTGGCGGAAATAAAAAGAGTGCTCGCGGCGGTGGGAAAGCGATGATGAGCGGGGATGAGTTTTTAAATCAACTTATTTCTTCTTTACAGTCAGCAGTCTAAAACCTGTTTATGAAGGATAGCTAACGGCTATCCTTCCACTATATTTATAGGCCTATATTTCGTTTTAACCCTTGATAACTCCCTGCATTTAGAAAACCTTCACTTATAAGAGAGATAAAAGTTTCCGAAAAACCATACTGACTTAAATCTTTAATCGGTATCATTTGCACATCATAAATTGGATTATAATCAAACTCGTTAGAAGGTAGCGTAATTTCACCTTCAATCCTTTCAAGCAAAAACGTTATATGTAATAAAGACGGGCGTGCATCTGGTTTATCACAAACATAGAGTAGCTTCTGAATATTAACTTCTAACCCTGTCTCTTCTCTCATTTCTCGAATCATTGCTTCCTCTAACGTTTCGCCATTCTCTACTCTTCCTCCAGGTAAAGACCAATTCCGATTAGCAACTTTTTGCTTTACTAGCAATACTTTTTCATCTTCAATTAAAATTCCAGTAACACGAACTTGCATTACATTTTCCATATACAATCTCCTCTTTCTATTAAATTTACAAATAAATCCTTCCACAAAAGGAACGTATGTTTTATAATTAAAGAAAATTATGGAAGAAAGAAGTTGTTACATTCATGCGTCCATCTTTAACAAAGTCTATATCACTTGAAGATTTCCAAAACTATTATTGGTTAAAAGCAGAACTTCAAACATTTTGTCGTAAGAATGGTTTACCAGCTAGTGGCTCTAAGATTGAAATAACCGAGCGTATCTCACATTATTTACATACTGGTAAAATATTAAAAAACAGCTCTGGTCCAAAAGCGAGTAAAACTTCTCTCTCTTATAAAGACCTTTCTCTTCAAACTGTTATCACTGAAAATCACCGCTGTAGCGAAGAGGTTCGGGCCTTTTTCAAAGAAAAAATTGGAGCAAACTTCCGCTTTACAGTAGCTCTTCAAAAATTTTTCAAAGAGAATATTGGAAAAACATATGAAGACGCGGTAGCTTTTTGGCATGAAGAAAACGAACGAAAAAAAGACCCTACATACAAAACAACGATCAGTGCACAATTTGAATACAATCGCTTTACTCGTGACTTTTTCGAAGATCCAAATAATAAAGGAAAATCAAAAGCTGATGCTATCGCTGCTTGGAATGAAATAAAAGCAAAACCTGGTAGCAATGCTTATGTTCCTCAGAAAGTAGAAAACTAGTTCCTTTCTAGTCTTCTACTTTCTCAAATAATAGTGCAAGACCTACCCCGCCCCCTATTCCTAACGTTGCGATTCCATATTTCATACGCTCTCGTTTCGCCTGATAAAACAAGCGCGTTACAAGCATAGCCCCAGATGCACCGTACGGATGACCAAGCGCAATTGCCCCACCATTTACATTTAATTTTCCGAAAGGAATTTGTAACTCCTTTGCACAAGCTACAACTTTTGAGGCAAATGCTTCATTTATTTCAAAATAATCGATGTCCTCTACTTTCATATTCCTTTCGTTTAATAATTTGTTCACCGCAAATATCGGACCAGTCCCCGGAAGGTTAGGATCCACTCCAACTACAGCACTACGAACGAAACGAAGTACAGGCTTGTATCCTAATTTTCGGGCTTGTCCCTCTTCCATTACAAGAACGGCACATGCTCCATCATTTACACCGCACGAATTACCTGCCGTTACTGTACCATTGTGTAAAAATGCAGGTTTTGTTCTTTTAATGATTCGTTCATAATTCATTTCTGGCTTAATGGATTCATCTACCAATCCATTAAAAGACAATATTTCCTCATGTATATATCCTTTTGCTAATGCTTGCAGTGTTCGTTTATAACTGAGGCATGCATACTCGTCTTGCATTTCTCTCGTGATGTTATAACTTTCTGCAACATACTCAGCCGCTACTCCCATATTAGGATCGCCAATTGTTTCTGGTGAAAATCGCGCCCTATTTTGAAAAGGTGACGTACTTGTACTCTCTACTCCTCCGGCGATATAACACTTACCGCCCCCGCCTTGAATGAAATGACATGCGGTGCGAATCGCTTCCAATCCGGCACCACATTGTCGGTCAATCGTTACACCCGGAATATGATGACCAAGCCCTGCTTCTAAAGCAGATAATCTCGCAACATTCCCTCCTGGCCCAACAACATTCCCTAATATGACATCGTCTATCGCTCTCTCCATTCCTTTACTTAAAAATGTAAGAAGCGGTGCTGCTAATTGCTGAACTTCATAGTCTTTTAACATCCCATTCTTCTTACCAATAGGTGTCCTTTTCGCTTCTACAATAACTGCTCTATTCATATATTTTCTCCTGATTTTCAATGATACTCTTTGCTTCCATACGAGCGATTTTCCCGCTATTTGTATACGGTATTTCATCTACAAAATACCATTCTTTCGGTATTTTAAAAGAGGATAATCTTTGTAAGCAAAAACGCTTTAATTGTTGCCTCGTAGCACTTCCTTTTACAATCGCGACAGGTTTTTCACCCCAGTAACTATCTTCCACACCAATTACAACTATTTCATCAACAGCTGGATGTTCATGTAATACGCTTTCTATTTCTTCTGGGAAAATATTAATTCCTCCAAATAAAATCATATTCTTCTCTCTACCGATAATATAAATAAATCCTTCTTCATCTTCATAACCTACATCTCGCACTGTCATCCAGCCATCTGCATTCAACTCCCGTGCTAAAACCCCATCTATTATGTATCCCATAAAAAACTGATCACTTTTCACATAAACAGTTCCTATCTCACCTTTCTGTACTTCTTTTCCTGCCTCATTACATACTCGAACTTGCACATTGTGACAAGGTTTCCCTACTGAATTTGGCCTTCTTTCGCTCTCTTCATCAACTAATGCTGTTACAAAACTCAGTTCCGATGCACCATAAAATTCATATCTTTTCGCATAAGGAAATATATTCTTTATTTTTTCTTTCGCTCCAGCTTCCCATTTCGCCCCTGACGAAATAATTTTCATTTTATTTTCTATCACTCTATTTTCTTTATATAAAGCTTCAAGCATTGTCGGAACTGTATACATAACTGATATATTTTCAGCTTCTAACTTATCTAGTACTTGATTTGGAATGAACTTTCTCATAATGTGAACCGTTTGTCCTACATATAATGCGCTTATTGCCCCGTATAAGAAAAGAGAATGAACAAGCGTCCCAGCTATTAAAATCGAATCCTCTCTTTTCATATGAAAGTCATGTACATTACAATCAAAACTATGAAGCCACGATTGTTGCGCACGTAAAAACGCTTTTGCTTTCCCAGTCGATCCTGATGTGAATCCCATATAAAAAGGAGCATTTTGTACATTCTCTATAGGGAAATATGTAGGAAGATATTTCTCAATCATCCTTTTCCACTCATCAATTTCAATTACTCTTCCTTCTTCATCCGGTAAATCATTTAACTTATATCTCTCTGTCACAATCATATCCGGATTGCTAATTGCAATTCTTTCTTTGAGCTCATCTTGTTTCCACTTTATATCTAGTGGCACACAAACCCATCCTGCCATAGCAGCACCAGCGAATAGTTGTAAAAACTCTATACGATTTTCTAATACAATTGCTATCGTTTTATTCTTCGATTCTTTTTCATTCAACCAGTTTGCTACTTTATACACTGACTCAAACCACTCTTTATATGTTAAGACTCGATCATTTTCCTTTATTGCTATTTTATTCGGTTGTAAAGAGGCATGTTTTTTATATTCTTTTGTTATTCCCATATGAGATGTCCTTTCTTTACAAAATACTAAAAAGAAACACGCAATAAACGTGTTTCTTCTCTTTCTTATCCCGCATTTGTATATTTCCCATTCTTTAGAGCAGGCGTAATAATATGTTTCAATGAACGATGTAATTTCGTTACAAGAATCGCTGCAATAATAGCTTTTATGCAATCTCCTGGTAAAAACACAGCACTCACTTTCATCGTCTCCCACACGGAAACACCCATTAAGAAAGCTTGTACAGTAATACCAAATACATAAACTACGAAAATACCACCAATTATATTAATGCATAATACTTTTATAATAGAAACTTCACGTAGATGCTCAATTAAGTAACCAATGACAAATGCTCCAACGATATAACCAAGTAAATATCCTGCACTTGGCCCAACAAATACGCCAAAGCCACCACGTCCACCAGCAAGTAATGGCGCTCCAACTCCTACAATAAGTAAAAAAATAAGCTGGCTTAATGCACCAAGACGTGATCCTAACAATCCACCAGCAAGCATAACACCAAGTGATTGTAATGTAATTGGAACTGGTGTAATAGAAAGAGCAATTGGAGGTATTAACCCTAACACTCCCATAATAGAACTAAATAAAGCGACGAAAACTAAGTTTTTTGTATTCATATTTACTTCTCCTATTTGTAAACTTAAAATGGTTTTTAGGTAACATATTATAGGAGATATATTATCTTTCTATTTAGCTTTTGTCAACTCGTTTTCTTTATTAGTTTACAAATATAAATTCAATTATTTTTCTTTATGCAAATGCTCGAGTTCTTTCCGAAGCGCCTGCTTTAAAAACTTCCCAACAGATGTTTTCGGTATTTCTTCCATAAATACAATATCGTCTGGTAACCACCACTTTGCAAACTGTGGTTTTAAAAACTCATATATCTCTTCTTTTGTTACTGTACTATTTTTCTTTTGAACGACACACGCAACTGGTCGCTCTTGCCACTGCGGATGAGGAACGGCAACGACAGCCGCTTCAAATATAGCATCATGTGCCATTAACGCATTTTCAAGGTCAACAGAGGAAATCCACTCGCCTCCGCTTTTAATCACATCTTTCGTGCGGTCGACAATTTTTACGCAACCTTCCTCATCGACTGTGACAACATCTCCTGTATATAACCATCCATCGCGAAAGCCTTCAACAGTACGATCATCGTTATAATAGCTTTCAGCGATCCATGGCGCTCGTAAACATAGTTCTCCCATCTCCGTACTATCCCACTTCACTTCACCATTTGTACCGACTACTTTCATCTCTACACCAGGAACAAGATACCCTTGTTTTGATCGAATTTCTAATTGCTCTTCATACGATAATTCTGTTTCATAACTTTTTAAACGTGCAAGTGTTACGAGTGGGCTTGTTTCGGTCATACCATATGCATGGATGAACGGAACATTATGTTTCTGTTCAAATGCTTTAATAACACTCTTCGGTGCAGCTGCACCACCGCATAGTATTCTCGTCATACTAGATAAATCGTAACTATTATTTTCTAACTCTTGTAATACACCAAGCCAAATTGTCGGCACACCAGCAGCTAACGTCACTTTTTCAGCTTGAATCATTTCTAATAAAATTTTCGGCGTAAACATCGGTCCTGGAAGCACTTGTTTTGATCCAAACCAAGTAGCTGCGAAAGGTAGTCCCCAAGCATTCACATGGAACATCGGTACAATAGCCATTGCCGCATCACTTTCCGATAAAGCAGCTGTATCTGCTAAACCGAGTGCCATACAATGCAGTACAGTACTACGATGCGTATATACAACACCTTTTGGATTTCCTGTAGTCGCTGACGTATAACACATACCAGCAGGTGTATTTTCATCAATATCTTTTACGAATTGGAAATTTGGATCGCCTTCTTCTAATAGTTTTTCATAATGATATATAGGTTCTAGCGTAGTATTTGGAATTTCATCTTTATCAGTCATAATAATGTAAGCTTGTACAGTTGATAATTGTGATTGAATATTTTCAATGAGTGGTACGAGATCTTCATCAATAAGTAGAATTCGATCTTCTGCATGCTGAATAATGTATGAAATATGTTGAGGAGATAAACGAATATTAATTGTGTGCAAAACGGAAGCAATACCAGGAATAGCAAAATACGCTTCCACATGTCGATGATGATTCCACGCTAACGTTCCTATACGCTCGCCTTCTTTAATTCCTAATTTTTTTAACGCACTGGAAAGCCTTCTCGTTCTTTCACCTAACTGCTTATACGTTAATGTCGTAACTGTGTCATGTGTCCGTGAAACAATTTCTTTCTTCGAAAACAGTTTTTCTGCTCTTTCCATCATAGAACTAATTGTTAGCGGTACATTCATCATCATATTGGTTATATCCCCCTTTAAAACGTTTTCATTTTTCGTTTATTATAACAGACTTCTACAAATAATTACGACATTTTTCTGTATTTTCTGAATTATTTCTTTGGAAATAATTCAGAAAATACTAAGAGAAGATCTACTAAAATTCCTTCTTACGATATATAAATAATGAAATAACAAAAGAAAAGATATATATGGTAACGCCAAATATCGTATATAGAATGGAAACATATAAAGATGAATTTAAATTTGATATTGGAAATTGTTCTATTAGATAGCCAATTACACTTTGTAATCCAAAATAAGTAACAAGTCCCCCGCATGCGCCTCCAATTGTAACAATTAAAGGTAATTATTGTTATAAAAAAACAAAAACTCCCTTATTTATTTAAAGGAGTTTTCGATATGAAATATTCCAAGAAGGGCTAATTTTTCTTTCTCATACTCATTCACAATTTCTTCTATACATTTTTGTACGTTGTGCAACGATTAATAAGCATCCCACACAGTATATGTTGTCATCTCTTTATATAAGGCATATTCATATATATGTAAAATATTACTCCTATTAACTTCCTTAATAAAAACACTTTTCAATAATCATAACGGCTTCTGCTTAAACTTTTCATAGTGTCGTACTTTTAATAAAAGGACATTCCCGCAATTTGTACAAATATAGGCATCTACTGGTGAAGATGTGAACATCGTCTCCTTTTTCCGTATTTGTGCATAACCGACAAACTCACCTTCTCCTATGTTATGAGAACCACAATTAGAGCATGTCTGCACATTTTTCTGTTTCATGAGAGCACCACCTTTAATCTGTTTCTACTCCCTTCGACAATCCACTTCCATTTCCCTTCCAAAAAACTTCTAATTCTCTTACATTTCAACAGGAATCTTAGAACATAAAGCGTATATGTACTATGAAATATATTTAATGACGGGGGAATTTTATGAGTACTATTGTGACACTTAATACAGCAAATGAAATTGAAAACGCAGAAATACATATGCTTTCTTCTAGATTAGCGCTACTACAAGCAATAAGTGGAAATCCAATGCAAGTACAAATGAAAAAGTTCGGGAGTGCCACTGCCTATTCATCAAAAATAATTGCTGGTCCTGCTTTTAATACAGTAAAAGGCGTTACCTTTACAAATACAGATGAGATAGATGCGATTCTCTCTTATTATCAATCACTACAAATTCCTTGCCGTTTTGAAATTACACCAGCGCAAGGTACAGCTGAACTATTTCAATACTTATCTCAAAAAGGATTTTACCAATCTAGCTTCCATACCGCTTTATATAGTAAACCGAAAGAAGATCCATCTCTTCTTCCTTCTAACATTTCAGTACGCAAGCTAAAAGAAAATGAGTTTGATATTTTTGCAGATATATATGTACGTGGTTTTAACATGCCATCCTTTACAAAAGATGGCGTGCGCCAAAATAACAAAATTCTTTACAATAAACCAGGATGGCATTTTTTCATAGCTGAAGTTCAAAATACTCCTGCTAGTATAGGAGTTCTCTTTATAAATAACGGTGTTGCCTCATTAGCCGCTTCTGCTACTTTACCAGAATTTCAGCGTAAAGGCTGTCATACTGCATTAATTCAAAAACGAATTGAGACAGCTATTGAATCCAATTGTCATTTAATAGTTGGACAAGCAAGGTTCGGTAGCGGCAGCCAAAATAATATGGAACGTGCCCATATGAAAATTGCTTATACGAAATCAATATGGACTGCAAAAAACATATAATTAACATTCTTTCTCTTTTCATTACACTTTTATACATTTTATTGCAATTTATTTTCTACCCTATTAATCATTTGAATATTCAAACTAGATTTGTTACGCTATTATTAGATACATCATTCAACTTGCAATATGAAAAGAAAATTCTAATCAAACTACAAGGAGGAGAAATGTATGACTAAACATGATCATGGTTTAAAAGAAAAAGTAGAAGGTACAATTGATAAAGTAAAAGGTGAAGTAAAAGAAGTTGTCGGGAAAGTAACTGACAATAAAAAATTACAAGCTGAAGGAAAATGGGATAAAGTAAAAGGCACTGCTAAAGATACTGTCGGTAATGTAAAAGAAAAAGTTCATGAATATAAAGAACATAAAGAGAATAAATAAAAGAACGAAAATGTATGGTTGTGCAAGTAGTAAGTGACTAGGTCTGAAAAAAGAGAATTTGCCCCATAAAATCATTTTAAAACGACAAATAGATGCCTCAAGGCATCTATTTGTCTATAAACAACTATTTTAATTATATAATCACTCTGATCTTTCCTTACTAACCTTTTCTAACATAATGCCTTTGCTACATACAGTAAAGGCTTACTTTGTGAAATTTGGTTTTAGGTCACCTGTATACGGTTCATGCTCAACAAAGATTTTTATATCTTTTCCATTCGCATCTTTCCCCATTCTTGTATACGTAAATTTCTCTTTATTTAATTCTGTAAGTTCAAGAACTGCACCGTATTTATTATTTCCTAACGAAACGTGGGCTCTTATTTTATTATCATGTACAACATCAAAGAAACCATAGTCTCCACGACTTTCTCCTGTATTCACATTAAAAAACTCATATTTATTTGTATTTTTATCATATTTTGCTAGACTGATTAAGTTTGAATTGTATTTTGTTACATTATTACCTTGTTCATCTAATACCACCGTTCCATTCCATAGTGTACTAGATAATATTTTATCTCCATCAACATCCGTAACTATTTTACCCGTCGAGCTCTCTAAATTTTTATCAGGTCGCGTGAAAGATAGCTCTTTTTCTTGATAAGGAATATGTTCAACAAATACTTCTACATCGTTCCCTTTTGCATCTTTCCCCATTCTTTTATATGTAAATTTCTCTTTATCTAATTGCGTTAATTCAACAACTGCTTGGTAATTTTGCGTCTCAGAAATTAGTACTCTTTTCTTTCCATCATTAGTTATAAAAAAGGTACCGCTATCATTACGACTCTCTCCTGTACTTGCATTAAAAAATTCATACCTTGCCGTTTTAGCATCATACTTTGCAAGCCCGATGAAATTCTGATTTTCTTTCGTTACATCATTATGATCTTTGTCATAGACTTTTGTCCCTTGCCAATTTGTTTCACCAAGTATGCTAGCTAATAGTTGCCCTTTCGTTTCTTGAGTTTTCTCAGTTTCTTGTATTGCATTGTATAAAAATTGTGCATACTGTTCACGCGTCACATCCATATTTGGAGCAAAATTCCCTCCGCCTACTCCTTTTGCAATATTATTTGTTTGAACAGCACTAATGGCATTGCTTGCCCATGAGTTCGTTGAAACGTCATTAAAAGTATGATTACTCTTTGCCTTTAAATGAAAAGCATTTGTAAGAACTTGTGCCATTTCTGCACGTGTTAAGGATGCCTTCGGTCTAAAGTTCCCGTGCTCGTCACCCTTAAAAACGCCCATTTCTGTTAAAGACAAGATTTCCTTTATATAGCTTGTCGACTCTTCACTTACGTCCCCATATGGATTCTCATAATTTTTCTCTTCTGCCAAATTAAAATAACGATACAGTAAAGCTGCAACTTGTTCGCGTGTCACATTATCTCCAAAACCAAATCTCCCATCATCATATCCGAAAACGATTTTCTCATCTGTTAATTGCTGAATCGCCTCATATGCCCAGTGCCCCTTTGGAACATCTTTAAATACACCAGTATGATTCGTTTGTGGTGTAATCTCTTCTGCTTTTACTTCTCCATTTTTTTCAGTTAATAGAACTCCACCTAGAACTGCTGATATGATACATGTTTTTAAAATTGTTTTATTCATAGTTTTCCAATCCCTTCCTTCATTTAACAAATAATTACACCACTTTTCTTCCAAAAGAAGACTCTATGTGAGCAATTCATGTTTTAAATTTTCATTACAGCTAATTGGATACAAAGTGTTACACCTCCAAAGTTTTTTTCGTAGTATCCATAGCTGCTATATATAGGAATTATAAATAACAACTATAAATTGCCCATAAACAAATTATTAAAAAAAGATAAAATTAAGATAATATATTTTTAATCTCAATCTTTTTATAAAAAAACGTTCCTTTTGGCAAAAAGATGGTTTGAAATTAAATGTTCATTCCATTTTTTTGTTTATGTTATTATGATAAAAGAAAGAATATTTCGAAATAACAAACCTGAATTTGGACAGAAATGAGGAAAAAAATTGAATATTGAGCAACAATTATATGATGTGGTGAAACAGTTAATTGAACAAAGATATCCAAACGATTGGGGTGGGGCCGCAGCGATTCGTGTAGAAGATGGAACAATTTATACAAGTGTTGCTCCGGACGTAATAAATGCTTCAACAGAACTTTGTATGGAAACAGGTGCAATTTTAGAAGCTCATAAATTTCAAAAGAAAGTTACACATTCTATTTGTCTTGCAAGAGAAAATGAGCATTCTGAATTAAAGGTACTCTCGCCTTGTGGTGTATGCCAAGAACGTTTATTTTATTGGGGACCAGAAGTACAGTGTGCGATTACAAATGCTAAACAAGATATTATTTTTAAACCTTTAAAAGAGTTGCAACCATATCATTGGACAGAAGCATATCATGATGAAATGGTAAAAGAATGGAGTACGAGATAGGGAAATAAGTTCTATTATTTTCCTGATGACAATAAAAAAATGTCACGGCCTTTTTCAAATAAAACATCGGAAAAGGCGGTGACATAACACTTATTTTATAATTGACGGAAGTTTACTTCCCTTCACTTTTTTCTAACACATACAAATCTTCTTCAATATTAGATAGTTTCTCGGTTACAAGCTTTCTAGCATCTCCAATTGCTTGATTGTATGCAAAAGGTCCTACTAATTTAATCATTTCTTCTATTAAACGTTCTGCTTGAAAACGCCCAATTTCATCTAAATCTTCTTCAACGAAAAATTGCTGAATTTGTGCTACAAGCTCTTCTTTTTTATCATTTGGTATTTTTATATTCATCATCATTTATTACTCCTCTATATTTAAGATAGTAAGTTTCTTAACTCTACCATAGAAAAACGATTGCCAGGACAAGTTTTTGTAACACCTTCTAGCTCCCTATGACCAAGTACATTTCCTTTCTCTATAGAAAACTGCTTCATAAACATTTTACATAAAGAATATACTGCATTCATTTGCGGGGGAGTTGGATCATATTTATCAAAATTACCCGTCATACATATTCCAATTGTATCTCTATTATATTCTTTCGCATGTGCTCCAATATGTAAACCTCGCCCTTCGACTACAGTTCCATCTTCTTCAATAAAATAATTGTAACCAATCCCGCTCCACCCTCTTACTTTTTGATGAAATTCATGTGTTTGATACACATCCCATCCATCTTCAGATGTATGGTGGATAATCAGTTTATTTACTTTTTCTAAAGGAACTAATTCGTCTTGAAATGCTAAATTTACACATTTAATTTCCATATGAATTGCCTCCCCTTAAAAATCAATCATTATAATTGTCTTATCATCTGGTCTTATTCTCTTTTCCCCTTCTAACTCTTCGATAATTGCTACATATTCACTTATACTATTCTTTCTTATATATGCAACAGTTTGTTCGAGTGGCCAATCTGGGTGGAATAATCCATCTGAACAAATAAAAATTCCGCTCACTTCATCTATATGTAATTCACCATGTTGTAAATAGTGTATCGCTTCTTTCATTCCATTTGCAACGGAATACCCACCCTGCATATTTGCAAGATAACGATTATATTTTAACTGTTCTCGCACATCTTGAAAAACATATTCTTCTGGTACAAATAACCCTTTTTTACGATCTTCTTCTCTCTTCTTTTTTGCTCGTTTACTAATTCCTTCAACCGTGTCTTTCGTTAATACTTGCATTGTTCCATTTTGAAGTATTGCGACAATCATACAGTCCCCTAACTGTGCGTATTCAATTTTCTCACCATTTATTTGAACTGCCGCAATACATGTGCACCACAAATGTTCTTTTTTTCTCGTATCTACTTTATATGCTAACATTTTACTTTGCAATGCTTCGTTTGCTTTCGCAACAGCAACTTGTAAACTATGATTTTCACGTAAAGAAGCAAAATAACTTGCAAATAAATGTGAAGCGATATATGCTCCATTATGTCCCTTTTCATCACGAAACGGGACGAGCGGTGTTGCACCATCACATACACCATAAATCTTATTTTCCTCATTACAAAAATAAGAATCCTCACATTCTTGCTTCAACGGGCTTTTCTGTTGATATGTTTTTACCTTCACAACTGTATCCCCTTTCAAATGATAAAATACTCAAATTCTTTTGATTAATCTAATTTTCCGAAATAAACTGTTTTTACCCAAAACTTTCAATATCATATATAATCTTGAAATAATATGAATTTTTTAGTGAAGGACGGGAAAGAGATGGTCAGATTTCTTGGTGTTATTATTGGTTCTATTATTATTGCGATTGCCTTTAATCTTTTCCTTATCCCCCACAAAATTTTAAGTAGTGGAATTGGCGGAATTGCTATTATTTTAGGGATTGTAACTCCTGTAAACACAGGTATTATTAACTTTGTATTAAACTTACCTATCCTTATTTTAGGATACATAGGTCTTGGAAAAAAAGTCATTTTTAACACGATTGTCTCTGTTATTGTATTATCTGTTGCATTATACTACGTTCCAGTGAAAGTCGTCGCAACAGATCCACTTTTATCATCTATCTTTGGTGGTGTCATTGCCGGAGCCGGTATCGGTCTTGTTTTTAACTGTAATGGATCAACTGGTGGTTTCGATATTATCGGTATGCTTTTATCCCGCAAGCGAGACATTAAACTTGGCGGATTCCTTATTATTTTAAATGCGGTCGTTGTAATAATTGCAGGATTCTTCTTCACTTGGGATGTTGCTCTTACAAGCTTACTTTCCATTTATGTAACTGGTAAAGTTATCGATGCTATTCATACGAAACATCGAAAAGTTACACTTATGATTGTAACAAATGAAGCAGAAAAAATGAAAAAACAACTTCTTTCAACTGTTGTACGTGGAATTACATTACTTGATGGCGAAGGTGCTTATTCTAGCGAAAAGAAACGTGTACTTATGACAGTCGTTTCTCGTGAAGAATTAGCAAGCATGAAATTAACAATTTCTGAAATTGACCCTCATGCATTCGTTAACATTACCGAAACGGTTGAAGTATTAGGATTGTTTAGAAAAGGTTAAAAAACTAGGTGAATTTCCACCTAGTTTTTATTTTCCATAAATTCAATTCGATTTCCGAACGGATCTGATACGTAAAATCTAATTACATCTGGACGTGCATGGTCATCTATTACTTCAATACCTTGCTTTATTAATTCTTGTTTAAATTCATCAATTTTTAAAACATAAAAAGCCGGATGCGCCTTTTTAGCTGGATTGAAGTTTTGCTCAACTCCAATATGAATCTCTTGATTTCCACACTTAAACCAACATCCACCACGCTTCTTTAATTCCTCTGGCTTCGAGATTTCCTCCATACCTATTGTTTCACCATAAAACGCTCGTGCTTCTTCTTCACACCCTACAGGTGCAGCTACTTGTACATGATCGATCCCTTGAATATAATTTCTCATTTTCTCTCCCCCTCTTCTACCCTAATGTTATACAAAAAACCCACTTTTGTAACTTACAAAGGGTTTATAAAACAATATAAGCTCCCCTTATTACCACCTGGCACTCACTTTGCAAAAAATAAAGAAAACAAAATTTATTATATAACTTCCATTTTTTATAGAAATACACGTTACATCTATATTATAGTTATGAATAGACAAATCTTTTTAGATGCTATTTGTACGGAGGAACTATTATGAGTCGTAAAAAATATTCATCAACTCAAAAAAAACGTCATCCGAGCATTTCTAGACGTTTGCGAAACCATATACAAGATCGTTCATTAACAGAAATGTACGCATCCCTGTTCGAACACAATCCTGATAGTATTATTTCATTAAATTTAGAAGGAGTTATTCTACATATAAATCCTTCTGCCGAAAGAATATTAGGTTACACTTCTTTAGAATTAGAACAGAAAAATATTACCTCTATTTTAGAAGCCCATATTTCTGAGCAAGTATTACAAAATATAAAGAATACTGAAACGGATAATCAACAAGAGTATATTTTATCTATTTGTCATAAAAATGGATTCTTATTAGACGTCGTGACAAAACTAGTTCCTATTTTTGTCCAAAATCGTCTTACTGGCGTATATGCCATTATGAAGCCGCTTGAAAAATCAGAAAGAATTGAGAATATGCTAAAAGAAAGTGAGAAGAGATTACGTACATTAGTGAACTCTATGCCTGCGTTTGTTATATTTAAAGATCATGAAGGACGCTGGCTTGAGGCAAATGACTACGCACTTTCTTGTTTCAATTTCCATCATGTACCTTACCGTGGGAAAAAAGATAGTGAACTCATTCAATATAATGAAGCGTACCGAGAAGCTTTTTTACATTGCGAAGAAGTCGATGAACTAGCATGGCAACAAAGACAAATTCTTCATGGTGAAGAATTTATTATTCATAGAGATGATTTCGACCTAATCTTAAGTATGTCGAAAGTTCCTCTCTATCATCCTGATGGCTCCCGTAAAGGTCTTATCGTAATGGGAAGAGACGTTACTGAGTTAAAAGAAACAGAAAAGTTATTACGAAAATCAGAAAAACTCGCAGTAGTCGGACAACTGACAGCTGGAATTGCCCATGAAATTCGAAATCCACTCACTTCTCTAAAAGGTTTTCTAACATTGCTACTCCCTGAAATAAATGAGGAGCATAAATGGTATATCGATGTTATGTTAAGTGAAATTTCACAGATGGAATCTATTACAAGTCAATTTATGGCGATGTCTAAGCCACAAGTATTATCAATCAAAACTTGTAACATACAAACTTTGATTGAAGAGGTAGTTACATTTATTTTACCAACTGCTATTATGCACAGTGTTCACATCATTATGGATCATTTTGATTACGCACATGATATTCAATGTGACGGTAACCAATTAAAACAGGTTTTTATAAATATATTAAAAAATGCGATTGAAGCGATGCCAAATGGCGGAAATATTTTCATCCAAACAAAACCATTAGAAGATACCTTTATTTTAATACGGATTATCGATGAAGGTTGCGGTATCCCAGAAGATCGTATCTCTCGTCTAGGCGAACCATTTTATAGTTTAAAAGAAAAGGGAACTGGACTAGGGCTAATGATGTGTTACAAAATAATTGAAGAACACCATGGTAAATTACACATTTCAAGCGAATTAAATAAAGGTACGATCGTTGACATTCAATTACCACTTTCTTCATCACATCTTACAATTCAGTCTTAAATAAAAAAGAAGCATCTGCTAATGATTGCAAATGCTTCTTTCTTTATTTACTTTTATAGTACTGTATTTTCATACCATTCTTTTGCTTTTTCTACTTCACCCATTGTTAATTGATGACCTCTATTTTCCCAATGCATTGTTACATTAGCGTTTGCATTTTCTAATAGTACCTTCAATTCCTCTGACTCTGCTGATGAACAAATCGGGTCATTTGTCCCAGCAGCGATAAACACGGATTTTCCTGCTAAATTAGGCAATTGTGTTCCTCTTCTAGGCACCATTGGGTGATGAAGCACAGCGCCTTTTAATGCATTATCGTAATGGAATAATAAACTTGCAGCAATGTTTGCTCCATTTGAATAACCGATAGCTACAATGTTATTTCTATCAAATTCATATGTTTTTGCAGCTCCATCTAAAAATTCATTTAATTCCTTCGTACGGAAAATCAAATCTTCTTCATCAAAAATGCCTTCTGCCAATCGGCGGAAAAAACGTGGCATGCCATTTTCTAATACATTTCCCCTAACACTTAATACAGATGCTTCTGGGTCCATTATTTCTGCAAGTGGTAATAAATCTAATTCATTACCTCCTGTACCATGAAGTAATAACAACACTGGTTTTGACGTATCTTTTCCTTTTTGAAAAACATGTTTCATCATAATCCTTTTCCCCTTTCAATCACTTTAATCTAAATTTCTCACTTCAAATGGTAAAAGCGTTTGTTCAATCTGTTTTCTATGTTGTTCATATTGTTCTGGTAACTTTAATTCCTCACCCATCGTCTCTAACGATTCATCATGAGCGAAACCAGGAGGGTCTGTTGCAATTTCAAATAAAATTTCACCGTGTTCTCTAAAATAAATTGCGTTAAAATAATTTCGGTCTTGTACAGGAGTTACGTGGTATCCAAAACGGGACACGTGCTCTTTCCAGTCTAACTGATCAGCATCATCACTCGCTCTCCAAGCAATATGATGGACTGTACCAACACCCATCTGGCCACGTCCAATTGTCGATAATTTCAAATCAATAATATTTCCAATATCAGCAGAAGAACGGAATCGAACAAATTCTCCCTCTTCCCCAATTTTCTCAAGACCCATAACGTGCTCTAACAATTCAGCAGTTTTTTGAGGGTGCGCTGATAAAAGAACAGCACCACCAAATCCTTTAATTGCTACTTCTGGCGTAACTTCCCCAAAGCTCCAATTATTTAATTCGCCTTCTTCTCTTTCTACTAATTCTATATGCAAACCATGCGGATCATCAAATTCTAAGTACTGTTCTCCAAATCGAGTCATTTTTGTATACGAAATATCGAATTTTTCTAATCTATTTTCCCAAAATTTCATTGCCCCTTTTGGTACAACATAAGAAGTGATTCCTACTTGACCGTCACCAATAATTCCTTGACGAGCACCTGCCCATGGGAAAAACGTAATGATTGTTCCAGGCTTTCCTCCTTCATTACCGAAATAAAGATGGTACGTACCAGGATCATCAAAATTCACTGTTTGTTTCACTAAACGTAACCCTAATACACCAGCATAAAAATCTACATTTTCTTGTGGATGTCCTACGATTGCTGTAATGTGATGAATTCCCATTGTTTTCTTTTCCATTTTCTCCACTCCTTTTTTAATTCATTATGAAAAAATTTTTTACATTAAAATTCATTATTCATTTTGTCCATACCATAAAGTAAAATCCTTAATTATAATTTATCTCGGGATTGAGATATTAACTGTAAAATTACACACAAATAACTAACCTAACAAAATTATCTCGAATTCGAGATAATTCACAAAAAAAATATTTGTTCAATCTGTAAACATAACAAATATTTATTTACCTCGAACTTATTATTTATTATAAGTTACTTACTTTTCTTTGTCAATAAGTTACGGATTTCATTTAAAATGAAAAGAAGGTAAACGCTATTCAGCGTTTACCCTCTTCACTAATTATTTTGTTTCCTCTTCCAATACTGCTTCCATCTCATTAAATTCACGATGTATTGCTTTAACTGGTTCTTTCGTTACTAAACTTACGATAATAACAGCTAATAAGCTACAGAAGAATCCAGGTACCATCTCATACATAGTCGCTTTTAAACTTGGAATTTGTACCCAAGTGATAACAACTAATGCACCGACAATCATCCCAGCAAGAACGCCCCATTTGTTCGTTCTCTTCCAATATAAACTTAATAAAATTGCTGGTCCGAATGCTGATCCAAATCCTGCCCAAGCATATCCAACAAGCGTTAAAATTGTATCACTCGGATGATACGCTAAAACAACTGCAATCATCGCTACTACTAATACTGACAGCCTACCGATAAATACAAGTTCTTTATCACTTGCTTTACGACGGAAAAATGTTTTATAGAAATCTTCCGTTACAGCACTTGAAATAACAAGTAATTGCGAGGAAATACTACTCATAATCGAAGCCAAAATAGCTGATAATAAAAATCCAGTAATGTACGGATGGAATAAAATATTTGAGAATGTTACAAAGACCATTTCCGGATCTTGTAATGTCGCATTATTTTTAGCGTAATAAGCAATACCAACTAGACCAGTAAGCATTGCACCTATAATTGAAATCGTCATCCAACCGATACCAATTCTACGAGAAGTTTTTAAATCTTTAATAGAGGTAATTGCCATAAAGCGGACAATAATATGTGGTTGACCAAAATACCCAAGGCCCCATGCTAAAAATGAAATAATACCAAGTATTGTAGTCCCTTTAAACATATCTAAATGCGATGCATCAACTTGCTTAATTGTATTGAATGTTTCTGTTACACCACCTACATCTGTAAAAGCTACAATTGGAACTAATACAAGAGCAATAAACATAATACAACCTTGCACAAAGTCGGTCCAACTTACTGCTAAAAAACCACCGAATAGTGTATAAGCAACAACGACACCAACAGTTACAAATAAACCTATTTTATAATCAAGGTTAAAAGAATTTTCAAACAAACGTCCACCTGAAACTAAACCAGCTGACGCATAAAATGTGAAAAATACTAAAATGACGATAGCGGAGACAAAACGAAGTATTTTCGTACGATCTTTAAACCGATTCTCTAAAAAATCTGGAATCGTAATTGAATCATTTGCTACTTCCGTATATGTTCGTAAACGCGGCGCAAGAATTAAATAGTTTGCATAAGCGCCTATTAATAAACCTATCGCGATCCATACACTGGACAACCCTGTCGCATACATCGCACCCGGTAATCCCATAAGCATCCAACCACTCATGTCAGAAGCACCGGCTGATAAAGCTGTAACTGCTGGACCGAGTCCTCTTCCGCCTAACATATAATCTGATAAATCGGATGTCTTCTTATAAGACCAATACCCGATATACAACATACCTGCCATATAAATAGCAAGCGAAACCATAATCTCAATCTTCACCAAATCTCTCCCTTAGTTACATAAGCCATTCAAAATTTCGAAAAATGACTTTTTCTATTTTCTTGTTTTCGCTTATGGTTCCCTACCTTACCAAACATTTTTTGTTCTTTCAAGTGAACAAGCACTTTTTCCTATATGTGAAAACCTTTATAAACGCCTTTATCCCAGTGGATTACCCTGTTTTCAAAAGAAATTAAAGTAAAAATATTCAGAAAATAAAATACCTATTTTTTAATAAAAATAAGCCATACAAATGTATGACTTTTAATCTATTAAACATATCTTACTATTTACTAGTAGGAAACAATTCTGAGAGAGGGACTACCCGCCCCATCTCATCTTTAAATACAATATGATCTCTCTTTAAATGACGCGGGCTCTTCACTCCCGCCGCCGCTGCTAACGAAAACAAACTATATCTCATACTAATAATATAATTCATAACTCGCCACTTCTTCTCATACGGATCTAACGCTTTTTGATAGTGCGGATTCGTCGTGGCCACACCAGATGGACATTGGCCAGAATTACATTGAAGCGCCATTATACAGCCGCTTGCCATCATAAAACCACGCGCTGAATTTACAGCATCTGCACCAATAGCTAAAGCGATTGCCACTTTATCTGGTGTAATTAATTTCCCGGCAGCAAACACTTTGAATTTATCCCGAATATCATAATGATTTGCTGTATCAATAAACGTCAATAATGCTGGAATAAGCGGCATTCCCATGCTATCTGCCATCGATTTATACGTTGCTCCTGATCCACCTTCTGAACCATCAATTGTAATGAAATCCGGATAGATGTTTAACTCTTTCATCGTTTTGAATAAATTTTCCAACGGCTCCTGTTGTCCAATCACAATTTTCATCCCAACTGGTTTTCCGCCGTTTTCTTGCAATTGTTGAATAAAATAAAGTGTCTCTGCTGCATTATTTAAAAATGAAAATCGATTCGGTGAATTAATTGTCTCTCCCTCTCGTACATTCCGAACAAAAGCAATTTTCTCGTTTACTTTTTGCCCCTCTAAATGACCACCACGTATTTTCGCACCTTGCCCAAATTTCAATTCAAATGCTTTAATATTACTCTCTTTCGCTTTCCCCATAAATTTCTCCATCGAAAAATTACCGTCCTCATCACGATATCCAAATAACCCTGGGCCAATTTGTGCAACGATATTTGCCCCTGTATGTAAATGTTCTGGAATAACGCCGCCTTCGCCAGTATTAATCCACGAACCGCCAGCCATTTTCGCTCCAAACCCACTCGCTAAAATATAATTTTCACCAATCGAACCGTAAGAAGTTGCTGATGCTCCAAACATGCCATACAGTTTCCATGGATATTTACGATTTTCGCCGATGATAATTGCATCGTCTTCTTCGTATAACCAAAGATCCGTTGTATCCGCTGTCAATTTTTCTCTTCGTGAAAATAATCCTTCTTTATGAATTACATACTTTTTCCCTTCACGTTCTGGCGTTACATTCACACTTAATTCTTCTGTTAATACCGGAAACAACGTATTAGCAATATAATAACCCGATGCTTCAAAATCTCGTTTCGATCCAAAACCAAGTATTTCAGAGCGATACTTCGCTAAAAACATAACACTTTGAAAGTCGTAACGTGAAAAAGGTTTTCCATCTGTATCGTGATCAAACCAATATTGTCGGAATTCCGGCCCTATCTTTTCCAGTAAGTAGCGCATTCTTCCTAAGTATGGATGTAGTTTTAAAATAGAATGATGCGTCCGTTTTTTTATAAAAAATGTAATAATAAAAAAGACGATTAAAAGCAACAGTAATAATAGTAATATACTAATAATAACGAGTAGCGTTTCACTCATCTCGCTTCCCCCTATGAAATCCCATAATAAAAGGAGAACACTCCGTGTGTTCTCCTTTTATCTTTATTCAAATCAATGTAGCAAGATGCTCTTTCGCGTCATATTCAACTAAACTTTCAGCACTTTTAATTCGATGAACAAAATCCGGATTAGCAATTAAAGGTCTTCCGAATGCAGCTACATCAATTGTTCCTTCTTGCAACGCTTCTTCAGCCTCTTTCGGATTCAAATTACCAACCCCAACAATCGCACCATCCCAATATTTTCTTACTAATTGATGAAAATTCTTTCCGTCAGCAATCACTTGCGTATAACTCATCGTTGAAGGGTGAATCATCGTTAATCCAACTTCTTTAAACATATTTACGAATGTTTCAATTGCCAGTTCAGGGTTTTCCCACATATAAGTAGGATTATCACCTTTAAAAGCAGAGAAACGAAGAAGTGTTTTATCAGCTCCAATTGCTTCTATTACAGCCTCAGTTACTTCTTTCATAAACGTTAACCTTTGCTTTAAGTCGCCACCATATTTATCTGTACGCTTGTTTGCAAACTCATAAGTAAATTGATCAATTAAATATCCGTGTGCACCGTGAATTTCTACTCCATCAAACCCAGCTTCGATCGCATTTTTTGCAGCTTGTGCGTATTGACCGATAACTTCTTGTATTTCTTCTAACGTCATTGCTTCTGGTGTATCGAATGGCTTACGAAAACGTGGAACATTTCCCTCTGCAGCGATTGCAGACGGCGCTTGCGGCATTTGCCCACCAATTATTTCATGATGACTCATACGACCAACATGCCATATTTGAGCAATAATTGTCCCGCCTTCTTTATGTACTGCCTCTGTAACAGGTTTCCACGAATCAATTTGTTCTTGTGTATAAATCCCCGGTACTCCCGGATTCCCTTTTGCTCTTGGGCTAATGACGATTCCCTCTGTAATAATCAATCCAACTCCATCAGCTGCACGTTTTCTATAGTATTCCACTACATCAGCACCCACTGCTCCAGTTTCATTGTCTGCAAAGCATCTTGTCATTGGTGCCATTGCTATACGGTTACGAAGAGGCCAAGATCCAATTTGAATTGAATTAAACAACTTCGTTTCTGCAACGTTTTCAAAAGACCCCCAAGCGTTTACATTTGTTCCTTCATAAATACTTGCCGATTTCTTGTTTGAACTTGTCATGTTTCTTCCCCCTAAAAAAATTCTTACTACAATCGCATCATACTTACTTTTAGATAGTAACGTCAATTTATACGCTTTAACCAGAGGTTATTCGAATATTAAACAAATGGGATGCTATAAATAAAAAAGGTTTCCTGAGTAGGAAACCTTTTTTATTTACCATATGTGAATGTCAATTTATTTATCTCTTTTATATAAAGGATATACACATATAAGAAAATCCCTTAACAATAGAAGTGAGAGCGGTTCAATATTCTTATGAAAATAATAACTTATATACCTAAAACAATGAAAGCCCTACCTCTCTTTCATCCTTACGGCTCCTCGTCCGTGCCAGTGTGAATCAGGATTGCAAAAATCAAGTAATTATTTTATCGAAGTATTTAATTAAACTTCGAACATTCGTAAAAGAAATTTAAAAAATAAAAAGCGGATTTGATTGTAGTAATAACAAAAGAGGTTAATGCTCTAAAAGTGGTTTGAAAGAGTTGAATGTCTTTGAAATGATTAATTCTCTATAATTATACTCCCAAAAAATTCAAGATCTTTTTTGGGATGCCATATATTATTTGTAATGAACCTTAACAAAAGCTTTTTATTTGATTTTCTGTGATACCTTCAATTAATCCCAGTTCACTAATCAAAAATTCATGTGCGTTATCTAACATTTTCTTTTCGCTTGCATTAAGTGCCTTTTCTTTCTGTATACGCATTAAATCACGCACAACCTCAGCACCTTCTTGCATTTTACCCGTTTTTATTTTATCAGTGTTCACTTTGTACCTTTGTTTCCATGTAAGTAATCTATCTGATTCTCCATGCTGAAAAATATCTATTATGTGTATTAATGCCTTGATATCTGTAACTGGTCGTATATTTGAATTCAATATTTTCCCTTCAGGAATCATTATTTCCATATTACTAGCCGACATTTTTATAACATAATACTGTTGTTTTTCCCCTGCGATTTCCTTCTCTTCTATGGCTTTAATTATACCTGCTCCTTGCATTGGATAAACAATGTTATCGCCAATTTGAAACAAATAATCCACCTCCATATATGGTAACCTTCTCAAGCTTAACACAACTTTAATTTTTTAGCAAAATTTTTATTTTATCATAAAATTATTTTACACGTCAATACTTCAAAAGCAAGAAATTAAATTCACACAATACACTATAAAAAACCGCAATTTTATTAACGGTTCCACACACATTCATTCTCTTTTAACATAAAAACACATCACTACATTTGAGTAGTAATGTGTTTTTGATAAGGCATAAATAAAAATCTACTTTTCCGTCTATATACTAACCTGCTTACTAACTGTTTCCCTCGCTAAAAGAAAACTCATAATCACTTGCGCTGCTACTCTACTCGTCATATCCCTAAAATCAAGAGTTGGATCAATCTCTACTATATCCATCCCTTGAACGAGCGGTTCTTTACCAAGGAATTCAATCGCATCTAGTAAAGTCGTACTATCCATTCCACCAGGCCCAATTGCTGGACAACCTGGCGCAAACGCTTGGTCTAGTACATCCATATCAAGAGAAATGTAAATAGAAGTCACGCCTTGCCTTCTTAATACTTCAATACTTTCCGTCATAATATCTTTTATTTCTCGCTCTCGTACATCCTTCATTGTATACACTGTCACGCCATGTTCTTTTGCATATTCATGGTACGCACGCGCGTTTGAAAAATTACGAATACCGATTTGAACAAGTTGTTTTCCTGTAATGACACCATTTTCTAATAAACTACGGAACGGCGTACCATTTGACGGACCACCATCATCTAAATTACGTAAATCATGATGGGCATCAAATTGAATAATACCGACCTTCCCTTTACTGTTTGCAAAGCCCGTTATACTCGGAAAACTAATCGAGTGGTCACCACCAAGAACAATTGGTATCATGTTTGGATTTACTTTCGTTACATGACCTACTGTTTTAGCAATTCGGTTATGACTTTCTTTTATATCTGTTACATGCATTGTAATATCACCGCAATCATATAGAACACTTTCTTTCATATCGTGTTCTTCTGTAATTGCGTATGTGCTATATGCATCTAACATCGAACGAATTGTTTTTGGTGCAAAACTTGCTCCTGAATGACTAATAGACGGTTTAGAAAGGGGTGCTCCAATTAAGGCAGCACCGAATATTTCCACGCCTTCCTCCCAATCCTTAATCATCTCACTCCATTTCGTCACTTCACGATCAATAAACTTTGCATTTTTCTTTAAATAGTGGCCGTGCTCCACGATTGTTCACCTCTTGTATATGCGATATTACCATTCTTCCACACTGTATTTACATGACTTACACCGTAATGATACGGTACGTAAGCATAATTGTAAGCATCCCATAAAACTAAATCTGCCTTACGACCCACTCTAATTTTCCCAGCTACATCGCCTCGATTAATAGCATAAGAAGAGTTAACTGTTACAGCATTCCAAACTTCCTCTGGTGTCATTTTCAATTTCAGCATTGCGATGCTCATAATAAGCTGAATGTTTTCAGTTGGGCAGCTGCCTGGGTTAAAGTCTGTGGCTAAAGCTACCGCAACACCTTCATCAATCATTTTACGACCGCGAGCAAAGCTTTCTTTATTTAAATAGAAGGTTGTTCCTGGTAATAAAGTGGCTACTGTATTAGAGTTTGCAAGCATTTCAATTCCTTTATCAGAAGCACCAACTAAATGGTCCGCTGATGCTGCACCAATTTCAGCTGCTGCTTCCGCACCACCAAGAGGATCAATTTCATCCGCATGAATTTTCACATCAAAGCCAAGCTCTTTCGCTTTTAATAAAAACTCTTTTGATTCTTCGACAGAGAACACACCTGTTTCGCAGAAAATATCAACGAATTCTGCTAATTGCTTCTCTTTCATTTCTGGTAGTAGGTCTAACATCCATTGTAAAAATTCTTTTGATCTACCTTTGTACTCCTTCGGAACTGCATGAGCACCTAAAAACGTTGACACTAAATCGATTGGATGTTCTTTTTGTAATTGTGCAGTTGCCTCTAATTGTTTCCATTCCGTCTCATCATCTAATCCATAACCACTCTTCGCTTCTACAGTTGTAACTCCGAAAGATAGCATACGGTCTAAATGGAATTTCGCTTTTTGAACAAGCTCTTCTTTCGACGCTTGTTTCGTTGCATTTACAGTTGAAAGAATACCTCCGCCTTGTTCTAAAATTTCTAAGTACGGAACTCCTTGTAATTTTAGTGCGATTTCATTTTCGCGAGATCCACCAAATACAAGATGAGTATGCGGGTCAACAAGGCCAGGAGAAACCATTTTTCCGCCGCAATCAATAACCTCTTTCGCTTGTAATCCTTTCGCTTCTTCCGCTGTTCCAACGAAAGTGATTACACCATTTTCAATTCCAACCGCACCATTTTCGATAACAGGAAGCGTGTTCATCGCTTCCCGTCTTAACAAGCCATCTTCTTGATCCATTGTTAGTAATTGACCGATATTGATTAGTAAAGTGTCCAGCATGTTTTCTCCTCCTTATTTCATCATTGGAATGTTAACGCCTTTTTCTTTCGCAGTTTCCACAGCTAAGTCATATCCTGCATCAACGTGACGAACAACACCCATACCAGGGTCAGAAGTTAATACGCGCTCAATACGTTTTGCTGCTGCTTCTGTTCCATCTGCAACGATAACCATTCCTGCATGAAGTGAATAACCCATACCAACGCCACCACCGTGGTGAACAGATACCCAGCTTGCACCGTTTACACTATTAATTAATGCATTTAAGATTGGCCAGTCAGCTACTGCATCACTACCGTCTTTCATCGCTTCTGTTTCACGGTTTGGAGATGCTACTGATCCGCAATCTAAATGGTCACGACCGATAACGATTGGTGCTGATAATTCACCATTTGCAACCATTTCATTAATGATGCGGCCAAATTTCGCACGCTCACCGTAACCAAGCCAACAAATACGTGATGGAAGGCCTTGGAATTCAACTTGCTGACGAGCCATACGAATCCAGTTACATAAATGCTCATTATCCGCGAACTCACGTAAAATTACTTCGTCTGTTTTATAAATATCTTCTGGGTCACCAGAAAGTGCTACCCAGCGGAATGGTCCTTTTCCTTCGCAGAATAATGGACGGATAAATGCTGGAACGAATCCTGGGAAATCGAATGCATTTTTCAAACCTTCATCAAAAGCAACTTGGCGAATGTTATTTCCGTAATCAAATGTAATTGCGCCTTTTTCTTGCATAGCAAGCATTGCTTCCACATGTTTTGTCATGCTTTCTTTTGATAATTGTACGTAGCGTTCTGGATCTTCTTCACGAAGTTTTGCTGCTTCTTCTAACGTGTAGCCTACTGGAATATAACCGTTTAATGGATCATGAGCAGATGTTTGATCTGTAACCAAGTCTGGCGTAATATTGCGCTTCACTAGTTCTGGTAAAATTTCTGCCGCATTTCCTAATAAACCAATAGAAATCGGTTCTTTCTTCTCTTTATACTCGTTCGCAACCGCTAACGCTTCTTCTAATGATTCTGTATACATATCACAGTATCTCTTTTCAATACGACGATCGATGCTGCGCTTATCAACATCAATAGCAATAACAACACCGCCGTTCATCGTTACAGCAAGAGGTTGTGCACCACCCATACCACCTAAACCAGCAGTAAGTGTTAATGTGCCTTTTAATGAACCACCGAAATGTTGACGCGCCGCTTCACCAAACGTTTCATAAGTTCCTTGTAAAATACCTTGTGTTCCGATGTAAATCCAGCTACCTGCCGTCATTTGTCCGTACATCATAAGACCTTTTTTCTCTAGTTCACGGAAGTGATCCCAGTTCGCCCACTTCGGTACTAAGTTTGAGTTCGCTAAAAGAACGCGAGGCGCATCTTCATGTGATTTAAAAATAGCAACTGGTTTTCCTGATTGAACAAGTAAAGTTTCATCGCTTTCTAACGTTTTTAATGAATCTACAATCGCCTGATAGCTTTCCCAGTTACGAGCTGCACGGCCAATTCCGCCATATACAACTAATTCTTCTGGTTTTTCAGCAACTTCAGGATCTAAATTGTTCATTAACATACGAAGTGCAGCTTCTTGCACCCACCCTTTCGTTTGTAACTCAGTACCTCTTGGCGCGCGAATTGTTTGTTTAACTTTTTCCATTTCAATCTCTCCCTTTTCTCATTTTATAATGCTGCGTTTACATCTAATCTTTCTTTTATCGAATAATTCGTTTTTAACCAATGCGTAATATTTTCAATATCTGTTGAGAATATACGATCATTTGTAATAGAAGGTACTTGCTGACGACCTTGATGGTAGAAGCTTTTCGTCACTGTACTCATGTTTTCAATTCCGCGATATTCTGCTGCTTGCATCGCACAAATCATCTCAATTGAAAGAACGCGTCTTACATTTTGAATAATTTGATGTGCATGGCGTGAAGCAATTGTTCCCATACTTACGTGATCTTCTTGGTTAGCTGATGACGGGATTGAATCAACACTCGCCGGATGCGCTAACGTTTTATTTTCAGAAACTAGTGACGCTGCAGCATATTGCATAATCATTGCACCAGACTGAAGTCCTGGTTCTGGACTTAAAAATGGTGGTAAATCATTTAACTGCGGATTTACTAAACGCTCAATACGACGCTCTGAAATATTTGCAAGTTCTGCCATCCCTACTTTTAAGAAGTCCATCGCAAATGCAATCGGTTGACCGTGGAAATTACCACCTGAAATTACCTTTTCCCCGCCATCAAAAATAAGTGGATTATCTGTCGCGGCATTCATTTCAATTTCTAATTTTTCTTTTACATAATTTAAAACTTGCCAAGAAGCACCGTGTACTTGCGGAATACAGCGAAGTGAATACGCATCCTGTACACGCAGTTCTCCTTGTTTTGTTGTTAATTTACTATCATGAAGGATGTCACGAATTCTGCTCGCTACTTCCACTTGCTCTTTATAACCACGTGCTTTATGAACATTTTCATCAAATGCATCAATAATGCCTTGTAACCCTTCAATTGTCATAGATGCAATTAATTCAGCTTGATAAGCCGTTGCTTCTGCTTCTATATAAGAAAGAACTCCTTGCGCTGTCATCGCCTGCGTACCATTAATTAACGCCAGACCTTCTTTTGCTTCAAGTTCAATTGGCTCAAGACCTTCTTCTGTAAGAGCAACCATCGCATGAACACGTTTCCCTTTATAGAACACTTCACCTTCGCCTAATAATACGAGCGCAAGATGAGATAAAGGCGCTAAATCACCACTCGCACCAAGTGAACCTTGTTGCGGAACAACTGGGTGAATTTTACGATTTACAAACTCAAGAAGCATATTTACAACGAGCGGTCTAACACCAGATACTCCTTTAAGCATCGTGTTCGCTCGTAAAATTAACATACCGCGTGATACTTCTTCAGGAAATGGATCGCCTATCCCACATGCATGTGACTGAATTAAATTGTGCTGAAGTGCCTTTACATCATCTTTTTGAATTAGCACGTCACTGAACTTTCCAAATCCAGTTGTAATACCGTAAACGACTTTTCCGTTCTCTACAATTTTCTCAACTACTTCGCGGCACTCCGCCACCTTTTGCATACTAGTTGGACAAGCGGTTACACCTTCCCCTTCAAGTAACAACCTCTTCATTTCTTCAATTGTCAATGTATGTCCTGTTAATGTAATCATTCTTTTTCCTCCTTAAAAAGGCAAAAGGGGGCCTTATCTTTTTAAGACAGACTTCTGTCCTAAAAAAAGTAAGGCCCCCTTCTAACTAATAGACTATGGGCAAATCATATGTGATTAATTCCTAAACCAATCGCCTCATGCTCAGATCCTTTTACAGGTGCACCAATCGTTCCATATAATGCAACAGCAACCCATTCGCCTTCTTTTTTTCCGTCGTATGGTGTACCGCGCACAATCGCAAAGCGAAGTCCTACTGTACGAAGAACGTCTGCTAACTGAATTTGACCTCTCGTCACTCCGTACAAAGCTTCCATTATTGCATGATAAAGTGCATGTGTTTCTCTGTAAACGTCTGTTTCAATAACTTGGTTGCTTTTAGCCGCTGTTTCCATTGCTGCGACAACCTTTTGCGAATTCATCGAACCCACTTTCCCCGTACAATATTTCCAACCTTTTGGGATAGATAATACAGGGCTTTCATTCTCATCCGCAAGTGCCAACAGCATGGCCATACGACCAATTCGATGTGTTCCTTGAAGAAGCATGTGACTCTCTCATTTCTTTTAATTATTTGAATATTTCTTAATTTAAGAATATATGAAAACGGTTAAATCGTCAATAGTTTAAACTCACATTCAAACATTTTTTCATCTTCTCCATTTGTGTACACAAATGATTTACACAAATTTTTCAGGCATGCTATAGTCTCACTAACAGATGCAAAGGGGAGAGATTTCAATGAAAAAGCGAAAAGATATTCATTTTCGAATTGAAGAAAAATTACTTGAAAGGTTTGAATCCGCACTTCATTACGAAGGTTTAAAGAAAACCGATGTATTAACACATGCGATTCAACAATTTTGTATGAAAGTGGAATATGAAAAAATGAATGATGTAAAACGGCAATATAGCGTCAGTAACAATTTACAAACACGTATCGATACACATAAACATTACGAAGAAAAACAAGTGAACTTAGATGAAATCGTTATTGAACATTTACAACTTCAAGGGAGAGAAAGAATATTAGAGGTTGGATGCGCTAACGGAAAATTCCTTTCCCTTTTGCAAGCGAATGGCCATAAAGGTCAATTAACCGGTTTTGATCAATCAGAAGCCATGCTTTCTGAAGCCACTAAAACGAATAATTTAATTGAATGGAGACTAGGTGACGCTGGAAAACTTCCTTTTGAAGCTAATTACTACGACTTGATTGTCGCAAGACATATGTTATATCACATGAAAGATGTCGAAAAAACAATTCAAGGATTCCATAAAGTAATTCATCCTGGTGGCTCACTTTTAGCTACAACAAATTCTAACGTTACATTACCTCGTATAGTTGAAATGTGTAACCGCATGCTAGACACATTTGATTTGCCGAAAACAACATCATCAGTCACTCCATTTTGTTTAGAAAATGGTAAAGAGATATTACAGTCTGTTTTTCCAACTGTTGAAGTATCAGTTATTCATAATGCTCTCATTTTTCATCATGCTACTCCGATTGTAAACTATATTTCTAGCATGTTTCCGTCGCTAAATATACCGGATAACACACTTCTTCACGCCGAAATGAAGGACTGGCTAAAAGAAGAAGTAGAAAATGAATTGTTACTTCATAACGGTATATGGCGCGATCCAAAAACGTTAGCCATTTATCGATGTCAAAAAGAAAAAAGCTAGCATTAGCTAGCTTTTATACATTCTCAGGCAAAAACTTCTCCATCATCACATTCCCCTTACCACTGTAAAAATTTATATTATGTTCATTTGTTACTCCAAAATAAGAGGCAATTGCTATTCCAAATGGCACAAATGCATGCCCCTGTGCTGTAATAATATTTGAATGTTGCACAACTTCTTCATACACAAAATTTTCTACTGGAAAACAATCTAATTTTCTATAATCCATAGTTACTGTATACGAGTTTTCTTTGAATAAGCCTGCTTTTGCTAGCGCATACGGTCCAGCACAAATAGCAGCTACTAATTTTTCTTGTTCGTGAAATTGACGAATGACCGAAAAGAGTACTTCTGCATCCTCCATATGTATCGCATCTCCGCCTGGAATAATAATCCCCTCATATTCTTCTACACGCACTTCACCTAATTCTATATGTGGTTGTACTTGCAAACCTGTTTCACTTATAATCATTTCTTTTGTTAAACCTGCTGTAATGATTTCATATTTATTTCTCAACAATGCCGTTGCTACCGTAATTTCAAACTCCGCAAATGTTGGATATACGAATAATAGTATTTTTTTCATAGCCCTCTCCCCTTTAACCACTTCATAAAATATACCCCTAATGTGTCTGCTGATAATCTATTCGTGTCCACATAAGTTACAGGAAATTGTTTATACCAGTCTTTTTCAGTTTCTACTAATTTAAATTGCTCCTCAAATGTACTTCTGTTTCTTGTTCTATCATTATTTTTTCTATCATATAAATTACTTTCCGATACATCCAAATAAAAAATAGCATCTGAACGACATTCTCTTAATTTATATAATTCATCTTTTAATTCAGTTTCTATATCCCACTCTTTTCCTATAGTTGTAGGATAAAAGATTGTATAGAACTCAATATCTTCTGGTCCACGATCAAAAATTACGACTGAACCCTTCGCATTTTGAAACTCTTTTATTTTAGCTTCTATAAACATTTTTTGATTTGCTATAAACCCTTCTTTTGAATTCATATCCAAATTTAATTGTTTTCGCTTTTCTACAATTGGATATGGATTTTCATATATCACCGATAACCCATGTAGCTCTAACTTTTTAGCTAAAGTGGTTTTTCCACTTGCCATCGGTCCTTGGAGTGAAATTACATATGCCATTCCTCTCATTCCCTTGCGCTTCAGTAAAACTATAATATACAGAATCTTGAAAACTATCAACAAAATATATATCATCTTGTTTCTTATTCTTATCTAACTTATAATAAAAAATAGAGATTATGACGGACGCATCAATAATGTAAGCTTGGAAATCCAAGCTTACATTATTTTTTGCTTTCCCTTTTCTAATAAAAAGAGTATACTAAATTAGAACGTATGTTCTTAATGATTACATACAGTAAGGAGATAGAACAATGGTATACGACACAAAAGCAATTTCTTGGAATGAGTCTTTAAAACAACTTCAACGCCGCTATACAAACAAACAAGTTGACCGAAAAGAATTTGAGGATATTGAACTAATGGAATTCTTCCGCGATAACGACTACATTTCTTTACCTACACATATAAGCGGCCTATCAACAGCACGTTTTACTTCTTACTCTATTTTCACAACTGAAGATAAAGATCGTAAAGTTGGCACATTAATCATTGAATATGTAGAAGATGATAATAATAATTTATGTGTTGAACAACTATACTTTGTTTAAATGATAACGCTTGGTCAAAATGACCAAGCGTTCTTGCTTTCTATGAATCTCACTGTTTATAATATGAATAAAAGAAAACCGCAATCATTAAGGGGGGATACGCTTGCTCGAAGGATGGTTCAGTTGGTTTATTGTGCTATGGACTGTTATTTTATTAGGACTTATGTCTATCGGTGGATACTTTATGTTCAGAAAATTTTTAAAACGATTACCAAAAGAAGATGGTATGTCCATTTTAGATTGGGAAGAGCACTATATTAATAAAACGAGGCATTTATGGGATGACGAACAAAAACAATTGTTAGAAGAGCTCGTCAGTCCTGTTCCAGAACTATTTCGCGATGTTGCTAAATCAAAAATTGCTGGCAAAATCGGTGAACTAGCATTACAAGAGAAAGCCTCTCAAATTACACAAGATTTAATTATTAAAGGGTATATTATTGCTACACCGAAGCGTGATCATAAATTTTTAGTAAAAAAACTACAAGAAAAAAAGATTGATTATTCTCATTATCAATCTTTACTAACAAAATCTACCTCATAAAAAAGATTGCTAGCTTATAGCAATCTTTTTTAACTTACAGTTACTGATTTTGTAGCAGTTAAACGTGCCTCCGCTAAATCTATTTGTAAACCGACAGCACCAGCGTAAATATAATCAAATGTATTTGGGATATTCACGGTAGTAGAAGTAGATCCAGCTGTTAACACGCCATTTGCAGGTACATTTGTCACATCAAACTCTGCACGTCGATTAGTCGCAGAAGTACCAATTGGCATATTTCTATCCCCAAAACTTCCGACTGTATTTAAATTTCCCAAATAATTATTTACTTGTGAAGCAAAAAAGTTATTTATTAAATTATTAGGTCCTGAAAGTCCCGTACCGTTTAAGTTAAATCTATCACCTGTCGCATCAGTATCACCATTAATTGCCATTGTAAATACACGAGCATTAACCGGCGCTACAGCTGGAGTGATAAAATTTGAAATCGTTGCTGTCTCACCCAATGTAGAAATGAGTAAACCAGTATATAAACTAACATTCCTAATAGGATATGAATTATCGCGATATACAACAACCAATGCCCATCCTACACCTGTCCCTTGCGTCGGAGGATTTGCCGTGGGAACCCTTTCTACAAAATAATCCCCCGCTGCTCGATTTGAAAGCCCTTGTAGAATATTTGTTACATTTGCAGCACGTGTATAAATGGTACCTTGAAATGTTCCGCTTGATCTCGTCTCTCCCCATGCAGGAATACTCGTAATTGTATGAGTGACCCCATCCGGTGTTTGTAAAGTAGGTATATTGTTATTTACCACCGTTTCTGTCACAGTTGCACTCAATGTTCCTTGCCATACTAGCATTGCAAAGTCTACAGTTGCTGTTGCTGGTACATCTGTTACTGAAGGATTAAGCCTTGCCCAAGAACCATTTAATGTCCAATCATTTGTCGTTCCCGCAAAAGTTAATGGATCTACCGAAGAAGGAACCCCTGCAAAACTTAAATTTGTATCTCTTGTTATTAATGCATTGTATTGATACGCCGTCGCTGTTGTAATACCACGCATGCCAACTGTATTCCCTGTGTGTACCATAAATAAAGAGTCCGTTTTCGTATATGTTTGTACAAAAGCCAACAATTCCACTCCCCTTCCATATAAGATAAATATTTATTCGCTATTTCATTTAATGCAAACGAGTAAAAAAAGTTCCATTTGTATATGCACAGACTAATTTGGGCAAAAAAAAAGCCTTTGCCTATTCCTATTCATTTAAATTTGAATAGGATGCAATGACGAGCTCATTTTATACCAATATTTATAAATCATATTATTTCCAAATCATTATATAATACTAGTTGTAAATATTTAATCCCTTGACCGGATTTAAATTTATACAGAAAGGACGAATCTAATGGCAATAGCAACAATAGGAAGTCGTTTAACCTATACAATCGTTGTCCAAAATACCGGAACACTTCCTGCCCAAAACGTTACATTTACAGACCCCATACCCGCTGGCACTACTTTCGTTCCAAACAGCGTTACAGTTGATGGCGTTGCAACAGCTGGAAATCCTGCTACTGGTATTCCCATTAGCAACATTCCTGCTGGCGGCTCTGTTACAATTACCTTTCAAGTAGATGTTACAAGTGTCCCTACCCCACCAGTTGCAAGTAACGTGGCATCCTTTGGATACACATTTCAACCAGCACCTAATGTACCCACTATTAGTCGAACAACAACAAGCAATATAGTTAATACAGATATTTTCACAGCTAATGTTGCATTAGTAAAAACGGTTGAAAAAACAATTGCTACCATCGGTGATACGATTACGTATACCATTACCGCAACGAACCAAGTACCATTAGCTGCAAATAATGTTATCATTACAGATATACCTCCTGCTGGCACTACTTTTGTACCAGGTAGTGTTACAGTTAATGGTACGCCTACTACAGACAATCCTGCTACTGGTATAAACATTGGAACGATTGCAGCTAATGGAAATGCAACCATTACTTTTCAAGTTCAAGTTAACAGTTTACCTGTGCAAAATCCAATTCGAAATAGCGCTTCATCAAGCTTTCAATATAATCCACCTGGTCAACCTCCTATTAATAGAACGTCAACTAGTAATATTGTAGAAACATTAATTAATGCCGCTATCATTAATCCATCAAAAACGGCAAACCAACAAATTGTAAATATTGGTGACATTATTACTTACACGATCACAATCCCAAATAACGGTAACACTTCAGCAACGAATGTTTCAATTACTGATCCGATTCCTACAGGTACTACTTTTATTCCTAACAGCGTTACAGTTAATGGCACTATACAAACTGGCGTAACCCCGACAAATATTCCAATCGGTACTGTTGCAGCTGGTCAAACGACGACCGTTACTTTTCAAGTTCAAGTCACTTCCCTTCCAGCCAACGGAACGATTACGAACGAAGCAAACGTAACCTATACGTCACAACCGAACCCGACTGAACCTCCAACAACTACTACAACTACCCCACCTCCAACTAACACTTCTATACGAACTGCAATTGTAAATCCTACAAAAACTGTTAGCCCACAAGTTGCTGACATCGGTGATATTATTACGTATACGATTACATTGCCAAACACGGGAAATATCTCTGCTACAAACGTCATTGTGACCGATCCAATCCCTGCTGGTACTACTTTCATTCCAAATAGCGTAACAATTAATGGTGTTTCACAGCCTAATATTAATCCTGCTGGCGGGATACAAGTTGGAACGATTAATGCCGGTTCAACAACAACCGTTACTTTCCAAGTCCAGGTAACTTCCCTTCCACAAAATGGGGTAATTCGAAATATAGGAAATACAACATTTACTTATCAGCCTGATCCAACTAAACCTACGATTACAACAACAAATCCTACACCACCTACTACCGTTCCTATTAATACCGCTATTATTAATCCTATAAAAACAGCTGATAAAACCGCTGTTGATATTGGTGACATTATTACGTATACGATTACATTTAATAATGACGGAACTGTTCCTGCTACTAACGTAATATTTACTGATTCAATCCCTGCTGGTACTACTTTCATCCCAAATAGTGTAGTTTTAAATAATAATCCTATTCCAAATTCGAACCCTGCATTAGGGATTACTGTTGGTACATTGAATCCAGGCGAAACAAAAACACTATCATTCCAAGTTCGTGTTACACAAATTCCTGCTGGCGGTACTATTACAAATGAGGCTTCAACAACTTATACGTACCAACCAGATCCTACCTTGCCACCAGTAACAACGACTGAACCAACGCCACCTACAAGAGTAACTGTCAATACAGCAACAGTGAACCCAACGAAATCTGCTGATCGAGCTTTTGCTGATATTGGTGATATTATTACGTATACCATTAGTTTACAAAATAACGGAACTGTTCCTGCTACTAATATCGTCCTGACAGACCCTATTCCAAATGGAACTACTTTCATTCCAAATAGCGTGACTATTAACGGGATTTCACAGCCGAATACAAATCCTTCCACAGGTATAACAGTAGGCACATTAGATCCTACTGAAGCAGCAACTATAACCTTTCAAGTGCAAGTTATTAGTGTGCCACCAAATGGATTGGTTGAAAACCAAGGTACTGTTTCATTTACTCATACTGTAAATCCTAATGAGCCGCCTGTGACAAAAACAAGTCCTACCCCCAAAACAGAAACAGCCGTTAATACTATTATTTCAACTCCAACTAAAACTGCCGACAAACAACTTGCTGATATAGGTGATACCATTACGTACACAATTACATTTCGAAATGGAGGAACTGTTCCTGCCACTAACGTGACACTTATAGATTCTACCCCTAGCGGAACCACCTTCATTCCAGATAGTGTGACCATTAATGGAGTTACCTCTCCGGGATCAAACCCAGCACTTGGTATTCAATTGGGTACTGTAGCTGTTGGAGAAACAAAAACAATCACCTACCAAGTCCTCGTTACAAATTTCCCACCAAATGGAATAATTGAAAATCAAGCATCGTTCACTTATCAATATCAACCAAATCCAAATGAACCCCCTGTCACTTCAACTACACCAACACCTAATGTGAACGTATCTATTAATAATCCAAATCCAACAACTACAAAATCCGCGGACCTTCAAATAGCTGATATAGGCGATATAGTTACTTTTACTGTTACTTTCCAAAATAAAGGAACCGTTCCTGCAACGAATGTTACTGTGCAAGATTCGCTTCCGCAAGGTGTTTCATTCGTTCCAGGTAGCGTTGTTATTAATGGAATATCTCAGCTTGGCGAAAATCCCGAAATTGGCATACCGATTGAAACTGTCAATCCTGGTCAAAGTATTACAGTTACGTTTCAAGGTATCGTAAACAGTATCCCACCTGGTGGAGTCATTAGAAATAAAGCAAATATCACATTCACATATGAACCAAATCCTAACGAGCCTCCTGTCACAACTACCATTATAACTCCTGAAACGGAAACAACTGTCAATACAGCTACATTAGAACCACAAAAAACAGCAAATCGTTCCTTCGTTGCATTAAATGACATTATTACCTATACTCTTTCTTTCCAAAATGTTGGAACTGTACCAGCTACGAACGTAACTATAACAGACTCGATTCCAGCTGGTACTACATTTATTCCAGATAGCGTAACTATTAACGGTGTTCCTCAAGCAGGAATAAATCCAGCATCAGGAATTCCAATCGGTACGCTAACACCAACTGAAAGAGTTACTATCACTTTTCAAGTTCAAGTCATTAACATTCCACCGAGCGGAACCATAAATAACCAAGGAAGCGCTACATTTAATTATCAAACGGATCCGACTTTACCTCCTGTGACAAAAACAGAAACAACACCAGAAACGAATACTCCGATTCAAACCGCAGTAATCAGCCCAACAAAAACTGCTAATTTAACATTTGCAGAAATAGGAAACACTGTAACTTATACTATTACATTTACAAACCAAGGTACAATCCCTGCTACAAATGTAACAATTACAGACGCTTTACCTCCGGGTACTTCTTTTGTTACGAATAGCGTTACTGTAAACAATGTTACTCAACCTGGCGCCAGTCCAGTGACAGGTATTCTTGTCGGTACAGTTAACCCAGGCGAAACAGTTACAGTTATATTCCAAATTCAAATAAATGCTATTCCTCCTAGTGGAAAAATAGAAAACACAGCAAGTGTTACCTATACTTCTCAACCTAATCCGAATGAACCTCCTATCACAACAACAGAAACGACTCCGACGGTAACAATACCTGTTCGTACCGCTAACCTGAATCCACAAAAAACAGTAGATCGTGAGTTTGCAAGTATTGGTGATACGCTCACCTATACGATCACCCTTCAAAATACTGGTAATATACCTGCAACTAATGTCATTATTACAGATTCTATCCCTACTGGAACTACATTTATTCTTGGTAGCGTTACGGTTAATGGCATTCCACAACCTAATTTGAACCTTGAAACAGGAATCCCGGTTGGCACATTAAACCCTAGACAAATAGTAACTGTTACTTTCGAAGTACAAGTAACAGCTTTACCACCAAATGGAATTATCTCAAATGAAGCAAATGTCACTTACACATCCCAACCAGACCCTACTCTTCCGCCTATTACAACAACAACACCTACTCCAATCGCAGAAACAATTGTACAAAATGCAGAGTTAGAGTCAGCTAAAATAGTAGATTTACCAGTCGCTAACATTGGAGATGCACTCACGTATACGATTACTCTTGAAAACATCGGAAATATTCCTATGACAAATGTATCTGTCATTGATCCACCACCATTAGGTACACAATTTATTGTGGATTCCGTTACAGTAAATGGTATTTCACAACCAGGTATTGATCCAAGTATTGGAATACCTATCGGTACAATACAACCGAATCAAATAGTAACCATCACATTCCAAGTAACGATTACGAATATACCGCCTAACGGGGTTGTTACAAATGTTGGTTCAGTCAACTTTACATCTCAGCCTAATCCAAATGAACCTCCTGTTACAGAAACAGAGACAACACCACCAGTTAATACTGAAATCATTAATAGCATTATTAATCCATCGAAAACAGCTGATCGAAACAACGTTGATATAGACGATATCATTACGTACACCGTTACATTCCAAAACTTACAAACTGTCGAACTAACAAATATCATTTTCACAGATCCAATTCCTGTTGGTACGACTTTCATTCCAAATAGTGTAACAATTAATGGTATCCCAACTAGCGATGTTGATCCAGCTCTTGGGATTCCTCTTGGAACATTAAACCCTAGTCAATCAGTTGTTGTAACTTTCCAAGTTCGTGTTGTTTCCATACCACCTAACGGAATTATTGTAAACGAAGCTACTATCACCTACACCTTCCAACCCAATCCTGGAGAACCTCCAGTAACAGTGACTACTCCAACGCCTCCTACTACTACCAATGTCAACACGGCAACAACAAACCCTACAAAATCCGCTGATAAAGTATTTGCTTTATTAGGTGACACAATCACCTATACAATCTCCTTACAAAATACAGGAACTGTCCCTGCAACAAATGTACTTGTAACCGACCCTATTCCAGCTGGCACTACTTTCATTCCGAATAGTGTTACGATAAACGACGTTACACAGCCAGGTATTGTTCCTAGTTCTGGAATTCTTATCGGTACATTAGAACCTAACACTTCCGCCGTCGTAACTTTCCAAGTTCAAGTAACATCGATACCACCAACAGGCTTTATCGAAAATCATGGGACAGTTTCATTCCAATACCAGCCAGATCCTACTAGACCACCTGTATCTGTTACTACGCCTACACCTACTACAAAGACGCAAGTAAGTGAAGTCACTATTAATCCTAACAAACAAGGTAACCCTCAAACTATTAATCTTGGTGATACTGTCACATATACAATTACGTTCCAAAATGTCGGGAATATTAATGCGACAGATGTTATTATTACAGACCCTACTCCAGCTGGTACTACTTTCATTCCGAATAGTGTTACGATTAATGGCGTTTCTTCGCCTGGAGCAAATCCAAATAGTGGTGTAAACGTTGGGACTGTTACTCCAGGACAAATTGTTACGTTAACTTATCAAGTTACTGTAACCGCACTACCGCCAGATGGTATTATTAAAAACACTGCAACTGTCACTTACACATTCCAGCCAAACCCTGGCGAACCCCCTATTACCATTACAGATCCTACTCCAACTGTTGAAGTATCCGTTATTACGCCTACACCTAACCCAAATAAACTAGCAGACAAACAAATTGTAGATATAAATGAAATTATAACGTATACTGTAACCTTCCAAAATCGCGGGTCAGTCCCTGCAACTTCCGTTATCGTTACTGATCCGTTAGCAAATGGGCTAACATTTGTTCCAGGTACCGTTATATTAAATGGTATTCCTGATCTTGGAGCAAATCCTGTAGAAGGTATACCTGTAGGTACAGTCAATCCGAACGATACAATTACTGTTCAATTCCAAGCGAGAGTAACAAGTGTACCACCTGGTGGTATCATTCGAAATCAAGCAACTGTTACTTTCACATATGAACCAATTCCTGGTGAACCACCTGTTACTATTACAGACCCTACTCCAATTAACACGACGGACGTAAATACAGCTATATTAAATCCACAAAAAACAGCTACGCCGGAAACAGTTACATTAGGTGATATTATTACGTATACAATTTCTCTCCAAAATACAGGTACCATTCCTGCCAACAATATACTCGTAAGCGATCCTATACCAACCGGTACTTCATTTATCCAAAATAGCGTTACGATTAATAATGTATCTCAGCCAACTGCAAATCCAGAAACAGGTATTCAAATTCCAACACTTTCTCCTTCTGAATCAGCAACGATTTCTTTCCATGTCCTAGTTACTTCAATTCCACCAAGTGGAGAGATCCAAAACCAAGGTAACGTTTCATTCCAATACCAACCAGATGCTACTAAACCACCGGTATCCGTTACTACGCCTACACCTACTACAATTACTCCTGTAAATGTCGGGACTATTAATCCGATAAAAACTGCTGATAAATCCATCGTTTCAGTAGGTGATACAATTACGTTTACTATCACATTCCAAAACGAAGGTACCATTCCTGTCACTGACATTTCTGTTACTGATTCACTTCCTGCAGGTACATCATTCATTCCAAACAGTGTCACAATTAACAACATTCCAGTTCCAAATGCAAATCCATCTACAGGAATTCTAGTTGGAACTCTTAATCCATTAGACTCAGTAACAATTTCATTCCAAGTACAGGTTATTACCCTTCCACCTAATAGAATGATTACAAATATCGCATTCATTACGTCTACTTCTCAACCAGATCCTACTAGACCACCCGTCACAACAACGATTACAACACCACCAATTACAGTAGAAGTAAACCCTAATGAGCCAAACACATTTATTAAGACTGCAAATGTAAATAGCGCCCATCTTGGTGATTTCATCACATATACACTTACCTTTACTAACAATGGTGCTATCCCAGCAAATAATGTACTCATTACCGACCCACTTCCACCTGAAGTTACTTTCTATCCGAATTCAGTAACAGTAAACGGAGTAGCACGTCCTGGAACTAACCCAACTATTGGTATTCTTATCGACACTGTTAATCCAGGTGAATCCGTTGTTATCCGTTTTATCGTCCAAGTAACAGCAGAGCCACGAGGCGGTCTAATTCGCAATACTGCTCGCATTCGCTATACATTAAGACCTGATCCTACTCAACCACCGATTTCTGTTGACGAAACTTCAGAGCCAAACATTATTCCGTTTATCGGTCCATTCGTATCACCAAATTTAACTTGCTTTTTTGATGGTACACGTTTTATACGTCGTGGCTGGGATAGAAGGTGTTAACAATATAAATAAAAAGACAGCGTCAAAAAACGCTGTCTTTTTATTTTATACATATACAGTTTTTAAGTTAGTTTCATATCTTTTTCATTATAAAAACCGTCTTCTTTTTCCATTTCCTTCTGTAATTTCGTAAAGGAACGGTACATCGCGATTCTCCATGACACTATCATTGCGAATGCAAGTAAGAAGAACATACCACTAAGTTGTCCTAAGTCAAGAGATTGACTTAAATATGTTTTAAATACAATACGCACTACAAGTAATCCAATTAAAATAAAAACAAATGCTTTCGAACGCTTTAAATAAATCTCTTGTCCTCTAATTTCAAATTTAGATGTTTTAATAAGAAAAATAGAGAAAAACAAACCAACACCAATTGCTTCTAACATTTCTGCTGGAGTTAATCGAAATTCAGGAAAAACATACATCAATGCCCCCGTGCTCATAAAGAATGGCGGAAGTATAATTTTTTTCAATGTTGCAGGTTTCTTAGCTGCTTTTAAACGAATAAACATCGCACCAACAGCCATACAAACAGCAACGATACTGGATAAAACAACTATGTTCATATTTTCTCATCCTTTTTTGTGGCTATATGCAAAATATACTTTCATTATATGCTTTTCCGTTAGTATTTCCAACATTTTCACAGAATAATACTAAAAACCAGTAAATCCACCAAATAAACTTGAGAAATATACGATAATTTTCGTCATCCAGTTAAAATATAGGAAGATACCCATGACAATCATAACGTATCCCCCGATTTTCATGAACTTCATACTATTTCTTTTAATCCAAGACATTTTCGTAATAAAGAATGATAGCACGAAGAACGGAATAGCGAATCCAAGTATATATGCGATCATATAAATCATTGCTGATTCTGGATTTGTTGCTGCTAATCCGATTACAGACACTAAAATAGGTCCTGTACAAGGCGTCCACCCTGCAGCAAATGCCAACCCAATTAAAACAGATCCAAAATAACCACTCGGACGATTTTTAAACGTAAATTTACGATCTTGCATTAAAAACTTCGGCTTAAACACACCGACAATAATAAGACCGAACACGATGATAAATATACCACCTAACTGTCTAATTAAATCTTTATAATTTGTAAAGATGCCTCCAATAAAACTTGTACCAAATCCAATTGCAATAAATATAATTGAAAATCCAAGTAAGAAAAACGCTGTATGTATCATACTTCTTTTGCGAAGCATTGCATTTTCTTCTTTCAGCTCAGAAACCGACATACCTGTTATATATGATAGAAATGCCGGATAAAGCGGCAAGCAACATGGGGAAATAAATGATAAAAACCCGGCGCCAAACGCTAAAAAAATACTAATATCTTGCATTGTTCCACTCCTCTCCTTACATATTGTAGCAAAAACACGTAAAAATACTATGAACAATTCGTGAAATCACTTTTCCAACGTGATAATAAGAAAAACTACCCTTTCACGCTTTTTCAAAAAAAACGTTTTCAGTTCCTTCTATTATATAGAAAAATCTCAATTAAACTACAAAAGCTCTCTAATGTTATTAACATAACAAAGGTAACATAGTTTCTCAAATGATTAGCATATTATTCGTATGTCTATATACGTGTTGATTAAAAAATATTTTTTTCAAATGCTGTCTTTATACAATAGAAAGCTGATTTTACAATACTTCTATTATTACTAATTTCAAGATTATGCATAAATATCATACTTTTATTATTATTCTATAAAATGTCACACTTTTCTTTTATTTGACCCTTCATTTTTAATTTTGTATACTTCCCTCTAGTTATATATGTCCGTTATGGAACAATTTCATATAGATGGGAGGAATTTTTCATGCTTCGTTATTCTCTTTTAGTTTTATTAGGAGCGTGTAGTTATGGGATTTTAGCTATTTTCGTTAAACTTGCATATGCAGAAGGATTTTCACTTGGAGAGGTAATTGGCAGCCAATATTTGTTCGGTTGGATTATTTTGCTTGCTATTACACTTCTATTTTCTAGACATCGTGTTCCATTAAAACAAGCATTAATTTTATTCGTTGCAGGTACATCTGCAAGTTTCACTGGAATTTTTTATTATGCTTCATTAAAAACTGTACCAGCATCTATTGCAATTATACTTTTATTTCAATTCGTTTGGGTCGGAATTATTATTGAAGCAGTCGCAACAAAAACATTACCTTCAAGAGAAAAGGTTATTTCCGTTATTTTCTTACTTGCAGGTACATTTTTATCAAGTGGTTTACTAGAAAAATCAGCGGGTGATTTCGATACGACAGGAATTATACTAGGCCTGTTATCTGCTGTTACATTTGCAACATACATTTTTGTGAGCGGAAAAGTTGCTGTTGAAGTACCTTCATTACCACGTGGTGTTCTTTTAATGGCTGGTGCTTTAACTTTAGTAATGATCGTATTCCCTCCAACATTTATTTTTAACGGTGCAATTTCTGAGGGTCTTTGGAAATACGGTTTAGGTTTAGGAACATTTAGTATCGTTATTCCTTCTATCGCCTTTACAATTGGTATTCCAAAGATTGGTTCTGGCTTAGCAACCATTCTTGGTGCAGCAGAACTACCCGTTACTACAATTATGTCTGTATTCGTTTTAAAAGAAGCTGTGCTCTCTTCACAATGGTTCGGTGTATCACTTATTTTAATCGGTATTGCAATCCCGCAAATTGCCTATGCAATGCGTGGACGTTATCGTAAACATCATACACACAAAAAATTGGCAGCATAAACGAGAGAGGATTTTCATTTGAGAATCCTCTCTTTTAATATTGTATACTTAATGTAAATACTTTATTTAAGAAAGAAGGCATTATACGTGGCTGCAAATCTAGAGCAATTAACTGAGACGCTAATTTCTATTCGTCGAAATTTACATGAGCATCCAGAACTATCATACGAAGAATTTGAAACGACGAAAGCTATAAAGAATTGGTTGGAAGAAAAAAACATTACCATTATACATTCTAATTTAGAAACAGGCGTTATTGCTGAAATTTCTGGAAATAGTAACGGACCACTTATAGCAATCCGTGCCGATATTGATGCCCTACCTATTCAAGAAGAAACAAATTTGCCGTACGCTTCAAAAATTCACGGTAGGATGCATGCTTGTGGGCATGATTTTCATACAGCTGCTATTATAGGGGCTGCTTATTTGCTAAAAGAAAAAGAATCTTCTCTTAGCGGAACTGTACGCTTTATATTCCAGCCAGCTGAAGAAAGTAGTAATGGTGCTTGCAAAGTAATTGAAGCCGGGCATTTACGTGGTGTACAAGCTATTTTCGGTATGCATAATAAACCTGATTTACCAGTAGGTACAATCGGTATTAAAGATGGTCCACTGATGGCCGGAGTTGATCGATTTGAAATTGAAATTCACGGAGTTGGTACACATGCAGCTGTACCAGATGCTGGGGTAGACCCTATTGTCGCATCTTCTCAAATTGTGATAGCACTCCAAACAATTGTAAGCCGAAATATAAGTTCTTCACATAATGCCGTCGTTAGTGTCACAAACATCCACTCAGGAAATACGTGGAACGTTATTCCTGAAAAAGCAACGCTGGAAGGAACTGTACGTACATTTCAAAATGAAACACGTGAAAAGATCCCTGCGCTAATGAAACGTATTATTCAAGGGGTTTCTGATGCATTAGGTGTAAAAACAGAATTTCGTTTTTATGCAGGTCCTCCTGCTGTTCATAACGATACATCCCTAACAAACTTATCGACTCAAGTTGCAGAAACTATGAATTTAAATATCGTCTCTCCTACCCCGTCAATGGCCGGAGAAGATTTTTCTTTTTATCAACAAGAAATACCTGGTTCCTTCGTCTTTATGGGAACAAGTGGTACACACGAATGGCATCATCCAGCTTTTACAGTAGATGAGCGAGCATTACCTGTAAGTGCAGAATACTTCGCTTTGCTAGCTGAAAGGGCACTTAAACAATTTGCATAAAAAAGGAGCCGTTAAGACATATTTAACGGCTCCTTTTTTAAGTTAAATCACGTTTCAAAAATACTGTATAAGAAACACTTAAAAATACAAATAAATACAGTAATAACATACATGATGCAAACGGGAACGTTACTCCATCAATAAAACTTCCATTCTTTGCAATACTGTATAAATCTGTGTTTGCTGGCAATAAATATTTCGCCCAATCATATCTAGTTGCTGCTAGTAATGCGATATTACCTGATAAAGCAAGAAATAGTGAAATACCAATCGCCCCTCCGCTAGATCTTGTTAGCACAGAAATCATAAATGCAAACGCTGCGTACACAATCGTCGGCAACCACGATAAAATATAATACTTACTAGCTTCTACAAAAATATTTTGTTTTATAATATTTCCATCTTGGAAAATAAACTCGCTCCATGCAGGCTGCTGGAATTTATAAATAACCAGTCCACATAAAATGGAGAAAATCATATTAAATATAAACAATAATGCTGCAAATATCACAATTGCTAAAAATTTAGCTATCAAAATTTTAAAGCGACTCGCTGGTCGTATCGTTAAAAATTTATATGTTCCCCAGCTATATTCATTCGCAAAAATTGTACTTGCATACACGAGGATAAACGGGAGCAATATTGGAAATACGATAAAACCTGTATCTCTCATGAAAGAAAGCGGAGAACTACTTGCCGGTGCTGTATCTGTATCTAAATGCTTCATCTTGAGCTGATATTCCTTGATAAGCTCGTCCCCAGATTGCTCTGCTAAAATAGCTTCTTTTTTCATGCCTAACTTTTTCTCAATTTCTACTGTTCGTTCTGTATAATCGGCTTTCCATCCTTTTGTTTCCGGTTCTAAATACTTTACCGTAACCCATCCTAATCCAATTATTAATACTGCAATAACTGCAAATGGAATAATCGTTCGTTTTCGCTTAAATATTTTATACAGTTCGTTATACACTAAATTAAACAATATCTTTTCCCCCTGTTAATTCTAAAAATTGCTCTTCTAGCGTTTTTCTTTCTTCATATACACGATACACTTGAATATTTTTCTCAAGCAATGTACGAATAACATTTGGGATTTCTTCATCTTTTACATGAATAAGTAAATCATTACCTTTTATTAAGACATCTTGATCTAACATTTCTGCTGCTTTATTCGCATCATCTACACGTATACGGATTGTCTCCATCTCTTCACTTTGATTATGCTGAATATTTTGTGTCGCCACATATTCTCCGTGCTGAATAATGATAACTCTGTCACACATTAATTCAACTTCTGAAAGCAAATGACTAGATACAAGTACCGCTTTTCCTTGTTCATGTGCAATTTTCTTTATGTACATTCTCATTTCATGTATTCCACTAGGATCTAATCCATTCGTTGGTTCATCTAATATTAATACATCAGGATCATGAATAAGCGCTTGAGCAATTCCTAATCGTTGTCTCATACCGAGTGAATATGCTTTTACTTTGCGATCAATGACTTGTCCCATACCTAGCAGTTTCACTACTTCATCAATACGTTCTTCTGTCACGTTACCATTCATGCGTCCGAAATATGTTAAATTCTCATAGCCACTCAAAAACGGATAAAATTCCGGTGTCTCAATTACTGCTCCAATTTTCGAGGCAGTACTTTCAAATTGCTGTTTAACAGATTGACCGTCAATCCAAACTTCGCCCTCTGTCATACGAATCATGCCGACCATCATTCTCATTAAAGTCGTTTTTCCAGCACCATTTGGTCCGAGCAAACCAACTACTTCACCTTTTTTAACTTCGAAACTAATATTTTCTACAAGTGTCTTTGAACCGATTCGCTTCGTTAACTGCTCAACCTTTACAATTGATTGTTCATTTGTCATGCTATACAACCTTTCCTTCCCATTCTTTGTCAGGTCTTTACACTGTAACATGATTACTTTTATGTGTAAAATGGAAAAAGGCATGATTTCTCATGCCTTTTCTTTAAACTGAAATGAATTTTCATCTTGTAAACTTTGAACAAATCGAATACATTGCACCATCGATAATAGAAGGATAACAATCATAATTATACTAACAACAACTATTGCATATATTGTAATCGGTGCACTATTTACACCTTGTATTCCTGCTATTTTCATAAAGATAATCGTAAATAACTTCAAAAATAACATCCCATTAACTAATCCAAAAACAAACGCTGCTCCATAAATAAACAATTGCTCCTGACATAATAAACATAGTACATCATTTCTCTTCCCATTCTCTGCTACATAAGATTTAATTTCTTCTTTCCTCACTTGCAGAAAAGAATACGTCATTTTATATGTAATAAACATACATATGAAAATGACTACGATAAACAACGTGTAAAAACACATTTGAAATAAAAGTGTAGTCCCTAATTCCCCAACAACTATTTCATTAAATTGTAGCGATATCATAAAAAACAAAATCATAGTACTCATAGCAATCCACATAAATTGCTTCATCCTTTTGGTAGCAAATGTTCTTATATTTTTTCTCGCTAACCGACATAAAGACATAAAATTCTTCCCCTACCTTATTACATACGCATTCTATACTACTAGTGTATAAAAATATGACATTTTAAACATCGCACTACAATCGGAATTTCCTCTAAGTCTTTAGTCCTAGAAAACAAAATGAACATGTTTATCTCTTTCGTATAGAACTAAAAAAAGAACACTAAAGCGGAAATGCAATATAATTACATTTCCGCTTTAGTGTTTAATGAGGTGTACTTTTTAATAACTTAATTAATCTCATCCTCAACTTCTATTCTTTTCTTCTCTCTTGCAATTTTTAAAAACTCTAAAAGCTCTGGATTGCTATTCATTTTTTTGTAAGCGACTGACATTTCTGCAACAAAATTAGAATCATATAGCTCTTTATATACAACTTCTGTTTTATATAATTTATTTGCCGATACCGGTATTACTGTAATTCCAATCCCTGCTGCTACAAGTCCCATAACTGTTTGATATTCCGTTGCTTCTTGCACAATACGCGGGCTAAATCCAACTTCTCTACAAAGGGATAAAATTGTATCATACAAAGCTGGCCATACTGGTCTCGTAATAAATACAAACGGTTCATCCCGTAAATCTTCTATATGTATTTCATCTTTCTCTGCAAGTGGATGAGCCTTCGGTAAACATAAAGTACAAGATAGTTTTTGAATTGGCTCTAATTCTAATAATTGTGTTGGGATTGGTGGACGCAAAAATCCAATATCAATACGATTATCATGAAGTGCATGCACTTGATCTGGAGTAGATAATTCATGTAACGCAACAGATACCCTCGGAAATTTCTTTCTATACTCCCTTACGATAGATGGTAAAATATCATATATCGCCGCACCTACAAAACCAATTGAAAGTGAGCCCACTTCTCCCCTTTGGGCACTTTGTGCAATCTCTACAGCTTTTTCAATTTGTTCAAACGCTTTTTTTACTTCTTTCAAAAACATTTCTCCAGCTTCTGTTAATTCAACCTTTCTCTTCGTTCTTGAAAATAACATAACTCCCATTTCTTTTTCTAATTGCTGAATTTGTTGACTAAGCGGTGGTTGTGTCATTTGTAAACGAGCAGCTGCTCGTCCAAAGTGTAACTCCTCTGCCACTACAACAAAATATTGCAAATGCCGTAATTCCATTTTGGACACCCTTTTCCATTTCAATTAATACGTCTAATATATTAATAACATATAATTTATATATTAGACAAATTTTTCGAATGAACGTATAGTAGAAATTGTTAATTCTTTTTTACAATTTTTATGTAAAAAAAGAAAGAGGTGGTTACTGTATGAAATGGTGGAAATTAAGCGGACAAATTTTACTATTATTTTGTTTCGCTTGGACAGGTGAATGGATTGCAAAACAGGCACACCTCCCAGTTCCAGGAAGTATTATCGGTATTTTTTTATTATTAATTTCATTAAAATTTAACCTAGTGAAAAAAGAGTGGATACAGGACGGTGCAGACTTTTTATTAAAAGAACTTATTTTATTTTTCATTCCTTCTGCAGTCGCTGTCATACGCTACAAAGATACACTATCACAATATGGAATCGATCTCATCTTAATTATTATGATTAGTACACTTTGTGTCACTCTCGTTACAGGACTCTTAACAGAATTGCTACTAAAGCGGAAAGGATCCGTGCAATGATCGGCTTTCTTTGTTTACTATTAACACTATTCACATATTGGATATCGAAGAAAATGTATCAACGCTGGAATTGGAGCCTACTTTCTCCTCTTCTCGTCTGTCCTATTATTTTAATCGCTTTATTACTCGGACTAGACACATCTTATGAAACATATGAAACTGGAGGCCAATGGTTAACAGAATTATTAAAACCTGCAACAGTTGCTTTCGCGTGGCCCATCTATAAATACTTTGATTTACTCAAGAAACATGGAATGGCTATTTTACTTAATGTCATTGTCGGTTCGTTTCTATCAGTTATTACTTCAGCACTACTAGCAAATTATTTTCAAATTGATTCGTCGTTAGAACATAGTTTAGCACCTCATATTGTAACGACACCAATTGCAATGGCTATTTCAGAAATGATTGGTGGTATGTCACAATTAACAGCAGTATTTGTTGTTTTAACTGCGTTAACAGGAGCATTGCTCGGACCTTCTCTCATTCGTATATGCCGTATTAAAACAGCAATTGCAAAAGGTATTATGTTAGGAACGAGCGCAAATGGAACCGGTACATCGAAAGCATTCGAAATCGGTCCTGTAGAGGGAACAATCGCAAGTTTATCTATGCTTTTAACAGCAGGAGCTAGCTTAGTTATCGTTCCGCTTTTCTTATCGTGGATACATTAAAAAAGCAAGTGTTTAAACACTCGCTTTTTTATTTATGTATTCGTTTAAAATCTCATAATCCTCTGGGAATGATAGTGTTATTTGCTTTATTTCCTCTATCCCCTTCCAAGCAATTTCATGTATTAACTCATCAGGATCTTGGATTTTCATACTACCACCCATTTTTTTTACGACATAATAATGAACATTTACAGGCACCCCGTATGTAATCCCTTCTTTTTCGTATATTTTACTTACAACTTCCACATTGTAACCTGTTTCTTCCCAAACCTCTCGAATACAACATTCCTCTAGTGTTTCTCCTTTTTCAAGCCCTCCACTTGGGACGGACCACCTTTTTTCTTCACCCTTTTGTCCTTGCAATACCATTAAAACTTCATTTCTTTCATTTACACATACTGCTGCACAACCTATCCATCTTTCCATATACATCCCTCCCCTACTACTATTCGTCTCCTTTTTTATTTTCTCCTTGAAAAAAGAGGAAAAAAGGAAAACAATGACGAAAATTTACATCAACTTCATAGGCAGTTCCTTCTTAGAAATTAAAAACGGAAGGATGAAAGCATGATTTCTAAATATGTTGTGGAATGTGTCTTTTGTGAAGAAAATCGAAAACCCCGCCAAGCTATCGTCACAGTTCCTGCTACTACTCAGCTATTAGCTATTGAAAAAGTGCGTGCAGAATGTAAACGTCGTTTCGGAAAAGCTTTATTATTACAAACAGAAATTAAAGAAGAAATAGTTTTTGAACAAAAAGAAAGCTGACCATAAATTGGTCAGCTTTCATATCCGATCATATTTTCACATGAAGATTAGGGGCATCCTCTTTAAGGATCGGGATTTTCCCATTATGTACGTTCCATAATGGTCATCGAACAATATATTTCTATACAATTAAATATTGAATAGAATAGGGCAAAACTTGTTCGCATTTTTAGAAAAGGGATAGGGATATAATTCAAGTAGTACTTCGAATACTCGAACTTTACACTCATTATATTAAAACAAATCCTTTTATATGGGAAATATGAATTACTTACATAATTCATTCGTAAAACATATTAGTTTGCTATATTATTTTCATTCCATTAATAACATACATCCAGCGAAAACTGGTGTCATAATCATTGAAAACTTCAAAAGCATACGTGGTGCATAATTTGTAAACTTCGCACCGATATAAGCTCCTAACATCGTCCCAATTAATACTTGCAATAATAATATATAATCTAGATACCCTTCTGAACTATATCCTAACCCACCCCCAATCGCAATCGGCAATATAACAAGCATTGTTGTTCCTACAGATTGCTGAATCGTCAATCCTAATAGAACCATTAATCCAAGTTGAATAAATGGTGCAGAACCAATCCCGAATGAACCAGCCATCATTCCAGTGACTAACCCAAGACATATACATTTCATTATGTTTTCTTTCGAAATATCTTTGATTTTTACTAAACGTACTTCTTCCTCATTTTGAAATTTAATTAATTTAATACACATAAAAATCGCAGATAAAAATAACATCCCAGCTGTAAACCAATGAAGAAGATACGGTGGTATAAGCGAGCCAATTTGGGAACCGATATAAGAACCAAATGCCCCACATCCACCAACAATCCCGCCTATAGTAAGTACTACATTTCCTTCACGATAATGACTTATAACCCCAGATAATGTCGTAAATGCCATAGCAGTTAAAGACGTTGCAAGTGCAACGTGAATAGGAATATGGAATACTAACGTGAGTATCGCGATAATAAACCCAGCTCCCCCAGCTCCAACAAATCCTAATAAAACTCCCATTACTAACATCGTTATAATAATTGCCACATACTCTCCCTCCAGTAATCCAATTATCCACCATCTTCTTCCTTGCATACAAATAAAAAGCACCCTGGAAGGATGCTTTTCGTACTTTTCTAAATTGATACTATGTACTTAATCTTGATTAATCAAAATAACCGCGGGGCCAGCAACTACTACTCCAGCTACTTCTATCTTTTCAAATTCCTTTACTGTAATAGATATAACGCCTTCCCTTTCCATCAATTCTTTACTCAGGACATCAGTCGGTATAGCTTTCACCGTCTTACCTCCTTTTCATTTATACAATATACAAAAAACAACTTAACGCATCTATATATATTCATCACCTCCACTTTCATTCCTTATTCCACTCAAAAACCTCCACTCCCTTCCGTGACATATTGAAAAATAAAAAAGCACTCGCAAAAGCGAATGCTTTTTTATTAATTACTTTCTATTACTTCTAACATTCTATTAATAAATGCTGCTGATTCTCCACGCGTTGCTGAACCTTTCGGCATAAATTCATTATTTTCATTTCCTTTTACAATGCCTAATCCATAAACACGTTGTACAGCTTGTTTATCATATGCTAAATCTTGATCCGAGAATGGCAGTGGAACTAAGTTACCTTTAATTTTTTTATATTGCAGTGCACGGTCAATCATGATAACAACTTCATCTCGTTTAATCGTATCATTTGGAGCAAATATCCCATTTCCTCTACCACTTATTATCCCGGCACTTGCTGCACGATTAATACCATCTATTAGCGATGGATGTGCTGCATTTAAGTCACTAAAATTCGATGATCCTTCAGGTAACTGCAATGATCTTGAAATGAAGTTCGCAAATTCACCACGTGTCACAAGACGCTCTGGCCAATAAGAACCTTTCCCATCTCCAACCATAATGCCGCGCTTATCTAATTCACGAATGTCTGCTTCGTACCAACCACCCGTTATATCATCTTTATGGTTCGCATCATAATACATTTTTGTTCCTTGTAAGAATGGTTCCCAGCCATTATTTTTAATCATAATGGCTGGACAAATCTTCCCACTCCAAAATTGATGTTTTTTTACATTCTCTAAAGGAATATTTAATTCCCCCATTAAATAAGCTGCTAGTTTACGAGCATTTTCAACGGCTTTATTATAATCACCATCTTCGTTTACAGCAATTTCAATCGCAATTGATTCTCGATTTCCAGTTCCTTCTGCCCCATCTCCTGCATGCCAAGCATTTTCGTTTAATGGCAGGTGTTGATAAATCTCTTTATCATCTACTGTAAAATGCCACGACGCTGAACGATCTTCCGTTCCCGTTGCTTGGTTATATAAATATATCGCATGGTTTCTAGCATTTGCCCCCACACTGTAATTATCTGTCTCATGAATCGTAATATACTTCGGGTTCATCGCATAACCCGGACGAATATTTTCATTTCCTTTCGGTACAATCATTTCTTTTAAAGGTACACCATAAATATCCGTTGTCTTCTCTTCTATTGGTGCAGCATACATAGCTGCTGCATATTTTGTACGTATTGGTGCTGCGCCTTGTATAAGCGAAGCTTTTGTTCCTTCAAATTTTGCTGAAGGTGAATGAATCCATTTCATCTCATTATTTATTTTTACTTGGAACCATTCTCCAGCCTGTCCAATTGCTTGAATAGTTTGTGGCTCCAGTACATTTTCTTCTTTGTATGAAGCAAATGGTTCAGAGTATGTAGAGGTTTCTTCATTTACAATTAACTTCTCACTTAATAACGGGTGAATTTCTTTAACTTCTACATTCCCATCGCTATTTTGTATCCAACCAGTTCCCGATGAAGTTTGAACATAGTAAGCGTTTCCTTTTCTCTTCTCAGCTTTTACGACTTGATTCGAAATACGAACCCCTGTCTCTTTTTGAAAATTACTAGAATCGTATAAAGGTACCTCTTTCACTATATGTACAAGAAATTCACCTTGCACTTCATTTCTTACTCCTTTATCTTCTCCTCTACCATCTTCATCTTTCATATGGTTTTCAATACTTTTTAAAGCTTGTTCATCAGGTGAAACTGTAACCGTTTTGTCAAGTTCGTTAGCATAGGAATAATTTGGAATCGTTGCCATACTAAATACAATTGATGCAGCTAAAACATTATAAAATCCTTTTTTCATCATACTACTTAACACGCATATAATTAGGTTCGTGTTAAATTTCCCCTCCTCAGCCAAAATATAGGTTATCTACTAAACTATTAAACAACATAACCATTTACAATATAACAGACTCATTCCAATTCGTATAGATAGGAATGACTACTATTTGCCTACATTTGCTATATTGGAATATAAAAAAGAAGCTATAATATATAGCTTCTCTCTACGGTTCTTTAATCGGTATGCACCTTATATTCCAGAACTTTACCATCTCTATCAAATTGTAAAACAAGCTGTTCACTATCTATGGGAATAAAGCCACGTTCAGTTCCAAGATAGTACGAAGTGATAACCCCGTTTTCTCCATTTCTCGTTTCAGTAGGCGTTCCTAATAATTGTGTAATTTCTTCATTTGATTTTCCTGTTAATTTATATTTTTGCAATAGATCATCTACCATATGTACCCGTTTATCTTCAGCATGTAACCACCGATCTTGGTTAAACTTGGAAGTGTACGTATTCATACTTAATTGTGCAGTACATACTACTAACGGAATAAGTGCTACTATTAATACTCCCGACATTTGCTTCTTTTCTTCATTACGATTTTTAGCAACATATAAGATCGACTTTTGAATCATAACTAATAAAACAAATGGCATGACTATTATAAAAATGCTCGTTACACTTAATGACGTATGAGCCATACCAATAATAAACATAAAAGCAAGATACATGAGTATATACAAACAAATATAAACATACAAAATACCCCTTAATATAGCACTCAGAAAGCCCACCTCTTTTTAATTCATTATATAATTCATTCGATTAATGGTTTCTCGAAGTTTTTCTAACTCTTGACCTGTATATATTACTTTCCCCGTTAAGAATTCATTTCTGAAAAATGATACAAGTTGCTCTCTATCTTTTAATCTCGGCGTTTTTTCTTCAGAAAGATCTAACACTTCTTTCCCATTCTCATTATAAAAATATACAATTGGATTTATGTTTTCCTTTACAATATCAACTTGCATTTCTTTCAAACAATTGTATAGAATATGAGATAGTTTCTTCGCTCTATATACTGGGTTCCCGTCATTTTTCACTTGTATCGTTAATGAATCTTCACCTGTAATATATTCAAACGTCTCTTCTTTCTCTATCTCTTGTTGATACTTGCCAATTTCATCAATCATAAATGAATATGTACTAGCATTTTCTTTCGTTAAGCCATGAATTAATTTCCCTGTCCATTCTTTCGTTTCAAGTACATACATACCCGTTTTACTTAAAACAAGATGATGAATTCGAAAATCATTTCTTCCATGCTGATTCCTCATAAAAACATTCGGCATAATATGAAATTCATGATCTAGTATTATACCTTGCTCTACGAAACCACGCTTCATATAATGTAATGTTTCGTGTGTACTCACTTCGGCTCCATTTTTCGTATACTCTCGCAAATCTGCAATTAACTTTTGAAACATATGTATTTCGTTACTATGTTTTTCTTGCATTTCACTGCGTTCTTTACTATGTTGCACAGCTAATTGATTTTTCATCATACGCATATTTTCAAGTTCTCTCGCTGCACTTATTTGTAAATCATTGTATTTTTTCTGTTCCATATTTTTTAATGTATTTTGCTGCTCTTTATGTTCTGTAACCGTAGCTGCAATTTCATTTTCGTACGTTTCAATTGCTTGTTTTTTTTCAAATTCCGCTTGCTGACTCTCTGATTCTAGCTGTTTATTTTTATAAAACAGCACGAATACTGCAGCTAATAATAATAAAATTACACCTATTAGCACATAATCCATATTTTTTCTCCTTCATTTCATTTCCTACTATTTTCCATACATATTTCTACTACATTATACTATGTTATTCGTATGTTTTTCGTAAAAATTTCACACGCAGCCAAAAGACCTTGTAATTCTACAAGGCCTTTTGTAAACTTCCTTTATTTTGTAGTAAATACATATTATAATACAACCCTTGTTCACTCAGTAATTCTTGGTGTGTTCCTCTTTCTACTATCTCTCCATCATGCATAACGAAAATTTGGTCTGCATCTTGAATTGTAGATAACCGGTGCGCAATGGCTATAGTCGTTCTCCCTTTTCGCATTTGCTGTAACGCTGTTTGGATCGCATCTTCAGTTTCTGTATCAATATTAGCTGTTGCTTCATCTAATACTAATACTTTCGGATTCGTTGCTATCGTTCTAGCAAAAGCAATTAATTGCCGTTGACCACTAGAAAATGCAGCTCCTCTTTCTACTACTTCTGTTTCATACTGCTCTGGTAATTTTTCAATAAACGTATTCGCTTGCACAAATTGTGCCGCTTCTTTTACTTCTTCATCCGTAATTTCTTCATTATACATACGAATATTTTGTTTCACATTTCCCGCAAATAAAAATGCATCTTGCAGTACAAGTCCTATTTTCTTTCTAATTTCTTGTTCTTCAAATTTTTCTAAATCTACACCATCTATTACAATATTTCCGGACTTAATATTATAAAATCGCATTAATAAATTCATAATGGTACTTTTTCCGCTACCAGTGTGCCCAACGAAAGCAACCGTTTGCCCTTGTTTCACGTGAAAAGATACATTTTTTAAAACATCACGTTTTCCATCATAAGAAAAAGTAACATTTTTAAATTCAATATCTCCATTAACGACTTGAGGATTTCCATCCCCTTTTTGAACTGGTGCTAAATCTTTCTCATCCATTAAATGAAATACGCGTGATGATGAAACAAGTGCCTGCTGGAAAAATGATAATTTCATCATCATCTCATTTACAGGCTGGAAGAAACGATGGATATAGTTAACAAACGCATATAAAACGCCTACTTCAACAGGACTCTTCAAAGCATCAATTCCAAATAAACCAAGTACTAATGCAATCGCTACAATATGTACTAAATCTGTAGCTGGACGTAAAAGCAACGCATCTAACTTTAACGTACGTCGCCCTGCACTATAATGTTTATTGTTCACTTCTTCAAACTCTTTTCTCATACGCTTTTCTTGTCTAAACACTTGAACAATATTCATCCCTTGAATGGATTCGTTTAACTTTGCATTTAACACGCTTAATTGATTACGCACTTCTAAATAAAAAGCTGCACTTTTCCGGCGATATAGCACCATAATCGCAAACATTATTGGAATTAATACGAGAGAAAATAGCGCTAATTTTACGTTTAATAAAAACATCGCTACTAAAATACCTATTAAAAATACGATATTTTTAACAAATGTTGATAATACACTCACATAAAAGTCTTTAATTGCTTCCGTATCATTCGTTATGCGTGATACAAGCGTACCAATCGGCGTACGATCAAAGAAACTTAATGATAACTTTTGAACATGCTCATATACTTCAACACGCATATCTTGAACAATTTTAAAAGCGATATTTTGAAAATATAACAAGTCTAAATAAGTAAATAATACTTTTAATAAGTGAGCAACAATATACACTACAAATAGTGTAACAAGTGCTGATTGATCAAAGTTACGTGGTACTAAATGTTCATCAAGAAATTGTTTAATTAAAAAAGGTCCCATCATTTCAGTTACAGTTGCACCAACTAGAAATAAAAATGCTAATGCTAATAGTCCTTTATATGGCTTCATATAAGAAAGCAATCTTCTTAAATCGCTCTGTTTTTTCTCAGTCATCATACGCCTCCTTTCTCGACTAATGCTTCTAGCTGCTGGCTCTCATACATTTCTTTATACCAACCATGTTCTTTCATTAATTGCTCATGTGTACCTCTTTGTACAATTCTGCCTTCATCCACTACAAGAATGAGATTGGCATGTTGAATTGCACTTAAACGATGGGCAGTAATAATCGTTGTTTTCCCTGCTCTTTCCCTCTTTAAAGCATTTAAAATTGTTTCTTCTGTTTTTGCATCTACTGCTGATAAACAATCATCTAAAATTAATATTTCAGCATCCGTTAATAAAGCACGCGCAATAGAAATTCTCTGTTTTTGACCTCCAGATAAAGAAACGCCTCTTTCCCCAACTACTGTTTCATACCCTTCTGAAAATTGAAGGATGTCATTGTGAATACAAGCAATCTCTGCAGCACGGGTAATTTCATTATATGTAGCATCCGCCTTTCCAAAGGCAATATTCTCCCCAATACTCGCTGAAAATAAAAAATGATCTTGCGGCACATATGAAATGGCAGAACGGACACCGTAAAGTGTTACATCTCTAATATCCCGCTCTCCAACTTTTAATTCACCATTAAAATGATCATACTCACGAATTAAACATTTTAATAAAGTCGTTTTCCCTGCACCTGTACGTCCCACGACCCCTAACGTTTCCCCCTTCTTCAAATCAAAGTGAATATCTGTTAAATGTAACAGTTCATTTTTCTTATACGAAAACGAATCGACCGCAAATGAAACATCACCGCTCGCTATTGTATGCACAGCATTTTCTCTATTTACTACATCTGATTTTTGCGAGAGGATTTTTTCTACACGATCATACGAAGCACGCCCACGCTCCATAATATTAAACAACCATCCAAACGCTAACATTGGCCAAACAAGAGTACCTAAATACGTCGTAAATGTAACGAGATCACCTACTGTTAATTCACCTCTCACAACTAATACTGACCCGTAACATACTGCGATTAAAAAAGAAAATCCTACGATAAGAGCGATTGTTGGATCAAATAACGAATCAATACGTGCGACTAACATATTTTTATGTACAACATCTTCTGATTTTTTTCGAAACGCTTGTAAATCTTCTTTCTCCTGTCCAAGCGATCGAATTACCTTCATCCCACTCATACTCTCTTGCACTTTATCATTGATTTCCGAAAACGATTGCTGCGCTTTATGAAACCTTTTATGTAATAAAGATCCGTAATAATTTGTCGATATTGCTACAATCGGCATTGGAATTAAGCTTAACAATGTTAACTTCCAACTAATTGTAAAGCCCATCGCTACGAGTACACATCCCCCAACAGCTAAAGAATCAACAAGTGTTAAAACACCTGCTCCAGCAGTTTGCTGAATGGCTTGAATGTCATTAGTCGCATGTGCCATTAAATCCCCCGTGCGATTTGACTGGTAGAAAGATGGACTCATCTTTGTAAAATGTTCGTACAAATTTTTCCGTAATTGGCGAGCTAACTTTAATGAAGACCCGAAAATCATAATACGCCATACGTAACGTAATACGTACATCGTAATACCTACAATTACTAAGAGTACAACCCATTTTAGTAACTTATCAGTCGTTAATGTTCCATCATTAATTTCATCTACAACAATCCCAATCACTTTTGGTGCTACAAGTTCTAAAAGTGCAACGCCAAATAATAAAACAATTCCGGTTATGTACGCTCGTTTTTCTTGTTTAAAAAACCAAGCTAAATTCATAAACACTTTCATATTTTTCCTCCTCTCTTAAAATGAGCGATGTTTTCAGTTTATCAAAAATACAGAATTTTTAAAAGTTTTAAACACTGTAACTAACAAAAAGAAAAGACACTCTTAGCGAGTGTCTTTTAGCGCTTATTTCATTTGTTGCTTGTTCATCGCGCTCATCATTTGATTGATTTTCTTTTGGGAAGGTTTTTGTCCCATTTGCATCATCATCATTTTTAACATTTGTTCGTTAATTGGTGGATTTTTTTGTAAGTAATTCATCATGTATTTGCGGGCAATGAAAAATCCTAACGCCACGCCTGCTACTAGTGCTACTACGCCCACTAGAATACCTAACCAAATTGGCATATATTTTCCTCCTTCATGTTGTCTACCTTACAGTGTACTAAAACCTTTTCAATAAGACAAGATACAATTCGACATTTTTTACACATATGTTCGTACTTGTTTTAGAGGATTCAGCCATCCGTACTTTGTATTTTCATAATCCATAGCTAAAAATGTTAATTCACACTTCCGTAGCACCTCAAAAAAAGTCGTTTCCATAGAAACATTTCCAGAGGTATTCATGCGAATATAGTGTGGTTTCACCATTATTTCGCCGTATTCCGCTCCTGTATAAAGTGTATGTGTATGATGTGTTCGATCATATTTACCAAGAACGCGCAAAGCTTGTTCTAATTTATGATGAATTTTCATTACTTGTAATGGCATCGTTATATACATCATTTGTTTATATAACACTTTTTTCTCCGAAAGGGACCCAGATTCTGAAAATCGAGCAAATAAATCAAAAAACAAATATTCACGACCAAAGTAAGCTTTCGCAATATCCTCTTGAATTAAATACAATTCATACGTTTTCATCTTTCGCCTCCCAATCTGGACAACCTTTTCTCTTCATTATATAGAAGAAATTTTGCAATGATTGTCTGACTGCGGAGAGAGAAAAAACTTTTTCTGTCGAAAAAACTCATTTACATAGAAAAACCTCTCCATGCCGGAGAGATTTTTCTAAAATCATTAAAGCATTTCTTTTACTTTACGAACAACGTTCTCTACAGTAAATCCATACTCTTCCATAATCTTCTCACCAGGAGCAGAAGCACCGAATGTATCGATACCTAACACATCTCCTTCAAGACCTACGTAACGGTGCCATCCGAATGTAGCACCCATTTCGATTGCGAAACGTTTTGTTACTGCTTTTGGTAATACAGATTCTTTGTACTCAGCTGTTTGAGCTTCAAAGCGATCCATAGATGGCATGCTGACAACAGATGCATCAACGCCGTCTACTGCTAATGCTTTTTGAGCTTCAACAGCTAGACTTACTTCAGATCCAGTTGCAAGTAAGATTACATCAGCTGTTTCTTTCTTGCTTGCAGAAACTACATACGCACCTTTTGCTACTTTTTCATACGTATCGTCTTTTGCACCTTCTAATGTTGGAAGATCTTGACGAGTTAATACTAAAGCAGTTGGTTTGTTTGTAGATTCTAGAGCTAGTCTCCAAGCTGCAACAGATTCGTTACCGTCAGCTGGACGAATAACAGATACATTTGGCATTGCACGTAGCGCTGCTAATTGCTCGATTGGTTCATGTGTTGGACCATCTTCACCAACAGCGATACTGTCGTGTGTGAATACATACGTTACCGGCAATTGCATTAATGCTGCAAGACGAATTGCTGGGCGTAAGTAGTCAGAGAATACGAAGAACGTACCACCGTAAGTTTTTAAACCACCATGTAGTGCAATACCGTTCATTGCTGCACCCATTGCGAACTCACGTACACCGTACCAAATGTTTTTACCGCTGTAATCATCTCTTGTAAAGTCTTTTTCGTTATTCATGTATGTTTTGTTAGAACCAGCAAGGTCAGCAGATCCACCGAAGAATGATGGTACAGACTCTGCAATTGCATTAATTACAGCACCTGAAGAATTACGAGTTGCTGCTTTTGATCCTAATTCATAAGTTGGTAAGTTTTGCTCCCAACCTTCTGGAAGAAGACCGTTCATTGCTGCTTGCAGTTCGTTTGCTAATTCTGGATATGCTTGTGCATATTCACCTAGCATAGTATTCCACTCAGCTTGTGCAGTTTCACCAACATCTTGTACTGTTTTACGGAAGTTTTCATATACTTCTTCTGCTACATGGAAGTCTTGTTCAGCAGTCCAAGCGTATGCTTCTTTCGTTAACTTTGTTTCTTCTACACCAAGTGGAGAACCATGTGAAGCTGATTTTCCTGATTTGTTTGGAGAACCGAAACCAATTGTCGTTCTTACTTCAATTAGCGTTGGGCGTTTTTCGTCAGCTTTCGCTTCTTCGATTGCTTTCGCGATAGCTTCAATATCGTTTCCATCCTCAACACGGATTACTTGCCATCCGTATGCTTTGTAACGATCTTCTACACTTTCAGAGAATGAACGATTTAAATCGCCATCTAATGAAATATCGTTTGAATCATAAAGCACAACAAGACGACCTAATTGTAAATGAGCAGCTAATGAAGATGCTTCAGCAGAAACGCCTTCCATTAAATCTCCATCACCACAAATAGCGTATGTATAATGATCTACTACATTATACGCATCACGGTTATATTTAGCAGCTAAATGTCTTTCTGCCATTGCCATACCTACAGCAGTTGCAATACCTTGTCCAAGTGGACCAGTAGTTGCATCTACACCAGCTGTATGACCGTACTCAGGATGCCCTGGAGTTTTGCTTCCCCATTGACGGAAGTTCTTTAAGTCATCCATTGTTACATCATAACCAGATAGGTGAAGTAGGCTGTATAATAACATTGAACCATGACCTGCAGATAATACGAAACGATCACGGTTAAACCACGTTGGGTTATTTGGATTGTGTTTCATAAATTGAGTCCATAATGTATAAGCCATTGGTGCTGCACCCATTGGCATTCCTGGGTGACCAGAGTTTGCTTTTTCAATCGCATCGATGGATAATGTGCGAATCGTGTTGATAGAAAGTTGTTCGATTGAATGTGACATGCTATTCTTCCCTTCGCTTATATTAGTAAACGTTTTATACATTTATATGATAGCTTCCCACGCAAGATTATACAACATGTATCGACAAATATGTTGATGTTTTTTTGATTTTTTATAAAAAAATCAATGATTCCGGGAATGTATGGGCATTCAATATGACATACTTTTTCATTATTTTTATTTTAAAAAGAAAGAGAATTATCTGTATATTTATACAGATATACAAAATTCTTCTATACTTACTTTTTAACCCGGTTGTGAACTACCCCCACTTAGTATCTCTTACGAGCTTACCCCGAGTGGGGGGCTTCTCGGTTCATCGCTACTTTTGATAGCTAACGAATTTGTCCTATGACAGCCGAGCTAACTCCCCTGTTCCAAAGGTTATTTTGTTACTATTTATGCCAGCGCTAATAAGCGTATGGCTTCTTTTTTGATATTGATCGCTGCGTTATAATCACGGCCGATTGTGAGTCCACACGAACACGCATACGTGCGTTCACATAATGGCATTTCTTTTTTATTTCCACAACGACTACACATCTTTGTAGAAGGAAACCATTTATCTATCTTTACAAGTTGTTTTCCTTGTTCTTGTAGCTTATATGCTAAAAATGCCGTGAACATCCGCCAACCGTTGTCCGCTACACTCTTACCAAATCTAAGTGCTCTTGACATTCCTTTCATATGTAAGTCTTCGATTGCTACAACGTCAAAACTCGTAGCTAATTCTTTAGACTTGTGATGAAGAAAATTTTTACGTTGATTGGCGACCTTTTCATGCAATTTCGCTACACGAATGCGTTGTTTATTCCAGCGCTCTGAACCTTTCACACGTCTTGCTAATACTCGTTGTGCCTTCGCTAATTTCTCTAACATCTGACGATAAAAGCGAGGATAATTGGCTTTCTCATCTTCGCTACTCACGTACAATTCAACCATTGCGAAGTCTAATCCAACTACACGTTCTACTTCTTTTGGAGTGATTTCTTTTTCATATTCGGTCAAAATAGACACGTAATACTTACCAGTAGGTGTCATCGAAATCGTACACGATTTGATGATATGTTTTGGCGGGATTTCTCTATGTTGCTTCAGTTTCACCATTTTCAATTTTGGTAATTTGATATAACCATGAAATAACATAATATTTCCGTTTACTCGATTCGTTGTATAGGATTTTCTACTCTTTTTACTTTTGAATGTAGGAAAATCACTTTGACCACTAAAAAAATTCTTATAAGCAGTTTGCAAGTTTAATTGAGCGTTGGCCAATGCCAATGAATCAACTTCTTTCAACCATTCATACTCCACTTTGTATTTTGCAGGTGTAGAAAATTTTTGCTCCTTCAGTTCTTCCTTATTCGCTTTGTGTTTTTCATATACTTCCTTTCGTTCAGCCAGCATTTTATTATATACAAAGCGTACACACCCGAACGTTTTACGTATGAGATGTGCTTGTTCTTCTGTTGGATACAGACGAAACTTGTACGCCTTATTCTGCTTTGTCATATCCATTCACCTCACTTTTCGCTTCATTTCCCATAAGCTATGACGGTGATTCCACGGACCTGAACACTACATGATTATTATCTACTTTCATTGTTATACCAAACTTTACCTCTTATAAGACTGATTATAGCAGGGGCGAAATAAATGGGAAAACCAAATGTTTGGTTACGCCAAACCGAAATCCATCTCCCACCTACCGCTAGGCTATCGTCTTTCACACGCCCCAGGAAGGAGATTTCTTTCGGATAATGCGTTAAAAATACCAAAAAATATCTACATTCGATGCTTTTCAAATCAGTTAAACAATCCGTTTCCGAATCGAACTTGAAATAAAATCAATGATAATGACCATTAAAATGATGCCCAATAAAATTATTCCCACGCGAGACCAATTACGTGAACTCAGCGCAAAAATTAGGGGCGTACCAATACCACCTGCTCCAATAACACCTAAAATGGCAGCGGATCGTACATTAATTTCGAACCTGTATAATGTATACGATAGAAAATCTGGTAATACTTGTGGCAATACTGCATACCAAAGTATTTGGAACCGGTTTGCGCCTGTAGCTATTAACGCCTCTGTCGGCCCCTTATCTATATTTTCAATTCCTTCTGAATATAATTTCCCTAACATTCCAATAGAGTGTAATCCTAAAGCTAGAACGCCGGCAAAAGAGCCTGGTCCAACAGCCTTTATAAATAAAAGAGCCATAACTAATTCAGGAAATGTACGAACAAAACTAAGTACAAATTTCCCAGTTCCTGAAGTTAGTTTTCCACTGCTCATATTCGTCGCCGCCCAAAAAGCAAATGGAACAGATAAAAAGGCAGAAATAAATGTACCTAATATCGCAATTGCCAACGTATCAATTAAACCATGTAATAAATCTTCACCATCTGGCAAAGATACATACGCCCAATCTGGATTCAATACACCTGTCATAATTGCTTTTGTAATTTCTCCTGCCGTATCCTTGATCCCTTCTAGCGGTACTCCTGAAAAAGCCCATACGTAAACAAATGTAAGTGCTATAAAAATAAACGAGCGATACACACTCGGCTTCTTAGGTTTTTGTACGATTATCGTCGTTTTACTCATTATAATTTCTCCCGCAACAATGTACTTACATAATCAATTAACAATACAACAACAAGGGTATAAATAATAATAGATGCAGTTTGCTGATATTGTAAAAATCCAAGTGTACGATCATAGTATAATCCAATACCACCTGCTCCTACTAAACCTAAAACAGCTGCTGCACGTACGTTCACCTCAAATGTATACAGAACATAAGAGACAAAATGCGCTTTCACTTGCGGAATTACTCCATAAACAATCCATTGCACTTTATTTGCTCCTACTGCTGTCATCGCCTCTAACGGACCTGGATCAATTGATTCGATTGACTCATAAAACAATTTCGCCACGAGCCCAATTGAGAAAAAAGTAAGAGCCAGAATACCTGGAAGTGGCCCGATTCCAAAAATCGCTACGAAAATTGCCGCTAATAATAAATCTGGTATCGTTCGGATAAAATTTAATATCATTCGAGCTGGGATGTATAAAAATGTACTAGTAAATACATTACTTGCCGCACACAATGCCAGCGGAATAGCTAAAATCGCTCCTAAAGTCGTCCCAATAATCGCCATACGTATTGTATCTAACATCGCTGTTGTAATAACTTGAAAATAACTCCAATCTGGCGGCACCATCTCTTTTAACAAATCCATCATATTAGGAAAACCAACTACTAGTTTTGACAATGATGCATCGACCTGTACACTACTTCCCCACAACAGTAAAATGACTAGAACAGCCGTTAACATATGTTTCAACTTACTCGGTGGCTTCGGTATCGATTTCGAGTATATCGTCACGTCATTCATTTAACTGCCACCTCTAACAATTCACTTTTCTGTACTACGTCACCATAAATTTCAGCAAACTTTTCATCCGTTGCCTCTTCTACTAAGCCATCAAAAACAATTTCTCCTGCATGTAATCCAATAATGCGCGTCGCATATTGCCTAGCTAAATCAATAGAATGTAAGTTTACAATTGTTGTAATTCCAAAATCTTCATTAATTTTCTTCAAATCTTCTAATACTTGCTTTGTTGTTAGCGGATCTAACGATGCAACAGGTTCATCTGCCAATATGATTTTTGCTTCTTGCGCCAACGCTCTAGCAATCGATACACGTTGCTGTTGTCCTCCTGATAATTCATCAGCACGCGCATATGCTTTTTCTAAAATATTTACTCTTTTTAACGATTGAAAAGCAAGCTCCAAATCTTCTTTCGGAAATAGACCTAACGTTGTACGCAACGTCGAATGATACCCAACACGGCCAGCTAATACGTTCTTTAATACTGTTGATCGCTTTACAAGGTTAAAACTTTGAAAAATCATACCAATATCCCGGCGCATGCGGCGTAATCCTTTTCCTTTCGCAGCCGTAATAGATTCACCTTCAATCATGATTTCTCCTTCTGTAATCTCATGAAGACGATTTACCGATCTTAGAAGTGTAGACTTTCCAGCTCCGGAAAGCCCTACCATTACAACAAACTCACCTTTTTGAATTTTCAAGTTTATATTATTCAATCCTTTTGTACCATTTGGATACACTTTGGAAACATTTCGAAACTCTATCACACATCTTACCTACCTTCTATGAATTCAAAACGGCAAACTAACTGAAAACATACCTTTCCAGCTAGCTGCCATTTCCATATGTATTATTGCGTTTTTACTTTCTTCCCATATTCACGAACGATATCAAATTTACTATCATCAGATTTAACATATCCTTCATGTGAATATACTTCTTTAATGATTTTGTGCCCTTCCTCATTCTTTCCAATTTCAATGAAAGCATCCTGTAATTTCTTGCTCCACTCTTCATCTAAATCAGAACGTACCGAAATCGTATCGTTTGGAATTTTCTCCGTAAATTTCACTATTTTCGTTTGATCGAATATATTCGGATAATCTTTTTTTACAATATTACGAGCATCTTGGAATACAACAGCTGCATCTACATCACCATTTAAAAGAGCAATAAGCGACTGATCGTGACCTTTTAATGTAACAGGTTTCACATCTTTTAACGGATCAACGCCCTCTTTTAATAATACAGCCGCAGGCCACACATATCCCGCTGATGACGTTACATCTTGATAGCCAATTTTTTTACCTTTTAAATCTTTTACACTATTAATATTTGAATCTTCCTTAACAACAAACTCAGATTTATAAAAGTCTACTAAGTCCTTTTTAGGAGCTCCCGTTTCATCATCTACGCCAAAACGTTGCGCTTGTAAAATTACGTTTGCAGCCTTTTTCTCATGTGCTAGCACATACGCTGTTGGAGGTAAAAATCCTACATCTACTTGCTTAGATGCCATCGCTTCTACAATTGTATTGTAATTCGTTGAAATACTAACTTTTACTGGAATATTTAACTTATCACTTAATAGCTTCTCAAGTGGTTTTGCCTTCGCCTCTAACGTATCTGCATTTTGAGAAGGAACAAATTGAACATTTAAAGTCTTCGGTACATACCCTTTTTTCGTATCTGCATTTTTATTTGCACTTGATTCCTTCGTTCCACAGCCACTTAATAACCCCGCTGCTAGTACAACTGTTGTGCTCATTGCAAAAAATTTTTTCAACATATTAGTGCCTCCATTTTTCATTGTTATAAAATAACCTTTCATAAACATGAAGAAATATATCACACATTTTTACAAAAATTTGATTATTTACAGAATCTTTACACATTCTATACACTCACATTAAAATTCCCTTCATATATTTGATATGCTTAATTAGTAGATAACAATAGAAAAGGTGAATAATATTGAATCCAAATCAAATTGTGACTTTAAACATCTTATTAACAAGTGATATACATGGTACTGTTTATCCAATTCACTACCAAGATAACTCCAAAGCTGAAATTGGTTTAGCTAAAATTTCTACTCTTATAAAAAAAGAACGTTCCAAAAATAGAAACGTTCTTTTAATTGATAACGGTGACTTCATACAAGGAACACCATTTACTTATCATTACGCTACTTATGAAAAAGATAAGAAAAATCCAATGTCTTTATTGGCGAACTATTTACGTTATGATGCTGCAGTGATTGGGAATCATGAATTTAATTACGGAATGGACGTATTAAACAATGTTATTTCTACTGCAAACTTCCCGTATTTATCAGCAAATATTTTAGATAAAAACAGTAAAAAACCTTATTTCGGGAAACCATATGTAATAAAACATATTGAATCAAATATAAAAATTGCTATTTTAGGGGTGACAACGCATTATATTCCAAATTGGGAACAACCCGATCACGTTAAAGACTTACAATTTAAAGATGCATTAGAAACAACACAAAATTGGGTTTCTTACATACGTGAACACGAGAAACCAGATTTACTAGTCGTAGCGTATCATGGGGGATTTGAACGGAATTTACAAACCGGAGTACCGACTGAAGTTTTAACAGGAGAAAACCAAGGTTATGCAATGTGCCATGAAATTGAAGGCATAGATATTTTGCTAACAGGCCACCAACACCGGGAAATTGCTCACACCGTAATAAACGGTGTAACAGTATTACAAACCGGATGCAATGGACACTTTGTTGGAAAAGTAACAATAACATTCGAAAAAACAGAACAAAGTTGGATAAAAAAAGAGAGCTATTCACAATTATTGCCCGTGCAAGGAATTGCTACGGACCAAGATATTCTTTCTTTGGTTACTGATTATGAAGAGAAAACACAGAATTGGCTCGATCAACCTATTGGGCTAATCTATGGGGACATGCAAATTTCAGATGCTATGCAAACTCGTTTGCAAGACCATCCTTTTATTGAATTTATAAATAAAATACAGATGGATATTGCTAATGTTTCTATTTCTTGTACAAGCTTATTCCATAATACATCCCCAGGTTTCTCGAAATATGTAACAATGCGTGACATCGTTTCCAATTATATTTATCCAAATACATTAAAAGTAATTAGAATAACTGGAGCAGATATAAAAGATGCTCTTGAACTCTCTGCTTCTTATTTCACATTAAAAGAAGATGGAACCATCATCGTAAACCCTAGCTACATAGAACCAAAACCGCAACACTATAATTACGATATGTGGGAAGGGATTTCATACGTATTAAATATTTCCAAACCAATTGGCGAAAGAGTAGAATCTTTACAGTATAAAGGCACTCCTCTTAATATGAATGAAGAATATGAAGTCGTTATGAATAATTATCGCGCGAGCGGCGGGGGGAACTTCTTTATGTTCCAAAATAAGCCTGTAATAAAAGACATACCAACAGATATGTCTGAACTTATCGCTAACTATATATTGAAGCACAAAAAGATAGAAGCAACGGTTAATAACAACTGGAAAGTTATTAACTAACGATTATAATAAATAAAAAAGATGGGCTTCGCCCATCTTTTAGTTTAATTTTGCATTATCTTGCTTTTTTAAAGCTTTTAATTTCGCCGGTGTAACATCAGTACCTTGTTCGTTAACGACTTTAATTCCTTTTAGTTCGTTTAACATATTTTGACGAAATCCTTTTAAATATTGTTCACGTAGCGATTGACGCTCACGTTGTTCTTCTTCAGTTAAACCTTCAGCTTTTGCTTTTTTCGCTAAGAAGTTAATGCGTTCAACGAGTTCGTGACTAAGCATCTCGAATCCCCCTTCTAATCAAAACTGATTATTATCATACAATAGTTACTCTTCTTTATCAAGCAATTGCTTCGTATACTCTACATATCTACGATGCACAGTTGCCTTTGAAACATTATGACCAAAGCCGCGAAGCGTTGCTGCAATTTCTTCAAACGTGAGTTCACTTTTGCGCAAACGTACGATTTCCTCAATTGGCACTTCTTTTTTCTCTCTTCCTACGCTTAAATGACGATTTTTTAAATTATTTTCTGGACGATAGCCTTTTTCTACTGCTCGTTGCATACCTCGTTTAATTTTTAAATTATGAATCTTTCTTTGATATTCTTCAACAATACCAATAATATCTAATACCATTGAATCAGAATCCGACAATTGCAATTCACCATTATGTGTATGCGTATATACTTTTATTCCTTCTTTATGTAAACAGTGCATTAACGCAATCTTTGCATTCCCTCTACCAAGGCGCGTTTCATCTTGTATAAGTAGCACATCAATTTGTTCGTCTCGAATTGTATCGAGCACTTCTAATATACCGTCACGTTCAATTGTATATCCACTAGCCTGCTCTTCAATCACCTTAATAACATTCATTTGATAGCGCTCTGCTAAATGCAATAATTCATCTTTTTGACGTAATAATGATGTTTCTTGCGCTTCTTTCGTTGTACTCACACGTGCATAAATAATTGCATTCATTATGAACCCCTCTTTCTCACTATTATTTCCCTTCAGTGTAACATAAATTCGCCTTTTGTTCGAACTTATGTTTGTAGAATGTTTTTTCACATGTTATACTTATTAATAAGAAAAATGAAAGAAAACGAGGTGTTAGAAAACATGGAAAAGTTAACGAAACGCCAGCAAGACATTCTCGACTTTATTAAGCTAAAAGTACAAGAAAAAGGATATCCACCCTCCGTACGTGAAATCGGTCAAGCAGTCGGCCTCGCTTCTAGTTCTACAGTGCACGGACATTTATCAAGATTAGAAGAAAAAGGATACATTCGACGCGATCCAACAAAACCACGTGCAATTGAAATTTTAGGTGAAGACCGAATGGATACAGAAACACAATCTGTTATTCAAGTTCCAATTGTCGGAAAAGTTACTGCCGGTTTACCAATTACAGCGGTCGAAAGCGTAGAGGAGCACTTCCCTCTTCCAGCTAGCATTGTCGCAGGAGCAGATCAAGTGTTTATGTTACGTATTTCCGGGGATAGTATGATTGAGGCTGGCATTTTCGATGGAGATTTAGTTGTTGTTCGCCAACAACAGTCTGCATATAATGGTGAAATTGTAGTCGCTTTAACAGAAGATAATGAAGCAACTGTTAAACGTTTCTATAAAGAAAAAGACCATTTCCGTCTACAACCGGAAAACTCTTCATTAGAACCTATCATTTTAAAGCAAGTGTCAGTTATCGGTAAAGTAATTGGCGTATATCGTGATTTACATTAAGAATATAAAAGAAGATAATTACCTTATTTATATACGGTAATTATCTTCTTTTTTTGTATTTTGATAGATTTTCACACATTCTATTTCTTATGAACGCGTTTCAATCGTCACATCGCCCGCAGTTGTTTTACCGCTAATCTTTTTACTACCATTTCCAATTGTTACGTTGTTATTTTCTTCATTAAAAATTGTTACATCTCCAGCAGCACTTTGCCCAGTAATTATCGCATCTTTTGGTTTTTCCGATAAAGTAATATCTATATCTCCCGCAGTTGAACTTGCTTCTAGATTGTACTTAGAATCATGATCTAGAATATTTATTTCCCCACTGGTCGTTTTTGCAGTCACTTTCCCTATTACTTTTTTAAAGTTTACTTCACCAGCTTTTGTAGATCCCTCCACATTCTTAGCCGTTACATGTTTCAAATCCACTTCTCCAGTAAGTGTTCTAGCACTTACACGGTCACTTTTCACATCACTTATTTCAATTTGTCCAGCAGATGAATTTACTTTTACATCTTGGTAAGAGCGTTCAGGCACAAGGAGAGTCAATGTAGACGTTTGAAACCTAAAATCGTAAAAAGAAAAATCAAATGAAGCATCTTTTTCTCTTTCCCCAGTGATTTTTAATGTATCACCATCTTCAGTAATACGAATCTCTTGTTTACGCGCATCTCCTGATTGCTTTACATAAAAAGAAGAGTCAGGAGATTTTTGGATAGCAATATCCCCGGCATCTAACTTAACTTCTATATTTTTTAGTGTTTCATTTTTAATTATATCTTCTTTGTTTCCTTTTTCTGCGGTTTGCACTGCTTTTTCATATGTTTGTGAAATCCCTATTACTCCAATAATGATACAAGCAATCGCTACTAACAATATTTTTTTCATCATCTACTCCCCTTTTATCATTTTGAAGTTCCATATTACATAACGTACGCATAACCTTTTAAACCACTTCGTACTATAATAAGCAATAATACATAGCAACAAACCTACTCCAATAAACGTTATACTAACGAATAAATCCAACCATATAAAAGTACCCATAAATACTTTTCCAATTACGAAAAATGGTGTCACTACACTAGCAATCCCACCGACCCAAAAAGAAAATATAAAAGCGATAATTGCAAATAACGGGCCTAACACAATAATGAAATTAAACAAACTAAGTCCAATCGCTGCCATGACAGCTCTTGTCACATTTGAAGTTGATGGGTCTTTTTTCATTTCATCGAAGCGATACATCGCAAGTAATTCTTTTGCAATTACTTTCGGAGAGCCAAGACCCTTTATTATATCCGATTCATTTTTCCCCTCTTCTATCCCAAACTGAAAGTGCTCTTCATAATCAAATAAAATATCTTTCCTCTCTTCGTCTGGTAACTTTCTAAGATGACTTGATAATTCCTTAAGAAACTGTTCTTTACTCATCCCATTGCACCCCTTCAATAATTTCTTGTACGCCTTTCGCAAAATCACGCCACTCTGTTACTAACAAATTCAGTTGCGCTTCCCCTTGCTCAGTTAGTTGATAATATTTACGAGGCGGTCCCTCCGTAGATTCTTTTAAATACGTTTGAAAATATCCTTCTTTCGTTAAACGACGTAATAAAGGATATACCGATCCTTCCGATATTAAAAATTTATTTGAGATTTGCTGAACAAGTTCATAGCCGTAACAATCCTTACGTTTCACAAGTGCCAGTACACATAGTTCTAACACACCTTTTTTAAACTGAACGTTCAAGGACAATCCCCCTTTCTCATTTCAGTACTGTTCAATACACGGTACCTTCCTTATCCATAATATACCACTTAGTATTGTTTATTGCAAGGTACTGTATTTTTAAACACTCGAACTTTAGTATGAAATATATCCAATACCGAACACAACATATCATACAATTTTTTATACCCATAGATATTACGCATGTTACTTTTACTTATCCACCCTTTTGGAACACAAAACAATTCGAATTTCACCACGTTACATTAAAGATATGGAATAGAAATTTAAATACCGTCATAATTTTTTCAGACATCTATTCAATTCATTTCAACTAATACCTATATTGCCAATAAATAAAAAAGCCCTGATACCGTAGTATCAGGGCTTCCTCACCTCTTAGTACAGAGACATATATTGATCGCGTTCCCATTGGTGAACTTGCGTACGGAAGATATCCCACTCAATTTCCTTCGCTTCAATGAAGTGCTCAAGTAAGTGATCTCCTAATGCGTTACTAATTACTTCGTTAGATTGTAATGTAACTAAAGCTTGCGCTAATGTTGCTGGTAAGTCAACGATACCTGCTTCTTCGCGCTCTTCTTTTGTCATTACGTAGATGTTACGGTCTACTGCAGCTGGTGGAGTTAATTTGTTTTTAATTCCATCAAGACCTGCAGCTAATAATGTAGCCATTACTAAATATGGGTTTGCAGCTGGGTCAACACTACGTACTTCTACGCGTGTACTAATACCACGAGATGCAGGGATACGTACTAATGGGCTACGGTTTTGTGCAGACCATGCTACGTAACAAGGAGCTTCGTATCCAGGTACTAAACGCTTGTAAGAGTTTACAGTTGGGTTTGCTACCGCTGTAAATGCTGGTGCGTGTTTTAAAATACCTGCGATGAAGTGACGAGCATCATCACTTAATTGTAAGTCACCGTTTTGATCGAAGAATACGTTCTCACCATTTTTGAATAGTGATAAGTTACAGTGCATACCTGAACCGTTCACACCGTATAATGGTTTTGGCATAAATGTTGCGTGTAAACCGTGTTTACGAGCAATTGTTTTTACAACAAGTTTGAATGTTTGAATGTCATCACATGAGCGAATTGCGTTTGCATATTTGAAGTCAATTTCGTGTTGCCCTGGAGCAACCTCATGGTGAGACGCTTCAATTTCAAAGCCCATTTCTTCAAGTTCAAGAACGATATCACGACGACAGTTTTCCCCTAGATCCATCGGCGCAAGGTCGAAGTATCCACCGTTATCGTTTAATTCTAATGTCGGATTTCCTTTTTCATCTACTTTGAATAGGAAGAATTCTGGCTCTGGTCCAAGATTGAAATCTGAGAATCCTAAAGCTTCCATTTCTTTTAATACACGTTTTAAATTGTTACGTGGATCTCCTTCAAATGGAGTGCCATCTGCATTGTAAATATCACAGATTAATCGAGCTACTTTACCTTTTTCAGCTGTCCAAGGGAAAATTACCCAAGTATCTAAATCTGGATATAAGTACATATCAGATTCTTCAATACGTACGAAACCTTCAATAGAAGATCCATCAAACATCATTTTGTTATCAAGAGCTTTTGTTAATTGGCTCACTGGAATTTCTACGTTTTTAATTACTCCTAAAAGGTCCGTAAATTGTAATCGGATATACTTTACATTCTCTTCTTTCGCCAAACGGAAAATATCTTCTTTTGTGTACCTAGCCATTATAAATTCCTCCTTAGTCCCTCTAAACACCTTCAGAATCAGTTCTCTTTAGTGAAAAAACCTTGAAATATCACCTTGTCGCAATGAAGTTCGATTAAATCTACCTGTATGTTGTAGTTCGTCTCGAAGTATTTTGCGAAGCTCAGTTTTTGAAATTTCTTTCGTTTCTTCTTTTACTTTCACTGCTTCTGTTTGATTTTCTTTCATCAGTAACACTTGTTTAATACCAGCCATATTCAAGCCTTGATCTAATAAATCTTTAATCTCTAACAACTTATCTACATCGTTAAATGAAAATAATCTACGATTCCCCTTTGTACGGGTTGGAGAAACAAGATTATGCTCTTCATAGTAGCGAATTTGACGTGCAGATAATTGTGTTAAATCCATAACAATACCAATAGGAAACAGCGGGGCAGAACGTCTATCTTCTTTCATTGTTTCAGTTCCTCCTTCGCCTTAACTGCTTCTCATTTTATACCACGTTATGTTTAGTGTCAATAGATGTTAGCTTTTCTTACATGATTTTTTTTAAAAATTTTTTCATTCTTTTTTCTAATGAAATAAATCCTTACTTTCACGCGAAAAAAGCTGTCGAAATCGACAGCTTCCCTTTAAGAAATTGTTAATAATTCTTTTTCAATTAATGCATCAATTGCAGAACAAATTGCAATCTTCACATGCGAATAAGTTAATCCACCTTGTACGTAAGCAACATAAGGCGGACGAATCGGACCATCAGCTGATAATTCAATACTCGCACCTTGAATAAACGTTCCCGCGGCCATAATGACATCATCTTCATAACCTGGCATATAGTTCGCATACGGAGTGAAGTGGGAATTAATCGGAGATGCATATTGAATCGCTTGGCAGAACGCTATCATACGATCTTTATCATCAAATTGAACAGACTGAATTAAATCTGTTCTTGGTGCATTCCATGCTGGTGATGTATTCATTCCTAACTTCTCTAAAAATGCAGCTGTAAAAATCGCACCTTTTAGCGCTTGTCCCGCTACGTGCGGCGCTAAGAAGAAACCTTGATACATTTCTTGCAGACTATATAAAGATGCTCCTGCTTCCGCACCGATTCCTGGAGATGTTAAACGATAGGCACACGCTTCAACATACTGTTCTTTACCAACAATATAACCACCAGTTTTAACAATTCCCCCGCCTGGGTTTTTAATAAGCGAACCCGCCATTAAATCTGCACCAACATGGCATGGCTCTTGTTCTTCAATAAACTCCCCATAACAGTTATCTACAAACACGACAACATCCGGTTTAATTTCTTTAACAAACGCTATCATTTCTTTAATTTGAGAAATAGTAAAAGACGGACGAGTAGCATAACCTTTTGAGCGCTGAATACCGATCATTTTCGTATTACTATGAATGGCAGCCGCAACAGCCCCTAAATCAACAAGCCCCTCTTCAGTAAGCGGAACTGCATTATAACCAATATTATATTCTTTAAATGAACCTACACCTTTTCCGCGTACACCAACGATTTCTTCTAACGTATCATACGGCTTGCCAGTGATGTACAATAACTCATCTCCTGGACGTAAAATACCAAATAACGCTGTAGAAATAGCGTGAGTACCTGAAATGATTTGCGGACGAACTAGGCCAGCTTCCGCTCCAAATACATCTGCATACACTTTTTCTAGCGTATCACGACCAATATCGTCATAACCGTAACCTGTCGTCGGAATAAAATGTGAATCACTAATTTTATGTTTACGAAAACTTTCTAATACACGAAACTGATTACTTTCAATTACTTCATCCGCACGTTTATGTACTTCTGTAATTTGGCTCTCTACTTCTTTTACAATCGGAGCAATCTTTTTTCCATTTTTCAAACGATCAAACATTTTTATTTTCTCCTTCTTCCACTAAAAATCTCTTTAATTGCACATTAAGTGATGAATGAGCAAAAATATATCCTGCGCAATCATACACAAATTTATCTTCCAAAAACTCCATCTTCGTTAATAGCGTCTCCGTCTTTAGTAACGTTAACAACTTACCTTCACTCGGAGGAATCTCCACTTGATAACGATTCATTTCTTCCTTCATTTTCGTTTCTATCGCTTCTTTTATATGTAATAGATCCTTTTCTTCAAAAGCACTAGTCATTAAGAAGTCATTTTTCGGAAACGGAATAAAGTTTTGATGTAATTCATCTTTTTTATTATATAACGTAATAATAGGAATATGATTAATTTCGAGTTCTGACAATAATTGTTTTACTGTTTTCTCATGCCCTACATAATTAGGATCTGCAGAATCCACAACATGTAAAATAACATCCGCTTCACCAGCTTCTTCTAACGTCGAACGGAATGCAGCAATTAATGACGTAGGTAAATCTTGTATAAAACCAACTGTATCAGTTAGTAATACTGTATAACCAGAAGGTAGCGGCATCTTCCTTGTTGTCGGGTCTAGTGTTGCAAACAACAAGTTTTCTTCAAATGTATCGGCTTCCGTTAATCTATTAAACAGTGTAGATTTTCCCGCATTCGTATATCCTATTAACGAAACTTGAAATACTTTATTATCTTTTCTTCTCTCACGATATCTTTTTCGATGTTCCACAACAACCGCAAGTTGTTTCTTTATTTCATCAATGCGTGATCGAATATGACGACGGTCCGTCTCAAGCTTCGTTTCACCCGGCCCTCTCGTTCCAATACCACCACCAAGACGTGATAAAGACAATCCTTGTCCCATAAGACGCGGCATTGTATATTGCAACTGAGCTAATTCTACTTGAAGCTTCCCTTCTCTCGATTTCGCACGTTGCGCAAAAATATCTAATATGAGTTGCGTTCGATCAATTACCCTCGCATCTAATACTGAGGATAAATTCCGAATTTGACTCGGTGTTAATTCGTTATTAAATACGATAACATCCGGTTCTAATTCTTCAGTTAACATGGTAAGCTCTTCTAATTTACCTTTACCGATATAAGTCGCCGGATGAAACTTCGGTCGTTTTTGCGTTGTAGACACTAACAATTCTGCTCGTGCAGTCTTCGCTAGCGATGCAAGCTCTTTCATGGAATGCATAAACTTTTCATCATCATCTTGCGGCAATTGACAGCCCACTAATATGACTTTTTCTTTTTCTTCCATCAAATATGTTCACTCATCCTTTTCGAAATTTAAACCTTCTAATATAATAGCAGAGGAAGCACATTTCATCTAGTTAGCGGGGGAGAAAATTCATGGCATGGGAGATTTTTAGCATCATAGGCACAATTGCCTTCGCACTAAGCGGAGCCATTGTTGCAATGGAAGAGGATTATGATATTTTCGGGGTGTATATTTTAGGAATGGCAACCGCATTTGGGGGAGGTGCCCTTCGTAATTTATTAATTGGTTATCCGATTGTCGCGTTTTGGCAACAAGACATGTTATTTCAAATCGCACTTTTATCAATGACGATTATTTTTCTTTTTCCAAATAAATTAATTAGACACTGGAAAAAGTGGGAAAATATCACTGATGCTATCGGCTTATCAGCATTTGCCGTGCAAGGAGCATTATACGCTCAAAAACTAAATTTACCTATTAGCGCTACGATCGTAGCAGCTGTTCTAACTGGCATTGGCGGCGGTATCATCCGCGATCTTTTAGCTCGTAGAAAGCCTCTCGTTCTTCGAGCTGAAGTATATGCTTTTTGGACGATTCTAGCCGGTTTCTTAATCGGCGCTCAAATTATTGTTAGCGATTGGGCTCTATACACCTTATTCATTTTAATTGTTTGCTTCCGCATGGTTTCTATTCATTACAAATGGCATTTACCGCATAGACGCATCGACACAAACGAACGTTCAATGCATAAATAGCAATCCAACCTCTTTACAAATCGTAAAGAGGTTTTTCTTTTCTAATGAGTTTTTCTTTACATAATGTTTATACTAATCCTCAAAGCGAGGTGAATACAAATGACAAACCACGTTAATAAAGGGGCTCAAAAAAGCTCAGTAGGCCAATTTGGACACGACCTTCATTCCGCACACGAAAAAAGTGCTAAAATGGAACGCTTCCATAAATCTTATCAAGGAAAAGAAAAAAAATAATAAAAGCACTTATATAGAAAAAACAGACGCACAGCTTACGTACTGTGCGTCTCCTCTTCAAGCATCAAATCACTACTTGATATTCCAACCAAATCATATTTATCATACGCATCCTCTTGCAACAACCGCATAGCTTGTGTACGAATCGATTTTTCAACAATATTCCGGACATACCGCCCATTACTAAAGGATGTAATTTGCGACGAGTACTTTACAGCATGTAAATGATCTCTAAATTTCCATTCAGCCTCTTTCGATAACTGATATTCACGTTCTTCATACATCCGCTTCCCTATTTCTAACAGCTGATTTACTGAGTAATCCGCGAATTCAATTATAAACGGAAAACGGGATTGTAATCCTGGATTCAATGAAAGAAAGTGATTCATCTCTCTTGAATATCCGGCTAAAATCAATACAAAACCGTGTTGTTTATCTTCCATATGTTTTACAAGCGTGTCAATTGCCTCTTTCCCGAAATCTTTTTCTCCCCCTCGTGCTAATGAATACGCCTCATCAATAAACAAAATTCCTCCCATTGCTTTTTTTATTAAATCTCTTGTTTTTTGAGCTGTATGACCGATGTACTCTCCTACAAGATCCGCACGCTCCGCTTCAACTAAATGCCCTTTTGATAGAATATTCATCTCAAACAATAATTTCCCTATCATTCTAGCAACAGTTGTCTTCCCTGTACCTGGATTTCCTTTAAACAACATATGAAGCACTTGCTTCTCAGACTTCAATCCTATTTCTTGTCGTTTTTTATTTACATAAATCCAAGCATATATTTCTTTTATTATCTTTTTTATATCATCCATCCCAACGAGCTTTCCCATCTCTTCTTCTATTCTTTGCAACATCTCATGTTTCGTAGTAGTTTCACTTGAAATTACTGTTTTATTTTCTGCGGCCGGTAAAGAAATTTTCTTTCGATGATTTAACACAATGTTAATTTGATTATTATTTTTCTTTCGCATCGATTGTTCCATTCAATCACCTCATTTTATCCACTCACCAAATATTATTATTCTTGTCTCCCTTGCAAATGACTATTTTCAGAAAAGTTTGCTATAATATAAGAAATAATGAAGGTGGTGGGACTATGGAGACAACGGAATTCCATGATACAATACAAGCCTTTTCTATTTTTTTATTGAATAAAGGCCGAAAACCTTCAACCATTAAACGTTACGTTTATGACATTGAAGATTTCGGACATTGGTTAGAAAAAAACAAAAAGCTCCCTTCCAGTAATATATGGGCTACACTTTGTACAAAAGACTACGAAGATTACTTTTCCGATTTAAAAAAGAATCGACATTACTCAGAGAAAACGATGCACCGTGTATTTATTGTATTAAATAGAATGCATCACTTTCTAAACATCCCTAATCCATTAAAGAACATGGAAATTTCTATTCAACCAGATCGCACACTTCGCAATGAAGATTTCATTTCATCTGATGAAGAAAAAAGATTAAAACATATAGTTACTTCATTAGAAGGACTTTCAGAAAAACAGCGTCCTGTACGCCCTTTATTGATGGATCGTAATATCGCTATTTTAAATTTACTAATTGACTATGGATTATCCTTACAGGAACTTACAGCATTAACTATGCATCACGTCCACTTTGAAACGAACACATTATCTATCCCAGCAACCGCAGGGGTAGAAAGAACAATTTCATTAACCAGCGAAGACAAAAAACAACTATATACCTATTACAAAAGCATCCCTGAACCCGTTCGTCCAAAATACCATAGTAATGATCCATTATTTGTCGCATTCGATTTTAATCGAGGAACTTACAGATGGGTATACGAAAATGATGCACCAAAAGGATTAACAGAAATCGCTATCCAAAAAATGATTCGCCTTGAAGTATCTAGAGCTAATTTACGCAAAGGAATCTCAGGACAACACTTTCGCAACACCTATATTTTAAATTTAATAAAAAAAGAGACTCCGGAGTCAGAAATTATAAAGCTAGCTGGGTTCAAATCAAAAATTTCACTAAAACGATATTATCAATACGCAGAAAATGGAAAAAACGCCTTATCATAAGGCGTTTTTTCTATTTTTTCTTCAAACAAACGATTTTACTATGACCATTTAACTAATTTTTGCATCTACTATGATGAGTTTCATTCACATTCTCATTAGAAAGGAGAGATTTAATGTCTCGTTATGACGACAGTCAAAACAAATTCTCCAAACCATGCTTTCCAAGTAGCGCTGGACGAATCCCGAATACTCCATCAATCCCAGTTACTAAGGCACAACTTAGAACATTTCGCGCAATCATTATTGATTTAACAAAAATAATCCCAAAACTTTTCGCAAATCCATCTCCCCAAAATATTGAAGATCTAATCGATACATTGAACCTACTAAGTAAATTTATTTGTTCACTAGACGCTGCTTCCTCCCTGAAAGCACAAGGATTAGCTATTATTAAAAACTTAATAACTATATTAAAAAACCCAACTTTCGTAGCAAGTGCTGTATTTATCGAGCTTCAAAATCTAATTAATTATTTACTATCCATTACAAAACTATTCCGAATTGACCCTTGCACACTTCAAGAGCTTCTTAAATTAATAGCAGCATTACAAACCGCTTTAGTTAATTCTGCTTCATTCATTCAAGGACCTACTGGACCTACTGGGCCAGCTGGTGCTACTGGTGCCACTGGACCTCAGGGTGCTCAAGGTAACACAGGTGCTACTGGTGCCACTGGACCTCAAGGCGCTCAAGGTAACACAGGTGCTACTGGTGCCACTGGACCTCAAGGCGCTCAAGGACCAGCGGGTGCTACTGGCGCTACTGGACCTCAGGGTGCTCAAGGTAACACGGGCGCTACTGGACCTCAGGGTGTTCAAGGTAACACGGGCGCTACTGGTGCCACTGGACCTCAAGGCGCTCAAGGTAACACAGGTGCTACTGGTGCCACTGGACCTCAGGGTGCTCAAGGTAACACAGGCGCTACTGGACCTCAAGGCGCTCAAGGTAACACAGGTGCTACTGGCGCTACTGGACCTCAAGGCGCTCAAGGTAACACAGGTGCTACTGGTGCCACTGGACCTCAAGGCGCTCAAGGACCAGCGGGTGCTACTGGCGCTACTGGACCTCAAGGTGCTCAAGGTAACACAGGTGCTACTGGACCTCAGGGTATTCAAGGTAACACGGGCGCTACTGGTGCTACCGGCATAGGAGTTACCGGACCTACTGGGCCTTCTGGTGGGCCTCCTGGACCTACTGGACCTCAAGGTAACACGGGTGCTACTGGTGCCACTGGACCTCAAGGCGCTCAAGGACCAGCAGGTGCTACTGGCGCTACTGGTCCTCAAGGCGTTCAAGGTAACACAGGTGCTACTGGTGCTACTGGACCTCAGGGTGTTCAAGGTAACACAGGTGCTACTGGCGCTACTGGTCCTCAAGGCGTTCAAGGTAACACAGGTGCTACTGGTGCTACTGGACCTCAGGGTGTTCAAGGTAACACAGGTGCTACTGGCGCTACTGGACCTCAGGGTGTTCAAGGTAACACAGGTGCTACTGGCGCTACTGGACCTCAAGGCGTTCAAGGTAACACAGGTGCTACTGGCGCTACTGGACCTCAAGGTATTCAAGGACCAGCAGGTGCTACTGGTGCTACTGGACCTCAAGGCGTTCAAGGTAACACGGGTGCTACTGGTGCCACTGGACCTCAAGGCGTTCAAGGTAACACAGGTGCTACTGGACCTCAAGGTGTTCAAGGACCAGCAGGTGCTACTGGTGCCACTGGACCTCAAGGTGTTCAAGGACCAGCAGGTGCTACTGGCGCTACTGGACCTCAGGGTGTTCAAGGTAACACAGGTGCTACTGGACCTCAAGGCGTTCAAGGTAACACAGGTGCTACTGGCGCTACTGGACCTCAGGGTGTTCAAGGACCAGCGGGTGCTACCGGTGCCACTGGACCTCAAGGTGTTCAAGGTAACACGGGCGCTACTGGACCTCAAGGCGTTCAAGGTAACACGGGTGCTACTGGTGCCACTGGACCTCAAGGCGCTCAAGGACCAGCGGGTGCTACTGGTGCCACTGGACCCCAAGGCGTTCAAGGTAACACAGGTGCTACTGGCGCTACTGGACTTCAAGGCGCTCAAGGACCAGCGGGTGCTACTGGTGCTACTGGACCTCAGGGTGTTCAAGGACCAGCGGGTGCTACTGGTGCTACTGGACCTCAGGGTGTTCAAGGACCAGCGGTGCTACTGGTGCTACTGGACCTCAGGGTGTTCAAGGACCAGCGGGTGCTACCGGTGCCACTGGACCTCAAGGTGTTCAAGGGCCAGCAGGTGCTACCGGTGCCACTGGACCTCAAGGTGTTCAAGGTAACACGGGTGCTACTGGTGCCACTGGACCTCAAGGTGCTCAAGGACCAGCAGGTGCTACCGGTGCCACTGGACCTCAAGGTGCTCAAGGACCAGCAGGCGCTACCGGTGCTACTGGACCTCAAGGTGCTCAAGGACCAGCAGGTGCTACCGGTGCCACTGGACCTCAAGGTGTTCAAGGACCAGCAGGTGCTACTGGACCTCAAGGCGTTCAAGGACCAGCAGGTGCTACCGGTGCCACTGGACCTCAAGGTGCTCAAGGACCAGCAGGTGCTACCGGTGCTACTGGACCTCAAGGTGCTCAAGGACCAGCAGGCGCTACCGGTGCTACTGGACCTCAAGGTGCTCAAGGACCAGCAGGTGCTACTGGTGCCACTGGACCTCAAGGTATTCAAGGGCCTGCTGGTGCTACTGGTGCCACTGGACCTCAAGGTGCTCAAGGACCGGCTGGTGCTACCGGCGCTACTGGACCTCAAGGTGTTCAAGGGCCAACGGGTGCTACTGGTATAGGAGTTACCGGACCTACTGGGCCTTCTGGACCTAGCTTCCCTGTAGCAACAATTGTTGTAACAAACAACATTCAACAAACAGTACTCCAATTTAACAACTTCATTTTTAATACTGCAATTAACGTAAACAACATTATCTTCAACGGCACAGATACAGTTACTGTTATCAACGCTGGTATTTATGTCATTAGCGTATCCATCTCTACAACTGCACCAGGATGTGCACCACTCGGAGTAGGAATTTCAATAAATGGAGCAGTCGCAACTGACAACTTCTCTTCAAATCTAATAGGCGACTCACTTTCATTCACTACGATCGAAACGTTAACTGCCGGCGCGAACATTTCTGTCCAATCCACTCTTAATGAGATTACGATCCCTGCAACAGGAAACACTAATATTCGTCTAACTGTATTTAGAATCGCTTAAATTTCACTATTTATTTTTTATAACAAATAAAAAAAGAGCGAGAAACTCGCTCTTTTTTTGTTATGTACAATAATTCATTACTACTCTAATTCAATTGAAACATTTTTTTGTGGTACGAATGTAGAAATTGCATGTTTATAAATAAGCTGTTGCTTACCTTCTGTTTCCAGTAGGACTGTAAAATTATCAAATCCTTTAATTAATCCACGAAGCTGGAAACCATTTAATAAGTACAGCGTAACAAACGTATTCTCTTTACGGAGTTGATTTAAAAACTGATCTTGAATATTGATTGATTGCTTCATGTCGAATCCTCCTCTTTTTCTCTACTTACTATTATTCGACTTTAGTTGTAGCTTTCCTTCTATGTATCGTAAAATTTCTGACGTTTTTTCACCGTCTGTAACATCAAACCATGTGACATCCATCTTATTACGGAACCACGTTAATTGACGTTTTGCATAACGACGTGAATTCGTCTTTAATTGTGATACCGCTTCTTCTAAAGAGACACGATCCTCAAAATAATCATATATCTCTTTATACCCAATCGCTTGAATAGATTGACAATCTCGTATCCCTCTATTATACAACCCTTCTACTTCTTCTAATAAACCTTGGTCCATCATTATATCAACTCGTAAGTTAATGCGATCGTATAGCATTTCACGATCCATTGTCAAGCCAATTAAGGAAACATCGTATAATAACTCGTTTTCTTGTTTTTCAAGTTGATCACTCATTTTTTCACCCGACGTGTGAAAAATTTCTAACGCTCTAATGACACGACGCACATTATTTGCATGAATACGCTCAGCGCTTTCTGGGTCTACTTCTTGTAATTTCTTATGTACATATTCCACACCACGTTCTAATGCTAACTTTTCCATTTGTTCTCGGTATATAGCATCACCAGCATCATCCGTAAACTGATAATCGAATAAAACAGACTGTATATACAGACCAGTTCCACCAACGATAATTGGTAATTTACCACGCTCTGTAATCTCTCGAATATGCTTACGAACACGTTCTTGAAACTCGGCAACTGAAAATGATTCTTCCGGATTTTTTATATCGACCATATAATGTGGAATTCCATCCATCTCTTCTTTCGTCACCTTTGCAGTTCCAATATCCATCGTACGATAAATCTGCATGGAATCTCCACTTATAATTTCACCGTTCAACGCTTTAGCAAGATCAATACTTAACTTCGTCTTCCCAACAGCAGTTGGTCCAATGATGACAGCAACTTTTTCACGTTGCACTTCTCCCATATCATTCAACTCTCTTTATGTAATGTACTCCATCTATTGATTATATCCAATCTTACCAATTTTAACGGCATGTTTGCAAGTTCTTTCATTACGGTACATGAAATTACAAATAAAAAAGAACATAGTTTGTCCAATTCCGCATATACATGATTAAAAATACCTTCGAGAGGATGAGTTAACTATGAAACAATCCACTATCAATTTTTCATCTTTGACAAAAGACCTCATTTTAGCTACTGCTACAAAAGAACAAAATTGTTCACAAGAAGAATTGTACTTCGCCTTAAATTGTTTGCTACGTTCTTTTCATTCTACTCTCCAAGAAACAACATTACATACAGAAAATAAAAATACAGAGTATATACAAAATCAATTTTGCAGCGCATATAAAATTATTACAGGTAAAACGATTTATCCTTTTCAATAATCCATAAAAGGCGGTTGCTTACATACTTTCAAGCAACCGCCTTTTATATTAATACATATATACTACTCTATAACTTTCACTTTTACAGATTTGCGCCCCCAGCTATTAGCACTACCATCTGAGCCAACTAAAACATCAATACGATTTCCTTTAATCGCACCACCAGTATCTCCAGCAATCGCTTCTCCATATCCTTCTACCCATACTTTTGATCCAAGCGGAATTACTTTAGGATCAACAGCAATTACTTTCATATTTGGATTAGCTGTCAAATCATGCCCCATTGCAGTTAATACACGACCACCATACGTACCATTCTCACTTGGATGCGCTGTATACGCTGTCGCTTCCACTGTTATTTCACGTCCACCAGCAGGTGCACTTGTTCCCTTAGATTTTGCAACCTGTTGCACAGCTGGCTTTGCTTTTGCCACAGGTTTACTTGATTCCACATTCTTAACAGACTCTTTGTTCTTAACTACTTTATTATTTTTAACCGGTGCATTCACTCTTACCGGCGCTTCTTCTTGCGTTACAACTTCTTTCTTTTCAACCACAGGTGCCGTCCCTGTTAAAAATGGCACGTGAACATATCCAACTTTTCCATTGTAGTCAAATTGTAACCACTCATTTTGAACTTGATTGGTCGTTTCAATTACATCATCTTTATTTAGTTTACCAAGGATTTCAGAGTCAGTATTCGCTCCGGCACGAACATTTAACACGCCCGCCGTTACATAATATGTACTTTTTGTAAATTCAGCACTTACAAACGCTTCTTTACCATTTACTTTAATTTTTGTCCATCCATTTTCTGTATTTATAACATCTAATTTATTTCCACTTAACATTTTACCTACAAGCTTTGACTCTACAGTTGGGTTTTCTCTAACATTTAATACGTCTGTTGTTACAATCGTTTCCGCTTTCGCAGAACCTGCAAAAATCCCAAGACCAAAAACTGCCGCCGTTGCTATACCTAATAATTTTTTCATGAATAGCCTCCATTTGCTTTGTTTTCGTATTTTCATTATAGCAACGGATTTTTAAGATTTTTAGAAAACACACAATTACAAACCATTCGTAATATACGATTAATGAGTTGTAACATAAATTTCCATATTAATGAATTACATTTCCAATAGAATTCCCAATAGTTTTCATATATTTTCCACATACAAGCACCAGAATTTTTTTCCAAAAAAAATTACAGTATTACTTTTTTGTTACAAAAAAACCATATTTCATTACATCTTTTACCAAAATTCATCATTCTCCAATTATTAACCTCCTTTTTTGTAATAAAAAGGAGCAGCTTATAAAAGCTACTCCCTTTACACGTATTATTTAACTTTCTTTTTCCAAATCCCCATCATAAGTGCAGAAACAACTGCCCCTATCAATATCGAGAAAATATATAACACTGGTTTATTTACTAATGCTATAACAAACAATCCACCATGCGGTGCCGGTAATGTAATTTGGAATAACATAGATAATGCACCCGCAATACTTGAACCGACAACACAACTGACAATTACTCGAACCGGATCTGCAGCTGCAAATGGAATCGCACCTTCTGTAATAAACGATGCTCCCATAATATAATTTGTTAAACCAGACTTACGTTCCGCTTCTGTAAACTTCGATTTAAAGAATGTAGTTGCTAATGCAATTGCAAGCGGCGGTACCATACCACCAGCCATAACCGCTGAGTGCACCCCAAAGTTCTGTGCTTCTATTGCAGCAATACCAAATGTAAATGCTGCTTTATTAATTGGACCACCCATATCAATTGCCATCATCGCACCTAAAATAAGACCTAGTAATATAGCATTTGTACCGTTCAAACCATTTAACCATCCTGTTAACATTTCATTCAATGCTACTACAGGCGGAATTACTACTTTTTGCATAACAACTCCTGTAATCAATAATCCAAAGACTGGATATAACAAAACAGGTTTAATACCTTCTAACTGTACTGGTAATCCTGAAAATAGTCTTTTTAGCCCTAAGACAACATATCCAGCTAAGAAACCAGCAATTAATCCACCTAAAAAGCCAGCATTCGCATGTGCCGCTAAAAATCCTCCGACAACACCAGGCATAAAACCAGGACGATCAGCAATAGAACTCGCAATAAATCCTGCTAAAATTGGTACAAGGAATAAAAATGCCCCTGTTCCCCCTCCTCCAATAGACATGAACAATTCAGCTAAAGGACCTTCTGCTTTTATACCACCAAACGAAAACGCTAGCGCAATTAAAATCCCACCACCAACAACGAATGGAAGCATATTACTTACGCCGTTCATTAAATGCTTATAAATTCCTAATCCTTTTTCTTTTTCTGTACTTTCTGTCTTTCCATCTTCTTTTATTCCTTTAAAGATTGGTGCATCCTGTTTTACAGCACGATTAAGAAGTTTTTCAGTTTTTCTAATCCCGTCAGCGACTGGCACTTGAATGACATGTTTACCAGCAAAACGATTCATTTCTACTTGTTTATCTGCCGCAACAATTATAGCTGTTGCGCGTTCAATATCCTCTTTCGTTAAACCGTTTTTTATACCTGTTGATCCATTCGTTTCAACTTTAATTGCAATTCCTAGCTCTGCTGCTTTTGCTTTCAAACTATCCGCAGCCATATATGTGTGAGCGATTCCAGTTGGACAAGCTGTAACAGCTAATACGTACGGTTCATTCCCTTCTGGTTGTGCAACTTCTACCTCTTCTTCTTTTTCATTTTCTTTTTCATCAAATAGACGAAGAAGTTCCTCTTCATCCTTTGCTTCTAACAATTGCTTACGAAATCCTTCATCCATTAATAGTGTAGATAAGCGTGATAACGTTTCTAAATGCGTATTATTCGCCCCTTCACTCGCAGCAATCATAAAGAATAAATGCGCAGGCTGTCCGTCAAGCGATTCATAGTTGATACCGCTTACACTTCTACCAAAACAAATCGCTGGTTGCTTAACAGCTTTTGTTTTCGCATGAGGTATAGCAATCCCTTCACCAATGCCAGTTGTACTTTGTGACTCCCGCTTTAAAATAGCTTCTTTAAATTCAGCTTTACTATTTAAACGATTTGCCCCGTTTAATTTCTCAACTAATTCATCTATGACAGCTTCTTTATTTGAAGCTGTCAAATTCATAATAACTGTATCCCTTTTTAATAGTTCTGTAATTTTCATATGCTGCTTCCCCCTATCGCTTAGTTACAGTTACTTGCGACAATAATTCTTCTACTTTTTCCTTTTCACATAAATCAGCTGAAAATGCTGTTGCACTCCCCGTTGCAACGCCATATTGAAATGCCTTTTCAATATCTTTTGTCTGTTCATATTTACCTACAAATCCAGCAACGAGAGAATCTCCAGCCCCAACCGAATTAATTACAACACCTTTTGGAACTGTTGCTTCATATATACCTTCTGCCGTAAACAATAAAGCTCCATCTCCGGCCATTGATACGATAACGTGCTCTACACCTTGTTCAATTAATTTTCTTCCATACGGTAAAATATCTTCTGCTGTTGAAATTTCTACTCCAAATAACTCACCAAGTTCATGATGATTTGGCTTTATTAAAAATGGTTTATTTTTAACTACATGCTGCAAAGCACTACCACTTGCATCTACTACTACACGAATACCTTTTTCAGCTCCGAACGCTGCGATTGATTCATAAAAAGTAGTTGGAATAGACGCCGGTACACTTCCAGCTAGTACAACATAATCTCCCTTTTGCATACTTTCAATTTGTTTCATTAATTGTTCAAATTGTTCATTTGTCACACTAGGTCCTTGCCCATTTAATTCTGTTTCTTCTTGCCCTTTTATTTTCACATTAATTCGAGAATCTCCATCTACTTGGACGAAGTTTGTTATTACCCCTTCCGTCTGTAATACATCTTTAATAAATCGACCGGTAAATCCACCAGTAAATCCAAGTGCTACATTTTCAACACCTAAGCGATGAAGAACACGAGAAACATTAATCCCTTTCCCCCCAGGAAACTTCATATCTTTCTCCGCTCGATTTACTGCGCCTAAATCTAAGGAATTAACTTGTACTACATAATCAATAGATGGGTTTAAAGTTACTGTATAGATCATTGTTTATCAGCCTCAATTACATTGGTTTGTCTTTTATATTTTTCTAAATCAATTTCTAAATGGTTTGTAATAATATTTGCCTCTTCAACATTGGCAATTTTCGCAAACGCAACTTCCGAAAACTTACTTTCATCAATTAAGAAATATCCTTCATTTGCTAATGTTAATGCCATTTGCTTTAAAAGCGCCTCTTCCGGATCTGGTGTTGTAAAACCAAGCTGTTCATGTACACCATTCGCTCCTAAAAAACATTTATCAAAACGATACTTCTGCATACTTTCCTGTGCCATAGCACCGATTAAAGCTTTCGTCCTACTCTTCATCATTCCGCCTAGTAAATAGGCACGAATATTATTTTCAACTAAAGCTTCAATATGCATAAGTCCATTCGTAACGACAGTAACATCTTTATTTATTAAAAATGGAATCATTTCAAATGTTGTACTTCCTGCATCTAAATAAATGCAATCACCTTGTTCCACAACGCTAGCCGCATACTTCGCAATTTGTTGTTTTATCTGAATGTTTTTGGATGATTTTTCAACCATCGTCGGCTCCTGTCCTTTTCCTGTTAAAACAGCCGCACCACCGTGAACTCTTTTTAATAACCGTTGTTTTTCCAATTGCGCTAAATCACGACGAATTGTTGATTCAGAGCTCGCTGTTCTTTCCACTAATTGCTGTAATTTAACAACCTTCTGCTCTTTTACAAGTTGCAATATCATTTGATGACGTTCAGGAGTTAACATTTTATTCACCTCTTCTTTGATTACAGTATAATGAAAACGATCACAAAAATCAACCATAAACATTCACAAATAACCAAAAACAATCACAAACAGTTATAAACAACAAAAAAGAAACCCATTTGATTGTGATATCAAATGGGTTTCTTTACTCCATTCACTTATAAGGAAGCTTTATATATGCTTAAAACATCGTCTTTATTTAATTTTTTAAAGTTACCAAATTCGCCATTAGCCATCGCTTTATCCGCCATTACATCAATTTCATTTTCTCCAATAGTGTAATCAGATAGTGTTACTGGTGCCTCAATTGAAGTCCAAAATTGACGTAACGCCTCAATTCCTTCTAACGCAATTTCTCGATCAGTCTTTCCATCTGTTTTTACATCGAATACACGAATAGCAAACTGTTTAAAACGACTTACATTTTCATCTACAACATGCTTCATCCAGTTCGGGAATAGAATAGCTAAGCCGCCTCCATGCGGTATGTCATGAACCGCAGAAACTGCATGCTCAATATTATGAGTTGCCCAGTCCCCTTTTACCCCCATCGCCAAAATACCATTTAACGCCATAGTACCGCAATATAAAATCGTTTCTCTATGCTCATAATTTTCTAGATCACTTAAAAGCTTAGGAGCTGTCTCAATTACTGTTTTTAAAACAGATTCACAATAACGATCTTGTAATTCTGTATTTGTTCCATGATGGAAATATTGTTCTAATACGTGCGACATAATATCTACCATACCGTAAATTGTTTGATCTTTCGGTACAGACGCAGTATGGGCCGGATCTAAAATTGAAAACTGCGGGAAAGTAACAGGGCTACCCCATCCATATTTTTCATTCGTTTCCCAATTTGTAATGACAGAACCAGCATTCATTTCAGATCCTGTTGCCGCAAGAGTAAGCACAGTACCAAATGGTAATGCCTCACTGGCAAATGTTTTTTTCGTTACAATATCCCACACATCTCCATCGTACTTACTACCAGCTGCAATTGCCTTCGTACAGTCGATTACACTACCTCCACCAACTGCTAAAATAAATTCAACACCATTATCTTTACAAATTTGAATCCCTTTCTTCACAGTTGATACACGTGGATTCGGTTCAACACCTGTCAATTCAAATACTTCTGCATTTATTTCCTTTAAAATAGAAATTACATTATCATAAATACCGTTTCTTTTAATGCTGCCTCCCCCGTATACGAGAAGAACTTTTTTACCGAACTGTGGAATTTCAGTTTTTAACTGTTCTAATTGACCTTTACCAAAAATAAGTTTCGTTGGATTACGAAATACAAAATTTTGCATATCCCTTTACCATCCCTTCTATATGAAAAGCAACTATACTTTTGTATACCATATTTTTTTCATTTCACAAAAATATTTGCCTAACAAAAAAATCCCAGCCTACAGGCTGAGATTTTTTATTGATAATAAGGTGAGATCATTAAGTAAACAATAACACCAGATAAACTTACATATAACCAAATCGGCATCGTCCAACGTACAATTTTACGATGACGTGTTAATTGATTTGTAAAACCAAATACAAGTGCAAACAATGCAAGTGGTACGATAATTGCTGCTAGGATAATATGTGTAATTAAAATGATGAAATACACATATTTAATGAATCCTTCGCCACCAAAATGTGTTGCTGGCGCCAAGTAATGATACGATAAATAAGAAACACAAAATAGCAACGTCGTCGTAAATGCTGCTAGGATAAAACCACGGTGCATTTTCACGTTCTTCTTAATAATAGAGTATAAAGCTGCTAATAAGAATACGAACGTAAAGCTATTAAAAATTGCGTTTAACATTGGTAAAATGGTTACATCAAAATGTACTTCTCCTTCATAACCAACAGGTCCAAAGAACAAAAATAAAATAATCGCATTTACAATTACAGAAAGCGTTATCACAATAGGAGCATAGCTTTTCTGATTTGTTGATTGATCTACCAAAATGGTCACTCCCTCTTCCTTCAAATATGTATACGTAACCTCACTATTTTAACATACTATTCACAGTGTAAATGTGACAATAGTTTGACACAGCAAGATAAGAAAAAGAAAAAATCCTTCTTAATAAAACTTCTTAAGAAGGATTTTATCGCTTTATTATTCAAATAGCAATGCGATTAGTTTTTGTTAAAAAATGTATCGCTATATGCTTGAAAAATTTCAGACACTTGATATCCCATTAAAGAAATTGCTGTTAATGAAAAGAAACCAATCATAAGAAATCGAAACCACATATAAATCTCCTCCTTGTATTTAGCTAAAAACATTCGCTACATTACAAGTTGAGTGGAACTCTTCATCGTCACTTTCCTTTTTCTTTACAATTGCTGTAATAAATCGAATCATAAAGAAAACTACAAAAGGAAATTGTTCGTAATTTACCTTGGCATAGTTTAGCAACGGCTCGCGCTGCATATCGAACGGGGATGAGAAGGAATAGAACATACCTTGCTCTTCCATATATACAATTACAATTTTCATGCAAAATACGATTCCTAGAAACGAAACAATATCTTGCCATTCTGTCGTATATAACAGGTTATATAGCTCTAATACGTACTCTTCCATCGTCATCCCCCCTTCCTTTTTTATCATTTTGCTCGCCTTCGTATAAAAAGTCAAGAAAAAAGTTTATATTCACTATGACAATAGTAATTACTCTTTTCTACCAATGGTTGGATGTAGCATTTCTTAGAAAACAAGAAATTAAAATCGGACAGATTCCTCATTCTTACTTTTAGTATTCAACACTGTACTATTTTTATTTCTATTAAAAATAAAATAAGAAATGATTATAAGAACAGTAACAAGCATCGTCAAAAGTGCTTGTGAACGTAAAGATTCAATGGCAAGCATCGCAATTAAAACTGCTATAATAGCTGCAATTGTAACATACGTCACATACGGGAAAAACCACATTTTCACTTTCAAATTTTGTTGTTCTACCCTTCCCATTTTTTTACGAATCTTTAAATGCGAAATAGCTATAACGAGATAAACGAGTAACGCAATCCCACCAGAGGCATTCACTAAAAATAAAAAGACTTTATCTGGAGATATGTAACTAAAAACAACTCCAATATAAGCGAAGAACGTTCCGAATAAAACGGCCCGAACTGGAACACCACTACTGTTCAATTTCAAGAACGCCTTTGGAGCATCTCCTCTTTCCGCCATCGAAAAAAGCATTCTTGAGTTCGTATATAAACCAGAATTTAAACAAGAAAGTACAGCTGTTAAAACGATAAAATTCATAATTTGCGCTGCCGCTGGTATCCCTATATGTTCTAGCACCGCTACAAACGGACTTTTTAGTATGTTTGCTGAATTCCACGGAAGAAGTGTAACAACTACAGCGATAGATCCAATGAAAAATACGAGAATACGCCAAATTACACTATTTGTTGCTGTTTTTACTGCTTTTACAGGTTCTGCAGACTCACCAGCTGCTACCGCTACAATCTCTGATCCCATAAATGAAAATATAACGACAGTAATTCCAAGTAGCACCGAACTTATACCGTTTGGCATAAATCCTCCTTGCCCCACTAAGTTCGAAGTGCCAGGTGCTTCCGTTCCTGGTACAAATCCTAAAATAACAGCTAGTCCAAGACAAAGGAACAAAACAATACTTATTACTTTAATAAAAGAAAACCAATATTCAAACTCTCCAAATGATTTCACTGAAAAAACATTCGTCAATGTTAATAAAATCGTTAATATTAAGCTTAATAACCAAAGCGGGATTTCTGGAATCCAGTACTGAATAATACCAGCACCCGCTGTGGCTTCTATCGCAATAACAATTACCCAGAAAAACCAATATAGCCACCCAATTGTATAACCGGCCCACGGACCAATTGCTTCTCTTGCATATGTTGCAAATGATCCACTTGTCGGGTTAATAGCTGCCATTTCCCCAAGCATTCTCATAACGAAAACGACTAAAAGTCCTGCTAATGCATATGAAACGATAGAACCTGGTCCTGCTGAATGCACAACTGCCCCACTTCCAACAAACAAACCAGCTCCTATTACGCCGCCAATTGAGATCATTGTAATGTGGCGTATTTTGAGGTCTTTCTTAAGATTTTTATCCAACTCTTATACATCCCCTTCCAAACGTAATTTTGAAATTTGCCCCGCATTAACGGGCAGTAAGACCCCCACCTCCAAATTCAGCGGAAACAAAGAAGTTAGGCGGGAATCTACTGCCCGTAAATGCCCGATTGGTGAGGGCTGATAATCAGCGGGGGATGAACAATCCCCCCACTGATTAAAGTTTCACTTTATGTAAGAGTATTATATGAAAAACCTTGGCCTACACTTTAAAATATATCAAAATATTCTGAATTTAACAATTGTAATGCAAGCTCCTATGAAAATTATTACATTAGGTTTATTAATTTTCCATATACAATTGTTGAGAAAATTATAGCCACCTTACAAAAGAACGAATTTTCAGATATCATTAAATAAACAAGATTATACATCTAGACAACTTTTTGTATAGGAGTGTTGATATGTTAAACAAGTTCAAATTCATTTGTTGTACGTTAGTCATTTTTTTACTGCTACCACTAGCCCCCTTTCAAGCACAAGCAGCAAACAATTTAGGATCAAAACTACTCGTTGGATACTGGCATAACTTTGATAACGGTACTGGCATTATTAAATTAAGAGACGTTTCACCAAAATGGGATGTAATCAATGTATCTTTCGGTGAAACTGGTGGTGATCGTTCTACTGTTGAATTTTCTCCTGTGTATGGTACAGATGCAGAGTTCAAATCAGATATTTCTTATTTAAAGAGTAAAGGAAAAAAAGTAGTTCTTTCAATCGGTGGACAAAATGGGGTCGTTTTACTTCCTGACAATGCCGCTAAGCAACGCTTTATTAATTCCATACAATCTCTAATCGATAAATACGGTTTTGATGGAATAGATATTGACCTTGAATCAGGTATTTACTTAAACGGAAATGACACTAATTTCAAAAACCCAACTACTCCTCAAATCGTAAATCTTATTTCGGCTATTCGAACAATCTCAGATCATTATGGTCCAGATTTTCTATTAAGCATGGCTCCTGAAACAGCTTATGTTCAAGGCGGTTATAGCGCATACGGAAGCATCTGGGGGGCATATTTACCGATTATTTACGGAGTGAAAGACAAACTAACATACATTCACGTTCAACACTACAACGCTGGCAGTGGTATTGGAATGGACGGTAATAACTACAATCAAGGTACAGCAGACTACGAAGTCGCAATGGCAGATATGCTCTTACACGGTTTTCCTATAGGTGGTAATGCAAATAACATGTTCCCAGCTCTTCGTTCGGATCAAGTAATGATTGGACTTCCTGCAGCACCAGCGGCTGCTCCAAGTGGTGGGTATATTTCTCCAACTGAAATGAAAAAAGCTTTAGATTATATCATTAAGGGAATTCCTTTCGGAGGAAAGTATAAACTTTCAAATGAGAGTGGCTATCCTGCATTCCGCGGTCTAATGTCTTGGTCTATTAATTGGGATGCAAAAAACAACTTTGAATTCTCTAGTAACTATAGAACATATTTCGATGCGCTCCCCTTGCAAAAATAATAAAAACAACAATAGGTTTTATATGACCTATTGTTGTTTTTTATTTATACAAATTACTTTTTCACTTCTACATGATGAAGAGATTCTTTTCCATCTCTTACATAACTATCTATACGGCTTAAAAGGAATTTACCACCAATTAACATCGCTCGTTCATCAAAATCAAATTGAGAATGATGATGTGGAATTGAATACATTAGTTACTATTTTGCTTCAATACAAATACTGAAAGTTCAGGTACACTCCAAAATCTAACAGGCATTCGGGTTGTCCCAATCCCTCGATTTACATATAAATATAATGGCTTGTTCTTCCCTTCTAATTCATACATACCTTCAACATGACTCTCAGCCAGTTTTGTCGTAATTAACGGACCTATAAAAGGAATTTGAACTTGTCCTCCGTGACTATGTCCTGACAGTTGCAAATCAACCGGGTAACGAGTTACTTTATCTACAACATCCGGCTCATGTACTAATAGCATATTGAAATCTTCTTGTCTTACATGTTTTAAAGTCGAATCTATTTGTGGCTTCCCTAATAAAAAATCATCTAAACCTGATATTGTAATATACTTGCCGTTTTCCGCTTTAATTTTCTGCACTTCATTTACTAACACAGTGAAACCAGCTTCCTCCATATATTTTTTATAAAATAAACTACCTCCCCCGCCTCTATCATGATTCCCAAACACTGCATATTTCCCTAAGGGCGCATGTATTTTTTGTAAAATACCTTTCGCTTCTTCTCTTTCGGCTTTATACGATCCAAACTTATCTATTAAATCCCCTGTGAAAACTACTACATCTGGACGTAACGCATTCATCTTCTCCACCAAATTTTCTAGTTGTTTCAGTGTGAATTCTGGCCCTAAATGCACATCTGAAAACTGCAATATTTTTTTATTATGAAACTCTTTAGGAATTGTAGAAGCTTCTATTTCATTCCACGTAACTGTTACTAGTTTTCGTTCTATTTCTGTCGCATAGAAATACAAACTTATAGAAATCATTACTATACTTATGAAACTGATTATAGATATGTTGACAATTGATTTTTTCTGTTCTTCTTTTACATGATTCGTATTCATGTTCTCACCTCTAGACGTACTTTAAAGCCTTATTGTTACATGAATGTGACAACACGAACAATGTTAGTTATATCCTATTTCATCCCTGCTCACTTTGACAAATTTATACAGAAGTCATAACATATTTTTATAATACATAGATTCTTAAAAATGTTCCATCTATTTATTTCATCATTTTATTAAGGAGAGATTATTCATGTCTGTATTTACACCAGAAGAAATTACGGAACTTGCTGCTAATTCTGGAAGAAAAAAAGCTCATTTATCACTACTCCCTATGCTAATTCTCGGTTTTTTTGGCGGTGCTTTCATAGCATTAGGGTATTTACTCGATATTCATGTTATTGGAACAATGCCAAAGGCTTGGGGATCATTTACTAGTTTTCTAGGTGCCGCTGTATTCCCTATCGGTCTTATACTCGTTATTCTTGCAGGCGGTGAGTTAGTAACTGGCAATATGATGACCGTTTCAATGGCGTGGCTTCATAAAAAAATCGACTTATTTCACTTCATTCGAAATTTAGTCATTGTTACGTTTAGCAACTTCATAGGTGCTGTATTCGTTGCTTATTTTTTCGGTCATATCGTCGGATTAGCAGAGGGCGCTTTTTTAGCGAAAACAGTTTCTGTTGCGCAAGCTAAACTACAAGATACACCACTACAAGCTTTCATTTCTGCAATCGGATGTAATTGGCTTGTTTGTTTAGCTGTTTGGCTCAGTATGGGAAGTAAAGAATTTATCGGAAAGATTATCGGTATTTGGTTCCCAGTTATGACTTTTGTTGCAATTGGATTTCAACACGTTGTAGCCAATATGTTTGTCATCCCAGCTGCAATTTTTGCCGGTCATTTAACTTGGATTGAATATTTTCCAAACTTTATTTTTGTTTTCTTTGGAAACTTAGTAGGCGGTATGTTATTTGTGGCATTACCTTATTTTATATCTTATAAAAAGAAACTGCCTTCCAAAGAAGTACAAACCGCATTAAAGAAAAAATCTGTATCCGCTTAAATGGAACGACTATACAGCAATCCTGAAAAATATTACAAATTCTATTTTTTTTTGCGAATATATGTACGTACACTTGTTCTCGAATGTTTTATACGTTATAATAACAACTTAAATAGCAATATTTACATATGAGGTGAAAAACATGAACAAAACAGAATTAATTAAAAACGTAGCACAAAATGCTGAGATTTCTCAAAAAGAAGCTACTGTAGTTGTACAAACTGTAGTAGAATCAATCACTAACACTTTAGCTGCTGGTGAAAAAGTACAACTTATCGGATTCGGTACATTCGAAGTTCGCGAAAGAGCTGCTCGTACAGGCCGTAACCCACAAACTGGTGAAGAAATGCAAATCGCAGCTTCTAAAGTACCTGCTTTCAAAGCTGGTAAAGAACTAAAAGAAGCTGTAAAATAATGAAAAAATAGCCTTCTCGTAAACGAGAAGGCTATTTTTTCATTACATAATTAGTAAAAACCTGACCATTATGCTGTTTCTTTTGTTCCTTTATGCAAATAAAGCCTTTACTTATTTTAACTTCACTCTTTGCAATCGTAATGCATTTAATACGACCGATACAGAACTAAATGCCATCGCCGCTCCTGCAACCCAAGGTGCTAAGAAACCGAACGCTGCAATCGGGATTCCTAAGCCGTTATAAGCTAGTGCCCAGAATAAATTTTGCTTAATATTTCTTATCGTCATTTTACTCATAAAGATTGCATCAGCAATACTATTTAAATCACCACGGATTAACGTAATATCTGCCGCTTCCATCGCTACATCCGTTCCTGTTCCAATTGCCATACCGATATCCGCCGTAGCAAGTGCTGGAGCATCATTTATTCCATCTCCAACCATTGCTACTTTCTTACCTTGCGCTTGAAGTTTTTTCACTTCTTCTGCTTTTCCTTCTGGTAATACTTCTGCAATTACGTGTTCAATACCAACTTGCCCCGCAATTGCCTGAGCAGTTTGCGTATTATCTCCTGTAATCATAACAACGTCTAGACCCATTTTCTTAAGCCTTGTAATAGCTGCTTTTGAAGTATCTTTTACAGTATCTGCAACAGCCACTATACCAGCATATTCTTTATTAATTGCAATAAGCATTGCTGTTTTACCTTCTCGTTCTAACTCTTCCATCGATTTAGAAACTTCTTCAATATCAATATTGAATTTCTTCATTAATCGGCGTGTACCAATTAATAATTGTTTCCCTTCTACGACTGATTCAATACCGAATCCAGGAATCGCTTCAAACGTTTCTGAACTTGGAATATCAATTTTCTTTTCTTTAATTCCTTCTACAATCGCTTCTGCAAGTGGGTGTTCAGAATTTTTTTCTGCCGCACCTACTAAACGTAATATTTCTTCTTCATTGAATCCATCTGCGACAATTACATCCGTTAACACTGGCTTTCCATTTGTCACAGTACCTGTTTTATCTAGAATAACTGTATCTAATCGATGCGTTGCTTCTAAATGCTCCCCGCCTTTAAATAAAATGCCATACTCAGCTGATCTTCCTGATCCAGCCATAATAGATGTAGGTGTCGCAAGACCTAATGCACATGGACAAGCGATAACAAGTACTGCTATCATTTTCTCAAGTGCTCCGCCAAAATCACCTGGTGTAACAAATATCATCCACACTGCAAATGTAATAATAGCAATCACAACTACAACCGGTACGAAAATACCTGAAATTTGATCTGCTACCCTTTGAATAGGAGCTTTTGAACCTTGAGCCTCTTCTACTACTTTAATAATTTGAGCTAACGCAGTATCTCTTCCTACCTTAGTTGCTTTCACTTTTAAAAATCCATTTTTATTCATTGTAGAACCGATTACTACATCCCCAATTGTTTTATCAACTGGAATACTTTCACCTGTTAACATTGATTCATCTATTGCTGACTTTCCTTCTACAATCTCACCATCTACCGGAATTTTTTCACCAGGTTTTACATAAACGATATCACCAGCTACTACTTCTTCAATTAAAATTTTCATTTCTGTTCCATCTCGCATAACTGTAGCTGTCTTTGCTTGTAAACCCATCAACTTTTTAATTGCTTCTGATGAACGTCCCTTTGCTTTTGCTTCAAATAGTTTACCTAAAATAATTAGTGTAATAAGTACCGCGCTCGTTTCAAAATATAAATCTGTCATATGTTCCGAAGAACCGATAGATTGAATGCTTAAATACACACTATAAAAATAAGCGGCCGACGTTCCAAGTGCCACGAGAACATCCATATTAGCACTTTTATTACGTAACGCTTTATAAGCCCCAACATAAAACTGTCCACCAATGATAAATTGAACTGGCGTTGCAAGAGCTAGCTGTACCCAAGGGTTCATAAGCATATCAGGTAAATAAATAAACGATGTAAATGAGAAGTGACTTACCATTGCCCATAGTAACGGGAATGATAAAATAAACGAAATGATAAACTTCTTCTTTTGCCGCTCAATTTCTTGTAAGCGGTGATCAGTTGATTCATCTTGCTCATCTGATTTTACTTCCAATTTATATCCTAATTTCGTAATTGCACTCTTCATTTCATTTACATTAATTTCATCAGGATTAAAATCTACTGTAGCTGATTCCAAAGCGAAATTTACTGTCGCCCCGTTCACACCTTCTAACTTATTTAAACGCTTTTCTACTCTATTGGCACATGCTGCGCATGTCATTCCTGAAACAGTAAATTCAGCTTTATCACTTACAATTCCATATCCTAATGATTCAACTTTTTCCTTAAATTGTTGCGGATTTGTTTTTTGGGGATCATACATTATTTTGGTTTTTTCAAGTGCAAAATTTACATTTGCATCATGAACACCTTCTACTTTTTTCAGACCTTTTTCAATTCTATTTGCACATGCCGCACATGTCATTCCTGATATTTGCAGATTGGCCTCTTTTTGTTCATTCATGTCTCTCACCTCTATATACCCTTATGAGGTATAATTATTAGCAAAATAAATCGTACTTCCTATAAAGTACGATTTATTTCCATATCTAAAAATAATTATTGAACATCGTATCCTTGATCTTCGATTACAGCAACGATATCTTTTAATGTTACAACTGACGAGTCAATAGTAACTTCAACAGTTCCTTCTGCTAATTGAACTTTCACTTGTTCAACACCGTTTAGCTCTTTCACACTGCTTTCGATAGCATTTACACAATGTCCACAAGACATACCTTCAACTTGTAATGTTAACTGTTCCATTTAAAATCCTCCTCTTGTTTCTTCATTGTTTGTTAATCACAACCTCATCTTACCATACCCCCCTAAGGTAATCAATGGTTTTGTGTTATGATTTTTCAATTTTTTTCTAAAAGTTTATTTTACACACACTTTTTCACACCCATACAAGAATAAAGAAAAAAACAAGCCAGTTACATACTAGCTTGTTTTTACGCTTTTGAAAAACGTTCAAATACTGTCATTAATTCTTCAATTGCTTCGTCACCATTACCATCTTTAATTGCACCTGAAACACAATGACTCGTATGGTTTTTTAATACACCCATTCCTACTTTTTTCATCGCTGCATTAATCGCTGAAATTTGCACTAAAATATCCACGCAATAACGATCATTTTCAATCATATTTTGAATACCGCGGACTTGTCCTTCAATTCTCTTTAATCTATTTATAATTTGTTCTTTTTCTTTTTCTGATCTATGTGTTACTGCTTCATGCTCTTTATGATCCATATTATCACCTTCTTAAAGTTTCTCTTCATCCAATAAAACAACTGTTTTTATGAGTATACCAATTATAGCATTAAATATCTATGCATGATACCCCATATGAGTATATTTCCGCTTTATGATTATTCTTAACACATTGTTAGCTTCTCAGTCTCAATTTTCATTATACCCTTTCCTTTTTTCAAAAAACAATAATAAGCGGGGATTGTCCATCCCCGCTTATTATTCATCCCAAAATATAAAAGTCTCAATCTTCACACTTGTAAATTGAGACTTTTTTCTTCCTATATATAATTATTGCTGATCACAGACTTTTGTATCATTCACTACTGAAGTTCCTTCAACAGTTACCGTATGAAAACAATCATTTACTCGAACTGTAATAACATTATCTTGCCGATCAATAATATGATATTCATTAAAATTTTTATTTAGAGCACTGCGAATTTGTTCTCCTTCATAAATTGGGATACCATGCGATAAAATCCAAATAAGTCCAGCGATAGCGAGAATAGTTTTCATACGATCTACCTCCTTGAGAATATAGTGAACTTTTCATCCATCCTTTTCAGCTCTACGAATCATGATGAAAATAAACTAAGCCTTTTTGGAAATAAGTTCATTTCGTCTATTTTATGTTTATGCTAATTGTGACCGAATTGTGACAACTTTTTGTCTCTTTAGACGAAAAGTTGAAACAAAACTTTCAAAAAGGACAATTCTACTTCTCAAAGCAAAAGGCTATGGAGAATTTCTCCATAGCCTTTTGTTTGCATTTTATTAAACACTCGTTTTATTATCTAACCTACTACAGATCATATAAAAATGTGGATTCACTCAAATCACTAACCATTTAATCGATGGATACGTGACTAATGAATCTTAATCCTTTACTTAAAGAACTCGGCACAACTGATGCATGATTCTCCCCTTCAGCCTCATAAAACGTAAAACGAAACTGATCGTGTTTTACTTGGAGAAGGCGCTCTGACAATTCATTAGCACCTACAACCATATGCTCTCGTTCTAGTGAACCAACTGTAAGAAATACTCTTGTTTTAACCTTTGCATTGTTTAATTCATTTATAAGATTTTCTTCTTTTTCAAGCACAGATTGGTTATTCCACCAAATAGATGGACTACTTATAAAATAATTTTGAAAGGCATTTACGTTTGTAAATAATATATGTAAAGCAAATAGACCACCTAGTGAATGCCCAAATAATGTTTGTTTTCCTTTATCAATTTCAAAATTCTTTTCAATTTGCGGCTTTAATTCTTCGTCAATAAAAGTAAAGAAATGATGTGCTCCTCCTGTTTTAGGCCAAGGTTTACCATCTGGTTTTAAAGCCGCATCTTTTGAAATTACGCTAGGCGTAAAATCATAGCATCTTTCTTCACCTGAAAATGCCCCTTCGATTGGATAACCAATACCTACTATAATGGCTGGTGAAACACCTGTTTTTTCTGCTCTAACTGATTGTATTTTAACCGCTTCATGGAATGTTTGAAAAAAGGCATTACCATCTAATACGTAAATGACAGGATATCCTGACTCTGGTGCTGGTTGCCTCGGCTTTGAAATATGAATTTGATATTCCTTACCATCTAATTTTGAATACATGTTCCACTGTTCAGTATTAGATGTTACAATCTGCTGTTTTTCAATAGTAGTGTTCATTTTATATTCCCCCCTTTTAACTTGTTACATATATTTCTACTTTTTCTTCTTGAGATACAACGCTATCATAACCAAAGCAAACAGGAGACCCATTATACGGATCAATCATGACACGCGCATCAATATGAAATACTTCTTTTAACACTTCATTTGTAATGATTTCTTCTGGGCTACCAGTTGTAACGATTTCCCCTTCCTTCATTGCAATAATTTCATCTGAAAACCTTGCTGCATGGTTAATATCATGTAATACCATAACGACCGTACAATTATGGTCTTTATTTAATTTCTCCACAATTTGTAATACATCTAATTGATGAGACATATCAAGATATGTAGTTGGCTCATCTAATAACAACACTTCTGTCTCTTGTGCCAAAGCCATCGCTAGCCATACCTTTTGTCGTTGACCACCTGATAAATTTGCAATTTGTCTCGTTCGAAATTCAGAAGTTTTCGTTATATCTAATGCCCAGTCAATCATCTCTTTATCTTTTGAAGTTAACTTATTTACATTATTTCGATGTGGATAACGTCCATAAGAAATTAATTCTTCTACTTTAAGCTCTCCTGGTGCAATTGGAGTTTGCGGGAGTAGGGCTAACTGCTTCGCAATTTGTTTCGTTGGAATTGTATGTAAATCCTGTCCTTGTAAATATACTTTACCACTCTTTTGCTTTAAAATTCTTCCCATTGTTTTTAACAGTGTTGATTTACCGCACCCGTTTGGTCCTATAATTGTCGTTACTTTTCCTTCTTGTATTTCCACATTTAAATCGCGAAACACTGTAAGCTTTTCATAACTTGTTTCTAAATTTTTCGCACTTAAAATACTCACTTTTATTCCTCCTCTTACGCTTTCGCCTTATAAAGTAAATATAAGAAATAAGGTACACCGACAATAGAAATAACGATTCCAACTGGTAACTCTACAGGTGTGAAAACTGTTTTTGCAATAAAGTCTGAAGTAATTACAAGAAACATTCCAATTACTCCGCACGTAGGAATGATATGCTTATGCTGAATACCGACAAGTCTTTTCGCTATATGCGGTGCCATTAATCCGATGAAACCAATACTTCCTGAAACTGCAACACATGCGCTTACAAGTCCGATACTACTTAGTAGTAAAATTGATTTCTCTCTTTCTACTGAAACACCTAAACTTGTAATACTCGTTTCTTCCAATTGAAATAAATCTAATAAATAAGCTTTCTTTTGTATCAGTGGAATTAGTATGATAAGCCACGGTAACATTGCAATAATATACTTCCAGTTTGCACTATATATACTGCCTGACACCCAAACTGCAGCCATCTCGAAATCGGTTGACTTCATTTTGAGTGATAAATACATAGAAAATGCTCCAAATCCTGATCCAATTGCAATCCCTGTTAATAAAAGACGCTGCGAATCTAACTTACCATTTTTCCAAGAAAACAGATAAATGATAATAGCTGCACCTAATCCGCCTACTAAACCAAACATTGGCATCATCATAATAGAAACCCAGTCTGTGCTCTTTAATTGCCCTTGAAAGAAAAACATAAAAATAACGATAGCTGTTCCTGCTCCGGCATTAACTCCTAAAATACCTGGGTCTGCCAATCCATTTCTCGTAATACCTTGAATAACAGCACCGGCAACGCCGAGACCTAATCCTACTAATCCAGCAATTATGATGCGCGGAAGACGAAACTCAAAAATAACTAAATCATGGTCTGGTACTGGATCTATTCTAAGGAGTGTTTTACATACATCTGTAATCGTAATATCAAACGTACCATTCGTTAAACTAATATAAATAGCACATAGTATTAAAAATATACTAATCCCCATCGTCATTCCAAAACGTTGACTTGAACTTTTAAGCATGTCTCTCTCCTCCTCTTGTACGGATTAAATAAAGGAAGAAAGGAATTCCAATTAAGGAGGTAACGACTCCAATTGGTGTTTCAAATGGATAGTTTACAAACCTACTTAAAATATCACATAACGCTAGAAAAACACCGCCAATAACGCCTGCGCATGGCAAAATCCACTTATAATCTACTCCAATTATAAAGCGAGTAATGTGCGGAATAATTAAACCTACAAAACCAACTTTCCCCACTAAAGCAACTGCCGTTCCTGTTAAAAAGATAACTGATAAAATAGCCATCGCTTTAACTAGTTTTGTACGCTGCCCTAGGTTAATAGAAACTTCTTCTCCTAAAGAAAGAATCGTAATAGATTTTGATATTAACAGCGCTAAAACTATTCCAATTATCCCAAACGGTATCGTAATTTTAATGATATTCGGGTCTACTTGGTCTAATTTTGCATTAAACCAAAAACTAACATTTTGAGAAATTTGGAAATATGAAGCCATTGCAGCAGACACACTGCTTAAAAATGTTCCAATAACTGTCCCAATAATCGCTAACCGAACTGGCGATAAACCATTTTGAAGGAGCGAACCAAAACCAAACACGATACCTGCTCCTAGTGCAGAACCAATCATTGAACATACAACCATACCAATTGATGACATTCCCGGAAGAAAAATCATACAAAGTGTAATAACAAAGGCTGCCCCATCCGTCACACCCATAATAGAAGGGGATGCAAGATAGTTTCTTGTCATCCCCTGCATAAGTGCTCCTGATATGGCTAGAAATGCTCCGACTAAAAGAGCTGCAACTACCCTTGGCAAACGTGAAGTAATAATAATATTATGATTTACATCGCTTGAATCAAAATGAAATAATGCATTCCACACTGTTTGAGCATCGATGTTTTTCGCACCATATAATACAGAAAGTATAACTGTAAATAAAATCAATACGGGTGCTATACATAAAATGGTTACTGGTACCGCATTCGTTTTCTGCATATCATTCAACGCACCTTACTTATTGTATTATTTAGATAAATTTTTCACTGCTTCTTTTAAGAATGCTGTTTTACTCCAAGCTGTACCACCTTGTGCCATTGGATCAACAACGTTTACAAATACTTTCTTTTCCTTCGCAGCATTCATACTTTGCCAAATTGGATTACTTTCAATTTCTTCTAACACTTTCGGGTTTTTATTTTCAGTTGTTTCATATTGTAAGAAAATATAATCTGGGTTAAGTTCAGCAAGTTTTTCAAACGAAATCTTCTCTTGTGCTTTTACAGTTTTCAATTGTTCTGGAGCAGTTAGCCCAAGGTCTTTATAAATTACAGGATTGAAGTATACTCCTTCTGGATATAAGAATAATTCGTTTGCTCTTAGTCTGATTACAAGAACTTTTTTGTCTTTTAACTTATCTCCTAGTTTTGCTTTTGCTTTTTCAGCGTCCGCATTGTAATCTTTAATAATTTTTTCTGCTTTATCTTTTTTACCAGTTAATTCTCCCATTAACTTTAAGTTATCTTCCCAATTTGTTGAAACATGTGATACCGGGAATGTAGGAGCTACTTTCGTAAATTTTTCAGCTGTTTCTGCTGGGAATTTCGTACTAGATGTAATAACGTCTGGTTTTAATTGAAGTAATGTTTCGAAATTTGGTTGCATTTTCTCACCAACAGATTTCGCACCTTCTAAATCTTTCTCCAGATACTTTGGTAATTTACCACCAACCGTAATCGCACCAACTGGTTTAATTCCAAGTACTGCTGCGTCTTCCATTGACTCTAAACTAGCTGTTGCAATTTTATCTACTTTTGCTGACACTGTATATTCTTTACCTAAATATGTAATTTTTCGTTTTTCGTCTTTTTTCGTCTCACTAGCCTTTGTCTGTTGAGTTTTTTCTCCTGAAGTTTTATCCGCACTATTACATGCTACTAGCCCTACACTTAAAACTGTTACCATGCCTAATGTAATTAACTTCTTATTCATCTTTAAATATCTCCTCTCGAATTTCCAAACTATATTCTCAATAAAATTTAACTATATGAAACTTGTTCTACATATATATTTTATTAGATTAATAATTCTATCCAGAACTCATTCTCGTTCACTTCCCCTAAGCTATAATTCTTTTATACCTCATCCATTGATAATCTTTTTCATTGATAATGATTATCGTTACTAAGTATATATTTAATATGCAATTATTTCAAGAAAGATTTGAAAAATTTTAACAAACTGAATTAAAAAAGAAGTATCCGCCTAATGTTAGGTGGATACTTCTTTTTTTAGAAATTTATATGTAATTCAACTGGGCAATGGTCTGACCCCATTACTTCACTATTAATTTTCGCCGCTGTTATTTGGTCTTTCATTCTCTCGGAAACAACAAAATAATCTAAACGCCATCCAATATTTTTTGCTCTTGCTCCCATTCGATACGACCACCACGAATATGCGCCTTCCTGATCAGGATATAGATAACGATACGTATCAATAAATCCTTCTTCTAAAATACATGTAAACTTCTCTCGTTCCTCATCAGAGAATCCAGGGTTTTTACGATTACTTTTTGGATTTTTCAAATCGATTTCTTTATGGGCAACGTTTAAGTCGCCGCAAAAAACAACTGATTTCTTCTCATCCAATCGTTTAATATAGGCCCTGAAATCATCTTCCCATTTCATTCTGTACTCTAAACGCTCTAATCCTCGTTTGGAGTTTGGTGTATATAACGTAATGATGTAAAAATCTTCGAACTCTAAAGTAATAACTCGTCCTTCTTGATCATGCTCTTCAATGCCTAAACCATAAGTAACAGAAAGCGGTTCTTTTTTCGAAAAAATAGCCGTCCCTGAATATCCTTTTTTCACAGCATAATTCCAGTATGTATAATATCCCTCTACATTTAAATCAATTTGCCCCTCTTGTAATTTAATCTCTTGTAAACAAAATATATCAGCATTTGATTCCTCTAGATATTCTAAAAATCCACCTTTTGCGATAACTGCACGTAAACCATTTACATTCCACGAAATGAACTTCACTTATAGTCCTCCTCTTGATGTTTCTTTCCAAATTTCATGCTATCACAAAATAGAAAAACAATCATATTTTCACCTTTGTAATCTTGCTCTTACATTTATGAATACATACATACGCACTTTATTCAGGTTATACTAATTTCAGAGGTGATGTTCTTTGCACAATGAAGGAGTTACGTTAACAAATGAGCATTGGCAAGCAATTATTCATAATGATTCTTCCTATGATAGCAAATTCTTTTATGCCGTGAAATCAACCGGAATTTTTTGCCGACCGTCATGCAAATCAAGAATACCGAATAAAAACAATGTACGAATTTTTCATCATGCAGAGCAAGCATTAAGTGAAAACTTTCGCCCGTGCAAACGTTGTAAACCAAATGGGCTCACTTTACCTAATGAAGAGTGGGTAGAACAAATTAAAGAGTATATCGAAAAACACTTTGATGAAGCATTAACTCTAGACATACTTGCGGAAATGTGCCATGGTAGCCCCTTTCATTTACAACGCACTTTCAAAAAAATGACAGCAATAAGTCCGATAGAATATATACAGCAGTTCAGAATTGTTAAAGCAGCAGAACACCTTTTACACACAAATCAACCCATTAAAGAAATTAGTACTGCCGTCGGGATAGAAAACCCAGAATATTTCGCAACTTTATTTAAAAAGAAAACTGGGTTTACCCCTACTGAATATCGAAAAAAGAATGAAATGAAAGAGGGATACAATAATGAATTCCTACAAAAATAAATTTATATATTGGACGCTACTTACACATGCAAATTGGAAGTTTCATATTGCTGCAACTGAAAGTGGGCTATGTTTCATTGGATCACAAGACGAACAATTTGAGGAATTAAATATATGGGCTAGAAAAAAACTGCCACAATATATATTGATTCATAGTCCAGATTATTTGCAAGTATATACAAAAGAAATTATCGAGTATTTAAAAAACAAGAGAGAAACTTTTACATTCCCTATCGATGCTTACGGAACTGCATTTCAATTATCTGTTTGGAATACGGTACGTGAAATTCCTTATGGGAAAACATATTCTTATACAGAAATTGCAGATAGAATTCAAAAACCTACAGCGGTACGTGCCGTTGCTTCTGCTATTGCTGCCAACCCAATTCTCATTATGATTCCTTGCCACCGTGTTATTGGAAAGAATGGTAAACTAACTGGTTTTAGAGGGGGATTAGAAATGAAGAAAGAATTGCTTGCATTAGAAAAATTACAGGTGGAATTCATATGACAGCCGAATATAGTAACGCATTAACTTTAACAGTTCCAACAGAATTTAGTTTTCAAGAAAATTTACGCTATCTATCCCGTTCTAACAATGAATGTATGTTCCACATTGAAGATAACAAAATTTATAAAGTTATCCCTGTTCACGATGTAAATCCTTTAGTTGAAATTAGTATGAATGCGGATGATACTATTCAAATACGTTTTTTAGGAGAAGCCTATATCTCTGCAAAACCGATACGCGATGCTGTAGCTAACTATGTAACTGAATGGTTTGATTTAACTACTGATTTAGCTCCCTTTTATACATTAGCTAAACATGATGTACTCCTTCAAAGACCAACTGAACAATATTATGGCCTTCGTACTTTAGGTATTCCAGACTTATTTGAGGCACTTTCCTGGGGAATTATCGGGCAGCAAATTAACCTCACTTATGCTTATACACTAAAAAGAAGATTAGTCGAGACATTTGGAAGTTATGTAGAATGGAACGATAGAAAGTATTGGATATTCCCATCACATGAAACAATTGCCAATTTACACGTAGAGGATCTCAAAAATTTAAAAATGACGACTAGAAAATGTGAATATTTAATCGGTATTGCAAAGCTTATTACAGAAGGAAAACTATCAAAAGAATCTTTACTACAAACACAAGATGTAAAGATTGCTGAAAAACAATTAACTGCTATACATGGTATAGGTCCGTGGACTGCTCACTATGTTTTAATGCGCTGTTTACGATTCCCTTCCGCTTTTCCAATTGACGATGTTGGTTTGCACAATGCAATTAAATATATAACAGGTTCTAAAAGTAAACCGACTAAACAGGAAATAAAAGATTTTGCGGCAAATTGGATTAACTGGGAGTCTTACGCAACTTTTTATTTGTGGCGAGTATTATACTAAAAAACCAAGTAGCGTTTTTGCACTACTTGGTTCTTTTTTAAGCTTGTTCTTCAAATCGTCTTGCAATTTCTATAATAACTTGAACAGCTTTTTCCATAACATCTACCGAAACATACTCAAATTTACCGTGATAGTTTTCACCACCTGTGAAAATGTTTGGGGTTGGTAATCCCATATACGATAATTGTGATCCATCTGTTCCACCACGAATCGGATGAATATTTGGTTCGATATTTAAACTTTTCATTGCCTCATATGCAATATCAACAATTTCTCTCACTGGTTCAATCTTTTCAAGCATGTTATAGTATTGATCATTCATTTCTAAAACGACTGCATCTCGTCCATACTTCTCTTGCATTTGCTTCACAATATTTTCAATGGTATTTTTACGCGCTTCAAAGTTTTTACGATCAAAATCTCGAATAATATAATATGCTTTACTTTGTTCAACATCACCATTTAAAGAAAGTAAATGGTAGAATCCCTCGTATCCTTCCGTATACTCTGGTGCTTCTTCTACTGGTAAATGCCCATTAAACTCCATAGCTAGTTTCGTCGCGTTACGCATTTTATTTTTCGCTGTCCCAGGATGTGTATTCGTTCCGTTAAACGTTAACTTTGCACCTGCAGCATTAAAGCTTTCATATTCTAAACCACCTAATGGACCTCCATCCATCGTATAAGCGAATGATGCACCAAACGCTTCTACATCAAAATGTGCTGGGCCACGGCCAATTTCTTCATCCGGCGTAAACGCAACTCTAATTTTCCCATGTTTAATTTGCGGATTATGTATTAAATAATTCATTGCAACCATAATTTCTGTAAGACCAGCTTTATCATCTGCTCCTAACAGTGTTGTACCGTCCGTTGTAATAATCGTATGTCCTTTATAAGACGGTAATTCTGGGAACTGTTCTGGCGTTAATACAATATTAAGCTCTTCATTTAACGTAATTGCGTTCCCGTCAAAGTTTTCATGAATTTGTGGTTTTACATTTTTCCCCGTAAAGTCTGTTGCTGTATCTAAATGTGCTAAAAAGCCGATTACAGGAACATCCTTATCCGTATTAGCTGGAAGTGTTGCCATTACATATCCATTATCATCCATCGTTACTTCTGTTAATCCAACTTCTTTCAACTCTTCAACTAATAACTTACCAAACTCAATTTGTCCTGGTGTTGTTGGCACTGTATGACTATCTTCATTTGATTGCGTATCAATCTTTACATATCTCGTAAATTTTTCAATAAGTTCTTCTTTCAAGCTCATTCACTCCCTTTTATATTTCTTTCTCCATTATAAGCCTTAAAACAAAATATTTTAACTTTTTTGACTGTAAAGGTATATATTCCATTTGCATTTTAATGATTTCCAACAAATTAAGAAAGGCGATAATATTTGCACACTTAAAGCTTCACATGTAACATACATAATAATAAATATGGGAGGTATAAAAATGAGGCTAACTCTCTTTCGCTATTTTCTTTTTTTCTTAGGATTAATTTTCTTTGGCCTTGGGAATGCTCTTGCAGTCAAAGTGAAATTTCTCGGTTTGCATCCTTGGGAAGTTTTAAATATGGCCCTCTACCAAAGATTTGGATGGACCCTTGGTACGTGGAGTGTCATATGTGGATTATGTCTCGTTCTCATTTCTTTACTAGTAGATCGAAAATATATAAATGTAGGTACATTTTTAAATGCACTACTTATCGGTCCCATTATGGACTTTTTCTTACAATCAAATATCCTTCCAAACGCTAGTGATTATTTATGGATAAACTTACTCATTTTATTTGCTGGTATTGCCATTACAGGTATTGGGGGAGGGATGTACGTTGCGGCTGGGATTGGTGCTGGACCTCGCGATGGATTCATGCTTACTATTTCCGACAAAACAGGTTTATCTATTAGCCGTGCTCGAATCATTGTAGAATGCGTTGTACTAGTTATTGGATTTATGCTCGGTGGTCCTGTTTTTATCGTAACTTTTCTATACACTTTTATTCAAAGTCCCATCTTTCAGCAATCATTTAAGGTGTTTCAAACACTTTTACATACTTTACAAAACAAAGATAAAGTTAGTGAGCATATTTAAATTACAACTTAATACAAATCAAACACCCTATTTACGATTCTCACCGCAGATAGGGTGTTTCTTTTTCATCTGACAATTTAAGAATATATGCTACTCATTCACAATAAAAGTATATACATCGTTATAAATACAACCATTTACCCTAATAACGTACTTCCCGGGTTTACTAAAACGAATTGTGTATTTATTTAGCTGAATTGCTTCTTTATCTCCAGAAAGAACATCAATGCTTCTGCCACTTAATACATATAATTCATTTATATTCATCGATACATCAATTGCATTGAAATTCTCCTCTTTCACTTGCTGTGATTCCGCAGCGCTTACACTTGGTTCTAAAAACAGTAGTCCACTTAATCCAATCGTTCCCGCTAAAGCTACTCCCGCAAACTTTTTAATCTTTTTCATTACAATGGCCTCCTTATAGATTTTTCGTAAAGGTAATATTCCCCCTTACACCTCAAAGCCTATATGTAATAAAATGAAAAGTAAACGGAGACCGTAAGACAAAATTCTACATCTTTTTCTCCAATTGAATATAAATCCATCGTTTGGAATTTTGTCATATTTAAAATTGTTTCCCTAAACCAAATTTCACATAACTTATTCAAATACTGAATAATTACTTATTGATTTAACATTCTAAAAATAATTGATAAAAATGCATTCTATTCAAATAAGAAGATTTCACCATAAAAATAACTTTTACAACAAAATCCATGCAACCAATTTTATTCCGCTTTCCATAATCTCTCTACATTCATTAATTGTTTTTCTTTAAACTCCATCTTATATATATCTGGTTTTGACGTATTCATTAAAAATTCAAAACCATATTGTTTATCGAAATAGTTCATCATTAATGTCATGACAAGACCATGTGTACCAATTACAATTTTTTGTCCTTGAAAATCCATTAATATTTCTTTTAACACTTTCACTACTCTTCTCTGGCAATCCGCATATGACTCTCCTTCCGCTAGTGCAAAGTCAGGATTAGAGAACATCTTCTTTACAAGTGGATACACTTCTTTATCTGATATAACTTGATCCCCACTGGAAAACATACACTCTTTAAGGTTTTCATATATTAATATTTCTTTTTCATAGAGATTAGCTGTTTTTTCTATCGTTAATACAGCCCTCTTATACGGACTTGAAATGAAAGTATCGATTCCCTCTGTTTTTAATATATCTGTTACTTTATGAACGTCTAAACTTCCCTTTTCAGTTAAACCACGTGTTCTTTCACCCCCATCTAATTTTGGTGATTCACCGTGTCTAACCATATAAATATATGTATTCATACTTCCTCCTTGAAAATATTCATTCGTTTTTTATAAATTTTGTTGTTTCGTTCGTGTAATCCATTCTCCTACTAAACTCTCGAACAATTCAGGCTGTTCAATCTGCAAATTATGCCCTGCCATATCTAACACCGCTAATGTCGCTCTTGGGTAACCATCAATAATTTCTATAATATCTTGATAACCTACCGATATATCTTGTCTTCCGGCTAATAACAGAACAGGTTTCTCATATTTCTTACGGTGAAAATCTATAGTAAGAGAGTAATTTTTTTGCAACCTTTCAATAAACTCATAATTAGCAACATCTAACCCCGGCTTAATTTCCTCTTGAAATCGCTTATATGTATATTCATTTGCTACTACTGCTAACTCGCTAAATTCTTCTCTTTCGGTAGAAGTTAACGTATTAAAAAACTCCTTATCTTGTACAATTATCTGTTTATCCGGTAAACGTCTTTCTTTTTGCATCGCAACAACCACAGGACATATTAATAATAATCCATTGACTCTCTCAAACATTTTTGAAAGTATCCCTCTAGCTAAATATCCGCCGAAAGACTCTCCTACTAGTAAAAAATCTTTCTTTGGAATGATTTCTTCAATAAACATAGTTAACACTTCTAATATATGATCTGAACTATTTATCCAATCTGGAGCGTTCGACTTTCCCATTCCAGGTAAATCAATATATATTCGCTTATAACCTTCATCTTTTTGAAATACTGATTCCATACATTTCATCATTAACCTATGATCGGGCGCACAGCCATGTATAATAAGGACCGGTTTCCCCTCTCCAACAACTTCATAGTATATTTCCGCATCTTTAATTCGCCATAACATAAAAAGCCCTCCCTATTTATACATCCCTTTTGAATAGAAACACTAGCAAACTTATAAGAATACATGCTCTCAATTTACATCTCCCTTTAATTGATTGTCAAATATGAATTTTCAGTTTACAAAAAACTTCCTCCTATTCTTATTTCATAGAAGGAAGCTAATTTAATTTTACCCTATCATAATTTGAAGCCTTGTTCTTCTATTTTCATCAACACAATTCTCCAACCATCTGGGTCCTCAATCGTTATCCCCTTATCTTTCCAATATGGATTTTCTGGTTCCACTTCATCGTATCCCAATGTATGCAGCCTTTTACTCACCTTTTTCATTTCACTATCTTCACTCATATAAAATACAAGTAAATTATCTTTTGTCGGAGCTGGACAAGGACTCCCATCAATATGTCTTGTAAATTCTAAATGATACTCTTCATCTGGGAGACCAAACATGACCCCATCATAACCTTCATGATCGTAAAATTCCCCTATACGTTTTAAGCCTAATCCTTTTTCATAGAATGCTATAACCTCTTCAAACTTATTCGTCGGACGTGCGATTCGAAACTTCACCCAATTTTTCATGATTTTCCTCCCATACTAAAAATTTCATACATGATTACGTATTATTGTACATACGTAACACATTTTTGAAATCACTCATTAGTATAAGAATAAATACATACAAAGGTCTTACTTAAAATAACCTCTATCAGCCCAAAATTAAAATTCAAAAAAGTCTTTATCATTTTATATGCAATTTTGCATCTCTACTTTCAAATCACTAAAAAACCTTTACAATTCAAAAGATGACTAAATATACAATTTCTATTTAAAATCTTTATGCAGTATATACTATCAAATGCAATATTTTTCATTTTTTAGAGCAATTATACTTTTCAAAACTTCCTTATAAACATGATTTTTATAAGGAAATCTGATACAATTCTTAAATAATATTATTATGTATAGATATTACGAATATAGTGCATAATTAAAGAAGGTGATTTTATTGAAATTAAATAAAAATTTACAACTATGTATATTAATTGGAACATTAATATGTTATTCAATCTATTTTATGTTTTTTTATCTGTTCCCCACTCATTTTTCAAATTCGGATGTACGCTTCGCTTCACTTATTGTTGAAGCCATTACATTTGTATCACTCATTTATTCTATATATTCTAAAAAAGTTAGTTCAAATCCATTTTGGATATGTATCACGATAGCAATTGGTAGTTTTTTATTAGGAAAAATAGTATATACATATCAAGATAGCTTCTTCAAAATTCCAATACATCGTTTTACTATTTCTGATGTGTTTTATATGCTTTTTCTACTCTTCTGTCTTATTGCTTTCTGCTATAAAATCCTAAAAGAATGCGATAAATGGGAAAAAGCATTCTTTATTTGTGATATATGCATAGTACTTACTTCCATATTCACATTAGAGTGGTATTTATTTAATCAACCAAATTTAAATATATTCTCTCTTTCACTAGGAGATGTTTTTCTTTCATTTCTATATCCAATTGCAGATTTATTATTCCTTCTACTAGGTGTTAGTCTCTTTTTCCGTCCAACAATTTTTAATTCTAAACGGAAAATTTATATCTTTATTTTTGTATTAATAAGTTCTGCAACTTTTAACTATATTTATTTTTACTTAAATAACCATTTATCAACTGAAACGATAACATTATTACGTCTTTTATATAGAATACCTATATTACTTATTGCAATAGCTGGATCTATTTCAGAAGATCGTAATAGTCATAAAAATTATTTCATTGTAAACCCTATAATAGGAAAAAAGGCTTTAGTTGTATTTCCCTATCTTGCTGTTGCAATACTAATTGGGTTTACATTAAAAGAACAAACATCATCTTCAACTCTCATTACGGGAAATTGTATTACTTTTATTTTCGTACTCATTCGTCATTCTATTGTACGTATGCAAAACAATTCCCTAACTAAACGTTTACAGGCATTTAATGCTCAACTAGAAGAAAAGGTTACTTTACGGACTTCAGATTTAGTTCATAAATCTGAGGCTCTATCTCAAAAGCAACAAAAATTCAAATCATTATATGAATATCATCCTGACCCTATTTTTACAATTGATTTAAATGGCGTATTCTTAAATGTAAATAAAGCTGGAAGCATACTACTTGGTGCACCAACGGATGAGTTACTTGGTGAAACTTGTTTTTCGATTATTTTAGATGAAGACAAATATAAACTAGCATCTGCATTAGAAAAAGTGAAACAACAAGAATCGGCATCCTTACAACTTAGTTCTCAATATAAAGATGGATTTACTTATTCTTTATACGTTACCATCGTCCCTATTATGATAGACGGGCAAATTTCAGGAAGCTATATTATGATGAAAGATATTACTGCACTAAAAAAACAGCAAGAAGAAATAAAATATTTAGCATTCCATGATACTGTAACGAAAATTGGGAACCGTGCCTTTTTCCATAAGAAATTAAAAAAAATTATAAAAAATGCTAAAACGACAGAAAGCGAGTTTGCATTATTATATTTGGACTTAGATCGCTTTAAAGCAATTAACGATACACTTGGACATTCGGCAGGAGACTACATATTAGAAGAAGTAGCGAAGCGATTCCAATCATGTCTTCCATCACATACTCATCTATCAAGAATCGGTGGCGATGAATTTACAATCTTAATTGAAAACTATACTGACGAAGATTCCTTATTCGAGTTATGCAACCAGTTATTTGAATGCATGGAAAAATCGTTTGTCATATATGAACATACATTAACTTTATCACTAAGTATCGGCATCGCTATTTATCCACATTCTGGAATCGATACCGCTACACTTCTGAAAAACGCTAATGTTGCAATGTATGATGCGAAAGCAAAAGAACTTAATTCTGTCTCTATTTATGATGATGTAATTGCAAAAAAAATTGAAAGACGATTACGATTAGAAAAAGATTTACCAAATGCAATTCAAAATGAAGAATTGTTCCTTTTATATCAACCTCAAGTTGATAGCAAATCTAACAAAATTATCGGTGCTGAAGCTTTAATTAGGTGGAATCATCCTGAATTAGGTGTTATTTCTCCATACGAGTTTATTCCGATTGCAGAAGAAACGCTACAAATTATTCCAATAGGAAAGTGGACACTACAACAAGCTTGTGAGCAAATGAAACGTTGGCACACAAGCGGATATTCACATTTGAAAATAGGTGTGAATTTATCTGCTAAAGAATTTGAACAAGAAGATTTTGTAAAGTCTATTTCTGCTACATTAACAAATACAGGTTTACCAGCAAGTTCTCTTGATCTTGAATTAACAGAACGAATTGCAATGATGGATGAGCGAGAAACATTAATAAAACTGCGTACACTAAAGAGTTTAGGCGTTCACATTTCAATTGACGACTTTGGTACTGGTTATTCTTCGCTAGCCTATTTACCTTTATATCCAATCGATACGTTAAAAATCCCGAGAGAATTTATTACAATGTCTGAAACATGTGACGATGGAATGGAAATTATTAAAACGATCATCACATTAGCAAATACATTAGGGATGTCAGTTATCGCTGAAGGTGTAGAAACGAAAGAACACGTGAGTTTCCTTCAAAAAAATAATTGTCAATTTATTCAAGGCTACTACTACAGCAAGCCTATTCATGCTGATTCATTTTCTACTCTTCTCAAAAAAGGTGTTCGTTATAACCATTAGCGCAAATACATACAAGAAAAAGGAAGAAGAGCCCGTCTCCTCTTTCTTTTTTTGTGCTTTGCAACTTTTCATTTCCTTCACATATCATTTATGTAAGTAGTTACTAATACATTTATGATAACAGACTTGAATAGGAGGGAATTACATGCACCACGACAATCCAAATCATAAACTTTACAAAAACATTCCTCTATCCCTCTTCTCAATAAAAAATGAGCTAAAACAAAAATGCACCAACGCAAATAACTTTCTTTATCCCTTTTCGAAAGAAGAAGAAATATTAATACATACAATTAAAGAAAGAACAAAATTATTAAATCAAAATAATGTGACAAGAACTCGCGCTTACTATCAATTTTACAAAAGGTATCCTGAAATACATTGGGCATTACTTGGACATATGGTTTCGCGTAACGGCGGTTGGAACATGACAGATTTAAAGGGGGATTTATATACAAAGTTGTTATCTGAGAAAGATCAATTTACTTTCTTTTCTTTTTTAGAACGGGGAAATTGGCTTATCTTTCAAGATGTGTATCCACAATTTTTGTTATATGAACAGAGTGTAAAAAAATCCAAAAATCTTTTTTATCTCCTTCCTCATCTCAATGTGTCAACATTTATGGAAACGATGTGGAACTTTTTTTGGAAAACCGGAAACAAACAAATATTAGCTATTTCCACTATTATTAATGAACAAAACTACTTAGAAAAAAGAGTAATTCAAAATAAACACTTCAAAAAAAAGGTACTAAATAGTATTGGATTCAAACTTTTTGATTTCTTTCAATTTAATCATATCCTCTTCCCTTTCTGCGAAGAAAAGCCTATACAGAAAACAATATTAATTGGTGATACAATGAAACACTTCACTTCCTTACACGAACGAATTTTGCTCGGAAAAAGATTATATGCACTATTATTTCATGATGAGCATGTTTTAGCTCGTATACTACAATGGGCTGACACTCATCCACACACTGGATCACGAAAAGATTATTGGCCACATTTATTTTCAAGCGTAAATGAATCTTTTTCAAGAGAGTTTTATAAACGAAGAATAAAGAAATGCCAATTGAAAAGTGATGCCTACCGTATATATAGCCCTGCACTTATGTATGCATGGAAAAATATGAAACATGAAGAAGCAGAATATGAAGATTGGTTTAACGACTGGCAAATCATACATTATTTAACTGATAAGGAGGAAAGGATACATGGACAAATTACAGAAGACTACTGTAAAACACTCGAAAAGATTGAGCTGGCCATTCTTGCAAAGAAAAATGTTCTCCTTCGAGAAGAAGAATAGCCTTTTCGCATTAGTCGTTACAATCTTACTCTCTTCTATTATCGGCACTTGCTTAGATGCTTTCTTTGTTGCGAAACAAATATATTCCTTTCCGGTTAGACCATTCTCATCCATATTTTCAGTTAACATAGGCTTTACTTTGTTTGTACTACCGATTTTAACAACAATTTTCATACAAATTTCAAAAAACCTATCTGTATTTTCTAGGATTCTATTTATTCTTACAATAGGTATTTGTGCTAGCATTTTTGAACAGATTGCTGAAAGATTAGGTTTCTTTACTCATAGTGTAGATTGGAATCATACATACTCTTTATTTGGCTATATGATATTCTTTTTTTTTATTTGGAAAGTATATCATTGCATAAAAAAATAAAGAGATCATTATAGATCTCTTCTTAAGCATAATCTTTAGTTATTGCTAATGGTGCACGGGTTTGAAGGCTTTTAGATCGTAAACGATAGGCAACGACTTTCTTCTTATATTGCTTTATTACGTCAACGTGTTCCTCATAGCTGTATAGAGAAAATCTAATCTCTTTATTCCCTTTTTTCGTATCAATGACGATTGGTGTTCCTTCTCCGTGTGGCGGAAAATAATGTTTATCTAAAAATAAAGCTTCATTAAATTCATGAATAACTTGTAGTTTCATTTCCCCCTCTATATTTTTTCCATCTATCGATATAGAGGTATTCTCCTCATCAAGTTTTTGATGTAATTCAAATCTACTAATAATAGATTCTACAACCGAAGTTGGCATACTAGAAACGAGTACTTTAAGGGCACCAAAAATAAATAATGTAACTATAAACCATGTTGTCACTTTCATCATCTCCATTACAATTTAAAATATAAATTTCGTTCCATATGGTATAAATATACTGATGAGTATTCCTGTTACAATCATAGTCACCGAACCGATTGTTGCTTCTTTCTCTCCTTCTTTCATAAGACGGCTCACACCAATAATATGTGATGCGCAGCCCATTCCCACTCCTTTTCCGATCGTACTTGTTATACGGAAAAACTTAAGTACTGTTGGTCCGATCATAGCACCTGTTATTCCTGCAACAACGACAAAACTAGAAGTCATAGATGGAATACCGCCAATTTGATCCGCTAATGAAATAGCAATAGGCATCGTTGCTAATTGTGGTAGAGTGGTTAGTATAAGTTCCTTATCTATATTTAAAATTCCACCAATCACTACATTCATAGTCGTTAAAACCACTATACCTGCCACTACGCCGATTAGCATCGATAAAAAATTTTGCATAAGTATCTTTCGCTCTTTAAATAGTGGTATGGCTAACGCTACAATTGCAGGACTCAATAGCCCTGTAAGAATGTCTCCTCCATTTTCCTTATACTCATGATGAGAGATTCCAAAAGTAAGGAATAGACAAATCATAATCGCTGTAACTGTTAACACCGGTAACGTAAATGGAAACGTAAATTTTTTATATAACTTTGTCGCCAATAAATAAACTACTACAGTAATAATAATGAAGACCATTTGCATCGTGCACCTTGTCGATTTTATTTTTTTGATGTTACTAACAATTGACTTATATACCCTGAAACAATCAAAGTTACTACCGTGCTTATAACTACTAAAAGGAATATAATACTCCCCTTACTGAAAAGAAAAGACTCGTATTCCATCAAGCCTGTTGTCGAAGGAATAAGAAATAACGGTAAAAATACGAGTAACTTTTCCGCACCTTCTTCAAACCACTTTAATGGTAAAATACGAGTGGAAAGGAGCAGAAACAGCATTAACATTCCTATTAAACTTCCTGGCATTGATAAATGGAATACTCCTTGAATCCACGTACCAACTAAACTAAATACATACAGCACGCCTACTTGAAGTAAAAGCATCACGTACTTCATTTCTTTCCCTCATTTCAATATTACGTATCACTATTATGAAATCTCATTTAACGTTTCAGCAAACCTCGTCATTCCCAGCTGAATTTGTTCGGCATTTACTCTCCCAAAAGTAAAACGAATATATTCACTTTTAGTACCTAAAACACTACCCGGGACAAACGCTACACCATTTCGTATAGATTCACCTAATAAATGATACTCATCAAACGTTCCTTGCACTTTGCACCATAAATGTATTCCACCCTCTGGAACAAAAAATTCAACCTGGTCTCCTAATATTTCTTCAAGCTTTCTAATTAATACATCTCTTCTTTCTTTCAATTGTCTACGAAGCATTGTAATATGCGCATGAAAATCGTCTGATTCTAAAAATTGATTTGCCACCCACTGCGTAAATACACTATGCCCAAAATCAACTTGCTGCTTCGCATCCGCTAAACGTTCTATTACACGCGTAGGACCAATTACCCAGCCAATACGTAATCCCGATGCGACAATTTTTGATAATGAACTTACATAAAGAACATTCCCGTTTTGATCCATTGATTTTAATGTTGGATTCACTTCTCCATTAAAGGACGTTAAACTATACGGATCATCTTCTACAATCGGTATACCAAATTCAGAAGACAGTTCTAAAATCTTTTTACGTCTTGCTAATGACAGCACAGTTCCCGTTGGATTTTGATAATCTGGATTTAAAAATACCATGCGAATACGATGCTTTTTATGCAAATCAATTAGGTCATCTGGATTCATTCCATGCTGATCAACAGGTAAATGAAATATTTTTAAACCAGCAGATTTAAACATCGGCAATGAGAAACAATACGAAGGGTCCTCAATTGCAATCGCATCACCAGGTTTTAATAAGCACTGAACGATAAGATTAAGAGCTTGTTGTGCTCCAGATGTAATAAGAATAGAGTTCGAATCTGCTTCAATTTGTTTATATTGCTGAACATGTGCTGCAATTGTTTTTCTCAACATTTCATTTCCAAGTGGATGGTCATAACCGAGGTTTTCCATAAATGTTTTCTCCAACAAAATCGTTCGGAATCTATCACTCGGAATTAATTCTGGTGATAATTCACCACTCGCTAAATTAATTAAGTCATCTTTTTGTGTTTCCGTTCGAATTTGTTGAACGAGTGGTACATTAGGTAAGAACGATCCATCCTCAACGTACCTACCCCAGTTCGGTATTCGTTTATGTGACACACCCCATATGTCTGTATTCACCCGTGTTCCGCTCCCTTTTTGCCGTTCTACTACTCCAAGTGATTTTAATTCTTCATATGCAGCTACTATCGTACTCCGGTTTACTTGTAATTCTTTTGCTAACATACGCTCAGAAGGTAACTTGCTATCAGAAGGAAACTCGCCCGAAGAAATACCCCTTTCAATATAATCTGCGATTTGTTTATATACAGGCGTCTTATCTGCACGATTTGGTTTCCATTCCATATAGTTTCCTCCTCTCAAAACTAACTTTATTTTACTCGCTAATAACAGTATTGACTGTAATAATAGTATTAATTAATTACATGATTCAAAAATTTTTCTACGGTCATATTAAAGCTGCTCGGCTGTTCTAAATAAGGTAAGTGTCCACTATTTTTAAACTCAATAAAAGTTGTATTTTTCAAACGTCTTTCAAACTCTCTTACATATTTCTCAGGAACAAAATCATCATTTTCTCCTCTTATAATTAAAGTGGAACATGAAATATTTAAAAGAAGTGGTCTTTGATCATAATCTACTAATTCAGCAAATAATCTTTGAATATGCACCGGATTAATAGACTGTAAAGATTGATAAAATCCCCTGACAATTACTTCATTACTGGCTACTCCCATCTCCTCCAACAACGTATCCGCCCATTTTTTCCCGTTATCATGTAAGCTAAGTAAATCATATACTTCAAGCCGTTTCTTTCGATCTTCAGGCTCCAAGTAGGGAAATGCATTTACAATAATTAAGCTAGAAACAAAGTCTGGATATTGAATAGCAAAATCAATACCTACCCTAGCCCCTTTTGAAAGTCCACAAATGACTACTTTTTGTAACTTTAAATACTTACATAACTCATACAAAACATTTACATATTCTTTAAAGTTAATTTCTAGCCCTTCAGATTTTCCATGCCCCGGTAAATCCAGAGAGATCACTGTCCATTTTTTCTTAAAATATTGCCTTTGATATAACCAATTATTTGCGTTTCCTCCAAGGCCGTGTAAAAATAATATGACAGGACCCGACCCTTCTATATTGTAAAAAACCTTTCGATTCTTATATTCAAAATACATACTCATCACCTTCAGCTGTAGCATCACTTATTTTTATCTTTGAATGGATATATCCAAAACGGTTCTCTTTCTAGCCATTCGACTGTTTCCGTTACACCATCTTCATACTCTCTTTTTAGTTCCGTTACTTTAGTCGCAAATTGTGATGCATGTGCTTGCAATGCTTCCAACTTTTTTGGAACATATTCTTTCACTTCATTTTTAACATGTGGAGGTCCTATTTCCGCTTCATGATTATTTGCAAAAGCTACCGCATAAAATGTTGGCCTTTTATTTTCCGGAATAGTAGCTAACGCTTCAGCCACCGCTTCTCCTGTTGCATCATGATCTGGATGAACTGCATATCCAGGATAAAAAGAAATGACCAATGAAGGATTCAATTCTTCCACACATTTTTGTATTACACGTCTTAACTCTCCAGGAGTTTCAAATTCAAGAGTTTTATCACGATATCCCATCATACGTAAATCTTTAATGCCTAAAATATTTGTAGCCCTCTTTAGTTCTTTCTCTCTTATAGCATATAACGATTCACGAGTTGCAAAAGGCGGATTTCCCATCGCTCTCCCCATTTCACCTAACGTTAAGCAAACATACGTAAGAGGAACATTTCGCTGCGTATAAGCTAAAATTGTACCTGCCACGCAATATGATTCATCATCTGGATGCGGAAAAACAATTAAAACGTGGCGTTCATTTTTCATCAAAACTATACTCCTCCATTACTTTCAACATTAGTCTTTTCTATCAAATCACTACCGCATACCACGTTACTCCAACAAATAGTACGAAAAGAAGGATAATATAAATAGTTGATAAGTTTTTCACATTTCTCTTTGTAGACTTTCCGTAATTCTCCTCCACATTTCGTGCAACTAGTACGGTTCCAAACAGCGATACAATTACAATAATAACGACTAGTGAAATCGCAAAACTCATTGTATATTCACCTCTCTAAGGCCAGTCTATTTTTATTAAGAACTTCCTCTTTAAAACGTTAATAACATACTACCTTTCTTCTCTTATCATAATAGATGTTTACAAAAAACGGACCAACCACTTTTATGTTTTTTTACTCATCCACTTTAAAAATAAAAAGCAACTGAACACGTATGATCAGTTGCTTTTTTGCAGGATTATTTATGCTAATTTTCATTTGAAATTAATTTGATTTAAAAGTTTAGTCTTTTCATAATGAAACATCGATTGAGATAACTCGAAAATTGTTCCATTTACAAGATACACTGTATTTTTAATAAGAAGCGACGTATTTTATCGCTTCTTACTCTCATCATCTTTAATCTCTTATTAATGACTTATTCGCTCTTATAACTTCTTGATACAGCAATGGTGACCACTTTTCATTTATGTAGTCTTGAATGATCCAACCTACCCTTGTAGGACTCTTTTGTTTTATATAGTTTGCAATTTCAGGATTTATATAAGAGGCATAGTAATATGGACTATTCCATGCTGTACCACCAGAAGACAAGCTTGCAAAATTAATATATAGATGATGTAAATCCTCACTATTGTTCATCGTTTCATTGATCGTATCTTTAATAGATTTTACTTTCTCATCATAACTCACTTTATATTTATCTTGTACCGTTACATTTACATTTTGATTTACAGTTGTCGTAAACGTCTCATTATCTGGCCAATAAAAATTATTATATCCTCCAGATTCATTACTACCACTATATCTTTTTAGTAGTACAATTTTCCCACGAGCATCTCCCAATTTTATATTTCCTTCTGTTTTTAAAAAGATAGGATCAACAAAATAACTTTTTTCAAACGTACTACTAAATGAACCTTCTGCACCTTTCATATCCTCATACTCTTTTTTTAAAGACATAATAATCGTTTCACTTGGGTTATCTTTTAGAAATTGTTTCGCTTCGTTTATGAATTCGTGCAGTGTTACATAAAGATATAATGGTCCATGATGAAGAACTATCGTATTATCATCTGTTAAACGGCCTCTTATATCAAAAATTCTAGCTCCATGTTCCATTTGATAACGAAAATCATGTTCTTGCGTCATTCCCCATACTTGCTTAATCGGATTTTGCAACTTGAACGTCCCACTATCATGTGTTCCTGGAATTGAAATTCGTGCTAACGGGATATTATCAGGTATAGGTTGCATCCATTTTGACCAGTTTTCAAGCTCATTAACAGAGCTAGCTGCAACAACTCTCTTATCATGTAAAGCAAATACAAATGTGATAAATATCGTACTACATATGAATAATTTCAAAATAAATTTCTTACTGCTCATTATTATTCCTCCTTTTTCTGTTTTACATCAAACTTATTGAATATAATATAATCTGGTGAGTAAAAAATAAATATAATTCCATGAGTATGAAATATTGCATAGAAGTAAAGTTAAAAAATCATTCACATATCCTGAGTTAGAAAAATTTAAAGGAACTTCATCTGAAGTTCCTTTCGTTTACTTTATATTCAATACATATGAACCATCTTTATTCTCATACTTATAGACGTATAAATAATATTTACCTGGCTTTGCATGATAAGTACCTTTCACTACATTTCCTTCATTTTCACCATATGCTACATAGTTATTTAAATCTGATTCATGATGAAGCACCCATGTCATCCCAATGTTTTGTTCATTTAGTAGAGAAATAGTAATATTTTCTGGTGAGTCCATTTGGAAAGTAAATACATCTACTCTATCACTATTATGTAGTGTCCCTTTCATCGGTGTATGAAAGTTAACTTTATTTGCCTGTATACGTTCATTATTTGGTTCATTTTCTGTTACTTGTAACTCATTCCCACCGTTTGGTTTTCTTTGTCCATACCCTAAGTTTACTAGTATAGACTTCAAATCTGGTAAAACACCAATTTGATCTGCATATGGATCTTTAGATTTTGTTCCTGTGTTCTCGTTACTTAATATTGCTCTTAGTTCACTCGGTCTATATGGTTGTCCTAAATTTTCTTTCGCAATGCTTTGTACTAAAGTCGCTGCTCCGGCAATAATAGGCGACGCACTCGACGTGCCACTAAAGCTAGATGTATAAAGATTTACAGCACTTCGACTTTGCTCTGCTGTAGTTGTATCTACGTTTTCTCCCCATCCATACACATCAATACGGCTGCCATAATTCGAAAACCACATACGCTCATGAGGGAAAGATGAAGAGCCCGCTCCTACCATAATTGCACCTGAATCTTTAAAATCTTTACTATTACGATTTAAAATTTGTTTACCATTTCTATCTTTAAATTGGTCTAAATCATTCCAACCATTTGCTCCAGCTTCTATAATGACAACACCTTTATCTGTACCGGCACGAATTGCATCAAAGATATCTGGTTGTACCTCAACAGGTAAATATTTATCACCATATCCATCAAAGGAAGCTTGTGCCTCTAATAATAAAACATCCCCAGCTTCTAACTGATTCACAGCACTTAATATTGCATCAGCTGTATTATACTGTCCGTTATCTCTTATTTGAGAAATCACCTTTGCTTTCGCTTTTGGCGCAATCCCAATATTCCCAACTTCATTGTCCTCAGAGGATACAATTCCTAGTACAGACGTCCCATGACCGACATGTTGATCTATATTTATTCCAGACATTAATTCAATATTTTGATGTACTAAATCCTCATGATTTAATAACCATCCATATTCCATATCAACAAAAGTTATACCACTTCCTTTACCGCCTTGAACTTCCCAGGCGAAAGGCGCATTAATACCGTATGGTGCTGCTTCTAAATAACCTTGTTGTTTAAATCTAGGATTGTTATTAGGACTAAGAGATACACTTGATGGTTGCACTTCTGGTGGCGTTATTTTTTCTTGTTTCTTCATATACACATCTTCTATTAAACAAGATTTCTTTAACCTATCTACTAGTTCTTCTTTCTGCTCACCATTTTGAGTTTGAAGAATATAGTAGTTTAATAAACTTGTAGATACATTATTGGGTGCTTTCACTTCAAGGTCTTCTATTTCCTCTGGACTTACAGATGTGAATAAGCGCGTGAATGTTACATCTGGATATTCTACCAAAAGATCTTCTAGTACTTTGTCGTTCGTTTGAGATTTTATTTGTTTTTCAATACCATCTTCATATGGAAATTTCAAATCCGCTTTAAATTTTACAATGATTTGCTTATCTGTTTCTTGGTCTATTCCTAATTTACTCTGCTGTTCTATAGAATCAGCATGTACACTATTGACAGTACCTCCTATTCCTAAAAGTGTTGTAATGATTACAGTTGACGCACACATTTTTTGAAATATTTTCATTACATCAATCCTCCTATTAACAACAATTAATCATTATATTAATTTATAATGATTTTATTTATATAACATATTCCCTTTCTACTAAATAGATTATAGTAATCAGCAATATGAACTTCAATGTATTTTCATATGCAATATTTCATATTAGAACTCTACAATACATGAATAAGAAACTTATAATGATTATTTATTTTATATGTGCTAATATACTTACATTAATATATTAAGCATATAAACATCCAAAACTACATTACTGAACAGCTTCACCTTAATTTTTTCTTAGGAGGATTTACAATGAAATTATTAAAAATAAAACATATAATCCCTTTATCTGCGGCTGCAATTACATTCGTATGTAGTCAAAGTACAGCTGAGGCTTCTACCATTCATACAGTACAAAAGAATGATACACTTTGGGGCATTAGTAAACAATACGGCGTTTCAATACAATCCATTAAACAGGCAAATCATAAAGGAAACGATCAAACTTTCATTGGCGAACAGTTACATATTCCAGGTGCCACGAACTCAAATAAAATTACCGTTCGTCAAAACGTCAAACCTGCAAACATTAGTGACCAAATTATATATCAAGTTCAATCGGGAGACTCATTAGAAACGATAGCAAAGCGTTACAATGTTACCGTTCAATCTATAAAACAAATTAACAATACAGTCGGAAACAAGCTTTATACAGGACAACATTTGAAAATCAACTCAAGCATTTCAGAAAAAGAAAAAGACTTAATGGCACGCTTAGTTACTGCTGAAGCAGGTGGCGAATCATATAAAGGGAAAGTGGCTGTAGCAAAAGTTATCCTAAACCGTGTAAATGCAAAAGGGTTTCCAAATACAATAACAGGCGTTATTTATGAACCTATTACATACGGCTATGCATTTACTCCTGTTACAGATGGAAGAATTAATCATCCTGCAAGCCCAGAAGCAAAAATGGCAGTAGAAGAGGCTATCTCCACAAATGGAATACATTCTGATTGGCTTTATTTCTACAATCCAAAAACATCAACAGACAAATGGATTACGACACGTCAAACAGTAGCAGTAATTGGTAACCACGTCTTCGCTAAATAACATTTAAAATCATTAACAGACCTCTTCACTTAAAAGGTCTGTTTTTTATATGTAAGATTTTATTAATCATATGACATAGTGATCTTTTAAAACTATCTCTTCTTTCAAATAAAAAATTTGCATTTACTCCACCACTCTGAAAAATTAAAAAGCATCAAGTTCAAAAACTCTTTCTTTATTCATAAAAGCTATTTCTTAACTTCATAAAATTGTTATACACTAGAAAAATAAAAAACAAACTATTCGTTAGCAGGTGAAAGAATATGTATGATGTTACAATTATAGGCGCTGGAGTAAGTAGCATTTTTATGGCTTATTTACTAGCTAACAGTAACAAAAAGGTTTTAATTCTGGATAAAGGGAAAGCGCTAGAAGATCGCCATTGTCCTTTAGACGAAGGAAAAGTGTGTACTTGTACTACATGTGATAAATATTTTGGGTTTGGCGGGCTAGGAAAATCTGAAGGGAAATTTAATTATACAAACGGATTTGGCGGAGAACTTGAGCAAAAAGTCGGCAAAGAAGGCTTTAAACAACTTATGGCTGAAGTAGATGAAATTCTATGTCAGTTCGGAGGAAGCTCTGTTTCAAAATATTCTACAGAAAATCCAACTCTCAATAAGAGAGCTGAAGCTTGTGGTTTGCAAATGCTAACAACAGAAGTACGGCATCTTGGTACTACACTTTCAAGTGACATTTTTCAGCAACTCTATGAATTTTTACTTACGAAAATAAATATACAATTTCATATAGATGTGCAACATATTATGAAACAGAAAGATCATTTTACAATAGAGACAAATGAAGAAACAGTTCAATCTAAACAACTAGTATTTGCAACTGGGCGTTCCGGAGCAGACTGGTTAAAAGAAATGTGTACTTCTCTAAATATTTCTCAAGAACAAACTCGTGTAGATTTAGGTATTCGAGTAGAGATGAAAGAACACCAATTACGTTCTATATTAAAAGATACATTTGAGACGAAACTTTCTTATGAGTATGAAGATTTCACAGCAACTACGTACTGCATGAATCCAAAAGGACGCATTATTAGAAAGTACGAAGAAGGTTTAGTTATGCCTGACGGTCAAAATTTTCGAGAGAAAGGAACTGGCACACCTAACTTAAATTTCACTTTGTTTATCCCGCGCTATTTTCCAACTCTCAAAGAAGCAAATCTGTATGCAAGCTCAATTATTAAAAACATTAACCAAGGACAAGATCGAATTATTATACAGCGCTTAGAGGACTTACTAAAAAAAGAACCTACAACAGCGAACAACATGAAACATAACCGTATACAGCCTACACTACAAGGAGATTATGGAGATTTAAATACAGAAATTCCTCCCTTATATATTGAAGGACTTAAAGAATTTTTGTTACGCTTAGAACAATTTATCCAAGAACCGATCGATACAAATACTTTATTATATGGAATTGACGGAAAGTTTTATACTCCTACGATAAAACTCAATAACCATTTTGAAACAAGTATACATGGGCTATTTTTAGTCGGAGATTGTTCAGGCGTCACTCATTCCTTATCTCAAGCTGCTGCAAGTGGGTTGTATGTTGGAAAATATTTATCTATGATTTAAATTCTTTCATTAAGACACCAATTAAATATTTTAAATTTCACAACGCTTTATTTATGTACCTTATCCTTCCCCCGCTAACGACTACCCCGTAAAAAATCGGGATTTTATGAGATACACATGTAACATAACTATGTATGTAAAACGATTGACATTCAATTCTAATAAATTGAATGTCAATCGTTTTACAAGCCTCTATTCATTTCACCTTTCATTTGTTCGATATTTTGTAACATCATCATAGTGTTTAATATGTTAGGATGTCTATAAGTATTTTTTACTACAACTATGACTTTTTCTGCTCTGTTCTAAAAAATAGATTTATGCTTTAAAATTTCCCATTGTACGTATATGAATACTTCATATTATTATCTTTAGAAACCATTGGCTAAATGTTTTATTACACTCTAATAGTTATAAAAATATAATATATAACACAAGTTAAATAAATTGTATAAAGAAGGTGTAAAAATGAAAAATAAAATCAATTTACAAATGCAAAATATAAGCTTTGTTTTAATAATTGCTTTAGCAGTATGGTTAAAAACATATCTTATTACAAGATTCAGTTTTGATTTAAAAATTGAATCTTCTACACAAGAGCTTATTTTGTTTATTAGCCCGCTCGCTGCATCATTAGCTTTTGTCGGATTAGCATTATTTGCAACCGGTGAAAAAAGAAATTATATCGCGCTATGTATTAATTTTTTATTAACAATCATACTTGTTGGAAATGTAATGTTCTATGATTTTTATAGTGATTTCGTTACGTTACCAGTACTTGGACAAACATCAAACTTTGGCCAACTAGGCGGTAGTATTATAGAAATATTGAACTACAAAATTATACTCGCATTCGTAGACATTATTTTTTTCTTTATTTTATTAAAGAAGAAAGCACTAGTCTTTCAAACAGGACGTGTAACGCATCCGGCACGCTTCGTATATTTCCTCTTAACGGTTGGTGTATTTTTTGCAAATCTACATCTTGCAGAAAAAGAACGACCTGAACTATTAACGAGATCGTTTGACCGGGTCATGCTTGTTAAAAATTTAGGACTATACACGCATCAAGTTTATGATTTAACACTGCAAGTAAAAGCAGGATCACAAAAGGCACTTGCTGATAGTAGCAAATTACAAGAAACAGAAAACTACGTAAAGGCAAACCAAAGTGAACCGAATCCTAATATGTTTGGTGCAGCGAAAGGAAAAAACGTAATTGTCGTTACTCTTGAATCCTTGCAAACCTTTTTAATAGGCGCAAAAGTTAACGGAGAAGAAGTTACACCATTTTTGAATGAATTCATAAATGAAAGCTATTACTTTGATAACTTTTTCCACCAAACTGGGCAAGGAAAAACATCCGATTCTGAATTTCTAATCGATACGTCGTTATATCCATTAAATCGAGGAGCTGTATTTTTCACACACGGTAACAATGATTATACTGCGACGCCAGAAATTTTACGTCAGCAAGGTTATTTCACTTCTGTATTCCATGCGAATAATGCAACATTTTGGAATCGTAACATTATGTACTCTGCTCTCGGTTATGATCGTTACTATAATGAACTTGATTACAAAATTACGCCTGAAACAAATTTAAATTGGGGCTTAAAAGATATCGAGTACTTTGATCAATCAGTAGATATATTAAAAACTGGTGATCAACCATTTTACGCTCGTTTCCTTACTTTAACAAACCATTATCCATTTACGTATGATGAAGATACTAAATTCATTGAACCATATGACTCTGGTAATGGCGTGTTTGATCGTTATATCGTAACAGCACGTTACTTAGACGAATCCATTAAAAAATTTATTGAGCGTTTAAAAGCTGAGGGAATGTATGATGATTCTATTATTGTTTTATATGGTGATCATTATGGCATTTCTGAAAAACATAATCGTGCAATGGCACAGTTTTTAGAAAAAGATCAAATAACCGAATTTGATACTCTGAATTTACAACGCACACCTTTATATATTCATATGCCTGGCCAAACAGAAGGTGAAACGATTTCAAAGCCTACAGGACAAATTGATATAAAACCTACTATTCTAAATTTACTTGGGATTGATACTACGAACGATATTCGTTTTGGTCATGATATGTTTTCAAATGAATATACTGGTTTTGTTGTTTTACGTGATGGTAGCTTTATTACAGACAAGTATGCATACAAAAACAATATTTTCTATGACCGCATAACAGGTGAAATTGTAGATTTACCAAAAAATGAAGCACAAGCACTCATTAAGCGTGCGCAAAATGAATTACGAATGTCTGACAAAATTATTGAAGGCGATTTATTACGTTTCTCAGAAAGTAATAAGATTAAAACTGGTGAAGTACAAACTAAAATTAAAGAAACTGAAAAATAATGTAAATATGAAAAGGGAGCAACTGTAATGAGTTGCTCCCTTTTATTCTCTTCTAATACATGATGCAGTTTCATATATTTCACTTTTATTCTACGCTTGTCTCTAAACTTACATCTGTATAAGTATGATCATCACCTATATGTAAAATCACTTCACATTGACGTAATCTCAATTCAAAGAGCATGATAGAATCATGATAGACTTCAGGATTTGATTTCATCTTATGTAACAGCTCTTGTTTTTCTTGTATTTCTAATTGCATATTTTCTACAGTTTGTTTCAAACAGTTAAATGGATTCCTAAAGAATATATGAATATCTCGCTCTTGTGTGTTTTCAAATAGCTCAAATTGCAAGAAAAATTTCTTCATAATAGAATCCGTTACCTCGGTATAATCTTCATTTTCTACATGCTGTTTGTATTTGTTATACAGCATAGTTTTATTCTTAGGAAGAACTCCAAATAATTTACCGGCACTTTTCAGTAAAAATTGCGCTGGCGTAAATCGACGTAAAACATTTACTTCACCCATTTGTATGCTAGTCGTCATTCTGTCAGTATCTCTGCGCCAATCGTCAAGCACTTTAAAGTCACATTCTAACTGGATTCGATTTTCTCCAAATAAAGAATTAAGTCCTTCACTAAGTTCTTCTAAGTAAGACTGACTTTGAAGGAGCTCATTATGAGAAGTTGCAATCCAATTTTGCATAGAAAGAGCAAGATGAGGTAATACAGTTTGTTCTAAATATTTATGCACTCTTTCATTCATTGCTTTATTTAGTTCCGTATCCATATGACCGAAATCACTTTCTTCACTCATTAAGTCAGAACAACTCTGTAATATCTTCGGTATATTTTCAGTAAGATCATTTGTAATTTCCGTTTTCATTGTACGATATGACTGTGTAATGAAATGAATTTTCTCCCTCTCAAATGCAGTAAGATTATTAATACTACCGTTTAGTTTCACTAGCATATCTTCATTCCACTTAATAGCATCCACGAGATTGTTTTCTTTTTCAACACGTTTATCTAAAAGATATGTAATTGTTTTTCGGATGAAGAACAATAGCTTTTCAGTACGTTCTGTATCAATATTTTTATGATTAAAGTTAAAATGAATAAACTCAGTTAACTCATTTAATTGTTGACTACTTGTATATAACGAAGAATAAGGAAAAATTCTCGATTGCGGGAAATATGTGTTTATTCTCGCTGCCGTATCTTGTAATACTCTTTTCACTTCTGCTTCACTGTAAATGTTATCGATTTTATTTAATAAGAAATGAATTTGTAAATTTGGTGTATGTTCTTGAATGCTTAATAAAATATCACGCTCTTTATCAGTAAACGGTGAATCCGCATTCAGTACAAACAATAATTCATCCACAGAATTTAGATATTCAAATACCTCATCCCTAGTGTCATTATTCCTATTAAATCCAGGTGTAACTACAAATGTAAGTTTATTTTCATTTAAAAATCTACATGGTAATTTAAATTCAACACATGCTCTATCTCTATACGTTTGATGGTGCTGAGACATCATATTATGATAATCAGAGATATCTTCCGTTGTTGTAATTGCAGCATCTGTTATGGCGTTAATTTCTGTTTGAGCATCATTTTTTAAAACTACTACATTTGAAATTGATTTTTCTAATATATTTTCTCCTAATATAGAGTTGATAAATGTAGTTTTTCCGTTCCCTGAAGTTCCTGTTACTAAAATACGATTTGTTCTTAAATCTGCAAGTTCGTCAACTAACCATCTAAATCGTTGACCTATTTCTATATTATGCTTTTGTGCCCAATCTGTAATAGATTCAAAAAGATGTAAACTGTACTCTAAACCATTCACATGATTAATAGAATATGACAGTAAGTTTTCCGCATTTTTTACATTTGCTGAATCTATTTTGGAAGGAAAAATCTCATCCCACGCCAATACAGCTGCTGATGGAAATGCAGCATAAGACGGATTGACTACCTTTAACCAATTTGCTAACAGATTTGGAATGATATCGTGTAATTGTCTAAGCATATATTGCCCTTGAATTAATGCAAAGTACGTTTCTTCGTAAAGAGAAGAAATTTTGTTCCATATATCGGACGAATGTATTTCAATATGTAAGAAAAATTCATTTATTGTGTTAAGCCATAATAAGTAATTTTGTTCATTTCTATAACTGTTCCAAAGTGATGAAACCATTTGCGTAAATTGTACTTGATCTACATTATTTAATGTAACTAATGCATCATAAAAATAATCTGGTGAAATATGTTTAGTAAATCCTTTATCGATATATCCTTTTAACACCTCAAACCACGGATAGGATTCTGTTCGAATTAACTCATTCACAGCAAGCTCTACTGCACTATCAAAATCTTGTTGTTCCTCATAAAAGGAACGGGCAATTTTTGTGACATTCGGATAATCCGGATTTAAAGAAACCGCTTCTTTAATAACAGCGAAAGCTGAGTCAAAATTATTTTGCTCTATGTAAAGAGAAAGTAGTTGTAATCTAATTTCAGTCATCAATATTTTATTATCAGTCGTAATGGAAGTATAAACATTTTCAGCAACTGATAATTGATTCAGTTCGAAATAAGCATCTGCAATATTTTTTTGTGCCCATGGTGCTAATTCATTACTAACCTTCTCCCATTTAAAAATAGCTGCTTCAAAATCTTGATGGCGATAATAAAATTCACCTTGCGCAAAACGAATATAAGATCCATCAGAAATCTCATTTTTTTCTTCGTTTACATAAGCTTGTCCAAGCACGTCAAGAGTTGGTTTTGTTTCATTCTCCATTAGGAATGTTTCATAATACATCTTTTTTATTAATTGTTTTTCTAATCTCATCTTTTCCCCCACTATATCTTGAAAATACATTTTTAAGATATGTCAACACTTTATTTATGTATGCTTTTTATCTTAACAAAGAATATCTTTTGGAAAATTTCATTTTCCTTTCATTTTTCAAGTAAGATTGAATTTTTATGAGAAAAGTTTCAGTTTTTTTTCAATTCCCTTTCAGTTATGAAACAGCATTAAATGTTCCTAATAACATAATAACACTATAATATCCCGCATTATATTATCAGGAAAACCCTATATGAAACATATTATAAAAACAATTTATATCGAATATATATGCAAAATTCACTTCACTAATAAATGAAAGAAATCATTATCATATATTTTTCACATTCTTTTCCTTTGAAATATTTCAGTAAGTACGCAATTAAATTCCATTAACCTATATAAATAACTAGTCCAAAAAAAATCTATATGCATATCATGTTATAGTAAAGAATTCAGGAAATCGTAAAAGGAGGCATTTTCATGTTTGAAGATAAATCTAAAATAAACTACCCGTATGAATTTACTGAAACTACAACAATCCCTCTAAAAAACCCCATCAATAAAAATTTCAAAAACGGCTCTGGTACACATACTTTCCCAATTAAGAAGCACTATAAAGAACAGGTGTTATATACGGAAAAAATTAATAATAATAAAAATAAATAAGCGTATAGTTATGTTTTTAGTAATGTATAAATATTTTTATACAATTCATGTACTTTTAAAAAGTGCTGATATACAGCGCTTTTTTATACATAGATAATAGAAGAACAAAAAAGTATGGATATTTTCCACGCTTTTTTGTTCTTTACTATTTATAAATGGAGTACGTCCATGTTTATTTCACCTAATAGTACTTTAATGGGCCTTCTAGAAGTCATTGGATTGAATTTATATCCCTTCCAATCCCTACTTTTTATAGGCATTATTGCTCTATTATATATATTCTAAAATTTACCAAAGGTTGTTTCAAGGCTACTTAGTTCTCATAAAATATTTTTTGTTTCCGTTGGAACGGATAGGCTTTAATCTCATCTGTATCTAAATTTTCATGAAATAAATGAACAGCTATAATTTGTCTACAATCGTAAGTATGATAATAATATGTTCCGGATTCCATACACATTACGCTTGTATATATGGTATTATCTAATGCACCTTCTTCTGTTATTACTCCACCTTTAGGAACCTCACAATTTGATAAGATATGAAAAAGGGCTGATACTCCCTCTTCTTCGCTATCTATACCTTGAATGTTTTGTTTGCCATATGCTGCCCGCACAAACCTCGATGGCGGGGTGAAATCCCCTGGAAGTCCCATTGAGCCCGAGCCTTGGCCAAAAGCACTTAATGGTAAATAACTCCACTCTGTTGGCGCGAATGGCTGCGATTTAAGGCCTATATATTGTCTTAAATTTTGTAAATGCCAATTAAACTCCGGACTATTCGTCATCACTCCTAGTGGGTTATCATACAATTTTAATCCTTCACTTGTCGGCTCCAGTACAATGCAATCTCCCCATTTATCCGCTAAAATCCAATGTAGTGGTGGCGTAAGTCCTAAATCCGGTAATGGTATATCCAAAAAGGTAATGCTATCTACAGATTTCTTTAACTCTTTGACAGAATTGAATTGTGTAAGACTCCAAGCTACAAAATCAAATGGAGCCAAATTCATTTTATTGTCATCTATGCTTTGACTATAAGTAGCGAATCCTGGAAAATAGAGTGTTGCGCATGTCATACCTGCCTCATTTACTCCGTCCGCCATAATGATCCTTCCTTGATGATTAATTCCCATTCCAACCGTAGCATGTTTCGTATTAATGATTTCACCCGTTATATTATTCCACTGGTAATGTCGAGGAATGATTATTACTTCTTGATTCATATCTAATGTGAAGTCCATCGTTCTTGCAAAAAGATGCTGACCGTTTTTTGTCTCTAATGTCAAACTAGTACACATAAAGAACACCCCATTTTATGATTTTATCTACACTTTACATAATTCTGATAAATCTGTAAATTAAAAACCTCTTTCCTTACAAAAATTGAGAAAGCACATATAAAGTACAAATAGGTTGGGATTATCTCTAATTTCAAACTATAGTTATAAAAGAAATATACTAAAAAGGAGCGACTTGTTACTATCGCTCCTTTTTATTTCTCTCTATATTTTACTAAACTAACCAGACATCATTTTTTCTCTATGAACATGTCCCCTACATAACCCTCTTAAACATCTTCTCCAACTCATAAGTAGAATGATGCACAAGAATTGGTCTTCCGTGCGGGCATGTGTATGGGTTTGTTGTTGTACGAAGTTCTTCCAGTAAAGCAAATATTTGATCGTTCGTTAAATATTGATTTGCTTTAATTGAAGCTTTACAGCTCATCATGATGGCTGCTTCTTCACGTAATTTTTTAATATCAACTTTTTTTAGTTTAACGACCTGCTCCATCATTTCATCGATAATTTCTGTTTCTTGCCCTTTCGGGAACCACGTTGGATGCGAGCGAACGATAAAGGATTGATGGCCGAATTGCTCCAAGAATAGACCGACTTTCTTTAGTTCTTCTAGTTGCTCTTCAACACGTAAAAATTCAGTAAGAGATAAATCAATACGATATGGTACGAGTAGTTCTTGTACTTCTTGCGCTACCCTTCCTACTTTATCACGGAAGTATTCATAATTAATACGTTCCTGCGCGGCATGCTGGTCAATCATATATAAGCCTTTATCATTTTGAGCGAAAATATATGTTCCATGCATTTGTCCAATTGGATAAAGCGGTGGTAAGTCATTCCCGTTCATTTCAATCTCTTTTATTTCCCGAACTTCTTCTTCTAATTCCTCTAGTTCAAAGCCCTCTTCGTTACTGTCCCACGATTTCTCTTCTTGAATTGGCTCTTCAATTATCGGTTTAGTGGATGGTTGCCAACTTTGTTCTTCTCTTACAAGCGATTGTGGTGGTTGCCATTCTTGCTTCGGCGGTTGCCACAGTTGTGTTGGCTGTTTCACAGCCTGCGGTTCTTCTTGTTTTTCATCCATGCCCGTCGGTAAAACGATCTCCGGCATAGATGGTTCTTTCGGCTTCGCATGCTCAAACTGAAACTGTTCTTGCACACTTTCATCTTTTTCTTTTTTCTTCGTTGTTACACCTGCATCTGGAATGAGCTGTATTTTTTTGAATGCTGCTTGCAATGTTTCTTCAATCAGCTTTAGTAATTCTTGTTCTTTACTAAAACGAACTTCTAATTTCGCTGGATGTACGTTAACGTCAACAAGCATTGGATCCATTTCAATTGATAAGAAACCGATTGGATATCGTCCGACTGGCAGTAATGTATGGTATCCTTGCTGAATAGCTTTCATTAATACAAAATTTCGAACGTAACGGCCATTTACGATTGTTGACATATAATTACGAGATGCTCTCGTTACTTCTGGTAATGTTACATAACCTTTAATTGTGAAATCTAAAGATTCAGCTTCAATTGGAACAAGCTTCTTTGCAACTTGAATGCTATAAATCGATGCAAGTACTTGTCTTACATCACCATTTCCTGATGTATGAAGCAATTTCTTTTCATTATGAAATAGCTTTAATGATACTTCTGGATGCGACATTGCAATACGATACACAATATCTGTAATATTCCCAAGCTCTGTATGAATGGTTTTCATATATTTCAGACGCGCTGGTGTATTAAAGAATAAGTTTTGTACTGTAATATCTGTTCCTTTTCGGCTCGCTGTTTTCTCCTGCTTTATAATGTCTCCACCTTTAATAATAAGGTGTGTACCAGGTGCATCACCGGTGCTAGTGATTAATTCTAATTCACTAACTGAGGCAATACTCGGCAATGCCTCACCGCGGAAACCGAGTGTTCTTATGCGAAACAGATCATTTTCATCTTTAATTTTGCTCGTCGCATGTCGTTCAAAAGCAACGATACAATCTTCTTCTGCAATGCCATCTCCGTTATCAATGATGCGAATTTTCGATAAACCAGCTTCTTCTAAGTGGATTTCAATAGATGTACTATTCGCATCGATAGAATTTTCCACAAGTTCTTTTACGACTGAGGCAGGGCGCTCTACTACTTCCCCTGCCGCAATTAAGTTAGAGAGTTGGTCATCGAGTTTGCGAATTTTCCCCATCTACTTACTCATCCTTTCTTTAACTTTTTTTGTAAGCGATACAGTTCGTTCATCGCTTCTAAAGGTGTCATATCAAGTAAATCAATTTTTTTAATTTGCGTCAGCACTGCCGTTTCTTTTGCATCTAGAGCTGGCTTGTCTTGTTTTTTCGAAGACTGCTCTGCGCCAAAGAATGATAGTTGTGATTCTTCTTCATTGTCTACCTTCGTTTCTTCTATTTCTATCGGTTCCTCTTTTACAACTATAGGTTCTGGAATTACTTCTTGCTCTTGCGCTTTCACTTCTACACGCTTTGGAATAACAATTTCTTCCTGTCCTTCTAATTGCGCTAACACTTCTTTTGCTCGAGCGATTAAGCTATCTGGAAGCTCCGCAAGTTGCGCAACGTGAATTCCGTAACTTTTATCTGCTGCTCCGTCTTGAATTTTATGAAGGAAAACTACTTTTCCGTTCTCTTCAATAGCTGAAACGTGTACATTTTTCAGTTGATCTAAACTGTCTTCTAGCACAGTCAATTCATGATAATGCGTAGAGAATAACGTTTTCGCACCAATTTGGTCATGAATATGTTCAATGATTGCTTGTGCAAGTGCCATACCATCATACGTAGATGTACCGCGTCCAATTTCATCGAATAAAATTAAACTTCTTTCTGATGCGTTTGCAATTGCGTTTTTTGCTTCTAACATTTCAACCATAAATGTACTTTGACCTGAAATTAAATCATCCGCTGCACCAATTCTCGTAAAGATTTGGTCAAATACAGGTAATACTGCTTCTGTTGCTGGTACGAAACAACCGATTTGCGACATAACTGTTACAAGTGCTAATTGTCTCATATACGTACTTTTACCAGACATGTTCGGTCCTGTAATTAAAAAGACATCCATATTCTCTGGCATAATACAATCATTCGGTACATACAATTTCCCGTTCAATACTTTTTCAACGACAGGATGACGACCATCTTTAATAAAGATTTCGCGCTTCGTTGTTAGTACAGGTTTTACAAACTGTTCTTCTTCACTAACTGTCGCAAAACTTTGCAGTACGTCTAATTCACTAATTACTTTCGCTAAATGCTGTAATTTCGGAATGAATACTTTTACTTCTTCACGAAGCGCTGTAAATAAATCGTATTCTAGTTGTACAATTTTTTCTTCTGCTTCTAAGATTAATGTTTCTTTTTCTTTTAGTTCATCTGTAATGAAACGTTCCGCATTAGCAAGCGTTTGTTTACGCTCATAGCGTCCTTCTGGTAATGCTCCAAGGTTCGCTTTCGTTACTTCAATGTAGTAACCGAAAATACGGTTGTATCCAATTTTCAACGATTTAATTCCTGTAATATCACGCTCTCGTTTTTCAAGCTCAGCGATCCACGTTTTTCCGTTTTTACTCACATAGCGATATTGATCAAGCTTGTCATTATAACCATCTTTAATAATATCTCCATCTTTAATCGAAAGCGGTGGATTTTCTTGAATACTTCTTCCTAGTAATTCTGTTAGACTCTCACACGGATCTGCACCTTGAATTAATCTCGCTGCATACGCATTATCTAACAAACTAATCGCTTCTAAAATAGCTGGTACTTGCAGTAAAGATCGTCTTAACTGTAATAAGTCCCTTGCATTGACATTACCAAATGCAACTTTCCCTGCTAAACGTTCCAAATCATATACTTCTTTTAACTTTTCTTTTAAATCTTCACGTAGGAAGTAATCATTTACAAACGTTTCAACCATTTCTAAACGCTCTTCAATTCGTTCTTTCTGTATAAGTGGACGTTCCATCCACTGTTTTAACATACGACCACCCATAGCCGTTTTCGTCTTATCTAATAGCCATAGTAAAGATCCTGTTTTTTCTTTCGTTCGAAGTGTTTCTGTTAGCTCTAAATTTCGCTTTGAATGCACATCAATTTTCATAAATTGATTCGTATAATAAATTTCCACAGGCTGTAAATGATCTAATGAACGTTTTTGCGTTCTTATTACATAGTTAAATAAGCGCCCAACTGCTTTAATTAGCTTTGCTTGTGAAACGTTTTTCACAAGATGTTCTAACCCTTCTGGGATTGCCGTTGCATCTTCATATGAAATCGTCATCTTTAACGTTTCCGTTAACTTGTTTAATTCATCTTTTGAAAAGGAAGAATCTACAACAATTTCTTTCGAACCAGTTGCATACACTTCTAATAAAATATCTTCTACTGAACCAGTCAATAACGTTACTGTATTTTGTCCAGTCGTTAAATCGTTACAAGCTAACGCATATGACCCATCTTCAAAATGTGTTAATGCGGCTAAGAAGTTATTTTCTTTCTCATCAATCGTACGCCCTTCCATCATCGTTCCTGGCGTAATTAATTGTACGACTTCACGGCGCACTACACCTTTAGCTGTTTTTGGATCTTCTACTTGCTCACAAACCGCTACTTTATATCCTTTTTCAACAAGTTGTTCAATATAGTTTTTAGCCGCATGATACGGTACACCGCACATCGGTATACGTTCACTACTACCACCGTCTCGGCTCGTTAATGTAATTTCAAGTTCGTGGGCTGCTTTAACAGCATCCTCAAAGAACATTTCATAAAAATCACCTAAGCGGAAAAATAAAAAGGCATCTTGATAGTCTGCCTTAACTTTTAAATATTGCTGTATCATAGGGGTATATTGCGTCATACTTCTCCTCCATAATTCTTACATAATAATCTATATTCATATATGTCACATTTCACGGACATCCATATCTCCTATTTCAGGAGTCTTTCTTCATTATAGCACATTTCATTAGGATTCATGTTCATCCAAGCATCACTTATGTAAAGTAAAAAGCTAGGAAGAACTTCTCCCTAGCTTTCTATTACTCTTCTTCTGCATCAACGATAAAGTTTGGATCTAACTCTTCAAACTCATCATCATCGATTTGGAAATCTTCGTCTGATTCTACACAACCTTCCGGATTTACACTTACACAAATTTTCGTTTCACCAACTACTTCTGTTACAAATTCACGTTCTACCGTTACAACAATTTTATTACCATTTGGTGATACAAGAGCTTCTAAACAATTTGGTGGCTGAATGACACGAGCAATAATTTCTAAATCATCACCTGAAAAGTTTTTATCACGATAGCCAATACTTACTTCATCCGTGTAGTTCACACGTTCTGTTACAACTTCTGTCTTTGTATTGCCATCAAATGAATACCAAGTGTTCACATCATAGAAACCTTCAATTTCCACATGTTTTCCATTCTTTCTTGCTTCGTACGAGTGGTTAATTACCCAGCACCCTAAAATACTTGTTGGCTCATTATTCGATTCACATGTATGCGTTGACTTTGTATACTTACGTCCTTTTCCAACCACTGCTTTTGTAATAATCTCTCTAAATTCGGACATTCGTAACCCTCCTCAATCACTATTCACTTAATCATATGCGTGACAATAGCGGAATGTGTCATTCTTTTTTTGAGAAGAACTTACGTTTAATCCACTAAAAAAAGAGATGTCATTTCGACATCTCTTTAACAACCACAATTTCCTTTTTTACTTTCTACCGCTGCGCCCGTTTCACCCTTCAATACATCGCCATTAGTTGAAATTAATATTTCATCTGTTACGTTGTTAGAAATCGTACTTGCAACTAGCTGTAGTAAGTCATTTACATATGTTTGTGAAGATTTAAATTCTTGTACAACTGGGATACTATCTAACTTATCTTGCAAGGCATCAATTTCAGCTTCTACTTTTTTCAAAGCTTCCCATTTCCCGTAATGTTGCAAGTTTACTGCTTGTTTTTGCAGTGCTTTAATTTCATCAATTGCGCGCTTTACGTTTTCATTTTTATGAATTTGCGCCTCTGCTTTCTTAAAGAAATCAACTTCTTCTGTTTCAGAAATCATTTTTGCTAATTCTTTCGCTTGCTCAACAATTTCATCTTTCGAATATACTTTCATCTATTATTCCACCTCAATCGGCTCTTCAACTAATTCTCCGTTAAGAGACCAAGTTTTTGCATCCGTTACTTTTACTTTCACAAGCTGACCAATTAAAGACTTTGGAGCAACGAAGTTTACAAGTTTATTCGTACGAGTATAACCTGCAAGTACTTCTGGATTATTTTTACTTTCCCCATCAACTAACACTTCTACAATTTGACCTTTATAACGATCATTCTTTTCAATTGCCAATTTATTTACTAATGCATTTAAGCGTTGAAGACGTTCTTTCTTTACTTCCATCGGTACATTGTCTTTCATTTTTGCAGCTGGTGTACCTTCACGCGGAGAATAAATAAAGGTAAAGGCAGTATCAAATCCTACTTCACGATACAACGACATCGTTTCTTCAAATTGCTCATCTGTTTCATTCGGGAAACCGACGATAATATCAGTTGTTAATACCGCGTTTGGAATTGCTTCTTTAATTTTTCTTACAAGCTCTAAATAATGCTCACGTGAATATTTACGCGCCATAATTTTTAACATTTCTGTGCTTCCAGATTGAACTGGTAAGTGAATATGTTCTACTAAGTTTCCGCCTTTTCCAAGCACTTCAATTAAGTGATCATCGAAATCGCGTGGATGGCTCGTTGTAAAACGAATACGGGCAATATCAACTTTACGGAGTTCGTCCATTAAATCGCCAAGACCGTATTCTATATCTTCAAAGTCTTTACCATATGCATTTACGTTCTGTCCAAGTAACGTAATTTCTTTATAACCATTCGCAGCTAAATGACGAATCTCTTGGATAATGTCTTCTGGACGTCTGCTTCGCTCTTTTCCGCGTGTATACGGTACGATACAATATGTACAGAACTTATCACAGCCATACATAATATTTACCCAAGCTTTAATATCACCACGGCGTACTTTCGGAAGGTTTTCAATTACGTCTCCTTCTTTGGACCAAACTTCAACTACCGTCTCCTTCGAGAACATTGCATCTTTTAGAATGTACGGTAATCTATGAATATTATGCGTTCCAAACACCATATCTACATGCTGATTTTTTTGCATAATTTTATTTACAACAGATTCCTCTTGAGACATACAACCACATACACCAATTAAAAGGTCCGGATTTCTTCGTTTTAGTGACTTTAAATGACCTAGTTCACCGAACACTTTATTTTCAGCATTTTCACGAATGGCACAAGTATTTAATAATACTACATCTGCGTCTTCAGTTGAAAAGGTTGGTTCATATCCCAGTGCAGTGAAAATACCCGCCATTACTTCTGTATCATGCTCATTCATTTGACAACCGTATGTACGAATATAAAACTTTCTTCCTGTACCAAAATTGCGAAACTCTTCAGGCAAGCCAAAATCCCGTTCAATTTTAACTTCTTCTTTCCCTCGTTTTTTCGCGTCTTTTAAGGAAGGTGGTTGGTATACACTTTCAAAGTATTTGCTATAATCTTTCTCTTCTTTTTTCGTAGAGGAATTCACTTGTTGACTTGCTAATCGTTGTTGCTCGTTCATCGGTAATCTCCTTTCACCCTTAACTATACACACTCTATAGTCCATTTTAATGCGCTTAGACCCACCTCAAAAATGGTTAGATAGCTTGAGAGATACTTGTCCTTTGAAACTTGAGTAATCAATCTAATCATCTATAAGAATGAAGTCTTCCCCACACAAATAGACATTCCCTTTTTGTATTTCTTTTGTCCTACTCAAAAGCATATTGCTTTATCCCTATAAACATTACCATAGTATGAAGCGTTTCGCCAATTTTTACAAAGAAGAAGGCTTATCCTATTATTACATTTCCTAGTTAATGAACATGCAATTTTCATACAACGATTTATATATTATTTTACCATTCTGAATTTTCTAAGTAAATAAAACTACCTTATATTTTTACTTATTAAAAAAGGTTGCCAAATGGCAACCTCCTCTTCTTACATTACATAAATTCAGCAACAAGCTCATCAAACATTTTCTGATCCATATTTAAATCAGATTGCACTAAAGGCTTCTCACTATAGCCTTTTACTAGTTCTTGGTATGAAGGTTGCGCTGTATTTTGATAAATTAAACCTGTTACTAATCCGTTATTTTCCATTAATGTTTGCATAGCCATCATGCGATTAGACGGATCATATCCTTCTACTGTACTTAGTTTTGTTAAATTCTCTTTAAACCAATCGTAAGTATTTACTTTATTGTAAGTAACACATGGGCTGAACACGTTAATTAATGAAAATCCTTTATGATTAATACCAGCTTCAATAATTTGTGTTAATTCTTTTAAATCACTTGAAAAGCTTTGTGCCACAAATGTTGCACCAGCTGTTAAAGCCATTTCCATAACATTTAATGACGGTTCAATAGAACCTTGTGGTGTACTTTTCGTTTTAAATCCAGCTTCACTACGTGGTGAAGTTTGCCCTTTTGTTAATCCGTAAATTTGGTTATCCATTACGATGTACGTAATGTCAATGTTACGACGAATAGAATGGATTGTATGTCCCATACCAATCGCAAATCCATCACCGTCACCACCTGATGCGATAACTGTTAAATCACGGTTTGCCATTTTCACACCTTGTGCAATTGGAAGGGCACGACCATGAATACTATGCACACCATATGAATTAATATAACCTGAAATACGACCTGAACAGCCGATACCAGAAATAACAGCAAGTTCATCTGGATTTAAGCCAACGTTAGCTGCCGCACGTTGAATTGCAGCTTGCACCGAGAAGTCTCCGCAACCTGGGCACCAGTTTGGTTTTACACTGTTACGAAAGTCCTTAAATGTTGCCATTTAATACAACCCCTTTTTTGCATTCGTTGTAAATCTCTTTCGGCAAGAATGGGTTTCCATCATATTTTAAAAGACTAGAAATTTTCTCACCGTTTCCAAGATTCATTTTCATAATGTTAGCAAGTTGACCTGTTGCATTGTTTTCTACCACTACAACACGCTTCGCTTTTTTCACAAGTGGATCGATTTCAGCTGTTGGGAACGGGTGAATTAAACGCACATGAGCATGGTTTACTTTCATACCCTCTTGTTCTAAGCGCTCCATCGCTTCTTCGATCGCACCACGAGTTGAGTTAAATCCAACAAGCAATACGTCTGCTTCTTCATGCTTAACATTTTTATAAACAGGGGTATTAAACTTCAAGTTCTCCATTTTACGGAAACGTTTGTCCATTTGATCTTTACGGTTTAATGCTGATTCAGATGGTTTACCAGTTTCATCATGTTCTACACCTGTAACATGGTGAACACCATTTTTCATACCAGGTAAAACACGTGGTGAAACGCCATCTTCTGTTACTTCATAACGCTTGAAGTATGCTTTATTTTCACGTTCTGGTAATTCCGCTTCTAAATCAAGCTTACCACGACGAATTTCCACTTTATCTAACTTAAGTGGTTCTACTGTCTGTTTCCCTAAAGAAAGCTGTAAATCTGTTAAGAAAATAACAGGTACTTGATATTCTTCAGATAAGTTAAACGCTTCTACAATATCATAGAATGCTTCTTCAACTGTACTTGGCGCCATTACGATTTTTGGAATTTCACCGTGCGTACCGTAAATCATTGCCATTAAATCAGACTGCTCTTGTTTCGTTGGTAATCCTGTACTTGGACCACCACGTTGTGTATCAACAATTACTAATGGCGTTTCTGTAATACCTGCTAAACCAATCGCTTCCATCATTAAAGATAGACCTGGACCAGCAGATGCAGTTAATGTACGAACACCAGCATAGTTTGCACCGATTGCCATTGTACAAGCTGCAATTTCATCCTCAGTTTGGATTACTGTTCCGCCGACTTTTGGCAATTTTTTAATTAAGTATTCCATAATTTCAGATGCAGGTGTAATTGGATATGCAGACATAAAGCGAGCACCACCAGCTACTGCACCAAATGCGATCGCATCGTTCCCAATCATAAACATGCGCTTCTGACCATCAGCTTTTTCAAGCTGCATCATGTTTACTTTCTCACCTAGTAACTCTTTCATATATTGAGAGCCGCGCTTAATTGCGTCCATATTCTTTTGAACAACTTGCTCTCCTTTACGACCAAAGATCTCTTCAACAACATCTAAATAAGCTGTTTCATCTAATCCTAATACCGCACTTGATGCTCCAACAGCAACCATGTTTTTCATTAACGATGTGCCTAATTCTGAAGCAATATCTGTAAACGGTATCACATATAGATTTACATCTGTATTGTCAGGTATTGTCGGATTAAATTTCGCATCTGCAACTACAATCCCGCCCGGACGTAGTTCGTGGAAGTTAAAATCAATTGTTTCTTGATCAAAAGCAATTAAAATATCTAAATCATCTGAGATCGCGCGTACTTCTGTTGTACTTACACGAATTTTATTATTTGTATGGCCGCCTTTAATACGTGATGAGAAGTGGCGGTAACCGTATAGGTAATATCCTAATCGGTTTAATGCAATACAGAAGATTTCTCCTGTACTTTCAATTCCTTCACCTTGTTGGCCTCCAACTTTCCATGAAAGTTGACTAATCATCTCCTACACCCCTTTTGGCTGCATTCATTGTAGTGTATTTTTTTACAGTAATAGTTTAGCATTTTTTATGCAAATAAACTACAATGGACGCAAATTATGCCTCTTCTGATTTCCCTGAATCTTTAGTATAAAGCTATTTTGTTTTTCATTCTAGTATTAGGTCTTAAAAAAAGCAATAATATAAAATGAATTAATTCTAATTTTTCTGGATTTTTAAAACAAAAATCTTAAAAGCTTATATGTTCAACAAAATTATCATATAAAAATCGCTCTACAGTAGATGCAGCATAGTGTTTACAAAGCTCATTCACTACATTTTCATAATCTCGATACGCTGATACATTTACAACTGTTTCTAATATCCCATCAAAATCTGAACCAAACCCTATATTATTCTCTCCACCTAATGAACAAATATATTCGATATGTCTTATTATATCTGCTACATTCGCTTGTTTTTCATTTGTTAGAAACTGTGGTACAAAAGTGACACCGATCATGCCATTTCGCTTTATAAGAGCTTTAAGTTGTTCATCGTTTAAATTACGTGGGTGCTGGCAAAGTTTCATACAATTTGAGTGGGAAGCAATCGGATTTTTTGCAATTTCTATCACATCCCAAAAACTTCTTTCATTCAGATGAGACACATCAGTCCATACATGTAACGCATTCAGTTCTTGTACAACATGTTTACCAGAAGTCGTTAAACCCGCCCCACGTGTCTCTAACGCACCATCAGCTAATAGATTAGCATAATTCCATGTTAGTCCAAAAGAACGTACTCCTAGACGATACAACAACCGTAATTTCATTGCATCTTTTCCAATTGCTTCGCATCCTTCTAGTGTCAATATCGCCCCAATCTCGTCCTGTTTTAACATGTTAATATCATCTTTTGTCTGAATAAACTTCACACCCGGGAGGGATAAAATTTCATTATAAAAAATATCTACCATTTGCAATGATACTTCAAATCGGTTTTCATATGCCACTGTTTCTGGCACATATATAGCAAAACATTGTATACTTTCTTTTCTTCTCTTTAACTGTTCAAATGTAATATGTAATTGCGGATCATGTTTAAAATCCTTTTTCCCTTGTGCACTCCATAACTGAAGAAGCACATCACAATGAGCATCAAAAATTTTCATTTTCATTCCTCCATTATAAAAACAACCTGTTTGCATACTGCAAACAGGTTGTTTAAAACTTAACGAGGTTCTACAATTAATTTTATTGCTGTACGTTCTTCCCCATCAATCATAATATCCGTAAACGCTGGGATACAAATCAGGTCCAAACCACTAGGCGCTACAAATCCTCTTGCAATTGCTACTGCCTTTACCGCTTGGTTCAATGCACCTGCACCAATGGCTTGAATTTCTGCTGTTCCGCGTTCGCGAATAACACCTGCAAGTGCACCAGCTACAGAATTAGGGACCGACGTTGCTTTAACTTTTAATATTTCCATTCCGCGTTTCCTCCTCGTTTCTATAAAAAGTATTAGCAATTATTTCACTTTAACTTATATTCACGAGGAATGACACGTATTCCTGCTAAATTTCTGTAATTTTTCTAAAAAATTAAAAAATAATAACTTATCTAAATTTTAATAGGGATTACTCAAAAAATGGCTGATCATCATTAATTAAGATACGCTCAATTTTCTTAGCTTTTCCTGTATTAGGATCCACATCAATTAGCACTGCACTTAATTGTGTTCTACCATTTGTCACTTCAAATCGCACTGGTAAGTTTGTTAAAAACTTCTTCAATACTGCTTCTCGGTCCATACCTAAAATTCCATCGTACGGTCCTGTCATACCAACATCTGTGATATATGCCGTTCCGCTCGGTAAAATGCGATTATCTGCTGTAGGAACATGCGTATGTGTACCTACTACCGCTGTAGCACGACCATCTACATACCAACCTAACGCTTGTTTTTCACTTGTCGTTTCCGCATGGAAATCAACAAAGATAATATTCGTACGTTTTTTCGCAATGTTAATTAATTCATCCACTTTACGGAATGGACAATCAATTGGAGGAAGGAATGTACGTCCTTGTAAGTTAATAACTGCAACTTCTGTTCCATTACAGTTCACAAAAATAAGCCCTTTTCCTGGAGTTCCTTCTGGGAAGTTAGCTGGTCTTGCAAGATATTTTGCATCATCAATAAATTCAAATACTTCACGGTTATCCCAAGCGTGATTTCCTAGTGTAACCGCTTGTGCTCCGCATTCTAAAAAGTTTCGGTATATTTTTTCCGTAATTCCACGTCCACCTGCTGCATTTTCTCCATTAATAATGGTTACTGTAGGTGTATATTTTTTCTTTAGTGCCGGTACGTATTGTTGAATCATACCTCTACCAGGAGATCCTACTACATCTCCAACAAATAATATTCTCATATGTCTTACCCTTCCTATGTACTACATTTTTTTATTACTATAGCTTCAAGTGATTTCCTTACAATATATTTATTATAAGTTTGTTTCACTTGTATGCTAGGTATAACTAATTTCCTTTATTTTAACCCATTCCAACACAAAAAAATAAAGTGGTGTTTCACCACTTTATTTTGCGTATTCCACTGCACGTGTTTCACGAATAACAGTTACTTTAATATGTCCTGGGTAATCCAGTTCATTTTCAATACGTTTTCGAATATCACGAGCTAAACGATGAGCTTCTAAATCATCAATTGTATCTGGTTTTACCAAAATACGAACTTCTCGTCCTGCTTGAATTGCGAAAGATTTTTCTACGCCTTCATAAGACTCTGAAATCTCTTCTAACTTTTCAAGACGACGAATATAGTTCTCAAGTGTTTCACTACGAGCTCCAGGTCTTGCAGCTGATAATGCATCTGCTGCTGCAACTAAAACTGCAATGATAGAAGTTGGTTCTGTGTCCCCATGGTGAGATGCAATACTGTTTATAACTACAGGATGCTCTTTATATTTCGTTGCGAGTTCAACACCAATTTCAACGTGGCTACCTTCTACTTCATGGTCAATCGCTTTACCGATATCATGTAATAGACCAGCACGTCTTGCTAGTTTTTCATCCTCACCAAGCTCTGCTGCCATAAGTCCAGTTAAATATGCAACTTCCATAGAGTGTTTTAAGACGTTTTGTCCGTAACTTGTACGGTATTTTAAACGACCTAAAATCTTAATTAAATCTGGATGTAAACCGTGAACACCCACTTCAAACGTTGTTTGCTCTCCGACTTCACGAATATACTCGTCCACTTCACGTCTTGATTTTTCGACCATCTCTTCAATACGCGCTGGGTGAATACGTCCGTCCTGTACTAGTTTATCAAGAGCGATACGAGCTGTTTCACGACGAATTGGGTCGAATCCAGAAAGGATAACCGCTTCTGGTGTATCATCGATAATTAGGTCAATACCTGTTAACGTTTCTAACGTACGAATATTTCGACCTTCACGTCCGATAATACGTCCCTTCATTTCGTCATTTGGAAGATTTACAACCGAAACGGTTGTTTCAGCAACATGATCAGCTGCACATCTCTGCATTGCAAGAGATAAAATCTCTTTTGCTTTCTTATCTGCTTCTTCTTTCGCACGAACTTCACTTTCTTTTACCATTACGGCAATTTCATGAGAAACTTCACTTTCTACTTTACCAAGAATAATTGCTTTCGCTTGTTCGCGTGTCAGATTGGAAATGCGCTCTAATTCTGTTTGTTGCTTTTGAACTAACTCTCCCACTTTGCTTTCCAACTCTTCAATCTGTTGTTGTCTCGCTACAAGAGAATCCTCTTTCTTTTCTAACTGTAGCTCGCGTTTATCGAGCGTTTCGTCTTTACGATCAAGGTTCTCTTCTTTTTGCATTAAACGATTTTCTTGTTTTTGTAATTCGCTTCTACGGTCACGAATTTCTAATTCAGCTTCTGTACGAAGTGTATGAATTTCATCCTTTGCTTCTAATAGCGCTTCTTTCTTAAGTGCTTCAGCCTCACGATTCGCTTCGTCTAGAATACGTTTCGCTTCATTAGCTGCACCATTAATCTTCGCTTCAGCAATAGACTTTCGAACAAAAAAGCCAACAACTGCACCGACTGTTGCAAGCAAAATGGAGATGAGTATCCAAACTGTACTACTCATGATTTCACCTCCCCTTGCTATGAATGAAAAAAGACTGTCGGCATGTACATTGAATACCAACATACAGCAAAGACCGTCGTCCCACTTTTTTCAAGGGACTTTCTTCATTTCACAATTAAAATGTCATATTATTATTTCGGCAAGATTTAAGTCTTACTCCGAATATTACTTCTCTTCTTGAGAAGAGTGTTTCGTATATAAGAAAAAATATACATTCTCATTGTATCTATCGCAATTTTCATTGTCAAGCGTTGTCTACTTTTACTTTCTTTACCTTCAGCCCTAATTCATATATGAATTTAAAAAGCTGACAGCATATTATCCTGGAAAACCTTAGTAAATTCCAGTTTATTCATGTGAAACGTGTATATCCCCCTCTTTATACATAATCTTTTAGGTAGATTAAATATTTTATCTCCAACGATATAGAACGCTTTCATAATGATACAAAAATAAAAGACACGAAGCCGTGTCTTTTATTTTTAATCAAGAAGATTTGGATCTTCCATACCTTCAGCACCAGAATCTTCGCTAATTCCGTGATGCTCACGAATAAAGAAGGCAATTTCTTCTCTTAAATCCGTATTTTCTTTTAAGAACTGCTTCGAATTTTCACGACCTTGTCCTAAGCGTTCTTCATTATAAGAGTACCAAGCACCGCTCTTTTGAACGATATCAAGTTCAGAGGCCATATCTAAGATTTCACCTTCTCTTGAAATACCTTCTCCGTACATAATATCAACTTCCGCAACACGGAATGGTGGTGCCACTTTATTTTTAACTACTTTTACTTTTGTTTTATTACCAACGATGTCGTTACCTTGTTTTAATTGCTCCGCACGACGCACTTCAAGACGAACAGTTGAATAGAATTTCAACGCACGACCACCTGGAGTTGTTTCTGGCACTATCTATAGATTTTCCATCTCTATAGTCCGGACTATCTCTTCATCTCTTTACAGAGAGCCTTGCACTTCCAGCAGTAGCCTATCATCTGCCGTACCCTACTCAGTTAACTAAAAGTCCTTTTCGGTAGTCTCTACACCTTCCCCATATCACTATGGAGCTTGGCACGGTATTACCCTGAATAATGGTGGGCTTCACCGTTAGCAACTATATGAATAGTTACACCCTTAGGCAATAAGGTTCACAAGGTTTTTTAACATGCTATCACTAGCAAGGGAAACCCATGGTAAACTCCTTAATCTTTACGATTAAGCAACTTGTAGTTGATTTCCGAACATAACCCCAACTTTTTCACGAATTTGGTTAATAAAGATTGCGATTGTTTTTGATTTATTGATTGCACCTGAAAGTTTACGAAGTGCTTGAGACATTAGACGAGCTTGTAAACCTACGTGTGAGTCACCCATGTCTCCTTCAATTTCAGCTTTCGGTACAAGAGCTGCTACAGAGTCAATTACGATAATATCAACCGCACCACTTCGTACAAGTGCTTCTGCGATTTCTAAACCTTGCTCCCCTGTATCAGGTTGTGATAATAGTAATTCATCGATGTTAACACCTAGTTTTTGTGCATATACAGGATCCATTGCATGCTCAGCATCAATGAACGCTGCTTGTCCACCTTGACGCTGTACTTCTGCAATTGCGTGTAATGAAACTGTTGTTTTACCTGAACTTTCAGGTCCGTAAATTTCGATAATACGGCCGCGTGGGTATCCGCCTACCCCTAATGCCACATCAAGTGCTAAAGAACCACTAGAAACCGTAGAAACTTTGCGCTCTGCTTGTTCTCCTAATTTCATAATTGAACCTTTACCGAATTGCTTCTCTATTTGTTTTAACGCCATATCTAACGCTGCTTGACGATCACTCATTCAAAATTCCTCCTTAACTGAATTGCTAATCTTATTATACCTATTTTCAATTCAATTTGCCAACAAAAATCGAACATTTATTCGATTTTTTTTATTTTCCATTAAATAGAACTGCATTTAACCATTAAAAAAAGCTAGAAGAAACTTATATTTCTTCTAGCTTTTTATATAAATGATAAAATCCATATTTTGCTGAGCGTTCTCTAATTTGTTGGCGACTTCCACTTAAATTAAGAGGAAAGACTACAGTTGGTTCATCTTTAATCGCCAATCCAACAAATACTTTTCCCGGTTCTTTATGTTCTGAAGCATCCGGTCCTGCTACCCCAGTGAAACTAATCCCGATATCCGCTTCTAATAATTCTTTAACATTTTCAGCAAGATAACGAGCACATTCTTTACTAACTGCACCGTCAGTAAACAACACTTCCTCAGGTACATGTAAAACATGCTGCTTCACGTCATTATGATAACAAATGACACCACCTTTAAATACGGAAGACACACCAGCACTTTCTGTTACTTGATTACCGAAGAGACCACCTGTTAAACTTTCCGCACACGCTAAAGTTAATCCTTTTTTCTTCAATAACTCTATCGCCTTATCATGCAGAAACTCTTGGTCATACCCGTAGAAAAATTCTCCTACTCTTTCTAAAATCAAATCTTCCACATGCTGAATGAGTTTCTCTGCTTCATCAACATTTTGATGTTTAGCAGTTAAACGTAATGTCACTTCTCCATCATTCGCAAGCGGGGCAATTGTCGGATTCGTTTGTCCATCAATTAAATCTTGAACTTTCACCTCTAATTGAGATTCCCCAATTCCGAAAAAGCGAAGCACGCGAGAATAAATGTTTTCTCCTGTTGTAAAGTTACGTAAAAAAGGCTCCACATAACTTACATACATTGGCTTCATTTCTTTCGGTGGTCCTGGTAATAAAATATAAACTTTTCCGTTCTTATTTAATCCCATACCAGGTGCCATACCGTGATCATTTGCAAATACAGTTGCTCCATCCAAAACGAGCGCCTGCTTTTTATTATTCTCCGTGAACTCTCGACCTGTTCGCTTAAAGTAATCGCTTATTGATGCTAATGCCTTTTCATCATATACAAGCTCTTCCGCTAAGCTAGACGCTATTGTTTCCTTCGTTAAATCATCTTTCGTCGGTCCTAATCCACCTGTGAAAATGAGCATATCCGCACGTTCCTCTGCAACTTCAATCGCCTGCTGCAGTCGCTTGTTATTATCCCCAACTACAGTATGGTAGTACACGTTAATTCCAATTGAAGCTAACTTTTCAGATAAAAACTGGGCATTTGTATTTGCAATTTGTCCAAGTAATAATTCCGTTCCAACCGCAATAATCTCCGCATTCATCCCAATTCCCCCATAAACTTCTATTTTGAGTTTACAAAAGCAGCTCTATTTTTCCAGAAATAATCCCATCCTGAAATAACAGTAAAAATTAATGCAATCCATATAAAGATGTCAGCTACCGGAATATGGATTAAGTTTAAAGGTACATCGTGTAATAAATATGCTGCAATCGCGATAATTTGTGTCCATGTCTTAATTTTTCCTAGCTGATTTGCCGCAACTACTTCTCCTGTTCCAGCGAGTACAAGACGTAAACCAGTTACCGCAAACTCACGGCTTATAATGATAATAACGATCCAAGCTGGTACGTATTGCATCTCCACTAACGTGATAAGTGCAGCTGAAACAAGTAATTTATCAGCTAATGGATCAAGAAACTTCCCTAAATTCGTTACAAGATTATACTTTCTTGCGTAATGTCCATCAATCCAATCTGTAGCCGAAGCAACAATAAAGATAAGTGCTCCTACTAAATGTTGAATTGGTAAATCAACATCACCAATTGTGTATGAACCCCAATCAAAGGGTGCTAACATAATTACCATAAAAATTGGAATTAAGAAGATTCTAGATATTGTAATTTTATTTGGTAAATTCACAGCTATTCCTCCATCATATCAAAAACATTTGTTCATTGAAAAAAGTCATCGAAGCGATGACTGTTATTGTGCAGGTTGCTCTATCCCTTGGTTTTTTATCACCAATCTTTGGTGAAGTTCTTTTTCTGGATCCAATGGATAAGCGACCACTTGGCCATTCAGTTTAACTTCAACATTCGTTGCATTTCCAATATTAAGTCGCACTTCTTTTGCTGTTGTTAAATCTCGTTTTTCTGTTTGACCATCTTGTATTGTAGTGTTTAAAACTTCGTTACCCGCATCATCTTTAACATCTACATAACTCGCACCTTTACCCGATATTTCCAGTTCTAATGTTTTATTATTATGAATTTCCAAAGTAGATACTTTACCAGTTGTCCCAACTACTTTCACTTCTTGTTGTCCAGTTGGCTGTGCTGGTTGTTCCTCTTTCTTCGGTTCTTCTTTCTTTGGTTCCTCTTTTTTCGGCTCTTCCGCTTTCACTTCATCTTTCTTCGTATCTAACGGAGAGTTTTCCGCTTTTTTAACTTCAATTTTCTCACTTTGAGTATTCGGAACTTTCTCATCATCTTTTCCAGTTAACGCTTGAAAAACAAACCAAATTACCACTCCAACTGCGATTACTAACAGCGCAACTAAAATTTTAGGCATGTGATCTGCAATTGGCCATGATGAAGATTTTTGCATTGTTTCTTGCGTTTTTTGTCCTGTTGATACTTGTGGAACGTCACGTTTTTCAGATTGTGGTATCGTACTCTGATATTCTACAAGTAGTTCCTCTCCATTTAATCCAATCGCATCTGCGTATTGTTTAATGAATGCACGCGCATAAAAAGCTCCTGGCAATACATCATAATTGCCTTCTTCAATCGCTACTAAATGGCGTTTTTGAATTTTTGTAATCTCATGCAGCTGATCAATAGACAAGCCTTTCGTTCCTCTTGCTTCTTTCAGCTTTTGTCCTAATTCTGTCACTACTAACACCTCAATATTTCTTTAAAAGTCAAACATAGAGAAATTATTTTGCGTACCTTGCTCAATTTCATCTACTAAATTATATTGAATTTCTTCATCATAATCGTTACGCAACTCAATAATATAATCAAAATCATCCAATGTGTATTCTGACTGACTCACAAATACGTCAGGATGTTCCACAACTTTCGTTGCAGGCAACCTCATAATTTCACGAACAAGCTGCCAATGCCTTTCGTTAGCACGCTTTGTTGACACGATTCCATCTAAGATGAAAATATTGTCGTCGCTATACTCGTCTTCAATCAATTGACTACGAACAGTTTGCTTAATAAGAGTAGATGATACAAATAACCATCTTTTATTTGCGCAAACACTTGCAGCAACAATGGATTCTGTTTTTCCAACACGAGGCATCCCTCGTATCCCGATTAGTTTATGACCTTCTTTTTTCATTATTTCAGCCATAAAGTCTACAAGTAATCCTAATTCATCACGCACAAAACGAAATGTCTTCTTATCATCTGCATCTCGTTGTATGTACCTACCATGTCTAACCGCTAGCTTATCTCTTAGCTTTGGCGGACGATATTTCGTTACCGTTATGTTATCCATCGTATTTAAAATTGATTCAAGTCTAGAGATTTGCTCTTGATTATCACACATAAGGAGTAATCCACGTCGTGCATTATCTACACCATTAATTGTGACAATATTAATGCCGAGCATACCGATTAACGAAGAAACGTCACCAAGCAAGCCAGGTCGGTTTTTATGTATTTCATATTCAAAATACCATTCAATCATCCAAGATCACTCCCCTTGCTTACTTTACACCTACGTACTATATTATATGATTTCACCTTAATAGGGAAGCTAAATGTATAATCTATCCCTTTCAATTATTATACAAAAAAAATAGAGAGGAGAATCCCCTCTCTATTTTTTACTTATGTTGTACAAACTTTACCATTAAGTTTGCGATTGTATGTTGCTCTTGTTCGTCAGCAACTTTCCAAAGTTCAGCTAATAATTTCTCTTGATCGTTGCGTGCTTCTACTTCATTTGCTAAATAATCACCAACACGAAATGCCATATCTGATACAGCACCACCATCAAGACCTTTTCCTTGCGCTTGTTCTAAACGTTCTCCTAAAAAGCTCTTCCATTGATCAAAATTATCTAAAACTGACATGTGTAAGCACCTCACTACTTAGTAATAGAATCATGCTTAATTTGTACAGTTTTTCATTTTTTATGTAAGAAATTTTTAGCAATGCCACCCGCCATTTACTCCGATAATTTGTCCAGTTATATAAGATGCACCTGGTGATACGAGAAATGACACAGTTTTTGCTACTTCTTCCGGTAATCCTAATCGTCCTAACGGAATCTCTTCCGCAATTTCATTCTTATCTTCTTCTGAAAATACGTTTAACATTTCCGTTTCAATTGCACCTGGCGCCACCGCGTTTACTCTTATTCCACTTAATGAAACCTCTTTCGCTAAAGCTTTCACATATGAATTTTGCGCACCTTTTACCATCGAGTAAAGCACTTCACATGACGCGCCAATTTGTCCCCATATAGACGAAACAAGTACAATATTACCGCTTCTCCGTTGAATCATAGATGGCAATGCCATCGATAATAATTTATAGATACTCTTCACTTGAAGTTCTACCATATCATTCAATTCATCGTTCGTTACATCTGTTACGAGTCCAAAGATACTCTTCCCAGCTGCATATATGATAGCATCAAGAGGATGTTCAATTTGTTCCCACAATTGCTCTGCTCCATCACTAGAAGCTAAATTCGCTTGAACAGGAATCACTTCACCCCATTCTTTCTGCAACTCATTCACTTTCTCTTCACTGTTATTATAATGAACATATACTGTATATCCATCTTGAATTAATTGTTTCGAAATAGCAGAGCCAATCCCTCCGCTCCCTCCAGTTACTAATGCATACTTTTTCATACAATTCCTCTCTTATCTCAAAAAAATCGTTTCCCTACAAATAAATAATACCCTCATCTTACAATTTATCAATGATAAGATGAGGGTATTATTATAAAACCTTTTATTTTTTCGGTAAAACTTGGCAAACACTCATTTTCTCTTCTGATAATAGTAATTGAGCTACTTCTTTTAAATCTTGAACCGTTAGACTTTCTAATACAGTCAATGCATCAAACAGACTCGATTCATTAAACGCATATCGTGTAAATTGATTTGCAATATATTCCGGTGAATTCAAGGAACGTAAAAAGCCACCTATTTTCTTTTTCTTTACTCGTTCTAATGCCGCCTCATCTAATTGATTATAATTTGTGTTTAATAAAATACTTTTCAAACGCTCTTCCAGCTCATCAGGTTGCTTCGTATCGCCGCCAACCATTGCAAAACCGAAGTTATTCTCTTCTGTATAATCATACGAGAACGAATCATCGATGAGCCCTTCATTATATAAAGATTCGTAATGAACGGAGCTTTTCCCAAATAAATAATCTAAAAGTAACGTAAGCGCAATTTCTTGTTTTAAAAGGGCTTCTCCCTTTTCTTTTAAGTTTGTCGCTTTAATACCAACTAAACATTTCGGAGTTTGTACAGGCATGGAAATAATTTTCTTCTTTTCATTTACCTCATCTGGTTCTTCTTCAAATGAACGTACAATTTCCGGCTGGTTTTTATAATCTTTTTTCGCTTGATTTTCACGTACTAAATCCATTGTTTTCTCTGGATCAATTGCACCCACAACAAACATTAACATATTGCTTGGATGATAAAACGTTTCATAACATTCATATAGTAGGTCTTTCGTAATTTTACTAATAGACTCGATCGTCCCTGCAATATCAATTTTAATCGGGTGCTTTACAAACAAACTATCAATTAATCCAAAGTATAAGCGCCAATCTGGATTATCTTGATACATTTGAATTTCTTGTCCGATAATCCCCTTCTCTTTTTCGACTGTTTTTTCAGAAAAGTAAGGCTCTTGTACGAAGTTTAACAATGTATTTAAATTTTGTTCTACATTTGATGTACACGAAAAAAGATAAGCTGTTCTTGTGAAAGATGTGAAAGCATTCGCGGAAGCCCCTTGTTTACTAAACAATTGGAAAGCGTCATGATCTTCTTTTTCAAATAATTTATGCTCAAGAAAATGAGCTATCCCATCAGGTACACGAATCATTTCTTCTTTACCTAGTGGTACGAATGTATTATCCACAGAACCATATTTTGTCGTAAACGTTGCAAATGTTTTATTAAATCCTTGCTTCGGTAAAATATATACATCTAATCCATTAGGAAGTTTTTCATAATAGAGTGTCTCTTTTAATTGCTCATAAACAATTTTCTCCATTTATTCTCCCTCCGTTCCTTGTAAAAAGTAAATTGTATCTAGTTCAATATTTTTAGCAACTTTCACAATCTCTTCTTTCGTCACACTTTCAATGCCTGTAAGCCATTCTTCAACCGGACGCGTACGATCTGAAATAATACCATGATACAGCATTTCTACAAATCCGCGTGGTGTATCAATTGCCTCTAATATTTGATTTTGAATGACACTTTTCGTTTGATGCATTTCTTCTTCAGAAAAATCACCATTTTGCATTGCAAGCATTTGTTCTTTAATAATCTCAACAGCCTTTTCATAATTTTTCGCTTCGATTCCAGACATAACAAACAATAAGCCTTTATGACTTTCAAAGCGAGAAGCTGCATAGTACGCTAAACTATTTTTTTCACGAACATTAACGAATAACTTTGAATGAGAAAATCCTCCAAACAATCCATTGAACAATTGCAGTGCAAAATAATCTTCGTCTTTATACGTAATAAACGTACGATAACCGATGTGTAATTTACTTTGTTTTAATTCTTGCTTTTCAACAACTTCTTTTTCTTCATTATTTCTCTTGTGAAGAAGTACATTTCTTTCTCTTACGGGACGTGCTGAAATAGAAAAGTACTTACTTACAAGATCAACTGCGTTTTCCGAAATATCACCGATAATGTATAGATCCATTTCATCTTCCGCTAACACTTTTTGATAATATTGATACAAACTTTCATTTGTAATAGATGCAACACTCTCTTTTTTTCCATTTGCACTTAATCGATATGGTTCTACTTTGCACATCTCTTCAATTAAACGCTCATTTGCATAGCGCATTTTATCATCATACGTAGCTTCAATTCGTTGCAAGAGCGCTCTCTTTTCACTTTCTACAATAGAAGGCAGAAAACCATTCCCCTCTGTTGCTGGATGTAAAACGATATCTGATAACATAGAAAGCGCTTTTTCAAATAACGACGGTGCATCATGTAAATATACTTCATTTGCAATGTCTACATAAATAGAGATGATATGGTCTTCTCCTTTTTTACTTACATCTACTGCCAAAGAAGACCCATATAATTCTTCTAAATATTGACGAAGACGAATTACAGAAGGAAGCTTTTCTGTCGCACTTTGCAATACGTATGGCAATAGGGCACGCTCTGTCACCGTCTCCTCATTTAAAGGTGCTTTCAAACGAAATACAAAAGTATTTGTTTTATATTTATCAGTTGGAATAATATGTACTCGTAAACCACCTAACTCATGTAACTGTTGTTCCATCAGTTTCATTTATAGCCCTCCTTTACGTATATAGGAATATTCCTCTTCAATATACAGTTTTTAGAAATGAAAAATCAACTTTTCTCCCTCACTATACTTACATTAGGCCCTTTCTAAAAACTGTAATATGTAAGGAACATAGTAAAATTCCGTATTAAATATAGTCTATGTAAAAAAGCCCGCACTAATGTGCGAGCTTTTTTATACTTATCGTTTTCCTTTTTCATAAGGAGTTCCTAATGCTTTCGGAGCTTCAGAACGACCTACAAAACCAACAAGTGCTAATATTGTGAATACATATGGTAATATTGTTAAGAATACACTTGGAATTTCTTTTAGTACAGGGATTGTACCACCTGTTATTCCTAGTGATTGAGCAAACCCGAAGAACAGAGCGGCTCCAAGAGCACCAAGTGGATTCCATTTACCAAAAATCATAGCTGCTAGTGCTAAGAAACCTTGTCCCGTAATTGTAGCACCCGAGAAATTACCAGAAATCGACATAGCGAAGACTGCTCCACCAACTCCGGCAAACATTCCAGATATAGCAACTGCAATATAACGCATTTTATATACATTGATCCCCATCGTATCTGCTGCCATTGGATGTTCTCCAACCGCACGAAGACGAAGGCCAAACGGCGTTTTATAAATGACATACCAAACGACAAACGCTAAAATAATAGCAATATACGATGTTAACGGTACATTTGAGAAAAAGATTTTTCCGATTACTGGAATATCCGAAAGACCCGGAACATCGATTTTTTCAATACGGTATTGAATGAAATCAGTTTGTCCTTTGCCAAAGATTTTCTTAATCGCAAATACTGTTAAACCAAGAGCTAAGAAGTTAATCGCTACCCCGCTCACTACTTGATCTGCGCGGAATGTAATAGATGCTACTGCGTGAAGAAGTGCAAATAAGCCACTACCAATCGCTGCAAATAATAGCGCAATCCAAGGAGTCATCGATCCCCACGTATCACCCATTAATAACGTTGTAACAATACCAATAAATGCACCAAATAACATTAAACCTTCTAACGCTATATTTACAACTCCAGAACGTTCACTGAACACTCCACCTAACGCCGTAAAAATAAGTGGCGCTGCCGTATATAACGTACCCGTCACAAGAATGGCTAAAATATCTAAAAAGTTCATTTATTTTCCCTCCTTGCTCATGCGTGTAAGTGCCCAGCGTAAAACATAACTGCACGCAACAAAGAAAATAATACATGCAATAATAACGTTAATTAACTCAGAAGGTACATCTGCTTCAAAATTCATTTGTGGAGCTGCACTTTTCAAACCACCGAACAGTAAAGCTGCTAATAATATACCAAATGGATTATTTCCTCCTAGAAGCGCTACCGCAATCCCATCAAATCCGATACCAGTAAACGACGACATCGCCGTCATACTTTGGAATGTCCCTAATCCTTCCATAGCTCCACCAATTCCAGCAAAAGCACCAGCAATTGTCATTGATAATACAACATTACGCGATACTTTCATCCCTGCATATTGAGAGGCATTTTGGTTAAAACCAACCGACTTTAATTCATACCCTAACGTTGTTCTATCTAATAAGAACCACATTACAATTGCAACGATAATAGCTACAACAATCCCCCAGTGCAAACGCGATCCATCTGTCAATGAAGATAACCACTCAGAAGCTAACGAAGCACTTGCTTGTACATCATAAGACTTCTCATTACCTTCATGAATAAAACGTTTAATAAGGTCATACGTAACATAAAGTGCAATGTAGTTCATCATAATTGTAACAATTACTTCATTTACTTTAAGCTTTCCTTTTAAATATCCGGGTATAAACCCCCATAAACCGCCAGCAATTGCCGCCACTAAAATAGATAGCGGAATATGCAAAATTGCTGGTAACGACACTGCATATCCAAACCAAACAGCAGCGAGCCACCCAACTAATAACTGTCCTTCCACCCCAATATTGAAAAGACCTGTACGGAATGCAAATGCTACTGAGAGACCAGCTAATACAAGCGGAATCATCGTACGCAACGTCTCACCGATAGCTTGTGGATTTCCAACCATTCCTTCCCAAAGCGCAGCATATCCAACAATCGGATCATATCCACTAACTAACATTACAATGGCACCAACAAGTAAACCGAAAACTACGGATAACACAGGTACTAAAATATTAATTGTTCGCTCTGTTAAAAACTTTTTAGCCATTTGTGTTCACCTTCTCTTTCCCTGTCCCGCCGGCCATTAATAATCCAAGCTGTTGTTCGTTTGTCTCTTTTGCATCCACAATTGCTACAATTTTCCCTTCATATATAACAGCAACTCGATCACTTACATTTAAAATTTCATCTAGCTCTAAAGATAAAAGCAATACTGCCTTACCATTATCTCTCTGCTCAATCAATTTTTTATGAATAAATTCAATGGCACCTACATCTAAACCACGGGTTGGCTGCGCTGCAATTAATAAATCTGGATTACGATCTACTTCACGTGCAATAATTGCCTTTTGTTGGTTTCCACCAGATAGAGCGCGAGCTAACGTTTGTTCACTAGGTGTACGTACATCAAACTGTTCAATAAGCGCTTTTGCTTTTTGTGTGATTTTACTAAAATTTAAAATCCCTTTCTTTGAAAATGGATTTTTATAGTATGTTTGTAAAACAATATTGTCCCGAACAGAAAAATCGAGAACAAGTCCGTGTTTATGACGGTCTTCAGGAATATGACCAATCCCCTCTTCTGTTATTCTTCGAACAGGCCAATTTGTTATTTCTTTTCCTTTAATTGCAATAGAACCTGACTCAACTTTTCGTAAACCAGTAATCGCCTCTATTAATTCACTTTGACCATTTCCATCAATCCCTGCAATCCCAACGATTTCTCCTGCACGAACAGTTAAGTCAAGGCCTTTTACAGCAGGTAACTTGCGCGTATCATGAACAATTAGGTTTGCAATAGATAGTACTTCTTCCTTTGGTTTAGCTTCTATTTTTTCTGTTTTAAAATTCACTTGACGTCCGACCATTAACTCTGCAAGTTTATGCTCATCGGTTTCCGCTACATTAACAGTACCAATCCCCTTACCTTTACGAATAATTGTACAACGATCGCAAACTTCCATAATTTCTTTTAACTTATGTGTAATAAGAATGATAGATTTCCCCTCTTGCACAAGCTTTTTCATAATTTGAATCAACTCATGAATTTCTTGAGGAGTTAACACCGCAGTTGGTTCATCAAATATTAAAATCTCCGCACCACGATAAAGAGTCTTTAATATTTCAACCCTTTGCTGCATCCCAACAGAAATATCTTCAATTTTCGCATGTGGATCAACAGCTAAACCGTACTGTTCAGATAATTGCTTAATTTCTTTTGCAGCCTCTTCAACAGCAATTTTCCCGTTTTTCTTCGGTTCATTTCCCAGAATAATATTCTCTGTAACTGTAAAATTATGAACAAGCATAAAATGCTGATGGACCATCCCAATACCAAGGTCATTTGCTATATTCGGATTTGTAATTTTAACAGGATTTCCTTTAATTTTAATCTCTCCCTGTTCTGGTTGATACAAACCGAACAACACATTCATCAGCGTTGATTTCCCTGCACCATTTTCTCCAAGTAAAGCATGTATCTCTCCCTGTTTTACTTGCAGCGTAATATCGTCATTCGCTACAATGCCTGGGAATACTTTTGTAATATTGTTCATCTCAATTACGTATTCCATTTTGTTCCTCCTTTTAGCAGGGAACACTCCCCAATTACACTCTATTAAAGATATTTTTATATATGCAAAGGTTAGTTCTATGAACTAACCTTTGCTATTTCTCTATTATTATTTCTTTAGAGAAGCTTCATATGCTTTATATTCTTCGTCAGTTGCAGGTACTTTAATTTCACCGTCAGTGATTTTCTTTTCGAACTCTTCTACTTTTGTTAAAATTTCTGGATTTACTTTTTTCACATTGTCAGTAGTTTTCGCGATACCAACACCATCATCTTTTAAACCGAATTCTTCTACTTTACCGCCTTTTAATTTACCATCTTTCGCTTCTTGTGCTACTTTTGCTACTGCAACATCAACACGTTTTACCATAGAAGTTAAAGTTACGTTTTCAGGCATACCTTCTTGATTTTGGTCACGGTCAACACCGATTACCCAAACATTTTCACCTTTTTTCTTACGGTTTTTCGCTTCTGTGAATACACCGTTACCAGTTGCACCAGATGCATGATAAATTACGTCAACGCCTCCACCGTACATTGCTGAAGCTAATACTGATCCTTTTTCCGGCTTATCAAATGCATCAGCATATTGTGATACGATTTCAATATTTGGGTTTACTGCTTTTGCACCAGCTTTGAAACCTGATTCAAATTTTGTAATTAATGGACTCTTCACGCCACCAACAAAACCAACTTTATTTGATTTTGTCGTCATTGCTGCTACAGCACCAACTAGGAATGAACCTTCGTGGTCTTTAAATGTAATACTTGTTACGTTTGGCTTTTCTACAACTGTATCTACAATCGCAAATTGCTCTTTTGGATACTGCTCAGCCACTTTTTCTATTGATTTTTCCATTAAGTAACCAATACCAAATGTTGTGTTATAATGATCTTTCGCAAACTTCGTTAAGTTCGGGATATAATCAGCATCTTTACTTGATTGAAGATAACGATATCCTTCATTTTTCTTTAAATTATTGTCTTTACCGAATTTCGTTAAACCTTCCCAAGCTGATTGGTTAAATGATTTGTCATCAACGCCACCAACATCTGTAACCATACCAACTTTAAACTCTTTTTTGTCGCTGCTCGCCTTATCCGAGTTACCACATGCACCTAACACCGCGCTTGCTGCTAATGTTAATGATAATAAAAGACCTGTTTTTTTCTTCATACTAGAAACCCCTCCTGAAATGATTTGTCTATTTTTTATACGCTGCTGTCCCTAACTTCTTGCTGTCACCTCCCTAAAAAGGAACTTACCTACATACGTTTTCTTAGTACGTGGAAGCTAAACTTATCAGCTCTAAAGTAATTGATAGAATATAAGATTGGCTCATCATTTTGATCATAGTGCATTTGTTTTAATACTAGCAGTGCCGTTTCCGGTTCACATTCTAAAATCGGTGAGATTTTCGGATGATAGCCAATTGGCTCAATATGAGCAACTGCGTATGTGATACGTTTGTGCGTATTGTTATGTATCACTGTAAGCAATGATTCTTCGTTGTATCCCGATAAATCTGGCAAGATTTCTTTTGCAAGTTTATCGATACAATATACAACAGGTTCCCCATCTGCTGTACGCACACGCTCAATCATCACTGCATTAAAACCATCTTCACTATTAAACTTCTCTTTTTCTTCTTCTGTTAAACTTGTTGTAGATGATGATAAAAAGATAGTTCCTGGTGTTTTCCCCACACTAGAAATCATATCTGTAATACTAGAAAGTTGTTCAATCCCAGAAGAAAATAGCGGTTTTGCATTTACAAATGTTCCTACACCATGTCTACGAATGACAACATTTTCTTCTTCTAAAATACGCAGCGCTTCCCTTAAAGTCGCTCTACTTACGCCAAGTTCTTTCGCTAAATCAAACTCTGATGGCAACTTTTGCCTTTCTTTGTAAGCCCCATCTTTAATCTTTTCTTTGATGTGATCAATCACCCGTAAATATAGGTGACGACTATCGGATTTTACTGACATAAGACTCCCCCGCATTTCAATTATTCGACCTCTGATGTAAGACTTCTTTTCTCTTTTTTCAACTTACAACATAATAAAAATTGCTACACACTAAAAATAAACATAATTGTCGAATAAATATTAATAATTTTTTAAAATAAAATTTTCACTCTTTACTGCATAAAAAAAACTTTGCACCATAAACATTCCTCATAGCGAGAAAAAGTTCGGCACAAAGATCTCTTACATCCTTTGTTACACACTTTTCCCCTCATAGTCTAGCAATTCATGGTTGCCAGGTAGAAACTTATGGACCTTATCTCCAAGATTATATGAGGCAGTGATTCTTTTCGAAGTAATCTTACCACTTGCTCCCATACGTGTCAACAAAATTTAACATTTTTCTACATTAAATATCGAACGTTCACAAAAAACCACACAAAAGTATTCGTATTCTAAAGAACCACCTTAAATGTAAGCCCTTTCTTTAACGCTGAATATAGTATATAACAAAACCAGCATATAAAAAAGCCTAATTGTAAAAACAATTAGGCTTTTTTTATGAACTTTTTTCTTGTACATCATTAATGAGCACCTCTCGTGGTTTACTACCTTCATACGGTCCTACTACACCATTCATTTCCATTGCATCAATTAATCGGGCAGCACGGGTATAACCAACTCTAAACCTACGTTGCAACATAGAAACAGAGGCTGTTTGCATTTCCACTACGAGCTGAACTGCTTCATCATATAATTCATCTTCTACTTCCTGCTTCGTATCAGGAACATCTTGCGGGATCATATCTTCTTGATATTGCGCTTTTTGCTGACCAATAACATATTCTACAACTCTCTCAACTTCATCATCTGATAAAAACGCACCTTGTACACGTACAGGCTTCGATGCACCAATTGGTATAAATAGCATATCCCCACGACCTAGCAGTTTCTCTGCACCACCGCCGTCAAGAATTGTACGAGAATCTGTTTGAGATGATACAGCGAATGCAATACGTGACGGAATATTCGCTTTAATAACTCCCGTAATTACATCAACTGATGGACGTTGCGTTGCAATAATTAAATGAATACCGGCAGCACGAGCCATTTGCGCTAGACGCATAATCGCATCCTCTACATCCGACGAAGCAACCATCATTAAATCTGCTAACTCGTCCACAATTACGACAATATAAGGTAATTCCGGTTGTTTCGCTTCCGATTGATTATTATGCTCTTTTATATAATCATTATATCCTTCAATATTTCGCGTGCCACTATGAGCAAATAACTCATAACGACGCTCCATTTCACTTACAACTTTTTTCAACGCTTGTGATGCTTTTTTCGGATCAGTTACAACTGGTGTTAACAAATGAGGCACACCGTTATATACATTTAACTCTACCATTTTCGGATCAATCATCATTAATTTTACTTCATGCGGCTTTGCACGCATTAAAATACTAACAATAATACCGTTAATACATACACTTTTCCCGCTACCTGTCGCACCGGCCACCAGTAAATGGGGCATTTTATTTAAGCGGGCTAATACAGCTTCACCTGTAATATCTCGTCCAAGACCAATCAGCAACTTCTCTTCTGGATGATTGTTAGCTTTAGAATCAAGAACTTCTCTAAGCGTTACCATAGAAACTTCTGAGTTCGGAACTTCAATTCCTACAGCTGATTTCCCGGGAATAGGTGCTTCAATACGAATATCTTTCGCAGCTAAAGCAAGCGCTAAATCATCACTTAAACCGACGATTTTGCTTACCTTTACTCCCATATCAGGATACACTTCATATTTTGTAACTGCAGGACCTCTATGTACTTTTGTTACTTTCGCTTTCACTCCAAAGCTTTGGAAAGTACGTTCTAATTTACGAGCATTCTCATAAATTTCCGCATTTTCATTTGTAACTTGCTTATTCTTTGGAAACTTCAATATATCAAGTGCAGGAAGCTTATAATCTTTATTTTCTACATTTGAAAATTGCATAGGAGGTGCTTGTGTTTCACCCTCTAGCGATTCAACGATTTTTTCTCCACGCTTTTTCTTCGGCTCTTCAACTGGTGGAGCCTCTTCAATAAACGGTGAAGTGATTAGCTCTTCTTGCTCTACTTCAATTCGTTTATCTTCTTCTTCATTTACTGGATAATTCTCAGTGAAATTTGAAATAATCGGAGGGTCAATTGAAATTTCTTCCATCGGTTCAACAATTTCTTCCTGTTCTGTAGCACGTTTGCTCCTTGTGCTTCTTGTTGTCTTTTTCTTTTCTGTTTGTTCAGCGGTTCTTTTTGCTCTCCAATCTTTATAGTCCCCTTGCATCACTTGAAATTGACTTCTAAGAATTCTACCCACTGGAGCTAACACTTCTCCAATATGCTTATTTGTTATACAAAGTATACCGAGAATAACTAAAATAATACCAATAATATAAGCTCCTACTTCGTCAAATAAGAAGTAACATGTCGCAAACATAAGCGCACCAAACATGCCACCACCTAAATGAACGCTATCTGGGCCTTTTTTCATTTCAAGAAAGAAATTATCTTTCGTACTCACAATAACAGAAGTATTTTGCACTGCTCCATCTTTCGTAAGAAGGTTAAATAATGTAATATGACTAAACATTAATATCGCCAATACTATTAAATAAAAACCGATTAACCGTTTATTTAAAAGGTTCGGCCATCCACGTTTTATAACGAATGAAACTGATAAAGCTATTACACCTAACACACCAATTATGTACCACTCACCAAAGAAGAAGCGAAAAAATAACACAAACGATTTCCCTACAACGCCTAGCTGTAAAATCGTAATGATTGAAAGTGCAAAAAGAGTTAAACCGACGATTTCATAATACAAAGTTGGCTTTATCGTACGTCTTGCCTTTGCCTTCGTCCCTCTTTGCTTTTGTTTTGCCATTTCTTCACCTCGTGTTCTACATATAAGTAAAACTTCCTAAAAAACTCTGCTTATATGTTTGTTTTCTCTATTTTTTCAGGTCTTTATATCTTCTATTTTTACACTTCCTGTAAAATGTTAAATAAACAGAAGAAAGCAGCCCTCTCATGGCTGCTCAACCGTCTTGTTTTTTATATTATACCATAGCTTCTAAACAAAATCCTTCTTTTTGCTAAAAGGTTATTTTCTGTCCCGGCTCAAATTCTAAGTAGTGAAACGGATCGGTACTTAACACACGTACAATAGAATAACTCCCATGTTCTTCTTCTGAAACCATTAATTCAACACCATTTATATTTACGACTTTTTGACTTTCACATTGCGAATAATCGGCTGGATACACGAGTTGCTCTGGCATAATTGTATATAAAATCATTGTAACATTGTCCCTTCTGCATGATCATCCGCGCGATTATCTATTAATTCGTTTAATTTTCGAATCGCATTTCCGATACCACCGACATCATCTATAAGACCATACTTCACTGCATCTCCACCAATTACATTCGTACCAATATCTCGCGTTAAATTCCCTTTCGCAAACATAAGCTCTTTAAAACGATCTTCCGTTACTTTTGAATGCTTCGTCACAAATCGAATGACTCTTTCTTGCATTTTATCTAAATACTCAAATGTTTGCGGCACACCTATAACAAGACCTGTTAGACGAATCGGATGAATTGTCATCGTCGCAGTTTCCGCAATAAATGAATAGTCTGTAGAAACGGCAATCGGTACACCGATAGAATGCCCTCCACCTAAAACTAAAGATACTGTCGGTTTTGAAAGTGAAGCGACCATCTCAGAAATTGCTAGCCCAGCTTCAACGTCACCTCCAACTGTATTTAACACTAAAAGCAAGCCTTCAATTTTCGGATTTTGTTCAATCGCAACAATTTGAGGAATAATATGCTCATATTTCGTTGTTTTATTTTGCGGTGGCAACTGAACATGACCTTCCACCTGTCCAACAATTGTTAAACAATGAATACGTGATTCATTCATTTGTGGTACATTCGTTTGTCCAAGCTGTTGAATTTTTTCCACTATTGAAGCTTCTTTTCCAGTTTCTTTCGGTTCAGCCTCTTTCTCTTCATTTGTATAACGATCACGTTCTGTCATATCGCATCCCCTTTCACTCGTATATCACTATTATTTCTTAAGTTATAAATTTCATTCGATAGAGTTTAAAAAGAAAAAAGATCACCCGTAAAGGTGATCTTTTTTATACTTCCATAATAATCGGTAAAATCATAGGTTTTCTCTTTGTCTCTTCGTACAAGAACTGTCCCAATAATTCACGAATATTTTGTTTTAACATAGACCATTCAATTGAATATTCTTTAATTGATTGCTCAACAATCATACGTACAATCTCTGTAGAACGGTCAATTAACGCTTCTGATTCACGAACATATACAAATCCACGCGAAATGATTTCTGGACCAGAGATAATTTTCTTTTCATCTTTACCAAGTGTTACAACAACTACTAATATTCCATCTTGAGATAACATTTTTCTATCTCGAAGAACGATATTACCAACGTCACCTACACCTAATCCATCAATTAATACATTGCCCGCTTGCACTTTACCAACTAAATTTGCTTCATCGTCACCAAAACCAATTACATCGCCTTTTTCTACGATAAAGATATTTTCTCTTGCAATACCTACATCTTCAGCTAAGTATGCATGTGCTTTTTGCATACGAAACTCACCATGTACGGGTACAAAATATTTCGGTTTCATTAAGTTTAACATTAGTTTTAATTCTTCTTGGCTACCATGACCTGAAACGTGAACTTTTCTTTCACCATAATAAACAACTTCAGCTCCAGCTCTAAATAACAAGTCAATAATTTTCGATACAGATATTTCATTACCCGGAATTGGAGAAGCCGCAATAATAACCGTATCACCTTTACGAATTGAAATTTGTTTATGAGCTTGCTTCGCCATTCTAGAAAGGGCTGCCATCGGTTCGCCTTGGCTACCTGTCGTTAAAATAGCTACCTTTTTCTCTGGGAAATTGTCTACTTCTTGTAGTGAAATAACCATACCTTCTGGAACATCTAAATAACCAAGGCGTCTTGCGATATCTACTACTTTCACCATACTACGTCCTACAACCGCGACTTTTCGTCCTGTTTCAGCAGCTGCATCAAATACTTGTTGAATACGATGTACATTCGATGCAAATGAAGCAACGATAATACGTCCTTCTGCGCCGTAGAATACTTTAGAAATTTCTACACCAACTTCTTTTTCAGAACCTGTATAGCCTGGACGCTCAGCATTTGTACTATCAGATAATAGGCATAGTACACCTTCATTTCCGATTTGAGCCATTTTCCCAAGATCTGCTCCACTATTTCCAATTGGAGTTTGATCGAATTTAAAGTCTCCCGTATATACGATCGCACCTTTTGATGTATGGAAACAAACACCAACAGAATCTGGAATACTATGTGTCGTTCCAAAGAATGACACCGTTGTAGTATTAAACTCTACTGTTGAATTTGAATCGATTGTTTTTAAGTCTACACGGCCTAACATACCTGCTTCGCCAAGTTTTTCTTGTATAAGTCCTACTGTTAATTTCGTTGCATACACTGGAATAGATAATTTACGAAGTACGTAAACAATACCACCAATATGATCTTCATGACCGTGAGTAATAAATAAACCTTTTACTCGCTCTTGGTTTTCCACTAAATATGTAATATCAGGAATAACGATATCAATTCCAAACATTTCATCTCCCGGGAACATTAACCCTGCATCTACAATAAAGATTTCAGAATCAATTTCAACACAGTACATGTTTTTCCCGATTTCACCTACTCCACCAAGAGCAAATACTTTAACAGACTCATTCTCTTTTCTCTTCATGTTGTTGCCTGGTTTAAAAATCTTTCAAACACTGATTTCACTAAAATCGCAGAGACACCAGGGGAAACTCTACAACCACCATATATTCACCGTCCAAGACGAATGTCCTTACCGTTATGCGATATCATGTCCTTGTTTATTTTTTAAACCAGGTTTCACCTCTCTTTCATTATATAAATCAAATATCTTATTCGATATGATATGAAAATGTAATCAAATTATAATTTTTACCAATTTTGCTAAGCATACCCGTACTAAGCTACTTAGCCATATTATACCTGATACAAGAAATAGAACACAAGTTAAATCGTGCGAAAGAAAAAGGAAAAGAACGGATTTCCAACAAACATATCGAACACATGTCCTTTATATTTACTCCGACTTTGTACTCCATATTTTTTTGAAGAAATAGCTATAAATACTCTAAATTAATTTCATAATACGGATTTTCAAGACTTATTTTTCTAGAATTGAACAAAAATACTTATAAAATGAAGTTTTTTTATGAATTACGTCATATTTGAAGCAATTACTCCGAAAAATAGAGTTGGTATTTTATTACGTTTATATAAGTGTTCATTCTATAATAACTATGACTTTTTAATTCCTTTAAAGGATTACAATTATTTTCTTTTACATGTTGCAATATATAATGAAGAACTGGTTAATGATCTTATAAAAACACATATAGGTAAGATAAGAAAAGAGAGGAAAAAATTTTCATACAAATAAAAAATGACCTAGTTCTACACTAGGTCATTTTTATTAACGAGGGATAGATTGCATAACAGATTGTAACGTTACTCTTTCTTCTTCTGTTAATGGAAGAAGTGGTAAACGTACAGAACCTACATCTAATCCAACCATTTGTAACGCTGTTTTTACTGGAGTTGGGCTTGGCGCCATAAATAATGAATCCGTTACTCTTACAAGTAATTGATGTAATTTTTGCGCCTTCTTAAATTCTCCTGCTTGGAATGCTGCAATCATTTCTTGCATTTCATTTCCAATAACATGAGATGCTACAGAAACGATACCTTTCGCTCCAACTGCCATAGCTGGTAGCGTTAAACCGTCATCACCGCTGTATACTGCAAAGTCGTCCGCTGTTTTTTCAATGATTTCTGTCATTGTTAACACATCGCCGCCTGCATCTTTAATCGCAACAATGTTTTCTATTTCTGATAAACGAACAACTGTATCAACGGAGATTTGTACAATAGATCGTCCTGGAACATTATATAGCATAACCGGAAGCGGCGTGCTTTCAGCAATTGCTTTAAAGTGCTGATACATTCCTTCTTGACTCGGTTTGTTATAATACGGTGCTACTAGCATTACTGCATCAACACCAACCTCTGTTGCCTTTTTAGTTAAGTCAATAGAAGCATGCGTATTATTACTACCTGTTCCAGCGATTACGGGCACCCTTTTATCGACAACAGATACGACATGGCGATATAACGCTACTTTTTCTTCTGAAGTTAATGTAGGAGATTCACCTGTCGTTCCTCCTACCACGATTGCTGTTGTACCGTTATCAATTAAATAATTTACCAATTTCGTTGTCTTTGCAAAATCGATATTACCGTTTATATCAAACGGTGTTACCATCGCGGTTGCAATTGTCCCAAAATCTATCATGGTCTCACTCCTTATTGTTCCAGTTGCTTTTCTTTTGAAAGCTCAAACGCACTATGTAATGCATTTACAGCCTCCACTAAATCAGTTTCTTTTACAAGAACCCAAATTGTCGTATGACTATCTGCTGATTGCAGAATTTGAATACCTTTTTCAGCTAAAGCTGTAACGATTTTCGCAGTAACCCCTGGGATGCCTGCCATTCCAGCTCCAACGATAGATACTTTCGCGCAATGTTCTGTCACAATTGGCTCATATCCAAGTTGTTTTAGCACTTCAACAGCACGAGCTGATACATTATCGTTTACTGTGTAAGCTACACCAGTAGGAGAAATGTTAATTAAATCAACACTAATGCCTTCGTTTGCCATTTCTTTAAATACATGTTGCTGTATATCGTATGCCGTTTCTTTTGCAAGCACTTTAATTTGCGTTACGTTTGATACGTGGGCAATACCTGTAACCGGACGTTCTTCTACATCCTGCCCTTTCGTAGCACCATCGTATGCTGCAATAAGCGTACCCTCACTATCAGAATACGTAGAACGTACACGAAGCGGCACTTTTGCATGCATCGCAATTTCAACCGCACGTGGATGAACGACTTTTGCACCTTGGTAAGCCATGTTACAAATTTCGTTATACGTTACAGTTTGAAGATGACGTGCATCTTTTACGATACGAGGATCTGCAGTCATCACACCTTCTACATCTGTGAAGATATCGATATATTCAGCATGAAGCGCAACACCTAACGCTGAAGCTGAAGTATCACTACCTCCGCGTCCAAGTGTTGTCGTATCACCTTTTTTCGTTTGCCCTTGGAATCCTGTAACGACGATTACATCTACATTTTCTAACTCTTCATGTATACGATCGCAATTCATTTCAATAATCTTAGCATTCGTAAAATCATCATTTGTTACAAAACCAGCTTGTGCACCATTTAACGCTGCTGCTTTTATACCGTTCTCATTTAACATATTAGAGAAGACGATTGCTGAGATTAATTCTCCGCATGATAATAATAAATCTTGCTCACGATTAGAAATATGAGATTCCTCTTGATTTACAAGACTTAACAACGTATCCGTTGCATATGGTTCACCTTTACGGCCCATAGCAGATACAACAGTAACTACTTTATAACCCGCATCTAGCGATTTTTTTATATGATGAAGCGCATGCTTACGTCCATTTTCATCACGTACAGATGTACCACCAAATTTTTGAACAATAATTTTCATATTTTGCACCTTCTCTTAGCCGCTTACACTAATTGTAATTTTACTAAGCGCTCTGCAATTTGAACAGAATTCCATGCTGCGCCTTTTAATAAGTTATCAGATACGACCCAAAGATGGAATCCTTTATCGTTATTTAAATCTTTACGAATTCTTCCCACGAATACTTCGTTTTTACCTACTGCAGTAGCTGGCATTGGATATAGCTGCTCTTCTGGATTATCTTGTAGAACGATACCTTCCGCATTTGCAAGTAAGCTCTTTAATTCTTCTACTGTTACGCCTTCTTTTTCTACTTCAATGTAAACAGACTCAGAGTGACCTGATACAACTGGTAAACGTACACATGTTGCCGCTACTTCTAATTCAGGCATATGCATAATTTTTTTCGTTTCATTAATCATTTTCATTTCTTCAAACGTAAATCCATTATCTTGGAACTTATCAATCTGTGGAATCGCGTTGAAAGCAATTGGAAAATGTTTCTTATCACCTGATACAGGTAAAACATTCGCCTTCACTTCTTCGCCATTTAAGATTGCTTGTGATTGTTCATGAAGTTCTTCAATCGCTGCCGCACCAGCACCTGATACAGCTTGATATGTGGAAACGATTACTCGTTTTAAACCATATTGCTGACGAACTGGCTCAAGAGCTACTACCATTTGAATTGTAGAACAGTTTGGATTTGCAATAATACCATTATGTTCTTTTAAGTCGTTTTCATTTACTTCAGGTACAACAAGTGGCACGTTTTCTGTCATACGGAATGCACTTGTATTATCAACAACAATCGCACCGCGCTTTGCTGCTTCTGGCGCTAATTGTTTTGATACAGATCCACCTGCACTAAATAGTGCGATATCTACTCCTTCAAAACTTTCAGGAGTTGCCTCTTGAACTGTAAATTCTTCGCCTTTAAATACAAGTTTCTTACCTGCAGATCGTTTAGATGAAAGTAACGTTAACTTCCCGATTGGAAATTCTCGTTTCTCTAAAGTATTTAACATTTGTTCACCAACTGCGCCGGTTGCTCCAACTACAGCGACATGAAAAGTTTTTTGCTTTTCCATCACTATGCCCCTTTCTAGATACCAATCCTTCTATAACTTAGAATCAGAAGGAGTATACAATACCCCTTCTAATCTTAATAACGTTAATTTTATCATATTCTACAGTAAGAATGATGGTTTCATCAAAAATTGTCCGTTTTTTTTCGTTTTTTAATTCATATATCTGAATTTTTCTACGACAACCGGTTGCAATTGCTTCCCTTGTAGCGCTTCTAATACTGTATCTTCCAGTAACTCCATGCGAGCTACCATTGAGTTTGGTTTTTTCTCTGGTGCATCTTGACCGAATGGGACGAAGTAGATGTTTTTTGTGGCCATTAGGCGCATGAGGTTTACCCCATTTAATCCTAAAGCATCATTCGTCGAAACAGCCAATACGACAGGCTTGCCATTTCTTAGCGTCGCTTTCGCTGCCATTAATACTGGAGAGTCTGTCATTGCATTTGCAAATTTACTCATAGAATTTCCTGTTAGCGGTGCAATTACCATACAATCTAGTGGAATTTTAGGTCCTAATGGTTCTGCGCCAACGATTGAATTAATCGCTTTAAAACCTGTTACTTCTTCAATCTTTTTAATCCACTCTGTCCCTTCTCCAAATCTCGTATTTGTTGATTGAACAGTGTAAGAAACAACAGGACGTACTTCTGCTCCCTCAGCGATTAATTTTTCTAAATGAGGCATTACTTCTTCGTACGTACAATGTGAACCAGTAAAACCAAACCCTATTCTTTTCCCTTTTAAATTCATTCCCCATTCTCCTTTCTTGCGATTACGTCTTCTGCCAGTAACTGAGAAAGAACATTCGCTAAAATTTGCCCGGCTGTTTTTGGAGCAACAATACCTGGTAATCCAGGTGCTAACAGCGCTTTGACTCCTCTTTTTTCCGCATATCTAAAGTCGGTACCACCTGGTTTAGAAGCCAAATCAATTACTAACGTATGAGCCGGCATTTTTGAAATAACATTTGCCGTCACAACGAGATGCGGAATTGTATTAATGACAATATCGATATTCCCTACTTCTTTCTCAATGTTCTGCATATGAAAAGGAGAAAACATCATTTCTGTAATACGTGCAATATGTTCCGATCGTCTTGCTCCAACCTTGACATGGGCTCCTAATGATTGAAATGCTCTGGCAACACTCATCCCTGTTCTACCAAATCCTAAAACCATTACATTAGAACCATGAATCGTATAGTCGGTATGTTGAATTACCATCATTAATGTACCTTCTACAGTTGGAATAGAATTGTAGATTGCCACATCATCACGATCAAATAATTTAATAAGTTTGCGGTTTGTAGTAGATACGAGATTTTCCAAGTAAGGCGTACCAATACCTGAATATATAGTAAAATGCTCTGGTGTATTTTCAATTTGTTCTTTCGTTATAGAAACTTTTTCGTTTGAAAAAATAGTATCTACTTCTCCCTTAGCATTTGTACCTGCAACTGGCAAAATAATTGCATCTAAAGAAGTGAAATCTAAATTTTGTATACTTTCTTTTGCTGCCCCTGTGAAGCCATGATCTAACTGATCAAACCCTATCAATGAAAGTTTCGCATCCAATTCAACGAGCTTGCGAATTACTTCTAGCTGTCTTGCATCTCCTCCTATGACAGCAATATGCATCTCAGTCAACATTCCCTAATTCACCTTCTTTTTCTGTCATTTATAAGAAAAGTGCCTACTTTTTCTTTTTCCTCCACATCATATGTAATGTACGAGTTTTAGGTGATTGAAAAACAAAAAGCACGTATGATTTATCCCACTCGTTGTATGCAGGAAGATCCCCACCTCAAAATTCCGCATGTGAGAGGACATGATACGGGCAATTGATTGCTAGGTAAAGCTCAATTCATTTGAGTTTTTACTCAGAAAAGAATGAACAAAAAAAGATGACCAAAATGGCCATCTTTTACTTCAAATTTGAACGATCCATAATATCACAAAGGATCATATCATGCCCGACTTTCTTTATTTGATTCCACGCTACTCTTATTTCTTGTGGTTCCTTTTTAAACCCTCCCCATTTCCCAGCAGGTATAATAAGAGTCTGTATTCGGCCATCCTTCTCATCAATCTCTAAATCCACATAACCTAAAACTCCCATTTTTTCTGCTCTTTCTAAATTTACAATCTCTTTACCACTTAATTCACTTAATCGCATATACTCTCCCCCTACCAAAATTATTCATTTAAGTTATCCATAATTAGTACCTATTCTATATATCCACAAAAAATAACCGTATCTCGTTTAAAAGAGATACGGTTATTTTTAAATCATATATAGCAATTATAGTTTTATTCCTTTTGGAAGTTTTCCATCTGGACTAATTAATGCTGCAGAGAATTCATCTGTAAACATGTTACGAATTAATTCATCTACATTTTCTTTTGTTACAGTGTTTACACTTTCAATAATCTCATCAAGTGAACGATGCTTACGAAGTAGCAATTCATTTTTACCATTACGGCTCATACGGCTATTCGTACTTTCTAAACTTAACATTAAGTTTCCTTTTAATTGCTCTTTACTATTAATAAGCTCTTTTTCTGTAATACCTGTATTTTTCAATGTTTCTAATGTTTCTTGCATTGTTTCATACAGTGTATCTAATTGTTGGCTACCTGTTCCACCATACAGCGTTAACATACCTGTATCTTCATAAGAAGAATGGTAAGAAAACACTGAGTAAGCTAACCCGCGTTGCTCACGTACTTCTTGGAATAAACGGCTACTCATACTACCGCCTAAAACGTTATTTAATACAATTAAGTTATAAATATCTTCGTGTCCCATTTGTAAGCCTTTATATCCTAAACATAAATGAGCTTGTTCTGTTTCCTTTTTACGTGCTACCTTATTAAAGTGGAAAATTGGGCTATGTACTTGTTCACGGTTTGTCGTTCCTTCATAACTACCGAAATATTGCTCTACCGTTTGTAAAAAGGCTTCATCAATATTTCCTGCAATTGATACAACTACATTTTCAGGTGTGTAATGATCTTTAATATATTGGCGTAGCGTATCACCTGTAAACGTATTAAGCGTTTCTTCTGTTCCTAAAATAGGATATCCAAGCGGATGCGTTTCATATGTTGCTTTCGTTAACATATCATGCACAATATCATCTGGAGCATCTTCGTACATTTTAATTTCTTCACATACGACATTCTTCTCTTTTTTCAATTCTTCTTCATCAAATGTTGAATTAAAGAACATATCTGCTAATACATCTAAAGCATATTTAGCATGCTCATCTAACACTTTTGCATAGTAACAAGTGTATTCTTTTGAAGTAAAAGCATTCACTTGTCCACCAATGCTATCAAATGATTCTGCAATTTCGCGTGCACTACGAGTTTCCGTTCCCTTAAAGAACATATGCTCTAAAAAGTGAGAAATTCCGTTGTTTTTTTCATTTTCATTTCTTGATCCTGCATGGATCCAAATACCAATCGCAACTGATCTTACAGTTGGTATATTCTCCATAACTATTCTTACACCATTTTTACAAGTATATTTTTTAATCAAAAACTTTCCTCCTACTGCCAGTTTCTCTAAATAAATGCTATTATTTAATGATAACAAGTTTAAGGATGAATGTCATGCAAATGTATTTAATCCACACGTTTTTCATCCAGTAATTCTGTTATATTCCCTACTTTATATCCTTGTTCCTTCAATTTTGTAATCATTGTGTCTAAAGCTTCTGTTGTTGACGAAGTAGGGTGCATTAATACGATAGCACCTGGATGTATTTTTCTCATTACTCTCTGCAATAGTACATCTGGCTCAGGTCGCTTCCAATCAATTGTATCAACAGTCCACATAATCGTTCCCATTTGAAAATCATCTGCAATTTTCACGACTTCATCTCGAAAACTTCCACTCGGCGGTGCAAACCATCTTACCTTTTGATTCGTAGCTGCTTCAATCATTCGATTTGTTTTTTGCAACTGATCTCGTATTTCATCAGACGATAGCGTTTTCATATTCGGATGTGTGTAAGAATGATTTCCGACTTCTTGATTTGCATCGACAATCATTTTTGCAAATCGTAAATTTTCTTTCACCCAACGTCCTTCTAAAAAGAAAGTTGCCTTCACATCATGTTTTTTCAATATCTCTAATATACGAGGCAGATATTCATTTCCCCATGCCACATTTATTGTTAATCCCACCATCTTTTTATTTGGATGCCCTCTATAAATTGGCGCTGGTGATAAATCTTCTAAGTGGACACTCGGCGATACTTCCTTGAATTCAAGATGTTTTTGATCAAATTTCTTTAACTTCTTCATATTGTTATAGGATGCTTCCATATCAACTTGTCTTCCATTATATCCTGGTGTTGCTTTCCATATCTTATCAATCATCGCATTTTGTGGTGCAATCTCATATTGTTTTGCATGCTTTTGAATTTCTTCATATAAGTTATCCTGTGCAAAAACGGAATAAGAGCCTACACTGACATATAAAAAGAATATACATATGTATGCCAATATACGAGCTTTCATATAAACCCTCCCATTAACTATATAAAAACCATTTTTCTTCTTATCTTTGTTAATTTGAGCGTTATAATGAAAACTATACCTATACTGACATAAAAATATATGTAAATCATATTTTTACATAACAAAAAAAGCCAGTTAAACTGGCTTTTGCTTATTGCTGCTCTTGTTTGTTTTCTTCTTTAGCAGCTTCTTTTTCTTGCTCTTCTTTTAGCAATACTTTTCTAGATAGATTCACGCGACCTTGCTTGTCAATCTCGATAACTTTAACTGTAATTACATCACCGATTTTCACAACGTCTTCTACTTTACCTACACGCTCAAGTGCAAGTTCAGAAATGTGAACTAATCCATCTTTACCGCTGAATAATTCAACGAAAGCACCGAATTTCTCAACACGTTTCACTTTTCCTTCGTAGATTTCACCTACTTGTACTTCGCGAACGATATCTTCGATAATTTTCTTAGCTTTGTCGTTCATTTCTTGATTTATTGAAGAAATGAATACTGTACCATCTTGCTCGATGTCAATTTTAACGCCAGTTTCTTCAATAATTTTATTGATTTGTTTACCGCTTGGTCCGATAACGTCACGGATTTTATCTGGGTTAATTGTCATTGTAATAATCTTTGGAGCGTACGCTGATAATTCAGTGCGTGGCTCTGCAATAACAGATAACATATGATTTAGAATGTGCACACGACCAACTTTCGCTTGTTGTAATGCCTCTTCTAAAATTTCACGAGATAGACCATCGATTTTAATGTCCATTTGTAATGCAGTTACACCATGTGCTGTACCTGCTACTTTAAAGTCCATATCACCTAAATGATCTTCCATACCTTGAATATCAGATAAAATTGTGTAATGCTCACCAGTTTTAACTAGCCCCATTGCAATACCTGCAACTGGAGCTTTAAGTGGAACACCAGCATCCATCATCGCTAAAGTACTACCACAAATACTTGCTTGTGACGTAGAACCATTTGATTCTAATACTTCAGACACAAGACGTACTGTGTATGGGAAGTCTTTTTCAGATGGAATTACAGGTTCAAGAGCACGTTCTCCTAGTGCACCGTGACCGATTTCACGACGACCTGGTCCACGCATCGGTCTTGTTTCACCAACACTAAATGATGGGAAATTGTAATGGTGCATAAAGCGTTTTGATTCTTCTACACCAAGACCGTCTAAAATTTGCACATCGCCTAATGCACCTAATGTACAAATACTTAATGCTTGTGTTTGTCCACGAGTGAACAAACCAGAACCGTGTGTACGAGATAAAATGCCAACCTCTGATGCTAATGGACGGATTTCGTCACCTTTACGGCCATCTGGGCGGATTTTTTCAACTGTAATAAGACGACGTACTTCTTCTTTTACAATTTTATATAAAATCTCATTTACTTGTCCTAAAGTATCAGCGTCAGCTTCCTGCGCTTCGTAATGCTCAATTACACGCTTTTTCACTTCGTTAATTGCATCTTCACGTGCATGTTTCTCATGTACTTGAATTGCAGAATGCATATCCTTCTCAGCCATTTCACGTACAGCTTGGTTAAGATCAGCGTCAACTTCATAAAGTTTTACTTCTGATTTCTCTTTACCTACAGCTTGTACAATCTCTTCTTGGAATGCAATTAGACGTTTAATTTCGTCATGACCAAACATAATTGCTTCTAACATTGTTTCTTCAGGCACTTGATCTGCTCCTGCTTCAACCATGTTAATTGCATCTTTCGTACCAGCTACAACAAGGTGAATATCACTTTGTTCTTGCTGTTCTACTGTTGGGTTGATAACGAATTCGCCGTTAATACGACCAACTGTTGCACCCGCAATTGGACCTTCAAATGGAATATCTGAAATCGATAACGCTAATGAAGAACCAAGCATAGCTGCCATTTCAGAAGAACAATCTTGATCAACACTCATTACGATGCTGACAACTTGTACTTCGTTACGGAAACCATCAGCGAAAAGCGGACGAATTGGACGGTCGATTAAACGACTTGCCAAAATTGCTTTTTCACTTGGACGACCTTCACGTTTAATGAAACCGCCAGGAATTTTTCCGACTGCATATAAACGCTCTTCATAGTTTACTGTAAGTGGGAAGAAATCTACATTTTTTGCTTCTTTTGATGCAGTTGCTGTAGATAGAACCGCTGTATCGCCATATCTTACTAATACTGCTCCGTTCGCTTGCTTTGCAAGCTGACCTGTTTCAACTGTTAGCTGGCGACCAGCTAAATCTATCGAGAAGACTTGCTTTTCTTGACTCATTTAAGTACCCCTCTCAATTTAAAGTATTCAATTCTTCTATGTAAATGGATAGTATATCACAATATTCTACCTCTAGTATTACCGAAAATGAAGTAAGCTATAAAGAGTAGAAGATATATTTTTACCTAACAAAAAAGCGGGAATATTCCCGCTTCTTTGACTATCGACGTAAGCCAAGCTTTGTGATTAATTCACGGTAACGTGTGATATCGCTATTACGAAGGTAAGTTAGTAAGTTACGACGTTTACCAACCATCTTTAATAGACCACGACGTGAATGATGATCTTTCTTGTGAGTACGTAAGTGCTCGTTTAGAGTGTTAATTTGCTCCGTTAGGACAGCAATTTGAACCTCTGGAGAACCAGTATCAGTCTCATGAGTTCTAAATTGTGCAATGATTTCATTTTTACGCTCTTGTGTTAAAGCCATCCTATTTCACCTCCTATTAATTAAACCCCCGATTACCTAGCAAGCGTCGGTGAGTCGCAATGCCAAGCAATGGTTGTCATAAAGTACATAACATAGAATACTACTTTTCATTTGAAAAAGCAAGTATATTCTTTTCGTTCGCAAAATATTCTTGTGCTGTTTTCTTATCTTTTGCGATTTGTTCAACTAACTCATCAATGCCATTGAATTTCTTCTCTTCTCTTATACGCATATGCCACTCTACCGTAACATTTTGATCATATATGTCGTTGTTAAATTCAAATAAATGCACTTCAATAGATAGTTGACGCTCATCTTCTTTAAAAGTTGGTTTATATCCAATATTACATACACCGTCGTACCATTCACCGTGAACTTGTAATCTCACTGCATAAACACCTACAGGTGGTAATAGATACTCATCACTTAAACCTACATTAGCTGTTGGGAAACCAATTTGACGTCCACGTTTATCACCGTGTACAACCGTTCCTCCTACCGTATATGCTCTACCTAAAATAGATGGAATTTGCTCCATTTCGCCATTTCGAATTAACTTTCGTAATGCTGTAGAACTTACTTTCTCTTCTTGAAATTCAACTTTTTCAATCACAGTCTGTGTAAACTCCCCTCTTGCATGAAATGGTAAAGTCTCCATCTTTCCTTTTCCTAAACGTCCATATGAATAATCAAACCCTGCTACTACATGCTTTACATTTAAACCAATAATATAATCATCTACAAATTGCTGGGGCAATAAGCCTGCAAATGATTCATCAAATTTAACAACATATAATATATCGATTCCTAAACTCTCGACTATTTTTTCTTTATCACACATTGGTGTAATATACTCGGCATGCGCTTCTTTTTTACCTAAAACAACAGATGGATGCGGATAAAATGTCATCACTGCACTTTTATATCCCTTTTCATCCGCTATTTGTTTCGCAGTTCGAATCACACATTGATGTCCTAAATGAATGCCATCAAAAAATCCTAATGCCATTACAGTAGGTGGTAATTCTAATTTATTTTGTTCATGTGGATGAGTTAAATGAATAAGTTTCACGCTTGAATTCACCTTTTTCTGTAATAATCCTTCCAATAATTCATTATAGCTTTAGTTCTTGATTATTCACAAGTACTTTCATCGGCTTTAGCATACCAGGGTGCTTTGGATGGTGCTCATAAATTGCAAGGCAACGATCGTTTTTATCAAACACTGTTATAAATGGCGCCGTTATTTGCAATTCATTTTTTAAGAACATACCATTCTTTATTTTTTCTGCTTGCTTTTCATCTACAACCATTTTTGGGAATTTACTTAATGCTTCATCAATTGAAATGAAGATAGACTCTACTGTTCTATTTTGCACGTTTTCCTCAATTTCTTCAAATGATATGCAATCCTCTAATAAAAATTCACCAGAAGCCGTTCTTACAAGGTGAGACATATGTGATGGAAAACCAAGTTTTTCACCAATCATTACCGCTAATGTTCTTACATATGTTCCTTTACTACACGTTACACGGAAACGGAATGAAATATTTTCTCCTTCAAACACTTCACGGTCATCTAGTAATACAAATTCATGAATTGTAATTGTACGAACTGGACGTTCAACCTCTTGTCCTGCTCTTGCATATTCATATAATTTTTTCCCGTTAACTTTTACAGCCGAAAACATCGGAGGCATTTGCTCAATCGTACCTGTTAATGTCGCAAGAGCCTCTTCCACTTCTTTACGAGTAATAACACGGTCTACATGTTTCGTTTCCACAACTTCACCAGAAGCATCTTCAGTTGTTGTTGAAAACCCTAATGTCACTTCACCTTCATATGTTTTCGTCTCACTCGTTAAAAATTGTGCAATCTTTGTTGCTCGCCCAACACAAATCGGCAATACTCCTGTTACATCTGGATCTAATGTTCCTGTATGACCAATTCGTTTTTCACGCAATATCTTTCTTAATTTAAATACACAATCATGTGATGTCATGCCTTTTGGCTTATGTAATAATACTACACCTTCCATATATGCTCACCTCATCGTAATTCTTTCATAATACTTATTCAAAACTTATTTTACATTGAAAAAATGGATAGACAAATGTCTATCCATTATTCTTCACGTTTACCTTCTTTATTAATTTCATGTAAAAGTGTATCAATTCGATGACCATATCCAATAGATTCATCAAATTCAAAGGAAATTTCAGGCGTTTTACGAAGACGAATACGTTGGCCAATTTCTGAACGAATGAAGCCTTTTGCCTTCGCTAAACCTTTTAGTGTATTTTCTTTCTGTTCTTCATCACCTAAAACAGAAATATACACTGTAGCAATTTGTAAATCTCCACTCACTTGTACATCTGTTACAGTAACAAATCCGACACGTGGATCTTTAATTTTACGACTGATGATGTCGCCTAATTCTTTTTTCATTTGCTCGCCTACACGGTTTGCACGTAATTTCATAACTCTTCACCTCATTCAATACCATTCCAATTGTGTTATCGTACGTTCTATTTCAGGAAATGAATCGATGTACTCAAGTACACGATTCATTTCTTTTTCACAAATAACACGATTAGAGGATACAGAAACAATTGCAATTTCCGTACGTTGCCATACATCTTGATGCCCTACTTCTGAAACAGCTACGTTATAGCGCTGTTTCACACGAGTTAGCACCCGTTGCAAAATTGCTCGTTTCTCTTTTAAAGAATGCACATCGTAAATCATACACTCGAATGAGAGTGAAGCGATTATCATCGCTTCACTTCTTCCATAATGTATGCTTCAATAATGTCCCCTTCTTTAAGATCATTATATCTCTCAATTGTAATACCACACTCATAGTTTTGTGCAACTTCTTTTACGTCGTCTTTGAAACGTTTTAACGTATCAAGTTGTCCTTCGAAAATTACTACGCCATCACGGATAATACGCACGCCACTATCACGTGTAATTTTACCGTCTGTTACGTAACAACCTGCGATTGTTCCAACTTTTGTTACTTTAAACGTTTGACGTACTTCTGCTTGACCGATTACTTTTTCTTCGAATTCTGGATCTAACATACCTTGCATCGCTGCTTCGATCTCTTCGATTACTTTATAAATAATACGGTGTAAACGAATATCAACGTTCTCTAATTCAGCTGTACGCTTCGCATTCACATCTGGGCGTACGTTAAATCCAATTACAATTGCATTAGATGCAGAAGCTAAAATGATATCAGATTCTGTAATCGCACCTACGCCTGTATGGATAATTTTAACTTTAACACCTTCAACATCAATTTTACGAAGTGATGCTGCCATTGCTTCTACAGAACCTTGTACGTCTGCTTTCACAATTAAGTTAATTTCTTTTACATCGCCCTCTTGGATTTGTTGGAATAAATCTTCAAGGCTTAATTTAGATTTTTCACCACGTTGAGCAAGTAACGCTTCCTGTGCACGTGATTCACCGATTTGACGAGCTTTCTTCTCATCAGCGAATGCCATGAAACGATCTCCCGCTTGTGGCACTTCGTTTAAACCTGTAATTTCAACAGGAGTTGATGGACCAGCAACTTTTACACGACGACCAATATCACTTACCATTGCACGAACACGTCCGAATGAAGTACCAACAACGATTGGGTCTCCAACTCGAAGCGTACCGTTTTGAACAAGTAATGTCGCGATAGTTCCTTTACCTTTATCAAGCTGTGCTTCAATTACAGTACCAGTTGCATAGCGGTTTGGATTTGCTTTATATTCTTCTACTTCACTCACAAGAAGAATCATTTCTAGTAAGTTGTCAATTCCTTCGCCTTGAATCGCTGAGATTGGTACGAAGATTGTATCTCCACCCCATGCTTCTGGAACTAATTCATATTCTGTTAGTTCTTGCATTACGCGATCAGGGTTCGCAGCTGGTTTATCCATTTTATTCACAGCAACAATAATTGGTACTCCTGCTGCTTTCGCATGGTTAATTGCTTCAACTGTTTGTGGCATAACACCGTCATCAGCTGCAACAACAAGGATTGTAATATCCGTTACTTGTGCACCACGAGCACGCATCGTTGTAAACGCCGCGTGACCAGGTGTATCTAAGAATGTAATCTTCTTGTCATTTACTTCAACTTGGTATGCACCAATATGCTGAGTAATTCCACCTGCTTCGCCAGCAGTTACTTTAGAGTTACGGATAGAGTCAAGTAATGTTGTTTTACCATGGTCAACGTGTCCCATGATTGTAACTACAGCTGGACGCTCTTTTAAGTTCTCTTCATCATCTTGCTCATCGATGAATGTTTCAAACTCAGTCTCGCTAACAATTACTTCTTCTTCTACTTCAATACCGTAGTCGTTAGCAATTAACTCAATTGTATCTTTATCTAAGTCTTGGTTAATTGTTGCCATAATTCCAAGCATGAAGAGCTTTTTAATAATTTCAGATGGCTCTTTGCTTAATTTCTTAGCAAGGTCACCTACTGTAAGGCTTCCAGAGAAAGTAATTTTATCTGGTGTTTCTACAGTTTGTGTTTGTTGTCTTCCAGCAAAGTTCTCTTGACGCTTGTCTTCGTTTCCTTTGCCTTTTTTCTTTTTCTTATTGCTGTTCTTTTTACTACGAACAACTTTTTCTTCTACTTCAAACTCATCTGCAACAGAAGGTTTTTCAGCTTGATACTCATTATCTAATTTGTTTACTACTTCATCGTCTAACATTGTCATATGATTCGAAACCTCGATATTCATTTCTTTTAGTTTTGTCATAAGATCTTTACTTGAGATATTATGTTTTTTCGCATATTCATGCACTCGAATTTTACTCATACCTTCACCCCCGGTAATTTGTATCGAGCATGCTACGCAGCTTTTTCGCAAAGCCTTCATCTAACACAGCTACAACGACTCGCTCATCTCTCCCAATCGCATGCCCTAATTGTTGTCGATTTTCGACCTTTCTCATTGGTACGTTGTAGTACGTCGTTTTATCCGTGATACGCTTTGTAGTATTTACTGACGCATCCTCAGAGAGCAACACAAGTTTTGCCTTGCCACTTCGTACTTCCTTTAAAACGAGTTCTTCACCCGAAATAATTTTTCGAGCCCGGTTTGCTAGTCCTAAAAACGATTTCCAATCGGACACTTATTTCGACTCCTTCTCAACAAGCTCAAGAAGCTCTTCATAAAGAGAACTGTCGATTTTCGCTTTTAGATGATGTTCCAAAACATTTTTCTTTTGAGCTTGAAGAATGCTTTCTTTATCTTTTGATAAATAAGCACCTCGTCCTGATTTCTTTCCAGTTAAATCAATAGACACTTCTCCCTCTTTGGAACGAACAATGCGAACGAGCTCTCGTTTTGATTTCATTTCTTGCGTTGCAACACATTTTCGTAACGGAACTTTTCGATTGCTCATACTCATCACCTCTATTCGATTTCGTCTTCAACTGAATCGAATCCGAATGCGACTACGCTATCTTCTTCTGTTACAATACCAAGTTGTTTCGCATCAGACTCACTCTTAATATCAATTTTCCAACCTGTTAATTTAGCTGCAAGACGTGCATTTTGTCCACGTTTACCGATAGCTAATGACAGTTGGTGGTCTGGAACAACAACAGTTGTTGCTTTTTCTTCTTCATCTACAAGTACTTTCACAACTTGTGATGGGCTTAAAGCATTGGCAACATATTCTACTGGATCATTTGACCAGCGAACGATGTCAATCTTTTCACCTTTTAGTTCGTCTACAATGCGTTGTACACGTTGTCCTTTCGGTCCTACACAAGAACCTACTGGATCAACATCAATGTTCTCTGCATGTACAGAGATTTTAGAACGATCTCCTGCTTCACGTGCTACAGAACGAATTTCAACCGTTCCATCATAGATTTCAGGAACTTCCATTTCGAATAAACGTTTTAAAAGACCAGGATGTGTACGTGATACGTAAATTTGTGGTCCTTTTGTTGTTTTTTCTACTTTCGTAATGAATACGCGAATACGATCATGTGGTTTGTATTGTTCGTTTGGCATTTGCTCACTTACAGGTAATAAAGCTTCTACTTTCCCTAAGCTTACATAGATGAAACGAGCATCTTGACGTTGTACGATACCAACCATGATATCTTCTTCACGGTCACTAAACTCAGAGTAAATAACACCACGCTCAGCTTCACGCACTCGTTGTGTTACAACTTGTTTTGCAGTTTGTGCTGCAATACGACCGAAATCTTTTGGTGTTACTTCAATTTCTAGTACGTCACCATCTTGATAGTTTGGATTAATTTGTCTTGCTTCTTCAACAGAAATTTCAAGACGTGGATCAAACACATTATCAACAACGTCTTTACGTGCTAAAACTTGGATTGTTCCCACTTGTGGGTTAAAGCTCACACGAACGTTTTGTGCTTGGTTAAAATTGCGTTTATAAGCAGAGATTAACGCTGCTTCAATCGCATCAATAATAATATCTTTGCTAATTCCTTTTTCTGACTCTAATACGAGCAAGGCATCTAACAACTCAGTGCTCATGAAGATCCCCCTTCTAACTAAAACGTAACAGCAAGTCGCGCATTTGCAACTTTGTCCATTGGAATTTGGATTTCTTTTTTACGTGTTTTAATTGTTAATAATAGTGTAATTGTAGTACCATCGTAGGAAAGCATTTTTCCTTCAAACATCTTTTCACCATCAATCGGCTCATATGTTTTAATTGCCACTTGTTTTCCTACCGCTTGCTGGAAGTCTTTCTCTTTCTTTAATGGACGTTCTGCTCCAGGAGATGACACATCCAAAAAGTAAAGATGAGGAATTGGATCCTCTTTATCTAAAGCTTCGCTTAAACGTTCACTCACCGCACCGCATTCTTCAATGTCGACTCCCTTTTCAGAATCGATGAATACGCGTAAGAACCAGTCTTGTCCTTCTTTCACATACTCTACATCTACAAGTTCAAGATTTAACTCTTCAACGATTGGCTGCGCAAATGCTTCTACAACTTCTGTGACTTTCTTATCCATAAACAGCCTCCTTCCTGCCGCCATGTACCATTCATAAGAAAAGACCCCGTCCATAGAACGGTCTATCTTATTCTTTCTCGTTAGCTAACAAAAGCCCCTGCCGTTAAGCAGGGAATATCTGTCTTAGTATTACCAAATTTAAGAAGTAAAACTTGTAACAAAATATGTATATACGACAGAAATTTCTTACCTCTCCACATCAATAAAATGTAGATAGTAACACGAAAGAGTGGGTTTCCCCACTCTTCTTTTCACACAATATACATGACATGGTTATCTCGGTTAATAGTATACCATACCAAATGTTGATTTGCAAAGACTTTTCCTACCTATCAGAACAGCGATAACTGGTTTTGATCCGGCAAATCACCTAAACAACCTTGACTATCTAAATACTCAATAATTGTTTTCGAAACCTTACTACGCTGCTGCAAGTCTTCTTTTGATAAGAATTCTCCATTTTTACGTGCTTCCACAATACTTAAAGCTGCGTTTGTACCAAGACCAGGCACCGCATTAAATGGAGGGATTAATGAGTCTCCATCAATAATAAAGTCTGTTGCATGTGAGCGATATAAATCCACCTTTTGGAATGAGTATCCACGCTCACACATTTCAAGTGTCATTTCTAGTACCGTCAATAAACTCTTCTCTTTCGGTGCTGCATCTAAACCTTTTTGCGCAATTTCATCAATTCTTGCACGTATAGATGCTGAACCTTTTGCCATCGCTTCTACGTCAAAGTCATCTGCACGAACCGTAAAGTATGCCGCATAGAATAAAAGCGCGAAATGCACTTTAAAGTATGCGATACGCACGGCCATAAGTACGTAAGCAGCCGCATGGGCTTTCGGGAACATGTACTTAATCTTCTTACATGAATCAATATACCAACCTGGTACATTATTACTTTTCATGTCCTCTTCCCATTCTTCTGGTACACCTTTACCTTTACGTACTGACTCCATGATTTTGAAGGCTAATGATGGGTCTAAACCTTGATAGATTAAATATACCATGATGTCATCACGACAACCGATAACTTCACTCAGCGTACATGTACCGTTATAAATTAACTCGTTTGCATTACCAAGCCATACGTCCGTACCATGTGATAATCCAGAAATTTGGACTAACTCTGAGAATGTCGTCGGTTTCGTCTCTTCTAACATCTGTCTTACGAATTTCGTACCAAACTCTGGTATACCAAGTGTACCTGTTTTACAGTTAATTTGTTCTTCCGTTACGCCTAACGATTCTGGCCCTGAGAAAATTTTCATTACTTCTGGATCATCCGTTGGAATTGTTTTTGGATCAATACCACTTAAATCTTGTAACATACGAATAACTGTCGGATCATCGTGTCCTAGTATATCAAGCTTCAATAAATTATCATGAATAGAGTGGAAGTCAAAGTGTGTCGTTCTCCACTCAGCACCTATTGAATCTGCTGGATACTGTATTGGTGAGAAATCAAAAATGTCCATATAATCTGGCACAACGATAATACCACCTGGATGCTGTCCTGTTGTACGTTTTACACCGGTACATCCTGCTACTAAGCGGTCAATTTCTGCATTTCGAATCGTTAAGTTATGATCATTTGCATAACCCTTTACATATCCATAAGCAGTTTTTTCCGCAACTGTACCAATCGTTCCTGCACGATATACATAATCTTCACCGAATAGTACTTTCGTATAGTTATGGGCACGTGGTTGGTATTCCCCGGAGAAATTCAAATCGATATCGGGTACCTTATCTCCTTTAAATCCAAGGAACGTTTCGAACGGAATGTCATGTCCATCTTTTACATATGGAATATTACAAGTTGGACATTCTTTATCCGGTAAGTCAAAACCAGAACCTACAGAACCATCATTAAAGAATTCTGATTGCTTACACTTCGGACATACATAGTGTGGTGGTAATGGGTTTACTTCTGTAATTTCCATCATCGTTGCAACGAATGATGAACCTACCGATCCACGCGAACCTACTAGATATCCGTCTACTAACGATTTTTTCACAAGCTTATGTGAAATTAAATAAATTACGGCGAATCCATGCCCGATGATACTTTTTAATTCTTTTTCTAAACGCGCTTCTACAATTTCAGGTAACTCTTCACCATAAATGCTACGCGCCATTTTATAACTCATATCACGCGTTTCATCATCTGCACCTTCAATTTTCGGTGTGTATAGATCATCTTTTACTGGATGAACATCGCCAATTAATGATGCAATCTTTTGTGTATTCGTTACGACAATTTCTTTCGCTACATCTTCACCTAAGAATGAGAAACACTCTAACATTTCATCGGTTGTACGGAAATGTACAGGTGGTAATGAATGTCGGTTTAACGGATTGGCTCCGCCCTGCGAACTAACTAAAATTTTGCGATACATTGCATCTTCTGGATCTAAGTAATGCACGTTTCCGGTAGCGACAACTGGTTTATCTAACGTCTCACCTAGTTTTACTAAGTTTGAAATAATTGTTTTTAATTGTCCCTCATCCCGAACAAGTTCACGCTCTACTAAATGACGTAACACTTCTGGTGGCATTACTTCAATGTAATCGTAGAACTGCGCAATTTCTTCTACCTCTTCAGGAGCTTTTTGCATCATTGCCTCAAACACTTCACCTTTATCACAAGCCGTTCCTACTAAAATACCTTCACGATATTTTTTTAATAGTGATCTTGGTACTCGCGGTACACGGTAAAAGTAATTTAGATGAGAATATGAAACAAGTTTATATAAATTTTTCAATCCAACATCCGATGTAGCAAGTAATGTCATATGACTTGGACGCCCGCGCTTATATGCATCCCCTTGTCCCATACTATCGTTTAATTGATCGTGATATTCAAAACCTTTTTCAATTACATCTTTTAACATTTTCACTAGTAAGTATCCCGTTGCTTCTGTATCATAAATCGCACGGTGATGCTGAGTTAATTCAATGTCCATCTTTTTACATAACGTATTTAAACGATGATTTTTCATTTCTGGGAATAAGAATCTTGCAAGCTCTAACGTATCTATTACCGGATTTTTCGTTTTTTCTAAACCAGCTTTTTTGAATCCTACATTAATAAAGCCCATATCGAAGCTTGCGTTATGAGCAACAAGTGTATGGTCACCCATCCATTCCTCAAACTTTTTAAACACTTCATCTACTTCTGGTGCGTCGGTTAACATATCATCTGTAATACCTGTTAACTCAATGATTGTTGCCGATAATGGTTGATGTGGATTTGCAAAAGATTCAAAGCGGTCAATAATTTCGCCACCTTTTACTTTTACAGCAGCTAACTCAATAACTGTATCATACACAGCTGATAAACCTGTCGTCTCAACGTCGAAAACAACATATGTTTCATCAGCCAGTAAACGATGTTCTTCATTATAAGCAATTGGTACTCCGTCATTCACTAAGTTTGCTTCCACACCATATATAACTTTAACTCCAGCCTTTTTCCCCGCAGAATATGCTTCCGGGAACGACTGAGCCACAGCATGGTCTGTAACCGCAATAGCCTCATGTCCCCATTTACCAGCTTGAGCAACAAGCTTAGAAACTGGAGTAACAGCATCCATTTGACTCATTGGAGTATGAAGATGAAGCTCTACTCTTTTTTCACCTTCTGGTGCTTTATCTTTACGAGACGGTCCTGTTATTTCATTAATATCATTTGCAATCATTACTAAATCTCGAACAAATGTATCATTTTGGACAGAACCACGAGCCTTCACCCACATTCCTTTTTTTAAGGATTGTAGCATTGGAATATCTTCTTTATCACGTGAGAACATTTTGATCATAATAGAATCTGTATAATCCGTTATTTTTAAAGTTAATAACGTACGTCCACTACGAAGTTCTTTTGTTTCCACATGGAAGACATATCCTTGAACTGTTTTTCTTCTTTCTTCATCTTGAATTTCTCGCATCGGTGTAATCTCTTCATCCGGCTTAATAAGATACCCAAGTGTAATCGGTCCTTCATGCACAACGCTGCTTTCTTCAGCTTGCTTCTTTGCCATTTCTTCCATAGCTTGTATAACACGCTCACGGTCTTCTTGTTGCGTTTGCTCACGAAACTTTTGCATTTCTTCTGTATTTTGCTGTATATGTGTGTCTAACTGAAAACGCGGGAATCCGAAAGCCTCGTATTGATCCCCTACTGGTTTTGCAACGTTTTTCTTTAAAGCAGTAGATTCCAGCTCATTATTCACATTTATAAGTAACTTCACTCCATTCACCTGCGGAAGCTGCTTCTTTAAATAAGCAAACATAGGTGAAAATGTAATTCGTTCCGTACAAAGTGGCCAATACGCCCTCACTTCTTCTTCAGTAAATTGTTTATTCTCTGTTTCTAATGCAAATGTTGTTCTTGCAATATGAGAAAATGATTGCTTAAGCTTTGTTTCTAGCAATTCATATAATTCTGTAGGCAAAATACGTGGCACTTGTAAATTAAAATGCCAACTTTTATTCGCTTTATCGATAACGAGTCTTTCAATACCACCGCCTTGTAAATATTGATTTATAAGGTCGTCTGGTATTTGCAACTGCTGGAGCAAAATTTGAAATCGCTCTTTTTGTTCATTTGTTAAAGACATAAGCACTCTCCTTCCATTTGCTATTATAAATTGAAACGTACTACAAAGAAAGATTTCTCCCTTCTTCTTTTACAAAATACGTTTACAAAGAAAGAGAAGGTACCTCATTACGAGGTACCTCTTCCTATTTTAAAATATTAGCAATATATGTTTGAAGTTCTTCTACTTTTACTTCTTCAGACTCACCTGTAGCACGGACTTTCACTTCTACAATACCTTCGTCTGCTTTTTTACCAACTGTCACGCGAACTGGAAGGCCGAATAAATCAGCATCAGCAAATTTAACACCTGCACGTTCTGCACGATCATCTAGTAATACTTCATAACCTTGCTCTTGTAATGAGTTGTAGATGTTTTCACCCATTTCACGTTGTGCATCAGATTTCATATTCACTGGAATTACATGCACATGGAACGGTGCTACAGCTTTTGGCCAAACTAAACCGTTCTCATCATTAAACTGCTCTGCAATTGCTGCCACTGTACGAGACACACCAATGCCGTAACAACCCATAATAAGTGGTTGTGTTTTTCCGTTTTCATCTAGGAATGTTGCGTTCATTGCTTCACTATAACGAGTTCCTAATTTGAATACATGACCAACTTCAATTCCGCGTGCGAAAAGAATTGTCCCGTTTCCGTCTGGAGATTGGTCTCCTTCTTGAATGAAGCGTAAATCCGTATATTGACTTACTTTAAAGTCACGTTCTGGATTTACATTTACATAATGGAATCCTTCTTCGTTCGCTCCTGAACATCCGTTGACAATTGATGCTACAGCGTGATCAGCGATAATTTCGATATCACCATTTACACCAATCGGTCCTAATGAACCAACTTCACAATTTAATAATTCTTTTACTTCTTCATGAGAGGCAAGCTCAACAACTGAAGCACCGTATACATTTTTCACTTTTACATCGTTTACTTCATGATCACCACGAACAAGTACCACTACTAATTTCTCATCTACTTTAAATACCATAGACTTAATGCACTTGTCAGCTTCGATGTTTAAGAATGCAGATACTTCTTCAATTGCTTTTTGGTCTGGTGTTGCTACTTTTTCAAGCTCTTTTTCTGCTTCGTCACTCTTCGTATACGTAGCTACAACAGGAGCCATTTCGATGTTCGCTGCGTAATCAGATGTATCAGAGTATGCAATTGTATCTTCACCAACATCAGATAATACCATAAATTCATGTGTATCTTTTCCACCCATTGCTCCAGAATCAGCAATAACCGCACGGAAATTCAAGCCACAACGAGCAAAGATGTTAGAGTATGCTTTGTATAAGCGATCGTACACTTCATCTAAGCTCTCTTGCGTAGCATGGAAAGAGTATGCATCTTTCATTAGAAACTCTCTTCCACGTAATAAACCGAAACGAGGTCTTTGTTCATCACGGAATTTTGTTTGAATTTGATATAATGTTAACGGTAATTTTTTATACGATTTCACTTCATCACGTACAAGATCTGTAATTACTTCTTCATGTGTCGCTCCTAATGCAAATTCACGAGCGTTACGATCTTTCATACGCATTAATTCAGATCCGTAAGAATACCAACGACCTGACTCTTGCCATAATTCTGCAGCTTGCATCGCTGGCATTAATAATTCTACGGCACCTGCGCGCTCCATCTCTTCTCGAACGATACGTTCTACTTTGTGTAGTACTTTTAATCCAAATGGTAGAAAACTATAAATACCAGAAGCATTTTGACGCATAAAACCTGCACGAAGTAATAACTGATGACTCTTAATCTCCGCATCAGCTGGAACTTCACGTAATGTAGGACTGAATACCATACTTTGTTTCATTTATTCGCACCTCTTCATTTTACTCTTACACGCAGGAAAACCCCTCACCTCGAGTTAGGTGAGGGATTTTATTCTACGAGCTCTATTTCATTATAAGTTTCACTTTATTTTACAAGAAAAACTTACGAATGTCATTCCAAGTTACAACTAACATAAGTAACATTAATAATGCAAAACCAATAAAGTGAACCATTCCTTCTTTCTGGCGATCAATTGGTTTCCCACGCAATGCCTCAATTAAGAAGAAGAACAAACGTCCACCGTCTAAAGCAGGAACTGGTAGTAAATTAAATAAACCAAGGTTAATACTTAAAACGGCTGCTAAACTTAAAACACGCGTAAATCCATAATCTACAACTTGATCTGTTAGATTATAAATTCCTACTGGACCTGACAACTCATTAATAGAGAATTGACCAGTTACTAATTTCACAAGAGACTCAAAAATTAGTTTCGTCCATTGGTATGTTTGTTCAAAACCTGATTTAATAGAACCCATCACTGTTTTCTCTACAGGAGAGTAAACACCAATTCTACCAACTTCTTCTTTACCTTCTTTATCAAGCGTTGGCGTTACTTTCACATTAAACTGTTCACTATCACGCTTTACTTGTAACGTAATTTCTTTATTTGGATTTTCACGTACAATGGTAACAACATCTTTCCATGTACTTGTGTTTTTCCCATCAATAGCTTGAATTGTATCATTTTCTTTTAATCCAGCTTGCTCTGCTGCACTATTCTCCATCACTTTTCCGACCATTGGTTTGTCAACAGGAACACCTTGTACAAATCCAAGAATCACAAAAATAACAAATGCTAAAATGAAGTTCATTGCAGGGCCCGCAAAGATTGTTAACGCACGTTGTCCTAATTTCTTAGAGCCAAACTGCCTATTATACGGAGCAATTTGAATTTCTTCACCGGCAGTAATAATACGAGCCTTCTCGTTCACTCGGAATGTTTGAAGCTCTTCCTCGTACTCTTCATAACCCGAAATTGTTAAATTATGCTCTAAATCAGCTTGTTCGACTTCGATAACGCGAACATTGGGATACTTTTCATATCCATCAAAAACTAATTTTGCAACTTCGTCTTTTGCATTTAATACAAGGCCAACCTTTTTCCCAGGCTTTAACTCAACTGTGTCTGCATCCTCGCCAGCCATTCTTACATAGCCACCAAGGGGCAGTAATCGAATCGTATACACCGTTTCATTCTTTTCAAATGAGAATATTTTCGGACCAAAACCAATCGCAAACTCGCGGCATAAAATACCTGCTCTTTTTGCGAAATATAGATGCCCTAGCTCATGGAAAAATACGAGTGCACCGAAAATTAATATAAAGGCAATCGCTGTATTCAATTCCATACCACCTTTGCTAAATTTGTTCCATCACAAACCGTCTTGTGGCTGCATCAATTTCCAGAATTTCCTCTAAGCTCGGACGTGCAATGACATTGTGATGGTTCATTGCTTTTTCAATGAGGTCTTCCACTGTTAAGAAACCAATTCTCTTTTGTAAAAAAGCTTCAACAGCTACTTCATTCGCTGCATTCATTACAGCTGGCATACTTCCACCTGCTTTTCCAGCTTCATACGCAAAACGTAGGCAACGGAAACGTTCTTGGTTCATCTTCTCAAAATGCAACGTTCCTATTTCCCATAAGTTTAACTGCTTTGTGTCTGAAAGAGGTAATCGATCAGGATATGTAAGCGCGTATTGAATTGGTACTCGCATATCAGGTGAGCCAAGCTGTGCCATCACACTACGATCTTCAAATTCAACCATAGAATGAATAATACTTTCTTTATGTAAAACAACATCGATTTGCTCATAAGGGATACCAAAAAGCCAATGTGCTTCAATTACTTCTAGCCCCTTATTCATCATTGTAGCAGAATCAATTGTAATTTTCGAACCCATTGACCAGTTTGGATGTCGAAGCGCATCTTCTACGGTCACATGATGCAATTCATCTCTCGTTTTATCACGGAAACTTCCACCAGAAGCCGTTATAATTAGTCGAGAAATTCTTTTTTCATTTTCACCATTCAAGCATTGAAAAATAGCTGAATGTTCACTGTCTACTGGAAGTAACGAAACATTATGTTTTCGCGCTGCTTCCATTACAAGATGCCCTGCAGTTACTAACGTTTCTTTGTTTGCAATTCCAATTGTTTTTTTCGCCTCAATTGCACGAAGTGTTGGTAACAACCCTACGCTACCTACAACAGCGTTTACTACAATCTCCGCATCTGGATGTAATGCTACTTCTAAAAGCCCTTCACTACCATATACAATTTTTGTATTACCAGAAACAGCTTGTAATTTTAAAACATCTTCCTCTCTTTGCACAGAGACAATTTGTGGAGAAAATTCTTGAATGACCTTTACTGCGTAGTCAATATTTTTCCCTACAGAAAAAGCAACGAGACGGAATTGGTCTGGGTGCGAGCGTAATACATCTAAAGTTTGTGTACCAATTGATCCGCTTGCACCTAATAAACTAATGTTTTTCATGATTCCAACCCCTCGTTCATTCATTAATTATATTGTAATAAGAAGTAGAGAATTGGTAAAACGAATAACCAACTATCTGTTCGATCTAATATACCACCATGCCCAGGTAAAATTGTACCTGAATCTTTTACGCCATAATGACGCTTAAAAGCAGATTGTACTAAATCACCAATTTGTCCAAAAATAGAAATGATAATTGTCAGCGCAATTAAAATCAATACATTCGATTCAACTGGGAAGAACATGTTGTAAACAAGTGCCACAATAATTCCACAAACGATACCACCTAATGAACCTTCAATCGTTTTGTTTGGACTAATTTCTGGCCATAATTTTCTTTTTCCTAATGCTTTTCCTACGAAATATGCGCCTGAATCAGTAGCCCATATAACAAATAATGCACAAAATACGTATTTAATTCCTAATATCCTCGTTTCATTCAGATATAAGAATCCCATTGCAACATATGTTGTTGCCATTAGTAAAAATGAAGCATTGTCAAAAGTAAATGTATTCTTAGAAAGGACTGTATATGATAAAAGTAATAAAACAATCACAAATGTGATTTCTAATTTACCTAATCCAATCCAAGTAAACAGTTCCGATGCACTACTTGGAATTAAAATAATCCATAATAATAATGCAGCTAAAACTGTTGGTACTGAAATAAGCGTAAGCTTATTCATACGAATTAATTCATATAAACCTATAGAAGCAAGTGCATACACTAAAACCGTAAAAGGCACGCCACCGTAAATTACGATGGGAATGAATAGCGCGGCAGCAACCACTCCAGTAATAATTCTCTGTTTCACTACCAAACCCTCTCTTTCTACACGCCTCCGAATCTGCGCCCTCTATGTTGAAAGTCTGTAATCGCATTTAGCAAATGTTCCTCGGTAAAATCTGGCCAATACACATCTGTAAACCAAAATTCCGAATATGCAATTTGCCATAACATGAAATTACTAATACGTAGCTCTCCGCTCGTACGGATTAACAACTCTGGGTCAGGTAAAGAACTCGTCATTAAGTAGGAAGAAAGCATTTCTTCACTTACATCTTCAACACGAACCTTTCCTTCCTCACTATCTTTCATCATATGTTGCACAGCAGAAACGATTTCATCTCGACTTCCATAGTTTAACGCGAAATTAAGAATTAATCCCGTATTCTCTTTCGTTTCTTCCATGGCCTTCTCCATCGCTCTGCGTGTATGCGTAGGAAGACGATCTTGTTGCCCTATTACTCGGACTTGTACGTTTTCTTCAATCAATTCTGGTAAAAATGTACCTAAAAATTCTTCTGGAAGCTTCATTAAATAATCAACTTCCTTTTTCGGTCTTTTCCAGTTCTCAGTCGAAAAAGCATAGAGAGTTAACACTTTCACATTAAGTTTACTTGCAAATTTTGTAATTTTCTTTACAACTTGCATACCTTCATGATGTCCCGCAATACGAGGCATTGCTCTCCTCTTCGCCCATCTTCCATTACCATCCATAATGATCGCAATATGTTCTGGGATATATCCTTTTTTTACTTCTTCAACGAGATGATCAAACGATGTGTCCTTTTTACCTTTAAAAAAAGGAAAGTTTTTAAACATCATTCATACCCTCCAGCAAGCAGACGTATGCCTAAAAGTGTAAAAAGACCCCCTTAAGAAGAGGGTCATATTTGCGAAGGTATCGCTATTACACTTCCATGATTTCTTTTTCTTTGTTTTTTGCGATTTCGTCAACTTTTGCAATATATTTATCTGTTTCTTTTTGGATATCTTCAGTATATCCTCTTAAATCATCTTCTGTAATCTCGCCAGCTTTTTCAAGCTTTTTAAGATCGTCGTTACCGTCACGACGTACGTTACGAACAGCAACTTTTGCTTCTTCAGCATATTTTTTCACAACTTTTACAAGATCACGACGACGCTCTTCTGTTAATGCAGGGAATGCAATACGAATTACAGTTCCGTCATTAGAAGGGTTTAAGCCTAAATCTGCTTTTAAAATTGCTTTTTCGATATCACCGATAGAAGTTTTATCATAAGGTTGAATTACAAGTAAACGTGCTTCTGGAACTGTAATGTTCGCTAATTGCACAACTGGTGTTGGTGCACCATAGTAATCAACTTGTACTTTATCTAATACAGACGCGCTTGCACGGCCAGCACGAACTGTTGCTAATTCACGAGAATAAGCAGCAACTGCTTTTTCCATTTTTTCATTTGAAGACTTTAATACTTGTTGTCCCATATTTATTTCCCCCTTACAACTGTTCCGATATTTTCACCTAAAACGGCACGTTTAATATTACCTTTTTCCATAACTGAGAATACAATTAATGGAATATCATTATCCATACATAGAGAAGAAGCTGTAGAATCCATTACACCTAAACCTTCTTTTAATACATCTAAGTAAGTAAGCGTTTCGTATTTCGTAGCTGTTGGGTCAATAGATGGATCCGCATTATATACGCCATCTACATTGTTTTTCGCCATTAAAATTACGTCTGCTTCAATTTCTGCTGCACGTAATGCTGCTGTTGTATCTGTAGAGAAGTATGGATTACCTGTACCTGCTGCAAAGATAACAACACGTTTCTTCTCTAAGTGACGAACTGCTTTACGACGAATGTAAGGCTCTGCCACTTGACGCATCTCAATTGAAGTTTGTACGCGAGTTTGAATTCCGATATTCTCCAAGCTATCTTGAAGAGCTAATGAATTCATAACTGTCGCTAACATGCCCATGTAATCTGCTCCTGCACGATCCATGCCCATCTCACTTCCAATTTTTCCACGCCAAATGTTACCGCCACCAACAACAACAGCAACCTCTACATCAAGTTCTGCAATTTCTTTCACTTGTTCCGCAACTGATTTAATAACAGCTGGGTTAATTCCAAATCCTTGCTCGCCAGCTAAAGCTTCTCCACTCAGCTTTAAAACGACACGATTATATTTCGGTTTACTCATAATGAACCTCCAATTGCTTACATCTTTATTTTAAAAAAGGGAACACAATGTGTTCCCTAATCTGTATTAGTTACTACCTTTTACTTGGTTCATTACTTCTTCAGCAAAGTTGTCTTCGCGTTTTTCGATACCTTCACCAACAGCGTAGCGAACGAATCCTTTTAATGTTCCGCCTTTAGACTCAACGAACTGACGAACTTTCATATCAGGGTTTTTAACGAATGCTTGGTCAAGTAAGCAAATTTCTTCGAAGAATTTGCCAAGACGGCCTTCAACCATTTTTGCAACGATTTTTTCAGGCTTGCCTTCGTTTAATGCTTGTTGTGTTAATACTTGACGCTCATGCTCAACTTCTTCAGCTGTTACAGCATCGCGGTCGATGTATTTAGGGTTAACTGCAGCGATGTGCATTGCAACATCTTTAGCAGCCGCTTCATCAGTAGAACCTTCAAGAACTGTTAGTACACCAATGCGTCCACCCATGTGTAGGTAAGCGCCGAATGCATCTGCATCAGTTTTTGATACGATTTCGAAACGACGAAGTGTAAGTTTTTCACCAATTTTAGCGATTGCTTCGTTGATGTGCTCTTCTACTTTTTTGCCGTTTTCCATTGTTTGAGCCATAGCTTCTTCAACGTTAGCTGGTTTGTTAGCTAATAAGTGAGCAGCTAATTCTTTAATTAATGTTTGGAAACCTTCGTTTTTCGCAACGAAATCAGTTTCAGAGTTTAATTCTAAGATTAAACCGTCGTTACCGTTTGTTTCGATGAAAGTTAAACCTTCAGCAGCGATGCGGTCTGCTTTTTTAGCAGCTTTCGCGATACCTTTTTCACGTAAGAAGTCAATTGCCTTCTCCATGTCGCCGTTAGTTTCTGTTAAAGCTTTTTTGCAGTCCATCATACCTGCGCCAGTTTTTTCACGTAATTCTTTTACCATTTGTGCAGTGATTGCCATACTTTTCATCCTCCTAAAATATGTATTTATACCTTTTATAAAGGTGTTTATACCTTAAAAAAGGTGATAAAAGGCCGAACCCCTTATCACCTTTCCAACTTTGTTACGCAGTAACAGTTTCTTCACCTTGTTTTGCTTCAAGGATCGCGTCTGCCATTTTAGATGTAAGAAGTTTTACAGCACGAATTGCATCATCGTTTGCTGGGATAACGTGATCGATTTCGTCTGGATCACAGTTTGTATCAACGATACCGATGATTGGAATGTGTAATTTGCGTGCTTCAGCAACTGCAATACGCTCTTTACGAGGGTCTACTACGAATAATGCACTTGGAAGACCTTTCATATCTTTAATACCGCCTAAGAATTTCTCAAGACGCTCTAACTCTTTTTTAAGTTGAACAACTTCTTTCTTAGGTAGTACTTCGAAAGTACCATCTTCTTGCATTCTTTCGATGTCTTTAAGACGCTTGATACGCTTTTGGATTGTTTGGAAGTTAGTTAAAGTTCCACCTAACCAACGTTGGTTAACGAAGTACATACCAGCACGAGTTGCTTCTTCTTTAATAGCTTCTTGTGCTTGTTTTTTAGTACCTACGAATAAGATGTCTCCGCCTTCAGCAGCGATGTCACGCATAACTTTGAAAGCTTCCTCAACTTTTTTCACAGTTTTTTGTAAGTCGATGATGTAGATACCGTTACGCTCTGTGAAAATGTAACGCTTCATTTTTGGGTTCCAACGACGAGTTTGATGTCCGAAATGAACACCAGCTTCAAGCAATTGCTTCATAGAAATTACTGACATAATATAGTTCCTCCTAAATGGTTTTTGATATCCTCCGTTTACTTCATCTCTAAGCGAAACTACAAACGTAGCACCAACACTTAAATCAGTAAACGTGTGTACTTTGTACTGACACCACTGCTTACTATATCATACTGAAATATTACAATCAAGTCGAAAATGCGAACAATGTAAAACTTTCTTTGTTCATACTCGAATTCTAGTATTACCAACCTGCATTTCTTTTAAGCAAAAAAGTGAAATGCAATTCATAGTTTTTCACAAAAATGGGATTATGACGCTATTTGCTAACAACATCAATCTGTTATACACAAAAAACTCCCCTCAAAGAATGAGGAGAGTTTTATAAATTAGTTTGTTTTTAATTTAGCAAGTTCATGTAAGAATTTGTCGTTTAATACTTTAATGTATGTTCCTTTCATACCTAAAGAACGCGACTCAATTACACCAGCACTTTCTAATTTACGAAGTGCATTTACGATTACCGAACGAGTGATTCCTACGCGGTCAGCAATTTTACTTGCAACAAGTAAACCTTCTGTTCCGTTTAATTCTTCGAAGATGTGCTCGATTGCTTCTAATTCACTGTAAGATAATGAGCTGATCGCCATTTGAACAACAGCTTTGCTACGTGCTTCTTCTTCGATTTCTTCTGCTTTTTCACGTAAAATTTCCATACCTACAACAGTTGAGCTGTACTCAGCAAGAATTAAATCATCATCTAAGAACTCTTGACCAAGACGAGCTAAAACTAATGTACCTAGACGCTCACCGCCACCAACGATCGGTACGATTGTAGTTAAACCTTGACCAAATAATTCTTTATTTTCTACTGGGAATGCTGTGTAAGCACTGTTCACATCTAAGTTTGAAGATGTTTCTGTAATGTTGAATAAGCTTTGTGTATACTCTTCTGGGAATTGACGTTCTGCAAGCATTTGTTTCATACGCTCATTCTCGATTTGTTGGTGAATTGCATAACCTAGTAATTTACCACGACGACTTACTACGAATACGTTCGCTTCGATTACTTCACACATTGTGTCAGACATTTCTCTAAAGTTTACAGGCTTTCCTGCTGCGCTCTGTAATAACGCATTTAATTTTCTTGTTTTTGCTAATAATTCCATTTCAAAAGTTCCTCCTACATGTTACTCACATATTTTTTCATCACTTGGAAACTAGGGCGAGTCACCTGATGACACTATTACAAAATAAACTGGCTCACATCTTTATTTTTAGCAATCGTTGCTAATTTCTCCTCAACGTATTGAGGTGTTATCGTTATTTTCTCTAACGTAATTTCAGATGCTTCAAACGATAAATCTTCAAGGAGCTTCTCCATAATCGTATGAAGTCTTCTTGCTCCAATATTATCTGTATCCTGATTAACTTGATAAGCAATCTCAGCAATCTTACGAATAGCTTCGTCTGAAAATTCAATTTCTATACCTTCAGTCGCTAATAAAGCCATATATTGTTTAATCAACGCATTGTCAGGCTCGATTAATATTTTAACAAAATCATCAGTTGATAATTTTGTTAATTCTACTCGAATCGGAAATCTCCCTTGTAATTCCGGAATTAAATCTGACGGTTTAGACATATGAAACGCTCCAGCTGCAACGAATAAAATATAATCCGTTTTTACTGATCCGTATTTTGTCGCAACATTTGACCCTTCTACAATTGGTAAAATGTCACGTTGCACACCTTCACGTGATACGTCTACGCTATTCGACTGCTTACCAGCAATTTTGTCAATTTCATCGATAAAAATAATCCCGAGCTGTTCAGCACGATAAACAGCCTCTTGTGTAACTTCATCCATATCAATTAAGCGCTGTGCTTCCTCATTTGTCAAGACTTTTCTTGCTTCTTTTACAGAAAGTTTACGTTTTTTTGTTTTTTTCGGCATAAAACTTCCTAACGCATCTTGGAAATTCATCCCCATTTGTTCCATGCCAGTTCCTTGCAACATATCGAACATAGAAGACTGTTGTTCCGTCACTTCAATCGATACAATTTCATCTTCAAGAAGCCCCGCAGCAAGCTTTCTTTCCACATCTTGACGTTTCTTTTCGATTTCAACATCTTCCTGTGAATCTGTTGTTTGATTCGAATTTTGAGTGCCACCAAATAGCATTTCTAATGGGTTTTTAAATCCAGATTGCTTCTCCGGACTCGGCACTAAAATTTCAACCAGACGTTGGTTCGCTTGTTCTTCTGCTTTGTCTTGTACTTTAACTACCATTTCTTCTTTCACGATACGAACAGACGTTTCCACAAGGTCACGTACCATCGATTCTACATCTCTACCTACATATCCAACTTCTGTAAATTTCGTAGCTTCAACCTTAATAAAAGGTGCTCCAACGAGTTTCGCCATTCGTCGTGCTACCTCTGTTTTACCAACACCTGTCGGTCCAATCATTAAAATATTTTTAGGTGCAATTTCATCACGTAGATTTTCAGCTAATTTACTTCGGCGGTATCGATTTCTTAAAGCTACAGCAACCGCTTTCTTCGCATCTTTTTGACCGATAATGTATTGATCTAATTTTTCCACAATTTGACGCGGAGTAAAATGTAAATGCATATAAAATGCCTCCCTTACGATTCTACAATTCTTCCACAATTATGTTGTGGTTTGTATAAACACAAATATCGCCAGCAATTTCTAAACTCGCTTTCGCAATTTGCTTCGCTGTTAAATGTTCACTTGCATATTGTTTTAAAGCACGACCTGCTGAAAGCGCATAATTCCCGCCAGATCCAATTGCTAAAATACCATCATCCGGTTCAATCACTTCTCCCGTACCTGAAACAAGGAGCATCGTTGTTTTATCCATGACAATGAGCATCGCTTCTAGCTGACGTAACATTTTGTCGCCGCGCCATTGTTTTGCCATCTCAACAGCAGCACGCTGCAGGTTTCCATTGTACTCTTCTAATTTCCCTTCAAACATTTCAAAAAGAGTAAATGCATCAGCAACCGAACCTGCAAAACCAGCTAAAACTTTCCCTTGGAAAAGTTTACGAACTTTACGAGCTGTATGTTTCATTACAACAGCATTCCCCATCGTCACCTGGCCATCTCCAGCCATTGCACATTCTCCATTATGATGAACTGCAAATATCGTTGTAGCGTGGAAATTTCCCATAGAAAAAACTCCTTTATATGTTTTTATAGCTTTAAAAGCAATTTATGCCCGTGGGTGATGCTTCATGTAGACAGAACGCAATCTTTCTTTAGAGACATGCGTATAAATTTGTGTCGTCGACAAATTTTCATGACCGAGTAGCTCCTGTACAGTACGTAAATCTGCCCCTTCATCTAACATATGTGTAGCAAATGTATGCCTTAACATATGGGGACTTATCCGCATTGTCAGTGAAGCTTTCTTAATGAGTTCATTTAATACATAGCGTACCCCTCGACTTGTCAGCGGCGTACCTTTCGCATTTAAAAATACCATATGAGATTGTTCTTCAGTTTTCTCGGCTAACTGTTTTCTCCCGTTCTCTATATAAGTAATTAAAGCATCTTGTGCATAGCTCCCGAACGGAATATATCTTTGTTTTTTTCCTTTTCCCATTACTAAAATTGTTCCCACTGCAAAGTCAATATCGGTAAGTTGTAAATTGACACATTCACTCACACGGATCCCAGTCGCATACATCAATTCTAATAAAGCTTGATTCCTTTGACCTAACGGGGTTTCCGTATCAGAAACTTCAAACAATTCCTCTAATTCTTCAGCATATAAAAACTTTGGGATTGACAATTCTTTTTTGGGGAGTGACGCAAGTGCAAACGGATTATCTTTCCGATAACCTTCACGCATCAAAAAGCGATATAAACTTCGTAAGCTTGATACTTTTCTTGCGACAGATTTACGGGCTAACTTTTCATCGTGCAACGTCGTTAAGTACAAACGAACATCCGCGTATGTAATATCTAAAAAAGAGGATATGCCTTCTCGCTCCATAAATTGCACAAAATGTTCTAAATCATTTTGATAACTTGCAATTGTATATTTTGAATAATTTCTTTCAATTTGTAAATATCCAACGAATAATTGTAACAATTTCTTCACATTCACACAATTCACCTCAATAAAGGCTACTAAATCGTATCACAACTTAGTAGCCTTTGCAAGAAATTTAACTAAATATTTACAAAATTTCGAATCGTTTCTAAAGCGCGTGTTGCATAGGCTTCATTACGTTCTGCTTTCTTCTTAATTTTCTTCTCTAACGGTGCAAACAGACCGAAGTTCGCATTCATTGGTTGGAAGTTTTTCGCGTTTGTCGCAGTAATATAATTCGCCATACTTCCCATTGCAGTTACAGGTGGTAATACAACCGGCTCTTCACCTTTTACAAGTCGAGCAGCGTTGATACCCGCTAACAATCCTGAAGCTGCTGATTCAACATATCCCTCTACTCCAGTCATTTGACCAGCGAAGAATAAATCATCACGTTGTTTATATTGGTATGTTGGACGAAGCAGGTTAGGTGAATTAATAAACGTATTACGATGCATTACACCATAACGTACAATCTCTGCGTTTTCCAGTCCTGGAATCAACTGTAACACTTCTTTTTGTGGTCCCCATTTTAAATGCGTTTGGAAACCTACGATATTGTATAACGTTCCCGCTGCATCATCTTGACGTAACTGAACAACAGCATATGGCGTTTTCCCTGTTTTCGGATCTTCTAATCCAACAGGTTTCATCGGTCCAAATACTAGTGTTTGTCTTCCTCTACTTGCCATAACTTCTACTGGCATACAACCTTCAAAGAAAATTTCTTTTTCAAATTCTTTTAAAGGTACTGTTTCAGCAGCAATTAAAGCCTCGTAAAAACGGTCAAATTCCTCTTCCGTCATTGGGCAGTTTAAATATGCCGCTTCACCTTTATCGTAACGAGATTTTAAATACACCTTATTCATATCAATGCTGTCTTTCTCAACAATCGGTGCTGCAGCATCATAGAAATAAAAGTAGTCTTCACCCGTTAATTCTTTTAATTGTGCAGAAAGATCCGGTGACGTAAGTGGACCTGTCGCGATAATAGTAGGACCTTCTGGAATTTCAGTGATTTCTTCATTCATCACAGTTACGTTCGGATGGTTTTTCACATATTCCGTTACTTTCGCCGCAAATTCATGACGATCTACCGCTAAAGCCCCTCCTGCTGGTACAGAGCACTCATCAGCTGCACGAATAATAACAGAATCCATTAAACGCATTTCTTCTTTAATAACACCAACCGCATTTGTTAATGTGTTTGCGCGAAGTGAGTTACTACATACTAATTCTGCAAATTTATCTGTGTGATGAGCTGGCGTTTGCCTTACCGGTCTCATTTCATATAATCTTACTTGGACACCACGTTTTGCAATTTGGTAAGCTGCTTCACTTCCTGCAAGACCTGCGCCAATGACGTTTACTACTTGTGTTGTCATATATTTATCACCTTTCCTTTTCTTCCCGAAAAAAATGTGAGCAGTTACGCTCACATTTGTTGTTCTTCTTCATAATCACACGAAATACATTGTACTTGTACGCCTTTTTTCAACTTCTTCTCTACTAGCATACCTTCACACTTCGGACATTTACGGCCAATCGGCTTATCCCAAGATACAAAGTCACACTCTGGATACGTACCGCATCCATAGAACAGACGTTTCTTTTTATTACTACGACGTTCAATAATTTGACCTTTATCGCATTTCGGACAAGTAACACCGATTTCTTTCACAATCGGTTTTGTATTACGACAATCTGGGAAATTCGAGCAAGCCATAAATTTCCCGTATTTACCCATTTTAAAGACCATTGGGTGATTACATAATTCACAGTCTTCCCCAGCTGGTTCATCTTTAATTTCTACTTCACGCATTTCTTTTTCCGCTTTTTCTAAACGCGGTTCAAACCCTACGTAGAAATCATCAACAATTTTTACCCAATTTGCATTTCCTTCTTCTACTTCATCGAGGCTTTGCTCCATGTTAGCAGTAAATTCAATGTTAATAATTTCTGGGAAAAACTCTAAAATAAGTTCAATTACTATTTCACCAAGTTCAGTTGGAACGAAGCGTTTATTATCCAAACCGACATATCCACGTTTTTGAATCGTTTCAAGTGTCGGTACGTAAGTCGACGGTCTTCCAATTCCAAGCTCTTCAAGTGTTCTTACTAGACGAGCCTCAGTATAGCGCGGCGGAGGTTGTGTAAAGTGCTGCTTCGGTTCTAAATCCTTCGAAAATACGGTTTCCCCTACTTCTAAAGGTGGCAACATCTTATCCTTTTCTTCCGCCCCGTCATCTTTCGACTCTACATACACTTTCATAAATCCTGGGAACTTTACAACCGATCCACTTGCACGGAACTGAACATTGTTATTAATGAGTCTCGCTGTCACAGTATCCATTATAGCAGACGCCATTTGACTTGCAACAAATCGCTCCCAAATCAATTTATACAATCGAAGTTGATCACGACTTAAGAAACTCTTTAATTCCTCTGGCTTTCTCATTACCGAAGTAGGACGAATTGCCTCATGCGCATCTTGTGCGTTCGACTTCTTCGTTTCTTTCTTCTTTTCTGCTCCTATGTATTCCGTACCATACGCCTCAGTAATATAAGTACGTGCCTCTGTTTGAGCTGTTTCTGAGATACGTGTTGAATCAGTTCTCATATACGTAATAAGACCTACAGTTCCTTGTTTTCCAAGATCGATCCCTTCATACAATTGCTGCGCAAGCATCATCGTTTTCTTTGCTCGCATGTTTAACTTACGCGCTGCCTCTTGTTGCAAGGAAGATGTTGTAAATGGTAATGCAGGATTACGTTTTCGCTCTTTTCGCGTTACATTTTCAACTGAGAACGCATTATCTTTCAGCTGTTCAATTATTTCATTCACTTGTGTTTCATTCGTTAATTGAACTTTTTCACCATCTACACCGTAAAAGCTTGCTTCAAATGTGTCTTTCCCTTTCACAAATTCTGTTTTAATTGTCCAGAATTCTTCAGGCTCGAAACTTTGAATTTCTCTTTCACGTTCGATAATTAAACGAACTGCTACCGATTGTACGCGCCCTGCACTTAATCCTTTTTTTACTTTCTTCCATAATAAAGGACTAATATTGTAACCAACAAGACGATCTAGTATACGTCTTGCTTGTTGTGCATCTACTAAATCCATGTTAATTGCACGAGGATGTTTGAATGATTCTTTTATTGCATCTTTTGTAATCTCATTAAACACAACTCGGCAATCTGATTCAACGTCCACATTTAACGTATTGGCTAAATGCCAAGCAATAGCTTCTCCTTCGCGGTCTGGATCGGCCGCGAGATAGACTTTCTTTGCTTTTTTTGCCGCTGATTTTAAGTCTTTTAAGACGGGACCTTTACCACGAATGGTAATATACTTCGGGGTGAAGTTGTTCTTTACTTCTATCCCCATTTGGCTTTTAGGTAAATCGCGAACGTGTCCCATAGACGCGACAACTTTGTATTTTTTCCCTAAATATTTCTCAATGGTCTTCGCCTTAGAAGGCGACTCCACGATTACGAGGTAATCTGACATGCTAGTGCCTCCTTAAGAGGTGGATTCAAGTCTTCATTAATCTTATTGATTTCTCTTGTTTTTGTCAATCAAGAATGAATATACCATACAGTGCCTATCTACCATTTGTCAATAATTGTTTAATAAAAACATAAAAATATAAGATTAATTTAAAATCTCTTCTAGTATATCTTCTGCATTTCTTACTAGTTTCGCTCCTTGTTGAATAAGATGATTTGTTCCTGATGCACTATCTGTAAATATAGGTCCAGGAAGTGCAAATACCTCTCTATTTTGCTCTAGAGCAAGGTCTGCAGTAATAAGTGTTCCGCTTCTCGATTTCGCTTCTACAACTAAAACACCTTTACTTATACCACTAATAATTCGATTCCTTTTTGGAAAATACCATTTTTTTGGTGCATAGTGCGGAGGATACTCTGTTAATAACAATATATATTCATTCCACGCTTCATATAAATATCGATTCTCTTTTGGATATATATACGATAATCCATGTCCTAGTATCGCAATTGTTGGACAATACCGTCTTACTGTAATTTCATGAGACATCGTATCTATCCCTCTTGCAAATCCACTGACAATAAGCCATTCCTTTTCTAATAATGGATGTAAAATAAATTTTAAACTCTCATGTCCATATAAAGTTGGTTCTCTCGTTCCAACAACCGCTAATTTATTCGCTTTATTGAGAAAATCCTTCTCTCCTTTTCCATATAATACGAAGGGCGGATCTTGTATTTCACGTAATAATTTTGGATAATCTTTATCCCATATTGTCATATAAAAAATTCGATTTTTCTTTAAATAAGATATATATTGCGGGAGATTTGAACTTTGAAGAAAATTTACTAATTCTGAAGATTTTTTCGAGGATATTCCAGTGTAACATTCCATTTGTTTTGCATTAAAAGTGTATATTCCCTTCAATTCTGGATCGACATGTAATAGCCTCTCTATCGCCTTCCAATGGTCTGCTAACAAATAATGAAGATGTAATAATCGTTCTCTTTTCATCTCAATTCTCCTTACCCATAATTTTTATTATGTAAACAGGAAGTTTGTAAAAAGACACCTTCAAGCAAGAAGGTGTCTTTCAACAGATTAGTAGTTTTTACAAGTCTCAAATAGACCTTTTTCTTTTAAGACAGAGATTAGCGTTTCTCCCATAACTGCTGGAGTTTCCGCTACTTTAATACCACAAGCTTCCATCGTTTTAATCTTTTCTGCAGCAGTTCCTTTACCGCCAGAAATGATTGCACCAGCATGGCCCATACGTTTGCCAGCAGGCGCTGTTTGGCCACCAATGAAGCCTACAACAGGTTTTGTCATATTAGCTTTCACCCATTCAGCTGCCTCTTCTTCCGCTGTACCACCGATTTCACCAATCATAATTACAGCATGTGTTTCTTCATCTTCATTAAATGCTTTTAATGCATCAATAAAGTCTGTACCGTTAACTGGGTCTCCGCCGATACCTACAGCAGTAGATTGGCCAATACCTTCTTGTGTTAACTGATGTACAGCCTCATACGTTAATGTACCAGAGCGAGATACGATACCTACATGACCTTTTTTATGAATGTATCCTGGCATAATACCGATTTTACATTCATCAGGCGTAATAACACCTGGGCAGTTTGGTCCAAGTAAACGTGTATGTTTACCAGCCATATATCTCTTTACGTTTACCATATCTAATACAGGAATTCCTTCGGTAATACATACTACTAAATCAATTTCTGCATCAACTGCTTCCATAATTGCATCAGCCGCAAAAGCGGGTGGAACGTATACAACTGAAGCGTTTGCGCCTGTTGCTTTCACTGCATCTTCTACAGTATCAAATACTGGTACACCTTCAATGTCAGTGCCACCTTTACCTGGCGTTACACCACCGACAATTTTCGTACCGTATTCAATCATTTGTTTTGTGTGGAATAATCCTTGAGAACCTGTAATACCTTGAACAATAACTTTTGTATCTTTATTAACTAATACGCTCATTTTTTCTCCCCCGCTTTCTATTAGCCCACTAGTGAAACAATTTTTTGTGCACCGTCTGCCATAGATTCTGCTGCAACAATATTTAAGCCAGACTCATTTAAAATTTTCTTACCTAACTCAACGTTTGTACCTTCAAGACGTACAACTAAAGGCAATTCAAGACCTACTTGTTTCGTTGCTTCAATAACACCTTCTGCAATAACATCACACTTCATAATGCCACCAAAAATGTTAACGAAGATACCTTTTACATTTTTGTCAGAAAGGATAATTTTAAATGCTTCTGTAACTTTTTCAGCTGTCGCACCGCCACCAACATCTAAGAAGTTAGCTGGATCGCCATGGTAATGTTTAATGATATCCATCGTAGCCATCGCTAAACCTGCACCATTAACCATACAACCGATATTTCCATCTAAAGGAATGTAGTTTAAGTCATATTTAGAAGCTTCGATTTCTTTTGCATCTTCTTCATCAAGATCACGAAGTTCTAAAATGTCTTTATGGCGATATAAAGCGTTAGAATCAAAGTTTAATTTCGCATCTAATGCCATAACTTTACCGTCACCTGTTGTAACAAGTGGATTAATCTCTGCGATAGAACAATCTTTTTCGATAAACGCACGGTATAAGCCCATCATAAACTTCACAGCTTGTCCTACAAGCTCTTTTGGAATATTGATGTTAAATGCAATTCGGCGTGCTTGGAAGCCTTGTAAACCTACTGCTGGATCAATATATTCTTTAAAGATTTTTTCTGGTGTTTTTTCTGCTACTTCTTCAATTTCTGTTCCGCCTTCTTCAGACGCCATTAAAACAACTTGAGAAGTTGCACGATCTAAAACAAGACCTACATAATATTCTTTTTTAATATCGCAACCTTCTTCGATAAGTAAGCGTTTTACTTCCTTACCTTCAGGACCTGTTTGATGTGTCACAAGTGTAGTTCCTAAAATGCTCTCTGCATATGTACGAACTTCATCTAAATTTTTTGCAACTTTTACTCCGCCAGCTTTGCCGCGTCCACCAGCGTGAATTTGTGCTTTTACTACACATACTTCCGTTCCTAATTCTTTCGCTGCTTCTACAGCTTCTTCTACTGTAAATGCAACCTTCCCGTTCGGAACGCTAACCCCATAGCTTCTAAGGACTGCCTTACCTTGGTACTCATGGATATTCATGGTCCCATCCTCCCCTGTTTTCCTGTTTTACTCGAAAAGTTTTTTAATGTTTAAAAAACATTACATTGCCATTGTATAAGATGATTGGCACGCTGTCTACAATAAAGTGTCAGAAAACTGAAATCGCTTTATTCTTTTTTGAAAATAGTAATGTTTATATGTGAAAATAAAAAATAAGCTGCGTTTTCGCAGCTTATTTTTGAATCATATCTTTAATTGGCGCAAACGATTTGCGATGTTCTTCTAATACTCCATGTGCTTCAATCGCTTCTAAATGTTGTTTCGTACCATATCCCATATGTTGTTCAAATCCATATGCTGGATACTTTTCTCCAAGCTCTTTCATCATACGATCTCTCGTTACTTTCGCAATAATGGATGCAGCTGAAATGGAAATACTTTTCGCATCACCTTTAATGATGGATGTTTGCGGAATTGGTGTAGGAAGTTTCATCGCATCAATTAATAAATATTCTGGTGTACAAGATAAATTCGCAATAGCATCTAACATCGCTTGTTTCGTCGCTTGATAAATATTTATCTCATCAATAACTTGCGGTGATACAATCCCAACTCCAATCGCGATTGCTTTTGCTTTAATCTCACCATAAAAACGCTCTCGCTTCGCCTCACTCAGCTTTTTCGAATCATTTAACCCTGGAATATAAAAATCTTCTGGAAGGATAACAGCTGCCGTCACAACAGGTCCAGCTAGCGGTCCACGCCCTACTTCATCTATACCTGCGATATATGTAAGGCCTTTTTCACGTAACGCATTTTCATACTTAGACATTTCTAGAAATTTTTCTTTTTCCTTTTGTGCTAACTCTTTTTGTTTATACCACTTCGAAATGAGTTTTTGTACCCCTTTTCGTTCATCTTTTATTAATATTTGAAAGCGATCGTCCTCTTCACTTATAATTTCTTGCAGTAAATGTTCCGCTTCTTGAATCGTCACTTTTTGCATTCATGCCACTCCCTTTATATACAAAAAAGAAAAGACGTACAAACGCACGTCTTATACTTCTTCTACTTTTTCTGCATCTTCTGTCTGCTCTGCAAACTCTTCTGGTGTTTCAAATGTCATTTTTCCAAGTTTGCCACCACGAAGCTCACGAAGTACAAGTTCAGATGTTTTATCATAATCAATCATTCCGCCGCCCATTAAACAGCCTCTATTTTTTCCAATCGCATCAAATAACTCTACGATATCTTCTGGAATGTCATTTAAATTATAACGCTCTTTTAATCGCTCTGGGTAATGTTTCTCCATAAAACGTAGTGCATAAACAGCTACATCTTGTAGATTTAAAATAGAATCTTTAATTGCACCAGTCGTAGCTAGACGTAATCCAACTAATTCGTCTTCAAATTTAGGCCATAGTATACCTGGTGTATCAAGTAATTCCATTTCCTTCCCAACTTTAATCCATTGCTGAGCTGTTGTCACACCAGGACGATCTCCTGTTTTAGCAATATTTTTCTTCGCTAACTTATTAATCAACGTAGATTTACCAACATTCGGTATACCTACAATTAATGCACGAATCGCTCTCGGTCTAATACCTTTCGCAACCATTTTATCAAATTTCTCTTTCACTAACACTTTACAAGCCGCTGCAATTTCCTTCATACCTTGTCCAGCTTGTGCGTTAATTGAAATTGCCATATGGCCTTTTTCTTTAAAATATGCGATCCATTGTTTTGTTAAACGATCATCTGCCATATCGGCTTTATTTAAAACAACAAGCCTCGGTTTATGTGTAATAATCTCATCGATCATCGGATTTCGAGAAGATAAAGGTAATCGAGCATCTACAAGCTCAATTACAACATCAATTAACTTTAATTTTTCTGTTACTTGGCGTCTAGCCTTTGCCATATGTCCCGGGAACCATTGAATTACCATGTTGCCACCTTCTTTTTCTTTTATTTCACAATACGAGCATCTTTTAATGGCCAATATAGTATATTTGCTTTTCCAATCACTTGGTCCATTGAAATTGTACCAATTGAACGGCTATCTTTACTAAAACGACGATTATCGCCTAAAACAAATAATTGACCTTCTGGAACAGTTTTCTTCCCTGTCATTTCTTCAAGAGTAAAATCATATGTAAGCGGTCCGTCAGCAATTTGTTTCTTCTGCTTGTCTAAATACGGCTCCTCATAAGCCTTTCCGTTAACATATAGTTTATCATTATGATACTCTATTTCATCGCCTGGTAGGCCGATAATACGCTTAATATAATCTTTATCTTCCGTTGCTCGGAATACAATAATATCAAATCGTTTCGGATCTCCTATGTGATAACCAATTTTATTAACAATCATTCGATCGCGATCATGTAAAGTAGATGCCATCGATACTCCATCTACGAGAATTGGTGCAAAGAAAAACTGTCTAATAACACCTGCTAATACAACAGCTATCAAAATTGCCTTGATCCATTCCCAAAGTGAACTCTTTTCTTTCTTCATGCTTTTCCCCTCCACGATTATGTAAGCTGCTCGTATTATATCAAAATTTTATATAGATTGGAAAAAGGGAGCTTGTGCATTTACAAGCTCCCATACATGTCTTATCGAATTTCTTTAATACGTGCTTTTTTACCGCGAAGGTTACGTAAGTAGTATAACTTAGCACGACGTACTTTACCACGGCGAAGTACTTCGATTTTCGCGATTCTTGGCGTGTGAACTGGGAATGTACGCTCTACACCTACACCGTAAGAAATCTTACGAACTGTGAATGTTTCACTAATTCCGCCACCACGACGTTTAATTACAACACCTTCGAAAAGCTGAATTCTTTCACGAGTTCCCTCAACTACTTTTACGTGTACACGTAAAGTGTCTCCAGGACGGAATGAAGGAAGGTCAGTTTTTAATTGGCCTTTTGTAATTTCTGCGATTAATTGTTGCATATTAAATTCTCTCCTTTAAACAGATGCTCTTATAAAGTCTAAATAAATTACAGCGGAACATCGTTAATACGGCCACTGATTTCAGTAGCACAAGTGTTATAATAGCATATTGCTAGGGCTGTTGCAATAGAAAATATATCAAGCCCTTATTTGCCTTCTTTAATCTGTTCTAACCATTTCTTTTCTTGCTTAGACAATTCTCGTTCTTCCAATAAATCCGGTCTACGTGTATATGTACGACGTAGTGATTCTTTATGTCGCCATTCATCAATATTTTTATGATTTCCTGACATTAATACATCCGGCACTTTCATACCACGAAAATCAGCTGGACGTGTATAGTGAGGGTGCTCTAATAAACCAGTACTAAACGAATCCTCGACTTGTGAAGCATGATTTCCTAGTACTCCTGGTAGGAGACGTACAACACTATCGGTAATAACCATAGAGGCTAACTCTCCACCAGTTAATACGTAGTCACCAATAGAAATCTCATCCGTTACGAGGTGTTCACGAATTCGTTCGTCATATCCTTCATAATGCCCACATACAAAGATTAAATGCTCTTCCTCTGCAAGCTCTTCCGCTTTCTTCTGAGTAAATCTTTCACCCTGCGGACACATTAAGACAACTCTCGGCTTACGCTCTGTCTCTTTCGTTAAATCTTCTACAGCATCAAAAATAGGCTGAGGAGTTAATACCATCCCAGCACCACCACCATACGGATAATCATCCACGCTATTATGCTTACTCGTTGTATAATCGCGGAAATTGACAACACGAAGCTCTACCGCTTCTTTTTCTTGTGCTTTCTTTAAAATTGAAGATCCAAACACACCTGTAAACATATCTGGAAACAATGTTAAAATGTCAATTTTCATTATAGTAGCCCTTCCATTACATGAATGGTTACTAATTTATTCTCAATGTTAACTTGAAGCACAACATCATCAATATAAGGAATTAACAAATCTTGACCTTTTGGACGTTTAATTACCCAAACATCATTTGCACCAGGAGATAAAACTTCCTTTATTGTCCCTAACGCTTCTCCTTCTTCCGTTACAACATTGCAACCAATAATTTCATGATAGTAATATTCACCTTCAGCTAGTTCACCTAATTGATCTTCAGGCACTTTTAAAAGAGAACCTTTAAACTGTTCTACTTCATTTACATTCCCGTATCCTTCAAATGTCAATAAATCAAATGTTTTATGTTGACGATGAGAAGTAATCTTTACTGGGAAAGGCTCTCCACCTTTTTCATTCGATATGTATAACGTATTCCCTACTTTATATCGCTCTTCTGGAAAGTCAGTACGAGAAACCACACGAATTTCTCCTTTTACGCCATGAGTATTTACAATTTTTCCTACGTTAAACCATTTTGTCATAAACAGTATGTCACCCCTGGTTTCTATATAAATTAAGCATCCCCATTTCTCATATGGAACATGCAACTTCTCTTTAAATGTTAAAAAAGGGAGAGGAATAACTCCTCGCCCTTTTTACGTTTATTGAATTTCCAGTGTTACTTTTTCACTATTGTGATGTCCCACTGAATACAAGAGCATTCGAATTGCTTTCGCAACTTTCCCTTGCTTTCCAATGACTTTTCCAACATCCTCAGGATGTACAGTTAATCGATACTTTATCTCTCCGTTGTAAAGTTCCTGTGTAACTTTTACATCTTCAGGATGATCGACAAGAGGCTTGACAATCGTCTCGACTAACTTCTTCATAGTCATTGCCTCAATTACTTACCTTGTTTAGATAAGTGGAATTTCTCCATGATACCTTGGTTAGAGAATAAGTTACGAACTGTATCAGATGGTTTAGCACCATTTCCTAACCATTTTAATGCTGCTTCTTCGTTGATCTTAACTTCAGCTGGTTGAGCAACCGGATTGTAAGTACCGATTTCCTCAATGAAACGTCCGTCACGAGGAGAACGAGAATCTGCAACAACTACACGATAGAAAGGAGTTTTTTTAGCTCCCATACGTTTTAAACGAATTTTAACTGCCATTTATAAAGCACCTCCGAATTTATTTCACACAGATAATTATATTAGCAAAAAGACTATTGCTTTGTAAAGTATTTTTTCTTAACAGAGCCATCTTTTTTCCTTACATGAATGGAAACTTCAATCCACCTAGTCCTTTTTTCTTACCTTTTTGCATTCCAGTCATCGTTTTCATCATCTTTTTCATATCATCAAATTGCTTGATTAAACGATTGATTTCTTGTACCGTTGTACCGCTACCTTTGGCAATGCGTTTTTTGCGACTAGCATTGATTATTTCCGGTTGTTCTCGCTCTAATTTAGTCATAGAACGAATAATTGCCTCAATATGCCCAATTTGTTTTTCATCAACTTGTGCATTTTTCAGCCCTTTAATTTTATTTGCACCAGGAAGCATTCCTAACAATTCATCTAGCGGTCCAAGTTGACGCACTTGTCCAAGTTGTTCTAGGAAATCGTCAAGCGTAAACGAAAGCGTACGCATTTTTTGCTCAAGTTCTTTTGCTTTCTCTTCATCAACTGTAGCTTGCGCTTTTTCAATTAATGTTAAGACGTCTCCCATCCCTAAAATACGGGATGCCATACGTTCTGGATGGAACGCTTCAAGTGCATCTAGTTTTTCACCCATACCAGCAAATTTAATTGGCGTATTTGTAACAGCTTTAATAGATAATGCAGCACCACCGCGCGTATCACCATCTAATTTCGTTAATACAACCCCTGTTAAACCTAACTGTTCATGGAAACTTTGTGCAACATTTACCGCGTCTTGTCCTGTCATCGCATCGACAACAAGGAAAATTTCATCCGGTTTCGCAACTTCTTTCACTTTCGCTAATTCATCCATTAGTTCTTCATCAATATGCAGGCGACCTGCTGTATCAATTAAAACATAATCATGATGATCTTCTTTCGCTTTTGCAATCGCTTGTTTCGCAATTTCAACAGGACTTACTTGATCTCCTAAAGAGAATACAGGCATGTCCAATTGCTTCCCTAATGTTTCAAGCTGTTTAATCGCTGCAGGACGGTAAATATCCGCTGCAACAAGCATCGGTTTACGATTATGCTTTTTACGAAGCAAATTCGCCAGTTTACCTGTCGTCGTTGTTTTACCTGCACCTTGCAGACCAACCATCATAATAACAGTCGGTGGCTTATTAGCAACAGCAATTTTGCTTTGCTCTCCGCCCATAAGTTCTGTAAGTTCTTCCTGTACAACTTTAATTACTTGTTGTCCAGGTGTCAAACTTTTCATTACATCTTGTCCGACAGCACGTTCAGACACACGCTTTACAAAATCTTTTACTACTTTAAAGTTAACGTCCGCTTCTAAAAGAGCTAGACGAACTTCTCTCATCATTTCTTTCACATCGGCTTCAGAAACTTTTCCTTTGCCGCGGATTTTTTGCATCGTCTGTTGAAGTCGGTCGGCTAATCCTTCAAATGCCATATTGCCGCCCTCCTAATCTAATTTTTCGATAGCTTCAACAACTTGTTTCATTTCTTCATTCACATGCTCTTCTTCGCTGATTAGCTGTTTTAGCTTTGCAACAAGTCGCTGTCGCTCTTGAAACTTTTGAAGTAATACTAATTTTTCTTCATATTCTTCAAGCATCGCTTCAGTCCGTTTAATGTTATCATACACGGCTTGGCGACTTACATCAAATTCTTCCGCAATTTCACCAAGAGATAAATCATCTAGATAATAAAGCGACATATAACTTCTTTGTTTTTGCGTTAACAACGATTGATAAAAATCAAATAAATAGTTCATTCTCGTTGTTTTTTCGAGCATGTTGGATCATCCTTTGTTAAGTGATTTCCCTTTACATGAATTAGTTTACATGGAGTACAAAAGAGTGTCAAGTTTTTTTCTTAACATCTCATATTTTTATAGAAAAAGAAGCGGAAAATACCGCTTCTTTCACTTATACTTCTTCTGTTTCTACTAAGTTCGCAAATAAACCATATACATATTGTTCTGGATCGAACTGTTGCAGATCATCCATTTGTTCTCCTAATCCAACGAATTTCACCGGTACATCCATTTCGTTACGAATCGCTAATACAATACCACCTTTAGCAGTTCCATCTAACTTCGTTAAAACAATACCAGTAACATTCGTTGCTTCACGGAATGTTTTCGCTTGACTTAAACCGTTTTGTCCCGTTGTAGCATCAATAACAAGTAATACTTCATGAGGAGCTCCTGGTACTTCACGCTCAATTACGCGCTTTACTTTCTCTAACTCTTTCATTAAGTTCACTTTATTTTGTAAACGTCCTGCTGTATCACATAGTAATACGTCTACGTTACGTGCTTTTGCAGCTTGTACCGCATCATACATAACCGCTGCTGGATCAGATCCTGATCCTTGTTTAATCACTTCTACCCCAACGCGATCGCCCCAAACTTCTAATTGTTCAATCGCTCCAGCACGGAATGTATCTCCTGCCGCTAATAAGACAGACTTACCTTCTGATTTAAACTTATGAGCCATCTTACCAATTGTTGTCGTTTTACCTACACCATTAACACCAACAAATAAAACAACTGTCAAGCCATCCTTTTGCATATTAACTTCATTAGTAAAATCGCTGTCACCTTTATAAATTTCTATTAATTTTTCCGAAATAACAGCTTGTACTTCTCTTGGGTCTTGAATGTTACGGCGTTGCACTTCTTCTTTCAACTGATCGATTAATTCCATCACTGTTGAAACGCCCACATCTGCACCGATTAAGATTTCTTCTAATTCCTCGAAGAAATCTTCATCTACTTTACGGTAACGAAAGACTAAATCATTTACTTTATCCGCAAACGAATTTCTCGTTTTTTCTAATCCTTGTTTAAACTTCTCTGTTACCGTATCCGTTTGTTTTGAAATTTTTTCTTTTAGTTTTTTAAAAAAGCTCATACTGTCCCATCCTTCCTATTTGCTTGCGACTAGTTCTTCTCCATCATCTAAACGAACCGAGACAAGTTTAGATACCCCTGACTCTTGCATTGTTACACCGTACAATACGTCAGACTCTTCCATTGTACCTTTTCTATGTGTAATTACAATAAACTGTGTCTCATCACTAAATTTCTTTAAATACTGGGCAAAACGGGCAACGTTTGCCTCATCAAGAGCGGCCTCGACCTCATCTAATACACAGAATGGGACTGGGCGCACTTTTAAAATACCAAATAATAGCGCAATTGCCGTTAAAGCACGCTCTCCACCTGAAAGTAAACCTAAGTTTTGCAGTTTCTTCCCTGGCGGTTGCGCTACAATATCAATACCCGTATTTAATAAATCCTCTGGATTCGTCATGACTAAATCCGCTCTACCGCCTCCAAACAATTCAGAGAACACCGATTGAAACTCCATTCGAATCCCTTCAAACGTAGTAGAAAAGCGTTTTTTCATTTCTTCATCCATTTCAGTAATAAGTTGGTGCAATGTCGTTTTTGCTTCTTCTAGATCATCTTTTTGCTCAAGTAAGAATGTATGACGCTCCGCTACACGCTCATACTCATCAATTGCCCCTAAGTTTACTGTGCCTAGCTCTTCGATGGATAGTTTAATTAGTTTCACTTTTTTACGTGCATCCTCAGCAGGCATCACCATTGTATACTTCAGTTTTGCCGCTTCAAATGAAATCGTATATGTTTCACGTAAATGTTGTAATCTATTTTCTAACTCTACATCAAGTCGGTTTATTTTTACTTCTTGATCTTTCAACATCTCAAGAATGTATTTATGTTTACCCGTTGTTTCTTTCAGATTACGCTCTAACTGTTCTACTCTCTCTTGTAACGATACACGTTGTTCTCGACGAGAGCGAATTAACTCCGAAGTTTGATTACGATCATATGCTTTCTTCTCAATCATATTCGTAATTTGCTCTTCTCCACTTGAATTCGATGTCATTTCTTGTTTTAAGAATGCTAAATCCTCTTTTGTTTTGACAAGCGTTGCATCCGTTTCTTCTTTTTCCTTCGTCAATCGTTCAACTTTTTCTTTTTGATTAGATAAGCGTTGTTGCTTTTCAGCCGCCAACACTTTTAACTCAGTCATTTCTTTTTGAACTTTTTCTTTCGACGTATGTTGCTCACTTTTTTGTTGTGTTAAAGCGACAATTTTGCTATCTAATTCCGTAATCTCCGCTTGAAGGGTCGCTAAAATCTTTTCTAGCTCTTCTTTACGCCCTTGCATTTTCACCTGGTCTTGCAAGAACCCTTCAATCTCTAAATCGTAAATAGATAAACGATCATTAATACGATGTTCTTCTAATTCTAAGCGATTAATTTCTTCTCTTAATTTCTGTTCATCTACACGCTCTGCTTCTACACTTTTCCTTAGTTCGCGTATTTGCACTTCTTTTTCTTGAATCTCTTGTTTTACTGCTTTAACAAAGTTTTCTAACTTCGTCGTTTTTTCTTCCATATTAGTTAACTTGTTCGTCCACTCTTCTAGCTCACGTTGACGTCCTAATAAAGAAGATTTCGCCTGTTTTACTGCGCCACCTGTCATAGAACCGCCAGGGTTCACTACATCACCTTCGATTGTTACAATGCGATAGCGGTATTGCAATTGTTTCGCCAACTCATTCGCCCCGCGTAAATCTTTTGCAACAATAACAGTACCTAATAAATTGGAAACTACATTTTCATATTTATTGTTATATTGCACAAGTTCTGCTGCCACACCTACAAACGATGGATGTTGATTTACAATACGTAATTGCTCAAATGATAACGATCTACCTTTCATAACAGCCTGCGGTAAAAACGTTGCTCGTCCATGTTTATTTTGTTTTAAAAACGCAATTGCATTACGAGCATGTTCTTCTTTTTGTACAACGATATGCTGCATCGCTGCACCTAGAGCAATTTCCATTGCAATTTCATATTCTTTCGGTACCGTTAGCAATTCTGCAACAGCCCCCTCGATACCTTGCAACCTATTTTCTCTAGCTTTTAATACTTCACGTACCCCTTGATAGAAACCAGAGTAATCTTCTTGCATCTCTTCTAGCATTTCTTTTCGAGAACGTGCCTGTTGTACAAATTGATACGCTTGGTATAGTTTTGTTTCATTTTCACTATACTGCGCCTTGCATTTCCCAAGTGCCGCTTCTGTCTTTTGTATATTCGAAAGGATTCCAGCTACTTTTTCTTTTACTTGTTCATAACTTTCCACAAGTTTTGTCTTTTTCGCTGTAATTTCCATACGCATTTCTACATATTTCGCATTTTCTTCATCAAGGCGTTCATTTTTTGAATTTTGTTGTTTAGATTGTTCTTCAATCATAGATAACTCATTACGATGACTAGCTTGTTGATTTAAAAGTTCAATATAGTCACCTTTTAAATTCTCAATTTGTTCCTCTAAATTATCAGCAAACGTTGCAAGCAATTGCTCATTATCATGCAATTTCATCTCCAACTCTTTTACATGATTTACAAATTGCATCAACACTTCTGTACTCGATTCGATTTCACCATCATAACTTGTAGCTTTCTCTGTTAATTCAACAATTAACTGTTCAAGTTGCGCACAATGCGTCGTTGCATTTTGCTTTCTCTCTTTTAATAGCTCACGCTGCCCTTCTAACTTTTCTAGCTCTTTACTAGAAAGTAAAAGTACTTCTTGCAGGGAATTTACCGACTCATCTACCGCTTGTAATTGGCCTCGTAATTCCTCTAACTCTTCTTCACCTTTTTGTAAATGCGTTGACATTTTAGCTTCTTCGTTTTTATTATGCCCAAACTGATTTCGAAGCGCTTCCCATTTCTCATGCAATTCTTCAATTTCATGTACAATAAGCGCTGCTTCTACTTTCTCTAATTCTTCTTTTTTCTCGAGATAATCCTTTGCAATAGAAGCTTGTCTTTCTAAAGGTTCTACTTGACTACTTAATTCGTGAATTATATCTTGTACACGATTTAAGTTTTCTTGTGTGTCTGCTAATTTACTTTCAGCTTTCTTTTTACGAAGTTTGTATTTCAGCACTCCCGCCGCTTCTTCAAATACACCACGACGTTCTTCTGATTTACTACTTAAAATCTCTTCAACTTTCCCCTGGCTAATAATCGAAAAAGCTTCTCTTCCCATACCAGAGTCCATAAATAAATCGATAATATCTTTCAACCTGCATGATTGTTTATTAATATAAAAATCACTATCACCAGAACGAGATACACGACGCGTTACACACACCTCATTATATTCAATTGGTAAACGTTGATCTTCATTATTTAAAGTTATTGTTACTTCAGCAACATTAACCGCTCTTCTCGTATCACTACCTGCAAAAATAATATCTTCCATCTTTGCACCACGTAATGATTTTGCCGATTGTTCACCAAGTACCCAGCGAATGGCATCCGTAATATTACTTTTCCCGCTTCCATTAGGTCCTACTACAGACGTTACACCTGGGACGAAATCGACAGATACACGTTCAGCAAAAGACTTAAATCCTGCTATTTCTAATCTTTTTAAAAACACGAAAGGCCTTCCTCCTATTCTCCGTTGCTATAAATGTTATTTATACAAAAACAACTTTTATACGGATTTCCTTTCCTTTCATTTACAAACGAAAAGAAAGTTTCATTCTATGCACAAGGAATCCCCCTCATTCAAAGGGGGATTCCTTATAGTTGTTCTTTTAACTTTTTCAACGCTTCTGCAGCAGCTTGTTGTTCTGCTTCTTTTTTCGACTTGCCACTACCAAGTCCTAAAGCCACGTTATTTAACGTAACACGTGACACAAATTCTCGATTGTGGGCTGGGCCTTTTTCTTGCAAAATTTGATACTCAATATTGCCACTACCATCACGCTGAATCAACTCTTGTAATTGACTCTTATAATCCATCACATGAGAAAAAGCACCTTCATTAATTTTAGGGTATACAATTTCTTTTAAAAAGCCCCATACTGTTTCTAGCCCTTGATCAAGATAAAGGGCACCAATAAACGCTTCAAAGACATCCGCTAATAAAGCTGGTCGTTCACGTCCACCTGTCATTTCCTCACCTTTGCCTAATAAAACAAGGCTACCAAATGACAACTCGTTTGCAAAACGAACAAGAGATGGTTCACATACAATTGCTGCACGTAGTTTTGTTAACTCTCCTTCGCTCATTGTCGGATATTTTTGAAACAGATACTGCGATACAGTAAGTTCCAATACTGCATCTCCAAGAAATTCGAGACGCTCATTGTCTTCATGTGGTTTTTTTCGATGCTCATTCACATACGATGAATGCGTAAATGCTTGAATCAATAATTTTTCATCTGTAAACGTAATACCTATCTTTTCTTGAAATAATTTAAACGCTTCACGATATTTTGTTTCGTATTTTTTTTCTCTATATTTACGGTACGGCATAGGTCCCTCCAGATATAAGCCGAGAAGCCCCGCTAAAAAACGGGACTTCATTCAAGCATTATAGATGACTCTCTATGTAAGTCACAGCATCGCCAACAGTAGCAATCTTTTCAGCATCTTCATCAGAAATTTCCATTTCGAATTCGTCTTCTAATTGCATTACAAGTTCTACTACATCTAGGGAGTCTGCTCCTAAATCTTCCTTGAAGCTCGCAGCTGGTACTACTTCTGTTTCTTCTACTCCTAAACGATCAACGATAATTTTTGTTACACGCTCTAAAACATCTGCCATTCCATTCACCTCCCCTCAAATATTATATTAAATATTGTCCAAAAAAACTAGTTGAAATCGATTCTTTTATTACATTACCATACCGCCATCAACATTTAACGTTTGACCTGTAATATATTTGCTTTGATCAGAAGCAAAAAACGTTACAGCATTTGCGATATCTTGCGCTTCACCAAACTGAGCTGCAGGAATTAATTTTAACATTTCAGCTTTTATATTTTCATCTAATACGTCTGTCATATCCGTCGCAATAAATCCAGGAGCAATTGCATTTACAGTAATATTGCGGCTCGCTAACTCTTTTGCTGATGTTTTTGTTAATCCAATTACACCTGCTTTAGCAGCAACATAGTTTGCTTGTCCTGGATTACCCGTTACTCCAACAACAGAGGCGATATTAACAATACGCCCATGACGTTGACGCATCATAAAACGAGATACTGCCTTCGTACATAAGAATACACCTTTTAAGTTTGTATTAATAACTGTATCCCATTCTTCTTCTTTCATACGCATTAATAAATTATCTTTTGTTACACCTGCATTATTAACAAGAATATCAACTTGTCCAAATACATCTACAGTTTGTTTCACCATATTTGTAACGTCTTCAGCATTTGCAACATCTGCTCTTACTGCAATGGCATCCGAACCTAATTTCTTTATTTCATCAACTACTTCATTTGCCTTTTGCTCATTACCAGCATAATTTACTACCACATTTGCCCCTTGTTTCGCTAAATCAATCGCAATCGCACGACCAATTCCACGTGAAGCGCCCGTTACTAATGCTACTTTCCCTTTTAACATCAGTTTTCTCCTCTCAAATTTGAAATGGTATCTTTTAATGTCTCTTCATCGTATATCGCGTATGCTTTCACTGATGAATCAATTGACTTCATAAGTCCAGCAAGTACTTTCCCAGGTCCAATTTCAATAAATGTATCGACCCCTTGATTCACCATATATTCAATGGATGGGTACCATAAGACAGGCGAATAGAGCTGTTCGATTAGCTTTTCTTGAATATGCGCACCACTTGTAATAACGTCTGCTGTTACATTTGCGATTACCGGAATATTCGTATCTTGAATTGTAATTTCATTTAAGACACTTTGGAATTTCTCCGCTGCTGGCTTCATAAGCGCAGAGTGGAACGGTCCACTTACTTTAAGCGGAATCGCTCTCTTTGCACCATTTTCTTTCGCTCTTTGAGAAGCAATCTCGACCCCTTGCTTTGTTCCAGAAATTACAATTTGCTTCGTACTATTCATATTAGCGATTTGTACTGCATACCCTTCACCTGTTACCTCTTCTGTAACTTGTTTCAGCATATGTGGATCAGCACCTAAAATAGCCGCCATTGCACCTTCTCCGCCAGGAACAGCTTCTTCCATATATTCCCCACGTTTCCTTACAGCATATACTGCATCCGCAAAAGTTAATGCACCCGCTGCTACAAGAGCGCTATACTCACCTAAACTATGCCCTGCGACAAAGTCTGGTGTAATATCATACTCTTTTAAAGCTGTCAAAATAGCAAAACTCGTTGTTAATAAAGCCGGTTGCGCATTTGTCGTTAACGTAAGCTTTTCCTGCGGCCCTTCAAAAATCACTTCTGAAAGTGAATCTTGCAACACTTCATCTGCTTTTGCAAATACATTTGCAACCTCTTTATTATTCTCTGCTAACTGTTTACCCATTCCAACTGCCTGTGAACCTTGGCCCGGAAAAAGAAATGCTAGTTTTCCCATTTCAAATCCTCCTCTTATTGGAGTGGCTCTTTCTCCATTACGCTTGAAATAGTAGGAATAACTTCTTTCGCTACCATTTCTCTCGTTTGACGAATCGCACTAAATATCGATTGATCATTAGAAGAACCGTGAGCCTTAATGACAGGAGCTTTCAATCCAAATAATGCCGCTCCTCCATACTCCGAATAATCCATTTTATCTTTTAATACCATAAGTTTTGGTTTTAATACCGCGGCTGCTAATTTGCTCGTAAACGAACTCATTAACTGCTCTTTTAACATAGAGAATAATGCAAGTGCTGTTCCTTCTAAAGATTTTAGCGCTACATTACCTGTAAAACCATCACATACAACAACATCTGCTACACCTTGTAACAAGTCTCTTGATTCAACGTTTCCAACAAAATTAATTGGTGCATCTTTAAGCATTGTAAAGACTTGTTTTGAAAGCTCGTTCCCTTTGCCATCCTCTGTCCCAACATTTAAAAGTCCGACGCGAGGATTTTTAATTCCTCTTACTTTCTCAGCATATACAGATCCCATTACTGCATATTGATATAAATGAATTGGTTTTGCATCAACGTTCGCTCCAACATCTAACATAACAAAACCTTCTCCATCAACAGTTGGCATTGTAGGGGATAAAGCTGGTCGCTCAATTCCTTCCATACGACCTACAACAAACAATCCAGCCGCCATTAAAGCACCTGTACTACCAGCTGATATACAAGCATCCGCTACACCATCTTTTACTTGCTGTGCCGCAAGTACCATTGAAGCTTGTTTTTTTCGACGAACCGCTCTTACTGGTTCATCTGTCGATTCGATTTTTTCGTCTGTATGAAGTATAGTAATTCGCTCTTCACTCGTTAAGTATTGACGAATTTCCTCTTCTTTCCCTACTAACGTAATATGTAAATCAGAATATTCCTTAATAGCTTTCATTGCTCCTAGTACGACAGCCTTTGGAGCATGATCGCCGCCCATTGCATCTATTGCGATTTTCATAAGTTGTTACCTTCCTCACTATAATTACTAGATCGATACATTTCAAAAGTGCCTGTAAAAACAAGTTCTTCTCCAACGAAGCTACGCACTTTGACAACCGTCCGCCCTTTGTCATTCTCTACATCTTCCACGCGCGCTTTTGCAACAACACGCTCTCCTAATTTTACAGGACGAATGTATCGAATGGTAGACTTTGCAGTTAAAGCTAATTCTTCATCAATAACCGCAACAGCTAGTGAGTTTGCTTGTGCAAACAAATGATGCCCACGGGCAATTTGATTTCTTTTAAATACGTGTTCTACCTTCACTTCAAAGATAGAAATCGCATGTCTATCTAATTCTATATCAATAATTTCTCCGACAACCTCTTCTAATGGTAAAGATTTCACATCTTCTTCATGTTGCTTTGTAGCTACATGTTTAATTCTTTCTCTTAATTCAGGAATAGATAATTCCATACGATCTAGACGTACGGTTTGTATACTCACTTGAAATTTCTCTGCTAAATCTTCATCCGTAATAAAAGGATTCGTTTCTATAGTTTGTTGTAATAATTCTTGTCTTTCTTTTTTACTTCTTCTTTTTTTCATACCGCACCATCCATTTTTATGACTAGGTACTAACAGTAGTATATAATCATTAAAAGTAGAATGCAACAAAAACTTTTGTTGCCTCCCTTTAATCGAGCTTCTCTCCCTGGAACACACCTGTCCCATCAAGATACGTACGCAACGACGCATATTGATCATTATGCCAAAATGCTTCTGAATCTACTAGTAACGCCGCATCTTGTCTAGCTGTTTCTAGCGCCCGATAATCATGTACCATATCAGCAACCTTGAATTCTGGTAAACCACTTTGCTTACTCCCAAAGAAATCTCCAGGACCTCTTAACTCTAAATCTTTTTCCGACAATACAAATCCATCATTCGTTTCGGTCATAATACGCATTCGTTCTTTTCCCGTTTCCGATTTTGGATCCGCGATTAATAAACAATACGATTGTTCACTACCACGCCCAACACGTCCTCTTAGCTGATGAAGCTGTGATAAACCGAAACGCTCTGCATCATAAATAACCATTACAGTCGCATTCGGTACGTTCACACCTACTTCAACAACTGTTGTCGATACAAGAATTTGCACTTTATTTTCACTAAATTGTCCCATTATCTCTTCTTTTTCTTGAGATGATAATCTTCCATGCATTAATCCAACTTGACATTTCCCCTGATAATGATGAGTCAGCATACTATGTAAGTCGATTGCATTTTGCACATCAAGTTTCTCAGATTCTTCAATAAGGGGACAAATAACATATGCTTGTCTTCCTTTATTTATCTCTTTCTCTACAAAACCGAGAACACGATCTAACATGTCATGTTTTGCCCAGTATGTTTCAATTACCTTTCTACCAGCCGGCATCTCATCGATTATAGAAACATCCATCTCTCCAAATGCAGTAATTGCTAACGTACGTGGAATCGGGGTCGCTGTCATAAATAATACGTCTGGACTCTCGCCTTTCTCACGTAAAACTCGTCGCTGCGCTACACCAAATCGATGTTGTTCATCAGTAATAACGAGACCTAACCTATGAAAGATCACTTCATCTTGAATTAAAGCATGTGTTCCAACAAGGATATCTATTTCTCCTTGTTCTAATTTCGCCAAAATCTCTCGGCGTCTCACACCTTTCACTGAACTTGTTAACAATTCAACCTTCATACCAAAGTGCGAGAACGTCTCTGCGAGCGATTGATAATGTTGTTCTGCTAAAATTTCTGTTGGAACCATTAAAGCACCTTGATAATGCGCTAATTTTGCTGCATAAAGACCAATTGCAGCAACCACCGTTTTACCAGAACCTACATCACCTTGCAACAGACGATTCATTCGATAAGGAGATGTCATATCTTTCATAATTTCATCTACAACTCGGCGTTGCGCACCAGTTAACGGAAACGGAAGAGCATCGATAAACTCTTGCAATTCTTCTGAAGGAATTTCTTTTTTCGTCCCTTTCGAATTTTCCCTCTCCATTTTCCGTAACGTTTGCATTTTTAACTGAAATAAGAAAAACTCCTCATATACAAAACGGCGACGCGCTTGCTTCAAATCTTCCTGACCTGTTGGAAAATGCAACGCCCGAAGCGCTTCATAACGTGGCAATAATTTATATCGACTTAGCAATCCATCAGGTAACACTTCAACTATAGAATCTCCATACTCTTTTAACGCTTGTGCAATAAAACGGCGCATCTGTTTTACTGTAAGTTTCCCTTTCACTGAGTACACAGGCTCTACTTCTTGTTGACGTACAACCGGTCCAAAATGAAGTTCTGATACCGCAATCGTTTGACGATGCTGATCCCATTTACCAGTAATCGTTACCGTTTCATCTAAATTTAACTTTTGCTTATAGTACGGCCTATTAAAACATACAGCTGTAATTAAATAACGACCTACGAGGACACGAACCGTAAGACGCGACTTCTTCTTCCCATAATATTGCAGTAAAGGAGCACTATGAACTTTCCCCTCTACTGTTACACGTTCATCATGCTTTACTTCAGCAAGATCTTTCATCGCATAGTCTTCATAACGGTACGGAAAATGTTCTAATAGATGAGAAACTGTATAAATTCCCATCTCGTGTAGTAATTCAGATGTTTCTCCTCCGATTCCCTTTACATCCGTAACGGGAACTTGTACAACTTCATTCAAGATTCTCACGCTCCGTCACATTATTTTTTTGATTCATTATCCATTAAGATGATTGACATCTGTAATCGCTCTCTTTCACCCTATATATTCTATCATAGGCATTCTAAGAGAAACTACTCAAATCCCTCATAAACAACACGAAAGAAAAGAGCCTCACTATTAGCAGCAAGGCTCTTTTTTATCTTCAATATGCTAGCCTTTTGAATAAAAACTAGTAATAAACTTCATATTACTACTTATTATCCATTAGCAAGTAAGTAATCCATTTATTTTCAAAACGAATTTTTTCTTATTCTACAGAGAAGATGAAAGAATACACCGGTTGGTTTCCAGCATGTACTTCTACTTCTGCATCTTCAAAATTCTCTTCTACAAATGCAACTAATTCAGCTACTTCTTCGTCAGTTGCATCTTCACCTTGTAGAATCGTTACGATTTCAGAATCTTCATCAATAAGTGCTCCTAGTAATTGCTTCGCAGCTCCTACTTTTTCAGCATTTGTTGATACGATTTTTCCATCTGCGATACACATGAAATCATCTTTTTGAATTGCCACACCATCAATTTCCGTATCACGTACAGCATACGTAATTTGACCTGTTTTCACATGAGATAAAGCTTCTTTCATGTTTTCTTCATTTTCTTCTAGCGTTCCAACTGGATTAAATGCTAACATCGCAGCCATACCTTGAGGAACTGTTTTTGAACGAACTACAATCACTTCTTGATCTACAACTGACGCTGCTTGTTCTGCTGCCATTACGATATTCCCGTTGTTCGGTAAAATAATGATTTTTTCAGCGTTTGCTTCTTCAATTGCCTTCACGATATCCTCCGTACTTGGATTCATCGTTTGGCCACCTTCGATAACTTTCGTCGCGCCAATGCTTTCAAATAAAGTTTTAATGCCAGATCCCATAGCTACAGTTACAATACCGTACGGTTGTTTCTCTTTAGACTGGCTAGTTGGTTCAGGCATCATAGCAGGCTCATCTAATAAAGCAGTATGCTGTTCACGCATATTCTCTACTTTAATCTTGATTAAACTACCGTAACGTTGTCCGTAGTTCATAGCGTCTCCAGGATGCTCTGCATGGATATGAACTTTTACAATTTCATCATCAGATACAACTAGTAGTGAATCACCATACACACTAATATCTTCACGGAATTTTTGTTCAGAGAAATTATGTTCTTTCACTTTTTCAGCTTCTAATTTCACCATGAACTCCGTACAATATCCATACTTAATATCTTCTGTACTCAATTGGCTTTGTACACTACGGTGATGTTCTGCGCGCACCATTTCATTCATAGATGGTTGCGTCGGCGCATCAGAAGAAATTGTTTCTCCTTTTAAGTCAGCTAAAAATCCTTCGTATACAACAACAAGACCTTTACCACCGCTATCTACAACGCCAACTTGTTTTAATACAGGTAATAAATCTGGCGTACGATTTAACGATGCATTTGCTTCTTTCACAACGTCTTCCATAAACAAAACAAAGTCGCGCTGTTTTTTCGCAACTGTTACTGCATATTTACCCGTTTCTCTAGCAACCGTTAAAATCGTTCCTTCAATCGGTTTCATAACCGCTTTGTAAGCCGCTTCTACTCCAGCTTCTAAAGCTTCAGCAAAATCAACTGTTGTTAATTCTTCTTTTTGCTCAATGGATTTCGAGAAACCACGGAACAACTGAGATAAAATAACTCCAGAGTTACCACGAGCTCCCATTAATAATCCTTTGGCTAAACTTACGCCGACTTTACCAGCATGTTGTGAAGGGTTTGCTTTCACTTCACGTGCGCCTGAAGTCATAGATAAGTTCATGTTTGTACCGGTATCGCCATCTGGAACTGGAAATACGTTTAATGCATCAACAAGCTGAACATTATTTGTTAAATTATTCGCTCCTTGCATGATCATTTGTGATAAACGTTTTCCATCAATTTTTTGAATTGACACAGATTTTCCTCCTTAATGCACATTACAAGTTTATTACTTTAACTCCTTGTACGTAGATGTTTACAGAATCTACTGCTAGTCCTACAGTTTGATCTAATGTATATTTCACTTTCGTCTGCACGTTATGTGCTACTTCTGAAATTTTCGTACCATAGCTCACAATAATATACATATCAATATGTACTTCGTCTTCATCCTTACGAACAATAACACCTCTAGTGAAGTTTTCTTTTCGTAAAATGTCTGTTAATCCATCTTTTAACTGATTCTTTGATGCCATACCTACGATACCGTAGCAATCTACCGCGGCACCTCCAGCAATTGTTGCAATTACATCTGTACTAATATCAATTTGACCGTACTTCGTTTTAATTTCAATTGACATCTCGTTTTCCCCCTTCATAAATGGTGAAAGTGAGTTAGACTACTTTAGTTACTATCATATAATCTTTTTAAAGAAAATTCCATCGTTCTTTCTTTTTCACTCTCATATTTTATGTTGAAAACTACACTGTTTTATGATGAGCAAAATAGTCCATTGTTATTATACAACATGTATCACTATAATATGTCAAGCAATTTTTCTTGATTTCAACTTTTCTTCATTGACATATAGTGTCAAGTAATTTTTCTTGATTTCTTTTTTCTACGGTGTTGCATTCTCTATTTAGTTGTGTTAAATTATAGTAGTGTTTTTAGCATCGCATAAAAGACTAACATTGAAAAATTACGTATGGTAAGGTATCAAGGGAGGGAAATATAAATGGCTCGTGTTTGTGCTATTACTGGAAGAAAAGCTCGTTCTGGTAACTCTCGTTCTCACGCAATGAACGCTACAAAACGTAAGTGGGGCGCTAACCTTCAAAAAGTTCGCGTACGCATCGACGGAAAAGTTCAACGTGTTTACGTTTCTGCTAGAGCATTAAAATCTGGCAAAATCGAACGTGTTTAATAATAAAAAAAAGAGCCGCTAGGCTCTTTTTTTACTATGAAAATGGAAAAAGCACCGGTAATAGGTGCTTTTTTTAATCTTTTTTGAAGGTATTTAACATGGCACGAACAATTCCACCAAGAAATTTAGGTAACTTAATTGTATAAAATCTCATGGTTTCCCTCCTAATCCCCATTACTCCACTTGTTCACTATATGATGTAAGGAGCAAAATTGTTTCTTTAATCAGTGCTTCTTATCACCATTAATATGCCAGAAGTAAATGAAAAAGTACCTTTTTCATCAATGAGTTCATTACTAATACAAAGTGTTGATCCCCATTCTATTGTTTTATTAGTTAGGGGATACTTAAAACCAAGTAATGTAATCCCTTCCACTATTTCAGTAACCGGTACAAAAGATACATAAGGGAAATTTTCATTTTCTTCAATTATATGTGTACCTACTTTTTTCACGCTTATTTCATTTTTATTGTCTACAATACACATTTCTATTCCTACTTCTAACCCTTTTAAAAGCATCTGTATATTCGCTAAACCGTGATCAAGCCTTCCGCCGGTAGCACCAAAAATACGAATTAATGCTGGCTTCTGTTCTAACGCCCAGTTGATCGCAATTTCTAAATCCGTTTGATCTTTTTCACGAGGGACAATATGTAAATCATTCGTTTGTTGCCCCATCCATACTAATTCCTCCTCAGTAACCGAGTCATAATCTCCAAACGCAACAGCTGGAGTAATCCCGCCTTTTAATAAACGGTATACTCCCCTATCAACTGCCGCCCACACTACTTTCTCATTTTCATATCGAGAAAAATCTGCACAATATTCCGCAGGTCCTCCCGCTAAAATATGAATAATCATGTTTCCTTCCCCTTCTATTGTAAAAAGGCAATCTGCCAGTCGGTAGATTGCCTTTTTACATATTTTTTCTCTATCCTTTATAAATAGTGAAAACTTACTACACTAGAAGATTCACTGGGATAAAGACTCGTTCATTCATTATCCACGAATGACACGAATTGCTTCACCGCGGTCTTTTTGATTGTATACTGCTGACCCAGCTACAAGTACATTTGCTCCTGCTTCCACACAAAGTCTTGCTGTTTCAGCGTTTACACCACCATCAACTTCAATTTCCACTTCTAGATTGCGCTCTTTAACCATTTCTGCAACTTGTTTAATTTTCGGTAATACAGAATGGATAAATTTCTGTCCACCAAATCCAGGGTTTACTGTCATAAGTAATACCATATCAATATCTTCTAACACATGCTCAATCACTGAAACTGGCGTATGTGGATTTAATACAACTCCTGCTTTAATGCCATGAGATTTAATTAACTGAATTGTACGATGTAAATGAGGGCACGCCTCTACATGAACAGTAATAATATCCGCTCCCGCTTTTGCGAAAGTCGGAATATAGTTATCTGGATTTTCAATCATTAAATGTACATCTAACGGTAACGATGTAATCGGACGAATCGCTTCTACAATTAATGGTCCAATCGTAATATTTGGTACGAAATGTCCATCCATTACATCGACATGAATGTAATCCGCTCCGCCCTTTTCTACATCTTTAATCTCTTCCCCTAATTTTGAAAAATCTGCTGATAAGATCGATGGTGCAATTTTAATCATAACTAATACCTCGGCTTTCTCTCTCTAATTTCTTCTACGAATTGTTTATAATTCTTATAACGATATTCTGTAATTTTCCCCTCTTCAACCGCAGCCTTCACAGCACATTTCGGTTCAGAAAGATGTGTACACCCTCTAAATTTACAGTATTGGCTCGCTTCTTTCAACTCTGGAAAGCAATATGTAAGATCTTCTACCTCTATATCTATGAAATCGAGTGAACTAAAACCAGGTGTATCTGCAACTAGTCCGCTTCCAATCGCAATTAATTCTACGTGTCTTGTCGTATGTTTTCCGCGTCCTAAATGTGAGGAAATATCATTCGTTTTCAGTTCTAATTCTGGACGTAAGACGTTAAGCATAGAAGATTTCCCAACACCAGATTGTCCCGCAACGACGGAAACACAACCTTCTAAGAATGGTTTTAAAATATCAATACTTTCCGATGTATTTATAGAAGTAAATAATACATCATATCCCATCTCACGATAGTCATTTGCATAAGCTTCAACAGTCTCTCTCATTTTTTCATCCACTAAATCCATCTTACTAATGCAAATAATCGGCTTAATGTTATGATATTCAATTAGCACCAAAAATCGATCTAACAGTCCCGGATTAAAATCTGGTTCTACTGCAGAAAAAACGAGAATTGCCTGATCAACATTAGCAATAGGAGGCCTAACAAGTTCATTTTTTCGATCAAATACTTCAAGCACGTATCCTTCACTTGGATTATCAGCCTGAAAGACAACTTGGTCTCCTACCAGTGGTGTAATTTTATTTTTTCTAAACACACCACGTCCGCGACATTGTGTAATCCCTTCTTCATGCTGCACATAATAAAATCCACTTAGAGCTTTTACAATTTTTCCTTCTGGCATATAATTCTCCTTTATTCTGTATAAAGTGAAGCTGTAATTCATATTGAATGGATTATTATTCTTTAAATAAAGATTTCAAAACCCGTCATATATAAGTTAATATATTTAATCTACCATCAAATTTAAAATATTATTTATAACAGTATCACTTTTATAACTTTTTGAATCATATATTTTTGCCTGTTATACAGTCCACTATGTGTAGACAGCATAACAGGCAGGAGTAATACATTCCATTCTCTCTAGAAAGAAAGTGGAATGTATTATTATTGTGTTGGATATGGTACTTCTTTGTCAATAATCGTTACACCATCTCTTACAATTTTATAGCGTCCTTTTGTATCTTCTTGAATTACAAATTCTAATGAAATAGTTGCCGACTCTGAAATTGTTCTAGTTTCAATTGGTCTATCCATTTTTTGTTGCATATCTTCTTTATAAATTTCTATTGTTTGCGGTTTTTTCTCACCTATTATAGAAGACTCATACGGAATAGAAATATTATCCACTTTCACGGTTTTCGTTACTTTCGGCTTAGGGCCCTCTGAGATGATAATCGTCACTTTATCCCCTTCTTTTAACGGCGTTCCCGGTTTTGGAGATTGCGAAATTACAAGTCCTTTATCAACAGTATCGGAATACTCTCGTTTTATATCTGGAGTTAGTTTTCTCTCATTCAAATAACCAGTTACACTATTTTCAGTCCACCTTGAAAAATCACCCGGTCTAATTTGATAAGGGCCTTTACTTACCCAGATTTTCAGTTCTTGCTCGGCCTCTACCACCATTTGGTCAGACGTCGGAATTTGCTCTACAATTGCACCTTTCGGCCTATCATCTTCAATATAATATACTGTAACTTGTTTATATTTCTCTTCTAACTCTGTTTTTATACTCTCTAAATCTTTTCCTGTGAAATCAATCATCTTACTTTTCTTTTTCCCACCTGATTGATAGATAGTAATTTTAGAGTTTTCTTTCACGACTCTACCTGCTACAGGATCTGTTTTTATAACGTCACCGGTTTCAACATCATCTGTATATACAATATTAGGTTCCGTAACTTCAAAACCCTTTTCAACTAATGTATTTACTGCTGTCGTATATTTCATACCAGCCACATCAGGTACTTTTACATCTTTTGGAATAAAGAATCCTGGAATAACAGTAAGCGCTAGCGTTATTCCAATCGCTAACAGTAAAAATGTTGTAATTAAAATTTTGAGCCATTTATTACTTCGTTTTTTCTTCTTACTTAAATCCGTTTCTTCTTTTCTTATCTGTTCATCCACTTTACTTCCTTTTAAAACAATTGTTTCATCAGTAACATTTTCGAATAATTGTTCTTGTTGAATAATCGGAATCGCTTTTGTCGCTTCCATATCTTCCGGTATGTAAAATGGCTGCTCATTTATCCTCTCTGGATATAGCGCAGTTTCAATATCTCGTTTCATCGCATTGGCAGATTGATATCGATGAAATGGATCTTTCGCAGTTGCCTTTAATATAATATTTTCGACACTTTGAGGAATATTTTCATTCCATCTTTTTGGAGATGGAATTTCACTTTGTAAATGTTTTAAAGCTATAGCAACAGCAGATTCGCCAGAAAACGGTTGTCTTCCTGTTAACAACTCAAACATAACGATCCCTAGGGAATAAATATCTGATTGTTTATTTGCTATCCCACCGCGTGCTTGTTCTGGTGATAAATAATGCACCGAACCGAGTACTGAATTTGTATGTGTAATTGTTGTTGCACTTGTAGCTGTCGCAATTCCAAAATCTGTTACTTTTATTACTCCATCAGCTCGAATTAAAATATTGTGCGGTTTAATATCACGGTGCACAATTTCAAAATGATGGGCGTGTGCCATGGCGGATGTTAACTGCTCCATTATGTCAAGAGCTTCTCCAATAGGTAACATCCCTCGCTCAATTATGTATTGCTTCAATGTTTGTCCTGGTACATACTCCATTACAAGATAATATATACCATCCTCTTCTCCGACATCATACATATTCACAATATTTGGATGCGACAACGTTGTAACAGACTGCGCTTCTCGATGGAAACGTTTAATAAACTCTTCGTTATTTGAATAGTCGAGTCTTAATATTTTCACCGCTACATCCCGGCCCAGTATATCATCATGAGCTAAATACACATTGGCCATTCCACCGCCACCAATCATTTTCAGCAGCTTATAACGGTCATTTAAGCGTTTTCCAATCAGCACGTTGCACTTCACCTACTTTCGTTTGTCGAACCCGCATAATCAATCAGAACAAGGGTGATATTATCTTCCCCGCCACGATCATTCGCCAATTGAATGAGACGTTGTCCCTTAGTTTCTAGCTGTTCATTTAACTGTAAAATTTGTTGCATATCAGCAATAGAAACTTTGTTAGATAATCCATCAGAGCAAAGAAGTAGCTGATCATCTTCCTCTAGCACCAATGTTTTAACATCTAATCCAACTCTCTCTTCTGTTCCTAATGCCCTTAATAAAACATTCTTTTTCGGGTGATATTCTGCGTCTTCTTTTGAAATTTCACCATGTCTCACAAGTTCATTTACAAGTGAGTGATCTTCCGTTACAAGCGAGATTTCTCCCTCTGATACCATATAACAACGACTATCCCCTATATGACCTATTGTCACAAAGCTCGGCGTACAAATTGCTATTATAAGTGTTGTTCCCATACCATTACATTCTACATGTTGCTTAGAGTACTCATATATACGCTCATTAATTATCCCAACACTAGTATGTAACCACTCTTCTACTTTTTTTGGCTCATTCATATTATGCGTTTGCTTCCAATAATCATGGAATAATTGAATGGTCATCGAGCTCGCTACATCACCAGCTCGATGACCTCCCATTCCATCTGCTACTACCGCTAAAATATTTCCATCTAAATTGTGAAAAACTCCTGCACTATCTTCATTATGTTGACGAACTTTTCCTTTATCTGATAGAAACACGGCTTTCATCTCGTCACCTCGTCTCTTCTTTGCGCTCCTTCGCACGCAACTGACCGCAGGCTGCATCAATATCATGACCTTGTTCACGGCGAATCGTTACATTTACTCCACGATCTTTCAACGTTTTTTCAAATAGGAAAATTTGTTCACGTGGCGTACGTACATAATCACGTTCAGGTACGTAGTTTACCGGAATTAAGTTCACATGACATTTTACACCTTTTAAGAGCGCAGCAAGTTCTTCAGCGTGCTCAACTTGGTCATTTTCTCCTCCAAATAGTCCATATTCAAAAGTAATACGACGCCCTGTTCTATTTACATAGTATTTAATAGCTTCCATTAAATCAGGTAGCTTATAAGCACGGTTAATCGGCATTAATTTTGAACGTAATTCTGAGTTTGGAGCATGCAGTGAAATCGCAAAATTAATTTGTAAGTCTTCTTCAGCGAACTTATAAATTTTTGGAATGATTCCACTTGTCGAAACTGTCATATGTCTCGCGCCAATATGAAGTCCTTTTTCATGGTTAATGATGCGTAAGAATCCCATTAAATTATCGTAGTTATCAAATGGTTCTCCAATTCCCATAACGACAAGAGAACTTACACGTTCTTCTGATTCATCAAGTGCACGTTGCACTTCTACTACTTGCGCTACAATTTCTCCAGCTTCTAAGTTTCGCTTTAAACCACCAAGCGTTGAAGCACAGAACGTACACCCAATACGACAACCTACTTGTGTTGTTACACAAATGGAATTTCCATATTCATGTCGCATTAATACCGTTTCAATAGAATATCCATCATATAATTGGAATAAGAATTTAATTGTTCCATCCGAAGACGTTTGTTTTACTAACGTATTTAAAGTAGTAATATCAAAGGAATTCGACAATTTTTCACGCAATCCTTTAGAAAGGTTTGACATATCCTCATAATTTTTTACACGTTTTTTATATAACCAATCAAAAATTTGTCCAGCACGGAACTTTGGTTCTCCTTGCTCCTTTAACCAATCTTGCATTTCATGAAGTTGTAAAGAATAAATTGATGGTTTTTTCGTTTCTAAGTTTTTCTTTTGTTTTCTCACAGTCGTTTCCACGATGCTACACCTTCTTCCTTAAACAAGCAATATAAAAGCCATCTGTTGCAAAATAATGCGGTAAAATTTGTACTTGACCTTCATCCATATACGGACTTAGCTTTTCTGGCATACGCTCTTTTATCGTAGTATCCCACTCAAACTCCGGATGCTCTTGTAAAAATCGTTCTATTACTTGTTCATTTTCTATTTTCTCAATTGTGCACGTACTATAAACAAGGCGACCACCTTGTTTTAATATCGGTGCGATTTTTTCTAGTATTGCAAATTGGATCATCGATAATCTTTCACTATCGCCTTTATCTTTACCTAACTTAATATCAGGCTTACGTCTAATTACACCAAATCCAGAACATGGGGCATCTACTAATATTTTATCAAATGTTTCATTTGCAAAGTGTTCTTGCACTTTTCTAGCATCTAATGCCTTAGTTTCGACATTTTCTAGACCAAGTCGCTCTGCTTGTTGTTTAATTAAGCGTACTTTGTGTGCATGTAAATCAAGGGACATGACTTGACCAGTTCCTTTTAATCGCTCTGCAATATGCGTTGTTTTTCCGCCTGGAGCAGCACAACTATCAAGAATTACATCTCCCTCATCTGGTTCTAGAGCGCGTGCTACCAGCATAGAACTTTCATCTTGAATAGAAAGAAAACCTTTTTTAAACGCATCTGTGTGCGCTACATTTCCTTTTTCAATTTGAATTGCATCATCTGATAAATCGCCACGCTTCGCTTCTATACCTTCACTAGCCAATAATGTAATTGCTTCTTCTACTGTTATTTTATCAACATTTACACGCGCTGTTGGTACAGGCGGTAACATGTTCACTTCACACATTTTCTCAGCAGTTTCTAAACCATATTCAGCAGTCCACTCTTGAACAAGCCAAACTGGATGACTTGTTGCAATTGCCAAACGTTCTACTGGATCTTTGATTTCATCTACAGAAGGTACACCTTCTCTTTGAATCGAACGTAATACACCGTTTACCATACCAGCAATGCCTTTATGTCCGCGACGCTTTGCAATCTCAACCGCTTCATGAATAGCCGCTCTTTCGGGCACTCGGTCTAAATAAATCATTTGATATAAAGATAAGCGAAGTAATACTCTTACCCATGCTTCAACTTTCTTTTTTAAAAAAGGCTGTAAATAATAATCTAATGTGTCACGACGTTGGATTGTTCCATATACAATTTCAGTTAATAAACCAATATCTTTTCTATCAATTGTACTTTTTTCAATTAGATTATTTAAAAGTAAGTTACTGTATGCACCACTTTTTTCTACTTGAATTAAACCATCAAGAGCTAATTCACGAACATTTTGTCTCATGCATTTTCTCCTAACTTCGTTCCAATTTCAGGTTTTGTGCCACGTAAAAATTGCGAACAACTCATACGCTTTTTACCAGAAGGTTGCAATTCAGTAATTTTAACACCCGTTTCATTACCAGTTGCTACAACGAAACCATCTTCTTCAATCGCAACAATCGTACCCGCTTCAGCTGATTTCGTTACAGGTACTTTTTCTCCCCACCATACTTTAACAACTTGTCCTGCTAAAGTTGTATAAGCAACTGGCCATGGATTCAATCCGCGAATGTGATTGTATACTTCTTCACCTGTTTTTGTCCAATCAATTTTCTCTTGTTCACGTTTTATATTATATGCAAACGTTACTTCTTCCTCGTTTTGTTTAATTGGTTCTAACTTACCTTGAATTAGTAAAGGTACTGTTTTAGATAGAAGATGTGCCCCTGCTTCACTTAACTTATCAAATAACGAACCTGTCGTTTCACGCTCTTCAATTTCCACTTCTACTTGCGTTAAGATATCACCAGCATCCAATTTTTCTACCATATACATAATTGTAATACCTGTTTTTTCTTTCCCTTCCATAATTGCATAATGGATTGGTGCGCCACCACGAAGTTCAGGAAGTAAAGAAGCGTGGACGTTAATACAACCATACTTCGGTGCTTCTAAAATTTCATTTGGTACAATTTGACCGAACGCAGCTGTTACAATTAAATCTGGCTCTAATGCCAATACTTTTTCATATTCGTCTTTTTCACGAATTCTTAACGGCTGTAAGACCGGGATACCATGCTTTTCTGCTTCCACTTTGACAGGTGTAGGTGTTAATACTTTTTTTCTACCTACCGGACGATCTGGTTGCGTCACAACACCTATTACATCATAGCCATCTTCAATAAGACGACGAAGCACCGGCACTGAAAAGTCCGGTGTTCCCATAAATACTACTTTTATCATTTAAAAACCGCTCCTTTTAATACCTATTCTAATTCGTTTTCCTCATAATATCTTGTCACTTTCGATGTAAATAACACACCGTGTAAATGATCGATTTCATGTTGAATTGCACGCGCTAAAAACCCTTCTGCTTCTAGTAAAAATACTTTACCTCTGCGATTTTGTGCACGTACTTTAATATAATCCGCACGTTCTACTTCACCATAAAGTCCCGGGAAGCTTAAACAGCCTTCGGGACCTACTTGTTCACCACGTTTTTCTAGTATCGATGGATTGATTAACTCGATTTTCCCCGTATCATCACCGATATCAACTACCGCCACTCGCAAGCTTACCCCTACTTGAGGCGCAGCTAAACCGACTCCGTCCGCAATTAACATTGTTTCATGCATATCTTTCAACAATTTCACTAACTTTTTATCAAAGTTAATTACTCTTTCACAAGGTGTTTCTAACACTTCATTTGGATGCTTTACTATTTCTAAAACTGCCATATTTCCCTCCGCTACATTAACATTGTTGGATTAAAATCAATTGAGATTTGTAGCTCTTTTTGCATTTCTGCTTGATAATGTTCATTTACCATTTTGAGCACGTTCTTTAAGTTTGGTTCCCGTTTGTATTTTATCATGCATTGATAACGATATCTATCTTTTATCCTTGGAATTGCTGAAGCAACCGGTCCTAACACCATTGTTTGCTGCGAGCAGTGCGATCGTAAATGACCGACAATTTTTTCCGTCACTTGTACTGCCTTCAATAATTCCGGGTGAGATACCGTCACAAGTACAACATAGTAATAAGGTGGATATTGTCTCGTTCGTCTCATTTGCATTTCTTGGTCAAAAAACACATCGTATTGTTGGTTCTTTGCTAACTCTATACTGTAATGTTCTGGTGTATACGTTTGAATTATAACTTCCCCTGGCAATTCATGTCGGCCTGCTCGTCCACTTACTTGCGTCAATAACTGATAAGTCTTTTCACTCGCCCTAAAATCAGGTAAATGAAGCATCGTATCAGCAGTTAAAACCCCAACAAGCGTTACTTTCGGAAAATCTAACCCCTTCGCAATCATTTGTGTTCCAAGTAATATATCTGCTTTTTCTTCCCCGAACGCCTTTAATAATTTCTCATGCATCCCTTTACGACTCGTCGTATCTACATCCATTCGAATGACTCGTGCCTCTGGAAATAGTTTTGTAATTTCTTCTTCTACCTTTTGCGTACCCGTACCAAAGAAACGAATGTATGTACTTTGACAAGCAGGACACGCAGTCGGCATATTTTCTTCGTAACTGCAATAATGGCATTTTAAACGATGGTTCATTTTATGATATGTTAGTGAGATATCACAATGCGGACATTGTACAACGTACCCGCAATCACGGCACATAACAAATGTAGAATGCCCCCTTCTATTTAAAAAGAGCACCATTTGTTCTTTCTTTTCTAATCGATCTGCTATTTTTTCATGCAGTGCCTTTGAAAACATGGAGCGATTCCCGTCACGAAGTTCCTCACGCATATCAACAATCTCTACTGTCGGTAAAGCTTGTTCGTTCATACGTTTTTCCATCGTCAGTAATTCATACACACCTTTTTTCGCTCTTGCAAATGATTCAAGCGTCGGTGTTGCACTACCAAGAACGATAGGACATTTATGATATTGTCCTCTCCACACAGCTACATCCCTTGCATGATACCTCGGATTATCTTCTTGCTTATAACTCGATTCATGTTCCTCATCAATAATAATAATCCCTAAATTTTCAAAAGGAGCAAATACAGCTGAACGTGCACCAACTACAACCTTCACTTCTTTTCTTAAAATCTTACGCCATTCATCATATTTTTCTCCAACAGACAACGCACTATGAAGAACCGCAACTTGTGAGCCAAATCTACCTTTAAAACGATCTACCATCTGAGGCGTTAGTGCAATTTCAGGAACAAGTACAATAGCTTCTTTTCCTTTCTCGAGCACCGCTGCTATAGATTGTAAATATACTTCTGTTTTTCCGCTTCCTGTAACACCATATAGTAAAAATGGATTGTAAGTTTCATTTGTAATTGATGATAAAATCGGTGTAATAACTTGCTTTTGTTCCTCAGTAAGTGGGAATGGTTTCGTTTGTTCAAAATCGTCATCGTCATACGGATTTCGATATACTTCCACATACTTTTCTGAGATTAGCCCCTTTTTAACAAGTGCTTTAATCGGAGCATCTGTTATTTGCAACTCTTCTGTTATTACCTTCAACGGCACACTTTTATAATTTTCCACAAAATAATAGAGGACATCTTGTTGTTTTTTACTTTTCAGTTCAAATGCTGCCAATTCTAATTTATCTTCTGGCAACTCCGGTTGAACGACTCTTTGTTTCTTCTTTTGTACTTTATCTTTTACTTGATAAACGACTTCAATCGTGCCATGTTTAATTTCTTGTTGAATCGTGCGGTATAGATGTGGTTGCGTCTCAATCGCTTCCCAATCTATCGCTTCTTTTTCCTGAAATAAAAACAGTAGTTCAGGTGCTACTTCTTCTTGTTTACGAAGCTGTAGACGTTTTTTATATGTTGCTTTTATCGCCGTCGGAAGCATAACTTGAAAAGCTGAAATCATATAACATAACGTTTCACTTGTAAGCCAATACCCAAGCTTTAACAACTCTTCATTTAAAACCGGTGTTACATCTAAAATTTCGTGGATTGTCTTTAACTTTTTACTTTCTACTTCAACCGAATTTTTAATTCCAATAATAAAACCTTGCAATTTCCTTGGGCCAAACGGAACTACTACACGCATGCCTGTCTGGACAATATCTTCCCATTTTTTAGGGATAATATAATCAAATGGTCGATCTGTCTGACGTGCAGGTACATCAACAATTACACTTGCAAATTTCATAGACGATCATCTTCTAACATCATTTCAATTTGCTTTAATATTTCACGAGCAACCTCTTTCTTCGTTAAAAGTGGCAACTCTATAACTTCTCCATCTTTTCTATACATTGTTACAATGTTCGTGTCTGTACCAAATCCAGCTCCTTGCGCCTTTACGTCGTTTGCAACAATCATATTCGCATTTTTCTCACGTAATTTTTTCGTTGCATATTCCTCTACGTTTGTCGTTTCAGCCGCAAAACCGATAAGTAACTGTTTGTCCTTCATCTCACCTAACGTTTTTAAAATATCTACTGTTCTCTCGAGTTCAATTACAGCATCGCCATTTTTCTTTTTCATTTTATTATCATGTACATATTTCGGACGATAATCTGCAACTGCTGCTGTTTTAATGACAACATCTACGTTTTGATAATATTGAATGACTGCCTCTAACATATCTTGTGCAGATTCCACTTGCACTGTAGTTACATGTAATGGTGGATTTAATGCTGTCGGTCCAGAAACGAGTATGACTTCAGCGCCTAAGTTCGCTGCCACTTCCGCAATCGCATATCCCATTTTTCCAGAAGAAAAATTAGTCATAAAACGGACTGGGTCAATCTTTTCACGAGTTGGACCAGCAGTTATTAATATCCTTTTTCCTTGCAATGGTTTTTGTTCTGAAAAAGCCTCTTCTAACCGTGCAATAATCGCTTCAGGTTCTTCTAATCTTCCCTTCGCTACATAACCACACGCTAAAAAACCTTCTCCAGGCTCAATAAATGTATATCCTAACGTTTTTAACGTCATCATATTTTTTTGAACAATTTTATTTTCATACATATGCACATTCATAGCAGGTGCAATCCACACTGGGGCTGTAGTAGCTAACAAAGTAGTTGTAATCATATCATCTGCAATGCCGTTAGCTAGCTTTCCAATACAATTGGCTGTAGCAGGTGCAACAAGTACAACATCTGCCCAATCTGCTAAATCGATATGAGCAATAACAGCTGAATCTTTCTCATCGAATGTATCCGTATATACATCATGACGAGAAAGTGCCTGGAATGTAAGAGGTGTAACAAACTTCACTGCTGACTCACTCATCATTACTTTTACAATAGCACCAGCTTGTGTCAATTTACTCGTTAACGCAGCCGCTTTAAAGACCGCAATGCCTCCTGTTACACATAAAAGTATCTTTTTCCCTTTTAGCATATGGCTCGTCCTCTTTCTTTTTCAAACTTATAATACTGAAACAAAATTATCAGCTCATCAGTATCAATATTTCTTCCCTATCGTAAAAAAATAACAACCTACTTGTAAATAGGTTGTTACCGTTACATAGAAAATTATAAAGTCTATGTTTTAAATTGTCGAAGACAAAGTCTTATTCAGTTACTTTATCTTCACTTGGTACGTAGCTTAACGCTTCCATATCGATTTCTTCTAATGCTTTACCTACACATTTATGAGAAACTGGTTTTTCTACAACACAGTTATTAGCAAGTTGCATTTCGCGCGCACGTTTTGCAGCCACTGTTACAAGTGTATATTTAGAATCGATTTTTGTTAATAATGAATCAATTGATGGATTTAACATAATTATAGACCCTCCGTCATTTCTTTATAATATTTTGCTACTCTTTCGCGGCGGCAATGTTCGCCAACCACAATTGCTTTAATTCTTTCACAAGCTAGTTCAACTTGGTCGTTTTCTACAACGTAGTCGTAAGCGTCCATCATATCAATTTCTTCTTTCGCTACCGTTAAACGATTTTCAATAACATCTTCAGTTTCTGTACCACGACCGACAATTCGGTTCTTTAGTTCAGATAAACTTGGAGGTGCTAAGAAAATAAATACACCTTCTGGGAAAGCTTTCTTAACTTGAATTGCTCCTTGCACTTCAATTTCTAAGAATACATCTTTTCCTTCTTGCAATGTTTTTTCAACATAGTCAATTGGTGTTCCGTAATAATTACCTACGAACTCAGCCCACTCAAGTAATTTTTCATTACGAATCATTTCCTCAAATTCTTCTCTCTCTTTAAAGAAATAATCCACACCATCCACTTCACCTTCACGTGGCTTACGTGTCGTTACTGAAATGGAGTACTGAAAACGTGTATCCTCATGACTAAACAGCTCTTTTCGAACCGTTCCTTTCCCAACACCAGAAGGTCCTGAAAGAACGATGAGCAATCCTCTTCTACTTCTCATAAATATGTAAAACCTACCCTTCCTCACTTAAATCTTCTTTATTATTCAAACGATGTGCAATCGTCTCTGGCTGAATTGGACTTAATACAACATGCCCATCATCCATAACAATAACCGCCCTTGTTTTTCTCCCATACGTAGCATCAAGCAAAGCATTATGTTCACGTGCTTCCTGTACTGTTCGTTTAATAGGAGCTGACTCCGGACTTACAATAGCAATAATTCGATGAGCAGATACAATATTTCCGTATCCAATATTTAAAAACCGCATGGCCATAGTTTGCGCCTCCTAGTAAGTCTATCCGATTTCTCCACCACGTATAACTTTATATATTTTTTGAAAGCTACTCAATATTTTGTACTTGTTCACGAATTTTTTCAAGGTTATTTTTCATTTCTACAACATATTTTGAAATTGTTAAGTCATTTGCCTTAGAACCAATCGTATTAATTTCTCTATGCATCTCTTGCACGATGAAATCCATTTTCCTTCCAACAGGTTCTTCAATCTGCAGTGTTTCACGGAATTGTTCTAAATGACTTTGCAAACGAACTAACTCTTCGTGAATATCACAACGTTCAGCAAAGATTGCAACTTCTGTTAGCAATCTTTGTTCATCTAGATCTTGATTATGTAATTCTTTTAAGCGATTTTCTAATCGTTCACGATATTTTTGTGTAACAATTGGTGCATGCGGAATAATCGCATTTACACAATTGTGAATCTCTTGTAAACGATACGCTATATCTTTATGTAATCGTTCTCCTTCGCCATCTCTCATCGTTTTTAACATATGAGCAGCTTGGCGAACAGCCTCATATAAACTGTTCTCAAATTGTTCATTTACGTTTTCTACCTCTTCAATCGCTGTTACTTCTGGCATTGCCATTAATTGCTCGAGTGTAATAGAATCTTGTAATTGAAATTTTCCTTTTATATCTTCCATAATTGATTGGTACTGCTCAAGAAGCGACCAATTCACACTTAATTTTCTTTCAACAAGCCCTTCACCCGCTATACTAATAGACACTTCAATGCGTCCACGGCGAACTTGCTGTGCAATTATTTTACGAATTTTGTCTTCAAATACCATCATCTGCTTCGGTAGTCGAATACTCATCTCTAGAAAACGGTGGTTCACCGATTTCATTTCTACTGTAATTTGAAAAGTATCACTTTCTACTTTCGACCTTCCAAATCCTGTCATACTACAAATCATTTTTTATCACATCCAAGCCATGAAATAACTCAATGAAAAAGGTAATAGAGACAAGGCTCTACTACCTTCTGTAAATTATATCACATTTTCATATCATTGACTATTTCAAGTTTAATCCCTTCTTATATAATATTGGCTTTTTCTTCCCCTTTTTCCCTGTTAATAAAGAGCCTACTAATAAGAAAGTCGGAATTGATGATAAACCTCCAATTAACAACCAATCTCTCGCTTGTATTGGCATCGTGCTAAAAATCGGTTGTAACGGTGGGTAATATATAACGACGAGCATGAGTAGTAATGAAATGATAACCGCTCCTACTAAATACACATTTCCAAACGGATTGCGATGGAAAACAGAATGCTCACTCCGGCAATCAAATACATGAATAAGCTGAGCAAGTACCAACGTCGCGAATGCTACAGTTTGTGCATATTTCAGTTCATTTGGATGTTGATTATATGCAATAATAAACGCTACTAACGTCACTGCTCCTATTAGAAAGCCACGGCTTATAATCTTCCAGGCAAGCCCTCTAGCAAATACCCCTTCTTTCGGATGACGTGGAGTTCTCTTCATCACGTCTCCTTCAGCTTTATCCAAACCTAGTGCCATCGCCGGTAAACCGTCAGTAACTAAGTTCACCCATAAAATTTGAATTGGAACCATCGGCAGTGGTAATGCAAGCAACATCGCAAATAACATGACTAAAATTTCCCCTACGTTCGATGCTAATAAATAACGAATAAACTTACGTATATTTTCGTATATATTTCTACCTTCTTTAATTGCCGATTTAATCGTAGCGAAATTATCGTCCAGCAAGACAAGAGAAGAAGCTTCTTTCGCAACGTCTGTCCCTGTAATTCCCATCGCTATCCCAATATCCGCTGTTTTTATAGCAGGAGCATCGTTTACTCCATCACCTGTCATCGCTACTATATGCCCTTTATTTTGCAACGCCTTAACAATTTTCAATTTATGTTCTGGTGATACGCGAGCAAATACATACGTATCTTCTACAACATTTTCTAATTCTTCTACATCCATACTTGCGAGTTCTACCCCTTCAACAACGCGTCCACCTTGTGGTAAAATGCTCAATTGTTCCGCAATCGCCATTGCAGTCACTTTATGGTCACCGGTAATCATCACCGTTCGAATGCCAGCTTCTCTGCACTCTTTTACTGCCTGCTTTACCTCTGGTCTTGGCGGATCAATCATTCCTTGTATCCCAACTAACATAAAATCTTTTTCAACGTCTCTTTCATGTTCGATAGAATCTGTTACTTTTAAAGGCTTAAATGCAACTGCAATTGTTCGAAGTGCTTGACTACCTAAGCTATGAATAGCCGCCTGTACTTCTTTTCTATACAACTCACTTAAAGGTTGTTGCTTATCTCCCCATAAAATCGTTTGACTCATTTGCAGAAGGACATCTGGCGCTCCCTTCGTAACAACAAATTTTTTCCCTTCTCGATCTCGTACAATAACACTCATCATTTTTCGAGTTGAATCAAAGGGAAATTCACGAATAATTTCAAATTTCCCTTTCAGTGCCTCACGTGTTATCCCCGCTTTCATTGCTGCAGCTACAAGCGCCCCCTCAGTTGGATCTCCATCTAATACATATGCCTTTTTCTTTTGAATAATATTTGCGTTATTACATAGCGAACCAAATGTAAGTAGTTGATAAAGTGCTTTCGTCTTAGCTGCATTAATTTCTTTTTCACCTTTCATAAAAGAGCCATTAGGTTCATACCCTTGGCCTGTCACTTTCCACAACTCTCCACCTGACCACATATGTGTTACCATCATTTTGTTTTGCGTCATTGTTCCTGTTTTATCAGAGCATATGACAGAAGCGCAGCCTAACGTTTCTACTGCTGGTAACTTCCTTACAATTGCTCTCTTTTTTATCATACGCTGTACACCAAGTGATAAAGCTACTGTAACGATTGCTGGTAACCCTTCTGGAATAGCAGCAACAGCTAGCGACACGCCAGCTAAAAACATATGATATACTTCATTCCCTTGATACACACCAGCTAATACAACGAGCGCTGTCAAAATAAGAGCCACAATAATTAATATTTTTCCAAGTTGCTCTAATCTTCTTTGCAGTGGTGTTTCCATCTGCTCTGCATTTTGTAACATATTTGCAATTTGGCCCATCGCTGTATTCATACCAGTTGCTACAACGACCCCTGTGCCAGATCCTCGTGTAATCATCGTACCCATAAAAGCCATATTTTTTTGATCACCAATTGAAACATCTTGCCCTTGCAACGCTTCTACTTTCTTCTGCACTGGAACTGACTCTCCTGTTAAAGCTGATTCTTCGATATATAAACTCGACGCCTCAACAAGACGTACATCAGCTCCAATACGATCGCCACTAGAAAATTTAATAACGTCACCTAAAACGAGTGCTTTAGACGGTGCCTTTACCCACTTTCCATTCCGCAATACAGTTACTTGCGGGGCGGCTAGCTCTTTTAAAGCTTCCAATGACTTTTCAGCCTTTCTTTCTTGAAAAAAGCCTAGAATACCATTGATAATAACAATTGCCACAATCGCAATAGAATCAATGTATTCCCCTAAAAAAGCCGAAACGATTGTTGCACCAAACAAAACAAGCACCATAAAATCTTTAAATTGCGCTAAAAATACCATCAGTGCAGAAGGCCTTTTCGCTTCCTCTAATTCATTTGTACCAAATTTTTTTATTCGCCCTTCTGCTTCTTTCTCTGTAAGTCCAACCTTCACATTCGTATTCGTTCTTTCTTCCACTTCATGTGCGCGCATTCCATACCAGTTCATCCTGCTATCGACCTCCTGATTCCAGACATACTCTATTGAAAGCTTATTCAGCCTCGTCCAAAAAAATGCTATAATTAACTTTTAGTTAGAAAGGAGTGTTTTTTATGGCATTCGATGGATTATTTACAAGAGCAATTACACATGAAATTACAAATTCTCTTTACACGGGAAGAATTTCAAAAATATACCAACCTTCAAAATACGAGATTTTATTACATATTCGAGCAAACGGAAAAAATCAAAAACTCATTCTTTCCGCTCATCCGACATATGCACGTTTACACTTAACAAATCAAAATTACGATTCACCTGCACTTCCACCAATGTTCTGTATGCTTCTTCGTAAGCATTTAGAAGGTGGATTCATTGAAAAAATTGAACAAATTGATTTAGAACGTATTATTCAAATTACCGTTCGTAGCAGAAATGAAATTGGTGATGAATCGCTAAAAACATTAGTAATTGAAATTATGGGACGACATAGTAACATTATTTTAGTAGACACGAAAACAAACAATATTTTAGATAGCTTAAAACACGTTTCTTTAGCAGTAAACCGACATCGAACTGTATACGCTGGAGCTGAATATATTGCACCACCAGCACAACATAAAATTAACCCACTTCAGATCGAAACAAATGATGAATTTATTAGACCGCTAGACTTTCTATCTGGAAACATGGATAAACAACTTGTCGGCACCTTTACAGGAATATCACCGTTATTCGCAAAAGAAGTCGTGAAAAAAGCTGGTATGGTAAATGAAAAAGCATTAGCTGATGCATTTTTCTCCATACAAAAACCATTATTAACTCATACATATTCGCCAACAATGACTACTTCAAATGGGAAAGAATTCTTTTACCTTTTCCCTCTTGCGCACTTAGCAGGAGAGAACAAGACATTCTCATCTGTTAGTGAATTGCTAGACCGTTTCTTTTTCGGAAAAGCAGAGCGTGACCGTGTAAAACAACAAGCTCACGATTTAGAGCGCTTTATGCAAAACGAAAAAAATAAAAATGAGAAAAAACTCATTAAACTAGAAAAAACATTACAAGATGCTGGAAAAGCAGATAAATATCAACTATTTGGAGAACTACTTACAGCCAATATGTACGCTTTGAAAAAAGGCGATAAAGACATTGAAGTCGTTAACTATTACGATGAAAATGGTGGAACTATAAAGATTGCATTAGATCCTTTAAAAACGCCATCTGAAAATGCACAACGCTATTTCCAAAAGTACCAAAAAGCGAAAAATTCAATTGTTGTTGTTGAAGAACAAATCGAAAAAACAAAGGAAGAAATTCTTTATTTCGATAGCTTACTTCAACAAATGGAAGCTGCTTCCTCAAAAGATATTGAAGAAATTCGTGAGGAATTAGCTGAAGAAGGTTATATGCGCAATCGTAAAACGAAAAACGCAAAGAAAAAGCCTACTAAACCAGTATTAGATAAATATGTAGCAAGTGATGGTACAGAAATTTTCGTCGGTAAAAATAATAAACAAAATGATTATTTAACAACGAAATTTGCCCGTCGTGATGAAATTTGGTTACATACGAAAGACATACCTGGTTCTCACGTTGTCATTCGTTCTTTAGAACCTGCTGAAGAAACTTTACTAGAAGCTGCCAAAATTGCTGCTTATTATAGTAAAGCAAAAGAGTCTAGTTCTGTACCTGTTGATTTCACAAAAATACGCCATGTGAAAAAACCGAGTGGTGCAAAACTTGGTTTTGTTACTTATGACAATCAACAAACTGTATATGTAACACCAGATGCAGATACTGTAATGAAATTAAAAGCTTAAATACAAAAATGCGTTGCTTATAAGCAGCGCATTTTTTATTCTTTCCCATTAGTTCGTAATATCTTTCTTTTGTCATTTTATATATTGTCAAAAAGATTGACAGTGTTATTCCATATCTGTATAAATTTTTTTACAGTATGTATATAAAGCACGACTCAAATCAATGTTTCTTCATCCCTGCCAATTATTTATAAATGACCTGTCTCCTACAAGTGGCTAGCTATTTTTTCACTTCAACTTAAATATATGTAGTTCTTATCCTTTCTTCAAATATACACTTTGGCACACTATTTGCTTTATTCAATACTGTGAATAGGGGGATTTAATATGACTTTAAAAATTAATAAAATCCAAAATCAACTACAGAACTATGAAATTGACGGGTTACTCATTACAAAAAAAGAAAATCGCCAATATGCGACAGGCTTTACAGGTAGTGCTGGTGTTGTCTTAATCACTGCGGATGCAGCTGTTTTTATAACTGATTTTCGCTATGTAGACCAAGCGAATTCACAAATAAAAAATGCTGAAATTATTATGCATAAAGGAAATTTAGAAAAAGAAATTGCAAATCAAGTATCAAAATTAAACATTCAAAAACTTGGAATTGAAGAAAATAATATGACATTGCAACAATATAAAAACTTACAAAAATATGTACATACAGAAATGGTTCAAGTGTGTGAAATCATTGAAAACATTCGTCTTATTAAAGACACTCATGAAATAGAAACAATGAAAATCGCAGCTAATATTGCGGACGAAGCATTTCACCACATCATTACGTTTCTAAAACCAGGAATAAGTGAAAATGATGTACGAGATGAGTTAGAATTTTTCATGCGAAAAAAAGGGGCTACGTCCTCTTCATTCCAAATCATTGTAGCTTCTGGCGTTCGTTCTTCACTTCCTCATGGAGTTGCATCAAATAAAATAATTGAACGAGGCGACATCGTTACATTAGATTTCGGAGCACTTTACGACGGATATTGTTCCGATATAACACGTACTGTAGCAATTGGGGAACCATCAGAAGAGTTCAAAAAAATATACAATGTTGTACGCGAAGCATTAAAACGCGGGACTGAAGCAATTAAGCCTGGAGAAACTGCAAAAAGTATCGATGATGTAACAAGAAACTACATTACAGATTGTGGATATGGTCAATATTTTGGTCACTCTACAGGGCACGGTCTTGGCTTAGAAATACATGAACCTCTTCGCCTATCCCAAGAAAGTAAAGCTACATTAGAAGAAGGTATGGTTGTTACCGTTGAACCCGGTATTTACATACCAAACTGGGGCGGTTGTAGAATTGAAGATGATATCGTCATTACAAAAGACGGATATGAAGTTATTACAAAATCAAATCGAGAACTAATTGTTATTCCTTGTTAAAATCATGACCTTTTTTAAAAGGAGTTTTTCTCTTCACATAGAATTCTTTCTCTGGAGTCATCGTTTAAAGAGGGGGAATTGTAATTGAACTTTGTAATCGACAAGATAGATGGTTTACAGCTTGAATTTTCAAAACTTGTTTCCATGATGAATTACGCTCGTTACACAACGATGCAAGCAGTGGAAGGTTTAACAATTGAAAATCTTGATTATTTATATGATGAGGAAGCAAATTCAATTGGCATGCTTTTGTACCATATGGCCGCTATTGAATTTTACTACCAGATTCATACTTTTGAAGACCGTGAACCAACGGAAGCTGAATTAGAAAGATGGTTACCTGCTATTGAGTTAGGAGATCTTGGACGTGAGAAAATAAAAGGAAACGCTATAGAATTTTACATAAATACATTACAAGAAGTACGTTCCAAAACGATTGAGACTTTTCAATCGTTACCTGATGAATGGCTGTTTAAAACGACAGACTTTTGGTATGACAAACCAGCAAATAACTATTTTAAGTGGTTTCACGTATTTGAAGATGAGATCAACCATCGCGGACAAATTCGTTTAATTAAAAAGATGCAAAAAGCTCATTCAGTAAAGTAAAAAATGCCACCGAATAAGGTGGCATTTTCTTTTATTCATTAACGAATAACTTTTCGTTTATTTTTTTAGCGACTACCGCTACCGATATTAATATACATATTAAATATAGCAATTTCGCAATAAACAACCACTCTTGAAACATTACAATTCCATCTATTATTTCATTTCCTTTCAATAACAAAAATGGAATTGTGCTAATGATAATGACAAACTCAATGCTGAAAACAATTTTCTTTTTTCGACTATATGCTTTCCATTCATTCCAACGATACATAGGTGCAAAAATTAATACTCCTATACATAATATAATCGGTATCCATTCACTTTTAAGAAATTGTCCTGAAATAACTGATAATAGTAAACAAACGAGCACACCATAATACCCTATTTTCTCTCTCATTCATACTCCCCCATTCTACTTTCCCTTTAATATGTAACTTGCTACGCTTATAACGATTCTTAGAAAAATAACAACGACAATTACAAGATAAAGACCTTTTGCAGACGACATCCATTCTTGAAAAATAGACATTTTCTCCATTTGCTTCTGCCCTTCTATTAAAATAAACCATACGAAAAACGAGCAAACAACAATGGTACCTATCATAATTCCGATACTTTTCTTACTATATTGTTTCATACCATCCCAGTTATATAAAAGTATAAATACAAACCCCAAAACAGGTATAATACTGATCCACTCATTGTTTGTAAACAGTTTTAAAATGATTAATAGACTACAAGATATGATAAATCCCCAAAATCCAATTTTTTTGCGCATAAGCCCTCCTTGAATTCCATTTTTAGGATTAATTGTATTGTAACATCCATTTTTTAATCTTGCCATTACGGTACATGAAATTTTGGTTTTTTCGGTTTCCTATACTCACATACTTTCACTGCTTTCATACAATAAACTACACGAATGCCTAAAGGATGTGACTGTTATGGGAGTTGAATTAACGCTATTACACGCTCTCTATGTTCTTTGTTTACTTACTATTATTACTTTTTTTATTCTCCGGAAAGATACGACAATTATTTGTATCATTTTTATCTTTTTATTAGCATTAACCGCAACAGGTTCTATCCCTCTTGCCATTAGCGGGATCTTTCAAAGTTTCATTTACTCCATTACTGAATTATTACCAACTATATTAATCATTTCCATTATCGTATCGATGAGCAATTTACTCGTTCAAACCGGTATAAATGATACGATGATTTCACCATTTACAAAGATGATTCGTACCCCTACACTCGCCTACTGGATTATCGGCCTTTTAATGATGACAATTTCTTTCTTCTTTTGGCCTTCTCCAGCTGTCGCCTTAATGGGAGCTATTTTATTACCGGTTGCTGTACGCGTCGGTCTTCCTCCAATTGGAGTCGCGATTGCTATGAACTTATTCGGTCATGGGATTGCTTTATCCGGCGACTTCGTTATACAAGGCGCACCAAAATTAACCGCAGACGCTGCTGGTCTCCCTGTTTCCAGCGTCGTATCTGCAAGTGTTCCACTCGTTATCGTTATGGGCGTCGTTACAACTTCTTTCGCTTTTTTCTTCTTACGAAAAGAGTTTCATACAGGAATATCGTTACAAGACCCTGTTTCATCAACGGAACCATCTAAAACTACTATTTTATTATCTCCTCGCATAAAGAAATGGCTCTCTATATGTATCCCGATCATATATATCATTGATATCCTCTGCATGATTCAATTTAAACTACAAGGAAGCGATGCAACTGCACTTATCGGCGGGACGACTGTTATTATGATTATCATCATTTCTCTCATCGCCTATAAAGGCAATGGACTAAATAAAACGACCGATTATTTTATAGAAGGTCTCCAATTTGGATTTAAAATTTTCGGACCAGTTATCCCGATTGCTGCACTCTTTTATTTAGGAGATAGCGGCTTTGTGAAAATTATCGGGGACTATTTACCGAAAGGTTCACACGGAATCATTAACGACTTAGGAATCGCCTTATCTCAAACTGTTCCTTTAAATCAATATGTATCAGCTGGAACTTTAACTATCGTTGGTGTTATAACAGGATTAGATGGATCTGGTTTTTCCGGTATATCACTTGCTGGTTCCATTGCAAATCTTTTCGGCACAGCACTTGGTCATGGAACAGCTACATTAACAGCTCTCGGACAAATTGCAGCTATATGGACCGGGGGTGGGACGTTAATTCCTTGGGCACTTATTCCTGCCGCTGCGATTTGTAAAGTCGATCCATTTGAACTTGCACGCCGAAATTTTTTACCAGTTATGATTGGCTTAATTGTCACCACGATCGTTGCGATGTTTATTTTATAACGTAAGCAAGTGTTCTCTTGCTTACGTTTTTTATTGTAAAATTCATCATGAATTACTGACTTTCAAAAGGTATTCAGTATTACTTAGCGAAATTATATTAAGAGAGTATTTAGTTTAAAACGTTTACGAGAAACAGATTACTGCAATTAGAAAAGGGGACATACCTATGAATGAATTGATTTTCGTCTTATTAATTTGTCCATTATTTATCTTTATCGTATCTGTTATTGGAACACGCAAAACGAAAACGTATTACGTAATGCCGATTGTAACGTTTGCTAGTTTTTTAATAATAGGTGTTATCGCCTTTACTCCAAAATTTTTCTTTTGGGTTGGCATGTACAGCATCTTCTCGTTTATCGTTTCTTATATGACGCTATTGTTTGTGAGAGGATATGAGGTTGTGGAAAACGTTAAATAGTTATTAGCAAGGAGACAGGAATATGATTTTCTTTGATATTGATGGAACTTCACATGAAGTTTTAACAATGATATAAAAAAGACGACCGCGTTCCCCCGCAGTCGTCTTTTTTTCGTGTTACGCTGTGATCCAAGCTTCGTCAGCTGGATTTTTACGCCACTCTTGTAATTTTTTCGTTTCAGCTTGTCCGATCATACCTTTTTCTGCCGCAACTTCAGTTAATGCACTGTAATCACTTAAAGAATATGATGCTACGTTAGCTGCTTCTAGCTTTTCTTTTCCTGCTTCTAGCTCGTATGTGAAGATTGATACGATTCCTAATACTTCACAGCCAGCTTCGCGAAGTGCTTCTACACATGTAATAGCACTACCACCAGTTGAAATTAAGTCTTCTACTACTACTACTTTTTGACCTTTTTCAGCTTTTCCTTCGATTTGGTTCCCTTTACCATGACCTTTTGCTTTACTACGTACGTAGCACATTGGTAAATCCATACGATCGCTTACCCATGCAGCGTGCGCAATACCAGCAGTTGCTGTTCCTGCAATAACTTCTACAGTTGGGAAGTGCTCTTTAATTAACTCTTCTAATCCAGCTGCAATTGCTTGACGTACTTTCGGATAAGATAAAGTTAAACGGTTATCACAATAAATTGGTGATTTCATACCTGAAGACCATGTGAATGGATCATTTGGTTGTAAAAATACTGCTCCAATTTCTAATAAATGCGATGCGATTTCTTTTTTCATACTGTTACACCTTCCCACTGTTGTTTTACTGTTTTATACGCTTCAAGCGGATTTTCTGCTTTTGTAATACTACGTCCAACTACGATATAGCTTGAGCCAAGTTCCCTCGCACGTTTCGGTGTTGCTACGCGCACCTGGTCATTTACATCATCGCTTGCAAGACGAATCCCCGGTGTTACTGTTACAAATTCACTTCCGCATACTTCACGTAATTTTGGAACTTCAAGTGTTGAGCAAACAACGCCATCAAGTCCACTTTCTTTCGTTAGTTTTGCATAATGAGCAACCGCTTCTTCTAACGTTTTCTCAATGCCAATCTCTTTTTTCATCATAGTTTCCGAAGTGCTTGTTAGTTGTGTAACTGCAATACAAATCGGTCTCTCTTTTCCTTCTTGCTTACCTTCCTCTAATCCCTCAATCGCAGCTTTCATCATACTGCTTCCCCCAGCAGCATGAACATTTACCATATCTACATCTAGACTAGCTAGGCTACGCATAGCGCTTTTTACTGTATTCGGAATATCATGAAGTTTTAAATCTAGAAAGATTTTATGTCCTTTTTCTTTTAAGTACGTAATAATCGCAGGGCCTTCTTTGTAAAATAACTCCATACCAACTTTGACAAATAACTCTTCCCCTTCAAAGTGGCGCAAGAATTGTTCTACATCTTGTTTCCCTGGGAAATCTAGTGCAACGATTAACGACTGTGACATGTTTGCTTCCAGCTCCTTCCTTGACATTCCGAAATGTGATCAAATCCTAATTCATCTAGTAATGCTGGTAACTCCTCAATAATTGTCGGACATACGAACGGATCGATAAAATTCGCTGTACCTACTGCAACTGCGCTTGCACCAGCGTAGAAGAATTCAATTACATCTTCCGCTGTTTCAATACCACCCATTCCGATAATTGGAATGTTAACCGCTTGGCTTACTTCATGTACCATACGAATTGCTACTGGCTTAATTGCAGGACCTGATAATCCGCCTGTACGGTTTGCTAAAATTGGTTTAGCTGTTTTTAAATCTAGACGCATACCAAGCAATGTATTAATCATCGTTAAACCATCTGCACCTGCATTTTCAATCGCTTTTGCAATTTCCACAATGTTTGCCACGTTCGGTGACAATTTCACGTATACAGGTACTTCAGAAACCTCTTTTACTCGCTTCGTTAAATCAGCAGCAATTTCAGGATTTGTACCAAAGGCGATACCACCTGTTTTTACGTTTGGACAAGAAATGTTTAATTCTAGTGCATGAACATTAGGCGCTTTAGAAATTTCCTTTGCAACCGCTACGTAATCTTCAGCTTGTGAGCCTGCAACGTTCGCAATGATTGGAAGATCAAATTGTTCTAACCATGGTAATTCAGAATTCATTACTTTTTCTAATCCTGGGTTTTGAAGTCCGATTGCATTTAACATGCCGCCCGGTGTTTCAGCAACACGAGGCGTAGGATTTCCATAGCGTGGTTGTTCTGTCGTCGCTTTAATCATGATTGATCCTAGTACACTTAAATCGTAAAACTGTGCATATTCACGACCAAATCCAAAGCATCCAGATGCCGGTATAATTGGATTTTTTAATGACAATCCTGGTAATTCAACTTGCAATCTGTTCATAGTACAACCTCCCCGATTGGAAATACTGGTCCGTCGCTACACACCTTCTTGTAAGAATGTCCACTTGGATCTTCTTGTAAGTGGCATACACATGCGAAACAAGCTCCAATACCACAGCCCATACGTTCTTCTAATGAAATATAGGCTTTTTTCTCTTTGTAACGTCCTTCTAATGCACGAAGCATCGCTAACGGACCACATGAATAAAGAATATCAAAGTCAATTCCGTAATGATCAATTACATCTGTGACAAATCCTTTTGTACCGTGTGTACCGTCTACTGTCGCAACGTACGTATCACCAAGTTCTGCAAATTTTTCTTCATAGAAAACTACATCTTTCGTTTGAAAACCTAAGATGTGAATCACACGTACACCTTTTGCAACGAGGCGCTGTGATAATTCATAAAGTGGTGGCACACCAATTCCCCCGCCTACTAGTAAAGCTGTTTGACCAGCTTCTGCTTCTTCTACAGGAAAACCGTGTCCTAGTGGTCCTAGTACGTCTACCATTTCACCTTGTTTTCTAGTTGCTAATGTTTTTGTCCCTTGTCCTTCCGCACGATATAGCATTGTAAATTCGTTCTTCTCTTGATCTACATTACAAATACTAATTGGGCGGCGCAGAAGGGGCGCAATGCCCTCTGCTACCTTAATGTGTACAAACTGCCCTGGTTCGTTCATTTGCTGTACTAACGTTCCTTGAAGCACTAATTCGTAAATGTTCTTTGCGATTTCTTTTTGATTAACGACGATCATATTTTGCTTTTGCATCATGCATGTACCACCTCGTGACGCTTTGTTTGCGTAATTTCTTTCATTGAATGAGCTGAGAATGTCATAGATTCTAATACTCGTAAGATTGCTCTCGTTGTATCAAGTGATGTTAAGCAAGCTACACCATTTTCTACTGATTCACGGCGAATGCGGAAACCATCACGCGCTGGTTGTTTACCTTTTGTTAATGTATTGATTACAAACTGTGCTTTTCCTTGACGGATAATATCTAGTAAGTTGTAGTCTTCAGAATCAATTTTGTTTACAACTTGTACTGGGATATTTTGCTCTGTTAACGATTGTGCTGTTCCAGCTGTTGCTAATAAGTTATAGCCGATTTCGTGGAAACGTTTTGCAATTTCCATCGCCTCTTCTTTATCTTTATCCGCTACAGTAATGATTACTGAGCCGTGCGTTGGGATGTTAATTCCAGAAGCAACTAACCCTTTGTATAATGCTTTTTCAAGCGTTAAGTCTTTACCCATTACTTCCCCTGTTGATTTCATTTCAGGTCCTAATGTTGTATCAACTGAGCGTAGTTTCGCGAATGAGAATACCGGAGCTTTTACATATACTTCTTTCTCTTCTGGGTGATAGCCAGTTCCGTATCCTTGCTCTACTAGGTCTTGCCCTAAAATAACTTTCGTTGCAACATTCGCCATCGGTACGCCTGTAATTTTACTTAAGAACGGTACTGTACGGCTTGCACGTGGATTTACTTCAATTACGTACACTTGATCTTTGAATACTACAAACTGGATATTTAGTAATCCAACAATGTTTAATCCTTTTCCAAGTGCAATTGTATGTTCAATGATTTGTTCTTTTAGTTTTTCAGATAAACTTTGTGGTGGATATACTCCAATTGAGTCACCAGAGTGAACTCCAGCGCGTTCAATATGTTCCATAATACCTGGAATGAATACATTCTCACCATCCGAAATTGCATCTACTTCAATTTCTTTACCAACCATGTAACGGTCGATTAATACTGGGTGATCTGCGTGAACTTTAACTGCATTTTTCATGTAGTGCAGTAGTTCTTCTTGACGATATACGATTTCCATCGCACGTCCACCTAGTACGTAAGATGGTCTTACTAATACTGGGTAACCAATTTCTTCTGCGATTGCTACCGCTTGTTCTACAGTCGTTGCTGTTTTACCAACTGGTTGTGGGATACCAAGCTTTGTTAAAGCAGCTTCGAATTTATCACGATCTTCTGCACGGTCTAAGTCTTCAAGTGATGTTCCTAAAATCTTCACACCATGTTCTTCTAATTTCGCCGCTAGGTTAATTGCCGTTTGTCCACCGAACTGAACGATAACACCTTCTGGTTTTTCTAAATCGATGATGTGCATTACATCTTCGATTGTTAATGGTTCAAAGTATAATTTGTCAGAAATACTGAAGTCTGTTGAAACAGTTTCTGGGTTATTGTTAATGATAATTGCTTCATATCCAGCTTCTTTAATTGCCCATACTGAGTGAACTGTTGCGTAGTCAAACTCAACACCTTGACCAATGCGGATTGGTCCAGATCCTAGAACTACTACACTCTTACGATCTGTTACAATTGATTCGTTCTCATCAGCGTATGTGCTGTAGTAATACGGTGTTGCAGATTCAAACTCTGCTGCACAAGTATCTACCATTTTGAATACTGGCGTCATATTATTTTCTTTACGCATATCGTAAATTTCGCGCTCCGTTTTGTTCCAAGCTGCTGCAATATAGTGATCGCTGAAGCCCATTTCTTTCGCAGTTTGTAGTACTTCCATATTTCCTACATTCGCTTTTACTTCGCGTTCCATATTTACGATGTTTTCAACTTTTTGTAAGAAGAAGAAGTCCATTTCACACCATTCGTTAATCTCTTCTTTCGTTACACCTTGACGAATCGCTTCTGCTACGATAAACAGTCGCTCATCATCTGCTTTAATAATGCGTTTTTTCATTGTTTCTTTATCAAGTTCTTTTAAGTGGTCTAATTCTAAGTGATAAATGCCAAGCTCTAAAGAACGAACTGCTTTTAATAATGATTCTTCTAAGTTACGTCCGATTGACATAACTTCACCAGTTGCTTTCATTTGCGTTCCAAGTGTTCTGTTCGCTGATTCAAACTTATCAAATGGCCAGCGTGGAATTTTTGAAACAACATAGTCTAGTGCTGGCTCGAAGCAAGCGTAAGTTTTTTGTGTTACTGGGTTTACAATTTCATCTAATGTTAAGCCGACTGCAATTTTCGCTGCTAATTTCGCAATTGGATATCCAGTTGCTTTAGATGCTAGTGCAGATGAACGACTTACACGTGGATTTACTTCGATTACATAGTATTGGAAGCTATATGGATCTAATGCAAGCTGAACGTTACATCCACCTTCAATTCCTAGTGCACGAATAATTCGTAATGAAGTGTTACGCAACATTTGGTATTCACGATCGCTTAGCGTTTGGCTTGGTGCTACAACGATAGAATCACCCGTATGAACACCAACTGGATCGATGTTTTCCATGTTACATACTACAATCGCGTTATCATTTGAATCACGCATTACTTCATATTCAATTTCTTTACAGCCAGCAATACTTTTCTCTAATAAACATTGCGTTACTGGACTATGTTTTAAACCACTTGTTACAATTTCAATTAGCTCTTCTTCGTTATGACAAATTCCGCCGCCCGTTCCGCCTAATGTAAATGCTGGACGAACGATTACTGGATAACCAATTTCGTTTACAAATCCATATGCTTCATCAAGGTTATGAATAATTTCACTTGGTGGTGTTGGTTCATTTAACTCTTGCATTAATGTACGGAATAAATCACGATCTTCCGCTTGCTCGATTGCTGATAATTTCGTTCCTAAAATTTCAACTCCGCACTCTTCAAGTACGCCTGATTTTGCAAGTTCAACAGCCATGTTTAAACCTGTTTGACCACCTAATGTTGGTAAGATTGCATCTGGACGTTCTTTACGAATGATTCGGCTTACGAATTCTAATGTTAAAGGCTCAATATATACTTTATCTGCTGTTGCAGTATCAGTCATAATTGTTGCTGGGTTAGAGTTAACAAGGATTACTTTGTAACCTTCCTCTTTAAGAGATTGACAAGCTTGTGTACCAGAGTAGTCAAACTCCGCTGCTTGCCCAATTACAATTGGTCCTGATCCGATTACTAAAATTGTGTTAATGTCTAGGCGTTTTGGCATAACTCTTCCCCTTCTTTCTTGAAGTTTTCAATCATTGTTAAGAAATCTTCGAATAAATCATTTGCATCTTCTGGTCCTGCTGAAGCTTCTGGATGGTATTGAACTGTAAATGCTGGAAACTTCTTATGACGAAGACCTTCTACTGTTCCATCATTTAAAGCAACATGTGTAATTTCAAGCTCTGTATTTTCAACTGATTCTTCTTCTACTGCGTAACCATGGTTTTGAGATGTAATTGCTACTTTTCCAGTTGCAATATTTTTTACTGGATGGTTTAAACCACGGTGACCGAATTTTAACTTACTTGTATTCGCACCAGATGCTAGAGCGAACAATTGATGTCCTAGGCAAATTCCGAATAAAGGAACTTTACCGATAATGTCTTTTAACATTTCAATTGCTTCTGGTACATCTTTTGGATCCCCAGGTCCGTTACTTAACATAATTCCATCTGGACTAAGGCGTAAAATTTCTTCGGCTGTTGTGTTGTAAGGAACTACAATTACATCACAATCACGTTTATTTAATTCTCGTAAAATACCATGTTTCATACCGAAGTCTACTAGTACGACGCGATGTCCGCGGCCTGGGCTTGGATATGGATCTTTCGTTGATACGCGTTTTACATGATCTGTAAATACTGTCGCTTTTAATTGACTCACGATGTACTCTACATCTGCATCCATGTTACATAGGCGTCCGCGTAATGTACCGTATTGACGAATTTTTCTCGTTAATTTTCTCGTATCAATCCCTGCTAATCCTGGGATGTTTCTTTCTTTTAAGTAGTCATTTAACGAAATTTCGTTACGGAAATTTGATGGGTGATCACAAATTTCATTTACGATTAAACCATTTACAGATGGGTGAATCGATTCAAAATCATCACGGTTGATGCCGTAGTTTCCGATTAGTGGGTACGTGAATGTTACAATTTGACCGCAATATGATGGATCAGATAATGTTTCTTGATATCCAGTCATTCCTGTTGTAAATACAACCTCACCTGACTTTTCGATTTCTCCTCCGAAACCTGTTCCAATTAATACTGTTCCATCTTCTAAGATAAGTTGTCTTTTCATACTAATGCACTCTCCTTTTGCCATGCGATCTTACCACCAACGATTGTCATTACCGGCCATCCTTGGCATTTCCAACCTGCGAATGGTGTATTTTTTCCTTTTGATAAGAATGTTGTTGGGTCAATCTCTTCTTCTTGTTCTAAATCAATGATTGTAATATCAGCTGTTCTACCTTCTTTCAGGCGACCTGCTTCTAAGCCGAATGTATCAGCTGGCTTTTCTGTTAAGAATTGAATTAACTGCTCTAGTGTAATAATTCCTTTTTTCACAAGGTTTGTGTATAGAAGTGGGAATGCAGTTTCAAAACCAGTAATCCCGAATGGTGCTCTTTCAATTCCTTGCGCTTTCTCTTCTGCTGTATGCGGTGCATGGTCAGTTGCGATCATATCGATTGTTCCATCTAATAAACCTTCAATTAATGCTTCGTGGTCTTCTTTTCCACGAAGCGGTGGGTTCATTTTAAAATTAGGATCAGCTGATGGGATATCATCTTCACATAACACTAAGTGATGAGGCGTTACCTCTGCTGTTACTTTAATTCCAGCGCGCTTTGCATCACGAATTACGCGTACAGAGCCTTTCGTACTTACGTGACATACGTGATAGTGACAATCTGCTGCTTCAGCAAGCAGTATATCCCTTGCAATATGTACAGATTCACATACTGATGGGATACCGTTTAATCCGTGTTTCTCAGAAAACTTCCCTTCATGTACACAACCTTTATTAATAAGAGTATTCTCTTCACAGTGCGCAACTACTGCCATATTTAATTTCGCTGCACGCTTCATAGCAGCTAACATCATGCTAGCATCTTGTACGCCTACACCGTCATCAGTGAAAGCAAATGCTCCAAGCTCTTTTAATGTTTCGAAATCTGTCATTTCAGAACCGGCTTGACGTACTGTAATTGCTCCATATGGTAGTACGTTAACATGTGCTTTTTCTTTAATACGATTTTGCAAGTCTTCCATATGTTCTCTGCAATCTGGTACTGGGCGTGTATTTGGCATTGCGCAAATTGTAGTGAATCCACCTTTTGCCGCTGCTAATGTACCTGTTTCAATTGTTTCTTTATGTTCACCACCTGGTTCACGAAGGTGTACGTGTACATCTACTAATCCAGGTGCGATTAACTTTCCGTTCACATCGATCACTTCAGCATTATCTGCCGTAATATTTTCTGCTACTTTAGCGATTTTACCGTCTTGTACGAGAAGATCCGTTGCTACGATTTTTCCTTCTTCATTCATATAACGACCATTTTTAAACAAATAATTCATGTTTCATTCCTCCTAATACATTTGGTAAGGCGCGTTTTAGTACAGCCATTCTTACGTAAACTCCATTTTCCATTTGTTTAAATATGCGTGAACGCTCACACTCAACAAGTTCACTTGCAATTTCAACATCTCGGTTTACAGGAGCTGGATGCATAATAATGCTTCCTTCTTTCATACGCTTTTCTCTTTCCACTGTTAATCCGTGTTTCTCATGATACTCTTTCATAATGTCTGTTTCATAATGATCATGACGCTCATGTTGTACACGAAGTAACATCATTACGTCCACTTCCGGAACAAGTTCATCTAATGGTTTGTATGTTCCAAATGTGTTGTCTTCATCTTTCCACTCTTCTGGACTTGCAAAGTAAATTGTTGCACCCAGCTTCGTTAATGCTTCTGCATTAGAACGTGCTACTCGGCTATGACGAACATCTCCTACTATCGCAATCTTCAAACCTTCAAATCTTCCAAACTCTTGTTTAATGGTAAGAAGATCGAGCAGGCACTGTGTTGGATGATTTCCACATCCATCTCCAGCGTTTAAGATTGGAATATTCACCTGATCTTTTAGTTCATCGAAGTAGCGATCTTGCTCATGGCGGATGACCACTGCTTTTGTTCCGATTGATTCTAGTGTTCTTATCGTATCGTATAAAGTTTCTCCTTTTTGTACGCTAGATGCATCAGCTGAAAAGTTTAAAACATCAAGTCCTAATCTCTTCTCAGCAACTTCAAAGCTAAATCTCGTTCTCGTACTATTCTCAAAGAACAAGTTTGCAACAAAAGTTTGCTCTGTCGTTTTGCTCTCTTTCCCATTCGCAAAATCTTCTGCGTCTTTTAGGATTTCTGAAATTTCTACTTCCGATAATTCACTCATCGTTAACAAATGGCTCATCGTCATCCCTCATCTTTCTGATTTTTATGTTACCACTTTTGAATTTTTATAACAACCTTTGCATAAAAATACCCTAGTCGTGTAAGACTAGGGTGCAAGAAAGAAGCCACCCTTTCCGGTCTCACAGGACTGAATTAAAAGGTTATTATTATGAAGCAATCTGGTTAGATTGTTTTATTTGTTTCGTTTCCGGTAGTAGTAGATTTAACAATACACCTACAATTGCTGCTAGTGCCATTCCTTCTACTTGGAATGATTCTCCTACGTGAAGTACCGCTCCACCAATACCGATTACTAGTATTACTGATGCAATCATTAAGTTTCGTTTGTCACTTAAATCTGTTTTATCGTCTACCATCATGCGTAATCCGCTTGATGCGATTACACCGAATAGTAAGATTGATACACCACCCATAACTGGTGTTGGGATCGAATGAATCAGTGCAGAAATCTTACCAATAAATCCGAACATGATTGCGAATACCGCTGAACCGATGAATAAGTATACACTGTACGCTCTTGTAATTGCGAGCACGCCGATGTTTTCACCATACGTTGTATTCGGTGGTCCACCGATTAGTGATGCGATTAATGTTGCTACTCCATCACCGAAGATCGAACGGTGTAAACCTGGTTTTTCAATTAAATCTCTTTTAATAACATTCCCTAATACAATTTGATGTCCGATATGTTCTGAAATTGTTACTAGTGCAACTGGTACCATCAAGAGTACAATCTTCCATGAAAACTCTGGTGTGTATGTTACAAATGGTACTGTGAAATCTGGTACAACAAACCATTTTGCCTCAGCTACCGGCTTTAAGTCTACTAGCCCTTGGAAGTAAGCGAAGATGTAACCTCCGATGATTCCAAGTAAAACTGGTATGATACTGAAGAACCCTCTCCCGAATATGGAGCAAATGATTGTAATTGCTAATGTTACTAATGCTACTGAAAAGTGTGTAAAGCTATATTTGCCATCCGCACCATTCATCGCCATGTTAACTGCTGTATGTGCTAAAGCTAGCCCGATTACCATTACTACTGGACCAACTACGATTGGTGGTAGTAATTTCATAATCCACTTTGATCCTGATTTCTTAATTCCGAGTGAGATTAAGATGTATACAAGTCCTGCTAGCAAACCACCAAGCATTGCTGCTCCGGGTCCCCCTGCCGTTTTCGCTGTTATAATCGGTGCGATAAAGGCGAATGATGATCCAAGATAGGCAGGTACTTGACCTTTCGTTATAAGAAGAAACGCTAACGTTCCTAATCCACTTGATATTAATGCTACTGACGGATTCAATCCTGTTAAAAACGGAACAAGCACTGTTGATCCAAACATCGCGAACAAATGTTGTATACTTAAAAATAACCATTTTCCCGGTTTCGGTACTTCATTAACGTCTAACACTGGCTTTTGTTCCATTGTTACATCCTCCTTCAGTTTAAATCTTTGCAATAAAAAAACTCTTTGTGCCTGTGCACAAAGAGTCCTACACTTTCGTATGCCAAATTTGACATATGAAAGCCAAGACCCTTTGGCAGCCTCACAGGACTACATTTAAAAGGGCTTTACTTATCGTATATGCTTACTCGATCTTGTTGATCTGTCTCTTGCAAATCAACTTCGATACGCTCTTCACTTGATGTTGGAATGTTCTTTCCTACATAATCAGCGCGAATTGGTAGTTCACGATGACCTCTATCAACAAGAACCGCTAGTTGGATTTGTGATGGTCTACCTAAATCCATAAGAGCATCCATTGCTGCTCGAACAGTTCTGCCTGTATATAATACATCATCCACAAGGATAACTTTTTTCTTCGTAATATCTACAGGGATATCAGAACCTTTTACAAGTGGCTCTTTATTTTTCGATTGTAGTGTTAAATCATCTCGATATAACGTAATGTCTAACTCTCCAACTTCTATTTCTTTTCCTTCAATTTGACCAATTCGTTCTGCCAAACGTTGTGCAATAAAAATTCCACGAGTTTTAATTCCGACAAGAACACAATTATCGACACCTTTATTTCGTTCCACGATTTCATGACTAATTCGTGTTAAAGCGCGGCGAATCATTTGGTCATCTAAAACGACAGCTTTCTCTTGCATGCTCTACACCTCCAAGCTTTTTTCTTGCGTGAGAGTAATGGTATAAAAAAAGTCCTCTCAGCGTGTGCGAGAGGACTTTTGAAAAAGGGTACAGCATACCCTATGTATTTCAAACCGTTACCTTCTCAACCTCACGGGGCTGTGTTAAAGGATCATTATTTAACTGTTGTCAGTATCTCAGTTTTCTTATGATTTGTCAATACTATTTTCGTAAAATATTTAATGCGTCTTCAAACACTTCTGGAATCGGTGCCTCAAACTGAATATATTCACCAGTACGAGGATGGTCAAATCCTAAAATTCCTGCGTGAAGTGCTTGTCCATTCATGTCTAATGTTTTCTTTGGTCCATACTTTGGATCTCCTGCAAGTGGATAGCCAATATATTTCATATGAACACGAATTTGATGTGTACGCCCTGTTTCTAAGCGACATTCTACAAGTGTGAAATCTTTGAATCGCTCTAACACTTGGAAATGCGTAACAGCATGCTTACCATTTTCATCAACCGTCATACTTTGACGTTCTTTCTTATCACGAGCAATCGGAGCATCAATTGTTCCCTTATCATGCGGAATAACACCGTGTACAATCGCTTTGTAACGTCTTGTTACTGTTTTTGCTACAAGTTGATTTACAAGTGATTCGTGTGCCATATCATTTTTAGCAACCATTAATAGGCCTGATGTATCCTTATCAATACGATGCACGATACCTGGACGCATTACACCGTTAATACCCGATAAGTCTGTACAATGGTGCATAAGACCGTTCACAAGCGTTCCACTTGTATGACCTGGTGCTGGATGTACAACCATACCACGCGGCTTATTAACAACGAGTACATCTGCATCTTCATAATAAATTTCTAAATTCATATCTTCTGGTTGAATATCTAACTCTTCTGGCTCAGGAATCGTCACTGTAATTTCATCATTTTCTCTAACTTTATAATTTCCTTTTACCGCTTTTCCATTAACTGTCACAACGTCATCTTTAATCCATTGCTGTACTTGTGTACGTGACCATTCATTATTTATTCCTGCAACGAATTTATCAATTCGCTCATTTTTTTGTTCTTCTGCAACTGTTACTTGTACTACTTCACTCATTCAATTACTCCTTTGTTTTCTTGCCTTCTAATAATGTTTGAATAATAATTAATACAACACCAATACATAATGCTGAATCAGCTATATTGAATACTGGATAGTTGTACGAGAAAATATACACGTGAATGAAATCCACTACTTCTTGTCTAAATACACGATCAATAAAATTGCCAATTGCTCCGCCTAAAATTAGACCTAATGAAATTCCTAGAAGCTTGTCTGTTTTCGCATATTTTTTCATATAAAATACGATAAATACTACAAAAACGACTGTAATAATGTAGAAGAACCACATTTTATTTTCTAAAATGCCCCAGGCAGCTCCTCTATTTCGATGTGATGTTATGTATAATACATTATCGATAATCGGAATGCTCGTACCCAATTCCATGTTCTTTACAATTAGCCATTTCGATATTTGATCGATGGCAATGACAAATAACGCTATTACATAATATATCATTTTCATTTCCCCCACAAAGACAGTGTACCTCAAAATTTTAGCATAGCTGCAACCTTTTCACAATGAACCTTTATAGAAGAATAAAATAAATTAAAAAAAGGTAATATAATATCGTTGTGCACATTCATACATTTACTTTTTCATAGAAAAATTCATGAATGGTACGAGCAGTCGGCATCGTTTTCATTTGTTTTACCGAAATGACTCTCCCTGTGTCTTCACAAATACCATACATATCTATTTCCATTTTAAATAATGCACGTTCTACATCTTTTAAATCCTCTTTTATATCATGTAACAAAAGTTTTTTCTTTATCTCTTCCTTCATTTCATATCCAAGCTCTTCGCTAAACTCTGTATCATATTTGTGCATGACCTCTTTAGCTAGCCTCTCTTGTAACTCTTTTCGCATCAATTGCAATTCTTCTTTGATTTCCATATACATTTCATTCACGTGTACATTCCTCCCAGTTGCAATGTACGATTAGTGTGTCCGAAATTTATATGCTTACCTCTCACACATTTTTCCTTCATAGGAAAGAGAGTGAAAGTTATTTCAATATACTGTTAACAAAAAAATGACTGCACTTTACGTGCAGTCATCCCTTATTATTTTACATAATTTTCTTTAACAACCGTTGCACAACGCTCACATAATGTTTCATGCTCAGCGTCTTTACCAATTGTTTCTGAAACTACCCAACAACGTTCACATGTTTCACCAGTTGCTTGAGCAACAACAACCGCTGTATGTTCATACTTCGGTGCATCTGCTGGCGCTTCTTCCATCATGCCACCAAGTTTGTACTCAGAAACGATGAATAATTGCTTTAAGTCTTCGTTAATAGACTCTAACATAGCTTTCATTTCTGCAGTTGGATATAGCGTAATGCTTGCATTTAATGACTTACCGATTACCTTCTCATTACGGGCTACTTCTAACGCTTTTAATACGTCATCACGCAATGTCATAAATGCATCCCATTTTGTTTTTAATGCTTCCGCATCATCTAATTGTACAGCTTCTGGCATATCAGTTAATTGTACACTTTCTTCTGTTACGCCTGGAATGTATGGCCATACTTCATCAGCTGTATGCGGTAAGATTGGTGTTACAAGTTTCGTCAATGCAACAAGAACATCATATAATACTGTTTGGATTGCACGACGATCTTCATGGTTTGCACCTTCAATGTATAAAATGTCTTTTGCAAAGTCTAAGTAGAATGAACTTAAATCAATTGTACAGAAGTTATGAATTGCATGATATACAGCAGCGAAGTCGTATGTCTCATATGCTTCTTTTACTTTTGTAATTAAGTCATTTAATTTCACTAACATATAACGATCTACTTCACGAAGTTCAGCTACAGCTACTGTATTTTCACTTGGCTTAAAGTCGTCTAAGTTTCCTAATAAGAAACGGAATGTGTTACGGATTTTACGATACACTTCTGCAACTTGTTTTAAAATATCATCTGAAATACGTACGTCAGATTGATAGTCAACAGAAGATACCCATAAGCGTAAAATATCTCCGCCTAATTGATCCATAATTTTCTTCGGTACGACGATATTTCCAATCGACTTACTCATTTTACGTCCTTCACCATCTAATACGAAGCCATGGCTTAGTACACCTTTATATGGAGCTTTGCCTGTTACAGCAACTGCTGTTGATAATGAAGAGTTAAACCAACCACGATATTGGTCAGATCCTTCTAAATATAAATCAGCTGGACGTTGTAAGTCATCGCGCTCTTCTAATACCGCTTGGTGAGAAGAACCTGAGTCGAACCATACATCCATGATGTCTGTTTCTTTACGGAATTCACCATTCGGGCTACCTGGATGTGTGAATCCTTCTGGTAATAGATCTTTCGCTTCACGCTCGAACCATACGTTAGAACCGTGCTCACGGAATAAATCTGCTACGTGGTTAATTGTTTCATCTGTAATAATTGGATCACCATTCTCAGCATAGAATACAGGAATTGGCACACCCCATGCACGCTGACGAGAAATACACCAGTCGCCACGGTCACGAACCATGTTATGAAGACGAGTTTCGCCCCATGCTGGTACCCATTTTGTTTCCGCAACAGCTTCTAATAACTCTTTACGGAATGCTTCAATAGATGCAAACCACTGTGCTGTCGCACGGAAAATAATTGGTTTTTTCGTTCTCCAATCATGTGGATATGAATGCGTAATGAATGTTAGTTTCAGTAACGCGCCTACTTCTTCTAATTTTTCTGTAATTGGCTTGTTAGCTTTATCATAGAATAAGCCTTCAAATCCAGGTGCTTCCTCTGTTAATACACCTTTATCATCAACTGGGCAAAGTACTTCTAATCCATACTTTTTACCAACAATGAAGTCATCTTCCCCGTGTCCTGGTGCTGTATGAACACAACCTGTACCTGCATCTGTTGTTACGTGATCTCCTAGCATAACTAATGAATCACGATCATAGAATGGATGTTTTGCAACTGTATACTCAAGTTCGCTACCTTTTACCGTTTTCACAACTTCAGCATTTTCCCACTCTAACGTTTTTGCAACTGTCTCAAATAGTTCAGAAGCAATAATATATTTTTCATCATTTACTTTTACAATAGCGTATTCAAGTTCTGGATGAACAGAAATACCTAAGTTTGCAGGTAACGTCCAAGGTGTAGTTGTCCAGATAATGTATTTCTCATCACCTTCTAATACGTTCTTTCCATCTTTAACAGGGAATGCTACGTAAATAGATGCTGATTTCTTATCTTGGTATTCAATTTCAGCTTCCGCTAAAGCTGATTCACTCGTTGGTGACCAGTAAACTGGTTTTTGTCCTTTATAGATATAACCTTTTTTCGCCATATCACCAAACACTTTAATTTGTTGTGCTTCATAAGCTGGCTCTAAAGTAATGTATGGGTTATCCCAATCAGCACGTACACCTAAACGCTTAAATTGTTCACGTTGACGTTCTACTTGTTCATATGCATACTCTGCACATAACTTACGGAACTCAGCAACTGTCATTTCTTTACGCTTTACACCTTTATTTGTTAAAGCTTGTTCAATTGGTAAACCGTGCGTATCCCAACCTGGCACATATGGCGCACAGAAACCAGTCATTGATTTATAACGAACGATAAAGTCTTTTAATACTTTATTTAATGCATGTCCCATATGAATGTCACCATTCGCATATGGAGGTCCATCATGCAGTACAAATAAAGGACGACCTTTCGTATGTTCTTGTACCTTTTCATAAATATTCATTTCCGCCCACTTTTCTTGCATTGCAGGCTCACGTTTTGGTAAATTCCCACGCATTGGGAACTCTGTTTTTGGCATTAGTAATGTATTTTTGTACTCCATGCTCAATTCCTCCTTACATGTATAAAAGAAAGACCTAAAAAACGGAATAAAAAAGAGACTTTCTCATCCCAAAAAGGGACGAGAAAGTCTCCCGCGGTACCACCCTAGTAGATCCTATACGTATGTATACAATCCTCTTTATATTCTTAACGCGAATATACGCCTACGCTTACTCTATTTGTTCAGCGCGGAACTCCAGGGTGATATTCCCATTATCTCCTTATCCTGAGCTTACACCATCCTCAGTTCGCTATATAAGGTATAAAAAAGGTACTTATCCCTATCTTCGTTTTTCTTAATAAATATGTTGTTTAAAATTATATGTAATAATGAGAAAAACGTCAAGCTTACACTGTTTCTTCTTTTTTCAACAGCTCATCTACTTCGTCTTCTAACTCAATTAGTTTATCCCAATCATCGTTGTTTAACATTTCAAGCTGTGTTTCTAATAACATACGGAAACGAGTGCGGAATACTTTCGCTTGTTTCTTTAGCTCTTCAATATCGAAAGCAACTTTTCTTGATTTTACTAACGCTTCATTAATAATACGGTCTGCATTCTTTTCAGCTTCACGTACGATTAATTTTGCTTCTTTTTGCGCATTACGTTTTACTTCTTCCGCTGCTTCTTGTGCAACAACGATAGATTTGTTTAACGTATCTTCAATATTAGAGAAATGATCTAATTTCCCTTCTAATTGCGCAACTTTTTCTTCTAAAGCTTTTTTCTCACGAATGACTAATTCATAATCTTTGATAATTTGATCAAGAAACTCATTTACTTGATCCTCATCATAGCCACGGAATCCGCGACCAAATTCTTTGTTATGAATATCTAATGGTGTTAACGGCACAACGCCACCTCCAAGTAGTTATCTAAATTTCCTCTTTCAATTATATCTTTTCTTCGACAAAATAGGAGGATTTCCTTCTAAAAAACCAATCATTTTAGTATACCATACAAAATTCTCCATTTGTCGCGCTTTGTTCTACCTTCTACAGAAAACAATTTACTTCGTCCATACCCTCTCACTGAAAAAACATCTCCTGGATAACATTCATAAGAGGTTTGCTCCACTGTTTTCCAATTGACTTTTACTAAACCATTTTTTATGAGAGGTTGTACTTTTTGTCTAGATATATGTAACATTTCAGCTAACATAACATCTAAACGAAGTGAAGAAACCGTTCCAGATTTCTCGCCCCACGTTTCTTGTATCTGTAGAATTTTTTCTCCTTGCACTGGTGATAAGGAGACTTTCACTTTCCCTATAGATTGTAAGTTCATCTCAATATAAGATACAACTTCTTTTGCGACTACAATTTGGGCACGATCTTCTTGAAGCAAAATATCACCACATTTTTCTCTCGTTAAACCGAGAGACATAAATGTACCTAATATTTGCCTATGCTCTAGCGTATAAAACTTGGAAGGATAGTCAATTTCCAATACTTCTACTTGAAATTCCTCTTCATTTACTACTAGATAATCCGGATAAATGAGTGCTCTTTTACGCTCTGCACGAGACGTTGCACCATCAAACTGTACAGCAATATCCCCTTGTCCTATTACCATAGTGACAATTTGTTGTTGTCTTGGATCAAGAAAGTCTGTTAACTTCACTTGATGGTACTCAGCCGCCTGTTTCCACTCTAATACTTTATCCACAAAGACTACTTCATCAGGTCTAAAATGCTCGTAGATGCTCATTCATCTAACCTCTTACTATAAGAAATAGCCAAATAAAGTTACTAAACCACTTGTAGCAAGTTTCAACGCAAAAATCGCAACGAGTGGTGAGATGTCAATCATACCAAGCGGCGGGATAAATCTGCGAAATGGTTCTAAATACGGTTCACAAATACGCGCAAGAAAATCTCCGAAAGTTGATTCCTTTGCACCTGGGAACCATGATAGGAGAATGTAAATAATAAGTGCCCACGAGTATATCTCGATAGCAGTAACTAAAAGCCTTAAAACTGTTTCCATGGCGTATTACCACCTCTTTATATTTGTGTCTTCTTCTTCACCGAATAACTCTGAAATTGCACCAACAATATCTACATTTTCAGGCGTACACATAAATGTTTTCGGTCCTATTTTTTGAATGTCCCCGCCTATAGCGTATACAGTACCACTTAAAAAGTCAACGATACGTACAGCTTGATCAGTAGACATTCGTTGTAAATTAATCACAACAGCTCGTCTACCTTTTAAATGGTCCGCAATTCCTTGCGCTTCTGAATATGTGCGTGGTTCTAATAAAACAACTTTTGAAGATTGCTTTGCTGTTTCAATGCTCACAACATTTTGTTTCGGTTGCGCTTTTGGAAACGTAACATCTTGTTGTTCTGGCGGATCTTGCTGCTTCTTCATGTCTGTTTGCTCCTTTTCATAACTATATTGAGCTGCTTCTTTTTCTTCAGGTGTATCAAAAAAGAAGTATTTTACTTTTGACCAACTCATAATAAGATTCTCCTTCCTTTTACGCTTTTCCTACTAAAATCGTCCCCAAACGAATATATGTAGCACCTTCTTCAATTGCAATCGTGTAATCATTAGACATTCCCATTGATAGTTCTTTGCATGGTGCATGTAATAATTCTAGCCCCTGCACCTCTTTTTGTAGCATACGTAACTCCTTAAAACAGCGTCTAATTTCTTCCTCTTCTTCTGTAAACGGAGCCATTGTCATTAATCCTACCACTTCAATCTTATCCAATTCTTGCAAACTTTGAATAAAAGAAACTGTTTCTTCTATTGCCAATCCTTGCTTGGATTCTTCAGATGATGTTTTCACTTGAATAAAACATTTCACCTTCTTATTCGCACGTTTTTGAATTTCTTTTGCAAGTGAAAGACGATCTAATGAATGTAAATAATCGATTTCATTAATAATTTCTTTTACTTTTCTCGTTTGTAATGATCCAATAAAATGCCAATTCACTTTTGAACCGAAATGTTCGTACTTCTGTAAGAAACCTTCATTTCTATTTTCACCTAAATCGATAATTCCAGCTTCAATTACTTCGTTTGTTTTTTCAATTCCTACCGTTTTTGTAACCGCAACGAGTTTAATATCTTGCAAAGAACGTCCCGCTCGCGCGCAAGATTGTTTAATTGCTTCGTTTACAGTTGTTAAATTTGTTTGTACTGTCACTTGCTTTCATCCTCCTTAAAACCTATGAAACTCAACATTCTCCCTGTCTTACCTTGATCACGACGATGAGAGAAAAACAGTTGTTCTTCACAGCTTGTACAAAGAGATGACATTACAATATTCTCTTCTTTTATGCCTGCTTGTACACATAATATACGATTAATTTCTTTTAAATCAATTGCGTACTGTCCGTCAGAAACTTTTTTATAAGGAACAGAACCGTTTACTACTTGCTCTGCTGCTGTTAACACTCGATCATCAACAACGTAACAACAAGATCCAATTGCTGGTCCAATTGCAACATGAATTTCATCACTTGAAATCCCTTCTGCATTCCATTTTTGAATCATTTCCTTTGCAATCTCTTTTACAGTCCCTTTCCATCCAGCATGCGCAAGTCCTATCATATCATGTGATGGCGCATAAAAATAGAGTGGAACACAATCCGCGTAACAAGATGTTAAAAGAACATCATTATTAGTCGTATAAATGCCATCTGTTTTTGAAATGCCGTCTTCATATGAATAAACGCCACTTCCTTTTTCCTGTTGTCCTACTTTTTCAACATGATGATCATGAACTTGTTCAGAGCAAATCCAATTTTCTAATGGTTTTTGTAACTTATTTGCTAAAATGCGTCTATTTTCATGAACGTTCTCGGCAATATCATTCACATGTAATCCTAAATTCATCGCATGAAAGGAGCCCGTACTTACCCCACCATCTTTCGTCGTAAATCCAGCAGTAATGTTTCCAAGTTCTTTCCACGCTTGTAAATACAGTATACCGTCCACATATTTAAATGGTTCTCTCATAAGGCTGCTCCTTTTAATTAAAATAACATAAAAAAGCATGGTACTTCCTGTCTATTTTACCATACTTTTATTTTTTCATAATCCTAACAGAAAAAAAAGAGGAATTTGTAATATTCTTTATGAAATTGTCGGTGTTTGTATTGATTCTGTTACAGAATTAACAGGATTTACTCTAACAAGTATGACATCTTCCCCAATTTTCACAATTCCCTTCCAAGGAATTACAATTTCTATGTCTTTTCCAAAAATTCCTAACGTACGTGTCTGTTTAGAAATAATAATAGACTCAATTTTCCCTGTGTTCATATCGATTTCGATATCTCCAATATTTCCAAGCCTTTTTCCATCTGAAACATTTATTATATCTTTCATCTGTAACTCCGAAATTCGTATCACTTTCATCCTCTCCCTTATATATGACGAATTTTAAAAAATACTATTTCTTAAATTAACAGGAAGCACCCTCTTGCCAATCCCATATTGTTTTCATTATATGAACACAGCTACTCTACTATGAGCGTAAACAAACTATATGACATATAAAAAGGTTTCACCATAAATGGTGAAACCTTATCCTTGAATTGTCTTATTCATTTGTTTAATAGCTGATTTCTCTAAACGTGACACTTGTGCTTGAGAAATCCCAATTTCTTCTGCAACTTCCATTTGTGTTTTCCCTTGGAAGAAACGTTTGCGAATAATCATTTTCTCACGATCATTTAAACGCTTCATTCCTTCTTTTAGTGCTAGCTCTTCAACCCACTGCTCGTCCTTTTGTTTTTCATCACTTAACTGATCCATAACAAAGATAGGATCTCCCCCATCGTTATAAATCGGTTCAAATAATGAAACTGGATCTTGAATTGCATCTAAAGCAAAAACGATTTCTTCATGAGTCACTTCAAGCACTTTTGCAATATCCATTGCTGTTGGTTCTTTTGAATTTTCTGCAATCAACTTTTCTCTTACTTGTAACGCTTTATACGCAATATCTCGTAATGAGCGAGATACGCGAATCGGATTGTTATCACGCAAATATCTGCGTATTTCCCCAATAATCATCGGCACAGCATACGTTGAAAATTTTACATTTTGGCCTAAATCAAAATTATCAATGGATTTCATAAGTCCGATACAACCAACTTGAAATAAATCGTCAACATATTCTCCTCTGTTATTAAATCTTTGGATGACGCTCAGTACAAGACGTAAGTTTCCATTCACTAATTTCTCTCTTGCGCTTATCTCTCCACTTTGCATTTCACGAAATAATTTACGCATTTCATCATTTTTTAGTACGGGAAGTTTAGCTGTATCAACACCGCAAATTTCTACTTTGTTTCTCGTCAAAGTGTTCCCTCCTATCGGGAGTTGCTGTACAGTGTAAAGTATTTCCTTTGAAGGGGATTTTATGCATGCGGTTTTCTCTTCATTCTTCATTTTCGTTGTCTCTCCTCATACAACGAAAGAGAATAAGACCAGCCTACATAACGGCTGGTCTTATTCTTTACACCATTTTATTAAATTCTTTTCGTAATCTTTTTATGATTCTTTTTTCCAAACGCGAAATGTATGACTGTGAAATCCCAAGCATATCCGCCACATCTTTTTGCGTCTTTTCCTCTCCTCCAGCGAGCCCAAACCGAAGTTCCATAATTTGTTTTTCACGATCATTCAATTGATGTAATGCTTTCATTAGAAGATGACGATCAACAGTAGCTTCTAAATCTTTTGTAATAATATCATCGTCTGTCCCTAATACATCTGATAATAAAAGTTCATTCCCGTCCCAATCGATGTTAAGTGGTTCATCAAAAGAAACTTCTGAACGATTTTTATTATTGCGGCGTAAATGCATTAAGATTTCATTTTCGATACAACGTGAGGCATATGTTGCTAATTTTATTTTCTTTTCTGGATTAAATGTATTTACCGCTTTAATAAGCCCGATTGTTCCAATGCTAATCAAATCTTCAATATTTATCCCTGTATTTTCAAACTTTCTTGCTATATATACGACTAGCCGTAAATTGCGTTCAATTAATAACGACCTTGCCGCCTGATCTCCTTTTGGCAATTTATTTAATAAAACTTCCTCTTCTTCTTTCGTTAACGGCGGTGGTAACGCTTCACTTCCACCAATGTAATAAATTTCATCGGTCTTAATTCCTAATTTCAACAATACTTTATACCAAAGGTATACTAAATAAAATTTTAATTTCATCATATTATCCCGCCTCCCATTATTAAGCAATTACCATTTTTTGCGAAATCAACATTTTTGGATGCACAATACATTGATACTCTCCATTGGTTGACAACTGTTGTGTATTTAATCCAATCAATACTTTATTCACGACAATAGAACTACCTTCATGATAAATTTGTACACTTTCTGGCTTAATTGCCCATAAAAATTGATTCTCTACTCCTACTGCTCGAAAAGGAATTAAGCGTAATTTTGTCGCCCACCCAGAATCATTTTCTGGTATTTGAGGAATCTCTGTTTTGGAATAAATTTGTTCTGTTAACCAAGCTGGCAAACAATGTTCTAATGATGAAATATGCATAATCATAACAGGTGTTTTCGTTAACGGGTCGTAAAGTTGATTCCCACTATCAATTAAACCTGCGAGTTCTAGTTCCTCTTCAGCTAATTGAATTTTCAATTTCACAATTTGATCATAGTGTATTTTTGTAACCTCTACGCTTTCAATACGCTTTTTAGAAAAATAATAAATGACTGGAAAACCAAAAATAACGAACAACCAACCAATTGGGTCACCGTAAGAAATTGATTGAGATTGAGCCAACCCATTTACCATTTCATTCGTTTGCAAAAAGAAATGAGTGCCCATTAATCCTCCGCCAACCATAAAGGTTACAAAGTAAAAAGTAAAAACAGTTTGTGTATAATTTCTAAATGTTGTAAACCCAAATGCTGTATACACGATAAGTAACGAGTACAGTAGTTTCATAATCGGATGTGTCATCATAGAAGCAAAAGGAGTAAAGGCAAAAATAACAATGGTTGAACCTATAAATGCCCCTAACACAAGCCTCCATCTTTTGATCTTCTTTTTTAACACGGTAGCTGTTAATAAAAGTAAAAGAAAATCAATGCAGGCGTTTAACAACCAAACAACGTCGGCGTAAACAACCAAACAATTCACCTCTTTTTTTAAGTTGAGACTAGTATAATGCATATCCAATAGGAAAGTGTGTCAATTTGCGGAGGTGTTTTTTTGTTATTTTGTGCTTTCTAGACATAATCTGTCGGTAAAAAATAAAAGTATATGTTTCATAGAATGCTATATTTTTTTACTTACATATAAAGTGACACTTTAATCACCACGTACCAATCGGGCTGTCCGGCAAAGAGCGGGATAGATTGAAATATATAAAATAAAAAAGACCTGCTTAGCAGATCTTTTCCTTGTATAAAACAAAAAAGGAGCATGAATGCTCCTTTTCTTTTATCGTCTACGGCGATTACGTAAGAATGCTGGAATATCGATATCATCTGAATCTGAATGACGCTCATGTACAACCGGCTCTTCACGCTTCATTTCACGTTTTACTTCACGTTGTTTTGGTGGTTGCGCTACTGGCTGTTGCTGTTGTTGCGTGTGATTCACATTCGGACGGATAATTGGTTTTGGTGGTTGAGTTGCAATGCTATCATCAAAACCAGTTGCAATTACAGTTACAACGATATCATCTTTTAATCCTTCATTAATAACAGAACCGAAGATCATATTTACTTCTGGATCTGAAGCTGAAGCTACAATATCTGCTGCTTCTTGTACTTCGTATAAGCTTAAATTAGCTCCACCCGTAATGTTCATGATAACACCTTGAGCTCCATCAATAGATGTTTCTAATAATGGACTAGAAATCGCTTTTTTCGCAGCTTCAGCAGCACGATTTTCTCCATTACCAGAACCGATACCCATTAAAGCAGAACCTCTATTAGACATAATTGTTTTTACGTCTGCGAAGTCTAAGTTAATTAAACCTGGTGTTGCAATTAAATCAGAAATACCTTGAACACCTTGACGTAATACATTATCCGCTTCACGGAATGCCTCTAACATTGGCGTGTTTTTATCAACAATCTCTAATAAGCGATCGTTTGGAATTACAATAAGTGTATCTACATTTTCTTTAAATGCCGCAATACCAGATGCCGCTTGTGTTGCACGCTTACGTCCTTCAAATGTAAATGGACGTGTTACAACACCAACTGTTAATGCACCTAGTTCTTTTGCCACTTGAGCAACAACTGGAGCTGCACCAGTTCCAGTTCCGCCGCCCATACCAGCAGTTACGAAGACCATATCTGCACCACGAAGTGCTTCTTGGATCTGTTCTTTACTTTCTTCCGCAGCTTTTTTCCCTACTTCAGGGTTTGCACCTGCACCAAGTCCACGTGTTAATTTTCCACCAATTTGCATTTTCGTTTCAGCTTTTGATAGATTTAATGCTTGTGCATCAGTATTCACAGCGATAAAGTCTACACCTTGTACACCGTGTTCAATCATACGGTTTACAGCATTGTTTCCGCCACCGCCGACACCGATAACTTTTATATTCGCTAATTGATCTTGAGTAGTATCAAACTCTAACATGTCGAAATCCCCCTAGAACCTCATTTTTCGTGTCCAATTTTAATCCCATAAATAACGGAATACACGTTTTACTTTTGACATCATACGGTCATCATTTTGATTATTATTGTTTTGATTACGAGTTTTTTGTTTCGCAGGTTGCTGTTGTACCGGCGCTGGAGCTGGTGCTGGTACTGGTTCAAAATGCTCTTGCTTTTCCTGCACATTTTTCCCACGTAATTTAGCTTTTTGATAAGAATGTTTAATTAATCCTACTCCACTTGTATATTGTGGCTCACGCACACCAATATAATCAGGAGTTGCTATACGAACATTTTCATGTAAAATATCATATGCAAGATCAAGGACACCTGGCATAGAAGCAATTCCACCAGTTAGTACATAACCAGAAGCTACTTGCTTTACTCCTAACTTACGCACTTCATCTTGAACAAACATTAAAATTTCCTCTACACGAGCCTCTATTATATCCGATAATTCCAACTGAGAATATTGTTCTGTTTGGTCGCTTCCCATAATAGGAACCGTAAACATCTCTTCTTCAGATGCTGTATCATAAAAAGCATGTCCATATTTCAACTTAATTTGATCTGCATTTTCTGTTGAAGTTTTCAACCCAATTGCAATATCCTTCGTTATATGGTCTCCACCTAATGGTAATACGCTCGTCGCTTGTAACTCTCCATCTTTAAAAATAGATAAAGTTGTAGATCCTCCGCCCATATCAACAAGGGCTACTCCTCTATTTTTTTCATCCGAAGATATAGCAACTGTTGCAGCCGCTAAAGGTTGAAGACAAATATCAACAATTTCAAGACCTGCTTTTTCTACACAACGAAGTAGGTTATGTAGTAAAGTTCTCGAGCCTGTAATAAGTGTACCTTCCATTTCTAATCTTACACCGATCATCCCGCGTGGATCGTTAATCTCGTCAAGACCGTCTACAATGAACTGTCGAGGTACCACATCAATAAACTCACGTTCTGGAGCAATTGACACAACTTGTGCTGCATCTAGAACGCGTAAGACATCTTCATTCCCGATTTCACGATCTTCATTTGAAACAGCGACTACTCCGTGACAAGGAAGTAGCTGTACCTGGTTTGCATTGACACCTACTACAACTTGCTCAATGTGGATTCCCACCATACGCTCAGCTTGTTCAATTGCTTTTTTAATTGATCGAACAGTCTCGTCTATATCAACTATCGATCCCTTCTTTAAACCATTTGATTTCACATTTCCAACACCAATAATGTTTAAGCTGTCATTAACCATTTCACCAATGATGACTTTAACATTGGATGTACCGATGTCAAGACTAACATATATTTCATTGCTGTTCATTCTTTGGCACCTCCTTCTTTATTTATACCATACAACTCAATATATGGAACAACAATCGCAACTTTACTATTTATAAGAAAAATATTCAACGTCTTTATACGTTTCCCTTTTTTAACCCTATATTTTTCTTATTTTTATTTAACATTCATTTAAGAATATCGCAGTAAACTATGAATAACTGCTTATCTTGAAATAATTCTATTTCAAGTGTAAAGATTACCGCCAAGTATAAGTCTACACTAAGATGTACTCATAGAAAAGTGAAACTTGTACCAATCCTAGTATGAATCTAAGAATTTTTACATATTTTTCATCAAATGAACCATTCTTGTAAATTCCTATGCATCAAGCAGAACATTCGTTTCGTTTTTTCTACGATAACGTATTGAAAACTATCATTCTATTCTTTTTTTTCTTCCGCTCCTAATTCTTTCGTATATGCCCCTACTTCTAAGTCAATTAATACCTTTTTACCCGGCTCAATTGTTTTTAAGATAAGTGGATAGGTTTCCATACGCTTTGCGAAATTTTGAATCGTTGTACTTACTTCATACCCTTCATTCATATATAAAGTAAGATGGTCTTCATTCGCATTCGTCGGTGAATAACGAATTTCAGAAATAGACCTTAAAATAGTTGGCGTTAATTTTTCAAGCTCAGCAATTAACTCCTTCATCTTCTCCTCTTTAAAAGGTTCAAAAATTGGCGCTGCAACAGGAAGCTTTCCGTTCGGGAGTACATCAAGTGTTTTCCCATTCTCTAATAACGGTTGTAATTTCCCATCTTTGTTTATATAACCAATCGTTAAATATTCCTCAATATGAACGTCAATTTTATTTGGAAAACGTTTCTTTACATTTACTGCTTTAATTTCTTTTCGTTTCGTTAAGTTTTCTTCTGCTTTATGTGCTGTCACCCGGAAATAACTTGTATCATACGTCACACCTGATTCCTTCATCACTTGTTCATCTGTCATATAATGATTTCCAAACACACTTATCTTTTTTATATTGCTAAGCGGAGATCGAAAATAAATTAAAAAGAGCACTAATAAAAATAAAATTGATATGTATAAAATCAACCGATGATTAACATTTTTCTTCTTTTTCTTCTGTTGATTTTTTAACTTTGGTACACGATCCTGTAGTTTAATCACTTTACTATTTTTCATGTACGATCCCCCTACGTAACATAAAGAACGGCATGTTCCTCATGCCGTTCTTATCTTCTTATTATAACATAAATGATAATGAGCGGAACGAATAACCGTTATCTTCCAATGATTTCTACTTCTGTATGCATTTCTACGCCAAATTTATCCTTAATTGTTTGTTTTATTAATGCAATTAAAGATAAGACATCTTGCGCGCTGGCTCCCCCAGTATTAATAATAAAATTTCCATGCATTTCAGAAATTTGAGCTCCACCTATTTGATAACCACGAAGCCCTGCCTTTTCTATTAAATCTCCTGCAAAGTATGGAGTTGGATTCCGAAACACACTTCCTGCACACGGATGATTCCATGGCTGTGTTTCACGACGGTAATCTTTATTCTTTTGCATAACACTTACAATTCTCTCACGCTCACCTATCTGTAATTGAAACTCAGCCTCCAAAACAATACCAGGACGTTTCGTTTGCAATACAGATGTACGATAGGAAAACTCCATTTCTCCATGCGTTAACCAGTCAATTGTTCCGTCTTCAAACAAAATAAGAGCTTTTGATAATATGTTTGATATATCCGATTTATGTGCTCCTGCATTCATATACACTGCACCGCCAACACTTCCTGGAATACCACTTGCGAACTCCAGACCGGCTAACCCTTGACGACTAAGTAAAGTTGATAATTTAATTAGGGGATACCCACCACCAACTCTTACTCTATGTTTTTCGACTTCTAAGTGGTCTAATCCTTCTCCTAAACGAATAACGACACCTTCTATACCTAGATCAGATACAAGAAGGTTCGAACCACGACCAATTACAGTCCACTTTGTTTTATATTTCTTTACTAACTGTAACGTTTTTTCAATACCAGCAACACGCTTTGGCACAATTAAAATATCAGCTGGCCCACCTATTTTCATAGTGGTATAACGTGCTAACGGTTCATCCACTAACACGCGACCAACATTTGCTTGTATAAGCTCATTTACTAATTGCTCCATAAACAATCTCCCCCATACTCAGCATCCTTATTACAGTAGTATGCAGGGCGTTCACCTAACGTTATTTTTTTACAAGCTTATTCATGACTTCATACAGCTTATTTGCTGCATCTGGAATACCTAATTGCCCAGCAGCAAGCTTCATATTTTGTAATGTTTGTGCATCTAATAGAATCTCATCAATATCACGAATAAGTGTTTCAGCTGTTAAATCTTTTTCAAGCAACATTTTTGCTGCTCCTTTATCGACAACAGAACGTGCATTTTTTTCCTGATGGTTATTTGTTACATACGGACTCGGAATTAACACACTCGGCTTACCTAACGCTGTTAATTCTGCAAGTGTTGTTGCCCCAGCTCTTGAAACAACAAGATCTACACCTGTAAGTACTTCTGGCATATTATGAATGAAAGGTTTAATAATAACATTATTCGGATTCCCTTTTTGCTTCACTGCTTCCATCACTTTGTCATAATGAACTTCACCTGTTACATACAATATTTCGTAACTTTTATTTCCAAACTGTTCAATCGCCTCTACGAAAGCATCGTTAATTGGTCTAGCCCCACGGCTTCCACCAAAAATAAGCACGGATTTTTTAGGAAGGGATAAACCTACTGAACGTTTTCCTTTCATTCCATTTTGATCCATCACTTCTGACGCTCGTGGATTTCCTGTCATGACCACTTTTGACTGTGGAAAATGTTCTGCAGCCGCTTCAAAACAAACTGCAACTTTATCAACATAGCGGCTTAAAAATTTATTCGTTACACCAGGTACACTATTTTGTTCATGTACAATCGTTGGAATACCTAATTTTGCCGCAGCATATACAACAGGTCCACATACATATCCACCCGTTCCAATTACAATATCTGGATTGAAACGACGAATATATCGCTTACTGTCTTGTACACCTTTTAGGAAACGCATCACCGTTTTCACGTTATCTAACGATATTTTACGCTTAAATCCACTTATAACAATAGATTGAAACGGTATACCTGCTTTTGGAACGATTGTACTCTCTAATCCATTTTCCGTACCAATATATAAAAACCTTGCTTCCGGATTTAATTTTTTTATTTCTCTTATTAAAGCAAGAGCCGGATAAATATGACCTCCAGTGCCCCCACCACTTACTAATACACGCACTACTAACTCCTCCGCTTCTCTTTTTCTTATTTCAGTCGTATTTATTTCTATATACATATTGTTTCTTCACGCACATACGAAAAACCCTGTCTTATAAAACAGGGTTTAGTAGCGAGAATGGCGACTTATATTTAATAATACACCTACTGCCATTAACATTAATGTCAAACTTGATCCACCATAACTTAAAAACGGTAAAGTAATACCCGTAACAGGCATCAATCCTGTTACAACACCAACATTAATCATTACTTGAATCGCAATCATCGCCACAATACCTACTGCTAAAAACGTACCATATAAATCTGGCGCTCCTAAAGCTATACGAATCCCACGCCATAATAATAGACTAAATAATAATAACACAAATGAACCACCAATAAAACCTAATTCCTCGGATAAGATTGCAAATATAAAGTCTGTTTGGGGTTCAGGTAAATAAAGAAACTTTTGTCGACTTTGTCCAAGTCCAAGCCCGAATAATCCACCCGGTCCAATTGCGAGTAACGATTGAATAATTTGAAATCCACTTCCAAGCGGATCTGACCACGGATCTAAATATGATGTAATACGTTTCATCCGATACGGTGCTGATGCAATTAGCCCTACAAATCCTGCTACACCAAGCAAACCAAACATTGCAAAGTGAAAGATCCTTGCTCCCGAGATAAATATCATAATGATACATGTCCCGACCATTACCGTTCCTGTACCAAGATCTGGCTGTAACATAATCATTCCGAAAGCAAGAAATACAAAACCTAGAGCTGGTAGTAAACCACGTTTAAAAGAGGTAATTAATTTTTGTCGTTCCGCTAAAAATTTCGCTAAGAAAATAATCATCGCAAACTTCATAAATTCGGACGGTTGAATGGAAAATGCCCCGATTCCAATCCAACTTCGCGCTCCTCCTCGAACAAGACCTACTCCAGGAATAAGAACGAGAATAAGAAGAATGAAGCAAACTAGCAAAATTACTTTTGAATACGTACGCCACACCCAATAATCAATTTTCATAATAAAAAACATAGCCACTACACCAAGACCTGCGAATAGCAATTGCCTTTTTGCAAAAAAGAATGAGTCCCCCATTTTATAAGAGGCCCAAACCGCACTCGCACTATAAACCATAATCATTCCGATTGTTAACAACGCAAGTGTAACGATGATGAGAATAAAATCAGGCGTTTTCTTCATTACCCATAAACACCACCTCTTTAGGCAGAAACTTTTGCCCTATGTAACAAAACATCAGTAGGTGTTAGCCTACTGATGTTTTGATTTACTTTATATAAGTTTATGCACAGCTTGTATAAAAATGTCTCCTCTTTCTTCAAATGTTTTAAATTGATCCCAGCTTGCACATGCTGGAGAAAGAAGAATTACATCGCCATCTGTAGAATGAGCATAAGCTTTCACTACCGCTTCATCTAAAGTATCGACACTTTCAATTGTATCTAGTCCCGCTTTTTCTGCGGCTCTTACTAATTTTGGAGCGGTTTGTCCAAATGTTACAATCGCTTTAACATTTTTGAAATACGGAATTAAATCATCGAACTCATTCCCACGATCAAGTCCACCTGCTAATAACACAGTCGGTTGTGTAAACGCAGATAAAGCTTTCTCTGTCGCTAACATATTCGTTGCTTTTGAGTCATTATAAAACTTACGGTTGTTTATAGTTGTTACATATTCTAAACGATGTTTTACACCTGTAAAACGTTTTAACACCGCCGTAATCGCTTCGTTAGAAACACCCAATAATTTTGCGATACTCATCGCTGCTAAAATATTTTCTAAATTATGTTGTCCAGGTAAAACGATATCGTCTACTTCAACAACTTTTTCAGCTTTAAAATAAAGAGCATTATCTTTTATACACGCACCATCTTCAATTTCTTTCGTTGTTGAGAATAGTACTTTTTGACCTTTACTATAAGCAGATAAAGCCATCACATCTGCATCATCTGCATTTATTACACTATAATCATTTTCTGTTTGGTTTTTAAAAATATTTGCTTTTGCTAAACCATATTCTTTCTTCGTCCCATGATAATCTAAGTGGGCCTCAAATAAATTTAAAAACGCAGCAATTTTAGGTTGGAACAATTCTACTCCCATCAATTGGAACGATGAAAGTTCTGTAACTACAACTTCATTTTCTTTTGCATCCTGTGCAACTTCACACGCTACAGTTCCAATGTTCCCTGCAATTACCGGATGCTTCTGTCCTTCTTTTAGCATTTCAAATGTAAGCATTGTCGTCGTCGTTTTACCGTTAGATCCCGTAATCCCAACAAATGGTGCTTCTGAAATACGATATGCTAATTCAACTTCTGTAACAATTGGAATTTGCTTTTCTTTCGCAGCAACTAATATTGGATTAGAATACGGGATTCCTGGATTTTTTACTACAAGAGAAATATTTCTCTCTAATAATTCTAAAGGATGACCACCGCATACAACGTCCATTCCTTTTGCTTGTAATTCTGCAGCGAGTACATTTTCTGCTAACGGCTTTCCGTCATTTACAATAACATTTGCCCCTAACTTTTGTAACAGCGTAGCTGCTGCATAACCACTTTTTGCAATGCCTAATACAAGAATATTTTTATTTTGAAATTCAGTTACAGTTTTCAATTACATCCACACCCCGATATAAATTCCTAACACAGCTAATAAAAATCCTACAGACCAAAACGTTACAACAACACGCCACTCTGACCAACCACATAATTCATAATGATGGTGTAATGGGCTCATTTTAAAGACACGTTTTCCTGTTGTTTTAAATGAAATGACCTGAATAATAACCGATAAAGTTTCCATTACGAATACTCCGCCTATGATTACAAGTAGCAATTCTTGTTTTAATAAAATTGCTACGGCTGCAATAGCTCCACCTAAAGCTAAAGAACCTGTATCTCCCATAAACACTTTCGCTGGATTCGCATTGAATACTAAAAATCCAAGTACAGCTCCTACAACCGCCATACAGAATATCGCTACGCCAAATTGCTCTTGTGCAACAGCAATAATACTAAAAGCTCCAAATGCAATAGCAGCTGTTCCTGATAATAAACCATCTAAACCGTCAGTTAAGTTAACTGCATTTGATCCACCAATAAGCATAAATAGTACAAGTACAAAATACGCCCAACCTAATTCAAACTTAACATCCGTTCCTGGAATCATAATGTATGTGTGGAACGCTTGCCCTTTTCCAATTAAAAAGAACGCAATTGCAATAACAAGCTGACCTACTAATTTTTGTTTTGATGTCAAACCAAGATTTCTCTTCTTAACTACCTTTATGTAGTCATCTAAAAACCCAATCAATCCGTAACCAAATGTTACTAATAGTAATAACGAAACTTCTGCACCTAAATGATTAAACTTAATCGCCATAATAAGTGAAGTTACCATCATAGATACATATATGACAATACCACCCATTGTCGGTGTTCCTGATTTTTTTTGATGTGACTTTGGTCCCTCATCACGAATACTCTGTCCGAACTTTAATTTTCTTAAAAATGGAATAAACAATGGCGAAAGGGCAACAGAAATTAAGAATGCTACCCCAGCCGTTACTAATAAACCTTGCTCAAGCACATGTAGTCCTCCTCTCACGTTGTTACTCTTCGTTGTTTAAACGCTCTGTAATTGCTTCTTTAGCGACTTCACGATCGTCAAAATGATGAACATCTTTACCAATAATTTGATATGTTTCATGACCCTTACCAGCAATAATAATGATATCATCTGCTTTCGCTTTAGTGATCGCATGGTGTATTGCTTCTTTTCTATCAATAATCACTTCATAATTATTTCCATTTGCACCATGTACCATATCATCTAAAATAGCCGCTGGATCTTCACTTCTTGGATTATCTGAAGTGTAAATTGCGTGAGTTGCATATTGTGTGGCAACACTTGCCATGATTGGTCTCTTCGTTCGATCTCTATCACCACCACAACCGACGATGCAATATACGTCACCTTTTGCAAACTGCTTTGCTGTTTTCAATACATTTTCTAAGCTATCTGGTGTATGTGCATAATCAACAATAACTGTATAATTTTGGCCACCATCAACTACTTCGAAACGTCCAGGAACTCCAGCTAGTTCCTTTATTACATCAATGATTGTTTCCAAACTTACACCAGAAACAAGTCCTGCCGCTGTTGCAGCTAGTACGTTATATACATTAAATTTCCCAATTAATTTCATCGTAACATTTACACTTTCATACGGTGTTACAAGCGTAAATGTAGTTCCACCACTTGTCATAACGATATCTTTGGCCATAACATCACTTGTTGTATCAATTCCATACGTTACAACAGTTGCTGCAGTACTTCTCATATATTCCACTGTTACAGCATCATCGTTATTCAGTACCGCGTATTTTTCACGATTATGATTATAACTATTGCCAAGTTGTGCAAATAGCAACCCTTTTGCATGTTTATATTCTTCCATCGTTTTATGGTAGTCTAAATGATCTTGTGTTAAATTTGTAAACACCGCTACATCGTAATCACATCCGTGTACACGACCAAGATCTAAAGCATGTGATGAAACTTCCATTACTGTGCTATCCACACCGTGTTCAACCATTTTTGCAAACGTCTGTTGAAGTGTTAGTGCATCTGGCGTTGTATTTTTCACCTCAAATGTTTCATCACCGATTTTCATATTAATCGTTCCAATTAGCCCCGTTTTATGACCATGTGCGCGCATAATCTCATCCATAATATGCGATGTTGTTGTCTTTCCATTTGTACCTGTAATACCGATTAAATGTAACTTGTGTGTTGGTTGACCATAAAAATAATCAGCTAAAACCGCTAACGAACGAAAAGTGTTTTTCACAAGTACAACTGGAACGTCAACATCAATTGGTCTTTCCGCAACAATAGCAGCCGCTCCTTGTGCCGCTGCTTGCTTAGCAAAATCATGGCTATCAACCGTATACCCTTTCATACATACAAATAAGCTTCCCTCTTTCACTTTACGTGAATCAGCTTCTATAGATGTGATTTCTGGATTTTCTTTTGGAACAACTGGAAAATCATGCAAACATGATACAAGTGTATGCAACTTCATTTCACTAAACCCTCTCTACATTGTGTATTTATCTCTTTTATTAATAAGCAACACGCTACCTCCTAATTATATAAAATAGGAGGTAAGCGCTACTGTGTCTAATGAATAGACTTATTTATAACTGAGACTCTTACGGCCTCAAATTAAGTAACTCTTCTATAAAGAACTCACTTCCACCAATTGTACCATAAAACGTACTAGGTTACCTTTAATTCCCGAAGTAAATTCTAATTTTTGAGCCTTCTTTCACTTTAGCTCCTGCTTCTGGGGACTGTTTAATGACTTTCTCTCCGTCTCCACTTATATCAAGCTTCAAATCGACGAGTTGCGTCTGTAAATCTTTCTTTTTCATACCAATTAAATTTGGAACTTCCACAGTTGGTATATCGCCCCATTTATATTCTCTCTCAACCTGTTCTTTTCTCGGTTTCACTCCCATAACAGGAAGTGCATCCCGAAGAATATTTCCAACAATTGGAGCTGCTACTACTCCACCAAATTGCGTTACACCTTTCGGATTATCAACAGCTACATAAACAACAATTTCTGGATCATCTGCTGGAGCAAAACCGATAAAAGATACGATATAATTATTCTCTAAATATTTACCATCTTTCACTTTTTGGGCCGTACCTGTTTTTCCACCTACACGATACCCATCAATGAAAGCACCTTTACCAGATCCCTTTGCTACAACATTCTCTAATGCATACCGAACTTTTTCTGAAGTTTCCTTGGAAATAACTTTTCTTTTGTCCACAGGTGTCTTTTTACTTACAACTTGATTATTTTTCGGATCTATAAATTCTTTAGCTATATACGGTTGATACAATGTCCCACCATTTACAGCCGCTGCTACCGCCGCCACTTGTTGGATTGGCGTAACAGAAACACCTTGACCGAATGAAGTTGTCGCTTGCTCGACTGGACCGACTTTATCTAAATTAAATAAAATCCCACTACCTTCACCTTGCAGGTCAATTCCAGTTTTCTGTCCAAAGCCGAAATTACGAATGTATTTAAACAACCGTTCTTTACCAAGACGATCACCCAGTTCAATAAATCCTGGGTTACAAGAGTTTTGAACTACTTCTAAAAACGTCTGGCTACCGTGGCCTCCTGCTTTCCAGCATTTCAATCTAGCTCCACCAACTTCAGCTGCTCCATCATCATAAAACGTATCTTTCTCTAAGTCTACTAAATTTTCATTCAAAGCTGCGGCTAACGTAATGATTTTAAATGTTGAACCCGGCTCATACGTACTCCATACTGGTAAATTTCTATTGTACACTTCTGGAGAAACACTTTGAAAATCTGCTGGATCAAAGCTCGGCCGACTCGACATACCTAAAATTTCACCATTTTTCGGATTCATCGCAATCGCAATCATACCATCTGGATTGTATGTCGATTCTGCAATATTCATTTCTCTTTCCATAATTCTATTAATACGTGCATCAATTGTTAAGCCTAAATTCAAACCAGCTTCTGGTTTTTTGAAATCATCACCAACATTAGGCATCCTTTGTCCTTTTGCATCTGCAAAAAAACGCACATGACCTTCATCACCATTTAGTTCTTTATCATAATATTTTTCTAGCCCCATAAGACCTTGGTTATCACTACCTGCAAACCCTAATACGTGTGATAAAAAGTTGCCAAATGGATAGTATCGGATAGAGTCCTCTGCGATATAAACACCTTTCAAACTTAATCCTCTTACCTCTTTCGCTTTATCATGTGATATTTTCCTTCCGCCTTTATCTAACCTTACAATTGATTCTTTTTTTGTAATTCTCTTATAAATCTCATCTTTTTCCACACCTAATACTGCAGCTAACTTCTCTGCAGTCTCTGCTGGTTTTTCAATTTGCCTCGGTACAACAAAGACAGTTGGAGCACTTTTATTCGTAGCAAGTTCCACACCATTTCGGTCTAAAATCTTCCCACGCTCAGGTTCAAAAGTAATATTACGACTCCATGAATCTTTCGCACGATCCGTTAACATATTTCCAAGAAAAAATTGCACATATCCAAGACGAATATCGATGATAGTGAAAATAAGTATCCCTGATATAAGTATAAAAATAAGTCGTTTTCTAACCGTTACATTTGATACACGCATATTGGAACAAGCCTCCCTTACGCCTAGCTTGTTCCAATATATGCTTGTACTTATTTAATTAGAACATCTTCTCTTTTACCATTACGGTTTTTCTGCTTCTTGTTGTGGTTCAAGTGGCGGTACAAGTGTTACACCTAACTCTGTACCAGGTTGTAACAATGTTCCTTCTGGCACACTTTGTTCAGTAACGTATCCGGTACCAGTAGGTTTTAGGTTAAGCTTTAATGTTTTTGCTAAATTCATAACATCACGCAGTGCCCAGCCTTGTATATTCGGCATTGTAGGTTTATCTCCCACTAAGAAGACTCGGTCACCCTTCAATGTTTGTTCAGTTGCTTTCGGCACTTGTTGCTGTACTTTCCCTTCACCTAATACGATTGGACGTAGTTTTGCTTTATCAATGGCTTTTTTCGCTTCTTCCATCGTTTTTTCGGTTACATCTGGAACAGCAGTTTGTTGCTCTTTCACATATTTCTTCGGATCTTTCACTTCATTAGGCTTAATCTTTAAATACTCTAAACTATTCTTCGTTACATATTTAAAAATATCAGCTAAAGGTTGTGCACCGCTCTCATCATCTTTCAATTTCGGCTTTTTAATAGCTACATACACAACAAGTTGCGGATCGTCCATAGGTGCCATACCTAAGAACGAGAATATATAATTCTCTCTTCCCGTCATATAGCCACCTTTTCCATCCGGAATTTGTGCTGTTCCTGTTTTACCACCAACTGAATATCCATCGACTTTATAAGCAGTTCCTGTTCCTTTCGGTGATGTAACAACACGCTCTAATAACTGTCTTACTTGCGCTGCTGTCTCTTTTGTAACAGGTTTTCCCACTTCTTCTGGTTTATGTTCTAATTTTACTTCCTCTGTTATCGGATCTACAATTTTATCAATTGTATAGGGTTTCATCATTTTCCCATCGTTCGCAATAGCAGTTGCAGCTTGGACAAGCTGAATTGGTGTTACAGTAGAACCTTGTCCAAAAGCTGTTGTTACTTGCTGTATTTGCTGATCGAATACAATGGTATTTGAACCTTCACCAGGTAAATCAATCTTTGTTTTTTCATCTAATCCAAAGCTATGAATATATTTTCGAAAACGTTCTGGACCAAGTTTTTGATCCCCTAAAATTGCAAATGCTACGTTTGAAGAGCGCTCTACTCCTTCATCAAATGTGATAGATCCCCATCCAGCGCCGCCATTATGATCTTTTATTTTGCGGTTCCCAACTGGATATGTACCAGACTGATAATAATCTTGTCCCTTATACACACCTTCATTAATAGCTGCTGCTAGTGTGAAAATTTTCATTGTTGATCCAGGTTCAAATGCATTTGCGATTGCATCATTATAAAAATACTGATTATTTTCCTGGTTCGGATCATAACTAGGCTTACTAGACATTCCTAATATTTTCCCTGTTTTTGGATCCGCAACAATTCCTATTAAGCTTTCTGGTTCATAATGTTTACTCGCTTCTTTCATTGCATCTTCTAAATAACTTTGAATACGTTGGTCAAGCGTTAAATATACATTATCTCCATTTTTAGGTGCTTTTACGTTTACTTTTCCACCGTCAAGAGATACGCCTCTACGATCACCTGTATAAGCTACTTCCCCATGAGAAGCTCCTAAATACTTATCCAAACTCTTTTCTAAACCAAATTGCCCTATAGCAATCCCCTTATCATCAGGTCTCGCATGACCTACGACATAAGATGCGAAATCACCGTTCGGATATACTCTTGCATTTTCAGTAATAAAAGATATACCTGGCAATTTTAATGCTTCTATTTGTTCTTTCTGTTCTTTCGTCAAGCCTTTACCTAATTTCCCAAACTCTACTTGACTTCTACCCTCTTTATTTAAAGTAGCTAAAATCTTCTCTTCTTCTGTTCCGAGTACTCCCGCAATTTTCTTAGCAGTATCCTCTTTATTCTCAACAGGCTTCGCACCTTTTAATTCCGCTACAAGTTTATAAGAGTTTGCATCTTGCGCTAATACATGACCATTTTGATCATAGATCGTCCCGCGATTTGCTTCTAGAACTCCTGTTTTACTATGTTTTTGCTTAGCAAGTTCATTCAAATCTTGATTATGAACTGATCCTGTTGCTTGTATGTAAAAAAATCGGGCTAATAACAGCAAAAAGAGCAGGAGGAATAAAATCATAAAATACCCTGCTCCCTTATTGGTATGAAATTTAGTCATATTTCTCTTCATTTTCCCTTCACACCTATTGCCTTATTTGAGGCCTTTCACATTATTTGCATTAATTTCTAGCCCGTGTTTTTTTGCAACTTCAGCGATTCGTTCATAACGACTTAACTTCTCTACTTCAGCCTGTAACTCTTGATTTTCTTTTTGCTGCTGTACAATTTTTTGTTCTATCGTCGCAGCTTCTACATTAACTTGATAAAGGCCTGCTTTATTTCCAATAAACGCTACACAGGCATACAATAAAAAGCCAATAAACGCTACATACAACAGTTTTTCGATTCTTGTAATCTTCGCTTTAGCTTTTGGCTGAACCATTTGCTGTGGGGGCGTTTGAATCTGAACCTCTTCTTGCGCTTGTTGTTTGTACTTTACAGCTAAGTTACTCATACCTCTCTCCCCTTTTTATCGTTTTTCAGCGATTCTCAATTTCGCAGAACGCGCTCGATTATTTTCTTCTAACTCTATATCAGAAGGTAAAATCGGTTTTCTTGTAATAAGCTTTAACTTCGGCTTAAATTCATCAGGAATAATTGGTAATCCTGGCGGCAATTGCGGCGTTGTACTATTTCGTTTAAACGTCGTTTTGCAAATACGGTCTTCTAAAGAATGGAATGTTATAACACTAACTCTTCCGCCTGGCTTGACCATCTCAATTGCAGATTCCAACGCTTCTTCAAATACTTTCAATTCATCATTTACTGCAATACGGATTGCTTGGAACACTCTCTTCGCAGGATGTCCACCCGTTCTACGAGCAGGAGCTGGAATACCCTCTTTAATTAGTTCTACTAATTCCCCTGTCGTTTCAATAGCTTTATTCTCACGATACGCTTCAATTTTCCTTGCTATTTGTTTTGAAAATTTCTCTTCGCCATACTGGAAGAAAATTCTTACAAGTTGTTCATATGACCAACTATTTACAACATCATATGCTGTTAATGGGGCATCTTGATCCATTCGCATATCTAACGGTGCATCATGATGGTAACTAAAGCCACGCTCTGGCGTATCTAATTGCGGGGATGAAACACCTAAATCAAATAAAATACCGTCTACTTCCGTTATACCTAATTCCTGTAGTTTTTCAGATAGGTAACGGAAATTACTCTTTACTGTTATGAACTGTTCACCGTATGAAGAGAATTTTTCTTTCGCATTTTGAATTGCTATCTCATCTTGATCAAACGCGATTAATCTTCCGCCTTCAGTTAATTGGGATAATAAATAAGAACTATGTCCTCCTCCCCCCAGTGTACAATCTACATATGTACCATCTGGCTTTATATCTAAGCCATCTACTGTTTCCTTCAAAAGCACTGTTACGTGATTAAACATTGTTGCACCTACTCTTTTTTCAATTAATTATGTTGAATGTATCTCCTCTTCTAAACGCATATTTCACGACTAGAGAACGAAATACTATGAAAGAACGACTCATTTAACTTGCCTACAACGGCAGCATACTATACAAATCGCTATTTTCTTTTATTATATACTAAATTTTATCATCTTTTGCGGGAATTTAAATAAAAAACTGTCGAAAAAGATAATAATACGTTTACATTTTGTGCTATTTTGTCATATATTTAAGTATCCTGCATAATTACGATATTTACCGATTTTTAAATTGATAATTCAGAAAAATTCCACTTCACAGTAAATTCAACAGAATAAAAATAAAATCCTGCTCCTAAGAGCAAGATTCTATAGTTTTATAACGTGATGTTTTCCATTCCAAGAAAACGGCTTTTCCATTACACGATCAACGAAATCCAAACCGAACTGATTTAAATAGTAACATACATTCCACACACGCTCTTGCGGCGCTCCCAATGGACGGAGTGCAAATTGTATGCGACGGAATTTATTTAGCTCCACTTCATGTTTTTTCTCAACATTTCTTTTCAACATTCTTTCCAACAGTTCAATTTGTTCATTAATTTTGAACTCATTTTTCCCTGCAAATGCACTTAATCCAGGATCTATTTCCTTCACAAACTGTTGTAATGACGTATGAATATTCATTATTTCTTTTTTCGCCTCTACAAATCGGTCATCTATCGGTTCCTCTATTTGATTAGATAACCAGTTCTCACGCAACTTATCAACGTTATTTAAAAACGGATCCCTCTCTTGCAATTGTAAATCGTGTAAATCTGTCGCTATATCCCTCTCAATATAAGTTATTGTAATACGAGGAACGACAGGCGGCATTCGGAAACCGATAGTATGGAAAACTTGTTGTAATTCACTCCAGTAAGCTAATTCCCCTGGACCTCCAATAAACGCCAACGTAGGAAATACATACTCTTGCATAAGAGGGCGCGTTACAACGTTATTACTAAAACGCTCTGGACTTCTTTCCATCTCTTCAATCAATTCCTCATATGAAAAGGAATACGTCCCATCCTTCCCAACAAACTTCCCTTGATTGTCTTCAAGCAACACTCGCTCATTATCAATTTCCATGAATATATGTACTACATTAGACTTTGTTTCAATAATTGGTTTATATCCTAATTCTTTAATTACTTCCTGTTGGTTATGAAGCCCCTCTTGCACTTCTTTATACTTACTTACAATTTGTTTAAAAAACGGCACTTCTAATTTTCTTAATTCAGGATGATGCGAATCGACAAGAATTAAACCAGAATTCACGAACATTTTCATAATAAGGTGACCAAAGAAATCTACATACGTATTCGATTTCCGTAAAGAATCATCAACAAATTGCAGTACATCCTTTGTAAAATTCGTTTCAGGGTATGTTTTAAAAATTTCTTCAATCCACTTTCTACAGTCTTCCAAAGAAAGCTCGGACTCTGAAGCACTCGCTTTTTTCGGGTTACGATCATGAAAAATAGTCTTTTTTATTTTTTTATTCTTCGTTACAAAAGTATGATTAATTTCATCCATATCATGGTCTTCACCAGCAATCCAGAAAACAGGAACAACTTTAACACCTAAACTCTCTTCCTTTTCCTTCGCAAGCTGTAAAACTGAAATAATTTTATGAATTGTATAAAGCGGTCCAGTTAATAACCCAGCTTGTTGTCCAGCTATAACAACATATGTATTTTCATCTCCAAGCGCTTTTACATTTTGAATTGTAGCTTCTCCCGCTTGTAACTTTGTATTATATTCTAATAAATGCGTTACTAAATCTTGGCGGAAAAACTCCCTCTCACGCAAATCTTGTACACGCTGTTTAAAAGCATCTTCTGTTAACATATAATCAAAACACGACTGTATCTCTTTTTTACCGTTCATATAGTCCGCTACAACACCTTGTTGCGGAACAGAGATTTCTTTTATCTCCATATAATTCTTCCTTTCGTATCCTGTTCTCTCACCAATCCACATTGTAGTCAATGTTTCACGTAAAAGCAAAGAATTACACTTATACTTTTACTTCTAATCCTTTTATTGCATCGAACAAAAATTGAAGTGTCGGAACGGATCGTTGCTGTTTCTTAGCTTCTTCTAATACATATCCAACAATCGCACCAATTTCTGTTTGTCTATTCGCTCTTACATCTGCCAGCATAGATGATGTATTATGAGACGTTCTTTCACATACATGACGTACCATTTCCCATACCATTTCTTCTTCTTTAACGAGAAAAACGACTTCGTGGAATACTTGCTCCATCATCTGATAAAAAAACGGATTCGTAATCAAATCTCCGTTCTTTACTTGTAATAATGCCGTCAATGGATTGATACATACATTAACTACTAATTTTTTATGCATAACATCCTTCCAATTATCTTCTATTCGAATCGGAAAATGAGGGAAGGAAAAGCAATTCAATATTTTTTCAAAATGTATAGACCGACCGTGCACGATTCCAAACTTCGTTACACCTATCCCTGTATGATAAACGGTATGTCTTTCTTCTTTTTTTGCACCATGCTCCACAATTCCGACTGCAACATTTTCATTCTCTATTTTCTGCATAGTATGAAGGTGTGACATGCCGTTTTGCAAAAAGATTAATGAGGATTTCCCTCGCACAAAAGGTAATATATCAGTTATATGATATTGCTTAACAGCAATAAATATATAGTCTAGCTGCTGGTCTGGCATACTTTCTATTGGGAATACCTGCGGGAATACTGTTTCACGTTTCCCCTCCCTAATACAAGTTACACCCGTTATATTTAATTCGTCAGCCTGCTTAGCTGTCCTTGTAAACAACGTAACATCTTGATTACTTTTTTGTAAATAAAATGTATACAATAGACCGATAGCTCCTGGTCCCACAACTCCAATTTTCATTTTCATACAAGGAACTCATTTGCATACTATACATAAGTCCCTTTTTCCCCTCCCCTTTTATTCCGCGAACACTCGATTCGTGTGGAATCATAATTAATTAAAGATGAACAAACGCCTCAATTACATTAACACAGTTTCTAATTTCATTGCTTTTTGACAAATAAATGCCACCTCTTCTTCCAATATGTATATACTACTTATTACTATGCTTCTACTCTTAGTTTAGCAAATCCTCAAAAAAATAATAAAAGAAATATACTATCATCTTCATAAAAATAAAAAAATGAGTTATAATATTATTATAAATATTTTTACTTTTCTGCATTCAACAAGATAAGAAAAGGATGTGATGTTATGGGATTCCCAAAAGTTGAGCGCTTGCTCATCAATTATAAAACATTAGACGAGTTTAAAAAATTTAAAGGTTGCGGAGCTCAAGAACTATCCATGTTAGAAGAATTACAAGCAAACATTATTGAAAACGATAGTGAATCTCCATTTTACGGTATTTATTACGGTGGATCACTAATTGCACGTATGAGTCTATACATGAAAAGGAACGGCGGGGAACCATTCGAAATTACAGGTACTTACCTAGAACTCTATAAACTTGAAGTATTACCAAATTTCCAAAAACAAGGATTCGGAGAAATGCTTGTAAATTATGCTAAGGGACTGCAGTTCCCGATTAAAACGATCGCACGTATCCATTCAGCTGGTTTTTGGGATAAATTAAATTTCCAACCTGTATCAGTACCTGATGGTGATTTTTACGTTTGGCACCCAGAAACAAATTTGAATGCGGTTACAAACGAAGAGTCTGCATAAGAAATAAAAAAACAGCTACATAGCAGCTGTTTTTTTATTTCTTTAATTTCTCTAATTTCCCATTCGAACGAGCACTATTTCTTTCCGCTACCATTACACTTCTTTTTTGATCAATATAATCAAGCAATGTTCTATATTCTTCCTCATAAACTGATAATCGTTCCAGAAGACTTTCTTTTTCTGTTTGTAACGATTCAATTTGCTGTTGCAACACCATTAAAGAGTTTTCATCTTTATAATTTTGTAAGAAATCAATAACATCATTCAATGTAATTAACTTAGGCTCTAATACCTTCGTCTCTTTCACTTCATAATGTTCCACTTTACGCAGTTGCTTCGCTTCTTCAATACGTTCTTTGTATTGCTTTCTAACGTAAGAATTCCATCTAAAGCCGCATGCTGCTGGTGTACGAGATAGATGTCTTCCCACTTCTTTAAAGGCAGATAATTGCGTTCCACCTTCTCGAATATGCCGGAGTACTACTTCTGCCAGAAGCAAATCTTCATCATCAGTCCAAGCATCTTGTCTTGTTGTCGCCATCTCTCTAGTCCTCCCTATGCATTTTTTATTAAACATATGCAGTTACTAGAAAAGATAGAATACAACAAATGAAGAATAAGACAAAAAAAATAAACGTAGAAGATATCTTCTACGTTTATTTCCCCGCAATTACTTGCTGATTACTTCTTTACCTTTGTAAGTACCGCATGCTTTACATACACGGTGAGCTAATTTCGCTTCACCACAGCTTGGGCACTCTACCATACCAGGTACTGATAATTTGAAATGCGTACGACGCTTTCTTTTTACTGTTTTAGAAGTTCTTCTAAAAGGTACAGCCATTCTTCCCACCTCCTTAAAAGAAATAGTTATTTTCATATGAAGGCCTGAACCAGTCTTCCGATTATTTGTCAAAAAACTTTGCAAGTCCTGCCAATCTTGGATCAACAGGCTTTTCTTTGTCTTCTTCCGAAATCACTTGCCAGTCTTGACCTTGCGTCGGTGCTCCACCAGAAACATCATCACTGAAAATTTGCATTGGAATCTCCAAAAGTATATTTTCCTTGATTACGGGCAGTAAGTCAAGTACTTCTCCTTCTAAACAATGAATTTCAGCTTCCGTTTCAAATTCTTCTTGTGAAGTTTGGAACACCTCAGTTGTTTTAATGTCAAATGGTAATGTCACATCTACTAAAGAGCGAGAACATGGTAAAACCATGCTTCCAGTTATATGTAGATGGAACGTAAACTTACCGGAGCCAAAATCAACTCTTCCTGTTACATGAACAGGATTAATTTCACGAATATCTTTCTCGACCTCTTTTAGCTCACTTACATCTACCATCTCATCCAATGTCAATCCTTTATTTCTCAATTTATTCAATTGATGGATGGACCATTTCATATCATATCACCTCAAGGCAACAAACAAAATTATAGCTAGCCATTTTATATTTGTCAATGTTTTTTCTTTACACTATAATGAAGTCATCATAGTAAATAATATATAGAGTATCACGTTTTTCAAAAAGATGCTACATCGAAAGGAGAGATTACCATAAAAGCCAGTGGTATTGTTGTTGAATATAACCCTTTTCATAACGGTCATGATTATCATGTGCAACAAACAAAAAAGTTAACACACTCTGATATTACAATCGCTGTTATGAGTGGGCCTTTTTTACAACGTGGTGAGCCAGCACTTGTATCCAAATGGTATCGTACCAAAATGGCCTTAGCATGCGGTGTAGACCTCGTTGTAGAGCTTCCATATGCCTTTTCAACGCAAAAGGCTGAAACCTTTGCAAATGGGGCTATTTCTATTTTAAACGCCCTACACGTTTCTGAAATTTGTTTCGGCAGTGAAGATGGACAAATCGAAAATTTTTACAACACCATCTCTGTGCAAAAAAATGAAGAAGAGACTTTTAATCGTCTTGTAAAGCAATTTATGAACGCAGGTAATAGTTACGCAAAAGCTACATCTGAAGCTTTCCTACACATTTTATCTTCTGAAAAAAATATAGATATGTCACAACCAAATAACATTTTAGGCTTCCAATACATAAAAGCAATACTGATGCAAAATAGTTCTATGCAAGCACAAACGATAAAAAGATTCGCGTCTCATTATCATGATGAAACATTTAACGACCAACATATTGCAAGCGCAACAAGTATCCGCAAACAACTTTTTAGCGAAAATAGTTCTTTTACAGAAATTGAGTCTTTTATCCCAAAAGCGACTGCTTCTCTTTTAGCGAGTTATAAACAAAACTACGGGACATTACATAATTGGGAACAATACTTTTCATTTTTCAAATACAAACTTATGACGATGTCTCCAGAAGACTTACGACATATATATGAAATTGAGGAAGGTTTAGAGCATCGTATTTTATCAAAAATACAAACCAGTTCCTCCTTCCATTTATTCATGGAAGCATTAAAAACGAAGCGTTATACGTGGACTAGATTACAAAGAGCTTGTACACATATTTTAACAAATACAACAAAAGAAGAAATATATTGCGCAAATATAGAGCAACATGCACCATACATTCGTCTATTAGGCATGTCACAAAAAGGACAAACTTACCTTTCAAAAAACAAGAAAAAAATAGAGCTTCCAATCCTTACCCATACAAAAACATTTGACCATCCTACTTTACACATAGAGCGAAAAGCCAATTCTGTATACTTCTCTATCATGAAAGAACCATTACGAACGCAACTACTAAAACGAGATGCTACACATCACCCAATTCGTTATGATGAAACAACTGCAAAATTCCTATAAAAAAACCTCTCTTTTTAAGAGAGATTTTTTTATTTATTCCCCATTTTTTCCAGATACATTAATGCATCATCTAACGTATCAACTGGCACAACTTTCATTTTCGTTTTAATATCTTTCGCAGCCTCAAGTGCATCTTTATAATTCGATTTCTCCGCACCTTTTTCATTTGGCGCAAAGAACACTTCAGCACCAGCATCACTTGCAGCGACCACTTTTTGCTGAATACCGCCAATCGGGCCAATTTCTCCCTTTTCATTAATCGTACCTGTTCCAGCTATTTCATGTCCTCTTGTTAAATCCTCGTCCACCAGTTGATTATATATTTCTAATGTAAACATGAGACCTGCCGATGGTCCACCTATTTCATGAGAGTCAATTTTCACTTTCGGATCTACCACTAATTCTCTTTCCGTAACGATAGAAACACCTATACCAACGCGTCCATTTCCATTCGGAATAGTCTTTACATTTAAATTTTCTTTTAACTGTTTCCCATCCCTCTTGTACTCAATATTTACTGTATCCCCTTCTTTTTTCCCTGTCATATATTCAATAAATTGTTCCGTCTTTTCAAATGTTTTTCCGTCGACGGCAATGATGATATCTCCAAGTTTTAGCTTTCCTTCTGATGGCATCCCTTTCGCTACACCAGCAACCAACACACCTTTATTTTCAAAAGAAACTGTACGATTTGCACGTTTATAAGCATTATAGATCGCTGCATTTTGCGAATCTTTCATCGCATAATTTTGACGAAATTGATATTCTTCATCACTTTCACCTTTTTGCAATATTTCTTCCGCTTTCGAAATATGTGTATATTTATTAAACTGTGCCGCTATTAAATTCACTACATTTGCCGGTCCCATCGAAACCGTAACAAGCATAAAATCACCGGATTCTTTTGTTCCCCCCTCCACTTGAACGTAAGGCTCTAATTTGGCAGCCATTCCTGGTTTGGTTATATAATACGGCAGACGTACATAAACAAGTAACATTGCCAATATAACCCCTATTAAAATTGCATATATAAACCGAAAACGCTTAAACATTATGTTTCTCCTTCCACTGCTCAATTAATAAATGAATATTTGCAACATGCTTTTCCGCTTCTACCTCTCCAACTCGAATAATGTCTTCAATGTTTGTAAAAGCACGAGAACTAAATTGTTCTACAGCTGGGCGCATCATTAAATCAGATGCAATTTGCCGATTCATCACAAGCTCATGTTGCATAATTTCAATACTCTGCATAATTACATCATAAATAGACGTAACCTCTCCATTTACTTTAATCGGGGATACATCAACAGCAATAACAATATCGGCACCTAACTCTTTCACAACCGATACTGGGATGCGATCAATTACTCCGCCATCTACCAATAATCGTCCATCTATTTTCTCTGGCACAAACACTCCAGGTACAGAAATACTAGCTCTCACCGCCTCTGCAACTGGACCACTTGTAAAAACTACTTTTTCCCCCTTCAAGATATCAGTAGCCACAACAGCCGTCGGGATATCTAACTCTTCTAAATTTTTATTATATGTAAACATTTTAATCATATCTTTGACACGTTTTCCAGCAATAAATCCCATTTTGGGAACCGTAAAATCTAAATAATATTTCCTCTTAAAAACATTTGCCAGTTTATACAGTCTTTCAACGTTTGAACTAGCTGCATAAAATGTACCTACCAAAGCCCCCATACTACTTCCTGCAATCAAATGAATCGGTATATCATTTTCCCTTAAAACCTTTATAACACCAATATGAGCAAAACCTTTTGCGCCCCCAGATCCAAGAGCTAATCCAATTTTCGGTTCTTTCATTTTTCTCACCCTTTAATTTTTTTCATTCCTTTTTCATACTTATGGTCTAAATTCACTACGTATCCACGTATACTGAAATGAACGTTTTTTGGGACAAAGGGGGATTTACTTACATGTATGAAAAATGGAAAACGGCTTTCCTTACCATATCAACACTTTTTTTAACCTTTTCTCTTGTACTCCACCCCCAAGCTGCTTTACAAGCTTCCATTCGAGGGTTAAATATATGGTGGGAAGTTGTATTCCCTTCACTTTTACCGTTTTTCATCATTGCCGAACTTCTCATTAGTATTGGTGTTGTAAAATTTATAGGCGTTATATTAGAACCACTTATGCGACCACTTTTCCGTGTTCCAGGGATAGGCGGATTTGTTTGGGCAATGGGAATGGCTTCAGGATTTCCCGCTGGCGCCAAATTAAGCGCTAGACTGCGCAAAAGCAATCAGCTAACACAAATTGAAGCAGAACGCCTCGTATCTTTTACAAACTCATCCAATCCACTTTTTATTTTCGGGGCTGTTTCTATCGGTTTTTTCAATAATCCGAAATTAGGAATCGTATTAGCTGCTGCACATTATGTAAGTAATTTTGCCGTCGGGTTACTGATGCGTTTTTACGGCAATAACAACAGTTCCACGCATGATAAACATGCTACTAAAAAACGCCCTTTTCAAAACCCTTTTTCAATTCTACACGAGACACGTATGCAAGAAAAAAGACCAATAGGAAAATTACTTGGGGACGCTATCGTTTCTTCTATCCAAACATTACTTATGATTGGTGGATTCATTATTTTATTCTCTGTTTTAAATAAAATGATTACTGTATTTCATATTACAGCAGCCCTCTCTTTTATTATGCAACATATTTTATCATTCTTCCAACTAACTACTGAATTTAGTATCCCAATATTATCTGGCATTTTTGAAATGACACTCGGAAGCCAAATGATTAGTCAAATAACTGAAACACCCCTCCTGCAGCAAGCTATGGTAACAAGCTTTATTTTAGCATTTAGTGGCCTTTCTATTCAGGCACAAGTCGCTAGCATATTAGCTGAAACAGACATTCGATTTAAGCCCTATTTTTTCGCAAGAATTATCCAAAGTATTCTTGCTCCTATTTTTACTTTTATATTTTGGAAACCGTTTTATGAAAAAGTAAGCTCTTTTTCACCTATGCAAAAAGATCTACCTGTCTTTTTATCGAATCATTCTTCTATACTGCATGACATTTGGACATCTTTTGTACACTACGGACCAATATTTACATTATTTTGTTTATATGTATATGTCATCTTATTATTTTTTCGGAGCAACAAAGAAAAACCCCGTTCACTTTAACGGGGTTTGAAACTTTTCTTTTAAAGCACGTTCTACAACAGGAGGGACAAGATCTACTACACTTCCTCCATATCTCGCAACTTCTTTCACAATGCTCGAGCTTAAAAATGAATATTGATTGTTTGTCATAATAAAAAAGGTTTCAATATTTTCATCTAATTTTCGATTCATAGAAGTAATTTGCATCTCATATTCAAAATCAGAAACCGCTCGTAACCCACGTAAAATCGCATTCGCATTGCGCATTTTCGCATACTCAACTAGTAGTCCACTATGTGAATCTACTTTTACATTAGGGATATCCTTTGTGGCTTCTCGAATTAAATCTAAGCGCTCTTCCACTGAAAAGAACGGTTTTTTTGACGAGTTGTTTAAAACTACTACGTATACCTCGTCAAATACTTTTGCTCCCCTTTTAATAATATCCAGATGCCCAAGGGTAATTGGATCAAAACTTCCCGAAGAAATAGCTATACTTGTCATTCCGTCCCCTCACCTTCATACTTATAAATCGATATTGCTGTAATGCCATATTTTTCAGCTCGCACTTTTACAAGTCTTCCTATAGACTCTGGTAAAACTACATCATTACCATGTTCCGCCATAATTAAACCAGCGTTATGCAGCAATCCATGTTGATCCATTACACTAATTAAAGATACAATTTTTTGATCTTTATATGGAGGATCAATTAGTATAAGATCGAATGACATTTCACGTTTTATAAGCGCTTTTATCGCACGTTCTGCATCATTTCGATATACTTCAGCTTGTTCCTGTATTCTACAACTTTCTAAATTTTGATGGATTGTCTTTATCGCTTTATTATCTCGATCAACAAAAATTGCTTTATCAATCCCTCTACTTATCGCTTCAATTCCAAGACCACCACTACCGCCAAATAAATCAAGAGCGATACCGCCATCAAAATAAGGACCTATCATATTAAAAATTGATTCTTTTACTTTATCTGTTGTTGGACGTGTTGTATTACCTGGTACCGCTTTAAGTGGGTGCCCTTTACATTTTCCTGAAACTACTCTCATCTGCTGTCACTACCTTTATTTCAATCTAACGAGCAATTATAGAAAACTCTTCTCCATTCAGTAACCGCTACCAAACCGTACTAGTCCGTTCATCTTTCAACGAACACTAGGAGAACTTAGCTTAAAATAATCACTCTGCATTTTTATGTATTCATCTCACTATTCGCTAACACGAACCCATTATGTATATTCGTTTCACTTTACCTTTTTTATCCTATCATAAAATAAAAAAAAGAAAAATAAAAAGCCCAACATAAAATTTAATTTCATCATGTATATCTTCATTTAGATTGGACATAAATAACTATAACAACATCACCTTCGATGTTGTTGCCAACCGCGGAGAAGACTTACGTTTCCCCATAAGTTCTTCCTCCGGTTTCTCCTCTCCCTTTGCCTTCTTACTAGTACATGCTAGTATAAGAAGGGCCCTGCTTTGCAGGGTTTTTTTTCTTTGTCTACTTTTCATTTAAAAATTGAGATGGTACAGTAAAAGAAAGAGGAGGAAAAAATATGATTCAACGCTTTATAGAACTCGGAGAGGGCTACTCTGATTTATATGAATTACTTGAAATTGCCAAAGCAAATCAAGAACGTATAACACATATGTTACAATTTGAAACGATTAAAAATGAAAAAAAAGTGTGCTCACTTGTTGTAATATTAAAACCAACTACTACTGGTGATTTCCAACCATTATACATATGTCGTGAAGGCATTCCTGTACTTGAAAATAAAAAAAGTAAACGCATCATTTTATTTGAAGAAACGGCAGAACAACTTGGAAAAAAAGTGACTACCTTTACGGTAAAACCATCTACAACTTTCCCAGAAAAAGAACTGTTTTTCAATCATTTAATTGGTATTTTACGAATGAATAATTTTATTCCCCCAATGAAATAATTTGTTATTTCAAATAAAAATCCCCTGCTAAAATTAGCAGGGGATTTTTATATTAGCTATAATCGTATTCTTTTGCCCGATCAGGACGCGAATTTTCAAATTCCGTTTTTAAATACGGGCGGTACGATTGTTCTATCTTTTTCACAAAAGGAAGTTTGTTCAACTTTTGCATCATATGCTCAATTTGTTCCATATCACAATATACTACTGCGTATTTTAAGCGTTTTGATATGTAATGTATGTTACCATATTTCCTTAAAATCTTGGCATGTTTCAATGAATGTAAATAAACAATCATACTTTGTCGTTGCCCGAACATAATCTTCTCCATCTTCTCCTTTTAAAAACATTTATTTTATATTTTATGAAAACCAATCAGAAATTTATGACATTACAGGACAAACTCTGTATACGTTTTCTTCTATCTTCCAAAAAACGGGGTGATTTACCCCGTTTTTTTACAACCACAACCTCCGCCAGTACCACAACCGCCACCACAGCCACCAGCATCAAAAAATGGATTTCCTGTTGGAACTTTGATGGAAGAGGACACCTCAGAACCGATTGCTACACTAACTTCATCTAGCAACTTTTGCAAAGCCGTTTCTACTCGTTTAAAAGCTGCAATCTTATCATGTAAGTCTACAGAACGCTTTAACTCCCTCATCTTCGTCGAAACGAAAGTATAGTCAGGATGATATTTACCGAAACGTTGTACTTCCTCATATCGTTCTTTCATCGCTGTAAATTGCTGAATTAACGTCTGAACTTCCATATCTTCTTGCAATTCTTTATAACATTTACGGTAATCTTCTGCTATATCTGAACAGATGATCGCTTTTGCAAGCTGCTCTGCCTTATCTAATATTAATACGCTTTCTAGCGTCGCTACAATCATGAGAGACACCTCCGAGTATTCATCATACCACATTTAGAATAGAACTACTAATTGAAGTGTCTCACTAAATAGAAAGATATCCTTCTAACTATTTTGCACATTATGTCAACACACACTTATACATGAATATGTTCCGCAATGTTATATTTAAGAACATCCCACTTCCCACTATTCTCTTTCACATAACTAATACATGCGTTTTTTAACGGTGTTTTAAATGTAATATCTTCTGGCGCAATTGCATGTAAAATTGCTTTTATCGCATGCGAATGGGCTACAATGATAATACGTTTACCTGAATGAGTTTCTGCAACATCTTTTACCGCAGCAAAACAACGAGCTACAATTTCTTCATCTTGCTCCATACCTTCTACTTTACCTTCTGCAATTAATTCCCTAACAGTCGCAACCGGCTTCCCAGAAGCTTCACCGAAATTACGTTCAACAAATCGCTCATCTAATAAAATGGATTGTAATCCAGTGGCTTCTGCAATTTCCTTAGCTGTTTCTTGTGCTCTAATTAATGGGCTACTTATAATTACATCCCATGCCTCCGCTTGCAAAGCAGCTGCACTTTGACTCGCTTGCTTCTTCCCTACTTCATTAAGCGGAATATCTTCACGTCCCTGAATAATCTCTTGAAAATTCCAATCAGTTTGTCCATGTCGTACTAAACAAATTTCCGTCATGCTCATGCTGCAACTCCTTTTTAAATAATCCGCTTCTATTGTATCAAAAGTTGTGCATGACGGACATAGTTTTCCCTTCCAATTATGTTGTATTTTGCTGCTTCATATACTGAAACATATCAATCATAATGGAAGCAACTGCTAATTGATTTTGAAATTTCTCAACTTTATCTGGTATCGTTTTTTTGAAATGTTGCATAGCCGCTAACTCAAATGCCTCTTTTTCTTCAGGGTTTCGCGTTAGTTTTCTATACCAGTACGGTTGCTCCCTAATGTAGCGAGATAAATCCTCATCAGCCTTTATAAACTCCATAATTTCTGCTCTCATCCGCTTTCCCCCTAATCCTTCTGAAAGAAAAATGGATTATTTTCGGAAGTACTCTCCTCTTGCTGCGTGCGTTTTCCTTGAAATTGTTGAAAAACTTGTTGCACACTACCAATAGCACTCGTCACATTAGCTAAATGATGTTGCATTTGTTCCACATCTAGCTTTTTAAAGAAAGAAAGCATTTGTCCCATCACATCTGCAGTTTTTTCCTCTTCGGTTCGATTATCTTTTTCTTTTTTATTTTCTTTTACCGAAGAATAAGCAGGCGCTCCATCAGGTCTAAAAGTTGCCCATATCGGATCTTCTTCGCCAAGTAAGTACCATTCCTCATAAAACTGTTGCCAAGTTTTATGACCACTTCGAACTTCATGAACCATTTTAGGGTGATGGTTTACAAACTCTTTAAACTGTTGAACCGATGGATGTAACGGTCCTTTTGTTGTTGGCATAATCCTCACCTCTTCATATATATCTACCTACTATATAGTAAGAAAAAAAAGGCGCATGGTTCGCCTATTTTCAGACGATTCATGCACCTTTTTTTCTTACTATTTGCATAGGGTAAGATTCCCCTCGACAATTTACAGTTTCATTTTATTTTCGAATAAAATTTTGTGTATAAAACTTATCGTATACTCCAACACCCAATCCTGTAAATTGTTCATTCAATAAATTCTTTCGATGTCCCTCACTATTTAACCAACCTTGCAATGCCGCAACTCCATCACTATGTTGCGCCGCTATGTTCTCACCCGCAAGTTGAAATCCTACTTTCCCACGCTGCAAACGATCTCCTAACGTACCTAATGTAGGTGAGTCGTGTGAAAAGTAATTATTATCCTTCATATCTTTACTATGACCGATTGCTACATCTGCTGTTTGTTGATCCCAAGCTAATAACGGTAAATTATGACGACTTCGAATAATATTTGTTAAGTCAAAAATTTGTTGCATATTCCCATTCTCTATTTGTTTCATTTTATCTGGAGTTAATGGTTGTTCTGCTAATAATTCACCCGAATAAACGAGCTGATACGGTCTTTGGCGTAATAACGTTTCGTCATCCATATAACGAACACCGACAAGCTCATGCGTAAAATGATCAAAATATAATTGTGCCCAGCCATCTTCTACTGGTACTAATGGTTGTTCCATCACTTCGGTATCAGATAACTCAAATTGATAACTATTCTTCCCTCTTTTTAATGAAATCTCATGCGAGAGTGGATTCTTTTTATACACATCTTCATACTTTTCATTTATATAATAAGGTGGCACCTTAACTTGCTCACCAGCAACATACGCCGTTACAACTTTACGTTCAGCAACCCCAAATTGAACATACTGAGCTAAATCTTGATTGTATACCCACCATTCATATCCATAAGCAGATGGTTCTATTCGAGAAGGTTCGCCCCATTTTGCTAATAAATTTTCAGAGTCCCCACCAATCATATTTAAAACAGTATCGGAAGAATCTTCATTTACTTGTTTTTTCTTTTTTACAATTTTATTTTCTTGCTTTGATTGAGATGGGGTTAATATATATTGTGAAACGAGCAATTTCCCATATAAATCAACAGCTAAAATTAAAATTGTGATCATTACGATACGCAATAATTTCTTCAATCGATATACCTCCTGCACAAAACATAAAATTGAGATATACACAAATCCTTTTCTTTCCTTTTTTGTGTGTACCGTACTCTTTTCACTATATCATATTTTCGCAAAAAAAGTCTGGATTATCCCTTTTCTCTCAATATGAATTGCACTTTCTTATTATTCATACTATTATAAAAATAATGGCGTAACATGAAAAGAGGAGGTATTATATGCAATTTACAAACACGAAATTTAATGGGGTAATTGTTGATTTAACACTATTAACAGAGATTATGGAAAAGAACCATTTTGTACTCGCTGGACAGTGGGATTATGAACGAGTTACATACGATTATAAATTCGAAATATTAAACGATGTTTATTATTTACGTGTACAAGGTTTAGCTGTTGAAGGTGACATTGGTAGTAGACACGCTGAAATAAAGCTACTTCCTCCCTTATTAGGTAAACACTATTATCCTCATGGTGTTGAATATGGGGATGGTGAAATTTTTCCAACGAATGTACTTCAAAAAAGCGAACAACTCCTACAAAATATCGAAAAAGAGTTAAAAGAATTCCAAATCATTGAGTAAATAGAACAAGCGCATCAATATGATGCGCTTGTTCTATTTATCTTATTTAAGAATGAATCGTCTTTTTGACTGGATACCCATAAATAGTTCCATCCTTTACTTTAATCTCATCTTCCCAAGGAACCTTATATTTACCTTCAGCTAAATCTTTTACAAACGTATACGGGTTTTCTTTCACCCCACCAGGAGTTGCTACATATCCCCTTGAACCTAAATTATATATATTATTTTCCAGACCCCATCCTAATCTAGCTTGATCTGCTAGCTCTGGATATACTTCAGCAGTAACAATCTCCCAAGGATTTCGGTGTCCCTGCACTAAAGTAGTCCCATCAAAATTACATACTTGTCCTTCACCAAAATAATAAAATACACCATCATAACCCGCTAAGTTCACCGACAATGTATACATTAAATTTTGCCATGCATTCGAACGATTAGTTAACATCCATTGTTCACTAACTTGTGTGCTATATCCAGAAATACGAATCAAGACATTTGCACCTTTATAAGCTGCTTCACGAGCTACTTCAGGAAACATACCATCATGACAAATACAAACAGCTAATTTACTTCCTCCCGGTCCATCACAAACAGGTAAACCTAAATCTCCAGCCTTCCAAGGTTCAACTGGCACCCAAGGATTTAGCTTACGATACTTCAAAATCATTTCACCTTGTGGATCAATAATTATTGCTGTATTATACGGTTCTCCACCATCAGGATTTCTTTCCATTATAGAAAAAACACCATATACTTCAGACTCTTTACATGCCTCAGCAAACAAGTCTGTTTCTGGCCCAGGGACTGTACATAAAAACTCTTCTGTAGTCCATTTTTTTGTATTAAGCCCTTGCGTACTATATTCTGGAAATACTATCAATTCCAATCCAGGATACCCTGCTTTAGTTGAATGAATTGTTTTTATGATCTGTTTAATTTGTTTATCAATGTCTGCACGTGACTCTACTACCGGTACTGGATATTGTATTAATGCTGTTAAAAACCCACTAATTGGCTTTACCATACTTCCACTACTACCCATTTAAATTCCCCCTTAAAATAGTCCTTGTTTTATTAAAGATAACAATATAAATTTGTAACTCTCTAAAAAACTTGTACTACACATGGAATTATTATGTATTAAAGCTAGTAGTAAATCTTATATCCACTTTTAGTACATGCCTACACTAACTTAACATAAATAATTAGAAAATTCAATTTATTAAAGTTTAGTAAAACTAAAAAGTGTATGGAAACCCATACACTTTTTACTTCGTCTGTAAATATGGCGGTAATTGTTGCAACTGTTCTTTATCTTTTTCACGCTCTCGACGGGCCCATCGGAAAAATACATAACCGATAATTGTACCATACACTATTTCCTGGACAATTTTCATAATGATGCCGCCAGTTTGTTGATCTTGTACGACCGGCATCCAATGCAAAAATTCCGGTCCAGTTATATTTAAATCTGATAAAGTTCCCGCTGGCACACATAGTTCCATCGCTTTCATCCAAGCAGCAGAATCCGTATACGTTGCAAATAACGGTGCAGTCGCAAAAATGATTAACGCGCAAGCTGGCGTTAATAATATACCATTCGCAAACATATAACCAAGTTTCTTTATATCACTTAACGTTTGATATTCTGGTAATGGATTTAGCATCGGCCACCACATCATGATTGCTGTAAAGAACAATATAGCGAGACAAATAGGATGAGCAATTTGACTTTGTTTTACTGTATCAAAAACAACTGGTAAATGATAAAAAGAAAACAGGCCATTAAATACAAACAATGCGATAAGTGGCCTAGCAAATACCTTTAATATAATTTGAACGAACTTAAAAGAAGTAATATAACGATATAACCAAACTGGTATACCAAGTAACAATAACGGCGGAACTGCAATATACATGACTGCCATTTCAAACATATGTGCACTAAATATAATATGACCAATTAAATCAATAGGACCTCCCTTTACAAAATACAAAAGAACAATTCCAGTCGTAAAATAAAAAACTTGCTTTTTACTTACCTTCGTCGCATGTTCAAATCGCATTCTATATGGCCCAATAATTAAAAAGTACCCAATAAGGATCGAAAGCATAAATAATAAAAAGATTGGACTCCATAGAGCTTGAAAACCAAATATCCACAAGTTACTCATTGTCACACCTACCTTCTTAAGGTTATCCTTTCACATAATATGAAGAGGGAGCTGTGACCACACAAGCTCCCTTATTCTTCACTTTTCAAATCCACACAATTGTCATAAAAGCTAAAATTGTAATCAACCCGATTAACAGACCAGAATAAAGAAAGAAACTTGCGGCTTCATGTCCTTTATGACTCATATGCATAAAATAGTACAATTGAAAAATTACTTGTACCACAGCTAATAGTAAAATAAATGGTACTGAGAAAGTCGGACTGAAAGTTTTCGGATATGCTACTGCTACAAATGCAACTAATGTTAAAAATATCATTAATGCAAATGTAATAACTTGATGCTTCATTTCCTCCGCACTTTTTCTCTTCCGGTAAATAAGATCAACTTTAGGATTATTCGTTTGCTTTATCGCCATTGTTTATCCCACCATTCCCATTAAATATACTACAGTGAAAATAAACACCCAAACTACGTCAATAAAGTGCCAATAAATCGATGCAACATAAAACTTCGGTGCATTGTATAAATTTAGACCTCTCTTCGCATTTCTAAAGATTAATGTTAAAATCCAACATAACCCAAACAATACGTGGAGTCCATGTGTACCAACAAGAGCATAAAACGCGGAACCAAACGCACTACTTCTCATAGTATGCTTAAATTCATGCGCATAATGATAAAACTCATATATCTCAAACCCTAAAAACCCTAAACCTAGCAATACTGTTACCAGTAGCCAAAGTTGCATTTTCTTAAAATTAAAGTTTTTCATATGATACATCGCATATACGCTCGTTAAACTACTCGTTAATAAAAGCATCGTCATAATAAAAACGAGTGGCATTTGGAACATCTCTTGAGATGTTGGTCCACCATTTGTAGAATTCTTTAACGCTAAATATGTGCCAAATAAGGAAGCGAACAATACTGTTTCGCCTCCAAGAAATAACCAAAAACCGACAAACTTATTTTTCCCCTCAAGGGTTGCTTTTTCAGGCTCTGCTGGAAATGTTTCATTCGTTAATTTTTCATCTACATGCATTACGCCTTGCCCCCCTTATCTTCTAAATCTTCCTTATGAATATGATATCCATGATCATCGATTACTGAACGCAGGAACATTGCACCAAACGTAATGATTAAACCAATAATTGCTACTAATAACCAAAACTTATCTTTTCCACCTTGCATATACATTGCACCAAATGCCGCTATAAACAATCCTAAAGAAATGATAAATGGTGAAAATGATGCATTTGGCATATGAATATCACCAACTGGTTCTGCCGCTGTCATCTCTTTATTCCCTTCGCGTTTTTCAATCCAAAACGGATCCAACCCGCGAACAAATGGCAATTGTTTAAAGTTATATTCCGGTGTAGGCGCTGGCATTGTCCATTCTAATGTACGAGCATCCCATGGATCACGCCCTGCCTTTTCTTTTGAAACTGTCGTTTTAATGACATTGAATAAAAGAACAATCGTTCCAAGAGCCATAAATACCGCTCCAATAGAACTAATCATATTCCCCATCTCTAATCCTTGTCCCTCAAGGTATGTGTAGTAACGACGCGGCATACCAATTAAACCAAGAAAATGCTGAATGAAGAACGTTAAATGGAAACCGATAAAGAATAACCAAAATGTTATCTTTCCTAATGTCTCATTCAATATTTTATTAAACATCAGTGGCCAATAATAATGCGCTCCTGCAAGTAGACCAAATACAACACCGCCGACGATTACATAATGAAAATGAGCTACTACGAAATAGTTATCATGAAATTGATAATCAGCTGGTGCAGATGCTAGCATAACACCTGTAACTCCTCCCATTACGAATGATGGAATGAAGGCTACTGCCCACATCATAGGTGTCGTAAAGCGAATACTTCCGCCCCACATTGTAAAGAGCCAGTTGAATATTTTAATACCGGTCGGAACCGCAATAGCCATTGTTGCAACTGAGAAAATAGCATTGGCAACTGGACCAAGTCCAACAGTAAACATATGATGCGCCCATACCATAAATCCTAAAAATCCAATTAATACTGTCGCAAACACCATCGACGAATAACCAAATAATCGTTTTTTCGAAAATGTAGCGAAGATTTCTGAGAATATTCCGAAAGCTGGGAGTATAAGAATGTATACTTCTGGATGACCAAAAATCCAGAATAAATGCTCCCATATAATTGTATTCCCGCCCAGCGCTGGATTAAAGAAACTTGTTCCAAATAAGCGATCTAACATTAAAAGTCCTAATCCGACAGTTAACGGCGGAAAAGCAAATAATATTAACGAAGATGTTACAAATGTCGTCCATGTAAACATCGGCATACGCATATACGTCATTCCTGGCGCACGCATATTAATAATGGTTACAAGGAAGTTGATGCCTCCAATTAATGTACCTATACCGGAGATTTGCAGGCCGAGTACATAAAAATCAACACCATGGCCTTTAGAGGCTAAAGCTAAAGATGCATAAGATGTCCATCCTGCATCAGGTGCTCCACCTAAAAACCAACTTAAATTTAAAAATACTCCACCAAAGAAAAATAACCAAAATCCGAGTGAATTCAAAAACGGGAACGCTACATCACGTGCACCAATTTGAAGTGGTACAGCGGCGTTCATAAATGCAAACACGAGTGGCATAGCTGCGAGGAAAATCATTGTTGTACCGTGCATAGTTAATACTTGATTATAAGCATCCCCAACAAGAAAAGCGTTGTTAGGAATCGCTAATTGAAGGCGAATAAATAGAGCTTCTATTCCGCCTATTACAAAAAACAATCCACCTGCAATTAAATAGAGAATGGCAATCTTTTTATGGTCTACTGTCGTTAAATAATCCCATATGACAGCACCCATCCCCTGTTTTTTTGCTACAGAACTCACGTTTTCAACCTCCCCTTCGCGAATAATCCCTCTTTACTTTTCAACTTTTAACGTTTGTAAGTATGCATTTAATGCATCAATTTGATCGTCTGTTAAGTTGCCATATTTACCAGTCATTTTATTTCCTGGTTTCATATTTTCAGGATCTTTCAGCCATTTTTTTAAGTTTTCTTCATTGTTTTCGGCGATGCCGGCAACTGTATCGCGATCCGCAAAGTTTGCTAAGTTTGGTGCGATACGAGCGGAAGGTGGTCTACTATCATTAGATCCAACTGCGTGACAACCAATACAGCTTTTATTAAATATTTCTTGGCCCTCTTGCGCCTTTGTTGAAGCTACTTCTTTCTTCCCATCAATTTTCTTCATATCAGCAAGCCATTTTTTGTACTCGCTTTCATCTAAAGCTTTCACTTTGAATTGCATTAAAGAATGTGATGGGCCGCAAAATTCTGTACAAAAACCATTATAAGTGCCCGATTTATCTGCCTTTAACCACATTTTGTTCACATTATCTGTATTTGTATCCATTTTCCCAGCTAAAGATGGAACCCAAAACGAATGTTTAATATCGGCACCCTTCAAATTCAAATACACTTTCTTACCTGTGGGGATAACTAAATCTTGAGAAGTTACTATCTTTTCTGATTTATAAGAAAATTCCCACCAATAAAGATTCGCTGTTACATCAACAACGATAGTATCTTTATCAATATTCTTTTTCTCCATCGCACTTACATCAGCAAGTTTGAATGTATATGTAACCGTCGGAACAGCTAAGATTAACAAAAGAATAATCGGAATAACTGTCCATATAATTTCTAGTTTGTGATTTCCTTCAACTTGCTCTGGAATATAATCTTCCTGACCTTTCTTTTGTCGGAAACGCACAATTACATATAAGAAAATAATAGTAACTACTAGTACTACTCCTACCATGATTGCACTTGCTAGTAAGAGCAGATCATATTGCATTTTTGCTACTTCTCCTTGCGGAATTAAAGTAGATTGAAAGGCTTTACCGCATCCCCCTAACAGTAAAGCCAGCAGTGAAACGAACGAAAGCAGTCGCCACTGTTTCTTCATACAAACAACCCCCACTTTCCTTGTGAATTAGATTGTACTTTATAGTTAAGTAAAGTAAATCTCAACGTAAAGAAATCCAATTATGTCGTTGTCTTAGAAGAATGTAACTACAATCATTGATACAAATAAGATTGTTAAATAATTTAGGGAATAAACAAACATTTGTACGGACCATTTGATGTCATCTTTCTTACGGAAGCCATAAAATCCTAAAACGATCCATCCGATGTTAAGCAGTGTTGCAATTACCATAAATGTTATCCCTAGTCCACTCATATAAAATGGTAGTGGTAATAAACATACTGTCCAAATCATAATTTGGCGTTTCGTAATTTCAAATCCATGAACTACAGGAAGCATTGGAATTCCTGCATTTCGATATTCATCAACACGTTTCATTGCTAATGCAAGGAAATGTGGGATTTGCCAAATAAACATAATCAAAAATAGCATCCAAGCAATTGGATGACCTAAAGATGGATCGATTGCTGCCCATCCAATTAAAGGTGGAACTGCACCAGAGATACTACCTACAACAGTATTTAGTGTATACTTTCTCTTTGTCCATAAACTATATAGAACAACATATGTGAAAGCACCAATAAACCCCATTAAAACTGCCATTGGTGTTGTTAATAATAAAAATACAAACCCAAGAAGTAATATAACTAATCCAAATGTAAGTGCAAATCCTGGTTTATACTTTCCAGTAACCGTTGGACGGGTCTTTGTTCTTTCCATTAATGGATCGATGTCTCGATCAATGTAGTTGTTTAAACAACATACCCCTGCCATAACTAATCCAGAACCAACGATTGTAAAGAATAACTTATCCAGATTGTCCATCACACTTAATCCATTAAAGTGTAATGCCAACCAAAATCCTGTAAATACAGTAAGTGTATTTGAGTTTACAATCCCCATTTTAACGAGTGCTTTTAAATCTTGTAACCGAGTTGTTTCCGGTATACTTGTAACAGCAGACTCATCATGCAGCTCACTTGTTGCATGGTTCATCACTTTAACCCCCTCTTAAAACTTTCATCTTTCTTTTTGCGCCTATTTCAAAGTGAAATATTTCGCCTCTATATAGCAATATTATTACAGTAGAAACATTGTTAACCCATTCTACTACTAATCTACGCCCATACTCCAATATATTAAATCATATTTCCCGAACATTTTGTGAAGAAAACATGAACTTTTTGTGTCGAATATAAAAAACGTAATTGTCACTTATCCATATCATAACATGATGTTACCTTCTATAATAAACTTTTTTGTCATATTTAACACGTATTCTCCCCATTTCTTTTCAAAACAGCCTATTTTTCACCTAAAAATTTCCTTATATATTCTATTTCTACACCCATTTTCTCTCCCCTGTCCTCCCCCTCCATTTCTTTGCTATTTTATTATTTTTTATATATCATAGGAATTAGCGCGTTTTATTCTATACATAATGGAATGAAAATATTTCGCAATAACTTCATAGCAGAAAGATGGTGAACGAGATTGCAACGCTTTATTAAATGGTTAGCAGTCATTACAAGCCTTGATTTATTAATAGTTTTATTAGGAGGCGCTTTAGTTACAAAAACAGGTTCTGGTCAAGGGTGCGGTAAATCATGGCCACTTTGTAACGGTGAATTTGTTCCATCTAATTTATCAATGGAAACTATTATTGAACTGAGTCATCGCCTTACATCAGGATCCGCAGGAATTCTTGTCACTCTCCTTTGTATTTTGTCCTGGAAATATTATAAACATGTGCGCGAAACAAAAACGTTAGCAATTTTATCCTTCGTATTTTTAGTTGCACAAGCATTAATGGGGGCTGCTGCAGTTGTTTGGGGGCAAATGCCAGCTGTACTTGCTATCCATTTCGGTATTTCCTTAATTTCATTTGCTTCTGTTATTTTATTAACGTGTCTGATCTTTGAAATTGACCAAAAATTTGATGCACGTTCACTTATTATGGACAAAAAAATGAAATTTCATATTTACGGTGTAACAATTTACTGTTATCTCGTTGTCTACACAGGTGCTTTAGTACGTCACGAACGAGCTAGCTTAGCCTGTCCAGACTTTCCTTTATGTAGCAAAAATAGACCTATGCCAACTCAGTTACATGAATGGGTTCAAATGGGACATAGAGTTGCAGCGATGTTAATTTTCGCTTGGATACTATACGCGATGATTCTCGCTATTCGTCATTACAAACAGCAGCCTGTCGTATACTGGGGATGGATTATTTCATTTATCCTTGTTACACTTCAAGCTATCGTAGGGATTTTAGTTGTATTTACAAATGCTAGTTTAGCAATGGCGTTATTACATTCACTATTCATTTCTTGCTTGTTTGCTGTACTTTGCTATTTAGTTATGTTAGGTACAAGAAGTAAAGTGAATGCAAAAGAAGCTGCATCAACTTCTAAACAAACAAAATAAATCCACATTAAAATACCTTGCCGAATTGGCAAGGTATTTTTTCGTAATAAAGAAAAAGAGCTGCATTTACACAGCTCTTTCCTATTTTAGTGATCTAATTCAATAAGTAAGTCACCCGTTTGAATTGCATCTCCATCGTTAACATAAACTTTTTTCACTTTACCATTGAACGGCGCTTGAACTGTCGTTTCCATTTTCATCGCTTCTGTAATTGCCATAGAATCGCCTTTTTTCACTTCATCGCCTTCTTTTACAACTACTTTAATAACCGTTCCTGGCATTGTTGCACTAATGTGGTTTGGATTTTCACGGTTTCCTTTCACACGTTGTGCCACTGTTGCTTTCACACTTTCGTCTTTCACAACAATCTCACGTGGTTGACCGTTAAATTCCAGATAAAGAACACGATTTCCATCTGGCTGAGGCTCTCCAATTGATACTAGTTTAACCATCAACGTTTTACCTTGTTCAATTTCCACATCGATTTCTTCACCAAGTCTCATACCATAGAAGAATGTCGGTGTATCAAGCACAGATACATTTCCATAAAGCTCAGCAACTTTTTCGTAATCCATAAACACTTTTGGATATAACGCATATGCAACTACATCAAAAATCGTCACTTCGCGTCCAAGTTTATGGAATAGTTCTTCTTTTAACGCGTCGAAATCTACTGGCTCTAATAATTCACCCGGTCTTACTGTTAATGGCTCTTTTCCTTTTAAAATAATTTCTTGTAGCTTTTTCGGGAAACCACCATATGGTTGTCCTAAATCTCCTGAGAACATTTCAACAACAGATCCTGGGAAGTCCATAGAATGCCCACGCTCTAAAATATCTTGTTCTGTTAAGTGATTTTGAACCATAAATAATGCCATATCACCGACAACTTTTGATGATGGTGTTACTTTAACAATATCACCAAACATGTCATTCACGCGGCGGTACATTACTTTTACTTCATCGAAGCGATCTCCTAAACCAACCGCTTTCGCTTGTTGTTGTAAATTACTATATTGTCCGCCTGGCATTTCGTGCATATATACCTCTGTATGAGGAGCATTCATACCACTTTCAAACGGTGCGTAGTATTTACGTACATCTTCCCAGTAATGAGATAGTTTTTCTAATGAATCTATATTAACGTCTGGCTGTCTTTCATTTCCACCTAACGCATAGTATAGCGTGTTCGCACTTGGTTGTGACGTTTGACCAGCCATAGAACTTACTGCTACATCGACAATATCAACACCTGCTTCAATTGCTTTCGTATACGTTAAAATACCATTCCCACTCGTATCGTGTGTGTGCAGGTGAATCGGAATCGATACCGTCTCTTTTAATGCTGAAACTAAATCATATGCTGCGTTTGGTTTTAGTAAGCCCGCCATATCTTTAATACCTAAAATGTGAGCTCCTGATGCTTCTAACTCTTTTGCTAAGTTTTTATAGTAATTTAAATCATATTTACTACGTAATGGATCATGAATATCTCCTGTGTAGCACATAGTTGCTTCTGCAATTTTACCAGTATCTCGTACAGCATCAATTGCAACTCTCATACCTTCTACCCAGTTTAAGCTATCAAAAATACGGAACACATCAATTCCAGCTTGAGCAGAACATTCCACAAACTTTTGAATTAAATTATCCGGATAGTTTTTGTAACCAACTGCATTTGAAGAACGAAGTAACATTTGGAATAAAACGTTTGGCATTTTTTCACGAAGATCTAGTAATCGTTCCCATGGATCTTCTTTTAAGAAACGATACGCAACATCAAACGTTGCACCGCCCCACATTTCCGCTGAGAATAAGTTTGGTAACATTCTCGCTGTCGGCTCTGCAATTTGATGTAAATCTTTTGTACGAATACGCGTTGCAAGTAATGACTGATGCGCATCACGGAATGTTGTATCCGTTAAAAGGACACGTTTTTGATCTTGTACCCATTTTACTAATCCGTCTGCTCCACGCTCATCCAAAATTTGTTTCGTTCCATTTTGGATCGGCTCTGAGTGTAATATATTCGGTATACGAGCATCCGGGAAAATTGGTTTCTCTTTTTTCCCTACTCCCGGAAAACCATTTACTGTTACTGTCCCGATGTAATTTAACATTTTCGTTCCGCGGTCTTTACGTTTCGGGAACAAGAATAGTTCAGGTGACGCATCAATAAATGAAGTGTCATATTCCCCTGATAAGAAGTTTTTATGTTTTACTACATTCTCTAGAAATGGAATATTAGTTTTAATACCACGAATACGGAATTCTTTTAAGTTACGTTCCATTTTTGCAGCAGCCTGTTCAAAAGTAAGCGCCCATGTTGTAACTTTTACAAGTAAAGAATCATAGTACGGTGTAATTACTGCACCTTGGAAACTATTACCTGTATCAAGACGAACCCCAAAGCCACCACCTGATCGGTATGCCATAATTTTCCCTGTATCCGGCATGAAATTATTTAGTGGGTCCTCAGTCGTTACACGGGATTGGATTGCAAAACCGTGCACAACCACTTCCTCTTGCTTTGGAACACCTACCATTTTACTATGTAATGCATGTCCATCAGCTATTAAAATTTGCGATTGAACGATGTCAACTCCTGTAATCATTTCTGTAATTGTATGTTCTACTTGAACACGTGGATTTACTTCAATGAAATAGAAATTATCATCTTTAACAAGGAATTCAACTGTTCCTGCGTTTAAATAATTTACATTTTTCGTTAACTTTACAGCAGCTTCACAAATACGCTGACGCAAATCATCTGAAAGCGACACACTAGGTGCAATTTCTACTACTTTTTGGTGACGACGTTGTACAGAACAGTCTCGCTCGTATAAATGAACAACATTGCCCTCTTCATCTGCTAAAATTTGAACTTCTATATGTTTAGGTTTTTCAACGAATTTTTCAACGTATACTTCATCATTACCAAAGGCTGCCTTTGCTTCTGACTTCGCTCGATTATACGATTCTCTTAATTCTTCACTAGTACGTACAATACGCATACCACGACCGCCACCGCCAAGGGAAGCTTTGATTATAATCGGGTAATCATACTTTTCAGCAAATTCTTTAACTTCTTCTAACGAATCTACCGGTCCATCACTACCAGGAATAACTGGAATTTGTGCTAGCTGCGCTTGTGTTCTTGCTTTCACTTTATCTCCAAACATATCTAAATGCTTACTTTTTGGACCAATAAAGATAATTCCTTCTTCTTCACAACGTTTTGCGAATTGAATATTTTCTGACAAGAAACCATATCCAGGGTGGATTGCATCTACATGATTACTTTTCGCAATCTCAATAATGCCCTCAATATCTAGATAAGCATCAATTGGCTTTTTTCCTTCCCCAACTAAATAGGACTCATCGGCTTTATAACGATGATAAGAACCACTATCCTCTTTGGAATAGATTGCAACTGTTTTTAATCCCAGTTCCGAACAAGCTCGAAACACACGAATTGCAATCTCTCCACGGTTAGCTACCAATACTTTTTGAATACGTTGCAGCTTTGTCATGATTTTCCCCCTCTACTTTCCTACCACTCTAGAGATAAAATATATACACACCCTAAAGAGCGTGAAGTTCTTCACTTTCTACATTATATTATACTTAGAAAGCTTCACTTTATTTTTATCCATCATACCTTATTTTTTAACAAATGATAAGTTTTCTGAGCAATTTGTCTCACAAAAATAGTATAGCATACCTCTTCCTTATGTAACAACCTAATTGTATATCACATTAATTCAAATGTGATATATCTTTTCGTTAAAAAACAAAATGGTATATCCTATTTAAAAAACAAAAAACACATCGCGCTCTGAAGCACAATGTGTTTTTATTTTACAACTACAAGACGTGGTCCATCTTGTTCTCTTTCTTTCATTATCTCATTTTGCTCTTTCTCTTGTCGTTTTACATTGCTGGCTATATTTAACAATATACCCATCGCAATTAAATTAGCCAATAAAGAACTACCACCATAACTAATAAACGGTAAAGGTACCCCTGTAAGCGGTATTAATCCAGACATACCACCGACATTAACAAAAGTTTGTATTCCAATTAAACTTGCAATTCCGATTGCAATTAAACTTCCAAATGGATCTTTACATTTTTGTGCTACTCTAAACGAACGAATAATAATAAGTAATAAACAGATTAAAATAATAGCTACCCCTATAAAACCTAGTTCTTCAGATATAATTGCCATAATAAAATCTGTTTGCGGCTCTGGTAAGTAGCCATACTTTTGTATACTATTCCCTAATCCTCTACCATTTAACCCACCTGAGGCAATTCCAATAAATGAATTAACTAATTGGAATCCATCATTTTGAGGATCGTTAAACGGGTCAAGAAAAACTGAAAATCGGGCTTTTTGGTAATTATTCAATTTATAATTCCCAATAAAATACAATGCAGGAACCCATACGATAGATGTTAATATAAACCTTTTTATCCACAGGTTAACATTAACTCCTGAACAGAAGAACATAATTAACACTGTTCCACCTATTAATATGTCAGTCCCTAAGTCATTTTGTAATAAAATTAATACCATCGATCCACCCACCACAAATAGGGGGGGGATTATCCCTTGTAAAAAAGGGGTTTGCCTCTCTTGTTTCTTAGCAAAAAAACTTGCTAACGTAATAATTACTGCTATTTTTACAAACTCAGCTGGTTGTATACCTAGTATCCATCCTTTTGCACCATTGATTACCTTACCGAAAAGGAAGGCTGCTGTTAGTAAGCCAATACCCCCTAACCCCATAGCTGCAAGAACTATTTTCTTCCTCCAAAATTTGTAAGGTACTACAGCGACAATCACTAGCATTACCGTTCCAATAGCAAGAGAAACTAATTGTTTTTTAAAAAAGTGATCTGCCGGCCAGTTATATTTCGATGAAATCGCAACAATGGAACTAGAACTATATACCATTATAACTCCCAGCACACATAAGATAACAAGAGGAAGTAATAATGAATAATCCATTGATTTCCATACTCTTTTCATTTCATTTCCTCTCTCTGTTTCAATTTAATTATTGTTGTATTCCATATGTACATTGGTTCTTCCTGCTTTATTATACAAATAAAAAGCCCAAACTTTTTCAGTTTGAGCCCCCTTATTTGAACCCGTTATTGTTGTTTGTTTGTAAATGCTTCATGAAGTGCAGATAACTCACGTTCAAGCTCTCCTAACATTGCTTTCCCTTGTTCTTCTGCAATAAGACCAAGGCGAACTGCAAAATCGACTTCGCGGGATAGTCCAAACATTTGTGTGTCTAACACTTCTTCATATAATGGACATTGCGGCATTGTAAGATGGTCCATTTGCACCTTAATAAGTCTTAAAATCTTCTCCGCATCCGCTTGTAGAAGGGCTAGTGCCTTTTCCTGATGATTTGATACTGTCTCAGACGCCAAATTGATTCCCTCCGTTTCCGTCCTACTCTCTCCTATCTATTAATATTAGCGATAGTTTTAATAAATTGCAATAGAAACATTTTTTGTGACAATAGTGTCTATTACTATTATACTTAAAAGTGGGAGTATAACACAAATGGGGGAACAACAATGAGCGAAATTTTATTTATTAATGGAAAAGTTCGTTTTCCAATCACTATCGATCCAACCGTTTGGATTTTTGATGATCGAAAAGTAGATTTGACAACTTACTTTGATGAAACGAGAGAAAACACTTCAGAACTAGAAGCTTATTTAAAAAACACTTCAGAACATTGGGATCGCGAAATCCGTGATGGCGCTGCCTTCCCGCCGATACAACAAAGTGTAAAGAAATATAAAAAAGAACAGCTAATTACTGGAACGTTCGGTATACCATTTCATCCTTTTCTTGCTAATGCTGAAATTTCAGATGATGCTACACAAGTCGAGATTGAAACAGTAGATGATATAATAACGCTTCCTTTAGAAACCGTCAAAAATGCTATTCTTGGTTTTTCGAAAGAAGGAAAACCATTAAAAGAAGATGGACCTGTTCATTTATATTATAATGATGGATCTAATAGACGAAACCCAATCCGTAACATCCTTAAATTTACAATTATTTAAAGAAAAGGAGTGAGCTTTTGCTCACTCCTTTTTATAGTAAATCTGCGGCAAGTTGAGCTAAATTAGATCGCTCACCTTTAACAAACTTCACATGACCACTAATACGTTGCTCTTTAAACTTTTCTACAACATATGTTAAACCGTTATTATATTCATCCAAATATGGATGATCAATTTGCTGAGGATCTCCCATTAATACGATTTTACTTTTTTCTCCTACCCTTGTTAGTATCGTTTTCACTTCATGCTTCGTTAGATTTTGTGCCTCATCAATTATAATGAACTGATCTGGAATACTTCTTCCGCGTATATACGTAAGAGCTTCTACTTCTATCGAACCCATTCCAGCTAAAATAGCATCTAACTCTCCTGGCTTTTTCGTATTAAATAAATACTCTAGATTATCAAAAATTGGTTGCATCCACGGTCTTAACTTTTCTTCTTTTTCTCCCGGTAAATAACCGATATCTTTCCCGACTGGAACAATCGGTCGTGCAACGAGTAGTTTTTTGTATAGTCCTAAATCTTCCGTTTGCATGAGCCCCGAAGCTAACGCTAGTAATGTTTTTCCTGTACCAGCTTTCCCCGTTAACGTTACTAATGGAATATCTTCACGAAGCAACAATTCTAACCCCATAATTTGCTGCACATTTCGTGGTCGTATCCCCCATACTTGTTCATTATGAAAAATAAGTTTCTTTACCTTCTTACCTAAGTGATCTACAATGCCCAGTGCCGAACTAGATCCCCCTAATGCGTCTTTCATTACTACAAATTGATTGGGATAAAAAGGATGATTTGCAATTTCAGATAAAGGCAACTCACCTTTTTCATAAAAATAATCCAATTGCTCCTTTGATATATACCCTTCTAAAAATCCGGAATATATATTTTCTACTTCAATGACACGATCACTTAAATAATCTTCCGCCTTTAAACCTATTGCATCTGCTTTTACCCTTACGAGCACATCTTTACTAACTAAAATAACAGACTTCCCGTCCTCTTTTTCTTGTTCTTCTAAAGATAGATTTTTTGCTACAGCTAAAATTCGATTATCATTTGTTTTTTCTACAAAAATATCTTGTAGTTGAACAAATGAACGATGATTTAATTCAATACGAAATGTACCGCCGTTTTCTAGCGGAATACTTTCATGCAGCTTTCCTATTTCACGAAATTTGTCTATTAACTTAGATACATAACGAGCGTTTCGTCCTACTTCATCCATATAACGTTTTTTCGAATCAACCTCTTCTAATACAACTGCTGGAATCACTACTTCATTGGTTTCAAATGAAAAAATAGATAAAGGATCCTGCAAAAGTACATTCGTATCTAACACATAAATTTTATCCAACCTGTTACCCCCTGACTCCACTTTTAAATTTGTAGAACAAGGGTTTCATCCATAACAATATGGACGAACCATTGTTATAATTATATGTACCGTATAAACGAGGTAGAATCGAAATTTATAGCCATTAAACCTTTTATTTATTTTTTATTCATTTCTATTCAATATATTACTTTTAATTATAATTATTAACATAAAATCACAATAACTGATTACAAAAGTTACTAACTGACTTTCTTATTTATTAAATTTATAATTCTTTCATTCCTACTAACACTTGGTTATCGAGCTTTTTTGCTGCCCGAAGATCATATGTTTTTTCATATGTTGGTTCAGTTGCAAGTTTCGCACCATAAAACATAACATCACGTACTTCTTTCACATTTACTTCTATTACAGTTAACTTTAGAGGAATGCTTTCCATTCTATCAGTCAAAATTTCACCTGCACCACTTATGGAAAATACGGATTCATTTGCCATTATAGTCAATACCACTCCAGTACTATGCCGTATATTTTCCACAATACGTGAACGTTGATCTACTGCAAATCGAATACTAGTTTTACTCACTGCATACACCCAAGAAATAGCACTTACGTTAGGAACTTGTTTTTCAAAATCTGTTGTTGCTACCATAACAATACAATCTTTACGCAACGTTTGTACTAAATCATCTGTTAATGTAGGCTCTACTACATTCGCCATATTTCCACCCCCAAATATACTTGATGTATCCTTATCATAACCTATTTTTCGAATTGCGAAAATATTATTTTTTCCCACTATTATTCAAAAACATTATACTTCCATGATATACTTATACTGATAGAATTCGTATTGAGGTGACGAAATGAGAGTCAAATGTATGATTTGTGATAAAAAAGATATGTTAGATGATGAAAATCCTATGGCAAAAAAACTGCGTAATCGCCCTATTCATACATATATGTGCATGGAATGTTCGGAACGAATTGCAGAACGTACGATGGAACGTCATGCAAGTGGTAATTTTCGATTATATCGTGATAAAAAAGTCGAAGACGATTGGTAAAATGTAAATAAGTCCTTAATCATATAGATAAGGACTTATTTATATTTTTCGGGTTCACGATTCATCTGATCCAAGAAACAATCAATAGCTTCTAATGGAAACCTTGCAGATTTTCTTTCCCCATCGATTTCATATGTAACTAAATACATTTCCTCGTTCTTTTTAACTTCCACATTCTTCAATTTGTGTTCTTCATATATCATATTTTGAAATAACAAATACGTTTCTTTTGCAGCACTATCATCCGGACGTGCTTCGGCAACTGTTTTAATTGTTAACCAATTATATAATGCATCTTGTACTGAACGCATAAAACTTCGCCCCCTCACCCTGCTTTTTGTTGTCTCGCTTGTCGTAATCGTAATCTATACATCCCAAGTACAATCGCCGCTACAACAAGCCCCTCTCCAACAGGTAAAAAAACTGCAAAGAAAGTTAACACTGTACACCCAATCGCTAACGATATATATATCACTATATTTTTTATTATGGATAATTTTCTTGCAAAACCTAAATTATACACAATTGCACTTAATATAATAATGATGCCATACAGTAACCACATCCCTAGTTCTGGATTTTCATCAACTTTACATAATTTCGCAAAAAACGACATTCTTTCTAACATTATTTATCCCCCCTTCTCATAAAAAATAAAATTTCTTTATGCACTTAATACAAGAGTAACCCGCAAAAAAAATACTGTCCACTAAAAAGAGTAAATATTCTAAAAAATAAACATAAAAAAACAGCTACCTTAAATTAAGATAGCTGTTCTATTTTTTACGCTTCTACAGATTTCTTTTTCTTAGCAGCTCTTTCACGTTCGCTCTTATCAAGAATCTTTTTACGTAAACGAATTGATTCTGGAGTTACTTCACAGAACTCGTCATCGTTTAAGTACTCTAATGACTCTTCTAAAGTCATTAAGCGTGGTTTTTTCATTGTTGAAGTTTGATCTTTTGTCGCAGAACGAATGTTAGTTTGTTGTTTCATTTTCACAACGTTAACTGTTAAGTCATTCTCACGAGTGTGTTCTCCAACAATCATACCAGCATATACTTCTGTACCTGGTTCAACGAAGATTACACCACGGTCTTCAACTTGCATAATACCGTATTGTGATGCTTTTCCTGTTTCAAGTGAAACTAGAACACCTTGACGACGTCCACCAACTTGTCCAGCGTGTACTGGTTGGTAGCAATCGAATGTATGGTTTAAAATACCGTAACCACGAGTTAATGTTAAGAATTCTGTTGTGTAACCAATTAAACCACGTGCTGGAACCATGAAAGTAAGGCGAACTTGACCGTTTCCGTTATTCACCATATCTAACATTTCACCTTTACGTGCACCCATAGATTCCATAATAGAACCAGTGTATTCTTCAGGTACATCAATTTGCACACGCTCTACAGGCTCACATCTTACGCCATCAACTTCTTTAATGATTACTTCTGGTTTAGATACTTGTAGTTCATAACCTTCACGACGCATGTTTTCGATTAAGATAGATAAATGTAGTTCCCCACGTCCAGATACGATCCACGCATCAGGAGATTCTGTATTATCTACACGTAAACTTACATCTGTTTCTAATTGTGAACGAAGACGCTCTTCAATTTTACGAGATGTAATGTATTTACCTTCACGACCTGCAAATGGGCTGTTATTTACAAGGAATGTCATTTGTAGTGTTGGCTCATCAATACGTAATAATGGTAACGCATCTTGATGTTCAACTGGACATACTGTTTCACCTACGTTAATGTCTTCCATACCAGAAACAGCTACTAAGTCTCCAGCTTTTGCTTCTTCAATTTCTTGACGTTTTAATCCCATATAACCAAATAGTTTCGTTACGCGGAATTGTTTTACACTTCCGTCTACTTTCATTAAAGCAACTTGTTGTCCAACCTTCATTGTACCGCGGAATACGCGTCCAACCCCGATACGTCCAACATAGTCGTTGTAATCAAGAAGTGCTACTTGGAATTGAAGTGGCTCTTCGCTGTTATCAATTGGTGCAGGAATATGTTCAATAATTGTATCAAATAATGATTTCATATTCTCTTCTTGATTTGCTGGGTTTGAATCTAAGCTTGCTGTTCCGTTCATTGCTGATGCAAATACAACTGGGAACTCTAATTGATCTTCGTTTGCACCAAGTTCGATGAATAAGTCGATTACTTCATCAACTACTTCATCAGGACGAGCGAAGTCACGGTCAATTTTATTTACAACTACGATTGGAGTTAAGTTTTGCTCAAGAGCTTTCTTTAAAACAAATCGTGTTTGTGGCATACAACCTTCATATGCATCAACAACAAGTAATACACCATCAACCATTTTCATAATACGTTCTACTTCTCCACCGAAGTCAGCGTGACCTGGTGTATCTAAAATGTTAATTCTTTTATCTTCATAGTGAATCGCAGTATTTTTCGCTAAAATTGTAATACCGCGTTCTCTTTCTAGATCATTTGAATCCATTGCGCGTTCTTCAACGTGTTCGTTCGCACGGAAAGTCCCCGCTTGACGTAATAACTGGTCAACAAGTGTTGTTTTACCATGGTCAACGTGGGCAATAATTGCTATATTACGTAAATCTTGTCGTTTTTTCAACATGTCCAACTCCTAATGTCTTTTTAATCCTTCTCTATTATAAGAGCGAAGGGGATACAATAGCAATTAAAATAAAATCAAGAATGAAAATATAGTTGTATTCTTACTTTTGTGAAAGTAAAATGAGATTGGAGGGTGAAGAAATGGAACACATTCAATATCGCTTTTTATTAACTGCAATTATCGGTGTTATTTTCTTAATTGGTATCGGCATTATGATTGCTGAAAATAGTCCCATCGGTATTATTATTTGCATTATCGGCACATTTGTTACAGTTGGATACGGTTTTGTAACAAAAAGAAAAATGCGTAAATCGCAATAACGTCAAAAAGTAAGAAGCCTATTTACAGCCTCTTACTTTTTTTGTTACTTCGATATAAACGATAACACTTCTTCATACACCCCTGGCTTCGCAACTAACACGCTACTCTTCTCTACGATAGAAAGTGGCGTTCCGGAGAATGTTGTTACCTTACCTCCAACTTCTTCTACAATTATCTGTCCCCCACCAAAATCCCATGGTGATAATCTTGGCGTTACATATGCATCGATTCTTCCGGTTGCAACGTATACCATCTCTAATGCTGCACAGCCATATGATCTCGTACCTCTTGCTTTCTTAACAAGTGCCATCATACTTTCCATATTAAGCAATGGATTGTCGGTAAGCCATATCGCATTTAAAGCTACAATACCTTGCTCTACAGTACCTCTTTGTAATAAAGGTATTGGTACTTCATTACAAAATGCTCCAGCCCCTTTTAACGCATGATATAATTCATCATGAACTGGATCATAAATAAGTCCAATCTTTCCGATACCGTTCTCATAAATCCCAATTGAAATCGCAAAATTTCTTTTTTGGTGAACAAAGTTCATCGTGCCGTCAATTGGATCAATTAACCAAACAACCCCGTCAGAAGAAGTTACCTCGTCTCCATAGCCCTCTTCACCTAAAATATTATGATGTGGGAATGTTTCTTTAATTTTCCCAATTAAAAACTGTTCTATTTCTCGGTCCATATTTGTTACTAAATCAGCTGCATTTGATTTTGTTTCTATAATAAGTGCTTTTTTCATTGATGCCATTAAATGCTCTCCTGCATCCCGAATCCACTGTTTGGCGTGTGCATCGATGTCTTTCCATACTTCTTGCATGTTTAAACACTCCGATCTATACTGTTCACAGAAAAAACGAACCCTTTATAAGGTTCGCACCAACTAATTTTTTATACATATACTATTATTACGCTTCTAAACGAATCATTTCAAGTCTTAACACTTCTAACTTTTGTACACACTCTTCTTTTTTCTGTTTATCATTTTCCATCATCGCATCATATAAAGTTGCTAATTCATAATCTAGCTCCAAACGTAGCACCGGTATTCTCTTTTCAGCATCTGTTCTCTTTAACGCATTAATCACCTGTCTCATATTATTTGCCTCCTCCCAATATTCGTCTGCCCTCGGACTAGAATTGATTCAATTTTCTGATTTTTTGTTTTATACTATACTATGTTGGATAAATCATCTATGCAACAAAATTATATTTTTTTATTTAAATTTTTTTGTGCTGTTTTTTTTATGAATAGTACAAGCTATGCTAAAATAAAAGCAAAATAGGAGTTGGAGGAACAATCATGACACTACAAACATTCAAATCAACTGATTTTGAGGTCTTTACAGTTGATGGTCTCGAAGAACGAATGAGTGCAATTAAAACGAACATTCATCCTAAGCTAGAAGCTTTAGGGGAACAGTTTGCAGCATATTTATCCAAACAAACTGATGAGAACTTTTTTTATCATGTAGCAAAACACGCACGTCGCAAAGTCAATCCACCAAACGATACTTGGGTTGCTTTTTCAACAAATAAACGCGGATATAAAATGCTACCACATTTCCAAATTGGATTATGGGGTACTCATGCCTTCATATACTTTGGTTTAATCTATGAGTGTCCACAAAAAGTGGAGACGGCTCACGCCTTCTTAGAACATTTAAATGATTTAAAAACAAATATTCCAAATGACTTCGTTTGGTCCATTGACCATACTAAACCAAGTGTAAAATTACATAAAACACTTGAAACAGAAGACTTACAAAAGATGATTGAACGTCTAGCCACTGTGAAAAAAGCAGAATTATTAGTTGGTATTCATATATCACCAGAGGAGTTTTCAGCAATGACCAACGAACAATTCCTTGCTAAGATTGAATCTACGATGCAATCACTCCTTCCTTTATATGCACTTTGTAATCGATAGTAGAAAACGGACAATTTATATTGTCCGTTTTTAGTTGTTATCACATTATATCACTTCAGTTTTTATTTTTCAAAATATTTTTTACATTTTCACAAGCTTTTGTTCTTCAATTTCTTTAGCCCTTTGAATCGCACGGTATATAGAATACCCACTTACTTCTTGAAACTCTTTATCAATTTTCTTTTCTTCCGCTTTGGACGGAACAATCTCTTTAAAACGACGATATAATCCCATTAACTCTTCTCTTATAATTCCTTTTTCATATGCTTTCTCAATCGCTTCATAAAACTTCACCATTGTAACCATTTCTTCATTTGACCAATCATAATCTAACGGATATTGATATTCCATTTTGCACCTCATTTATCATTTCTTCTTATTTCAACTCGCTATTTTAAAGAATTTTTTTCTTCTTCAGTATAGCCACTTTGCATTATACACTATTTATTTATTTTAATGGCATTGTCTTCCTCTAGAAGTTAGTAGGGAACAACTATTTAACATACTCACCGTAAAAATATTTTTTGCTATACATCTATAATTATTGGTGATATAATGCTTTTGTTTTATAGGAAATAAAGTGAAGCTCCCATCTCAAAAAAGCTTTTGTGAATGGCAGAAAAACAAGTCTCATTCTAAAAAAGAACTTAACTTTTTTAGAACAAGATTATATAAAACAAACTCTAATAAATATTAAAAAAAGAAGGGGTGTATAGATTGTCCCAATACGAAACACCATTGTTTACCGCTTTAGTTGAGCACAGTAAGCGAAATCCAATTCAATTCCATATTCCAGGTCATAAAAAAGGGCAAGGCATGGATCCTGAATTTCGCGAATTTATTGGGCATAATGCATTAGCAATTGATTTAATTAACATTGCGCCGCTCGATGATTTACATCATCCAAAAGGTATGATTAAAGAAGCACAAGATTTAGCAGCCGCTGCATTTGGTGCGGATCATACTTTCTTTTCTATTCAAGGTACAAGTGGCGCAATAATGACAATGGTGATGAGCGTTTGCGGTCCTGGTGACAAAATACTAGTGCCACGAAACGTGCATAAATCAGTAATGTCAGCTATTATTTTCTCAGGTGCAAAACCTATTTTCATGCATCCTGAAATCGATCCAAAACTTGGTATTTCACATGGAATCACAATCCAATCTGTCAAAAAAGCACTTGAAGAGCACTCAGATGCGAAAGGCTTACTTGTTATTAATCCAACATACTTTGGCTTTGCTGCGGACTTAGAACAGATTGTACAATTAGCACATTCTTACGATATCCCTGTACTCGTTGATGAGGCTCATGGTGTTCATATTCATTTTCACGATGAACTGCCGATGTCAGCGATGCAAGCCGGTGCAGATATGGCAGCAACGAGTGTTCACAAATTAGGTGGATCTTTAACGCAAAGCTCTATTCTTAATGTAAAAGAAGGCCTTGTGAACGTAAAACATGTTCAATCTATTATTAGCATGCTTACGACTACATCAACGTCTTACATCTTGTTAGCCTCCCTAGATGTTGCTAGAAAACGTCTTGCTACAGAAGGAAAGGCGCTCATAGAACAAACAATACAATTAGCGGAACAAGTTCGTAATGCTATAAATGATATTGAACATCTTTACTGTCCAGGGAAAGAAATGCTAGGTACGGATGCTACTTTTAACTATGATCCTACAAAGATAATTGTATCTGTAAAAGATTTAGGTATTACAGGCCATCAGGCTGAAGTATGGCTTAGAGAGCAATATAACATTGAAGTAGAACTCTCAGATTTATACAACATACTATGTCTTGTCACTTTTGGGGATACAGAAAGTGAGACGAATACACTTATTGCAGCATTACAAGATTTATCAGCAATATTTAAAAATAAAGCTGATAAAGGTGTTCGAATACAAGTAGAAATTCCAGAAATACCTGTGTTAGCACTTTCTCCTCGAGATGCTTTTTATTCGGAAACAGAAGTCATCCCATTTGAAAATGCAGCAGGTCGTATTATAGCTGATTTCGTTATGGTTTATCCGCCAGGGATTCCAATCTTTACTCCGGGGGAAATTATTACACAAGACAACTTAGAGTATATTCGTAAAAACTTAGAAGCAGGTTTACCTGTACAAGGTCCTGAAGATATGACATTACAAACATTACGCGTGATCAAAGAGTACAAGCCTATCAGTTGATAGGCTTTTTTTTCACCCTTTTTCCCTTTTCTCATACGATATTATGTAATGTAACGTATAGGTGGGGATACTACTATGATTGTAATAGGCCGTTCTATTGTACATCCTTATATCACAAATGAATATGAGCCATTTGCAGCTGAGAAACAACAAATTTTATCTATAATGGCAGGAAATCAAGAAATCTATTCCTTTCGAACATCCGATGAACTCAGCTTTGATCTAAATTTGCGCGTTAATATTATTACTTCTGCATTAGAACTTTTTCAAAGTGGTTTTCAGTTTCGCACATTTCAACAATCTTTTTGCAACCCTCAATATTGGAAAAGAACGTCTCTTGGAGGATTCGAGCTCCTTCCAAACATACCCCCTTCCATTGCCATACAAGATATTTTCAAAAACGGAAAACTATATGGAACTGAATGTGCCACCGCTATGATCATTATTTTTTACAAAGCTTTACTATCATTGTATGAGAAAGAAACTTTCAACCGTCTCTTTGCAAACCTTTTACTTTATACGTGGGACTACGATCAAGATTTAAAGCTCATAACAAAGACAGGTGGCGATCTTGTCCCAGGTGATCTCGTTTACTTTAAAAATCCACAAGTGAATCCAGCTACAATCGAGTGGCAAGGAGAAAATACAATCTATCTAGGAAATTTCTTTTTTTATGGGCATGGCGTAGGTGTAAAAACAAAAGAAGAAATTATATACGCATTAAATGAGCGACGAGTCCCTTACGCTTTTATTTCTGCTTTCTTAACCGATACTATTACCCGTATTGATAGCCGTCTCATGAGCTACCACGCTTCTCCTAATACACCACAGACATCCATAGGATTTATTCCGATTAGAGATGATGCAATCGTTGCAACAGTTGGCAACACAACTACAGTTTATTAAAAAAAGCACCTACATATGTAGGCGCTTTTTTTATTTAAGCTTTTGAATGTTCTTTATGGTCACAGTCGCAATGAGATCCACATTTTCCGTAAAGTACTGTTGATTTTTCATCTTCAAAATGTCCGATTGTTCCTTCACATACTTGGCATACGATTGTTCCCATTTTTCATTTCCCCCTGAGTTTTAATAGTAATCTACTTATTTATCATTAAGCTTTCGCATTATCTTTACTAGCACAGTCACAATTTGTTCCGCATTTTCCGTAAAGTACTGTCGTTTTTTCATCTTCAAAATGTCCGATTGTTCCTTCACATACTTGGCATACGATTGTTCCCATTTTTTATTTCCCCCTAAGTTTATGGTCCTAAAAACTTTCAGCTGTCCATTTCCTATCAATTATTGGGCTTTTGTATGCTCTGTGTGATCACATCCGCAAGATCCACATTTCCCGTAAAGTACTGTTACTTTCTCATCCTCGAAGTGTGCAATTGTACCTTCACAATCTTGACATACGATTGTTCCCATTTTTCATTTCCCCCTAAGTTTATAATCCCAAAAACTTTTTTGTAACCGCTTAACTTTCTGTCTTTATTTTAATATGTTATACTTTTTACGTCAATAGGTTTTTAGTATAACACATTAAATATTTTAAATTTAAATTAGTATGCGATATTCAAACAAAAAAACAGCCATATTTATACGTACGACTGTTTTACATTATTTATTCTTCGTATTCCGCATGCAAAGATGTAGATGGAACTAGAAATGAGAAAAACTGAGATAACTCAGTTGCTTCCTCTTCTGAGCCTAATTTGAAAACTTCCTGTAAATATTGAATATTCTCCACATCATCTCGTCCAAGTAAAGTTGACTTCCCTGTTTGCATGCAAACAATAAGTGGCTTTCCAAAGAACATATTTGTATAAATAACACCAAAATCATAACGAGTATCATGTGTCATAAACCCCAAAAATCGTACCTTCACACTTTCATGCTCATCATACAATTTTTCAAACATCGGTTTCCACCTTTCCACATCACCTTTCATTAATATATTAAACAAAAAAAGGAATACTCCTTTTAATTGTCAAAAAATTCAGTAGGATGTAGAATGGTAGTATTCTACTTAGTTAGGGGGAACTTATATGCAACATGCCTTTATTACGCTTGTACCTAAATCCAATCAACAATCTGTTTCAATAGATGATATAAAACAACTTTTTCATTATTATAAAACAGTTACTTCCAAAACTGGTGTTCAAATTAATTACGCCTATACAAATACGGCTTTTCCTTATGACATTTTAGATACTTCAACAACAACATTAAAACTACAATCTACTCACGATCGATATGACTCCATCTATGTTGGTGTCGGTATAGAAAAGGAACAATCTTATATTCAGATTTCTTTGCCACCAAATGCAACATTTGGTGATAAAGGAAAAGCAAATGAATTTTGCCGTTTTCTAGCGAAGAAATTAGAAGGAGAGTTACAATTATTTAATGGAAGAACAATGTATTTCTATAAACGTTAATTTAAAAAATAGAAAATATAATTAAGAAAAGTATGCAATTTGAACATGTAAGGAATAATGCCTGCTTTCTAATTTGCAATACAAAGTATGCGATCACATATGCCAAATACAGAAATACAAAAAATAGAATGACTTTATAATGCAACTTATCACCATTGGACAATGATAAGACAATCGAAAAACCACTCCATAATAAAAAATGATAAAATATAACATGTAATATTCTCATGGAACCTTCTCCTTTGACATGCTCTATTTTATTAATATATGGGATTAAGTTTGAATCAATTACATATTATACGAAAGCATATATATGGCTTTAGGTTTCATATATGTTCTAACGATTCAATTAAAGTATTATATATTCATTCGACAAGTACAAATAAAGACCTTGCAAGCCATTTTTATTATAAAATAAAAAATAGCCCCTCTCTTTAAAAGAGAGGGGCTATTTTCATTACTTAAATTATTTTACAATGTGAATTGGCATTCCAAGAGCAACTTCAGCTGCTTCCATTGTGATTTCACCTAATGTTGGGTGAGCGTGGATTGTTTGAGCGATATCTTCTGCTGTCATTCCAGCTTCGATAGCTAAACCAATCTCAGAAATAATATCAGAAGCGCCTGCACCTGCAACTTGAGCACCTACAAGAAGACCATCTTCTTTACGTGTTACAAGTTGTAAGAAACCGTCAGTGCTGTTTAATGATAATGCACGACCGTTAGCAGCGAATGGGAACTTAGATACAGTTACAGTCATTCCAGCTTCTTCAGCTTGTTTCTTAGTGTAACCAACAGATGCTAATTCTGGATCAGTGAAGCATACTGCAGGAATTCCGATGTAATCGATAGCTGATGCATGGCCACTAATTGCTTCTACAGCTACTTTACCTTCGTAAGAAGCTTTGTGAGCTAATGGTGGTCCAGGAACGATATCACCGATTGCATAGATGTTTGGTACGTTTGTACGACATTGCTCATCGATTTCGATGATGCCGCGGTCAGTCATTTTAACTCCAACTTGCTCAAGACCGATTTCTTGAGTGTTTGGACGACGACCTACAGTTACTAATACGTAATCTGCTTCTACAGTTTGGATTTCACCTTTAACTTCAAAGCTAACTTTTACGCCAGTTTCTGTTTCTTCAACGCCTTTAGCCATAGCTTTTGTATGGATATTTACGTTACCTTTTTTCTGTAGAGCACGTTTAACAACAGAGCTCATAGCTTTTTCGAAACCAGCTAAGATTTCGTCGCCAGCTTCTACTACAGTAACTTCTGTACCGAAGTTAGCATATGCAGTACCTAATTCCATACCGATGTAACCGCCGCCGATTACAACAAGTTTTTTAGGAATTTCAGGTAAGCTTAAAGCGCCTGTAGAGTTGATAACACGTTTAGAGTATTTGAATCCTGGAATTTCGATTGGTGTAGAACCAGTTGCAAGAACAGCATTTTTAAACGTATAAGTTTGAGCTGCCTCTTCAGTCATAACGCGTAATGTATTAGCATCTACGAAGTAAGCTTCACCGCGAATGATTTCAACTTTGTTACCTTTAAGAAGGCCTTCAACACCGCCAGTTAATTTCTTAACTACGCCGTTTTTCCATTCTTGAACTTTTGTAAAGTCAACTTTTACGTTCTCTGCAGTGATACCCATGTCATCAGAATGCATTGCATTCTCATAACGATGACCTGCATTGATTAACGCTTTTGAAGGAATACATCCAACGTTTAAGCATACGCCACCAAGGTTAGCTTTTTCAATAATTGCTACCTTTTGACCTAATTGTGCTGCACGAATTGCCGCAACGTATCCACCAGGACCTGCACCAACAACGACTGTATCTAATTCAATTGGGAAATCTCCTACTACCATTGTTATTACGCCTCCATTACTAATAATTGTGGGTCATTCAATAGACGTTTAATTTGGTTTAATGCTTTTTGAGCAGTTGCGCCGTCAATTAAACGATGGTCAAAGCTTAGAGATAATGCTAATACTGGAGCTGCAACGATCTCACCGTTTTTCACAACTGGTTTCTCAGCGATACGGCCGATACCAAGGATTGCTACTTCTGGGTGGTTGATAACTGGAGTGAACCATTGTCCACCTGCAGAACCAATGTTTGTAATTGTGCAAGAAGCGCCTTTCATTTCAGCAGGAGCTAAACGACCTTCACGTGCTTTACCAGCAAGATCATTGATCTCGTTAGAAATTGTGAAGATAGACTTGCGATCTGTATCTTTAACAACTGGTACTAATAGACCTTTGTCTGTATCAGCTGCGATACCGATGTTGAAGTAATGTTTATGAACTACTTCTTGAGAAGCATCATCTAAAGAAGTGTTTAACATTGGGTATTCACGTAATGCAGATGTTAAAGCTTTAACAACGTATGGAAGGTAAGTTAATTTAATACCTTTGTCAGCTGCCACAGCTTTGAACTTCTTACGGTGAGCAACAAGTTCAGTTACATCTACTTCATCCATTAATGTTACGTGAGGAGCTGTATGTTTAGAGTTAACCATTGCTTTCGCAATTGCTTTACGGATACCACTCATTTTCTCACGAGTTTCTGGATATTCACCAGCTGGGATTGGTTGTGCTTTTGGTGCTTCTTCTTTCGCTGCTGCTGGAGTAGCTTCTACTGCTGCTGGAGCCTCAGTTGCTGCTACTGCTTGTCCACCATTTGCAAATGCATCGATGTCAGCTTTTACGATACGACCGTTCTTACCAGAACCAGCTACTTTATGAATGTCTACGCCGTTTTCACGAGCATATTTACGAACAGATGGCATAGCGATTACGCGCTCATTTACTACTTCTGCAGTTGCTGCTGGAGTAGCTTCAGCTTTAGGAGCTTCTTCTTTTGCTTCTTCAGCTTTAGGAGCTTCGTCATGATCGTCGCCTTTAAATTTAAGGTTTTCGTATCCTGGAGCATCAAATTTAATTAATGTATCTCCAACTACTGCAACCGTACCTTCTTCTACAAGTACTTCAAGTACTTTACCTTTAACAGGAGAAGGAATTTCTACTACTGCTTTATCATTTTGTACTTCAAGAAGTACGTCGTCTTCGTTTACTTCGTCGCCTGGTTTAATAAACCATTTTACGATTTCACCTTCGTGGATACCTTCACCGATATCTGGTAGTTTAAATTCAAATGCCACGGAATTCAGCCCCCTGATTCATTTCTTTATTATGGAATATGGCAAAAGAAATCAGCATGTGCTGATTTCTTTTGCACATGAATAAGTAAAAATTAGAAGTTCATTACTTTGTTAACAGCTTCAACAATATCTTTGTGGTTCGGTAACCATACGCTCTCAGCTTGAGAGAATGGGAATACTGTATCAGCAGCTGCAACACGTACAACTGGAGCTTCTAAGTTTAAGATTGCACGGTCGTTAATTTCCGCTACAACGTTAGCTGCAATACCAGCTTGTTTTTGAGCTTCTTGAACTACAACTACGCGGCCTGTTTTTTCAACAGAAGCGATGATTGTTTCGATATCTAATGGTTGAACTGTACGTAAGTCAACAACCTCTAAAGAGATACCTTCTTTTTCAAGTTCTTCAGCAGCTTTTAATGCAGCGTGAACCATAGCACCGTAAGCGATAACAGATACATCTGTACCTTCACGTTTGATATCAGCTTTGCCTAAATCAATTGTGTATTCGCCTTCTGGTACATCTTGACGGAATGAACGGTACAATTTCATATGCTCTAAGTAGATAACTGGATCGTTGTCACGAATCGCAGAGATTAAAAGACCTTTTGCATCGTATGGAGTAGATGGAATAACAACTTTTAGACCAGGTTGTTGAGCCACTAAACCTTCTAAGCTATCAGCATGTAGTTCAGGAGTATGAACACCACCACCGAATGGAGAACGAACTGTTACTGGAGCAGTCCAACGTCCACCAGAACGGTAACGCATACGAGCTAATTGACCAGAAATTGAATCCATTACTTCATAAACGAAACCGAAGAATTGGATTTCTGGAACTGGACGGAATCCTTCAAGTGCAAGTCCAACTGCAAGTCCACCAATACCAGACTCTGCAAGTGGAGTATCCATTACACGGTCTTCACCGAATTCAGCTTGTAAACCTTCAGTAGCACGGAATACACCGCCGTTTACACCAACGTCTTCACCAAACACAAGTACGTTAGGGTCATTTTTCATTTCAACGCGTAAAGCATCAGTGATTGCTTGAATCATTGTCATTTGAGCCATGGCTTACTTCGACTCCTTTTCTTTGTAAATTTCATATTGTTCAGCTAAGTTGTAAGGCATTTTTTCGTACATGATTTCCATTAAATCAGTAACTTTTTGTTTTGGAGCTTGGTCAGCCTTAGCAATTGCTTGTTTGATATCTTCTTTTGCTTCTTCGATTACTTTCTCTTCAACTTCTTGAGACCATAGGCCTTTGTTTTCTAAGAATGCACGGAAGCGTACGATTGGATCTTTTTGTTCCCATTCGTTCTCGATATCTTTTGTACGGTAACGAGTTGGGTCATCACCAGCCATTGTATGTGGACCGTAACGGAATGTTAAAGTCTCGATTAAAGTAGGACCTTCACCATTTACTGCACGCTCACGAGCGAAAGCAGTTGCTGCGTATACAGCTAATGGATCCATACCGTCTACTTGAATTCCGTAAATACCTGCTGCTACTGCTTTTTGTGCTACAGTTTTAGCTGCAGATTGCTTTTCTACTGGAGTAGAGATCGCATAACGGTTGTTTTGTACAACGAAGATTGCTGGAGCTTTGAATGCACCCGCAAAGTTCATACCTTCGTAGAAGTCACCTTGTGAAGCACCACCGTCACCAGTGTAAGTAATTGCAACAGATTTTTTGCCACGTAATTTCATACCTAACGCAACACCAGCAGTTTGGATGATTTGCGCACCGATGATGATTTGTGGAGCAAGTGCATTTACGTTCTCAGGCATTTGGTTACCCATGAAATGTCCACGAGAGAATAAGAATGCTTGGTATAATGGTAAACCGTGCCATACTAATTGTGGCACATCACGATATCCTGGTAAGATGAAATCTTCTGCTTCAAGTGCGAAATGACTTGCTAATTGAGAAGCCTCTTGTCCAGCTGTTGGTGCGTAGAAACCTAAACGTCCTTGACGGTTTAAAGAAATAGAACGTTGATCTAGTACGCGAGTATACACCATACGGCGCATTAATTCTTTTAATTGATCATCAGATAATTCAGGCATAGCTGCTTCATTCACAACTTCGCCTTTTTCATTTAAAATTTGTAATGTTTCAAATTGAGCTGCGATAGCTTTCATTTGCTCATCAACATTAAATAGGGTCTTTTTTGTTTTAGTACCCATTCCGTTCACCTCTTCCTCTCTTGAACCATATTCTGAAACGCTTTCACTATCTATTAGCTAGGTGGAAAACGCAACAATGTAAACCAACAAATTTATTTGTCGGTTGAGAATAATTTTGTGTACCTAACAATCTGTACTAATGTTTTTTCAGAAACATATTAATACAATCTTGATCACGTTTTTTAGTTTACAACTATTCTAATTACGATGTCAATTACTTTGAATACGTTTTTTTATAAATAATCTGCAGGTTTCTTCTACACAAACGTGTTTTTATTTTTCACATCTGTATTAGTAAGCATTAACCTACTGTTATATTATTCCCTTTTTAACTTGTTTTTTCTCTTAGAATAATATGTAAACGATTTAATTCTCTTTAGTTTTTCTCTCTTATTAGCAAAAATATACAAACTCTTCTTCCTTTTATAGGTAATTACCCATACATTTCTACTCTTCCCTCCATACATTATAGTAACCGCAGTATTAGCGGGAAATGATAAAGGAGGTCATCTCATGTACGGATACTCATATTGCTATCCAACTTGTTCATATCCTTCCTACGGTTATGGCGGTTCTTGTGGCGGGTCTGGACGCGGCTTCGCCTTAATCGTTGTGTTGTTTATTCTTTTAATTATCGTTGGTGCTGCTTGCATTCGCTAATGTAAAACGAAACAACTATGGAAAGAAACAGACGGCTCTGCCGTCTGTTTCTTTTTATTCCTACATAACCGACCTATCTTTCCCTTACTTGTCGATGACTTTTTCCATCTCCTTTGGTAGACTAAAGGAGAAAGGAGAGATTACATATGCTTACAATGAAAGATGTAATTCGCGAAGGAGATCCTATTTTGCGAAACGTTGCAGAAGAGGTAGTAATACCAGCGAGCGAAGAAGATACAAATACCCTTAAAGAAATGATTGAATTTGTAATAAATAGCCAAGATCCTGAAATGGCTGAAAAATATAGTTTACGCCCTGGAATCGGATTAGCGGCTCCGCAAATCGGTATTTCAAAGAAAATGATTGCAGTTCACGTAACAGATACGGACGGTACGTTATATAGTCATGCATTATTCAATCCAAAAATCATTAGCCATTCTGTTGAACGTACATATTTACAAAGTGGTGAAGGCTGTCTATCAGTAGACCGTGAAGTACCTGGTTATGTACCTCGTTATACAAGAATTACAGTGAAAGCAACTTCTATCAACGGCGAAGAAGTAAAATTACGTTTAAAAGGTTTACCAGCAATTGTATTCCAACATGAAATTGACCATTTAAATGGTGTTATGTTCTATGACCATATTAATAAAGAAAATCCATTTGCTGCTCCTGACGGTTCAAAACCTCTGGAGCGATAATAAAAAAAGGCGGAAGATGATTCTCCGCCTTTTTACTATTATGAAATGGGTTCCATATCCACTTATAACAATCCAGCCCATTTTAATCCATGATATATGCCGTCTTCACTAACATCCTTTGTCACATAATTTGCAAGTTTTTTCAAGTCTTCATGACCATTCCCCATCACAATACCTGCCCCAACTGCTTCAATCATTTCTAAATCATTTAAGCCATCTCCAAATGCATACACTTGTTCACGGTTAAATCCTAATCTTTCAATGAATTTCTCAATCCCTTTTGCCTTAGAACCGCCATTTGGAATAATATCCATTGAATACGCATGCCAGCGAATAAAATGAAAGTCTGGGTACTGATTAATAAACTTTTCCTCTTCATTCACTTCACAGAAAAGAAGCGTTTGATAAATATTACGTTTCTCATAAAAATTAGGTTCATATGCTGGATGCTCAAAGTTTAAGCTACCAAAGCCTTCCTTCACATAATCATGATATTCCACTGATGCTCTCATGTCTTGATGATCAAGATATACAAGTGGATATCCTTCTTCTTTGGCAAACTGAGTAAATTTATGAAGAGCATCTGGATGTAACGGATTATTAAATATTACCTCATCCTCAAATACAACGTATTGCCCATTAAAACTAACATAATTATGTATATTAAGTTCCTTCCGAATATCTTCAAACATAAATGGCGCACGCCCTGTCGCAATTGCTACATGTACACCCTTTTCTTGTAACTGTTTTACTGCATCTCGTGTAGATTGCGGAATTTTTTTATCATGATCTAATAATGTTCCATCAATATCAAAAAAGACAATTTTATCATTCATTTGTCAAAATCCTTTCTGTTACTGTATATTCCTATTTTGATTATCGCTTTTCAAATGCTAAAAAAAAGTATAACATATTAAACATCTGTGAAGAAAGCGTTCACTTTCTGACCTTATTTATGAAACCTGCATATATATATTAGTAAAAAAATGTGGATACTTGTTCGTATGAATTTTCTTTTCTATTCTTTCTCATACTATATCTATAACTAACCGCTACTAATCGTTACTATAAGAATAACTTTCCCTGTATGAGAAAAGACAAGATTCAACATTCACTTTTGTCTTCTTTCTTATATCAGAGACGGCGTTTTCACTAGTAATATGCATGTTTAAAATAAGGAAAGGAAGGAGTAATCATGCTGAAGAAGCTGAAGAAAAAGCTGAAGCGTTATTTAAAAGATCTAGTCCGTAAAAAGACGATCGCTTAAATTGTGCCCATTTCGGGCTTTTTCTTCATTCTCATTCGAAAAAACATGAAAATCGTGACTGTTTGCTTTATAATAAGTAACAGATAATGCAAAACATAGACAAGGAGAGGTTTTCCAAATGATTTTTAAAGTATTTTATCAAGAAAAAATGACTGAGGTTCCAGTACGTGAAAATACAAAAGTTTTATATTTAGAGGCTACGTCTGAGAAGGATGTTCGTACAAAATTAAATAAGTTCGCATATAATATCGAATTCGTTCAGTCTGTGACTGGCAATCATCTTGAATATGAAAAAGCAAACGCTGATTTAACATTAGCGGAAATCGTATAGTCATATGAAATTTCTAAAGAATGATCAAGCAGCCGTTTTTGCTTTAGGTGGCCTTGGTGAAATCGGTAAAAATACATATGCTGTTCAATTTCAAGATGAAATTATTATAATTGACGCTGGAATTAAATTTCCAGAAGACGAACTCCTCGGAATCGATTATGTAATACCAGATTACACTTATTTTGTGCGAAACGAAGATAAAATTAAAGGATTATTCATTACACATGGTCACGAAGATCATATCGGTGGAATTCCTTACTTATTACGTCAAGTGAACATTCCGATTTATGGCGGAAAATTAGCAATTGCACTAATCAAAAACAAATTAGAAGAGCACGGATTACTTCGTAAAGCAAAACTTTATGAAATTCAAGAAGATGATGTTATTAAATTTAAAAAGACATCTGTTTCCTTCTTCCGTACAACTCACAGTATCCCAGATTCATACGGAGTTGTTGTGAAAACACCTCAAGGACAAGTGGTTCATACTGGAGATTTCAAATTTGATTTCACACCAGTTGGTGAACCAGCGGACTTAACAAAAATGGCTGAAATCGGAAAAGACGGTGTACTTTGTCTCTTATCTGACAGTACAAACAGTGAAGTTCCAAACTTTACAATGTCTGAGCGCCGTGTTGGTGATAGTATTCAAGATATTTTCCGCAAAGTAGAAGGTCGTATTATCTTCGCAACCTTTGCATCAAATATCCATCGTTTGCAACAAGTCGTTGAAGCGGCTGTTGAAAATAATCGTAAAGTGGCTGTATTTGGCCGAAGTATGGAAGCAGCGATTGAAATCGGACAAAACCTCGGTTATATTCGCTGTCCGAAAGATACATTCATAGATGCATCTCAATTAAATCGTCTACCAGCTAATAAAGTTGTTATTTTATGTACAGGTAGTCAAGGGGAGCCAATGGCAGCACTTTCACGTATTGCTAATGGTACTCATCGTCAAATTCAAATCATTCCTGGCGACACGGTTGTTTTCTCTTCTTCACCAATCCCTGGTAATACAATTAGTGTAAGCCGTACAATTAATATGTTGTACCGTGCGGGTGCTGATGTAATCCACGGAAAACTGTCAAACATTCATACGAGTGGACACGGTGGACAAGAAGAACAAAAACTAATGCTTCGTCTAATTAAACCGAAGTATTTCATGCCAATTCATGGTGAATATCGTATGCAACGTATGCATATGAAGTTAGCAAATGATTGTGGTATTCCAGAAGAAAATTGTTTCATTATGGATAATGGTGATGTTCTTGCCTTACGTTCAGATGAAGCAAGTGTAGCTGGTAAAATACCATCTGGATCTGTCTATATTGACGGAAATGGTATTGGAGATATCGGTAATATCGTATTACGCGATCGTCGTATCCTTTCTGAAGAAGGACTTGTTATTGTAGTTGTAAGCATTGATATGAAAGAATTTAAAGTTGCAGCAGGGCCTGATATTATCTCACGTGGTTTCGTTTATATGCGCGAAAGTAGTGATTTAATTAATGATGCTCAAACATTAATTACAACTCATTTAGAAAAAGTAATGGAACGTAAAACAACACAATGGTCTGAAATTAAAAATGAAATTACAGACACATTAGCACCATTCCTATATGAGAAAACGAAACGTCGCCCAATGATTTTACCAATCATTATGGAAATATAAGAAAAAGGACAATACCTTTATGGTATTGTCCTTTTCTCTTATCTTAAAAAGTGCTTGAAACGATCTACTTCATCGTCATGACCAATTACAATTAATATATCTCCCGCTTGAATATTTTCCGTAGCTCGAGGAGATACAATAACTTCTTTTCCACGTTTAATTGCTACAATATTCAATCCAAACTTCGCACGAATATCTAATTCAATTAAAGAATGCCCATCAATTTTTTTATTTGCAATAATCTCTACAATACTATGCTCATCTGAAAGCTCAAGGTAGTCTAACACATTACTTGATGCAATATTATTAGCAATCCTTTTTCCCATATCACGCTCTGGATGCACAATGTGATCTGCCCCTATTTTACTTAATACTTTTTCATGGTAATCATTTTGAGCTTTTACAGTAATATTTTTTACACCTAACTCTTTCAGAATTAATGTTGTTAAAATACTTGAATTTAAGTTATCTCCAATAGCAACAACTACATGATCAAAATTACGAATACCAAGACTTTTTAATACCATCTCATCTGTTGAATCTGCAATTACAGCATGCGAAGCTATATTTGCAAACTCATTAATTTTATCCTCATCAGAGTCAATTGCCATTACTTCCATACCTAATTGAGCAAGTTCCCGGCAAATACTTCCACCAAAACGCCCAAGCCCAATGACAGCAAATTCTTTCTCTTTTTCACCCACAGGAATTCCTCCAATAACATCGAATACTATGTATTTTTATTGTAACATACTTTAGATTTGCTACAAAAACCTGTATATCATTCTTATTTTTGTTTTTGCATATAGAAATACTGTTGTAAATAAAATGCGATACTGAAAATTAACATACCAAATACAAATATGTTTCCAAATGAACTAAACGTTTCAAAAACGAATAATAACGTTTCTTGTCCGAAGAAAGCAAATAATAGTTGTGTAAATGCGAATAGCAATGCCAATATATAATGGTGTTGATGGAATAAATAATGCGTTGCACCTAAAAAAGCGATAAACGAAAGAATGAAAATCCACCAATTTTCTAAAAATAGTTGCCAATTCGTAAATTGATACCCATTTACTAATATCGCAATAATCCCTATAACAGCCATCGTTGGTACGCTCCATAACAATGCACGCCCTCTAAAGAAGTGCGTACCTTTTACATCTCCCTTTTCATTTGCAATGTATGTTAGCACAACCGTACTTATATATAAAACAGAGAGAATTGTTAAAACAATTATGAGCCAAAAATGCAACTGATAATATTCATGTTCTATATTCGTGACGATAGCAGCTAGCATACACGGGATTAACATTCCCGTCCAACCATCTACTTTTCTCTCATTCCAAAATACTGTATTACCAATCCGTATTCCTAACAGCATAAAAATAATGATACCTAGTACAAATAATGTAGTTTTATTTCCTACTAAGCTCGTTGAAAAAGCAATTAATCCAATAAATAAAAAAAGAACAAACCCATTCATAATTTCTAGTACAGGTGATAAATACCTTTTCACCCAATTGTATGTCTCTTCATATTCATTATTATTCGCTAAACGATAGGCGTAAAAACTTATCCCAAAATAAACCGCCGCAATAATAACATATGCATATAAGACAAAACATAAAATTGCACTGCTAATTTGCACGTAATTCCCCACCCTTTTTTCTATGTTTCACCTTGATTTTACACACTTTCCACACAAAATGTAAACATATATAAGCTAGTTAACTAATCATCTTCTCAATAAGCGATAATGAATAATGAGCAGCGGCTCAAAACCACTGCTCATTATTTTATCCATTTGTATGCCGATGTGTATCCAAAACAAATATGAAAGATGTTTTCATCTTGAAACTAACAAATACCAACTTTAAATTGTTACATAGTTGGCGAGCAAGTTTACTTTCTAGTTCCCTTCCACTTCACATATTGATCTAAAAATACGATAGCTTTCTCAATAGCCTCTTCATCTGGTTTTAATTTTGCGTGATGTAAACCATATTCTGAATTTACCCCAAGCCAAAACATAAATCCAGGAATCTCTTGAAGCATATAACCAAAATCTTCACCTGTCATTGCCTCAGTACATGTAATTACTTTCATATCAGTTTGTTCACTTACAAATTGCATAAACTCTCTCGTTAATGCTTCATGGTTGTATACTTGATGATACATCGCTCCGTAGTCAATAACGGCCTCACATTGGAAGGAAGCTTCTATACCTGCAACAATTGCCTCAATCCTACTTTTAACACGGCTCATTGATTCCACTGATAACGTTCGGATTGTTCCCTCTAATCGAGACTTTTCTGCTATGATATTTTGAACTGTACCGCCTGTTATTTTCCCAATCGTAATTACTGCACTATCAAGTGGGTTTACATTACGACTAATAACGGACTGAAGCTGTGTAACAAGGTGACTAGCTGCGACAATCATATCATTTGCAGTATGAGGGTAAGCTGCATGTCCACCTTTCCCCTTTAAATCAACATATAATTCTGATGTATTTGCAAATAATAGCCCCTCTTTTGTAGCAATTGTTCCTACAGGGTATTCAGGTGCAATATGAAGACCGAGAATTATATTCGGCTTCCATTCTTTTAACTCTTCGCTCTCTAACATAGGAAGAGCCCCTCCAGGCCCTTCTTCAGCTGGTTGGAATAGAAATACAAGGTCATCATCTATTCTTTCTGTTACAGCTGCTGTTAGAAGGCCTAAACCAATTGTTGTATGTAAGTCGTGTCCGCATGCATGCATCATTCCTTCATGAACAGAAGCGAACTCATATCCAGTTTCCTCTGTAATTGGTAAACCGTCTATATCTGCGCGATACCCTATAACTTTTTCTGGATTTTTCCCCTTTACTTTAACAATGACACCCGTTCTCCATACCTTCACTTCTACATGTTCGTTTGAAAGCGTTCCTATGTAATCTAAAATATACTGTTGTGTTTTCCACTCTTTAAATCCAATTTCCGGTATTTTGTGTAAGTCTCTACGAATTTGAACGAATTTGCTTACTGCCATTTTTGCACCTCTATCTATAAAAAGCGTAAGAGCCTGTTTATGCTCTTACGCTTTTATGTTTTTATTTCTCTGGGTTTAATTGACGAAGCTCTTGTTTAATTTCAGTTTTTGCTTTTGTCTTCTCATCAATTTCTTTAATTACACGTGCTGGAGTACCTGCAACAACTGTATATGGAGGTACATCTTCTGTTACAACAGCTCCTGCTGCTACAACTGCACCTTTACCTACTGTAACTCCCTCTAACACAACTACGTTAGCACCAATTACAACATCGTCTTCAACGATAACTGGTTTTGCTGAAGGTGGCTCAATAACGCCTGCAAGTACTGCACCTGCACCTACGTGACAGTTCTTACCAACAGTTGCACGTCCACCAAGTACCGCGTTCATGTCGATCATAGAACCTTCACCAATTACAGCACCGATGTTAATTGTTGCATTCATCATAATAACAGCGTTGTCGCCGATTTCAACGTGGTCACGAATAATCGCACCTGGCTCAATACGAGCTTTAATACCTTTTAAATCAAGCATTGGAATTGCAGAATTACGACGGTCATTTTCAACAACGTAATCAACAATGTATTTGCTATTTTCATCTAGAATTGTCTTAATTTCAGACCATTCTCCAAATAATACACCAGACTTTTTATTTACAAATGCTTGTACTGTTTCAGGGAATGTTACTTCTTTTAAATCCCCTTTTATGTATACCTTTACAGGAGTTTTCTTTTCACTTTTTTGAATAAACGAAATAATTTCGTTAGCGTCCATCATTTTCATTCTTGTTGCCTCCTAAATCCATTTATAATGTTACTCTACCAAACGATAGAGCGAGTAGCAAGATAATAATCCTATTTTTCCATTTGAATTTCTTCTATAATTTCTAAAAATGCTTGTACTTGCTTCAATTGTCTAGCTGATTCACTCGTCAATAACCATGTTTCTCTCGTTAATTGAACAGGTGTTTTATACATATTTTCTTGTACTTCTTTTAAAACAGTAGAAGGTAAAAGCGCGTAGCCTATGCCATTTAAAACGAGTTGTTTACAAGTCTCAATTTGATCAACGACAATTGTTCTCTTAGGTGGATTAGAAAATAAACCATACCACCAATTTTGTATTTGTCCATAATAAGTCGAGTCACTTTTAAATTGAATAAATGGTCTATTTGTTTCTTTTAACATCGAAATATCTTTTATTTCTTTATCCACTAAATAAAGTTCATCTTCAAATAATTGTTGCTTCTGGCCTTTATATTCTTGTGTTCCTCTCAATATAGCAACATGAACGTCTCCTTCATAAAATTGCTTTTGCACTTCACTACTCCAGCCAGTAAACAACGATATTTTCACAGAAGGATATTTATGCACAAACTTCTTCAAAACAGGAGGAAGCCAATATTGGCCAATAACTGATGCGACAGCTATTTTTAACGTCCCATGAGTTTCTGTTCTAAAAACAGCTAGCTCACTTTTAATATCCTCTTCCCTTTGCAGCATTTCTTTTGCGTAATTTGCAACTTTTTCCCCTTCAGGTGTAATTGTCAATCCTTTTTGCGAGCGAATAAAAAACTTCATTCCCCATTGTTTCTCCATAGATTGTAATCGTTGACTAAGCGCAGGTTGTGAAACAAATAAACGTTCCGCCGCTTTTCTCATATTTGATTCCTGTGCTAACACAACCATCATTTGAAAATCATCAATTTGCAACTTTCTCCCTCTTTCCTTAGCTTCCATACACCTTATCTCAATAAGCTTTTCATCCTTAATTTAACTACATACTCTTATATTTTTTATCTTTTTAAATATAATACATACACAACTGATATGCACGAAAAAAAAAGTGACTTCTCCGTTTCTATGAAGTCACTTTTCTCACTTTATCGATTATGTTGCCTTACTTTTTTATTCAATAATTTTAAAATAGCTCGACGTGTTAAAATCCCCTCAAAATACCCATCTTCATTGACAGCGCAAATAAATGGATGATCAATAGTCATTTCTAAAGCTTTTGCAAATGAGTCTTCTAACTTAAGAACCGGAATATCTTGCTTCATCACCTGCTCTACTTTCATCTCTTCAAGTCTTTCAAACTCAATGCGTTCTAGCCCTAATATACCGTCTAAAATCATAGCAGTACTAATTAACCCGTGCAATTTGTACATCGGGTCCAAAACAGGTATCGCCGAATATCCAGATTTCACAAGTACGAGTAAAGCATGCTCTAAACCATTCCCTATTTGAACGTGTGCTACTTTTTCTGATGAAATCATTAAATCTTTTACAAAAATTTGTTGAAACTCGTCTTTTGGAATACTAATCATATTACATCCCCCATTTTCCCTTTTTCCTGCTTATAATCACCGGCTCTATTCACATTTTATGACAGCGTTTTCATATTATTATTTTGTCCTTACATTCTTTCAGTAAAAAACAAAATTACACAGTTATTTTAGCATACAACATAAAAAAAAGACTACCATTCCGGTAGCGCTTAATACCCTTTATTTTTTAATCTGTAAAATAACCTTGTGATTTTTTTATATTGCATCACATCTGTCTTTTTTAAACCATTCTCAATATCTGTAAGTTCCACAGCTAAAATTTCACTCGCATAATTTTGTTGAAATAAAATATCTAGTAACAAACTTTCCTCTTCTTCCGTTAAAACAAATTCCCTTTTCATATACCCCTCTCCTTATACTCGCATCGTTACTCCTATTATATAAAATTTTTTGCCTATTTAATAGATGTAATATTCAGTTTTTAATGAAAGATATATATAAATGTTTTTTATTTCGTATAACGATTTGCATAACTAAACGCAGCATAAGCATCCGGCTTAATCTTTGCAGTTAACCCCATCGCTTGAATTTTCGCTGTCATATCTAGAATAAATTCTTTTGTTAAACCATCATTTCCGATATCTAAGTGAATTTCCATTATAAAACCAGCCCCATCTTGAGCATACGGATGTAATAAATCCCATATCGTTTGTATATGATTTGGAGTAAATAGGCATGCAATTTCTTGACTAAATTGTGTCTCTAAATATATTTTCTCACGTAAAGTTGCTGGTTTATCTTTTACTGATTGATGGTGTAAACACCCCCAGGCTCCTTTTCCAACACGATGAATATGAATTGCCGTAATAAACCTCGTGTCCTTTTGATGTGCTTGTGAGTCTGTCCCAATAGATAAGCGATATAAATTCCGTGGATCCCTTTCAATGAAATTACAAATACGGGTAAAGACCATATCAAAATTTAAATGTCTCTCTGAAACATTATAAAATTTATGTTCACCGGTCACATAGTCACGTCCTTTCAATTAGACAGACTTTTCGTATTTTCATTGTATGGGACAAAAACAAAAATTATAACTTCCTACCCTTTATTCGTTTCAATATTCCGAATTACATATTGGCAAACTTGGCACGTATAAATTACATTTTGATTAGATTGAGCCGTTAATACATGAATAATCTCAGCAGAATTGTGACAGTTAGGACAAATCACAACTGGTAAACGTTCCATATAACACACCTCCTCACTATTTTCATCCTGCTATTTACTATGCGTCCTCAATTGGCGATAGCTAATAAGCAGTATAAGACGCAGAAATACGACTGATTACAATTTCACTTTATTACCATTGTAGGAAAAATAAAAAATCCCTATACATATATGTTAAAAGTAATAAAACTAAAAAAGGTGTTGCCATATGGCAACACCTTTTTTATATGTATCAAGAAATGATATCGTAAATCTCAATTGCAACCATGTCGATATTATCGAATTGATACACTTGAGGTTTTTCACCTTGTTGATACACTTCTAACTCATACATTTCACTTTTATCGAAAAATTTCACGCTACATTTGCGTTCACCGTTCACTTCAAAATAGCGTTGTGCTACTTCACCGCTTTCAGCTTGTTCTTGTAGACTAACAAGTCGAGTTAAAATTCCTTGGAGTAGAGACATGAAATCTCTCCTTTCTCTGATCTTCCTACCAATAGGTTTTACAGCTATACTCATTCTATCCGTCATAACAGAAAAAATGTTCCACACTCTAGGATAAAGGTTATTGGCCAGAAACTCAACTAAAAATTTGTCGAAATACGAAGGAAAAAACAGAAAGAACATCTTTTCCCTTCTTTATTGCGATTTTTATACTGGAAGAATATAATAAAAAACAGTAAAAAGGAGGAATTGCAATGAAAAAAATTGAGGTTTACACACAACCTGATTGTCCGCCATGTGTCATTGTGAAAGAATTTTTAAAGCATAATAACGTTGTATATGAAGAATTTGACGTAAAAAAAGACGCCGCTGCACGCAATCGTCTTTTATATGACTATGATTCTTATTCAACTCCAACAGTTGTAATTGATGGTGAAGTCGTTGCTGGTTTTCAAATTGAAAAATTACAACAACTACTTAATATAGAATAGGAATAGGTAAAGACCTATTCCTATTCTTATCCCGCTATATTTTGGAAGTATACATCCGATTGTGGCGAGTTAATGTTCAACGGGATATGTCCCTCTATTGATTAAAGTTTCACTTTATAATTGTTGTAACCTTTTTATTTCAGTTAAAAGTTCTTGACTTTCATGATATCCGGCCAATTTCCATTTCCCTTGATCTCTTTGCAATGTTACAATTTGATATTGCCCACTTTTCGCCCGCTCATAAACATATAAAATTTTATGCTCTTCATCATATGACATTTTCGTTTCTGAATTAAAAGAGAATGGTGCTTCTTTTGCTGGAAGTAAATATTCACCACTTTGTTTATCACTTCTACTATTTTCATCTGTAAATACTTGAAGGAAATTCTCTGTAAAATATGGTGATAACGTTTCTATCATCTTATTCATCGGCAAATGCTTCCCGCGAATTAAAAATTGGGTTTCATAACCCTTTTGTATCGTTGTAAACACTTCTTTCCGATCAATTTTCACTTCCTCTTTTCCTAAAACCGTTGTAACACTATACCCAACTAGAAAGGCAACGCACACAAATAGAACTAACCATATTCCATATTTCCTCATTTTTTCACCTTCCTTTTAAGAAAACTTGTCTTTGTAGTATTCATTGTAACAATGATTATGCAAAGAAAGGGGGCGTTTCGTTCGTAAAATCTTTACAACGATAGACAGCATTTTCAGCACCATTTTCACTATTACCAATTTATGATAAAAACAAACAAAAAATGCACGAATCTCTTCGTGCATTAAAATAAAACATCTTCCTCATATAAATATTCATACGATAAATCTATAAATAAAAAGTTTTCATCATCAATTGGGAAAGAAAATGTTCGTACCATCTCACCAGTTTCAATATCAGCATATAAATCTGAAAGTCTTGCCTTATTCTCAAAACGCATTTTCATAATATTTTCTAGAAAATACGGGCGCCAACTCCAGTTCTTCATGTAATACTCAGGCATCACAATCCATTCCCCATCTTTTTTCATAACGTTTCCTGATTGTTGGAAACCATCTTCGTTACAAATAAATATGCGAAAACTACACTGTGATACACTTTGGCTAAATTGTAATAACCAATCATTTATATCTTCATTCTTTTTCTGTTTCGCTAGAACATCACCAATTCGATCGCGTAACATTTCTGTTAAATTATAAATTTTTTGTAACTTCTTCTTCTCATGTTGAATAAATTGATGACACTCATTACCAAGTCGCTCTTTCAAAACGTTCGTTTCAATAAAATCAGGTAAACATTCTTTTAAATAATTTCCTTGATAGTATCTACCACCGTTTTTCCAAGCATATTGTAATTGATAAAAAGCATCTATTTCTTCATATAACAATGTCGCACCAATTCTTCTAGCAAGTAATGATAAAGAATATAAAATATCTTGATAAGATTGTAAAAGTGCAGTTTGCCTTAAATTTGTTAAATCTACTTTTAAAATATCAGGTGCTAACACGCTAATACGCTCTAAATTACTTGTACCTGTTCCGACTTTATTAATCGAAATTTGAATACCATATGTACGATAATACATAAGCAAATGATTAAATTGCTCTATATCTTCTTTACATTCATGTTCTGTAATTTCTAAAACAATGTTTTTCAAATTTAAACCTTGTTTTTCATACATTAATAAAAGTTGAAGTAAACTTTCATCATCATCGTTCATTAATACGTTAGCATTCCGATGTATAAATAATAATAGTTTTTGATCACTTTCTAAATAACGATTTAAAGCTTTTTCTACTATAATGTTATCCGCTTCTAGTTGAAACTCACTTGGAATAGAGTCATCATGAAAGAAAGAAGCTAAACTTTGTATGCCCTCTTCTGTTTGAATACGCCCTACTACTTCATATCCAATTACAGTATGTTCATCAGCACTAAAAATTGCTTGATAATAAGGAAGGACTTTATCCAAGTTACTCATTACATCTAATGCATCTATCAACGTGCTTCCCTCCCTTTACTTTTCAAAAATTATAACATGATATTTACGGAAAAATAATAAAAAATCCCTTCAGTTTTCCTGAAGGGATTAGAGGGGTAAAATGCTAAGGGGAATTAGCAATTCTACTATGAAGAAAAAAGAGGTCTTAAATATAACGTATATATGACCTCTTGTAAACACTTTTCTTTCATATGTCACAATTCCGTCACATTTAACCGTAAAAAAATGAATGAAACATTCATTTTTTTATCCCTTTTAAAATGGATATTGATGTAAATGTTGTCCTCCATCCATTGTCATACAAGTTCCATTTATGTACGCAGCTTCATCTGAACATAAATAATAAGCTAGACCTGCAATTTCTTCTGGCGTACCTAGCCTTCCAAGCGGAACACTTTGTATCGTGCGCTTGGCCATTTCTTCTGAAATCCATAATTTATCAGCACCGCCCGTACGTTCAATTGGTCCTGGCGCGATCGCGTTAACTCGGATTCCATATTTGCGTCCCCACTCAACAGCGAGTGTCTTTGTCATTGCTAATACTCCAGCCTTCGCTGCAGCCGAATGAATCACTCCTGGACCTGCATCCCATGCATATGTTGCTACCATGTTAATGATATTCCCTTTTATACCTTTTTCAATCCAATATTTTCCGATAGCCTGACTACAGTAAAATGTACCGTTTAACACAATATTAATGACCGAATTCCACCCGTTCACGGATAAATCTTCTGCTGGACAAATAAAATTCCCAGCTGCATTATTTATTAAAATATCAATTCGTCCAAACTTCTCATCAATCTGTTCAATCATTTTCTGAATGTCATCCGTATTTCTCACATCCATTTGTACAGTTAATATTTGCCCTGGAAATTGTTCAATTTCTAACTTGGCTTCCTCTAATTTTTCCTTTGTACGTCCTGTAATAACAACTCGTGCCCCTTCTTTTGCAAAACGAGTTGCCATTCCTTTTCCCATTCCGCTCGATCCACCTGTTATAATAACTACCTTTTCTTTCACATACATCCCCTCCAAAAAATGAATACATATTCATTTTATCATTTTATTTAATAGAAATCTTTATATTTTTAAATTTTTCTGATATTTTAACGTAAAGAGGTTTCTTTTCATTCGTTTTTTCGTAATTCATACTACTTTTTTATTATTTAAAATATATTTCCAATAAACTGAAAGGAGGCTTGAGTAACCTGTAAATAGAACGAACATATGTGATATAAGTCAAATAGGTATACTCATATTTTTATGAAGAAAATTACAAGAAGAGATTTTTTAAAAACTGGAATGCGAACTTGTCTATATTCATTTATAACGACTAGCATCGGATACTATTACGCTAAATATATTGAGCCTCATCTACTCTCTTTTACAGAACATACACTTAAATCACAACTTATACCAAAAAGTTTTCATGGTATGAAGATTCTTCAATTTAGCGATTTACATCTCGGGTACTATTTCTCTCTCCAGCATTTATCTAAAATCGTTTCTAAAATTAATGCTGTAAAACCCGACATTGTTCTTTTTACTGGCGATCTCATTGATAATTATCAAACGTATACTGACACTCCTTTCGTTGCATCCATTTTAAAAAATATACAAGCACCCTTCGGTAAATTTTCTATTTATGGTAACCATGATCACGGCGGATATGGAACGGAGTACTACGAACACATCATGCGTGAATCTGGATTTGAACTATTACTAAATAGCGAAAAGAGAATCCGTCTACTGGATAATAGTGAAATTTCCATTTTCGGTCTTGATGATATACTGCTAGGCAAACCTAAAATAGAAAAGACACTGCAACGCGCTCGGCAAACCACTTATAATATTGTTCTTGTTCACGAGCCAGATATTGCACCACAAATTGCTAACTATCCAGTTAACTTACAACTTTCTGGTCATAGCCATGGCGGACAAGTACAAATTCCTTTTTTAGGCGCTGTTGTTACTCCATCACTTGCTCAAAACTATGTTGAAGGATTCTATACAATTGGGGATTTAGCGCTCTATGTCAATCGAGGTCTCGGAAGAACTCGTGTCCCCTTCCGATTTATGTCAAAACCTGAAATTACGATTTTCACGCTCCAACATTCGTAATAATTCGCCTATTTTCTTACATATCCTTTCTTGTACGCGCTCATCCATGTTTCGTTTACCATATGATAAAAGTGAGTCCAATAAAGGAGGTTTGTTCATGTATCCATATTATCAACCAATCCCAGTCCGTTCAGCACCTATTGGTCCAGTAAGCGACTCACGCTTCTTTCCGTTTTTTGGTGTTCCATTTCTAGCTGGCATTGCTGGTGGACTGCTCGGCGGGGCATTAGCTTTCGGTCCTAGACCATATTACCCACCATATCCACCACCTTTCCCACCGCCAGCACCTTACCCTTGTTATGGTGGACCTTGTCAACAACCATACTATTATTAATGTACCGCAACAATTCTACTAATGTTATTCCCTCTCTTAACCGATCCATACTCCATTAACATGCTTACAATAAAAACTATTCTCTCTACTCTTGCTTCTATTTTGAGAACATACAATAAGTAGAGAACAAAGTAAAAACCTCTTTTTAAAAAGAGGTTTTTACTTTGTTCTCATTATTCAGCATCTGTGTTTTGATACGCCATCTTAAACAACTTCACTTGACTATCAATCTCTTCTGCACCGCTATTAATAACATAATAATAGTCACCGTCTTTATTTTGTTCGCGCGTTTTCACATTATCAGCTAAAGTAAGCTGTAAAATCGCCTTAATTCTCGCCTTCATTTCAATATCTAATATCGGGAAAGATATTTCTACTCGCTTCTCCATATTCCGCGTCATCCAGTCAGCTGAAGATAAGTATATTTTCTCTTCCCCATTATGATGGAAATAATAAATTCGACTATGTTCTAAATATCTCCCAACAACACTAACTACCCGAATATTTTCACTTACATTTGGAATACCAGGTCGTAGGCAACATGTTCCTCGAACGATGAGTTCCACCTTTACTCCAGCTTGTGATGCTTCATACATTTTTTTAATGAGTGGTTTATCAGTTAATGAATTCATCTTAGCGATAATATAGCCATTTCCATATTGTCTATGATAACGGATTTCCTCATCTATTAAATCCATAAATTGCTCTCTTATATCAAATGGCGCAACCGATAAATGATGAAAATGCGGTTTTGTTGTATAACCACTCAAATAATTAAAGAAATTTGTTGCATCGACACCAAAGTCTTTTCGTGATGTAATATAGCCAAAATCAGTATATAGCTTTGCAGTTGCATCATTATAATTTCCGGTTCCAAGATGTACGAACCTTTCAATTTTTCCGTTTTTTCTTCTTACAACTAGTGTAATTTTACTATGTGTTTTTAAATGACTTACACCGTAAATAACATGACATCCAGCCTGTTCTAATTCTTTAGCCCAATGCACATTATTTTCCTCATCAAACCTTGCCTTTAATTCAACTAATACTGTCACTTGCTTTCCTTTTTCAGCCGCTATCTTTAGCGCCTGAATGATCGGCGAATCCCCACTCACTCGATATAATGTTTGTTTAATTGCAAGTACATTCGGATCGTCTGCCGCATCACGGACAAAATCAACTACTGGCTGAAACGATTCAAAAGGATGATGTAATAAAATATCATGCTCAATCGCTTTTTCAAATACATCTTCTGCATCCCCTAAGTCTTGAGGCCGTTGCGGAATAAGAGCCGGATATACTAGATGTTCATATAAAGGAGCTAGTTTTTTATATAAAGAAAATAGACATGTCAAATCTAATGGTCCATCCATTATATATACATCTTCATCCTTTACTTCCAACACCTCATATAACAATGCTAATACTCTTTCATCAATATGCTCTTTGCCAACTTCTAAACGTACAGCAGCTCCCCACTTACGTTTTTTTAATTCTTTTTCAATTACCTTTAATAAATCTCTCGCACCTTCTTCGTGAATTGTTAAATCCGCGTTGCGTGTAATACGGAAACGAGTAACAGATGATACTTTATATCCTGTGAATAATTTATGAGTAAAACTACTAATTACGTCTTCTAATAAAATAAATTTATGCTTTTGCCCTTCACTCGGTAAAAATATGAAACGTTCAAGTAGTGAAGGAACTTGTACAATTCCTAACTTCGTGCGATTTTCTTCTTCCACTTGTTTCTCATCATATAAAAGAGTAGCTAAATTTAAACTTTTATTTAATAACATCGGAAATGGACGATATGCATCGATAGCCACAGGTGTTAAGACTGGGAAAATTTGTTCATCAAAATACTCTTCTATAAATTCTCTCTGTTCTTTCGTCAAATCATGAAATGTTAAACGCTCAATCCCTTCTAACTCAAGCGCTGGCAACACATAATTTTTAAACGTACCATATTGTACTGTCATTAATTCATGTGCTTTTATCGCAATTTTATTTAATTGCTTTTTTGGTGTTAAACCGGCCTTATTTTCTGGTTGGTTAAAACCAGCACTTACTTGATCCTTCAATCCTGCCACGCGTACCATAAAGAATTCATCTAAATTTGAGCTAAAAATGCTAATAAACTTCAATCTTTCTAAGAGTGGATTCGTTTCATCTTGTGCCTCTTGTAGTACACGTTCATTAAATGCCAACCAACTTAACTCTCGATTGTTGTAATAAGCTGTATCATTTAAATTTACTATATTCCCCTTCGATAATTCCATTCTCTTCACACTTCCCCTTGAAACTTTTTTACTATAATTTAGTTACTTTCATTTTAGCAAATTACAATATTATAAAGTGTAAATTTTTCGTAAAGACATCCGTACAACTCAATTCTTTAATTTAAATAACAAGATAATATTTGTTTTCAATACTCTTTCTAGCTGTTTCTTCTGCTTTTCAGCTTGCACTTTTTCCGCTAACGCCGATTGTTCACATACAATTTCAAATGTTAATCCTTCTTTACTTTCTGTTATAGATATGGATTCAACAAGCGATCTTTGTCTTATATTTAGAGCTGCTGAAAATTGTAAAACAGCCCCTAATAGGCGGATTTTTTTTTGTTCGTTTTTATCAAACCAGCCTTCAAATGGAGACAAATGTTGTTTGAATAACATTTTTGATTTATAAGACGCAATAAGCGCTAATCTAACCCGCTCTTTATGCATCATACCATCAATTGTTTTATTCGCTAATAAATAAAATGTATGTAAGCGGCTCGCTTCTTCGTCTATATATTTGCCTATATTAAATACTTTCGCTGCTTGATGGAATACTTCCCAGTCTTCTACTGACATAGAAATCAGCCCTGTTTCTTCAAGCTGTTGACAAATCAATCTCCCATGTTTAATAAGCTGCATTACAAATTCCATATCCATTTCATATTCATGTGATAATAAATACAAACTTTCTTCGACTACGTTCGGATAATATGAAATCCCCAAATCTTTTGTCAACTCTTCATAGAAAACACCTTCTCGTAATCCTTTTCTACTTAATACAAATGCTGGCGCCTCTATAACATTAACAAGCGTATGAAATACTTCGACTGCTGGAACAATTGTATCTGCTCGATCTTTTGCCAATCCTTCTAATTTTTGAAGTTCTATGAACGACAATGCTTCCAATTCTTCTTTCACATTTTTAATATCTTCTTCTTTCATCTTGTATAAATGTACTCCTGCTATAGGATAACAAATTAAATTTTGATGGATTTTCACTAAGTTCCTCGCACTACCACCAATTGCAATAAGAGGCAATTTCTTATCAATTAACCATGGTAATGTTCGAAATTGATATTCTAGATACGTTTGAAGCTTTTCCAACTCTTCTTCTGTAGGTATATCGTCTTTAATAAATTGTTGCTTTAAAGAAAGTGCTCCAAAAGGAAAGCTATGATACTCTAGAATCTCTCTATTTCGAAAGTATGTAACCTCCGTACTCCCCCCACCAATATCTACTGTAATCCCTTCAGAGAACGAAGTTGAATTCATAACTGCTAAATAGCCGTAACGTGCTTCTTCATATTCTGATAATACTCTAAGAGTAAAGTCTGTTTGTCCTTCAACAAGTTTTTTAATTTCCTCTTGATTCTTAGCCTGTCTAATTGTTGCTGTTGCAACACAAAGTACATGGTGCAACTGATGGAATCGTGTACTTTCTTGAAATTGAAATAATGTTTGTAACAATACCTCTATTCCTTCTTCAATCAACACGCCATCGACTAAGTAATTCCTTAACCTTGCAACCACTTTCGTATTTTCAATCTCTTTATAAAAACCCCCGTTTTGTTTTTCATAAATAACTAAACGCATTGTATTAGATCCAATATCTATAATGGCATATTGCTGTTTTAATATTTCTTTCAAACTTCTCACTCTTTCATTATCAAATTTCTAAAACACATTCTATTACTATTATACAAAATAGTTGTTTTTTGTAACAATATTGCTTTAATATTGAAAATATATACAATCACTTTTTGCATATAATAAAAATCGCTTTTACTTATGGTATAATAATGGAAAATTGAAAGGAGATTCAATATGAAACCTTCACAACCACAATCTCAATTACAAAACCAACATTCTATTAATCGACTAGCTCAATCTATTTTCGTTGTGAATCGTCATGCTAAAGCTGCAACTAATCCGAAGTATTTATACTGGTTAAAAAAAACAGCTTTAGAACGCTTAATTACTGAAAAAAAAGCTATTAAAGAAGGATTACATTTCTCAAGAAATCCACGTTTTAGCCAACAACAATCTGATGTTCTTATACGTTTAGGTGATTACTTTTTCCATATTCCTCCTACAAAAGAAGATTTTCGAATCCTACCACATCTCGGTCATCTTGAATCCTCCTATCGAAATCCGAAAACAACCTTATCTTTAACAGTAGCAAAAAAAACACTTCAAGATTATATTGGTCCTGAAGCGCTAAAACAAGAAAAAAAATTAAGTGAACCTGTTCCATGGTATAGTCGTACTTATACAAAAAAATAAAACAGTTTGGCCAATTGTAGGCCAAACTGTTTTATTTTTTCTCTTCTTTAATTTTAATATTTGCTTGTTTATAAAAAGCTATTTTTTCTGTATTATAAGATTTCGTGAATTCATTAAACTTATCTTTTTCTGAATCAATATCCTTATAAGATTGATTTACTACTTTTACTTTTTCACTAATATCTTTTAATTTTGTACCTTTATCTTGTAACATTGTATATAATTCTTTTTCTTGTTTTAACGATTTATTATAGCTGTCATACATTTTATTAAATGAATCATGTCGTTTCTCATATGTACTTTTTACTTTATCCGCTTGATCTTTCAATTTCTTATCTTCAATTTTCTTCACATATTTATCTGCTGATTTCACTTCTTCTTGCGCCTTATTTAAAGATTCTTTTTCTTTTTTAAGCACTTTTTCTCGTTCATCTGTATTTTTCACTGCTTGGTTCAGTTTTTCCTTAACAGTTTGATTATTATCTTTTCCTTCTTGAACAATCTGGTTATATAACTCTTGTCCCTCTTTCTCTAAAGTTTCAAGTTTTTTTGCATCTTCAAACATTGTTTTTTCTTGCTTTGCAGCATTTTCAAACGCAACATATAATTCCTCTTCTGGTTTTGGTCCGAAACAACCGGCTAGTAAAGTCATTGATAATGCAGTTACAATTGCTAATTTACTATATTTCAACATCTTTTTCCTCCTACTTATATACGATCATCGTGTAAAAAGCTATGAAATTATATATCCTTCTATAAACAAAACTCCACACTCGCACCTTTTTTACGAAAATCATTCATATTGTTTATAATACTTGTACAAATTGTATTACTTGAAATTACATTTTCCGTTTTCAAACTAAATAGCAGTTTCATATCCATCTGTTACTTGGCACTTTTTAAAACCTATTCATACTATGTATTACATAAAAGTACAACGGAATTCATCACAACCATAATAATTTGAAGAACAACAGTAATCATTTACCTGATAAAAGATGTTCGTTGTTCTCTCACGTCTATCATTCTATCATTCCCTTTCCCGCTTTCTATCAAATAATCTCTTTTTTCATTTTACACAGTATAAATGCTATCTTGCAACAACTTACAATTATTCTTGCCATTCCCTAAAAAGGAAAAGTGTAGAGTATGCTTTCCTCTACACTTTTAAAATGAAACACATTGTGCAAAATGCATTGACACATCCATCATAATTATATGCCTATTTCATATATTTTTAAAGACTTTTATTACAAAAAAAGTTCTTTTTGTAATAAAAGTCAAAAAAATGTTACAATCAAAACTTCTTCATATCATATTTCTTCAAATCAAAGTTTTACTTATTTCCTTACAAATTTCTATTCTGATACAATTGATTTTGTGCTTTTCTTAACAATTCTTCAAAAGTTTTTCCTTCTATCGGATAACTAGCAGCTCCAAATAATAGCGTCATACTTAACAAGCCATTCTCTATTTCACTTTCAATATTTTTCATTAACCGGTTTGTTATTGTCGACTTTTCATGTCCGTTATCAATCGCCACAATCACATACTTATTTTCATCCCACCTAGTAACAACATCCCCTTTGCGAATTGTCTTTACAATTGTACTCTCCAGTTTCTGTATTAACACCTCCATTTTCTTTTCTTGCACTGTTTCTTTTAGTTCTTTCCATTCTTTCACAGAAAGAATATACACTGTAATATTATGAGAATCCCGTTCTGTTAAAGCAGCTACTTTCTCAAAAAAATCAACTACAAAATCATTACTTGCCATTCCTCCTACTTCCGTATCCACCTGCTCACTCGCTTTTTTATCATACCAATGTCCAAAATAATAGCTGAGTATCATTTGCAATATATAAATAATAAAGACGGTATAAAATGATCGTGAATCCAGTTTTGTAATTACATCCTGAAGCGCAATCCATTCTGTAACTGCCACTGTATTCCCAAGTAGTAATCCACTAATTTTCCCTTTATGTTTCATACTTTTCCTCCCTTCTATACCAATATATGTTTCTATAACAATTATGTTTTTCTACAAAATAAAAAATGTACATATTAGGTGTACATTTCCGCTTAAACTTGTCTACCTTTTCTACTTCATTTCATATATATACTATATATCGTTTTTAGAAAGGAGCGACCTATATGCTACAAAAAGAAAATCTATCAGATATTATACGTTTACTAGCGGGCTTTCTATTATCCTTAAAATTACTATTCAATTCTTTCGGAATAAACTTTATTACAAACGATCAAATCGATGCTATTGTGAATGTTGCTTCATTTTTATTTATTCTATACTTTGGCTTCAAAAATAACTATGTAGGAAAAAAAGGAATAGAACAAAAGAAAGTACTCAAAAAGCACAATCTTCACTAAAAAAGGAACCTTCCATACAGGTTCCTTTTTATCATTGTCGCACCACAACTTCATTTGTTTGCAGTGGACCATATGATACTCCGTTATATTGAAATGTATATGTAGCCTGAAATAATGCGTTTTTGAGTGCTTTATCTTTATTTGCTTTTATTTTACAAATTAATTCTACCTTCTCATCCGGTAATAAATTATCGATTCTCCACCTTACAAGCTGAAACAAAAACTCGCTCATCCCCTTATCAGCCTTTAATGAATTTGGAATATAGGCAAAATAATCTCGAATCATATGGCTTACTACAACTCGTGAAATCATTTCCATTCCTTTATTTTCAACTTCAATTCGAATAATAAGTATGTCGTTTACATCATAGATCAGTTCATATGAAAATTTTTCTTTATACATACTACGGATTTGTAATGTAACTGCTATGTTAGGACATTCGTTTTCCTTTTTTGAGCCATCAATCCATAATACTGGTTGTAGAGGTATTGAATGCCTTCCTTGATCCGAAATTCGTTTCCATATTTTCATAATAATATTCACCCCATTTCAGATGCATCATATCCATACGACCTTATTCTGCCTCTCTACACAATATTAATAAAGCTTGTTGCAAAACGATGTATAGTTACTACCCTTCCTTTTATCCTATTCGACAATATAAAGAAAAAACCATTTTTCATTTGTTAACAGACGTATTCTTACTGAAATATTTTTTTACAATTTCCTTTATTGACTTTATATCAATACTAAGTATTACTTACTCTTTCGCTGTCCATACAACAGAATATTTTGACGGAAGAAAAAGTTTGCCTTTTAGTCAAATTTGACTATAATATTCTTTATGGCTTGTCAGTGCACTTGTATAAATTGATAAAAAAACTATACTTTTAATTTTTATGCGCTGCACTCAAAACTTAATATAGTTTACTTATTATTAAAGGAGGGTTATCTTTGGAATCTCAATTATTAAAAAAAGACTCCAACAAGACAAAATTTGTTGTTGCTGGTTTACTACTTGGTATTTTAATGGCGGCAATGGATAATACAATTGTTGCAACAGCAATGGCAACAATCGTTGGAGATCTAGGAGGATTTGACAAGTTCGTTTGGGTCACGTCTGCATATATGGTAGCAACAATGGCAGGGATGCCTATCTTCGGAAAACTTTCTGATATGTATGGACGGAAACGCTTTTATATTGGTGGCCTTATTCTTTTCTTGTTCGGCTCTGCACTTTGCGGAACAGCATCTAGTATTGAGCAACTAAGTATTTATAGAGCAATTCAAGGAATTGGTGGCGGCGCTCTTATGCCTATCGCCTTCACAATTATGTACGATATATTCCCACCAGAAAAGCGTGGAAAAATGACAGGGCTATTCGGTGCTGTTTTCGGGACATCTAGTGTATTCGGTCCTTTATTAGGTGCGTATATTACAGACTATATAAGTTGGCACTGGGTCTTCTATATTAATATCCCATTAGGACTTATCTCCTTCTTCTTCATTACGAAATACTACAGTGAATCTCTAGAATTTAGAAAACAAAAAATTGATTGGGCTGGCGCTATTACACTTGTTATTAGTATCGTTTGCTTAATGTTCGCCTTAGAACTTGGTGGTAAAGAATACGCATGGAATTCCACTGTAATTATCGGCTTATTTACAACCGTTGTTATTATGCTTATTATTTTCTTCTTCGTAGAACGAAAAGCAACCGAGCCTATCATTTCTTTCCATCTATTTAAAAAACCTTTATTCGCAGCTAGCCAAGGTGTTGCCTTTTTCTATGGTGCCGCTTTTATCATCTGTACAGTTTATATCCCAATCTTCGTTCAAGGTGTTCTCGGTGGTTCAGCCTCAAATGCTGGATTGATATTAACACCTATGATGGTTGGCTCTGTAATTGGAAGTCAAACAGGTGGACAGTTAGCTTCTCGAACAAGTTATCGTAACATTATGATGGTATCTGGAGTTTTCTTCGTTCTTGGTATTTATTTACTAAGCACTTTAACAATGGACACACCTCGCCTACTCGTAACACTATTTATGGTTCTCGCTGGGCTTGGAGTTGGCTTCTCATTCTCAGTTTTAAGTATGTCTTCTATCCACAAATTAGAAATGAGAGACCGTGGTTCTGCTACATCAACAAACTCATTCTTCCGTTCACTCGGTATGACTCTTGGTGTAACGATTTTTGGTACAATTCAAAATCATATTTTTACAGATAAACTAAATACTTTGTTCCCTCCTGAACTAGCTAAATTAGCTCCAAAGGGCGGAGACACAAGTTTCTTATTATCACCAGGTGCTACCGATAAAATACCAGCTGAAATATTAACTGGTATTAAAGAAGCTCTCGCTACATCTATTGCCAGTACATTCTTCTGGGCACTTATCCCGGCTGTACTAAGCATTATTTGCATTTTACTTATGGGAAATGAGCGTCTTTTTACAGGACCAAAAACGAAACAAAAACAGAAGCAGGTAAGTTAATATATAGAAAAGAAACGGCATATCCCTTTATGAAAACGGATATGCCGTTTATAATATGTATAAAGTTTTTATATATAGGAGTTGAAACAGCATGAGTATGAAATTAGTCATTCTCGGCTTGCTACTCGAAGGAGATAAACATCCATATGAAGTGCAGCACATCATGAAAGAACGACAAATGGACTGTTATATTAAATATGCAAAAGGATCACTTTACTATGCCTTCGAGCAATTAGAAAAACAAAGGGCAATTCGTGTTACAACTATTGTTCGAGATACGAATAGACCAGATAAAACAATCTTTCATATAACAGAAGAAGGTAAACGATTATTTCACACGTTACTATTAAAACAATTCGAGGCAAAAAATCAAATATATAAACCAATTTATTCGGCACTCTCTTTCGCTCATTTTGGTAATGATCAAGAGTTAGTTCCTATTTTAGAAAAGAAGAAAAATGACACCATTCAATATTTACATAATATGCAAACTATTTATGATTGTAGCAAAGGAAAAATTCCACGTGCCCAACTATATATTTTGCAAAGCGTTATTGAACATATTACAGTTGAATTGCAATGGTTAAACACCCTCCTTACAGATGCAGTTGAAGGGCGACTTTCAGAAATTGATATAGATGAAGGGTGAACTTATAAAGAAAAAACTATAAAAAGACAATAAAGTTATTTAATTTTAATACCTAAAACAAGCATACCCCCGTTCTAATTTAGGACGAGGGTATCATATAGCTGTTTAATTTTCGATACAAGATACTTCACTGTGCTCAAAAATATAACAATACATTTGTTTGAAAATCTAATATTTATTCATCACTGACTTCCCATAATGGAAAGTTGTTTCTTAAAATTCTATATAAAAAGGATGTTGGTTTTCATCCAAACTGTATTCAATTCTTTGTTTAAAATTCATAAAATTCACCATTTCTAACGCCTGCTCAATAGGATAGAACCCTACTTCCAAACTTTCTGGTGTAGTCGTTAATTTACCGCCAACTGGTCTAGCTAAAAACAACGTATTACATATTGAATGATTCACATTTTGGAATACACCACAAAACTTTAAAACCTCAATATCAATACCTGTTTCCTCTTTAGTTTCCCTAATTGCAGCATCTTTCAAAGACTCACCTTCTTCAACTTGTCCACCTGGCATTTCCCATCCTCTTCTAGGTCCCTTAATTAATAGAATTTCTTTTTGTTCATTCATTACAATTGTCGCTGCTGAAATTATATGTTTTGGCGGTAAATAAATATTTTGTGTGCTTTGTTCCAAGTAAAATTCCCCATTTCTATAAATTTAGTATATTCATCTTTATACAGTAACCTTGTTCTTTTTTTTGATAACTTACTATTTCGAAATGAACCATCTAATCCCCTTCCTTATTCCAAAATATAGACCAATTGTTAAACAACATAATTAGCGTCTTACCTCTGTACAAGTACACACTTTTTTATAAGCTTAATCCAATTAAATCCTTTTTATTAATCAGAAAAATAAGAATAATAAAAATAAAAAAACTTTAGAATTTTCTTATTTCAAAACAGTAGACAAAATTCCAAAAATTGTGTTAGAATTTGTTTCAATATCATATCGCTTGTTAAATTCCTTTCAAAAGGAAAATAGGTACACGAACATTTCGTTTCGTGTTTAAAAGGGAAGCTTGGTGAAACTCCAACACGGTCCCGCCACTGTAAATGCTGAGATTTCTTTGTAGTGCCACTGTGAAAACGGGAAGGTAAAAGAAATTATATGAAGCATAAGTCAGGAGACCTGCCTGTTTTAACAACACTGATAGATTCACGGATGATGATGAGGTGTTAAAACAAAAAGGAAGGCTTATTTTCTATGCCTTTATGCTTTTTGTTATAGGTATTTCCTAGTAAACGGAAGTGCTTACTTTTAATTAGGGAGGAATTTGAAATGGCAATTCAAACAAGTAACTTAGGTTATCCACGTATCGGATTACAACGAGAGTGGAAAAAAACATTGGAAGCTTTTTGGTCCAATAAAATCAATGAAGAACAATTTTTAACAACAATGAAAGAAATTCGCCTTCAACACGTAAAAGTACAGCAAGAAAAAGGGATTGAACTCATTCCAATTGGCGACTTTACATATTACGATCACGTTTTGGATACTGCTTATATGCTAGGATTTATCCCATCACGTTTTTCTGAGTTTACATCTTACCTAGATGTATATTTTGCAATGGCGCGTGGCTCTAAAGATCACGTAGCTTCCGAAATGACAAAATGGTTTAACACAAACTATCATTATATCGTTCCTGAATATGAAGAGGGATTACAAATCTCTTTAAAAGATAATCGTCCACTTCGCTTATACGAAGAGGCAAAACAAGAATTGGGTGTAGATGGAAAACCTGTTATTTTAGGACCATATACTTTCTTGAAATTAGCTAAAGGCTATACACAAGAGCAATTTGCTACTATTTTAAAACAGTTAGTTGCACCTTACGTACAACTGCTTTCAGAACTACATGCAGCTGGTGCACAAATCATTCAAGTTGATGAACCGATTTTCGCTTCTTTAACGAAAGAAGAAGTTCAACAAGCAAAAGAAATTTATGAAGCTATTCGTAAAGAGGTTCCAAATGCGACTCTTCTTTTACAAACATACTTTGATAGTGTAGAAGAAAACTATGAAGAAATTATTACATTCCCAGTATCAAGTATTGGATTAGATTTCGTTCATGGTAAAGAAGGTAATTTAAATGCTATTTCAAAATATGGATTCCCAGCTGATAAAACTTTAGCTGTTGGTTGTATAGATGGCCGTAACATTTGGAGAGCTGACCTTGATGAAGTTCTTACGTTATTTACAACGTTACAAAAACAAGTCCAAACGAAAGATCTCATCGTTCAACCTTCTTGTAGCTTATTGCATACACCAATCGATAAAACAGAAGAAACTCACTTATCAACTGAGCTATTTGATGCGTTGGCATTTGCAAATCAAAAATTAGAAGAGTTAGTTCTTACTCATTCCGCTCTGACTCAAGGTACAGAAAGCATTAGTAATGAACTGGAAACATATCGAAACGTACATCATACAATTCGTTCATCTGCTGCACGTAACCGAGAAGATGTCAAAGCAGCACGAACAGCACTAAAAGAAGAAGATTTTTCACGTCCTCTTCCATTTGAAAAACGATACGAATTACAACAAGTTGCCCTAAAGTTACCGTTGTTACCAACAACGACTATCGGTAGCTTCCCTCAAACAACTGAAGTTCGCCAAACGCGAAAAGAATGGCGTAATGGTATTATTTCAAATGAACAATATGAACAATTTATTGAAAAAGAGACAGAAAAATGGATTCGTTACCAAGAAGAAATTGGTCTTGATGTTCTTGTTCATGGCGAGTTTGAAAGAACTGACATGGTCGAATATTTTGGTGAGCGCCTTGCTGGCTTCTCATTCACTAAAAACGGTTGGGTACAATCATACGGTTCTCGTTGCGTAAAACCACCTGTTATTTATGGTGATGTAGCCTTTATTAACGGCATGACTATTAAGGAAACGGTTTATGCACAAAGCTTAACAGAGAAAGTTGTAAAAGGAATGTTAACTGGACCTGTTACGATTTTAAATTGGTCCTTCGTTCGAAATGACATTCCAAGAAAAGAAGTTTCGTATCAAATTGCATTAGCTCTTCGTCATGAAATTGAACTACTTGAATCTTCTGGAATTCGAGTGATCCAAGTCGATGAGCCAGCACTTCGTGAAGGAATGCCACTGAAAGAAAAAGATTGGGACGCTTATATTACATGGGCAGTACAATCCTTCCTTTTAGCAACTTCTTCTGTAGCAAATGAAACACAAATTCATACGCATATGTGTTACAGTAACTTCGAAGATATTGTTGACGCGATTCGCGCATTAGATGCAGATGTGATTTCTATCGAAACATCAAGAAGTCACGGAGAATTTATTGATACATTAAAACATACAACATACGAAAAGGGCATCGGTCTAGGTGTATATGATATTCATAGCCCACGTGTACCAAGTAAAGATGAAATGTATAAAATCGTAGAACAATCTTTACAAGTATGCGATCCTAAATATTTCTGGATTAATCCTGATTGTGGTTTAAAAACGCGAAGAACAGAAGAAGTTATTCCAGCTCTAGAACATATGGTGCAAGCAGCAAAAGATGCTCGTTCCCTACTAAAAACAAACGCATAATAAAAATGGGTTATCCTCCAAAAGGATAACCCATTTTTATTCTTTACTTTCAAAAAAGAATTCGTATTGTATTTTATATAATTCATCATCCGTTGGTTCTTCAAGAGGAGTTGCTTGTAAGACAACTGTATACTCACCATTTGGAATAGGGATTTGAAATTTATTTGAAAGAATACTTGTTACAACGATACATTCATTTTCAACTGTAAAAGGAACTGCAACCGTTCTAACCACTTCTTCTTTCTCAATATGTTTCCCTGGGGTCACTTTTACTTCACAAGTATAATCAGAAAGTGCTTCAAAAATAACAGTTCCATCTGCCTTCGCATAACCTCTTTCAAAATCTTCATCCGTCCAGTCAACGTAAGGCTGCTCACCATCATAGTTCATTAACATTAATTGCGAATAAGAAATTGTTAACTCCATCGTTCCCCTCCTCCTTCATTATGAAATATGCAACTACTACTTTACGTCAAATTTCACACGCGTACCATCTGGGTATTTATCTAACTTATTTCCTACCCAAGACCCTGCTCCGCGGTTATCTGCTGGACTTATATATTCGATATGTGCTCCTTTTCCGCCTTCTTTACACATCGCCATTGGCCATTCATCACGATCATACCCTTTTTTTGATGGGTATGGAGCTAACGATAACTTTCTTCTATCCGCAGCGCCACCACGGTCGATTGTACAAACTTCTGAATGTCCTTCCTTTATCGCATCCGTAATATGTTTCCCTGTTTCTGGATATCTCTCTTTCGGAAATTCTAGAACTTGATCATACGCATTTGTTTTTTTTGTACTTGTTTCCTCTGGAACAAGTACTTCATAAACCGCTACTAAAATAGAAAGAATTGCAATAATTGAAATGATAATACCTTTTAATTGCTTCATGTATACCTCCGTGACTCTACCAGTTTCTTTTCCTCAGTTATTATAACAAACTTATCCTGTCTATGTTTTCAGACATTATTTTAGTTCTTCTTCGCCATTCCGCCAAAAACTCTCATTTTTTTTCATCTTTTCACTAATGCTGTAGAAAACTAATAACCTTCCGACATTCTTTTTCAAAGGAAGTCCTCATAAAAGATTGAAATGATATATACGATACTTTTTGGGGAGGAAATATGATGGAAGCTACCTATAAAACGAAAGATGTCACGAATAAAACAGGCATCCCAAAACATATAGTTCGCAAATATAGTCAACTGTTAGAGGAACATGGTTATATGATTTCCAAAACAGCTGATGCCCGTATTTATAAACTTGATGATTTAAAACTATTGAAATCTATACATGAAAGAGCTGCTACATTACAAGAAGATATTTCAGAAACGATACCAATTATTTTAAAAGAAAAAGAAGCTCCTCCTGTACCAGTTATACAAGATAAGCAAGAGATACAACCGAAAGAAAAAGAAGATGGGCGTAACTTTGAGGAGTTTATGTTAAAACTTGAAATGCTCGCTCAGTTAAATGAAGCAATTATTCATCAAAACTCTACCCTAATTACCCAAAATCGTTTAAAAGATGAAAAGCTAGATGAATTGATGCAACAAGTTTATGTAAAAGAAGGCTCTCAAGAAAAGATGCTACAGGAGTTAGTAGATCATGCCGCTCAAACAGATGCCTTGCAAAAAGAAAAGATGGACTTATTAATGAATCATATGTATAAACGAGAATCTAAGCAAGAAGAAAAAATGAATAAACTCGTAAATCAAATTTATAATAAAGACAGCAATCGTGATGCACAACTTATGCAAGTCATTCGTGAAATTCAAGAAACAAAAAGATTAGTTGCTGCTTCAAAAGAACAAAGCTTTTTCCAATCATTTAGAAGTTTATTTAGCCGAACAAAACAAGAAAAAACAACTGAATAAAATAATATATTTTTTCCTATATAAAATAAAAAGTTACCTTCCATCGGTAACTTTTATTCCTTATTTCTTACAGCTGGTAATATAATAATTGCTTCCGTGCCTTTCCCACTTTCGCTTTTATATTCCAGCGTACCATTATGTGCTTGTAAAATACTAAATGTTACCATAAGACCTAATCCTGTTCCTTTTTCTTTTAAAGAATAATACGGTTGTCCGAGCCTGGCTAACTGTTCTTTCGTCATACCAACACCACTATCTTTAACTCTTATTACAATCGTTTCATCTTTTTGCATAGCCGTTACCTTTAAATATCCTTTATTTCCTTGAATTGCTTCAATACCATTTTTAACAACATTCATAATAGCTTGTTTTAATTTCGTCTTATCACCAATCGTATAAAGGCTTTCAGAAATCTCAACTTGCAAATATACACCTTGCATCGCTGCAAATGATGACATAAGGGTTGTCATTTCTATTAATTGGGCTGATAAGCAAATATGTTCTTTCTTCTCAATTTGTGGCCTTGCTAAATTCAAATAATCTGAAATAATTTGTTCTGCCCGGTCTAATTCGGCTAATACGAGACGCATATAATCCTTATTCTTCACATCTTCCGTACTTTCAAGCAATTGAATAAAACCACGAACAACAGTGAGCGGATTTCGAACCTCATGTGCAACACTTGCAGCTAACTCACTTACTATATTAAGTTTCTCTGACTTTTGCATCTCTGTACGTAGTATTGCATTTTCATTTAAATATTCTGTTAAGTACACCTGAAATACCATTGTCATAACCATAATAAGCGAAGCGAATATGTATCCGCTATATAAGTGCGAAACATATGGTGTAAACCCCGTTTCTAGCAGAACATTAATCATGCCAATCACTAAAGAAACGAGTACGTACAATGATGAAATCATAAAGGCCAAAATTAGCTTCTTATCCCTTGAAAATAGAGACCATTTCTTTGATAAAAATAATGGAACTATCGATAGGAATATTACTTCTATAACTGGAAGAAGGTTTATTCCCTTTAGCACCCATTCATATGCAACAAAAATAGCAGCCGGGACTAAACCAACAATCCCACCATATAGAAAACCACTAACAATCGGGATTGGGTGAAAGTTATACCCACAAACGTCCCCAAAACAAATAGAGTATGTCATAGAGAGAACGAGTGTAATGCTAGATAAAAACATAATAAAGTAGCGGTTCGGCTTCGGAGGCATTTCTTGATAACGATTTAAACGAATCGCTTCGTATAAAAATAGTGGCAAAATAATGATGGCAATTTGGATCATTAAATCACGGATAAGCTCCATAGCCTCTCATCCCCTATATGTATTTTGATATGATTATATCATTTTATAGACGTATTTGTTGTAAGATTTTGATTTTTCTTAACATATTTGTTAATTCTTTGTTAACAACACATAATAATTGTTACAGATTTTCGAAATGAATGTAAACCCTGTACCAAATTTCTGTCCGGCAGTATACAATGAATACGGATTACAAAGAAAATAAAAAAATACTTCATGAGACGGACAACTATAGCAAAATACAGCATATAATCCATACTATCTATGTTTACAAATAAGTGATCATTATTTTAGTAGGAGGAAGATAAATATGGCGGGTACTACGCTTGTTTTAAAAGAAGAGAATTTAGTCGTTCTAGAAAATGTTGAAAAATCAGTATATGAAGAGTTACAGCATAAAACAGGAGAGGCAAATTGCACATGTGCTGTGAATGAATCGGTTGTTCACCTTGGCAAAGTATCATCTGTACTTTGGAATGAGGATGAAATAGATTGGGAGTACGGATATTAAAAGTCGCTTACAGCGGCTTTTTTTCTATTATCCCTCTCTTTCTACGTAACATATACGCAAGCGAAATGATAGAAAATATGTTAAAATGAACTTAATTTTCAAACGGAAGAAAGGGAGATACAATGGAACAATTCATTAATCCTAGAGTGAAGGACATCCAAATTTCTGGGATCCGTCAATTCTCTAACATGATTCAAAACTACGATAACCTTATCTCTTTAACAATTGGACAACCCGATTTTCCTACACCTTCTCTCGTAAAAGAAGCGGCAAAACGGGCTATTACAGAAAATTATACAAGCTACACACATAACGCTGGTTTACTAGAATTACGCAAGGCAGCTTGTAACTTTGTAAAAGATAACTACGATTTACATTATTCACCTGAAACCGAAACCATCGTTACAATTGGTGCCAGTGAAGCAATTGATGTTGCATTTCGAACGATTTTAGAGCCAGGAACAGAAGTCATTTTACCTGCTCCTATTTATCCCGGATACGAGCCGATTATTCGATTATGCGGTGCAACACCTATTTTTATCGATGTTCGTGAAACTGGCTTCCGTTTAACAGCCGAAGCACTGGAAAATGCTATTACAGAAAAAACAAGATGCGTCGTACTGCCGTATCCTTCTAATCCAACTGGTGTCACTTTATCTAAAAAAGAACTACAAGATATTGCAGATGTTTTAAAAGATAAAAATATTTTCGTCCTTTCTGATGAAATTTATAGTGAACTTGTATATGAACAAACACATACATCGATTGCTCATTTCCCAGAAATGCGCGAAAAGACTATCGTCATTAACGGCTTATCAAAATCGCATTCTATGACTGGCTGGCGTATCGGTCTATTATTTGCACCAAGCTATTTAGCTGGGCATATATTAAAAGTTCATCAATACAACGTAACGTGCGCTACTTCAATCGCTCAATATGCTGCAATTGAAGCATTAACAGCTGCTAAAGATGCACCAAAAATGATGCGCCATCAATACAAAAAACGCCGTGATTACGTATATAATAGACTTATTCAAATGGGCTTAACAGTTGAAAAGCCAACAGGTGCATTTTACTTATTCCCATATGTTGGCCATTTAACATCTTCATCATTTGATTTTGCACTTGACCTTGTCAAAGAAGCTGGACTTGCCGTCGTTCCTGGAACAGCATTCTCTGAATATGGTGAAGGCTACCTTCGCTTGTCTTATGCATATAGTATTGAAACTTTAAAAGAAGGCTGTGACCGTTTAGAAGCCTTTCTACAACAAAAAGCTAAGAGTTAAACTCTTAGCTTTTTGTTGCATAATGATCGCAAGTTTGACGCTTCAGTAATTTATGCGGAATAATAATACACTTTGCAGTAGACTCCGCATTCTCTACTTTATCAACTAAAGCTTTTGCAGCTTCATATCCTAGCTGGTATATATTCACATCAACTGTCGAGAGTGGCGGACTCGCAATTTCTGATAATAAAGCATTGTTGAAACTTACAATTGAAACATCCTTGGGTACAACAAATCCTTTTTTAGAAAGTGCACTTAACACACCAAGACCAATCAAGTCATCCGTTGCCATAATTGCTGTCGGTGGTTGCTTTAGCCCCATTAATTCCTCAACGGCTTGTTGACCACTTTCTCTTGAAAAATCAAAATGTAAAATATATTCTTTTGGCAATACAATGTCTGCTAATTTTAAAGCATCACTCATACCAGCCAAACGATCTCTCGTTACAAGTAAATCTGATCCACCGCCGATGAATGCGATTTGTTTATGACCTAATGAAATCAAATATTCTGCCACTTCTCTTGCAGCTGTATAATTGTCATTATCTACATATGTAATTTCTTCTTTACGATCATATGGTTTCCCAATTAATACGAACGGAAAATTTTGTTTATGTAAATATTGAATAATCCGATCATTCTCTCTTGAATATAAAAGAATAATGCCACCAATTTGGCGCCCCTGCACCATCTTTACAACACCGTTAAAAATTTCATCTTCCGTTTCACCTGTCGACATATAAAGCGCATACCCTTCCACATGTGCAAATGAACTAATTCCTCTTATAACTTCTGGGAAAAAAGGATTTTGAAAAGCTTTACTTGCAGAACTTGGCATAACAAGGCCAAGTGTTTTTGTTGTTTGGTTAGCTAGGTTTCTTGCGTTTAAATTTGGATGATACCCTAGTTCACTCATCACTTTCCGAACACGACGCTTTGTTTTTTCACTTATACTTGGATTATCAGCAATTACACGAGAAACGGTAGATGGTGCTACATTCGCCTTCTTCGCCACATCTTTAATTGTAACTGTCATAAAAATCCCCCTCCTTTCACTTCTCTGCCATTTTATATATTTTCATCTTGCACCCGTTGCAAGTAATAGGGGAAGTCATAAACTTTCATTGATTCTATCTTGCAAAACCTATCATATTCTCCCTCTCCATGTATTGTAAGGGATAGAGCTCTTTTTTCCTATACTATAATATACTATTTATTTCACTTCTTTTCATATATGATGTCAAATCTCTTTTCATCTCCCTATAAAATGTTTTATAGGGAGATGAAAAGAAAAATGGGACATAATGTCCCATTTTTCATCCTTTTGTACCTCCAGCAGTTAAACCAGAGATAAAGTATTTTTGTAGTGATAGGAATAAAATTGAAATCGGGATTGCAATCAACACGGAACCCGCTGCGAACGTTGTAAATTCATTACCAAATTTCTTCGCTACCATTTCATATAATCCAACTGCTAACGTATAATTTTCTGGTGTGCGCAAAATAATACTTGCTAAAATGAAATCTGTAAATGGACCTATGAAAGTGAATAATGCTACAACTGCTACGATTGGCTTTGCAAGCGGCATAATGATTTGCCAAAAAATACGGAAATGTCCTGCTCCATCCATACGAGCTGATTCATCCAATTCTTTCGGAATCGTATCAAAATACCCTTTCATAAGCCATGTATTCATTGGAATTGCCCCGCCTACATAAATTAAAATTAATGCAAGGTGCGTATCAATTAATCCTGTTAACTGCGCTAATACGTATAGAGCGATTAACGCTGCAAAGTTTGGAATCATTTGCAAAATTAAAAATGTTAATAAACCATTTTTTCTTCCAACAAAACGGTATCTCGAAAATGCATAAGCAGTAAAACTAATTGCTAACACTGAGAAAATCATCGTTAAAACACTTACTTTTAATGTGTTTTTATACCATAGTAAATAATTACTATTCTCTAAATCTAATAACTTACGATAATGATCTAACGTTGCATTTTGTGGAATAATACTTGATCCAGATAAACTATCACCCGGATTAAACGATGAGCCAATAATCCATAATAATGGATAGAAAATGATGGCACACATTACGAAAATAACGAGATAACTTAATGAGAGACGTAACATCTTTTGTCTTTTAATATTCATTTACATCATATCCTCTTCTTGGAATGATTTTGTTTTCTTAAATTGCCATAACGCAACTGTAATAACGATTAACGATAGGATCATTGTAAGAGCTGCTGCCTTCCCGTACTGCGCCGAAGTCATCGTTAACTTATAAATCCATGAAATTAAAATATCTGTTCCACCTGCGTCTTGTCCAGCTACAGCAGGACCTCCGCCGTTAAATAGATAGATGATACTAAAGTTATTAAAGTTAAACGTATATTGCGTAATTAATATTGGTGCTGTTGCATATAGAACAAGTGGCAATGTAATTTTACGAAACTGTTGCCAAGCTGTAGCTCCATCTACTGTAGCCGCTTCGTATAATTCTCCCGGAATCGATTGCAGTATACCTGTTGTCATTGCAAAGACGAACGGGAATCCAAGCCACGTTTGAATCATAATTAAAGCAATCTTCGCCCAAAATGGATCTGTCATCCAAGCAATCTTTTCAATTCCGAATAAAGCTAATACTTGATTGTTAATTGCTCCAAATGTTTCATTAAACATACCAGAGAAGACAAGAATGGATACGAATGCTGGCACTGCCCACGGTAAAATGAAGATTGTTCGAATAATCGCCTTCCCTTTAATACCAGGCTGATTTACGATAATCGCTAAGAAAATACCAAGCGCAACTTGTAATGTCGTTGCAACGAATGTCCAAATGACAGTCCAAGAGAACACACTTAAAAATGTCTCTCTCCACATCGGTAAAGTAAAGATATCGATAAAGTTTTTAAATCCGACCCAATCTACTAATTTAGCTGGAGGGGAATGATATAAATCATAGTTCGTAAATCCAATTAAAATTACAAAGATGATTGGGAATACAACTACAAAGATAAGTAATAGAAAACCTGGTGAAACCATTAAATATGGAAAACCTTGGTCTAGTAAATTACGATATTGCTCTTTGACAGAGTTTAACGGTGTTCCTATATCACGTTTCTTCCCATTTTGGTATGCATCATATAAATTAAATGCATATATTCCGAGTCCAAACACGATGACGATAAGTGCCAAGATCCCTTCTACTAATAGAAAGACAGAATGATCACGTGGAACTTCTGTACCAAGCGTTACAATTCCCCATAATCCCATATTTAATAAATCAGCAAAGGCTACAATAAATGAGCCTGTTAATACTAGAAAAATAAGACCTTTTACAAATTGTTTATTATACATTTGGCCCACGCCTGGAATGATTGATAGCATGGTTGCCATTTTCCTATGTTTTGAACCGTTTAAGCCGTTTGCTGGTTCCATAGATGTTTGCATGTTCCTTCCCCCTTTTTTCTGGGAGAGAATTCGTGCCTCTCATAGTAGAGGCACGAATTTCACCTTATTTTTGCTTGCTATGATTTGCCTCAATATTACCTTTAATTTGTTTCACTGCACTATCAAGCGCCGCCTTTGGTGCCTCTTTATCTGTAACAACTAATTGAAGCGCATCTCCAGCTGGTTTCCAAACTTCTTGCATTTCTGGAATATTTGGCATTGGAATTCCATTTTCAGATTGTGTTGCAACTGCTTTTGCAGCTTCATTATCTTTAATAATTGGATCTTCCATTACTGCTTTTACTGGAGGGATTTCTTTTGTTTTCTCAAATCGAATTTTTGCGTTTTCTTCGTTCGTTACCCATTCAGTGAACTTAGTAGCTAAATCATTTTGTTTAGAGAAGCTTGTTACATGCCATCCTTTAACCCCGACAAACGTTTTCAATGGTTGACCATTTGGTAATTTCGGCATTGGAGCAACGCCATAATCAATTCCGTTCTTTTCCATGGCTTGGAACGCCCAAGGGCCGTTCATGATAGATGCTGCTTTTCCTTCGTTAAATAGTCCATCAGCAGCAGGTCCACCAGATTCACCGATAATACCTTTCGGGAATAATTTTTCTTTGTACCATTTTTGAAGATACTCAGCACCTTGTACTGCTCCGCTATTATTTAATCCAACATCACTTGCATTTGGTTTTCCATCTTTTTCACCAAACACATAGCCACCCATACCTGCCATAAATGCATTAGCAAAGTAGAAGTTATCTCCTAATGCTAAAAATCCGTACTTGCCATCTTTCGTAAATTCTTTTGAGAAGTTAAACAGCTCGTCCATCGTTTCTGGCGCTTTTGGCATTAGCTTTTTATTGTAAATAAAGACTGGTGTCTCAATTGCTTTTGGTAAACCATATAATTTTCCGTTATACGTTTGTGCTTCTATTGATGAATCAGTAAATTTACTCTTTACAGCATCATCAGCTTTCACTTCAGAAAGTAAACCTTCTGTTACTGCGTTTCCGATTTGATCATGTGGTAATGTTACAACATCTGGTCCCGTCCCCGCTGGTCCATCAAGACGTAACTTCTTCACTTGATCTGTCATTTGCATTTCAACAACTTTTACTTTTACTTTATATTTTTCCTCAAAGCTTTTCACTGCTGGTTCTAGACCAACACCTTTTTTATCATCTTCCCAAACGAGTAGATCGTAATCTTTCTTTGCTTTACTTTCTTCTTTTTTCCCTGAATCTTTCGGTCCGCATGCAGATAACATACCAATTGATAATGCTGAAACAGTTAATAATGATAATGCTTTCTTCATCCCAAAAACCTCCCTAAATTGTATATGTACCTTACTAATTGAAAACGTTTGCATTTAATGTTTTAATAGAAGCGCAAACAATATATCAATCTATGAAAACGTTTGCGCTATTTGTCTATCATTATACATTCTTTTATTCATTTTGCAAATATTAATTTTTAAAAATTTATTTACTACACTCTTTATACATTGACTTTATATGAAATGAATACTACTCTTATAAACAATATTAAAGCTATGCAAAAAGCAATCGTTTGCAACATATGCTTTATTATTATACGTAAGGGAACAATATGCATGAAGATAGTAAAGGGGGATTTTCTATATGCTTAAAGAAGCCATTTATCATAGGCCAAAAGATAATTACGCATACGCTTACGATGAAAAAACGATTCACATCCGAATACGTACGAAAAGAGACGATGTTCAAAGCACCACTCTTATTTATGGTGATCCTTATGAATGGAAAGACGGGAAGTGGATTTCTTCAAGTACACCGATGAAAAAAACTGGTTCTACTGCATTGTTTGATTATTGGTTCATTTCCATCGAGCCGAAATTTAAGCGCTTACGTTATGGATTTGAATTAGAAAACGATACAGACACTCTTATTTATGCAGAGCGAGGATTTTTTTCTACCACTCCAAATGATGACGTTGGTAACTTTTTCTGTTTTCCATTTATTCATGCAAATGATGTATTCAAAGCACCTTCTTGGATTAAAGATACTGTTTGGTATCAAATTTTCCCAGAACGGTTCGCTAATGGAGATCATACGCTGAATCCAGAAAACACCCTTCCTTGGGGCAGCGCTGAGCCAACTCCAACTAATTTTTTCGGTGGAGATTTTGCTGGTATTATTCAAAACCTTGATTACCTTGTTAAGCTTGGAATTTCAGGAATATATTTCACACCTATTTTCAAAGCACATTCAAACCATAAATATGACACAATTGACTACATGGAAATCGATCCACAATTTGGTACAAAAGAAACATTCAAAGAACTCGTTCAGGCATGTCATACACACGGTATAAAAGTAATGCTCGATGCTGTATTCAATCACAGTGGATACTTTTTCGATAAATTTCAAGACGTACTACAAAATGGTGAGCAGTCAGCATATAAAGAATGGTTCCATATTCATGAGTTCCCAATTAGAACTGAGCCACTCCCGAATTATGATACTTTCGCGTTTACACCGTATATGCCGAAATTAAACACAGCGCACCCGGATGTAAAAGAATACTTACTTGAAGTAGGGCGTTATTGGGTGAGAGAATTCAATATAGACGGTTGGCGCCTTGATGTAGCAAATGAAGTCGACCATAACTTTTGGAGAGAATTTCGAAGTGAGATAAAAGCATTAAATTCTGAAGTATATATTTTAGGAGAAATTTGGCACGATGCACTTCCATGGCTACAAGGAGATCAATTCGATGCTGTCATGAGCTATCCTGTTACAAACGCCCTACTGTCTTACTTTGCTAACGATTCCATTAAGGCAAATGAATTTATGAAACAAATTACAGAATCTCTACATTCCTACTCTATGAATGTAAATGAAGCAGCATTTCATTTATTAGATAGCCATGATACACCAAGAATTTTGACAACATGTAACGGAGATAAAAATAAGTTAAAATTACTTTATGTATTCCATCTTTCTTTCATCGGCTCTCCTTGTATTTATTATGGAGACGAAATTGGTATGGACGGCGGTATGGACCCAGATTGTCGCAAATGTATGGTTTGGGATACGGAAGAACAAGATCATACATTATTTACACATGTACAAACATTAATTTCATTACGAAAGCAATATAAAGCATTTGGAGGACATGGTACTTTCCAATTCATTGAAGCAAATGATGAATATAATTATATTTCTTATACGAAAACATATGAAGATGAAACGATCTTTTTCGTTTTAAATCCGACTAATAGTGATATTACAGCTTCACTCCCTCTCCATGTTACTGGAAAGAAAATCATTAATATTTATACAAACGAAGAATTTTCAGCGGAAGCAAGTGTATTACAAGTTACACTTCCTCCATATGGATTCTCCATATTAAAATGGTAACCAAAAAAATCCTTATACCAAAGTGGTATAAGGATTTTTCTTATTTCAATTTGAATACCATTGCTTCATACGGACGTAATGGTATGTTTTCTATCGGTCCATTCTCTACGTCGTAATTGTGTATGAGTAACTCTACTTCACTATAACTAATGTCCTCAGGCAATTCAAATATACATTCTTCCGCAGTAAAGTTTGCAATAACAAGAAGTTTTTCAACTCCATATGTCCTTACGTATGCAAAGATAGATGGATTATTCTCCAATATTAAATCATATGATCCATACACAACTATTTCATTATTTTTGCGTAACTCAATTAATTTTTTATAGTAATAAAAAATTGAATCTTTATTTTGGATCGCTTGTTCCACATTAATCTCTTTATAGTTAGGATTTACCGTAATCCAAGGTTCACCTGTTGTAAATCCAGCGTGATTTTGATCATCCCACTGCATCGGTGTTCTAGCATTATCTCGGCCTTTTATATAGATAGACTGCATCACCTTCTCTATATCTTCACCGCGCTCCATAACTTTTTCCTTATACATATTTAACGTTTCAATATCTCGATATTCATCAATCGACTCAAATCGGACGTTCGTCATTCCAATTTCTTCTCCTTGATAAATATACGGTGTTCCTTTCATCATATGAAGTACCGTCGCTAACATTTTCGCAGATTCAATGCGATACATGCCATCATTACCAAAACGAGATACAACGCGAGGCTGATCATGGTTATTCCAATACAGACTATTCCAACCTGTATGTTCTAACGCTTTTTGCCACTTCGTTAAATTCTCTTTTAAAGTAAGGAGTGAACATGGTTTTACATCCCATTTCCCACCTTCTCCTGAATCTAAATCCATATGTTCAAATTGGAATACCATCTGCAGTTCTTTTCGTTCTTCCCCAGTATACAATTTCGCTTCTTCTGTCGTTACACCAGGCATTTCACCAACCGTCATAATATCATAATGAGACAATACTTCTTCATTCATTTCATGTAAATATTTATGAATGTTTGGACCGTTCATAAAATGCTTATGACCTGAAACATACCCCTCTTCTTCTGTTTCAACAGTTGGTAATCCCTCTTCTTTAGAAATAAAATTAATAACATCCATGCGGAAGCCATCAATTCCTTTTTCTAACCAAAACTTCATCATTCCATAAACATCTTGTCTTACCTTTTCATTATCCCAATTTAAATCTGGCTGTTTTTTAGAAAACAGATGTAAATAATATTCATCTGTCATTTCATCATACTGCCATGCTGATCCACTAAAAGCTGCTCCCCAGTTATTCGGCTCTTTTCCTTCTTTTCCAGGACGCCATATATAGTAATCTCTATATTTATTATCTTTTGATTTACGTGATTCAATAAACCAATTATGTTCATCAGAAGTATGATTAACAACTAAGTCCATCATCAGTTTCATATTACGTTCATGCATTTCATGTAATAGCTCATCCCAATCTTCCATTGTTCCGAACTCATTCATAATTTTACAATAATCACTTATATCATAACCATTATCATCATTTGGAGATTCATAAACTGGCGATAACCAAATCACATCAATCCCTAATTCTTTTAAGTAATCTAACTTTGAAATAATACCGCGAAGATCCCCGATACCATCACCATTGCTATCCATAAAGCTACGAGGATAAATTTGATATACTACACTTTCTTTCCACCACTGTTTTTCCATTATGCTACCCCATTTCATTCATCATTAGATTTTCTCTTTTTAAGGCGCAAACGTTTTCATTAATGAATGATAACAGATTCTATCTGAATTTAAAATAGCGCTTAGAACTTTTATTCTTATTTTTCTAAGAAAACAGATGAAACTTAATAATATTCTTCTAATGTATGAAAACGTTTTATTTTTTTGTTTATTTTTTGAATCTATTCGTTTATAATGAACTCAAAGAAAACGTTTGCATAATTATTTCTAGGGGGAAATACCATGGCAGAACTGAAATTAGAAAACATTTATAAAATATATGATAATAACGTAACAGCTGTAACAGACTTCAATTTACACATTCAAGATAAAGAATTCATCGTATTTGTCGGTCCTTCTGGCTGCGGAAAATCTACAACATTACGAATGGTGGCTGGACTTGAAGATATTTCAAAAGGAGAGTTTTCAATTGATGGTAAGCTAATGAATGATGTCCCTCCAAAAGATCGCGATATCGCAATGGTCTTCCAAAACTATGCTCTATATCCACATATGAGTGTGTATGATAATATGGCATTTGGATTAAAACTTAGAAAAATACCAAAAGAGGAAATTGATCGTCGTGTGAAAGATGCAGCAAAAATTTTAGGACTAGAACAATATTTAGATAGAAAACCGAAAGCTTTATCAGGTGGACAACGTCAACGTGTTGCGTTAGGTAGAGCAATCGTTCGGGACGCGAAAGTATTCTTAATGGACGAGCCTTTATCTAACTTAGATGCTAAATTACGTGTTGCAATGCGCTCAGAAATTTCTAAGCTACACCACCGCCTTGGAACGACAACAATTTATGTAACGCATGATCAAACTGAAGCAATGACAATGGCTTCCCGTCTTGTTGTTATGAAAGACGGAAAGATTCAACAAATCGGAACTCCAAAAGAAGTATATGAAACACCTGAAAACATTTTCGTTGGTGGATTTATCGGCTCTCCAGCGATGAATTTCTTCCGCGGTAAATTAACTGAAACCGATTTCGTTATAGACAATGTAACAAAAATTAAAGTAACTGAAGGAAAAATGAAGATATTACGTGAACAAGGCTATGTAAATAAGGATATTGTTTTAGGTATTCGTCCTGAGGATATTCATGATGAGCTACTATTTTTAGAAGCTTCACAATCCACTGCCTTCACAACAAAAATTGAAGTTGCTGAGTTATTAGGTGCTGAATCTATTTTATATATGAAACTTGGAAATCAAGATTTTGCAGCACGTGTTGATGCAAGACATACTTTCTCACCTGGTGACCAAATTAAACTAGCATTTGATATGAATAAAGCACATTTCTTTGATAGCCAAACCGAACAACGCATTCGTTAAAAAATAATTTTCTACAATATAGCATACAAAAAAACCGTCCACATATATTGAGGGCGGTTTTCATTATTATCCGAGGGCTTCTACTGTATGAAATGATTGTCCTTTCGTGCCAATAATACCGAAAATCGGTAAGTCACTCAGCACCACTTCTTCTTGCTGTTTCATAAAAGATGACGTTAATTGTTTTATCTCTATCCATACGTCATTAATACAAAGTACATTGGAATCGTTCTCTTGTTGGCGTGAAAATATAGAATCTATTTTATATAAACCAGCATTTTGAAAAAGCATATCAATGCGACTGAATGCATTCAAAGTAATACTGATAACGCGTTGCCAATCTCCTTGTTTTTCCATATCATAGGATACAAAAAGTGCTTCTCCGCCTAGATTCGTAATTTCCTCCACTGTTGCTTGTCCACTTTCTTGATCAATGTCCGTCACAATTACTTTTGCGCCTTGTTTAGCCAACAAAAGAGCTGTATTACGTCCAATACCGATGCCACCGCCAGTTACGATAGCAACTTTTCCTGCAAGCTTCATTTTCATTACCCCTTCTATAAGTCTTACCGTCATTCAGTATACTCCTTTATGAGATTAGTCTGCAAGCAAGAAAAGTTGCTTATTAATTTGTAAGCGGTTACTTTTTTACTCCTTCTTTTTTCTTACTATTACGTTGATCGAACACTAAACCGATGAAAATTAAAATCCCCAAAAAGATTACGCTACCTCCAGTCATTTTAAATTCCCCCTTATTATATAAAGATATTATTTTAATCATTATAACTTTTTCTTAATTTTCAATCTATTAAATTCAAAAATGATATAGATTAACTTTTCCTTATTATATATCCATTAAAATATATGTGTATAACAAAAAAGAGACCTTTTTATATATAAAAAGGTCTCTTTTTTGTTACACAAGACTTATCACTTTCGTTTTTGTAATTAAATCCTGAAAACCACAATTATCTTTGCGGAATAACATCATATATACGTTACATAATATCGGAATTCCAAGTAGTAATATGTTCGGTAATAACAATACAAAAAATCGAATCGTTAATGTTTGTAGTGTTAACTTTTCACTCTTCAATGAAATTAATTTTATTCTCGTTACCTTTTTACCAAGTGTAACACCGTTCCAAATAAAGGGTAGCAAAATAAAATATATCGCCATTAATATAAAAACTACTGCGAGATCATATCTATAATCGCCAAAACTAATATTAAAACGATTAAAAATAGCACTATAATTTCCAGTCATAACAGCTACTACTGCACCATACATAACCGAGATTAAAAACATGTCAATTAGGGAAGCACCTATGCGATTCATTACAAGCGCTGGACGATGCATCTTTAACTTCATTTTATGTCGACTCCTTCATATCCTTCTTTACCCGTCTCATCGTACCACTTCTAAAAAACATTGTAAACTAGCGTTTCTTGTACTTTTCTTGTACAATGTGTTACAACAGCATTGTAAAGGAGGTTCCCATATTGAAAAAATGGATAATCCTATTCGTCGCATTCCTATTAGCCGGTTGTGCCGGAAATACAAATCATATAACTTATACGATTAACGATGAATACGAACTCATACGTACTTCTGGAAATGCCTTTGAACTTTTCCCCACGCAAGATGCTGTGTACGCCACACAATACATTCCTGCAAAAATTACAGACATAGCTTGGGATGATAAATACATTATTGCAAAACAAACCGAGGAAAAGTCAGATCCGAATAATCCTGACGCAGCAATTGCAAATAAAAAAAGTGAGCATTATTGGATTATTGACGTAAAACATAATAAACGTTTTGGTCCCTATAATGAAAAGCAATTTCATGAACAAAAAGATGCTTTTAAAATTAAAGTTCCTTTCCAAAGTATAGATGCATACATAAAAGAACAAAAAAAACAGTCAGCATAATATTGTAAGTGCTGACTGTTTTTTTCTTACATGTTTTTAAAAACATCTTACTCAGAAAGTGAAATATTAAAAGTTTGTGGCTCTTTTACAACATCTTGCGCTTCTGCATCTCCTGCCACTGCGTTATCTGTTGTAAACTTAATATCCTTTACTTTCTCTTTTCCATCATCAAGTATTAATCCGATAATACCCTCTCTTGTTTCACCAGGCTTATAGTCTTCTCTTGATACATTTTTTGTACCAACGAGTGTATCTTCATCATATAAAAAGTTTTGCGTTGCTACTTTAAAATGTTGCTTATCATTAATCACCACATCATTCATAGAGAAAAATTGCATATTTTTATTCCCGCTATTTTCCACCTTATATGTAATTTCAACATAACGAATCGTATCACTAATCTCTGTTCCACTTAGCGATGCATATAACTCCGCATCTTCTTGACTTACTTTATCTCCTAATCTACGCTTCACTTCTTCAGGAGTTAATGCCGTATATACTTTTAATGTATTTTTTGCATCTTTACTCATCTGTGATAAAGAGATTACTTTCACATCTTGTACGTGAATTTTCATTGGTGCTACTTCAAATGTTTGATTTACTGAATGAATCTGCTCTAACTTAAAAGTACCCCATCCAGTTTCTTTTACTTTTTGCCCTACTTTTTTTAGCTCACGCCCACCGTATTCTTTTGTTTCAGGAATAGATTCTTTCTTTTTTGGTTCAACTTTCTTTTCTTCTTGATGGAAGCAACCACTTAACATAAGAAGAAAACTACATAAAACAAAAATACTTTTCCATGCTTTCATCATATAATTCTCCTAACACTATCATTCATTAATATCAATTAGTCCTTTGCTTTGTAAACTATAGAAACAATGAGTAGTCCACAAAACGAACTTGTCAGTCCAGATACTATTATACCCCCTATTTGGAAAATATGAAAATAGGGATCTACGAACGCGTGCACGATAAATATAATAGCTGCCACAACAAGTACCGAAATCCAATATTTTATTTTTTCCGAAGCTATAATCATATCTTTTCCTGTTTCATCTTTATACTTCCATAATACGTATAGTAGCAATAATAGACCAACACATGTACTCCCATGTTGCATATATTTATAAATAGAGATACCGTACCATTCTCTTTGCAATAATGGTATTTTCATAACAAAATAGCCTGTCTTATGAGTGAATGCATCCCAAATAACATGCGTTAACATACCGAATAATGCTGAAAAACAAAATACAAAGAATTCCTTCCCTGTATCTAGCCCCCACCTCTTGTCTAATATATATGTATAGTAGCCAGCAAATGGTTTAGGTAAATGTGTTATAAAAGACTTTTTTAAAATGTAATGATATATGTATGCTAACAAGAAGACAAGTGGTAAATTTAAATATAAGAACCCAAGCCACGTATGCCCAATTACACCATACGGTCTAAAGTGCAAGAAATATTCAAAGTCAGGCGCCATACTACCTAATATAAGAGCCGTTACTGAAATATGTTTAGAATGCTTTTTCGCAAAAGGAAGAACTGCTGCTGGATGTGCAAATGTAAACGGCATGTTTTAGCTCCTTTTCAGAATTACAATAGATTACATACTATCATAACGACATGAATAATCTCCATGCAATATTTATTTTCACATTGGAATATGATAGTTTAAATGATATAATCCACATAATTATTCAGAGAACAAGAAGGGATTCAGGTGTCATTAACACTTGTATTTGCTGCCTTTTTAGAATCAAAATCCGTTATGAATTGAGGTTTCTATATTGATTGACGTACCTTTCTTAAAAAATGTCACATTAAAAAAAGAAAATATCCCTAGTTTCTCCGCATACCCTTACTGCTTACCCGCTATCCGAACATTACAATCACTAGCTTTCCACCCAAATGTAACATTCATTATTGGAGAAAATGGAACGGGTAAATCAACATTACTCGAAGGAATTGCAATTGCGTTAGGTTTTAATGCAGAAGGTGGAACGAAAAATTTCCGCTTTAGCACAAACGATTCCCATTCATCTTTACATGAATACCTTCGAATTTCAAAAAGTTTCAATACACCAAGCGATGGTTTTTTTCTTCGCGCTGAATCATTTTATAACGTTGCTTCTTATATTGATGAAATAGATGCTGATCTGGAAGCACGTGGAAATCCAGTTATTGATTCCTATGGTGGTATCTCATTACACGAACAATCACACGGTGAATCATTCTTCTCATTATTTATGAATCGTTTTTCAGGACAAGGTTTATACATTTTAGATGAGCCTGAGGCAGCTCTATCACCGATGAGACAACTTTCTATGCTTATTCGAATGCACGAACTAGCGGAACAAGGTTCACAATTTGTCATTGCGACGCATTCTCCTATTTTAATGGCTTATCCTGAATCCACTATATACTCTTTAACACAAGAAGGAATTCACGAATCCGCCTTAGAAGACACCGAGCATTACCAAACGACGAAACTTTTCTTTGAAAATCGTGATCGATTATTTCATCATTTATTCAATTCTTAAAAAAAGAAGCAGCGATTGCTGCTTCTTTTTATAATGCTTCTATAAATAATGCTACCCCAATACCACCGCCGACGCATAGAGAGGCAATTCCTTTTTCTAACCCGCGTCTTTTTAATTCATGAATTAAACTTACCGTAATACGAGCTCCTGTACAACCAATTGGATGTCCAAGTCCTACACCACTACCGTTTACATTCACTTTTTCACGATCTAAACCTAATTCTTTCTCTACAGCTAAGTATTGTGCAGCGAAAGCTTCATTAATTTCCAGTAAATCTGCATCTTCTAATGACCAATCTACTTTTTCTAATCCTTTACGAATTGCTGGTGCTGGTCCAATACCCATAATTTTCGGATCTACTCCAGCTACTGAATATCCAACAATTCTAGCTAACGGTTGTAAGCCTTTTTCTTTCGCTTTTTCTTCGCTCATTAATACTAGAACCGCGCTTCCGTCATTCAGGCCAGATGCATTCCCTGCCGTTACAGATCCATCTTTACGGAAAGCTGGTTTTAACCCAGCTAATTTTTCTGCTGTAATATCAGCACGTGGATGTTCATCCTTCGAAAATACTACTTCTTTTCTACGTTCTTTTATTGTAATAGGAACAATTTGATCGTCAAAGTATCCAGACTCGATTGCCTTCAGTGCCAATGTATGACTGCGAAGCGCAACTTCATCTTGTTCCTCTCTTGTAATTTCATATTGTTCAACTAAATTTTCCGCTGTTTCCCCCATCATAATATGATGAATCGGATCTTCTAACACTTCCCACACCGTATCACGAATTTCTCCGTGTTGTAGGCGTTGTCCCCAGCGGTGTTGTTTCAATGCATAGGGGCTTGAACTCATTGCTTCTACTCCACCTGCAACAACAACTTCACTTACACCTAATTGAATTTGCATTGCAGCCGACATAATTGCTTGCATACCTGAAGAACATTGGCGTTGGATTGTATAGCCCGTAACTGTGTCAGGAAATCCTGCCGCTAATGCAGCCGTTCTCGCCGTATTTGCTTCATCAGTTCTTTGAATACAATGACCTAAAATCACTTCATCCACTTCGTGTGGTTCTACCCCGCCTCGTTTTACAGCTTCCTGAAGTACAGGAACAGCTAATTCTACTGGCGTTACATTTTTTAGCGCTCCCCCAAAAGTTCCAATTGGCGAACGAACTGCAGCTGTAATAACAACATTATGCATTTTGCACTTGCCCCTCTCTTATGTACCCTAGTCAGTTTTTAGGTGAAATTCCATAAGATGTATGTCTACACTTATCATACTATAAACATACTAAAAAATCAAAATATTTAATATAATAAAAATAGAAGGAATTAACCTTCTATTCTGTTAATGCATATAGAAATTTTTGTAAAATTTTCTCTGTTGTTTTATTCAAATTCGGTAACTTATCTACCGGAAAATATTGAAGCTGTAATCCTTCATGGTCAAGCCTTAATTCCCCGCTCACATGATGTCCCTGATACAGATGAATGACATTAAAAATTTCATCTCCATTTGGATATTGGAAGTACACTTCTTTTCCCGAAAGAACCCCGATAAATTGCATAATTTTCGCATTTAGTCCCGTCTCTTCAAATAGTTCTCTACGAGCAGTTTCTTCTGTCGTTTCTCCTAGCTCCATCGCTCCACCAGGTACACCCCAATCATATGTATCTGAACGATATTGAAGCAATACTTCTTGATTATCATTTAAGATAATAATTGCTGATCCTACTAGAATAAGCGGCCTTGTACCAACGACTTTGCGTAACTCTTCAATATACCCCAATATGTAAACTCTCCTTTCCTCACCCTCCCTTATCATAACAAAATTTTTCTCCTTTTGTTGATGTAATTTTAAAGAAAAAAAGGAAGCTTTCGCCTCCTTTTTTCACCTTTATTTCTTAAAACTTTCATATTTTACAGCTTCAAAAGCTTCTTCTATTTCATCATTACGATAATGGACATATGTAAAACGCCCTAATTCTACTAATCTTGCTATTTCTTGTAACGCTTTATGTTGCTCATATGTTTCCTCAAGCTTAATATGTACATAAAATTTCATTAATGGATGTTCGTATAAAGGTTCTCCCACCTCTACATATACATCTTCCACTCCTTGTACAACTCTTACATAACTTGCAAATTGATAAAGAGCTTCTCTGTCTGAAACGATTTTTAATGTATACATATATTCTCCCCCTTTCCTTTACTATATCAAAAAGACGGCCAAACCATGTTATAGAACTATGAAATTTTTTCGACTTGTAATAAACAAGGCGTTTATCCATACATAGGATCTTTTCCCAACATATATTATAGGAAGAATTTTTTCAGTTGAGGTGTTCCTTATGGATCCATACGTCAATATATGTATTTGCATTACTCCAGGCGCCGATATTTCTGATGACCGTGTTGCAAAGGATTTAGCAGTTGCAGAGTCAATTTGGCACCCGATTACATTTCAAATTCAAGAAGTAATTGTTTTAAATGAACTTTTCCGCTTTTCTGACCGTGAAATTAGTTATAAAGATTCTATTCAAAGTCAGGAAAAATTAGCATCCTTTTTTCAAACTTGTGTAAATGAAGCTCCTAAATGCGACCTTTACATTTGTTATATTGGCAGTGATTATTTCAAAGAAACAGCAGTAATTGCCTGTGCCTACTCTTTAGCAAAACAACAGCAACTTACAGGGTATATCGTTTTAACAAACTCGGCTGCTCCTATGAAAAATATATATACGCTCGCTCATGAAATTGGTCATATTTTATTTACAAGACGTGTTCACGGAAAACTTACTCACGCAGATCCTCATTCCCCAACTGGCTCGGAGCACCATCCTTCTCCAACAAATCTTATGTATCCGATCGTCCCTCGCCCTGAAAATGTCCATATTCAGTCTCTATTAACGAGCGAACAAAAAGCACTCTCTTTACAAAGCTCTTTATTGCAAAGAAAAAAACAGTAACGATTTTGTTACTGTTTAAAATAATATATTCCAATCAATAAACCAAATTCCGGCTGCAACGGATGCAAATATACAACTAAACATAAATACAATTACTCTAAAAATCTCTATATAATATTTCTTCGGAAATAATTTTTTGCATATCCAGAGCAGCCCTTTACCTATTAAACCGAAGAACAAAACATATCATAATATTTATAATACGCAGTATAAATATGATTTACATATATGATTATCCTTTTTATTTCTAGAGCTTCTTCTTAGAAATATACTCTTACTATTTGTTCAACCATAAATATCATAAAAATTGGGATTCCTAAAACAAGTAAACCAATCCAGCCAAGAGACCGAACATTCACAATCGTTGTTATCAATAGCATAACTCCTCCAATTAAATATCTTCCTAATTGAGGGAGTTCATATAAAGGAAAACTGTACCAACCCTTTAAGAACATTATTAATATTGGTAAATAAGTGAGTATTACTGCTCCAAATAGCAGTAAGCCTTTTTTCAACATACTCCTTTGAAAACTAGCACCTCTTAAAAATAAAATCCCTCCCATAATCATTAACAGTAAGATAACCGGATATCCGATTAATCCTATTAAAGAAATGGTATAAGGTTCATTTAAATTTCGAAATAAAAGATCTGGAATAGTCCAATAGCATAATATACTCATAACAGCTGTAGCTAGCCATCCTAAATTCCGTTTATAATCAACTTGCATTTCTTTTACAAGTTGATTTGCATATTCCTTTGGTGAATCACCAAATATATCCTCTACATTCTTGCCTCTTTTTTCACCTTCAGTTAAATGCAATTCTGCATCTTCTAAAAAGGATTCAATATCTTTTTCACTTATCCCCTTTGCCGTTAAATAAGTACCTGTATTTGCAAGGAAATCTCGTGACTCTTGAGAAAGCATCGCATTCCCTCCTTCCAAATTACTAGTTTACACTTTTTCTCTCTTCAATTTTTAAAGACCATCTCATTAATCCATATATACTTCCATACAGAAGTAAGATCTTTGCAATTCCCCAAAATACATTTCTTTCTTCCAAGTCTTTAAATAAGAACATAATCGCAAGAGGAACAATTAGTACCAAAACACCCATCCAACCAAGAACATATACTTCACCAATAAGAAGTAATAAAAATATAGTTACTGCTAATATATATGTCTGCATTGTCGACAATTGTAAAATTGGCGTCCCATACCATTTATTCATAAACATTAATAACACCAATAATAAAATAGGTATCATCACTATTACATAAATAATTCCAAACTCTACTAATTTACTTTTAAAAGAAGACATTCTAAACGCAACAATCGTTCCAATAATCGTAATAATTAAAACGATAGGATAACCAATTAACTGTACATTTGTTAACGTAAATTGTTGATTCGGATTTCCAAATAAAATATTTGTAAGTAACCAATATCCACCTATCCCAATTATCATTCCTAAGATACTTTTTATACTCCCGCCTTTATCCTTCTCCATCTCTTTCGCTAATTCTTCCGCATACTCTTTTGGCGAATCACCAAATATATCACTTACCGTCTTTCCCTCTTTCTCACCTTCAATTAAATGAAGCTCTGCATCTTCTAGAAAGGCATCCACATCTTCTTCTTTCATTCCTTTTGTTATTAAATACACTTTCGTATCGATTAAAAACTTTTCTCCTTCTTTAGAAATCTTCATGATCATCCCTCCCTTATTAAACCGTTTCTCTTCTATTCGTCTTCATCATAATTTCAAGGAAAATTAAAATAAATAAACTTCCGTATAAACATATAATTTGAAATAACATTGGAACAAGGTCTTCTGATGTAAATGTTTTAAACACTAACATAATAGAAAGCGGGATGATTAAATATAAGTTTTTAAACCATCCATTAAAATATATATTTATTGCAACTGTAATGATGAAAATACCACCAGCTAATATATAACTTTGCATTTGGGTGAATATAAACATTTTTGTAGGATAAATCACATCTAATATCGTTACAGCCCCTATTAGAAACATTGGTGCGATTATGACTAACGACCACATAGCAAACCATGTTTTTGTAAAACTTGTTACGAAAGTCATTTTGCGAAGTAGAAAATTAGGACATATCACAACTAAAATTAATGACAAACTATATCCAACGCACTGAATAAGTGACATCTGTAATAGTCCGTTATTCACTATTAGAATAGAAGCAATAATCCAAAACGATACGATATTCATTACTGTAAAACCAATTTGCTTCCACGTTTCCTGTCTATCTCTTTCCATCACTTTTACAAGTTCATTTGCGTATTCTTTCGGTGAACTTCCGAAAATTTCTTCTACACTTTTCCCATCACTCTCACCTTCTATTAAATGAAGTTCTGCGTCTTCAATAAAGCTTTCAATATCGCTTTCTTTCACACTCTTTGCAGCCAAAAACAATCTCATATCTAATAAAAACTTTCGTGCTTCATTTGATAGCATTATTTTCTTCTCCCCTTCCCTTCAAGTAGACGTTCCACACTACTTTGCATCGCTTCCCAGCGATCCATAAATTCATCCAGTGCACCTTCGCCATCTTCTGTTAACGTGTAATACTTCCGTTTTGGACCAGATGGGGATTCCTTCATTACACTTGTTATAAATCCTTCCTTTTGCATTCGTATTAATAACGGATAAATACTTCCCTCACTCGCCATTGTAAAGCCATACTTTGCTAGCTTCTCACTCATTTCGTAACCGTATATTTCACCTTCAGAAATAATAGCAAGTAAGCATCCTTCTAAAATCCCTTTCAGCATTTGACTTGTCGACATAATTCAAATCCTCCTACTATCTTGTTTTACAAGATAGATAAGCGTAAGTATCTTGCTTTACAAAATAGTATAGCAAAGACTATTTTGCAAAACAAGATAGCTAGCAATATTTTTCCAAACCTTTGCAGGATTTTTCTTATCCACTCTCTAAATAGAGCAATATGAGAACTTTATTACGAAGGGATGTTTTTCATCATGGTTACAAATCGAGTTGTTTTTTTAACAGGTGCTGCAAGTGGTATTGGATATGAAATGGGAAACGCTTTTGCAAAAGAAGGTGCAAAAGTTGTTATTACCGATCGGCTTGAAGAACGTGCAAAAGAAGCTGCTGAACAACTACAAAAAGAGGGCTTTCAAGCTATCGGCTTAAAATGTGATGTTACATCCGAAGAAGAAATAGAAGCATCCATTTCCCAAACTGTTAATCATTTCGGTTCATTAGACATATTAATTAATAACGCAGGAATGCAACACGTTTCACCAATTGAAGATTTTCCAACCGAAAAATTCGAGCTACTAATTAAAATTATGCAAATCGCTCCTTTTATCGCAATTAAGCATGCCTTCCCTATTATGAAAAAACAAAAATATGGCCGTATTATAAATGTAGCTTCCATTAATGGCCTCGTTGGATTCGCTGGAAAAGCTGCTTATAATAGCGCAAAACATGGCGTAATTGGATTAACAAAAGTTGCCGCTTTAGAAGGGGCTACTCACGGAATTACTGTTAATGCACTTTGTCCCGGTTATGTCGATACCCCTCTCGTAAGGAATCAATTACAAGACTTGGCCACTACACGAAATGTACCACTTGAAAATGTTTTAGAGGATGTCATTTATCCACTTGTACCACAAAAACGCTTATTACAAGTACAAGAGATTGCTGATTATGCGATGTTTTTAGCGAGCGAAAAAGCGAAAGGTATAACTGGACAAGCTGTCGTTATCGATGGTGGTTATACCGCTCAATAAAAAATAAAGTTTGCTCACGAAGAGCAAACTTTATTTTTTATCGCGAGGATCATCGTACTTTAGTAATTGCCTTGGCAACTTCTCTATTGCAACAATTACCCCATCTAATTTACTTTCAATTCGATGAAGTAAATATAATGTTACAACAATTGGAAACCCTACATTACCTATCATCTTGATCCACTCTTCCATCTTTTTCTCCTCCTTTCATTATATAAATAAGAAAAAAGAACACATTTAGGCATAAAAAAACAAGCTATTATGTATTAGCTTGTTTTTTCAAACAATGATGCAATTTCTCGCTTATAATCTCCGCATATAATACCTTTCTCAGTAATAATACCTGTAATTAATTTATTTGGTGTTACATCAAATGCAGGATTATAAACAGTAGTTCCAACTGGTGCCACCTGTTTCCCAAAAATTTTCGTAACTTCTGTTTCATCTCTTTCTTCAATAACAATTTCTGCACCTGTTTGTTTCGTAATATCAAATGTCGATAGTGGAGCTGCAACGTAGAACGGGATATCGAAATACTTTGCTAATATAGCTAAATTCATCGTTCCGATTTTATTTGCTGTATCCCCATTTGCGACAATTCGGTCCGCTCCTACAATAATTGCGTTGATTTCTTTCGTTTGAATAGCATGAGCTGCCGTATTATCTGTAATAAGTGTTACATCAATACCTGCCTGTTTTAATTCCCAGGTCGTTAAACGTCCGCCTTGTAAAACCGGTCTCGTTTCACACGCATACGCATGTAACCGTACACCTTTTTCTTTCCCAATATAAAACGGTGCTAATGCAGTACCATATCTAGCAGTTGCAATACTGCCAGCGTTACAAATTGTTAAAATGTTATCACCGTCTTTAAAGCATGTTAATGCATGTTCTCCAATACTCCGGCATACCGCTTCATCTTCTTGCTGAATACGAAGCGCTTCTTCTTCTAATATTTTTTGCGCTTCTTTTATTGTAGTAATTTCTTGAATAGATTCTCTCATACGATCGATTGCCCAAAATAAATTGACTGCTGTCGGGCGTGACGTCCCTAAATAATTACAATCTCTATTAAACTTCTTTTGAAATTCTTCAATATGTAAAGTAGTATATTTTTTTGATGCAAGCGCCAAGCCAAATGCAGCTACAATTCCAATTGCAGGTGCTCCTCTTACTTCTAGCATGACAATACTTTTCCATACCTCTTCAATCGTCGTTAATGTTTTGTATTCTGTGCTATGCGGCAACTTTGTTTGATTTAATACTGCAATGGCATCACCTTTCCAACTGACAGACCTCGGAATCGTAACAACTGTACTCATGCTTTTATCCCTCCAGAAACTGTCTGTTGAAATAATGTTCGGAACAGTTGAATATCGGCGTTCTTAGACTCATATTTTATTAGTTCTTTCCCTAAGGATAACGCTTGTTTCTTGGCTTGAATTCTCGTTTCTTTATTTGTTATTTCATCTAAATCAGCTACATGTGCTAAGCCAATTGTTCTACGGATAAGCTCACATCCTGCAAACCCGACGGCATCCGTAAAAATGTTTTGCAAAATAATTGGTAGCCATTGCTTTTCTTTCGTATATGCTTCTACACCTTCTCCAATCCATAACTTCGTAAAAGTTTCTACAAAATAACTCCATGTCTTCTCTATATGAAAAAATAATACACCTCTCTGTTCTTCTTCTCTAGATAGAGCATTTAATAATAGATTTGCAATAAATTGCCCGATGTCAAATCCAAATGGACCGTACGTTGCAAATTCTGGGTCAATCACTTTCGTTTCAGAAGGTGATGAAAAAATACTTCCAGTATGTAAATCTCCATGAATGAGTGCCTCTTTTCTCGTTAAAAATTTATACTTATACTGTGCAACTTTTAACTTTAAAGTTTTGTCACTCCACAGTTCATCAATCGTTAATTGTAACTCCGGTTCATAATCATTCGTATCGTAATGACCAAACGGGTCTGTAAATACTAAATCTTCTGTTATTTTACAAAGATCTGGGTTTACAAATGTACCTTCTAGTACCCTTTTTTCTTCTGACTGTAAACCAAAATCTGAAGTATAAAATAAAACATTCGCTAGAAAATGCCCGATATGCTGGGATAGAAGTGGATACTCTTCTCCATCTATTAATCCTTTTCTTGTAATAGTTAATCTTGATAAGTCTTCTATGACTGTTACTGCTAACTCTTCATCATGACTGTACACTACCGGCACATATTCAGGTACATACTTCGCGAAAATTTGTAATGCTTTACTTTCAATCGTTGCTCTTTTTATAGACAATGGCCAGCTCTCACCAACTACTTTCGCATATGGCAGTGCCTGTTTTATTATAATAGACTTCTCTCCATCATCTAATTTGAACACATAATTTAAATTTCCATCTCCAATTTCATGACAAACTACATTTGCTTTCTTTTCAAAATAACCATGTTCTTTCGCATATTGTACAGCGGTTACTTCTGTTAATGAATAATATCCCATCGTCTTCTCCCCCTTTTTTCATTCAGAGGTTTTTCTGACGTAGAAAAACCTCTTTCCACTAAGAAAGAGGTTTGAAGTTTATCTTCTCCCCTCTTATCTGCCAGAAAGTTTTACTTTCTGCTGGAATTAGCACCGTGCCTTTTGGCGTCATAAACGCCCCATTTCACAATGGTATTACGGTCGGTTGCTGGGCTTCATCGGGCCAAATCCCTCCACCTGCTCTTGATAAGAGTTATATAATTTTTTAGAATTTTTAACTTTATGTTGAAGACTATACCAAGAATAAAAATCACTTGTCAACATTTTATTTGTATAATTCTGGACGACGATCTGCAAAAACTGGAATTCCTTTACGTACTTCTTCAATTTTCTCGAATGTAAGCTCTCCAAATAAAATTGATTCTTCTTCATTCGCTTCTACAACAACTTCGCCCCAAGGGTCGACAATTAAAGAATGACCAGCAAACTCATTATTTGGATCTTTTCCTGCCCTATTACATGCAACAACATAACACTGATTTTCAACCGCTCTTGCTTGTAATAGCAAACGCCAATGTGCTAAACGAACTAATGGCCATTCAGCTACAACAAATAAAACTTTTGCACCTTTAGCAGTATGAACACGCATCCACTCTGGAAAACGAATGTCATAACAAATTGTGCCGGCACACTCTACATCATCTAACTTAAATTCACCTGTACTATTTCCAGCGATTAAATATTTATGTTCATCCATAAGCTGAAATAAATGTACTTTACTGTATTCATTAACTAGTTCTCCTTTATTCGTTACAACATACATTGTATTTGTAACACCTTGTTCTGTTTGCTTTGCTATAGAACCACCAACAATATGTACACCATATTGTTTCGACCATTCTATCAACTTTTCTTTCGTTTCCAATCCATCCCTATCTGCAATTTCAGAAAGTCTCGTTAAATCATAACCTGTTGTCCATAGTTCTGGTAAGACGATAACATCTGGTCTTTCCTTCATTGCTTCGCTTATTTTATTTTTAGCATTCTCAATATTTTTTTCTACATCTCCAAAGAAAATATCCATTTGAATACATGCGACTTTCATTTTTTCAGCCCCATTCTCATTTTTTTCTTTACAAAATACTGGAAAGATTATATCATTTGTCACTAGAATTGTAACAACTTTCAAAAGAGGTGGAAAGTATGAAATTATTTCAACCTTCTGAGATAGTAACATCATTGCCAACACAATTTTTTGCTTCACTTGTTGCAAAAGTTAATAAAGTCGTTGCAGCTGGTCACGATGTTATTAATCTAGGTCAAGGTAATCCAGATCAACCAACGCCGCAGCATATCGTAAAAGCTTTACAAGATGCTGCAGAAAAGACCATTCATCATAAATATCCGCCATTTCGCGGACATGAAAGTTTAAAAGAAGCCGTGGCAACATTCTATCAACGTGAATATGATGTAGTAGTAAATCCAAAAACTGAAGTTGCTATTTTGTTTGGTGGAAAGGCTGGATTAGTAGAATTACCAGTTTGTTTTACAAACCCTGGTGATACGATTCTCGTTCCCGATCCAGGCTATCCAGATTATTTATCAGGAGTTGCTTTAGCAAAAGCACAATTTGAAACAATGCCGCTTATTGCAGAAAATAATTTTTTACCAGATTATACAAAAATCGATGACTCTATTGCCGAGCGTGCAAAATTAATGTTTTTAAACTATCCAAATAATCCGACCGGTGCTACTGCATCAAAAGATTTCTTTGATGAAACCATTCATTTTGCTAATAAACATAATATATTAGTCGTTCATGATTTTGCTTACGGTGCGATTGGATTCGATGGTCAAAAACCTGTTAGTTTCTTACAAGCAGATGGTGCCAAAGATACAGGAATCGAAATTTACACCTTATCGAAAACTTTCAATATGGCTGGCTGGCGCATCGCTTTTGCGGTAGGGAATGAAAGTGTGATTGAAACAATTAACTTATTACAAGATCATATGTATGTTAGTATTTTTGGTGCCATTCAAGATGCTGCCCGCGAAGCACTATTAAGTTCACAGTCTTGCGTCATAGACCTTGTAAATAGTTACGAATCTCGAAGAAACGCTCTTATTTCAGCTTGTCACTCAATTGGTTGGAATGTAGACATTCCAACAGGATCATTCTTTGCATGGCTTCCTGTTCCAGAAGGTTATACATCTGAGCAATTTTCTGATATTTTACTAGAAAAAGCACACGTTGCGGTTGCTCCTGGTGTTGGATTTGGTGAACATGGCGAAGGGTACGTCCGTGTTGGTCTCTTGCATACAGAAGATAGATTACGAGAAGCCATTAATCGAATTGATAAATTAAATTTTTTTAAAAAGTAATTGACAACATGAAAAATATCTGACAAAATTCAGTTATCTTAAAAATTTAAACATTTCTAAATACTTCTTATCAAGAGCAGGTGGAGGGACGAGCCCGACGAAACCCGGCAACCGATCTACATAATTGTAGACACGGTGCTAATTCTCGCAGCATTACGCTGACAGATAAGGAGCTGGTTGTAAAAAAACCTCTCCTTAGCTGAGAGGTTTTTTTATTTAACTAGGAGGTTATAACAATGAGCGGAATTATAGCGACGTATTTAATCCATGATGATTCACATAACTTAGAAAAAAAAGCTGAGCAAATTGCACTCGGTTTAACAATTGGCTCTTGGACTCATTTGCCACACTTATTGCAAGAACAGTTAAAGCAGCATAAAGGCAACGTCCTTCATGTTGAGGAGTTAGCTGAACATGAACATACCAATTCGTATTTACGTAAAAAAGTAAAACGCGGAATTATTAAAATCGAATATCCGTTATTAAACTTCAGTCCAGATTTACCAGCAATTTTAACGACTACATTTGGGAAGCTATCACTTGATGGCGAAGTAAAATTGATTGACTTAACTTTTTCAGACGAGTTGAAAAAACATTTTCCTGGTCCAAAATTCGGGATAGATGGTATTCGAAATCTTTTACAAGTGCATGATCGTCCCCTTTTAATGAGTATTTTTAAAGGAATGATTGGACGAAATATTGGGTATTTAAAAACGCAATTACGCGATCAAGCAATTGGTGGTGTAGATATAGTAAAAGATGATGAAATATTATTTGAAAATGCATTAACACCACTTACGAAACGCATTGTATCTGGAAAAGAAGTTTTACAATCCGTATATGAAACGTACGGACATAAAACGTTATACGCCGTAAATGTAACAGGACGAACTTTTGATTTAAAAGAAAATGCAAAACGTGCAGTGCAAGCTGGAGCTGATATTTTATTATTTAACGTATTTGCTTACGGACTAGATGTACTACAATCACTTGCAGAAGATGATGAAATCCCAGTTCCTATTATGGCACACCCTGCTGTAAGTGGCGCTTATTCAGCATCCAAGTTATATGGAATTTCATCTCCATTATTACTCGGAAAGCTGCTACGTTATGCTGGGGCTGATTTTTCATTATTCCCATCTCCATACGGAAGTGTTGCGCTAGAAAAAGAGGAAGCTCTTGCTATCTCAAAATATTTAACTGAAGACGATGTGTTTTTCAAGAAGAGCTTTTCCGTTCCATCTGCTGGTATTCACCCTGGCTTCGTTCCCTTTATTATACGAGATTTCGGTAAAGATGTTGTTATTAATGCTGGCGGTGGGATACATGGACATCCAAATGGAGCGCAAGGCGGCGGTAAAGCTTTCCGTACTGCCATTGATGCTACTTTGCAAAATAAACCACTCCATGAAGTAGATGATATAAATTTGCATAGTGCACTACAAATATGGGGAAATCCCTCTCATGAGGTGAAATTATGAGTATTCAAGTATTTTGTGATTTCGATGGCACGATTACAAATAATGATAACATTATGTCCATTATGGAGAAATTCGCACCACCAGAAGCTGAAGAAGTAAAGAATAGAATTTTATCACAAGAGCTATCTATTCAAGAAGGTGTTTCTCAATTATTTCAATTAATACCTACTAATCTGCACGATGAAATTATTCAATTTTTAATAGAGACTGCTGAAATTCGTAATGGTTTTCATGAATTTATACAATTTGTAAATGAAAACAATATTTCCTTTTATGTTATATCAGGTGGAATGGATTTCTTCGTCTATCCACTCTTACAAGGACTCATTCCAAAAGAGCAAATTTACTGTAATGAAACAGATTTTTCAAATGAATACATTACGGTGAATTGGCCTCATCCTTGTGATCGTCTTTGTCAAAATCATTGCGGATTATGTAAATCATCACTCATCCGTAAATTGAGTGATACGAATGACTTCCATATTGTAATTGGAGATTCAATTACCGATTTACAAGCTGCAAAACAAGCGGATAAAGTGTTCGCTCGTGATTTCCTTATTACAAAATGCGAAGAAAATCATATTTCTTATACACCATTTGAAACGTTTCACGATGTTAAAACTGAATTAAAACATTTGTTGGAGGTGAAATTATGAAACAACTTTTTCGTCAATGGTATGACTTAAGCGAGATAAAAAAAGAATTAACAACACGAAATTGGTTTCCAGCAACGAGTGGTAATATTTCTATAAAGGTTAGTCATGAACCACTCACTTTTCTCATTACAGCAAGTGGTAAAGATAAAACCAAAACGACTCCAGATGACTTTCTACTAGTAGATCATCTAGGGGTTCCCGTATTAGAGACTGAATTACGTCCCTCAGCAGAAACAATCTTGCATACACATATTTATAACAATACGAATGCTGGGTGCGTCCTTCATGTTCATACAACTGATAACAATGTGATCACAAATTTATATAGTGATGCCGTCACACTTCAAAATCAAGAAATTATTAAAGCTCTCGATATTTGGGAAGAAGGTGCAACAATTCACATTCCTATTATCGAAAACCATGCTCATATCCCAACGCTTGGAGAAAACTTCCGCAAGCATATACAGGGAGATTCGGGGGCAGTATTAATCCGTAACCATGGTATTACCGTATGGGGCCGAGATAGCTTTGATGCAAAGAAAAGATTAGAAGCTTATGAGTTTTTATTCCAATTTCATATAAAACTACTATCAATTCAAGGAGGCGTTTCTAATGGCGCAAATTCGTATTCATGAAGTAAATACTCGCATTGAAAATGAAGTGGAAGTATCTAAATTTCTACAAGAGGAAGGTGTTTTATATGAGAAATGGAATATTTCTAAACTTCCTCCTCATTTAAATGAAAATTATTCGTTAACAGATGAAAACAAGGCTGAAATATTAGCTGTGTTTTCAAAAGAAATTGCTGATGTTTCAGCGCGCCGAGGTTATAAAGCACATGATGTAATTTCACTTTCAAATAGCACACCTAACCTTGACGAACTATTAATTAATTTCCAAAAAGAACACCATCATACTGATGATGAAGTTCGCTTTATTGTTAGTGGTCATGGCATCTTTGCCATTGAAGGAAAAGATGGGACATTCTTTGACGTTGAACTTGAGCCAGGCGATCTCATATCTGTTCCTGAAAATGCAAGACATTATTTTACCTTGCAAGATGATCGTCAAGTTGTAGCTATTCGTATTTTTGTTACAACTGAAGGTTGGGTTCCAATCTATTAAGGTAGTTAGTTGAATAAAAGGTCTTGGACCCCCTTTTCCAACCTTTTATTCACTCTACATATATACATCCTCCTATGGAGCAGGCTTATTTCAAAATATGAAATAAGCCTGATTTTTTATTTTCTCAAACGTATGCGTCCTTCCTTTCAAAAACGATCTTATCCTTCTATTTTTCAAGTGTATTTCTTAACATTTTTTGAACATTTATTGAACTTTTTTTGAATTTTTTCTGAAAATTCTGTTTTATATATGATATACTACAATTAACTAAGAAGGAAAAAATATTGCAAACAGAGGGGGATAATCATGAGTTTACTTATCGCACTTATACTGGGGGTTACGTGTGGAGCACTTCCTATTATTCTAGGAGCTATTATGGAAGAATTAGAAGTTGGTGTGTTAGGTTTTGTTGCATCTTGTGTAAGCGCTTTATTCTTTGGTTTGTTCGGTGCTATTCCTATTTCAATTCTGTGTGCATTTTATATAATACGCCATGCTCGTACAAAACAATTTGGTCCTAATCACATCGCGCAAGTTATTCCATTCCCAATTGAACGATGCCGCCGTGCTTCTAGCTTATAATTATAAAATTAAATATACTTAAATAAATAAAAGTCCTCATTTGAGGACTTTTATTTATTTTCTTCTAGAAATTGAAACAATTCTTGTAAATGCAAGGCGTCTTCACTATAACTAAGAGATACGTGGCATATACCGTCAATCTCTGCTTGCATATAAAGGTCAACTCCATCTCGATCATATTTTAATGCCAAATAAAACTCCATTTCTTCTAACATCTTTTTTGAAGTTCGAATAACGTAATGCCCTTTTTCATCTCTTCCATATTCGAATTTTGGTTCAAAATCATATTTTTGTTTAAAAGCTTCTATTTGTTTTTCATTAATTTGTACACAAGTTGCTCGTTGTACAGCATCAATCATCTCATCAAATTTTTGAAGATCCATCTCACTTACCCCCTATGTATTTTTTGTATAACACTTGTGTTCCGCTATTCTCTTCTCCATCTTTTATTAGCTCTTCATACAATTCCTTCGCCAAACTTAAACCTGGTACTGGTAATTGTAATTTTTCAGCCTCATCTAAAGCAATCTTCATATCTTTCATAAAATGCTTTACATAAAACCCCGGTTCAAAATCTCCCTTTAACATGCGAGGAGCTAAATTACTCAATGACCAGCTACCTGCTGCCCCCGTTGAAATACTCTCTAATACTTTATCTGGATCTAGTCCAGCTTTTTTCGCATAAGCAACCGCTTCACATACTCCAATCATATTAGAAGCAATTGCAATTTGATTGCACATTTTTGTATGTTGTCCACTTCCAGCTGGTCCTTGCAACTGAATATTTGTTCCTAGTTTTTCAAATAACGGTAAACATTTTTCATATATTTCTTTCTCGCCACCGACCATAATTGCGAGTCTTGCCTCTTTCGCACCGACGTCTCCTCCAGATACAGGCGCATCTAACGTATATATATTCTTACTTTTACCCGCTTCATTAATACGTTTTGCCAATGTTGGTGTAGATGTCGTGAAATCAATTGTAATTGTACCTTCATTTGCATTCTCCAAAATCCCATCTATCCCAAAATACACTTCTTCTACATCATGTGGATATCCTACCATAGTCATTACAACATCCACTTGCTTTACTAAGTCTTTCGGTGTATCACACCAATTTGCACCATCTTGCACTAAAGAATCTGTTTTCGCTTTCGTTCTATTATATACATATACCTTATGACCTTCTTGCATTAAATGATGAACCATACTTTTTCCCATTACACCAATACCGATGAAACCTATTGATAAAGTTTTATGTTCCATTTTCTCATCCCCTTTGTTCTAATAACTCTCTTACTATATTTCAGAACTCTTTATTCAATATAACACGTTCTTTATCTCCAACCAAAACTTCTCATTACATTACTTTCATACTAAAGATCGATCTACTTTTTTTATGATACTAACCTTTTTATCTTCCTCTATATTCTCTAATATTATCAGTCCAATAACAGGCATTACTATTATTCTTTCCCTTAATTCCCAATAAAATAAAAAGAGATTATCCTCCTAATTAGCCCAGACATTAGGCTTTTACGGCTAAGTAATGCGGAATTAAATAATAGGTTACACCATAAACTCTACAAATAATATAACGATCTTCATTATATTTATTGTGTACTTTCATACATATATTTTTCTCATTCTATAATTAGACAAAAAAAATCGCAACAATTTGTTGCGAAAAATCACTTTTTTTCTTTTCTATATACACACACTTGATTTTTACCATTTTTTTTCGCTTCATATAATGCAATATCCGCCCGTTGCATTAATTCTTCTCTTGTAATCCCTTTTTCATATAATGCAACTCCAAAACTCGCTGTTAATTTCGAAATTCCCGAGAATTGCTTTGTTTCTATAAAAAATCGTAATGATTCCGCAACTTGAAATGCTTCTTTTTCCACTGTATTCGTTACTAAAATAATAAATTCTTCTCCTCCCCACCTTGCAAACACATGTTGCTGCTCCACTTTAGATTTCATAAGCTCTGCAAGCTCAATTAATGCTAAGTCACCAAAATCATGGCCATACGTGTCATTTACTGCTTTAAAATTATCTATATCAAATAAAATAAGTGCTATGTTTTCATTATTACGCATCGCATTATCCCATTCTGCCTCTAGTATTTGTTGGAATTTCAAACGATTATAAATCTCTGTTAACGAATCTATCATAGCAAGCCTTTCTTGTTCTTGATAGATTTCATCTAATTCTGTAATCTCTGTACACTTCACAATAAATCTTGATAAATCTTCTGGCAATGGTGTTGCACGCAATAAAAAAGTTGACACTTCCCCTTCATAGTTGGACATCTTAATTCTTCTATCATATGATAATGTATCATCTAACCATGTTATATCATGAGTTGTTGAATAGTATCCATTTTCTCTAATAAGATGTTCAGCAAATACTAAATGTTGTTCACGATAAGCAAACAAATTTTCATATCCGAAAAACTCTAAAAAATTTGTATTACAATCAACAATTTCATCGTCTTCTACTATAAATAATAGATCATTTCGAAAATCAAACATCGTTTGAAGTAGTTCTTGTTGCAAACTTACTTGCCGCACTAAAGAAAGCTGATATAAGCTTTTATTCACTTCCTCTAACACCATTTGCGGAGTCACAGGGGCTATCACAATATTACGTATTCCTAACGTAAGCACCTCTGCAAACTCGCTTGTTATTTGTTGATCCCAAATGACAATAAATGTACTCTGTGGATTATACATATTCTTTATATATTTTATTTGAGAAAAATCTGTTACATACATAATTACAATATGTGGTTTAGTCCTCTGAAACAATACTTCTCCTTCTTCAAAACTATTTGCTATAAACATACATTTTGGATGGATATTTTCTATCGTTTGTTGATGTGTGCATCCATTTTCTATATAAAGGACATTTAACTGAAGATCTTGTAATACATTTTGGAAAACCGTATTCTCTAATAAAAAATGTAGTATGTTCATCACTAGTCTTCACTCACTTCATATATCTTGTTCTACTGAATTCCTCACAAACCTTTTATAAAAAAAACTGTTCTCTCAAAACTTTAATGAGTGAGGGATACATGTTAACAAGCTAATTGAGAATGTTCTCTTCGTTTTTCATTCTATAAATTCCTTTTTTAGTGTATGATTATTGGAATTGTATCGTTTGTATGAATGCCCTAGCTTCTGCTTTAAAACTTGACAATTAAAATAAAGATATTATATTCTTAAATTCGATAACTTACAAAATGTAAGTAGAATGTATTACATGTATTTTTTCATAATTTGATATGTAATTTGGAGGATATATAATGACAAACGACAACTTTTTTAATGTTCTATATGAACGCACATCTACACGTGCATTCAACCCAGAAAAAGAAATTTCATCTGCAGAGTTACACGAGATTTTAAAGGGCGCTGCTCAAGCACCTTCTGCTTGGAACTTGCAGCACTGGAAATTCCTCGTATTCCAAGGTGAAGATGTACAGAAACGATTACACCCAATTGCTTATAACCAACAACAAATTCTTGATGCTTCTGCTGTAGTCGCTATTTTAGGTGATTTAGAAGCTTATAAAAACGTTGAACCAGTATATGGTCCAATTGTAGAACAAGGATTTATGAAAGAAGAAGCAAAAGAGCGCTTAGCTAAAAATATTGAATCTGCATATGCTCGTGAGCAATTTCCAAGGGATGCAGCCTTTTCAAATGCATCTTTAGCAGCTATGCAACTTATGCTTGCAGCTAAAGCAACTGGCTGGGATACTTGTGCTATTGGTGGTTTCAATCCACAAGCACTTTCAGAGGAATTCAATGTTTCATCTCGTTACGTACCAATTATGCTTATTACAATTGGTGAATCAACTTTAAAAGGCCATCCTGCACCACGAATGAGCGTAGAACAAGTTAGTGAATGGGCGAAATAATAAAGTGTAACTTAAATCAGTTTGAGTTCTTACTGCACATTAATATCAGGTAGAAAAGAAGCGAAGGTAGAAATTACCTTCGTTTCTTTTTGTTCTGTCACACATCCGTAATATTACAATGTATAATTCGACATCTATACAAAAAAAAACGTAAATTCCATGCTATTTCTATACATACAAATGACGTTTCATGTCGAATTTTGTTAAACTATTGAAATATAACCGTGTATTTTTATTACAATTATGATACAATGATAACAAATAGATAACAAGAGAGGGATTTTCATTGAGTTCATACGGAAGCTTTATCGCACTTTTATGTTACATAGTAACTGTACTGCTTCTATATTTTATTGGCGATGCTGCAAACATTTCAGTTTTACAATTTCCAAAAGAAGAAGCGTTCCAATTAGAATCAGAAAAACATACTGTACGATCCATCGTACCGCTACTCTTAGCTCTTCCTGTATATATCATCGTTTTATATAAAAGCAAAAAAGTGTAAAGGCTACCCGTTTCATTTATTTCGGTGGTCTTTACACTTTTTTGTGATATCTATCCTATTTTAAACATCATCCTGTAATAAACACCCAGCTAGTCTTTTAAAATGAGAAATTCCCCTAGAAAAAATTCCACTCTCTGTCCAGTCACTCACTACCGAACTTACATAGATTATAAGTGTGAAGGGGGTGATGAGGATTATGTTTGGATCATTTGGATGCTGTGATAACTTTAGAGACTGTCATCATCATGAAAGAGAGCGCGACCATCGTGAGAAAGAGAGAGAGGTTAAACCACAACAACCAGCTGTATGTAACGTACTTGCTAGCATTTCAGTTGGAACAGAGCTTTCTCTATTAAGCGTTAAAGGTGTTGGATCTTTCAACAATGTAATTTTTGAAGGTTTCTGTAACGGTGTTGCTCTTTTCTCTGCTTTAGCTCGTAATAACAATGACAAAGATAACAAAGATAACAACAAAGATGATAAGCACAATCAAAACCGAAATACTTTTACTGGTATTTTACGTGTATGCCCAACTGATATTGTTGCGATCGCTATCTAATTCTGTTCCTTATCTTCAAGAGTAAGAAAATAAGTTTTACTTTTCTCATAGAAAAAACCTGAGACCGATTTCAAATCGACTCAGGTTTTTTTATTAATTATATGCTTTTAACTAGTTCAACAACTTCTTCAGCAGTTGACATCATTAATGCTTTTTCTGCTAATGTTTCCATTTCTGCTTTTGACAACTTGCTTAGTTGTGTTCTTGCAGGAAGAATAGATGTTGCACTCATACTGAACTCATCTAAACCTAATCCTAATAATAATGGGATAGCAAGTGAATCGCCCGCCATCTCACCACACATACCAGCCCATTTGCCTTCTTTATGAGCAGCATCGATAACCATTTTTACAAGACGTAAAATAGATGGGTTATATGGTTGGTATAAGTAAGATACTTGTTCGTTCATACGGTCTGCAGCCATTGTGTATTGAATTAAGTCATTTGTTCCGATAGAGAAGAAATCAACTTCTTTTGCGAATTGATCTGCTAATACTGCTGAAGCTGGGATTTCAACCATCATACCAACTTCAATAGAATCAGAAACAGTTGTACCCGCTTCTACAAGTTTCGCTTTTTCTTCTAATAAGATCGCTTTTGCTTGACGGAACTCATCAAGAGTTGCAATCATTGGGAACATAATTTTTAAGTTACCGTATACGCTAGCACGAAGTAATGCACGAAGTTGTGTACGGAACACATCTTGCTCATCAAGACATAAGCGAATTGCACGGTAGCCTAAGAATGGGTTCATTTCTTTTGGTAAATGTAAGTATGGAAGCTCTTTATCTCCACCGATGTCAAGTGTACGAACAACAACAGGTTGACCTTCTTTTACACCTTCAAGAACTGCTTTATACGCTTCGAACTGCTCTTCTTCTGTTGGAAGATTGTCACGGCCCATGTATAAGAATTCTGTACGGTATAAACCAACGCCTTCTCCGCCATTATCGATAATACCTTGTACATCATTTGGTGTTCCGATATTTGCAACAAGCTCAACGTGATGTCCATCACTTGTTACAGTAGCTTGGTCTTTTAATTTTGCCCATTCAGCTTTTTGCTCTTCAAATTTCGCTTTCTTTTCTTCAAACGAGCGAAGAGTTTCTTCTGATGGATTAACAATTACTTCCCCATCTAAACCATCGATGATTACGATATCGCCGTTTTGGATTTTCTCCATAACAACTTTTGTACCAACAACAGCTGGAATTTCCATAGAGCGAGCCATAATTGCAGAGTGAGATGTACGTCCGCCGATATCAGTAGTAAAACCTTTTGCATACTTACGGTTTAACTGAGCTGTATCAGATGGTGTTAAATCTTCAGCAATAATGATTACTTCTTCAGAAATTGTACCAGGATTTGAGAAGTTAATGCCTAGTAAATGCGCAAGAACACGTTTTGTTACGTCACGAATGTCCGCAGCACGTTCTTTCATATATTCGTTATCCATGTTTTCAAACATAGAGATAAACATTGATGCAACTTCATCCATTGCAAATTCAGCATTTACTTTTTCGCTATTTACTTTATCTTTTACTGGGTTTACTAGTTCTGGATCATTTAACACTAATAAATGTGCTTCAAAGATCGCAGCTTTGTCAGCACCTAGCTCAGCAAAAGCGTGGTCCTTAATAGCTTCTAATTCAGTTTTTGCTTTCTCAAGCGCAGCTTCTAAGCGTGCAATTTCTGCAGCTTCGTTTGTAATTGATTTCTTTTCGATGTTAAATTCAGGATTTTCAAGTCTGAAAGCCTTTGCAATAGCAATCCCACTTGATGCAGCAATCCCTTGAATGTTAAGAGTCATTATTCTCCTAATCCTTCGTTTTTCATAGTTTCTTCGATAGCTGCTAGTGCTTGAGCTGCATCATCACCATTTGCAGTGATTTTAATTTCTGCGTTTTGTTGAATGCCTAAAGACATAACGCCCATGATTGATTTTAAGTTAACGTTCTTTCCGTTATACTCTAAGTTAATGTCAGAACCAAATTTGCTTGCAGTGTTTACAAGTAGAGTTGCTGGACGAGCATGAATTCCTGAGTCGCTAGTTACTTTAAAGATTTTTTCCATGATAATTTATCTCCTTTAAATTACAGTATTTTTTAGTTGTATAGACGTGAGTACTACATCATCTATTGTATATAATAGGCGATGTTCGGTCAACCACATCGCCTATTATAATTATAAACATTTTGCGTCAAATTCCTACTGAATGTCAATAATTGCGTTTTCGCCCTTCTTAACATTTCCATCTTTTTTCAATTCGACTTGTTGCCCTTGTTGTAAATTTGTAAAGACAATTGGTGTAATGATAGATGGTGCATTTTCTTTTACAAATGCAAGATCTACTTTTAATAATGGTTGTCCTTGTTTCACTTTATCACCTTGTGCTACAAGTGCTTCAAAACCTTCACCATTTAATTTTACAGTATCAATACCGAAGTGGATTAAAATTTCTTTTCCGCCTTCAGATTGAATACCAATTGCATGTTTTGTAGGGAATACGTTGACAATTTCACCGTTAACTGGAGAAACTACTGTTCCTTCTGTCGGCTCAATTGCAAATCCGTCTCCCATCATTTTTCCTGAGAATACTTGATCAGGTACTTCTGTAATTGGTAGGATTTTCCCTTCAATTGGTGAAACGATTGTTTCGTTTGCATCAACTTTTTGAGGAGCTTCTTCTACTTTTACAGGCTCTTCTTTTTCAACATGAGGTGTACGACCTGACATAATATCGTGAATTTGTGATTTTAATGTGTCAGATTTCGGTCCAAAAATAGCTTGAATGTTATTTCCAACTTCAAGTACACCAGCTGCTCCAAGCTCTTTTAAACGATCTTTGTTTACATTCTTTTGTTCGTTAACTTGAACACGTAAACGAGTAATACAAGCGTCTAAAGAAGCAATGTTTTCTTTACCACCAAGTGCTACTAGTACTTCACGAGGAAGTTCACCAGCTTCTGCTTTCCCTGCGCCGTCATTCGCATTTGCTACTTCACGACCAGGTGTTTTTAGATTCCATTTACGGATTGCAAAGCGGAATCCGAAGTAGTAAATAACTGCTAGTACAAGACCAACAACAATTACCCACCACCATGCTGTACGGCCTGGTAATACACCGAATAACATAAAGTCAATTAAACCACCAGAGAATGTCATACCAATTTTAACACCTAAAATTTGCATTGTCATAAATGATAGACCAGCGAATACGGCATGAATTCCGAATAGTACTGGTGCTACGAATAAGAATGAAAATTCAAGTGGTTCTGTAATACCTGTTAAGAAAGATGTTAATGCAGCAGAACCTAAAATACCAGCTGCTAATTTTTTATTTTCTGGACGTGCTTCATGGTACATCGCTAAAGCTGCTGCTGGAAGACCGAACATCATGAACGGATACTTACCAGTTGTAAATGTACCTGCTGTTAATTCTACACCGTCTTTTAACTGTGCCATAAAGATTTTTTGGTCACCACGGATTAATTCGCCAGCTGCATTTGTATACTGACCGAATTCGAACCAGAACGGTGAATAGAAAATGTGATGTAATCCAAATGGAATCAATGAACGTTCAATTAAACCGAATATGAATGCTGCTAATGTTCTATTTGCATCAATCATTTGATGTGAGAACGTATTTAAGCCACCTTGAATGTATGGCCAAACGAAGCACATGATAATACCTACTACTAAAGAGAATGTTGCAGTTGCGATCGGTACGAAACGCTTACCTGCGAAGAAACCTAAGTATGATGGTAATTCAATGTTGAAGTATTTATTATAGCAATATGCCGCTACTATACCGACGATAATACCACCAAATACTCCTGTTTGTAATGTTGGAATTCCTAATACGTTTGCGTATGCTGGATCCGTAAATCCAATTTTCACTGGATCTGCTCCAGAACTTGTTACTTTCACTAGCTTATCTACTTCTAAGAACACACTCATCGTTTTGTTCATAATTAAGTAGCCGACGAACGCTGCTAAACCAGCTACTCCATCTCCACCAGCTAAACCAATCGCTACCCCAACTGCGAATAATAATGCAAGGTTAGCGAAAATAATATCACCAGATTGTTCCATAATTTTTGCTACCATTACGAACCAATCTGCTTTTAATGCAGGAATAACATTTGTTAACTGTGGATTTTGAAATGCATTACCAAATCCAAGTAAAATACCTGCTGCCGGTAAAATCGCAACTGGAAGCATTAACGCTTTTCCGACTTTTTGAAGAACACCAAAGATCTTCTTAAACATGGAAACCCTTCCTCTCTTATCTATATTGATACCTTCCGACAAACGCCAAAAAGACATGAGGAAAAAAAGATAGAACGATAGCTATACAAAGGGTAGTATATCCCTTTCTCTAGCTTACATTCCTTACTTTTCTCCACTCATGCCTGATCGAATCAGTAACACGTGTCAAAAATAGGTTTACGTATAAGTTCACTATAATTAAGGCAAACGTTTTCTTTATTTCCCTTAATGTGTTTGTCGAAATTTGTATAACTTTGCAATAGTTATTATACATAACTATTGTAAGCGATTCAATGATTTTTTTTAACGTTTTCATTTTAGACAAAAATATATGTCTTTTTACACATGCTCTGCTTTCACTAAGCGCTGCAGGTGCATTGTTAAATATATACTTTCTGCTTCATACACAGGAAGTTGCAATTCTTTTTGCATGACCTTAACTAGCTTCCAAGCTAAATTATAACAGACAGGATATTCCGCCCTTAATAACTCAGCAAAACTTTGTGATTCCTCTACTTTCTCCCCTTTTTTCACCCGTTCAATAGCATATTGCAAATGACGGATAAGGCGTAAATAGTGGATACTTTCTTGGTCCAATGTAATTTGTAAGTTTGTCTCAATTAAAGATACAAGTTGTGCAATGAGACGGGAGTTTTGATTCACTGAAGATAGATCTGAATTTGTAAGCGAACTGTAAATATGAAGTGCAATAAAACCAATTTCTCCCTCTGGCAATGTAATTTGCAAACGAGAATTTAAAAGATCTACAACACCTTCAGCAATTTCATATTCTTCTGGATAGAGCATTTTCGTTTCAACTAAAAAAGGATTATCAATTGTAAGTCCTTGTTTTAATCGTTTAATTGCAAAAGAAATATGATCTGTTAAAGCGATATGAATATGTTCATTTAATGGTGATTTTGCTTTTTCTTGAATATAGAACATAATATCATTCATTAATTCAATTAATTTTTCACTCACATGCGGCACTAACAGTTTGTATTGTTCACGATCACGTTCATTTTTTAAAACAAACATTTTTTCAATTTGTTCTTGTCCTAGTACATCTTTCGCTTTTTTTCCAAATCCAATTCCTTTACCAATCACTACTACTTCCTCGTGTTCAGGATGGCTAGCAATGATGACATTATTATTTAAAACTTTTTTAATTTCTAGATAATTACTCATATAACACCACCCTCGTCCTTAAATAGCCTGCTTTTATGTTACAGAACATTCTTCTTTGTCGTCAATGTAAAACATCTACCATTTCATAAAAATTCATTTTTTAGACATGTTTATATATGATGCGTATAATGTAAGAGCAACTGTACATAGAAAGGAGATAACAATATGATTAAAATGTTTGTAAGTGATATCGATGGTACAATGATGCAACACGGGGGTATTATTGATGAGCAAGATGTTGCGGCACTTCGCAGTCTTGCTGAGCAAAATGTTATTCTTTGCTTCGCCTCTGGACGACTTGATAATGAAATTGCAGACTTAATGAAAGCTGTAAATACAAATTTCCATCGTATTAGTGTGAATGGTGTTTTCGTATATACAGATGAAAATAAGCAACTCTTATCTGCAACTTTTGATTCCAGCATTCTTCCTGAGTTGTTAGACATGACAAATGAAGATCCTTATTTCCGTTATGTTAGTGATGAACATAATTACTATATTGAAGAGAAGACACCGTTCATTCATGAACTTGAAAAACAAGTAACGATGACTTCTGTTGAAGAACCAAATTTATTACAGAAAATAGATGATACAATTTTTCCAAATAAAATTTCTGTGGGTGGAACAAAGGAGAGTTTGCAACTCCTTCAGAAAAAAATTGATGAAAAATTCCACGGAAAAGTGAGTACCTTCATTTCAGCAGAACAATGTTTAGATGTAATGCCACCGAATATTAGTAAAGGCTCCGCTATTTCAGTTTTATTAAAAGAGTTTCAATTACAACCAGAGGAAGTTGCTTGCATAGGGGATTCTTATAATGATATTCCAATGTTTTCTTTAACTCCTCACAGTTTTGCTATGGCTCAGGCAGATGACGCAGTAAAAGAACACGCTCACTATGTAGTAAATACAGTTAAAGATGCTGTTAACCACGTAATTGCTCATAATAAAAATACGACTCACTCCTTGTAAGGATGAGTCGTATTTTTTCTTTACATGTTAAACAATTTGACATTTACTGTACTTCACAAACTGAAATATATTATTTGTTACGTGCGATGTTCGTAATAAACTTATAACGATCCCCGCGATAAATACATTTCACATACTCTAACGGTACTTCACCTTCTGAATATGACCATTGACGCATTACAAGCACTGGCGCCTTTTTAGGAATATGCAGATGTTCCGCTTCATTATCCGTTGCAATTGAAGCTTCAATTGATTGAGTAGCGCTAACAAGTTTAAAGCCCAGTTTTTTCTCTAGATGTTCATATAAAGATTGTTGCAATATTTCTTCGTTAATATCTTTTACAAGAGCTGGCGACAAATATGTCGTCTCAAAAGCAATCGGTTCATCATCCGCTAAACGAATACGTCTCACTTCATAAACCGATTCTCCCTCCTGTATTCTCAGCCGGTCTGCTATTTTCGCAGTAGCTGGAACTAGGCGGAAACTTAGCAATTGACTACTTGGGTTCATTCCACGAGAAATCATATCTTCTGTGAATCCTGTCATTCCTTGCAATTTTTGTTCCACTTTCGGAAGTTGGACAAACGTACCGATTCCACGTTTCCGATATAAATAACCTTGTTCCACTAAATTATTAATCGCCTGTCTGATTGTCATACGACTCACTTCGAACTTATCGCAAAGTTCATTCTCAGATGGGATTTTATCTCCCGGCTTCCATTCGCCGTCCTCAATTAGCTGTTTCACCCACTCTTGAATCTGATAATAGATCGGAAATGGTGAATACTTGTCGATGTTCATCAGCAATCGCCTCACTGCATAAAGATAGAGCTTCTTGATCAGCGATTACGGTTACATTCGGATGACGTTGTAAAACTGTAGCAGGACACGCTTCACTATATGCACCTTGCAATAATTCTTTAACAGCTTCTGCCTTTTTAGAACCCATAGCAACAAGTAGAATTTGTTTCGCTTTCATAATGCTTCCAATTCCCATTGTAATTGCATGAGTTGGCACATCTTCTTCTTTTTCGAAGAAGCGAAGGTTTGCTTGGCGTGTAGATTCTGTTAATTCAACAATGTTGGTTGGAGAATTAAACGGTGTTCCTGGCTCGTTAAATCCGATGTGACCGTTTTCACCGATTCCAAGAATCTGTAGGTCAACTGGGTTAGCAGCTAGAATGCCCTCGTAACGTTTGCACTCTTCCTCTAAATCACTTGCCATCCCGTTTGGTACATAAGTTTGTTTAAATGGAAGATGATCAAACAACTGTTCTTGCATGAAATAATGATAGCTGTTTTTATCTTCATGTGGTAAATTTACGTACTCATCTAAGTTTACAGTGGTTACACGGCTTGTATCAAGTTTATTTTTTCGCATTTCTGCATAAATACCTAATGGAGAGCTTCCTGTAGCCATTCCTAATGTTGGATTTTCTTTTGTTTTTACAACTTCTTCAATTAATTTATAACCTGCTTCTGCTAGTTCTTCTGGAGTTTTTACAACAAGAATATTCATTTAATTACTTCCCTTCCTTCATATGAATTCCTAAACGAACCGTATCATATACATGTAAATCTTCATTCATCACAACAAAGTCTGCATCTTTTCCTACCGCTAATGCACCTTTATTATTTAATCCAAACTCTTCTGCTTGGTTAACTGATGTCATCAGTACTGCATCTTCGATTGAACAACCTGTAAATTCAATTACATTTCGGAAAGCTTGATCCATTTTTAGAATACTACCAGCTAGCGTTCCATCTTCTAATCGAGCACTACCATCTTTTACATGTACTGGCTGTCCGCCAAGCTCATATAATCCATCTTCAAGACCTTTTGCACGCATTGCGTCAGTAATAACACTTACTTTTTTCGGTCCTTTTAATTTATATGCTAATTTCACCATATCAGGGTGAATGTGAATACCATCTGTAATTACTTCAACCATTACATCTGGATTTAATAACACATGACCAACAACTCCTGGTTCACGGTGATGTAATCCACGCATTTGATTGTATAAATGCGTTGCATGTGTAATGTTTCTGTTTTTTAGTTGCGCATCAATTGCATCTGTATGCCCCATTGTGCCGACAACACCAGTTTCAGCAAGATACTGCTCAAACTCTAATGCTCCTTCTTCTTCAGGTGCGTATGTTACTAATTTAATTAGATTTCCGCTTGCTTCCTGCCATTGTTTAAATTGTTCAATATTAGCAGGAACAATATGTTCAAGTGGTTGTGCACCTGCACGTTTTTTTGAAACATACGGTCCTTCTAAGTGAATATATTCGAAATGTGCTCCTTTTTCTTTCGCTTCCTTCGCAGCATGTAGTGCTGCTTCGATTGCTTCTGGAGCTTGTGTCATTGTTGTTGGGAAGTAAGTTGTAACTCCTTCTTTTAACATTTCTTTCCCTAGAGTTACTAACCCATCGCTATTTGCATCCATCGCATCAATATCGTATCCACCATGAATATGAACATCAATCATACCTGGAATCACAATCTTCCCTGCTGCATCTAAAACAGTTTCATTTTCTTGTGATACATATTGAGCCATCAAACCAATTTCTTTAATTGTTTCTGCGTAACGAATAAATCCGTTTTCTACTACTTCTTGACCTGTATAAATTTTGGCATTGATGACAACTTGCGTTTTCATTTTCATCGATCCTTTCCCATGAAATACCTACTTGTTATTATTACCTTATTCGCCTAATTCCATCTTAATATATGCACGAGTAGTTGTCTATACATTCTAATGAAATTTCCTCTTTGTTTAACAAAAAGGAAACTTAGTACGTCTGTTGTAATTATAATATATGTTATTCACTTTTCCAAAAAGGGAGAATATCCCCTTATCAGATTACTCACTTCAATAATGGCATTAACCCGCTAGACCCTATTATAATATGTTCGCCGTCTGTTTCCATTTCTACCGTACGTCTATTTGTTCCATACATCATTATACCACGCCGTTTTAATCGTCTCACTACACTTTGATGCGGATGCCCATACGGATTTCTGCTACCATAAGAAAGAATCGCGAACTGTGGTTCCACCTTCTTTATAAACCTTTCACTTGTTGAAGTATATGAGCCATGGTGCCCCACCTTTAACACATCTGCATGTACATCAAATTGCTTTAATATCTCCGTTTCCGTCCGCACATCAGCATCACCCATTAGTAAAAAATCTGCCTTACCATACCGAACCTTTAATACAATTGAAGATTCATTATTTTCATCTTTAGACTTCCCATTGTTTAATACTTGTATGGAAACATGCGGATCTAGCGGTATGTATTGGCCCTCTTTTACTGAAATGAAAGGGATCCCCCTTTTCTTTATATTATTTCGATACGTATGATAAGTAAGAGAACTATATGTTTTTCCACTATCTAATATAAGTGATACTGGCATTTGCTCTACAATTGGAATGAGTCCCCCAATGTGATCCATATCAGGATGAGTACTGACGATAGCATCTAAATGGTTAATTCCTTTTTCAATTAGCTTTTGGATAATAACCTCACCAGCTTCATAAGGCCCTCCATCAATTAACATCGTTTGTCCATTTGGCAATGTAATAAGTGTTGCATCACCTTGTCCAACTTTTAAGAAACTCACTTTCATTTTACCAAAATGTTGCCGCTGCATATGTAAAGGAGACGCAGTATGAATAGACATCATATACCTTTTTGCCGATGCACTATTTAAAGAAAAGCATAACAAAACAGAAACTAATAATAAAATACTTCGTATACCTCTCATAACTCGTCTCCTTTTTTCAATTAGTATGGCACGGTATATAATTGATATACAAAAAAAGCTTAGCAAAATGCTAAGCTTTTATTTCGATATCTCTTGTAAAGAACCGAAGAATAAATCCGCTTCATTCATTTGTTCGTTTTCTTCAGAAAGCGGAGGTAAATCATCTAATGTTTTTAATCCAAACGTGTCCAAAAATTCTTTCGTCGTTCCATATAAAATAGGACGCCCAGGTCCTTCTGCTCTTCCCATTTCTTTTATAAGTAAGTGTGATACTAACGTTTGTAACGCCTTATCAGTTTTTACTCCTCTAATCTCTTCCATTTCAGTTCTTGTAATCGGTTGGCGATATGCAACAATCGCTAACGTTTCTAGAGCAGCCTGAGAGAGTGAAGCAGCTGTTGGGATCTCTATTAGTTTTTGATAGTAAGACGCATGTTCTTTCTTTGTAGCAAAACGATATACTTTTGCATACTGTACAATTTGCAAACCGCGGTGTGCACCTTCACATTCTTTTTGCATTTCTTCTAAAATATCGATTACTTCGTTTCCTTCAATTTCAAGGACTTTTGCTATTTGTTCAGGATAAATCCCTTCATCACCAGAAACAAATAAAAGCCCTTCAATAATTGATTTTTGTTCTGTTCTATCCATTTTACGAACTCCTTCCTCCTATTTTCTCCATAAAAATACACATCAAAAAACCGAATCACAATCAATGCGTTCGGTTCAATATTTTTTCTCTTGTTCCAAACGATACATTCAAACCTAGCATGAGATATACTATTTCTATCCCATTTTCTATACTAACTCTATGCAGATTTAGTATAGCTTGATACGAAAATTTCATCAAAATTATGTTCTTGTTCAATTATGATTTGTTGATTTTTCATAAGCTCAAGAACCGCTAAAAATGTTACAACCATTATTTCCCGTTCATCATCAACAAATAAATCATAAAAACTTTGACGACCACCTTGTATTTCTAACTGCTTCAAAATATCCGTCATGCGCTGTTCAATTGGTATTTCTTGACGAGTAATACGTGTTGTCACAGGTTTCTTTGCTTTTTTACGGCGCATTAATTTTTGAAATGCCGCTAGCATATCATATAACGTAACATCAAGAGGCAAGTTTGTCTCTTCTTCTTGTTGCAACGATGTAAAATCAATTGGCGGACGTGTATATAGCTGTGCTCTTTCTTGTTCTCTTTCTTTTAGCTCAGTAGCAACTTGCTTATATTTCTTATATTCAATTAACCTCTCCATCAATTCTTGACGAGGATCATCTATAAAGTCATCACCGTTATCAAGTACATCTTCTTCATGTTTCGGCAACAACATTTTACTTTTAATTTGTAATAACGTTGCAGCCATTACTAAATACTCACTTGCAACATCTAATTGTAGTTCTTTCATCGTATGAACATAAGATAAATATTGCTCTGTAATTTCCGCTACAGGGATATTATATATGTCAATTTCATAACGATGTATTAAATGTAACAATAAATCTAAAGGCCCTTCAAAAGCCTCTACTTTAAAATTATACTGCACAAAGCATCCCACCACATTTTTTCTATAACAACATAAGTATAGAGCATACTCATGTTCTATCCAACCTTTTTAAGAAATTTAATTAAAAATAGACCGATGCCTATGTCATCATGCCCACCACTTCATATGATAACAGTGTAGTAAGAACAATGTAGGAGGTCAAAAAACTATGGGTCACGTTGATTGCGGTTTTAGCGGTGGGTTCGCATTACTTGTTGTGTTGTTTATTTTACTAATTATTGTAGGAGCAGCTTGCTTCTGCTAATATGAACAATAACGACTAGGGAGAAATTCCCTAGTCGTTTATTGTTCATACTTCTATGATAAACTTATATTTATAAACGTTAGATAGGAGCGAAGAAAATGTATCCTACCGAATACATACAGTTTTTAATTCATTTTCACGGAGATTATGATTATTTTGAATGTCACGAAATACTGGAAGAATATTGGAAAACAAAACCAAGAGGGAATCGTGATAATTATTTAGTCGGCCTCATTCAAATTGCAGTTTCTTTATACCATCACAGACGCTCTAACTGGAATGGCGCAGAGAAAATGATGAAAAGCGCCATAACAATTTTAGAAAAAAACAGCGCACATTTACTTCGTTTAGGAATAAATGAGGCACAGCTTCTATTCTTACTCAAAGATAAATTGCAATCTATCCAGAAAAAAGAAGGTTTTACACCATTATTTTTACCATTATCGGATATAGCATTAGAAAAGCAGTGCATAGAATTATGTGAGAAACAAAACCTTCCTTGGAAAGACGTGAATGCTATTTCTAATGAATATATAGTACATAAACACACATTACGTGATCGAACAGAAGTCATCGCTGAACGAAACGAACAATTACAAAAAAGAAAGCAGAGATAATAAACTACTTATCTCTGCTTTCACGAATGTATATTTTGTTCAAGCCCTGTACACTTTTTGCAAAAACTTGCTGTTTGCTCATTTCCGCAAATTGTAAATTCAAGAAATTTACTCTTTAACTCTTGAACCATCTTCGTCCCAATACCCATATGACGGTGAGATGGGTTCACACTCAAATGCTGAATTTCCAAAACTTGATTCTCTTTTTTTACAATCCCCATTATTCCAACAAAATCTTCGTTTTGTTTCCACAAATACAATTGCCAATCATCCTTTGCTTCATAATCTTTCATAGTCAATTGTAATGTTTTCACATCTTTTTCAGTTGGCATAAATGAAAGAAGCCCCATTGCAATCTTTTCATAACTTTTTTTAAAACGAATTAACATAACCCTTATCCCTTCTTACAAAAGTTACAAACTATTAAATCCCCTCAATCACTCTTTCCATATCACATTCATTTTACAATATTTTCAACAGAGTGAGAAGAGCTTAAAACAACTTGATAATCATACAAAGTGAAAAGAAGAAAGTCAAATATACGTTTCATTACTATTTTTTCTAAGTAAATACAAGAAGAAACGCTGTTATATGAAAGTAAAAAAAAGCATCCACCGCTCATGATCACTTCACTATTCATCACATTAGAGCAGATGAATTCTAGCAAATTCATGTAATAAAAAATCTTTATTGAAACATGTAATTTAATGTATTCTATGTAATTTGTTAAAATTTTGTTCTCATAAGCGACATATTCTCACTACAATCACATTACTACTTGTATCATGTACCGTAAACGCAATACCCATTCCTATTAAAAATAAAAAAGAGAGCAATAGCTCTCTTTTCTCATTAAATTATTCTTCCCAAACTTTAACTTCTTTCATTACATCACCTTGACGCATGTTTAATACCGTTTCAATACCGCTTGTTGCTTTACCAAATACAGTATGTACACCATCTAAGTGTGGCTGCGGCTCATGAACGATAAAGAATTGGCTACCGCCTGTGTTACGGCCAGCATGAGCCATAGAAAGTGATCCTACAAGGTGTCTATGAGGATTTCCATCAGTTTCACATGGGATAGAGTAACCTGGGCCACCTGCACCTGTTCCTGTTGGATCTCCACCTTGGCTTACGAAGCCAGGAATAACGCGGTGGAATGTCACACCATCATAAAATCCTTGCTCTGCTAGTTTTTTAAAGTTTTCTACAGTTTTTGGTGCCTCTTCTGGGAAAAATTCTAAATCGATTTTTTCACCATTTTCCATTAATATGTATCCTAAAGTTTTCATACGTATATGTCTCCTTTCAACTATCTCAGCACTATATTACCACATTCATGACTAGAAACAAAAAGAATCCGACAATCTACATACTTCTTTTTTGAAATGTGGAAAAAGCTAGGTGACAAATAAGAAATATATACTATAATAACTGTGTTGCCCGAAAATTTTAGAAAGAGAAAGGGAGCGATTTTTCGTGAAAACGAAATTACTAGCTCTGCTATTAGCTGTAGCAGTATTTATGATGCCAACAGCTTCGTTTGCAGACATCATCGAAGGAGAATCAATTGTTACACTAGGAGAAAACTTGTCTGAACAACAAAAACAAGATCTGTTAAAAGAAATGAAAGCACCAAAAGATGCTACAATCATTACTGTGTCTAATGCGGAAGAACATAAATTTCTAGAAGGGATTGTTCCAAAAGCACAAATTGGTACGAGAGCAATTTCCTCTTCTATGATCACATACACAAAGCCAGGTTCTGGTCTCATTGTACGTTCAAAAAACATTAATTCAATAACAGATGCAATGTACACAAACGCCCTTATTACAGCGGGTGTGAAAGATGCAGAAATCCAAATTACTGCCCCATTTAAAGTTTCTGGAACTGCTGCTTTAACTGGTTTAATGAAAGCCTATGAAACAACATCAAACAAAGCAATTCCTGAGGAAGTAAAAAAAGTAGCCAATGAAGAAATGGTGCAAACATCCCAGCTCGGCGATAAAATTGGTGAAGAAAAAGCAGTACAACTTGTTGCAAAAATTAAAGAAGAAATTGCGAAAGAGCAACCACAAACGACTGAAGATTTACGTTCATTAATTAAAAAAATCGCGGATCAACTTGGTATTACATTAACGGATGAACAGTTAGATAACTTAGTTGCGCTATTCGATAAAATGAAAAACCTTAACATCGATTGGAATCAAGTTGGCAGTCAGTTAAATAAAGCAAAAGAACACGTTTCTGCCTTTTTAGGATCTGAAGAAGGGCAAAGTTTCCTAGATAAAGTTAAAGATTTCTTCTCAAGTATCATTGATTTTGTTAAATCGTTATTCAAGTAAAAAGAAGCTCGTCACTGACGAGCTTCTTTCTTATGCAAGTAATGGCAATTTCATAATAGCTTCTTCGACCGAACGAACTATATGATTTGCCTTCTCCTTCACATATGGGTGAGCATGATGCAAAGTGAATGAATGCGGGGTTACTTCAAACATGGAAATATCATTGAAAGAATCTCCAATGCATGCAACCTCATTTGCTTCAATTTGCAAATGTTCCATTAGTCTCCTTAAAGCACTTCCTTTACTTACTCCCCTTGGCATAATGTCAACATAGCGTTTACCAGACATGAAAACTTCCGCTTCGCTCTGAAATGTATATCGTAATTCTTGATCTAACGCTTCAATTGTCTCTTCTTCCCCAAAAACAAACAATTTCGCAGGGTGTACAGTTTTACCAAATTCCTCTTCCAAAGCTTCTATCTCAGCAATATGCACACCCATATACGTTTCAAAAGTATGATGATGTTCATTCTTTCTTTTTGTATACCGTTGCTCATTTGCACAAACAATATCTGCTAGTCCCTTTTTATGGATATATCGATATATTTCCTGGGCAACCCCATCTTCAAAACTTGATTCATGAAATATTTTCCCATCTGGTAGTAACATCGTCGCTCCATTTAAACTAGTTGTGTAGTACGGGAATGCAAACCTATTTACGACTTCATCAATTCGATGAGTAAAGCGGCCCGAGGCAAAACAAATATTTGTCCCTTTTTCAGCTAACCAACAAATTGCACGTTCATCTTCTTTTTGCATATCATTCACATTGTAAACGAGCGTGTCATCTAAATCACTTACAAATAATTTAATCATGTCCTCTTCCCCTTCCATACACAATATCTACTCTAAGTGTACACAAAAAATGTTTGATTTTTGTTAAAAAACAATAAATTTTTGCTAAAAAAATAAACGGGTGTATAATCCCGTTTATTTTTGTCTTTTTACATTTTGAGGTCTTACAATACTTGGTCGTACTTTTAAACTAGACATCGTCGGACGGAGTAAAATTTTTGTTAATGCGCCCCAATCAAATGGTAAAAATGGCCATAGGTAAGGTGTTTGCAAACTTTTTATAGACGTTAAAAATAAAATCAATATCGTCATACCAATTACAAATCCCATCTCATGGAAGAGGCCTGTCAAAATAATAACAAACAATTTTCCAACCTTATTTCCGAGTCCCAATTCATAACTCGGTGTTGCATATGCCCCGATCATAGAAACTGCTACATACAAAATAACTTCTGGTACAAACAAACCTACATCAATTGCTATTTGACCAATTAATATGGCAGAAATTAATCCTGCTGCAGACGATAACGGCGTTGGAGTATGAATGGCTGCCATCCTTAAAAATTCAAGTCCTACTTCTGCCATTATTACCTGTAATAGAATGGGTAAATGTGTCATCTTAGTCGGTCCAATAAAAGCAAGATTTTCTGGTAAAAGAGTTGGATCAAATACAAACACTAACCAAAACGGTAGTAAAAACAAGGAGAATAAGACACCTAAAAAGCGTACCCAACGTAAAAATGTTCCGACAGCTGGATTTTGTCTAAACTCTTCTGCATGCTGTAAATGATGAAAATATGTTGTTGGCGTAATCATAGCACTTGGTGATGTATCAACTAGTACTAGAACATGTCCTTCTAATAAATGATTTGCTGCTACATCCGGTCTTTCTGTATATCGAATAAGCGGGAATGGATTATAGCTTTGCTTTACAACAAATTCTTCCACTGTTTTATCCGCCATCGTAATGCCATCGACATCGATGTTATTTAATTCTTGTTTTATAATCTTTACTAAATCTGGATTTGCAACATCTTGTACATATGTAATACAAATATCCGTTTGCGATCTATCCCCTACTCGAATAATTTCATTTCGAAGACGTGGATCTCGAATTCTTCTACGAATTAACGCTGTATTTACAACGATATTTTCAACAAATCCATCCCTCGCACCGCGTACTACTTTTTCGGTATCTGGCTCTGTCGGTGTTCGTCCTGGATAGCTACGAACATCTATCGCGAACGCTTCTGTTTCGCCCTCCACAAATATAACAATAAGTCCTGATAACGCTTGAACCATTACTTCATCCATCGTTTTCACTTTACTTACTTGCTGATGAATTAAACGATTCTCTAAAAGCTTTACAGTATCTTCTTCAACATCCCTTATTTCATTCGTATCCACAGCTTCTTCTAAAATAGGAATAATATAATTTGTATCACAAAGTCCATTTACAAATAACACTGCAATTTCTTTATTCAAAATTTGAAATTTACGAATCCCAACATCAAATGTAACGCCTAATCCAGCCGTTTGTTTTAAATAATTTTCATTGTCACTTATGAAAGTTGAAATAGGGATATCTATTTTTTTAGGCTTCGTCATAAAATCCACTCCTTTCCAAAATTAACTGAATTGCTTTTTTCGTAATTGGTGAGCCTCTCTCCCATTCATCGTTTCCACACATCTTACCAATATCACCAACGCCAACAATGACGGGAACATTCAAATCATCTAAACAATAAATTGTATCTCCGCTAATTCTGCCAATTTCACCATCTGGAAGTCCAAATTTATCAACACCGTATTCCGTTAAATTCCCGTTCCGATCTACACTTACATCTACACGTGCCCATTCCCAATGGTGTGTATTAGACGCTACTGCCAAAATCCCAAGTACATCAATTTGTTTATGCGTGGCTACATATTTTAAAGCTTTTTCACCAGATCCTTCTCCAATAAATCCACTGTCATCAAACATGACAAATACAGGGTCATATGGCGTTTGCATAATAAGCTCAACAACTTTCTTCCCTGTCAATTTGGTTGGATTACTTTGTGATGCTGAAATACACCTTCCCCCAAATTCCTTCGTTAAAAGCTCAATTGTTCGCTTTGCATATTCATCTCCATCTGTAACCAAAACAACCCTTCGTCTCATTTGATTTATCCTTTCGGTTTACATATAAGTGCTACAAAAAATGAAAATAATATTGCTGCAGAAATACCTGCAGACGTTAAACTAAACATACCCATACCAATCCCTATATATCCGTGTTTTTCTGCCGCATGCATGGCCCCGTGTAATAGGGAATGTCCAAAACTTGTAATAGGAACTGTCGCACCAGCACCAGCAAACTTTATAAGCTTATCGTACAATCCGAATCCATCTAAAACTGCTCCTATAACTACAAAGGTAGCCATTAAATGGGCTGGTGTTAACTTTGCGAAATCTAACAATACTTGTCCAACTACACAAATAGCGCCTCCTACAAGAAATGCATAAATATAATCCACAATTCACTCTCCCTTCACTCTCTCAAATACGACACCATGTGCAATTGTTGGAATTGTTTCTTTCTGCTGCATCATCATCGGGCTTAATAAAGCACCAGTGGCAACGACAAAAATTCGTTGTAAATTCCCTTTTTGCATCTCGCTTAATAAATGACCATATGTGACAACAGCTGAACAAGCACAACCACTACCACCAGCAAATACTTCTTCTTGACCGGAATCATAAATCATTAATCCGCAATCGTTATATATATGCCCAATATCATAACCTTCTTCCAGTAACAGTTGTTTCGCGATTGGTGTCCCAATAGCTGATAAATCACCGGTAACAATCAAATCGTAATCATTGGCACTTCTCTTCAAATCCTCAAAATGTTGCTGAATTGTATGAGCCGCAGCAGGTGCCATCGCCGATCCCATATCTAGCGGATTCGCAATTCCTAAATCTTGCACTTTCCCAATCGTAGCCGCTGTAATTTTAATGGCGCTTTTTTCTTTACTAATTAATATGGATCCCGCACCTGTAACAGTGGAATTGGCTGTTCCTGGTTTTTGTCCCCCATACTCTGTTGGATAACGAAACTGTCTTTCAGCTGTTGCATTATGACTGCTTACTGTCGCTAAAACACGGTTTGCGAATCCGCCGTCTATAAAGGCCGAGCCAACTGCTAACGTCTCCATCGAAGTCGCACAAGCACTAAACATCCCTAAAAAAGGAATTCCCCACTTACGCGCAACGTAATTTGCTGTTACTGTTTGATTTAATAAATCACCCGCTAAAAAGAAATCAATTTGTGATGTTTCTACATTTGCTTTTTGCATGACTTGTTGAATAGAATCTGACATTAACCTTCGTTCAGCAAGCTCCCAATTTCTCTCTCCGCAATGTAAATCATCATATGAAATATCAAATTCCTTTCCAAGAGGGCCTTCAGCTTCTTTTGGACCGACGGCAGTACCGGTTGCATTCACATAAATATCATTTTGAAATACCCACGTTTGTTTTCCTGTCAACCTCATACTAGCCCCTCCTTTAAGACATAAAAATTTTAAAAGTATATCTTATTAAACCAATAATGTATGCGCCAACGACCCCAAAAACGATAACACTTCCCGCTAGCTTAAACATGTTTGTAGCAACGCCAAGCACAATTCCTTCACTCTTATGCTCTAGCGCAGCACTCGCCATAGAATTCGCAAATCCCGTAACAGGTACGGCCGACCCTGCTCCAGCAAATTGACCGATTTTATCATATACACCACAACCTGTTAAAATCGCCGATAATAGTACAAGAGTTGCAACTGTTGGATTCCCTGCCTCTTGTTCACTGAAATGAAAATAATGTATATAAAATTTCATCAATACTTCTCCGATTGTACAAATGAGTCCACCTACAAAAAATGCCTTAACACAATTTATAAAATAATTTGGTTTCGGATGGTATTCCTTCACTTTATTTACGTAATCATCCTTTAGTTTTCGCCCTGTCATTTATATATTGCCTCCTACTTTACGAAATAAATCCAGTGAAACAACGAGCCTATTACTTTTCCAAGTACAAGAGCAATGAGTAAAACAACAATCTTCCCCTCTACCCCTACTCGTTTCGCTAAAATAGGTAAAACATTTAACACTTCTGTTAATGCCGCAGCGAGCATTCCAATGAATGTGCCACAAAATATTCCTAATACAACAAGCCAATATTGCGACGTTTGAAATGTAATGTTTTTCAAACTACACCAAGCTCCTGTTAACGTACCTGCAATAACTGCCCATTCAAAATATTGAATGTGCTTTCCACTTCTCGTTAATTGAGCTAGACGGGGGATTATACCAAGTACAGCTAAAAATGCAACATATCCGCTACCTACAGCAATTCCTCCTGCTAAAGCAATTAAAATAACGAATCCAGACTCAATCATCGGTAAGTTGTTTCATATTATCCTTGTTTTCATGAACAATTACATATTGGTCAAGTGACTGCTGGTATTGGAACATTTCCACTTCTAACGGACTCGGTTCTTCATTAATTCGCTTTTGAAATACATGATTAAAAAATAAGACCATACCTAACCCAAGACCTAATGAATAAGGAATTTGAAATAAAAGTGGTTGCGCCTTAAATTCTCCCGTAATCATGTAGTATAACCGTTGATGCACTTGTTGCATGCTTACATCTTCATGGAAATATATGATGGCAAGAGCCGCTCCAATGAAAAGTAACAACCATACAAGTCCGAAAAAAATCGGATGTACTTTCTTTTTTTCATATATAATTTCAACAAGAGTTTGTCCAGAACCAAGTAAATTAATTTGTATATGAGCGGCTTTTTGCCTAATAATCTCAATTATTTTCATAACATCAATGACAACATGCGTTTTATCACGCGCTGTAATTTTATAAATTACCTCATCCTGTAACGACTCAACTACTACAGCATCTCCGGCAAGTTGAGCAACATCACCAAGCTTTACTTCATACGTAGGAGAAACTTTTAATCGATTACGCATTTTAATATAAATTGTTTGTTCCAATTCCATTCACCTCTTCACTCTTCCTCGTAGTTGTAGTATGGTTATTCAATTTTTTTCTAATACAATTTTTTCACAAAAAAACATCTGTACCATTTCGGTACAGATGTTTTTTTGCTTATGCCTTTTTCTTAAATAAATTTGCAATACTTAATGCGAGCCCTCCCCAAATGACTACTATTCCAATAACCATCATCATAATCGCTGATCCACTCATTATGAAACACCTCGATCTTTCCATTCTTTTTCAAGCTTAGCAGAATCCGAATGTATTTGTGCATTCCATTTTTTCAGACTAATAATTAGCGCAACGATAAGGAACGCTGCTGCAATTGACCAACCATATGTTACGACAAACTCCGTTGGGTAACCTCCATAGTTCTTTTTAATATTTTGGATTGTACCATCAATTAACATATACCCTAACATAAGCGGAGTAATAACGAGTAAACTCACTCTCCAAAACGTCCCTAACTTAATATCAGATACGAAGTTTGCGTGATTTTGATAAACTGGTAAACGGCGTAAAATGAGCCCTATCGTAACTACTTCCACTAGTGCAATTGTGATTAATCCAAAGTTATTAGCGAAATAATCGACAACATCTAGGAACATAAGCCCGCCTCGTGTTGCAAAAACTAGAGAAACTAGTACGAGAAGCGTCCCCATAATTCCAATTGTTTTTTGGCGACTTAAGCTGAACTTTTCAGATACAGCAGCAAAACATACTTCCGCAAGCGAAATGAGGGACGTAATTCCAGCAACCGTTAATGATAAGAAAAATAATACACCAAATAACGGTGACATCGGTAATTCATTAATAATTTGCGGGAATACTACGAACGCAAGCCCTACACCCGCACTTGCTACTTTATCAACCGGTACTCCCATATTGTTTGCCATAAATCCAAGAGCCGCAAAGACCCCAATCCCTGCTAATAATTCAAATCCTGAGTTTGCAAATCCAGTAATAAAGGCATTATTTGTTGTATCTGAGTTTTTCGGTAAATAACTAGAATACGTAATCATAATTCCAAATGCTAAAGATAAACTAAAGAAGATTTGACCGTAAGCAGCAAGCCATACTTTCCCATCAAAAATGCGACTCCAATCTGGTTTAAAGAATGCATCTAATCCTTGCATCGCACCTTCCATTGTCACTGCACGAACTACGATAATAAGGAACATAACAACTAGTAAAGGGATGAAAATACGGTTAACAACTTCGATTCCTTTTTTAACTCCTTTAAATGCAACACCAAGCACAATAATCCAAACGAGAGCTAGTGGAATTAATACTTCCGGTACGAGCCCTCCAAACTGTCCAGGCTTATCTGCAACATGCAAATACTCTTTAAATAAAAATGATTCCGTGTCTTTCCCCCATGCGCCAGTAATTGCAAAATACGTATACGAAATAGACCAAGCAATAATTACTGCATAATATGTTGAAACGATAAATGTTACACACATTTGCCACCAACCGATAAATTCAGCACGCGGATGAATACGGAAGAACGTAAGTGGTGCTGAACCACGGTGACGGTGCCCAAGAGCAAATTCGAATGCTAACAATGAAATACCAGTCGTTAATAATGCGAATAAGTACGGTAAAAAGAATGCGCCTCCTCCATTTTCATACGCTGTATAAGGAAAACGCCATATGTTTCCTAATCCAACGGCAGAGCCGACCGCTGCGAAAATAAATCCAGCCCTCGTTCCCCATTGTTGCCTCGTTTCCATACTTCCTTCCCCCTTTGTGACAAGTTCATAATTGGATTATATTTTAAATTTACTAAATTATCAATAAATTCTGTTAATTTTTACGAAAGTTTATAATCCCCTCCTATTACATTCATAAAAAAAGATCGAATAGATAACTATTCATCTATTCGATCTTTCATCTGTTTTAATATTTTCTTTTCAAGTCTTGAAACTTGCACTTGAGAAATACCTATTCGTTCCGCTACTTCTGATTGCGTTTGATCTTTATAGTAGCGTAAATATACAATTAAACGTTCTCGCTCATCTAATTCTCTAATTGCTTCTTTTAAAGCAATTTTATCAAACCATTTCGTTTCAGATTGATCTGCAATTTGATCTAAAATAGTAATTGGATCTCCGTCGTTTTCATACACCGTTTCATGTATGGATGAAGGAGCACGACTCGCTTCTTGCGCCAGAACCACTTCCTCTGGCGTTAGTTCTAACGCTTCAGCTACTTCATTAATCGTTGGAGCCCTTCCAAATTCTTTCGAAAGCTCGTCTCTCATCTTTCGAATTTTGTTTCCTGTTTCCTTTAAAGACCTACTTACTTTCACTGATCCATCATCACGTAAAAATCGCTGTATTTCGCCAATAATCATTGGAACTGCATATGTTGAAAATTTCACGTCGAAAGATAAATCAAATTTATCTACCGATTTTAAGAGCCCAATACATCCAATTTGAAATAAATCGTCTGGTTCGTATCCGCGGTTAAGAAAACGCTGTACAACCGACCATACGAGACGCATATTACTTTGAACGATTGTATCTCTCGCTTGTTGATCTCCATCTTGACTTTTTTGAATTAACGCTTTTAGCTCGTGGTCCTTTAACTGAGGTTTCTTCTTCTCATTTTTGACCTCTATGTCCATAGGCTATTCTCCTTAATTGCATAGAGCGTTACTATTTGATAAGTATTTTGTCAAATGGATTGTTGTCCCGAAAGATTCGTTTGAAATAACTTCTACTTCATCCATAAAATTTTCCATGATAGTAAATCCCATTCCGGAACGCTCTAATTCAGGTTTAGTTGTAAAAAGGGGTTGTCTCGCTTCATCTAAATTAAAGATGCCAATCCCTTCATCTCGAATCGTGAGTTTCACCATTGCTTCTTCCAAAATTACAGAAATATAAACAACACCTTCTGCATTTCCTTCGTACCCATGAATAATTGCATTTGTAACTGCTTCTGACACAACTGTTTTAATCTCCGTAAGTTCTTCCATCGTTGGGTCCAGTTGTGCAATGAAAGCAGCTACTGTAACGCGAGCAAACGATTCATTTTGACTTAATGCCGAAAATTGAAGGTTCATTTCATTTCTCATTTATGCCACCCCCAACGTCGCGAGCGCATGCGCTTCACTTTCTTCTAGACGAACAATTTTAAATAAGCCCGACATTTCAAATAAACGTTTAACAGGAGGTGAAATTGCACAAACAACCATTTCTCCACCTAATCCCTTTACATGCTTATATCGGCCTAATATAACACCTAAACCAGAACTATCCATAAACGATAAGTTCTCTAGGCTCAAAACAATATGATGAACACCATGTGTCTCAATCATATCTGTTACTTTCGTTCGCAACTCTTCAGCAGTATGATGATCTAATTCACCCGCTAGTCTCACACATAGGACGTCACGTTTTACTTCTAATTGCATGGAAAGACTCACACGATTTCCTCCTTATGCTCAAACTTTACTAATTTACATACATAAAGATTTTCGTGATACAACATAAGAATCCTTCCTACTGACAAAAGAAGAACTATTTCGCCATAAAGTGAAACCATTCAGCAATTATTTACTTACATACGAATAGAAAAGCGGCAAAATATTTGCCGCTATTTTGATGTTGAAAACATCCCAAAACTTCTTTTAAATAACTCCCACCAGCTCGCTGCAGCAACATCTTCTTTTGCTACAATTGTTTGTTTTAATAAAACATCTTTATCTTTTTTAATAACAAGCGTACCAAGTGCATCACCTTTTTTAATCGGCGCTTTCACTTTCTTTTCAGCAATTACTTCTTGCTTTACCTTGTCCATATTTTCGCCCTTCTTCATAAGAAGAGATACATTGTCTGACGCAACTAAATCTACTTTTTCTTTTTTCCCTTTTCCTACTTGGACAGTTTTAATTTTTTCGCCTCGTGTATACAATTTTTTTGTCATATATTGACCAAATGCGTAGTCAAGAAGCTTCGTTACTTGATTGTTCCGTTCTTTTGATGTAGGTGCTCCCATAACAACTGAAATAACACGCATCCCATTCTTCTCAGCCGATGCTGTTAAACAATATTTTGCTTCTGTCGTAAAGCCCGTTTTTACACCATCTACTCCAGGATAAAAACGTACTAACTTATTCGTATTAACGAGCCAAAACTTCTTATCCGTATCTTCACGTAAATAGTCTTCGTATTTACCTGTGTATTTGCGAATAAGTGGGTACTTCATCAATTCTTTCGCCATGATAGCCATATCATTTGCTGTAGAATAATGGTCTTTAGCCGGAAGACCTGTTGGATTTTGAAAATGAGTATTTTTTAGCCCTAAATCTTTCGCTTTTTTGTTCATCATATTTACAAAACCTTCTTCTGAACCAGCGATATGCTCCGCTACTGCAACAGACGCATCATTTCCAGATGCAATTGCAATACCCTTTAGCATTTCATTTACAGTCATCTCTTCTCCAGGCTCTAAAAAGATTTGTGATCCACCCATTGAAGCTGCATGCTCACTCGCTCTAACTTTATCGGTCAGTTTTAATTTTCCTTTTTCAACTTGTTCCATAATTAATAGCATTGTCATAATCTTCGTCATACTAGCAGGCGGTAATTTCTCATTTGGATTTTTATCAAACAAAACTTTACCTGTATCTTGTTCAATTACAATTGCTGACGACGCTTGTTCTGCTAACTTCGGCGTTGTTTCTTCTGTTTTATCCTGCTTCGTTTTCTCAGATTGTGCGAAACTAACTGAAGTACCCGAAAGCAATAACATGAAACAAACAAGTATTCCAAAAACTCGCTTCATGACCAACCCTCCATTCTATATCAAACCTATTTTTTCCAATTTATTATTTTTTAATACCATATTTTTCTAACATTTTCAGTTGACAAACACATTCATCACCTATATCTTATTAAGTGTACTACACACATTAGTACACTTAATACATGTCAGGAAGGAGACATTGCTCTTGCATATTCAACTTGATCCAAGAAGCAACACTCCGATATGGGAACAAATTGTTCAAAATATAAAAGAACTCGTATTGAAAAACATGTTAGCTCCAAGTGATAAACTTCCTTCTGTACGTGAACTCGCTTCTTTACTCGTTATTAATCCAAATACAGTGAGTAAAGCGTACCAAGAGTTAGAGCGACAAGGGATTATTGAAACATTACGAGGAAAAGGAACATTTGTATCCCAATCGATTACCCCAACATTAGACGAAAGGAAAATCGCTATGGTTGAAAAGCAATTTCATCAATTACTATTAGAAGCCTCTTATCTTGGTGTTACGAAAGATAAAATTCATGATTGGATAGATTCATACTACAAAGAGATTGGAGGAAATGCAGATGCTGAAAGTGACAAGCTTGAAGAAAACGATTGATAGTCAAACGATTTTAGAAGATGTTTCTTTCACATTACAGAGAGGAAGTATCATCGGATTACTCGGAAGAAACGGTGCGGGGAAAACAACTTTATTACGAACGTTGGTCGGTATTTTAGACCCTGATGAAGGATCTGTTACATATGAGGATACTGACATTCATAAGAATCCTGAAACAAAACAAAAAATCGTATATGTTCCGGATTCTACTAACATATTGAACGGATATACAGTAAAAGAAATTGTAAAGTTTTATAAAACCGTTTATACCGCGTTTGATGAAGTATATTTCTATGAACTGTTAGAACGTTTTAACTTACCAAACAAACGAATTCGTAGTTATTCAAAAGGAATGAAAGCACTGCTTGCCATCATTTTAGCTATTTCTACAAAAGCAGAATATATCATTCTAGACGAACCGACAAACGGACTTGACCCTATCGTGAAAAGGCAAATTTTACAGTTTCTCGTAGGAGAAGTGGCAGAAAAAGAGATTACGATTTTCGTCTCAACTCATCATTTAGATGAAGTAGAACAAATTGCAGATACAATCATTATATTAAAAGGCCATACTATATCTTCTATTACATCACTAGACGATGCAAAATCACGATTTGCTAAAATACAAGTTGCTTACGAACGTTCATTACCTCAAAAACTAGAAAACTTAAGCAATATTAAAATATTAAATCAAACAGGAAAAGTGTATACAATCTTAATCGAGGGAAATGTGGCTACAACACTGGAGAAGTTTTATAAAGAACAACCTATACTCATTGAAGAATTAACAATGTCACTTGAAGATGTCTTCGTTACAACACTGGAGGAGGATGGGTATGTTTCATAAGGCGTTATGGATGTGGAATTGGAAGCGCGGGAAATATGCTGTGTTACTATTCTTCTTTAGTTCGCTTTACTTGTTACCTTTTGGCTACTTTAGAAGTGCTCAGCAACAACTTGATACGTATTACGAATTACAAGAAAAGGGAAAACACTATTATTATTTTTATACCTTTTCTTCAGGAGAAGGCAATAGTTTTTGGTTAACTGTTCTTATCATAGCTTTAGCCTGCTTATTGATAGGATGGGAACGTAGCAACCAATCTAATACACTACTTATGACAATGCCGTTTAAAAGAAAAGATGTTTTCTTATCTAAATGGGCTTTCGGTTCATTTTTTATTTTGGTCTCGTTACTTATAAATTGGATTCTTATGTATGTTATTTATAGAACAACCATTCATTTTGATTATCAATCATTTAATCCATTCCACCGATACTTTCTTTATGCAATTGTTTCTTATGTCGCAGTCTATACAGCTGCTTTATGTATCGGTACTTTTACTGGAAGCATTGTTTCGCAGATTGTTTTTTGTATTTCGTGGTTACTAGCAGGGGTTACATTTATTACATTACTATACACTTTTACAACAAATCATTTATACGCTGCAAATATTAAAAATGAAAACTTATATCGACAACTTTATGAAATCAATCAAAAAACAAATACAGCTGCACCAATTAGTCATTTTTCTATCAATTATTACTATAATCCGGAATCCCGTGAGATCGAGAACAATCCAACTGCTTTAAGAGATCCAGCATCTCATATATATTATTCAGCCAAATCAATGTTAGTCCCAATTTTTTATACAATAGTTTACTTACTACTTGGAACATATTTATATACACGATCGCCAAATGAAAACACTCAGATGATATTTATGTTCCAAAAGCGTTTACGAATATGGATATGGGGCTCAACCATTTACTTTGCATTACTAGGCGGCTATAAAATAAACCATTTTAACTTCTTACCTAGTTACTATATCGGTTTGTTTCTAACGGGAATCATTACTTATGTTATATTATCACGCCTAACAAATTATAAAGTTTTTTAAAGGAGAGATCCTATGTTTCAAAAAGCACTGTGGCTAAGAACATATCAACAAAGTAAATATGTTGTATGGTTATTTTGGCTCGTCAGCTTCTATACTTTGTCATATCAATACTATATGACTTCTATTCAAGAGCAACAATTTCTAAATGACAATAAAAAGTGGAACTATATATATCATTACACCTTTAATTTAACACTTCTAGATTCTATCATGCTGTTAGGTAGTGTACTTATCGTTCTAGCTTGTACGTTAATTGGATGGGAAAGACAAAATAACGCTAGTGACTTATTATGGTCTATGCCTTTTAAACGTTCACACATCTATATAACAAAATGGTTATTTGGAATCTGTAATATCACCGCTGTTGTCGTTTTAAACTGGGGACTATTTGCTATTATGAAAAAGTTAACTTTTCATAATAAATATCAAGTATTCTCTCCCTTTCATAGTTATTTTATATACATGTTAATTGTATTAATCGCTATTTATACACTTACCTTATGTGTAGGTACAATTACAGGGAATATTATATCGCAAGGGTTTCTCACTACAGCTATATTAATCTTCCCAGCTTTACTTCCATCACTTATCTCAGGAGTCATTGCTGTTCACTCAAACACTGAATTTCATGAGGACAACGGCCTTATACATGATGTGATGGAAAGCATACGTATTTCTAGTCCAGCAGAAGATTTTAATATTCACTTTAATTATGATCCACAAAGCGCTTATACTGATCAAAATGGAGTACGTCATAACGAACCAAACTTTACAAAGATTCCACCGGTCAAAACATTGATTGGACCTATTGCAAATATCATTATTTTATTACCACTCGGTATATATTTATATGCCCGTTCAGTCAATGAGAGAAATGGTAACTACTTATTATATCCAAAACTACAAAAAGTAGTTTTGGCTTGTGCGATTTTCTTTGGTGGGAGCGTTGGAGGTTTAATGCTGAGTCGCGCGCATTCATTGTCCAGCTTTTACATCGGATTTTTCGTGATTAGTTTCATTACGTATTTCTTCCTACCTAAAATATTAAAATGGAAAGTCTCTTGGAATTTCAAATGAAATAGCCTCCTCTTATCGAGGAGGTTATTTCACATTCTCTCTTCTTTTCCCATATTCTTTTTCTTGCTTCGTTCCAAACCCGTCACCATTTGCTACGATTTGATCTGTTGGAGCAACTATACTTTCAGCAATTCTCCATTCTCCCCCTTGTTGAATAAACACTTGCATAAAATAATTCATTCCATTTAATTGATACGGATTTTCTTTTTTCACTTCATAACGTGCTGCAACATAATACACTTGCACATTCTCAGCCTCAAACTTAGAAATATATTGTGATAATCTCGGGATGTACTGTGATGCTTTCTGAAGTGGCAGTTGTTTTACTTTTACAAGAGAAGACTTTGTTACATTGCTTATCGTATCTTCATGCCGAATGTTATCACTGTGATGAAATAAAATAGCATTCTGCATTGAGCGAATCCATAGTTTTGAGTATAAAACAGGTTGCTTATTTGAAATGTGTTGTAATTCTTTCTGAACGACTTGAAGAGGCGTTGCTGCATCTACGAATTGATGAAAGCAGAAAAAACTTCCAATCATAATGAAAAGCGTACAAATACGTTTCATAATTTTTCACTCCGATTCTTTTTAATTAAAGTATTGGAGTTTCAAAATGTTTTTATTCAAAAGAAAAAGGATAGGAAAGCTTTTGCTTCCTATCCTCATTTATTATAATACGCGGCCAAATAGCTCTAACACCATTTCTATTTCTTGGTCGCTCCAACCTTTAAATCTCTCTTTATAATATTCTTTACGCACAGCTTCAAGTTTTTCAGTTACTTCTCTTCCGTGTTCTGTAATTTCTAAGTACACGATACGACGGTCTGAATTTGAACGCTTTCTTTCTACAAACCCTTTTCGTACGAGACGATCAGTAACAGCTGTAATATGACTGGAGGTTACGTTTACTTCACTCGCAATTTGCGAAGCCATCTGTGGACTGTTTAAAAATAACGCGCGTAATACAGAAAATTCATTATATGGCATATGTTCTGCAAAACGTGTATTAATATCATTTTGTAATAAACGTATCATCTTCCGAAATGATCCGGATAACTCTAAAATCAATGTTTCTCTTTTTTCGTTCACTAGCCTCGTCCCTTTTTTATCATATTTACACATATTATAATCTATAAATACCTATGTTGTATATGCTTTCTTCCCTCAACATTCTCATTTATGTAACTTTTTTCATATAAATTTCTTTTTTGTTCACACATATACATATAAAAAGGATGGTGATGGAAAATGCAGGGTGGAATGAATCCTTATTTACACAACGTACGCACAGCTAATACTGGTAAAGAAGCGACTATTACTGTACAAGGTGAAGGTATTGTCAAAGCAAAACCAAATGTCGTTATACTAACAATTGGCATTCGAACTGATAGTAAAAATGTGAAACAAGCACAAGAAGAAAATGCAGTGCAATCAAAACAATTGCTGGATGCACTTAAACAGCTTGGTATTGCTGATAAAGATATAGAAACGATTTCTTATACGATTACTCCTCAATACGAGTATGTAAATGATAAAGCGTTACTACAAGGATACCGTGTGGAACATTTGTATGAAATTACCGTTTTAAATGTACAAAAAGCAGGGGAAGTATATGATATAGCCGTTTCAAATGGAGCAAACGTAGCAAAAGGATTACGTTTTCGAATATCTCACCCAAATAAATATTATGAGCAAGCTCTCATTCAAGCTCTGCAACAAGCGGTAGAAAAAGCTCGTGCTATTGCGAGTACATACAATTTAAATATTAATCCTGTTCCACTCTCATTCGTTGAAGAATCTGCCCAATTGCCACGGGAAGTGACGTCCTATGCTACTTTACATGCACAAGCAGCTCCTCCCATTCAATCGGGAGAATTAGAGATCATTTCTACAATACGGGCGATTTTTACGTATTTATAAATAATTCCATTTATAAGTAAACGTTATCATTTTCCTTGTTGTAAAAACATGATGTTCTGATATAATAAAGGACGGTGAGCTCTTACAAAAGAGATATCACGGGTGGGAGAGGGATATGAAAAAGAAGGTTTAACATGAAAGGAATACTTGAAAGAACATTTAAATTAGGTTTACACGAAACATCACCAAAACAAGAAGTTTTAGCTGGAGTTACGTCATTTTTCACAATCGTATACATTATGATTGTAAATGCATCCATTTTATCCGATGCTGGCATTCCTCTTGAAGCTGGAATTTTAGCAACTGTTTTCAGTTCATTTGTTGGATGTCTGCTCATGGCATTTTGGGCAAATGCACCTGCTATTCTTGTCCCTGGTATGGGTGTAAATGCATTCTTCACGTACACTGCTGTGCATACGCTCGGATTAACTTGGCAGGAAGCATTAGCAGCTGTCTTCATCTCTGGTATTATTTTTGCAATTGCTGCGTTTACACCAATCGCTCGCGTGCTTTCCGTATCGATTCCAAAGTCATTAAAGGAAGCTATTACTGTCGGTATCGGATTGTTTTTAGCGTTTATCGGATTGCAAAAAGGTGGTTTAGTCGTTTCGAATCCAAATACTGCTGTTGCAATGGGGAAATTAAGTAACCCTGTCGTTCTTGCGACCGTGCTTACTCTTATCGTTGCACTCGTATTATTTATTCGTAACGTACGTGGAAATTTTTTATGGACGATTGCAATAGGAACTGGTATCGCATGGCTATTTGGTCTTGTTGATACAAGTCAAGTTGGAAATAGTTCATTCTCATTCGCTAATTACGGCGATGTGTTTGGAGCTATGTCATTTGGCAAACTCTCTTCCTTACCGTTTTGGATTGCAACATTCTCTTTAAGCATGGTGCTTATTTTTGAGAACATGGGACTTCTGCACGGTTTATTAGAAGATGACCGTAAATTCCCACGTGCTTACCAAGCCAATGCAATTTCAGCAATGACATGTGGTCTATTTGGCACAAGCCCTACCGTATCAACAGTAGAGAGTGCCGCAGGTATTACTGCAGGCGGAAAGACAGGTCTGACGTCTATCGTTACAGGGCTGTTATTCTTTGCATCACTGTTTGCACTTCCGTTTGTCAAATTAATTCCTGATAGTGCCATTGCACCAATCTTAATTATTATTGGCGGCCTGATGATTACAAGCATTCAACAAATTCCTCTGAACGATTTTTCAGAAGGATTTCCAGCGTTTTTAATTATCGTCATGATTCCGCTCACATATAGTATCGCTGATGGCATTGCGTTCGGATTTATTGCTTATCCTATTTTAAAAGTTGCTCTTGGAAAGCGTAAAGAAGTCGCACCGTCTATGTATATCATTACATGCTTATTCTTAGCCATGTTCGTATTACATGCTATTGGTTAAGTAAAAACACCGAGGAAAATTCCTCGGTGTTTTTTTACTTAAACCATCCTTTTTTATAAAACCAAACCATCATGCCACCGCCAATTAAAGCCATGATAAGTAAACAAATAAAATAACTATATTGTCCACCAAGCTCTGGCATATGCTCAAAGTTCATTCCGTATACTCCCGCAATAAATGTTAATGGCATGAAAATAGTCGAGAATACCGTTAATGTTTTCATAATGTTATTCATATGATGCGAGTTTAATGAAAAATAGCTATCTCGAATATCTGCTGTTAACTCCCGGCTTGCTTCAATCATTTCTGTCAGTTTAAGCAAATGATCATGTATATCTTTAAAGTAAATTTCATGATCACTTATACCGTAAAAACGGGTTGAATTTAAAATACGATACAATAAATCACGCATCGGAATGATTGTACGCCTTAGCTTTGATAAATCTGCACGTATATCAAATACTTCTTCTAGTACACTTCCTGCCGTCTCACCCGTTAAATTATCATCAATTGCATTTAAATGATCCTCAATGTAATATACAGGTGCAAAATAGTCATCTACAATTTGATCGATAATTGTATGCGCTACGTGTAAAGGACTGTTTTTAATACGCTTCTTTTCTCCAAGTGTTTTCCATACTCTTTCAATTGCATTGTTATGAGAAAAATGGAAAGAAACAATATAACGATCACTTATAAATAAATCAATCTCGTGCGGTTCTAATCCATCCTCACCAAATGCATGAAGAACTAAAAAGTTATATCCATCATAAAAATCAACTTTTGGCCTCTGTACATATTCTATACAGTCTTCAATTGCAAGGGGATGGAACTTAAAATGGTCTTGCAAAATGTATGTATACTCTTCTTTCGTTGGCTTATATAAATCTAGCCAATACCATACAATATGGTCTTTCTTTGTTTCTTCTAACGAAACATCATATAATACTTCATCTGCTTTTGTTATTGCACAAATTCTAATCATAATTTCACCCATTATTATTATAAACAAAAAATAGCAAAAAAAGCCAAGGAGAAATACTCCCTGGCCCTTCTTTATTATTCAGTAACGATGCCATGCACTAATGTCGGTGCATCTACATGCTCTTTAGAGATCTTCATGTTCTCATAAATTTTTGCTTTTACATCTTCTACATTTTCACGGTTTGCGTAAATGGTAACAAGGGATTCACCTTTTTTCACGCTGTCCCCTACTTTTTTGCGAAGCATTAAGCCAACTGCTAAATCAATTTCAGATTCCTTCGTCGCACGTCCTGCTCCTAAAAGCATTGCTGCTGTTCCAATTTCATCTGCAACGATTTCTGATACATAACCGTCTTCCTTCGCTTCCACTTCAATTTTAAATTGTGCTTGTGGTAATTTAGAAGGATCATCAACAACAGATGCATCGCCGCCTTGCGCTGATAAGAATGTTTTAAATGATTCTAGCGCTTTACCGTTGTTCATTACTTCAATTAATTTCTCACGCGCATCTTCTAAAGATGAAGCTTGTCCAGCAAGGTATACCATTTGACTTCCAAGTGTTAAACATAACTCTTCTAAATCTTTCGGTCCTTTACCTTGTAATGTATCAATTGCTTCTTGTACTTCAAGTGCGTTACCAATAGCCTCACCAAGTGGTTGACTCATATCAGAAATAACAGCCATCGTATTACGACCAACGTTATTACCAATGCGTACCATTGCTTCTGCTAAACGTTTTGCATCTTCATCCGTTTTCATAAATGCACCTGCTCCAGTTTTTACATCAAGAACAATTGCATCTGCACCAGCAGCAATTTTTTTACTCATAATCGAGCTTGCAATAAGCGGAATTGAGTTTACTGTTGCCGTTACATCACGGAGTGCATATAACTTTTTATCCGCAGGTGTTAAGTTTCCACTCTGACCAATAACTGCGATTTTATTTTCATTTACAAGACGCATGAATTCATCATTTTCGATTTCAACATGGAACCCTGGAACTGCTTCTAATTTATCAATTGTACCCCCAGTATGTCCTAGACCACGTCCAGACATTTTTGCAACCGGTACACCTAAAGCGGCTACTAATGGACCTAATACAAGTGTCGTTGTATCACCAACGCCACCTGTTGAGTGCTTATCTACTTTTACACCTTCAATAGCTGATAAGTCGATTGTATCACCACTATTTACCATTGCCATCGTTAAATCTGCACGTTCTTGATCGTTCATATCTTGGAAGAAAATTGCCATTGCAAGTGAACTTACTTGATAATCAGGAATATCACCATTTGTATATCCTTCAACAATAAAGTTAATTTCTTCTGTCGTTAATGCATGTCCGTCACGTTTTTTTGCAATTAGGTCCACCATTCTCATTGTGAGGTCACCCCTTCATTTGTTTTACGATTGCTTTTACTAATGCTAAGAAATTAGCTTTAACACGTTCTGTCGTTTCGATTACTTCATCGTGGTGAAGTGGCTGATCTAAAATACCAGCTGCCATATTTGAAATACAAGAAATACCAAGTACTTTCATACCAGCGTGACGCGCTACAATTACTTCAGGTACTGTTGACATACCAACTGCATCTCCGCCAAGTGTACGAAGCATACGAATTTCTGCAGGTGTTTCATATACAGGACCTGTCATTCCAACGTATACCCCTTCTTGTACTTTAATATTTAAGTCTGCTGCAACTTGTTTCGCCATTTCGCGTAGTTCTACTGTATATGATGTAGACATATCAGGGAAACGTACACCCATTTCAGAATCATTTGGTCCGATTAATGGATTTGTACCCATGAAGTTAATGTGATCTGAAATTAACATAAGATCGCCTGGTTCGAATGATGTATTTACACCACCAGCTGCATTTGTTACAACAACTGTTTCTACACCTAGTTCTTTCATAACACGAACTGGGAATGTTACTTTTTGCATATCGTATCCTTCATAGAAGTGGAAACGTCCTTGCATTGCTACTACTGTTACACCTTGAAGTGTACCGAATACTAGTTGGCCTGCATGACCTTCTACAGTTGATACTGGGAATTCAGGGATTTCACTGTAAGGTACTGTTACTGCGTTCTCGATTTCATCTGCTAGTACACCTAGTCCAGATCCAAGGATTAGTCCTACTTGTGGTGTCTCTTGAAATTTCTCTTTTAAGTATGAAGCTGATTTTGTAATAAGTTCACGATTCATTTGTTTATCCCCCTATTTCTTTAGCTCGTTTAAGAAGCTTGTTCCGTATTCTGGCATTTTCACACCGAAGTTTTCTGCTACAGTTGCACCAATATCAGCAAATGTTTGACGAAGTGGTAACTCTTGTCCGCCTTCTTTCATGCTTGGGCTATATGCTAATAACGGTACATATTCACGTGTATGGTCAGTACCGTGGTGAACTGGGTCATTACCGTGGTCTGCTGTAATTAATAATAGATCATCTTCTTTTAGTTTTTCGAATACTTCTGGAAGACGTGCATCATATTCTTGCAGAGCTTCTCCATATCCTTGTGGGTCACGACGGTGACCAAATAGTGCATCAAAGTCAACTAAGTTTAAGAAGCTAAGACCTGTAAAGTCCATATTTAATGTATCTACAAGCTTATCCATTCCATCCATGTTAGACTTCGTACGAAGTGATTCAGTTACGCCTTCACCATCATAGATGTCAGAGATTTTACCGATAGCAATCACATCATAATCACTATCTTTTAATTCATTCATTACTGTACGGCCGAATGGTTTTAATGCATAGTCATGACGGTTCGGTGTACGTGTAAAGTTTCCAGGCTCACCAACGAATGGACGAGCAATAACGCGACCTACCATGTACTTCTCATCTAACGTTAATTCACGTGCAATTTTACAAATTTTATACAACTCATCAAGCGGTACTACTTCTTCGTGTGCTGCGATTTGCAGAACGCTATCAGCAGAAGTGTAAACAATTAAAGAGCCTGTTTCCATTTGTTCTTGACCAAGTTCATCAAGAATTTCAGTTCCAGAAGCTGGTTTATTACCGATGATTTTACGACCTGTTTTTTCTTCTAATTCATCAAGTAATTCTTTTGGGAATCCTTCAGGGAACACTTGGAATGGTGTATCAATGTAAAGACCCATAATTTCCCAGTGCCCTGTCATTGTATCTTTACCAGTAGATTTCTCTTGCATTTTTGTATAATATCCAAGTGGTTTTTCTACTTTAGAGATGCCTTTCATTTCACGAATGTTACCAAGACCTAATTTCACCATGTTAGGCATGTGTAATCCATTCATATGTTCAGCAATGTGACCAATTGTATCAGATCCTAAATCACCAAATTGTTCAGCATCTGGTGCTTCACCGATTCCAACAGAGTCCATTACGACTAGGAATATACGTTTATATTTATTCATAACTGCGACCTCCTATAAGTTCAGTTCTACTTCTTGTAGTATGTTCAAAACGCTATAAAGTGAAACTGTTCTCCATAAGAATTATCTTTCGTTCTCATTATCAAACAGTACTTCTTTAAATCATTCTCTAACCTATTTCGTTTACCTTGAAACGACGCAAAAACATTTCTAGTTTTTTCTAAGTCAGATGTCAGACATCTGATACTGATATCATAACATGTTTACGCTTTCTTTTTAATACATTTTCGTAGAATTTCTCATTTTCTTCACACTTCTATTGTAATCCATTATGCACAGAAGTGCTAATCATTTTATGATTTATTTCTTCATACTAAAGTGAAATTTTACCCCACTGATCATTTTTCAAGATAAAAATAAAAAAGCAGCTCTAAAGAGCTACCTTTTTTATTTTACCTCTACTGTTTCTTCTTTATGTTCATGCAATTCGCCTTTTTTAACATGAACTTTCACTTTGTAAGAACCGTTTTCTTTGAAAGTATGTTTTGTTTCATACTCCCCTTTATTCCCTTCTTTTGCTGGAATGAATTCGTGTTTTTCCACACCATCTTTCCAAATTTCAAGTTGTACTTCAGCACCAGTTAACGCTTCTTCTTTTTGTTTTAAATGAACTTTCATTGTTGATTCAGCATTTGCTTTTATGTCACCAGCCATAAGGTGAATCATTGTATCGCTTTTATGATCACCATGCCCTGCACCATGATCACTATTTTCTTTTTTCGCATCTTCTACTTTCGCATTTCCTACAGCCACTTTTACTTCTGGCATAACATGCATTTCACGCGCATTTGTGTGAGCAATAATATGGTATACTCCATCCGTTTCAAACGTTTTCTCTACAGCATAAACACCTTTTCCTTTATGCTTACCTTCTAGCATCTCGTGCTTTTCGTCACCAGCTTTCCAAACTTCAAACTTTACATCATCAGCATCTGTTACTTTTTCTTTTCCTTGTGTAACAAGTGCTTGTACTTCTGTTTTTTCACCTGGTTTAATTTCTTTCGGATTTGTTTGAACTGCTACTTTTACAACTTCCAGTTTCTGTTCTTTTTTCGGTTCTTCTTTGTTTGTATTACAGCCAGCCAATGCTAGCATCGCGATAAATAAAGTCATAATAAGTTTTTTCATCATCATTTCCTCCTTCATACTTTATTTAGTATAGAGGAAAAACATTGTAATATTCTAGTCTTCTGCTGAAAACAATGTACGAAATGTTTGTGAAGTTTCTGTGAAGTATTATAGCCTTTTGAATCTATGAAAAAAGAGCATAGTAACTATGCTCTCGGATGAAACTGTTTATATACATCTTTTAATCTAGTTTTTGAAACATGCGTATAAATTTGTGTCGTTGAAATATCTGCATGTCCAAGCATTTCTTGCACAGCACGCAAGTCTGCTCCATTTTCTAATAAATGCGTTGCAAAAGAATGGCGCAACGTATGAGGTGTAAGCTCTTTTTCAATATTTGCTTCTTTCGCTAATCGTTTTAAAATCTTCCAAAATCCTTGTCTTGATAATCGATTTCCATGATGGTTTAAAAAGAGTGCATCTACTACTTTTTTTCCCATCAATTCTCTTCTTCCCTTTTCAATATACTTTTGAATCGCTTCCGTCGCTAAGCTTCCTAGTGGAATAATTCTTTCTTTATTCCCTTTCCCTACGCAACGAACAAATCCCATCGTTAAATGTACATCTTCTAAATTTAAGGCAATTAATTCTGAAACACGAAGTCCTGTTGCATACAGTAACTCTAGCATCGCTTTATCACGAACCCCAAAAGCACTCGTCATTTTTGGTGTCTGAAGTAACGCCTCTACTTCATCAACTGACAATACTTTCGGTAATTTCCGTTCTCCTTGCGGCGTTTCAATATGTACGGATGGATCGTGCTCTACTGCTCGTTCACGAAGTAAAAATTGATGAAACGAACGAATCGATGCAATATGACGTGCTAATGTTTTCGAAGATTTTCCGTTTTCTTTTAAGTGCTGCAGAAAATTAACAATGTGCAAGCGTGTCACTTCGTGAAAGCTTTTCGCTTGTTCTACCTTTTGCAAATACTTTACATAACTTTTCAAATCACGTTCATAAGATACTACTGTATTTTTCGCTAGCCCTTTTTCCACAACCATATAATGAATAAAATCTTTTAATTGATCTTCCAATCTACACTACTCCCCATTTTCATAGAAAAACATCATTCTATTTACGAAAGCATCCTTTGCCGGCTCTTCATTCCCTGATACTTTTTCTACAGTCTCTTCTTTTGGCTTTTCATAACGATGATAGCTTTCATATTCTTCATTTATCCATAGTATAGCGAAATAAAACAAAATCGTACAACTTGTAAATAATAAAAATACTTTTATCCCATCAAAAGTTAATTTTAAAACTCGGCGCATTGTAAATTCCTCCAAAATATAAGTTATTACAACATATGCCAAGCTTTCACCAATTTATACCTTATTCAAATAAAAAACCTCTTCCTAGTTAAATAGGAAAAGGTTATTTTTCATCCGTTTCATTTTCTTGACAATTTTTACAAATCCCATGGAATGTTAAACGATGATCCTTCACCTTAAAGCTCCAGTCATGTTCTACTTTCCTTTCCACTTCACCAAGTAAATCTTCTTGTATTTCTTGTACAGCACCACATTGTGTACAAATCAAATGATGGTGGAAACGCTGCGCACCTTCTTGGCGTAAGTCATAGCGTGAAACACCGTCTCCGAAGTTAATCTTATCGACAACTTTTAACTCAGATAATAGTTCTAAAGTTCGATAGACGGTTGCTAATCCGATCTCTGGCGACTTTTCTTTTACAAGGAGGTAAACATCTTCTGCGCTTAAATGATCTTCTTCATTTTCTAGCAGCACACGAACTGTTGCTTCACGTTGCGGTGTTAATTTGTAGCTCGCTGCATGTAATTGCTTCTTAATTCGTTCAATTCTTTCTTCCATTCGGTACTACTCCCTCCTCGCCACTCTTACACCATTATATCAGAAGAAGGGCTTCTGTCAAAAGAAAAACAATAAAAACAAATTGATAATTATTCTCATAAAGTATTTATTGTTTATTAATAGCCTCAACGACTTCTTTCATTAAAACTGGTGATGCATAAGCTTCTACACTAGAAGCAAGAGCTAACACCGCTCCAATTACAAGAAAGAAGCATGTATAACGGATCAATAATGGTAATAGCGGCTCAGTTATTTTCCGGATAAATTGATGCCTAATCATGCGTAAAGAAAAGCTTGCGGCAATTGTTGTCATAACGAGAAATACTGGGATAATAATGAGGTTTTGTGGCAATACAGAAACGAATGCTAATAATAATCCATTCCATCCATGCTGGCTTACTAAAAAACCTACTGTAAATCCGACAACTACTCCTTTTGCAAATAATAAAATAAAAATAAGTGGCAATCCAATAATTGAAATTCCTAAAATCCATATAAATCCAATGTATTTTAATTGTGAAAAGTAACTTTCTCGAAACATTTCGCCTGCAATAGCAAATTCTCCTTTAGAAACTTGTCCAAAAAAACGTTGTAAATAAAATGATAGATCTTGTTTTTGATTTAATTGTAAACTATTTACAAGAATCGCTCCAAATATTACTCCCATCAATAACAAAACAGCGTTAAATATATATAATGAAGAGTTTTCCTGTATGTGAGACATTACACGGTCTTGCCAAGTTTTTCTCCACATTTTTCTTCCCTCCGTTCACACTCTTACTAAAAATGTATGAAAGAAAGAAAAAAGTATGACGAATTAACATTGAAATTCCGCTCTACTTTGCTAAACTAAAAAGTAGAGAATAGGAGGGATTTCTCTTGAAACCATTATTATTAGATTTTCCAACATTATTTCAAACTGAACGCTTACAAGTACGTAAGCCATTTCCAGGTGATGGTGCAGAAGTGTATGAAGCAATCCAAGCTTCTCTAGAAGACTTAGTACCGTGGATGCCAATTAACGCTGAAACAGAAGAAAGTGCTGAAGAAATCGTTCGTAATGCTCACGGACAGTTTTTACTTCGTGAAACACTTGATTTTCACTTATACGATAAAGTATCTGGTACATTCATCGGAGCTATAACGCTCAAGCCTGAGAACTGGGATATTCCAAAGTTTTCACTTCACTTCTGGCTACATAGCGCTTATACAAAACAAGGCTATATGACCGAAGCTGTTAAAGGTGCCATTCAATTTGCCTTCGATAAGCTAAGTGCTAGAAGAATTGAAATTCGTATTGATGCAACAAATACAAATGCATGTAAACTAGCAGAACGTTTAGAATTTATTCTAGAAGGTACAATGGAAAATGATTTCATAGCACCAGATGGTAGCTTACGTGATGCACGCGTATATGCAAAAATCAATTAAAAAACACTCGCCTTTGGCGAGTGTTTATTTTTGTAGTTGTAAATATTGTACTGCAAACATCGTCTTCGCATCATGAATACGAAGATCTTTCATAAGAGTAGTTGCTTCTTCTAATGATACTTCCATCAATTCCACAAACTCATCTTCATCTAACGCAGCTTTATTTTCTTTTTTCGTCAAACCTGTCGCTTTATATACATATAAAATTTCATCTGCAAATCCTGGAGATGTATAGAAAGAAGTAATAAGCTCCATATTTTCACATACATAACCTGTTTCCTCTTCTAATTCACGAACTGCTGTCACCTCAGGTTTTTCACCGGGTTCTAACTTGCCAGCCGGAATTTCTATAATCGCCTTTTCAAGCGCTTTACGATACTGCTCAACAAGCACAATTTTCCCCTCATCCGTAATAGCAATAATAGCAACTGCACCAGGGTGATTTACAATTTCACGTTTACTCATTGCTCCATTTGGTAATACTACATCATCAACACGAACTTTTATAACTCTACCATCAAAAATCGGCTCAGTTTTTACTGTTCTCTCTGCAAGATTACTCATACTACTTCATCTCCCTGTTCTATTTCCTATTCTTTCCTCATACATTTTACCACATTGAAAGGAGCGTGATAGAAATGAAAGTTTATATTTTACCAAATCGCGTCACTTTAGTCGGAAAAGCATGGCAAATTCGCCATAAGCTAAAACAATATGGCAAAGAGTATACAACTGTACAAGAGTGGATTACAGCTAGTAAAAAGTAAAAGTTTGTCAACCTCTTTTCCCTTTCGTACAATAAGAGTAAGGAGGTTGACTTATGAAAAAACGTCAATTAGGAAACTCAGATTTATTTGTGACAGAAATGGGACTTGGCTGTATGTCTCTCGGTACATCTGAAGCAGAAGCTATGCGTATTATCGACGAAGCAATCGATTTAGGAATCAATTTTTTTGATACAGCAGATTTATATGATTATGGATTAAACGAAGAATTTGTTGGAAAAGCATTAAAAGGGAAACGAGATCAAATTGTTCTTACAACGAAGGTTGGAAATCGATGGACAGAAGAAAAAAACGGCTGGTCTTGGGATCCTTCTAAAAATTACATAAAAGCTGAAGTGAAAGAAAGTTTACGTAGACTTCAAACCGATTATATTGATTTATATCAACTTCATGGCGGGACGATTGAAGATCCTATAGATGAAACAATTGAAGCCTTTGAAGAATTAAAAAAAGAAGGTATCATTCGCCATTACGGTATTTCTTCTATACGTCCAAATGTCATCCGTGAGTATGCAAAACGTTCAAATATCGTCAGTGTACTAATGGAATATAGCCTTTTAAATCGTCGCCCTGAAGAATGGTTCCCGCTTCTTAATGAACATCAAATTAGCGTCATTGCCCGCGGACCGCTTGCAAAAGGAATTCTAACTGACAACAATGCAAGAAAGATAGAAAGAGTAAAAGAAAAGGATTACCTTTCTTATTCTTACGATGAATTATATGGGACACTCGCGAATGTAAAAGAATTAATCGTGGAAAGTTCTTTAACAGGAACAGCTATTCAATATTGCTTACATAACGACACTGTAGCAGCTGTAATACCTGGTGCAAGCTCTATTCAACAATTACGAGAAAATGTACAAGCCTGTAAGCAAACACAGTTAACAACAGAAGAATATATACAGCTTCAGCAAATCGCTAAATGTGATACGTACACTTTACATCGTTAAAAAGACGCTACCATACTGGTAGCGTCTTTTTATAACGTATCATATTTATCAGGATTCGTTCCTACATGTAAATTACGATTTAACGTATTAATTTCAGTCATCTCTTCTTCTGTTAGTGAAAAGTCAAAGATAGAAAAATTCTCCTGAATGCGAGATGGTGTAACAGACTTAGGAATCGTCACAATCCCGCTTTGAATATCCCACCTTAATATAACTTGCGCAGGTGTTTTTTCATATTTAGTAGCAATGGCCTGAATAATCGGGTGCTGAAATACTTCTCCACCTCTCATTAATGGACTCCATGCTTCCATTTGAATTTGCTCACCTTGACAAAAATTACGCAATTCAAATTGTGTTAACATGGGATGAAGTTCCACTTGGTTTACCATCGGCTTTATTTTGCAATTTGGTAATAGCAGTTCTAAATGATGTTTATGGAAATTCGAAACACCAATCGCGCGCACTTTACCTTCTTCATACAGTTTTTCTAATGCTCGGTACGTATCAACATACTTCCCTCTTATTGGCCAATGTATTAAATATAAATCTACATAGTCCATTTGTAATTTTTTTAAGCTTTTCTCAAACGCCTCAAGTGTTTCCTCGTATCCTTGATCGTCGTTCCAAACTTTTGTTGTAATAAAGATGTCTTCTCTCGGAATTCCTGATTCACGAACCGCTTCTCCGACACCGCTTTCATTTTCATATACAGTTGCTGTATCAATCGAACGGTATCCAACTTCTAGCGCTGTTTTTACTGCTTGTTTTACTTCGTCGCCTTCTTTCGCTTTATAAACGCCTAAACCAATCATCGGCATTTTTACGCCATTATGAAGTGTAGTTGTTGGAATGTGCACAGTCGTCTCCCTTTCATCATTACATTTTTTATAAGCCACCACTTTATTTGAACAAGATTCAACCAAAAAGTCAAAACATATGTACAGTTTACATAATAAATTTATACATATTCAAAAATAATGCGAACTCATTCATTCGCGCTATTTTCTATCCATTTCTTCGCTTTTTCATCAATATTACGTACAAACTCAGTTTTTCCTTCCGAATATAACGCACCATCATATGTATACTTTTCAGCTAATTCTTTCTTTAAAGTTGCATATGCCTCAGCTTCTTCACAATGAGCCATCATATAATCACGAAATGCTAAATGCCTTACTATCTCAGGATCTCCTTTTTCAAACACGTGTAAGTGATACGAACGTTTTTCCTCCGTTCCATGAATAAAATAGCGGCGTCTTGGAATACCATTTTCTCCTTTTGCGATGTAACCAAGCTCTATAAATCGTTCATTCCACCTATCTACTCTATCAATATTCTCTACTTCCATAATCATATCTATAATTGGTTTAGCTGCCAGTCCTGGCACTGACGTACTTCCAATATGATGAATTTTCACCGTTTCTGGCATCGCAGATTTTAATCTTTCAGCCTCTATTTGAAATTTTTCACCCCAATGATTTTCATGCGGAACAACTACAATTTTTCTCATTCTAACTCCCCTTTTCTTACAAGCTCGTCAAAAAAATGATCAGCGTTATTTCACTGATCATTTTCGTTATTATTTAAAGTCTTTCCAAGTAAGGTTACTTTCACTTAACAGTTCTTCAAATGATTTATTCTTTTCACGTTCTTTTTGTTCTTGACGCTTTCTTTCCAATTCTGCTGCCTCTTTTTTCTCTTCTCTCACTTGCAACTCTTTCTTCTTATCCTTTAATTGTTGCATAAGTGAATCGTTTAATTGATCACCTAATGTAAGAGACTCTTTCTTTGGTTGATTCACTTGCGATTGTCTTTGCATTTGTCTTTGTTTCTTTTTCTTCATGCTGCTCACCTTTTACTTTTTTCTCCATTATAGTAGATACACCATGAAATCGACAACAAAAAAGGAACGTTACTCTATTATTCACCTTTTGTAAATATGTTAATTTTTCGAAAAAACTAAATTTTTATATAGATATAATCCTATGAATCTATTAAAATTATGTCGTATGATGTCAGATTATAAAAAAAGGAGAATTATATTATGTGGAAAAAAATCATTCCTGCTGTTGCCGTTTTAAGTACCATTACTTTTTCAAGCGTATTTGCCGCTCCCCCATCTCAGACTCCAGCTGAACAAAACCGCTACATAGACGTACAAATACTTGGTATTAATGATTTCCATGGACAACTAGATACTGTTAAAAAAATTAATAACAAAGAAGCTGGTGGCGCTGATTACTTAGCTACTTATTTAAAAGAACGTAAAAAACAAAACCCTAATACACTTCTTGTACATGCTGGTGATATTGTAGGTGCTAGTCCACCAGTTTCAGCATTATTACAAGATGAGCCTACAATTGAATTCTTAAATGATTTAAAATTTGATGTTGGTACAATCGGAAACCACGAATTTGATGAAGGTATTGAGGAAATGCGCCGCCTCATTTATGGCGGTTACCATGAGAAAACTGGCAATTTTAAAGGCGCAGACTTCCCTTATGTCGCTGCAAACTTCTATAATAAATCCACTGGCCGCTTATTTTTACCGCCATTTACTGTCAAAATGGTAAATGGTGTGCCTGTAGGATTCATTGGCGTTGTTACAACTGATACACCAAATGTCGTGATGCCTACTATGCTTAAAAATGTAGAAATCACTGACGAAGTAGAAGCTATCAATAAATCAGCACAACAATTAAAACGTCTTGGCGTTAAATCCATGGTCGTCCTTGCTCATGTTGGCGGAACAACAGATGAATCTGGTGTGACAAATGGAGACCTTACTCGAATTGCAAATGAAACAGATCCGGAAGTTGATGTTATTTTTGGTGGGCATAGTCATACGTATGTAAATGGTACTGTAAATAATAAACTAATCGTCCAAGCGAACTCTTACGGAACAGCTTTCTCAGACGTAGATGTAACAATTGATCGTAAAACAAAAGATATTGTAAAGAAAAAAGCTGAAGTTGTTACAACATACCATGAAGGTGTAGAACCTGATAAACAAGTAAAGAAAAAATTAGATCAGTATAAAGAAAAAATCGCACCACTTGTAAATGAAGTTGTCGGAAAATCTACAGCGCCTATCGACCGTAAACAAAATGATGCTGGTGAGTCCACTCTTGGAAATTTAGTTGCCGATGCCCAGCGCCAAACGATGCAAACTCAAATCGCACTTATGAATCCAGGTGGCATTCGTAATGACTTAGATGCTGGTGATATTACATGGGGCGAATTATACGGCATTCAGCCTTTTGGAAACCAATTAATTAAAGTAGATTTAACAGGCCAAGATATTCGTGACATTTTAAATCAACAATGGCAAAAAGGAACGACGAGAATGCTTCAAATTTCAGGTATTCAATATACGTGGGATGCAAATAAACCAAACGGTGAAAAAGTTACAAATATACGTTTAACAAGCGGAGAAGAATTATCTCCATCTAAAACGTATAGCGTAGTTGCGAATGCTTTCTTAGCTTCTGGCGGTGATGGATTTGTATCATTTAAAAATGGTAAAAATACAGAAACTGGTCCAAACGACTTTGAAGCGCTAGTCGATTACGTAAAACAATTAAAAGAACCTATTCAGCCAATCATCGATGGTAGAATTCAAAAAATAAATTAAGTACACTCATAATAAACAGTCTTAATTTTTTATCGTAAAAAATACACATGGACCTTTTATTTTATCCGTCATATATGTGAAACCTAAAAAGGATACTCGTTCTTACAATGAACATAGTATCCTTTTCTTTAGTTATCAAAATGTGATGTGTTGTTAAAATCATATTGTTGTAAAAATTGTTGTAACGCCTCTTCTACAAGTTTAGATTTTTGAATTCCTTTTGATTCTGATATAACGTCTAGTTTTGCTAATATTTCTTTATTAATAGAAAAGGTACGTTTCTTTTTTTCTGTACTTATATTCATAATGGGTACAATTACTTCTTCTCTCTTTCTTAATAGCTCATAAATACTTTGTAATTGCTCATAAATTAATAGTTGATAATCCGTTTTCGCATATTGAAGGGCTGTCGCTTCTTGGAGTTGTAAGTGACGCGGTTCTTCTCCATCTCCTACAAAAATACGCTTTTTCTGTTCTCCATCATATTCATATCCAATCAATCTTAATTTCTTCGATAATGTATACGGGCTTATTTCAAGACGTTTTGCTATAATAGCGATGGATTCACGTCTATTTAAACAATCGATAATTTCTCCAATCGTCACATTTTCCCTCCTCCCGTGTTGAAATGACACTAGTATGGTATGTTACAATGATTTTCTAACAGTATATGCAACACGTAGAGCCTGTGCGATTCATACGATTTTAGAAAAGGAGGTTTTCAATATGCTTTTTCGTAGCTATACCCCGCAGTTCTATAATGAAAATAAACAACCCATTCCAAATAGTATCGCTACGATGGAAAGCGTTATGATTAACAACCGAAAACAAACTCTCCTTATTCGCGGGCAAAACGTAGAGCAGCCTATTTTATTATGCTGTCACGGTGGACCCGGTATGGCACAAATCGGATTTATTCGTCATTTTCAAAAAGAATTGGAGAAACACTTTATCGTAATTAATTGGGATCAGCGCGGGGCAGGTAAATCCTTTTCAACGAAAGATTTTGGAGCAAATTTTACAATCGAACAATTCATTTCCGATGCAAAAGAAGTGATTCAATATGTACTGAAAAAGTTCAGTAAACAGAAACTATTTCTCGCTGGTCATTCTTGGGGCAGCATTATCGGACTTAACATAGCACACCAATATCCACAATATATCGAGGCTTATATCGGTATTGGGCAAATTGTACATATGAAACAAAACGAAGAATTACTATATCAGCATTTAATTCGTTCTGCGAAAAAACATGATCATAAAAAAGCATTAGCCTCCCTTTTAAAATTAGGTAAACCGCCATTTTTAGATACGAGACGTCTTATTATTCAAAGAAAGTGGCTTGGCACATTCGGAGGTGCAATCCAAAACGGATCTTCCTTTTCGTTCATACGAAAAGGTTTCTTTTCTCCTGAATATACGCTATTAGATTGGTTCAAGTTTCTAGCAGGAAATTTAAAATCTGGCGTTTTATGGGAAGAAATGTTGACAATCGATTTCTTTTCTTCTATTACGAGTTTATCTATTCCTGTTTATTTTTGTTCTGGTCGCTATGATTATCAAACTCCTTATGCACTTGTTCAGGAATATTGTGATGTGATAGAAGCACCCATAAAAAAGATGATTTGGTTCCCAAATTCAGCACATTCTCCTGATTTAGAAGAACCAGAGTTATTCGCTCATTCTTTACAATCAATTAAACAAGAGCTAGCTTTTCAGCATTAATAACAAAGGCTCTTTTACATTTCATAGAAAACAATTTATAATAATATGTCGCAACTATGTATAAATATAGCAAGGTGCTTCATATTTACTTGCCTTAACACAATAAAATTTTGGGGAGATTACATTTATTATGAATGCTGTACTCGTCGCAGTAGCAGTTATGCTATTGCTTAGTTTGTTACGTGTCCAGGTCATTGTTGCCATTATTGTTGGAGCTTTAACAGGCGGAATGATCGGTGGACTCGGTATTTCAGAAACTATTAACACTTTTACAACTGGTCTTGGAAACAGTGCTCCAATCGCTTTAAGTTATGCAATGCTTGGCGGTTTCGCTATTTCTCTTTCCAAAACAGGACTTCCAGATGCTATGATTCAAACTGCATTAAAATGGATTGGCAATGAACAAGACACGAAAAAACAAGTTTATTCTAAAATACTTATCCTATTTATCATTTTAACGATGGCTTGTTTCTCACAAAATGTGATTCCTGTTCATATCGCTTTCATCCCCATCTTAATTCCAGCACTTTTAAAAGTATTAAATGAGCTGAAAGTGGATCGCAGACTTGTTACATGTATTATTACATTCGGATTGATTACTCCTTATATGTGGATTCCAGCAGGATTCGGAAAAATTTATCATGACGTATTGCAAACAAATGCTGCGCAAAGCGGTCTTACATTTGATGTCGCGCTTATTCCAAAAGCAATGACTATTCCAGCAATCGGTATGATTATCGGATTATGTGTGGCCGTATTTATTACGTACCGAAAACCTCGTACGTATGAAACAGAACAAATTCATACTACCGAAAATGAAATCGTTCCCTATACAAAACGAAGCATTACTTTCGGGCTAGTATCTATCTTAGCTACATTGACTGTTCAATTAGCAACAGAATCAATGATTTTCGGCGCTCTAGCGGGGATTATCGTTTTATCAGTTAGTGGTAGTCTACCTCTTAAAGAAGCTGATGCAATTTTAACAAGCGGAATGCGTATGATGTCCTTTATCGGATTTGTTATGATTTCTGCCGCTGGGTTCGGAGCTGTTCTTCGAAAAACAGGACATGTTGAATCTCTTGTACAAACGAGTGCACATATAATTGGGAATAACAAACCACTCGCTGCATTTCTTATGCTTGTGATTGGACTTCTCGTTACGATGGGGATTGGTTCATCCTTTTCAACCATCCCTATTTTAACAACCATTTTTGTACCTCTTTGCATTCAGCTTGGATTTAGCCCAATGGCTACAATTGCAATTATCGGTACGGCAGGAGCGCTAGGCGATGCAGGATCCCCAGCATCAGATAGCACACTTGGACCAACATCCGGTTTAAATGCTGACGGTCAACACCATCATATATGGGATACATGTGTACCAACTTTTCTACATTACAATATACCTTTACTTATATTTGGCTTTATTGCCGCGATTACATTATAAAAGGTGCGTTTTATACGCACCTTTTACTTTTTTATTTTTTCTTTTAATTGTTGCAACGCTATTTCCCCATTTTCTTCGATACAACTTTCAATTTTCATAAATGACGACCCTATCCACTCACTGTCTATACTCCCGTTCAGTCCAATAATTTTTAATTTATCCGGTATACGGATATTTAAATTTTTTGCTGCTTGAATTAACTCAAAAGTAACCTTATCACTTTCAGTTACAATTCCATCTATATACGGATTGTTTCGCAATAATGTAATAAACTGTTTATTCGTATATCCTTGTACACATACTTCTCGATAAGAGATTCCTCCCTCCCAAACAGCGTCTAAAAATCCTGATATGTGATTTTCCATTTCTTCACTATCTTCTCCCTCACCGAAATAAGCAAGGAAGTGACAGCCTTTTTCTTTTAATAAAGAAACCGCTCTTTGTCCACTTTCATAATAGTTTACATGCGATTTTTTTTCATCAATCACAACAAACGGAAGTGGAATTTCTCCTATACTTTTAAAAACCGATCTTGTCAAAATAACACCTGCAACGTTATTTTCCTTCAACATATGTATGCATCTATCTTTATTCTCTATATTACAAACAATGATTTGATATCCTTCTTTATATGCTATTTCCTCAATACAATGTAGCAAAGTGATGTTTGATGGATTATATAAATTATCTACAAGTAATGCAATTATTGTTGAATTCTCTTTAAATAATGGCTTTGCTGCACTATTTGGCCTATAACGTAACTCCTCAATTGCTTCCTTTACTTGTTTTACTGTGTCCTCATGAACGTATCCTTTTTCATTCATAACTCGTGAAACGGTTGCGACTGAAACACCTGCCAATTTTGCAACATCACGTATAGTTGCCACATCGTCACCCCTTAATATGGTAATAGATTACAATTTTACGGTAACCTAAATTACAATATTCGTCAAGGCTAATAACTTATATTTCTGAAAATTGTTACATCATTTCATTAAACGATACTCTAACTGAATCTCATGTAAAATTGGGATATTATCATACCCAATACGTGGAATTTCTTTCTTTATTTTTCGTGCCTTTTCCACTGCATTCACATATAAATGAGTCATCACAAAATTACGTTTTTGGTAAAAACGTAACGCATTCATATTATCATTTGTTGTTATAAGCCAAATCTGCCTGCACTGTTCTTCTTCTGCAACTTTTAATACACAATCCACAAGTTTTGTCCCTATTCCTTTTCTTTCTTCAAAGCTATCTAACGATACAATTTCGCACATATTTCCGATCACTTCATACGTTATAATTCCGATTATTCTGTCTTCTAAGAGCGCAACAAATCCTGGCAACTCTTCTAACTGATGCCCCTTTCCACGTGAAACCATCAATGAGCTCCCCCAGTTCTCACACATGAACATTCGGATTGTTTCTTTCATCGCTGGCGTAATTTCTTGTATATGCACCATTTCCTATTTCTCCCCTTTTCTATCATTGTGATACAATATAAGTGTATCACATGTAACGGTATTTGGAGGATGAGGTAAAGTATGAAACGTTTTTTTGCAGCATTGTTTACTATACTAGGTGCGATAACTGCCCTTGGAATTTTCTTTACAAATAAAGTGATGTACTTAAAGAAAAAAACAGAAGAAGAAGTACTCGAAAGAGAAACGAAAAAACATTTTCGTATAGAAGATTTTGATGCTCTTCATAAAGAAGAAATTCATATTCCTTCGCAATTCGGATATGATCTCCACGGATATTACATTCCTGCCGATCATTCCAACAAATTTATGATTTTTTGTCACGGCGTAACTGTAAATAAAATGAACTCTGTAAAATATGCAAGGTTATTTTTAAACAGAGGATATAATGTCGTTATTTACGATCATCGTCGTCATGGTAAAACTGGTGGGAAAACAACAAGCTATGGATACTATGAAAAGCATGATTTAAAATCCGTAGTTGACTGGCTAAAAAGTCGTTTTGGAACAAATATAACACTCGGTATTCATGGTGAATCGATGGGAGCTGCAACACTTCTTCAATACGCAGGACTTGTAGAAGATGGCGCTGATTTCTATATTGCAGATTGTCCTTTCTCTGATTTTTACGGACAATTACAGCACCGTTTAAAGGTTGAATTCCATTTACCGAAATGGCCTTTATTACCTTTAGCAAATGCTTTCTTAAAAGTGCGTGACGGTTATACGATTCGTGAAGTTTCACCAATCGATTGTATCAAGAACATTAACAATCCCGTTCTCTTTATTCATAGTAAAGATGACGATTATATTTTAGCTGATATGACAAAAGCGTTATATGAAGCAAAAGAGAATAATAAACAACTTTATATTGCAGAACACGGTGCTCACGCTTGCTCTTATAACGAAAATAAAGAAGAGTATGAAGCGGCAGTCGATCAATTTTTAAACTCATATGTAAAAGAAACAAAAAACAGGCTTGCATAAGCCTGTTTTTTTATTGCGCTAAAACGTCTGTAACTTGTTCCATATTTTCAGAAATCCATTGCATTGCATCATCTAACGTTGGAAATTCTGTCGTTTGAAATGTTACCTCATCTTGCAGTAACCAAACATCCTTCGACTCTTGTCCTACACCAGCAATGGACCAATGTAACAAACTATATGGATGATTATCATTCAAAAATGAAGCCCACGTGCGCTCATTTGCAATATTTCGTAATGTACGTAATTGTTTATCCATCTTTCGTCACCTTACTCTAGTCAGTTATAAAAAACATTATAACACTCTCTTCTCTCCCAAAGAAAGTGCTCTTTTTATATTGTCAAGTACTTCTCTTGATTATATGATGAAATTAAGCGTTTGGGAAGGAGGGATAGCGTTGGCTAAAGTACAAATTAAAGTAAATGATAATGGCTCTTTTCGCGTTACAGGGGACGTGGAATTAGTTGATTCACAAGGGAATGTATTCCCGGCAAAACCGGCATTTTCTTTATGTCGTTGTGGTTTATCAAAAAATATGCCTTATTGCGATGCTTCGCATAAAGGTAAATTCGAATCTGTTGTTAGAGCACCAGAGGCAGAATAATTTTACATGTGACATGCACATTTTTTTGTGCATGTTTTTTCTTTTTAACAACTCCTTTATATCCCTTCTCCTTACAACATTTCTAATACTTTTGTCTCCATTCCAGCCTACATATATTTTCACACAATTCTTCACATTCGAATACTTTTTGCTAGCCTTTTATTTTTTTTGTGCTATAATTTGAGCAAACAGCATCCTTCGGGGTCGGGTGAAATTCCCAACCGGCGGTGATGAAGTGCAAACTTCTAAGTCCGTGACCCGTTTTCAACTCGAAAACGGTGGATCTAGTGAAACTCTAGGGCCGACAGTATAGTCTGGATGGGAGAAGGATATGTTTTCTAGTAATTTTATATAGCGAATACACTTTTATTTCAGTATGCATATTTTTATAGATTCAATTCAAATCTATATATATGTTTTATTTTGTATACTTATCTTTCTATGCTGAAATAAAAAGATACGACTAGCGTTTGAAAAATTTGATATTTTTGCTAGGTTTCTTCCTTATGCCAAAATATCAATCATCGTTAGGTTTCTTTCCTATACTTTCGTATTCGAACTATATTTCTAGAAATCACGTCTCCCAAACCCCAAGGATATTAAAATCCTTGGGGTTTTTTGATTTTTTTAGGAGAGGTGAAGAAAATGACAGATCAAGAATATATGAGGATTGCCCTGCAATTAGCAGAAGGAACATGTGGGCAAACAAGTCCAAATCCTATGGTTGGTGCTGTTGTTGTAAAAGACGGAAACATCGTCGGTATGGGGGCTCATTTACGTGCTGGTGAAGAACACGCAGAAGTTCATGCTCTTCATATGGCTGGTGACAAAGCAAAAGGAGCCACCGTGTATGTAACCCTTGAACCATGTAGCCATTTTGGAAAAACACCACCTTGCTGTGAATTGCTCATCAAAAAAGAAGTCAAACGGGTTGTAATTGCTACTCTTGATTGCAATCCGCTCGTTTCTGGTAATGGAAAAAGAAAATTAGAGGAAGCTGGCATCGAAGTAACTACCGGTGTTCTGGAAGCAGAAGCAGTTTTATTAAATCGCTACTTTTTTCACTACATGAAAACGAAACGTCCATTTGTAACAATAAAAACAGCGATGAGCTTAGACGGAAAAACAGCAACTGTTACTGGTGAAAGTAAGTGGATTACAGGTGAAAAAGCACGAGCTGATGTTCACCAATACCGCCATACACATGATGCGATTCTCGTTGGAGTGAATACAGTTATAGCTGATAATCCGCATTTAACAACAAGAATTCCTAACGGGGGGCAAAATCCTATACGAGTTATTTTAGATACCCATTTACGAACGCCACCATCTTCTCATGTCATAACAGATTCTTTAGCACCGACATGGATTATAGTTGGTACGGATGTAAATCAAGAGAAAATAGCTTCTTATGAATCTAAAAATATAGCTATATTCCAAATGAAAACGAAGCAGATTGAAATACAGGATGTTTTACACTTACTCGGCGAAAAACAAATTCTTTCTCTTTTCGTCGAAGGGGGGCAAACAGTTCATGCAAGCTTCTTACAAACAAAGTATTTCAATGAAATTGTAACTTATATAAGCCCAAAATTAATTGGTGGCAGTAAGGCCCCTACTTTATTTGGCGGAAATGGTTTTTCAACATTACAAGATGCGCTTTCCTTGGAAATTCAAGAGATGAAACAAATTGGTGATGATATAAAAATCGTTGCGCATGCCCGAAACGAGGTGACGAAATGTTTACAGGAATTGTAGAAGAATTAGGAACGATAACAAATATGCAACAAAGCGGAGAAGCAATGAAGTTAACGATACATGCCAATAAAATTTTATCAGATGTTCACTTAGGTGATAGCATCGCGGTTAACGGTATTTGCTTAACTGTAACGAGTTTCACAACAACTTCATTCACAGTGGATGCAATGCCCGAAACGATGAAATCAACATCACTTCGCCTACTCAAATCACACTCTAAAGTAAATTTAGAGCGAGCAATGGCTGCAAATGGACGATTCGGTGGACATTTCGTTTCAGGACATATTGATGGCATCGGGACGATATTAAACAAAAAACAACACTATAATGCCATCTATTACAAAATAGCTATTTCTGATGAACTGCTGCGCTATTGTTTGCATAAAGGATCCATTGCTGTTGATGGAACGAGCTTAACAATATTTGATATAGACGAATCTTCCATTACAATTTCACTCATCCCGCACACAGTAAGTGAATCTGTTATCGGAGAAAAGAATGCCGGTGACATCGTAAACATTGAGTGTGACATGATTGGTAAATATATCGAACGCTTTATTACTAAGCCTGTAAAACGAACAGGTTCAATGACCGAAAACTTTTTACAAGAAAACGGATTTCTATAAGGGGGAAGCATTATGTTTCATCGTATTGAAGAAGCTCTAGAAGATTTAAAACAAGGAAAAGTCGTTATCGTATGTGATGATGAAAACCGTGAAAACGAAGGCGATTTTATGGCTTTAGCAGAGTATATTACGCCCGAAACAATTAACTTTATGATTACACATGGACGCGGTCTCGTTTGTGTACCGATTACGGAAGGATACGCAGAACGTCTACAATTAGAACCAATGGTATCTCATAATACAGATTCGCATCATACTGCATTTACAGTGAGCATTGACCATGTTTCTACAACAACAGGCATTAGCGCTCACGAACGTGCAACTACAATACAACAATTGTTAAATCCTGCATCAAAAGGTGCTGATTTCAATCGACCTGGACATATCTTTCCATTAATCGCGAAAGAAGGCGGTGTCCTGCGTCGTGCTGGTCATACAGAAGCTGCTGTCGATTTAGCACAGCTTTGCGGAGCAGAACCAGCTGGAGTCATTTGCGAGATTATCAATGAGGACGGTACGATGGCACGCGTCCCTGATTTACTACAGTGTGCAAAACAATTTGATATAAAAATGATTACAATAGAAGATTTAATTGCTTATCGCCGCCATCATGAAACACTTGTGACGAGAGAAGTGGAAATTACATTACCTACAGATTTCGGTACTTTTCAAGCAATTGGCTATTCTAACTCATTAGATACGAAAGAACATATTGCACTCGTAAAAGGTGATATTTCAACAGGTGAGCCTGTACTTGTACGCGTTCATTCAGAGTGCTTAACAGGAGATGTATTTGGCTCGTGCCGCTGTGATTGCGGACCACAACTCCATGCTGCACTTGCTCAAATTGAACGTGAAGGAAAAGGCGTTCTTCTTTATATGAGACAAGAAGGACGAGGCATTGGCCTTCTTAATAAGCTTCGCGCTTATAAGTTACAAGAAGAAGGCTTCGATACTGTAGAAGCAAACGAAAAACTTGGGTTTCCCGCTGACCTTCGTGATTACGGTATCGGCGCTCAAATATTAAAAGATTTAGGTTTACAACATTTACGATTATTAACGAATAATCCAAGAAAAATCGCTGGCTTACAAGGTTACGATTTAACCGTTACGGAGCGCGTACCGTTGCAAATGCCAGCAAAAGAAGAGAATAAAACGTATTTACAAACGAAAGTAAACAAATTAGGACATTTATTAAACTTATAATTAAAGGAGAGATTTATTATGGTATTCGAAGGTCATTTAGTTGGTACAGGATTAAAAGTTGGGGTTGTTGTTGGACGTTTTAATGAATTTATTACAAGTAAGTTACTAGGCGGAGCTTTAGATGGGTTAAAGCGTCACGGTGTAGAAGAAAACGATATTGATGTTGCTTGGGTTCCTGGCGCATTCGAAATTCCTTTAATCGCTAAAAAGATGGCAAATAGCGGGAAGTATGATGCTGTTATTACGTTAGGTACAGTAATTCGAGGTGCTACAACACATTACGATTATGTTTGTAATGAAGTAGCAAAAGGTGTTGCATCTTTATCACTTCAAACAGACATCCCAGTTATTTTCGGTGTATTAACGACAGAAACGATTGAGCAAGCGATTGAACGCGCGGGCACGAAAGCTGGTAATAAAGGCTATGAATCTGCAGTTGCTGCAATTGAAATGGCTCACTTATCAAAACACTGGGCATAAAAAATAAAAAGAGGCTGCGGCCTCTTTTTATTTTTTTACTTTTTTCCGTACATCTTTTATTAATTCATTCATTGTTTTTCCTTCTGTTTGTATACGAAGTGTTTGTGCTGTTCTCCATACATTCTCTCTTTTCTTCGCTTCTTCTATAATAGTAATTTCTTTTCGTACTTCCTTTAAATCTTTCCCTTCTGTTTTCAATCCAAAATGTTCAGCTTTCGTTCGAAAATGTTGTTCAATTCGTTGTTGCATCTCTTTTTGTTCAGGATTTTCGGCGGCCTTAACTGGATCAGCACTTATTGCTTTTAGTAAAATGAGACAAGTCATAATCGCTAATATATATTTGTGCATGTAAAATCCTCCAACCCAATATAAATTACATATTTACTATGTACAATTGGTGCTTGGAAAATTCGTCCACCAAAATTCTTTTTTTCGCTCAAAAGCCACTAGTATCAAGCGTTCACAACTATTTATTACATTTTATTTACAAAAAAAGCAAACTCTTTTACAAGTTTACTTTTTCCTCTATCTTATAACGCACATTCTTCAATCTCAAATCCTAAATCTTCAATCATACCCCAGTCTGCAGTCGGTTCTTGTCCAGCTGTCGTTAAGTAGTCTCCAACAAAAATAGAGTTTGCTGCAAATAAACCGATTGGCTGTACAGAACGTAAATTGATTTCACGCCCTCCTGAAATACGAATTTCTTTTGTTGGGTTTACAAAACGCATCATTGCCAACACTTTTAAACATTCTACTGGCGTTAACTCCTTTTGTCCTTCAAGCGGCGTACCCTTTACAGCAACAAGGAAATTACATGGAATTGAATCTGCATCTATACGTTGTAATTCGAATGCAATTTCAGCGCGCTCTTCTATTGTCTCTCCCATTCCAAAGATTGCCCCAGAACATGGTGAAATACCCGCTTGTTTCGCTTTTTGAACTGTATCAACACGATCATCATACGTATGAGTGGAGCAAATGCTTTCGTAATTATTCGCATGTGTATTTAAGTTGTGGTTATAACGATGTACACCAGCTTCAGCTAAACGTCCTGCTTGATCTTCGTTTAAGAAACCTAAACAACAACAAATCTTCAAATCTGTCGTTTCACGAATCTCCTTAACTGCTCCAATTACGTGATTCACCTCTTTATCCGTCGGGCGACGACCAGATGCTACAATACAATATGTACCAGCTTTACGGCGTATTGCTTCGTGTGCTCCTTCTACAATCTTTTCCTGCGTTAGCCATGCATATTTATCGATTGGTGCTTCTGAAATAATCGACTGTGAACAATATCCGCAATCTTCAGGACATAATCCAGATTTCGTATTAATAATCATATTTAATTTTACTTTCTTACCAAAGTAATGATGGCGAATAATGTAAGCAGCATTCATAATCTCTAAAACTTCTGTATCATCAGCTTCTAATATCGCTATTGCATCCTCTTTCGTAATCATTTTTTCTTCTACTACGTCATATGCAAGTTTTTTCCAATCCCTTTTTGTTTGTACTTGTTTCATTTCATCTCTTCCCCTCTTTTGTTATATGCATAAATAAAGCATGATACGTCGCCATTATCCCTTCATTTCCCGTGAAGTCTCTTTCATATATGCGAAGCATCGCACGAAAGAGTGAGGGACTTTGACAATATGATTCTTCATTACTATTGGTCGCTCCTACTTTTCGAATAGAATGTAAAAACTCCCTAACTTCTGTAAATCTCTCTATGTAACATGTTTCAGAAACATGCACATCCCCTGTTTCTACCTCACATATATGGCGTAATTGATTTTTCGAATAAAAACGTTGCCCAATCGATGTTTCATTTTGTATATTTTTTTCTTCTTTCGCCCGCTGGAACGAAGTATGCAATTCTTGAAATGTTTCCTGTCCAAACGTTGAAAAGAGTAATATCCCATCTATAGACAAATGATGAAATAAATTTCTTATCACTTGTTTTAAATCATTTAGCCATTGAAATGTGGCATTCGAAATAATGACATCATATGTTTCTTCTAGTTGTAACCTTTCGATATCCTCACAGTAAAACATTACATTTTTCACATTTTGTCTAGTTTTGGCAACTGCGATCATACTTTCAGCAAAATCAATAGCTGTAATATGTGCTTTCGGAAATAAGTTTGATAATTGCTCTGTAACATATCCTGTCCCGCATCCAAGTTCTAAAATACGTATCGATGAATTTGCACTATATCGCCGATCTAATGTAGAAAGTAATGAATGTGCCATCTTTTTTTGTACATTTGCATATTGATCGTAGGATACAGCTGCCACGTTAAACCGTTTTTGTAGTAACGTTTTGTTGATCATGTCGTATCCCCTCTACAAATTGAATTATCTCATTTACACAATATTCAAAATTCGTTACACATAATGCGTGTCCAGCCTCACTTACTACCTTAAGCTTGGCCGTCTCATTCTCAGCCATACTACATGCTGCAGACAATGGGCATATTACATCCCGCTCTCCGTGAATAAGTAGTATAGGGACGTTAATTTCTTTTAATGCTTCTCTCATATCTGTTTCTATTAAATAATCCAAACCGAATTGTAAAGACTGGATAGAATCACCTTTAAAATGTTTTACGATGTCTTCAAAACTTTTATTTTCTTTCAACTCATCTTTCGTAAACATATTTTCATAGAACCGCTTGAGCGTATCTTCTTTCCTTCTCGCCAAATTTCTTTTCAGCCGTTCTACATGCAAAGTATTCCAACCATTACTATAGTCACTTGCATTTGTAAATTTGGCAGTACCACCAATAAGTACGATACCCTTTGCCTTAATTTTTTTATAAGCTTGAATTGCCGCTAACGCTCCTAGTGACCATCCAACTAAAATTACATTTTCATCCTTTGCTACATCTATGATTCGCCCAGCAAATTCACTTTGTTCTTTCACGTTACGCCAATCAATGCATTGAACAGAATATCCTTTAAAATGTGGAAGTACTAAATCCCAAATATTTTCTTCCATTCCCCATCCAGGGATAAAAATGATTTTCAGCTCTTTCATACGAAAAGCTCCTCTTCTTTCGCAATGTGGGTAATTCGGTCAATAGCCCATTTTAAATCAGCTATTGTATGTTGAGATGTAACTGCAAAGCGAATTCGAGAACTATGGACCGGTACAGTGGGCGGACGAATTGCAATAGCTGCAATACCTGCCTCTTGTAACCTTTTGCTAAACCGTAAAGTATTTTCATTTGAACCAACTACAATCGGTACAATATGAGTTGAACTATTCCCTATATTAAATCCAGCTTCTCGTAATTTACTCCTGAAGTATTCTCCATTTGCTATAAGGTTCTCTCTTCTCTTATGATCTTCTTGTACAATTTCAATTGCTTTTTGCACTGCTCCTAACGTACTTGGCGGTAAAGCTGTAGTAAAAATAAAGCTTCTCATCATATTTTGCAAATACTCTATATAAATTGCATCACCTGTCAAATACGCACCATAACACCCTAAAGCCTTGCTAAACGTCCCCATATGTATATCTATTTTTTGAGCAAGATCTTTTTCTATATGAGATAACCCTGCTCCACCAATTCCATATATTCCACTCGCATGTGCTTCATCAACTATAATGATTGCCCCGTATTTCTCTTTCAGCTGCACTAACTCCCTCAAATGCGCAGTATCACCATCCATACTAAAAACAGTATCTGTTACGATTAATTTCCGCTTTTCAGGAGATGCTGTTTTCAACAACGCCTCCAGATGATTTAAATCATTATGTCGATACCTTTTATGCTCTGCCCCGCTTAATATAATTCCATCAACAATGCTCGCATGATTTAATTTATCGCTAAAAACAATATCGTGACGACAGGCTAATGAAGAAATCGCTCCAACATTTGCGGTAAATCCACTATTTACAACTAAGGCTTTTTCAGTGCCTTTCCAATTGCATATACTTCTCTCAACCTCTTCATACAGTGAATAGTTTCCTACCACAAGCCTTGATGCTGTCGCCCCAGTTCCATATTTTCTTGTGCATACGATAGCAGCTTCTTTTAACCTTTCATCTCCAGCTAATCCTAAATAATTATTTGACGCTAAATTTAGCATCCTTTTCTCATCTCGAATAAGCCATGTCTCTTCTGCTTGTTCTGTTACGTGCAAATTGCGATACTGCCCTTGCTCATGTAATTGTTTTAACTTAGTTTGAAGATGTGTGCGCCACGGTTGATTCATTTCGGATGAACTCCTCTAATTTTGAAATCATTATATATTCTTTAGCAGATTCCAATACTTCTTCTTTTGTAAACTCACCTTCAAAGAATGGTAATAAGCCTAAAACCGGTACCCCGCTTAGCTCTTCAATCATTACTTTATTTTCTTGTACCCTTTCCATTTCGCATTCTTTACAGCCAGATAAAATGACACCTGCTACTGTTAAGCCATGTGCCTTTGCATAAGCAATCGTTAAAACTGTATGATTTACTGTTCCTAATGTAGGACGTGCTACTACAATAAGTGGAAGCTGTAATTCTTTTGCGAAATCAATTACTAAAGCGTCTTCTGTATATGGAACAGCTAGTCCACCTGCACCTTCTACAAATAGGCTATTAAACTCTTTCAATCGCTCATTATAGTGGTGAATAATGTCTTTTAACGTTACTGCCCTTCCAGCTCTTTTCATGGCAAGTCTCGGAGCAAGCGGTTCTTCAATAGAATAAGGGCAAATTTCATCTTCTTTTGTCGGTACACCTGATAATACTTTTAGCCTTGCTGCATCTCCCTCTGGATTTGATGCAACATGTCCACTTTGCAACGCTTTATAGACCCCGATGTTATATCCCAATTCTCTAAATACACCTGCTAATGCACCTGCAACTACAGTTTTTCCCACTTCAGTATCCGTTGCTGTTATAAAAAAACCGCTCATTATTCTCCCTCCGTAATATCCGAGATTGCTTTATATAAAATACGTAACATCTCATCAATCTCATCAATTGTAGAAGCAAGGGGAGGCATAAATACAATCGTGTTACCGAGCGGGCGCAAAATCATACCCAGCTCTCTTGAGCGTTTACATACTTGAACACCGACTCTCTCTGTCCATTCAAACGCTTCTTTCGTTTCTTTATTCTTCACAAGTTCAATTCCAACCATTAACCCACACTGACGAATATCCCCTACATGTTTACATGCAAAGAGCTCTTCTAATTGTGTCGCCACATATTCTGTTTTACGTGCCACTTCTTCTATTAAATTTGTTTTCTCGTATAGTTCTAGATTCGCAATTGCTACCGCACAACCTAACGGATTCCCTGTATAACTATGACCGTGGAAAAACGTTTTTTGTTCTTCATAGCTCCCTAAAAAGGCATTATAAATTTCATCTGTCGTTACAGTGATTGCAACTGGTAAATATCCGCCCGTTAAACCTTTTCCGGCTGTCAAAATATCCGGCGTTACATTTTCATGTTCACATGCAAACATTTTCCCAGTACGCCCAAACCCAGTCGCTACCTCATCTGTAATAAATAAAACGTTATATTTTGTACATAAATTACGTAGCCCTCTTAAGTATCCTTTTGGCATTGTAATCATACCGCCAGCACCTTGCATTAAAGGTTCTACAATAATCGCCGCAATTTCTTCATGTTTATCTTTCAGTAGCTCTTCCATTTCTTCTAAATGTTTTTTTACAATTTCCGCCTTATCATTTCCATAAGGTGAACGATATGTATATGGATAAGGCATTTTAATTGCCTCAAATAAAAGTGAACTATACACTTGGTGAAACAAGTCTATTGCTCCTACTGAAACAGCTCCAATTGTATCACCGTGATACGCTTCTTTTAATGTAACAAATCTTTGTTTTTTCGGTTTTCCTTTATGCTGCCAATATTGAAAGGCCATCTTAATTGCAATTTCAACAGCGCTAGAACCGGAGTCCGAATAGAATACTTTTTTCAAGCCTTCTGGTACAACTTCAATTATTTTTTCTGCTAATAAAATAGACGGAACGTTAGCAAGCCCTAACATAGTAGAATGGGCAATTTTATTTAATTGCTCACGAATTGCCTCATCTAATTCTGGCACTTGATGCCCATGAACATTTAACCAAATAGACGAAACACCGTCCCAATATTCATTTCCATTTACATCATATAGCTTTCTTCCCTCTCCACGTTCAATAATGACAGGATCTTCTTCTAAATAATCCTTCATTTGTGTAAATGGGTGCCATACATAGGCTTTATTTTTTTCCGATAACTCTTCATATGTATAAGATGGTTTGTCAGTCGTACTCTTACTAAAAGTCACAATTGTCACCCCTAATGTTAACTAGTTTATAAATATAGTTAACATTAAATCTAAATGACTGTCAATTCTTTTTAAATCAAGTAGTTCTTAAAAAAGAACAACTTATCATACGATAAGTTGTTCTACTTTCCATGTTGTATCTTTCCAATTTCTAAAATAATCTCTTCATCTTTTTTTCCTTCTGTATCAATTCCAAGTTGCTTCGCATGCTCAATTAATAAATCATGGCGTTGCTCAAATCTTGCTGTATTTACTTCTTTCGTAATCTCTTCTTTTGTTTTTCCCTCAGTAGAAACTCCTAGTTTCGTAGCTGCTTTTTCCATCGACTTCTTCTCTTCAGCTTCTTTCGCTTTCTTCACTTCTGACTGCTGTATTTGCTTTTGCTTCGCCTGCTCTGATTCAACTGCAAAAGCTTTGTAAATTCCAGCACTTCCGCCAATGACTAGTAAGGTGGTAAAAAGAATTATTTTTTTCTTCACTCTTTCCTCCCCTTTCAAATTCATTATAACGCACATTTTTCAGTGTTAAAACCTATCTCCTTTATTTCCCTAAAAAAATATCATACATTTTTATTGACATGTATAATGAATATATGATAAAAATTTAACTAACATCATATGAATCGGCGTTGATAGGATTTAGTAGTATTTCGATTTCTGATTTCAGAGAGCTGGTGGTCGGTGCGAACCAGTACAGAACGAATTATGAATTACCCCCTGGAGCTTCTTTTGCGAAACGTAAGAAGTAGTGAAAGACGGTTATAGACCGTTATGTCTAAAGAGTGGTGAAACGAAACTGTTTCACAATTTAGGGTGGTACCGCGAAATTTTCGTCCCTGCATATATTGCAGGGGCGTTTTTATTTTATTAACGCATATCATACGACCCTTTATTTTGTGATACATTCATTTCACAAGCTAGGGTGGTACCGCGATTTCTTCGTCCCTGCATAATTATATGCAGGGACGTTTTTTTATCCAATCATTTCCGCATCATATTGAGATATGGACAATTACCGGTAATTTGTCACAAAATTCTAAAATTTAGAAGGAAATAAACAATATTGGCGAATTTTATATAAAAAAGAGCTATTTTAGATTACTTAGGAGGGGAAAACAATGGTTTCAAAAATTGAATCTGTTCTTTTAACAATTTTTATCTTTTTCTGTATTGGCTTTAGTGTTATCAAATTAGAAGTTTCACCACACATCCCGATTTTATTTGGTATCGTTCTTTTATTAGCATTTGGATTTATGAAAAAAATTGATTGGTCTACTATGGAAAAAGGAATGATAAGTAGTATTTCAGCTGGTATTCCGTCTATTTTTATTTTCTTACTTGTAGGCGTATTAATTAGTGTTTGGATCGCCGCTGGAACAATTCCAACTTTAATGGTATACGGCTTCCAGCTTGTATCTCCTAAAATTTTCATTCCAACTGTTTTTGTTGTTTGTGCAATTGTTGGAACAAGTATCGGTAGTGCCTTTACAACTGCTGCTACTGTAGGACTTGCCTTTATGGGTATGGGTAGTGCTCTCGGATACGATCCAGCTCTAATCGCTGGTGCAATTATTTCTGGTGCATTCTTTGGAGATAAAATGTCTCCTTTATCTGATACAACAAACTTAGCGCCAGCTGTAACAGGTGTAGATTTATTTGAGCACATTCGCAACATGCTTTGGACAACAGTTCCAGCTTTCATTATTGCTTTTATCGCATTTTTCATTTTAGGAAGCGGTACTAGTGGAGATGTTGACTTCACAAACTTCATTAGCACATTAGAGAAAAATGCAACGATTTCTATCTTTACACTTATTCCAATTTTATTACTGTTCCTATTCGCATTTAAGAAGGTACCCGCAGTTCCAACATTACTTGCTGGAATTATAGTAGGGATCATTATCCTCTTTATATTTAAACCTAGTACTTCTTTAACTGATTTAATGAAAATTATGCAAGACGGTTACGTTTCTAAAACTGGTATCAAAGATATTGATAGCTTATTATCTCGCGGTGGCCTGCAAAGTATGATGATGTCAATCGCTCTTATTTTCCTAGCTCTTTGTATGGGAGGATTATTACAAGGGATGGGTATTATCACGCAGCTAATGAATATCATCTCTAGCTTCGTAAAAACTAGCACACGCTTAATCATCTCTACTGCCTCAACTGCAATCGGTGTAAACTTCTTACTTGGTGAGCAGTACTTATCTATCGTCTTAACAGGACAAGCATTTGCTAATAAATACGATGAAGTCGGTTTAGAACGTCGTAATTTATCACGTGTATTAGAAGACGCAGGTACAGTTATTAACCCCCTCGTACCGTGGGGAGTAAGTGGTGTATTCTTATCGAACGTCCTTGGTGTTCCGACATTTGATTACGTTCCATTCGCAATCTTCTGCTTAGCTTGTCCAATCGTAACAATTATTGTTGGTTTCACTGGATTTGGCCTTTCATGGAAGAAAGAAAAGGCAGTAACAATTTCATAATATACGAAAAAGGATTACCGATTAAGGTAATCCTTTTTATATTTCTCGATTATCTATTTGCTTTCTTTCTTCTAAATAACAGAAGGAATCCAGCTCCGATAAACGCCAAACCTACTCCAATTGTAGACGCAACACTTGTACCTGTTTTCGGTAAATCACGTTCTTCTTTGTTCTCACTTACAGTTGTTGTTTCTTTTGAGTTTTGATTATCCGTTGTAGTTTGTCCAGATCCAGCATTATTCCCTTCATCTGTTGATGGTGTGGTTGGATTTCCTCCATTGTTTCCTTCACCGGTTGGTGGTGTCGTCGGGTTCTCTCCATTATTTCCTTCACCAGTTGGCGGTGTTGTCGGGTTCTCTCCATTATCTCCTTCACCGGTTGGCGGTGTTGTCGGGTTCTCTCCACCAGTTTCCTTATCATCATCGTTCTTCTTCGTTATATCAATTGCATATTTAGCGAATTCATTTTCAGATGGTCCAACATATGATATGTTTCCATCTTTCTTTATATACTTTTGTGCATTCGGTGAAGAATCAAATGTTGTATTTAATTTATCTGCAACAATCGGTTTAAATGCCCAATTTTTATCTGCTGCCGGATCAATAACTGGTGTTTCTTGCATATACTTCACAATGATTTGACGTGTTTCATCTTGTGATTGGTATACAACTTCCCCTTTACTTACACCTGGGAACGTTTGGCTACTTCCACGATAGTTATTTGTAGCGACGATAAACTCTTGATTGTCAGCTACTGGCTTACCTTCATATGTCATATTTATAATACGATTCGTATTAGCATTTACAACTTTTCCATCTTTATCGTATTTCGCTGGTTGTGTTACATCAATTTCGTATTTTAAGCCATCTAAAATATCAAAGTTATATGTAGGGTATCCGATATTTACTAATGGCTGTTCTTCTGTTTTCTTTGGATCAATTTGATTAAACTGACCTGCAGACATTTCAAGCCATTCTTTTACTTGTGCCCCATTTACTTTTACAGCATATAACGTATTTGGATATACATATAAATCTGCAACGTTTTTAATCGCTAACGTTCCAGCTGGAATATCCGTATAATATGTAGCACCGTTTCGGCCACCTGCTTTAAATGGTGCACCTGCAGATAAAACTGGAATTCCTTTATATTTACTATACTGTCCATTTTCAGCAAATAACTTTTCTACATACCATTTCTGTGCATTTGTCACAAGTTGTACAGAAGGATCATCTTGTACTAATGAGAAATAACTATTAATTGGCGCTGTCGTTTTTCCTACAGCTGTATTCACATAATCAATTGTCGCTTGATGATCATCTTTAATTTCATTAACTAAATTTTGATCAGATTGTACGAGTGGGTTTCCTTTACTATCAGCAATCGGACGAAGTTGCGGCTTCGATTGCTCTTTTTGTACTTCCCATTTTCCATTTACTTTTTTCAATTGCATATCAATAATACCTAAGTTACTTCCAAAGACACCAGGCATTACAACTGGAACACCATTAAATACATCCTTCACTTCAGTATGTGAATGTCCCATTAATACTGCATCTACACCAGGAACCTCTGTTAAATAATACGACGCGTTTTCCATACCGACGTTGTATCCACTCTTATCAACACCGGAATGCGCTAGTGCAACGATAACATCTGCACCTTCTGCTTTCATTTTTGGCACCATTTTCTTTGCTGTTTCAACTATATCTTTTGCTTTCACTTTTCCTTCTAAATTTGCTTTATCCCAGTTCATAACTTGAGGTGGAACAAATCCCATTACGCCAATTTTCACTTTTTGTTTTTGCCCTGATTCATCTTCTACTTCTTTTTCAAAAACATGATATGGTTTAAAGTAATTTTGGTCGTTCTCTTCATTATTATCTTTATCATCTTTATAGACGTTTGAGTTAATAACCGGGAACTCTGTTTTACTAATCACTTTGTTTAAATAATCTAAACCGTAGTTAAATTCATGATTCCCAAGAGAGATGACGTCATACTTCATTAAATTCATTAAACGATATAATGGATGTGTATAACTAGGATCCACAGGCTTCTTCGGATCATTTATTTTATTCGCTACATAATCTCCAAGCGGTGTCCCTTGTAATGCATCCCCATCATCAAATAGGACAGAGTTCTTCGCTTCTTCACGAGCTTTATTAACAAGTGTTGCAGTTTGCACAAGACCTACTTTATTATCTGTTTTCGTTTGGTAATAATCGTAATTCATTAAGTTAACGTGAATATCTGATGTTTCTAGAATTCGTAAGTTAACTGTACTCTCCCCAGTTTTCTCATCCGCATGAGCTGTTGCTGGCAATACTTGCGGCGCCATTACACCAATAGCAAGAGTTGCTCCAGCCAGCATTTTTTTTGACTTTTTCACAAAAAATCCCCCTTATACAATTACCAAAGAATAATGAAATGAATTTCTATCAGTCTCTAACCACATACCTTTTTTCTTCTATTAGATACACGATTTTCATTTCACCCTACGCTAACGGGTAGTCCCCTTAAACGATCAATTGATGAAGACTAGCAATTAACGGGAGATAAAGCTCCCACTATGTAGAATTTTACCTTATCTGACATTATCATATATAATGTCCTTTCATATCGTCAATATTTTTTGACATACTTCTACAAATTTTCTGTAAAGTTATTGTAAACTTTTCATAAACATATAATATGCCCTTACATTGTTAATACTGCTGAATATGATACAATTACCAATTACAAGGAGGATGAATTTATGAAAAAAGTCATCTTAACAATTGTTTGTCTCCTCCTTCTAATCATTTCTTATTCTTATTTTGAAAAGAACGATGAGACAAAACAAAATGAACCCGCAGAAAAAATAGAAAAAACATCTACTCCCAGTTGGATTGATAAGCAAACAAACGATTCCTTTTATCATCTCGTACTAGGTGATTCGCTCGCCAAAGGATATGGATCGACACAAGGTGGATTTGCTGAATTAGCCTCTACACAAATAGAAGCACAAATTCATAAACCAATTACTGTAGAAAACCTTGGAATAAACGGTCTTACAACAGATCGTCTCGCTAAAAAAGTTCAATCAGAAGATGTAAAACAAAAAATTAGAGCAGCAAATATCATTACAATTAATATTGGAGGAAATAATTTATTTCGCTTAAATCGTGATGTCGGTGTTATAGACGGTATTAAAATGTTAAATAAGGAAAAAGCTCATTTTGAAGCGGATGTAAAAAATATTGTAAAGACAGTCCGAGATCAAAATCCGGATGCTTTACTCATTCTTTCTGAACTCTATAACCCGTTACAACTCGATGACTCCATCGCAAGTTATGCAGATATGTTTTTAGATGGCTGGAATGAATCCGTTTATTCCATTTCAAAAGCAAATCAACCATCTATCGTTTTGCCAATTCGTAAATTAATATCGAATGATAAAAAAGAATTACTCTTTGACCAAGTACACCCAAATGATAAAGGCTATACGATTATTGCCGATTCATTTACAAAAAAAGTGTTGGCCTACAAATATTAAAATTCCTATGAAACAATTCTATTTTTATAACATGTCTTTTTTGTTACAATGAGAGTGGAAGGGGGCCTTTATATGGAATCACGCGAGTGGGAACGTATTGTTGATCATCTTCTTTCGCTAGTGCCTCTTTTTTATCGCAAATTTATGCTTCCTGGAGAATTTTCTTCTCAAAGACATATGCCGCCATCACATACACAAGTATTACTGCTTCTGCATGAAAATGGCACATTAGCAGTTTCCGAAATCGGCAAGCGGCTAGCGATTTCACGGCCTAACATGACACCTCTATTAAACAAACTGATTCAAGAAGAACTAATAGAGCGTCATTATAGCGAAAAAGATCGACGGGTCATTTTAATTTCCCTAACAGCTGAAGGGAAATTGTTAGTAAATCAGTATCAACAATTCATTTTAGACAAATTAAAAGAAAATTTCCAAACGTTATCTGAGGAAGAACGTGAAAAACTCATTCACTCTCTTCAAACCATTCAAAATTTAATTTTGAAAACAAACGCATAAAGCTGCTTCTAAATAGAAGCAGCTTTATGATTCGTAATAATTACCATAATATACATTTGAATATGGCCATGTCGTTAAATATGGTTTTTGATCTTGCGTAGGTTGTTGTGATGGTATTTGCAGTAGTTGCGGTACTTGTTGTTGTCGATATAATTCATATTGCCTACTCGTATCATAAACCGGATAATAATTTACATATGGATATACTTGCGGTACGTAATAATAATACATTCATTCTCTCCCCCTTTTTCTTAAACATATTCAAAGGAGAAAATGAGTGTGACACTCTTTATATTTGCACGAGTGGTTCTCTCACTCGTTTCTTTCTATTCTTCAGGCGTAACTTACGGTTCTTTTCATATAAATAATGCACAACAAAATATGAAACTACACCAAACACAACTCCGAAAATCGTCATTCCAATTAATACATACACTTCACTCTGTAATAAGCTCTTTAATATCGTAAAAATGTGACTTGAAAACAAGTCTGATATCGTAAATGGTTCATGATATATTTTTTGTACATGAAATGGATAAATCATTTTCCCAAGCGCATACGCAAGTGGAAATAAAACTACTGGGAGAAACGATATTTTTCCAATAATATTGCCAATAACCGCAGCAGGAAAAGATCCCTTTACTAACCTGACGATTGGATAAAATATTACATATACGAGCGATGCCGTATATATAACCAACATTTCTAAACCAAAACCAATTGCAAAACCTAACGATACTTTCTTTGCTCCTTCTGGCGATCGAAGTAACTTATAATATTGAAACTTTAACATTCTCCACATCCGCTGAAAAAACGAATATGTTTTCTTAGTTGTTTTCACTCTCATCATCTCTTTAACTATATTTTTATACCTAGTATGCCCTTACCCACTCCGAAAAACAAATTTCATTTTCTCTTTTATTATAGATGATATCGAAATGGTTAACTAAATATACATATGACATTTCAATGTAAAAAAGCGCACCTCCAATTGTTATTTGTACGTAACAACTGGAGGTGCACACCATTTAGGAAAGCTCTTCTACATTTTTAAACAAACTTACTAATAACGCTTTTTGCGCATGCAATCGATTACCAGCTTGCTCAAAAACGATAGACTGTGGTCCGTCTATAATTTCTCCTGTCACTTCCTCTTCACGATGGGCAGGTAAACAGTGTAAGAAACGATATGTTTGTTTCGCATGCTTAACAAGTTCGTTATTGATTTGGTATGGTTGAAATAAAGTATATTTCTCTTCTTCACCCTCTTGCCCCATGCTCATCCAAACGTCAGCATAAATGAAATCTGCTTCACTCACCGCTAGTTCAGGGTTATGCAAAATTTCAATTTTCGCTCCTGTTTCTTCAGCAATCGCTAATGCTTTTTTTACAATTTCCTCATTCGGTTCATACCCTACAGGCGTTGCAACAGTCATATGCATTCCAACTTTTGCACTTGCTAACAACAATGAATGACATACATTATTTCCGTCACCTACGTAAGCCAATTTTATTCCTTCAAATGTATTTTTTTCTTCATATATCGTCATTAAGTCTGCTAATGCTTGACAAGGATGATGATCGTCCGTTAAACCGTTAATTACAGGTATGCTCGATTCTTTTGCAAACTCTTCTACATCGGCATGTGAAAATGTACGTATCATGATCCCGTCAATATAATGAGATAATACTTTCGCAGTATCTGAAACACTCTCCCCTCTTCCAATCTGCATCTCTTTCCCACTTAAAAACATACCATGTCCTCCGAGCTGTACCATTCCTGCTTCAAAAGATACGCGAGTACGAGTTGAATGTTTATCAAAGATAAGCCCTAATATTTTGCCTTGTAATAAAGGCTCTTGCTTATTCTTTTTTAAATAGATAGCGAACTCAATTAAAGAAATGATTTCTTCTTGCGTCAGTTCTTCTAATGTTAAAAGATCTTTCGTATTTAATTTCGGTACTTGTACAGTTGACATGAAATTTCCCCCTTATATAATTGATACGTTTTTTGTACAAACTACTTTTTTTATCATATATACTGCCTGTTCTAACTCTTCATTCGTCACAATAAGTGGTGGTAATAGTCTTATCACATTAGGTCCTGCTTGTAATACGAGAAGCCCTTCTTTCTCTAGTTGTTCTATAAAACTTGCAACTTCATGCTTACACTCAATCCCAATCATAAGCCCCTTTCCACGTATATTTTGAATACATTCGACATGTTGTAATTCCTCTTGCAACTTCTGTAATACGTACTCGCCCTTTTCTTGTACTTCTTTTAAAAACGATGGTCTTTTACTTACTTGCAATACTGCTTCCGCTGCAGCCATTGCAACATAATTTCCGCCAAACGTTGAACCGTGCGATCCTGCAGTGAACGACGTTCCGAGTTCTTTCCGGCCAATCATTGCTCCGACAGGAATCCCATTTCCAAGCGCCTTAGCGGTAGTAACGATATGAGGATCTATTCCCATTTGTTCGTAAGCAAATAATGTACCTGTTCTTCCGATCCCTGTTTGTACTTCGTCTATAATAAATAAGGAACCAAACTTCTTACATAATGTTTCAATCTCTTTCAAAAAGGATAGATCAGCAGGTATGACTCCTCCCTCTCCTTGAACAACTTCTACCATTACTGCCGCAACTTCTTCATTCATTACTTCCTTGAGCGCCTTTATATCGTTAAATGGAGTATGTAAAAAAGACGGAAGGAGCGGACCAAACCCTTCTTTCACTTTATTTTGTCCCGTCGCACTCATCGTTCCGAATGTTCTACCGTGAAAAGACTGCTCACACGTTACGACGAGAGATTTTCCAGTATGCTTACGGGCTAGCTTCAAAGCTGCTTCATTCGCCTCTGCCCCGCTATTACAGAAGAACACATAATCTAATGCTATATTTTCTGTTAATAATGACGCGACTTCTTCTTGTAAGCTATTTGTAAACAAATTAGATATATGCCATATATCATTAAGTTGCTCTTGTACCGCTTTCATAACAGTAGGATGGCAATGCCCTAAATTACATACACCAATCCCTGATGTGAAATCTAAATATTGTTTACCGTTGTTATCAATGACTTTCGTTCCATTCCCCTTTACAAACTCAACAGTTCTTCTCCCATACGTTTGAAAAAGATGACTTATCATACGATACTCACTCCCCTCGTTACCGTCGTTCCAATACATTCTCCTGTATCTTCAGTAAAATCTTTTGTACCATTTACGATACTTATCTTTTGCACTCCCATTTTTAATGACGCTAGTGCTGCCTGTACTTTCGGAATCATCCCGCCTGTAATAACTCCTTTTTCTATAAGAGTTGCAATTTCAGACTCATCTGTTTTCTTTACCAGTTTCCCTTCATGTAATATCCCATCTACATCCGTAATCAAAATGAGTTCTTTTGCGGATAGTGCGGCCGCAATCCCAGCTGCGGCGGTATCCGCATTTATGTTATAAATCTCATTATCATGGATCCCGATTGGAGCAATAACAGGAATATAATTCATATTTATTAATCCTTTTAGTAGGGCTGTTTCTACATAACTTACTTCTCCCACATATCCAATCTCCTCGCTGACAGGTTGAACTTGAAGTAATTTGCCGTCACACCCTGAACAACCTACCGCAAGTAAATTATGCTTTTGTAAATTCATTACGAATTTTTTATTCGTACTTCCACATAGCACCATTTGAACAACATCCATAACTTCTTTTGGTGTTACCCGTAATCCATCTCTTTTTTCTACGTTGATGTTACAATCTTTTAATTTAGCATCAATTTCTGGGCCGCCACCATGAACGATCACTACTTTATACTGCTGTTGCAATTTCTTTATACAATCAAAAAACACGTCATTTAATTGCTCTAACATACTACCGCCGCATTTCACTACAATATAATCGTTCATCTTCCCTCTCCTTATGTACGATAACAAGCGTTTATTTTCACATATTCATAGCTTAAGTCACAGCCCCAAGCTGATCCTGTCTCTTTACCTAAATGTAAATACACATTAATGACTATTTCATCTTCTTGTAATCTCTCTTTCATTTCTTCTTCAGAAAATGTTTGAGGCTCACTATTTTTTAATACCGATATAGATTGAAGAGTAATGTCAATTGTATTCGGATTAATTGCTACTTCACTTTGTCCAATACTGCTAATAATTCGCCCCCAATTTGGGTCTTCACCATGTATTGCTGTTTTCACAAGACTTGAACCGACTATTTGCTTTGCGATTTTCTTTGCCTCTTCATTTGTTTGAACTCCTAGCACATTTACTTCTATTAACTTCGTAGCACCTTCACCATCTTGTGCAATTTTTTTGGCTAAATCTTCACATACCTTCTGTAAAGCAAATACGAAAGTTTCCCAATCTGCATGTTCCATATCGATTGGTTTCGTTTCTGATAATCCACTTGCCATAGCGATGACCATATCATTCGTAGAAGTATCTCCATCTACTGTAATTTGATTAAATGTATGATTCGTTATTTGTGATAATGCTGTTTGCAATACGTCATGCTCTATACGAGCGTCTGTCGTAATAAAACTTAGCATCGTTGCCATATTTGGATGAATCATCCCTGAACCTTTCGCAACACCAGCAATCATCACTTTCTTCCCATCAATAATCATTTCATAGCAAGTTTCTTTCGTTATAAGATCCGTCGTTAAAATTGCTTCAGAAAAAGAATGAGCTCCATTTTCTTCCTTCGCCGGTATAAGAGTTACAATTCCCTTTCGGATTATATCCATCGGCAGCGGAACACCAATTACACCTGTTGAAGCTACTGCAACATACTTTTCTTTCAATCCAAAATGTTCCGCCCCTAATGCACGCATCTCGTAAGCATCTTGCAACCCTTTCATTCCTGTACAAGCATTTGCATTTCCACTATTAACGATAATAGCTTGTAGTTTCCCCTCAGTCGTTATACTATCCTTCGTCACTTGCAACGGGGCTGCTTGTATTTGATTTGTTGTATAAACAGCAGCACATGATGCCGGTACATCACAAACGATTGCCCCTAAATCCTTTTTCCCCTTTTTCAGACCAATTGCAGTGCCAATGGCCGAGAAACCTTTTGGCGTTACAATCGAACCATCTTCTACTTTTGTAATAGACGCTACTTTAATCATCATGTCCCCCCTTATAGATAAAGCGGCATATGTTGTAAACCTGTCGTTTCTTCTAGTCCCGCTACTATATTTGCATTTTGAATCGCTTGACCAGCCGCACCTTTCATCATATTGTCTATAACAGAAACAATTGTCACTCTTCCTGTTCTTTCATCGTAAGCTATCCCCATATCACAATAATTTGAGCCTCTCACTTCTTTCGGACTTGGAAACTCTCCTTGCATGCGAATTCGAATAAAAGCCGATTGTTCATACGCTTCTTCATATAATTGTTGAAGTTGTTCTATTTCCATTTCTCGCTTTACTTTCGCATACAGTGTAACCATAATCCCACGTGATATCGGTATTAAATGTGTACTAAACGTGATTGGCTTCGTTTCTCTATTCCACTCCGCGAGCATTTGCTCAATCTCAGGAATGTGTTGATGCTCATTTACTTTATAAATACGCAAGTTGTCGTATAACTCAGGAAAGTGAGTCATCGTTGTTGGCGTTTTACCTGCTCCAGATACTCCTGATTTCGCATCAATAATAATTGAATCTTCTTCAATTATGCCGCTACGAACTAACGGTAATATCGCTAATAATGCAGCTGTAGCAAAACATCCCGGGTTTGCAATTAAATTTGCCTTTTGAATTTCGGACCTTTTCCATTCACTTAACCCATATACAGCTTCCCTAAGAACTCCTTCTTTTGCAGCTGTCCTTTTATACCACTGTTCATATATGAAAGGATCTTTCATACGAAAGTCTCCAGATAAATCAATTACTTTTAAACCTACTGCTAATAATTTTGGAGTTAACTCTGCTGATACTCCTGCTGGGGTTGCTAAAAATACAATTTCTGCTTCCTTCCCTATTTCCTCCACATCAATTTCTTGTAACGTATGAACAAGAACATTTTGAAAATGCGGATATACATTTGTTATACACTCGCCAACTTGTGAAAAAGAATGGAGAGATGCTATCGAAAAATATGGATGTTGCTCTAATAACCGAATTAACTCAATACCTCCATACCCAGTTGCTCCAATAATCGCGACTTTCATATGCTCCTCCTCATATTGATTCTTTAAATTAAGTATGATTATAATATTGTATATTTATAGAGTCAATTAAATATTTATAAATTTTATAAACTTAAAAAACTTAATTTTACTAGAAAAACAATATGCACAACCGAATTTTTATACACAAATAGTGCATGGTAGTTTTTTTATTCCACTTCAAGTACAATAAAACAATACATATGTACATACAGGCGGGGAAAACATGAATGAAAAATTAATTGAGAAAATGATTATAAAAAGTTTTCAACAATACCAATGTAATCCTATTTCAAATGAGGATCAGGAAATACTTATTAAACATATTCAAACGATTATTCATTCCAATACTAAAATTGATGTATACGAGGCAATTGAGGATATCGTTTACGATTATGTGACTGGAAAATAAAGTGAAACTTTAATCAGTGGGGGTTTTCTTCATCCCCCACCTAACTTCTTTGCTTTCGCTGAATTTTGAGGTGGGGGTGTTACTGCCCATTAAAGCGGGATAAAAAAATAGGAGGTTTCCATATGGAAACCTCCTATTTCTTACTTAATGATTTACCTGCAACACGCTCAAATAAACCTGGGAATAAAGCATACAGTTTCGGACCTATGCCCATCCATTTCGGTAAGTTTACTTCACGCTTTTTCGTTTGCATCGATTTTACAATTTGTCCTGCTACATATGTTGGTTTCAACATGTATCGTCCCATATTTTTTACATATGTACCGGATTGATCAGCTATTTCAAAAAAGTTCGTATCTATCGGACCTGGATTAATTGCTGTTACGAAAACATTCGTACTAGACAACTCCATGCGTAAACTATTGGTAAATCCTAATACTGCATGTTTCGTCGCTGCATACGCACTTGATTTCGGCGTTGCAATTTTCCCAGCAAGTGAAGCAATATTAATAATATGCCCTTCGTTTCTTTTCACCATATAAGGTAGAACTGCTTTCGTACAAGCTACTAATCCAAATACATTTACTTGGAACATATCTTTCACTTCATCCATTGACGCATCTTCAAACGTTTTAAAAATACCAAATCCCGCATTGTTTACTAATATATCAATACGTCCCACTTCTTGTAATACCTTTGAAAAAACAGATTGTACTTCCGTCTCTTCACTTACATCTAATACATAATAATAGCAAGGCGTATTATAAGTTTCTTTAATTTTGTCTGCTAGCGCTTTTAATTTCTCTTCTGTTCTAGCTATTAATACTGGAGTCGCCCCTTGCTCTGCAACTTGCATTGCAACTTGCTCTCCAATTCCACTAGAAGCACCCGTAATGACGATTACTTTATTTTGTAAACGTCCCGTCATTGCTGTCACCTACTTTGCATAATAAATCAATTGTTGCGAAGATTCATCAATCATCACTTGTTGATTATATGCTAAAAAGTCTAATTGTCCAACCGTTTCTGAAATAGTAAGTGGCAATTGTTCCTTATATAATACCGGAAATAGTTTTACACATACTTCAAATGCTGTCATTGGTTTTTCCTTTAATAACTCAAGCACTTTAAATGCACGTGTTTCTTGCTTTTGTAATCTCGTTTCAATAAGTTGCTTCACATGGAGAACATCTTCTCCATGTCCTGATAAAATGCGCGAAATATTCATTTCACTTAAACGCTTTAACGTTTGATTGTATTGTAATAATGGGCGTGCCCTTTCTGTTTGTCCTTCATATGGTGGTTCTAATATTGGATTCGAAGAAATATGACTAATGAGAGCATCCCCGCCAATTAATATTCCATCAGATTCTCTATATAATGAAATATGAGTGGAAGCATGACCTGGTGTTTCAATTACTGTAAACCCAGGTAAGGAATCAATACGATCTCCCTCTCTCACAGTATGCGTTAACGATCTATTACAAGAATATTTCAGTGTTCTTGTCGTTAATAACGCCTCATCTTTCAAAAATGCTGCTGGAACACCAAATTGCAAAGCTGTCTCTCTAAAAAACTCATGATACCGCTTTAAAAATTCTGGATTTTGCGTAATCCAAGGCTCATTCCAAGGGTGTCCAATAATGTTCGTTTTCTCAGAAAATATATTTAAAAGCCCACAATGATCCGCATGATGATGCGTAATGACTACTGTTTTAATATCTTCTATCGTATATCCTAATGCACCTAATTGACTTTCTAACGCATTTCTCGCCTCTTCTGTATTCGTCCCTGTATCAATTAATGTTAATGTCTCCCCCTCAACTAAAAACACATTTACAGTTTCAACTGCAAATGGCACAGGAATCTCCATTCGGTGAATCGCCGTCATGCTTAGCCCCCCTGTCTCTTTCCGGTTCAAAAATGAATACTTCTTCAGTTTACAACTTATACATATATTTGTCATTATTTTCAGATAAAAAGAGGTGTTTCCTATTAAAAAACGAATGTATGTACATTTATAAGAATTTCTACCAAATTTAAAGGAGGAACATCATGTCTATTCAAAACATTTCCTTTCTCGGTGCAGGCTCTATTGCTGAAGCTATTATTGGTGGCTTGTTACATGCAAATGTTGTGAAAGGCGAACAAATTACCGTAAGTAATCGTTCTAACGAGACAAGGTTACAGGAGCTACATCAAAAATATGGAGTCAAAGGTACGCATAATAAAAAAGAACTACTTACTGATACAAATATTCTTTTTCTAGCTATGAAACCTAAGGATATTGCAGAAGCGCTTATCCCTTTTAAAGAATATATACATCATAACGTACTTATTATTTCGTTATTAGCGGGTGTTTCTACTCACTCGATTAAAAACTTACTTCAAAAAGACGTTCCGATTATTCGAGCAATGCCAAATACATCTGCAGCTATTTTAAAATCAGCTACTGCTATCTCACCTTCAAAGCATGCAACAGCGGAACATATTCAGACTGCCATAGCTTTATTTAAAACGATCGGCCTCGTCTCTGTTGTAGAGGAAGAAGATATGCATGCTGTCACTGCATTATCTGGAAGTGGGCCTGCTTATATTTATTACGTAGTAGAAGCGATGGAAGCAGCCGCAAAAAAAATCGGTTTAAAAGAAGATGTTGCAAAGTCACTTATTCTTCAGACGATGATTGGTGCTGCTGAAATGCTAAAAGCAAGTGAAAAACACCCTTCTATTTTGCGAAAGGAAATTACTTCTCCTGGTGGAACGACCGAAGCGGGCATTGAAGTATTACAAGAACATAAATTTCAACAAGCACTTATTTCTTGTATTACACAAGCAGCGCAACGATCGCATAACCTCGGGAAAACATTAGAACAACTAACAAAAGAAAAATAAGAAATGGAGCTCAATCTTACTTGAGCTCCATTTCTTATAAACATATATTTTTAGTTATTCGTCTTCCCAAAAATCTCTTCTTGCAGACGACGACCAGTCGGTGTTGCTGCAAGTCCACCTTCTGCTGTTTCACGAAGTGCTACTGGCATCGTTTGTCCGATTCTAAACATTGCCTCAATTACTTCATCACATGGAATGGTACTCGTTACACCAGCTAATGCTAAATCAGCTGAAATCATCGCATTTGCAGCTCCTGCTGCATTACGTTTTACGCAAGGTACTTCTACAAGTCCTGCCACCGGATCGCATACTAAACCAAGCATGTTCTTTAATGAAATTGCCATCGCTGTAGCTGCTTGGTCTTGTGTTCCACCAGCCATTTCAACTGCAGCCGCGGCCGCCATTCCACTTGCTGAACCAACTTCAGCTTGGCATCCTCCCGCTGCACCAGAAATACAAGCATTATTCGCAACAACCATACCAAAAGCTCCTGCTGTAAATAAAAATTCAATCATTTCTTCACGTGTAGGCTGCAACTTTTCTCTTAGTGCAAATAGTACACCTGGCACTGTTCCAGCAGACCCTGCTGTTGGTGTTGCACAAATAATTCCCATCGCTGCGTTTACTTCATTTGTTGCAACAGCTTTACTCACCGCGTCCAAAATCGTATCTCCAGATAAGCCTTTTCCGCTCTTCATATACGCCTGAACTTTTACAGCATCTCCGCCAGTTAAACCAGTTGGTGATTTCACACCGCGAATACCACGTTCTACTGCTTGCTCCATCACGACTAAGTTCTTTTCCATACCAGCGATTACTTCTTCACGTGAAATACTTCTTGTTTCCATTTCACATTGAATCATAATTTCTGCGATTTTTACATTTTGTTCTTTAGCTTGCGCCACTAGTTCCGCTGCGTTCCGAAACATGGTGTGTCCCCCCTGCAATTATTCCATAATAGTTACTTGACAAATATTTTGTTGCGCTTTTATTTCTTCAATTACTTCATCTGCTAATATTTCATCTGTTTCGATGACCATTAGTGCTCTTCTTCCTTTTTCTTTACGAGAAACACTCATTGTACTAATGTTAATCTCGTGTTTCGCAAGGATTGAGGCTACTGCTGCAATAGCACCGAAGCGATCGTTATTTACAATAAGTAGTGCTGGACTCGTGCCTGATAATTGAAGATCGAATCCGTTTAATTCTACAACTTCAATTTTACCGCCACCAATTGAGCAAGCAACAACTTCAATTTCTTCTTCACCTTTATACAAACGAATTCTCGCTGTATTTGGGTGAGGTGCATTTGCATCTTCTTCAATGAATTCCACTTCAATTTCGCGCTCTTTTGCTATCTCTAGCGCCTCTGGAATACGTAAGTCATCTGTTTCAAATCCTAATATCCCACCTATTAGCGCTACATCTGTACCATGCCCACGATACGTCTTTGCAAATGATCCATATAATGAAATGCTTACTCTTTCTGGTTCATGACGAAACAGCTGGCGAGCAACTTGCCCCATTCTTGCTGCACCTGCTGTATGTGAACTTGATGGACCAATCATAACTGGACCAATAATATCAAATACTGAGCGATACTTCATTATAACTCCCCCTAAACCTCTATGAAAAAATTTTTTACTATTCTATTAAGCTACCGGATTGGTTGCTTTTCCAGTTGTACTACGAATTTGTCCCGCGGTACGAATTGGATCGTTTTTGAATAACAGTGAAGCGATATATCCTGAAATAATACCAGTTATCATATGAAATAAGAAACTTAGCATTACCTTCATTTACACATAATATAAGATAATCTACAGTAAAGTCTTGTAGCAATCCAAAGTTTAACACAGAACCCCTTACAAGCATAGCACAAACAAGTGAAACGCCCATTGCTTTCATACCTTTTGATGCCTTAAAGCTAAAAAGTGAAAAAGACTTCATACGAATAATAGTAATGTCCTTCCTATTATAATTTCCATATTGCTCTCTCATAATTTATTCAACTTCACTTGTTATGATAAACGTCTCAAACACATGTAGCCTACAGTAAATTATAATCTGTCCTCATTATAGCTTGTTTTTAATAAAACGCTTACTTTTAATGAATTTTAAAAGTTCTGAATAACAATCCGTTTTTGCTATTTGTACTACTCGTATGTCGTCTGACTTATATAACAGTTTTTCTAAATACTCGATACTATGTAGTTTTATCTTATATCTTTACATCATTAAAATTTTCTGTTTCATCCTATATAAGCATAAAATGATAACAGTTTTATTTTTATTTTTTTTAGAAATAAAAAAATGGCAACCTTTCGTCACCATTTTTTCACAACATTATTATCTGTCCACTGGAAATGATTTTAAATCTGTAGCTATTTCTGTATTAGAAAATAGCTCTCTTGCCTCTTTCAATAATTCCTTATATGTATCTCCTTGATAACGAGAACTAATATGAGTCAATATTAATCGTTTTGCATTTGCCTGAAGTGCAATACTTGCAGCTTGCTTAGATGTGGAATGAAAATAATCATATGCTTGTTGTTCATCTTCTGCCGCAAAAGTTGCTTCATGAACAAGTACGTCAGCGTCTTGTGCTAGCTCTCTACTCGCTTCACAATATCTCGTATCACCTAAAATGGTAATAACTCTTCCCTTTTGAGGTGGGCCGATAAAATCGTTTCCGTTTAATATCGTACCATTTTCCAATTCAACCACTTCTCCATCTTTTAAACGTTTAAAGAGTGGGCCTGGTTTCACACCGATCTCCAGCAATTTATCGACTAAAAGGGCGCCTTGTATATCTTTCTCTATAATACGATACCCAAAACATTCAATACCGTGTGACAATCTTTTCGTTTCCACATGAAATTCATTATCTTCAAACACAGTACCTTCTTCTGTTATCTCAACAATTTCAAGCGGGTATTTTACATGTGTCGTGCTTACTGATAATGCAACTTCAATAAACTGTTTAATTCCTTTTGGTCCATACACTGTTAAAGGTGTAGTCCCTCCTTGGAACGAACGGCTTCCTAATAAACCAGGCAAACCAAAAATATGATCACCATGTAAATGCGTAATAAATATTTTTTCAATGCGGCGTGGACGTACTGATGTATGTAATATTTGATGTTGCGTCGCCTCACCACAATCAAATAACCAAGTCTGTCCTCGTTCTTCTAACAATTGCAAAGCAATTGCCGAAACATTCCTTCCTTTTGAAGGAACACCTGCACCAGTTCCTAAAAATACAAATTCCACTTTCTTTCCTCCAGCTCTTTATATAATCTATCTTTCATCTTACGGAATGTTATTTCAAATGGCAAATCGAATTTACATAACCAATCATCTAGACAACTATATATCACGAACGTTATACTTAAAAAACTTAGCAATCGTTCGTGTTTTATGTTAAAATGATTATACTACATTTTAAGGGAGCGTTTTATTATGAAAGAAGCATTTCGTTTACAAACTGATTTTTCATCTTCATTTGATCGCTGGGTAAGTTCTTTCGTGTCTGATCACCCAGCACAATTAGAATGGACGACTTTGAAAGAATTAATCCATGAATATACAACAACACATACAAATGATTCGTTACCAACATATATTTCTTCAGCTTTCACATATTACGCACAACGCGTTTCAACAGCAAATAACTCAGAGATTGTTATTTTTGAAAATCATACAATCTCTTAATCTATCGTAAAAAGCACTGGTTACAGTGCTTTTTATTTATACTTATTTAGCAAATCGGCATATTCCGTCAAAAAATTTGTATACATACTTAAATCAAATTCATCTAAAATTATCTTTTTACTTGAGTTATTACATAATTGTTTTGCTTGTAGTGCAAAAACGACAATTTGTTTTTTATAAAAATAAAAAGTGTCATGATATGTACAGCTTCATGACACCTTCTACATAAACTTACTTTCTAATTTTTGCTGAAAAGACTTTTCTTGCTTACGTAATAATTGACTACCTCGTTGTAAAAGCGGCATTCCATACTTATCATTAATTTGATCAATGACAGCAAGTAGCGGCTCTTCTTTCGCATCTTCTTCAAATGAAAACAAATCTAATTGTTTCACCGATTCAGTCTTCCACTCTATTTCAGTAGCTGTAACACCTAATAAACGAACGGAATCACCGTCCCAATGTTGCTTCCATAAACGAGAGGCTGCTTGAAAAATATCTCGTTCTTCCCAAATGGCATTTTTCAATTGCTTACTCCTCGTTACTGTCCGCCTATCATGATATTTAATCATAATTTGAATATTATAGCTGACAAGAGTTCGCTTTTGTAATCTTTTACTCACTGATTTTGATAGCCTTTGTAACATATCAAGTAATTCTTTCTCTTCATCCATATCCTTTGAAAAAGTCATCGAGTTACCAACACTTTTATGTTGACCCATTTGACTCGGATCAACTTCCCTATCATCCATACCTTTTGCCCGCCTTTGTAAATCAACACCATGCTTTCCAATTTTAGCGCGAATGATATGTTCGTTTCCTTTTGCTAACTGCTCAATGGTTTGTATATGAATATCATTCAATTTCTCAGCTGTTTTTTCTCCAATTCCATGCATCGCTCCAACCGGAAGTGGCCAAATCATTTCTGGAATATCTCGTTTTCGGAGCACGGTAATACCGAGAGGCTTTTTCATATCAGAAGCTGTTTTTGCTAGGAAAAGGTTCGGAGCAATCCCGATGCTACACGGAAGCTGCAATTCTGTTAATAACGCCTGCTGAATCATCTTTGCTATTTCAAGAGGTGAACCAAGTGCGTAACAGTCTGTAATATCTAAATACCCCTCATCTATAGAGACTGGTTGTATTTTTTCCGTAAAACGGGAAAGAATTTGAAACATTTGAAATGAAGCTTCGCGATATAATGTAAAATTAGGGCGCCTTACAATTAATTGCGGACATAACCTTTTCGCTTCCCAAAGTGGCATCGTTGTACGTATTCCATATTCTCTCGCCTCATAACTACATGTTATGATAATTCCTTTTCTTTCTTTTTCATTTCCAGCAACCGCTAACGGCTTCCCTTGTAATGATGAGTCATGAGCAATTTCAACAGATGCGAAAAAACAATTCATATCTACATGTAAAATAACACGACCTTTTTTTGGATACATTTCTCGCATAGTACTCACCCCCTAATCAGAACGTTCGTTCTTTTATTATAGCAAATTTTGCACAATAATTATAATTATTACTTGTTCTTTTCCATCATATTTATTGCTATAATTTAAATGAAGTGGATATTTTTGTAATTAGGGGTGATTATTATGAAACCAACTGATAAACTCAATTATACGTTTCTCGTAATTATACTAATCGTCGCAATCAATTATTTACTTCTTCCTATATTTGATATAAACATAGCTGGTTTCTTTCCTCGTCTAGTCCATGTAGTAACAACTTACATACTGCCATGGATTTTCTTGTATTGGCTTATCCGCCTTGTAAAAGCAATCGAATCAAAGTAAAAAGCGTGTAAATCACAATTGATTTACACGCTTTTTTGTTATATTATTTCGCTACTTCCTCTATGATTGCAACAACTAATTCTGCTGTTTTCGCTAATTCTTCAACAGGAATCTTTTCGTTTGTTGTATGAATTTCTTCATAACCAACTGCTAAGTTAACTGTTGGAATTCCGTGTCCAGCAATTACGTTTGCATCACTTCCGCCACCACTTTGGTGAAGAGAAGGTGTACGACCAATTTTTTCAGCTGCGCGTTTTGCAACTTCTACAACGTGATCCCCATCAGCAAATTTAAATCCTGGGTACATAACCTTTACTTCAACATCTGCTTGGCCGCCCATTTCTTTTGCAGTTGTTTCAAATGCTTCTTTCATTTTCGCAACTTGTACTTCCATTTTTTCATTGATTAAAGAACGCGCTTCTGCAAAGATTTGTACATGATCGCAAACGATATTCGTTTGTGTACCACCTTCAAAACGTCCAATATTTGCAGTTGTTTCAGAATCAATACGACCAAGTGGCATCTTCGCAATTGCTTTCGCTGCGATTGTAATTGCAGATACGCCTTTTTCCGGTGCTACACCTGCATGAGCTGTTTTCCCGCGAATAATCGCGTTCACTTTCGCTTGTGTTGGAGCTGCAACAACGATTTCGCCAACTTTCCCATCGCTATCTAACGCGTAACCATATTTCGCTGTAATGCGCTCACGATCTAATGCTTTTGCACCAACAAGACCAGATTCTTCTCCAACTGTAATAATAAATTCAATTGTGCCGTGAGGGATATTTTTCTCTTTTAAAACACGGATTGCTTCAAACATTGATGCTAATCCCGCTTTATCATCCGCACCTAAAATCGTAGTACCATCTGATACGATATATCCATCTTTAATAGAAGGCTTAATTCCATTACCAGGAACTACTGTATCCATATGAGAAGTAAAGTAAATTGTATCAACACCATCTTTTGTTGCTGGTAATGTACAAATTAAGTTACCTGCACCATGCCCAGTAACAGCCATTGTGTCATCTTCAAATACTTCTACACCTAAATCTGTAAATTTCTTTGTTAATACTTTGCAAATTTCTGCTTCAAATTTCGTTTCAGAATCTACTTGTACTAATTCCATGAATTCATTTACTAAACGTTCTTGATTAATCATAAGACTGCGCCTCCTGCACTACCATTATGTATGTAACACTATTAATTATAACAGAATTTCGCAAAAGTTTCGAAATACAAGACAAAAAACAGACGGTTTATATGTCTAGATAACCATCTGCTTTCTATTACTCATTCAACAATACCCAGCGCATATGATCTTCCCACACTCCATTAACCATTAACATTTTCCTAGACACGCCCTCATACTGAAAACCTATCTTCGTCACTACTTGTATAGATGCTAAATTTCGTGGCATAATCGGTGCTTCTATACGATGTAATTGAAATTCCTCAAAAGCAACTTGAATAGCTTTTCTAAGCGCTTCTGTCGTATAACCTTTGTTTAACTCTTCCTTATCTAATTTATAACTGAGTACACAAGATTGGTAAATTCCGCGAACGATTAAATTAAAGGAAATACATCCAATTATTTTCGTATCATCACCCTTTTTAAAAATCCATAATCTAATGATTTTACCTTCTGCGAACTCTTTTCTATCCTTTTGTAACTTTTTCTTTTGATAATCTAACGTAAAAAAATCCTCTGGTCTATACTCTTCCCAAGCTTTTAAAAATTCACGATTTCTGTCGTAGTATTGAAGAACTTTTTCAGCATACGACTCATCAATTTCCCTTAAATGTAAACGATCTGTTTCATATATTTTCATCATCGTATCTCCATTCTTCAGCTTGCATAAAAAAAACTTACAATCTATCCTTCTAATATATTCTCTACGTACATACAAATTTCCTGTTATACTTTACACATACTTCTCGAATTTTGTCATTTCTCTCCCCTTGTCCACAATATCATTTCTCGTTACAATGGATATTGTACTGATTTGCAAGGAGGTTTAACGATGCATAAAAAAGCTCAAAAAGTTATGATTTATGTAATGCTAATTTCTATGCTTGTAACAACATTACTTGCTGGCGCAAGTATGTTTTGGTAAAAAGGACGATGTATTCGTCCTTTTTTTACTTTTTACACATAATAAAATAAACCATCTCGAAATCGAGATGGTTTATTTTATGTAAAGCACAATCGCTACAATACTAAAAGAAAATGACATTACAAGTGCTATTACAAAACTTGTATATTGTTTCTGCTGGAATGCTCCAATAACAAAAGTAAGATTGAGTAATGCCATACATACAATTGCTACAAGATACGAACATATATTAAAAGTTGCCAATATGAATGTAATAATAAATAGAAATCCCATAAAAAACTGCATATACGAAAGCTTTGGATTCAAGTACATATGAGCAACCCCTTTATCTAATTTTATCTTTCTATACTCTCATTAACGCATGGTTATGTACACATGTCAAGACAACTTATTCCATATGAAAAAGCCAACCTTTTCGTTGGCTTTTTCATATGCAACGGCTCCTTTTTCTTTTGCCAATTGCTGAAATGATTTTTTCGATTTTACAATCCATACTTTCGTTCCAATTGGAATGCGATCAAATAAATACTCCACATCGTTTTTCTTCATTCTTATACATCCTTGTGAAATATACTTTCCAATTGAACTCGGTTGGTTCGTTCCATGTATTCCATATTTACTTCCATCCGTTCCTCTTGCATTAAACCCCATCCACCTAGATCCAAGTGGATTTTTCGGTGATCCCCCAGGAATATTCTTCGCAATATAATATGGGTCCTTTGCTTTCATTACAATATCAAAAGTTCCCTCTGGGGTTAATTCATTTGTTTTCCCTGTCGCGACTGGAAAAACCTTTTGAATCTTTCCATCGTCAATATAAGCTAGTTTATTCGTCGCTTTATTTACAATAATGAAAGGATCACCGGCACGCGGATTCTCACCAAGAGGCCAAATAGGCGATAAAGAAAGACATAATATGAAAGAGAGAAGATACGGCATAAACAATTCCTACCTTCTATATAAGTTCTTTTATATTATCCTTTCCCTTAAAACGACTTTTAATGAGTAAATATTGCTCCATTTCATACACAAGTTGAACAAGTTTCGCACGTATTTCAAATTCTTCACGTGTAGCCGGCAATGGCATATCTCTAAATAATTCTCTCATTTCTTGAAGCTGTCTTAAAGAAATAACTCCGGTACTCTGAGGGCTAATAGCATTTCCAATGTTTTCAACCACATCCGCAATCATATCAGCTTGTTCATATGTCCACGATAAAGAAGCTGCTAACGGAATCATTCGCTCTAAAATTTCGAATTGTTGCATGCGCATATTGAAATAGCGATAGTAATAGTCATCTTCTCGCATAAATGCATTCTCAAGTTTCTTAAACGATAAATCTCTAGCTTCATTTAGCATCTGTTCAGTTTCAATAAGTTCTGCCCCGCTCCAACTACTTTCTCGGTTTCGTAAATACACAACCATTTCAAACAAAATCGTTTTAAAATTATTTTCTATTTTCTCTTGATACTCTTTTAGCTTATTTTCACTACTTGGCATATACATATTTACTAATAGAGCCACGCTAATCCCTATCGTTAATATAGCAATTTCATTCCCAACAATAAGCCATGTAATTTGTTTCAATGAATATAGGTGCATCACAATAACTGAACTCGTGACAATACCTTCTTGAATTTTGAGCATAACTGCAGTCGGAATAAATGTAAGTAATAGTACGCTAATTGCTAGTGGTGTATATCCAATTGTTTCAAAAATACAAAACGCGAACACCATTGATAATACACAAGCTAAAAAACGATGTAATGATACTTGAAGTGATTTACGTTTCGTATTTTGTACACATAATATAACTAAAATACCCGCTGAACTATAAAATTCTAACCCTAATAACTGGGCAATAAAAACGGCTGCGCCTGTCCCTATTGCTGTTTTTACTGTACGGTATCCAATTTTGAACATATCATTGCTCCTATATGTATAAACGTATTTACAGTTAGTATAAAAAAAGGATGACACAATGTCATCCTTTTCTACTTATTATTCACGTAACCTTTACATATTACAATATTTTTTGTAAAAATTGTTGCGCACGCTCACTTTTCGGTGCTGCAAAAAATTCTGCTGGCGCACTATCTTCTACAAGCTTTCCACCATCTAAAAAGAGAACACGATCTGCTACTTCTTTTGCAAATCCCATTTCATGTGTAACAATCGCCATTGTCATTCCTGTCGTAACTAATGATTTCATAACTTCTAACACTTCTTTTACCATCTCTGGATCTAGTGCAGATGTCGGTTCATCAAATAACATTACTTCTGGTTCCATTGCTAACGCTCTTGCAATTGCTACACGTTGCTTTTGTCCTCCTGAAAGACGATTCGGATACGTATCTTTTTTATCTAATAAGCCGACCTTTTCTAACAGTTTTTCGGCTTTCTTTTCAGCTTCTTGTTTCGTTACTCCTTTTACATTGATAGGAGCATACGTAATATTTTCTAATACAGTCATATGAGGAAATAGGTGAAAATGCTGAAATACCATTCCGACATTTTCACGAACGTGCATAATATTCGTTTTCGGATTCGTTACTTCTTCCGTTCCAATCCAAATGTGACCATTTGTCGGTGCTTCTAACACATTCATACAACGTAAAAATGTTGATTTCCCTGATCCAGACGGTCCAATAATTGCTACTACTTCCCCTTTTTCAATCGTTGTTGTAATTCCTTTTAATACATCGTTTTTTCCAAATGATTTATGAAGGTTTTCAATTTTAATCACTTTTCTTCATTCTCCCTTCAATTGCTTTCCCGACTAATGTAAGAATAATGACTAGCATATAATAAATGAGTCCAACAAAAAGTAATGGTTCAAGGTATTTAAAAGTCTCCCCGCCTACGATGTAAGCACGGCGCATTAAATCCGTCGCGCCTATTACTGTTACTACAGCCGATTCTTTCGTAAGTGTCGCAAACTCGTTCACAAGTGCCGGTAATATATTTTTTAAAGCTTGAGGAAAAATGATATTTCGCATCATTTTTCCGTATGGAATTCCTAAAGCCATCGCTGCTTCTGTTTGTCCTTTATCAACCGCTTGAATGCCAGCACGGATTACTTCTGACATATATGCACCTGAATTTAAGCTAAATGCAAGTACAGCTGCTAAAAATGCCGGTATTTCATAACCAATTATTTGCGGGACACCGAAATAAATAATCATTAATTGCAATACAAGTGGTGTACCACGGAAAATTGATGTATAAAGGTCTGCCGCTATATTTAATGCTCGTATTCTAGCAATTTTGCAAAGTGCTAATAGCGTTCCTAAAATAAACCCTGCTAAAGCTGATACTGCTACAATTTTCAAAGTAACTTCTAGACCTTTTAATATATACGGTATCGAAGGCGTAATCGCCGAAAAATCTAAGTTCATTCTTTTCATTCCCCTCACAGAAAAGTGAAAGGCAGCTTATTTTTCGCTGCCAAACCATTTCTTCACTAATTTATCCATTTCTCCATTTTCTTGCATTTTTTTAATTACTTTATTAAATTCAGCTGTTTTATCACTGTTTTTCGGAAGGGCAATTGCTGCTCCAACTTCTTCTGGAGCTTCTTTAATTTCAATTCCTTGTAAATCTTTCATTTTCTCTAAATAATTTTTAGCAACTGTGTCTTCTATAATTGCAGCATCAAAACGACCAGCTTTAATTTCTTGTACGATTTCTGGTATACGGTCACGTCCCTCAACTTTGAAATCTACTTGTTTTTTAAATTCTGCTGCTTTCTCTTCTTGAATAGATCCTGTTTGTACTCCTACTTTTTTCCCTTTTAAATCCTCTACAGATTTAATGTTAGAGTCCTTTTTAGAAACAACCATGTTTTTTGCAACAAAATAAATATCTGTGAAATCAACATTATTTTTACGCTCTGCAGTTGGCGTCATACCTGCCATTACGAAATCAACTTTTCCTGAGCTAAGAGATGCTAATAAACCACCAAAATCCATATCTTTCACTTTCACTTCATAACCAAGTTCTTTTCCGATATATTTAGCAACATCAACATCAAAGCCGATAATTTCATCACTTTTTGAAGCTTCTACGTATTCATACGGTTTATAATCTGCTGAAGTCCCCATAACGAGTACTTTTTTATTTTTTCCAGTAGCCTTTTCTTCCCCGTTACTACAAGCACTGAACATACTTACAATTAAAATAAGTACAAACGATATTGATAATAACTTCTTCATATTTCTTCCCCCTAATGATGTATATTTAAAAGTTTAATAGAATATTTATTCGATGTTTGTATTGTATCAGCACTTTTATTTTTATGCAATATATAAAATAAAAATAAATAAAAAATCATTAAAATCACTGTTAATAATGCATAAAATGATGCATAAAACAACCAACTACTGTATATCCTATCATTTTGAATAACAAATAAAAAAGGCGCTACACCCACTTAATTGTGAGCGTAGCGCCTTTTCAATTTTTTATAGTTCTTCGCAATTCTCTTCGAAATACGATTGTAGTTTTGCAATAACTTGCATCGGTTCATGACCTTCAATTTCATGACGTTCTACCATCGTTACAATTTTTCCATCTTTTAATAAAGCAAATGATGGAGAAGAAGGTGGATACCCTTCGAAATATTCACGAGCTCTTGCTGTTGCTTCTTTATCTTGACCTGCAAACACCGTTACAAGATGGTTAGGACGTTTATCATAATGTACAGAATGTGCAGCAGCAGGACGAGCAATACCACCTGCACAACCACATACAGAGTTTACCATTACAAGTGTTGTTCCATTTCTTTTAAACGCTTCGTCTACTGCTTCTGGCGTCGTTAATTCTGTATATCCAGCAGAAACAATCTCTTCACGCGCTTGGCGGACAACATCATTCATAAAAAAGTTAAAATTAATCAATCTTTTCCCTCCTCTAAAACTACCTATTTGTATCTTACCAGTTAATGTTTATGAAATACAAGTAAGTTTACTTGTATTTGAGCATAGAAAAGGTGTTAGAGCCCTGCTCTAACACCTTTTCTTAATGACCACGATGTTTTTGCTTTGCTTTTTGTACTTTGATTAAACGTCTTCTTTGTTTTTCAGCCTCTCGCTTCTCCTTAGATTGCACTTTCTTTTCTTGTTTATGCAGTTCATAAGATAAGCTAATTGCCTCTTGCGCCTTAGTAAAGCGGTTTACATTTACTTCTTTTGCTGCTTGTCGTATGATCCGCTTTATATTTTTTGGACGCTGTTTTTCTTGCACTTCCACGCCACATTTTGCAAAATGCTGAAAATACGCTAACATTGAACCGTTCACAAAGATAAGTACTTCTTCATCTGAAGGTTCCGTTCCAAAGATATACCTTGCTCCATACAACTTCCCTTTTTCTTTACATGTAATAATTCCTACAAAAAATTGACCATCGTGATATACTGTCAAATCCATTGACAGCCCCTCCTTTAAAAAATTAGAAATACGGGACATCCCGGAGGGGGAAGGTTACTGACATGAAATCATGCGTCTGGACTACCAACCAGTACTGTGTTTTTGTATTTCTTTCACTATTATTATATCTTTTTTTCCATAATCTTCATATATTCACTTATCATTTTTTTATGTGATCCTACAATATAGTCAGGTAGTTCTGTTAGTGGGAAGAATGTAAGCTGAACCGCTTCTTCTTTGTTCATAACAAAATCTCCATCGTATTCATCTGTATAATAAGCAGTCGTTACAGATTGAAATTCATCACCGTTTGCTAATTTTGTAAAATAATTCGCTCCAGAAAACACATTGATTAATTGTAGGTTCTTCACTTCTATTCCCGTCTCTTCGTATACTTCACGGCAAGCTGTTTCTTCTGGTGATTCACCAAGCTCCATGAGCCCGCCTGGCAGCCCCCATTTTCCGTACGGCTCTGTTCTTTGCTGTAATAAAACATATCCATGTTCATTTATAACGAGTACAACAGCACCAACTAAAATTAAAGGGCGATGACCAACAATTTTCCGTAATTCTTCTACATATCCCATCGTATCCCTCCTTTTTCGTTGTCCACACTATTGTATCATATGTATGAAACGACAAAATGCGTATATTTTTCATTTTTTTAACAAAATATTTATTTTATGTGCTTCATCTACTGTAGCTAACATATATGTAAAAAAGCTGATTCGTTTAGAAACGAATCAGCTTTTTTTACTTAACGGAAAACATATACTTTTTATACGTTTTTCGTACCGATAATATGAGACCCATCATAATCATATTCGAGAACAAGGAACTTCCCCCATATGATAAGAAAGGTAATGCAATACCTTTTACAGGCATTAATCCAACGATCATACCGATGTTTTGGAATATTTGAACCGTTAATATCCCAATTGACCCAGCACATAATAATGTACCGAATAAATTATCAGCAGAATAACCGATAATAATTGTTCTATATAGTAGTAATAGGAACAAGAAGACAACTAACGCTGCTACGATAAATCCACCTTCTTCGGCAATTGTAGCGAAAATAAAGTCAGTATGCTTCTCAGGGATATAGACGTTCCCTTCTCCAAATCCTTTCCCTTCCATACCGCCACTACCTACAGCTAAAATCGATTGCTGTGTTTGATAACCTTGATCTGTATGTTCAAATGGATCTAACCAACCTAAAATACGTGATTGTTGGTGAGGTTTTAGTAACGTAACTAACTTATTAAAGAAGAAATCCTCATACCTTACGTAAATAAATATTAACGTAGATAGTATGGTGACTGGAATAACTGTACATAACGCTATCAATTTCTTCTGAATACCTGACATAAATAAAATACATGCAATTGCAGCAGCATATAAGAACACCATCCCTGTATCCGGTTGGCTATATACAACAGCCATCGGCGGGAGGGATACTAACACAATTTTACCTACTAATTTTAAGTCCGTTTGGAATGTCCTTGCCATATACTGCGCATTATGTTTCACTGCTATACTTGCTACTACGAGAAGCAATGAAATTTTGAAAAACTCAGATGGTTGAATTTGTCCAACTAACGGAAATACAAACCATCTTTTTGCACCTAATTTTTCAGGTGTGAAAGTGGAAACCGGTAGTATTTTTAAAAGAATAAGTGAAGCAAATCCAGCGATATAAAGTGGCCAAGACAATTTTTGTAATTGATCTAAGTCAATGCTTGCAACAAGCAATAACAATACAACCCCAATTATGTAGTTCAAACCCTGTTTCATTGCAAAGTTTGCCTCTCCATATTGGCCAGTTTGCTGACTGCTATATATAGCAGCTATACTCGTGACACATAATGCAAACAAAATTAATATTAATTTTACATCTAAACTTTTTAGAAACTCGGTACTTCTTTTCATGACATCCTCCTGAAACATTGTTACAGCAAAATAAAAAACCAGGAGTCAACATTCTGCATGTTTTGACGACTGATTACACATTATCTATAAAACACTTATATAGAATAACTCTCTTTTTCATACAATACAATATATTATACTACAGTTTCGTCAGTAAGATTTGCCAAAAAAATTATTCTTTTCTTATTTTATATCCATATACCATATATCAGCAATGTATTTTCATAAATTCCTAATACATAATCGTTCATTGTAAGATTACTGGGAAAGGTATTATACATATAGTAGGATGTAGATGAAGAAATAAGATGATAAAAAGCTCGCATAAGCGAGCTTTTTATTTAATATACAGATGTATTATTTTCTGACGTATTTTCTAAAATTTCTTTTACACGTCCTAAGAACTTACCACAAATTAAACCATCTAGTACACGGTGGTCGAGTGATAAACATAAGTTAACCATGTCGCGAGCACCGAACATACCATTTTCCATAATTACTGGACGTTTTACAATTGATTCAACTTGTAAAATAGCCGCTTGTGGGTAATTAATAATACCCATAGATTGAACAGAACCGAATGATCCTGTGTTATTAATTGTAAATGTTCCGCCTTGCATTTCGTCCGCTTTTAACGATTTCGTACGTACTTTTCCTGCAAGTTCTGTAATTTCACGAGCGATACCTTTAATTGTCTTCTCGTCCGCGTGTTTAATTACTGGTACAAATAGTTCGTCCTCTGTCGCAACGGCGATAGAAAGGTTAATATCTTTCTTCTGAACGATTTTATCGCCAGCCCACATTGAATTAATTTGAGGGTACTCTTTTAACGCTTGTGCTACTGCTTTTACGAAGAAAGCAAAGAACGTTAAGTTAAAGCCTTCGCGTTTTTTGAAATCACCTTTAATTGAATTACGGTATGACACAAGGTTTGTCACATCTACTTCAATCATCATCCAAGCGTGTGGCGCTTCGTGTTTACTACGTAACATGTTCGCTGCGATTGCTTTACGCACACCTGTTACTGGAATTTCGATATCGCCAGGCATTGTTGGTACAGAAACTGGTTTCGCAGCTTCTACTTTTTGTGCTACTGGCGCTGCTTTTGGTGCTTCTGGACGCGCTTCTACTACTGCCGCTACCGCTTCCTCTTTCTTCGCCGCACCTGCTTGCGGAATATTTCCTGATTCCACTAGCTTTAAAATATCTTTACGAGTGATACGGCCGTTTGCTCCCGTACCTTCTACTAGATCTAAATCAACGTTATGTTCACCTGCAAGTTTTAACACAGCTGGTGAAAAACGAGGTTTTCCATCAGTTGGTTGTTTTGCTTTCGGTGCTTTTTCAGGCGTAGCTACTTCTGCTTTTGGTGCTTCTTTTGTTTTTTCCTCAACAGCTGTTGCTGCTACTTCATCTGCGCCTTCTACTTGAATCACACAAACTACTTCACCTACAGCTAACGTATCACCTTCACCAGCGATCAACTCTTTCACAATACCAGTGAAAGAAGATGGTACTTCAGCATTTACTTTATCAGTCATTACTTCTGCAAGCGGATCATATTTGTTTACGTGATCGCCAACATTAACGAGCCATTTACTAATTGTACCCTCTGTAACGCTCTCCCCGAGCTGAGGCATTGTAATATTTTCTACAGCCATGTATAGTCCCCCCGATTAAAATTCCGCAAGTTCACGCATTGCTTTTTCAACTTTATCTGGATTTACCATAAAGAATTTTTCCATTGTTGGTGCATATGGCATTGCTGGAACGTCTGGACCCGCAAGACGTGCGATTGGTGCATCTAAATCAAACAGACAGTTTTCAGCAATAATTGCTGCCACTTCACTCATAATACTTCCTTCTTTATTGTCTTCTGTTACAAGAAGAACTTTACCTGTTTTAGAAGCTGCTTCAATGATTGCTTCTTTATCTAATGGATATACAGTACGTAAATCAAGAATGTGTGCAGAGATGCCATCTTGTGCTAACTTTTCAGCTGCTTGAAGAGCAAAATGAACACATAATCCGTATGTGATAACAGTAATATCATCACCTTCACGTTTTACATCCGCTTTTCCGATTGGTAATACGTAATCATCTTCTGGCACTTCACCTTTAATTAAGCGATATGCACGTTTATGCTCAAAGAATAATACTGGATCTTCATCACGAATTGCAGCTTTTAGTAAGCCTTTTGCATCATATGGTGTAGAAGGGATAACGATTTTTAAACCAGGTTGGTTTGCAAACATCGCTTCTACAGATTGTGAATGATACAACGCTCCGTGAACACCGCCGCCAAATGGCGCACGAACTGTAATTGGACAAGTCCAATCATTATTAGAACGGTAACGAATTTTTGCTGCCTCAGAAACAATTTGGTTTACTGCTGGCATGATGAAATCCGCAAACTGCATTTCAGCGATTGGACGCATTCCATACATTGCTGCACCAATTGCGACCCCAGCGATTGCAGATTCTGCAAGTGGTGTATCTAGCGCACGATCTTCACCAAATTGATCATATAATCCGTGTGTCGCTTTAAATACGCCACCTTTTTTACCAACATCTTCACCTAAAACGAATACTTTCTCATCGCGTTCCATTTCCTCGCGCATTGCTAATGTAATAGCATCAATATAAGACATTACAGCCATGAAACGTTCCCCCCTATTCTGCGTATACGTGCTTCAATGCATCTTCAGGTGCTGCATACGGAGCATTTTCTGCATATTCTGTTGCTTCGTTTACGATATGCATAATTTCGTCTAACATTTGTTTTTCAGACTCCTCAGTTAACACGCCAACCTCTTTTAAATAAGCAGCAAATGTTACAATTGAATCATTTTTCTTCGCTTCTTCTACTTCTTCTTTATCACGATAAACACGATCATCATCGTCACTTGAATGTGCTGTTAAACGATATGATACTGTTTCAATTAAAGTTGGTCCTTCACCACGGCGGCCACGGTCTGCTGCTTCTTTTACAGCTTTATATACCGCAAGCGGATCGTTTCCGTCTACTGTATATCCAGGCATACCGTATCCAATTGCACGGTCTGATACATTTTTACATGCTAATTGTTTTTCAACTGGAATAGAGATTGCGTATTTATTATTTTCACACATGAAAATAACAGGTAACTTGTGTACGCCAGCAAAGTTTGCACCTTCATGGAAATCACCTTGGTTAGAAGAACCTTCACCGAATGTAACAAACGTTACTAAATCTTTCTTTTCCATTTTTCCAGCTAATGCAATACCAACTGCATGTGGTACTTGCGTTGTTACTGGAGATGAACCTGTCACAATACGATTTTTCTTTTGACCGAAGTGACCAGGCATTTGACGACCACCAGAGTTTGGATCTCCAGCTTTCGCGAAACCAGATAGCATCAGTTCTTTCGCTGTCATACCAAACGCTAGTACAACACCCATATCACGGTAGTATGGTAATGCATAATCTTTCTCTCTATCAAGAGCAAATGCTGCTCCAACTTGTGCTGCCTCTTGTCCTTGACAAGAAATTACGAATGGAATTTTACCAGCACGGTTTAATAACCACATACGTTCGTCGATTTTACGTGCAAGTAACATCGTACGGAACATTTCTAATACTTGCTCATCACTTAAGCCAAGCTCTTCATGGCGCTTTTCTTTTACTTCTGCCATTTTTCATAACCTCCTAAATCCACATTTTTATGCGTGTAACGCTTTTCCATCTACAGCTAATGCTGCTTCACCAATCGCCTCAGATAATGATGGATGCGGATGAATTGTATGTGCTACTTCCCAAGGTGTTGCATCAAGTACTCTTGCAAGACCTGCTTCAGAAATCATATCTGTTACATGTGGTCCAATCATATGAACACCGAGAATGTCATTTGTTTCTTCATCAACTACAAGTTTTACGAAACCATCTGATTCGCCGTATACAAGTGCTTTCCCGATTGCACGGAATGAGAACTTACCTACTTTTAACTTATAGCCTTTTTCTTTCGCTTCTTGTTCTGTTAAACCGACAGAAGCAACTTCCGGACTGCTATATACGCATTTTGATACCATAGAATAATCAATTGGTGTAACTTCTTTACCAGCAATATGTTCTACTGCAACAATTCCTTCATGAGAAGCAACGTGAGCAAGCTGTAAGCCACCGATTACATCACCGATTGCGTAAATATGAGATTCTTTCGTTTGATAAAACTCATTTGTTTGAATGTATCCTTTTTCCACAACGATATCCGTATTCTCTAAACCAATATTTTGCGTATTGGCTTGTCGTCCTACAGATACAAGCATTTTTTCTGCTTTAAATTCTTTATTCTCACCGTTATGTTCAGCTTGAATTGTTACTCCATTATCTTTTACCAATGTTTCTGGTAATACTTTTGCACCAGTTACCACTTTAATACCTTTTTTCTTGAATAGACGTTGCATTTCTTTTGAAACGTCTTGATCTTCTAATGGTAGTATCGTTTTCGCATACTCTAATACTGTAACTTCTACACCGAAGTCAGCAAGCATAGATGCCCACTCGATACCAATTACACCGCCACCAACGATAATAATCGAGCTAGGAAGCGTTTCCATTTTTAGGGCATGATCGGAAGACATTACATACTCTCCGTCTAATTCTAAACCTGGTAATGAATTCGGACGAGAACCTGTTGCAATAAGTACATTTTTTGGAATTAACATTTCATTCTCTTCTCCACTTGCAAGTTCAACTGAAATTGTCCCTGGCATCGGAGAGAAAATAGATGGGCCAAGAATACGGCCAATACCTTCAAACACATCAATTTTACCTTGTTTCATTAAGTGCTGAACACCTTTATGAAGTTGCGTTACAATCTTCTCTTTACGCTCTTGTACTTTCGCAAAGTTTAGTTCTACATTACTTGCAATAACCCCGAACTCTTCGCTTTTTTTAGCAGTTGCGTATACTTCCGCACTACGTAAAAGGGCTTTACTAGGAATACATCCTTTGTGTAAACAAGTACCACCAAGATTTTCTTTTTCAACAAGTGCAGTTTTTAAACCTAGTTGTGATGCACGAATTGCAGCAACATATCCGCCAGTACCGCCGCCAACGATGACTAAATCATATTCTTTTGCCATTATCTCAACCCCTAGCTACCGTTTCTTTTTCACGTACAATATATTCTTTTGGAGCTTCTTCTTCACGTAGTACACGAAGTGCCCCTTCTGCTAATGCTTGTAATTCATCTTCTCCTGGATGTACGATAACATCTGCAATCCAGTCTACTCGTTCTTTTATTTCATCAACAAGAATTTTACTATAAGCAAGTCCACCAGTTAATACGATTGCATCGATTTTCCCGTGAAGTACAGCGCTAGCTCCGCCAATCTCTTTTGCAACTTGATATGCCATTGCCTTATAAATAAGAGTTGCTTCAGGATCACCTTTTTCAACCATTTGTTCTACTTTAATCGCATCATTTGTACCGATAAGACTTACAAGTCCACCTTGTCCGACAAGTTTTTTAACCATTTCATCTCGGTAATACTCACCAGAGAAACACATTTCAACTAGTTGTCCTACTGGTACTGTACCAGCACGCTCTGGGCTAAATGGTCCTTCTCCGTTTAAGCCATTATTCACATCGATAACTTTTCCTTTTTTATGAGCACCAACTGTAATACCGCCGCCCATATGTGTAACTAATAAATTTAAATCCTCATATTTGTGGTTTAATTCTTCAGCTACTTTACGAGCAACTGCTTTTTGATTTAATGCATGGAAAATACTTTTACGTTCCATACCAGCAATACCACTTATACGAGCAATCGGCTCCATTTCATCTACAACGACAGGATCTACAATGAATGCCGGAATATTTAATCCAGAAGCTATTTCATATGCTAAAATGCCCCCAAGGTTTGAAGCGTGATGACCACTAAAACCATTTTTTAAATCTTCTAACATCGCATCGTTTACTGTGTATGTTCCGCCTTCGATTGGACGAAGTAATCCCCCGCGTCCACAAACTGCGTTTAATTTTGAAATGTTAATACCGTGAGAATGTAGAACTTCTAAGATCGTTTCTTTACGAAACTCATATTGGTCGATAATTCGCTTATATTTTCCAATCTGTTCTTCATCATGACGAATAGTTTCTTCTAAAACGGGTCTTTCATTATCAAAAACACCAATTTTTGTGGATGTACTACCCGGATTAATAACAAGAATTCGATTTACAGACACTGTTGCTACCTCCACTAATAAATTCAAAAGGAGGTGGAAACCTCATAAGAGGTAACCACACCTTTTGTAAAAGTAATATATGAATGATTAGCGACGGCTAATAATGTCGTGACCGTTGCGTAAGTATGTGCTACGAGAGTTTTTCAAGCTTGCAATGCGCTCTTCAGCTAGACGATCAGCTGCTACATAAGTTGCAATGCCATCGCGTTTTGAAATTTCGATTACTTTTGCAATTGTGTCATAAATTGATTCTACGCGTTTTAATGCACGTTCTCTATTGTATCCATATAACTCGTCTGCTACGTTAATTACGCCACCTGCATTAATTACATAGTCTGGTGCGTATACAATACCCATTTCATGAATGATGTCACCGTGACGATCTTCTTTTAATTGGTTATTTGCAGAACCTGCAATTACTTTTGCTTTAAGTTGTGGAATAGTTTCGTCATTAACTGTTGCGCCTAATGCACATGGTGCGTAAATATCACATTCAACACCGTAAATTTCATTTGGCTCAACTGCTGTTGCACCGAATTCTTCTACTGCACGTTGTACAGCTTCTTTATTAATATCAGTAACAATTAGTTTTGCTCCTTCGGCGTGTAAATGTTTGCATAGGTGGTATGCTACGTTACCAACGCCTTGAACAGCAATTACTTTTCCTTCTAAGTTATCAGTACCGAAAGCCTCTTTCGCAGCAGCTTTCATACCACGATAAACACCGTATGCAGTTACTGGAGATGGGTTACCAGAAGAACCGAATGATGGTGAAATACCTGTTACAAAGTCAGTTTCTTCGTGGATAATATCCATATCATCTACTGTTGTACCAACATCTTCAGCTGTAATGTAACGTCCGTTTAGTCCTTGAATATAACGACCTAATGCACGGAACATCGCTTCGCTCTTATCTTTACGTGGATCACCGATAATTACTGTTTTCGCACCACCTAAGTTTAAACCAGCTGCTGCGTTTTTGTATGTCATCCCTTTTGCAAGACGCAATGCATCTTCAATCGCCGCTTCTTCAGAATCATATGTCCACATTCTTGTTCCACCAAGAGCAGGTCCAAGTGTTGTATCATGAATTGCAATGATTGCTTTTAAACCTGATTCTTTATCTTGACAAAATACTACTTGCTCATAATCATATTTTTCTAAGTATTCGAAGATTTCTAATGCCATTGTCGTTTCCCCCTAATGTTTTACCCTATTTGGTTTATTTTGAAGCAGTGGCAACTGCCAATGCTAATGAATATACTTTTGTTTCTGCTGAATCAGCACGAGATGTTAAAACAATCGGTGCTTTTGCGCCAGCAATCATTGCTCCTACTTTTGCATCCGCAAAGTATACGAGTGATTTATATAGCACATTTCCAGCTTCAATTGTTGGGACGAGTAAAATGTCTGCCTTACCTGCTACATCACTTACTATGCCTTTATGTTCTGCTGCAATTTGTGATACTGCATTATCTAAAGCAAGTGGTCCATCAACGAAACAATTTTTAATTTGTCCGCGGCGATTCATTTGAGTTAACATCGCTGCATCAATTGTCGCTTGCATCGCAGGATTCACAACCTCTACCGCTGCAATTGGTGCTACCTTTGGCAAATCAATTCCTATTGCCCGGGCAACTTCTACAGTATTTTGTATAATAGCAGCTTTTTGTGTTACATCAGGTGCAATGTTCATCGCTGCATCTGTAACAAAAATGAGACGATTGTAGTTTGGAACTTCAAATGTTGCAACGTGTGAAAGTACGCTACCTTTACGAAGTCCCCACTCTTTATTTAATACAGCTTTCAAAATATTTGCTGTTGGGATGTTCCCCTTCATAAGCACATCTGCTTCGCCATTTCTTACAGCTTTAACAGAAAGTTCTGCAGCCTCAGCACTTGACTGTGCTGCAATCACTTCAATATGTTCTGAAGTTTGTAAACTATGTTCTTGTAGCATCCCCATTATTTTTTCTTGATTTCCATATAGACGAAATTGAGCTAGCTGTAATGTAATTGCTTTCGCTACAGCTTCAATTACTTCATGATCTTCAGCTACTGCTACAGCCACAGTTTTTTTAGGCTGTCCTGCCGCTTGATCAATTAAGTGTTCTAACTTCATATTTTGTAATCAACCCTTTCCGTCGTCCCTCGTCTTTTTATTAAGCAAATACCGTGCCAACTTTTTAAAGTGGTCTTACCAATAATGAAAACGCATTCAAAACACAGTAAAATCAATACTTTGGAAAATAACAAAAGATTCTGTCTTATTTTGTCAGTTTTTGTATACCATGCAATAAATTGCACGGTACGCAATTTATTGCATGCTATTTTTTGCACACTCATATTTTTCTAGCTTGTAATATAAATTTCGAACCGAAATTCCTAACGCTCTGGCTGTTTTTGTTTTATTTCCACCAAACCTCTCTAAATATTCATGAATGATATTCCCTTCAAACTCCGTCACTAAATGCTCAAGTGGCTTTTCTTCTAACTCAGGTAATAAATGAGCTTGCTTTGACTCCACCTGCTCTTCGTTATGTAATGGCGGTAAATGTTGTACATCAATATAGGTCTCGTTATAATTCATAAAGATAATAGCTCTCCCTAAAATATTTTCAAGTTCCCTCACATTCCCTGGCCATTCATATGATTGTAAATATGAAATAGCCGAATCGGTGAGCCCCTCTATATTTCGACCATAATCCTGATTAATTTTTTGAATTAATCTGTCTGCGATTGCCGGTATATCCCCTTTTCGCTGACGAAGAGATGGAATTTGAATTGGAATTTTATTTAATCGATAATATAAATCCTCCCTAAACTCTCCTTCTAAAATGGCTTTTTCTAAATTTACGTGCGTCGCTGCAATTACTCTAACATTAATAGGGATTGCTTTCGTTCCACCAACTTTTACAATTTCTTTCTCTTGCAAAACGCGAAGGAGTTTCGCTTGCGTATTGGCAGATAGTTCCCCTATTTCATCTAAAAAGATACTGCCGTTATTCGCTTCTTCAAAGAATCCACGTTTTCCGCCTCTTTTCGCGCCAGAAAATGCACCTTCCTCATAACCGAACAATTCACTTTCTAACAACGTCTCCGAAATAGCCGCACAGTTTACACGAACAAACTTATTATACTTTCGATTACTTCCATTATGGATAGCATGCGCAAACAATTCTTTACCTGTCCCAGACTCCCCGCGTAACAACACTGTTGCTGGTGTATTCGCCCCAAGTTTCGCCTGTTCAATAGCAGCCGTTGTTTCATCTGAATTTCCGACAATGTCATCAAATGAATATTTTGCTTCTAACGTTCGAATAATTTGCCTTGCTCTATTCAATTCATTTGTTAATTTTTGAATTTCTGATACGTCGCGAATTACACCGACGCTCCCTTTCAATATTCCATCCACAATGACTGGTGCTACGTTTACAATTACATCTCGCTTTTTTTGTCCAATTTTCATATGTATACCTCGTACCGCTCTACGTGTTCGAAGTACTTTCATATGCATACTTTCACCTTCTACAATATCAGTTGTAGCCGGCTTCCCAATAATGTCCTCTTCTGTTAAGCCTGTTAATTTCGTATACGCAGGGTTAATTACTAATCCTCTTCCTTTTTCATCCACGACCGAAATCGCTTCCTCAGACGAGTTAATAATCGCCTCAAGTAACGTTTGAATCTCCTTTAAATCTGTAACTTCTTCCGCAAGATCTACAACTTCTGTTATATCTTTAAAAATTGCAAATGCCCCTTGTACCTCTCCTCCCTCTTTTAATATCGGAATACGGGTTGTAATAATTTTCTTTTCATTCTCCAGCGTCAGTTCATAATTCACTTCTATTTGTTTCGTACGTATAATACGAAGCAACTTACTAGTCGGAATAACTTCTAAAATATATTTCCCTATCGCATCTTCTTTTTTATACCCGATAATACGCTCTGCACTTTTATTAAATAGACGAACTTGTCCCTCTCGATCAATGACAATCATACCGTCATGCGTAGAATTTAAAATTAAATCCCCTTGCTGCGTCTGTTCTTCTAACTTTCCAATTAAATCTTCCTTTTCATGCGCTAATCTCGTAACAATTTTTGCAATATCACCCGGTATAAGAAGAGTATCTTTATGCTTTTTCTTTAGTAACTCTTTATGTAAATTATCATCACCTGTCATATCAAACATTACATCAATATGCATAGAAAGAAACGGCGTTACACTCTCTCCAATCGTAATTCCATATTCCTTAGCCATTTGCAATCCTTTTGCTACCGGATTTATATCAATAATCCCTATAATTTGAAATATATTCGAACTTTGCAACAGATTCAGCAGTGTACTGCCACCTTCACCTGCACCAACAATTAAAACTTTTTGTTTCATATATTACACTTCCTCTCGAAGTATCCCTGCAAAATTTTTCACACCCTTATCTTACTCGTTCAGCCCCCTCTTGACAAACCCCCTTTTCATATAACATCATTAAAATAAACAAAATAATCTGAAAAGGAGCATTTATATGCAGCGTTACCTTGCTCTATTATTAGCACTCATCCCCATTTCATTAGCTGTGTTTGGTATTAAATTAATGAGAGATACTGTATTCGGGATTCTATTTCCTCCACTCTCCATACTTTGGTTACAATTTTTAATTGGCGCTCTTTGCTTCGCGCTCGGGTTTTATATTTTTGGCGGTTTCGTCTTACACCGAGACCGTAAACGAAATAAAGTACAAGCTCGCTTTAGAAGATAGGAAAGTCCTACTATTTATAAATAAAAAATGAGACCGCTTGTAACGGTCTCATTTTTTTATTGGCAATAATGTTCTTGCCATTTCAGGATAATCAGTAATAATCGCCGATATATTCATATCAAAATATTTACGCATAAGTGTTTCTTCATTAATTGTATAGGGCCGAACTTCTACATCACTTTCCATCGTTAATTCAGCAATGGCATCTTGAAGATAACGATAATTCGGATGCACTGCAGTAGCTCCCATCTTTTTTGCATATGCCCACGGGCTATGCAGGCCTTCACGATATAAAATCGCTGTTTGAATATCAGGAGCCATCATATGACACCTTTTCATACTGTAATGATTAAATGAAGAAAATATAACACGATCCTCTAGATTAAATTTCCGTACAAGCGTTATAACTTCTTCCTCTAAACCTCTGTATGGAATTTTATTATTTTTAAGTTCAATATTAAGTAGCAACTCTGTTTTTTCAATCCATTTTAATACCTCTTCTAAAAGAGGTATTTTACAAAATCCTACTTTATCACCAAATTTATAACTCGCATCTAATTTACATAAATCCTCATATACATAATTTCGAACCGCACCTTTTCCATTCGTTGTCCGATTCACTGTTTCATCATGAATGACGACAACCTTTCCGTCTTTCGTTAATTGAACATCCAGCTCAATTCCATCTGCCTTAAAAGATTCAGCTGCTTCAAATGAAATCATCGTATTTTCTGGGTACGTTCCCGCTGCACCACGATGTGCAAATATAAGAGTCATCCTCACTCCCCCAATCTTATGCTATACTATACGAAAAAGGAGGTACTTCTATGAGACCATTACAAATTTCTCCAGACACTGCAGTCCGCCTATCAAAAGCATTAGGTGTTCCACTTGAACAACTTATGCATATGCCGCAGCACATTTTAATTCAAAAGTTAGTTGAATTAGAAAAACAAAATAAAGACGAAGAATAATACAGTCCTGTTTCGCAGGACTTTTTATATTTTCTATTATATCACGGATGACTTCCTTGCTAAAATCCCTCATCGGATATACGGTGATTCAATTTAACCCTCGCTTCAAAACCTGTATAGTCAATTAAAAGATCCCCTCTTTTAATAAAAGAAGGGGATCACTCAAATTATACATTTTGCTTTTCTTTGTTAAAAATCATAAACAATTTATACAAACCTAAAGAAGCTGGAATATTCATAAATGCAAATGCCTCATACGTATAATGAGGAGCTGTTTCCCATAGTAACAAGAAAGCAAATACCCCTAATGTACTCATTATCGTAATTCGTATAACTTCCGATTCATTTTCATCTTTCTTTTTATAAAGAATAATAGCCGCCAGGACAGCTATATATACGAATAACTTGATAACATACGAATATATAGTAATGATTTTATAATTTGTTGTACTATAGTTCGATACGTAATGCGTTACCGTGTCATTTTTCTGCTCAAACCATTCTCCAATACGATACATAGAGAACTGACTTGATACCCATTCTCTAGTTATTTTTTCATTTAAATGTTGCACATAACCCATTATACCAAGTTCATTAAAACGCTGAACTATAACTTTTTTATTATGTTCATCCAAATCCTTTGTATTCTTCATGTTTTCATCATCAATATAAACTGAATCTGCCTGATTCCATACACCATACGTATCTTTGTTCAGACCCATTTTCACCCAATGAGTAAATGGAATTTTTTCAATTTCATTGTCGGTACTAAGATTTAGCTTTGTCGTTATACCTTTAAAACTTACAATAAGAATTAAACAAAATAAAACACTACTTAACACCTTTACAGAATATTCCTTACGAAACTTAAAAATATTTTCAATTAAAATTGCTAACGCCACGGCTAATGCTGTCGGTCTTATAATATAAGTACAAGCTGCAAAAATCCCTAATAAAATCCATAAAGTAATCTTCATTCTTTTTGTTTCCGCCGTTTTTAAGCACAAATATGTATACATCGTTGCTGAAATAAAAAATATTACTAATGTATGCGTATAAAAAACTGGTGCCTGCCAATATATAAAAATATTTAGCACAGATAACACGATCGATATGTGAGCAACTTTAAAGTTCGTAATTTTTCTTACAATTAATACATTTAAAATAATACTACCTGTTATACACGCTATTGGTAATATTTTTATCGCTACATCTACGCTTCCTATCAATTTAGCAAAATACCCTCCTAATAATACAATATGTGTATTATATGGATAGAATAGAAGCTGTCCCATTTCTAAAAATTGATTATCTCCATTAAATACAGAGACAATTCCTTGTTTAAGGATGGCATAATCCCCCACAACAGGGTTAAATGCTATAGAAGTAATCATTATTTCCATCGTCAAAATGATGATGATACCTAAGGTAATCATAATATTTGTGTACGTTCTTTTCATTGTATTAATAACCCATTTGTAATACATAAAGAAGAGCGCAAATAAAAGCAACGTCGCGGCTATAACAATACCAACTTTTCTTGTAGTATACTCCTCAGTCGGATAAGGAAATTCACCACTCATCAAAATTATTTTCGGGATAAAAAATTTACTTACTATCATTGAAAATATACATAAAAACAATACCTTAACAATGATTGGGTAAGCTCGATTCACTATTTTTCTTACAGTCATTCTTCCATTCTCCTATTTCTCTCTCTATTTCTCTATTTCTCTATTTTTCCAAATCAATGATACGTTATAGATATTATGATGTCAAACCTTCGTATTTTCTGTACATATCCTTATGTTCACTGCATTTTTCTATATACATATGTGTTCCTTCACATCCTTAAATCGAAGTAAATAAAAAGACCAACGAATTCTAAAATTCATTGGTCATTACATAAAAAGTTCTTTAGTTTTAAATGTACTATCAAGTATAAATTTCAAGAATGATTAAGCTTTATGAAAACTTAAATCTCTTACTTCTTCTATTCTCAGCTAGCCTTATGTTCAAGTCTAAGCTTATCCGCAACCATTGCAATAAACTCGGAGTTCGTAGGTTTTGCTTTTGACATGGATACTGTATAACCGAATAAGGACGAAATAGAATCAATATTCCCACGACTCCATGCTACTTCAATTGCGTGACGGATTGCACGCTCAACGCGGCTTGCTGTTGTATTATATTTCTTCGCGATATCTGGATACAATACTTTCGTAATAGATCCAAGTAATTCGATGTCATTGTACACCATAGAAATTGCTTCCCTTAAGTACATGTACCCTTTAATATGAGCAGGCACACCAATTTCATGAATGATACTCGTAATGCTCGCGTCTAAATTTTTCGGTTTTCCATCTACTGTTGTTGCTGATCGGAAAGATGGCAGTGGACGTTTAATAGTAGCGTTTGCCTTACCGCTCACTTGACGAATATGACTCGTTAAATTTTCCATATCAAATGGTTTTAATATGAAATATGAAGCACCTAAGTCAACTGCTTTTTTCGTCACATCTTCTTGTCCAAATGCTGTCAACATAATTACGCTAGGCTGTCTTAACCTTTCAATATGTCGCATTTTCTCTAGTACAGCTAAACCATCTAAATGTGGCATAATAATATCCAATACAAGTACATCCGGCTGCTTATCTTTTAATAAATTTAAACACTCTTGACCATTATAAGCAGTACCGATTACTTCCATATCATCTTGAGCAGCTACATAACTCTCTAGCATTGATACTAATTCTTTATTATCATCCACAAGACATACTTTAATTTTCTCCACAGCTTTTCCTCCCTTACCGAATCGATTCTCCGACATGTGTATCCTTCTAGGCTACATGAATTGTTCGACAATTGTGTGAAAATTCCCTTTTAAAGTTTGTTACTTTCCGATAAAATCACAAAAAAATATGTTTATCGTTCATTTATTCCCTTTCGCAACACATTCCATCATAGAAATACAACGAAACGTTCAACCCTTTCCTTTTATTTTACAACAAAAAACACCTCTTGCGGAGCTTTTACAAAATTTCAACGAATTTTTCAATAGAAAAGCGAGCTAATTATTAATTAGCTCGCTTTTCTTTCTTGATCATAAATGTTAATTCCAGCTTCATGTAACATCCATTCAATATGAACACCATATCCTGATGTCGGATCATTTACAAATACATGTGTAACAGCACCAATTACTTTCCCGTTTTGTACAATTGGACTTCCGCTCATCCCTTGTACGATACCACCCGTTTTCGCTAATAAACGTTTGTCTGTTACTTTTATTACCATGCCTTTTGTTGCCGGAAACTTTTGCGGTACTGTACTAACAACTTCAATATCAAACGCTTCCACTTTATCTTGATCAATAACCGTTAATATTTTTGCCGGCCCCTCTTTTACTTGATGAGATAGTGCAATAGGCATTGCTTTATCCATTACGCCATTTGTCATATTTGTATTCAATTTGCCAAAAATACCAAATGGACTATTTATTGTAATATTGCCAATCACTTCAAGATCTGGTGAGAACCTCGCTAATTTCTCTCCTGGATTTCCGTGACTACCTCTTTCAATTGATGTAACTGTCGAACGCATAATTTGTCCATCTTCGACTTGAATCGGTTTTTTCGTATCGTTATCAGAAATGACATGACCAAGCGCACCATATTTCATAGAATCAGGATGAACAAATGTCATTGTTCCGATTCCAGCTGCCGAATCACGAATATATAAACCAATGCGATAAGAAGATTCTCCATTGTCTTTTTGTGGTGTTAACTTAGTGCGAATATGCTTTCCATCTCTTAACAAAACGAGATTAAGCGGTTCGCCTGTTTCCCCACTATTATGAATAAATGGTGCTACATCACTCATTCTTTCAATTGTTTTACCATTAATTTCAGTAATCATATCTCCAATTTGCACACCCGCTGTTTCACCAGGAGATACTTTCCCTTTTTCAGTTTGAATTAAATGATGGCCTACAACAAGTACCCCTTTTGTGTTTAACTTTACACCGATTGATTGTCCACCTGGAATAACTTTGAAATCTTTTAATACTCTCACATTTACTTTTTTCACCGGAAAACCAGCAAGCTGAAACACCATATCTGCTTCACCATTTTGATGAGAATTTACCATAAGTCCTTGTTTTTGTTCATTTGAACTTACTGTAAACACATGACGATCTGTAGATGAAGCTTTAAACACTGGTAATGAAGCTATTTCTGATTGTTGTCCTTCAAAAACAACAAGTTGTTTCGGGGATGAAATAAACGTCCGAAGCGGTTTAAAACACCCAATAAAAACTAAAGAAACAAGGAGACAAATACCTATTATCTTGCGAAATCTTTCTAATTTCAATTTGTTCACTCTCCTCGCTCCTACCCCACATTCAGCCTCTTGGCTTCACTTTTTAATCTCTCCTTGCAATGCTTTATTTATAACCGGAAGAATTAAGAAATCATCATTTGAGAAAAAAAGCTATCCATTACTGGATAGCCTCTGCTGTCTGTTTAAAATGATGCGCTTGCGTAAGTAATTCTTTCGCATGTTCTGTCGTTAAATCTGTAATTTCCACACCAGAAATCATTCGAGCTATTTCTGTTACTTTATCCTCCATAGTTAAAACGGTAACGGATGTAATTGTTCGATCATTCGCTACTTGTTTTCGGATAAATAAATGCGAATCCGCCATTGAAGCTACTTGAGGTAAGTGCGTAATACAAAGTACTTGTGAGTTTACTGATACTCGATAAATTTTTTCCGCAATAGCCTGTGCGACCCGACCACTTACACCAGTATCCACTTCATCAAAAATAACAGATGCAACACCTTGATGCTTAGAAAAAATACTTTTTAAAGCTAAAATAATACGGGACAACTCTCCGCCAGAAGCGACCTTTGAAAGTGGTTTTAGCGGCTCACCTGGATTGGTTGAAATATAAAATTCCACATGATCATAACCGTCCGCTGTAAGCCTTACCGGTGCTCCCTCCACGAGAGGCTCTTCCGCATTTCCTTCTCGCTTTATGATTCTCACTTCAAATTTTGTTTTTTCCATATACAATTCTTTTAATTCCTGATGAATGGCATTTGTAAGATGCTCTGCAAGTTCATGACGCATATTACTTAACAACGTTGCTTCTTTCAGAATAACACTTTCTAATTCCTTCAACTGTTTCTTCGTCGTTTCAATATGAACGTCTTTATTTTCAATCGTAAAAATCTCTTGTTCAATTTTATCAGCATACGCTAATATCTCTTCTACAGTATTTCCATATTTTCTCTTTAGCATACGAATTTCATTTAAACGCGTTTCAATTTCGTCTAAACGATTTGGGTCATATTCCATCATATCGAGTTTTTCTCTTAGTTGATATGCAACTTCTTCTAATAGGTAATAGCTATTTGCAATTGAATCATGATTTTCTTGGTACACTTCGTCTAAATGTGTAATACTCTCCATTTGTCCCATTGCACTTCTTACATTATCTAACCCTTGTCCATCAGCACTTAACGAGCGATATGCGTCACCTAATGCTTTATAAATCTTTTCGAAATTAGAAATTTGCAATCGTTCTTCAGTTAAGTTATTTTCTTCATCCATCTTTAAATCCGCCTTACGGATTTCTTCATGCTGGAATTGAATTAAATCTAAGCGATGCACCATTTGTTGTTCATTTTCACTTAACGATTTCAATTGTTTTTTTAACTTCTCATAGTCAGCGTATACGTTTTGGTATATATCCAATTGTTTTACGATACGCTCCCCATCAAAATGATCGAGCATAAATAGATGACGTTCTTCATTCATTAAATCTTGCGTTTCGTGTTGCCCATGAATATCAACAAGTGTTTTTCCAATTTCTTTTAATACACTAAGGGTAACTAGTTTTCCATTTACACGACATACGCTTTTTCCGTTTGCAGCGATATCACGCTTCAAAATAATCATGCCGTCTTCTATTTCTATATCCAATTCTTCTGCCTTTTCAATACATGGATGCTTATCATCTTCCACATAAAATAGCCCCTCTATCTCAGCTTTTTCTGTTCCGTATCGAACAAATTCTGCCGAACCGCGGCCACCTACAAGTAAACTAATCGCATCAATAATAATCGATTTTCCGGCCCCTGTTTCACCACTTAAAACCGTTAATCCTTTTTGAAAAGAAATATTTAATGCCTCAATAATAGCAAAGTTTCTAATCGATAATTCCGATAACAATGCCCCATTCACCTCGTTATAAACTAATCCCCTATTAAGGGCTTTTCTCAGTTCTTTATTCAAATAGTCATACTATATGTTTGTATGTATAAATTACTTTTCTAACCGCTCCATTGTACCAAACATTTGTTTTACGGGTCAATCCACCTATTTTCTAATTTTTTTCAAAGAAAATATTATATTACAATTAAGAATTCACGTTTTTAACCCATAAAAATATCCTGTTCACTTTCCACTTTACAGAGGAAAGCAAACAAGATTTTTTTGTTACAGCATATTTAAGAAACGATCAGAGACAACACCTGTATCTTCAGGTGTACGGCAAATAATTAAGCAAGTGTCATCACCACAAATGGTTCCGATGATCTCATCCCACTCTAAATGATCAATAAGTGCTCCAAGTGAATGAGCGTTACCAGGCAATGTTTTTAGCACAAGCATATGTCCTGCCGTGTCTAATTTTACAAATGAATCCACTAGATTACGTTTTAATTTTTGTAACGGGTTAAATCGTTGATCTGCTGGCAAACTATATTTATAGCGACCATCATGTAATGGCACTTTCACTAAGTGCAATTCTTTAATATCGCGCGATACTGTTGCTTGCGTTACATTAAATCCCTCATTACGTAAAATATCAACTAATTCATCTTGTGTTTCAATTTCTTTGTTCGCAATAATTTCCCTGATTTTAATATGGCGCTGACCTTTATTCATACATTTGCACCTCACACTATCTCTTACCATAGTTTAAACATTGGTATACTTCACTTATTTATGTTAACTTATAATTCGTTACTTGTACACAATTGTTTTTACAATCATTATACAATTACAACAAAAAGAGGAACAACATATGTTATTCCCCTTTCCCTTTTTGTTTTAGGACATCATGGGCCTCTGTAACTACTTGCTCAACAGAAACTGGAGAATGATTTTCGCCATTCTCACGTTCACCATGCCATTTCAGATGAATTAAAAATTCAATGTTACCATCCCCGCCCGTAATTGGTGAGAATGTTAAACCTTCTACATCGTATCCTTCTTTTATAGCAAAGTCGACAATCATTTCTACGACAGCCTCATGTACTTTTCGATCACGAACGATACCCTTTTTACCAACTTGCTCTCTTCCAGCTTCAAACTGCGGTTTAATTAACGCTGCTACATCCCCATTCGGCATAAGCATTGTTTTTAACACTGGTAATATAAGCTTTAATGATATAAATGAAACATCGATACTAGCAAATTGTGGTAAACCACGTTCTAAGTCTGCTGGTGTTACGTAACGGAAGTTTGTTCGTTCCATTACGACAACACGCTCATCTTGACGCAATTTCCACGCAAGTTGATTATACCCTACATCTAATGCATAAGATAATTTCGCTCCATTCTGAAGCGCACAATCGGTAAAGCCACCAGTTGATGAACCAATATCTATCATAACTTTATCTTGTAAATCAAGATGAAATGTCTCTAATGCCTTTTCAAGTTTATAACCACCACGGCTTACATACGGCATAACTTGCCCCTTCACCGTAATCTCTGTATCTTGTGGGATTTTCTCTCCTGGCTTATCCAGTCTCATCTCATTCGCATATACAAGTCCCGCCATAATGGCGCGTTTTGCTTTCTCACGTGTTTCTATAAGTCCTCGCTCTACTAATAGTACATCTACTCTTTCTTTTTTTGCACTCATTTGTTACGCCCTTTTTTGTTTTGATGGAATCATTGTATGAATACGGTCTACAACAGCATCTGTCGTTAAACCAATTTCTTCTAATAATTTTGTTACACTACCGTGCTCTATGAAACGATCTGGAATACCCATTCGTTCAACTAACGCACTATGGTACCCGTTCTCAGACGCAAATTCAACTACTCCTGTTCCAAAACCACCGATTAAACAAGCTTCTTCAATCGTTAAAATCGGTATATTCTTTCCTAAGAGATCATGTAAATATGCTTCATCCATCGGTTTAATAAAACGAGCGTTCACTACTTTCACTGAAACTCCAGCCTTTTCAAGACGCTCAGCCGCTTCCATTGCCATTGGTATTGTCGTACCAAATGTTAAAATAGCTGCTTGTGTACCTTCTTTTAACGTTTCCCATGAACCAATTGGAATCGCCTTTAATTCTTCATCCATATGAACGCCAAGTCCATTACCGCGCGCATATCGTAATGCGATTGGTCCATCTTCATATTGCATCGCCGTATATACTAAATGTTGCCCTTCATTTTCATCTTTTGGCATCATAATTACCATATTCGGCAAGTGGCGTAAGAATGAGATGTCAAATACACCTTGATGTGTTTCACCATCTGCTCCTACTAAACCAGAGCGATCGATCCCAATGAAAACATTTAAATTTTGGCGGCATATATCATGAACAACTTGGTCATATGCTCTTTGTAAAAATGTTGAATAAATTGCTAAGAATGGCTTCATACCTTGCGTTGCCATACCCGCTGCCATTGTTGTAGCATGCTGTTCTGCAATACCTACATCAATCATACGATCTGGGAATTCTTTTTGGAATTTCTCAAGTTTTGATCCAACAGGCATTGCAGGTGTAATTGCTACGATACGCTCGTCCGTTCTTGCTAGCTTAAGTACTGTTTCACTAACGACAGCACTCCATGCTGGTGCAACTTCTTTCGGTTTAACGAAGTCACCTGATTCAATTTTATAAGGTCCTGTCCCATGCCAAGTGCCAATAACATCACTCTCGGCTGGTTTGTAACCTTTTCCTTTTTTCGTAATAACATGAACAAGCACTGGGCCTTTTGTTTTCTTTGCATATTGCAACGTTTCGAATAACTTTTCATAGTCATGCCCATCAACTGGACCTAAATATGTAAAGCCTAACTCTTCGAAAAAGACACCGGATACTAATAAATATTTAAGACTATCTTTTATTTTCTCTGCTGTCGCAGCAACTTTCCCGCCAACTGCTGGGATTTTCTTCAATATATACTCTAGTTCGTCTTTTACCCAATGGTATTTTCCTGCGGTACGTAGACGCCCAAGCACATTATGAAGCGCACCAACGTTTGGCGCAATTGACATTTCATTATCATTCAAAATAACAATCATGTCTGTTTTTTCATGTCCAATATGGTTCAATGCCTCTAAAGCCATTCCGCCTGTTAAAGCACCATCACCAATGATTGGTATAACATATTCTTTCGTTTTCTTTAAATCACGTGCTAGAGCCATTCCCATTGCAGCAGATAATGATGTCGAGCTATGGCCAGTTTCCCATACATCGTGCTCACTCTCGCAACGTTTTGGGAAACCACATAGACCTTGATATTGCCTTAATGTGCCGAATTCTTTTGCACGTCCAGTTAAAATTTTATGTACATAGGATTGATGTCCTACGTCCCATAAAAATTTATCTTTCGGACTATCAAATAATTTATGCAGAGCAATTGTGAGTTCTACTACACCTAAATTAGGTGCAATATGTCCACCTGTTTGAGAGAGCTCTTCAATTAAAAACTTACGAATATCCTCACTCAATCCCTCTAGTTCACTGATAGACATATCTTTCAAAAAACTAGGGTTTTGAATTTGCGTTAGATCCACATGGATCACTCACTTTCATTTCATAATCTGTCAACATGTCAAATATTATAAAAAACATTTACACAAAACAAGAAATTCTCTTTTTTATTTTTCACCTTGTCCTGCTATTAACCAGTCTATTGCGCCTTAATCCTATTATAAACCATATTTCTTTAGGCGATGAAAAAAATAGCCGCTAACACGAAGTGATAACGGCAATGTAATCTACATATATTTTTGCCAATAACAAGAAAAGAAAAACCTTTTCCTACATTTATATCATAAAATGATGAATGACTCAACAAATGAAAACGCTGTTATATTAGTTATTACGTTTTGCAATCAAATCGCAAATAGATAGTAAATATTCATCTTGTAATTGCAAGGAACCAATAGCATCTTTTGCTTTTGCAATAGTTTCATCTAAAATATCCTTTGCTCTATCTACAGTAAACAACGTCGTATATGTGCTCTTTTCGTTGGAAACATCACTACCAATCGGTTTTCCAATCTCTTCTTCGGTTCCTTCCACATCTAAAATATCATCTCGAATTTGGAAAGCTAAACCGATATATTTTGCAAACTCAAGTAATTTTTCTTCCTGTTCTTCTGTGGCATCAGAAAGTATCGATCCTGCAAGTACAGCGAATTCAAGTAGTTTCCCAGTCTTATGCTTATGAATATACTCTAGCTCATCGATCGTAAGCTGTTTCCCTTCCGCTTCCATATCTGCCACTTGTCCGCCAACCATTCCCTCTGGCCCTGCCGCTTTTGCAAGCTCAAGTACAAGTCTTACTTTTTTCTCAGCAGAGATTTCCTTTTGTCCATATGCCATAATAACTTGAAAAGCATACGTTAACAAACCATCACCTGCTAAAACTGCCATCGCTTCACCAAATACTTTATGATTTGTGGGCTTTCCTCTTCTTAAATCATCATCATCCATACAAGGTAAATCATCATGAACTAACGAGTATGTATGTATCATTTCAAGAGCACAAGCTGCACCTACTCCAAGATTTCTTTCTTTATCAAACGCTTGTAATGTTGCAAATAAAAGTAACGGGCGGAGACGCTTTCCACCCGCTTCCAAAGAATATGCCATCGCTTCACGAAGTACATTTGGACATTGTAATTCATTTGCATAGCTTACAAGCTTCTCTTCTACGAAAGTTTTACTTTCTTTTAAAAAAGTATCAAAAGCAATTGTCACTATGCTTCATCTCCTAAAGCAGTAAACGGTTCAAGCTCTCCATCTTCCCCAAGAATAACTGCCATTTGTTCTTGTACGTTCTTCAACTTCTCATCACAAAGCTTAGATAATTCCATACCCTCTTTAAAATAAGAAATTGCTTCTTCTAAAGGTACGTCACCTTGCTCTAGCTTAGAAACGAGATGCTCAAGTTGCGAAATTGCCTCTTCAAAGCTTAATTTATTTTCCATTATTCAATTCACGCTCCTCTATGCCTGATACGCTACAATCTAGTATTCCATCTTGTAATTGAACTGAAACAGCATCTCCAAGGCTGACATCTTTCACACTTTTTAACACTTGCTTCTCTTCATCATATACAAGCCCGTACCCTCTCATCATTACTTTAAGCGGACTTAGCGCTTCAAGTTTTTGAGCAGCTCTTACAAAGGCAAATTCTTTCGTTTGGAGTAATGTTTGCATTTCACGTTGCAATTGCTTTTGTAATGTTTCAACTGCTACCTTCGTTTGCATAATTTTTTGAGATGGGTGGTGCTTCTCTAAATAAAATGAAAGCTGTTTTAACTGATTTACCTTTTTATCAATATAGCGCTCTTTCGCTAAAACAAGCTGTTCTAACGCTCTATCCAATTGCTCTTCTTTTTGCTCATATACTTGTCTTGGATAACGGAACGCATAAGATTTTTGCAATACTTGTAGTTTTTCTTCTTTTTTATGTACTAACTCTCTCATTGCTCTCTGCAATCTTAAAGTTCTTTGTAATACCTTTTCTTGTAACTCTATAATATTAGGCGCTGCCAGCTCAGCCGCTGCAGTTGGCGTTGGTGCTCTTAAATCGGCAACAAAATCCGCAATTGTAAAGTCTGTTTCATGGCCTACTGCTGAAATAATAGGGATTTCACTCTTGAAAATAGCTCTTGCAACCATTTCTTCGTTAAACGCCCACAATTCTTCAATAGAACCTCCACCGCGCCCAACGATTAGGACATCTATCTCTTCCATTTCATTCGCTGTACGGATCGCTTGTACAATTGAGGGAGCTGCTGACTCCCCCTGTACAAGTACTGGAAACACAATAACATTTCCAATTGGATAACGACGTTTAATCGTTGTTATAATATCACGAATCGCTGCTCCTGTTGGTGACGTAATCACACCTATTGTTTTCGCATAAGGAGGGATTGTTTTTTTATAAACTTGAGAAAACAATCCTTCTTCCTCTAAACGAACCTTTAATTGTTCGTAAGCTAAATGTAGGTTTCCGATTCCGTCAGGTTGCATGTCTTGAATATAAATTTGATAAGAACCACTCGCCTCGTAAACAGAGATTTTCCCCTTCACGAGTACCTTCATCCCATTTTCAGGTCTGAATTTAATATTACGATTATGACCCGCAAACATAACCGCTGCGATTCTTGCATTTTCATCTTTCAATGTAAAATACATGTGGCCACGGCTATGATTTTTAAAGTTGGAAATTTCACCTTTTAACCAAACAGACTGTAAATGCGGATCATATTCTATTTTTGTTTTTATATAGCGTGTTAACGCTGTAACGGTTAAATATTGTTTCTCCATTTCTCTCTCCTCATAGCCGACTCAAATTATTTACAAACGACACCTGCACGCTTAGCCGATTCAACAGTATTATGAAGAAGCATCGTGATTGTCATTGGACCAACACCCTTTGGTACAGGTGTAATGTAACCTGCAACATCTAACACGTTGTCAAAGTCAACATCACCACAAAGTTTTCCTGTTTCTAAACGGTTTACACCAACGTCGATTACAACTGCTCCTTCTTTGATATAATCAGCTGTTACCATTTTAGGTCGTCCTACTGCTACGATTAAAATATCAGCTAACTTCGTTAACTCTTTCATGTTTTGCGTCTTAGAATGACAGTATGTGACAGTTGCATTTTCATTTAAGAACAATTGTCCCACTGGCTTGCCGACAATATTACTTCTTCCAATTACTACAACATGTTTTCCTGAGATATCAAGATTTGTTTCTTTTACTAACTCTACAATACCATGCGGTGTACATGGAAGGAATGTATCTTGTCCCGTCATCATACGTCCCACGCTGATTGGGTGAAATCCATCTACATCTTTTTCTGGTGAAATTCTTTCAATGATAGCTTTTTCTTCAATATGTTTTGGTAAAGGTAATTGCACTAATATGCCATTAATGCGGTCATCGCCATTTAAGCGATCGATTTCAGCAAGCAAACGCTCCTCCGTAATTGTTTCAGGAAATTCAATTAGCTCTGAATAGATTCCTACTTGTTCACAGCCCTTTTCTTTTCCTTTTACATAAGAACGAGATGCTGGATCTTCTCCAACTAAAATAACTGCTAATCCTGGTACAATCCCTTGCTCTTTTAACTTCACAACTTCTTCTTTTAATTGTGCTCGTTTTTTCTCCGCAACTTCATTTCCTTTGATGATTACTGCTACCATTTTAAGATTCCCCCTTAAAGAAATTACAGTGTATCTTTTATATTAGATAAAACGCCGTTAATAAAACGACGAGATTCCTCATCCCCAAATGTTTTAGCAATTTCAATTGCCTCGTTAATTGTTACGTTGTGTGGAATTTCTTCCATGTATTTCATTTCATACACAGCTACACGTAAAATACTGCGATCAACAATACTAATACGCTCAAGCTTCCATTTTTTTAAGTTTTGACGAATCGCTTCATCAATTACTTCTTTATTTTCTACAAAACCTACTACAAGTGATTCTAGAAACTCATTTGTTTCTTCACCTTCATCTAGCGTGTTTTCCACCGCTACTTTCGGTTCTAACTCACCTGTAATATCCATTTGGTATAATGCTTGCATCGCTCTTTCTCTAGCCGTCCTACGTTTCATTGTAACTCTCCTTTATGCTTCAAGTCTTTCCTTATGATTTGTTATATTATTATAATTTATAAGCCGTCAATTCACTTACTCTTACAGTTTTCATTGATTTTCCAACCTTATAATACAATGATAATAACACAATTTATCGTTTCACACACGGGTTACAAGGCTGAAAAATAATAAAAAGATTAACTTCAAGTTCCATATCTTATCACAATGTACGTTTTTTGGTAAAACGAAACATTTTCTTTCCAATTTCTTTTTTTTTGAAATAGTATAACAATTAGAGGGTTTTAATTTGTGAAGAAATGAAACGATAAAAAAGATGCCTATGTTACTAGGCATCTTTTTCATTCTTACACTGGTTCGATTTCTGTTTTTTGTGTTTCGAATGTTACGCCAACGATGTGAACATTCACTTCTTTTGGCTCAAGCCCTGTCATTGTAAAGAGCGCTTGGCGAATGTTGTCTTGAATCTTTTGTGCAACAACTGGAATTGCTACGCCAAAATACATCACAACATAAAGGTCAACGATAATATCTTCGTTTGCTAATTCAACCTTTACACCTTTACCATGATTTTTCTTACCTAACTTCTCAACAACATCTGTAGCAAAATTACCACGCATTGCCGCTACACCTTCTACCTCAGCAGCTGCAATACCTGCGATTACTTCAATTACTTCTGGTGCAATTTCTACTTTACCAAGAGTTGTATCTTGACCCATATCTAACATATGTTCAGCCATGAAAAAAAACCTCCTTTAATGTATCACTGCGTCACAAGTTCATGCTCTTCCAAAAATTTCGTATTAAACTCACCTTTTACAAAATCAGGATGATCTAACAATTGCAAATGGAACGGGATTGTTGTATGTACGCCTTCAACGACAAACTCACTGAGTGCACGCTTCATTTTTGCAATTGCCTCTTCACGTGTTTTTCCGTGAACAATTAATTTAGCAACCATCGAATCATAGAAAGGTGGGATTGAATATCCCGGATATACAGCTGAATCGACGCGAATACCAAATCCGCCTGGTGGCAAGTACATTTCTACTTTACCTGGAGATGGCATAAATTTTTTGGCAGGGTTTTCCGCATTAATTCGGCATTCAATTGCCCAACCATTAAATTGTACTTCTTCTTGCTGTAACGATAACTTTTCTCCAGAAGCAACAAGAATTTGTTCTTTAATTAAGTCCACCCCTGTTACCATTTCAGTAACTGGATGCTCAACTTGAATTCTCGTATTCATCTCCATGAAATAAAAGCTTTTCGTTTTATATTCATAAATAAACTCAACCGTACCAGCACCTGTATAATCAACCGCTACCGCCGCTTTAACTGCCGCCTCACCCATCTGTTTACGCACATTTTCATCAAGTGCTGGTGATGGACTTTCTTCTAGTAGTTTTTGCAAGCGGCGTTGAATTGTACAATCACGCTCTCCTAAATGAATGGCATTTCCGTGTGTATCTGCCATTATTTGAATCTCAACATGGCGGAAATCTTCAACGTACTTTTCTAAGTATACACCAGGGTTCCCAAAAGCGGTACTAGCTTCTTGCTGTGTAATTTGAATTCCTTTTACAAGCTCTTCTTCATGGCGCGCAACACGAATACCTTTTCCGCCGCCACCTGCAGTCGCTTTAATAATAACTGGATATCCAATTTGATTAGCAAGTTCAATCGCTTCTTCGGTATTTTTAATAATTCCTTGTGAACCTGGTACAATCGGAACCCCTGCTTCTTTCATTGTATCACGAGCAACGTCTTTTGTGCCCATCTTTGAAATAGCTTCTGGACTTGGACCGATAAAAATTAAGTTACATTCACGGCATAACTCTGCAAAATCTGCATTCTCAGCTAAAAATCCATATCCTGGATGAATAGCATCGCAGCCTGTTAACTTCGCAACACTAATAATGTTCGTCAAATTTAAATAGCTTTCTTTCGAGATCGTTGGTCCTACACAATACGCCTCATCAGCAATTTGTACGTGAAGTGACTCTTTATCTGCTTCTGAATAAATTGCGACTGTTTCAATATCCATTTCTTTACAAGCACGAATAATTCGTACAGCAATTTCCCCACGATTGGCTATTAATACTTTTTTTATCATCACAAAGACTCCCTTATTACGCTTTTACAAGAAATAGCGGTTGTCCATACTCTACAAGTTGTCCGTTATTAACAAGAATCTCAACAATTTCGCCATCTACATCTGCATCGATTTCGTTAAATAACTTCATAGCCTCGACAATACATACGATAGAATCTTTCGATACTCTATCTCCTACACTTACATATGGAGGTGTATCAGGAGAAGAAGAAGAATAGAATGTACCTACCATTGGTGATGTAATTTTATGTAGGTTTTCATTCTGAACAGCTTTTTTCTCTTCTTGTTTTGGTACTTCCACTTGCGCTGCTGCTACTGTCGTTTCAACTTCAACAGGTGCTACTGGTTGCACGGCTTGTTTCGCTACAGGTGCTTGCACCGCAACAACTTCATTACCACGCTTTTTCATTTTGATTGTCGTACCATCTTTTTTGTATTCAAATTCATCAATATTAGAGCTATCAATTAATTTAATTAATTCACGAACTTCTTGAATTTTAAACATGTAAAATCCACTCCCATACTCTTGTTTGTCCCGTTTTTACAGATTTCTCTTCACTAAAACTAGATTGACTGTAAAAATACGATGTACTCTATTAGAAAATGTATTTCATTTACTAATAGAAATAGTTACTATTTCCATCTTACGATAAATTTTTTAAACATTCCAATTTATATTTCTTTATAATAAATCGAAACTCCTGTAAAAATATTATCCCAATAAAAATTTATTACCTAGTAATAATACCAAGTTTCACATGAAATTGGCAAGACCACTTCCTAAAAAACATCCACTACTTATTCAAAACTATACAAAGTAAACACGCTACTACCTCTCTATTCTTCGCCACATCTATAGTCAATAACATATTTTTACCAAATATTATTTTTTTGTTTACACGTCGTTCATCATTCCTTCATATAAGAATAGTATGTTCAAAGTGTAGAAAATATATCGTATCGAGGTGTGGACATATGATATGGCTCATTCTCTTCTTACCTGCCGTAATGGTCTGGGCATTCGTTCTCTTCATCCACGTCAAATCCGGAAAAAGTAATCATCACTACCATGAACCGCTAATCTTTTACTCACAACGTATTTCTCCGTTCCGAGTTGAACATAGTAAAAACAAAGACGAAACAGAAAAAAGCTATCGAAAATGATAGCTTTTTTCTATTATTATTTTTATCTAACTATTTTCAAACAATCCGATTACTAAAAACGAATAATCCGCGGAGGATTTCCCCGCGGATTATTCGTTTTATTTTGTTGGTGGATCAAATTTTACACCTACATCTTTTGATCCGCCTTCACTTCTTACAAGTTGTATAATTTTATTCGCTTCTTTTTGTGAATGTTTTGCTGCTTTTACAGTTACTTTAATGTCAGTTCCATCGGCTCTTACAAGGGCATCTTTATATCCACCTTGAGATTTAATTACTGTCTCAAGTAATTCTTGCTTCGTTTCCATTGTAGTGATTGCATCAAAATTTTCTTTCGCTTTATTCTTTTCTGTTGCTGAAGCTTTTGTTGAACTCATCACTTCTTGTAATTTTGCTTTTTGTTCACTTCGCTGATCTTCCATTTGCATACGTAATGCTGTGAAATTTTCATCACTTGATTGAACTGTTACGTTAGCCTCTTTTTTACTTGTTTCTTTTGTAGCACTCTCTTTTTTATCTGTTTCTTTGTTTGTTTCTTTATTAGGTGTTTCCTTGCTTGTATTTTCTTTGTTTGAAGATTCTTTTGTTGTTTCTTTAATCGGCGTTTCATTTGTTACTGCTTTATCAGTACCTTGTTTTTCTTGTCCAATCTTTTCACCTGTTGCCGGCGATGCTGTATTCATTTTGTCTGGAGTTGTTACGTAATACACAGATAGTACAACAACTAAACTTAACATCGTTAATAGCCAAACCGTTTGTTTTTTTAACACTTTATTTCCTCCCTATCAATTTTTCGGTGAAACTGAAACGCGATGGGCTGGTACATCTAGCAGCCGTATGACAGCTTCTTTTACCATCGCTTTAACTTGTATATTATCCACTCCCTTTGCTACGACAAGAACACCTCGCACTTTCGGTTTCTCTGTTCGTAAAACAACGGGAGTTTCTTTATCCCCTTCACGTATAATGACTGTCTTTTCATCAAGAGACTCGTCTTCTACTTTCCTCTTGCCGCCTGTTTTATCTGTTTCACCTGTTGTTTGTGAACGTTTCACTGTATTTTTTTCTAATATTTTTTCCTCTGATGAGTCTAAATTTACATTAATCGTTACATCTTTTACTCCTGCTATCTCTTCTAAGGCTGCTTTTAATTCTTGTTCATACGCTTTTTCATATTTTTCTACATTTGACATATTATCATTATTTTTTTGTCCAAAAGTTGGTACGTCTTTTTCTTGGTTTTGAGTTTTTTGTTCTTTAAATACAGGTACTTCTTCTTTTTTACTTGAAAAGAAACTACTAGAAAACATAAGCAACATTCCAAGTATGAGTAGGACAAGTAAGAACTTAGGTGTTACCTTTTTTCCCTTCTCATTACTTTCTTTTTCATCTCCATTCAATAAGTTTCGAAAAAATGAGAACTTCGAATTTTTATCTTTATTGTCCATTTACTCTACCTGTCCTCCCTTCCATTTGAACTTGGATTTGTTTATTCTCTAGTTGCCACCTGCTTGAAAAGAAGTCTTTCATTTCTACATTCGTTTCCTCTACTTTTTTCGGTGGTTCTTTCGTATTAATTTCAACTGGTTTTACTGTTTCGATTGCATCATTTTTACTACGCTCTTTTTCTTTCAACGTCACAACAACAGATTGAATATCTTTCGCTGACTTTACTTCCGCTGTGCTTTCCGCTGCGACTATTTGTATTTCAGAGACTGACATACCATACTGTTTCTCAAACTCTTTTCCTACTTCTTTTTTCATTTTGGTAGCCATCTCTTCTAAACTATATGCACGTGTTAGAGCTTGTATTTCTTTTTTCTTCGAATCTATTGAATTTTTTACAGACCCTTCTGCTACGTACTTCTCTTCATTAAAATTTGCGATTACTTCATTTACATCTGTTTGCAATAGTTTAAAAAGGGGTGTTAAAATTAAAACAACTAATAATAGACTTACAACGAATTTAACGTACTTTTGCAAATTGGAATTTGGAAGAATAAGATGAAGCATTGTCGCTAAGAGTAAAAAAACGATAATATTTCTAATCCACTCTGTAACAAATTGCATACCCTTCACCTCCTACCGCATCATAAGTGTAATGTTCCCCGCAGCAATAATAATTGTGATACTTAAAAAGAACATAAACGATACGATAGCTAAGCAAGCAAATACGTAAATGATGCTCCGTCCAATGATATCTAAACATTGAATAATTGCTCCGCCGCCAACTGGTTGCAATACTGCTGCTGCGAACTTGTAAATAAACGCAATACAAAAGATTTGAATCGCTGGAAAAGCGACAATTAAGCATAAAATGACGAGTCCGATAATTCCGACTGTATTTTTTAATAATCCTGACGCACTAATAACAGTATCCGCCGCCTCTGTAAACATCCTTCCTACTACGGGAATAAAGTTCCCTGTTACAAATTTAGCAGTTTTCACCGCGATTCCATCAGCAACAGCTGTCGCTGTTCCTTGTACAGATAATACCCCTAAAAAAATCGTTAAAAAGATACCGATAATCCCCACGCTAACGTTTTGCAAAAGCTTGGACAATTTCGTTACTTTATATTGATCACTCATCGTACTTACAATACTTAATATCGTTGCAAGTAATAAAAGTGGTAGAACAATATAATTCATTAGAAGCCCACTCGTGTTCATTAAGAAGATAATAATCGGATGAAAAAATGCGACAGATACAACCCCTCCCCCGGTTGCTATAAGTGCAAGCAAGATTGGCAGTAGTGCTAATATGAAATCTACCATTGTTTGTATCGTTTCTCTTGCATATGTCATGACGACATAAAAACTATTTAAAGCGAAAATAATAAGTACCATATATACAACCGCATCAGCAATTTTACTTACGCTACTCTTTGAAAATGCAGATTGCAGTGATTGCAACAATGCACTAAAAATTGTAAGCATAATGAGCGTTCCAAGTAGTTTCCCATTTGCAACAAGTTCGTGAAATAAGTACTTTAATAAACCTAGCATCCACTCTTTTATAGAGATTTCTTTTTCTCCTTTTACAAACTCCATAAAGCTACCTTTTTGACTCTCTGGTAAGTAACCTCCATATTTTGTAACAAGCCCGTCCCAAAATTGCTTCACATCTTCAATTCCGAGCTTATCCAATTGTTGATCAACGACGTTTGTTTCTACAGGAGAAGCTTGTACAACAACCGGTAAAGAAAAGAAAAGGAAGCAAGCAAATAGCAGCTTAGCTCCAAACCCCCTCAACATTCACTCCCCCTTATCCCGTCGGCAAAAATCCGAGAATAGTTTCAATTACAACCGTCAAAATAGGAATCGCCATAACGAGAATTAAAATCTTTCCAGCTAATTCAATTTTCGAAGCGATTGCCCCTTGCCCTGCATCCTTTGTAATTTGCGCTCCAAACTCAGCGATATAAGCAATCCCAATAATTTTTAGCAACGTTTCTACGTATACGTTGCTAACTTTCGCTTCACTCGCTACTCTCTCAATCATTTGTAAAATAGCGTGAATTTGATCGATTAAAAGAAGGAACATTACGCTACCAACGAACACAATAAATAATGACGTAATGCTAGATTTATGCTGATTTAATACAGCTGCTAAAAATGTAGCAACGAGGCCTAATCCGACAATTTGTATAATTTCGATTCGAACCGCCCCCTTTACTGGAAGAGAAAGACACTTTTAATCTTGTCGAATAGCGTATTAATTAAAAATGCGACATGAAATAAAATAACGACAAAACCGACAAGGATAACCCAATTTGCAATATCCTCACGCTTTAATTCTTTTAATACGGTATGAATGAAAGCTAAAACAATGCCGATTCCGGCGATTTGAAATATTAATCCAACATCAATGGACATCGCCTTTCTCCCCCCTATAGCAGTAAAATTACGATAAGTAGCCCCGCTAGTACTCCTAAGCTCTTAATCATCTTTTCATATTGCATTTGTAATACTTTCGCTTCTTCTTCTTCTCTCTCTAAATGTGTAATACATAAGCGAATATGTTTTTGTTGCGATTCACGATCATGTTGTCCGAGCGTTTCACCAAATTGCTGCAAAATCTCGTACTCAGTTTGCTGAAATGCTGTTAGCTTCCAATTTTCTTTCAAACTATCTATCCAAGCTTCTCTTACTGTTTGTTCTCCGCTTTCTAGCCTGTTAGCGAAACTTTGAAATATCCAATTTAACGGCTTCGGCATTTGTTTTACTAATCGCTCAGCGGCTTCAGACAAAGGGGTATGCCCATACATAATTTCTGCCTCTAATGATTGAAGCGCCGCTTTTAATAATCTAAGTTGCCTTGGCCTCTCACTGTATCTTTTAGCGTATGAAAACCCGAAAAAGGTGCTGACAGCAACGATTAACACTGCACCAAATATTTTTACCATACGCCCTCAGCCTTTCTATGAGGTAATACCGATTTTCCATTCTTATCTTTCACTTGCATAACTGTCCCTGGCCCTCTTGCTTTTGACAATTCCACAAACCTATCAAAAATGCCGAGCTCTAGCACTGCCTTTAGTGATGGGCGTTTCACAACATCATCATAAGAAAATCCATGTGCGCTTATAAAAAGCTGAACCCCTGCATGTACTGCCTCCATAATTGCTTCACTATCTTCTTTACGACCAATTTCATCCACAATTAATATATCTGGGCTCATAGAACGAATCATCATCATCATTCCTTCAGCTTTTGGACATGCGTCTAACACATCTACTCGTGTGCCAAAGTCATACTGCGGGATGCCTTTCACGCAGCCAGCAATTTCTGACCGTTCATCAACGATCCCTACTTTACACGAAGGAATTTCCGAAGCACTTACACCTTGGCTCATACAACGTGCTACATCTCTTAAAAGTGTTGTTTTCCCCGTTTGCGGCGGGCCAATTACCATCGTGTTTAACCATCGTGATTCATACAAATAGGGTAAAAGCGGTTCAGCAATTCCTATTTTTTGACGAGCAATACGAATATTAAAGGAAGAGACATCTCGAATCATTTTCACTGCGCTTTTTTCGGTAATGACTTTTCCTGCTAAGCCGATTCTATGCCCCCCTCGGAGCGTCACATATCCACGCTTTAATTCCTCTTCCATCGTATAAATTGAGAATTGACTTAATTTATTCAATAAGTGAATAGCGTCCTCTGCTGTAACGATATAGTCATAAAAAAACACTTCACCATGAGCAATACACTCTAGCGGTCTTCCAATTCGAACACGGATTTCCTCTAGAGCATCGTACTGCTTACAACTTTCCACTAACTGCTTCATCGTTTTCGGTAAAACTTCTAATACTTCTTTCATCAGCTTCTCCCCACTATACCTGGCTTACTTATTTCAACAACGCGATAAAAATGCAGCCAATTCCAAGCGCTAGAAAAAAGAGTTTCAAAAAAGAAATCTCACTTGCCACACTCGCTATACCTATTGTCATTGTTAAAATTAATACGGTCGGTCCAACAAACGCCAACATACCATTTATAAACAATGCTTTCTTCGCATCATTCACATAAAGCATGAGCAAAGCGGCGAATATTTCCGCGCTACCTGAAAACAACCGAAGCAACCCCATTACAAGCACGGACGTTTCCATTGCCGCTAGCCACTGTTTCATTCTCCCACCTTCTCCCATAACGGTTACTAGTGCTGCACTCCAAAAAGAATATATTTGTACAACCATATGCAGAGGTTGTCTATTTCAGAAGTAAAAACATAATTTTTCTCTATCGTCTTTATCTAATCTGAATATTCTTATTTTTAATGGTATATTATGGTATATTTAATTTAAAAGGGGTATAGACGATGCAACACGTTACCTTAGTACCACTCGACTTACGCTATGCAAATGTGATTTTTAAGCTATCCAGTGATTCACATGTAAAAAACGCTTTAGGAATAAAGGTAGAAAAAATCGAAGATACGAAAGCATTCCTTCTTTTCGCAATAGAAGAAGAGCGCCAAAAGAGGTCTTTATCGAGAATGATTGTAAATGAAGAAAACGAAATAATCGGTCTCACCACACTTAAACATATTAATTATGAGAAGAAACAATCTCACATTGGTAGTTGGCTCGGCTATCCGTACTGGGGAAAAGGATACAATGAGGCTGCAAAAAAAGAAATTTTTAAAATTGCTTTTTTAGAATTACAACTTACATACGTATTCGCTGGTGCTAAAACGAATAATATCCGCTCATTAAAAGCACAAGAGAAACTACCTTATATTTCGTTACATGTGGAAAATAAGTTTCCAGACGAACACGCCGCATTAGAGAAGGAAGTAAAATCACTTTGCTCTCTGCATGTCGTATCACGTGAAAAATTTTTAAACTGGTTGGAATTACAGAGTGAGGAGGAAAAATATGAAGGCTTTAAAAATTAGTTTAACGATTGTAGTAGAATTGGCTCTTATTTATCTTTTTTCATTATTGGTGGGCTGGTCATTTATGGAGGCTTTTTTTCTTGGTAGTTTAGGGATATTCGGGGCGATTTAGCTCATTGCTTTACATATAAGACAAAATAACAACATTGATCACACTATATATAAAACAGGTGCAGTAAAACCTTTTCAAATGACATGGGGTCCTTGCACAACAGGTGCAGCTAGTCTTACAGCTTTCAGTTTTATAATAACCACTATTTATTATCTGCCCTATTTCCTATAAAAAAAGCACTCGTGATAATCACGAGTGCTTTTTTACTATGCACGAGAAACGTATTTACCTTCACCAGTGTTGATGATAAGCATTTCGCCTTCGTTAATGAAGATTGGTACTTGTACAACAAGACCAGTTTCTAATGTAGCTGGTTTTGTTACGTTAGATGCAGTATCACCTTTAATACCTGGCTCTGTTTCTGTAACTTGTAATTCAACTGTGTTTGGAAGTTCAACACCAAGTACTTCGCCTTGGTAAGTCATAATAGATACTTCCATGTTTTCTTTTAGGAATTTAAGCTCGCGCTCGATTTGTTTTTCACCAAGTTCGATTTGCTCATAAGTTCCGTTATCCATAAATACGTGAGCCTCACCGCTTGCGTATAAGTATTGCATACGACGGTTTTCGATGTGTGCTTTTTCTACTTTCTCACCAGCACGGAATGTTTTCTCTTGAACAGAACCTGTGCGAAGGTTACGTAGTTTAGAACGAACGAATGCAGCACCTTTACCTGGCTTTACGTGTTGGAAATCAAGTACTTGCCAAAGGCCATTATCCACTGCAATTGTTAAACCTGTACGAAAATCGTTTACTGAAATCATGTAAAAAAATCCTCCTGTGTATTACAAAATAATAAGTTCTTTTGGTGATTTCGTAATTACTTCATTACCTTCACTTGTCACAATGATATCATCTTCAATACGTACGCCGCCAATACCTGGAATATAAATACCTGGCTCTACTGTTACAGCCATACCTGGTTCAAGTACTGTATCAGAACGGAATGCTAAACCTGGTGCTTCATGGATTTCAAGACCGATTCCATGACCAGTAGAATGTCCGAAGTATTCACCGTATCCTTTTTCCGTTATGTAATCACGCGTTAACGCATCCGCTTCACGGCCAGTTAAACCAGCTTTAATACCGTTCACACCACGTAGTTGTGCTTCTAAAACGATATTATAAATTTCTTTCAATTTATCAGATGGTTCACCAACTGCAATCGTACGAGTAATATCAGAGCAATATCCTTTGTAATAAGCGCCGAAGTCTAATGTAACGAAATCTCCTGTTTCTATCACTTTTTCAGATGCCACGCCGTGCGGTAATGCCGAACGAAGACCTGAAGCAACGATAATATCAAACGAAGAAGATGTTGCTCCTTGTTTTCTCATGAAAAATTCAAGTTCATTTGACACTTCAATTTCAGATACTCCCGGGCGAATGAATGATAGAATATGTTCAAAGGCAGCATCTGCAATCTGTGCAGCTTCCTTTAATATCTTAATCTCTGAATCAGTCTTTATCAAGCGTAACTTTTCTACAAGCCCAGAAGTTGGGATAAATTCAGCATCGATCGCTTCTTTATGAGCTGAATAAGAACTATATGTAAGAGTATCTTGCTCAAAGCCAAGCTTTTGAATTCCTAGTTCTTTCACTTGCTTTGCAACTTCATCGATAATTAATCCTGCATGCTGTACAATCTCGTATCCAACCGCTTGTTTACTAGCCTGCTCTACGTAACGGAAATCTGTAATAAATTGGGCGCGTTTTTTCGAAATCAGTACAACACCAGCTGTTCCTATGAAGTTAGCCATATATCTACGACTATGTTCATTTGTTAACAAAATACCGTCAATACCAGCCTCATCAAATGCACTTCTTAATCTTTCGATTTTCTCCATTACTTTATGCCTCCCTCAATTTCTCCATTAATGCAAATAACGCTAACTTATAGCCATAAAAACCAAATCCAACAATCTGTCCCGCACAAACAGCTGCCGTCACAGATTCGTGACGGAACGACTCACGCTGATGAATGTTAGAAATATGTACTTCAATAACAGGAATCGAAATGCTTGCAATTGCATCTCGAATCGCATAGCTATAATGCGTAAATGCTCCAGGATTTAAAATGATCCCTTCATATATATCTTCCGCCTCATGAATACGATCGATAATCGCACCTTCATGATTCGATTGGAAACATTCTAACTCCACTCCCATTGCTTCTGCTTCTTGCTTCATATCTGCTTCAAGTGTCGCTAGCGTGCCCTTTCCATATACATTTACCTCCCTGACACCGAGGCGATTTAGGTTAGGACCGTTTACGAGGAGTACCTTTTTCATATGCTTAAAACTCCTTAATATTAAAGATCTATATACCATTTTAACATAGGAGTTACTTATTTGAATAGTTTGTCTTCTCTTCTCCTTCTCGCTCAGCTTTATTTGTATTTACTGCGTAGGAAACAGAGTATGCTATAAACACACCATATAATATAAAGATGCATATTGTCGTCACAATTGTTTCTTTCGGTAAATGGAGTGCACTTTTAATAGCAGGTGCTATTAACCCTACTCCGAAAAATAGTAACGCCCACCAAAATAGGCCATAAATCATCCCTGGAAGAATCCCTTCAAATTTTGCCAAAAACGCTTTATACAAAAAGGCAATTAAAATTGAAAGTAGTGCCATACAAACAATTCCTAACACATTACCCCATATCCCTTCTTTCCAGCTTCCAAAGGCAAATGGTAATAGTAAATAATTCGGTCCCGCTTCTGTAAATGAAAATATATGAAGGAAATACCATATCCCTCCCCAAAAAAGTCCACCAAATAAACCAATTTGCACAAAATTCCTTGTTCCTAATTGTTCTTGATTCACATCGACACCTCCGCTCAATAGTATGCCCGAAACTATTTTGAACCATGTTTAAATACTGCGAAATTTGTCTATAAAAAGAATAAGAAATGTCCGACTCTCGTAACATTTTCCCTTGTCATCTACTTGTATTTGTCGATAAAATAAAGGAAACTCGGTGATTGTCTTATTTCAAAATGACAGAACCCAGTATGACAATTGCCTCTTTTTCTACATAAGAGAGAAACAAATACAGGTTGGTGTTAACATGACAGAAGAGTCAAAACAAATATATGGCGGGCAAGCAGTCATAGAAGGAGTTATGTTTGGCGGTAGAGAATATACTGTTACAGCGGTTCGTCGTAAAGATAAATCGATTGAATTTTATCGATTACCACGCGTTCGTAATAAAGCATTATCTATCCTAAAAAAAATTCCATTTTTACGAGGGATTGCCGCTATTGTGGATGCAAGCGCGAACGGGGCAAAACATTTAAACTTTGCTTCAGAACGATTTGATGTCCACCCAGAAGAAGACGAACAAATTGCAAATAAAAAAGAAGAACAATCGAAGTTAACGATGGTATTAGGAGTTGCAGCAGTTGGCGTTTTATCTTTCATATTCGGTAAAGTCATTTTCACAGCAGTTCCTGCACTACTAGCTGAATTAACGAGACCGATTTTCCCATCTCATACAGGGCAAATCATTGTCGAAAGTGTCATTAAGCTCATGCTATTATTGAGCTATATATACTTTATTTCTTTAACCCCACTTATTAAGCGGGTATTTCAGTACCATGGTGCGGAGCATAAAGTAATTAATGCCTATGAGAATAACCTTTCACTGACTGTAGAAAATGTTCAAAAACAAACTCGCCTTCATTATCGTTGTGGCAGTAGCTTCATTATATTTACAGTCATTATTGGAATGTTTGTTTATTTCCTTGTCCCTACAGATCCACTTTGGGTCAGAGTGGTAAACCGAATTTTATTAATTCCAGTCGTGCTCGGCATTTCTTTTGAAGTGTTACAATTTACGAATCGATTACGCGATATTCCAGTATTACGCATACTTGGATATCCCGGATTATGGCTACAACTATTAACAACGAAAGAACCAACAGATGATCAAGTGGAAGTAGCCATTGCATCGTTTGAAGAATTATTACGTTTAGAAAACAAACAATAATTATTTAAAAATGGTGTTCAACTCCTTTCCTCATCGTTAATATACTAATTTTAATATATGTTTTTAGGAGGTGTTCCTTATGAACGGTCGTTCGTTTACTTTCGCTATATTTGTGCTTATTATCGGATTAGCAATATTCGGCCTTGTTTCATCTGTCATTACAAACCCAATGGGTGTGTTAAGAAATATTGGTATCATGTTGGCTGTCGTTGGTATCTTTTATTTACTCTACAAAATGTTTACAAACTCTAGTGGTTCTGCAAATTCGCAAAGCTCATATAAGCGCGCTGCAAAACAATCGAGCCGCAAACATGGGAAACAAAATGTAGCACCCCTAAGCAATTCTTTCTTTAAATCAAATACTTCTAATGACAAAGGAAAAAAAGGGAATCCTTCTTCTTTGAAGCGAAAAAGAAAACAATCTCATTTAACTGTCATTGAAGGTAAAAAAAACAAAAAGAAAGACCGTGCTTCCTTTTAGGAGATACGGTCTTTCTTTATATTTTGCATTACTTCTTTCAAACTTTTATCTTTCATACTTTCAATTCGAAGGTGATGATTTTCAAATGGTAAATTACGTGTCACATCATTCGGTACAACAACGCACGTTAATCCCGCTGCAATCGCTGCTTTCAATCCATTTAACGAGTCTTCAAATACCACGGCTTCAGACGAATCTATTCCTAAATCTTCTATTGCTACTCGGTAAAGTGCTGGATCTGGTTTTACCTTCTCAACATCTTCTCTCGTTTTAATGACTTCAAAATAATCTCGAATTTGTAGTTCTTCCAAAAAAGGAATAACCCATTCTCTAGAGGAACTGGAAGCTAATGCGATTTTTAATCCCATTTCTTTCGCTTCTTCTAAGTATTCTTTTACCCCGTCACGAGCTTCTGGTATTTTCATTTTCTCTTTATGTAAATTTTTCACTTTTTCTTTTAATGCATACTTATCAAACTTCTCTTTTAACTGCTCATTTAAATATTCATACAGTACATCGTCTGTCGTTCCAATACATTTTGCAAATTCCTCTAAAGGTAAATCTCCACCGTACTCACGAACGGCGTCTCTGAAAGAGTGAAACCATATTGTTTCTGTATCCACAATTAATCCATCAAAATCAAAAATAATTGCTTTCATCATTCTCCCATCCTTTTCGATTGAAATAAAAAAGGAAACGACGTACGTTCCCCTTAATTACTTTTCTCTTCATTTGCTTTTTGAACGCCACGAAGTGTTTCCACTCGAACCTCATCTTGTTCAAAGTATTGCACTAAGTCACCAATACGATCAATTGCTTCCCAGCTTAAATGATGTTCAATTCCTTCTACATCATTGTAAATCTTACTTTCATCCACACCGATAATACGCATAAATTGCTCTAACAATTCATGACGATATACGAGACGTTCTCCAATTTTTTTACCTTTTGATGTTAATACAAGCCCTCTATATTTTTCATAAATTAGATATTCATCTTTGTCTAATTTTTGCACCATTTTTGTTACAGAGGATGGATGTACACTAAGCGCTTCAGCAATATCAGATACGCGGGCATAACCCTTTTCATCAATCAACAAATAAATTTGTTCAATATAATCTTCCATACTAGGGGTAGGCATCGGTTTCCTCCATCCAATTTCATTTTGCTCATTCCGTACGAAGCAATCAATAAAATGATACACCAGAAAGAATAACGTGACAAGTTGAAAACAAGCCTAAATATATAAAACAAAAAAGAATCTGTATTTGCATACAGACTCCTCTTAAGTAAAGTATTGTATTTCTGCATCAGGAAAAAACTCATATATATAACCTCTTATCGTTTCTTCCAATACTTCCGCATCATCTTTTTTATATACGTATTTCCCAATGCCATATCGTCCCCATTTATATTTACGCTTCTCTTCATCCATTTCAAGCTTCGTATTCGGATAACGCTCTTGAATAACCTTTTTTGCTGGCTTTGTAAAGCGATGTTGAATTAATTCAAATGTTAAATTCGGTATCGACAAATCGTTTAATGCATTGTACAATCGCTCAAATAGTTCACGATATCCTTCTTCCCATCCTTCATGCATATAAAGCGGCGCCACTATAAATCCAAGTGGATAACCCGCGCCTGCTACTTTACGAGCCGCTTCAATTCTTTCTTCAAACGGTGATGTCCCTGGTTCAAAATTTTTAATTACATAACGTGAATTAATACTAAACCTGAAACGAGTTTTCCCGTTATGTTTTGCATCTAATAAATGATCAACGTGCGAATATTTCGTAACGAAACGTAAACGCCCATGCTCACTTTCTCCAATGAATTCGATCGCGCGCTTTAATGCATGTGTTAAATGATCAATCCCAACGATATCTGATGTACAAGCAGCTTCAAACCTTGTTATTTCAGGTGCTCTTTCATCCATATATTGCTGTGCCTTCTCAAATATTTCATCAAGATTCACATACACGCGAACGTAAGGCTTACTCCCAAGTGTCGTTTGCAAGTAACAATAATGACAATGTCCCATACATCCTGTTGCAAGCGGAATTGCATATTCAGCTGACGGTTTTGACGTATCAAACTTTAATGTCTTCCTCACCCCAACGACAAGCGTTGCTTTTGCATTACGATACTTTTGCAAATCATTTTCACCCGGCAAATTTCGAATTTGATTATGGGATGTCGTTTCACGAATCTCTAGTCCCATCTTCGTAAACTTCTCATACAGCTCTTTTCCAAGTGGATATTCAAGTGCCTTCGGTTCAAAGTAAACGAGTTTTGGCATAAATGGTTTCATACGCTTCCCTCCTCTCGTTAGTATGGGAAACGATGAAAAATTAACACGCATTAAAGTTTTCCACGTTTTAACAGCCCTTCAACAGGCTGTTTTTCTTCTGTCTAATTTTACAAATTGAAAAATTTCATAAAGAAAATAAGAAAAATGCAAAATAATTAAAGTTAATTGTTGACGTGATGCTTTTATTATCGGTATCATAAATCTTCGTGAGCAATTATTTTTCGTTATACGATTTTTTTATTATTACTGAATTTTTGAGAGGAGAAATTAGATGTCAGTTAAGAAGAAAACGCAAGTACGCACCGGCAAAATGGTACGTGAACTAATGTTAGCAGACGAAGATGTAAATGCTTCGCTAATTATGGTATATAGTGAAAACGGTGTAAACGCAGAAATTAAAATCGAGGGCTTAACGCCGAAATGTAACGAAGAATTATTTTTGAGCGGAAACGTGGATTGGAACAAGAGTGTTATTTATAAAATTGTTGATTTCACTGGAAACGCTGAAGTTGGTAAAGTTACATTAACAGCGATGAACAAAAATAATGTTTCTCTAGAAATAGAACGCGTTATGTGGAGTAAAGAAAATAAAGAGGCTGCTGAACAAGAAGAAACAGTTGTAGAAGCTACTCCGAAAAAAGAAGTAGTTGTAGAAGTTCCAAAAGCAGTTACACCTGCTCCAAAGCCTGTTACACGTGTGGAAACACCTGCCACAGCACCAACACCTAAACCTAAACCTACTCCGGCACCGACACCTAAGCCAGTAAGTGTAGAAGCAGCTGTGGAATTATCTACTCCAGCACCTGTGAAACGAGAAGTACCAACTCCAGTTACAAAGCAAGAGACAACACCGGTCGCGCCTGCAAAACCGAAGCAATCTGCTTTAACTGAAACAAATTCAAAACTACAAGAAAATTATGTGAAACTCGTGAAAAAGACAATTGAAGTTTGTCAAGATTACGAGCTTGGCATCGACATAGATGATTCTATTGAAAGCTTAAAAGAAGAACTACAAAGCCAAGGTATTAGCGTTACATTCGACAAAGAAATTATGGACGTTGTCAATCGCCTTCGTTCTTTACAAGATAAAGGAATCAAAGTAGAAAAAGTACTTAATTTACTATAAAAAAATAAGAGGCGGCAATTGCCACCTCTTATTTTTTATAATTCCATTCTTTACTTTCATACTTTTCTTTTGCTAATGTTTGCACTTCATGTAATTGTTCTTCTGTTAATTCATACGGAACAAGCTCTACATCTAATCCTTTTTCAAACCCAACCTCAAACGCTTTAATTAACTGCTCGATTGTAAACGTACGGTCTGTTAATTCATTAATTGCTACCGCTTTAGAAGAGAACATACTCTTCATACGTTCTTTTACACGCTCATTCGGGAATAAAAACAGATCATATAACTCATCTAAATCTATTTCTAACGGAATCGATCCATGCTGCAAAATAACACCTTTTTGACGTGTTTGCGCACTACCTGCGATTTTTCTTCCTTCTACTACAATTTCATACCAAGACGGTGCATCAAAACATACGCCTGAGCGTGGATTTTTTAAATTTTCACGATCTGCTTCTGTTTTTGGAACTGCATAATACGCTTCTAACCCTAATGCTTTAAAACCATCTAGTAAACCTTGCGAAATAACACGATACGCTTCTGTAACTGTTTTTGGCATATTCGGATGATCTTCAGACACAATAACACTATACGTTAATTCTTTATCATGTAATACACCCCTGCCGCCTGTTTGACGACGAACGAATCCATATTTCTTTTCGTTAACTACATCCATATTAATATCTTTTTCAACACGCTGGAAATACCCGACTGTTAATGTTGGTACTTCCCATTCGTAAAAACGAATAGTTGGTGGCATTTTCTTTTCACTTTGCCAATTTAATAAACATTCATCTAACGCCATATTAAATGCCGGTGAACATTGACCAGAGTTAATATAACACCATTTTTCTTTTCCCATCCTGCACCTCATATAACCAATTATTTTTCACATTCTCTAGTCTACCAAATTCGACAAAATTTGTGAAAGAATACGAAATTTCTTCTTATATACAAATGAATCTGTTGCATAAATACATACGGGCATTATAATATTGAAAGTAGGATAAGAAAAAAGGGAGCGATAGAATCGTGTCAACAACTTGGATTATTTTATTAGCCGTAATCGTAGCGTTCATCGGTTACACTGTATGGATGTATTTCTATCAGAAAAAATTAATTACAACACTTTCAGAAGAAGAATTTCGCGCTGGCTACCGTAAAGCACAGCTTATCGATATTCGCGAAGCAGACGAATATACTGCAGGGCATATTTTAGGCGCACGTAACATTCCGTTATCACAAATTCGCCTTCGTCATAAAGAACTTCGTAAAGATCAACCAGTTTACTTATACTGTCAAAGTGGATTCCGTACTGGTCGTGCGGCTCAATACTTAAAGAAACAAGGCTACAAAGATTTCTACCAATTACAAGGTGGATTCAAAACGTGGACTGGAAAAATTAAAAAGAAATAATAACATACAAAAACTAGCTGAACGATTCAGCTAGTTTTTTCATTTGAAAACTTTCCACGTTATTCTCACACATTTTGACAAAACTTTTTTGCAAACAAAAAAGACCCCTATCATTCTTACGCCCAAGTGAAAAGGTTACGCGAATAAAAAGAAGTCTTATTCATACCATAGTTTGTGAAAAGCTTTTCAGGTCAAGATTTTTTCTTTCTTATTATTTTCCCTTTATAATAAGAGGAAGAGGTGATACATATGGCCAATATAAAACAAATTGCAAAAACCGCTGGTGTATCCATATCAACTGTTTCTCGTGTCCTGAATAATCACCCTTACGTAAAAGAAGAAAAACGTAAGCGTGTTCTAGATGCTGTTGAAGAATTGAACTATGCCAAAAATATAAATGCTATTCATTTAATAAAGGGCAAAACATATACGATCGGTGTTATGCTCCCTTTCATTAACCTTCCATACTTCAGTACCATTATTGAAGGAATCGGTAACGAAGCGTTAGCAGCTGGCTATCACATTAATTTATGTCAAACGAATTACGATAGTATTGAAGAAATTCGTGTTCTGGAAATGATGAAAATGAAACAATTCGACGGGATGATTATTTGCTCTCGAACAAGTTCATGGGAACAAATTGAACCTTTCGCAAAATTTGCTCCTATTATTTCATGCGAAAAAATGAACCACCCTCTCATTTCATCCGTCTACGTAGATCATTATGAAGGATTCCGTCTCGGCACCGCCTATTTACTCAAGAAAGGCCATGAAAAAATCGGAATTTGTTTAGCAAGAAAAACGAGCGCAAATTCTATGGAGCGCGAAAAGGCGTTTGCTGATACACTTCGTAAGGAGGGCAAAACGTTACATCCCGAATGGATTTTTCATCAATGCTATACAATGCAAGACGGTGCACAATTACTCCATCGTATTGTAAATATGAAAAATCGTCCAACCGCTATTTTTACAGCAAACGATCAAGTTGCAGCAGGTTTAGTAACAGAAGCTCGAAAACAAGGCCTTCGAGTACCCGAAGACCTTGCTATCCTCGGATTTGATAATCATGAAATTTCAAAGGCGTTAGAAATTTCAACAATTGAACATCCCGGTCTCGCAATGGGCTCACATGCGTTTTCTTTATTCCATAAACAAATGCAAAGTGAGCAAATTATCGGGAACGCAAAAGAACTTTCATTCCATTTAATTGAGCGAGATACTGTCTAAAAGGAGCGTTACCTATAGCGCTCTTTTTCAGTTCTTCACCTATTGACTTTATATTTTTACTCGCATATAATGAACCTAACGAACGGTAGGTAGGGGATGAAAATGACAGCAAACCGCATTAAAGCTGTAGCACTTTCTCATTTCGCACGCTACGGCTACGAAGGAACTTCATTAGCAAATATTGCTCAAGAAGTTGGGATTAAAAAACCATCGATTTACGCACACTTTAAAGGAAAAGAAGAGCTATATTTTATATGCTTAGAATCCGCTCTTCAAAAAGATTTACAAAGCTTCACAGACGATATCGAAAATTTTTCAAATGCGTCTACTGAAGAATTGCTCTTACAGTTACTAAAGGGCTACGCAAAACGATTTGGTGAAAGTGAAGAATCAATGTTTTGGTTACGAACTTCTTATTTTCCACCTGATGCATTTCGCGAACAAATTATCGAAAAAGCAAATACACACATTGAAAACGTTGGAAAACTTTTATTCCCTATATTTAAACAGGCAAACGAGAAAAGTGAACTGCATAACATTGAAGTAAAAGACGCTCTAGAAGCTTTCCTATGCTTACTAGACGGACTTATGGTTGAGCTACTATTCGCAGGTTTAAATCGCTTTGAGACTCGTTTAAACGCCTCTTGGCAAGTATTTTGGCGAGGCCTTTCAAACTGACGGATTGCTCCTTTGCAATGCGTCGTTTTTAAGCCCTTTACCTAACGACTGGTAGGAAGGAGAAATGACATATGGCATGGATTTATGTAATCTTAGCTGGTATTATTGAAATCTTTTGGGTAATTGGATTAAAACACGCGGAGGCTCCACTTGAATGGGCTGGTGTTGCATTATTAATTACAATTAGTTTCGTCTTATTATTTAGAGCTTATAAAGATTTACCTGTTGGTACTGTATACGCAGTCTTCACTGGAATTGGAGCTGGTGGAATCGTTCTTACAGAAATTTTCATTTTCGGAGAGCCATTCTCTATCGTAAAAGTATTATTAATTGGTTTAATCTTCTTCGGCGTAATTGGTTTAAAACGAGTAACAGAAGAAAAAGAAGCGAAGGAGGCCGCATAAAATGGCTTGGGTATTTTTAATTCTAGCTGGTATTTGTGAAATTATTGGTGTACTCTTTATGAAAGTAGCCACTGAAAAGAAAGGCTGGGCACCAAAAGTTATTTTAATCGCTAACTTCGGCGTAAGCTTCTTCTTCTTATCCCTTGCGATGAACACATTACCGATGGGAACTGCTTACGCGATTTGGACTGGAATCGGAACTGCCGGAAGTGCACTTCTAGGCATCCTTATTTTCCGCGAATCAGCGGATTGGCGTCGTCTTGCTTTCTTAAGCTGCATTCTATGCGGCGCTGTTGGCTTAAAACTATTAAGCTAACGTGAGGTGAATGTCATGTGGAAAGAAAAAGGGAAGCAACTGTTAGCATGGATCACGCTTGGTATCGTCATTCTACTGCAAATTAGTTTTCATATAATAGAATGGTTGTTTCATAAAGTAGTATCCATTCTCACATTCCTTCCTAACATGACACTTGAAATGATATCAATCGTTTGGTCCATTATTGCCTCCATTGCAATCGTCATTATATGGAGTATCGCCAAGCTATGGAATAAGTTATTTAAAAAGGACAGTTCTTCTGAACAAGAGTAACTGTCCTTTTTTATATTCATTCAGACTTTCTGTAGAAGTTTGATGTGATAAGACAAAGAAGACCAACTATGACAATACTTATACCAATCACTTTATGCAAACTAGGAAATAACGTTGGTATATCTGAATAAGCATTTGCTAATATGAGACCAATTGAAAATAAAAATACCCCTATTCTATATAACCATTTTCTTTTATTCATCATTCTCCCCTCCTAACATTTTTCATACACTCCTTTCTTTTGGACATACTACCTAAAAAAGGAGTGAATAATATGCAAAATTCTATACATAAGCAAATCCTATTTTTATTTTTCCTCTTTCTTATTCTCGTTATCGTTTTCAGCTTTATATTACATACTCCAAAAGATGTTGTACCGAGTAACCTCTCTGTTTATAAGCTTTTACTTTCCTATTGTCGTTATTGAAGAAGGTGCCTTTTATAGGGCACCTTTTAAAATTCTCTCTTCTCATACAATTTCACTGAAACAAAGACAGATGCTATGAACATGCATATTGAACTAATGAATAACAAGCTGTTGTATAGTTGAATTTGTTCTAGGTTGATTCCAAAGAAAATAGAAGAAACGGCCATAGGTGCTATTAGTATAAAAATCGCAATAAAAATAGTTTTTTTATAGGCCAACCAAAACGATATCGGTAAAACAAAGCTTAAATAAACTAAAATAAAGCTAATACTAGCAACCATTGTCGTTTCAATAAATTCAAATAGGTTAACCCCATTCTTCATTCCCATCGTAAAACAACCGACCGTTACACTTATAAAAAGAATAATAATTGCTACTATATATTTTGCAAATACAATATGTTTTTTCAATATTGGTAAACTATTTACTATAACTTCACTCTCATTTTTACTATCTGCTTCAAATGTTTTTACCGTTGCTCCAACTGTAATAATTACGGACATAATTATGAACAGATTTTCCGTATCTGTTAAGGCCATATAAAAGAAAACAGGATACAGTATGTACCAAATTAAAAACTTCCATTGAATGATGAAATCTTTTAAAATTAGTTGTTTCAACGCTATTTTCCTCCTCTCACAGATCACGTTCATTGTACAAATGAATTGAGAAAAACATGGACATAATATACAAAAGAATGAGTCCTGCTATAAAACAAATATTTACGACTAGACTTGTGCTCCAAGCATTCTCTACATCTAACCAAACGTTACTTACAATCAATCCACTCAAATATCCCAATGCAAGTCCGGCGAACGGAGCAATTTGTTTGGCACTGCTATATCCTACTGAGAATTCAATCGGAAGTACAATTATGCTACAAACAAACCCACCTGTTATACCTCCGAGAATTTCTCCCCACAGCATAAATCCAGTCATATGCTCATTTTGCAACTGTATTAAACCAATCACTAGTGAGAAACATCCACCTAGAGCAACTAAAATACTTACAAATATGTATTTCCCTATGACAAGATCTTTACGGTCAAACGGTAAACTATTTACTATCAGTTCACTTTTATTTTTCCCCTCATAACTCATTGACAGTATCATGCCAAGAGCAGGTACAAACATACTAAATGTCATCAAAAAACTATCACTACTAAAATCAACAATGAGCAGGAACAAAAAACATATAAGATAAACAAACCCTAACTTTCTTTGCATCATCATATCTTTTAAAACTAATTGCTTGATCATGTTTTGCACCTCCTAATATGAAAATGTCCCATCTATAACTCTGCCTGCTGAAACATTTTCATTGAGAGGAACATTGATATGAATATACTCACTAATACTCCAATACCAAGAACACCCATTGCTTGTGTAGCCTCTTGAGAGTGAAGTACTTTTAACATAATTGTTTTATCACCAAAAATATTGCACATAAGACCAATCATACCTATTAAAGGAAACAGCATAATCAAATTCAAGACTGTAATAACTTTATATCCCCCAATGTAATTAGTCGGTATCGTTACTACACAATAAATCAAAGTTGCTACTATCGCTGAAAACACTGCATATCCAGGCATGACTATATCCCTGTCCAATAAAATATTTCCTAATATTACGACTATAAAAGTTACACTTAAACCAGCCATAATAAATAATGTGCTTGAAATATATTTAGCTATAATTATCTCTTTTCTCGTTATAGGTAAACTCACTAATACTTTTTCCGCTTTACTTTTCTCGTCATAATAAAAAGAAATATATATAATCGTACTACATGTTATAAATAATCCTATTGCAATCCCCATTGGTTCGACGGAATTCTTAAAAATAGATAAAATAGGGATTAAAAAATAAAAAGGAAACATCTTCTTCTGTAAAAAAAACTCCTTCAAAATCAACTGTTGCATATGAATTCTCCTCTCTATAAATCACGCGTTTCATAAATTTTAATTGTAAGAAGCATAGAAACGATATAGACACTAGCTAATATAATTCCTCCAATTATAAATACACCAATATGCAGCGGATTCATAATCCACTCAATGAATGAAGGTGCTGTTTCATTCAGCCCATCACTAATAAACATCCAAAAAATTACACCTACTCCCATTGATGCTGCTGATACTATACTTCTTACTATCTTCGATTTTGTACCGTAATAACTAGGGAAAAGTATCACAACAAAAAACAAGGCGTAAATAGCTCCATTTATTACTTCATACCATGGAATTTCAATGTATAGATTAGGATGATAGGCACCAATATCACCAATGACCACAATACCTCTTATAAGAAAAACAACTAACATCGTAGAAAGCATGCCACCTACAATAAATATTGCACAGGAAATATATCTAGCAATGACGATATCCTTTCGACTTACCGGTAAACTATTTATAACAATGTCACTTTTATTCCTTTCATCCATAAAGATTAACGTCATAACCGAGGAAAGTGTTATAAATAGACAACTCATCGGAAATAACCCTTCACCACTTGGATCTAACATAAATAACAAAAGTGGCATAACAAAATTCACTAACCACGTTACCCGAAAAAAGAACAAATCTTTATATACGAGCTGACGCATAGGCACCTCTTCCTTTCGCGGTGTAAACGATGATCTCGTCCAATGTAGGCTTTTCTAGTACAACCTCATTTCCAAACCAGTCGATAATTGTTTGTTTATCCTTCGCTAAACCTTCAAAACCAAATTTATTTTTTCGTAATCCAACAAATAGTTCTTTTCCTTCTCGGTCTAATAAATCATTACTTCCTTTTACGATTATGTAGTTCTCCATTAAGTCGTCTTTTTCACCAGTAAATATAATTTCTCCATCATTGATGAACGTAACATAATCTGCGATGCGCTCTAAATCTGTTGTAATGTGCGTTGAGAATAATACAGATACTTCATCTTCCATTACAATTTCTTGCAACATATCAAGCAATTCACTTCGAACAACTGGATCTAATCCTGCTGTTGGTTCATCCATGATGATAAACTCTGCGTGATGCGAGAGCGCGATGGCAATCGCAAACTTCATTTTCATCCCTTTTGATAGTTCTTTAATTTTTTTATACTTCGGAACTTGCAATCTATGCATATACGATTGATACTGCTCTTCATCCCACTTTTTATATAACGGTGCAATAATACGTTTCATTTGTTCACACGTTAAATCTTCGTAATAATGATTTTCATCATATACAAAGCCGATATTTTGTTTTATTTCCTTTTCCGCTTTCTTATTGTCCTTGCCAAAAATTTTTATTTCGCCGCTATCTTTTTTAATTAAATTCATAATCATTTTGATTGTCGTACTTTTCCCGGCCCCATTCGGTCCGACAAATCCCATAATATATCCGCGTGGTAACGTAAAACTTATATTTTTCACTGCAAAATCTTCATAACTTTTACAAACGTTTTTTAGCTCTAACATCCTTTATTCCCCCTCATATAAACACGCTATCATCTGCTGTAAATCTTCAAGTGAAAGCTGCAACGCTTTACTTTCATTCACAATCTCTTCCGCTTTACTTTCCAATAGGCGAAGCCTTTGTTCTTTTAATAGTTCATTATTTTTACGTGAAACATAAGTCCCCTTCCCAGCAACAGTTTCTATATATCCTTCTTTCTCAAGCTCCTCGTATGCACGCTTCGTTGTAATGACACTAATTTGTAATTCCTTCGCTAAGCTGCGAATAGACGGTAATTGATCTCCACCCTTTAAACCACCATTTAAAATAAGCTGGCTTAATTGTTTTCTTATTTGCACATAAATAGGGTCTTGGGAAGAATTCGAAATAATAATATTCATGTTTTCCTCCATCGTGTGTATATACTGTATATACACACGATCCTATTTTTGGCAAGAAAAAAAGACCAACATTTTCCTGTTGGTCTTTCGTATATGTATCACTTTTCAAAGCGATCTAACATCTCATCTCTCATTCCGAAACTCACTACCGCAATTCCTACATACATAAATAGAAGGAATGCCGGATGAACTGTGTTGTACCAAGTGCTATCAACAATTAAATAAATCGTTAATGCCACAACAAGAACAAACGCTAAGATAAACATATAAAAGTGTCTTGTACTACCCATGATAAACTCCTCTCTTCTCACTTCACCATTCAACAGTATATTTTATCGAATAATTCGATATGACTCAAGGTTAACTTTCTGTTATGTAATCAAGTTCCACCTTTACAATGTCCTCACATGCTATTGAAATGATCGTTCCTTGCTTATCAATTGCCGTCACTTCTCTATTATCCATTACACGATGCGCTACTCTTTCTAGTACTTTTCCTTGATCTCGGTAACAAAATTCTTTTATATCTTTAATTGTTTCTCCATTTTCTAAATGGTATACCATCCTATAACATCGATATCCCACACTTTCACCCCCGTCTTGCTCGTTTTTTCACATATACATAAAAATGAGTAATCTTTGCCTCATCACATCTTCTTAATTTCAATAAAATTCTAACAAAAATAAATACTTTTATCAAACCGACTTTTTCAACAAAACTACCTATAAAACTACACCTTTACACCATTAGGAAACAAAAAATATAATTTTTTAACATTTTCTTCACTATTTCTGCACTAATTCTCCATACAAAAAAAGAACCCGCATATAGCGAGTTCTTCTTTTGTTATTCTAATCAAACTTGTACAGGAGCTGGCTTTGCATAACGTAAAACTGGTTTACGTGCAGCCATCGTTTCATCTAAACGTTTAATGACTGTTGTATGCGGTGCTTCTTGTACAACTTCTGGATTTTCTTCTACTTCTTTAGCGATTTGAATCATCTTATCAATGAAACCGTCTAAAGTTTCTTTTGATTCTGTTTCTGTCGGCTCAATCATAATACATTCTTCCACATTTAACGGGAAGTAAATTGTTGGTGGATGGTAACCGAAATCAAGCAGGCGTTTTGCGATATCTAATGTACGTACACCAAGTTTCTTTTGACGACGACCTGATAATACAAACTCATGCTTACAATGTCTATCGAATGGAAGATCATAGAATGGTGCTAATCTTCTCATCATATAGTTCGCATTTAATACCGCATACTCCGTTACTGCACGCAAGCCATCTGGACCCATAGAACGAATGTATGTGTATGCACGAACGTTAATTCCGAAGTTACCATAGAATGGTTTTACGCGCCCAATTGCTTCTGGACGATCATAGTTAAAGTGATAGCCATTTTCCGTTTTCTCTAAAATTGGTTTTGGTAAGTACGGAATTAAATCAGCTTTCACACCTACTGGACCAGAACCTGGGCCACCGCCGCCGTGAGGACCTGTAAATGTTTTATGAAGGTTTAAATGCACAACGTCAAATCCCATATCTCCTGGGCGCGCTTGGCTTAATACTGCATTTAAGTTTGCACCATCATAGTATAATTTACCGCCTGCATTATGGACGATTTCTGCCATTTCTAAAATGTTTTCTTCAAATAAACCTAATGTATTAGGATTTGTTAACATAAGTGCTGCTGTTTCTTCATTTACAACACGTTTTAAATCTTCTAAGTCAACAAGACCATGTTCATTTGATTTTACTGTAATTGTTTCAAAACCAGCTACAGTTGCAGATGCTGGATTCGTTCCGTGAGCAGAGTCAGGAACAATTACTTTCGTACGGTTAAAGTCACCATTTGCTTCATGGTATGCACGAATTAACATTAAGCCTGCCCATTCTCCGTGTGCACCAGCTGCTGGTTGTAATGTAACAGTATCCATACCTGTAATTTCAATTAAATGCTCTTGTAAATCGTACATTAATTCCATTGCACCTTGTACTGTCTTCTCGTCTTGCAACGGATGAATATTTGCAAATCCTGCGAAACGAGCTACACTCTCATTAATTTTCGGATTATATTTCATCGTACAAGATCCAAGTGGATAGAACCCAGAATCAACGCCGTGGTTACGGTTTGAAAGTGCTGTATAGTGGCGCATAATATCAAGTTCAGATACTTCTGGTAGCTCTGCATCTTCTACTCGAATATAATCGCTCTCAAACACATCTTCTAGTTTCACTTCTTCTACATCTAATTTTGGTAAGCTATATCCTATGCGTCCTTCTTTACTCACTTCAAAGATAAGTGCTTGGTCTTGGTTCTTCATTGGATAGCCCCCATTTCGTTTACAAGTGTGTCAATTTCCTCTTTTGTACGAAGCTCAGTTACTGCTACAAGCATATGGTTCTCATGCTCTTTATAATCACGGCCTAGATCGTAACCGCCGATAATATTCTTTTGTAATAATGCATCGTTTACTTCTTTCACTGGACGCTTACAATCTACAACGAACTCATTGAAGAATGGACCAGCAAATGTTACAGTGAAGCCTTTCGCTTCGAATTGACGTTTTGCGTATTGCGCTTTAGAAATGTTTTGACGTGCCATTTCTTTCACACCTTGTTTACCAAGTGCCGTCATTGCAACAGAAGCTGCTAATGCATTTAACGCTTGGTTTGAACAAATGTTAGATGTCGCTTTATCACGGCGGATATGCTGTTCACGAGCTTGTAACGTTAATACAAACCCACGTTTCCCATCTGAATCTACAGTTTGTCCAACAAGACGTCCTGGAATTTTACGCATAAATGCTTTCGTTGTTGCAAAGTAACCACAGTGCGGTCCACCAAACTGCGTTGGAATACCAAATGGCTGTGCATCACCGATTACAATATCAGCACCAAATTTTCCTGGTGGTGTTAATGCGCCTAATGATAATGGATTTGAAGAAACGATAAATAATGATTTTTGTTGATGAACGATTTTTTCAATATCAGCTAATTTTTCAACTTGTCCGAAGAAGTTTGGATATTGAACGATTACACAAGCAACAGTATCATCTACTTCACTTTGTAATACGTCTAAATCTGTTACACCATCTTTATGATTAATTTCAACAACTTCAAGATGTTGACCTTTTGCATATGTTTCAAGTACTGCTCTTGATTCTGGGTGCACTGCACTAGATACAAGAATTTTCTTTTTACGAGTATGGCCAGCCGCTAGCATTGCCGCTTCAGCTAAAGCTGTACCACCGTCGTACATAGAAGAGTTTGCTACATCCATTCCTGTTAATTCACAAATCATCGTTTGGAATTCAAAGATTGCTTGTAATTCCCCTTGTGAAATTTCTGGTTGGTATGGCGTGTAAGCTGTATAAAATTCTGAGCGAGAGATAACATGATCTACAATTACTGGAGCGTAATGATCGTATACACCAGCTCCTAAGAAAGAAGCGTATTCTTTTAAGTTCGCATTTTTACTAGCCATTTGAGATAACTCTTTTAAAAGCTCTGGCTCTGATTTTGCTTCTTTAATTTTTAAATCCCCTTTAAAACGAACACTCTCTGGAATATCAGAGAATAACTCATCGATCGTTTGAACGCCGATCGTTTGTAACATTTCTTTTTTGTCTTCTTCTGTCATTGGAAGATAACGATGCAACATGAAATCTACCCCTCTCCCCGTTACTTTGAACGTTTATAAAATGGTGTTGGAACAACTACTGCTTTGACGCGTTTATTACGAATTTCAATTTCTACTTCTGTATCAACTGCTGCGTATTTTACATCAATTAGTGCTAAACCAATGCTTTTCTTTAACGTTGGAGATTGTGTACCACTTGTTACTTCCCCGATCTTTTCTTCTCCAATAAATACAGGGTAATGCGTACGAGGAATTCCACGTTCAATTACTTCGATGCCGACTAATTTGCGAGGCGCACCGTTTTCTTTTTGCTCTTTTAACGTTGCTTTTCCAAAGAAGTCTGCTTCTTTATTTGTTTTTACCGCAAAGCCAATTCCAGCTTCAATCGGTGTAATATCTTTTGATAATTCTTGACCATAAAGTGGTAATGTTGCTTCGAAGCGAAGTGTATCACGAGCACCTAAACCACATGCTTTTAAGCCTTCTTCTGCTCCAACTTCAAGAAGTTTCTCCCAAAGTTTTGCTGCATCTTCACTCTTACAGTAAATTTCAAATCCATCTTCACCTGTGTAACCTGTACGAGATACAAGTGCTGGAATTCCATCTACAAGAATATCGTTTTTAAATTTAAAGAACTTAATTTCTTTTAAATCTTCTGACACAACTTTTTGTAAAATGCCTTCTGCTTTTGGTCCTTGAATTGCAAGCTGTGCAACTTCGCTAGAAACATTGACTACTGTCGCATCGCCAATTACATGGCTAGCTAACCATTCGTAATCTTTCTCGATATTTGATGCGTTGATAACTAATAAATAGTCTTCTTCACCACGTTTGTAGATTAATAAATCATCTACTGTACCACCATTTTCGTAGCACATTGCTGTATATTGTGCGCCTCCTACCTTTAAGGTAGATACGTCATTTGTAACAACACGTTGTAAAAATGCTAAACTATCTACACCTTTTACCTCAACTTCTCCCATATGAGACACATCGAACAAACCCGCCGCTGTACGTACAGCTTCATGTTCTTCTTTAATGCTTGAAAATTGAACTGGTAACTCCCAACCACCGAAGTCGATTGTTTTCCCACCATACTTCGCGTATACATCAAATAACGGTGTACGTTGTAATGTAATCATGATCTCTCCCCCTTATGCTCTGACAAATCAATAAAAGTTGTTACTCTTTTCTAAACATTTTCATTCTAAAAAGATAGGATATACGGAATCTCATTATATTTTTTTATGAAAGCGTAAATAAAAAATCACTTTCTTGGATAAAATACGAAAGATTCCACACATTTCACACCATTATCCTAACATTATTCGCTATATTTCATCAATATTCTAGCATAAAAAATAATTTAGAATTTTTCATGCTTAATCTTATTACATACAACTTTTAAGATTTAGTCCTTTATCTTTGCTTATTCTTTAACTTTCAGTAAGTGTAATAACGCCTTGTTACAAGGCTTATATAGTAAAGATTTTTTCATATATTACTTTAATTTATAAAAGGTGGGAGAGTCGTAATGAATGTCGATATTTCCATAGATCGAACGTGGCAAAACAATTTTTTAAATAGAATTGACGAAGATGGCCCTTGGACAAACTGGGATTTATATCATTTAGCTTATGAAACAGAGAAATCGTTACTTGTTCCTACTTTTGATGGATTACAAGCACCGAAACATTTATCCCATTTCACACCGCTTCCTCATCAATTAGAAGTCGCTCAAAATGTTATTGAACAAATGAATGGTAAAGCGATTCTAGCGGATGAAGTGGGACTTGGAAAAACGATTGAAGCTGGACTTATTTTAAAAGAATATATGGTCCGCGGCCTTGTGAAAAAAGTACTTATACTCGTCCCAGCCTCTCTCGTATCACAATGGGCATACGAATTAAATACAAAGTTTTTCATTCCAGCTGTAGCCCAAAAGAAAAGCTACTCGTGGGAACAAGCCGATGTGATTGTATCATCGATTGATACTGCAAAACGTTCACCACATCGTGATATCGTTTTGAACTTAGAATATGACCTTATTATTATCGATGAAGCACATAAACTTAAAAATAATAAAACAAAAAACTATGAATTTGCACAGCGATTAAAAAAGAAATTTTGTTTATTATTAACCGCTACTCCTGTTCAAAATAAGATTGATGAAATTTTTAACCTCGTTTCTTTATTAAAACCAGGACATTTAGGCAATCAGTCCAACTTTGAAGAATATTACGCTTCAAAAAATCGTTCAGCCGAATCAGATGAAGATTTAAAAGCTCTTATTAACAAAGTGATGGTCCGAAATCGACGTCACAATACCGGAATTGATTGGCCCAAGAGACATGTACGTACAATTTTTGTTGAGTTTAATGAAGAAGAGCAAGATTTGTATAATAATATTGAAAATTGGCGAGGACAAGATGCCTTCACATCCGCTTTCTCATCCTTAACTTTAAAACGAGAAGCGTGCAGTAGTCGTGAGGCTGTTTACTATTCATTAAAAAAACATGTAGAAAAACGACAGAAGGAAAATGAGCATTACGTAAAAGATCCGCATATCGATATACTAATGGACAAAATTAATCATATTCCTTTTAACTCAAAAGCAAATAAAGCTCTAGAGCTTATAAAAGAAATTGACGATAAAGTCGTCATCTTCACAGAATACCGAGCGTCACAAATGTATTTGCAATGGTTTTTACAACAACATGGTATTTCTTCCGTCCCATTCCGCGGCGGATTTAAACGCGGGAAGAAAGATTGGATGAAGGAACTTTTCCAAAATCATGCTCAAGTGCTAATCGCAACGGAAGCTGGTGGTGAAGGAATTAACTTACAGTTTTGTAGCCATATGATCAATTATGATTTACCATGGAACCCAATGCGTCTGGAACAAAGAATCGGACGTATTCACCGTCTTGGTCAAAAGAATGATGTTCATATTTATAACTTAGCTACAAAACACACAGTTGAAGAACATATTTTGAAACTGTTATATGAAAAAATCAATTTATTTGAGCGTGTGATCGGTGAGCTGGATGAAATTTTAACGAGAATTAATATGAAAAACATCGATGCACACATTCAAGAAATATTTTCGCAATCAAAAAGCGAAGGAGAAATCCGAATTAAGATGGAAAACTTAACATCTATTATCGACTTTGCGAAACGAAACGAAGCTGAGGTGCAAGGCTATGCAGCAACATGAAATTCATAATTACTTATACAATTTTTTTGAGGCGAATAACTGTGAAATTTTAGAGCGTTCTCCTCACTTATTAGACGTACAATTAACAATTGAGATGGATAAATTATTAATGAACCGTCCTTTTTATTGGCACTATCTTGAGAAAACAGGAGGCGTACCGAATCCGATGCGCCTTACTCTTATTACAGATCCAGAAAATGAAGAAAATGATGGCGAGCTTATTCACTACGGTTCACCGCGTCTACATCAAATTTTCCAGACAACAAAAGAACTAGGATCTTACATACGTTTATATGAGGACGTACGGCATAATGGAGCAACACATACCCCACTCCACCCGTGGCTCGGTATAAATATAAAAGTTTCCTACCAATGTGATCGAAAAAAAGATATTCTTCACTCCATTGGTATTCATCTCATTTCTGGAACAATGATGGCAAACTTTCATGACACATTAACTAAAATTAAGCTTACACCAAAAATACCTGACTTTTGTTTTACGCTCTCACCTATCATTAAACCTCAAAGTGGTTTACAACGTATAGAGGATGCTTTAAAAAATATAATTGCAGAAGATGACCATACGTGGGCGAAAGAAGCAAGAGTACGCTGGAATCACGATTTAGATCTTTTAAATCGTTTTTATGAAGAAAGTGATGAACTTCCCGAAAGCTATGAAATTGAAAAGCAAGCACTGCAAGAACAATATGAACCCCGTATTACAGTGCAAATTATTAATGGTGGACTCTTTTATGTTACCGCGAATCATTTTCTATCTTAAAAAGCCCCTTCTGTTTTAGAAGGAGCTTTTTTGAGTTATCCTCTATCGCCATTACGCTCTTGTTGTTTTTGCTTTGCCATGCGTTTTTGATACGCACGATCCTTTGCACTCACATGATTAGCATCAGTTGGAAGATTTTCTTTTGAACGACCAATTCCATTGCTCATCTTTTCCCCTCCTTTTTACACACTTTAAAATACATCCTTATTTTCAGCTAGAAGCACCATCCTTATGCAAAAAAATAAGAGCAGCCATCGGCTACTCTTACTCACTCACATATTTTTGAAACATATCATGGATGCCTTTATTTACTAGGTTCGAGATCTGTTCGTCAGATTTATTCGGATAACGATCACGCAATCTGATAGATGCCTTCACCATTAAATTTTCTAATACAGAACGGCCACCTTCTCCATAAATAATTTCAGCATATTTAACAAGCCTTCCATCCTCTACTGTTGCTGGATTATGATTGAAGAAAAATTTACTCATTGTCTCCACCTCTCTCTTTTGATAACGTTTACATTTATATAGATTATTTATGTTATTTATTTCACAATATTGTATGCATGTATATTTAATTAGTTTCATTATAAAGCAACATATCGATAGTAAATATGTGATTTTCCGTCCATTTTGTGAACAAATTAAAAATGAAAGCGTTTCCTTTATTATATACTAAAAAAACTTACTACGCTAGGGGCAATTTTTTTCAATCTACTAATCATATACTTTTTCTTTTTTCACTAAACCTTATACAATTTTCAGAAATTATATTATAAAATATATGTATGACTTAAGGAGGCTCTGTATGAATCAAAATAAAAAAGCTATATTAGATCTTGTCTTTTATCTCGTAATTCCATTCCTCATTTGGAAATTTGCAAAACCTTATATCGATCCTTATTACGCGATGTTACTTTCCTCTGTTCCGGGGATTATTTATACACTGTATACCTTTAAAAAAGAAAAACAGTTTAACGTAACAGGGTTCTTTATTTTAATTACACTCATTTCTAATACGACAGTAGATTTATTATCTGGATCAGCTGAACGAATGTTGTGGAACGATGCATATTATCACATCGTACTCGGCATTATCGTTATATGTACAATTTTTATAAAAAAACCACTTATGTTATATTTCGCAGCAGATATTGCAGCACTGCAAGGGCATGACCGTGATAAAAGTCGTGAACTGTATCGTGATAGTCGTATCTATCCAGCACTACAATATTTAACACTATTTTTCGGGCTTCAATTCATATTAAAAAGCTTCTTAAAAATTTATTTCATCTCTGTTTTCGGTGTAGATGGCTATGGTGAAATGAGAGCAATTATGACCGCTGTTGGGTGGGGCATTTCCATTTGTATCGGAATAGGATTTGTCTGGGTCAACAATAAAATACATGCCGTTACAGAAGAGAAAGAGTCCATACAATAAATGAAAATCCCCTAGTAGTATGATGCTACTAGGGGATTTTCATTTTGCTACACATATTACGAAAGAATTAACTTGATTTTTTTCTTTTATTTTTTACGTTTCGATAAAGCAAAGTAGCACTTAGCGGCATAACACCAAACCACTTATTCATAAATGGCTCTTTTTCAGCACGGCGTTGTTCTTTCTTTTGTTTACGATCTTCTTTTGGAGCATCCATATACGACACAAACTGTTGTGTCACAAAGCGAACATAATCATTAGTAGACATATTATCATCACCTCTACTTGATTAGTATGTCCACTTTTTTATTCATTAATCTTTTCTTTTAATTCATTCATAATTTGCTTTACAGACTTATTCGTCGTATCAATATGAATATGAGCCTCTTCATAATAAGCTCGGCGCGATTCAAATTTCGTTACAAATGCATCTATATCTTTCTTCTGAAATAGTGGACGTGTCGTATCTTCACGAAGCCTCTCTGCAATTACATGTGGATCGCAATATAAATACACGACAATTCCATTTTCCTTCATCCACTTTCGGTTTTCCTCTCGCTCAATGATTCCGCCGCCAGTTGTAATAATTGCATTACGAACGGGTAATGAACGTAACATCTCACTTTCATATTCTCGAAAAGCCATTTCACCTTCTTCGGCAAAAATATCAAGAATTGCCTTCTCTTGATTCTCTTCAATTTTTTGATCTGTATCTACAACATCCATATGAAGTTCTTTACTTAACGCTTTTCCAATTGTTGTTTTCCCAGCTCCCATATAACCGGTTATGTATATAGATTTCATGTTCTTTCCTCTCAATCGTCATGTATTACTTGTTATTATAACGAAAGATGCTCCTTTATTTAATAAAAAAACGTTTTGTTCTCCTTATGCATTGAAGAACAAAACGTCACATACACACTTTTACTTATAAGTACCTCTTCTCACCCACTGCGTTGCGATCCATTTCTCACCTTTCGTTACAGGTGCCCCTCCGTGTAACGTAAGCTCGTTTAATGATTGGTCTTGATAGAAATACTCAAAGTATACTGCCATTCCCTTTCTAGGGTGCACAGAAAGATTTAATTTCGGAAAGAACGTTTCTCCGCCTTCTTCGACATCATTTAAGTACATAACAAGCGTACTAATACGATTATTAGCAGCGGATCTACTATGTTCCGCAAAATAATCATAATGCGCTTTATATTGTTGATCCACTTCATAATTTAAAATGTGTAATCCTTCTCCATGCGACGCAGGAACATTCATGATAGATGAAATCCGTTTTTCAATCTTCGCCGTAAGTTCATTATCGTCCAAAAATGCACCACTACTCGTTCGAATATCATTTACATCACGTGATGAACCAACTTTTGAACGTGCTAATTTACTTTTAGACAATTCAATTAATTCATCACACTCTTCATCACTTAATACATTTCCTAACACGACAATAAGAGGTTCTTCGAATTTTGAAATAATTTGTATTTCTCTATCCTCTGTCTTAATTACATTTCCTTTATGATCAAAAATAGTTTGTTCCTTATTTTCACCTATTTGATTGTTGTTTGTCATTTCCCTATTCTCCCTAAAAATAATGATTGGATAGCATGAATATATCATATTCTTTCTACCTTTCTCTTTTTTAAGAAAATTTAAACTTTTAATTGTTTTATTTATCCATTTCCTTTTAAAAAACAGCCTATTTTCAAATGAGAAATCATGGTTTTTTATCCATATATTTTACATACTATCCTTCTATCCAATCGAATATTTTCTCATCCTTTTTTCTATATCGAAAGCTTACTTTATAGAAAACTTCCTGCTTGATTTTACACTGTAATGAAACGAGAATAACATCATTTTCAAAAACGTAATTTCCTCTTGCTTCCCCCTTTTCATATGGAAAGAAAAAAGTATCTTCCTTTTCTTTTTTCTTTAAGTCTTTTTTTATATTTGTAATAGATCGATTTAGTAGTTCCTCCAGTACAAACTTTTGCTCTATTTCAGTATAAAATTTTTTATCTATAAGTAACATATTCGTTTCGTATACAAAGAACGAAGTTAATAATACAAGAAAAATGATTGTTCCTGGCATCGTAAATCCATCTTGTTTTCTCATATATTTATTTCCATTTCGCTATACCTTATAGCTACACCTTCATATATTATCCCGCTCCTATCTTTCACATTTATAAAGAGCAAATGAGGCGTTACTTCATACGAAACTCTTTCAACATTTTGTAATATAACTTCTCTTCCACGCATGTTCACTTTTCTTATAAGATGATTATTCAATTTTTCATACGTCACTTCATCTCCAGTGCGAAGACGGAAGCGCAACATACTCTCTCTATTTTCAGGAACTATTTTTTCTACAAATGATACTTCACGAAACTCTAATTGTACTTGCCCTAAAAACACATCCCACTCCCAATCATTTAATCCTTTCAATTGTTTATTTTCCATTCCGATAAAATGCAAACGTGGGAAGAGTACAAAGAACAGTGATAACAGAAAAAAACAAACGATCATTTCTATTAATGTAAACCCAGCTTCTAATTTATTTTTTCTCCTGCATAAAAGCATTGTTCCATCATTCTGCCTTTCACATCTTTCCACATCACACAAACTTCATTTCCTCCCCAATATGTGTAATATACATTTCCGTTTATGACTTTTTCTTTCTGCTGTTTTGCCTCATTCTCATACATATATAAAGCTGCTTCTTTTTTTAATAATACAAATGCCTTATAACGAAGTTGTATGTTTTTTCGTTCTTGCATAACCAATACTGTTTGTGGAAGTAGTAAAGATACCACCATCATTACTATACTTAATGCTACAATCATTTCAGCCATCACTGACCCTTTTTGACATTTCACGATACGTAAATCTCCCTCTTCCAAGCTGGAATACAATCTCATATTTATAACTTCGATACGAAAGTAAAATCGTGCCACCTCTATTAATATTTCCACTCGGATTATATGTCATCGGATTGGGAAAAGTATTCAAATCCAATTGTATATCGCTATCATATTCTCTTTTAATGATAGAAAGATCCGTACTCGATTCCCCTATATAATACATATGTCTATCTTTATGCCATCGTAATGTATAGTGTTTTTGACGGTTTATCGCTAATTGTTGCATATACAAAATATCATTTGAAAACTGTCTTAAAAATTGTTCGATTTTTTGTTTTTCATATAATGAATGTACATTAAAATACGTGACCATACTTAGTACAGAAATTGCAAATAAAACGAGTAGCATTTCTAAAAGTGTAAAACCTTTTTGCTTCACAGTTTCCCACTTGTTACTGTTCCATCATTTGAAATATGAATAGATTCACCATTCGGACACTTATCAGCTGTAATATATTTTTCATCACTTAACTCTTTTAGTGTAGGAATTTTATTATGTTGTAGTTGGTATACTTGTACTTGCGCTTCTATAGATTTCACATAGGCTTTACATCCTTTTCCTTCGACGGATGAACGCTGCGTAACTACATTAGGAATAATTAATAGTAATAATACAGTTATGACGACCATAACTAATAACATTTCTAAAAGGGTAAACCCTTCCTCATTCTGCATGTAAATGCCTCCTATATAGAATTCATCATTTGAAACATTGGCATAATCATGGCTAAATACATAAGAACAACTATTCCTCCAATACACGTAAATAAAATCGGTTGAATAATCACCAACATACGTTTTATTTTTTGCTCCATCTTTTCCATAATAAGATCGCTATAGTCACCTAATTCAATCGCCAAATTACCGTTTGCTTGTCCATGTGTAATAATATAAGAAAGTTCTTCCTCATAATATCCGCTTTTAGCAATAATAGATTGCAACGGTTCTCCCGCAATTAATTGGCGCTCAATTCGACCCGCTTCATATTGAAAGAACGGATGATATTTTTGCTCCATCATTATTGTTAGAGCCTCAAGTACTGATAATCCACCGTGTAATAAACCGCTCAATTGAGTGGCGAAATAATGCGAATGCTTTAAAATAAGAAATGTTTTTACGAGGGGGATACGAAGTATAATTTTCACCTGCTTCATATGTGGGAGTTTCCGAAAGTAAACTATATATACACCAAATACAATCATAATGATAAAAAGGGTATTAATAATAAGGTAGGGGAGTAACTTAATTGTACTTAATATTTGTTCTGTGAATAACGGTGCTGTAGAACCAAATGAACTATATACCATATCAACCTGTGGTAATAAAATACGGTTAAAAATCAAAATCATGATTATTAAAAAAATCGCTAAAAACATAGGATACTGCATTATTTTTATCATATCTTTCCTATACTTATCCTTTTTATAAAGAAGTGCACTCCCTTGTTGCAAGGCAAAAGAAATATCACCATGCTGTTCAGCATAAAATAAATAGCTTAACATCTCCTGATGGAACTTTAATTGATGAAAAGAGTCGTGTAAACTTTTTCCATCTTTCAACCCATCAATCATGCGCTGCAATTGTACTTTCTTTTCTAAAGGTAATTGAAACCGTAAAAATTCTAATGCCTGCAAAAGGGAGTATCCTTTTTCTAATAGTTCTCCTAATCGTTTCAGTAATATGACTTGATCACTTAAACTCCATATTTCCTTAAACATAAACATCTTCTTCTAAAAACCCTAAAGCGTATCCTTTTCGTATCGAAGATTGTAATGTTTCGTGCTTGTATGTGACACATTCCCCGTTTGCTTCTTTAATCGCTTGTTTTAACTCATATCCATATAACAACTCATAAATACTCGCTTGCCTTACTTGCCTCATTGATTTGCATAAAGTTGAGCACTTTCTTTTGCAAAACGGACACTTTAATTCGACAAGTCGCTGTGCAGCTATAGCTAATAAAGATTGTTCGATTTCTTGCCTCGTTATGCCAAAATCCATGAACCTAAGTATCGCCCCTCTCGCATCATTCGTATGCAATGTCGTCATTACTAAATGGCCAGTCAAACTTGCTCTTATAGCAATTTTCGCTGTTTCTTCATCACGAATTTCACCGACTAAAATAACATCTGGATCATGACGCAAAATAGCCTTTAGTCCAGCCTCATATGTGATACCTGCTTTTTCATTTATTTGAATTTGTAATACATCGTCATTTCTTTTTTCAACTGGATCTTCCAGTGTAACAATGCGACGTGTTTTCTTTTTTCTAATTACCTCTAATAATGCATACATTGTTGTTGTCTTCCCCGAACCAGTCGGTCCAGTAAATACGAGTAATCCATGAGAATAACGTAAAAAAGAAAGTAGTATCTTCGCTGTACTTGGAAATAACGAAAGATGAGATAACGGCTGAATAGATGCTTGTAAATGAAGACGAATAACGAGACTTTCTTGGTATACGGTTGGAAGCGTGGAAAGGCGCAAATACACTTCTTGTCCATCCATTTGTAAATACAGTGAACCATTTTGTGGCTTCCGCCTCTCCCCTATATCCATAGATGCTAAAAATTTAAAGTGTGAAACAAGTTTTTCTCCAAATTCCTTTTCAATACAGTATTTCGTCATTAAATCTTTTCCTATACGCAGCTGAACCACTACATCCTTCTGCCGGGGCACAATATGTAAGTCCGACGCTTGTACCCTGCACGCTTCTTTCAAAATCATATTCGCAAAGCTTTCAATTCCATTCATCATTTTTCCCTCCCCACTATGTATATAGCATGAAAAAATTCATAAGAAAAATCGGCATTTTTGTATTTTCACTAGAGAGAAAAGGAAAAATATGTTTGTGAAATTATGAACAATTTCCGAATTATTGTCTGAAATTACCTATACTCATGTTTATCTGTATTATAATGTTATTATCTTGGATAAAGTGATAAAGGTGGAGATCCTCATGGAACAAGCTTTAAAAATTACAGGTGTATTATCTGATCCAACTCGTTATTACATTTATAAATATATTTCTCAAAAACATAGTTACGTAACTGTACAAGAAATTGCAGATGAGTTTGACATTCATCCAAACGTAGCACGTTTACATTTATCTAAATTAGAAGATGTTCATATGCTGAAATCAGAAACAAAGAAAACAGGAAAAGGCGGAAGACCAAGCAGATTATATGTATTATCTGATGATGTTATCCAATTACAATTTCCATTCCGTGACTATCAATTGTTAGCAAGAATAGCGTTTAATTCTTTACTTAGCCTTGGTGCTGCTGGTGAAAAAGCGCTATACGAAACAGGGAAACAATTCGGGGCCGAATTAATGCAACAACATATGCAGCGCTTAAATGTGAGTGAAGATGCTTTAACAGTGGAGCAAAAAGTTCAAATTGCAAAGGAAGCCTTTTCAACAGCTGGCTTATCACCTGCATTTGAATTAAGTGCAGATGGAACAAAAATTTTCTATGATGTACACAATTGTCCATTTAAAGAAGTTGCTGTTCATCACCCAACTGAAATTTGTAACATGCACGGAGATATGATGAAAGGGATTTTTGAAATCCTATTCCCTAACACGGAATTAACACGAAATGATAGTCTACTAGATGGATGTAAATCTTGTAATTATAAACTAACAATTTAATTATTCATATAAAAAGAAGCCAATTATAATTGGCTTCTTTTTATATGAACGAATATTTACAATAGTAAGAAAAATAAACTATAATGAAGTGAGGTTTACTTTTTTTAGAAAAGGAGGGAGATGGCATGGAGCGCATGTTTCGCGTTCTCGGCTTTTGGACTGGAATTTTCTCGGTTATGTTTTACGTAGGGGATATGCATTCGACTGCACTACTATTTTTAGGACAAACAGGATTCTTCGTACTTTTAAGCTATTTAAAATTAACAGAGCGTATGTATATATACGTATTCGGGGCATATTTGACTGTTTTCTTCATAGGATTTACATACTACACGACGTTCTTACATGTCCCAGGGGCTGGACATTAAAAGGTGGCATTTTGCCATCTTTTTTTTAATTCCGGAATTCCCTAGTTGACTTATAGGTTTTATTGATTTATATTCTATATAACAGATTGGAATTAGGGGGAATCATCATGAATACACTGCTTGTCGGAATTAACGTTGCAGTCATGCTCATTTTAGTTGGCGTATTATATTATATGCAACGTAAGCATGTATCTTTTAATAAACGTGTATTTACTGCTTTAGGAATCGGAATTATCTTCGGTCTTATATTACAATTTATTTATGAGCCTACTTCTAAAGTCATTATTGAATCAAATACTTGGTTTGGCTTAATTGGTAGCGGTTATGTGAAATTACTTCAAATGATCGTTATGCCACTTATTTTAGTATCTATCATTTCAGCATTTACAAAATTACAGTTAACGAAAAATCTTGGTAAAATTAGTGGTCTTATTATCGGAATTTTAATTCTTACTACAGGAATTGCTGCAGCTGTCGGTATCGCTGCAAGTGCAGGGTTTGATGTATCCGCAACAGGCTTGCAACAAGGTGATGCAGAATCTGCTCGTCTGAAGCTAGTTGAAGAAAGATTTACTTCTATTGAGAAGACAACAATTCCAGATAAATTATTAGAGCTGTTACCTACAAATCCATTTCTTGATTTAACAGGTGCTCGTCCAACTTCAACAATTTCTGTTGTAATATTTGCAGCATTTATCGGTATCGCCTTTATAGGTGTAAAACGAAAATATCCAGAACAAGCAGAGCTATTTAAGAAGATGCTTGATGCTGTATATGCAATTGTAATGCGTATGGTAACATTAATTTTACGTCTTACTCCATACGGCGTATTAGCTCTTATGGCAAAAACAGTTGCTGGTAGCGATATAAATGCTATTTTAAAACTTGGTAACTTCGTGTTAGCGTCTTACGTGGCACTTATCGTAATGTTCGTTATCCACTTATTATTAATTGCTCTATCTGGTTTAAATCCAATTCAATATTTGAAAAAGGTGTTCCCTGTATTAACATTTGCATTCACATCTCGCTCTAGTGCTGGTGCAATGCCATTAAATATTGAAGCTCAAAAAGAAAAACTTGGTATTTCTGAAGGGATTGCAAACTTCGCAGCCTCATTTGGAGTATCTATCGGGCAAAACGGTTGCGCAGGTATTTATCCAGCAATGCTTGCAATGATGGTCGCTCCAACTGTAGGAATTGATCCATTACAACCACAATTTATTTTAACTTTAATCGCTGTTGTTGCAATTAGCTCATTTGGTGTTGCCGGCGTTGGTGGCGGTGCAACATTCGCAGCGTTAATCGTACTATCTACAATGAACTTACCAATCGGTATTGTCGCTCTTGTTATCTCAGTTGAACCATTAATCGATATGGGTCGTACAGCTCTTAACGTAAGTGGTTCTATGACAGCAGGTCTTATTTCAAGCAAATGGCTTGGTGAATTAGATCAAGATACGTACAATCAAGATGATACAAAAACTGGTGAAATTGCTTCATAATGAAAAGGACGCTAACAAAAACTGTTAGCGTCCTTTTTTAGTTCTTTTCATCTTCCTCTTTATCTTTTATACATAAAGCGTATATACATAAAGCATAACATATTGTTTCAAACACTATGTAAAATCCCGTTCTTTATACTTCATTTCCATCTCCTTAAACACGGAAAAAGAGAATACAATAACATATTCTCTTTCCTCAAATATATTTCATTATCTCACAGCCCGTCCTTTTCACAAATAACCATTTTGTTCGCACCATTTATGAAATTGTCCTACATCTACTCCAACTAACACGATATCCTTGAGCTCTACATCAATACTTTGTTCTCCAATTACAATAGCAAACTGCGATTCTAATTTCGTCTCGTTTTTCTTTACAATTCCAATTCGGTTCCGATGCGCTCCATCTTTTATATATGCTTTTTGTCCTACAATATCAAAGTTCAAGATTTTCACCTCTTTTACTGCGCTCAAATTGGAAATACAATCTCCACCTCGGAAAATTTCCTTTCATTGCACTATTTCTCTATATATATGACGAAACAATAAAAGAGTCCTTCCTTCTTTACAATTATTTTTTCTTTGTTTCATTTTTGTGATTGAAACGTAAAGTTTATAATAAAATACACTTGGAAGCGCTTTCTATGTAATTTTTTATGTTATAATATATAAGTAGAACTTCGTAAAGAGGGTTAAAAAATGAATACAAAAATGATAAAAAAAGTAATTGAAGCATTAAAAGTATATGGCTTTCAGAATGTATCATTCTGTGACAAAACGAAACAATTTTTATTTCATAACGAAACCGATATTATGAGCGGCTATGCAGAAATAACATATAGTAGTCAATTTGAAAAATTCAACGTACAAATTCATCCTATTGAAACGCATCATCAAGCAGAGTTACAAGAGGTTGAAAGACATATACAAGCCTGCATAAGAAAAGTGGAATATTTAAACGCACTTCTTAGCGGACAAACAAAACTAGATGATAAAATTATTATAATGTAAAAAAAGAACGTGAGGTGATCACGTTCTTTTTTTACATTATATGTTCATCTTTTCCTTTAGTTGTAATCCTGTAATGGACTCTAATACATCCATTGCTTCTCCAAATGCCATATTAAAAATTGTCTTATCTTCTATGTATGGAAATTGTCTAAAGCGCTTTTCTAACATTTTTACGGCGTCCGACGTAAAGTGGGCACTATCAATGCCAAATTCTGTTTCAAGAAGAACGATCCAATCTAACACATGAAAACCTAATCCATTTACGAATGAAATAAGTTTTTCTTCTGGCTGTGAAGATAAGAATACGTGTCGTTCCATCTCACTAAAAAGTTCTTCTCCTAAAATATCAGCTAATTCCTCATCATGTTCGCGGTCAATAATTTCTTCATAACCATAATCATCAACAAGCTCTTCTACTTCTTCACTATCTGCAAAAAGTAATTGGCTAAGCTGCGCATCTTTCTTAAATTCACTTTTTTGTACGACTTCTAAAAAGCTCGTTTCCCATCCATTTTCTAATTTCATATTATGTACTCCTTTATATACGTTTCTTATCATCACTGTACCCAAAAGATCACTTTTATAACCTTTTAGGTAGTTATTATTATTTCACATGATTCATAACAGAAGATGCAAATTCTGCTGCATCTCCTTCAAAAATATTTATTTCTGGCAAATGATAGAACGTTGTTTGGAGCGGATTTCCTTCATGATATACATATATCTTTTTCTCTAGTGCAATCGCCATTCCAAACTCTGTATGGCTCCCATTTCCACCATCTAATATAAGTAAAAATACATCCGCTTCTTTAATAGCATTCTTTTCTGCCTGACCAATTTCTCTTAATTGTTCTTGATTCACTGCTCTTTCGTTTTTGGTCCAATCATATGTATGGTGCCATCCTGCATGTTTCAGTTCATTCGCTATAGAGCGTACAATTTGTTTATTTTGGAATCCTGAAGCAATGTAAAAATTCATTTATATACACTCCTTCATTATGTATGGGGAAACTCCTTTTTAGCGTTACTTGTTATAGCTATGATAAAAAACGACTTCAAAAAAAATCCCCATCTTTAAAACTTATTTGCGTTTAAATGATGGGATGCTTCATGATCTTCTTTTATTTTTTGCTTTTTATAACTTTCATCAGCTAACATTTCTAGTTCAGCTGTTATCTCTGATTTTTCAAGCTCTCTTTCTTGCGAAAATTTCCTTGAAATATAAACAATAACACTACCAACGTACAACACAAAGCATATAATAAGTGCAGTATTTTCATAGAGACTTAGCTCCAACACAGTCACTCCTAATCCATTCGTATTTTCACGCTTCATTAATTGGAATTTCCCTACTAACCATTTGCTATTGTAACATAAAAACACCGTTTCTTGGAATCTTTCATCCTACTAAAAGAGGCATGATTGTTTCATCATGCCTCTGAAATATGGTGAATGATTGTTTGAATCGCTTCTTTTCCATTATATTTTTTTAATGCGGTTTTATATGCCTCATTATTATGAGATAACTCTTCAACATGCTTTATAAGAGAATTGACAGTCACATCTTCTTCATACAGTACAGAGGCATATCCTTGCCTTTCAAATGATTCTGCATTTAATATTTGGTCTCCACGACTTGCAAATTTCGATAGCGGAATTAGAAGCATCGGCTTTTGCAATGTTAAAAACTCAAAAATAGCGTTGGACCCCGCACGTGAAATAACAAAATCTGTTATCGCTAATATATCCGGCAGTTCCCCGTGTACATATTCAAATTGTCTATATCCTTCTTTATTTTGTAAACTATCATCAAGATTACCTTTTCCACAAAGGTGAACAATTTGATATTTTCTCAGAAGTTCTGGTAACGCTTCTCGAACCGTTTCGTTAATTTTTTTTGCGCCCAAACTTCCTCCCATAATTGTAATAACTGGCTTTTTACGTGAAAAACCTAAAAACGCTAAAGCTTTTTCACGATCTCCCTTTAGTACTTCTTCACGTACAGGAGACCCTGTATAAATTACTTTTTCTTTCGGTAAATGTTTCGCAGCTTCTTCAAATGTAACAAATATTTTTGAAGCGAAACGGAGCGCAATTTTATTTGCTAGTCCTGGCGTCATATCAGACTCATGTAATAAAACTGGTACTCTATTTAGCCATCCTCCAATTACGACTGGTACAGATACGAAACCACCTTTTGAAAAAATCACATCTGGTTTTAGTTTTCGAATCCTTACATACGCGTCCATAACACCCTTCATCACAAGAAAAGGATCTTTTATATTTTTTAAATCAAAATAACGGCGTAGCTTTCCACTCGCAATACTATAGTACGGAATATCTTCCTTTTCTATAATCGTCTTCTCAATTCCTTGATGAGAACCAATATAAGAAATGTCCCAGTTGTCTTCCTTTAAATATGGAATAATGGCTAAATTAGGTGTTACATGCCCTGCCGAACCGCCACCTGTAAAGACTATTTTTTTCATACGTCTCCCCCTTCTAGACTATAATACACTAAAATATCTTGCCTCGGGGTGAGAAAATACCATAGCCGTTACAGATGCTTCTGGTTCCATCATAAACCCTTCCGTTAATGAAATACCTATTTCTTCTGGATGAATAAGTCGAAATAACTTTTCTTGATCCGCAAGTTCTGGACATGCTGGATAACCGAAGGACACGCGTATCCCTCTATATTTCGTACGGAAACGTTCTTCCATCGTCAATTCTGGTGAATCTGGAATACCCCAGCGATCACGAATAAGCATATGTGTTTTTTCAGCAAGTCCTTCTGCTAGTTCAAGCGCTAACGATTGAATGGCATGACTGCGTAAATAATCACCTTTCGCCTTCCACTCTTCAGCAATGCCCCGAACGCCTTCTCCAACCGTAACAGATAGGAAAGCAACATAGTCCATCTCATCTCCAATTGGTCGTAAATAATCACCTAAAGTACGATATGGAGCCCTTCCTTGCCTTGGGAATGTGAAACGCTCTATAACACGCGTATGATCTTCTGGATCATATATTACAATGTTTTGTCCGTCACTTTGCGCTGGGAAAAATTGATACACCGCTTTCGGTTTTAACCAAGATTGTCCTTCCTGCAATAATTCATCTATTAAATCATTTAATTCATGTGCTCTTTTATCTCCCTCTTTCAAAAGCTTCTTCACGCTTCCTTTTAATCCAAGATGATGTCCAAGTAGCATTTGTCTATTCAGAAATGGTGCGAGATGAAGGGCGGGAACATCTCGTAATACAATTCGCTTCGTTGAATCAGGTACCATAACCTCTGATTTTGGTAATGGCTCAATTACTGCTGGAATTTCTATTTTCTTTTCTTCTTTTGTTACGATATGAAGATGACGTTCTTTTTTATCCTGCTTCATCTTCTCACGCTCTTCTTCTTTTTGAAGCTTATTAATAATATCCAGCCCCGTCATCGCATCACTTGCATAACATACGAGCCCTTTATAAGATGGCGAAATGCGATTATCTGTAAACTTTCTCGTTAGCGCTGCCCCGCCTACAACAATTGGAATATCAATATCCGCAGCTTTTAAATCTTCTGCAGTCGTTACCATTTGTTGAGCCGATTTTACTAATAAACCAGAAAGACCTATAATATCAGGCTTCTTTTCTTGTACTTCTTGAACAATTCGATCCGAGCGAACATTGATTCCTAAATTAATAATCTCATATCCGTTATTCGCTAAAATAATTTCAACGAGGTTTTTCCCAATATCATGTACGTCACCTTTAACAGTTGCTAATAATACTTTCCCTTTTTTTGCACTATCGCTAGATTCCATATGTGGCTCTAAATAACTTACAGCAGCTTTCATACTTTCAGCACTTTGCAATACTTCAGCAACGATTAGCTCATTATTATTAAATAATCGTCCTACCTCATCCATCCCTGTCATAAGTGGGCCATTAATAATATCCAAAGGTTTTCTTCCTTCTGTAAGCGCGAGGCTTAAATCTTCGTGTAACCCTTGTTTTGTCCCTTCTACAATGTAATTAGCTAACCTTTCATCAAGAGTTAATGTTTCTTGGACAACAACATCTTTCTTTTTTGCCACGCGATAAAAGTTTGTAAATTCTTCTAGCGTCTCTTGCGTCGTTTCAAAAAGTAATGCATCTGCAAGCCGTTTTTCTTCATCAGGAATTGATGCATAGCGCTCTAATTTTTCCGTATTCACAATCGCGTAGTCTAATCCTGCTTTCGTTGCATGGTATAAGAAGACCGAATTTAATACTTCGCGGCCAGCTGGTGGTAAACCAAATGATATGTTACTTACACCTAAAATCGTTAAACATTCTGGCAATGCTTCTTTAATAAGACGAATCCCTTCTATTGTCGCTGCCGCCGAGCCAATATATTCTTCATCCCCTGTCCCTACAGGAAACACGAGTGCATCAAAAATAATATCTGACGGGCGTATACCATATTTCGTGGTCAATAACTCATAACTTCTTTTCGCAATTTCGAGTTTTCTTTCTGCACTTACTGCCATACCGTCTTCATCAATTGTTCCTACAACAATAGCGGCACCATATTTCTGAAGAAGCGGCGTCACTTTTATAAATCGTTCTTCTCCATCTTCTAAGTTAATTGAATTAATAACAGCTTTCCCTTGAATATAAGTAAGAGCTCGCTCCATCACATGTTCATCTGTTGAGTCAATCATAATCGGTACTTTTAACACTTTCGTAACTTCTGCCAAGAAGTTTTCCATATCTTCTATTTCATCCCGGTCCGGGTCTGCCATACAAATATCAATAATATGAGCATTTTTCTTCACTTGCGCTCTTGCGACTTCAGCAGCCTCTTCAAATTTCCCTTCTGCTACTAATCGTTTAAATTTACGTGATCCAATAACGTTTGTTCTTTCACCAACAAATAATGGTCTCATAGAGTCATCATATTGCAGTGCCTCTAATCCACTAACTCCATGACCTTCTCGTTCATGATGTTCACGAGGCTTTAGGGATGCTAGTGCTTCTTTCATTGCTTTTATATGTTCTGGTGTTGTGCCACAACAACCACCGATAATATTAACCCATCCTTCTTCAGCAAATCGCTTCACTTTTTCAGCGAGAGAAGATGGAGATTCATGATAATGTCCATCTTCATCAGGAAGACCTGCATTTGGATAACAAGAAATGTAACACTCCGACAAATCAGATAGTGAACGAATATGATCTCTCATAAACTCCGGACCAGTCGCACAGTTTAATCCAACAGATAATGGCTTCATATGTTCTACCGATAAGTAAAAAGCCTCAATTGTTTGCCCAGCCAGAGTCGTTCCCATCGGTTCAATCGTTCCCGAAATCATGATAGGTACAATTTTTTTTAGTTCGTCAAAGGCTGCTTGAATTCCAATATAAGCAGCCTTCACGTTACGCATATCTTGACTCGTCTCAACTAGTAATACATCAACTTCTCCTTTCAACAATCCTCTTGCTTGCCGTGTATAAGCTTCAATTAATTCTTCAAACGTTACACCACCAGTAACACTAATCGCTTTCGTTGTCGGTCCCATTGCTCCGGCAACATATACTTCCTTCCCACTTTCTTTGACTGCTTGCTTCGCTAAACGCGCTGCCTTCTCATTTAGCTCTTCGTCTAAATGAGATAACTCATAATCACTTAGTACAATATTTGTTGCCCCAAATGTATTCGTTTCAATAATATCCGCTCCAGCTTCAATGTAAGCTTTATGAATCTTTAAAATAACATCTGGTCTTGTTTCTACTAAATACTCATTACAACCTTCATACTCTTCCCCTCCGAAATCTTCCGCAGTTAAGTCCTCTTGCTGGATCATCGTTCCCATTGCACCATCTAATAGTAAGATGTTATTTTGTAATTTTTCTTCTATACATTTCATCAATTAATACCTTCTTTCACTTCTTGCTTTTCTCTCACATATTTAACAAGATGTTCTGTAATTTCATATTTTAGAAATGGCGTAATAAGATAAATACCGTTAAAATATTTCATCGTCTCATCAATCAACTCTTGTGAAATACGAATTCCTTCCTCAATTGCCGCCTCTTTCGTTTCATGACCATCCATCCTCTCCCTTACGGCTTCCGGTAGCGTAATACCTGGCACCTCAAAATGAAGAAAATCTGCATTCCGTTTACTTATTAATGGCATAATGCCAATAAAAATAGGTTGTTCCAAATGCTTCGTCGCTTCGTACACTTCTTCGATTAACGCGATATCATAAATCGGCTGCGTTAAGAAATATTCCGCTCCAGCATCTATTTTCCGTTCCATTCGCTTAACCGCTGCTTTTAAATGTCTTACATGCGGATTAAACGCGCCGCCTACTGAAAACCTTGTTGCTGGACCTATCGATTTCCCTAAAATAGAACGCCCATCGTTCATTTCTTTAATCATTTTAATGAGCTCAATAGAGGATAAATCATATACAGAAGTGGCACCTGGAAAATCACCAACGCGTGCTGGATCACCAGTTAAAGCTAATACTTCTTCCATACCTAACGCTGACAAGCCTAGCAAGTGAGATTGTAGTCCGATGACGTTATGGTCTCTACACGTTAAATGCGTCAATACCGGAATATCGTGCTTCGTTAATAATGCTCCCATTGCCATATTTGAGATACGAGGCGATGCTAATGAATTATCTGCTAGAGTAATAGCATCTGCTCCAGCCCTTTTCAATGCTCTTGCGCCTTCAAAAAATCGCTGCGTATCTAACGTTTTCGGTGGATCTAATTCTACTACTACTGTCGTTTGTTTTTTTGCTTTCTCTGCTAAAGTGACATGAGCTTTTGAACGTTTCTCGTGTGTATGAACTACTTTCGGTCTTTGAATCGTATCTTTTTCTATTACAGGTGTAACATTTAGAGTCGCACGTTTCATACTTTCAATATGTTCTGGAGTCGTGCCACAACAACCACCCAATAACCGAATACCTTGCTCAATAAATTTCGGTGTCATCGCTTCGAAATAAGCTGGACTCCCCTCGTATACATAACGTCCCTCCACATAATTTGGGAGACCTGCATTTGGATACGCTGACAAGTAACCATTTTTCGGAATCGATATCATTTTAAAAGCTTCCGTCATATGAAGTGGCCCTAGTTGGCAGTTCAATCCAACAACATTTGCACCGTAATCTAAAAGCTGTTTTAATATTTCATTTACATCATTTCCATTTTGAGTCGTACCTGCCTCATGTAACGCTAATTGCGCTACAATTGGAATATTCGTTTCTTTTCGTAACACCTGAACAGCATGGAGTAATTCAAACTCATCATAAAAAGTCTCTAATAGCAGTCCATCAACCTGTTCTTCTAATAATGCACTTGCTTGTTCCAGTAACATAAATTCTCGCTCCATATCAGTTGTCGTAACCGCTCCAATATGTTTCATACCACCTATTGTTCCTAAAATTGCATTTCTGTCTGTAACAGATGCTTTCGCCAGTTTTACTGCGGCTCTATTAATTTCAGTAACTTGATTTTCTAAACCATACATACGTAATTTCGCTTCATTTGCTCCGTACGTATTTGTTTGAATTACATCTGCCCCAGCAGCTACATATTGCTTATGAATCGATATAATTAAATCTGGATCAGATATATTCAATTCTTCAAAACTACTTTGCAAACCGTGTGAATGTAATAATGTTCCAACCGCACCATCACCTATTACAATTCCTTTTGACAATAAATCTAGTAATTTCACAAATCTCCCTCATTTCTATCAATATAAAAACCCCCTCTTCACTTTGAAGAGGGGGACATAATTGTTCCTCCTCTTATTATGCAAAACATTCGTTTTGCAGGTATTAGCACCGTTTCAAACATTTCGTTTGAAGGTTGCCGGGTTTCACAGGGCCTTTCCCTCCACCGCTCTCAATAAGAGTTGTCTTTATTATTTTATTTATGTAGCTAAAAGGAAATGCGTTCCCCTTTTAACAATGTTTGTTAATTTTTTAATAAATTTAGCACGCACAAATGCAAAAGTCAATGACACTTGCGTAAAAATAAAAATTATTTAAAATAAAGTTGCAATTCAATTATCTTTTGTTGTAAAGTTAAAACCATAATAAAATTTCATACGAACATTCTTATCTAGAGAGGTAGAGGGACTGGCCCTATGACGCCTCAGCAACCATTAACATTTGTTAATAAGGTGCTAATTCCAGCAAATTGTGAAAAATTTGACAGATGAGAAGAAGACTCTATTCAAACCGAAAGCCTTCTTCTTAGAAGGCTTTTTTTATTTTATATTCAACTACTGGTTCAATTTAAAAAGGAGGAATTTTTACATGTCAACTATCGAAACAAAACTAGCGCAAATCGGAAACCGGAGTGAAACTACAACAGGAACTGTTAATCCGCCTGTTTACTTTTCAACTGCTTATCGTCACGAAGGAATTGGTAAATCTACTGGATTTGACTATTCACGAACTGGAAATCCAACTCGCGGCCTATTAGAACAGGCAATCGCAGACTTAGAATACGGCGAACAAGGTTATGCCTGTAGTTCCGGTATGGCAGCTGTGCTCCTTGTCCTTTCCCTATTCCGCTCTGGAGACGAACTTATTGTATCCGAAGATTTATACGGGGGCACTTATCGATTATTTTCTGAGCACGAAAAAAAGTGGAATGTTCGATGTAGATACGTAAATACACAATCTATTAAACAAATTGAGCAAGCTATCACAACTGAAACGAAAGCTATTTTCATAGAAACCCCGACAAATCCATTAATGCAAGTTACTGATATTGCCGCTGTCGCAACTGTAGCAAAAAGACACGGACTACTTCTTATTGTAGACAACACATTCTACACGCCTTATATACAGCAGCCATTAACAGAAGGTGCTGACATTGTACTTCATAGCGCAACAAAATATTTAGGAGGACATAACGATGTACTAAGCGGACTTGTCGTTGCAAAAGGAAAGGAACTTTGTGAGGAAATCGCCCATTATCATAATGCATCAGGTGCGGTCTTAAGTCCATTTGACTCATGGCTATTAATCCGTGGTATGAAAACGTTAGCGCTTCGCATGAGACAACATGAAGAAAATGCAAAAGCAGTTGTTGCTTATTTAAATAATGAGGACGGGGTGACAGATGTATTTTATCCTGGAAGAGGCGGCATGATCTCATTTCGTCTTAAAGATGAAGAATGGATTAATCCATTCTTACAATCTTTATCCTTAATTACATTCGCCGAAAGTCTTGGTGGTGTTGAAAGTTTAATGACATATCCAGCAACACAAACACACGCTGATATTCCTGAAGAAATCAGAACAGCAAACGGTGTATGTAATCGTCTTCTTCGATTTTCTGTTGGCATTGAAAATAGTAACGATTTAATTCAAGACTTACAGCAAGCCATTAAACTTGTAAAAGAAGGTGTAAGAATATGAGTTATTCTATAGATACACTCTTACTACACAACCAATATAAACATGATCCACAAACAGGAGCGGTTAACGTTCCCATCTATAACACATCAACATTCCACCAGTTCGATGTAGATACGTTCGGGAAATATGACTATAGCAGGTCAGGAAATCCAACTCGTGAAGCTCTTGAAGACATCATTGCTTTATTAGAAGGCGGAACGAAAGGATTTGCCTTCGCATCAGGAATTGCAGCGATTTCTACTGCATTCCTCCTTCTTTCACAAGGTGATCACGTACTCATTTCAGAAGACGTATACGGAGGGACTTATCGAATAATAACTGAAGTTCTCTCCCGTTATGGTGTTTCACATACATTTGTTGATATGACCAATCTAGAAGAAATCAAGCAAAATATAAAACAAAATACAAAGCTCTTTTATGTAGAAACACCTTCTAACCCGCTTTTAAAAGTAACAGATATTCGTGCTGTTTCTACACTTGCAAAATCTATTGGCGCTCTTACTTTTGTTGATAATACATTTTTGACACCACTATTCCAGAAACCACTTGATCTCGGCGTAGATGTCGTTCTTCATAGCGCTACAAAGTTCATTGCTGGTCACAGTGATGTTACTGCTGGATTAGCGGTCGTAAAAGATGCCGAACTTGCTCAAAAACTTGGATTTTTACAAAATGCATTCGGCGCCATTTTAGGACCTCAAGATTGCTCTCTCGTACTTCGCGGTCTAAAAACATTACATGTACGTCTTGAGCATTCAGCTGCGAATGCCAATAAAATTGCACAGTATTTACAAGAGCACAGTAAAATTCAAAATGTCTATTATCCTGGCTTACAAACACATCTTGGATTTGATATTCAACAATCTCAAGCAACATCGGCCGGAGCTGTCCTATCCTTCACTTTACAATCAGAAGATGCACTCCGCCAATTTTTATCAAAAGTAAAATTACCTGTGTTTGCAGTTAGTTTAGGAGCTGTCGAATCAATTCTTTCCTATCCGGCTAAAATGTCACATGCAGCACTGTCACAAGAAGCTCGTGATGAAAGAGGTATTTCCAATTCATTACTTCGTTTATCCGTCGGCCTTGAAAATGTTGATGATTTAATATCCGACTTTGAAAATGCCCTTTCTTATGTAGAAGAACCTGTAAATGCATAGAATGAACAGAAGATATGAAATTAAGTTTTCATATCTTCTGTTTACATAGTTCACAAAAAATAAATCCATTACCTTCTATTTCAAGGTAATGGATTTATTGATATATTAAGGGATAAAAGGGGGAGAATAATGAATACTTGTGATATTTTAATCGTTATTGATTTACAAAATGGAGTATGTTATAGCGAAGAACATTTATTCGATTTAAAAAACTTACTTACAAAAGTAAATAAAAGAATTTCTTCATACAGAAAATTAAATAAACCAATCATTTTTGTTCAACATTGTGACGATGATTTAGTACCCGAAAAAGAACTTTGGGCTATTCATTCTGATCTAGATGTTCAAGAGCAAGATTTTTTTATAAGAAAAACACATGCAAATTCGTTTTTTAAAACTAACTTAATAGAAATTTTAGACCAATTATCTGTACAGCGTATTGAATTTTGTGGTGCCCAAACTGAGTACTGCATGGATGCTACGATTAAATTTGCCCATGGACTAGGGTACGAAAACTTCATGGTACAGAAAGCAACGTCTACGTTAAATAATCCATTTATGTCCGCAAAAGAGACAATTGATTTTTATGAAAATATATGGAACAACAGATTTTTAAAATTGATAAAAGATGAAATCTAGAATACATAACTAATATCTTGGTAATTCTAAGATTTATCAGCTATATTCAAACATTTCATTTTCACCATAAAGAAGCTGATTACATTCAGCTTCTTTTCTTTTAACCTGTTTTATATTCTATATATAACATTACAATTCCTTTTTCATATTATTTTAAAAATTTTGTATATTCATTTGAAAGAATAAGAAAATCATGATAAAATTGTGTTACAAATATATCTATATCTTTCAATTTTTAAAACGCATCGAAATTTTCACCCAAAAATGTCATTTTACAAAACCGTGCTAAATCATCTACTTTATTTACATCAGGGTCTCTTTTCTTACAATTTCTTTACTTTAGGAATGTTTTTCTGCAACAACTGTTTTCTTTTCTTTAATTTTTTGGTATGTATAGTATGGTATAACAGCTCACACGGAGGTGGAAAAAAACATGTTAGAAACCTTTCAAAAAGAAATAGAACTATATGAAAGCAATGCAGAATTATTGAAAGTACTTGCTCATCCTGTTCGCTTATGTATTGTAAAAGGATTAATTGAACGTGGTCCAAGCAACGTTTCTACAATGTACACTGGCTTAAACATGCCACAATCTACAATTTCACAGCATTTAGCAAAATTAAAAAGTGCTAAAATCGTTTCAAGCGAAAGAAAAGGTTTGGAAATTTATTACAAAGTAGAAAACGAGACAATTATTCAACTCGTTCGCGTATTATTGGGTTAGGGACTCATAAACAGAGAAAAAGGACGTATTTTATATTTTTTATCTCATATCTTTAATATAAATATATATCATGAGAGGAAATATATGATGCTACATAAGTCGTATTAAAAAACAAGACACAGAACTATGCTGTGTCTTGTTTTTTTATATTTTCAAATACCGATCCAAGTGTAACTGTTGCATATGTTTCGTATGTATAACAACATCAAATGCATTCCCTAATCCTCCATTCAAAATCATAGAACGAACTGCACGATTTTGTTTTTGAGTTTCAGAAAAAGGATTCCTATCTTGGTGATTTGTAAGCTGATCTAGTATCCCTGCTGCTAACAAAAACTCAGATTGTTTCTTATGCCATACCGTATTCATACCTTGCAGACTAAACATCTCTTTCAATTCGTCCCAATGAATATGAGTAGTAAGATCCATCTCACCTGGATGCGCTAAAGGATTACGAATTAACTTATGCTCGTAATATCCTCGTAAACTTCCTTCTTGATGTGCAGGATGCATCCATTCTTCTTTTGTATATCCATAATCAACTGTAATACATACACCTCGTTGAAACCATTTCGCAATTTCTTTTATAAATTCTTCCATCGCAATCGGTACTTCAAAACGCTGGCCTTCAGCAAGATGAATATTATATTTCAATAAGTATCGACCAATTCTTTTATGTAACGGCCTACATACTTCTGCAAGTTTCCCTTCCTCTGTGTACGTAACACGTACTTCATACAATATTCCATTTCTCTTCTCAATTACTTCAACAGGAAATGCATCAAATAACTCATTTGAAAAAAGAATCCCTTCGAATGATTCTCCCATTTCACTATGCGACGTATAGTATGACACGTTAGAAAACGAACAAAGACTTTTCTGCTGTAATTTTCTATGAAAAGGGCTCATTTCAATCATCGAATAGTTTAAATTAATAAAAGTTTCCGGTGATAATTGCTTCCATTCTTGTAAAACATCATAGGCAAACCTTCCTGTTCCCCCACCAATCTCACAAATATTCGGAGCAACTTCACCATTTTCAACAAGACGAACAAAAAACTTAGCAAAGGTTTTTGCAAAAGCAGAAGATACGTTGCTACTTGTAAAAAAATCCCCTTGTCTTCCTATTTTTTCACGTTCTTTCATATAGTATCCATGTTCCTCTGCGTATAATGCGAGTTTCATATATGTACTGTATGAAATTGAATAATCCTTTTCTTTTTCCATCCATTCTTTTAAAATGAGCTCCATCCCCATACTAGCTCCTTACTGTAAAAATGGATTATTTTCTTTTTCAAAACCAATGCTTGTTTCTGGACCATGTCCACATAGCACCGCTGTTTCATCAGGTAATACAAATAATTTCTCTTCAATACTTCCAATCAATTCAGCAAAACTTCCACCAGGTAAATCTGTTCTTCCGATGCTCATTTGGAACAATACATCTCCAGAAAATACAGCACTCGCCTCTTTACAATAATAAGAAATACTACCTGGAGAATGTCCTGGCGTCTCAAAAATTTCAAAATTAAATGAACCAATTGCTAATGTACCTTCTGCATCAATAATATGATCTGCTGGTTTTGCTGTAATACTGCGATTCATCATAAAAATTTGAGAACCATTTACAGTTGCATCACCTAACCAATCTTCTTCTTCTTTATGTACGTACACAGGAATATGAAAAGCGTCTCTTACCGCATCAACAGCGCCAATATGATCAAAGTGAGCATGTGTTAATAAAACAGCCAGTGGCTTTAATTGCTCTTCTTGTAAATATGTAACGAGCTTCTCTCCTTCATGACCAGGATCAAAGATAACACATTCATTTTTATCATTCTTTAAAATATAAGCATTTGTTTGTAATAGGCCTAACGGCATTTGTATCCATTTCATATGAAAATCTCCTCCAATTATTAAACTTACTTTCAATGATACAACATTTTTTTCTCTTAGGAAAAGAAAGGATGCTATCTCGACAATCATTTTTAAAACATGTACAATATAAAAGAGTAAATTTTCTAAAAACTCATATTAAGGAATGGGTAGACAGAGGAGGATATTGTATGGGCCTTGTTATTATTTTTACGCTTGTCACTCTGTTAGCTGTATTTGCTACGCTTAGAACACTTCGGGAAAAGAATTTTCTCGCGGGTGGCTTTGCCATTGCAACTGTACTCGTTTTCGGATGGTTTACAATCATGACTGTTCTATATAACGGGTACCCACCAGCAGCTTAATTCATTTACAGATTATTCTTCATCCAGATTTCGCACAAAAAGAGGAAGGGTTTCCCTTCCTCTTTTCATAGTTCACAACTTATATCATCTTCGCTTCGTATTTGTGCTTTTTTACAAGCCAAGCTCCTCCGATAACACCTGCATCATTACCAAGTGTTGCAATAGCTAACTTCGTGCTCTTTACAGCACGTGAGAAAGCATATTGCTCGAAATAACGTTGAATTGGTTCTAATAATGCATCTCCAGCTTTAGAAACGCCTCCACCAATAACAATTTTCTCTGGATTCAACGTGCTCGAAAGGTTCGCTACAGCTAATCCTAAATAAGAAGCTACCTTTTCTACTACTTCGCCTGCTAGTTCATCACCTTGTCCATGTGCTTCAAATACGTCTTTTGATGTAATACGCCCTTCTTCTGCTAACATAGAACGTAGAATACTTTCTTTATCAGTCTCTTGTATTTTCTGCATAGCAACACGTACAATACCTGTTGCAGATGCTACAGTTTCTAGGCAACCAGACTTCCCGCAATTACATGGGAAAGCATTCTCTGTAACGACTGTAATGTGTCCAATCTCACCAGCAGCACCGCTTACGCCATGTACAATCTCGCCATTAGCAATTACACCGCCGCCAACACCAGTGCCAAGTGTCATACAAATTAAATCTTTTGCTCCTTCACCAGCACCCTTCCACATTTCACCAAGTGCCGCTAAATTTGCATCATTATCAATAACAACAGGTAATCCTGTTTCTACTTCTAATAAATCTTTTAACGGATAGTTTTTCCATCCTAAGTTAACCGCTTCATAAATCATTCCAGACGCCACGTGTACAGGGCCAGGAGCTCCCATACCAATACCGATTAACTTACTTTTTAATTCACCTAACTCTTCTAACTTTTTATCAATAGCTTTCGCTACATCAAGTGTAATATGTTTTCCTTGCTCATTTGTATTCGTAGGGATTTCCCACTTATGTAAAATTTCACCGTACACATTAATAAATGCTAATTTAATCGTTGTACCACCAAGGTCAACACCAACTAACCATTTCTCTTCCATGTTGCTTACCTACCTTTATCTAATTCTTATTTAGCTCTTTTTGAATTTCTTGCTTCAATAAAAATAAAGCTGTTTGATAGTCTTGTGGATCGATTAGCTGTGATTGATTTAATTCACGCAATTCATCTTGCATTAATTGTAAATCTGCAATTCGATCTCCTGTATAAATAATCGTACCAAATTTCTTTAGCAATTGCTGAATATCATATATAGATACCATTTCATCACCCTCTATGCTCACTTACTATAAAAAATTATAATAAGAAAACGTTCACATATTTTATTATAATCAAGAAGAAAAAGTCTCGTCAATTTTTATTTGTCTATACAAGCCCATTTTTAACCATTGTTCCTTTTTCTGTAATAATTTTTTCTACATTTTTATCAAACGGCTCTACTGGAATATGTTCTACCATTTGAAAACTATAAGCTAATGATAGCGTTTTCCCTTTATAATGCACGAGATAACGATCATAATAGCCACCGCCATATCCAATCCGTTCTCCTCGCTCTGTATAAGCTACGCCTGGTACGATTTGAAGGTCAATTTCATCTGCATTCACTTCTTCCGTAAGTGCTGGAATTGGCTCACGTAAATTCATATACACTGTTTCTAATTGATCAAAATTACTAATTTGCCTAAAGGACATCGTTCTTGTTTCTTTATTACACTTCGGAACAACAACTCTCTTTCCTTCTTTCCAAGCTTTTTCGATAATAGGATATGTATTCACTTCATTTTCCATCGAGAGAGTGATTCCAATTGTTTTAGCTTCAGCCCACTCTTTTTGCTCATACAACGAAAATGCTATTTGCTCTGATAAAGTTGTATACCGTTCTTTTGATAAAGAATTCATGTGCTCTATTATTTGTTTACGTAAACGTAGTTTCTCTTCTCTCACACATTTTCCCCCTCACAGTGATACTTTTCTCTACGATGATAGTGTATCATTTTTAAGAGAGGAATCGAATAAAAAAAGAAACAGTAGGAAAATATTCCTACTGCTTACTTTGTTTCACGGTGTAACGTAGACTTCTTGTCACGCTTGCAATACTTTTTAAGCTCGATACGCTCAGCGTTGTTACGTTTGTTTTTCTTTGAGATATAGTTACGATCTCCGCATTCTGTACATGCTAGAGTAATATTCACACGCATTCTTATTTCCCTCCAGTACTAATAACTTAAATCAGACTATACTATAATACCACTTTTAAAATAAAAATTCTACACCTTTTGATATTGTCTAATTTTTTCTATAAGATTTTTCATGTTTTCCCTTGCTATGACTGGGTTTCTAGCATGTGAATACACTAAAAATTTCGGTTGTTTTGTGTCAGAAACGATATAAGACCACTCTTTTTCGGTATATTTGAACTGTACTCCTTCAAATATACCTTCTTCCTTTCTTTCCATATCAGCCAATAATTTCCTCATCACTTTCCCTTTTTCATTCCATGAACATACAACTTCATCACAAAGTAAATAGAGCGGAGGTGATTGCTCTACTATGCTGAGAAATGTTTTTCCCTGCAATGCTATTAGCTCAAATAATTTTCCAATTCGATATAGGATATCTCGCTTCCATCTCGCTTGAAACGACTTTTTTTCATCCTGCGTATAAAATAGAAGGTAACATTCTCCTAATTTCAAAGACATTGGGTAAATATTTCCTGCCGATTCAAGTAATAAATCTGGAATATCTACCTCTTCAAAATCTGTCCCCTGGTAAATGTTACTATGATTATCATATAACTCAAAATAATTTCCTTGCTCTGAAAACATGAGTGCCATATTCGCTTTACTTGATTTCATCAAGGCCTTCACATGATCCTTCTGTTCACCTGCATAAATCCACGTAACTGTGCATCCAAGCCTTTGCAAAAAAAGCATAAGTAAATGTTGTAACATATCATTTCTCTTATTAATAAGAAGGTGGAACTTCTGTTTTTGTATTTTCTCAATATCAATGCGCTCTAATACAGCTTCTATATAATCATGTAAAGAAACATGGACCAGCTTATTTCGCCCCATTTCTTTCTCACATACGTAATAAAAAGACTCAGACATATATACTTGTTCTATCGCTTTTTGCTGCTTATACGTTAATTGTGCCCCATCCTGACCATATAACTTTATAATAACCTCTTTTTCATTTTCCACTTGAATGAAAACTCCACCTGCACATTGTAAATCTTGAATGCTATACTGAAAAAGCGATTCGTTCATTTCTTTGCATTCCATCGTATGAATCCCAATACCATGAATCGCATGAAGAAAAAGATTTTTATAAGAAGTCGTTTCTATATGTTCTTGGCTCCCGATTAATATACTTTCCCCTTTGGTAAAAAGGGATCCGTACGCCATCGCTACCTTTACTATAAATTGAGGGGTGATTTCAACGTTCCCTCTTCCTACAATGCGACTTTTTTGCAGCCATCCGGCGCTCTTTTCACTTTCTTGAACACCAGCCGATCCTACTACCGAATAGCTATCAATCGCCTTATATGGCCATAGTTTTCCCTTTTGCTTAATTACCGTACTTTTCCCTATATGACAATGATCTGCTACAATACTTTTTTGAAACAATGTAACGTCATCTTCCACCATTGTATGCTCTCCTATTGTCGTTTCTAATAACTCGCAATATTGTCCAATGTGCGCATTTGCAAAAACAATACTTTTTTGAAGATGAGAATAACTCGAAACAATACTATTTTTCCCGATAATAGAGTACGGCTCAATTACAGCCCCGGCACCAATTTTTGCTCCCTCTCCAATAAAAGAAGGGCCGTGAATTTTTGTGCCTTTTCCAATCGTCACACCTTCCCCCATCCATACCATTGGCAATACTTCAGTATAAGGAATAGGTACTTGCAATTTTTTTGTTAACAAATCAAATTGGGCTTGTCGATATTGATCAAATGTACCGATATCTAACCAATAACCTTCTGATAAATATGCAAATAACGCGTTTTTATTTGCCAATAATGGAAACACATCTTGACTGAAATCAAAAAATTCTCGGGGCGGTATGTAAGAAAAAATTTCTGGCTCCATAATATATATACCTGTATTCACAATATTAGAGACTACTTCATTCCAACTCGGTTTTTCTATATATCGTGTAACCTCTTGTTCTTTGTTCATTACAACTAGACCGAATGAGAGTGGATTTTCTACTTCCTTTACAAACATAGTTACCATTCTTTTCTGTTGTTCATGAAACGTAATTCCTTTTGATAATTGAAAATCAGTTAACGCATCCCCACTTATGACAACAAACGTTTCATCCAAAAATTTTTCCGCTTGTTTAATACTCCCTGCAGTTCCAAGCGGTGGAGAGTCTTCAAAGTAGTACAAGTTAACGCCCCATTTGCTACCGTCACCAAAATATTGCTTAATGGCCGTACTCATATACTGAACAGTAATTGCAATCTCACGTATACCATGCTGACGCAATAATTCAATATTGTATTCCAAAACTGGCTTTTCTAATAATGGCAACATCGGCTTTGGAGTATTACATGTTAATGGTCTAAGGCGTCGTCCTTTTCCTCCAGCTAAAATAACCCCCTTCATATACTTCAGCCTCCACTTATATAATGTTCAGTAACTTCATATACGATATGTATATTATCTACCCAGCATTAACTAGCAGTATAAAATAAAAATTTCATTAATAAAGATTTTGTTCATCTCCTACTGGTTGTTAGCCTTGACCAATCGGGCCGATAAGTAGTAAAGCTTCTCCTATATACATGCACCTTTTAAACGTCTAAAGAAAGCGCTTACTATTAACTTTGTAAAATATTACTTAATAAGTGAACAACATATCTGTCCTATTTTTTCCATTATATTATGATACATCTTACCATCATACACTAATGGAAACAACGAGCTTTTTTTGTCATGTTTTGACTAAAAAAAGCAGGTGATGTTTCACCTGCTTTTTCCTTATTCATTTAATAAGTAATGCTTTCCTTTTACTAAATAAAAAACATTTTCAGCAATATTTGTAATATGGTCTGCTACACGCTCAATATATCTCGCTACAAACGATAATTGTGTAATTTGTGTAATTGCTTCTGGTTGTTCTGGAACTGAAGAAATAAATTCACGAATCGCTTTCCCATATATTTCATCAACTGAATCATCCATTTCGGCAATTTGCTTCGCAAACGTTAAATTTTCTTGCTCATATGCATCTAACGCTAACTGTAACATGTTATTTGCAATTGCAAACATCTCATCAAGATTGTGCAAACTAACAGACACTTCTTTTTCCCCGAGACGAATTGTTGATTTCGCAATATTAACAGCATGATCTGCAATACGTTCTAAATCTGTCGCTGTTTTAATTGAAATGAAAATCCTTCTTAAATCACTTGCTACAGGTTGCTGCTTCGTAATAAGCATAAGCGCAAGATCATTTATTTCCTCTTCTAAATTATCCATACGATAATCCCCATCTATTACCTCTAACGCTTTCTCTACATCCCTTTTATGAAGACCTTCCATAGCAAGCAATAAAGCTTCCCTCGCTAGTTCGCCAAGCTCAATCACTTTTTGCTGTAACGTTTTTAAATCACATTGAAACTGTTCTCTTACCATTGTTTCTTCCCCCTCAATATTATATATATCTCCTACCTAGCCCACTTATAATAAGCCTTAAGATAGGAGAAGTATTACTTCTCTAATTTACATGAGGTAAAAATAAGAAATACCCTCTGTTAAGAGGGTATTTGCTCTTATCCTTGCTAGCGACATCAACCGAATCGGCCTGTAATATAATCTTCTGTACGCTTATCTGAAGGTGTCGTAAATAATTTATTTGTATCTGTATACTCCACAACTTCTCCACTTAAGAAGAAAGCAGTTTTATCTGAAATACGTGCTGCCTGTTGCATGTTATGTGTTACGATAACGATGCTAAAGTCTTTCTTTAATTCTTGAATTAATTCTTCTACTTTTAATGTTGAAATTGGATCTAGTGCCGATGTTGGCTCATCCATTAAAATAACGTCTGGTTCAATCGCTAAACAACGTGCGATACATAGACGCTGTTGCTGTCCACCAGATAAACCATATGCATTATCATGCAAACGATCTTTTAACTCATCCCAAATTGCTGCTCCACGTAAACTTTTTTCAACAATTTCATCTAATGTTTTTTTATCGCTAATACCATGAATTTTCGGACCGTATGCTACATTTTCATAAATAGATTTTGGAAATGGATTTGGTTTTTGGAACACCATTCCTACATGTGTTCGTAATTCTTCAACTGGGTATGATTTATCAAATATATTGCGCTCTCTATATTCAATTACGCCTGTAGTTCGTACGATTGGTACTAACTCTACCATACGATTTAATGTTTTTAAGTAAGTTGATTTACCACAACCACTTGGCCCGATAATTGCCGTAACTTCATTCTCATGAATGCTTAAGTTAATATCTTTTAAAGCATGATCTTCTCCGTACCATAGATTTAAGTTTTTCGTATCAAACACTACTTTCTTTGGCGCAGTCTCAATTTTCTCCTCGTTTTTCACCTGTACATTTACTACTGTTGCCACCATTTGAATTCCCCTTTCATCCATTTCCAACTTATTTTCGATTTCGTAACCATAGGACAAATATATTGATCAAGAGCAATAAACCTAACAAAACAATCATCCCAGCAGCTGCTACATACTGAAATTCTTCTTGTGGTCTACTCATCCAATTAAAAATTTGAATTGGTAAAACTGTAAATCTATCAAACATACTAAATGGAACATAATTTGCAAATGCAAGTGCCCCAATAACTAATAACGGTGCCGCTTCTCCAATCGCTCTTGATATCGCTAACGTACAACCTGTTATAATTCCTGGAAAAGCATACGGCAATACAATTCGATACATCGTTTGCCACTTCGTAGCACCTAATCCGTAAGAAGCTTCTAATAATGAATTTGGTACTAATCGTATCGCTTCCTGACTTGCTACAACAACTGTAGGTAAGACGAGTAAACTCATCGTCAGTGCCGCCGCAATAATACTCTCACCTAAATGAAGAGCATATACAAAAATAGTTAAGCCGAGTAATCCAAATACAACGGAAGGTACTCCTGCTAACGTTTGATTATTAATTTCTATTACCTTTTTAAATATAGATTCCTTCGCATATTGTTCTAAATAAAGAGCAGTCCCGACTCCAAATATAAAGGAGACTGGTATAACAATACTCATAAATAATATTGTTCCTGACAATGCTGCAGCAATCCCAGCTTCTTTCGGATTACGCGAAGCGAAGTTTGTAAAAAACTCTAACGAAAGGTAACTGATACCTTTTTCAAAAATTTGAAAAAGCAAAATAAGTAGTATTACTATTGAAAACAAAATTGCTATATAAAATAACAATTTGTAAATTCGATCTTTTAAAAACCGTGATGCCATATTCGCTTGTATTTTTTTATGATTCAACATTCGCATATTATGTCACCCTCCTAAAGCGGCGCATAATAAACTGAGACATGATGTTCATTATAAAAGTAAATAAGAATAACGTCGCGCCTACAGCGTACATGCTGTAATAAGTAATTGTTCCATGCGGAGCATCACCTAAACTCACTTGCACAATATAAGCTGTTAACGTTTGAATAGATTGTGTCGGATCGAGCGATACGTTCGGCGTAGATCCCGCTGCAATTACAACGATCATCGTTTCACCGATTGCCCTGGAAGCAGCTAATATAACCGCTGCCATAATCCCTGTAAAAGCCGAAGGAAACACGACTTGTTTTACCATCTCTAACCGAGTTGCTCCCAGTGCTAATGAAGCTTCTTTCGTTCCTTTTGCTACAGATCTCATTGCATCTTCAGACAGGGAGGCAATTGTAGGTATCATCATAAAGCCAATAACAATACCTGGACTAATCGCATTAAAAAACTGTAAATCAGGTATAATCCGTTGCAAAAGCGGTGTAACAACTGTTAATGCAAAAAAACCATATACAATTGTCGGTATACCTGCTAATAGTTCTAACATCGGTTTTAATACTTTTCTTGCACCGTTTGAAGCATATTCGCTTAAAAATACGGCACACGCTAAACCGATAGGAATTGCTACGAACATAGCAATCGCTGTTACAAGGACCGTTCCACATATAAGTGGTAATATACCGAACTTAGGATCTTCAAAAAAAGGTAACCATTCCTTTTCCGTCAAAAAGGATTGTAATGGTATTTTTTGAAAAAACATTATTGTTTCATTGGAAAGCGTAAAAATAATTCCAAGTGTCGTTACAATAGACACGCTAGCAATTATTTTTAGTAATAATGGAACGATTCGATTGATTCGCTGCGTTTTTTTTCTCTGTTTTGTATTTCTTTCAATCAAATGTTGTACAGAAAATGTAATTTGACTTTTGTCATTATAAGCCAAAGATGAAAACCCCTTTCCACCCTGACATTACCTTTTTATTTCTGTTAACATCCGCAGCTGTTCATTGTATTTTTCTTTTGGTAATTTTACATATCCAACCTCTTCAGCGAGATTACCGACATGCTGAATCATAAACTCAATATAATTTGCTACATTCATTTTATTTCGGATAGATGCATGATTCACATAAGCAAATAGTGACCTAGATAACGGCTTATACTCACCTGATTGGATGGTATCTTTCGTCGGAAGTACACCATTCACTTTTATTGCTCTCACCTTATCTCGATTGGCCATATAATAAGCATATCCTACAAAAGCAATGGCATTTTTATCATTCATTACCCCTTGCATAATAACTTGATCATCTTCAGACAAAGAGACTTTTTTTACAATGCGACTTTTTTGTAAGATGACATTTTGAAAATAATCATACGTACCAGAGTCTACACCTGGCGCATAAAACTTTACCTGTTCACGTGGCCATGATGAATGAATTTGTGACCATCGCTTTTCACTTTCATCTTCACTCCATAATAGACGTAACTCGTCTACCGTCATGTTGTCTACCCAAGTATTTTGACGATTCACAACGATTGTAAGACCATCATAAGCGACTTCAAACGGTGTAAACTGAATGGAGTTTCTCTTCATTTCATTTTCTTCCACTTGTTTCATTACTCTCGAAGCATTATTTATATCTACTTCTCCTTTACTGAAACGATTAAATCCTCCTCCTGTCCCAGAAACACTGATGGAGATTTTCACGTTCGGATGCACCTTTGTATATTCCTCCGCTACTGCTTCTATAATAGGAAAAACCGTTGAGGATCCATCAACTCTCACTTCTCCCATTTCATTCACAGCAAATGCAGTAGACGTGCCAACATAAAAGAAACATGTCGACAGTATGAAAACTTTAATTGATGCACTTATCCATTTCACGTGTTCTTCCTCCTAGAAGTAACCGGAAATAACAGGATTACAGATATAAGAATACTGCTAAACTATTAATTCGGTTTTAATTGTTTGTAAAAGTTTTGTAAAGTTCCACAAGAATCAACATAAGGTAAACTTGAATCCATATCCACCGTTCCTCTTCACAGATAATTTCCCCCGTAAAATCGGTATTCTCTAGGTGCTTGTGTAAGTATCATTTGTGAGATTTCTTATTTTTTTTCGATATAATATGCTTGTCCACCTTATTAAAACGTATGCATGAACCATAAAAAAAAGCACACTATCTTTTCAGATAGTGTGCTTTTTTTACAACTTTTTATTCATCATCTTGTTCTTTATTTTTCTTATCTATTTCATCTTTAGTAGCTTCGCCATTTTCTACTTTTTTCAAATCAAAGTACGCGTCCATAATGTCACGGCTAATATATCCGTTAATACCTGATTTATCATCTACCCAAGGTACAACAACAGAAAATGCTACTTCAGGGTCTTCAAGTGGCGCATAACCTACTAATGTTAAATTATATGTTTCTTTACGCTCACCGTTTGCCTTTTTACCAATCTCTTTATCTCCGCCATACACAGTTTGAGCTGTACCTGTTTTACCAGCAGCTTTATATGGTGCACCTGCAAAGTATTTCGCAGCTGTACCACCAGAATCGTTAAATACTTGTCTAAATCCTTCCTGAACACGTTTAATTTGTGATTCAGGCATATCAATACGATTTAGTACTTTCGGCTCCATTGAATGAACAACTTTTCCAACTTCGTCTTGTTTCGCTGACGGTTGACGAATTTCCTTTACAACTTGCGGCTGCATACGATATCCACCATTTGCAATTGTTGAAACATATTGTGCTAATTGAAGTGGCGTATACGTATCATACTGTCCAATTGATAAATCTAGTAGGAAACCTGGCTGATTTCCTCTACCTGTTTGGCCCGCAGATTCATTTGGTAAATCAATACCTGTTTTTACGCCAAGTCCAAACTGTCCGAAATAATAACGCATCGTATCAAATGCTTTTTGTGGTATATCTAACGTACCACCTCTTACATATTGAACGCCTGCGATATTCATCGCTGTTTTAAACATATATACGTTAGAAGACATTTTTAATGCTGTTAAATCATTAATATATCCCATCGTCTTCCACGAAGATTTTGGTGGCGTTCCCTTTAATCTGATTGGTTCATCAAGTTGAACTGAACCTGGTTGAATTGCACCTGTTTGATATCCTGTAAGTACTGTCGCACCTTTTACAGTTGATCCCATCGGATAAGAGCTTGTCATCGTTCCTAATGCGAAATCTTGTACTTTCGTTTCGCCATTTTCTTCCACTAACTGTTTCCCTGCCATAGATAAAACTTCACCATTTTTTGGATTCATCATTACAACGAATGCACGATCTAAATAGGGTTGTCCACCTTTATATCTCAATAAATTTTTCGTGATAATTTCTTCTACACGCTTTTGTAATTCCATATCAATTGTTAAATTTAGATTATTACCACTTTGCCCTTTTGATACATTAATCGTTTCTAAAATATTACCGTTTTTATCTGTAACATTTCTCACTTCCGCTTTATTACCGTGCAAACTATCTTCATATTGCTGCTCAAGATAACTTTTCCCTACGCGGTCATTTCGATTATAATCACGAACAAGATAGTAATCTAGTCTTTCTCTAGGTAAACCTTCATCAGACGTTGACACCCCGCCAAGTACACTTCGGAATAAATCATCATAAATATACTTTCGATCCCAATCAACATTCGTATCTACACCCGGTAATGTTGCTAGATTTTCACTAATAATAGCGTATTCTTGTTCTGTAGCATCCTTTTTAATAACTTGTGGCGTCATCGCATATCCGCCGTCCATTTTGCTTTTAATCGCTAGTACTTCTAAATCTTTTGCGGATAATTGATTCACTTCTTCTTCTGTCACGCGATTTCGTTGACGCTCATCTAATTCTTTATCGTCAATTTTTTTATCTTTAAACTCTTGACGATCTTTATTCGTAATTTTTTCTTTAGCTTCCTCTTTATGAATAGCAAGCCAATAGTCTTTCTTATCGCGATCTGTTAATTTATCTGTCGGTACTTCAATCAAATCTGCTAGCTTTTTCGCTGTTTCTAAGCGAGCCTCTGCAGTTGATCCTTTCATTTTTGTAAATGTAATCGTACGTACAGCTGCATTATCTACTACAGGTCGCCCATAACGGTCAAATATTTTCCCACGTGGTACAGGATTACTAATCGTCGAGTTCTCTTTCCTCTCCACTTCATTTTTATATTCCTCACCGCGAACAATTTGTACATATCCAAGCCTTACAATAACCGCGGAGAACATTAAAAACACGCAGAAAAACAGCACGTTTAACCGAAAAGGAACGTGAGTCTTTTTCTTTTGTTGTTTCTGCTTCTTGCTCATACAAACCCCCTCTACCAACAGCTATGTAATGTGAAAGGGACACCTTCATACAGGTGTCCTCACTGCTGTCTTACATCTTTTTCTATTCTAGCATAAAACAAAAGAGAAGTTAACCTTCTGGTTCAGTTTGATTCTGCGTGGTCCCTTGCGCTACAACACTTGTTTTCCCCGCATTTCCCCCATCATATTTGACATTTTTAACTGCAAAATAAATAAGAAAATGTCCAGCACCTAAAATACATAGTAAGAAAGGTAAGCTCTTTTCAGGCGGAAAGAATAATACAGCACATAAAAAACTTAAAACTGAACAAATTCTCCCAGCATTTAACCATAATTCTCGGACAACTACATACTCTACACGCCACTCTCTCGCATTTTTCGCTCTACCAATTACATCATATGTCATCGATCCATACGGAACGAGTAAAATAGGGTATGCAATGGCAATGCATGCTGCATAAATAAGTAATTTTGTGTATGTAACATTGAATATAACTAAAAATACGACCGCATATAAAATAATGCCTCCAAGTAAAATTGCTTTTTTTCGCCACTCTTTCTTTAACATACGAGCGACTAAGTAGTAACATACAAATGATACAGCAGAATTTACTAAGCTATATTTCCCTAATGCGAGCTCACTATCGGTTGCTAAGTACACATATACTGAAATAACAAAAATAAATGTTCCCTCTCTCAATCCCTGGAAAAAATGAGCACGTGTAATTCTTCCCCAATTTTTATCAATCCGTCGCTCTTTCAAAACTTGCGTAATCTCATAACGCCCTTCACATTCTCTCTTGGATAAAAAAAAGCTTAACACAACAGCAATTGCAAACAGCACTAATGAAAGAAAGAATATGACCGTATAGCCACTCCATTTTTCCATACGCGAAATTGTGTATCCAGCTGCTATCGGTCCAATCATGCCAGAGAAAGATGTAAGAAGTCCAAGAAACCCGTTAAAGAAATCCCTTGTTTCTGGTTCTGTAATCTCAAATGTTAATAAGTTAAACGCGAGCCAGTAAAAACCATATCCAACTCCTAAAAGAGCCCCCATCAATAAAATATAGTGAGAAGCACTTTTTCCCGCTACTAAAACAACGATAAAAAAAGTAGCTAACGTGCCTACGCCTATTCGCAACAAGATTGAGCGATCAATACGCTTCGCTAATTTCCCACCTATAAGAAATGTGAGAGGCTGTAATACAACGCTGGCCAAATTATACAAGCCAAGATTCACATAATTTTGTGTTTGTTTCCATAAATAAATGTTCACAAACGTATTCGATAAAGAAATTGCGAGCGTGTATAAACCTCCAATAAGGAGCAATAACACTAAATCCCGATTCACTTCAACGTCACCAATTATATGTTTCCACTTCATACACAACTCTCCTTTACTTCATGTTCTAGTCTTCCAAAGACAAGCCCAATTATGTAAAAGGAAAGCATAGAAAAAAGCTAGGAGCATTCTCCTAGCTTTTTATCGTTATTACAATTATTTTGCTTCTTGGTAACGTTTTTCAGCAGCGTTCCAATCTACAACATTCCAGAATGCACCGATGTAATCTGGACGACGGTTTTGGTAATTTAAGTAGTAAGCATGTTCCCAAACATCTAAACCGATAACTGGAGTTTTACCTTCAGTTAGAGGAGAATCTTGGTTTGGCGTGCTTGTTACTTCTAACTCACCATTATTTACTACTAACCAAGCCCAACCAGAACCGAAGCGAGTTGCGCCAGCTTTTGCGAATTCTTCTTTGAACGCATCGAAGCTACCGAATTTCGCTTCAATTGCAGTTGCAAGTTCACCTACTGGTTGTCCGCCGCCGTTTGGAGATAAGATTGTCCAGAAGAATGTGTGGTTAGCATGTCCGCCACCATTGTTACGTACTGCTGTACGGATTGCTTCTGGTACTTCGTTTAAGTTTGCAACTAATTCTTCTACGCTTTTGTCAGCTAATTCTGCATGACCTTCTAAAGCAGCGTTTAAGTTTGTGATGTACGTGTTATGGTGTTTTGTATGATGGATGTTCATTGTTTCTTTGTCAAAGTGAGGCTCTAAAGCATCATACGCATAAGGTAAATTTGGTAATTCGTGTTTTGCCATTGTTATATTCCTCCCAGTTTATGTATTGCCACTTAAGTGACATACAACTTCATTCTACCCTAATTGCCATAGGGTGCAAACAAATAAATCACATTGTCTTGCTATCATTAAAGTAGCAAAATTCCCACTTCATTTCAATTAAAATGCTCATATATTTCATAAAAAAAGCTCCCTTCTACAAGGAAGCTTCCTGCCGACATAATAAACATGTGAAATGGATATGGACCCTGTAGGACTCGAACCTACGACCGGACGGTTATGAGCCGTCTGCTCTAACCAGCTGAGCTAAGGGTCCACAATTATGTATGTAACAATACATCAAATAAAGGAATTCCTATCGGATATATTCTTTAAGAAATGTAAGATAAATTTACCATATAGAAAAGAAAAGTGTCAATTGTATTTTTCTCATTTAAAAGAAGAAAATTAATAAAAAGAAATTTAGTTATCTCTACTATATGTAAATATAATATATCTTGAGATTCCCTAGATTCCTACGTTACAATGATTTTATACATACATAAAGGAAGTGAATCTATGTCCATATTTACCCAATTAGTCAAAAGCGTATATTCGCCTAAAGATATGGCGCTATTCCGTTTTCAAAAAATCGGAAAAACCATTTTGTATATTATGCTACTTTGTCTAATCACTACTATTCCAAGAACATTCTTTTACGGTAGCTTTATTCAAGATAGTGTTACTATGGTAAATCAAGCAATTGAAAAAGATTTACCTGATTTTAAAATCGAAAACGGTGAACTAAAAGCTGATATTGAAGAACCTATTCAAAAAGAAGAGGGAGATGCTCTTTTCGTATTTGACCCAAATACAACAGATATTGAAAAATACCAAAATAAAACGGGTTTATTTATTTTAAAAGATAAAGTAGTTTCTATAGGAAATGGCCAAACGCAAACATACTCCTACAATGATTTACTAGGGACATCTCTTGAGAAGAAAGATTTACAAGATTTCATTTCTGTATTCGATAGTATCTATCCAATTTTATTAGCTGTTATCGGCGTATTAGTATATCTATTCCAATTGTTCATTACTTTCTTAGGAATTACTTTACTTGCGTTTATAGGTTCTGCTATGAGTGGTCAACGTAAATTATCTTATAAGCAAGTATGGACGTTAACTGCTTACAGCTACACAATTCCAACAATTTTCTTTATGATTATGGATCTATTCAAAATCGTTGTGCCTGGTTCAACATTCATTTATATCGCAGTTGTTTTAATTGTTCTATACTTAACAATTAAAGAAGTTCCAAAACCGAATGAAAAATAAGAACAAAAAAATGCCTAAATAGGCATTTTTTTTTTGGACAAGCATATATTCCTAGCAAAGGAGTGAAGAATATGAAGAGATTAGGTATATTCTTATTCGTGCTTGTTCTTGGTTATATATTTTATTACGATATAAAAATCGGCACTTTACCGATGTTAAGTTCATATAAAAAAACAAATGCAGCCCAAACAATAAAACAAGAAAGTACAAATACAAAACAAAATAAAGAGAACAAAGCAGAAAAAGAAACAGATGTAACTTATAAAACAATTGAAGTCAAAACAGGTGAGACAGTTCTTTCTATTACTGAACAAATTAATAAGAAAAAGATCCCTTCCATTGAAAAGGTAATTGATGACTTTAAACAACTAAACAAAAGTACTTCTGCTACAAAAATACAAATTGGAAAGTCTTATAAATTCCCGTTATATCAATAAGCAATCACTTAATCCTTGTCAATTACATAAAGGCGCTGATACAATAGTAAAAGTGAAACCGAGCACTTCGGTTTCTATAGCCCTGTATCACGTATACTATCATTGATATAAGGGACTAAATAAGAAACTTCTTTTATAAGGAGAGCGATCTATTCGTGAATGAAATGACTCATCGTACAAAAACACGTCCAGTTAAAGTCGGTAATTTAACAATTGGCGGTAATAATGAATTAATTATACAAAGTATGACAACAACAAAAACACATGATGTTGAAGCAACAGTTGCTGAAATTAAACGTTTAGAAGAAGCTGGCTGTCAAGTCGTGCGTGTTGCTGTTCCAGACGAACGCGCAGCAAATGCCATTGCTGATATTAAAAAACAAATCAACATTCCACTTGTTGCTGATATTCATTTTGATTATCGCCTTGCTTTAAAAGCAATTGAAGGTGGCATTGATAAAGTACGTATCAATCCAGGTAACATTGGTCGTCGCCATAAAGTAGAAGCTGTTGTAAATGCAGCAAAAGAACGCGGTATTCCAATCCGTATCGGTGTAAACGCAGGTTCATTAGAACGTCACATTTTAGAAAAGTACGGATACCCAACTGCAGATGGTATGGTGGAGAGCGCCTTGCATCATATTAAAATTTTAGAGGACTTAGATTTCCACGATATTATCGTATCTATGAAAGCCTCTGATGTTAACTTAGCAATTGAAGCATACGAAAAAGCTGCACGTGCTTTTGATTACCCATTACATTTAGGTATCACAGAATCTGGAACATTATTTGCCGGAACTGTAAAAAGTGCTGCTGGTCTTGGAGCAATCTTAAATAAAGGTATCGGAAATACACTACGTATTTCACTTAGTGCTGACCCAGTTGAAGAAGTAAAAGTTGCGCGTGAACTATTAAAGTCATTCGGCCTTGCATCTAATGCAGCAACACTTATTTCTTGTCCAACTTGTGGTCGTATTGAAATTGATTTAATTAGCATCGCTAACGAGGTGGAAGAGTACATCTCTACACTGCAAGTACCAATTAAAGTTGCCGTACTTGGTTGTGCTGTAAATGGTCCTGGTGAAGCTCGTGAAGCTGATATCGGTATTGCCGGTGCACGCGGAGAAGGATTATTATTCCGTAAAGGGCAAGTTGTTCGTAAAGTACCAGAAGAAATAATGGTAGAAGAACTAAAAAAAGAAATTGACGTAATTGCTGCCGAAATGGCTGCTGAACGAGAAAAAGAAAAAGAAACACAAGAACAATAAAAAGAAGGTTGCCCACAATATTTGTGAGCAACCTTCTTTTATACGCAAAAAAGCTCGTCAGTTCTATAACTGACGAGCTTTTACTTTGCACATTTTGGACAACGTCCGTATATTTCAAACTTATGACCTGTTACTTCATAACCGTTAAAATCTTTATTCATAAAATCCATTGGGCAGGAAGTAATCTCTTTCGTCCCCCCGCAATCTAAGCAAATAAAATGATGATGATGTTCCATAATAGAACATGTAAAACGAAAATGTTTTTCACCGTTTAATTCTGTTTGTTCTAAAACACCGATTTCAGCAAACACCGTTAAGTTACGATAAATCGTATCAAAGCTAAGACCTGGATAATCATCCTTCATATGCTCTAAAACGTCTTTCGCCGTTAAATAACGATTGTGAGCTGCAAATAACCTCAGCATTTCTTCTCTTTTCCCAGTATGTTTGTATCCTTTATCTTTCATTAGGCGTAAAGCTTCTGTTAGATTCATATCTATCCCTACTTTATGCAGTTTTTTTCTTCTTCCATAAAATCGCACCAATTAAAATAAGAACTGCTATCATAACAATTGTACCACCTGGCGCTAGATCAAGTTGATACGAAGCAAACATTCCACCAATTACTGCAATTTCACCAAATAAAATGGAGAAGAAAATTGTTTGTTTAAATCCATTTGCAATACGAATACTTGCAGCAACTGGTAATGTCATTAATGATGATACGAGAAGAACCCCTACTACACGCATTGATACTGCAATGACAAGAGCAACCAATATAATGAAAATAAAATGAATCCACTTTGCACTCAAACCGGTTGATACAGCGTATTCCTCATCAAACGATAGTAAAAATAACTCTTTGTATAATAAAGTAATCGTTATAATAACAACAATTGCTACAATGCCGATAATGATTAAATCCGTACTTGTTACAGCACTTACACTACCAAATAGATAACTAAATAAATCTGTGTTAAATCCATTTGCAAGTGAAATAAAAATGACACCAATACCCATTCCTGCTGATAGAATAATCGGAATTGCTAATTCTTGATAATGTTTATATACAGTACGTAGTTTTTCAATAAGTAACGCCCCACCAATAGAAAAAATCATCCCCATATATAACGGATTTAAGAACCCCCCTGTGAAAATTGTTTTTTCTAGTAGTAAACTTGCAGCAATACCCGATAATGTCACGTGACTTAACGCATCCGCAATAAGCGACATGCGGCGAATGACAACAAATACACCGATAAGCGGCGCAACAAGTCCTATTAAAATCCCTGCATATAAAGAGTTACGTAAAAAGTCATATTGTAAAAAATCTTGTATCATTATATCCTCCCGTGATGCTCATGCTCGTGTTCTAAACGATGAACATGATGTCCATATAAGACGGACATTTCTGCATCTTCTAACTCTCGGAACTTTTCTACATTTCCATGGAAATGTAAATGTTGATTTAAGCATGCAACATGTGTTACTTTCTCGGTAACAGCTCCCATATCATGCGTAACGAGAATTAATGTGATTCCTAGCCTTTTGTTTAAATCCTCTAATATCTCATAAAAACTTTCTACATTCTTCACATCGATTCCAACAGTGGGCTCGTCCAAAATAAGTAATTCAGGATCACTAACGAGCGCACGAGCAATAAATACACGCTGTTGTTGTCCGCCAGAAAGCTCTCCGATATTACGTCCTTGAAATTCACTCATCCCTACATCAGCAATCGCTTTTTCTACCTTTTCCTTATCGTTTTTCGTGAAAAAGCGAAACAACCCTTTTTTCGAAACGAGTCCCATTGACACAACTTCAAACACAGTTGCCGGAAAACCAGAATTAAAGCTATTTGCCTTTTGCGACACATAACCAACTTTGTTCCATTCTTTAAACTTCTTACTATCAACACCAAACAAACGAATACTTCCCTGTTTTGGCTTTAAAACACCTAATAAACACTTTAGCAAAGTTGATTTCCCAGAACCATTCGGGCCAACTAAACCTAAAAAAGCTCCCTTCGGAACTTGCAAATTAATATCTTCTAACACATTTCGATCTTCATATCGAAATGACAATCCTTCTATTTCTAATATATTATTCATAGCATCTCACCTATTTTAATTCAGAATGATTCCGATTTATATCTATTTGAATTATAGTACAGCTTATTATAGTTGTAAACCAATCTGCCTAAAATATATCTACTTTTTCAAGAAACCTTACTATTATAACAAAAAGCAGAGAAAAATTCTCTGCTTTCGAAAAATATTCCTATAAAATGAAACCTTAATGAGATGAGGCCATCACCTACCGATTGGTAAAGGCTTTTACTGGATAATTTTTTAGTGAATAGCCGATTTAAACTTACCACCATTTGTCTCTTGTGTACTCATAATCGTAACAAATGCATTCGCATCAATTTCATACACAATTGATTTCAGCTTTGTCACTTCCAAACGCGTTACAACTGCATAAATCACTTCTTTTTCTTTATCCGTGTAACCGCCTTTCGCTACAAGCTTTGTAGTTCCACGACCAAGACGATGTAAAATCGCATTTGATACTTCCTCATATTGATCTGATACAATTAAAACTGCTTTCGTTTCATCTAAACCTTGAATGACTGTATCAATTGTTTTGAACGCAATATAGTACGTCATAACAGAATACATAGCTTGTTCAACACCAAATACAAATGCTGCCCACGCAAAAATGAATAAGTTCACAAACATTACAAATTCGCCAACGGAGAAAGGTAATTTTTTCGTTAATAAAATACCCATAATTTCTGTTCCGTCCATTGATCCACCATGACGAATAACGAGCCCTACACCAAGCCCTAAAATAAGACCACCAAACACTGTCGCTAAAATTGGCTCTGTTGTAAATGGCGGAACAGCATGTAACGTTGATTCAATAAACGCTAAAGCTACAATACCGAACGCCGAAGATAGCATGAACGTTTTTCCTATTTGCTTATAACCTGAATACATAAATGGGATGTTGAGAATAACGACTAAAGTAGAGAAGCTTAACCACCAAATATTAGGAGTAAGATAATCTAGTATAAGAGAAATACCAATAATTCCACCATCAATAATTTTATTCGGCATTAAAAATAATTCAATCGCTACCGCTGCACATGCTGCCCCAAAAATAATCATAACTAAACGATAAATAAGATGGATAACACTTTCTTTTCGATGTTGCTTTTGCTCCATAAATCCTCCCATACTCTTTTTCTATAGTTTTGTCTCTTTATTATAACATACGCTTCTTTTTGTCATGAAAAAAGAAACTCTATACGAATATGTACAAGCTACGTACTCATATATTTCGATAGAAGAACGTGTGAAGGAGGATAAAACGATGAACCTCATTAAACAACTTGTAAATAAAAAATTAAATCATATTTCTACAAAAGATTTATTGAAATATAGTAAAGAATATGAAGTTCCAATTACGACTGCACAAGCTGATCAAATTGTTGTACTTATGAAAGGAAAGAATATTAACATTTATGATAATGACGAACGACTAGAGCTCTTAAAACAAATAGCAAAATTAACCTCCCCTGCTACTGCCCAACAAGTAAATACTTTATTTCAGCAACTACTAAAATAAGGAGGGGATATCCCCTCCTTATTGCGCTTTAATTTTTTCAAGAAGTCCTTCATCAAAAGTACCATTTTTCAGCATTTCGATTTCTAATTTATATGGCGGCTTCTTATCTTTTTTATCTTCACCTACATATGGCGTTTCAAGAATTTTTGGTACGTGCGTTAACTGTGGATGATGCACAATATGATGCAATGCTTTATAACCGATATGACCGAAACCAATATTTTCATGACGGTCTTTTCCTGCGCCGCGTACATTTTTACTATCATTAATATGAAGTACTTGTAAACGATCGATACCAACAATCTTATCAAATTCGTTTAATACACCGTCAAAGTCATTTACAATGTCATATCCTGCATCGTGCGTATGACATGTATCAAAGCATACTGATAGTTTTTCATTATATTTTACACCATCAATAATTTTTGCAATTTCCTCGAAACTACGGCCGCATTCTGTTCCTTTTCCTGCCATCGTTTCTAACGCAATGTTAACAGTCTGATCTGGCGTTAACACTTCATTCAGTCCTTTAATAATCTGTTGAATACCAGCATCCGCTCCTGCACCAACGTGCGCACCTGGGTGAAGAACGATTTGTTTCGCCACACCTAATGCTGATGTTCTCTCAATTTCCATACGAAGGAAATCTACACCTAATTGGAATGTTTCTGGCTTCGTCGTATTTCCGACATTAATAATATATGGCGCATGTACGATAATCTCTTCAATACCGTTTTGTTCCATATGTTTTCTTCCTGCTTCTATGTTCAATTCTTCAATTGGTTTTCTTCTTGTATTTTGCGGTGCACCTGTATAAATCATAAACGTTGTTGCACCGTATGAAACAGCCTCTTCACTTGCTGCTAATAACATTTTCTTCCCGCTCATGGAAACATGAGATCCAATCTTTACCATACAATCACCTCTTCAATATACAATAGATATAATGATAGCATAATTTGTAGAAATATGTAGTGAATTGTTTGTTCACAAAAAACGCACTACATAAATTTATACGACTATTTAAACAGACTATACTCTTCATTTACATTATCTGGATGAAGTGAAACTTTAATCAATATTTTCTATCCATATTGATTAAAGCTCTCACAAATAGCTGAATAAAAAAAGATAAGGGAAATCCCTTATCTTTTTTTATTGCTATATTTTCTCTTCACTTTGTCACGTTCAGTTGCAAGTTTGCGTTTATAGTTTGGTTTTACTTTTTTCGGCTTTTTAATAACTTTCGTTGCCATAACGTCAAGTTCATCATTTGGTTTTTTACGGCTCTTACGACGACGGCGTTCACCTAAATCCGCCCACTCATCTCCTCGTAAATCTACATGTTTGAACTCAATATGACGTTGTTTTTCTAAACTATCTAGCGCTTCTTCGTTTGCTGGATCATAAATCGTCACTGCAATACCTGAATGCCCTGCACGTGCTGTTCTTCCAACGCGGTGAACGAAGAAATCTAAATCTGATGGAAGCTCATAGTTAATAACATGACTAATTCCTTCAATATCGATACCACGTGCCGCTAAATCAGTTGCAACAATATATTGGAATTCTAGGTCACGAATTTGTTTCATCATTTTTTTACGATCACGCGGTGATAAATCTCCGTGAATTCGTCCAACTTTTAAGCCGCGCTCCATTAATCCGTCAGCAACCTGATCCGCCATCTTCTTCGTATTCGTGAAAACAACTGCTAAATACGGTTTAAATTGTAGCAACATTTTATTCACTAAATCGATTTTGTTACGATGTTTAGACGGAACTAAATAATGCTCAATATTTCCAGCCGCAACTTGTTTTGGATTGATATGAATATGCTCTGGATTCTCCATATATTTCTTCAGAAACGGTTTTAGTTTTTGAGGAATTGTTGCAGAGAAAACTAGCATTTGCAAGTTTTTAGGCATGCGTGCTGCAATTTTGTCTACATCATGAATGAATCCCATATCAAGCATTAAGTCTGCTTCATCGACAATAATCGTATTTGCTTTATGAACAAATAATGCTTGTTCTTCCACTAAGTCTTTAATACGTCCTGGTGTTCCAACTACAATATGAGGTTGTTTTTTCAACTTTTCAATTGATCGTTGTTTATCAGTTCCACCAATTAAACAACGTGCTGTAATCATTTGATCTTCCGCACAGAACTTTGTTAATTTCACGATTTCTTCGTAAATTTGTTGTGCTAACTCACGAGTAGGCGCTGTAATAACAAGTTGTACTTCTTCACGACCTGGGTTAATTCTGTTCAATGTAGGAAGTAAGTATGCATGTGTTTTCCCAGAACCTGTTTGGGATTGTCCAATTACACTTACACCTTTTTTTACGACTGGGAAAATTTTCTGTTGAATTCCTGTCGGCTCTGTAAAGCGTAGTTCACGAACTGCATCTATTAAAAATGGTTTAAAATCATACTGTGTAAAAGTTTGTTGTGTCATAAGTTACACCTTCTTTCTAAATTTCTACTGCGCGCACAAATCAGTCAAGTCTACATTATATCGAAATCTACAAGTAAAATCCATCTTTAGTTTAGGTTTTTACTTCAAAAACTAACCTTCTTCCCTCTTATTGCATATTGTATGTGTATATACCTAACTGAAGAAAGGAGGATTTCTCACATGTTTCCAAAATCACCCAATAGGCAAATGTATCCGAATCCAGGGCAGCAACCTTATACACCATATCCAATTCCACAACTACCACCGATGGCACAAAAAAAGAAAGGGTTCCTTGCTAAACTCTTTAAAAAACACGATCCAACCGAACCTTTCATGCAAATGGTTCCGCCTTATCGACAAATGGAAGGACCACCGCCAATGATGCACCAGCAACCGCCACCCCAATATCGACAGCAATATCAACAACAATATCAACAACAATACCAACAACAATACCCGCAACAATACTCACAGCAATACCAACCATACATGCAGCATCATCCCGAGCAAATGATCCCTCCTCAAATGTATGAATCAAACGAAACGCGCGGCGGTGCAGCAACTACAGCAGCATCAAGTAGCGGCATCGGTAGTTTTTTTTCGAATTTAATTTCGAATCCAACTAATATGATAAATAATATCGAAAAAGTATCACAAGTCGTTCAATCTGTAAGCCCTGTCGTCGAACAGTACGGTCCCATTATGCGTAACCTACCAAGCATCGTTAAAATCCTCACCTCTGGAAAAAGTACGGAAGAAAATCCAACCGAAGATCAAACTGAAGACCTAACAGAAAAGGTTGAAGTAGCAACTCCACCTCCTCCACAAAAAAAAAGAAAAAGAAAAAAAATGGTGATTGAGCCAGTTATAGAAAAAGAAGTGCGAGAGGAGCCTGTTCAAAAAATAGCAACAAAACCAAAACTATATGTGTAACAATCCTTTGTTTTCTATCCACTCCTCCTTTATAATGTAAAAGACTATGCACAAAAGTATCCCTTGTTTAGAAGGAGAGGATTACTCATATGAAAATTGTTAAAATTTCCCCTCGTGGTTATTGCTACGGTGTTGTGGATGCGATGGTTATTGCACGTAACGCCGCATTAGATACATCATTACCAAGACCTATTTATATTTTAGGTATGATTGTTCACAACAAACATGTAACAGATGCATTCGAAGAAGATGGCATCATCACTTTAGACGGTCCAAGTCGATTAGACATTTTAGATAAAATCGATTCTGGTACTGTTATTTTCACTGCACACGGTGTTTCTCCAGAAGTTAAACAACGTGCAAAAGAAAAAGGTTTAACAACAATCGATGCCACTTGTCCAGATGTTACAAAAACACATGACCTTATTGAAGCAAAGAAAGCTGAAGGTTACCATGTCATTTATATCGGCAAAAAAAATCATCCAGAACCGGAAGGCGCAGTTGGTATCGCACCTGATATCGTTCACCTTATCGAAAGAGCCGATGATTTAAAAACATTAGAAATTCCAACGGATAAAATTTTAGTTACAAATCAAACAACGATGAGCCAATGGGATGTGCAACATTTAATGGAGGACATTCAGAAAAAATTCCCAACAGCAGAGTTCCATAAGGAAATTTGTTTAGCAACTCAAGTTCGCCAAGAAGCTGTTGCCAAACAAGCTGATGTTGCCGACTTAACAATTGTTGTTGGTGATCCGAAAAGTAACAACTCAAACCGTTTAGCACAAGTATCACAAGAAATCGCTGGTACGAAGGCATACCGCGTTGCAGACGTAAGTGAAATTAATTTAGAATGGTTACAAGGTGTAGAAAACGTAGCTGTTACAGCAGGTGCTTCTACTCCAACACCAATTACAAAAGAGGTTATCGCTTTCTTAGAGCAATATGACCCAATGAATCCCGCTACATGGGAGAGAGTTCGAAAAGTACCGTTACAAAAAATATTACCTCGTGTAAAAGTGAAAAAAGAACAATAATAAAAACCGTTGCCTATATGAGCAACGGTTTTTATTTTTCTTATACAAATGTAAATGGATCTGTATGTAACTGCGAAGCATGAATGTTTACATTAAGTTTCTTTGCATCCACTTTTTCTTGTAATTGCTTTTGTACACCTTGCTTCATTACCTTTTCAACGTTATGTCCTGGGTCAACTATATTTAAACCGAGCATCATCGCATCATGAGCAACATGATAATACATGTCCCCCGTTACATATACATCTGCTCCTTTAAATTTAGCTTGATTGATGTATTTGTTACCATCGCCACCAAGTACAGCTACTTTGCGCACTTTATCATCTAATTTCCCAACAACTCGCGCACCCTTTACATCTAATGACTTCTTTACATGTTCCGCAAATTGTCCAAGTGTCATTTCTTCTTGTAAATATCCTATTTTTCCAAGCCCTAATGTTTCACCTTTGTTATCAAGTGGATACACATCATATGCTACTTCTTCATATGGATGTGCCGTTACCATTGCTTTAATTACTTTTCGCTGGAATGAAGCTGGAATAATCGTTTCGATTCGCACTTCTTCCACGCGTTCTAACTGCCCAGTTTCCCCGATATAAGGATTTGTTCCCTCTTGAGGTATAAACGCGCCTGTACCCTCGCTACTAAACGTACAGTGGCTATAATTGCCGATATGACCAGCTCCTGCGTCTCCTAATGCTTTTCTTACTTCTTCTGCATGAGTTTCAGGCACAAACACAACAATTTTTTTCATTTCTTCTGCATATGTCAGTGCCAAAACTTCTGTATTTTGCAATCCTAACGCCTCAGCAAGTAAATCATTTACCCCGCCCTTAGCAACATCCACATTTGTATGTGCTGCATAGATTGCAATATCATTTTTAATACACTTTTCAATAATTTTCCCATACGCCTTATCTGTATGAATCGCTTTTAGCGGGTTAAAAATTAAAGGATGATGCGCAATAATGACATTCGCTCCTAATTGAATTGCTTCATCCACAACTTCTTCCGTTACATCTAACGCAATTAATACGTGCTGCACGGGTTTATTAAGCGCTCCAATCTGCAGGCCAATCTTATCTCCTTCCATCGCCAAATGCTTCGGATACATACTTTCAAATAAAGAAATAATTTCATGGCCATTTGGAATTTTACTCATGATAAAACCTCCCCTATCATTTTCATTTTCACTTCTACTTCCGCGCGCTTCGCTTTTGTTTCCTCAGAATCAGCCGCACGTTCTAACTGCTTTAAAATATTTTGGAAGTTTTTTAATTCTCCTTCCCACTTTTCAACGAAAGCCTCACTTTTTTCTTTTATTAAAAATGGTCCCATGAACAATTCAGTTTGTTTGTTTCCGGAATAAGGAACCTCAATATTTCCTCGTTCCCCTACTAAAATCTCGTAAATTTTCCCATCTTCTTTTACGATTTTTTCATGGATAAGCTCCCATCCATTCTCAATAAACCATTCACGAATGTGATGCGCTGCAATATTTGGCTGTAAAATTAAACGTGTTACACCTTCTAATTTTTCTTTACCACTTTCTAAAATGTCACGAATTAACGCTCCGCCCATTCCGGCAACCGTAATCACATCTACTTCTCCTGGCGTGATAACAGCTAGTCCATTCCCTTTACGCACATCTACTTTATCTTGTAAGCCACTTTCAGCTACAGTTGCTTGCGCAGAACGAAATGGGCCATCTACAACTTCACCTGCAACTGCTTTTGTAGCAATATTATTTATAATTGTATAACACGGTAAATACGCATGATCCGATCCAATATCAGCAACTGTAGATCCTACTGGTATTTCACGCACAACTTCTTCTAATCGTTTTGAAAGCTTTACTTCATTCATGTATTTCCATTACTCCTTCTCTTGTCAGTCTGTCTCCATGATAATGAATTTATAGTAGTTGTTGCAAGTCCATAACAACAATTCCATTCTCTATAACTCATCGTATTTTAGAAAATACAGAAAAACAAGCCCTTTGCATAAGCAAAAGGCTTGTAACACAAAACTTTATTTTTTCTTCGATAGCCAATCAGCTACTTTAGCGGCTTGATCAGCTGGAACTAAATTTGGTGGCATGTTTCCTTTTCCTTTCGAAATAACTTCTTGAATCTCTTCTTTCGAAAGCTTTCCACCAATTTTTTGTAAATTAGGTCCTACCGCTCCTTGTAACTGATCACCGTGGCAGCTCGTACAGCTTTGCTTCACAATATCCTCTGGCTTTGATGCTGTTTGTGCTGGCTTCCCACCATTTTTTGCATCAGCTAACTCTTTAGATTTATTTAGCCCCTGAAATGAAAATACAAACATAACGATAATACCTAATGCTGCAATAAGAGCGAACGGAATCAGCGGATTACGTTTCATATCTCTTCTCCCCCCTCTATACCCCTAAATAGTTAGATGATTCAGTCATTTCCATTGTACTTGAAAACGCTCTATCAGAAAAGAGTAAACTACTAATCGTTAAAAATATTCCATAAATTCAGTTTATTGTTTTTTATTGTTATATCGCTTATTATTTCGATAATTATTAACTTTTCTCATCATATTTTTCACTTTTCTACATATATTTTTGTATAGAATAAACAAAATTAATCGAAAAATCGAAAAATGAGCATTTGCAAATCAAAAGACAATTCTGTAAAATAAATTACAAGAAATTGTAATCGTTGCTGACAGCTAAAGTTTAACAAAAATTAACAAAATAAAAAAGTTTACTTCACAAAGGTGAAGTAAACTTAAAGGTAGCCTATTCTAAGAAATCCTTAAGACGCTTACTACGGCTAGGATGTCTCAATTTACGAAGTGCTTTTGCTTCAATTTGACGAATACGTTCTCTCGTTACGCCGAATACTTTCCCAACTTCTTCAAGCGTACGAGTTCGTCCATCATCTAAACCAAAACGAAGACGTAGAACATTTTCTTCACGATCTGTTAGTGTATCTAACACATCTTCTAATTGTTCTTTTAGCAATTCATACGCTGCATGGTCCGCAGGCGATGTTGCTTCTTGGTCTTCAATAAAATCACCTAAATGGGAGTCATCTTCTTCACCAATCGGTGTTTCAAGAGAGACTGGCTCCTGAGCAATTTTTAAGATTTCGCGCACTTTTTCTGGAGCAAGATCCATTTCTTCACCAATCTCTTCAGGAGATGGTTCACGTCCTAAATCTTGTAATAATTGACGTTGTACACGAATTAACTTATTAATCGTTTCAACCATATGAACTGGGATACGAATTGTTCTTGCTTGGTCTGCAATCGCACGTGTAATTGCTTGGCGAATCCACCAAGTTGCATACGTACTAAATTTGAAACCTTTACGATAATCGAACTTTTCAACCGCTTTAATTAGACCCATATTCCCTTCTTGGATTAAGTCTAAGAAAAGCATACCGCGACCTACGTAGCGCTTTGCAATACTTACTACAAGACGTAAGTTTGCTTCTGCAAGACGACGTTTTGCTTCTTCATCGCCTTCTTCAATACGCGTTGCAAGTCGAATTTCTTCTTCTGCAGATAGTAAATCTACACGACCAATTTCTTTTAAATACATACGAACAGGATCGTTGATTTTAACCCCTGGTGGTACACTTAAGTCATTTAGGTCAAACTCTTCTTCTGTTTTCGTAATTTGGTGATTATTAGGGCCTTCATCGTTGTCGCCAACTAAGTCAATCCCTTGTTCACCTAAATATTCATAGTATTCATCCATTTGATCGGATTCAATTTCAAATCCATTCATGCGTTCTGCAATCTCTTCATATGTAAGAACGCCACGTTTTTTTCCGAGCTCAGTGAGTTGTTCTTTCACTTGCTCAAGGGTCATTTCAGTTTCAATTTGTTTAGAACGAGCTGGTTTGTCAGCCATCTGTTCCCCTCCTTACGCGAGATACAAACATTCATTATACTAAAAATTTATCAAAAAAGCTATTTTCTCGCTTTTTGATTTTGTAAATATGCTACATAATATTTAGCAGCCTCTACAGGATCTGTTTTTTCCATTTGTTTTATCTTGAAGATGATTTCCATCTTTTCAAGTTTTTCTTGATGACGTCTAAGCGTCTCCAAATGGCCTTGTAACACTTCTTCTGTGTATTCTGGATTAATAAATTCATCCGTCGAAATATCGGTAATAATATTTTTCAACTTTTCATCAGAGAGCCAACTTAAAAATGTTCCGACTGAAGGTTCATTTCCCTTTTCATAATATGCGTATAGTTCATATAAAATCCCTTTATGTTCTTCTGTATGAAAATCTTCTATGTGGGATTCCATACGAACGGCCACTTCTGGACTTTGCAACATATGGTAAATAATTTCTCTTTCTGCCCTTTCAAAACCTGTTAATTTCGGTTTTGTTTGAACAATTTGAGACGGCTTAGAAACCTGCTTTACTTGTTTTTGCTGTACCTTTTGTTCTTTGCGATATTGGTGCAATTGGTTCAAAAGTGTTTCCATTGAATACGAAAATTCTTGCGATAATGACTTCAAATATGATTCTGCCTGCATCGCATCTTGTAACAACGATAACTCTTTTAAAACACTTTTCACATACTCTTCTTTGCCCGACTCATCTTGCAAATTTTTCCCTAAACGCAAATAATTTATTTTAAAACCAACAAAACTTATACTTGATTTCACAAGATTTTCAAAAGCAGTTGTCCCATATTGTTGCACATATTCATCAGGATCAAGCTTATCTGGCAAGGATGTAACTTTTACTTGGCAACCAACTTGCAACAATAATTGCCCTGCTTTCATCGTCGCTTCTCGCCCTGCTTTATCACCATCATAGCAAAGAACAACAGTTTCAACGTTACGTCGCAGAAGTTTTGCTTGTTCTTCAGTTAAAGCTGTTCCCATTGTCGCAACAGCTTCTTCCACACCACTTTTTACCGCAGCTAGTACGTCGGCATATCCTTCAAAAAGGACCACTTGCCCACGTTTTCTAATAAACGGCCTCGCTTGGTGGAAGTTATACAACAATTTACTTTTGTGAAAAATCGGTGTTTCTGGGCTATTTAAATATTTCGGAGTATCATCTCCTAATGCCCTTCCACTAAACGCTATCACTTTACCTTGTAACGTATAGATTGGAAACATAACTCGTCCACGGAAGCGATCATAATGGCTCCCATCCTTCTCACTTCTTATGAGAAGACCAGCTTGTTCCATACTAGACAGCGATAAACCTCTTTTTTGTAAAATTTTCGTTGCTGCATCCCAAGCAGGTGACGCATAACCAATTTCAAACTTCTCAATCATTTCTTTTGTAATACCACGTTTTAACAAATACGAAAGTGCTTCATTTCCTTCTTCTGTATTTACTAATAAATGATGATAATACTTTTTCAAAAGTTCATGAGCCTGTTGCATGATGACAGTGTCATCAGATATGTCTTCTTGTTGTCCTTGCCCTGATGTATACTCTGCAACCGCAATTCCATTTCTTTCACCTAGCTTTTGAACAGCCTCGGTAAAAGCCAGTCCTTCCATTTTCATTAGAAAGGAAAAGACATTTCCACCTTCTCCACATCCGAAGCAATGAAAAATTTGCTTATCAGATGAAACAGAGAATGAAGGAGAATTCTCACCATGAAACGGACAAAGGCCGAAATAGTTACGTCCCTGTTTTCTAAGTTGAACGTATTCACCAATCACTTCGACAATATCGGATGACGTCCGAATCTGTTCAACAACTTCTTCAGGAATTCTGTTCCCCATAACTCCATCTCCGTGTCGTATTTTGTATTCGATATAAATTAAAAAATTCCTTTATAATTCGACAATATTTTTTCTAAACTTATTAGAAAATGTTATCGATCACGTTATCAAGCGATTTTGCAGACTCTTTTCTGCGTAACTTCGCAGATACGTACCTACTATATAAAATTGTATCCATTTGCTCATCTATTACAAATGTACCTCATGGAGACAATACATATGCACTTTTTCATAAGAAGATTAACAAGCACTATATCCTATGTGATCACGAGATCTGTTTCTATTGCTTGTTGATACATATAAAAAAATCAACATTCGCTTATTCAGCATCTACATAGATCCAAATTCCCTTGCCGCTTCCTTAAACGATGAGCATACGATGTGACAAACAAAATTTTGACATGAAATTTCGTTCCAACTTGCACAATTTTCAGCCTTCACAGTATATGCATCTGCATCAACTAATACCATATTGATGTTTTGCATATTTCTGTATTCTACATCCCTTCTGCGAATCCTTCCATAATGTGCGTTTTCTTGTATAGATTTTGTCGATTTAACGTAATTACATGTCTTTTCTTAAATCCTATCCCTAGTTTATTCTGAAAAATTAAAGTCTAAACGTAAAATATAGGTTTTTATCACAATTTTTTATTATAATATATTTTCTTCAACTACGCTACATATCCCTTTATTTTTTCATCTTCTATTTCAGGATAGCGAAACCCTATCTTTAACATAATAAAAAGACAGAAGAATATAAGTATAACCACTTCGCTATCATCTATTACGAAATTAGCAGGCACTGTGTTTCTCACGAGCGAAAAAAGCACATTCACCTTTGGTAAATGTGCTAAAACATTTTTTGGTTTTGCACTGCATTCACAATAATGTTAGCTGTTTCTTCAATCGCTTTGTTCGATACATCAATTACTTGACAATTTATTTTACTAACTACATTCTCAAAGTGATCAATCTCTTCTTTAATACGATTAATATTGGCATATGTTGCTCCGTCACTTAGTCCAAGTGATTTCAATCGCTCTTTTCGGATATGATTCAACTTTTCTGGCGTAATTTTCAAACCGAAGCATTTTTCTTTAGCCACTTGATATAATTCTTCAGGCGGATCTACTTCTGGTACAAGTGGTACGTTAGCAACTTTCAGACGTTTGTTATGAGCTAAATATTGAGAAAGTGGTGTTTTTGATGTGCGCGAAATCCCAATTAACACGATATCTGCTTTTAAAATACCACGTGCATCTCTACCATCATCATACTTCACAGCAAACTCAATCGCTTCAATCTTTTTAAAGTATTCTTCATCTAATCTACGAACAACACCAGGCTCATATCTCGGCACTTGCCCTGTAATTTCTTCAATTTGATCGATTAGAGGCCCGATAATATCATATGCCTCTACACCTTCTTTTGCAGCCTCTGTCACTAAATATTGGCGCATGTCAGGCTTTACTAACGTAAAACAAATAAGTGCTTGATTGCTCTTAGCAATCGAAATCACTTCTTTTAATGTCCCTGTATCTTCTACATACGGTACACGTCTAATATCAGGAGCAAATGGGAATTGGCCCATTGCTGCTCGAACAACCAAATCAGCCGTTTCTCCTACAGAGTCAGATACGACATATACGATTTTATTATCCATTACATTACCTCACTTTAAACAAATTACACTTATTCGTTATTTACTAAGTTTACAAACGCACGTGTAATATTTGTTTTTGTAATTCGTCCAATCACTTCTAAACCTTGTTTCGTATCTTTTACAACTGGCATCGCATCAATCTGTCTTTCTATTAATTCCATCGCAATATCATATAAAGAATCTTCTCTACGACACATCGCAATGTTTGGCATCCTTGTCATGATAATATTAACCGGAAGTGAGGTTAAATCCTGCTTTCCTAAGCTAGCTCGTAATAAATCTTTACGAGATACAACGCCTACTAATAGAGTCGATTGATCTACAACGAATAATGTACCTACATCCTCTAAAAACATAGTACAAATCGCATCGTATACTGATACATTTTTATCAATTACGACTGGTCTAGATTGATAATCTTGTACTTTAATTTTCTTAACAGCTTCAGATAATAACTGCCCCCCAGTTTTACCCGTATAAAAATAACCTACGCGTGGACGTGCTTCTAAATAACCAGCCATCGTTAAAATTGCTAAGTCTGGCCTTAGCGTTGCACGTGTTAATCCCAATTGCGCAGCAATTGACTCCCCTGTAATAGGACCGTGATCTTTTACAATCTGAATGATATGTTCTTGTCTTTTATTCAGCTCTATGATAATCACCACCTTTAATGCACAACGAAAAAAGTTATACTATCTCTTAAATATTATATACTAAATATGCTATTCGAAAAAGAAAGGATGTAAAAAGGACCGTATACGGCCCCAAATTATATTTGAAACTTATCAAGTTGTTCTAAGAAACGTCTTGATTTCAAATAAATCCCGCAATATTCATCATAATATGTATTCAATACTAAACGCATTTGTTTTTTTGTGCTATCCTTCACTGATACATTGCCAAGTCTATGTAAATCGAAGTGGTAGAAAAGACGCAATAATTTATGAACGGCTTCCCCCACTGGTATACGATACTGATCTTGCTCAGCATGACGTGAGCACAGAAAACCGCCCTCTCTAACAGAGAAGGCGACAAAATCTGTTTCTTGATGACAAATCGCACATGTGTCAAAGTACGGGCGCATCCCTAATACCGGAAGCATTTTCGTTTGATAAATTAATGATAATACTTCTGGATCAACACCCTCACACATATAATGCAACGTTTGATATAACATTTCAAATAAATATGGATTATGTTTTTTATCTTCTGTTGCTTTATCAGTTAATTCAACAATAAATGATGCATAAGCAGTTAAAAATATATCCTCGCGAATTTCTTTCATAGTTGAAATAATCTCGCCTTGTTGCAAAGTTCCAAGTCCAGATCCCATTTGAATAAGAAAATGACCATGTGTCATAAGTTGCGAAACAGATGCTAACCGACTTTTCGGTTTTTTCGCTCCTCTTGCCATTGCACTTACCTTACCCAATTCTCTTGAAAATATTGTAACAATCTTGTTCGTTTCTCCGTAATCTGTCGTACGGATAACGATGCCCTCAACTTTTTGAAACATGTTCGTCACCATCCAAGGTTTGAACAAAACGGGTCAAGAAATTGGAGAGTCTAGATGCGCTAGCTCCTCTTCATGTTGATCCATCTCATCGTTTACGTCTTTTTCCATTTCTTTCAAAAGCAAATACGTCTCAATGCTTCCTGTTTTGGAGAAAAACTTCCAGGTAAAATCTAGCATAAGAATCCACCTTTCTCAATAAGCGTAGCCTATAAACCAATTTCCTTTGTTGTTATTAAATTGACCCATTTTGTCCATTTTCATGTGAGAAAAATTTTTCCTAATTTATCAAAACTCATAAAAACCAATAATCAGCGGATGAACAAAACATCCGCTGATTACAGCTTTACTCTATTTTAATACTCGTCTTCGCGGAAACCAAGGTCACGAAGCTGAGACATTTTATTACGCCAATCTTTTTGCACTTTTACCCATACTTCTAAAAATACTTTAGAACCAAGTAATGCTTCAATATCAAAACGAGCTCGCTTACCGACTTCTTTTAACATCTTCCCTTGTTTTCCGATAATAATCCCTTTTTGCGACGGACGTTCAACAACAATCGTTGCATTGATATAAACCGCTCCGCCCTCGCGTTTTTGAATTGCATCGATAACAACAGCTACAGAATGCGGCACTTCTTCACGTGTTAAATGTAGTACTTTCTCACGAATAAGCTCTGCAATAATAAATCTCTCCGGATGATCCGTTACTTGATTATCTGGGTAGTATTGTGGTCCTTCCGGTAAATACTTTTTAATTGTTCCAATTAGAGCTTCCACATTATTACCGTCTAATGCAGAAATTGGTACGATTTCTGCAAAGTCATGTAATTTGCGATATTGATCAATTAGCTCTAATAATTGTTCTGGGTGAACTTGGTCAATTTTATTAATAACTAGAAATACTGGTTGTTTCGTTTCTTTTAACTTCTCAATGATGAATTCTTCACCACGACCAAAGCCTTCGACAGCATTAACCATAAACAGAACGATATCAACTTCTTTTAATGTCGTTTGCGCCATCTTCACCATGAAGTCGCCTAGTTTATGTTTAGGTTTATGTATTCCTGGTGTATCAATGAAAATTACTTGTGAATCATTTTCTGTATATACGCCTTGAATTTTATTACGAGTTGTTTGTGGCTTGTCACTCATAATAGCAATTTTTTGACCAATAATACGATTTAAAAATGTAGATTTCCCAACATTCGGTCTGCCAATAATAGAGACAAAACCTGATTTATAACCTTTTCTATTCATGTAAATCCTCCGCTAAAAATGCTCCTGGTAACAATTCTCCGACTGTTGTCTCTTGAACGTCACCATGTAAATTTGATAGGTATACTTTCGTATCCTGTTTACATAATTCTACCATAACTTGTCGACATGCTCCACAAGGAGGTACTGGACGCTTTGTATCCGCTACAATCGCGATAGCTACAAACTCTTTATCTCCTTCAGAAACCGCCTTAAATAAAGCTGTTCTTTCTGCACAGTTACATAAACCATATGATGCATTCTCAACATTACATCCACGATATACTTTTCCATCCTGTGTTAATAATGCTGCACCTACTTGAAATTTAGAATATGGTACGTACGCTTGTTTACGCGCTTCGATTGCTTCTTGAATTAATTGTTTACTATTCATATTCCCGCATCCTTCCTGTTCACAGCTGTGAATAGATACACTCTCTTATTAAAGGCCTTTACAGCACCTTCAAAGCTTAATAAAAGCTTTGGAATGCAACTATACCACATACGGTAAGAAGATAATAGCACCAATTATAACAGCTATTATCGCAAACAATAAAACCGCTCCCGCTGCAACATCCTTTGCAACTTTCGCAAATGGATGTATATCAGTAGTCGCTAAATCTACTGTTTTTTCCACAGCCGTATTTACCATCTCTAAACTCATTACAATTCCTATTACAATAAGTAATATCATCCACTCTACTTTCGTAATATGGAAATAAAAGCCGCAGCATAAAATAATGACTGCGGCTAAATAATGAATTTTCATATTTCGTTCATGACGAAGACAAAAGAATATACCAACTATAGCATATCCAAAACTATCTATAAGTTTTCCTTTTTTCATCGCCCTAATCCAAATGCTTCTAAAATTTCTTTTTGTCTTCCAAACATTTCTTTTTCATCCTCTTCTGTCATGTGGTCATAACCAAGTAAATGTAAAAAGCCATGTAACGCTAGAAAGCCAAGTTCACGATCAAAAGAATGTCCATACTCTTCAGCTTGTTCTTTCGCTCTCGGAATAGAAATAATAAGGTCACCTAACATACGTGGCATCTCTACACCTACAATTTCCATTTCTCCTTCTCCCATTTCTTCCATAGCAAAAGAAATGACATCAGTAGGCTGATCCTTATCTCGGTAATCACGATTAATCTCGCGAATGCGTTCGTTATCTACAAATGTCACTGATAACTCCGCACCATCCTCTATTTTTTCCATTTGAGCTGCTTTTCCTAATATTTCACGAATTAAATTCACATATTCTTCTTTCACTTCTTCTGTTTCATCAATAAAATCAATTAATAAACTCATTCTTTCTCCTTCTCTTCCGGTGGCTCCGGATATGTAATACGCGAATGGAAAATACCATTTAACGTTTCACATAACGTTTTTCCAACGATTTGTAGTTCCTTAAATGTCAAATCACATTCACTAAATTGCCCATCTTGCAAACGATCTTTAATAATACTTTGCACTAAATTATTAATTTGATCTGGCGTTGGGTGATTCATAGAACGTACCGCCGCCTCAACACTATCCGCGATACCAACGATTGCCGATTCTTTAGAAGTTGCTTTTGATCCCGGATAACGGAACATCTCTTCTGTATATTTTTCTTTATCTTCTTTAATCGCCTTATAATAAAAATATTTAAGGAGCGTTGTACCATGGTGTTGTCCAGCGATATCGATAATTTCTTGTGGAATATGGTATTCTTCGAGCATTTTTACTCCATCGGTTACATGAGCAATAATAATATCTTTACTCGTCACAGGATCTAATTTATCATGTGGATTTTCAATTCCCATCTGGTTTTCAATAAAGAATTGCGGTTGTACTGTTTTTCCTACATCATGATAATACGCCCCTACACGCGCTAATACACCATTTGCTCCAACCGCTTCACAAGCTGCCTCAGAAAGATTAGCTACCATTACACTATGGTGATATGTTCCTGGCGCTTCTAACAAAATTCTACGCAAAAGCGGATGATTTGGACTTGATAATTCCATAAGCTTCATACTTGATACAATTCCAAGTCCACTTTCTAAATATGGTAATATTCCCATAGCCAAAACGGATGAGATAATGCCTGAAAGGGAAGCCATTAATAATTGCGTACCAATTTCAAGAGGTGAAAAATTCCCATTGCGTAATAATAATAACGCCGCCAAGACGACTACATTTAAGATAGAAACGAGTATACCAGCTTGTAAGATCATCGTACGACGATTTTTTTCTCTTAAGAAAATACTCACTGATAATGAACTTAATAACACATAAATACCTACACTATAATTTAGTGTACTTGTTACTCCTTCATTAAACATAATACTTCCGCACACAGAAAAAATCATACTTGTTAAAAATACAAATCGATCGCCAATCATTAGTTTTACAAGTATTGTTCCCATCGCAACTGGGACAACATACGCAATTCCTGCATATTCAAGCTTTTGAAACAAACTAATAATTTTCATTAAAACAATCGTGATAGACAAAATTGTGATATACGCTAAAATGTACGGTCTATCTTCTCTTTTCCGCTGTAAAAATACTTCAAACTGCTTATGCATAAAGTATAGTAACACACCAATAAGCACAGCTAATCCAACATAAGGCTGAAAACTATTACCTTTCTCTAATAAACCGACCAATTTCAACTGATTATACATATCACTTGAAATTGTTTCACCTTCTCTAACAATAACTTGTCCTTGAAGAATATAAACAGGTGGAACTAAATCTTCTTCCGCTTTCTTCTTCTCTTTCGTTACAGCTGGATCATAAAAATAATTTGCTGTAATCGCATATGATCCTAACGCATTAACAGCTTCCTTCAATCCGCTATTCACATTAAGGGTTTTCATTTCATTAACAAATCGCTCTTTCGCTGCCATTTCTTCGGACATTTTAATATTTCCACCCATAATAACACTAACAGACGTTAAAGCCGCATTCTTTGCTAATTCTAATTGATCTGGTTCTGCATTAATAAAGTACAATAAATTTTCATCAGATAATTCCTTTGTTAAATTAGATGGCAACTTCTTCTTCAACTTTTCTAATTTATTAGCATCGGTCATCTTTTTTTGCTCTTCAGGTCCAGCAGCTTTCATCTCCTGAATTACTTCATTTACCTTAGCAAAAACATCATTTACAATATCTACTCTATTTTGTTTATATTCACTTCTATATGTATATTGATCCCCAACTTTTTGAGCGGCCTCTTGTTTTTTCCTTTCCGTTATAACCTTATCTTCAATTTTAATAGGAGAATGAATTGTTTTTTTCGCAATAGAATACATATCAACATCTAATTGCTCTGGTTTCACATTATTCATAAGTGCAAAAAACAGCACTGCTCCTAATAAAACGTAAGAAATCCAACTTAGTTTTTTCGAATGTTGTAAATTACGAAACCACTTAGAAATTTCTTGAGATCTTAACATGATTTCAATACCTTCTCCTCTCCAGAAATAAAGTGAAACTATTTATAGCTTTCATTTCTTCTAGCCAACGATACTTTTAGGTAACATTTTTATACACCGGTACCTATAGTTTATTTCTCTTATCTTTTATGATAGTAAAAAATATGCCGTTCGCCAACCTTAATACAAAAAGAAATGATCCTGACAAATAGGATCATTCCATTTTATCATATGCCTCAATAATACGTTGCACCAGTGGATGCCTTACAACGTCCGTTTGTTCTAATGTAATGAACGAAAGACCTGATACACCAGATAAAATGTTAGAAGCTAGCGTAAGCCCTGATTTTACCCCTTTTGGTAAGTCTACTTGTGAAGGATCCCCCGTAATAACCATTTTAGAACTAAAACCTAATCTAGTTAAAAACATTTTTATTTGTGCGCCTGTTGTATTTTGTGCTTCATCTAAAATAACAAACGAATCATCGAGCGTACGCCCTCTCATATAAGCAAGAGGCGCGATTTCAATTACACCTCTCTCCATCATACGCTGCGTATATTCTTGTCCAAGAATATCGTGCAGAGCATCATACAATGGACGCAAGTACGGATCTACCTTCTCTTTCAAATCACCCGGTAAAAACCCTAAACTTTCTCCAGCTTCTACAGCTGGCCTCGTTAAAATGATTTTCTTTACATACCCTTGCTTTAAAGCTCTTACAGCCATTACTACAGCTAAGTATGTTTTCCCAGTCCCCGCAGGTCCTATTCCAAATACAATATCATTTTTCTTCATTGCATGAATATATCTTCTCTGTCCCATTGTTTTTACACGAATGGATTTACCTTTTGCCGTTTTAAAGATTTCTTCTTCATATAACTCTTCAAATTGAGCAATTTTCCCTTGTTGTGCGAGCTGAATTGCATACGCAACATCTCTTTCTGTAATTGATACACCTTTTCGAATAACAACAAGTAATTGCTGTAAGATTTTTTCTACGAGTGTCACAGTTTCAACTGCTCCAGATACATGAACAGTTTCACCTCTAGTTATAATCGATACATTCAGTTCCCGTTCAATTACTTTCAAATGAGCATCATTGACTCCAAAAAGAGCGATTGCTTCGTTAGTATTTTCCAATTGTTGGTTCATTTCTACTAATTGTTCTGCCATTACTCAGTCTCCTTGAATATCGGATTCGGATATTGGTTGTGGTTCTGCAATATTTTCAATCACAGTATAATGCAATGTGACTTTTAATTGATCCGCCTCAACCTCTTTACTCAAAATCTTATCACTTACAATCATAGCATGTTCATCCAATTTTTTCTTTAGTTCTTTTTCGGCCATCTCTTTTGCTACTTTCATTGCCTGTTTTTCTGTATATTCCCGGTTTGCTTCTTCCTCTTCTCGCACTATATCTTTTTCATATGCAATCGGTAGTGTAAAACCAAATAATTTCACATCATGCTTTACATTTTCTGTACGAGAGCGTTTATACTTATCATGTTGAAATCCCCATATTTTTATTTTCGCACTCCCAAATTTAAGGTAGTGCTCATTATAAGTATTACCAGTATATACTTGAAATTGCGTCTTGAGTGGTACATTCACCTCAGATGTGTACCACGTTTCTCCATATACAATACCTTTCGCCGAAACAATCGTCGGACTTTCCTCATTACCATATATCCCTGATACGAGAAGCTGCCCTTTTTCTACATGATCATTTTTTAGCACTACTGGTTTTCCTACTTCAACAAATGTTTTTGTAACAATCGCTTCTTTTTTTGCTACTAAATTTTGCGGCTTTTGTTCCTTTTCTTTTTTCGGCTCGTTTTTTTCAACAATTTTAAAATGATATGTCGTTCCTCTTATTTCTAGTCCCGCCCAAGTAATTGCATTAATATTATCTGTCAAATGACGTTGTACATCCTCTACACTAGGCATTTGAAATTGTAATTTCCCCTTTTTAATACCCATTTTGTCCAATTCTTTCATCAATATATATTCTGTTTCAGGTTTTGCACCTGTAATTTCAATTTTCCAAACCATATTTGATAATGCAATCATACCAAAGAAGAAAATTAAAAACCCAATTAAGAATCCACTGTTCTTAATTAAGCGCTTATTCCAAAAAGGAAAACCGTAACGCCCAATAAAATATAGTTTACACTCATTTTTTCTATAAATCGGCTTTATTTTTTTCACATCTCGTAATAGCATACAAAAAACTAACGTTTCATCAGCAATTTTCTTAACGTCCCAAACTAATAATTTCCTACGCACACATTCGTTAACGAACCGTTCCGCTCCTCTACCTTCAATTCGTACCTTTACATATCCAAGCCACTTTATAAACCATTTATTTTTCATCTACTACCTTCACTACCTTTCCAAAAGTAGACACACTACTTTTCACTTTAATTAGCAAAATAGCTCGTACGAAAATGAAATAAAGAGTTTTATTTTCCATAAATAGCGGGATAAACTAAATAGTAGGGGCAAATCATTAGAATAAAGAAGAAAAACTTCACATACGGAAGTTTCCCTTACTTCTCTTTCTGTTCGTCTTCTAAAAACGTCACTTGCTCAATTATCCCTTCAAGCAAAAGTTCTTCCGGAAGGATTGTTTTAATAACAAAGGACTGCCCCTTAATTAATAGCTGACCATGCTTTAACAACAATCTTACTTCTTTATCTGAAAACACTAATAAACCTCGATGATTTTCTATATAGATATGCACTTGCCCAACAAGCGTGATCCGAGGTAGATCCATTAGCACATCCACTGGCAGGTCTATTTGCTTCGTTAACCAATTCTTCATTTGTTCTAATTTTTTCATCCCAAAAGACCCCCTCTCATCCCATATGTATGAAAAAAGAGCTTGTAATATCACGTCCAAACTGAAAAAAAGCATAAAAAAACGTCTCATACGAAATGAGACGTTTTTTTATGCTAATAGCTGGATAACCAGCTTATTCACAAGTGATCCGTCTGTTTTACCTTTTACTTTCGGCATAACAGCAGTCATCACCTTACCCATATCTGCTTTAGAAGTCGCACCAACTTCAGAAATAACTTGCTTGATTATATCAACTAGCTCTTCTTCTGTTAATTGCTCCGGCAAATATGCGCTTAAAATCTGAATTTCACTTTGCAGTTTATTAACAAGGTCTTCACGACCAGCTTTTTTAAATTCAAGGAGGGAGTCCTTATGCTGTTTTACTTCACGAGCTAAAACTGTTAGTTCCTCTTCTTCAGTAAGAGTATGCTGTAGTTTAATACCTTCATTTTGTAAAGCAGCCTTAACCATACGAATGACGGTTAATTTTTCTTTTTGTTTATTCTTCATCGCTTGTTTCATATCATCGTTTAAACGACCGAGAAGACTCATAACTTACACCCTCTCTTAGAATTTACGCTTTCTTGCCGCTTCAGATTTCTTCTTACGTTTTACACTTGGTTTTTCATAAAACTCGCGCTTTCTTGCTTCAGCAAGTGTACCAGTTTTAGAAACCGATCTTTTAAAACGGCGAAGTGCATCCTCCAAAGACTCGTTTTTACGAACGACTGTTTTTGACATTCTCTTTCCCTCCCTCCGAAACATCACACTTACATACTAACTCCAGCATGCAAAAAGAAACACTTCTTCAGCATGTCTTTTACGATTATAATACATTTTATCACTTCAGGTCAACTATTTGGCAGAATAAAAGAGGAATAGATGCTCTTCCTTTTTCAAAAGCTATGCAGATAGCTGTTATTCTTTCCCTTGAAGACAACTATATTTTTGTCATTACACCTTTTTTCATGCAGGAACGTACGAAACAACTACGCATTTCGTACATTTTCAGTACTTAACTTCTCCACAAAAAAAAGAAAGCATGCAAATCGTTTCCGTTTGCATGCTTTTTTTTATGCGCTTGCTGATTCCTTTTTCACATCATCTTCAAGAACACGAACAAATTGCGCTTCGTTATATGGATAACCAGCTTTCGTGATTTTCACTTTCACTAGTTTACCAATTAATTCTTCTGATCCTTCAAATACAATTTTCAAGTAGTTATCTGTATAACCTACATATAAGCCTTCACGGTCGCCCTCTTTAAATTGTTCTTCTGGAATAATTTCAAGTACTTCTCCTTCAAACTGTGACGCGTACTCTTTCGCTAATTGATTAGATAATTCAATTAAACGGTGAACACGATCGTTCTTTACATCTTCAGGAACTTGGTCTTCCATGCGTGCTGCGGGTGTTCCTGTACGTTTCGAGTAAGGGAACACGTGTAACTCAGAGAAGCGGTTCTCTTTAATGAAATTGTATGTTTCCATAAATTCTTCTTCTGTTTCACCTGGGAAACCAACGATTACGTCTGATGTAATCGCAAGACCTGGTAACGCTTCTTTCAAACGATCTAAACGCTCTTGGAAGAATTCCATCGTATACTTACGACGCATACGCTTTAATACAGTATTAGATCCAGATTGCAACGGAATGTGTAAGTGACGTACAACTACTTCAGACTTATCTAACACTTCAATTACTTCATCTGAAATCTGACTCGCTTCAATAGAAGAAATACGAAGACGTTTTAATCCGCCTACTTCTGCTTCCATATCACGAAGTAATCCAGCTAAGTTATAATCTTTAATATCTTCACCGTACCCACCTGTATGAATACCTGTTAATACGATTTCTTTATAACCTGCATCTACTAATTGCTGCGCTTGTTTAATAACTTCTTTCCCATCGCGAGAACGCATTAAACCACGCGCCCAAGGAATAATACAGAATGTACAGAAGTTATTACAACCTTCTTGTATTTTTAAAGATGCACGTGTACGATCCGTGAAATAAGGTACATCCAGTTCTTCGTATACACGTGTTTTCATAATGTTGCGGACAGCATTAATCGGTTGACGCTCTTTACGGAATTCTTCGATGTATCCTAGCATCTTTTCACGATCTTGTGTACCAACTACAATATCTACACCTGGAATCGCCATAATTTCCGCTGGAGATGTTTGTGCATAACATCCTGTTACACAAATAACTGCATCTGGGTTTTGACGAACAGCACGTCTAATAACTTGACGACTTTTCTTATCTCCCGTATTTGTTACTGTACATGTATTAATAACATATACATCAGCTTTCTTTTCATATTCCGTTCTTTCATATCCACCTTGTTTAAACAATTGCCAAATGGCTTCTGTTTCATAGTGGTTTACTTTACAACCTAACGTATGGAACGCAACAGTTGACATTGATCATCACCCCATCAATTCAAAATGATACGAAGCAGCACTTAACGCGTATAACGGCGCCGTTTCTGTTCTTAAAATTCTTGGTCCTAAACTACATGGTACAAAATTATGTTCACGAAGCACTGTAATCTCTTCCTCTGCTAAACCGCCCTCTGGGCCAAATACAATCAATAACTTTTGACCTGGTTTCATCATCGTTAAAGCTTTCGCAAAATTAGATTTCTCGCCTTGTTTTGCTTCCTCTTCGTAAGCAACAAGACAAACATCATACTCACCACTCATTGAAAGCAATTGTTTAAATGATGCCGGAGCATGTACTTCTGGAATTTCACTTCTATGTGATTGTTCCGCAGCTTCTTTCACAATTTTTCTTAAACGCTCAACTTTTTTATCAGCTTTTTTCGCATCCCATTTTACAATAGAGCGAGATGCTTGAAATGGTAAGAATGCAGCTGCCCCAAGCTCAGTTCCTTTTTGGAAAATTAACTCTAGCTTGTCTCCTTTCGGCAGTCCACTTGCAATCGTCACGAAAACAGGAAGTTCACTTGACGCCTCTACCCATTCTACAATAGCCGTATTAATAAATTCACTGGTAATTTCATCAATTGAACATACTGCCGTCCTTCCATTTACACAGCAATAAATACGATCACCAGCTGACATACGCATCACTCTTGCGATATGATGTACGTCATCACCTACAATGCGAATACTTGTCTCATTTACATATTTCTCTTCTACAAAATAACGTTGCATATAATCACCTTAGTAGAGTTTCGTTCCTTTCGTAAGTCAACACTTACGAAAAGAACGAAACGTTATCATTTTTCATATAACAAACGGCAAGTCCCTCACCTTATAGTGAGAGACTCCCCCTTTTCATTATAGACTAAAATCTATATTACGCATTTCGTGCAATAATTGCTACCCAATCTTCCATTCGTAACACTTCTTCAATTGTAAATCCAGCTTTTTCTAGTGCCTCAGAAATTACCTTTTCCTTCGCAGCAATAATGCCCGATGTAATAAATAATCCGCCTGATTTCACAACTCTTGCTGCATCTTCAGGGAATAATAAAATAATTTCTGCTAATAAATTAGCTACGATTAAATCAACAGGACCTTCAATACCTTCTAAAAGACTATTTTGTCCAACAGACACGACGTCATCTGTTTTATTTAAACGTACATTCATTTCTGCACTTTCAACTGCAACCGGATCTAAATCATAGGCTTGAACAGAAGACGCACCTAATTTTGCCGCTGCAATACTCAGTACACCAGAACCCGTCCCTACATCAATGATCGTATCACCTGGCTGTACTGTTTTTTCTAAAGCACGGATACACATCGTCGTTGTTGGATGAGTTCCTGTCCCAAACGCCATACCTGGATCTAATTCAATAATTTTTTCTTCCGGAGAAGATGGTGTATATTCTTCCCAAGTCGGTACAATTGTGAATGTATCAGAAATTTGTACTGGATGGTAATATTTTTTCCAAGCAGTAGCCCAATCTTCTTCATTGACTTCGTTAACGGTAATATTTCCAGTACCAATTTCGATGTCGTAAGATGGAAGCACATCAATAGATGATTTTACACCTGCAATCGTTTCATGTAAAGAATCCGTTTGCGGGAAGTATGCTTTTATTAATACACCTTCCGCCGGATATTCATCTGGGTTCAATGCATAAATTTCACCGTATTGTTGCTCGCGCTCTTTCGTTAACTCCGCTGGATCCTCAATCGCAACTCCACTAGCACCAGCTTCATGTAAAATATGAGAGACAGCTTCTACTGCTTCTTCTGTTGTATGAATACTAATTTCTGACCATTTCACAATTTACCAACTCCATTTTTTATTTCCATTATTCCCCTTTGAAAGCACGTTTAAGCTTTCCGAATAAACTATCATCCTGCTCTTCTTGCCCTGCAAATTCACGTAATAAATCTTTTTGATGTGAAGTTAATTTCGTCGGTACAACAACACGAACGACTACATATTGATCTCCTTGACCATATCCACGTACATTCGGAGCACCTTTTCCTTTTAATCGGAATTCCGTTCCAGTTTGTGTTCCTGCTGGAATTTTCAACTTCACTTTACCATGAACAGTAGGAACTTCTACTTCAGCACCAAGTGCCATTTGCGCAAACGTTAATGGCATTTCGCAAATAATGTGATCTCCTTCACGCTCAAAGAATTCATGACTTCTTACATGAACAACAACATATAAATCTCCTGCTGGTCCGCCGTTTACGCCCGCTTCACCTTTTCCAGATACACGGATTTGTTGACCATTATCAATACCTGCTGGGATTTTAACGTTGATTTTTTTACGTTTACGTACTTTACCAGAACCGTGACATGTCGTACATTTTTCTTTAATCATTTGACCAGTTCCTGAACAATGACTACAAGCTTGACGGTTTACGATACGACCAAACGGTGTATTTTGTTCTACACTTACTTGACCTGACCCTGAACAATGTTTACATGTTTCTTTTGAAGTTCCTGGTTTTGCTCCGCTACCTTTACAAGTATCACATGGATCTTCTACTGGAATTTCGACATTTAACTCTTTACCAAAAATCGCTTCTTCAAACTCTAAAGTGACTTGATATTGTAAGTCAGCACCTTGACGCGGAGCATTTGGATCACGACGTCTGCCGCCACCGCCGCCAAAGAATGAACTAAAGATATCTTCAAAACCGAAACCACCGCCGAAGTCTCCTCCGCCGCCAAAGCCACCGAAACCTTGATTTGCACCAGCATGACCAAATTGATCATATTGCGCACGCTTTTGATCGTCGCTTAATACTTCATATGCTTCTTGTACTTCTTTAAACTTTTCAATTGCATTTTCTTCTTTACTTACGTCTGGATGGTATTTTTTAGCCAAACGACGATACGCTTTTTTTATTTCATCTTTTGAAGCACCCTTGCTAAGCCCAAGGACCTCATAATAGTCTCGTTTACTCATAATTTTACAACCCCCGAATCTTTCACATAAACGTAATTTTAACACCGAAAGAAAGTGCTTTGCAACAAAGTTTCCTCACTTACAGTATGCAAAATAAAAAACTTAAGATCCTGACACATTCCTTCTCATTCGTGAAAAAAGCCAAAGCCAAGGCACGCTTGACTTTGACTTTTTGTCATCTTACTTATTATGTTTATAGTTAAATTACTTGTCTTCTTTTACTTCTTCAAACTCAGCGTCTACTACATTGTCTTTCTTCGCGCCAGCATCTTGTGCTCCTTCTGCACCTTCTGCTTGCCCTGCAGCTGCTTGAGCTTGCTCGTATAATTTAACAGTTAATTGTTGTACAATTTCTTGTAAAGCATCTTTTTTCGCACGGATTTCCTCAAGCTCGTTCTTCTCAATCGCAGCTTGTAATGCTTCTTTCGCTTCTGTTGCTTTTGCAACTTCAGCAGCATCCACTTTACCTTCTAAATCTTTTACAACTTTATCTGTCTGGAATACAAGTTGGTCAGCTTCGTTACGAAGTTCAACTTCTTCCTTACGTTTTTGGTCAGCGTCAGCATTTGCCTCTGCTTCTTGTACCATACGTTCTACTTCTTCATCGGAAAGACCTGAAGAAGATTGGATTGTAATAGCTTGCTCTTTGCTTGTTCCTAAATCTTTCGCACGTACGTTAACGATACCGTTCGCATCAATATCGAATGTTACTTCGATTTGTGGAATACCACGTGGTGCTGGTGGAAGGTCTGTTAATTGGAAACGACCTAATGTTTTGTTGTCAGCTGACATTGGACGCTCACCTTGTAATACGTGAATGTCTACTGCTGGTTGGTTATCAGCAGCTGTTGAGAATACTTGTGACTTACTTGTTGGAATTGTAGTGTTACGCTCGATTAATTTCGTGAACACGCCACCCATAGTTTCAATACCTAAAGAAAGTGGAGTTACGTCTAATAATAGTACGCCTTCTACATCACCAGTAAGTACGCCACCTTGAACTGCAGCACCTAACGCTACAACTTCATCAGGGTTTACACCTTTATATGGTTCTTTACCAGTTTCACGTTTAATAGCTTCTTGTACAGCTGGGATACGAGTAGATCCACCAACAAGGATAACTTTATCTAATTCACTTGGAGCAAAACCAGCGTCTTTTAATGCACGGCGAGTTGGCTCTAACGTTCTTTCAACAAGACCTGCTGAAAGCTCTTCGAATTTCGCTCTTGTTAATGTTAATTCTAAATGTAATGGACCAGCAGCTCCAGCACTAATGAATGGTAATGAAATTTGTGTTTGTGTTACGCCAGAAAGATCTTTTTTCGCTTTTTCAGCTGCATCTTTCAAACGTTGAAGCGCCATTTTATCTTGGCTTAAATCAATGTTATTTTCTTTTTTGAACTCAGCCACTAAATGGTCAATAATAACTTGGTCAAAGTCATCTCCACCAAGACGGTTGTCACCAGCAGTTGAAATAACTTCGAATGTTCCATCTGCTAACTCAAGGATAGATACGTCAAATGTACCGCCACCTAAGTCATATACTAAGATTTTTTGCTCTTCATCTTGTTTTTCTAGACCGTAAGCAAGCGCTGCTGCTGTTGGTTCGTTAATGATACGCTCAACTTCTAAACCAGCGATACGACCAGCATCTTTTGTTGCTTGACGTTCTGCATCGTTGAAGTATGCAGGTACTGTAATAACAGCTTTCGTTACTGTTTCACCTAAGTATGCTTCAGCAGAAGCTTTTAAGTTTTGTAAAATGATTGCAGAAATTTCTTGAGGTGTATAATCTTTACCTTCAACTTCTACTTTGTAGTCTGTACCCATATGACGTTTAACAGACATGATTGTATTTGGGTTTGTAATTGCTTGACGCTTTGCAACTTCCCCAACTTGACGCTCTTCATTTTTGAAAGCTACAACAGAAGGTGTTGTACGGTTTCCTTCTGGATTTGGGATAACCTTTGGTTCTCCACCTTCCATAACAGCTACACAAGAGTTTGTTGTACCTAAGTCAATACCGATAATTTTACTCATGGCGAATCCTCCTACTTTTATGTAAATTATTGATTTACTTTTACCATTGATGGGCGAATCACACGGTCTTTTAGTTTATAACCTTTTTGGAATTCTTCAACTACCGCATTTGATTCAAATTCACTGTCTTCCACTTGCATAATAGCTTGGTGTTCATTAGGATCAAACTGTTTACCAACAGCTTCAATCACTTCAACACCTTCTTTATTTAATGCTTCTAGCAATTGACGATGCACCATTTCCATACCTTGTAACAGGGATTTCGTTTGCTCATCAGTTGCTTCCACTTGCATTGCTCTTTCAAAATTATCAAGAGCTGGCAAAATATCTGAAACTAGACTTTGTGCTCTATATTTTTCAGCAGCCTGTTTATCCATTTGGACACGGCGCTTATAATTTTCAAAATCAGCTTGTAGACGTAATGTGCGACCTTCCGTTTCCGTTAGTTTCGCTTGTAGCTCATCTACTTTTTCTTGTAAAAGAGCAGCCTCACTTTTTTCTTCTACAGTTTCTTCACTGTTTTCTGGCGTGACAGCTTCTTCAACTTGCGCTTCTTTTACTTCTTCTACCACTTGTTCGTTACGCTCTTCCACAATATTCACCTCCTTAAAAGGTATTAGGTACCATGTTAAACACAATTACCTAAGCATTATATATTACACACAGCAATGAAAAGTTCATCACTTGAGCGAATGTATTACTCTCATTTACTTTTTAAGTCCATCTGTAAATTGTCTCGTAAATAACTGTAACAAACTAATTACCCGAGAGTATTGCATTCTTGTCGGACCTAAAATAGCAATTGTTCCAAGCTGTTCTTCTCCAATCGAATATGTTGCAGAAATCAAACTACAATCTTCCATGGCCGTCGCAGAGTTTTCCCTACCAATTTTCACTTGAATACCTACTTGTTTATGACGCAAAATATCATAAAACTCAGCTTCGTTATCAATCATCGTCAGTAAGGACCTTACTTTGTGAATGTCATGGAACTCTGGCTGAGAAAGCATATTTGCTTTTCCTCCAAAGTATATCTTTTCCGATAAAGGAACTTGAAATGTACCATCTAACATTTTTATTGCACTATCGTAATTATGAACATACCCACGCAGTACCGTAACAATTTCCTTAAAGATCTTATTATGGAGTTCTGACATTGGTACGCCCGATAGCTTTTCATTTAAAATATTAACCATTTTTTCTAAATCTGATAAATCAACAGATTCCGGAACGGTAATCGTTTTGCTTTGTACATGCCCTGTATCCGTTACAATAATAGCGACTGCAGTTTGACGATCAAGCGGTACAATTTGTACGTTTTTAAGTTTATTTGTGCTTAACTTCGGTCCAAGAACAATGGCCGTATAATTCGTAAGCTCTGATAAAATTTGAGCCGATTGCTGTGCAATCTTTTCCGCTTCAAAAATTCTTTCAGCAAACAAATCTTTAATTTGTACAATTTCATCGTTCGGTAAATTTTGCGGCGCTAACAGATGGTCTACATAAAAACGATATCCTTTCTCAGAAGGAACACGTCCTGAAGAACTATGCGTTTTCTCAATAAATCCTAGTTCCTCTAAATCAGCCATTTCATTTCGAATAGTAGCTGAACTATACGTAATTTCATCTTTCTTCGCCAACGTCCTCGACCCAACAGGTTGCGCTGATCCAATAAAGTCATCAATAATTGTTTGTAAAATTAAGAGCTGACGTTCCGTAAGCATCTCATCATCACCTCTGTTAGCACTCTTTGTCTTCGAGTGCTAAATCTATTAATAACTTACCAAAATTGACATTCAATTGTCAACGGAAACGTCACGAAATAATGAAACTTTTTCACGTTCATGGAACATGTAATTAGTCAATCAAAAATGATTGGAATACTTCATTCCCTAATAATTTCCCTTTTCGCGTTAAACGAACATATCCATCGCTCTCTTCAAGCAATCCTTGTTCTTGGTTGTTTTGTAACTGCTTCGCGAAAACTTGATTCATTTCCACATTAAATTTATTGCGGAACGCCATTTTTGACACACCTTTTGTTTTACGAAGACCTAAGAACAACTCTTCTTCCATTTTTTCTTTCTCCGTCACCACATGAACATCTAAATACGGAAACCCGGTTTCATCGATTTTATTGAAATATTGTTTGAGCGGTCCTACATTTTGGATACGTTCTCCATTTACATAACTATGCGCTCCAGCTCCAAACCCATAATACTCTTCATTATTCCAGTATGTGAGATTATGCCTACTTTCATTATCACCTTTTGAAAAATTACTAATTTCATACTGGGTATAGCCGTGTCTCTCCATTTCATCCATTACCATTTCATACATTTTCGCTTCATGGTCTTCCCCTGGAAGTCTTAATTTCCCTTTATTCATTAAGTTATAAAACACAGTTTTCGGTTCCACAATTAATGAATATGCCGAGAAATGTTGTACACCAAGCGTAAAAGCAATATCTAACGTTTCTTTCACATCTTCTATCGTCTGCCCTGGCAGAGCGTAAATAATATCTACATTTATATTTTTGAAGCCCACTTCCTGCGCTTCTCTAATTGCTACAAACGCATCTTCTCTCGTATGCTTACGCCCAATTTTCTCAAGCAGTTCATCTCGAAATGTTTGCACACCAAAACTAATTCGGTTCACTCCACCCTCTAGCAATACATTTAATTTCTCTTTCGGCAAATCACCTGGATTCGCTTCAAATGTTAATTCACAATTCGGGGCAAACGGACGTAAACGACGATTTATTATATCTAATAATTTCTTTGTCTGCTCCATATTTAATGCTGTCGGAGTTCCCCCGCCAACAAAAATCGTTTTCATACTATCAAACGGTACCTTTTGAACTGTATTTATTATTTCTTTCTCTAAATACTCTAAATATTGATCCACCGGCTGGCGTTCAATAAACACTTTATTAAAATCACAATAGTGACAAATATGCTGACAAAACGGAATATGAATATATGCAGCTTGCACCAAAAATAACTCCTACCTTTCTAAAAAGAAAACCTCCGCGCTCGGGAGGCTTCTTTTACTTCTCTAACGTATTACGAATTTGTTCCATTCGCATTTTTCCCCAATCATACATCATTTCAACGATTGGTAAAAGCGACATGCCTAATTCCGTCATATAATATTCCACTCGCGGAGGAATTTCTGGGTATACGGTCCGATCAACAATCCCATCTTCCATTAACTCTTTTAATTGGTTTGACAAAACTTTATGAGAAATGCTTGGAAATAACCGTTGTAATTCACTAAAACGATGAGGCCCTTCTACACCGAGATGCCATAATATTACAACTTTCCACTTCCCACTAATAATGGACAGCGTCAATTCCTTTTCACAATTAAAATTGCCATTTTGTATTTTTTCTTGAATATCTTTTCGAATATTTTCGGACATTAACAAACTCCTAACTCTATATGAACTAAAAAGCTCTCTCACTATTGTAAATGAGAGCCACTCAGATGTCTAAAAAGTAATTATACATAAAAAAGAAGCCGCATAAACGACTTCTTTTTTCATTCTAAATATTAGTTGTCATCCATTTTCAGTACAGCCATGAATGCTTCTTGCGGTACTTCTACAGAACCAACAGACTTCATACGTTTTTTACCTTCTTTTTGCTTGTCAAGAAGTTTACGCTTACGAGAAATGTCACCACCGTAACATTTCGCAAGTACGTTTTTACGCATCGCCTTAATTGTAGAACGCGCTACAACTTTGTTTCCGATAGTCGCTTGAATTGGCACTTCGAACTGCTGTCTTGGAATTAATTCTTTTAATTTTTCTACGATTACTTTACCACGGTCATACGCTGAATCACGGTGTACGATAAATGATAGAGCATCGACTTGCTCAGAATTTAAAAGAATATCCATTTTTACAAGTTTAGATGGTTTGTAACCAATTAACTCATAATCAAATGATGCATATCCTTTCGTATTTGATTTCAACTGATCGAAGAAGTCATATACGATTTCTGATAACGGGATTTCATATGTCAATGTAACACGCGTTTCATCTAAATATTGCATATCAATAAATGTTCCGCGTTTACCTTGGCAAATTTCCATTACAGCTCCAACATAGTCGTTCGGAACCATAATTGCAGCTTTAACAAATGGCTCTTCAACACGATCAATTGTTTGTGGATCCGGCATATTAGACGGGTTATCGACAATCATGTCTTCACCATTTGTTAAGAATACTTTATAAATAACGCTTGGCGCTGTTGTAATTAAATCAATCTTAAATTCACGTTCAATACGTTCTTGAATGATTTCCATATGAAGAAGTCCTAAGAATCCACAACGGAAACCAAATCCTAGCGCTTGAGATGTTTCTGGTTCAAACTCAAGTGCAGAATCGTTTAATTCTAATTTTTCTAACGCATCACGTAAGTCGTTATAACGTGCAGAATCAATCGGATATAAACCACAGAATACCATTGGATTTAATTTACGATAACCTGCTAACGGCTCAGCTGCCGGACGTTTCGCGTGTGTAATCGTATCACCAACGCGTGTATCACCAACATTTTTAATCGATGCCGCTAAGAAACCTACATCACCTACTGTTAACTCGTCACGTTGCGTAGTTTTCGGTGTAAATACACCTACTTCTGTTACTTCAAATTCTTTTCCAGTTGCCATCATACGTACTTTATCGCCAACTTTTACCGTTCCATTTACAACACGGATATACGCAATTACACCGCGGTATGGATCATATAAAGAGTCAAAGATCATACATTGTAACGGTTCTTCTGAATCACCTGTTGGTGCTGGTACTTTTTCAACGATTTGTTCTAAAATCTCTTCAATACCAATCCCAGCTTTTGCAGAAGCAAGTACAGCTTCTGATGCATCTAATCCAATTACATCTTCTACTTCTTGGCGTACACGCTCTGGGTCTGCACTTGGTAAGTCGATTTTATTAATAACCGGTAAAATTTCTAAATTGTTATCAAGCGCTAAGTATACGTTTGCTAACGTTTGCGCTTCAATACCTTGCGCTGCATCTACTACAAGAATCGCACCTTCACAAGCCGCTAAACTACGAGATACTTCGTACGTAAAGTCGACGTGTCCTGGTGTATCAATTAAGTGAAGAATATATTCTTCGCCGTCTTTTGCTTTATAGTTTAATTGTACTGCGTTTAATTTAATTGTAATACCACGCTCACGCTCTAAATCCATAGAGTCAAGCAACTGAGCTTTCATTTCACGTTGTGTTAACGCGTTTGTTTTCTCTAAAATACGGTCTGCTAACGTTGACTTTCCGTGGTCAATATGAGCAATGATAGAGAAATTACGAATTTTGGACTGTCTTTTTGCTCTTTCTTCTTTGTTCATCTATGTTCTCAACTCCTAATAGTCTCGCCAATATACACTAGCACTGATTATATCAATAGAGCAGCAAAGATTCAATGAAAACTCGTGCTGCTTACAATACAAATCATTCTATCTATATCTTATGCGAACAAACCATAAGAGACAAACCTTTTTCAAATTAAAAAACGGTCGTCTTACAAATCTGTAAAACAACCGTCCTCCGTTTGACTCTTAACTAAAAATCCCTTTTACTTTCCCGACAACTATATCTGTTCCAAACTTCGTTATTTCGTAGGCAACACTTGCTATCGCCATACCCACTCCTTCTATAACATTAAAACTTTTTAAGCTTTCTAATTGTTTTTGTTTTTCAGTAGCGGAAAACGAACTCTCCAAAATTTCTGATTCAACGGCCTCACCTTTTGTTCCTGTCATATGAGCGATTTGTTCATACGACATTTGCTGATAACCTTTCATACTTTTCAACCCATGATTTGCAAGTGCCACCCCTGCTACCACCATAAGCAAGCATATGATCGCACTACATATACATAAAAGGGAAAAGCGGCTTAAATGATTATCGTCTCTTTCCATCAATGTGTATACGCTCCTGTATTATCTTGGTCAATTTGATGATGCAGCGCTGCATTTAAACCACTTGCGATTACATTTGCCATATCTTCTATGAAAGCATCCACTTCTTTCGGAGTCACCATTAAATTATGACCTAGAGGAGATAACACTTCATAAATTAATTTTCTCTTCTCTTCATCTTCCAGTGTACCTACAGCACCTAAAAACATATTTCGGCTCTTTTCATCCGGCATATCCTCTTCTGTTAATTTTTTCTTTTCTCCAAATGTAAAACCAGCTGGTAACAAAGAGCGAGAAGGTTTGTTTCCTTCTTTCATCTCCCGGCCAAAATGTTTCAAAATAAAATCAATTGTATCGCTTGTAATTGAAACGGCATCCACCACAGTCGGAACACCAATTGCGATAACAGGAATACCTAATGTTTCTTTACTCAGTTCCTTACGTTTATTCCCAACACCCGATCCAGGATGAATTCCTGTATCAGAAATTTGTATCGTACTATTTACCCTTTCAATAGAACGAGCAGCTAATGCATCAATTGCAATGACAAAGTCTGGTTTTGTCTTCTCAATGATTCCATAAATGACATCGCTCGTTTCAATTCCTGTAATCCCCATTACCCCCGGCCGAATTGCACTAACAGGCCTAAAGCCTTCTTCTACACTTTCAGGCTGCAATTGAAACAAATGTCTCGTTACCAATACATTTTCTACCACTATCGGTCCAAGCGCATCAGGGGTTACATTCCAATTTCCAAGACCAACAATTAAACAACTCGCTTCTTTCGTAACGCCAACCTCTTCTAAGAAATAAGAAAATTCTTTTGCAAAAATGCGCTCTACTTTTTGTTGCAATTCCGTATCTTGTTGACGTATACCTTGTACTTCAAGTGTTAAATAATTTCCAGGTTTTTTACCCATCGATTCAGAGGCAACTTCATCAATCGTTACTTTCGTAATGATAATACCTTCTTCTTCCCTCTCTTTTACAATAACTCCTTGTATCCCTTGTTGTTGCTCTTCTTGACGCTCTTGCAACATTTGATGTGCCTCTACAGCAAGGTCAGTTCTAACGCTATATTTACTTAAATCTAATGGTTCTTTCATCGTATCTCCTCCGTAATTCATAGTAAATATCGTTAGATTTCCCAAAGTTATATAAGGTCATTCTTTCCTTTACGTGAAATTTCATAGATATACTATTGCAATTCTCTTCACCGTTTGATAGAATATCACTTGTTCTATGTTAAGAATCGAGTCATTCGATTGCACCAGGGAGGTGAAAAGTATGGCAAACATCAAATCTGCTATCAAACGCGCTAAACTTAGCGAAGAGCGTCGTGCACATAACGCTTCTATCAAGTCTGACATGCGTTCTGCTGTTAAAACTGTAGAAGCTTTAGTTACTAATAACGATCTTGAAAATGCTAAAGAAGCTTTCAAAACTGCTTCTAAAAAACTTGACAAAGCAGCTCGTAAAGGTCTTATCCACCAAAACGCTGCAGCTCGTCAAAAATCTCGCTTAGCGAAACAAGTAAACGCGTAAGGCGTTTAAAAACGATCCATTTGGATCGTTTTTTTATATCCAAAAAAGTTCACGTGCTAAGCACGTGAACTTTTTGTATCATCACATATGATTTAATCGCATTAAGAAAAACTCAAGCACAAGTTTCTTATCCATTTTTCCAGTCTTCATACTATAATCAGCTTCCGCCAATTCTATAATCACTTTTTTTAGTTCTTCAAAAGAGAAAAACTTCGTTTGATTCATCGCTAACTTTACACGATATGGATGTACACCAATATGAGAAGCAATTTGATTTTGTCCATAACCACGCTGCTGTAACTCTTTTACTTGATGCAGCAAGCGGAATTGACTTACTAACAACGCAAGCAATTTAATCGGTTCCTCCTGCTGCGTAAATAATCCATCCAAAATTTGCATCGCACCTGCGATATCTTTTTTTACCACTTTTTCTGTTAAAGCAAATACATTTTGTTCAACTGATTTTGGCACAAGCTCTGCAACAAGTTTCGGCGTAATCTCTCCGCCCATACCGACGTATAACGTTAACTTGTCCATTTCCTTCGCCAACATCGTCACATTACTTCCCACAAGCTCTAACAATAAACTAACAGCTGCATTATCAATATGTACATGCCCTTCCTCTGCACGAGCTACAATCCACTTTTGAACATCCTGCACTTGCATCGCATTCGCTTCTACTATATCTGCTGTTTTCTTTAATAGTTTTGTAATTTTTTTTCGTTCATCAAGCTTTTCGTAAGGCGCAACAAAAACAAGAATAGAAAATGGAGAAGGTTCCCCGATATATTCTTCTAAAATTTTTATATTTTGTTCTAACTTTTCTTTTTGTGACGTTAAAAATAATGGTGATTTTATTAATAACACTTTACGTTCTCCGAAAAAAGGAAGTGTACGTGCATCCTCAACCACATCTTCTAAATACGCTTCTTCTAAATCATATGTCACAACATTAAACTCGCGATCTTCCTCTTCAAGCGCTTCTGTTGTAATAAGCTTTATCGTTTCATTTATAAAAAACGCTTCCGTTCCATACAGTAAATACAACGGAGCAAACTGCTTTTTTTTAATCTTTTTATGTATATCACTCATACTTTTTCCTACTCCCTAACTTGGCAATATATATTTTATACTAATGCCCTAGCTTTTGTTTTACAAGTACAAAGGAACAGGCTGTATAACCCGTCCCTTTATTTATATTAAACGCCACGCAATAAGCCCCGGGTTTCTTATTGGTGTGCGGTAATCACCTTCCCTTTATTATTCACAATAAAAATTCGAGTATAAGTGCCAACTGTTAACATGCTTGGAAACAAAAACTCACGTGACTGCATGATCTAAAAGTAGTCAAAACGCTCGATTTCTCTTCATATGGAAATTGTAGATTTTTTTCTGACAATATTTTATACTAAAGTGGAATGTTGGGGAGGGATTCTAAATGAATGATTTTGAACAAAACGTTCAAAGTAAACGCAATGACGCTATTGATTCAGGGGTAGGATTTATCGTCTCATTTGGTTTTTTCGCAACACTTTTCATCATTGCAACTGTTATTAAATTTATCGGTTCTTAAAGACTGCTGCTTACTAGCAGTCTTTTTTTTATCTATTCCGTGTTTCATCATATGTGATTTTGCTACGAAACGTTCCGCGTTCCTCTTTAAAAACATAGGAAATAGCACCTTGCTTATCCGTGCGCCATATTTCAATCGCCATCTTCTCAAAACGCTCTATAACTTCCTTATGAGGGTGCCCATACCTATTCCGTTCACCGACAGAAATAATCGCTATATTAGGCTGTACGGCGCTCAAAAAAGGCGTTATAGATGACGTATTACTTCCATGATGAGCAACCTTTAAAACATCCGCCCGTAAATCTGGATATGTAGCTACTAAACCCTTCTCTCCTTCTTCTTCTAAATCACCTGTAAACAGCCACGTTATCCCTCCTAATTTTGCCCACAGTACAATTGAAGCGTTATTTTCACTTCTTTCTTTCCCTGTTGGTGCTAGCACAAAAAATTCCGCTTCATTTACGCGCCAACTCTCTCCTTCCCCCACTTCACTTATTTTCACTTCCTTTTCTAACGCCTGTTTCTTTACTGCTTTTTCTAATATTGCCTCTTGTTCCTTTCGACCAAATACAACTTCTTTTACGGTTATATTTGATAATAATTCTTGTGCAGCACCGATATGATCTGCATCTCCATGCGTTACAATTAATTTATCAATTTTTTTAATACCTTCCTTTTGTAAATAAGGGATCAAAATATCATTTCCAACAGAAAATTCATGTTTTTTCCGTTGCCATTCTTCCTTGTTTAAACGAATTGTTCCACCAGTGTCAATAAGGTAAATCTCTTGATCATACGGGAGGCGAATTAATATTGCATCCCCCTGGCCAACATCAAGAAATGTAACACTCCCACTTTCTCGAAAATACGGATATACATAATGACCTGTACTAATAAAAAGAAATATGCCCGCAAATATAAACACCATTCCCTTAGATATTCGCCTTTCCCAAACCATCAATACACTAATAATACTCACGCAATATAAGGCTACAAGAAGTATAGGTGTTTGCCCGAAATTAAGACGGGTAAATGGTAAACTTTCACAATAACTTAAAAAATCATTAGAAAGATTCAAACCTATTGATAGTACATTCGCAAAGCTTTTTGCAAGAAACGGGATGATCGGCAAACATATCAAAATAATAATACTACACGGCAATACAATGAGAGATAAAAACGGAACGTAAAGGATATTTAGAAAAATACTATATGGAGAATAATAACCGAAGTGATATAACAAAATCGGAGTACTAACGAGCTGTGAAATAAGAGAAATATAAATAGAATTTCTAATTACTCCATTACCACTCTCTAGTAAGAGCGGGGCAGATAAAAGTAAAGCAAAACTCCCAACGAAAGAAAACTGAAAGCCAATATTAAACACGAGATATGGATCAAATATAAGCATACATATAGCTGTTATACTTAAAGCATCTAAGCTAGATAAACGAATAGAACACATAAAAGCAATTAACATTAAAACTCCTGTTATAGAAGCTCTTATAACAGACGGTGACGCTCCTGCTAAAATCATATATATAGGAATGAAGAAGATAAGACATACTGTTGCTATCTCCCTTGTCACACCACTTCTTAGCAAAATAAAATACACAATCACCATTAACAATACGATATGCGATCCTGAAATCGCCAACAAATGCACAAGACCGAATTGTTGATATTGCCCTTCAACTTCAAATGTCATTTGTTGTCTATCACCAAATAGTAACGCGTTCATAAAAGCGCCTGATTGCTCTGGAAACATTTCTGTAACTCCTAAGATTGCTTGCTGCCTCAAAAGAAGAATCCATTGCACAAGTGACAACGATGTTTTACGGCATTCAGAAATATATGTAGCTTCCAATATGAAATGAATATTTTGCTTATATAAATAATCACGATAATTAAACCCATGAAAATTCCGAGCTATTTGTGGTTCTTTCCTCTCACCATCAAATATACATGACACTCCTGCATGTAATTGTCGCATTTGTTTCTTTTCCGAGGCTGATTTCATTTTGTAACTTAACTGCACTATATTTTTATTCTGATCTTCAACTTGAAATGATAGGCGATCCCCGTTAATAAGAGGTGTATTATAAATCACTCCTCTTGTAGCTTCGTAGGACTCTCCCAGAGGCTTATTTTGTCCTTGAACATACGTGGTGTACATAGCGCCACTAAAACACACTATCATACAATATAGGAAGGTTTTACGCGAAGTACGATACAAACAAAAGAAAACATATAGACCGAGACAACAAGTCAGCAATACAACTGAAGAGGAGAAGGCGATTGCAATCCCTATTATAAATGAGATTGCAACGTAGCCCCATTGTCCTTGCAACTCATACTCACTCCTTATAGCATCATTTTTGCTTTCGTGAATACATGCTGTAATTCTTCCATTGATAAGTTCTCTTTTTCTAAAGATGCAAATAGTTCTTTCAACTCCATATGACGCTTTTGATCCTCTAATGCTGCAATATCATATTCTAACGGAACGTGTTTTACCGTTACATTCGCTTTTTCAAATAACTCTACGGCATACGGATGATTTTTATAATCCTGTGCATAATAAACCGCTGTAATACCACTTTGTATAATCGCCTTACAACATTGTAAACACGGAAAATGCGTAACATAAATTTCCGCTTCCTCCGTTTTCACGCCAAATTTTGCACATTGTAACAAAGCATTCATTTCTGCGTGAATTGTACGAACACAATGATTATCAATAACGTAGCATCCATCATCTATACAATGTACGCCACCTTTAATTGAACCATTATATCCACCAGCAATAATTCGTTTATCACGAACGATTGTTGCTCCTACTGCAAGCCTTGTACATGTACTACGTAAAGATAGCAAATGGCTTTGCGTCATAAAATATTGATCCCATGAAATTCGTTCCATATTCTTCACCTACTTTTTTGTCTACTTGTAGTGTAGCGAATGAAGAAAAACTTCGTCAATCTTTTACGGAATAATAATTTGATCTTTTATTTTTTCCAGAGACTTCACACCAATCCCATCAATCTCTAACAAATCTTCTATTTTCTGAAACGGACCATGTTCCTCACGATATTTCAAAATACTTTCTGCTTTCCTAGAACCGATACCTGTAATTTTTTCAAGTTGTTCTTTAGAAGCTGCATTTATTCGAACTTTCTCCTCCCCCTTTGAAACAGCAGCCCCTTCCTGCACTTGTTCATTTTTATCCGGCACATAAAGGACCATTTGGTCTTGTACCACTTGCGCTAAATTTACCTTTTTCCTATCTGCCTCGGGTAAAAAACCACCTGCCTTCTCAATGGCATCCTTGACCCGGTCTCCTTCTTTCATTTCATACACTCCCTCTTTAACAACAGCCCCTTTCATATCAATTACAATTATTTTTTTCTGCAGCTTTGTATCCGATATTTTCGGTTTACTTTTTTTCTCTATCTCTTTCGCTTGAACATCCGTTGTAATGACCGAGCGCTCTGTATGCTCGTTCGTTTTCCAAAAAAGAAGAAAAAGTACAATCCCAATAATAGCTACTAGTCCTAACCATTTCTTTGGAAAATCCCACATCATTTTACACCTCTAATCATAAATTTATAACATCATTCATATTGTTTAGGAGAAAGCTGTTACGAAGGAGGGATGAAACATTGAACATAGGAATTATAGGGACAGGAAACATGGGGAATATATTAATCGATGCATTTTTAGAAACCCGTGCTGTCAAACCTTCGTGCCTTACAATCATTAATCGAACGCCAGCCAAAGCATATCATATAAAGGAAAAATACCCTTCTGTTCATATAGCCAAAACTATTGATAAGGTAATCGAACGATCACATCTTATTTTTATTTGCGTAAAGCCGATAGATATATATCCGATCCTACAAAAATATGCTGAACATTTTTCTGATGAAAAGTGCTTAGTTTCTATCACAAGTCCAATATCTCCATCACAATTAGAGACACTTGTACCTTGCCATGTTGCCCGTATTATTCCGAGCATTACAAACCGCGCCCTGTCTGGCGCATCACTATTTACATTTGGAAATAACTGCTCTGAAGAATGGCAACAAAAACTATTTCGTCTATTCAAAAATATTTCTACTCCCCTTGTAATAAAAGAAGATATAACACGCGTTTCATCTGATATAGCAAGCTGCGGCCCTGCATTCTTTAGTTATTTATTACAATGTTTCATTAACGCTGCTGTAGATAAAACAAATATCACACATGAAGAAGCCACTACTTTAGTAAGTGAAATGGTCGTCGGAATGGGGGAACTACTTGAAAAAGGGATTTTCACATTACCTACTTTACAAGAAAAAGTATGCGTTAAAGGCGGCGTTACAGGAGAAGGTATTCGTGTTTTAGAAGAACATGTTGGGGATATGTTTCATAAATTAATCGAGCGGACACACGAGAAGTTTGATGAAGATTTAAAATGCGTTGATCAGCAATTCAATAAGCACACATAATAAATACGTCATCGTTATTCCAAATCCTTTTTATAAATACTTACTTTTTCACATTATATTTTCACTTAAACTAGCATTTTCACACTTCACACATATCATTTTCTTATTATTCTAGAACTAAAATTACAGCTCCTTTACAAAACAAAAGCAACCTTCTCGGTTGCTTTTGTTTTATCCGTTTTTCTTCGCCATGAAGAAAATACGCTCTGTTTGTTCTGTAACTTCAAGTCGCTCAAAGTCACCAGTTACACGAAGTACTGTAAAACCAGCCTCTTCAAGCCATTTCGTTAACTCTTCAACCGGATATGCACGTTGCACGTGACATTCATCAAAACGATGATACACATCTTTTTCTGGGTCTTGAACAAAGAATGTTAAATCATGTTCTACACTATTTGATTCTTCACCAGGGAAGCAATTCCAAATAAGAGATATTTCTTCCCCATTCACTGTGTATGTTTCATTTTGAAATACATGATGTATTTTATATAAAGAATGTACATCAAATAAAAACAAACCATCTTGACGTAAATGATGAAACACTCTTCGAAATGTTTCTTGTACGCCATCTTCTTGCAATACATAATTTAATGAATCACAAAAGATTGTTACACAATCAAACTCACCCGGAACATCAAGTTCGCGCATATCTTGTTGGTAAAAAGGAATAAAATGCCCTTCTCCGCCTAGTTTTTGCTGAGCGACTGCTAACATTTCTTCTGAAAGATCGACACCGACTACATCGTAACCCTTTTGTACAAGCGGAAGCGTTACATTACCAGTACCGCATGCTACATCCAGAATCTTTGCCTCTTTCATATCCGCTTGTTGTAAGCTTTCCTCTGTGAATTCCACCCATTTATCATAAGGGACGTCATTCATTAGTTCGTCGTACAACAATGCAAATTGTTCGTAGTTCATTGGCCTAACTCTTCTGTAATATCTTCACGTGGCACATCGCCCCATAGACGCTCTAAATTATAGTGATTACGCTCATCTTTATGGAATACATGAGCAACTACATCTCCAAGGTCAACTAACACCCAGCGTGCTTCGTCAAAACCTTCCATACGTTGTACATCGATTTGGAACTCGTGTGCTTTCGCTTTAATTTCACGCGCAATGGCTTGTACTTGCTTATCTGAGTTACCGTGACAAATAATGAAATAATCTGCAATTGGTGAAATACCTTGCATATTTAGGACAACCATATCTTCTGCTCTCTTATCATCAGCTGCTTTTGCTGCTAATACTAATAAATCTTTATCTTTCATTTACTTATTTCCTCCTTGATAACTGCGTTGTATGTTTGGAATGTTAATGGATAAATCGTTTGATTTTTTTCCATTAAAAATTGAATTGTTCTCTTTAACGCAAATAATAAAGCTTGATTTATATCCGCATATGCGAGTTTACGAGCTTCCTCTACCCCCGGAAACTTTCGCCCAGGTTCAATGTAATCAGCTACATAAATTACTTTATCTAACATCGTCATTTTCTCATGACCACTTGTATGATATGTAATAGCTTGCAGAATTTCAGGATCCGTAATGCCTACTTCTTTTTCTACTAAGTATGCCCCAACAGGTGCATGCCATAACTCTTTGTTATAACAAAGTAAATCTTTCGGCAAATCTTCACTTTTAATGATCTCTTCCATCTCTGAAATCGCTCTACACTTCGCATAATCATGGAATATAGCTGCAACTTCAGCCTTTTTTTCATCCACACCGTATAATTTAGCAAGTTCAATTGCCGTCTCCATTACACCAATTGTGTGTATATAACGTTTTTCATGCATTTGTTGTTTCACAATATGAAGTGCTTCCTCACGATTCATACAACCCATTCCTCTCGATATATACCTGTACTTTTTCAGGAAGTAAATATTTACATGTTTTCTTCTCTTTATATCTCTCACGTAATAAAGATGAAGAAACTGCAAACTCCGGAATTTCCACAGTCGTGATAGGATAAGGTGTACGCAATTTATAACCAGGTCTTGCAACTCCAACAAACGTTACAAGATCAAGTAACGCTTCAATGTTATACCACTTTGGTAAATACTCAACCATATCTCCACCAATAATAAAGTGAAACTGCACATCCGGATACTTCTTCGTCAATTGTAGCATAGTGTCATACGTATAGGATGGGCCCTTCCTGCTTAGCTCTTCTAAACAAATAGAAAAATGTTCCTCTGCCTCAGTCGCAAGTTCTAACATTTGTAAGCGACTTTCTACACTTGTAATATTCCGCCCTTGTTTATGCGGCGGAATTTGGTTCGGTAAGAACCATACTTCTTCTAAATTCAAAGCGTGATATACTTCATTTGCAATTAGCAAATGCCCATAATGTGGCGGATCGAATGTACCGCCAATGATGCCAATTTTTCTCAAAAGAAACGCCCCTTCCTTTTACATACAGCAACTCTCTTCATTTCCATCCGAAGAGAGTTTACTGTTAATAAAAGTTCAATTGGTTTCGATCTCTACACCATTACTAGTGATAAAAATAGCGTATGCTATTTTTATCGAGGAAGTTTAATTTGCTTGTTTTCTCTTGATTCTTTGTATAAAACAATTGTACTTCCAATTACTTGAACGATTTCAGCACGTGCACCTTTTGCAAGTTCTTCTGCAACTTCACGGCGATCGAATTCACAGTTTTGTAGCACACTTACTTTAAATAACTCACGAGCTTCTAAAGTATCTGCAATTTGTTTAATCATATTTTCATTTACTCCGCCTTTTCCTACTTGAAAAATTGGTGTTAAATGATGTGCTTGTGCACGTAAAAATCTTTTTTGTTTTCCTGTTAACATATATGTTAGCCTCCAAGCTTTCTTATAACTAATTGTTTCATTCGTTCGATATTCGGTACGCAACCTGTCCACATTTCAAATGCAAGCGCTCCTTGATAAACAAACATATCAATACCATTTTGAATGATTGCACCTTGCTCTTTCGCCTCACATAAAATTTTCGTTTCAAATGGATTATAAATTATATCTGATACAATTGTTCCCTTTTTCAACGAAGAAATTTGTAACGGCGTATGTTCGACGCGTGGATGCATACCTATCGTTGTCGTCTGAATGATAATATCATAATTCCCTTGTTCTTTTGTTGCTTTTTCTAATGATAAAGCAACAGAATGAACAGTAGCTGTACATGCAGCAATAAGTTCTTTCGCCTTATCTACTGTACGATTAGCTACATCAATCTCTTTCACCCCTGCATCAGCAAGTGAAAAATAAATAGCTCGACTAGCACCGCCTGCGCCAAGTAATAAAATACGTTTCTCTTGAAGTGGTTCACTACTAATGGATTGCAGTGCTCGGACAAAACCAATTCCATCTGTATTGTAGCCAATCAATTTTCCATCCTTATGAACCACCGTATTTACTGCACCAATTTGTTTTGCTAGCGGGTCAATCTCATCCAAATAATCCATAATCGCAACCTTGTGCGGAGTTGTTACATTAAATCCTGAAATACCTAACGCTTTTAAACCTCTTACTGCTTCCCCTAACACTTCCTCTTTAACAAGAAAGGCATGGTAATGGGCATCCATCTTCAAGTGTTCAAATGCATCGTTATGCATAACGGGTGATAATGAATGTCCAATTGGATTTCCGATTACACCATATAATTGTTTCATAAATCCCTCTCCATATTAAATTAAAGATTTACGTAATGAAACACTTACTCCTTTTGGTACGTGTGCAACAATTTTTGCTCCTGGTTCGTTCACAGTAACCCATCCTAATCCAGAGAATACAACATCCGTTTTCGGTTCACGAATATTAAACTCGTATTTCACTAGCTCTGGCATATTTTCTAATTCTTCTGGTGTTGGCGGGCTTAGTAAATCCCCAGCATGATTTTTATACAATTCATCTGCTTTCTCAAGCTTTGTACGATGGATTGTTAAGCGATTTGAGAAGTGACAAGTAAATGCACGACGACCGCCACTTACATAATCAAAACGTGCCAGTCCACTAAAGAACAATGTTTGTTCTTCATTTAATTGGAACACCATCGGCTTAATTTCTTTTGTTGGTGTAATAAGCTTTAAGCTTTGTTTTCCAACGTAATGAGCCATTTGATGGTGGTTAATAATACCTGGTGTATCATATAAAGAAGATTCTTCGTCTAACGGGATATCAATTAAATCAAGCGTTGTTCCTGGAAAATGAGATGTTGTAATTACATTTTCAGTCTCATCACTAAATTCTTTAATCATACGATTAATAAATGTTGATTTCCCTACATTTGTACATCCAACAACGTAAACATCTTTTCCGCCGCGGTAATACTCAATCGCATCTGCTAGCTCAGCAATCCCTTGTCCCTTCGCTGCACTAATTAAAAAGACATCTTCTGGCTTTAATCCTAGCTGCTTTGCACTATAGCGCATCCAGTGCTTTACTTTATCATGTTTTACTGACTTAGGAATTAAATCCGCTTTATTCCCAACAAGTAATACTTTATTATTTCCCACGAAACGATGTAAGCCAGGTAACCAGCTACCATTAAAGTCAAAAATATCTACAATTTTAACTACTAACGCATCCGATTTTCCAATACCGTTTAGAATACGTAGGAAATCATCATCTGTTAATGAGACATCTTGAATTTCGTTATAATGTTTCAATCGAAAACAGCGTTGACAAATTACTTGTTCTTTTTCTAAAGATGAGGCAGGAGCATATCCCACTTCATTTTTATCTTCTGTTTGAATTTCTACACCGCAACCAATACATTTAATTGTTTCAGTCAAACTTTATTCCTCCCAGTTAATTAAACCTTTTTTCTTCATGTTTCTCATAATTCTTCGTTCAATTTTTCGATTAAAGCGCGTTACTAATCCGTCTGTTTGTGCTACTGGTACAACTAAAATTGTATGCAGTCCAACTCGGTTTCCACCTAGCACATCTGTCAGTAACTGATCCCCAATTACTACAACTTCATCTGGTTGCAACTGCATCTCTCGTATCGCACGCTTAAACGCACGAACAAATGGCTTACGCGCACTATGAATAAATGGAATGCCTAATGGATCAGCAAAGTCTTTCACTCGTTGCTCATTATTATTTGAAACGACCGTTACTTGAATGCCTTGCTCTTTCATTTTCAAAAACCATTCTTCAAGTTGTGGCGTTGCATTCGGACGATCCCATTCAATTAAAGTGTTATCTAAATCAGTAATAACACCTTTAATTCCACGTTTCTTCAAATCTTCTGGTTGAACGTGATATACATTTTTCACATATTCATTTGGTAAAAATAGTTTCAATTTCTTTCACCTCTTTGAGGAGTTTTCATAAAAATTTTTCGACAACATATTTCGATATATGGCCTGTGGATAAAATTGTACACATTTTCCACATTAATATTTCAGTTGATTTGGAATTTACTAACAATCTATACACATTTTATCCACCTAGGTTTGTGGATAACCACTCGTTTGTGACTGTCATATTTTTTTGGTACATTAAATGCAACAACGAATCAATCCTTATATTATTAGGAGGTGACTCACCTTGAAAACAAAACATATGGAACAGTTATCTACTGAGTTACTCACTGAGTCTTATTATAAAGCAAAAGAACTAAAATTAAATCCCGACTTCATTTTACTTATAAAACAAGAAATTATTAGACGCTCATTAGAGGACAAGCTTGTCAAATCGTCTTGATTACATATAAAGAGGAATTTTAATTAACTAACTTGTAAAAAGAGCCATCCTGCGATGGCTCTCGAATAAACAAATACTCCCATCTAGGGAATTTCATCATTACGCATCTTTGTCCATAAATCTTGCTTACAGTTATAAAATCTTTTTTACTTATGAGCCAATCGAGTAGCAATTTTTTCACCAAGGCGAAGCTCTTGTCCACTCTTCAATTCTTGCACTACTTCTATCATATCTTTTTCAAACAATAACACAACTGTTGAACCGAATGTAAAGTATGCCATTTCTTCACCTTTTTGAACAGTGTCTCTTTCATGCAGCAGCTCAATACTATTTACAAACATAGCTCCTACTTTTACAAGCGCCATATGTTCACCGTCACTATTCACTTCTGTAACGGAGCGATAGTTTTTTGACAATGGTTCTTTCCCGTATTCCATACCAGCTGCATTTACCGGATATGATTTTCTACCGAGTACAAATCTTTCAGTCACAGAACCAGAAAGCGGACTATGAATACGATGATAATGACTTGGGCTTAAATAAATAACCATATATGTACCACCTGCATATCGCTGTGCACGTTCTTCATTACCTAGCATATCCACAATCGAATAACGCTTTCCTTTAATATCAAATGTTTTTGTGTCCTCAATAGGACCGTGATCAGCAAAAACACCATCAACAGGACTAACGATACTCGATGCATCTGTATCAATACTACGCTTTCCTTCTTTTAGCTTACGTGTAAATAATTCATGCAATGTTCTATATTCCTTCAAACCCTTTTCCATCTCATCTTGATTAATTTGAAACACTTTCGCATACGATGGAATAATGATAGAGCTCAAACGAGATTGTGCAAATTTACGTAATATATAAGAAGTAAAACGACCATTTGTAAGTTCGATCATAAGTCGATATAATGTACGTCGCAAATTGCGGAACCTCCTAATCAGTCTATAACTTTAGCTTCCCCTTCTTTTCCTTCTATATCATATGTAAAATTAGTTCTTATTCCCACATATCATATAGAACCGCCATATTATACATGCAGAAAACTAAGTATGGTATTATTCTTAAATTGTTTAGCACCTTCTAATATTACAGATAGAATCCGTCATTTTCAACAGTGAACATGGATTTCTTCTGAACACAACTCTTTTTCTTTCCTTATTTCCAAAAAGAAAAGCAGCCCATTTTAAAATACGGCTGCTTGTAATGTACATTATTCTTTTGCTTTTTTCTCTTTCTCTGCTCTTACAAATTCATGGAACATTTTCATTAAAGCGCGCTTTTCAATTCTTGATACGTAGCTTCTGGAAATACCAAGTGCCTTCGCAATCTCTCGTTGCGTCTTCTCCTTATCAAGCCCCAGTCCAAAACGCTTCACGATTACTTCTTTCTCTCGTTCGTCTAAAATATCGATATACTCTTTAATCTTTTCTAACTCCATACTAAGCTGGATCATGTCAATTACATCTTCAGACTCTGATTTTAATATATCAATAAGCGATATTTCATTCCCCTCTTTATCTTGCCCGATTGGATCATGAAGTGAAACGTCCTTTTTCGTTTTCTTTAATACACGTAAATGCATCAAAATTTCATTTTCAATACAGCGTGCTGCGTACGTCGCAAGTTTTGTACCTTTTCCTGCCGAATAGCTCTCGATTGCTTTAATGAGCCCGATTGTACCAATTGAAATTAAATCTTCTGCATCTTCCCCTGTATTTTCAAATTTTTTAACGATATGAGCTACAAGCCGTAAATTATGTTCAATTAACAGATTCCTCGCTTGAGCATCACCTTGCTCCATTAACTCTAAGTACTTTCTCTCATCATCTGATGATAATGGCTGCGGAAACGCATTGTTCTTCACATAAGAAACAAAAACAAACACTTCTCGAACCATATATCCAATTGCGGCGAATAGACTCAAACCTTTCACCTCCGCCAAAATAGTGGTCTTTACTAAGTGTATGTGGGCGTGAGGTTGTTTGTGTCTGTACAGTTTATTTATAAAACTCAACACTTCCAATATTTAAAATATTTTATTGTTATATTATAATTATATAAAATTGTTATTTATATATGAATATGCTATTAAAGGGGACACTATTCATGCTCACATTAGATCGATTATTAAATGTAACAATTTATTTAGGGGTATTTTTACTTTTCATTTCATTCATTACTTTTGTTATTAAGAGAGGGCCTGATTTATTATTTTTTCAATTTGGAATTTCCTTATTTTTTGGAGCTCAAATTATAATTGGAATGAAATTTTTTCATAACTATGGTTTCTCCTTTCACTCAAAACTAGAACTACTTATCTTTATTTTCTATGTAATTGGATTTATTACATGTATACTATTGTTCTTTCACTTTCAAAATCCCTATCGAATTTTTTTATTAATTTGTAGTTTTTTATTTTTAACTGGATCCAATTATTACTTTAAAGAAACATTAAAGTTTAGTAAAAAAATTCCAAATCAACATAAAACTTTTTTAAGTACACAAGAAGAAGACTCTTTCCCAAAAGAAGTGCGTAAATTTTCGGAGGATTACAACAACATAATAAGAAATGATTTTTATGAAATACCGATGATTCCTACTGAATTACAGATTACAAGCAAAAAAGATTCTTCCCATAGTACATCTTTCTTAGTTGAACTTCATAATATGGCGGATGAAATTACTGATGACTCTGTACAACTAACTCCATCAGACCGTTTTTATATACTGTTAAATACACAAAAAACAAAAATATCAAAAATAGTATATGAAGGGCGAGATTTTTTCACATTAACAGTCACACTAAAGGCTCTTAATTTACAGCAGGAACCAGAAATTCATAATATGTTTTTAGAAATAGATAAACGTAGAGCAATGAATCTTCTTGATTTCGAAATTAAAGCCCATTCTAAAGAATGGAAAGTAACATTTAAAAGTGATAGTTCTCCTTCCAACCTTCCTATCACATTTACATTTGAAAAACGAACAGGCAAATTATAAAAATAAAAAGAGTTATTTTCTTTGAAAAATAACTCTTTTTATTTTACTTGCTCCAAATTTTCTCACCAGTATGCGCATCAATATAACGAACTTCTCGACTACCGTCGAAGAATTCTTTATAATTTTCACCCGTTGTTTGTTTATACAGCAATTGATATACCGTTTCCTCTACATCATGATCTATAGACCATTCTAATTTAACTCGGATAGCCTCTCTGTATATTTCTAACGCTTCTTCTTTCGTTACTTTTGGTGTTGTTTCGTGTGTAAGTAATTTTTTTATAAGGTTGCTAGACTCTCCAGAGTAGTGCATCACAGCACCGTTTTCCGCATTGATGTTAATTATAAATTGGTTATACTCTGCCGGAATATCATTTATATATAGAGAAAAAATAAATCTTTCAATCCCATCTTCAGCTTCTTCACGTTCCCCCCAAAGACGCAGATATTGTGTGATATCTGGAATAACTTGTTCCAAAAATTGAAGTGCTTTTTGTAAACATTCCTCTCTAGGCAGTATTTGCTTTACTTCTTTATCATCTGTCAATTTTATAAAACCAGTTAATTCATTGGTTAATTTATCAATTGTAACGCTAACTAAATTATTATATTTCAGCATCGGTAAATGCTTTTTAAAGAATTCATTCATTAAATATGGATTCTTTTCTTCTTTCTGTTTTTGTAATTCCTCCTTCAAAACAAATTTCATCCTTATTTCATTATCATTTTCCGTCTCATCTACTTTTGCAAAACTTTCTTTATCCCAGTCAAATAATTCGAATATGTCATCTTGCCGGTTACCTTCTTCTATTTTTTCAACAACTACTGTTGGCGGTAATTTATAATGTTCTGGCCCATATAAATCTTTACCTGTACTTGCATCAATACATGCATGACTAGGCTCTGGTTCATATACAAGATGGTACCCTTTTACTTCTTCCCTGTTTTCATACTCACATGAAGAGTATGTTAAATCTACAAATACAAGTCTCATATCTTGTCTAGCTTTCAAATTTTCTAAAACGACGTTCTCCTCAACAATTTCATTTGGCCATGATGGTTTTTTCTCTATCGCTTTTTGTCCATTGTAATGGAAATCCACAACATTTCCTGAAGGATGAACTTGCACAACACACCCTGTATTCGGCAATGGATAGCCATTCACTTCTTGCATATAATTTACTTCTTTCCAACCGTGCTTGTCACCCTTAACAATTACATATGTATAAAATTCAGAGCCTTCTTTTGTATATTTTTTTAAGAATGTATTTGCAATCTCTCTTGCTTGATTGTCCTCTATCGCTTTCTCACTGCTCGAAAAAGCTTTTTCATCCTCTATCCTAAAGTCAATTAAACTACCAGTATGTCTATTCAACGTAATCTGTATTGTTCTCTCCTCATCCGCTTTATGCTCCCACCATAATAGATGATATGGGTCATCCACACCTTCTTGATCATCTACAACAAGCCTATAATCATCTGGAATGTTAATAATATGAACCACTTGCTCTTTTCTTTCTTTATCTTTTTGATTCATCATACCACTCCCTTTTATTACAAATTTAAGGTAATTATAACAAAAAAAGACTAGAGATATCTCTAGTCTTCTACTTCGTTTCACGATGTAACGTTACTCGCTTTAATCGTGGACAATATTTTTTTAGTTCGATGCGCTCTGGATTGTTTCGTTTATTTTTTTTAGAAATATAATTACGATCACCGCACTCCGTACAAGCTAGTGTAATATTTACACGCATATGTAATTCTCCTTTCTTTTAAAGATCGCAAACTAAATCGTAATGATTACGATTTATATATTATATAACTTCATTCTATTTGTCAATTGCAAAATAAAAGGGATCTAAATAGAACCCTTTTATTTAAGTAATCTATACCTTGTATTAAAATGTTTCATATGTAACAAACTCACTAATCGGTTTTCGATATCCTCGTGGGCGAGTTTTAGTAGTATCACTTTTTCCTATCGTAATCATTAAAACAGGTACTACATGCTCCGGCATATTTAATTCACTTTGTACTGCTTTTTCATCAAAACCGATCATTGGACACGTATCATAGCCATAATATTTAGCTGCGTACATAAAAGTCATCGCACTTAGCGAAGCATTTCTAATCGCTTCCTCTTCCATGAAGCGTTCTCCTTTTCCTTCATATAACCCTTTCGTTTGCTTAATTGTATCTTCATACTCACATTCATCAATCATCTTTAAAACCTTCATACCGAAATAAATATTTTCGACATTTTGATATGCTCTCTTATCACCACAAACAAGTATTACCGCAGATGCACTCGATACTTTATATTGCCCGAAAGCTAACTCTTTTAATCTTTCTTTGCGCTCTTGATCACGAATTACAACATAATGCGTATGTTGCAAATTGTAACAAGATGGAGAGAGTTTTGTTAGCTCAAATATTTTCTTAAAATCCTCATCTGGGATTTCTATTCCTTGTACAAATTTCATTGCAGAACGTCTAGCAATTGCTAATTCTTCAAAATTCACCGTATAACCTCCTTAATAACCGTAAATTTAAATATACATTAATCCAAACAAATAAATAAATCAAATGAAAACACTTTACATTATGAATAATAATGATGATTTACAAAAAAAAGACAAAAAGCTGAAACAATTAGTTCATACGAAATTCACACGAATCTATTACTATAGAAATTGTACATAGTGAATTTATTAACAATCACGTTTATTCATATAGAATTTTTAATCGAAAGGAGTTGAAAGTATGAAAACTAAATATCGCTTTATGATCTCATCATTTGCTGCTTGCGCTTATATGCTTTGGTATTTAGTATAATAACAACCTCACTTGTAAATAGGAAAAGGTGTGTATATAAATGGAATATAATCAATCAACAGTTAACTACTGGAAAGCTTTTGTACTACCATATACATTTGCTTTAGAAGAGTTAAAAACTAAATTTGAAATTATGAACCGGGAAGCCCAATTTTTAGAGGATTACAACCCGTTTGAACATATAAAAACAAGATTAAAACAACCTGAAAGTATTATTAAAAAACTTGAGCGTAAAAATTTATTACCGACAGTTGAAAATGCGCAAACGCATTTACAAGACATCATCGGCATTCGTATTACATGTTGCTTCGTAGAAGATATCTATCATTTAAAAAATGTCATTCAAAAACGTGAAGATATGGAAATCATAGAAGTAAAAGATTATATCGCTAATCCAAAAAAAAATGGCTATAAAAGTTTACACATGATTATCAAATACCCTTTATCACTAAATTCTGGTACAAAAGAAGTCTTTGCAGAAATTCAATTACGTACGCTTGCAATGGACTTTTGGGCAAGTTTAGAACATAAACTTTATTATAAATATGAAGGAAAAATACCTGAGTATTTAAAAGATGAACTACATGATGCAGCAATGAAAGCTGAAGATCTCGATAATAAAATGGCAACCATTCGCCAAGATATTGATGATATCGAAGCATGCTCAAATCAAATTATGTTACCACTATAAAAAAAGGTTCTCGCCAATGAGAACCTTTTTTGCTATTTACGAAAAGTTCTACTTTATTTCTTCTCTATCGTGCGAACCTCTTCAATTTTCCAACCATCCTCTTCTTTTCCAATTGCATACTGTACTTTTTTCTGAAGAGTGATTTCTCCATCTATTTCCTTTTCTTTTGTTTCAACAACAACATACCCTGCTTTACTAGCTTTTATGTCTATATGTTCCAATTCAATTTTCTTATTTCCCTTTTGAAAAGCTGCTTCTTTTTGCGTTTTTAAGTCTTCGGCACTAGGCATCTTCTTTGAAAATAATTCTATATGTTCAGCAAGATTTTTTTCATTTGTTGTCCTTACAAATTTATCCATAACATCTTGAATCGATTTCTCTTCTTCTTTCGTTATTTGTACCTTTTCCTCAGCTTTTGTAGTAGTAGCTTTTTGTTCTATCTTATTCTCTTCGGATTGACATCCAACTAGCAATAATACAACTATTAGAAAGGGGCCTATCCCCCTGAAAAAAGCTCTCATCTTCCCATCTCCTAAAAAGAAAAGTGAGGCATTTCGCCTCACTCTCATTTATAATTAGCGTCTTCCTTTATTCGGATCACCACCGCCAACAATATCAAAGACACGTTTAGCGAGATTTGTATTCTCTTGAACGCCAGAGAACAAGTATTTACCAGGGCCAAATGCATATACGTTTACATCTTCTCCTGTATGTCCACCTGTTGTCCATCCTGTAACCGAACGCTTATTGAAAATATCTTCAATCGCATTATCAATCTTTGTTACATCTTTTGAAGGAGCGATATCATTTACCGCTTTAATTTCTTCAGGTGTTAATTGTAAATCAATATATTTTTTCAATGTTTCTTCTACATTTGCACCTTTTACAATTTCATTTGCCATGAAGTCCGGTGTGCGTTTTGCAGCTTTAATTGGATCTACTTTAAAGTTGTACTCACCATTCGCACCTAAAGATAACCCGCCAGTAGCGTGATCTGCCGTTGCAATGACTAACGTATTTTTATCTTTTTTCGCAAACTCAATCGCAGCTTTAAATGCTTTTTCAAAGTCTTCCATCTCACTCATTGCACCAACGATATCATTATCGTGTCCTGCCCAGTCAATTTGGCTTCCTTCAACCATTAAGAAGAAACCTTTTTTATTTTTGTTCAAACGCTCAATTGCTGCATTTGTCATTTCTTCTAATGAAGGTGTCTTCTCATTGCGGTCAATCATTTTATCTAAACCGCCTGGTGCAAATAAACCAAGAATTTGATCATTTTTATCATTTAACAATTGATCTCGATCTGTTACGTAACTATAACCAGATTTCTTAAATTCTTCTGTAAGATTGCGATCTTTTCTAACAAAGTTTTTTACGCCGCCGCCAAGCATAACATCTACTTTATGCTTCCCTTTAATTTTCTCATCAAAATAATCATTTGCAATTGCGTCCATATTTTTACGACTAATGTCATGCGCACCGAAAGCAGCTGGTGTTGCATGTGTAATTTCAGAAGTAGCAACTAATCCTGTTGATTTCCCTTTCTCTTTCGCTTGCTCAAGAACAGTTTTCACTTCTGCTTTATCATTATCAACTGCAATTGCCGCATTATATGTTTTAATTCCTGCTGACATAGCTGTTGCTGCTGATGCTGAGTCTGTGATATTTTCATGTTCATCTTCCGGATATGTTTTTTGTGTTCCTACAAGATGTTTATCAAACTCTGTAGATTCCATCTCGAATGTTTTTGGATTATCTTTCATATAACGGTGAGCTGTCATATATGAAGGGCCCATACCATCTCCAATTAACACAATAACATTTTTAATCTTTGCATTGCTTCCGTTCTCATCTGCGCTCACTTCACTAGAACGTGTAAAATTCCATGTTGCTACCGAAGTAACTGCTAATGATGCCACAACTGCAAATGGCCATGCTTTTTTCACAAACTTTTTCACTGTCTTGTCCCCCTAATTAGGTTATTCATTTCCCACTATCAAATTTAATAGAAGACTGTTAAGGGAAAATTAGTTATATGTAAATTTTTTGTTAACTTATGTAAATATCAGTTATAATTTGTATAACTTTGTCTTTTCATATCAACCATCTTCGCCTTTACAATCAAAATATAAACAAGTTGGATTTCATTTAACGTAAATCTCTTATTTAACATTTTCCATCTACTTTTATAAAAATTAATAGAAATGTGGTGAATATTTATGAAAATAATAAAGCTAGACAAAACTTATATTTTTGATTTATTGGACCTTTGCAAAGCTATTGGATGGTTACAAGATAAAGCATTTATGAAAAAACAATTCGAAATGTATCTTTCTCTCGGTACACTTGTCGGTTATATGCATGAAAATAAACTGATTGCAGCTGGAGGAGTATTCCCTTTTAAAGATAGGTTTTCTACTATTGGCATGTTAATCGTCCATCCTAATTTTCAAGGCCAAGGCATCGGGCGGACTTTGCTTAATCACTGCTTAGAACACACTCATCCAAAACAGCCAATTGCACTTATTGCAACAAAAGCTGGCGAGCCTCTGTATACATCATGCGGATTTCAAACAGTAACGACGATTCATCGTTTTGAAAAACAAACTACTAAGACACATATCACTCCTACAAAACAAGTAAAAGAAAAAGATCTTATATCTCTTATTTCTCTCGATCAAATTACAACTGGTGCCGATCGTTCTTTACTTTATTCATTACTATTACCAAAAACGAACCACTCTTTTAAAATTGAGAGACATAACTGTATAGAAGCTTTTTCCTTATGCATACAAAAAGGTAATATATTATGTATCAATCCACTTATCGCCAAACGAGAAGAAGATGCTATTCAATTACTACAAAACATATGTGAATGTTGGAATGGCACAGTACGAATTGATGTCCCACATTCACAATTTGTATTTCGCAAATTCCTTCAAACAGAAAATTTCCAAGAAACGCTCCTTTCACCTCTTATGATAAAAAATGGTAGCCAACTTCCTGGAAATCGTAATATGCTATTTGCTATGATAGATACAGCGTTATGTTAGAAAGGGGACACCTAATTGAAGCGATTTAGCTATTTTATGGTAGGTTGTCTTACTCTTACACTATTAGTAGGATGTAGTGCAGCAGAAAAGCCAGTAGAACAAGTAAAACAAGTTAAAAATACACTTACAGCAAAACTAGCTACCGAGGAAAAAATGATAGAAATAGATGGTCAAACCATTTACTTCAAAAAGATTGGTAATGAAAAACCACCTTTACTTATGATCCATGGATTTGGAGGATCTTCAGATGGTTTTCGAAAGATTTATTCAGATTTAGCAAAAGATCATACAATTATTTCTGTAGATGCTTTAGGATTCGGGCGCTCATCTAAACCGATGGATTTTTACTATTCTTTCCCGACTCATGCAAATTTGTATTATAAATTAATGAAAAAACTAGGTTACGATTCGTTTGCAATACTGGGACACTCAATGGGTGGAGAAATTTCTCTTAATTTAACATATTTATATCCTGAAGCCGTTACCCACCTTATTTTAACTGACGCTACAGGCGGTGCTCATACACTAGTGAATAAACAAGGTTCACCAAAACCCCAGTTGTCGACTGATTTACATACTGTCTCTGCTATTGCAGATTATGATGAAAGCAAAGTGAAATTTAAACGTAATGATGAAGAACATTACAATAAAATGAAATTATGGCCTAGACGTCTTCAAATCAATGCAAATGAAATACAACAACCAACTTTAATTATATGGGGAAGAAATGATAGTAGCGTTTCATGGAAAGAAGGAGAAACGTATCATCAATTCTTAAAGAATAGTACTTTCCATATTATCGAAAAGGGTTATCATGCACCGTTTCGTCAAGAGCCACAAGAATTTGTAGGTTATGTAAAAGAATTCTTTAAAAACAATCCGATACAAGCTGAAAAATAACATAAACGGGTATCTCATTTTGAGATACCCGTTTTCATATATTAAGCAGCTTGCTTTTGGCGTTTTTGAGTTTTTGATCCTAATACTTTTGGGATAATGAAACCGTCAATTCCAAATTTACCAGCATTCATACCAGAAACTAGAAGGAACATAGATAAGATAACCATTTCCGGATTCACTCCAATTGACCCACTAAACATATAGGAAAAGTTCATTACAAGGCCGAAAAAGACCGCTGTTTTTGTTAAACAGCCTACAATTAAACCAATTCCGACTAAAATCTCTCCCCATGTTACAAGTGTATTAAATAGATCAACGTTTGGAATTGCGAAATCTTGTAAAAATGATGCCCACCAAGATTGAACAGCCGGTTGTGCACCTTTAGATTTTTCAATTGCACCTTGTAAATAACCAGTTGCATCGAAACCTTTTCCTTGTAGTTTACCGATTCCAGCCATTAACCATGTGTAACCAAGATACACTCGGATTACCGCTAACACAAAAGAAACTGCTTTGTTTTCTCTTAAAAGTTGAATAACCATATCTTCCTCCTAAAGTTGTAATTAAGTTAGTTACAGGTAATATAATAACATTAGTTACTTATTTTACAAATGTTAATTATGAATAATTTGTGACATGTGTATGAAACATTAAAAACTAACGTTTGTATAGTAACTTTTATTACTTGTAAAAACTTGAACATATCATACCATAAGTGATAATAGTTTTCATTGAAGAAAATGTAAAAAAAATGTGAGTTAAATGTGAAACACGTTTATTCGAATATAGAATAAACGTGTTTCACACTACTTATATAATCGAAATGTATGTGTCTCTTTATCAATTAACCGTGCTTCTTCAAAAGCCTCTCCTAACGTTTTTTCATGGTTAATAATCCCGTAAAATAAGCGTATTGTAAACATAAGTGCTGCATTTCCATCCACATAATCTATCGATCCAATATACGATTTCGCTCCACTGCGTAAAAAAGATTCTGCTAGTTTTTTCTCCCCTAACGTACACCCACTATTTACAATATGTGTATTATGCAATTTTGCATATTTATAAATTTCTGCTGCACCAAAGTACCCCCGCGGTTCATCTTGTTCGTATATATCTTCACCCAACTCTTCCATGACAAACTTTCCTTCCTCACCATGAAAGCAAAAAATAATATAATTAATATCGTTAAATAAGTTCTTTCCAGAAAGAACTTCTATAAAATCTTTCGGTCTACCAATCCAATATGTTACAACTCTTGCACCAAAATATTCAAGTGATGCTCGGATTGATTGTGCCTCTAAATCAGAATTAAAGCCAACTACTAGTGCAACATTCAACATACACCCACCATCCTATAATTAGATCTCCTCAATCAAAATTTTAAGGGATACATCCATTTCATATATACCCGTTTCTTGCAAAAAATCAGCTCTAGTTAAAACGACTTTTTGTAAATATTGCCGATACGCAGTAATTGTCCCGTCGTGAGATACAATGCAAATTCTTTCAGCGCCCAGTTCATAACACCAAAGAAGAAATTCCTCTACTATTCGCTGAAAGCTATTTTCTGAAATAGTATTTATGCCTTCCGTCCATAGCTGTTTATTTGTACTTTTCTCTATCGAAAAATTCGAAAATAATTTTTTTATTCTCCCCTGATCTACTATGTGATCACATGGTAATGTTGTCGCTCCTTCTCGATAAGGAAAAATACGTGGGGATACATATGGATGGACAATTTTTTGACAAGCTACTTTCGCACTCCATATTGTTGCTGTTTGTAAAGTTCTAATTGTAGGACTAGCAATTAATATATCCGTTTCTTGCAAGGGTACATTGCATTGAAGTAATTTAGCCTGATTCCTTCCCTCATCCGTTAACGGTGGATGAGGCACTTGTAAACTTGATGGCGAATCTTTTGTATGTTCTCCTTCACCGTGCCGAACAAAGATGAGTTTCATCCCCATCCTCCTCTCACTATAAAATCCTCTTACATATTTCTTCCCTATTCCATCCTTTATTCCTGCTATATGAAAAATCTATATGTAAAAAATATTTGACACAACCAGTTGGAAAATATTACAATTATATGTGTAAAATACTTTTTACAAGAGAGAGGAGAAACATGCATATGAAACGGCTAACCATCTTAATTGGCATGATTATATGGGGATATATAAACGGATTTTTTAGCAGTGATAAAACTGCTAACCCTTGGATTACAGATGATGAACGCGAAACAAAAATTAAGCAAAAGGCAATCATTGCAAGCTGGTCCGGTGTTTTTATGTTTTGTACCATTAATCTCTTAAACAAATGGTTAGGTATAGAAACGAGTAATACATCACCATACTTACCAACTTCTGTCGCAACTATTTTAAAAGAAAATGTAGAGTTACAAATTTTATTTATGCTATTTATTACGTATGGCATATTTTACGTATACTATCGAAGAAAACTAAGCGCTTAATTTTTTATCTCATGATTATCCTCCTAAATGGTTATAGTAATTAGGACAAGATGAAAGGAGCGATAGAAAAATGAGTAACTCGAATGACTTTTTAGATACACTGCATGAAAAACAAGCAAAAGATGAACAAAATAGAAAACGTCAGGGAAACGGAAACCCAGCGAAAAAGAAGCCAAATAAAACACATAAATAAGAATAAAAAACCTGCCTAAAATTATCTTTTAGGCAGGTTTTTTATTCTTATTTCACCGAGATAACATGTTCCCAATTCCATTTCTCGTAATACCACTCTGGTACATCTATATTTTCAATCCACTTCATTTCATGCTTTCCATCCTTATGAGCAAGCCATACATCCGCTTTCTTACGGTCTGAACGTATCCATATTAATTGATTACTCTTATTCATGAAGAGCGGATGATAATCTCCTTGCCTATGAGGTGGCTTTGTGATTCGATGTTGTTCGTCGCTTGTACTATCGATCTCATATAAAGATGGTAGTGGCCTTTTTTCTGGTGGAGTTTCTATCCCCGCTTCTTTTGCTCGTGAAACGATAATTACGTTATCGTTCTTCCATGTAAAATCCCAATCGACATATCCTTTCGGTGTAAATGTGTTCTGCTGAAGTGCTGGCAATTCTTTTACTTTTAAATGTTTATTCTCTAACGCAACTCTCCCGCTTCCTTCAATATAGGCCAATATATTGTTGGCTGGCGCCCATTTGAACCATTGTGTATTTAATAACATTTGATCTACCTTTTCAAAACGACTACCATCTGCACGAACTAAGCAAAGCGTATTGCTATCAGCTGACCATGAAGCTGTCGGTACTGCTAAAAATGAAATCCACTTTTGATCTGGTGACCACTGAAAGCCACTTGCAACTAACGCTAGGAAATCATCATGTTCATTTGGCAATGCATACAAATGCTTCATTTTGTGAGGATTCATATGCGCATCTTTTTGTACTTCATATAGCTGAGCTCCTGTCCATCCAGTTGGAAGTAAGTGTGCTTCAGAAGATACAAGAAACTTCTTTCCATTCGGGTACCATGCATAATCACCTACACCAGCCGATACATTTTCAAAATCTGCATTCTTTTTTTCTACCTTGAAGGTATGTAATGTACCTGTAAATATAAATGCAATTATATTTTCTGTTGGTGACCATTGATAATTTGATACTTCTGAGTGAAACGGCGTAACTTTCTTTCCATCTTTTAGCCGATATAACTCAAGAGTATTTTGTTTCTCTCCTTTTACATATGCTAGCCACTCCCCATCATATGACCACTTCGGTCCTGTTATGTATTCTCCTTTTGTAAGTTGTTTTTCTTTTCCATCAACTTTAATCCAGAGGTCATGATGACGAATAAAAGCAATTTTTACTCCACTATTTTCTGCTTTCGTAATAGTAATTGAACTTAAAAATATGAATAATAATGCGATGACACTTGCTATAGCCTTTTTCATAACACTCCTCCATTTCCCTCATAGCATTCCTCAATGTCCACCTACAATATGTGAAAAATACCTATTCGACATAATCAGAAAAAATTTCCCAAGAAATTTTCAATTCATAGAGGATTGGTATGAATTATGTCGAAAATATAGTTTAGCCAACATTCGTTTTTATATTTCATAATAAAAATGTAAGATAACTTTTTGGAATATTGGCACTTTTTATTAGGGGGAGTTTCAATGAAAAAAACTACATCTATACTTTTAAGTATGGCACTCGTCTTTTCTAGTTTTGGAGCTTTAAGCGCCCATGCTGAATCACTGCAAAAGGAGAAGCAATTTAGTCCACAACTAAAAACAACGATTGAACAATGGGGAGAAAGTAAAATTGCTCAACACGTTGAAACAAAAACAACAAAAGAAATATCTGTAATTGTAGAATTGCAACATGCACCTCTTGCTGCGCAAAGTAACATTCAGCATGCTCCAGATTTACAAAATAGTCATGCACAGTCTTATCATACCGAGCTAAAAAAAGCACAAGAAGAGACGACTAAGAAAATAAAAGAAAAAGCACCTGGTGCAAAAATTAAAGAAGTTTATAATACGTTATTTTCTGGTTTCTCTATTTCAGTTCCAGGAGATCAAATTACTGCTCTTGCTTCTTTACCTGAAGTAAAGACAGTCTATCCGAACTTAACATATAAATTGCATGAAACAACGAAAAGCGCTACTAGCGAAGAAGCACCTAATATTGGTGGACCGACAATTGGTGCTCCTGAAGCATGGAATTTAAAAGACCCATCTGGTAAATCTCTTGATGGAAAAGGTATGAAAGTAGCGATTATCGATTCTGGCGTAGACTATACACATCCTGACTTAAAGGCAAATTATATTGGTGGATACGACACAGTGGATGAAGATGATGATCCAATGGATGGTAACGTACACGGTACTCATGTAGCTGGAATTATTGCTGGTAATGGAAAAATTAAAGGCGTTGCTCCGAATGCTTCTATTTTAGCTTATCGTGTCATGAATGACGGTGGTACTGGTACAACAGATGATATTATTCAAGGTATTGAACGAGCAATTCAAGATGGTGCTGATGTGTTAAATCTATCCCTTGGACAAGATTTAAATGTACCTGATCAGCCTGTAACTTTAACGTTAGAACGTGCAGCAAAGCTTGGGGTTACTGCAGTCGTTTCCAATGGAAATGATGGTCCAAAACCTTGGTCTGTTGATGCACCTGGAAATGCAAGTAGCGTGATATCAGTTGGAGCATCTACAGTTTCTATTCCGTTTCCAACATTCCAAGTAGCTGGTTCCAGCAAAACATACCAAGGATTACCGTTATCAAAATCAGATTTCCCAATAGGAAATGATTCTCCACTTGTATACGTTGGCTATGGTAATCCAAGCGATTATGCAAAACAAGATGTGAAAGGAAAATTTGCACTTGTTTTACAAGGTACTTCTAGCACGTTAGTAAAAGCTGAACAAGCGAAGCAAGCTGGTGCAATTGGTGTACTATTCATTTCTACAGAAAAAGAAATGAATATTATGCCTGAATACTTTACACGTGAAAACCTAGCCCTTCCAGTTATGCAACTATCCAATGTAAACGGTGAAGAGTTGAAAAATTTAATTACAAAGCGTAAGAAAAATATAAAGATCGGACAACCGGTTCCGACTGAATTAATTGGAAACTTTAGTTCCAGAGGTCCATCACAAGGAAGCTGGCTTATAAAACCAGATATCGTTGCACCTGGCGTACAAATTACTAGTACCGTACCACGAGGTGGCTATGAATCTCATAACGGAACAAGTATGGCTGCTCCGCAAGTAGCTGGAGCGGTTGCCCTCCTGCGTCAAATGCACCCTGATTGGACGACGGAACAATTAAAAGCATCACTTGCCAATACCGCAAAAACTTTAAAAGATGTGAATGAAAATACATATCCTATTATGACACAAGGATCTGGTTTAATTAACATCCCGAAAGCAGCTCAAACAGATGTATTAGTCAAACCTAACAATGTGAGCTTCGGTCTTATTAAGCCAAACAGTGGTAAAGTAAAACTGACGCAAAATATTACGTTACAAAATCTATCTAGTAAAAAGAAAAGTTTTTCAACTCGTGTGGAATTGCTAGATACAAACACAAAAACAAAAGTAAAAACTTCTGTACCTTCATCGATTAGCATACAGCCGAATAGTAGTACCGAAAAACCATTTACTATCACTGTCGATAGCTCACTACCACAAGGTGTGTATACTGGGAATGTATATGTAAAAGAGCAGGGAGCGAAAGAAGAAACTCGCATTCCATTTACATTTAGTATCGATCCTAAAGATTACAAACGTATAGATGGACTCGAAATTATTAATTCTACATTTAGTCCAAATGGTGACCAAATATTAGACGATAATCTCATCAACTACTATTTAGTTGCACCTGTGGATGATGTAACATTGCATGCAAATTTAGTTACAAAAGAACGTGTAACGTACCAAGGGATTATCCATCAAGCTAAAAATGAAACAGCTGGATACAAACCTTTCAAATGGGATGGTACAAAAGCAGATGGTACTCCGTTAGCTGACGGTCTATACCAAATCGAAGCAGTTGCCTCTAATTCTGGTGGGGAAACAAAACAAACAGCTGCTGTATTTCTTGATAGAACTGCACCTAAGTTAACATACGAAATTGACCAAGAAAACCTTGTAATCACAGGAAAAGTGGATGATATCTTACTAGATTGGATGACAGAATCTGGTTGGGTAGCACCTGGAATTCCAGTGAGACTACAGTATGAAATCAACGGAAATGGTGTATGGGAAAGTGCATTCCTAAATCCTTGGGAGAAAAATTACGGCATTTATTTAGATCGTACTCAATTACAAGAAGGTAAAAATACAATTCACATTGTAGCAACAGATGCAGCTGGAAATACATCTAATTTAAATGTTGATTTAGATGTGAAATAAAAAATTATTGTTGACAATTTTTTAAATATAGTTTTATAATACAAAACATAGTTTAGTTGAACGAATTATATATCGGCTTTGAAGGAATACCAGTAGCGACTTATATCCCTGTCTCAGAGAACTGATGGTTGGTGCAAATCAGTACATATACAAGCGTGAATTACAATTCTGGAGCTTCTTTCCCGTAATGCTTTTTATGCATGAAGAGAAAGACGGATCTTTCCGTTATCTTAAAGTGAGTGGTAAACAATTACTTGTTTACAAATAGGGTGGTACCGCGATTTTTATCGTCCCTATCGGATTTTCCGATAGGGACTTTTTTGCGTCTGTCCTTTTACATAATTTCATATATACGCGTTGAAAGAATCGCAGTAGTATCTTATATCCCTGTTACAGAGAGCTAATGGTCAGTGGAAATTGGCACATATATAAGTATGAATTACAATTCTGGAGCTTTTTTTTCGTAGTGCTTTTATGCATGAAGGAAAAGACGGAGTTTTTCCGTTATCATTAATTGAGATGTAAGTATCTTTTCACTTACAAATAGGGTGGTACCGCGATTCTTTCGCCCCTATCGGATTTTCCGATAGGGGCTTTTTCTATTTCTCACAGAAACAAATGTTAAATAATTCCGAATCTTATGATAAAATTTTATAAGCGCTTACAATTTTGAAGGGTGGTGGTACAAGCTATACGAAACCGATATTTAATTTTACAGAAAAAAGGAGGATGTCTAAATGACAAAGAAAACAGAAATTCCATCGCATTTAAAACCATTCATATCCACACAGCATTATGATCAATACACACCGGTGAACCACGCTGTATGGCGTTACATTATGAGACAAAATCATAGTTTCTTAAAAGACGTTGCCCATCCAGCCTATGTGAATGGACTACAATCATCTGGTATTAATATAGAGGCAATCCCAAAGGTAGAAGAAATGAATGAATGTTTGGCGTCAAGCGGCTGGGGCGCTGTAACGATTGACGGACTTATTCCTGGCGTCGCATTTTTCGATTTTCAAGGGCACGGATTGCTACCAATCGCAACAGATATTCGCAAAGTAGAAAACATCGAGTATACACCTGCTCCAGATATTGTACACGAAGCAGCAGGACACGCACCTATTTTACTTGATCCTACATATGCAAAATATGTAAAACGATTTGGGCAAATTGGTGCAAAAGCTTTTTCTACAAAAGAAGAACATGATGCATTCGAGGCTGTTCGTACATTAACGATTGTAAAAGAAAGCCCTACTTCTACTCCTGATGAAGTTACAGCTGCTGAAAATAATGTAATTGAAAAACAAAACTTAGTTTCTGGCTTATCAGAAGCGGAACAAATTTCACGTCTTTTCTGGTGGACAGTGGAATACGGATTAATTGGAGATATAGACAATCCAAAAATATATGGTGCTGGTCTCCTTTCTTCTGTTGGCGAAAGCAAACATTGCTTAACAGACGCTGTAGAAAAGGTTCCATTCTCTATAGAGGCATGTACAAGTACAACTTATGACGTAACAAAAATGCAACCACAACTATTTGTTTGTAAATCATTTGAAGAATTAACAGAAGCACTTGAGAAATTTGCTGAAACGATGGCCTTTAAAACAGGTGGTAAAGAAGGCTTAGAAAAAGCAATTCGCTCTGAAAACCATGCAACTGCTGAATTAAATAGCGGATTACAAATTACAGGTACATTCACCGAGACAATTGAAAACGATGCGGGTGAATTGATTTATATGCGAACAAGTTCGCCAACAGCATTAGCCATTCACAATAAAGAGCTAGCGAATCATTCTACGGCTGTACACAGTGACGGCTTTGGAACACCGATTGGATTACTCACTGAAAATATTGCATTAGAAAATTGTACAGATGAACAACTACAAGCATTAGGAATTACAATTGGAAATATTGCTGAGTTTACTTTTGAAAGTGATATTCATGTAAAAGGAACAGTAACAGATATTGTAAAAAACGATAATAAAATCGCTCTTATTTCCTTTATCAATTGTACAGTTACTTATAACGACCGCGTTTTATTTGATGCTTCATGGGGCGCATTTGATATGGCTGTTGGTTCAACAATCACTTCCGTATTCCCAGGTGCCGCAGATGCTGCAGCATTTTTCCCAATGGATGAAGAAATTCAAGAAATTCCTGCTCCACTTGTACTGAATGAACTTGAACGTATGTATCAAACAGTTCGTGATATCCGAAATGAAGGTATTTTACACGACGCACATATCGAGCAATTAGTAGCAATTCAAGAGGTATTAAATAAATTCTATACGAAAGAATGGTTACTTCGCCTTGAAATATTAGAATTGCTTTTAGAACATAACAAAGGGCACGAAACATCAGCAGCATTATTACAACAACTTTCTACTTTCACAACTGATGAAGCTGTAACACGCCTTATTAACAATGGTCTTACGCTACTTCCAGTAAAGGATGTGAAAAATGATGCTACGATTAACTGAAGAAGAAGTTCAAGAGGAATTATTAAAGTTAGATAAATGGGTAGTAAAAGATGAAAAATGGATTGAAAGAAAATATATGTTTTCCGACTACTTAAAAGGAGTCGAATTTGTCTCTGAAGCCGCCAAACTATCAGAAGAACATAATCACCACCCATTTATCCTTATCCAGTATAAAGCAGTCATTATTACTTTGTCATCTTGGAATGCAAAAGGTTTAACGAAACTCGATTTTGAGCTTGCGAAGCAATTTGATGAACTATTTGTCCAAAATGAAAAAGCCGTTATAAGAAAGTAAAAAAGAGAAGCCTTTATTTAGGCTTCTCCTTTTATTTTGAAATGGATACAATGTCCAAATGGATCCTCGACTTGTAATATTCCATCTTTGTACGTAGCAATCTTGCCAATATTTTTTAAGCTTTCACATACTTGCTCTTTTTGTTTTTCATCTGCTAGTACAATTGTGAAATATTTCAAACCAACGGAATTTGGCATTTGCGGTAGTATTCCTTCACCTTGCCACGTATTTAAACCGATATGGTGATGGTAGCCACCTGCTGATACAAAGAGCGCCCCATTACGAGCTGGGATCGTTACTTCAAAACCAAGACCATCCACATAGAAACGTTTCGCTTCTTCCAAATCAGCTACATGGAAATGAATATGTCCCATCACAGTACCAGATGGAAAACCATTCCATGTACTTCCTTGCTGCAATAATTCTTCCCCAGCTAACGGGTTACTAACAAATGGTAGCTCTCCATTCTCATCACGCCAAACTTTTTTTTGGCGATCATGATAAATTTCAATCCCGTTTCCATCTGGATCAGCTAAATAAAGGGCCTCACTAAAGTAATGGTCAGCTCCGCCGTGCAGTGGATATACCATTTCTACAAAATGACGAAGGATATTCGCTAAATCCTGTCTGCTCGGTAATAAAATTGCGTAATGATATAAACCTGTTCTCCCTCTTTGCTTTGGTAAAGCTTCTTTCTTTTCTTCAATGATAAGGAGTGGTTCGTTATCTTCATTCCCAAATGTAACGACCATTTCATCTTCTTTTAGCACTTTCATACGTAGTACTTCTGTATAAAACTCTAGTGATTTCTTTATATTTGATACATATAAATGAACAACATCAAGTGTTGTATCGGGATGAAGTTGAAAACTCATCTTGTTAGCCTCCCATTTAAATTAGTTCTTCTTTGACATTTTCTCTTTTAAGAAATTATCTACAAAACCATCCGCTTTCGCAACAAATAAGTACGCCCCCATTGCTAGTAATGCAAGCTCTAATTCGAAGCCAGGATTTTTTCCATCTCCTAATAAACCAGCTGACCATTTTACTTTTACAATTGCTCCAACCATAACTAGTGCAAATAATAATCCAATATATCTTACACCTAAACCTAGAATTAATAATAGACCGCCAACTAATTCAACTGTTGCTACACCGTATGCAAGTCCTCCTGGTAAACCAATGCTTGTGAACCACCCTGCAATATTGTCAATTCCCGATTGGAATTTTGTTAAACCGTGCATAAAGAATGTTACCCCTAACACGATACGAATAATTAAGTTACCAATATGTTGATTCATTTCCTTCTCTCCTTTATAGTTTTCTTATACAAAACTTTTATTTACATTACAAAACATACACTAATTTTTTTTATTCGTCAATTCATTTTCACTGGGAAAATATATATTTTTTTTGCTATGATACAAATAGTTGTCTATAAAAAGGAGCTTGATTTTATGAATATTGGTTCTGCAATACGTGAAATTCGTCAACGTAGAGGCATAACAATTGCACAAATTTGTGAGGGAACAGGTCTTTCTAAAGGGTTTATGAGTCAGGTTGAAAATAATAAAACATCACCATCTATCTCAACTTTAGAAACGATCTCCAATTTTTTAAACGTTCCTCTTCCCTATTTATTGTTAGAACAAAAAGATCGATTGAAAGTTGTCAAAAAGGTAGAGCGTAAATATAGTGTATACGGAAAAGATGAACAAAGAATTGAACATGTTGCAGAGCAAGGTGGTCTTCGCCTCAATCTCGTAGAAATTCCTGCTGGGTTTCCGAAAGAAAACACACCAAATGCCCATGAAGGAGAAGAATGTCACCTTGTATTACGCGGAAAACTAGAAGTTCAACACGGAGAAGATGTTGCAATTGTAGAAGAAGGGGATTCTTTCTCCTGGAATGCATGTGTTCCTCATATCGTTCGTAATATAGGAGAAGAAACTGCATTATTACTCATCTCTAGTCATGCTGAAAATCGAAAACGTGTTTATTAAACAAAAAAGAAGCCTGTAAATCAGGCTTCTTTTTATCCTCTTATAACTCCATAGCTTGTCCCAACTAGTACAGTTTTTTCGTTTTGATTACGATAAACTGACTCGATTGAAACCTTTTTATAACCTTCCATTTGTTCAATATTTGTTAAAGTTAATTCACAAGTGATCGTATCTCCTGCAAAAACTGGTCTAATAAACTCACTTACTAATTCTCTTGCTATGTAATGTAATTCTTCTCCTACTTTCGTTCCAATACTAGCAGTCAATAAACCATGAACCATTAAACGTCCATTTTCATCATATTCCATATGATGCCTACCTTTATCCCCTGTAATATTTGCAAATTCAAAAACCTCTTCCTCAGTAAATCTTCTTTCGTATTTAAATACATCCCCAACTTTTATACTCATTTTTATCCCCCTAATAATAAACAGAATTTTCTTTCATTTTATCATAAAATGAATCTTAGTTGAGTTTATATTATTAAAATAGTAAGCCTTTTTCTGTTCTACTTTTTCTCCTTATCGGTGCCCCTCTTTTTTGGCTATTTGATATCCATAGTACGCACATGTTCCATTTCTCGATAACTCTCTCACCTCAAAACCACAACTTCTATAAAAATCAAAATTATTCGCAGAAGTATGTGCAAACCAGTCACCATGTGGCAATTTTTGCAAACAAAGAGCGACAAGTTTCTTACCTAATCCCTTCCCTCTATATTCACATTTCACAACTAAATTTACTATGTTCGCGACCATGATTCCATCAGAAATGACTCTAACCATTGCAATCATCTCTTCTTCATCCCAAATTGTGAATGCCCATGTTGAATTTTCAAATGCTATCGTAAATTTTTCAATTTGCCAAGAAGGGATATTCTCATTGCTCCAACCGGCATCTTCAAATAAAGTCTTAATTGCATATGCAGGTACACCATTCGTTCCCTCACGAATAATAAGTCCATTATGATAAATGTACATGTAATCCCCCCTTTATTTTTATATACCATTCTTCAAAAGATGCAATTTACCTTTTTTCATCCAACACGCCTAATAGAATAAACGAGAACATCGATCCCATGAAATGAAGTTGTTTTCTCATAACTAAGCCCTGTTTTTCTGGCAACAAAGATTGAGGCGGGGTGGTCCGGATTAATAAGAGAGATTAATTTATTCATTCGTAACGCTTGGAAGCCATAATCTCGAAATGCTGCTGCTGCTTCTTTCGCATACCCTTTTCCCCAATACTGAGGTAATAACCAATAACCAATTTCAATTTCCTCTTTTCCATCTATTTGTTGCTTCACTAATCCTGCATGACCAATTCGTATTCCCGTTTTCTTTTCAATTAATACAAATAAACCGAGACCGTTTTTATAGCTAGGAATCACCCACTCCTCCAAACTTTTTTTACACTGCATATATGTTTTTAACGTCCCATTTCCAATATAACGCATTACCTTCTCATTTCCCCATAGTGAAGCGTAGAACTGTAAATCATCCATTGTATATTTGCGAATTTGTAAACGATCTGTATGAAACATTTCTGTACTCCTTCCCACGAATTTTTATTTAATTACACGCTCACGTCTTGTATCCATACTAAATGTTACTATCTATTATAAATGAACTAACGTTCAAATACAGAATATTCAATCTCAAAAGAATTTAAAAAAGGCAGTAGACAAATATTGTCTACTGCATCCATATCATAACTAGCATAAAGAAAACTACAATTGAGGGGGGTGTAGGATTTTCAAATACACTAGATACTTATCCCGTTCCAACGGGCGGTAAACTTTCCAATTATATAAAAGTGAAAAGTTTACCGCACATAAGAACTTTGGCGGTCAGTAAGAAAGCACCGTTAAGTAGTCAAATACACGCTGTGCTTTTTCTCCACCCATTCGTGCATGTTGAAGAAGAGAAATACCATGTGGACCAGATGCACGTAATGCTTCTGGTTGTGCTACTAAAATAGCTTGTACAACTTCTATTTCTCCCAGCATAGCGGCCGCGAAAATATCCATTCGAGCACCCTTTTCTAATAAGTAAAGAGCAATATCTTTACGCCCTACATGTGCCGCTGCTCCTAACGCACTTTCCCAATCTGACCCACCCCAATTGTAAGAGGCATGAAGTAAACTTGGCGATTCAGCCAACAGTTCTTGTACTTTTTCTAAATCTCCGTGAGCTGCCATAACAAATTCCCTTACTAACTCAGTGGTAAAACGTTCTTCTGTTCGCATTTTGCTCCTCCTTTTTTAGAAATTCGTTTCGGTGTAAAAAATGGCTTTTCGCTTCCTTGAAAAATATCTACCTCTATGCCAAATATATGTTGAAACATTTCATGACATAACACTTCTTCTGGTACACCATCATACTGAAGCTTCCCTCGCTTTAATACGAGTAAACGATCACTATATTGAGCCGCTTGGTTAATATCATGTAAAACCATTATAATTGTCATACCAAATTCCTCGTTTAGTCGTTTCACAAGTTCCATTACTTCCAACTGATGAACGATATCTAAAAAAGTTGTTGGCTCATCCAATAATAAGACGTTCGTACGTTGTGCTAGCGTCATTGCAATCCAAGCGCGTTGTCTTTCCCCTCCTGATAAAGATTGTAAAAGACGATATTCATATCCTTCAAGATTTGTAACAGACAATGCCCAATCAACAATTTCTTCATCTTCTTTATTTAAGCGACCTCTCCATGATTTATGAGGGCCTCTTCCAAATTCGATTAATTCTTTCACTGTTAAATCTAATTGATGATCATGCATTTGTGGTAACATCGCTAATTGCTTCGCTACATCGGCACTTTTCATCGTATGAATACTTTTTCCATCTAAAACGATATCTCCTTCGCTCTGTTTAAGTAGTCTTGCCATTAAACGAAGCAAAGTAGATTTCCCTGACCCATTCGGTCCAATTAAACTAACGACCTCTCCAGCTTTAATATGTACATTCATATTTTGCATTTGAAATCTTTCAGAATGTGCGTAAAACACTTTGTTAACGGAAATCACGTTGCTTGCCTCCCCTATGAATTAAATATAAGAAGAACGGACCGCCTAAGAAGGATAATAAAATACCGACAGGTAATTCAATTGGATCGAACCAACTTCGAGCTATCGCATCTGCGAAAACAAGTAATATTCCTCCGCCAAGGCATGATAATGGCAGTAAATATTTATAGTCATTCCCAACTAATAAACGTAACATATGTGGTACGACGAGACCGACAAATCCAATAAGACCAGAAACACTCACCGCAATTCCAGCTAATAATGTACTTACTACTATTAAATAAAACCGGCTTCTCTCCACGTTATGCCCCAATAATTTCGCCATTTCATCTCCAAGCATTAATACTCGAATATGCTTGATACCAAAGAAAGCCAATATAATAGCGAATATTGCATAATAAATAATCATGTTTAAATGTGCCCAGCTCACACCACCAATGCCACCTGCTAACCACGGTAACACGGACTGTACTTTGTCACTATGCAATAACATTAACGCTGATGTTGCTGCACCAATTAATGCATTGATTGACACGCCTACTAAGACAATTCTTGAAGGTGGCGCCCCTTTTTGCCATGATAAAGCATAAATGATCATCGCCGTTATGAAAGCTCCTAAAAACGCCCCGAGCGGTAAAAAAGCCATATGCTGAGGGAATAAAATCATAATTACGATTGCTACAAGGCCTGCTCCAGATGAAACCCCAATAATACCGGGGTCTGCAAGAGGGTTTCTCATAACTCCTTGTAATAATGCACCTGATGCAGCTAAACATGTTCCTACTATAAATCCAACGAGCACTCTTGGTATACGAAGGTCCCATACAATTCGATGAACTGTCGACCCTTCATCTTGTATCCCTGTTAGAATATCTCGTAAAGAAAAGGATAAGCTTCCTGCGAAAAGGCCGTAAAAAAGACCTAAAATCGTTAATATAACTAAACTAACTGCTATGATCCATCTTTTTTTCGCAAAAGGATGTTCCTCTTCCCTTACTACTTCACTACTTTCCATACTTATCATTTCCTTACATCTTGTATACTTTTATACATAAAGTCCATCGCTTCTGTAACTTTTGTTCCAGGATTTGATCCAAATAAGTCAGGTGGCAAAATAACTACACGATTTTGTTTTACTGCATCTAAATTTTTCCATGCTTCATTTTTCATCATTTCACCTTCAAATGCTTTTTTAACACTATTTGGATCTCCATGTGTAATTAAATAAATCACATCTGGATTTGCCTCAATAATGCGTTCTACGCTTAGCTGCGCATATTGCGGATATTCCTTCATTTCTGGAAAATCAGCAGCGATATTTTTTCCGCCTGTCTTTTCTAAAATATCACCTGATAAAGAGGTTGGTAATGCGGCTAAATATGTACCTGGTGCTCCATACACTAGCAGTGCTTTCACATCGCTCTTTTTCTCATATTTCTTCATTTGAACATTAATTTTTTGATTAAGTTCGTTTGCTTTATCTTCTTTCTTCATTATCGTTCCATATAGCTCAATATTCTTTTGAATATCTTGTACAGAATTCGCAGAAGAAATCATTACTTTCGTTCCTTGTCCTTCCACCGTTGGAATGTTCTTTTGAAATCCATTGTTAGCAATAAGTACATCAGGCTTTAAGCTAGCAATTTGCTCAAAATTTGGCTGATGTGCATTCCCGATTACTTGTATTTTCTTTATATCCTCTGGAAGAGTTATTTTTGCATCCGGACGACCTACTATTTTTCCGCCTAAAGCATGAATAATATTCATGTCTCCCATACTTAATGTCGCAAAACTCTCTGGCACTTTATCGAATGTCACCTTTCTTCCTGACAGGTCGGTAACTTCTATTTTCTCTTTTCCTTTTTCTGTTTTTGTTGCCGATGCTTTTTCGTCTCCTTTTGCACTGCAACCTATTAATAAGAAAAAAATAGATAAAATCGCTGTGAATAGCGTAATAGATTTTTTCATTCTTTCACCTCTAATTGATAATGATAATCATTAACTACTATTCTACTTTAATTGATAAGGATTATCATTGTCAATATAAAACGCATACATTTTCTAGAAAAACAAAAAGCGTTACAAAAAAGATTCCTTCTTTTTGTAACGCTCTATTTATCAATATTATTCACATTCGTTTCCCTCTAACTCGTCTCGCATCACTTTCACACGCTGAAAGAAAAAGAAGGATAAACTTAAAAATATAACAATGCTCCCCATCATAACAAAAGGTTGTGATGTTTCTTTTGCTCCACTTGGAATCAATAAGCCAACCATTAACAATGTACTTACAGCGAGAAGAATTTGTCCGAACCGAGTATAATCTTCTATTTTCTCTTGTAATTCTTTCATTATATTCTCACTCCTCCATTTCACTGTATCATATTCTACTAAACTTAAAGACAAGTAAATACAGCCATTCTGGGAGATGTTTTCCAAAAGAAAAAGAGCCGCTTTACTGCGACTCTTTCATAACCATTACTCACCTTTATATGCTTTCATATAAATTTCTTTCAGCTCTGAAATGAGAGGTAATTTCGGATTAGCTGTTGTACATTGATCTTCAAAAGCTCTTTCTGCTAATAATCCAACAACCTCTTCAAATTGGTCTTTAGCAACTCCTTGTCCCGCAATACTCATATTTATATTTAAACTTTTTCCGAGATCAATAATTGCTTTGACGAGTGATTCTACACCTTCTGCCACCGAACTTGCTGGTAGCCCGAGCATTCTCGCAATATGTGCATAGCGTTCATCAGCCACAAAGTGCTCATATTTTGGGAACAATGCATGTTTTCTTGGCTTAATAGCATTATAACGAATTACGTGCGGCATAAGAATTGCATTCGCACGTCCATGCGGAATATGGAATTCTGGTCCAATTTTATGCGCTAAACTGTGATTAATACCTAGGAATGCATTTGCAAATGCCATCCCTGCAATTGCAGAAGCATTATGCATTTTTTCTCGTGCTTCTTCATCATGTCCATCTTTAAATGCTCTTGGTAAATATTTAAATACGAGATCAATGGCCTTTAATGCTAATCCATCTGTATAATCATTTGCTAAAACAGACACATATGCCTCGATTGCATGCGTTAATACGTCCATCCCAGTATCTGCTGTTACATGTGGTGGTACTGTCATTACAAATTGCGGATCAACAATTGCTACATCTGGCGTTAATTCATAATCGGCAAGTGGATACTTTATATTATTTTTCTTATCTGTAATAACCGCAAATGGTGTCACTTCTGATCCTGTTCCAGATGTTGTTGGAATGGCAACAAACTGCGCCTTACTTCCTAATTCCGGATATTTACATGTACGTTTTCTTATATCTAAAAACTTCTGTTTAATTCCATAGAATGTTGTTTCTGGGTACTCATAGAAAAGCCACATCCCTTTCGCTGCATCCATCGCTGAACCACCACCAAGTGCGATGATGACATCAGGCTGAAAACTTCTCATCATTTCCGCACCTTTAAAAACAGTTTCATCTGATGGATCTGGCTCAACCTCAAAGAAAACTTCTACTTTCACATCATTTGCATGTTTACGTAAATAATGCGCGACCGTATCTACATATCCATGCTCAACCATTCCTGGATCCGTTACAATAAACGCACGTGAAATGTTAGGCATATTTGCTAAATATGCTGTCGCATGTTTTTCAAAATAAATTTTTGGTGGTAATTTGAACCACTGCATATTCTTTTTTCTATTTGCCAACCTTTTTATATTTAATAAGTGCGTCGCTGTTACGTTTTGAGAAACCGAGTTTTTCCCGTAGGAACCGCAGCCAAGCGTAAGTGATGGAATAAATCCATTATATATGTCACCGATTCCACCTTGTGATGAAGGAGCATTTACAATAAGGCGGCAAGCTTTCATACGTAATCCAAATTGCTTTTGCACTTCTTTATTTACAGAATGGATAACTGCTGAATGCCCTAAGCCACCGAGGTTTAACATTTCTTCACAATATGTAAATCCTTCTTCTAATGAATTTGCTTTTACACAAGCTAATACTGGACTTAACTTCTCACGAGATAGTGGATATGCGGCTCCGATGCCTTGTATTTCAGCTACAAGCATTTTTGTATTTTTAGGTACAGTAATTCCAACTAATTCGGCAATATACTGTGCAGATTTCCCTACAATATCACTATTTACTGCACATGTATTTTCATTAATAACAAGCTTTTCTAATTTTCTTCTCTCTTCCTCTGTTACAAAGTAACAATCATTTGTAATCATTTCTGTTTTCACATCATCATAAATTTCCTTGTCTACAATGATTGCTTGTTCTGATGCACAAATCATCCCGTTATCAAACGTTTTTGATAAAATCAAATCATTAACCGCTCGTTTTATATGCGCTGATTTCTCTATATAACATGGTACATTACCAGGACCTACACCTAGCGCTGGTTTTCCAGTAGAATAAGCTGATTTCACCATACCAGCCCCTCCAGTTGCTAAAACAAGCGCAACACCTTCATGGTTCATTAATTGTTTCGTTGCTTCGACAGAAGGCTTTTCAATCCACTGAATACAATGTTTTGGTGCCCCCGCCTTCACCGCTGCATCGTATACTGTTTTCGCGGCTGCAACAGAACAGTTTTGTGCTGAAGGATGAAATGCGAAAATAATTGGATTTCTCGTTTTTATCGCGATTAATGCTTTAAACATTGTTGTCGATGTTGGATTCGTTACTGGTGTTACCCCAGCTACTACACCGACGGGCTCCGCAATTTCTATTATTTCTTCATGAGGGTCTTCGTGAATAATCCCTACTGTTTTATCTTTCTTTATGCTATGCCAAATATATTCAGTAGCAAAAATATTTTTAATGCATTTATCTTCGTATACACCACGACCTGTTTCTTCAACAGCCAACTTCGCAAGAGGCATATGTTGATCAACACCTGCTAATGCCATTTCATGAACAATGTTGTCAATTTGCTCTTGTGTAAAACTTTCTAATGCTTGTAAAGCCTTCCGACCGTTATTCACTAACGTATCAATCATCTCTTTTACTTCCTGCATTTCATTTACAACTTTCTCTTTGACTACCATGTAAATTCCTCCTATTCTGCTATCTTGGACTAAATAAGACCCTATAGGTCATAATCAGTCCCGATTAGCGCAAAAAAAAATAGAATTGCTTTCCTACATGAACCTCATTGTTTGTGAAATATTTCACAAGTTTATTCGTGAGTAACACTTCATGAACTTAATATACATGAATTTATTTCATTTGTGTTTGTCTATTTTGTGAATTATTTCACAAAATAATGTAATAAAAATGCACTGCCTATACTAGCAGTGCATTTTTACTATGCTAACGCTTGTGCTAAATCTTCAATTAAATCTTCTCCGTCTTCAATACCGACAGAAATTCGAATTAATGTATCTGTAATTCCTAGTTCTTTGCGACGATCTGCTGGGATTGATGCATGTGTCATTTGAGATGGGATAGAAATTAAACTTTCTACTGCTCCTAAACTTTCCGCCAGTGTAAAGTATTGTAATCTCTCAAGTACTTTATTTAATGTTTCTTCGCTATCTACATCAAATGAGATAATAGCACCAAATCCATTTGCTTGTTCTGTTGCTAATTCATGGTTTTGATGTGATGCAAGACCTGGGTAATATACTTTATTTACTTTTGGATGATTATTTAAAAACTCAGCAATTGCGCGTGAATTCGTTTCATGCTCTTCCATTCGAATTCCTAATGTTTTTAAACCACGAAGTAGTAAGAAGCTATCTTGCGGGCCAAGAATACCTCCTGTTGAGTTTTGTACAAAGTGAAGGTCTTCTGCTAATTGCGGGCTATTTACAACTACTAAACCTGCAACTACGTCACTATGACCTCCTAAATATTTCGTTGCACTATGAAGTACAATATCTGCTCCTAAAGAGATCGGCGACTGCCAATATGGCGTCATGAATGTGTTATCAATAATTGTTAATAAATCTTTCTCTTTAGCAAGAGTAGATATTTTTTTAATATCAGTAATTTTTAGTAATGGATTCGTTGGTGTTTCTACATAAATTGCTTTCGTATTTGGACGAATCGCTTCTTCGACTTCCTCTAAGTTTGTTGTATCTACAAATGTATGCTCAATACCGAAGCGGTTTAATACTTTCGTAATCACGCGGTACGTTCCACCATACACATCATCTGTTAAAATAACGTGGTCACCTTTTGAGAACAACATAATCGTAGCTGTAATAGCCGCCATTCCTGAGCCAAATGCAAAACCAGCATGACCGTTTTCTAATACAGCAATCATTTCTTCTAAAGCTGCACGTGTTGGGTTTCCTGTACGTGAATATTCATATCCTTGATGCTTACCAACTGCTTCTTGTTTGTACGTACTCGTTTGATAAATCGGTACATTTACAGATCCAGTTGAAGGTTCTCCTATGCGAATACCATGAATTAACTTTGTCTTTGCTCTCATTTTTTATTCCCATCCTTTGTATATGTCTTTACTTAAATAGCGCTCACTACTATCAGGAAAAATCGTTACAATATTTGTACCTGGCGCCGCTTTCTCTGCTTCAAGTAAACTTGCATGAAACGCTGCTCCTGAAGAGCTCCCAACGAGCAATCCTTCTTTTTGTGCTAATTCTTTCACTCGTAAAAATGCATTTCGATCAGAAATTGTATGAACCTCATCAAAATAAGATGTTTTCAAAAATGGCGGGATGAATTCAAGGCCAATCCCTTCGGTTTCATGTGAGCCAGCTTTACCACCATTTAAAATGGATCCTTCTGGTTCCACAATAACTGTTTTTATATCTATATTTTTTTCTTTCAAATAAGATGCAGTCCCCATAAATGTTCCGCCAGTTCCTGCTCCTGCAACAAATATGTTAATCTCTCCGTTAAGTGCCGACCAAAGTTCAGGACCTAGTGTTTTGAAATAAGCACGAGGGTTTGCTTCATTCGCAAACTGACTTGGAGAGTATGAATTCGGTATTTCATTTACTAACTCTTTCGCTTTTGCAATTGCACCGGTCATCCCTTGCTCAGTCGGTGTATGCACGACCGTTGCACCTAGTGCTTTCATTAATTCTTGTTTTTCAATACTAAATTTCTCTGGTACACAAACAATAACGCGTAAATCATGTTGTAACGCTGCAAGTGCCAGTCCAATACCAGTATTTCCAGCAGTCGGTTCAATAATTGTTCCGCCCTCTGTAACAAGCCCTTTTTCTAGCGCATCTTCTATTAATTCTCTTCCTAGCCGGTCCTTAACGCTTCCGCCTGGATTATAAAATTCAAGCTTTGCAAATAAACGGACCCCTTCTGGAAGTGAAAAACGAGTAATTTCCACAATTGGTGTATGACCAATTAACTCATGAACTCCACGATATACATTCATCGTGTTCTCCCCCTTATTTGCCAATAAAGAAAAGGCAACTGTATGTATTTTCTTTATATGAGACAGTTGCCTTTTGGTTACATTACTTTAACTCTTCTAATACTTTTACAATAAAGTTTGTAGAATGAAGAGCTGCTTGATCTAAAAATTGATCAAATGAAACATTTGATTCTTTACCAGCAATATCAGAAAGTGCGCGAATGATAACAAACGGAACTTCATATTGGTGGCATACTTGTGCAACAGCTGCTGCTTCCATTTCTACTGCATAAAGATTTTCGAATTTATCACGAATGGCTGCAACGCGATTCGGATCACTCATAAATGAATCACCTGTTGCAATCATACCTTTTACAACTTGAATATTTTCTTCTGCCTGCATACATTTCTCAGCTAATGCAACTAATGGTTCATCAGCCTTGAATCCAGGCGGCATTCCTGGTACTTGACCATATTCATAGTTAAATGCTGTTACATCTACGTCATGGTGACGAACTTCTGTTGAAATAACGACATCTCCAACATTTAGAGAATGATGGAATCCACCAGCTGAACCAGTATTGATTACTTTTTCAGGCTTATATCTTTCTAATAAAATTGTCGTTGACATCGCTGCATTTACTTTACCAATACCAGACTTTAACAAGATTACTTCATGTCCTGCTAATTGTCCTTTCGTAAATTCACAACCCGCAACCGTTTCTGTTTCTGCTTGTTCTAATTTGTCACGTAAAATACGTACTTCTTCTTCCATTGCTCCAATTACAGCAATTCTCAATCTAATCCCTCTTTCTATTGCTTAGTTGCCTCCATTACCCACACGAAATGATTTAATCTTGTAAACGTTACATGGAAGCCATTGTTTTCAAAAATAGTCTGCATAACTGGAATACGTGTATAGTATTCCGTTTGCAGATCGTTTGCTAACTGATGAAAACCTCTTTGTTTTGCTGCTTCAACAGTTTTATCATATGCATCTTGATCTGCAAATATCGTATCAGCAAAGACTATTTTACCACCTTTGTTTAGCAATTGACTATACTTCGCAATCGCTACATTTTTTTCATCATCTGTTAAATGATGAAATGCATAGGTGCTTACTATGGTATCAATTGAATTTGGGACTTCAAACGAAAGAAAATCACCTTCTGTAATGGAAAACTCTTTTGGCAATTTCTCTTTTGCAATCATGCGCATTTCACGTGACGGTTCTATACCGTAAACTGTGCGGCCAGCAAGTAATAATTTATTTGTTAAATTACCAGTACCAACACCAAATTCTAATACATTACCAAATGACTTGTTAACTACATCCTCTAGAATGTCCTCATAATGGGCGAAAACTTCTTTATATTGTATATCTTCACCTTGTACAAATGAGTCGTACGTATGAGCCCACTCATCAAATAAACCATTAAATTCTGTACCCATAAAAATTCCCCTTTTTCTTATCGGTTTTATCAGTATGATATTCCCTCTTTCTATAAATGTCAATTAAAATGTACATGGTATTTCCTTCTTTTCTTTGTTACACTATAGTTGATTACATAGGAGAGGGGCCGTCTTCATGTCATTTACCTTTGAAATGTTAGAAGATAAAGTAGAATTTTTTGAAGCGGGAGACTTAGCTTCTTTAGAACGAAAAATTAGTGAACAAATCGATAATAATAAAGCACTTATGCTTGAAGTTCATCACATCTCACATCAAATGGTTATGGATCCTGAAAGCAAAAGACCATATTATAGCGCAGTTGTTCATTTTAAATTAAAGAAATTACGCTAACTAAAAAAGAGAAGCTCCTAAGGAGCTTCTCTTTTTTAGTTTAGAGTTTGAACAAGTACTGGTTTCCAGCCCTCATTCTCTACCCAATCAATATTTACATAATATCTTTTACCTGATTGTTTATCTTGTACGTTACCGTAAGCTTTATTCTTACCGTTATTTCCGATTCGATGAATAATTAATTGCTCTACCGGAACGTCAATTGCAGCTGAAATCGCTTGATTCATCTCATTCCAATCTGCTGTACCTTTTTTAAACGTCATCGCAGGTGTTGCACCTTGCTCTGTTCCTACTGGCTTCCAAGAAGATTTCGTATAAGCGTCAGTTGCCTTTGGCTGTGTTTTTTCAGCTGGTACTTTCTCGTTAGCTTTCGCTTCTTCTTCAGCTTTTTTCTGTTCTTCTTCAGCCTTTAGCTTTTCTTCTTCTTCTTTCTTCTTAGCCTCTGTTTTCTCTTGTTCATTCTTCTTCGTCTCTTCTTTGCCTTTAGCTTTCTCAGACTTATTCTCTTTCGTTGTTTGCTGAGACACCTTTTTATCGCTAGAAGACGCTTGCTCTTTCGTATCAGGAACAAACAATTGATATGCTACAATAGCTACTGCTACTAGTACAATAGCGATTGCAATATTTAAAACACCGTTTTGACGACGTTTTTGTTGTTTCTGTTGGAATCTAGATCCTCCTGCCATTCTTCAAACCTCCATGCAGTTTTTCATACTTGCTATTGTAACATTAAATCTAGAAAGGTTGAACATCTACAATAATATTTTCACGAAATGAAAACATTTCACTATGAATTGCAAGATTACTTTTCATTCTCTAATCGATAGATTGATTCTACAATCGCTTTAAAAATAGGTGTAACTGCATTTACATTGCTACTCGTTTCTACATCCACAACAACTAAAGCATATCTTGGATTTTCATATGGAAAATAACCTGCAAACCAACGATTCTCTTTCGTTCCTTTTCCTGTTTGCGCTGTCCCAGATTTTCCCGCAACACTTAATGGTAATGAACTGAATGCTGCTCCTGTGCCTTTCTCCGTTGTCACAACGCTCCTTAATAACTGTTGTAATGTTTTCACTGTTTCATATGAAAGCTGTTTCCCACCTAATGTATGGTCTTCAAATGTATAAAAGTCCGTTCCGTTTTTATACATTATTTTTTCAACAGCTTTCACTTCCATCTTTTCTCCACCTCTAGCAATCGTCGCCATCATATTTGCAATTGCTAGAGGTGACATGCGTACATCTTTCTGTCCAATTGCGGTTTGCGCTACCGCCTTTTTACTATTCTTATCTCCTTCACTCCGCCAAATCGTAATACTCTTCTCCTCTGGCATTTGTTCAAAATGAGTTGCATGAAATACAGAACCTCTCCATCCAACCTTATCAGCGCCTCCTAAAGCCGCTACATAAGTTTCTAACACCATCCTATCCTTTTGTATTAACTCGTTGCCTAACTCTGAAAATGTCCTGTTACAGCTTCTAGCAAAACTCTCTTTAAAACTAAGTGTACCCATCATAACTTTTGGGTGGTCTTCACCATATAAATCTTTATTACAATTAAATGTGCGATTAAAAACATTTTCATTTTGATCAAGCGCTGCCGCTGCAACTATTGTTTTAAAAACAGAACCGGGAAAATGTGGTGTTAACATTTGATTTTCAAGTGTATTTTTATATAAACTCTCATCTTTCACCTGTACAGATGGTTTGCTGACCATCGCTAAAATTTCATTTTTCTTTACATCAAGTAGCACTAATCCTCCCTTCTTTATTTCACTTGCTTCAACTACTTCTTCTGCTTTCTTCTGTAACTCGTTATGTAAAGTAGTTTGAATCGTCACTGGATAAAATGGATTTCCAGGTGATGTATATTTCGCTTGTTTTCCAAAAATCGGTTCTCCTTGCCGGTCCACTTGATACAATACTTTTGCCTCTCCATCAGTCAAAAGAAATTCATCAAATGCTTGCTGTAATCCTGAAATGCCAATCGGCGTTTGTTTTGAAATTTTTCTTACTTCTCCGTACCGTTTTTGAAATTCTCGTTCATTCTCACCCACATTGCCAATTAAATGATTCATCACGCTAGTTTGCCGCAAACGAACTTCAGCTGCTACAATGCCTAATACATTTAATTGATTCACCTTCTCCATCTGCTCTCGTGCCAAGCGAAATGGTCCATTTCCTCTTTGCATAATAAATGCACTTTTCTTATCTTTCATTTGACTTTCAATCTCTTGTCTCGACATACCAATGATATGCGCAATCTTCTCTAACATGTCATTTTTTATTTGTAGAAAGGGAAAAATAATTAAAACAGGATACTTTTTCTCACCTATTTCCTGACCATTACGATCTATAAAATGGCCTCGTCCATCATCTAACGTAATGGATTGCGTCCGCTGTGTAACACTTTTTTCAATTAAATTAATCTTACGATCCGTAAATGATTCCGTATCGATAATTTGTATTTGAATTAAACGACAAAGTAATATAAACATGACACATATAAAACAAATTAAAACAATTGTAATTCTCCGTTTTATTTTCATAAAAAAACACCTCGTCTATTATAGTTTGGACGGAGTGTTTCATCTTTTATACAAATAAAAAAATCACTCGCTTTTACACGAGTGATTTTTAATTATTTTACAGAGATAATCTCTACTTGCATTTCTCCACCTGGTGTTTGGATTGCTACCTTCTCACCAATTTGCTTACCTAATAAGCTTTTCGCGATTGGAGAATCGTTAGAAATTCTTCCTTCAAATGGGTCTGCTTCCGCACTACCTACGATTGTATAAGCTTCTTCATCTCCATTTGGTAATTCTTTAAATGTTACTGTCTTACCTAATGTAACAACAGTAGATTCTTCGCCATTATCTGTGATGATAACTGCGTTACGGATCATGTTTTCTAATTGTGTAATACGTCCTTCTACGAACGCTTGCTCATCTTTCGCTGCATCATACTCAGAGTTCTCAGAAAGATCTCCGAAGCTACGTGCAATCTTAATGCGCTCTACAACTTCTTTACGTTTTACCGTTTTTAAATCCTCAAGTTCGTTCTCTAGTTTTTGCTTACCCTCTTGCGTCATAGGGTATGTTTTTTCTGTTGCCATATTTTCCACTCCTTTTATATACCAATCCCCCGAAAAAAAGAGGAGTTCCATATGAAAACTCCCCCGCTTATATAGAGAGCGGAGGTTTCTAGCACGCCTGTACTAGCGGAGTTGTCACATACAACCCCGTATTTCCAATTCTTCTTTATATAAAGAAGATATGTATGGAAAGTTGATATAAATATGCCCTCACCTATATATAGATGAGGTTGCATGTTTCATTGTATTCGATAGGAAGGGAAAAAATCCCTTCCTATCGTATATCTTTTACTATGCTATTACAAATTTACTTTTTGTTCAAGAATTGTTGCAATTTTTGTAACCATAATATCAATTGCAACGTGGTTTTGTCCACCTTCAGGGATAATAATATCCGCAAACTTCTTAGAAGGCTCAATAAATTGATTGTGCATTGGACGTACAACATTTACATATTGATCAATAACTGAATCCATCGTACGACCGCGTTCTTTAATATCACGCTGCATGCGGCGCAGGATACGAAGGTCCGCATCTGTATCAACGAATAGCTTAATGTCCATTAACTCACAAAGACGTGGGTCTTCTAAAATAAGAATTCCTTCTAAAATGATTACATCTTTCGGCTCAACTGGAATAATTTCTTCTGAACGCGTATGCAATGTATAGTCATATACAGGTTTATCTACTTGTTTATATGCAAGCAACTGCTGCAAATGTTCAATTAACAAATCATTATCAAACGCTAATGGATGATCATAATTTGTTTTTAAACGTTCTTCCATTGGTAAATGGCTTTGATCTTTGTAATAATAATCTTGCTCTAAGATTAAAATGGAATGACCTTTAAAATGGTCAAAAATCGCTTTCGTTACACTTGTCTTACCTGACCCTGAACCACCAGCAATTCCAATTACAACAGGCTTATTCGTCCCCATTCGACTATCACTCTTTCTTATTGAAGTATGCTTTTGCGCATCATATTATTCACATACACTGGTTGATCCACTTTGAATTTCACGATCTGCAACGGATGTCTCGCTGCATCTAATTCGTTTCCATCCTCATCCCAAATTTTCTCCACCGTCTGCGTAAAGTTTTCTATTTCTGGTCCAAAGAACTCCACTTCATGTCCTGGTTTGAAATGATTACGTTGCTCAATCGTTACGATGCCCGTTTCTTCATTATAATCTAACACTAAACCAGCGAAATCATACGTTGTTTTCTTACTATGATTTCCAAACATTTGCTCTTGATGTCCTGGAACCCCTTCAAAGAATGCAGGAGCTGTATCACGATTTGCACATTTATCAAGCTCATCTAACCATTCTTGCTTAAACTCAAAGTTATCAGGATCCGCACAATATGCATCAATTACTTTACGGTATACTGTCGCTACAGTCGCTACGTAATGGATTGATTTCATACGTCCTTCAACTTTTAAGCTATCAATTCCAATTTCAATCATTTTCGGAATTGATAAAATTAAATTTAAGTCTTTTGGACTCATCGCGAAGTGAGCATCTTCTTCTTGGAATAGAGGAAGCTCTTTTGCATCTTTATGTTGTGATACTGTTTGAACTAAATCATAGTCCCAGCGGCAAGATTGACAACAACCACCACGGTTAGAATCACGCGCTGTCATATGGTTACTTAACGTACATCTTCCTGAATATGCGATACACATTGCACCATGGACGAATGCTTCAATCTCAATATCCACTTTTTCTTTAATTTCTTTCATTTCTTCATAGCTTGCTTCACGAGCTAATACAAGACGATGTAAACCTTCTTCTTTCCAATACTGTGCTGCTTTCCAGTTGGATAGTGATTGTTGTGTACTTAAATGCACCTCAACAGAAGGTGCTACACGTTTACAAGTCTCAATAATAAGCGGATCAGCAACGATAATTCCCGTTACGCCAGCTTTTTCAATCCCTTTTAAATATTCCTCTAGCCCGTCCATATTTTCATTATGTGCAAAGATATTTGTTGTTACATATATTTTCGCTCCATATTTCTTTGCGAATTCCACACCTTCTGCCATTTCTTCCAGTGTAAAGTTACCTGCATTCGAACGAAGACCAAATTCTTGTCCACCTAAATATACAGCATCTGCCCCGTAATGGATAGCTACTTTTAATTTTTCTAAGTTACCCGCAGGGATTAACAGTTCAGGTTTCTTCACAATAACGCGTTTGCCATCGATTACTCGTGAAATTTCTTGTACAGTCATTTCCTACACCCTCCTCGTTTAGTAAACCGTCTCTTTAAAGAAGAATCCTGTATCTAACGGACGATTTACCGGTTGCATTTCTTCTATCTCTTTATATAAATCGTCTTTCACGTCATAATACGCATCACGATCTTCTACACATAAATCAATTGCTTTACGATATTTCTTCGTTACCTCAATAATGTATTCAGAGCTTTTTAGTACACCATCAATTTTTAAGCTGTCGATTTCAGCATCAATTAGCTCTTCTAACTCATCGATGAAACAAATATCGTTTGGACTCATAATGTGAGTACCATTTTCATCTTCATAAATTGGATATTTATTGTTACGCTCTGGGTCATATAAGAACATATTCTCTTCATATTTTTTCTTTTCAATGTCAAGATGACGTCCTTGATACTCAAAGTAGTTTCCTACTAATGAACGCTTCGATTGGAACATACAAGTCATACCGTGAATTTGTACTTCAAGTTCCACTTCAGCATTTTCTTTTAACTCAACAATTTCATCTAAGCTAAGCTCACGAGCTAATACAGCACGTTTTGCTCCTCTTTTTCCCCAGTAGTTACAAGTAAACCAGTTTGTTGCTGTTGTTTCTGTATTCCAGTGCAATTGCATATTTGGCGCTACTTCGCGGACCGCCATTAATACTGCTGGGTCTCCAAAAACAATTGCATCTACATGTACTTCGTTTAAAAATGCAACATAGTCTGTTAATTCTTCTACTTTATCGTTGTGGAACATAGCGTTCATTGCTACGTATACTTTCACACCATTTTCATGTGCAATTTTCACAGCTTGTTTCACATCTTCACGTGAAAACTCACCTGCTAAACGTAAACCAAACTTTTGCTCGCCAATCATTACCGCATCTGCTCCTGCTTTCGCAAGAGGTTCGATATCCGCCACTGCTTTTGGCGTTACTAACAATTCAGGTTTCTTCATACCTCGGTCACCCTCTCTTTTTACTAACAGCTACTCCATCACCAATTGGGAAAATCGTTGTATCATATCCTTCATGGTTCATAAGCCATTCATTGTACGTCTTAATACGACGGATTAAACCACGTGTACGTCTGTTTTCAATTTTCTCTTTCGTCGTTACAAGGCCATGGTACATAACATTATCTGAAATAATTACGCCACCAGGATTTAATAACGGTTCATATAAGTCAAAAAAGCGACGATATTGTCCTTTTGCTGCGTCAATAAAAATAACATCAAATGTTCCATGTTCTTCTACTTGCTCGCCTGTTTCTAACGCATCACCGTAAATAACGGAAATACGCTCTTTAACTGGTGAACGTTCTATATATTCAAGTGCTTTTTCATATCGATCGCGATTACGCTCAACTGTCACAATGCGAGAATTTGGAATAGCTTGCATCATACGAATGCTAGAATAGCCAATTGCTGTACCAAGCTCTAAAATACTCTTCGGTCCAATTAAACGTAAAAATTGCAACATAAATTCCATTCCAAGTCGATCCATAATTGGCACATGATTTTCTTTCGCATAGTCTTCCATTTCAAGAATTAATTTATCTTTCGGATCAATAAATGATAATAGGTACTCGTTAACTGCATCCTCCATAATGGTCCTCCTTATTTACATGGAGAAGTGCCTCTATGACGTCTTTTCACACATAGAATGCAATAAAAATACAAGCCAGCTTTACCCTTAGCTTGTACGTCCCGTTTTGATATTAAAAACGATTCTTCTGCCAGTTTTTAACCCGATATATTTTACCACAAAAAAGAGGGATGTGCGACCTTTTTCGCTATCCCTCCCCATTTCACTGCTTTTTCGTAATATATTTTTGCTTTAATGCATTATGCTCTTCCAATGTTTTCGCATAATACACTTCACCAGTTGGTGCAGCTAAGAAATAATAATAATCTGTTTGCGCGGGTTCTAACGCCGCTTCCACTGAATGTTTGCCAGAGTTTGCAATCGGACCGACAGGCAATCCTTTCACCACATACGTATTGTATGGTGAGTTAACCTTTAAATCTTCGTATAACACACGTTGTTTATGCTTTCCAAGTGCATATAATACCGTCGGATCAGTTTGCAGTGGCATGCCTTTTGCTAAACGATTATAAAAGACACTAGAGATCTTTTGACGATCTGTAAAGCCTGTTGCCTCTTCTTCAATAAGTGAAGACAATGTTAAAAGCTGGTGAACATCCCAGTTTTTCGCTTTCATTTTTGCCTCATTTTGAACAATGATTGCATTCGTTTTTTCAAGCATTGGAATTACAACTTCTTCTAACGTCGTATCTTTTTTATAGAAAGAGTACGTCGCAGGATATAAATAACCTTCTAACGGATATTTAATATTGCTATCAAAGATTTTATCGGTTAACAACTTCGGATACTTTTGCTGCATTTTTTGAATAAATGCTTTATCGTTTAATTGACGTACGACATCATCTTTATTCCACTTTAATTCGTTTGCAACCGTTTCTGCAATTTCAGTTACTTGTGCTCCTTCTTTTATCGTCACTTTATAAAGAGCTGGACGATGTACATTACCAGATGACATTTGCTCCATAACATCTTTCGCACTCATTGAAGGATTTAATAAATATGTACCCGCTTGTAAATTTTTAGATTTAGCCTTTGTATAAAAACTAAAAACTGTACCGTTTTTCACAGCACCTTTTTCTTCTAAAATCTCACCAATTTTACTAGTAGATGATCCCTTTGGAATTTCTACTTCAATCTCTTTTTTATTCCCGGTATCAACTGGTCCTAATGCGGATGAAATATACGCATAGACTGAACCACAAACTAAAAGCAGTGCAATAATCGAAAATAAAAAAATGCGTCTACGCTTCTTTTTCACTTGATTCTCTACCAAAACTCTTCCTCCTTATTCAATTGTAGGCCATATGTACATCTTTCTATACAACATGATGAAAAATCACAATAAACTTACCTATCATTTTTGACAGATACTTTATTTTTCTACAATCCGTCTCATTATACTACAAAGGATTACGCAGTTTCGACAAAAAATCTTTCATTTTACATATAAAAAAGATGGACGATATATCGTCCACCTTTTCAGTACTTATTATTCAGCTTCTTGCTCATCAGCTAGAGTGTTGAACATTTCTTGTACCATTTCCCACTCTTCTTCAGATTCGATTGGAAGTAAAGTTCCGCCCTCTTCTTCATTTTGCTCATAGGCCATTGCATCATAAATTTGGTCTCCATCTTCGTCTACTTCACCGATTGGAGAGAAGACTACGTATGATTTTTTGCCAAATTTTTCAGCGTCAAAAGTGAAAATAATTTCACATAAATGTTCGTTACCTTTTTCGTCTACAATTGTAATTTGATTTTCTTCCATTTTGGTCACCTCTTATTTACTATCTAAAAATCCTTGTAAGATTACGACTGCAGCCATCTTATCAATTACTTGCTTTCGCTTCTTACGGCTTACATCGGCTGAAATGAGTAGACGTTCCGCTGCCATCGTTGACAAACGCTCGTCCCACATTACAACGTCTAATTGTAACAGCTCTCGTAGGTTTTCTGCAAATTGTTGGCATGCTTCACCACGCGGGCCAATTGTACCATTCATATTTTTAGGTAAACCTACTACTATCTTGTCCACATCATACTGTTTTACTAACTCAGAAATGCGATCAAATCCAAATTGACCTCGTTCTTCGTTAATCTTGATTGTTTCAAGCCCTTGCGCTGTCCAGCCCATTTCGTCACTAATTGCAACTCCGACTGTTTTTGTACCTACATCTAAACCTAATATCCGCATAAATTACTCCTCACGATGATGTTTCAAGTAAGACTTCACAAGCTCTTCAATTAATTCATCACGTTCAAGCTTGCGAATGATGCTTCGTGCATCTTTATGGCGAGGTATGTATGCTGGGTCTCCACTTAATAAATAACCGACGATTTGGTTAATCGGATTATAGCCTTTTTCTTGAAGTGCATCATACACAGTTAAAAGTACATCATTTACATGGACACTCTGTTTTTCATCTTGAATGCTAAACTTCATTGTTTTATCAAAACCGTCCATTTCAAGCACCTCACTTATATAGTAAGTATAGGGAGAAGAACTTCTCCTCTCCCTACCATTGTACACTACTATCTCTTTATTTTGAAACAGATTTAACGTACTCTTGTACAAATGCTAAAGCTTCCTCAACTTGCGCTGGGTTTTTACCGCCCGCTTGTGCCATATCAGGACGGCCACCACCGCCACCGCCACAACGAGAAGCTACTTCTTTCACAAGTTTACCAGCATGGTATCCTTGGCTAATTAAATCTTTCGTTACGCCAGCTAAGATGTTTACTTTATCATCATTTACAGATGCTAATACGACAACTGCAGATTCTAATTTATTTTTTAGGTCATCCATCATCGTACGTAAGTTGTTCATATCTGCAACATTTACTTTTGCCGCTAATACGTTTACGCCATCAACTGTCATTACTGAATCAGTTAAGTTTCCAGCTTCAATATTGCTTAATTTTGCTGCAAGAGATTCGTTTTCCTTTTGAAGTTGTTTTACTTCAGCAAACAAACCATCTACTCTTGTTAAAATATCTTTTGGATTTGTTTTCATTTTTCCAGCTGCTTCTTTTAATAAACCTACTTGATCGTTCATTAATTCATAAGCAGACTTACCAGTTACTGCTTCAATACGACGAGTTCCTGCACCGATACCAGACTCAGCAACGATTTTGAAAATACCGATAGAAGCTGTGTTATCAACGTGACAACCACCGCAAAGCTCTAAGCTATAATCGCCAACTTGTACAACGCGTACAACATCACCATATTTTTCACCGAATAATGCCATTGCGCCCATTTCTTTCGCTTCTTCGATTGCTTTTTGAGAAATCTCAACATCAATACTTTCCCAAATTTTCTCGTTTACAATACGCTCAATTTTTTCTAATTCGTCAGCTTGTACTTGACCGAAGTGAGAGAAGTCAAAGCGTAAACGTTCAGAAGTTACAAGAGAACCCGCTTGGTTAACGTGCGTTCCAAGTACATCTTTTAATGCTTGGTGTAGTAAGTGAGTTGCTGTATGGTTTTTCACAACACTACTACGGTTTTTCGTATCGATAATAGCTTTTACAGCTGCATCTTTCGTTAACGTACCTTCTTCCACAACAACTTGGTGCAAGTTTTGGCCGTTTGGTGCTTTTTGTACGTCTTTTACAAGAACTTTCACGCCATCAGCAAGAAGATAGCCACGGTCTGCAATTTGTCCACCGCTCTCAGCATAGAATGGTGTTACATCAAGCATTAATTGTCCTTCTTCTCCAACTTGTAAGCTGTCTGTGTATTCGCCGTTTTTCACAAGTGCAACAACGTTACTTTCTGTTGCAACTGTACCGTAACCAACGAACTCGCTCGCTACTTTCACTTCTCCAAGGACACCGCCTTGAACTTGCATAGAATCAACGTCTTGACGAGCAGCACGTGCGCGCTCACGTTGTTTTTCCATTTCATTTTCAAAGCCTTCATGATCAACTGTCATACCAGCTTCTTCTGCATATTCTTCTGTTAATTCAATTGGGAAACCGTATGTGTCATATAGACGGAACGCATCTACTCCAGAAATAACAGTTGTTTTTTCTTCTTTAGCTTTTGCGATAACTTCAGCTAAAATCGCTTCCCCATCATGAAGTGTTTCATGGAAACGCTCTTCTTCATTTTTCACAACTTTTGCGATGAAATCTTTCTTTTCAAGTACTTCTGGATAGAAGTCTTTCATTACTTCACCAACAACCGGCACTAATTCAAACATGAATGGACGGTTGATGTTTAATTTCTTCGAATAACGAACCGCACGGCGTAATAAACGACGTAATACATAACCACGGCCTTCGTTAGATGGAAGAGCACCGTCACCAACAGCGAATGTTACTGTACGGATATGGTCAGCAATTACTTTAAATGCCATATCTTTTTCTAAGTCACCATTACGATATTTCTCACCAGAGATTGTTTCTGTTGCACCAATCATTGGCATGAATAAGTCTGTGTCAAAGTTTGTAGGCACATCTTGAACGATAGATGTCATACGCTCTAGACCCATCCCTGTATCGATGTTTTTCTTAGGAAGTGGTGTATATGAACCGTCTGGATTATGGTTAAATTGAGAGAATACAAGGTTCCATACTTCTAAGTAACGCTCGTTTTCTCCGCCTGGATATAATTCTGGGTCACTAAAGTCATTACCGTAAGCTTCTCCTCGGTCATAGAAAATCTCTGTATTCGGTCCACTTGGTCCTTCACCGATATCCCAGAAGTTTTCTTCTAAGCGGATGATGCGCTCTTTTGGAACGCCCATTTTCTCATTCCAAATTGTGAATGCTTCTTCATCTTCTGGATGGATTGTAACGGATAGTAATTCTTTATCGAATCCGATCCATTTGTCGCTCGTTAAGAATTCCCAAGCCCAAGTAATTGCTTCTTCTTTGAAGTAATCACCGATTGAGAAGTTTCCTAACATTTCAAAGAATGTATGGTGACGAGCTGTTTTCCCTACGTTTTCAATATCGTTTGTACGAATTGATTTTTGAGCATTTGTAATACGTGGATTTTGCGGGATTACACGTCCATCAAAATATTTTTTTAATGTTGCTACACCACTGTTAATCCACAGAAGAGATGGATCTTCATGTGGAACTAGTGATGCACTAGGTTCTACTGCGTGTCCTTTTTCTTGGAAAAAGTCTAAAAACATTTGACGAATTTGTGCGCCTGTTAGTTGTTTCATTGTATTTTCCTCCTTAAATATAAAAAACTCCCGCCCCTATAAAAGGGACGAGAGTTAACTCGCGATACCACCCTAATTATGAATTGATTGCTATACGAATCAATTCATCACCTCATGGTGCCGTAACGTGGCAAGACGGCAGTGATTAGCTGCTCTCAGGATTAGCTTTCTGTTACCCTTCATTTAAAGCTTCTTTCAGCCATATGGAAGCTTCTCTCTATAAATGGACTGTAACGTACTTGTTCCGTCATTGATTTAATGTATTATATGACTAAATATAATAGAATTCTCTTAAGTTTGTCAATGTAGATAATCATTTATATTATATCAATTGCATATTAATCATAGCTATTCTACTATTCATTCTTAACAGCCTTTTCATATATTATGCATGTATTAATAAATTGTACTACTTCTACGAACTTTTCTGAATATTGTTTTTTTGTTATAATTAAATTATCAATAATAAAGGAGCGATTATAATGACAACCTTATTGAACGAAGCTAAAAATATGTTAACAAATGATGAAACAATATTATTTTACACAGCATGTTCACTAGAAATATTTATTTATCGTTCCGTCGCAAGACCAGGCCTATTAATTTTAACAAACAAAAGGCTCTTCTTTTATGGTCCAGATGTAAGCAAGAATCCATTACTTGAGGAGTACTCTTTCGCAAAAATTTCAAATTTAAAAGAACAAAAGCGTCTTTTCAGCAATCAAATTGTATTTATGTATGATAATGAATGGAAAAAAATAAAACATATTCAAACAAATGATGTAAGCTCTCTCGTTCAAAAAATAAACGAGCAACTCTCTAAATAACGAAGGCCCTCTACTTAAAAAAGTAGAGGGCCTTCCTATTACACATCTTCTTTTTTCCAAAGAGGCCTTACATGAACGATCACTGTACGAATGACCGCTAAAACAGGAACTGATATTAATAACCCTACAATTCCTGCTACTTCTCCTCCAACTAGTAGTGCAAGCATAATAATGACAGGATGCATGCGAAGCGACTTACCAACGATGTAAGGGGATAAAATATTACTTTCTACAAATTGCAAAATAGCAATCGTAATCCCCGCTTTAATGAGTAAACTTGTTGATACCGTTGCTGCAATCATCAACGCTGGAATCGCCCCTAAAATAGGGCCGAAGTATGGGATTATATCCGTTACCCCAATAATAATGCCAAGCAATAATGGATATTTCATACCAATAAACCAAAAAGAAAGAACGGATACTCCTCCTAATACTAAACAAACAAATAATTGTCCTCGAATATAACTTCCAAGTGACTTATCAATTTCTTTCGCCAGCATTTGCCCCGTACTACGCCACTTACTCGGGACTAGTTTCCAAAAGATATGATAAAACTCGCCGTAATCTTTTAATATGTAAAATACAATGAACGGAATTAAGAAAATAATGAGTAACGAATCTAGTACACCACGAGCTGTGCTCATCACTTTATTTAAAAGTGCTTGTATCTTCGTTTCTACACCAACAAAAATTTGTTTCACCTTTTCATGAATAAATGATGGGAAATTCGCTGTTTGTTCTGTAACACCATCCATCCACGAATCATACATCTTTGTAAACTGCGGAAATTGCTCATTGATTTCTTGTAATTGCTTAATGACAATTGGCGTTCCTTTATAAATTCCATAACCAATTCCACCAAAGAAAAGAATGTAAATAAGCAAAATGGCGAGTGTACGCGGCATCCCTTCCTTATGAATTTTTTCAATTAAAGGATGCAATAAATACGCAATGAAACATGCAATAAGAAACGGTGTAATGGCCACTTTACATACAAAGATAATCGGTGCCCATAACGGCTTAATTTTTAAAAAGACGAGCAAACAAAGAAAGACAAGTAACAATAACCCTAAACGATATATCCAAATGATTTTAAGATTCTTCACACGAAAAACCTCCTCCACTCTTATTTTGAAAATAAATAGGGTAGGTTATGTGCAAAAGTTTTAAAATCTTTTCGTGCAGACCATACTGTTTTGTAAAGACGTACATATACATAACGTAACAAGGACAACCACCCGTGAGAATGCAGCATGAAACAATATAATCAGGAGGACTCATAATGGTTTTATTTATGCTCATATTATCTGCATTTTTTATGATTCTTGAATGGATTTGTATCGGGTTTGGTATTTGGAAAGGCTTCTTTGTTCGTTCCTCACGAAAAGAAAAAGCGAAGCAATTATTTCATTACGGAATGCTTGGCGTTGGATGTTACGGCCTATCTTATCTCTTCTCTGAAATTGGGCTTTTATATTTGCATACAAGCACATAAAAAAACTCCCTTATCATGAAGGGAGTTTTTTACGCTTATAAATAAGATTTAATCATCTTACGTGCTTTTTTCATATTGCGTTTTGAAAATACATCTTGTTTGCGAGCATATTGATATGCTGCCGCTCCAACACCTAATGCGATTAATGAATTGCGTAGATTCAAAGTAAATCCCCCTTTTCGTTATCCGATCGTTCTTTCATTCTCATCAAATAAATCATCAAGAGAGCTTAGTGAACCATCTTCTTCTACTTGATGCGTATGGATTTTCCCCTTTGAAACCGATAATTCGATATAACAATTCCAGCAATAAAATTGGTTGACACCTATTTTTCCAATGTCTTTCCCTTTGCAATTTGGACAAATAAACATATGGCGTTCATCTCCTTACAGTCTCCCGGATTCTATTCGCCATTATGTCCAAACTGCATTCATTTATACATTGCTGGAGCCTTTCAACGTTATACGTTTGAAAGTTTCACTATATAATTTCACCTTGTTACATGAAATCATACGGTGAAATGTTTTCCACGTCCATTTCTTCACCATTAACCGTTACCATCTGTACTTCTCCTTGTGATTCTTGCAAGCGGCTAGCTAAAGTCGTTTGACGCATTGCATCATCAAGGCGATTTACACCAGACTGAAAAGCAGCTTCCTCCCCGCAAATAATAAGGAACTTCTTACTTCTTGTAATACCAGTATAAATTAAATTACGACGTAACATACGATTATAACTTTTCACTATCGGCATAATCACAATGGGAAACTCACTACCTTGCGATTTATGAATGGAACAGCAATAAGCATGTGTAATTTGATTTAAATCTGGTTTTGTATATGTTACCTCAATTCCATCAAATGAAACGATAATCATATCTTGTTGCTCAACGTTTTCTTTCGCATAAAACACCGAAACAATTTCGCCGATATCACCATTAAATACTTGGCTCTCCGGCTGATTAACGAGTTGCAAAACTTTATCGCCTCTTCGGTATACAACATCACCGTAAGCAATTTCTTTACTCTTTTCTCTTTTCGGATTAAACACTTCTTGCAACGCTTCGTTTAGTACATTAATACCAGCCGGTCCACGATACATCGGGGCCAATACTTGTACATCTCTTGCGCTAAACCCTTTTGTCTTAGCGTTTTCGCAAACCTTCTTAACAACTTCAACAATTTGAGCTCCTGTGCAGCCGATAAATGAACGATCTTTTTGATTTTGCGCTAAATCTGGTGGGAGCGTTCCATTTTTTATCGCATGGGCAAGTTGAATCACTGATGAACCTTCCGCTTGACGATAAATTTCAGTAAGCTTTACTGTTGGAACTGCACCTGCATTTAATAAATCTTTCAATACTTGCCCAGGTCCTACAGATGGTAATTGATCTTCATCGCCTACAACGATAACTTGAATGTTAGTCGGCAATGACTTAAACAGCTGATTTGCAAGCCAAATATCAACCATTGAAAATTCATCAATAATGAGTAATTTCCCTTGTACCGGATCTGTTTCATTACGCTGGAAAGACCCTTCTGGCGTCCATCCAAGTAAACGGTGAATTGTGCAAGCTGGAAGCCCTGTTGATTCACTCATTCGCTTCGCTGCTCTTCCTGTTGGAGCTGTTAATAGTATCGGAAATGGATTATCATCACTATATTCATTCGGATTTAACGATAGCCCGTGAAGTGACGCATACATTTCAACAATTCCTTTAATAACTGTTGTTTTTCCTGTTCCTGGTCCACCTGTCAATAACATCATCGGTTTATGAAGTGCCGTTTGAATTGCTTCTTGCTGAAGCGGCGCATACTGTACGTTCAATTGTTCTTCAATTTCACCTAACGTCTTTAACACTTCTGCTTCAGGAAATGAAGGTGTTTCTTCCTGATTCATGAGCCTGCGAATAGACTTCACAACACCTTTTTCAGAATAGAATAACGATGCCAAATATACTCGCTCTTCTTCGATGATGACTTTCCCTTCACTTTGCATCATTTCAATACAGCTTATAATGTCTTCCTCCGTCACTCTTCCTTCTTGATTATTTAAAAGTGACATCGTTTCTCTTATAAGTTGATCTTTTCTCATATAAACGTGACCAAGTTGTAATGATACATTCTCTAACGTATAAAAACATCCCGCACGTACACGATCATCATGATTACCCGATATCCCTAACGCACGTCCGATATCATCCGCTCTTCCAAATCCAATCCCATCCACTTCTTCAATAAGCTGATATGGGTTATTACGAATTACTTCTAATGTCATCTCTTTATATTGCTGATAAATCTTAATAGAAAGCTTCGTTCCAAAACCGTAACCATTTAAAAAACTCATTACTTTCTCTAATCCTTGATGTTCAACAATTGTCTCATATATTTCTTGCGCTTTTTGTTTGTTAACAACACCGTTTAAAGCCTCAGGATCATCCATGATTTTAGAAATAGCATGTTCCCCTAGATGGTCCACAATTTTTTCAGCTGTGCGTTTTCCTATCCCTTTAAATAGATCACTCGCTAAATATTGCACCATACCTGCTTTTGTTTGCGGCAATTCTTTCTTAAACGTTTCAACTAAATATTGTTTCCCATACTTCGGATGGTCTTTAAAATGTCCTGTCAACGTAAACACTTCATCTTCATGCATGCGGGGAAAATGACCGTTTATCATCACTTTTTTTTCGTCGTACGTTTCATTCGTTTCAATGACTTTCATACTGACAACGGAATAGAGGTTTTCTTCGTTGTGGAAAATGGTATGAAGAACTTGCGCTTTTATAAACTTTTTTTCTTCCTCAAACAAATCCATTGCATGTTGATTTCCCATCTTTCCTCTCCTTTCCGGTTTCGTTTCACTTTAATGAGCAGTACATCCCCCACCTCTTTAGATGAGGGATAACTACCCATTAAACTATATTTTTCTTATTCAGCTTCTTGCTCTAATAAACGAACACCATTACCAGCTAAAAAGTGATCTGGCTGAATTTCAGTTGCTTTCTTAAATAAAGCAAGAGCCTTCTCGTTATTTTCTTCAAACACGTACGCAACACCTAAATTATAATACGCATCCGCATGCTCTTCATCCATTTCTAATACCTTTTCAAAATAAGGTTTCGCCTCTTGAATATGTTCTAATCGTGCAAAACAAAGTCCGCACTGGAACACAGCTTCTACATCGTTTTCATCTAATTCTGTTGCTCTTTGTAAAAACGGCAGTGCAAGACGATCATTTCCAAGTTGCACATGCGTAATACCTAACATAAATGTTACATCAGCTGATTGTAATCCAGCTTGCATCGCTTGTTCAAATACAGCTTTCGCCTCTGCAAATTGCTCTTGACCGTAATATACGTTCCCTAATCCATAATAAGCAGCCGCAGATTTATCATCTAACTCTAATGCACGTTTATAAAATAAAATTGCTCTCTCACTGTCACCTAATACATCTAATAAGTTTGCAAAATTAATATATCCAAGCGCATCTTTCGGATTTTCTTCAATTGCTTCTGTGAAATTTTTAGCAGCTTCTTCCCAGTTTCCTTCTTGCATATATTGAATACCTGTTTCAAGTTTGTTTGACATGTCCTTCACCTCTACAACAAATTATAACAAAGAATGTATTTTCCAAGCGAACGAAAATTCGCCTTATGTAAAAGAAACCTCTAACCGCGAATCGGTAGAGGCTTCTCGTTTTATCCTAAATAATCCAATTTCTTACCGCTACGGTACACTTCATCAATTGTAGCACCGCCTAAGCACTCATCTCCATCATAGAAAACAACTGCTTGTCCTGGTGTAATTGCACGAATTGGCTCGTCACAAAGAATACGAACTGTATTTTCATCAACGATTTGAACCGTTACTTTATTGTCTTCTTGACGATAACGGAATTTCGCTGTGCACTTAAATTCTTTTTCTTTCGCTTCATTACTTACCCAGCCAACATTGGTAGCAATAACTTCGTCGCCATATAGAAGTTCGTTATGGAATCCTTGATCAACATATAAAATGTTTTCTTTCAAGTTTTTCCCAACAGCAAACCACGGATCACCGTTACCGCCAATACCAAGACCATGACGTTGTCCAATTGTATAGTACATTAAACCGTCATGCTTCCCTTTCACTTCGCCAGATAATGTTTGCATCACACCTGGTTGTGCTGGTAAATAGTTACTTAAGAAATCTTTAAAGTTACGCTCACCAATGAAGCAAATACCAGTACTATCTTTCTTCGCCGCTGTCGCTAAACCAGCTTCTTTCGCCATTTCACGAATTTGTGGTTTCTTCAGTTCACCCAGCGGGAACATTGTTTTTGATAATTGCTCTTGACTTAATTGATTTAAGAAATACGTTTGGTCTTTATTGTCGTCAACGCCGCGAAGCATTTTATATTCGCCGTCCATATAAGCAACGCGTGCATAATGACCTGTCGCTACATAATCAGCACCAAGTGCAATTGCATGCTCTAAAAATGCTTTAAATTTAATTTCTTTGTTACACATTACATCTGGGTTTGGTGTACGACCAGCTCGGTACTCATCTAAGAAGTACGTAAATACTTTATCCCAGTATTGTTTTTCAAAGTTTACTGCATAATACGGAATACCAATTTGGTTACACACTTCAATTACATCATTGTAATCTTCTGTTGCTGTGCAGACACCATTCTCATCTGTATCATCCCAGTTTTTCATAAAAATTCCGATTACATCATAACCTTGCTCTTTTAATAAAAGAGCCGCTACAGATGAATCGACGCCACCGGACATCCCGATGACAACGCGTGTTTCGTGAGGTAGTTTGTTCATCATGTCACCTCCCATGCTAATTTTGTGTTAATCGCTTCACGATTTTCACTGTTTCGTACGCCGCTTTCTCAATTTGCTCTTTCGTATTTCCAAGTCCGAAACTAAAGCGTACGGATGAACGTATTTGATCGGAGTCTTTTCCGAACATCGCCACTAATACATGTGATGGATCAATCGAACCAGCTGTACACGCCGAACCACTTGATACAGCAATGCCAGCTAAGTCTAAGTTCACAAGAAACGGTTCAATGTTCATTCCTGTAAAACTAATATTAAGCACATGTGGTAAGCGATATTCTAAGTTTCCGTTTACCTCGAAAGTAATGTCTTCATTTTGGAAGACAGATACCATTATATCTTTAAACTCTTCATATTGGGCATTTTTTTGCTCACGAGTTTTTTCAGCTAGCAAAATTGCATGTTGTAAACCAACAATACTTGGCACATTTTCAGTACCAGCACGGCGTTTTCTTTCCTGCTCTCCGCCTATTAATAACGGTTCAAATTTCACATTTGTACCAGCGTATAAGAACCCTACACCTTTTGGTCCGTTAATTTTATGAGCTGAAATCGATAATAAATCAATACCAAACTCTTTCACATTAATTTCTACTAAACCGTAAGCTTGTACCGCATCTGTATGGAAATAAGCTTGATGCTCTTTTAGCAGCTTACCTATTTCTGCAATTGGTTGCATCGTCCCAACTTCATTATTCCCAAACATAACAGATACAAGAATCGTCTCTTCTGTCAATGCCTTTTGTATGTCAGAAACTTGAACGCGTCCTGTTTCATCAACAGGTAAATATGTCACTTCAAACCCTTCACGCTCTAACAATTCACACGTATGCAAAATTGCATGATGTTCAATTTGCGTCGTTATAATATGGTTACCTTTATGACGGTTCGCACGCGCTACACCGATAAGTGCTAAATTATCAGCTTCTGTACCACCGCTCGTAAATATAATTTCATTCGGATTCGCATGAATGCTACGTGCACACGCGCGTCTCGCCTCATCTACTGCATGGCGCGTTTGACGTCCATAAAAGTGAATACTAGACGGGTTTCCGAATGTTTCTGTCATATATGGAATCATCTTTTCGACCACTTCTGGGTGAGTCGGAGATGTCGCAGCATGATCTAAGTAAATGCGTTCCATTAAATCTCCTTCTTTCCAAATCGTTTCACAAGGAATTAAATGTAAAACATATAACCCCCGTGATTTTCTTCCTCATAACGTACTAAATCTTCTAACGTTGTACTATCTAACACTTCTTGCACCGCATCACGAACACGCATCCATAATTGGCGTTGTGCTGGCTCTTCTTCTTCTATCATTTCTACAACACTAATCGGACCCTCTAACACACGGATTACATCCCCAGCTGTAATGTTAGCCGGCTGATCTGATAATACATATCCGCCATATGCCCCGCGCGTACTCTTTACTAGACGCGCGTTACGAAGTGGTGAAATTAATTGCTCTAAGTAATGTTCCGATAAGTCATGTGCCTGCGCAATTGATTTTAATGAAATCGGACCTTCACCAAACTTTTTTGCAAGATCGATCATAATTGTTAAGCCGTAGCGGCCTTTCGTTGAAATCTTCATCTATTTTGCACCTCTTTTCAAATTTTCACTTCTATTGGTTATATCTTATTTATAAAAGAACACAATTTAAAATCCTATGAAATTATAGCATAATATAGTATTATAAGAAATTTCAACTTGTGTATCAAAATGATAACATAAAATCACATTGAAAAACTCGGAAATTATTACAATTGAAAGAAAAATGAAAATATTCATATTCATTTTTCCCACAAAACAGCATCCTATTTCAAATTCCACTAAAAAAAATGATACGATAGAAAGAGATTATACATTAAGGGAGACGGTAAAAATGAAACAACCACTCGCACATCGAATGCGCCCTACAAATATTCAAGAAATTATCGGACAACAACATTTAGTTGGCGAAGGAAAAATTTTATGGCGAATGGTCCAAGCGAATCATTTTCAATCTATGATTTTATATGGCCCTCCAGGCACTGGAAAAACATCTATCGCGAGCGCAATTGCCGGAAGTACCGGAACCCCTTTTCGCCTATTAAACGCTGTTACTCATAATAAAAAAGATATGGAAGTTGTCGTACAAGAGGCAAAGATGCATCGACACCTCGTTTTAATTTTAGATGAAGTACACCGTCTAGATAAAGCAAAACAGGATTTTTTATTACCCCATTTAGAGAGTGGACTCCTTACTTTAATTGGTGCAACGACGAGTAATCCGTTCCATGCTATTAATTCTGCTATTCGAAGTCGTTGTCAAATCTTCGAATTACACGCATTAACAGAAGATGATCTTTTAATTGGATTAAAACGAGCACTTGAAGATAAAGAAAAAGGTCTTGGAGAATATGATGTAACTGTTACGCCTGAAGCATTACATCACTTTGCAAATGCATCAGGCGGAGATATGCGTTCCGCTTATAATGCACTTGAACTAGCTGTTTTATCTAGCTTTACAACTGATGACAAAGCTGCGGAAATCACGCTAGAAATCGCAGAAGAATGCTTACAAAAAAAGAGCTTCGTTCATGATAAAGGTGGAGATGCTCATTATGACGTATTATCGGCATTTCAAAAATCGGTGCGCGGAAGCGATGTAAATGCAGCACTTCATTATTTAGCACGTCTTATTGAAGCTGGTGATTTACAAAGCATCGGTAGACGTCTTCTTATTATGGCATATGAAGATATTGGACTTGCTAGCCCGCAAGCTGGACCGCGTACACTAGCAGCTATAGAATCAGCGGAACGAGTTGGATTCCCAGAAGCACGCATACCACTTGCAAATGCTGTTATCGAGCTTTGCTTATCACCTAAATCGAACTCAGCTTATAAAGCACTTGATGCTGCATTACACGATTTACGTAACGGTCAAACAGGCGATATCCCAAGTCATTTAAAAGATAGTCATTATAAAGGCGCAGAGGCACTTGGAAGAGGCATTGGATACTTATACCCACACGACCAACCAAATGGCTGGGTACAACAACAATACTTACCTGATAAAATAAAAAACAAACAATATTATAAACCAAAAACGACAGGAAAATTTGAGCAAGCACTTTCTACTGTATATGAAAGATTACAAAGTTCGAATAAAACAAAAAATAAAGGGTAACATAAGCGAAAACGTCACCATTATGGAGGCTTCGCTTATGAAAACACGTCAAGATGCATGGACAAAAGAAGACGATCTCCTTTTAGCCGAAACTGTTTTACGGCATATTCGCAGCGGCAGTACACAAATAAAAGCATTCGATGAAGTCGGCGATGCTTTAAACCGGACTTCCGCAGCTTGCGGATTTAGATGGAATGCTGAAGTGAGACCGAACTACGAAGATGCGGTGCAACTTGCAAAAAAACAACGGAAAGAATTAAAGCGCTCTGAAGCTAAAATAGAAAAAGAGCATTTCACGAAAACGAAACAACTCGTAATCGATGCTGAGTTTTCTGAAGATATTGCACCAAGTAAACAAGAACTTACAATGCAAAATGTCATCTCGTTTTTGCAAAACTTAGAGCATACCAACCCTTCGCTCGCAAAGTTACAAACTGAAAATGATGTACTACAAGCTCAGCTCACTTCCTTGCAAAAAACGAATGATGAGCTTGAAACTAAATTAGCCGTACTCACAAAAAAACAACAAGCAATCGAAGAAGATTACGCAATGCTTGTTAGAATTATGGACCGTGCTCGAAAACTTGTTTCAGTCGAAGAACAAGAAGAGCAAATTGCTCCGATTTTCAAAACAGATCAAAATGGAAATTTAGATATTATATATTCTGCAGAGAATTAAAAACAGGGGTGCCACTTTTTTGATTAAGTGACACCCCTGTTTTTTTTTCTGTGAATAATGTATTGGTAAATGAAATTATATCAACGATTTTTCAAATATATCTATCGTAACTTACAATATATCAACGATTTTTTAATTATATCGACGATTCGACAAGGAATATCGATTTACTGATAAATATTTACAAAATAAGTAAACCTGCTATATAAAGAAGTATTAGCATTGCAAATATCAGCAGTTCTTTAAAATATAATAGAAAAAGCATATACCCTAGACGGATATATGCTTTCTTTTTATTCTTGCCCTACACGTTTCACTTCTACGTTTTTAATGCGTTCACGTACAACGTGACTTGCCATAATTAAGCCTGCCACAGATGGTACGAATGCATTTGATGAAGGCGGTAATTTCGCTTTACGAATTTTTGCATTTTCGTCTGGTACAATTTCTTTACGTACTTCTTCACGAATTACGATTGGATTTTCGTCAGAGAAAACAACCTTCACACCTTTTTTAATGCCCTCTTTACGAAGCTTCGTACGGATTACTTTCGCAATTGGATCTGTATGTGTTTTAGAGATGTCCGCAATACGAAAACGAGTTGGATCCATTTTATTTGCTGCACCCATACTTGAGATAATTTTAATTTTACGACGTAAACATTGTTTAATTAAATGAATTTTGAACGTAATCGTATCAGATGCATCCACTACGAAGTCTAAACCATGCTTAAAGAACTCTTCATATGTTTCATCTGTATAAAACATTTCTAGTCCAATTACTTCACACTCTGGGTTAATGTCTGCGATACGCTCTTTCATTAATTCTACTTTTGAACGCCCTACAGTAGATACTAAAGCATGAATTTGACGGTTCACGTTTGTAATATCTACAACGTCTTTGTCAACTAATACGAGACGCCCTACGCCAGAACGCGCTAACGCTTCAGCTGCAAAAGAACCTACGCCGCCAATTCCTAAAATACCAACTGTACTATTTTTTAATATTTCAAGTCCTTCTTTACCGAAGGCTAATTCATTACGTGAAAATTGATGTAACATTCAGCTCTACACTCCTATTACAAAAATGGTCTACCATGTATTCTAGCGTTTTTCCGACTATTTGTATAGAAAAAGTTATAGAATTCCTAAAAATACATATTTCGAAAATGAAAACATAGTGTAAACCGGACTTTTTAAACTTCCTTCCAATACACGTTTAAAAAGGAGGATTCAGAGGACCGAGCAGATCGAGGCACGTATGCTAGGAGGAGCGCAGTGTAGCGTTACTACTCGAGCACCGGACTAGCATACGTAACGACGAGATGCGACAGCCATCTGAACCGGACTTTTTAAACAACCTCTCAAAAAAAGTCTAGACGGCTATAGTATAACCATCTAGACTTTTTTCTTACTTCTCTTCTTTCACGTTCAACTTCAAGTTCAGCTCTTCAAGCTGTGCTTCTGCAACTGGGCTTGGAGCTTCTGTTAATAAGCAGCTTGCGCTTGCTGTTTTCGGGAATGCAATTGTATCACGAAGGTTCGTACGGCCTGCAAGTAACATAACAAGACGGTCTAACCCTAATGCGATACCACCGTGTGGTGGCGTACCGTATTCGAATGCTTCTAATAAGAATCCGAATTGCTCTTGTGCTTCTTCTTGTGAGAATCCAAGTGCTTTGAACATTTTTTCTTGTACGTCACGCTCGTAAATACGAAGTGATCCACCGCCAAGCTCATAACCGTTTAATACAAGGTCATATGCTTGTGCACGTGCTTTTTCTGGTGCTGTTTCTAATAACTCAACATCTTCACGGAAAGGCATTGTGAATGGGTGGTGAGCTGCGAAGTAACGATCTGCATCTTCGTCGTACTCAAGAAGTGGCCAATCCGTTACCCATAGGAAGTTAAATTTACTTTCGTCAATTAACTCAAGCTCTTTACCTAGACGCAAACGAAGTGCGCCTAAGCTATCTGCAACAACGCTCTTCTTATCTGCTACGAATAGTAATAAGTCACCAGCAGTAGCTTCTAATGTATTCATTAACACGCTCGCATCTTCTTCACCGAAGAATTTCGCGATTGGTCCTTTTAAGCCGTCTTCTTCCACTTTAAGCCAAGCTAAACCTTTTGCACCGTATACTTTTACGAATTCAGTTAATGCATCGATATCTTTACGAGAGTATTTGCTCGCAGCACCTTTTGCATTAATTGCTTTTACTTGTCCGCCGCTTTCTACAGCACTTGTAAATACTTTAAAGCCACAACCTGCTGCAAACTCAGATAAGTCTGTTAGTTCCATTTCAAAGCGTGTATCTGGCTTATCAGAACCATAGCGAGCCATTGCATCAGCATATTTCATACGAGGGAATGGTGCGCTAACTTCTACACCTTTTGCATCCTTCATAACTTTCGTCATCATGCGCTCCATCATATCTAAAATTTCATCTTGTGTTAAGAATGAAGCCTCGATATCGATTTGCGTGAATTCTGGTTGACGATCCGCACGTAAATCTTCGTCACGGAAACAACGTGCTACTTGATAGTAACGCTCAAATCCACCGACCATAAGAAGCTGTTTAAATAGCTGTGGAGACTGTGGTAATGCATAGAATTCACCGTCATGTACACGACTTGGTACTAAATAGTCACGAGCGCCTTCTGGTGTGCTCTTCGTTAAAATTGGTGTTTCCACTTCTAAGAACTCTTCTGTATCTAAGAAGTTACGAATTGTTTTCGTTACGTCGTGACGCATTTTGAATGTGTTAAACATTACTGGACGACGTAAGTCTAAATAACGATATTTCAAACGTACATCTTCTGATGCATCTGTATCATCAGCAATAATGATTGGCGTTGTTTTCGCTGCATTTAATACGTTTACTTTCGTTGCTTGTACTTCAATACGACCTGTTGCCATATTGTCATTAATTGCGCCTTCACCACGCTCAACAACTGTACCTTCTACGTGTAATACGTATTCGCTACGAATTGTTTCTGCTACCTCTAGCGCTTCTTTTGATGTTTCTGGGTTAAATACAACTTGTACGATACCTGTACGATCACGTAAGTCGATAAAGATTAATCCACCTAAATCACGGCGTTTTTGTACCCAACCTTTTAATTGAACTGTTTGTCCAACTGCTTCTACTGTTACTTTTCCACATGCATGTGTTCTTTCAGCCACTGTAAGTTCCCCCTATATTAATTTCTCTGCTACGTATGAAGCAAACACATCTAATGCTACTTCTTCTTGTTCGCCTGTTGCCATATCTTTTAAGTTAATGATGCCTTTATCTAACTCATCTTCCCCTAGTACAGCTACGAATTTCGCTTTTAGACGATCTGCTGATTTAAATTGTGCTTTCATTTTGCGATCTAAATAATCTTTTTCAACTGCTAATCCAGCTTTACGAAGATCAAACGCAACTTTTGCAGCATGGTCTTTCGCTTTTTCACCAAGCGCTACAACGTAACAATCGATACTATGTTCAATTGGTAATTCGATGTTTTCAGCTTTTAGCGCCATAATTAAACGTTCAATACTCATCGCAAAACCGATACCTGGCATTTCTGGTCCACCGATTTCTTGTACAAGTCCGTTATAACGGCCACCACCGCTTAGTGTAGTGATCGCACCGAAACCTTCTGCTTCACTCATAATTTCAAAAACCGTGTGCTGGTAGTAGTCTAAACCACGTACTAAGTTCGGATCTTTTTCAAATGGAACATCCATCATCGTTAATAGTTCTTGAACTTTGTCGTAGTATACTGCTGAATCTTCGTTTAAGTATTCTGTAATAGATGGTGCTGTTCCCATTAATTCATGGTTACGGTCCTTCTTACAATCTAAAATACGAAGAGGGTTCTTTTCTAAACGAGATTGACAGTCAGAACAGAACTCACCGATACGTGGCTCAAAGTGTGCAATTAACGCATCACGGTGCGCTTGACGGCTCGCCGCATCACCTAAGCTGTTTAATACAACTTTAATATTTTTTAAGCCCATGCCGCGGTAAAACTCTACAGCAAGTGCAATTACTTCCGCATCAATTGCAGGATCGTTACTACCGATTGCTTCAATACCGAATTGTACGAATTGACGATAGCGACCTGCTTGTGGTCTTTCGTAACGGAACATTTGACCGATATAATATAATTTCGTTGGTTGTGTTGCGTCACCGAACATTTTGTTTTCAACGTAAGAACGTACAACAGGTGCAGTGCCTTCTGGACGTAATGTTAAACTACGCTCTCCACGATCTTGGAATGAGTACATTTCTTTTTGCACGATATCTGTCGTATCACCAACACCACGTAAAAATAACTCAGTGTGTTCAAAGATCGGTGTACGAATTTCTTTATAATTGTAACGACGGCAAATTTCGCGTGCTTGCCCTTCGATATACTGCCATAACTCAACAGTGCCTGGAAGAATATCTTGCGTTCCGCGTGGGATTTGAATAGACATATTCAGTTCCTCCTCAAATTGTTTTAATCTTAATAAAAATAAAAAAACTCCCGCCTCTACTGTTTGAACAGTAGGGACGAGAGTATTATACCCGTGGTGCCACCCTAATTGAAGCACGTATGCTTCCACTTTTTTAATAACGCTTAAATGTGCGTTCATCCCTACTAAGCGTATATGCCGTTCAAGTTGAAACCTCTAGAGTGTCATTCAATCAGTCATCATGTAGAAATGTTTTCAGCCTAAGACATTTCTTCTCTTTCCATGTGTGTCTCATTTACTCTTCTCTATCAACGGTTATATTCATATGTAAATATAAAATTACTATACGTTTGTTCAGTAGGATTGTCAAGTGCTCTAAGAGCGTTCAATCTGCTTCTTTAGACGCTTTACATCTTGAAGAGAAATGCCAAACTCAGAAGCAAGCTCCATTGAAGTATTGTTTTGCTCTTTTGAAATAAAATCATGAAAATTTACGTTAAACAGTTGATTTGCACCATTTGTAACAGAATGCCCTTTTTCATTCATACGCATACGTATATCCCTCACATTCAATATGGATGTTTTACTTTTTATTGTTCCATATTGATGAAAGGGTTATACATACAAACGAATAACACTATTCTATAACGCTCTTATATAAATAATTACCTCTTTGAATCATAAAGAATGTTGCAACCATCGCTGCCATTACAAATATTACCCAAGTACCGTAACTTAACACTGCGAAAATAATTCCTAATGCATTGAAAAGAATAGCTAAGCTAAATCGCAATAAAAATTTAAAATCTTTAAAGACTGACCAATTCATATACTCTCTCCCCTTATCACACATACGCTCGAATATTTTTACCATTTTTTACATTATACTATATAAGTAATGACCTAATCTATTGATTCCAAATAAACATTACCAATCGATTCACAACAATAATAATCGCAAGTCCATTCGCCAAAATAGGATGTTACACCTTCTTTTCCTTTTATTCCCTTCCAAATTCATCCTATATTAAATGAACAAAACATACAACAATGTATAAAAAAGAGAGGATGATATCATCCTCTCTTCTTGCAACATTATTTACTTTCCACAATTAAGGTAACCGGACCATCATTGATTAAAGAAACATCCATCATTGCTCCGAACTCCCCTGTTTCTACATGCAATCCTTGCTTACGAACTTCTTCATTAAAGAAATCATATAAATGCTCTGCATAGTCAGGTTTGGCAGCATCCATAAAGTTTGGACGTCTTCCCTTGCGGCAATCTCCGTATAATGTGAATTGCGAAATGGATAGAACTTGTCCTTCTACATCGAGTACAGAATGGTTCATCTTTCCGCTCTCATCTTCAAAAATACGTAAGTTCGCAATTTTTTCTGCAATGTAAGTTGCATCTTTTTCTGTATCTTCATGCGTAATGCCAACTAGTAATGTTAAACCGAACGGAATTTGTCCTACGATCTCACCGTCTACTGTGACAGACGCTTCTTTTGATCGTTGTAAAACAACTCTCATCTTTTCTACACTCCCTATTAATGCATCATGCGTCGTACTGCATAAATTTCTGGAACACGTTTAATGCGTTCTACTACTTTTTTCAAGTGCTGTAAGTTACGAATAGAGATTGACATATTAATTGTCGCCATCTTATTACGGTCACTTCTACCAGAAACTGCTGAAATGTACGTTTTCGTCTCTGTAACAGCTTGTAATACTTCGTTTAATAAACCACGGCGATCGTAACCTGAAATTTCAATATCAACGTTATACTCAATTTCTTTTTCAGGACTACCTTCCCACTCTACTTCTAATAAACGTTCTATCGCTTCTTCTGTATGAACATTTACACAATCACGGCGGTGAATTGATACGCCTCGGCCTTTCGTAATATATCCAACGATATCATCACCAGGTACTGGGTTACAGCATTTTGATAAACGAATTAATAAATTATCCGCACCGCTCACTTTAACGCCAGAATCCCATTTTCGAATTTTCATCGGTTTACGAACTTCTTTAACTTCAACAATCTCTTCTTCTTCACGTTGTTTACGGAACTTGTCCGTTAGTCGCGTAACAATTTGTGATGCAGTGATGCCATTATATCCAACTGCTGCAAACATATCTTCTTCATTTGCAAAGTTGAATTTTTCAGCAACACGTTTTAAATTGTCAGGAGCTAACACTTCTTTCATCTCATACTCTAGGCTCCGCACTTCTTTCTCAACAAGTTCACGGCCTTTTTCAATATTTTCATCTCTACGTTGCTTCTTAAAGAATTGACGTATTTTGTTTTTTGCATGAGATGTTTGAGCTAGTTTCACCCAATCTTGACTTGGTCCATACGAATGTTTCGATGTTAAAATTTCAATGATGTCACCTGTTTTTAATTTATAGTCAAGTGTCACCATTTTCCCGTTTACTTTTGCACCAATTGTTTTATTCCCAATCTCTGAATGCACACGATATGCAAAGTCAATTGGAACAGATCCAAGTGGCAATTCCATTACATCGCCTTTCGGTGTAAAGACGAATACCATGTCAGAGAATAAATCAATTTTTAACGACTCCATAAACTCTTCTGCATTAGAAGCTTCATTTTGCCATTCTAATATTTGACGGAACCATGTAAGTTTCTTCTCTAATGTGCCTGTTGTTTCTGCTGTTTTTCCTTCTTTATACGCCCAGTGTGCCGCGATCCCGAATTCTGCAATCTCATGCATTTCTTTCGTACGAATTTGCACTTCAAGCGGATCACCTTTCGGTCCAATTACAGTCGTATGAAGAGATTGATATAGATTTGCTTTCGGCATTGCAATATAGTCTTTAAAACGACCTGGCATCGGCTTCCAGCACGTATGAATAATTCCAAGTACTGCATAACAATCTTTAATACTATTTACAACGACACGTACAGCTAATAAATCGTAAATTTCATTGAACTGTTTATTTTGCAGTGCCATTTTACGATAAATACTGTAAATATGTTTTGGTCTTCCAGAAATCTCTGGTTGAATTGCAACTTCGTCTAATTTCTCACGAATACCAGTCATTACTTCGTCTAAATACTCTTCACGTTCTGCACGTTTACGCTTCATTAAATTTACAATACGATAATATTGCTGTGGATTTAAATAGCGAAGTGACGTATCCTCTAGCTCCCATTTAATAGTACTAATTCCGAGTCTATGTGCTAAAGGTGCAAAGATTTCTAACGTTTCATTCGCAATGCGACGCTGCTTCTCTTGAGGCAAATGTTTCAATGTACGCATGTTATGAAGACGATCAGCTAGTTTAATTAAAATAACTCGAATATCTTGAGCCATCGCAATAAACATTTTGCGATGGTTTTCTGCTTGTTGTTGCTCATGAGATTTATATTTAATCTTTCCAAGCTTTGTTACACCATCGACAAGCATAGCAATTTCTTTATTAAATTCCCGTTCAATATCTTCTAATGTAATCTCTGTATCTTCTACTACATCATGTAAGAAACCTGCTGATACTGTAGCTGGATCCATGTGTAAATCAACTAAAATACCTGCAACTTGAATTGGATGAATAATGTACGGTTCACCCGATTTTCTGTATTGTTCGCTATGTGCATCGCGTGCATATTCATAGGCACGTGCTACTAGCTCAATATCTTCATCCACTAAATATTGACTTGCTTTCTCGAGTACCTGTTCAGCTGTTAGTACCTGCTCATTTGCCATCGAATCACCTTTTATTGAAAATTGACTTTATCTTTATTAAATAGAATAAATTATATTCTATCATTATAACCCAATGATTGTGAATTGTGAAAAGGAAAAGATTTTACTGACATTTCACCATATTTTTTTGTTCAATTATACAAAAGTACCCGCTCCTCTCCAAGAGATTCACGGGTACTTCTTATCACCGTAGTTTTACCTATATAGCGATTAGTATTTTTCTAATACTAATACATCGTAACCATCTAACATTTTACGACCATCTAAGTAAGTAAGTTCTACTAAGAATGCAATTCCTGCTACAACTCCGCCTAACTCTTCAACTAGCTTAATTGTTGCTTCGATTGTTCCACCTGTAGCTAATAGATCATCTGTAATTAATACGCGTTGGCCTGGTTTAATTGCATCTTTATGGATTGTTAAAACATCTTTACCATATTCTTTACCGTAGTCAACTGTAATTACTTCACGTGGTAATTTTCCTAATTTACGAACTGGTGCAAATCCTACTTCTAATGCATAAGAAACTGGGCAACCGATAATAAAGCCACGTGCTTCTGGTCCTACTACAAGGTCGATGTCTCTCTCTTTTGCATACTCAACGATTGCATCTGTTGCTGCTTTGTATGCTTTACCGTCGTTCATTAACGGTGTAATGTCTTTAAACACAATACCTTCTTTTGGATAGTCCGGTACAATTGCGATATGTTGCTTGAAATCCATATTTCTGAATCCTCCTCAGATCTAAAAGGTTTGTAAATACAAATCCTTTACCCTAGCTGTTCTACTTCTTTATGATTACGAATCGTTTCAAACCATGTATATAGTTGCTGATATGTGCTATAAACCAACTCTTTTTCTAATTGTAAGTGGTTCATTTTCTCACGATATGTGTTCGATTCAATTAAATCACGCTTTTGTTTTTTGTCTGCCATAAAAATGACGCCATCTTTTATTGTAACAAATTCTAACTCAAAAAACACCTGTGTCATGAAATTTACTGTATCTTTTGACCAACCTTTATGTTGACATAGTTGTTCTCCATATTGTCTTAAAGAAAATGGTGATTTTTGGCTCAAGAATGAATAGTACCATTTAAAGTGATCCCTCGTTGGAACAGTACTAAATAAATGATTATTCTCTTGATAAAATAGCGTATAAATTCGCGACGGGAACCCAACTTTAAATAGATCTCGTAATTCATCTGTTCCTTTTGGTAAATCAAGTAACACGATGTATTGCTCATCTAACTCGGTTACTTCTGATGCATGCATCATATGCTCTTTATAGTCTTCTAAAGAAAATTTATGCAATACCTCTTTAGAAAAATACACCATCGTTATTTTTTCTTTCGGAAGTTCTGCTACATTTGCTTCTACGTTACGCATACTACGCCAATCAAATAATTGCCATGCCTCTACAGCAATATCTTGCACCATTAATTGCGGCTTCTTAAAATTATTCCATTCATTGATAGACGCTTCCCCGATTACAGATACTTTCGCAACTGGAGAAATTTCTTTCGCGTACGCTCCAAATCCAAACCCGATTGTATCAAGTGTTGCCTGTCCATCACGAAGAGCCATTTTTAAATGAGAACCGTCTGATCCGATTGCACGAATACTTTCTAACTCTGCATCCTTCACCGCAATACGTGGCTTTGGATTTCCAACACCAAATGGTGCCAACTTTTGCATATCCTCGATTGCTGCAAGTGTTACGTCCTCCACTTTACAAAAAGCATCGACAGTTGTAATTGGGATAAAATCTTCTTCCGTTAAAATTACCTCCGCTTGCTCATTTAAACGGCGGCGTAATTCATCTACATCATTCATATGTAGCGTCATTCCCGCTGCCATCGGATGTCCCCCGAAGTGTGGCAATAACTCTCTACAATCTGACAAGTTTGCAAACAAATCGAATCCTGCAATACTACGCGCTGAACCTTTTGCAGTTTCTTTTACAGGATCAATGCATAATACAATCGTTGGACGATAAAAACGTTCAACTAATTTAGAAGCAACAATTCCAATTACACCTGGATTCCATCCTTCTTTTGCAAGCACTAATACTTTATTGTCTTCAGGCGGGAAATTCGTTTCCACTTCAGCGATAGCTTCTTCTGTAATTTGCTTTACAATATCTTTTCGCAGTTTGTTCAACTCATCAATTTCTTCAGCTAGCTCTTTCGCTTCTTCCGGATCCTCTGATAATAAAAGATGTACAGCCGGCGTAGCATCTTCTAAACGTCCAACTGCATTAATACGAGGTGCGATTGAGAAGCCAATACTCTCTTCTGTAATTTCACTTTGCGAAACGTTAGCTACTTTAAATAGCGCCTTTAGTCCAATATTTTTCGTCATGCGCATATATTTTAAACCGCGCTTCACTAGCAATCTATTTTCACCGTGAAGTGATACTAAATCGGCTACTGTACCAATTACTGCAATTTCTAATAAATGTTCTGGTACACGGCCCAGTAGTGCATGCGCAACTTTAAACGCAACACCAACGCCCGCTAAATAGTGAAACGGATACACACCGCCATCTAATTTCGGATGAATAATCGCAAGTGCTTCTGGCAATTCTGGTGGCGGCTCATGGTGATCCGTAATAATAAGATCTATCCCAAGTTCCTTCGCTACTTTCGCTTCATGTACAGCTGCGATACCAGTATCAACAGTAATAATGAGTGAGAATCCCGCGCTATGCGCCCAACGGAATGCTTCTTCGTTTGGTCCATAACCTTCTGTAAAACGGTTTGGGATATAAAATTCTACGTCTGCACCTAATTCTTGTAGGGCAAGATATAATACAGTCGTACTACTTACTCCGTCCGCATCGTAGTCACCAAATATTAATATTTGCTCTCCATTTTGAATCGCCTTATTTACACGTTCTACCGTTCTATCCATTCCTTCTAATAAAAATGGATCATGAAATTCTTGATTTTCTGTATTTAAAAAATCTAAAATCTTATCTTCTGTATCTAGTCCTCTACCGAGGAATAACGAAACGACAAGCGGTGATAATTGTAATTTGCTTGCTAATTCACTCACTCGCTCGCCATTATATTCTTTTTCTTTCCAACGCGTCTTCGGTTGTAACACGAAATCACCCCTTAACCTGTTCATTATACAAGACAGATTAAGGGGTGACAATATCATGCAAACTACGATGTAATATCTATATACCAAAATGTTAATAATGTTTAATTTGGAGAATACGGATTTATATGTACAAACACATTTTGTACGTTATCTTGTTTCATAAGCGTTTCTTTCACATGCTTTCCAATGCGATGTCCTTCTTCTACAGTAATATATGGATCTACAGAAACTTTAATATCAACAATAACGTAATGACCATGTTCCCTTGCGTATAACGAACCGATTTTTTTCACACCATCTATTTGAAGTACCGCTTCTCTAAGCGGAATAACATCTTCCTCATGAAGAACATGATCAAGCGTTGCATGAATCGCTTCTGCCCCAATACTCCATGCCATTTTTGCAACAAGAAGTGAAACAAATAATCCCGCAATTGGATCGGCATATACAAGCCAATCTAACCCGAACTTTCCACCGATAATCGCTGCACAAATACCGATTAAGGCTGCAATTGAAGAAAATACATCTGAACGGTGCTCATATGCATTTGCAATAATTGCATCACTATTTACCCTTTTCCCTAATCGGAATTTATATTGAAACATCCCTTCTTTTACAACAATCGAAAGAACGACAGCAAAAATCGTAATCCCTTTCGGTGGTTCTAGTTCTTGCGAAAAAGCTTTTATAGACGAAATCGCTATCTCAATTCCCACAATAAATAATAATACTGCAACAATAATCGCTGAAATCGATTCCGCTTTACCATGACCATACGGATGATCTTCATCGGGCGGTTGCTTCGCCGCTCGCAATCCAAACAGTACAGCTAGCGAACCAATTACATCCGATGCAGAATGCACGGCATCCGCTAATAGCGCTTTACTGTTCCCAATATAACCAATTACCGCCTTTATAATCGCTAATATAATATTACCAACGATCCCGACAATAGCACCAAACTCGGCCTGTTTAAAACGTTCATCTTTTTCCATAATTAAAATCCCTTCTTTTCTTAACCTATCTTTTTATTGTAACAAAAACAGCGATAAAATCACCACTTTCTTCCATTTTATCATTTCAAAGTTGCTATCTTATTGTATCCACAAACGAAAAAAGAGATGCCTCCTAAAGAGACATCATCTTTTTTATACTTGCGGTTCAGATTCTACTTTCTCAACCTTCTTCTTGTTTTTACCCTTTTTCAAACGACGGTTTTCAAGCATTAACCAAATTTGAGAGGCAACGAAAACAGAAGAATACGTACCTACAATTAATCCAACTAGTAACGCAAACGAGAAGTTACGTAGTGACTCACTACCGAAGATAAGTAACGCAATTACTGGGAATAACACTGTTAATACGGTGTTAATCGAACGACCAAGCGTTTGGCGAATACTTGCATTTACGATTTCCTCTAAGTCTTTTATATCACGAACTCGTTTTTTCTGTTTGTATAATTCACGGTTTCTATCAAACGTAACAATCGAGTCATTAATAGAATAACCGATGATTGTTAATACCGCAGCGATAAACGTTAAGTCTACCTCTAATTGTAAAATACTAAATATAACAATCATAACGAATGCATCATGTAGTAATGCAAGTACTGCAGATAATGCGTACGTAAATCGGAATCGAATACTTACGTATAAAATGATAACTGCAGAAGCAATTAATACTGCGATAAATGCATTTCGTGCAATTTCTTTACCGATTGTCGGTGAAACTGTACTTACGTTTGGATCTGTACCATATTTATCGTGGAAGAATGTTTTTGTTTTTGCAATTTCATCTTTTGATAGAACACCTAATGTACGAACTGCGAATCCTTTATTGTCATCTCCAGTCGGTACAATATTTTCTTCTTTCACATCAATGTTCAATTCTTTAAAATCTTTATGAACGTCAGACACAGTAACTGATTGTTTTGATTGCAAGTCGATACGTGTACCACTCGCAAAGTCAATACCAAGATTCATTTTGAAAATTGGTAAAATAATTGCACCTGCAATTACAACTACAATCGAGAAGATAAGGAATTTATGACCGACATTTACAAAGTTAATACGATCAAATTTCGTTGGTGGATGTACTACACCTTTTGTTAACGGAATAATATCCTTTTGTTTCACACCAAAATATCCTGGTTTTTTATCGAAGTAACGGCTCTTTACAAGTAAACTTAGTAAGAAACGTGTACCGAATACGTTCGTAATAAAACCAACTAAAATACTTACGATTAAACTTGTTGCGAATCCTTTTACAGAGCTATTACCGTAAACGAATAATACACCAGCTGCTGCAAGTGTTGTAATGTTCGCATCTAAAATTGTTGCTAATGAACGATGGTTACCAGCACGGAATGCTGACATCATTGACTTACCAATTTTCAGCTCTTCTTTTAGTCTCTCGTACGTAATAATATTCGCATCAACTGCGATACCTACCCCGAGCACTAACGCCGCAATACCTGGTAGCGTAAGAACTGCATGCATCCAGTTAAAGACAAGTAATGTAACGAAAATGTATAAACCTAACATAATAACCGCTACAATTCCTGGTAAACGGTAGAATACAAGCATAAATACAAAAATAAGAGCGATACCAATCGCACTAGCGAAAATTGTTTGCTCTAACGCTTGTTGACCAAACTTCGCTCCAACTGATGTTGAATACATTTCTTTTAAATCAACCGGAAGTGCACCTGCATTTAATAAAGATGAAAGTTGTTTCGCGCTTTCAACTGTGAAGTTTCCACCTACGATAGATACTTCAGCTTGGTTAAACACTTGGTTTACTGTTGCTGCTGATAAGAATTTCGGATTCGGTTTTGCAGATTCTGCTTTATACGAATCTTTTCCTTCTTCAAAATCAAGCCAAATTACCATTAAATTTGTTGGTGGTGGCATTTTTGAAATTTTTTCAGTTACTTCACGGAATTTTTCAGCGCTTTTTAGTGTAAGACCTACACTCGCACGGCCTTGCTCATCAAACGTTTGCTTCGCTCCGCCACCTTTTAAATCCGTTCCATCCATAAGAAGATTATCATCTACATCACGGAATGTTAATTTCGCTTGTGTTGACAACATTTCACGAGCTTTTTGCTGATCTTGTACACCAGCAAGCTGTACACGAATTCGATCTTGTCCTTCGATTTGAATGTTCGGCTCACTTACACCGAGAACATTGACACGATTTTCAAGAGCACCTACTGTACTTACAAGTACGTCTCGATCGATTTTATCACCTTTTTTGGCTGGTTTTACTTCATACAGAATTTCAAAACCACCGCGAAGGTCTAGTCCTAGACTAATTCCTTTTGCTATGTCTTTTCCTGCCGCACCAATTACTCCACCGATTAATAAAACGATGAGGAAAAAGGCGGCAATTCTCGTACCACGCTTTGCCATATGTACCCTCTTTCCGCTACTAACACTTCAAATAAATCTTTTACGATTCACTTTTACACGTGTGCATACGCCTAGTTAGTAGACTTCCTTTCTATAATTTTGCTAGTTCATCACCAGCTGTGTCGATAAGTTTTTCACATTACCTACACTTTCATTATTTATTTTCTCTCTTCACTACCCCCTTTATATATAATCTTAGACATAATTATTTCCTCATTATCAATACCTATCATTATACTGCAAAAGGAAGAACAAACCAATTGCAGTCGGTTATTTATTTTCATATTCATCAAATGACCAAAGCGGCGCTTGATATGCTTCAACAGTTAAATAAGTCATATATTCATTAGCACTTACTGTTAATACGTCATTAACTAATTCATACAATCTAACGTCGCTGTCTATCTTCTTCCACTTTTTCACTTTAAGAAACTTCCAAATGTCATCATCTGTTACTCGGTCGTAGCCGAACATTTGGAACTCTTCTACTTTACTTTCTAAAACGACTTGTAACTGTCCGCGGTATGATTCTACCAAAGCCTCTCTATCTAACATATTTAACATCTCCTTCTTATTTCAGCACGAAAAGTCGCTTTTAATCCCGCTCTAATGGACAGCAATAACTACTTTCAAGAGCACACTCTCTTAAATGCTTGTCATTCTTGTCTCGTACGTGCATATAAATTATTGTAAATCATTCCACTGATTTTGAGAAGGTAGGAGAAGACCATGACGAGACAAAGCTTTTTAAAAGGCGCATTTATTTTAATGATCGCCGGCTTTATTACCAAAATTCTAGGATTTATTAACCGTATTGTAATGGCACGTATTTTAGGAGAAGAAGGCGTTGGCCTTTATATGATGGCCGTCCCTACATTTATTCTAGCAATTACATTAACACAAATCGGTCTTCCTGTCGCAATCGCAAAATTTGTAGCAGAAGCGGAAGCTGTGAACGATAAACAAAAAGTTAAAAAAATATTAACAGTATCATTAGCTGTTACATCCGTTATTAGTATCATTTTAACGATTGGAATTATGCTCCTCACACCTATTTTAGCAAAAACATTATTAACTGATGAACGAACGTATTATCCATTAATGGCTATTTTACCTGTCGTTCCTGTTATTGCTGTTTCTTCTGTTTTACGCGGTTATTTTCAAGGGAAACAAAATATGAAACCTAGCGCTTACGCCCAAGTTATTGAACAAATTGTCCGTATTACAATTATCGCTATATGTATTCAATTATTTTTACCTTACGGCGTAGAATATGCTGCAGCTGGCGCTATGTTATCAGCCGTTCTCGGTGAAGTGGCATCGTTATTATTTTTACTTACTTTATTCCAGCGCGAAAAACATTTATCTATACGCTCTGGATTTTTCACTACTGTAAAGGAAAGCAAGGGGACATTTTATTCTCTTATGGATATTGCACTTCCAACTACAGGAAGTCGTTTAATCGGTTCCGTTTCCTATTTTTTTGAACCTATCGTCGTTATGCAAAGCTTAGCGATTGCCGGCGTTGCCGCCTCCGTTGCAACCCAGCAATACGGTATATTAAACGGGTATGCATTCCCGCTTCTTTCACTGCCAGCCTTTATTACATACGCTCTTTCGACAGCACTCGTTCCATCTATTAGCGAGGCAATGGCAAAAAGACAACATAAATTAGTAGAACATCGCTTACAACAAGCTCTTCGGATTTCATTAATTACTGGTGGATGGTCAGTCGTTATATTATACGTATTTGCTTCTCCTGTTTTAACTCTTATGTATGGATCGGACAGTGCAACAGCGTTTATCCAGCTTCTTGCACCTTGCTTTTTATTTCATTATTTTCAAAGTCCACTTACCTCTGTTTTACAAGCTTTAAACTTAGCACGTGCGGCCATGATGAATACATTTATTGGTGCCATCGTGAAATTAATCGTTATTTTTGTACTAGCTTCAAGGCCAGAGTTTCAAATGATGGGGGTTGCCCTTGCAATTGCAGCAAATATCGTAACAGTAACATTCCTTCATTACGCTACTGTTTTAAAGAAAATTACATTTACCATTTACGCAAAAGACTATATTTTTGGCGGACTTGCCATCGGTATCGCAGGCTCCTTCGGTTTTTACGTTCATAAGTATATAGTTTTCTCTCATTCACTTGGCATACAAACATTATGGGAAATCACTTTAACAACACTCGTTTATATTGTGCTCCTCTTCATTTTCAAACTCATTCGAAAAGAAGAGTTAAGTCGTCTACCTATCATTCGAAAGCTTTCATTTTTGAAGTGAACGGGCTTACTATTTCATATCGTAAGCCTCTAGTTTTCTTTCAAATCAACAAAAAATTGTCCATTTTGAAAGCTACAGTATAAAATTTGTGTTACATCTTTATAACCTAAGTTTTTTAATTTTTCAACGAGCCATTCATCTGTATGTTCAATCATTTGCAAATGACTAGATTGAATTTCTCCATCGATAATAAGGGGAAGAGTAAACTGCAATGCGTCCTGCCCGCCTTTTTGTTTTTGAAAGACAGATAACTTCCCAGATGGTTCTAAAATAGCGTATTCTACATCCCTAATATCTCCGACTCCCTGCTCTCTTAATTGCATCATTAAATCATCTATATTATATCGCTGGTTTCTCATCTTTTTTCCATCAATTTTTCCAGCATTAATAATGATTGCTGGTTCGCCTTCTATTAAATGCCGAAATCGTTGAAACTTTAAAGAAATGACAGACAAAATGATCTGTATACACATAAGAAAGAGCATCGGAACTAATTGATGCCAAAGTGATTTATCCGTATTTTCAATTGCGACTACAGCCAATTCACCAAGCATAATGAATACGACTAAATCTAATACACTCAATTCTCCTATTTCACGTTTACCCATAAGACGAAAGATAATTAAGATGATAATATACAACAGCATCGTCCGGCCAATTACTGATACCCATTCCATTTCTACAGCTCCTTTTTTACGTATAGACTCCCCTATAAAAAAGAAACTAGTCTAACTTAAGCAAAAGGAAAATATGCTTGTATTAAAAAGGGGGAATGTATAAATGGATGGAACGAAAAAGTTATCAACTGCAATCGGCTTCGGTATCATTACCTTATTAATTCTCGCATCAATTACTAGCATGGTTATGGCTCTTTTATTAAAGTTTACTGATATGACTGAAGGGACGTTAGCCGTTACTATTTTTATACTAGCTCTTTTATCAATGCTTATATCCGGGTTTACTGCCGGTAAAAAAGCACAAGGGAAAGGTTGGCTAGTAGGCTTCACAACAGGACTTACATTCACCATACTTGTTTTTCTAGTTAATTATTTAGGCTTCTCTCAAACTTTATCGAACTCCCAGTTACTTTATCAATTAGCATTAATGGGTGCGAGTACACTCGGTGGTATTTTCGGTGTAAATATGTCCAAACAAAATAATTAAAAAAGGCCCTGCACATTTCATGCAGGGCCTTCCTCATTAGTTTTTCACAACTTCACGAATCGCATTACGATCGAAAGTTAAGTGTGAACCACCAGATTTAATAACGATTTTCGTCTCATCTACTGATTCGATTGTACCGTGTAAACCACCGATTGTTACGATAGCATCACCTTTTTTTAACTCACTTTGCATTTGAGCAACTGCTTTTTGACGCTTTTGTTGCGGGCGAATTAATAAGAAATAGAAAATCGCAAACATCGCAACGATCATAACGATATTCATCATACCTGCATTCATCTTTTGTTCCTCCTTTTAAATTATGTATTAGAAGTTTTTAGCATTCGGTTTATTAAAGCCATACTGTTCAAAGAATTCTTCGCGGAAATCGCCAAGACGGTCTTCACGAATAGCTTGTCTCACCTGCTCCATTAAGTTTAACAGAAAATGAAGGTTGTGATAAGACGTTAAACGAATTCCGAACGTTTCATCACATTTCATTAAGTGACGAATATACGCACGAGAATAATTTTTACATGTGTAGCAATCACAATTTGGATCAAGCGGACCGAAGTCTCTTGCGAATTTCGCATTTTTAACAACAAGGCGGCCTTCACTTGTCATACATGTACCATTTCGAGCGATACGAGTTGGCAGTACGCAGTCAAACATATCAATACCACGAATTGCACCATCGATTAATGAATCAGGAGAACCTACTCCCATTAAGTAACGTGGCTTATTATCTGGAAGAAGTGGCGTTGTAAACTCAAGTACACGGTTCATAATATCTTTCGGCTCACCTACAGATAAACCACCTACCGCGTAACCAGGGAAGTCCATTGAAACAAGGTCTTTTGCACTTTGACGGCGAAGTTCTTCAAATTCTCCGCCCTGTACAATACCGAATAAACCTTGATCTTGTGGACGTTCATGCGCTTTTAAGCAACGCTCTGCCCAGCGACTTGTACGCTCTACAGACTTCTTCATATATTCAAAAGTAGCTGGGAATGGTGGACACTCATCAAATGCCATCATAATATCTGAACCTAATGCATTTTGAATTTCCATCGCTTTTTCTGGTGATAAGAATAATTTATCTCCATTTAAGTGGTTACGGAAGTGAACGCCTTCCTCTTCAATGCGACGGAAGTCACTTAAACTGAATACTTGGAAACCACCAGAGTCCGTTAAGATTGCACGATCCCAGTTCATAAATTTATGCAAACCACCTGCTTCACGAATGATTTCGTGACCTGGACGTAACCATAAATGATACGTATTACTTAAAATAATGCCAGAATCCATTGCTTTTAATTCTTCTGGTGACATTGTCTTAACTGTTGCAAGTGTACCAACTGGCATAAATGTTGGTGTATCAAATGAACCGTGCGGCGTATGTACACGTCCTAAACGAGCACCTGTTTGTTTACAAGTTTTTATAAATTCATAACGAATTGCTGTCATAATTTACTCCTTTTATTTGTTTCCCATTTTAGCGTGAGATGCAACGAACATTGCATCACCGAAGCTAAAGAAACGATATTTTTCTTTTACTGCTTCATTATAAGCATGAAGTACATTATCTCTGTTTGCAAATGCACTTACAAGCATAATTAATGTTGATTTCGGTAAATGGAAGTTTGTAATTAAACCATCAATTGCTTTAAATTCATAACCTGGGTACATAAAAATGTCTGTCCAGCCAGAAGCAGCACAAAGCTTGCCGTCATGATCTGTCGCAATTGTTTCTAACGTACGAGTTGAAGTCGTACCTACCGTAATAATACGTCCACCATTCTCTTTTACACGGTTTAATAATGCCGCTGTCTCTTCAGACATATGGTAATATTCTGCATGCATATGGTGCTCTTCAATCGTATCAGCAGAAACTGCTCTAAATGTTCCAAGCCCTACGTGAAGTGTAATAAATGCTAACTCAACGCCTTTTTGTTTTAACTTCTCCAGTAACTCTTCTGTAAAGTGAAGTCCTGCAGTTGGCGCTGCTGCTGAACCGATTTCTTTCGCATATACTGTTTGATAGCGATCGCGATCTTCTAGCGTCTCTTTAATATATGGAGGAAGTGGCATTTCTCCAAGTTCATCTAAAATTTCATAGAAGATGCCGTCATATGAAAATTCAAGCTGACGTCCACCTTGATCTGCAGTTCCTGTGCAAGTTGCTTTTAATTTCCCTTCGCCAAAAGAGATAACAGTTCCTTCTTTTACACGTTTCGCTGGCTTAACAAGCGTCTCCCACTTATCGCCTTCTTCCTGTTTTAAAAGAAGTACTTCAATGTGTGCGCCTGTATCTTCTTTCACACCGTGCAAACGAGCTGGCATTACTTTCGTTTCATTTAAAACTAAGCAATCCCCCTCATGTAAGTAAGAAAGAATGTCCGTAAAATGTTTATGCTCAATATCCCCTGTTTCGCGGTCTAACACCATTAATCTTGATGTTTCACGCTCTTCTAATGGGACTTGTGCAATAAGTTCTTCTGGTAAATGAAAATCAAACAGATTAATATCCATAACTATATCCACCTATTTCTTATTTGAATCGATTTATTATATACATAATAAAAGATAATACAATACTTAACACAATACATGTAATGATAGGAAAATAAAAGGTAACGTTTCCTTTTTTCACAAAAATATCGCCTGGAAGCCTTCCAATGAACTTCCAAGCTAATCCAACAACGATAAGTAAGATACCGGCTGTAATAAGCAATTTCGGCATCTCTGTCATACTTTTGGCATCTCCATTCCGAAATGCTCATATGCAAGCGGCGTTACAATCCGGCCCCTTGGCGTTCGTTGTAAAAAGCCAATTTGTAATAAATATGGCTCATACACATCTTCAATCGTATGAGATTCTTCTCCAATCGTTGCCGAAACCGTTTCTAGTCCAACTGGGCCACCGCGGAATTTCTCAATAATACCAAGCAATAATTTATGGTCAATATGATCTAGACCTAATTTATCTACTTGCAGCAATTCTAATGCCATTTGCGTAATTTCCATCGTAACTGTTCCGTTACCACGAACTTGTGCGAAATCTCGTACACGTCGTAATAAACGATTCGCAATACGAGGTGTACCACGAGCACGTCTTGCAATTTCTAGTGCAGCTAACGAATCAATTTCAACTTCAAATACTTCTGCTGTACGTTCCACAATCGCAGAAAGCTGATCTACTGTGTAATACTCTAATCTTGAAAGTACACCGAAACGGTCACGTAACGGCGCTGATAATGCTCCCGCACGCGTCGTTGCTCCAACTAATGTAAATGGCGGTAAATCTAAACGTACAGATCGCGCTGACGGTCCTTTTCCAATGACAATATCAAGGCAAAAATCTTCCATTGCAGGATATAGTACTTCTTCAATTGATCTATGCAAACGATGAATTTCATCAATAAATAATACATCCCCTGGTTGAAGCGATGTTAATACAGCTGCTAAATCTCCTGGCCTTTCGATTGCTGGACCTGAAGTTGTTCTAACATTTACGCCCATTTCATTGGCAATAATATTCGCAAGCGTCGTTTTACCAAGTCCTGGTGGTCCATATAAAAGCACGTGATCTAACGTTTCTTCACGCATTTTCGCCGCTTCAATAAACACTTCTAAATTATGTTTCGCTTTATCTTGGCCAATATACTGACGGAGCGTCTGTGGCCGTAATGAATATTCTAAATCCGCATCTTCATATGCAGATTCCCCTGAAAGGAGACGTTCGTCCATTATACTCACCTCTTACCATTTAGTAAAAGACTAAGTGCCTTTTTAATATACTGATCCGTCGTTAATGATTCTTTTAATAACTCTGGTACAACGCGAGAAACTTCTCTTTCTGCGTATCCAAGTGCACGCAGAGCTTCCAGCGCCTCATCAAGCTCAGCTGACGAACCTTTCTTCTCATCAAAACGTTCTTCGTCTGAGAATAAATCAACAAATGCATCTGGTACAACGTCTGCTAGTTTTCCTTTTAAATCTAAAATCATTTGGCGTGCTGTTTTCTTTCCGACGCCCGGGAACTTCACTAAAAACTTCTCGTCTTCATGTTCAATTGCTTGAACGACCTGTCCTGTTTGACCAGAAGCTAAAATTGCAAGAGCACCTTTTGGTCCAATACCAGACACCCCTAACAACTTTGTAAATAATAAACGCTCTTCACGTGTTTTAAACCCGTAAAGTGCCATAATATCTTCTCTCACATAATGATATGTATAGACACGGATTTCTTGCTTACTTCTTTGAAATACATACGGATTCGGTGTGAAAATTTGATAACCAATTCCATTATGATCAATTACGACATATTCCGGTCCTACATACTCCACGTAACCTGTAACATATTCAAACAAAATACGATCTCTCCCTCTTAAATCATGTATTCCATTTTAACATATTTAATGATAGAAAAGCGAGACTACCCCAACAAATGTTCTCCATTTAAAACTTCTGTTATTTTCCATTGACAGAAAAGTTAAAGCACATTAATATACAGAAGTCGATAATGATTATCAATACTAATTAAAGGGGTTACATCAGGATGAAACGTAAGCTATTTATTTTATTTACTATTATGCTAGTTGTTCTTTCTATCGTTGGCTGTTCTTCTCAAAAAGAAGAATCAAAAGCAAAAGAACAACCGAAAACAAAAGTTGTAAAACACGCTAAAGGGGAAGCTACAATTCCAGTAAATCCAAAGAGAATTGTTGACTTATCTGGATCAACAGAAGAATTATTACTTCTTGGACACAAACCTGTTGGTACAGCAAATACATACAAAGATAAAATCCAAAAGCATTTGACAGAAAAGCTAGATGGAGTAAAGGCAGTAGGTTGGTACTGGGCACCTAAAGTTGATTTAGAAGCTGTTACTGCTTTGAAACCAGACTTAATTATTTTGAACAATCGTCAATTAAAAATTTATGATCAACTAGAAAAGGTTGCACCGACAGTTGTTCTAGAAACAAACTTAGAAGACTGGCGCGGTAAGTTTAAAGAAGTAGGTAAACTATTTGACGAAGAGAAAAAGGCAGACAAATGGATTGCAGACTACGATAAAAAAGCCGACTCTTTATCTAAAAAGATTAAAGAGAAAACAAAAGATGACAGCTTTATGTTCGTCGCAGTTACACCACAAAACTTCCGTGTATACGGTAGCTTCGGGTACGGTGACATCATCTTTAACGACTTAAAACTTCCAGCAACAAAAGGTACAGATTTAAAACAAACGATGGCGCAAGTATCGCTAGAAGGTCTTGTTGCATTCCAACCTGACCAAATGTTTATTGTAAACTTTGGCGGCGAAGCTGATAAAGTTTACGAAGACTACAAAAATAGTGCTGTTTGGAAAGACAATAAAGCAGTAAAAAATAATCACGTATATGAAGTATCGAATGAAGTCTTCAATACGAAAGCTTTCAATCCAATCGGAAAAGATATGCTAATTGATGAAATCGCAAAAGAAATTTTAGCTAAGAATAAATAAGAAAAAAGCAGCTCACCATGAGCTGCTTTTTTTCTTATTCTGCACTGCGTATTGTTTCATTTTTTCAATCGTCTTCACAAAACCTTCTTTTGATTTAATCCGAATACCGCGCTTCAATTTCGCACGCTCATAACTCTCAAGCTTTTTCATATCAATTTGAAAGAAGGAATGAATCGCATTATCACTTTTCGGTACACCTTTGAAAATTTGTAATATCCCTTCCTCTGATACTCCAAAATAACCGCTCGTTTTCAATAACGGAGAAATATCATCAACTTTCTTTTGTAATACAATTTGCACATCATCACGATCAACGAGTTGCCATTCTTTATACTGCTGTAAAATGTTTTCTAAATCCGCCACTTTTTCTGTAAAGATTTCCTCACTTACTTCGCCATCAACATACATTCGCTCTAATAAAATTGTAACTTCCGGTTCTTTTTCTGTTACTTTTGGTACTGGCCCTTCCGCCTTCGCATTCGTTTCATAAACGAGACAAAACATCATAACGAAAGCTTGCATCGCAATCAGTATCCATTTCATTTCCGTTCACCTCTTTTAGGCAAGATCAAACTTTCATTAGTAGTTTCTCCGGAAATGGGGGTTTTATCCCTAATTCATAGATTACTCTCATTAAGACTTATAGAGTCCAATGATTTCTACCTATTTCGAAACATATTGATTACTTGAAAGCTTCTTTATATCTTTATTGGATTGTACCGTTGCTATATAAACACCGATTAACACAATTATCATTCCAGCTATTTGTTTCCACGTAACAGCTGCTCCATATAAGACAACTGATATGCAAGTAGCTACAATAGGCGTTAGATTTAAATACATACTCGCTTTGCTTGCACCTAGCTCTTCTACTCCTTTATTAAACACGATATATCCAATTAACGTCCCGCATATGACCATATACAACATTTCTATCCATCCCTGTAGAGAAAACGCCCCAACCTTTCCCCATCCATCTTCATATAGAGAAAGGCCTGCTAAAAACACAGTACCCAATACCGTCATACTCATTGTAGTTAACAAAGGGGAGACACCTCTCATAACTTTTTTGCCTGTTAAGCTATATAACACCCCACAGATTAAAGCAGCTATAAATAAAAGATCTCCCTTATTAAATGACAAAGACATAAGTGTATCCATTGAACCACTCGTAATCACAACTATTACACCGATAAGGGACAAAATTAAACTCATTCCGACTTTTGTACTCCAAGACTCTTTAAAAAATAATATTGCTCCCAATGTTACAAAAACGGGCATTGTAGCAATAATAAGCGAGCCATTCAGAGTAGAAGTATAGTTAAGTCCCATAAAGAAAAAAACATTATAGCCAAAAATACCTGTTAATGATACAAATAACAGCCCTTTCCAATTCTTTAATAACAAACTTGTATTCCATTCAGATTTCATAAAAACTATGCCTATTAAAATACAACCTGCTAAACCAAAACGAATTGTTGCCGCAGTAATCGGTGGAATTTCAGTAAGAACATGCTCTGCTGTTGCAAAAGACCCACCCCAAAACAAAGGAACAAATAACATAATTACATACATACGATTTATTCTGTTCATTTTCATTACCCCTTTTACGTAAACAGGTTTAAAAGTTTAAACCTGTTTACGTGTTAGTTAAAAAAAATTAATAATTTGACTCTATTGCTTGTAGTAAATCCTTCACCTGTTTTAAAAATTCTCCAGCTATTATAGAATAAAAAATTTCTTTTCCATGTCGATCCGCTACAATTAGTTCTGCTTGTCTTAAAATTTTCAAATGATGCGAAACAGCTGGTCTAGAAATCCCCATTTTATCTGTTATTTGCGTTACATTCATCTGTTTGTTTTCTAACAGCAGCATAATAATTTGCTGACGATTCTCATCTCCCAACGCCTGAAATATAGGTGTTACAACCTGAAATTTCTCTAATACAACTTCTGTATTTCTACATTCAAAATTCTCCATATCCTATTCATCCCAACCTTTTATACCTAAAAAATATGTAATATATTACCATTAAATAATAACTCTTTCATATACACTTGTAAATAACTTTATTTTCCGACTTTTATTCAAATAAAAAAGGGAAGATTGGATTCCTCCATTCTTCCCATTACATTCATATAAAATGAAAGACGCCTGCAAAGCAGGCGTCTTGATGCGTTTACGGCGAGAGACCAGGCGACCACATTCGCGTGTTTAGCACTTAAGCATACCTCTCGTCTTACGTAAATTAGCTCATCGCTTTGCTAATATAACATTAATAAAGTATAAGTGCAACATGTTTATAAAAATATTTTATTTCCTCTTTCATCCAAATGAATCATATGTAAATTATAAATTGATAATTGTAATATATATGTTACAATTAATACAACAACGAAATCATCATAAAACAGGAGGTGGATATTGTGAAAAAAATAAAGGATGAACGTCTCATTCTGCAAACATTGAAAAATATACGTATTGTCTTTCTTTTTCAATACATTGGCGTAGTTGGAATTTTAGGCTATATTGGATTGACTGAAGGAATGGATCAAATTACGAAATCTCCATTGTGGCTATTATTTATGCTTACGAGTATTTTACTTGCTTATTTACAGTTAAGTGTTTCAATCGATGTAGAAGAAGGCGAAAAGGAAATAAAGTTAACTCCTTATTACAAACTTGTTTTACGCTCTCTTATTGTAGGAATCGTTATGGCTATTATTTATATCATTTTCAGTCCAGAAAGACCTCTATTTGAAACTATTTTAACAGGTAGTATTCTCTTCATATGCTTTTTAGTTTCTTATTCCATTAGTTATTTTATTAAAAAGCGTCGTTTACAAGACGATGATGAATAAAGAGGAAGGGCTCACCCTTCCTCTTTTGTTTTGCTATCGCATTGTACCAGTTAAACCGTAACGAATGTCTCGGAACATATTCACTATGTCACGATTAAAATCGTTTGTAACTGTACCGTTACGTAAGCGTGTACTCATTGCATCGACACGAGTAAACATATCATTTCTTACAGAAACATATACATTTCTGTTTCCAACTTCATTTGCAACAGCTTGACGAATTTCGTTCGCCATTGCCGTTTCATTTGTCACTGTGTTACGTGGTTTTACCGCAATCGCCACATCGTTTCCATATACAACTGTAGACACACGGTCTACGTTATTCATACGTTTCACACGATTTGTAATTTTTTCTGCAGTTTTACCATCATTGTTAATGTATGAATTGTTCATTGTAATATTACGTGTTGGATGCGGATTAGCAATTTGACCGTTGTAATTTACATCACGGTAATAGTTGTATCCTGTATCATTACGACCATTTCTATATGTTACATAGTCTGTATAACGATCGTTACGCGTCACATTATCACGATACTGGTGTGTATCATTATAAGATGTACGCTCGTAATTGTAGTTACGTCCATCCATTGCATTGTTATCTTTTGGTGTACCACATGCAGCTAATGCACTGGTAACTAACAAAGAAGCAGCAATCACTTTTACTTTCGTATTCAATACAAAAACCCCCTCTGTTAGAATGAGCTTCTCTTCTAGAAAGCTCCCTCTTATGATGAGTAACAGAGAAGGTTTTTACACTGTTAATATTTCACTGGGGATTTTCTAACATTTGGTGTAAATCTTCCGTTTCCAGAACGAATCTACATACAAAAAAGGTGGGAATCATCCCACCTTTTTAAACTTCTTCTTCATCCTCTTCTTCTGAAACTGGCTCCCCAAATACATTCGGCGGATCAGGTTGATAATACATCGTTCCTGGCTGTGGTGCATATGCTGATTGAGTTGGTTGATAATATAAAGGATTCGCGTATTGTGGCCCTCCAGGTTGCGGACTATATAGCCTACTCTCTCCTCCGCATCCACAATCTTCCTCTCCTTGCACGAGCGGTGGCATATTATTATCCATCGGCATCATATTTGGATTTGGCATAGACGTATATTGCGGTCCAAACGGTGCTCCTTGCTGATATGGCATTTGATATGGATGTTGTTGTTGATAATACGGATTCGGCGGCATCATAGGCTGTTGATACGGCATTTGATATGGCATCATATTCGGTGGTTGATTGTTATCCATAATTGGCATCATATTCGGCATTTGGTTGTTATCCATAATCGGCATCATATTTGGCATTTGATTATTATCCATAATCGGCATCATATTTGGCATTTGATTATTATCCATAATCGGCATCATATTTGGCATTTGATTATTATCCATGATTGGCATGATGTTTGGTGGTTGATTATTGTCCATGATTGGCATAATGTTTGGTGGTTGATTGTTATCCATGATCGGCATCATATTTGGCATTTGATTATTATCCATGATTGGCATAATGTTTGGTGGTTGATTGTTATCCATGATTGGCATAATGTTTGGTGGTTGATTATTATCCATGATTGGCATGATGTTTGGTGGTTGATTATTGTCCATGATTGGCATAATGTTTGGCACTTGAATATTTGGCGGTATTACTTGCGGAATCACTACATTTTCTTTCGATACATTTGGCGACACTATATTTCCTACATTTTCTTTCTTCACTTGCGGTGATACTATATTCCCTACATTTTCTTTCTTTACTTGCGGTGATACTATATTTCCTACGTTTTCTTTCTTTACTTGTGGTGATACTATATTTCCTACGTTTTCTTTCTTCACTTGCGGTGATACTATATTTCCTACGTTTTCTTTCTTCACTTGCGGTGATACTATGTTTCCTACATTTTCTTTCTTCACTTGTGGTGATACTATATTCCCTACATTTTCTTTCTTTACTTGCGGTGATACTATATTATCTTTTTTCGTTTGCGGAGAAATGATGTTATTAGGTTTCATTTTAGTAATTTGAGGAGCAATTAATTCGCTTCCTTTTTTAATTACATCTGAAATTTTATATTCTTTTTTCGCTTTTATTGGTGGTTGCGGTGGCTGTGGTAACACATTTACTGAAAACTTCGTGTTTTCTTTCTCTGCTGGTTTTTGCTTTTCTATAACAGGTGGTTTTTGGATAACAGACGGTTTTTCAACTGGTTTTTCTATTTGAATTGGCTTTTCTTTTTGCACTTCTTTTTGCGGTTTCACCTGCATTTCCTTCTGCGGTTTTACCTGTACTTCTTTTTGTGGTTTCACTTGCATTTCCTTCTGTGGTTTTACTTGCACTTCTTTTTGTGTTTGTTGCATAGCAGGCTGCTGTGTAATTGGCGCTGATTGATACGTAACTTCTTCTTCATCTTCTATTCCAAGTGGAGTTGGAGTTGCTGCAAATTCTTTTTGTTGCACTTCTTTTACGTATTGTTTTGGAGGTGCTGAGCCTGCACCAGCATGTTGTTTCACCTGAACGCCGTTTGATGGTACTTTAATTTTCATACCTGGCATGATGAGATCCGGATTACTAAGTTGTGTATTTGTTTGTTTCAGCGTATCAAAATCCACTCCGTACTTTTTCGCAATTTTCCAAAGGGTATCCCCTTTTTGCACGATATGAATTTTCAAATTTTCCCCCTCCTGTATAACTTATCTATAAGTAACAAATCTCATGAAGTAACTCTTTCTACATAACGTTAACTTCTTTTCACTTTCATCACTTCTTCGATTTTCAATATCATTTGAAGTGGAATAAGCATAAAGTGAAACTTTAATCAGTGGGGAGATTCATCCCCCACTGATTATTAGTTGAACCAATCGGACGTTTACGGGCAGTTGATCTCCGCCTAACTTCTTTGTTCCAATCCAACTTTGAAGTATGAGATTTACTGCCCGTTAACGCGGGATAAAAAAATCACAATGATTTCTTCAAAACAATGTATGCCCATTTCGTTCTCGTTATGATTACATGTATGAAAAAAAGCAACGGGAATCCCGCTGCTTCACACACGCTCTAACATACGATTTAATGCAAGAACCGATTCTTCAGTTACTTGTTTATCTACGCTAATAACGTTAATTTCTTCTCCTCTTTCTATCGTTTCAAGTGCCCATAATAAGTGCGGCAAATCAATTCGGTTCATCGTTAAACATGGACACATAAACGGATTAAGTGAAACAATTTCTTTATCTGGGTGTTGTTGAATAATTCGGTTCACTAAATTCATTTCTGTACCAATCGCCCATTTACTTCCGGATGGAGCCGATTCAATCATATCAATAATGTATTTCGTTGAACCTGCATAATCCGAAGCAGCTACAACTTCATAGCAACATTCCGGATGTACAATAATATTCATATCCGGATGATTTTTCCGTACATTCTCTATATTTTTCACTGTAAAGTTTTGGTGAACTGAACAATGCCCTTTCCATAAAATCACTTGAATTTCTTCTATATCTCCATCGTACTCTAATGAATCAGTATGTGGATCCCATACTGCCATTTTATCTAACGGGATACCTAAGTCGTACGCTGTATTTCTCCCTAAATGTTGATCCGGTAAAAAGACGAGACGCTCTTTTTGCGTAAACGCCCAAGATACCATTTGTTTAGCATTAGAAGACGTTACTGTTGCTCCGCCATTACGACCACAAAACGCTTTAATTGCAGCCGTAGAGTTTACATACGTTAACGGAATCATCGTATCTCCAAATAATTTCGTGAGCTCTTTCCATGCTCTTTCTGTTTGTTCAATATCTGCCATATCTGCCATCGAACAACCTGCACGCATATCTGGTAAGATGACAACTTGTTCATCTGTTGTTAACATATCTGCTGTTTCTGCCATAAAGTGTACACCGCAAAATACAATATATTTCGCTTCTTTATTGCTCGCTGCAACTTGCGCAAGCTGAAGTGAATCTCCTGCCGCATCAGAAAATTGTACCACTTCATCTTTTTGGTAATGATGTCCTGGAATAAATAGCGTTTCCCCCATTTTTTCTTTAATTTCACGAACCCGCTTTTCCATATCTTCTGTTGACATCGTGTAATAACGCTCTGGTAACATCGTTTCAATCGGTTGTACTTTTTCTAAAATACTCATATTTCTTTCTCCCCCTCTAAGCCACTTTCCTTACGCCTCAATATTAAAACTAATATCAAGTGCTTTCACTGAATGTGTTAACGCTCCAAGTGAAATATAATCTACCCCTGTTTTTCCGTATTTCGATAAATCTTTAATTGTAATGCCTCCTGAAGCTTCTGTAACGATGGCACTTGGGACAATCTTTGAAAACTCTCGAATCTCATCTGGCGTACGGTTATCGAACATAATAATATCCGCACCAGCAGCTACGGCCTCTCTCACTTGTTCCTCCGTTTCTGTTTCCACTTCTACTTTCACCATATGCCCTAATTTTTCTTTTACCGATGTAACAGCTTTCGTAATAGAGCCAGCAAAAGCAATATGATTGTCTTTAATCATGACACCGTCATATAAACCGAAACGGTGATTAAATCCGCCTCCGCATACAACTGCATACTTATCAAACATACGTAGCCCTGGCATCGTTTTTCGCGTATCACAAATGCGTGTATGGCTGCTATCTAAAGCGAGAACCGCTTTACGCGTCATCGTCGCTATTCCGCTCATACGCTGGATAACGTTTAATATAACGCGCTCTGCCGTTAATAACGAAGCAATTGGCCCTTGCACTGTTGCGATTATTTCGCCTTTTTCTACAAGATCTCCATCTTTTTTATGAAGCTCCACTTTAATTCTCTCATCGATTAAATTAAACCCCTCTTCAATGACTAAACGTCCTGCAAAGACCCCTGTATCCTTCGCAAGAAACGTTCCTTTTGAAAGTAAATTGTCTGGAAAAACAAGCTGAGATGTTACATCTCTTTCTCCTATATCTTCTAGAAAAAATCGATTTAATGCTTCTTTCACTTTTATCGTATTCATAAAGCCCCTCTTCCCCTCATTACACAAGTTGTAGTTTTCTTTTCACTCGAATGATCTCTTTTTTTACGCTATTTCTATGTGGATAATCACTTCGATAATGACCACCAATACTCTCTTCTCTTTGTAAAGCTGATACAACGATAAGCTCACAAACTGTTAACATATTAATAAGCGTTATCTCTTCATTTGTAAGAGCATCATGTTGTAATATCATATTTCGAACACCGTATTTACTAAGCCATCTCTTCGCATAAGATAAACTTTGCTCTGTTCGTACAATCCCAACATATTTCATCATGCATTCTTGTATTTCTTCTTTCGTCGGCAAATGATTTAGAACGATAAATTTCTTTTCCTTCTCAGCGAAGTCGTTCAATTTGTCTTTTGTCGCTTTCGTTAAAATATGTCGTCCTATTCTTTTTCCAAACACAAGACCTTCTAATAACGAATTACTCGCTAATCTATTTGCTCCATGAACACCATTACAAGCTACTTCACCGACTGCATATAAATTTGGAATAGACGTCTCCCCATCAATGTTTGTTTTCACACCGCCCATATGAAAATGAGCTCCGGGTACGACCGGAATGCGTTTTTTAGTAATATCAACACCATTCTTTTTACACAATGCTGATACAGTTGGAAAACGTTCTTGGAAATTTTGGATAGACTCGATATTCAAATACACTTTTTCACCCGACAAAAGCTGTTCATGAATCGCTCTTGCCACCACATCACGCGGTGCGAGATCGTAATCATCGTGTATATCCATCATAAAACGCTGCCCTTTTCCATTTATAAGGACAGCTCCTTCCCCACGGACAGCTTCAGAAACGAGGCCACAGCATCGCCCGCCCGCATATAACATTGTTGGATGAAATTGTACAAACTCTAAATCTACGAGCTCCCCACCTGCGCGGTATACCATTGCAAGTCCATCACCCGTGATTGTTTTATCATTAGAAGTAAAGGCGTATAAACCACCAACCCCGCCTGAGGCTAGCACAGTATAATCTGCATCATAACGCTTCAACTTCCCTTCACTATCTCGCGTTAAAGCTCCAACACATTTTTCACTTTCTATAATAAAATCAAGCACCATTTCCTGTTCCACTACCGTAACATGCGGAACTACTTCTTGAATGAAATGCTCTAATAAATTCTTTCCTGTTGCATCGCCACCTGCATGTAAAATGCGACGCTTTCGATGTGCACCTTCTTTTCCAAGATGGGGACCCGTTTCATCTCCATCAAATTGCATTCCATTTTCAATGAGATTCTTCATTTCTTTCGGTCCTTCTTCAACTAAATAACGGACCACATCTTCATTGTTATAACGACATCCTGCTACTAACGTATCTTCAAAATGATCATTCGGATTGTCATATGTAGCAACCGCTGCTGCAATTCCACCTTGCGCTAAATATGTATTATTATTACGATTCGTTTCCTTTGTGATAACAATCACATTCTTTTCGTGACAAATCTCTTTTGCAACACGAAGTGCCGCAACACCACTTCCAATAATTAAGACATCTGCACTTGGCATAATTGTTGCCTCCTACTTTACACTTTTCAACTGTCTTGACACCTATATTTACATAGTTTTAAAATAATGACAAGAGTTTTTTTATAATTCTTATTTTCACTACCATTTAAAAATAAAAGAAATGTAACTCTTACTAGAGAGAGGAACTTACATGATGATATATCTTGACTATGCAGCTACTACACCTATGAGTGTGGAAGCATTACAAACATATACGAAAGCAGCATCTCAATACTTCGGAAACGAACAAAGTTTACACGATATTGGAGGAACAGCCTCTTCTTTATTACAAGTTTGCAGAAAAACATTTGCTGACATGATCGGTGGAAAGGAACAAGGGGTATTCTTCACGAGCGGCGGGTCAGAATCGAACTATCTTGCGATTCAATCCCTTCTCAATGCCCAAAATAAGAAGCATATTATTACGACACCTATGGAACATGCATCCATTCGAAGTTATTTTCAATCTCTAAAATCACAAGGCTATACGATTACTGAAATTCCTGTTGATAAAAGTGGACTCATTCGTTTAGTAGATTTAGAAACGGCTATTACAGAAGATACCGCTCTAGCAAGTATACAGCACGGAAACTCTGAAATCGGAACCGTTCAAAATATCGCAGAGATCGGGGCACTTTTAAAAAAATATAACGTTTTATTTCATTCAGATTGTGTGCAAACATTTGGTAAACTTCCTATACATGTTTTTGAGATGGGGATTGATAGTCTTTCTGTTTCAGCACATAAAATATACGGACCAAAGGGTGTTGGCGCTTGCTATATAAATCCGCAAGTTCGCTGGACACAAGTATTTCCGGAAACTTCTCACGAAAAAGGTTTTCGTCCTGGCACAGTAAACGTCCCTGGCATCGCATCTTTTTTAACAGCTGCTGAGAATATATTAAAAAATCAACAAGAAGAAAGTTTACGTTTTAAAGAGTTACGATCCTACTTTTTAGAGCAAATACAAACACTTCCGCTAGAAATTGAAGTAGAAGGTCATTCTACTTCTTGTTTACCACATATTATTGGGGTTACAATAAAAGGAATAGAAGGTCAGTATACAATGCTAGAATGTAATCGCCGCGGTATCGCCATTTCCACGGGAAGTGCTTGCCAAGTCGGTAAACAAGGACCTTCGAAAACAATGCTTGCAATTGGAAAAACGTATGAAGAGGCAAAACAATATGTCCGCTTCTCTTTCGGACAACAAACAACGAAAGATCAAATTGATACTACTATTCATGCACTACACACAATTGGAAATCAATTTTATAGAGGTGTTAAATGATAATGAAACAAAATGAACAAAAAAAGATCTTAGGTGAAGAAAGACGACAACTTATCCTTCAGTGGCTTCTAGCTGCAAATGAACCGTTATCTGGGAATGAACTCTCGAAAAAAACGAACGTAAGTAGACAAGTTATCGTGCAAGATATTTCCTTGCTTAAAGCAAGAAACGAACCAATTATCGCAACTGCCCAAGGATATTTATATTTAAAACCACAAGAGAAACAACAAGCTTTCGAACGCGTAATTGTATGCCAACATAAACCAGCAGAAGTACGTCAAGAACTTACAATGCTTGTTGACCACGGCGTTACGATTAAAGATGTAAAAGTTGAGCATCCTGTATACGGTGACTTAACAGCATCCATCATGGTAAGTAATCGCTTTGATGTAGAGCAATATTTACAAAAAATAGAAAACACAAATGCTTCCTATCTATCGCAATTAACAGATGGTATTCACTTACATACAATTGAAGCAGATTCTAAAGAGAAGTTAGATGCTGCTTGCGAAGCTTTAGATAAAGCAGGATTTCTCGTTTATTAATGTAAAGCACAGAGTTTTTTTATCATTCTCTGTGCTTTTTTAATGATATAATATTGTAATCAATTGTAAAGGAGATCAAAGATGGGAATTGAACTCGTTCACTTTAGCATTGGCAAACCGAAACAAATGAAATATAGCGAAGATAAAGAAATGATTACTGGTATATGTAAAGAACTTACAGAAGAAGCTTTCCTCTCAAAAGATGGATTCCTCGGTGATGACGTAGCAGATTTGAAACATCATGGTGGACCTGATCGCGCCGTTTGCGTGTATCCACACGAGCATTACTCACTATGGGAAGAGGAATTTCAAACAACACTCCCAGCTTCTGCATTTGGCGAAAACATTACCGTAACAAATATGTTAGAGAGTGATGTTTGCATCGGAGATACATATCAACTAGGCGAAGCAATCATTCAAGTAACACAAGCAAGAGTACCTTGTAGCACAATTTCAAAACGTCTTGGCATCCCTGGCATTTTGCCGCGCATTGTAGCAACTGGCTTTACTGGCTATCTATGCCGCGTTCTTCAAGAAGGTACTGTACGTAAAGATTCTAAAATTACTTTACTAGAACGTCCATCAAACAACGTATCTGTTTTATTCTCTAACGAAATTTATTTTCACAATAGAAAAGATAAAGATGCTATTGAAAAGATTCTTTCTGTTCCAGAACTAGCTGATGTTTGGCGTGGTCAGTTAGAGGATCGTCTTGCGAAGTTAAAATAAAAAATCCCACCATTTATAGGTGGGATTTTATTTATATACTAGCGACTGAATTTATATCAACTTAATTACAAATACTCCTCTTTACAACCAATAAGAAGAATAACTCCCCAGCACCGTAACAGAAAAACCGAGTGCTTCAAGTTCCATCGTTACGCCTGGCAATAATACGTCATCGTACGCTTTATCGACATCGATTAAGAAAAAGTAATTTCCAAGTCCTGTTTTCATCGGACGAGATTCGATTTTTGATAAATTTAATTTCCTCCATGCGAAAGCTGATAACACTTGATATAGTGCCCCTGCATAATCAGCAGGTAACGTTATCATAAGCGTCGTTTTCTCACCGCGATTTTCTCCGTTATTTGGGAGTATTGCTTTCTTTTTCTTATGGAGCACGAGGAAACGTGTATGATTATTTTTATGTGTATGAATACTTCGTCTTACAATCGTCAATCCGTATTTCTCTGCAGCTGCTTCATTTGCAATGGCAGCGATTTTTTCTTCAGGATGTTCTTTCACATATTGTGCAGCAGCACTTGTTGATGTCATATCTCGGGCAGTTACCCCTTTTAATTCTTCATTTAAAAATTTATGACATTGGGCAATAGCGTGTGGATGAGAATGTACTGCATATACTTCTTCCCACACTTCTGCATACTGCGGATGTACAAGTAAATGTTGCTGAATTGGTACTGTAATTTCTCCTACAATAGAAAGCGGCTGCTCATGCACGAGGTAATCAACTGTTATATTCACTGAACCTTCTATGGCGTTTTCTAGTGGTACCACTGCATATTCTACATTTCCATTTGCAGCTGCATCCATACAATCTGGAATCGTTCGATACGGTACATGCTCTGCTTCCGGAAAAAAACGACTCACCGCCATATTTGTAAATGTTGCTTCTGGTCCTAAATATCCTACTCGAATCATCGTCTTTTCCCCTCTTTTTCATTTTCTTACTGTTATACCATACTTTTTTATATTCTTCTATGTAAATTTCGAATATTTAAAAAAGACTAGCATTCGCTAGTCTAAATGTTTCCTATATTCTCTTTGAGCGAAAAAGAAATACATGATGCATGCAGCGATATAAAATAGAATAAACAAGCCTACTTTTCTTAATGAACCATCCATAAACATCATATTATGAAACGTATATAACGCAACTGCACTATGCATACTCCCTACTATAATTGGCGCAAAAAATAGCATACATAATTGCCAGCGGGAAATCTTCCATACTTCTTCCTTTGTCATTCCCAGTTTAGAGAGCACCCCGTACTGCTTTCGGTCCGATGCAATATTATGGAACCATTTAAAATATACGATGCTACATGATGTAAGGAAAAATAATATACTAATGAATGAGCCTAGAAATAGAGTAATATCACCGAACGATTTCATATTCACATATAATTCCATATTGCTTCGAAATGCATTATTATCTTGTTTCATATGTTTCCGTAAATCTTCATTTAATTCTTTCGTATTTTCGATATTTGGTAATGTATAGCCTCTATATATCATTTTTTCAGAATCAGGAACCTGATTTGCTATACTGTCAAAGTCTTCATCATTCATGACGAAGAACAGCCCGTTAATATACGAAGGATGATAGTTAAATTGAATCCCTTCTTTCTGGCCGTTAAATACGAATTGATATGGTTGATTCATTACTTGCAATTGAATCTCTTTTTGATTATATACATTCGAATTATTGTATTTATTATAATAAACGAGTGTCACTGTACCTTTTTTAGGATAATACGTTTTCTGTTTTTGTTTCCTCGCTTCTTGGTTATATTCACTTCCTTTTATAAGCGGTACTATTGTCGTTTCTCCCTTATTGGACTGAAAAGATGCATACACTCCAACAAAACTCCTATATTGAAAATCATCATACCCATATTGGTGCAATAATTGTTCAACCGTTCCTTCCGCAAAGACTTCATGAGAAGAAGTACCTTTTTCTATGTAAGAAAATGAGTGCACGCCCCCGCCCCGCCACATATCTTGCATACCAGAAAAATATAAGAACACCGTACCTGTTGCCGTAACTACAAACGTCGTTGCCATTGACATTAAAAAGAAAAAACGACCATTTTCCTTCATTCGATGTGACAATTGATTCACTATAAATAAATACGGATATGTATACATAATCTTTTTATTTCGTTTTATCATTTCTAATATTTGAGCAGTACCATGTGTAAATGAAAAATACGTTCCGAAAAAGACAAGTATAGACACAGGCAAAAAGAAGTATAACGCTATCGTTGGCATCGTAGCTTGTAACGCTAACGCATATCCTATCCCTAAACAAATAAAGCCGAATATACAAAGCCACATTGACGTTTTCTTCTCTTTTTTATCTGTTCGAAATTCTTTCAATAACCGAATGATTTTTATATTCCATATACGTAAAGCACTTATAAATGATAAGAGAACAAATACGGCCATATACGCAATAAACGTTCCTCCAATTGCTCTTAAGTCAAATATGACAGGGAGTTCTCTCGGAAGCCCCAGCAACATACTAAACACCATAAAGAAGAGCTTTAAAAAGATCATGCCAAGCCCGATGCCAAAAATATTAGCAAATACCCCGATCAACATTTGCTCGGTCATAATTACGCCAATTACGCTAGATTTCGTCGCTCCCATTAACATATATAATCCTAATTCTTTCTTACGTGCCTCTATGAAAATAGAAGTAGAGTACAAAATAAATATGACGAAAAAAGAAATGATAATAACATTACATATGATCAATCCCCAGCGTACGTTTTGATACCACATCGTCTCCTGCATATACGGATGTACAATGACAGACATGTATGCAAAAGACGCAAATATTGCAAAACAACTACTTAAGAAAAACACTTTGTAATTACGCCAATTTCCTTTTATATTTTGCAGCGCTAGTTGCCGAATGTTCATCTATCGTCCCCCTATAACTTACTACATAGGCAAAAAGCTAGAGATTTCTCTAGCTTTTCACGTGTTTCAAATATCCTCTTTGCGCGATTATAAAGTAAATCGCAGAAGCTACAATGTACGATCCAATTACAATCGCACCTGATTTCCATAAATCGAGATAAAGCATTTTCCCTAACGTATGAAGAGCAAATCCACTATGAATGGCACCAATTACAATTGGGATAAAGAAGATAACGCCCATTTGTCGAATTGCAATTTTACGAATTTCTTTATCTGTCATACCGATTCTCTTTAATGATTTAAATTGAATACGATCTTGTTCTTTATCGTTAAACCATTTAAAGTATGTCATACTACAAGCGAAGAAGAAGAATAGTACTGCTACGAAGAAACCGATAAACATTGTAATTGCCCCTGATTCCCTTATATTTTTATAAACAAGCACTGAGTTGTTTAGTTCCACTTGTTTATCTGGTACAATTTCCTTTTTCAAATCTAACACAAGATCTTCCGTACTTTTCCAGTCTTCTATATAATAACCGTAATATTTCGTCTTTTCTTCATCCGGTACGAGCTTTGCGTATTTCTCAAAATCTTGATCATTTACAATGAGATATTCACTATCATTAAAAACAGAAAATGAAGTTGGGTTATTTAATTGAACAGACTGCGTTTGTCCGTTAATTTTAATTTCATGCGGTTTCGTACGATCTATCTTCATCATATCGTTCGCCATATCCGTTATGACCATCGTTGCACTACCTGGGGCATTATGAACTTCTCTAACTTGCTCTCTTTTTTGTTTACGTACTTCAGCGTTATATTCTTTTTCTGAAACAATCGCCATTGGCATCTCATGTTCACTGTTAAACATCGTGATTTTTTGAGTTCCAGGAAGTTTTACGTACGTTACTTCTCGCGCATCTTCAAACCCGTGTTTTTTTAGTAATTCTTTTGTTTTTCCTTCTTTGATGACATTATGCGTATGTATTCCCTTTTCCTCATACGAAATAGCATGCGGGGTACTAGTTACTGCCTTATAACTCATATCCTCAAAAAATACGTACAGCGTACCAACTGCTGAAGATACAACGGCCGTAATGATAGAAATTACAAATAGAAAACGAGCATTATCTTTCATTTTATAAATAAGATTGCTAAGTACGAACATATTTGGATATGTATAAAAAGATTTTTTTCGTTTTTGTAACGCTTTTAATACGACTGTACTACCTTGTGTAAACAGCAAATATGTCCCGCCTATCGTCAGCCCTACAATCGGTAAAAAGAGAATGATAAAATTCATAAATGTTACTTGGAAGCTAAGTACATATGCAACAATAATACATCCTATCCCAGCTACACATAACCATGTAAATGCAAAAGGTTCTACTTTTTGTTTTCTTGCTTCTCTTAATAAATCAATAATTTGCAAGCGTCCTACTGTCCAAACGCTAAACAATGATAAGATTAAAAATAGAATAAAGTATACACCTGCTGTAATCAAAACTGCTTTACTATTCCATACGAGTGGAAGTGTTTTATCTATTTTCAATATTACGCTTAATGCTTGGAAAAATAATTTTGAACAAAGCATGCCAAGTCCAATACCTACTACAATTGCAATGCTACCTAACATAAGCTGTTCTAATATAATCATTCGGCCAAGTTGAGATTTCGTTCCGCCTATTAATGTTAATAAACCAAACTCTTTTTTCCTTGCTCGTAAAAATGTTGAATTTGCATATAAAATAAAGAGTGCTGAGAAGATGACTACAATATAATTCATCGATTCTAACCCTTTTGAAATCATCTCCCTCATACTAATATTACCGCCTACAACATCTGGATGATAAATGAAGGAAGCATACATGAAAAATACGACTATCGATAAACAACTACTTATAAGAAACGCTTTATAATTACGCCAATTTCCTTTTACATTATTAAGCGCGAGCTGGCGAAAGTTCATGATATTCTCCTCCTAGCATCGCAAGTACGTCCAGAATTTCTTGGAAAAAGGCTTGCTTCGTTCTTCCTTTATGAATTTCTGAAAAAATCTCTCCATCGCGAATGAAAAGAATGCGTTCGCAATAACTCGCCGCTACTGGATCATGCGTCACCATTGCAATTGTCACTCTCTTTTGTTCATGTAAGTCTTGCAACGCGCTCATTAACGATTTTGCTGACTTAGAATCTAAGTTTCCAGTAGGCTCATCCGCTAAAATTAAAGTCGGTTCATGAATGATCGCTCTGGCAGCTGCTGCACGTTGTTGCTGTCCGCCTGATACTTCATAAACCTTTTTATTTAAAATTTCTTCGATATTTAAAAACTTCGCAATTTCCAGTACTTTCGCATCGATTTCATTTACAGATTTCTTCGCCATTACAAGCGGTAAAATAATATTTTCTTTAATCGATAATGTATCAAGTAAGTTAAAATCTTGGAAAATGAAACCTAAATGTGTACGGCGAAATTCCGCTAATTTTGCAGCACGCATTTGATTAATTTCTTCTCCATTTACAAGCACATGACCTGAAGTTTGCTTATCAATTGTTGCTAATAAATTTAAAAGCGTTGTTTTCCCGCTCCCTGAAGGACCCATAATTCCTACAAATTCGCCTTCTTCTATTTTAAAATTTATATCATTTAAAGCAGTCGTCGCTACTGAACCTTTCGATTGATACACCTTCGTTAATCCCTTTACTTCAAGAACACTCATTTCTAATCCCCCTATGCGCTTTCTTCTTACATTTACTATAAGAAAAATAAAAAAAAGAAACGAGCGATTTCCCTTACAAAACGTTTTGTTATCTTACAGTTTTGTCACTTTTCTCATTAATGTATGATATTCTTCATCTTTTGCAAATTGGAACGTGAACGTTGTCCCTTCCCCTTCAGCCGATTGTACATAAATACCGTGATGTAAATTATCGCAAATTTCCTTCGTAATATATAAACCCATTCCAGTCGCTTCTCTCGTTTTGCGGCCATTTATCCCCGTAAAGAATGGATCAAATATACGCTTTACATCTTGCTCTGGAATACCGATTCCATTGTCCTTAATATGCAATAACACCTTTTGGTTTTTCTCTTCAATTTGAAATTGAATTTCCTTTTTCTCTGCTTCTGAAATTTTCGTATACTTAATTGCATTCACAACAATTTGTCCTATAGCAATACTGAGCCATTTTCTATCAGATGCAACCATACAAGTCTCTTCTTCAAACATCACTTTCGGAAATACCGATGATTGGATGAAAGACTTTCTATTTTCATTAATAATATCTCTAATGATATGTATCACATTTACTACTTCTACTTTATAGTCTTTCGCAAACTGCTCTAACCTTGCCATGTGTAACGCTAAATCTAAACCATTTAATATACGGTTATTTTCTTCACGAATACTTTCAACTGTTACTCTCGCTTCACGATACTCTTTACCAAACTTCTGTAATAGTAATTCAATAACAGATACTGGTGTTTTCATTTGATGAATCCATTGGTTCATAAATATCATTTGCTGTTGTTCTTTTGCATGTTGTTTATGAACTTCATTCATATATTGCTGTCTTAATAACGTAAACGATTCAACGATCATCTCTTGCTCTGCCGTATAAGAAGTATCAATAAGTAAGGAGTCATGTAATGTATTTCCGCTAGTAACATACTTTTCGATCCTCTTTAAAAACACACTTCGTTTTCGGTAATCGTAAATGAGGTATACAGTAAATACAACTGTCCCTAATAAAAGTCCGTATAACCATGTATTCCAATCAATGGATCGCTTTTCTAAAAGACTTTGCAACTGTAAAACGAGCCCAAATAAACAAAGGCTAACAATATAAGAAAGAATTAAAGAAAAGCGGTCCATGAGGTAATTTTTAATCTTCATGCCCTTCTCCCCACTCTGTAAGAAGCGCATAACCGTATCCACGTTTCGTTACAATTGCATTTTTAATGCCTAGCTCCTCTAGTTTCTTCCTTACACGTTTCACATTCACGGTTAATGTATTGTCATCAACGAAAGCTACCTCATCCCAGAGGGCTTCTAACAATTCTTCACGCGTTACATATTGATTTGCTTGTTTCATTAAACACTCTAATAAGTAAAATTCATTTTTTGTCAGTTCTGTTTGTTGTCCTTGCCACTCAACAACGTGCTGAGACGGGAATAACAACAATCCATTTACTCCTAAGCAATCGCTTTCTGCCGCAGAAGCGTACTCACCATACCCACGTCGAAGTGCACTTTTTACCTTAGCCATTACAACGTCTAAATGAAATGGCTTCGTAATGTAATCATCTCCGCCATTTTCAATTGCCATTACTTGATCCATTTCCCCCGTTCTTGCAGAAACAAAAATAATTGGTGCATTCGATACAGTGCGAATTTGACGACACCAATAGAACCCATCAAAATACGGTAAATTAATATCAAGTAACACGAGATGTGGATTTACTTTTACAAACTCATCTTTTATATGTCGTAAATCACTTGCTCTAAATGACTGATAGCCATACCTTTCTAAATGCTCCTCTAATATCCCCGCAATTTTCTCATCATCTTCTACAATTAATATTTTATACATACTCGCTTTCTCCCCATAAAAAATTCTTATAAAACCACTTCTTTTTCTATTATAAATTGAAAATTTAATTAGTGGGGATTTTTTCCTGTATAAATCAGACTTTTACGATATAAAAAAAGACTGCCGTATTTCGGCAGTCTTAGTCGATAAATTCAAATTCATATTCAAGAATTTTTACAATATCTCCGTCTTTTGCACCACGTGCACGAAGCGCTTCATCAATACCCATTCCGCGCATTTGGCGAGCGAAACGACGTACAGATTCATCACGTGAGAAGTCTGTCATCTTGAATGTTTTCTCGATATCGTAACCAGAGATAACAAACGTACCATCACTTTCACGTGTAATATCAAATTTAACACCTTCAGTCTCAAATTTGTACATTACACTTGTGTCAGACTCATCCACAACTTCATGTATTGGGAATTCAGGTGTTGTTTCTATTAAGTTCGCTACTTCAAACAGTAGGTCACGAACACCTTGTTTCGTTACAGCTGAGATTGGGAAGATTTTTACTTCGTCTCCCACTTTCTCTTTAAATGCTTGTAAGTTTTCTTCTGCATCTGGCATATCCATTTTGTTTGCAACAACAACTTGTGGACGCTCCGTTAAGCGAAGATTGTATTCTTTTAATTCATTATTAATTGTTACGTAATCTTCATATGGATCACGGCCTTCTAAACCAGACATATCAATAACATGCACGATTACACGTGTACGCTCAATATGACGTAAGAATTGGTGTCCAAGTCCGACGCCAGCATGTGCGCCTTCAATTAGTCCAGGAAGGTCAGCCATAACGAAGCTACGGTTATCACCAGTTTCAACAACACCAAGGTTTGGAACGATTGTTGTGAAGTGATACTCTGCAATTTTCGGACGTGCTGATGATACGACAGATAATAATGTAGATTTACCTACACTTGGGAATCCAACAAGTCCAACGTCTGCCAGTACTTTCAGTTCTAGAATGACATCACGCTCTTGACCTGGTTCCCCGTTCTCAGCGATTTCTGGCGCTGGGTTCGTAGCTGTTGCGAAACGTGAGTTACCACGACCACCGCGGCCACCTTTTGCAATTACAGCCGTTTGTCCATGCGTTACTAAATCCGCAAGAATTTGACCAGTTTTTTCATCTTTTACTACTGTTCCTGGCGGAACCTTTACAAGTAAATCTTCAGATTTACGTCCGTGCTGCCCTTTACTCATTCCGTGCTGACCGCGATCAGCTTTGAAATGACGTTGGTAGCGGAAGTCCATTAATGTACGTAAGCCTTCCTCAACAATAAAAACAACATCTGCACCTTTACCACCGTCGCCACCTGCTGGGCCACCTTTTGGTACATACTTCTCACGACGATACGCAACCATTCCGTTACCACCGTCGCCGCCTTTTACATATATCTTGACCTGATCTACAAACATTATTTCACCACACTTTTTTCAATTGGTTGTAATATAACTGAGACTTCCTCGTCTCGTACTGTATAAGAAATGGAATACCATTTATTGTTTTGGTTCGCAAGCCAATTCTGTAGTTCTTCTACACTCGTTAGCTTACCACGAAAATCAAAAAAGAAACGAGCATTCTCCGCGTCACATTCAATTGTGATACAAACATAATTTTCAACATATACGTCTAAACTATGCTGAAGCATTGAGAAAAATTGATTCGTCCATGTACATACAGTCTCATCTAAGTGAGATAAGTTATGTAAATTCCCTAATACTTCATACTCCAATAAGCACGGCTGCTGTTTCCAATTATATGTTAAAATCCACTCTGAAAATAAAGGCATAGATAGCCCCATCAGATTGGATTCTTGTCTCGCTTCTTGGACAAAACGATCGATGAGACTATGAATTTCTTCCACTTTTCCAAGGGAAAGGTTTCCTTTCACCATCTGCATACGATTGAGCCAATCATGTCTTGAATGGCGCAATGCATCTATAATTGTCCATTTTTTATTCATTTAGATACTCCTTAATATAGAAAAACTCTAACCTGCACTCAGGTTAGAGTTTTCCGTGAGTTCTTATGCTTCTTGAGCAACAGGATATACGCTCACTTGTTTGCGGTCACGGCCAAGACGCTCGAAGCGTACTACGCCGTCAACTTTCGCGTATAAAGTGTCATCGCCACCACGACCAACGTTAACACCTGGATAAATTTTTGTACCGCGTTGACGGTAAAGAATTGAACCACCTGAAACCGTTTGACCATCTGCGCGTTTAGCACCAAGACGTTTTGACTGAGAGTCACGACCGTTCTTTGTACTACCTACACCTTTCTTAGATGCGAAAAACTGAAGATCTAATCTTAACATACGTTACACCTCCTGCACTTTTTCTATTAAACGGATATACTTTCCGTAATCAAGTTCGATCGTCTTAAGCGAAACAACCAATCCTTCTAAAAGTGTTTGTGCTTTTTCTGCTGCATGAACGTCTAAATCATTAGGCAATTCATACGTTAAGAATCCGCCATCACTTCCGAGTTCAATAGTTGCCTGCACATTACAAAGTTCTTCCACTGCATTTATAGAACCAAACACAACCGCTGTAGTTCCGGCACAGACAAGATCTTGTCCATGCGGCGCATAATCGGCATGTCCAGTCATTTTAAATGATTGGATACTTCCTAATTTCGTGCGACTTATCGTAATTTTAATCATGTTAACCTGGATTAAGCGTTGATAGCTTCAACAACTAGCTTAGTGTAAGGTTGACGATGACCTTGTTTCTTACGATTGTTCTTTTTCGCTTTGTATTTGAAAACGATAATTTTCTTAGCGCGACCTTGTTTTTCAACTTTCGCAGTAACTGTTGCACCTTCTACAACTGGGCTACCAACTTTAACGTTTTCGCCACCAACGAAAAGAACTTTGTCAAAAGTAACAGTTTCACCAGCTTCAACATCTAATTTTTCAATGTAGATTGCTTGACCAGCTTCAACTTTAATTTGTTTTCCACCTGTTTCGATAATTGCGTACATACTTGCACCTCCTCTTAATTACTAAGACTCGCCAAAAACGAGGTAGACATACATGCCTTTAGGGAACCTGTCTTGTGCGGTTGTAGCATATAGCCGTTTAGGTGCTATAAACTATAACATAAAGATGTTATCATGAATCATAGACGGTTGTCAATGAAAGTTCTACTAACTATTTTTTCCGTTCTACAATTTCTTTTTTACTTCCAAAACGGATAATTGCATACTTTTCGATCATATCATCTTTGAAATAAATTTCAAATGGAATATTTTTTTGTAATTCTTTTTGCAAAAATTGTTTTTGCAGTTCTTTAGGTGCAGAGATTAATACTGCCTCATCTTCTATATTGCCATATGTAATTAGCTCTCTCTCTAGCTCATACGCAATTGTTTCATATGACATTACATACCCCGTCGCTTTGCACGGTGCACACTCTTCTAGTAATACGTCGCGTAAAGAATGTTTCTTACGTTTACGTGTCATCTCTAAAATCCCTAACTCTGTAAACCCGAGTACCCTTGTATATGTACGATCATTTTGCATAGCAGCCACGAGACATTCTCTTACCTTTTCTTTATCTTCTCTTCTTTTCATATTAATAAAATCAATTAATATCATACCACCGATATCACGCAGTCTTAATTGACGCGCTATCTCTTCAGCTGCCAATTCATTTGTACGAAGAACTGTATCTTGTAAATTCTGTTTTCCAGTAAACTTACCTGTATTCACATCAATTACAGTCATCGTCTCCATTTGTTCCACAATTAAATAAGCACCATTTGGAAGCCACACAATTTTTTGAAGTGCTTTCTCAATTTCACGCTCTATTCCAAAATGGTTAAACATTGAAGATTTTTCGTTATAAAAAGATACTTTCTCTTTACCGACCTTTTCTTCTAATTCTTTTACTATACTCCTTGTATCTACAACTACTTTTTCAATCGTTTCAATTGGATTTTCTTGAAATACACGATCTAAAAAAGTTGCCGGTCGATGAAGTAGTAACGGTGCCTTTCCTTGTTCCTCTTTTCTTTTTAACTCTTCATATAACTGCTGTAGCCTTTGCATTTCAGCTTGTATTTCTTCAATTTCTCCTTTTTCAGAAGCAGAGCGGAAAATATAACCTCCTGTCCCTTCTACTTCAATTTGGAGTAGTTGTTGCCTTCTTTTATTGTTTTTTATTTTCCGAGAAACCGCACGCATTTCATCATACGGCATATAAACGACATATTTCCCGGTAAATTCTATATTTGCTGTCAATTTCGGCCCTTTCGTATCAATTGCCTCTTTTACAACTTGTACGAGTACCGCTTGCCCTTCATGTATACGATAAGCAGACGGTACATCATCATACGAAAGATACGCATGTTTTTCTAAACCGATGTTTACAAAAGCTGCGTTCATTCCAGCAATCGTTCTTACAATACGTCCAATATAAATATGTCCAACAATCTCTTGTTCTTCATTTCGTTTCCATAAAAACTCAACAATTTTCTTCTTCTCTTCAATTGCAACGCGTTTTTCCGATCCAGCGTAGTTCATATATAACGTTTTCAAAATTCTTTCCTCACTTTATAATCTTCTTTGCTTTTACAATAATAAAAGGTTAGTGCTAACGTCAACACTAACCGATTAATTCTTCAACAGATGAAGTTGTTCGTTTTTCAGTAAAATACGCATAAAGCAATTCATTTTCATCCAATGTGTAATGTTCTTTATATTTTCCATGAACAATAATAGAGTGCTTATATCCTCTACGAAATTTTGTGAAGATTGTATATAAGCGGTCTTCTGTTTTCACCTCAATCGGCGCAATCTTTTCAATTCCTCTTTTGTTCCCATAATAACGTTCTAATAAAAAACGCATAAAGGCATATCGTCTTTGTTTCCATTCTTGATATAACGACACCGCTAAAAATATGAGCAGTACCCACATCATAATATTATTACTATTCCAAAGTAACTGCCACCCTAGTATGACACTAAAAAAAACACATGATAATTTCATCATCTTTTCATGTGCTTGTAAATAAGGAAAACGATATGATAATACGTTAAACAATACTTTCCCGCCATCAAGTGGCCAAATAGGTAGTAAATTAAATGCTAAAATAATTATATTATTCCACATAAAGAAATAATATAATTCCGCATGAAGCCAACCAGCTTCAAACAACATATAGCCTATCGCCATCATCCAAATATGTTGAATAGGTCCTGCAATTACGACAACAAGCTCCTCTTTCAATGACTTATTCCCATGTTCCTCAAGCTCAGCTACACCACCAAACGGTAAAAGTTGAATTTTTTTGATGCGCCAATTATAGTGTGCCGCTGCAAAAGCATGCCCAAGTTCATGGATAAGAACGATACAAAATAACAGTAGTAACTCTTTAAAACGTGCTGTAAAAATACCAATGACAATAATAACCCAAAACAACGGATGAACTGAAATCTTCGTTAAAACCTCTCTATATTTAATCAAATGAAATCACCTGAATGGGATCAATAAATTTTTCATCCTTTTTTATTGCGAAATAAAACTTACCATTTTTATCGTTTGTATCATTACTCACCGTTCCAATTTTTTGTTTCTTTGAAACGTAATCATATAATTTCACTGACATATCATTTAAATTTGCATACCATGACTCCGTGCCATCTGCATGCTGAATTTGAACTGTATTACCAAGTTCCTCTTTCTTTCCTGCAAAAACAACTAGCCCTTCATTCACTGACTCAACAGTTGCATTTGTAGCTGTTTGAACAAATACACCTTGGCCATTTTTTTGAAACCCTTGCATCACCTTTCCGGAAGCAGGAATTGCATAATCTTTTTGCTGAATGTTCCCTTCTTTTTTCTCATTAGGCGAATAGAACACGAGAGGTTTTCCAAACTGTTTTTCGTACCATTTCGCTACAGTAGCAAATTGAAATTCTTCTTTCATCACTTTTTCTGTAACAGCTTTCGCACCTTCAAAAGAAGAAGGTGCATTCTTATATAAAATAGCGACAGAAAGAACTAATATTGCTGATAACAATACTTTGAAGAAAAACACTTCTTTTCGAAATAAAGGATGAATTTCCTTTTCTCCATCTTCAATAAATACTGTTTCACTATCAAAATTCTCTCCAGCAAAATACTGCTCTTCCTCCATCCTTTCTTGCTCTGCCTTCCTCTTCGCAATCCGTTTTTTAATTTCTTCTACACGTCTATTCTTCATACTGTCTCCTTTCTTTCGTTCAGCTAATTTACATAGAAACAGTTGTATACAGTTTGTACATATGTATGAGCTAGGAAAGGAAGATATTCGTGTGAAGAAAAAAGAAAGCACTCCGCAAATATGCGAAGTGCTTTTAACGGATTCCAAAGAAGTTTTTCATCTTTGTAAATACCGATACCTTTTCTTGTTCAAATGCTTGTAATGGGACATTCTCACCCAACAAACGTCTTGCAATATTACGATAAGCTAACGCTGCTTTTCCGCTCGGTTGCAACGCTACAGGTTCACCTGTATTTGTAGCACGAATAACTTCATCATCATCTTCGACAACACCAAGAAGCTCGATTGACAATGTACGTACGATTTCATCAACATCTAACATATCCTGTTCATGAAGCATATGACTACGCACACGATTAATAACAAGTTTCGGTGGTTCAATATCCTCTTTTTCTAAAAGCCCGATAATACGATCCGCATCGCGCATTGAGGATACTTCTGGCGTCGTAACGACAATTGCTTTATCCGCACCAGCTACCGCGTTTTTAAATCCCTGCTCAATCCCCGCAGGACAATCAATTAATATGTAATCATAATCTTGACGTAATACTTGTATTAATTCATCCATTTGTTCAGGTGTTACCGCTGATTTATCACTCGTTTGTGCTGCAGGTAATAAATAAAGATCGTCAAAACGTTTATCTTTAATAAGAGCCTGAGGTAAACGGCAACGCCCTTCAACGACATCAACAAGATCAAATACAATACGATTTTCCAGCCCCATTACTACGTCTAAGTTTCGAAGACCGATATCTGTGTCAATTAAACACACTTTCTTTCCAGATAACGCTAAGGCTGTCCCAATGTTCGCAGACGTTGTAGTTTTACCTACACCGCCTTTTCCAGATGTAATTACTATTGCCTCTCCCACAGCTATACAATTCCCCTTTCTAACTTTGTTAAATTAGGTCTAAGATGAGTGAGAAGTTGCAGTCGATCGACAACAATGTGATTGTTCTCATTAATATACGCACATTCTGCCGCCTCCGCTCCGTCTTCTTTCTCTTCCGGAGCCCGCATTGCCACATCACTAATTCGAAGTTGCATCGGATTCATAACAGATGCAGCGATTACAGCATCTGAATCCCCATAATACCCAGCATGCGCAATTCCTCTTAATGATCCTACGACAAAAATATTCCCCCCAGCGATAACCGTTCCGCCTGGATTAACATCACCAATTAACAATAAATTTCCTTTTACATGTAAAACTTGTCCAGAGCGAACAATTTTGGAAATAGGGACGATTTCTGTTTCTTCTTTCCAAGCTATTGCTTCCTCTTTCGTGATAACATCACTTTCAATCGAATCCACAACGAGATTCTTTTTATTACGAATTAACGTACGAATCTCTTCTTGTTGGACTTCTGTTAAATAACGATTCCCCACTTTCACATGCACTTCAATTAAAGAGCGTCCATCACCATCATAGTAATGTGTAGAAAGCTTTTCATCCAATTCCTTCAATAATTCAGAGAATGAACAACAATCATCTAAATGAAGCGTTATTCCGTCTTTTGTCCCTTTTATTGTTACATTTTGTTGCTTTTTTTCTTCCACTAAAGTTCACCCCACCGATTCAATTCGACATAAAATTAGAAAATCCTTTTTTCTTTTTCTTCCATCGCTTTTGAAAGACGCACTAAATATCGTCTCAGTGGGAAACAAACTATGAATAAGAAAATTGCATTTAGCAATAAAGTAGAAAGGAGACGATCTGTGAAAAAGACATACGCCGACATATGAGTACGTCCTAACAAAGTTAAAAATCCATACACATAATACTCTAGTGCTGCAATGCTAGCTAGTACGATAGAGACAACAATAAATAAATTCAATTGTAATATCTTCATCACACTATATACTAAATAAGCTACAATCGGATATGCGAAAATATATATACCGACAAGTTCTGTGTATACGGTATCAAATAAGAAACCAAATAATAGTCCGTAATAAATCCCTTGGACCGGACTATAGTACACAGTAACAAAACATAACACAATGATAAAGAAATGAGGTGCTGCTATACTGTCTTTCCAAAAAACTGCTGTTGGAACAATAGTAGCAAACATATTTTCAAATAAAAAAACAAAAAGGAGCAAAAGAGGAAGAGCTGCTCTTTTTAAAATCTTCATCATCTCTTCTCCCCCTCCTATTCTAATGGCGCTGAAGGCGTTTCACGTTTCGCAACCATAATATGCTCTACGTCATTTAAATCAGCGGCAGGTTTTACATAAGCTGTTTTTGTTAAACCGTATGGATCCGGCTGAACATCAACGATTTTTCCAATTACAAGACCTTTCGGGAAAATATCACCAAGTCCAGATGTTACAACTAATTGATCTGCTTTTACGTTTGCATCAGAGCCAATCTTTGTGAAAAGAAGTAAGTGCTTTTCTTTGTCATAACCTTCAATCAATCCAAAGATTTTCTCATCACCTTGTACGATAGCAGAAACACGATTTGTTCGGCTCATAGAGCTTAACAATTCCACTGATGATGTAAACTGAGATACACTTTTCACTCGTCCAACTAAACCTTGTGAAGTTACTACAGCCATATCTTTTTTAATTCCTTGCTGCGCCCCTTTATCAATTCCAACTAGATCGTACCATTTATCCGGGTTACGAGAAACGACAGTAGCTGGAATTTCAGTATATTGGCTATTCAACTCTTTTTTACCCGTTAACTCTTGTAACTTCTTGTTATCATCTTCTAATTGTTTTACTTTCCCTGATAGACCTGCATAATTATCTAATTTTGCTTTTAATTCTTTATTCTCTTCATACGTGCGCTTTACATCCTCTACATTTTCGAAGAATCCAGCTACGTATTTCGCTGGCTTTTGGAATACACGTTCTACAACACCGACAGTGTCTTTAACAAACTGCTCTGGCCATGTTAAACTGTTCCGTTCTTTCAATGAGATTCCAATCAATGCCACGAGAAGAATAATACTAACTAACAAAACAATTAATCTTTTGTTTAAGAAAAACTGTGGCACGTTCACACCCTCTTAATTTCATTGATTTTTATTTTGCAATATTATCGAGCAGCAGTTTTGAAAAGATCGATATTGTCTAATGCTTTACCCGTTCCAATTGCTACGCAATCTAATGGGTCTTCTGCAACAAGAACTGGCATATTTGTTTCTTCACTAATCACTTTATCTAAGTTACGTAGTAATGCTCCGCCACCTGTTAATACGATACCACGGTCCATAATGTCTGCCGCTAATTCAGGTGGAGTTTTCTCTAACGTATTTTTAACAGATTCTACAATTGCATCTACTGTATCTTTTAATGCATCTGCAATTTCTTCTGGCTGAATTAGTACTGTTTTTGGTAAACCACTTACTAAATCACGACCGCGAATTTCCATAGGTTCGATACCTTCTGGCTCGCCTGCAGAACCGATTTCTAATTTTAATGCTTCAGCTGTTCTTTCACCGATCATTAAGTTGTAGCTTTTCTTAATGTACTGAATGATTGAATCGTCCATATCATCACCAGCAACACGAACTGATTGACTTGTTACAATACCACCTAAAGAAATGATTGCAACTTCTGTTGTACCGCCACCGATATCAACAACCATACTACCAGTTGGTTCCCAAACAGGTAAGTTCGCACCAATTGCTGCTGCAAATGGCTCTTCGATAGGATAAGCATCACGAGCACCAGCTTGACGAGTCGCATCGATTACTGCACGTCTTTCTACAGCTGTAATACCTGATGGTACACATACCATTACGTATGGTTTACGTGAGAAGAATCCATTTGATTTTTGAGCTTGTTGAATGTAATATTTCATCATTGTTGCTGTCGTTTCGTAATCAGCAATTACACCGTCTTTCATCGGGCGAAGTGCCACAACGTTTCCTGGTGTACGACCAATCATTTGTTTTGCATCGCTACCTACAGCAACGATTTGTTTCGTATCAGTTTGTAACGCTACTACTGAAGGTTCACGTAACACTACACCTTTTCCTTTTACATATACAAGCGTGTTCGCAGTTCCTAAGTCTATTCCAAGATCGCGAGTAAAGCCACCAAATCCAAACATATTATTTATCTTCCTTTCTTGTTTTCACGGACTCATTTTTTTCTTACTTTATATTATAAAAACAGTACGTTTTTTATATCTTTATCCTTTTTGTAGATAATTTTCTACAAAAAACTCATAAATCACATTATAAAACAAAATAAGTAAAAAGCATAGTCTTAAATATGACCTTTTTCCTTTAAACTCACGAATTTATGGTCACCTATTATAATATGGTCAAGCACTTCAATTCCGATAATTCGACCGCATTCTACTAAGCGTTTTGTTACTTCAATATCTTCTCGGCTCGGCGCGGGGTCTCCTGAGGGATGGTTATGAAGACATATGATAGAGGCTGCTGCACGGCGAAATGCTTCTTTAAAAACTTCCCTTGGATGTACAATTGATGAATTTAAACTTCCAATGAAAATCGTTTGCCTATGTATGACTTGATTCTTTGTGTTCAAATATAAACATACAAAATGCTCCTGCTGCAAGAAGCGCATTTCTTCCATCATGTATGTGGCGCAATCTTCCGGGCTTCGAATGCTGTATCTATTTTGATATTCTAAACGCACCATTCTTCTACCGAGTTCAAAAGCGGCTATAAGCTGAGTTGCCTTTGCAACCCCGACACCATGTATACTGACAAGCTCTTCTAACGTTGCATCTTTCAGCATACGTAAACCATCAAAGTGATGTAAAATTTTATCTGATAACTTCAAAACTGATTCTTCCTTAGAACCTGTTCTCAGTAACACTGCAAGAAGCTCCCGATTTGATAAACTTCCAGCTCCCTCTAACAATAAACGCTCCCGTGGCTGTTCTTCTTTGACAACATCACGAATACCGTTCATTTCTCCACCCCTTTATTTGTTCTCTCAAAGAAAATCCCATGCAATTTTACGCATGGGTTACATCAATATTAAATTGTTTTAATTCCCGAACAAGACGTGAAATTGGTAATCCAACTACACTATAGTAGTCCCCTTGAATATGTTGAACAAAAATAGATCCTTTACCTTGAATTCCATAACTTCCGGCTTTATCCAAAGGCTCTTTTGATGCAACGTATGCGTCAATTTCCTCTTCTGTTAATTCCCAAAACGTAACTTCTGTACGCTCATAAAAAGTGACTGTTTTGTCTTTTGCTATAATTGCAACACCAGTATACACTTCATGTGTTTTCCCTGATAATAATTGCAACATTTCTTTCGCCTCAGCCTCATTAGATGGCTTTCCAAGAATACGCGATTCATATGTAACAATTGTATCTGCACCTAACACAATATGATCACTGTTATTTTCTGCTACCGCAGATGCTTTTTGCAGGGCGAGGGACATAACAATATCAGAAGGTGATGAATACGCACCAATCGTTTCTTCTACTTCACTTACAATAATTTCAAATGGCACACCCGCTAACTCAAGCAATTCCTTCCTGCGAGGTGATCCTGAAGCTAAAATAATTTTTCTCATATTTTCTCCTTCCTTTCTCACATGAAGCAGAATCATTTACAACAATCGTATCAAAGGAATAGTTTGTCCACAAATGAAAGGAATATTATTTTCTCTAAACAAAATAATATTTCCTTACTAAAACACGATTATATTTCTGTCATAGAGAAAGCACTTTACTCTAAACACAAAAGAAAAGAAAGAAGTACCTATACTTCTTCCTTCGTCATTTCATTATCCTATTATTTCACCTTTTGTGAAACAATTTTTTCATATGAAAGTATACCATCAATGATAACTTGATTTAATTTCGCCAAAGATTCCTTATCACTTTTTCCGTCCTTCACTGTTTGCACAGCTACTGACGTGTACATATACAATTTCTTCGCTTCTTCCTGCTTCATACTTTTCCCTTCTTTTTCAATCGCTTTCCACACTTTTTCGATTGTACCTATATCTTTTGCATTACTTTTTCCACTAGCTTGTACGCTAGAAGCATATTTTGCTAAATGAGTATATAATGGCTGTACTTTTGTTAAAAACGCCCCGACTTCTTTATCATCTTTCAGTAACGCTTTATCTGTTATATCCCAGTCCTTTTTCAATACGGAGACATTATCATTTTTATACTGCGTCATTAATTGGTTTATTCCTTGTTCATCGCTAGCAATGCCAACAACTAATGCATACTTATCGCCGCTCGGTTTTAAAGCTGCTACGCCTCCATTACCTTTCCACTCTTCAAGAGCAGCCTGTCCCTTTTCTTCAGAAGAATACATTCCTCCTTGAACAAAAAAGAATTTCATTGGATTTAATGATGTTCCTGTCTGTGCTTTTGTTTTTTCCTCTTTTGGTGCTTGTGTTTGTTCTGCCGTTCCACCCACCTTTGATTCTTCATTTTGCATCTGCTTCGAAACTGTTACTTCGCTTCCACCTGTCGCACCTTGTCCTGTAAGTAACTGCAGCATTCCCATCCCAAACGCCGTACCAATAACAATCGCAGTTGCAACAATTGCAATTAACGTATTGCTCCACTTCTTTCGTTTTTTTTCCGTATACGCCACTTTCGCTTTTTGAAACGGAACAACGTTTTTCGGTCTTTCACTTTCTATTACCATCCAGTCAAATTCATCTTTCTTCTTCTCCTCATACTTCGCTTCTGTTCCATTCACTTTCACTGAGATCGTTCGTGATTGCTTGTCCATACACTCACACCTCACCTCTTATCGTTGTCCGCATCATATCATATTCTTTTCACAAAAAAACGAGATATTTGTCAGAGAAATTCGCCAAATAACCCTATATATTTATCTTATATGTATGCATTTGACTTCATTTGTAGAACAAAAAAACTAGATAGCAAAGACTATCTAGTTTTTCTCGCGAATATATTTTCGAACTTCCGAAATGAAATAAAGAGAACCTGTTATGATAAAAACATCATTTTCTCCAATCATTTCAACCTTCGTATCAATTGCCTCTTTCCAATTTTCAAAAACTAATTTTGACTCTTTCTTTGCATACGACGCAAGCTCGCCTGCTGAAATAGCACGATCAAAGGCGAATGTTGTAAAAATAATTTCATCGGCAATGGTTTCTAATTGACCTACCATATTATGCAATTGTTTATCACCAAGAGCAGTAAATAAAACTATTACGTTTTTATCTTTGTAATGTGATTCTACCGTTTTCACAAGGCTTTCAATACCTTCTGGGTTATGAGCACCATCTATAATAATATCTGGATTACTTTGCAATTTTTCAAAGCGCCCTACCCAATACGCTTCCTGTAATCCAGTTCTTATTTCTTCTTCCTCAATTAAAAATGATAAGTATGTTTTTACATACATGACTGCCATAAGTGCAAGTGCTGCGTTTCCTACTTGATGGCTGCCTTTCATTGCGATCCGCACATCTTCAAAAGAGGCGAAAGGACAAGTGAAATCAAACTGTTCGCCATTTTCACTAGACTGTTTATGTAACGCTGTAAAATGGTTGCCCATCTCATATAAGTTTGCACGATTTTCCTTTGCAACTTTTTGAATGACTTGCAACGCTTCCTCATCTTGCACACCAGTAATAACCGGAACACCAGACTTAATAATCCCCGCCTTTTCATATGCAATTTCTCCTAGTGTATTACCTAAAATGTGCATATGATCGTGGCCGATATTCGTAATAATCGTGAGAACAGGATGAATCACATTTGTAGAGTCAAAACGCCCTCCAAGTCCTGTTTCAAATAAAACAACATCACAGAAATTAACTTTACCGAAATAACAAATTGCCATAACAGTAATAATTTCAAACTCAGTCGCTTCCCCTAAATCCGTCTCGTCTAGTTTTTCAACGACTGGCTTTACCATCTTTACAAGTTCAGTAATCTCTTCATCTGCAATTGGTGTTCCGTTCACACTAATACGCTCGTTAAATGTTTCAATATAAGGTGAGGTAAATGTTCCTACCTTATATTTTGCGTCTTCTAACATGTAGCGCATATATGTTAACGTTGAACCTTTTCCATTTGTACCAGCAAGATGAACACATTTTATGTGGCGCTCTGGATTTCCGAGCTCTTCTAGCATCCATCTCATTCTTTCTAATCCCGGTTTAATACCAAATTTCAATCGGCTATGAATCCACCCTATCGCTTCTTCGTATGTATGTATCACGTATGCTTTCCCCTTTCAAAAGACAACCTTCATCTTTCTATTATACGCAAAGAAAAGAGACTCACCAATATAGTGAGTCTCTAAAAAACATTTTTATTTCTCAAGATCCGCTAGACGTTGGCGAACTGCTTCGCGTTTTTCTAGGTAATCTTGCTCTTTCGCACGCTCTCCTTCAATAACTGCTGCAGGAGCTTTCGCTACGAAACCTTGGTTTGAAAGTTTCTTCTGTACACGTTCTACTTCTTTATCGAACTTCTCAAGCTCTTTCTCAAGACGCGCTCTCTCTTCATCAAGATTGATAAGATCAGCTAACGGTAAGAATAACTCTGCACCTGTTACGATTGCAGTCATCGCTTTTTCTGGCGCTTGTAAATCCGTTTGAATTGTTAATTCACTTGGGTTACAGAAACGCTCAATGTAAGAACTGTTTTTCGTAAGTTGAGCAAGTACAGCCTCATCTTTTGCTTTAATTTGCATTTGAACTTTTTTGCTCATTGGCGTATTAACTTCTGCACGGATGTTACGAACAGAGCGAATGATATCAACTAGAAGGTGCATTTCTGCCGCAGCTTCTGTATCTTGTAAATCTTCGCGAACTGTTGGCCACGCTGCTACTGTAATAGATTCGCCTTCGTGCGGTAAATGTTGCCAAATTTTCTCTGTTACGAATGGCATGAATGGGTGTAATAGACGCATTGTTTGGTCTAATACGTAAGCTAAAATAGAACGAGTTGTTTTCTTAGCTGCTTCGTCTTCACCGTATAGAGGAAGTTTCGCCATTTCAATGTACCAGTCACAGAAATCGTCCCAAATGAAGTTGTATAATGAACGACCAGCTTCACCGAACTCATATTTATCCATGTTACGTGTTACGCTTTCGATTGTTTCATTTAAACGAGTTAAAATCCACTTATCCGCAACTGATTTTTCACCAGTTAAATCGATTTCTTCATACTTCATGTCATCCATATTCATTAATACGAAACGTGATGCATTCCAAATTTTATTAATGAAGTTCCAAGTAGATTCTACTTTCTCCATGCTGAAACGTAAATCTTGACCTGGTGCACTTCCTGTTGATAAGAAGAAACGCATTGCATCTGCACCGTACTTCTCGATAACGTCCATTGGATCAATACCGTTACCAAGAGATTTACTCATCTTACGTCCTTGCTCATCACGAACTAAACCGTGAATTAATACATCTTTAAATGGACGCTCGCCTGTAAACTCTAAACCTTGGAAAATCATACGAGATACCCAGAAGAAGATAATGTCATAACCAGTTACTAACGCATCTGTTGAATAGTAACGTTTAAAGTCTGCTGCATCTTCATTTGGCCAACCAAGTGTTGAGAATGGCCATAACGCTGAACTGAACCATGTATCAAGTACGTCGTTATCTTGATTCCAGTTTTCAATATCTGCTGGTGCTTCTGTACCTACGTATACTTCACCAGTTTCTTTATGATACCAAGCTGGAATGCGGTGTCCCCACCATAATTGACGAGAAATACACCAGTCATGGATATTTTCCATCCAGCGTAAGTATGTGTTTTCAAAACGATCTGGTACGAACGTTACTTTCTCTTCTTCTTTTTGTTGAAGCTCAATTGCTTTTTCTGCAAGTGGAGCCATTTTTACGAACCATTGTGTTGATAAGTAAGGTTCCACAACTGCACCACTACGCTCACTATGACCTACTGAATGCATATGAGGCTCGATTTCTACTAATACGCCCGCTTCTTGTAAGTCTTTTACTAACGCTTTACGGCATTCGAAACGATCCATGCCGTTATACTTACCAGCTTTTTCGTTCATCGATCCATCTTCGTTCATTACTAAGATGCGTGGTAAGTCGTGACGGTTACCTACTTCAAAGTCATTCGGGTCATGTGCTGGTGTAATTTTTACAACACCTGTTCCAAAGTCTTTTTCTACGTACTCATCAGCAATAATCGGAATCTCACGACCTACGATTGGAAGTGTAACTGTTTTTCCAATTAAATGTTTGTAACGATCGTCTTCTGGATGAACCGCTACTGCTGTATCACCAAGCATCGTTTCTGGACGAGTTGTTGCAAGACGAATGTGTCCAGAACCATCTGTTAACGGATAGTTCATATGGTAGAATGCACCTTGAACTTCTTTATGAATTACTTCGATATCAGAAAGAGCTGTGCGTGTTGCTGGATCCCAGTTGATAATATATTCACCGCGGTAAATTAAGCCTTTTTCGTATAATTGAACGAATACTTTATTAACCGCATCAGATAAACCTTTGTCTAATGTGAAGCGTTCGCGAGAATAGTCTAGTCCTAAACCAACTTTCCCCCATTGTTGACGAATATGAGAAGCGTATTCTTCTTTCCATTCCCAAGCCTTTTCAAGGAATTTCTCACGGCCAAGATCGTAACGTGAAATACCTTCTTCACGAAGTTTCCCTTCTACTTTCGCTTGTGTTGCGATACCCGCATGGTCCATTCCTGGAAGCCATAATACATCGTAACCTTGCATACGCTTCGTACGAGTTAAAATATCTTGAAGAGTTGTATCCCAAGCATGACCTAAGTGTAACTTACCAGTTACGTTCGGAGGTGGGATTACAATTGTATACGGTTGTTTCTTCTCGTCTCCTGTTGCTTCAAAATATTTGCCTTCTAGCCACCACTGATAAAGGCCTTCTTCAACGGACATATGATCATATTTAGTTGGTAAATTCTTTTCCGTGTTTGACATTATTTTCCCTCCTTAAAATAAAAAATGTCCCTCATCCAAAAAAGGACGAGGGACATCGCGGTACCACCTTTATTTACAAACAAATCCAGGAATTTGCTTATACTCTTAACTTGATAACGGACAAATCCGTCTTTTCCTAATGAGAACTATTCCGTTCAGAAAAGATGCTCCAGGGCTACCTTCTAACATAACTATCTAGAGAATCTCCCAGCTAATGATTCTCCTCTCTGAAGACGTTTCTTGTTATACTCTTCCCCTTCAAGGCATTTATATGATTGTTAATTATTATATACAATAGTGTAAAAAACGAAACCTTATTCGTCAAGATAAATTTAAGACTACCACATTTCGAGCTAATAAAAAAGAAGATAAGTAGCATCCTCTACTTATCTCCTTTATCCGTTCCCTTGCTGGGCAGCTTGTAATTGCGAAAGGAAATATTCTATATTACTAACGAGCCAATGCGCTTGTTGCAAGCTCTTTACTCCGAGAAGTTCATTTTCCTCATTACGACGCTCTCTTCTTTTCTTATAAGACTGGATTTGCCGAATAAATTGCGATGGATACGTCATATACGCAAACATGAGTAGTTGCTCTTCTTTCGTAAAAGGGAAATTTTTTTGATACATTTGATACCATTCAAACCGATCACTTCGCGCAATTGGATATGTGTTTAACGACCGAGAATAAAACCCTACAATATCTTGCACAGGTGTTGCAAACTTCGATTTTTCCAAACTAATAAAATAGCCGTTCCGTTCATAATCAAATAAAAAGTGGTTAAGTGATACGTTACCATGCACAAAAGTAATGCGTGTTGTCTCTTTTTCTTTCATCGCATCGTTCCACTCATTTAATTGCTTCGTTGCAAACTCACGCGCCCTCATTACATGATGATAGTACGTACAATATTGCAGTTCAAATGGAGACATATACCACTTCGCTTCCGATTCTACAAGAAACTCTTCTAACATCTCTCCATCATTTTCCCAGCGATCGGATATATTTGTATAATGTTTTTCTAAATCCTCTTCTGTATACGTTTCTTCTTTTACCGTTTTTTGATGCAACGTTCCGAGAGTCTGAAACATTTTATGGTATTGATCATTATCTTCGCCGTTCCCTTCCGCACGTTCTAACCAAGGCATTAAATAATAATTATACGTACCGTCACTTAAAATATAATTTCCGTCCGTCGCGTGGTATATAGGTACATAATTTGAAAAACCTTTCTCCTTCAAATATTGAATATGATGTAGAAAGTTATTCCGCTCTAACTTCCTGCCTTCTATTTTCTTGAGCGCATATGGACCTTGATTCGTATAAATTTTCGTTACGCTTCCGTGCTCTTCCATATGCTGCGTATCCAATCTATATTGCCTTACAATGGGTTCATAGCGATTTCGTAATTCCATATCCATACGAATAACCCTTTCTATTCAAAACATAGCCTTTAGAAAAATAAGTGAGTGAAAACACTCACTTATTTCGCTTTTGCTCTTGAAACAGGAATATAAATAATTTGTCCTGTAGTTAAATATATATCTTCTGTTTGATTGACACGGTATAAGTTTTGTACAGATGTTTCATAACGTTCTGCAACCGATTCGATCGTATCTCCTTCTTGCACGAAATACATTCTTAACTTTGTAAATTCTTCTTCCGGTTCTTTCGTAAATAATTTCGTTAAATACAGCGCATTTTCATCTCGCTGTGAATACGTTTCCTCTTCTTGTTCTTCTTGTTTTTTCGCTTGTTCTTTCTTGAAATCTTTTCGTCCGAACAATTCAAATTGCGGCGTTGTTTCTTTCTCCTCTTCACGCTCTACAAATTCATGTTCTTCTATTTCCTCTTCCTCTACTTCCTGCTCTTTTCTTTCTTCTAGTTGGAACGGTTCAAATGCATAATCTTCCCACTCATCTGATTCCTTATAAGCTGGTTCTTCTACGTGCGGCGTTGGTCTATTTTCCTCCTCTTGTGCTGAGTCAACTTCCAACTCAGCATACGCCGTTTCTTCCTCTTCCTCTTCATCCTCGATGCGTTCTTCATCACATAAACCTGTAATAGATATATCCGCTAATAATTGTAAGCAACCATTTTCCTTTAGTTCATAATCAAATTCCTCGATGGATACATATAGTTCTTCAATTACTTTCACACGGTTTCTTGGGATTGATATTTCAAGCGGAAAGGAATGAACAAGTTCATTAACCCCATCTTCTCTTGTTTCTACATAATCTATTGACTTCGCTGGCGATAGATCTCTTAATGAATAAGCTGAATCATCTTGCCTTGCAACATACTCTCCCGTTAAATCTAATTGCCCTCTCACAATAACCTCATGATCAAGCTCTTCTATCTCAACGTCTGGATCTAACGAAATTGACAAAAGTTCTTCGACTTCCTGTCCTTTTTGGAACCAAACAGATTCTTTTAATGAAAAACGTAATGAATGATCTGTTGCCACTTCTTTTCCCCCTCCCAAACTATATGTCATTACAGATTTATGTACGGAAAGCTGACTTTATGAATAAAAAAAATCGCTCCCCTTATGGAGAGCGATTTTCTTTATTCAATTAAGCTTTTAATTTTGACATTGCAATTTCGGCCGCTGCAATCGTCGCTTCAATATCAGCATCACTATGTGCTGTCGATAAGAATAAACCTTCGAATTGAGATGGCGGTAAAAATACCCCTTGTTCTACCATTTCACGATAGTAAGCCGCAAAGAATTGTAAGTTTGAAGATTTTGCTGCATCGTAATTAATAACTGGTTCATCTGTAAAGAAGATACCAATCATAGAACCAGCACGGTTAATATGATGCGGAATACCATGTTTTTCAGCCGCTTTACGTAAGCCAGCTTCTAACATTTCAGCTTTACGCTCGAATTCTACATATGATTCTGGCGTTAACTGTACTAACGTTTCATAACCTGCTGCCATTGCAAGTGGGTTACCTGATAAAGTACCTGCCTGGTAAATCGGTCCACTCGGTGCAACTTGGCGCATAATTTCTGCTTTACCACCGTATGCTCCTACCGGTAATCCACCACCAATTACTTTACCTAAACAAGTTAAATCAGGTGTTACACCGTAATAACCTTGTCCACAATTATAAGCAACTCGGAATCCTGTCATTACTTCATCAAAAATAAGCAATGCACCATTTTGTTCTGTTACTTCACGAAGACCTTCTAAAAATCCTGGTTGCGGAGGAACAACACCCATGTTCCCTGCTACTGGTTCTACAATGACACAAGCAATATCATCGCCGAATTGCTCGAAAGCGTATTTCACACTTTCTAAATCGTTATACGCTACTGTAATCGTATTTTTCGCTACACCTTCTGGTACACCAGGGCTATCTGGTAAACCTAGCGTTGCTACACCAGAACCCGCTTTAATTAATAACGAGTCACCATGACCGTGATAACAACCGATAAATTTCAAAATTTTGTTACGGCCTGTATAACCACGAGCTAAACGTAGCGCACTCATTGTTGCTTCTGTTCCAGAGTTAACCATACGCACAATTTCAATTGACGGTACACGCTCAATAACAAGTTTCGCTAATTTATTTTCAATTTCCGTTGGGGCACCGAAGCTTGTACCTCTTTCCGCAACAGCTTTTAAAGCCTCAACAACACGATCATTTGCATGTCCATGAATTAAAGGACCCCATGATAATACGTAATCGATGTATTCATTCCCATCGATATCATATACTTTAGAGCCTTTTCCACGCTCCATAAACAACGGGTTCATACCGACAGACTTAAATGCACGAACCGGGCTATTTACGCCACCAGGCATTAAATCTTGAGCCTCTTCAAACGCTGCAATCGACTTATCAAATTTTCTCATTATTTAGCGCCTCCTTCTTGTAACCATCTTGCTGCATCTTTTGCATGATACGTAATAATTAAATCTGCTCCTGCACGTTTCATACTAATTAATTTTTCAAGTACAACTTCTTTTTCATTAATCCAACCATTTTGCGCTGCCGCTTTAATCATTGAATATTCACCGCTTACGTTATAAGCAACGACTGGTAAATTAAAGTTATTTTTCACATCACGAACGATATCTAAATAAGAAAGAGCTGGTTTTACAATTAAGAAATCTGCCCCTTCCATTACATCTGATTCTGCTTCACGGAATGCTTCCATGCGGTTCGCTGGGTCCATTTGATATGTTTTACGATCACCAAATTGCGGTGCACCGTGTGCCGCATCACGGAATGGTCCATAAAATGCTGATGAATATTTCACAGCGTACGACATAACTGGTACATGTCCAAAACCATTTTCATCTAATGCGTGGCGAATTGCTGTTACGAATCCGTCCATCATGTTTGATGGCGCAATAATGTCCGCTCCTGCTTTCGCTTGGCTTACAGCTGTTTTTGCAAGAACTGCAAGAGACTCGTCATTTAAAATAATACCATCTTCAATTACACCGCAATGACCATGGCTTGTAAATTGACATAAACATGTATCCGCAACTACTACTAGATCGGGGAATTCACCTTTAATTTGCTGAATCGCGCGTTGCACAATTCCATGATCACAATATGCTGCTGATCCAACTTCATCTTTTTCAGCAGGTAAACCAAATACAATAACAGAACGAATACCTAAATCAACAACTTCTTGCATTTCAGCTTGCAATAAATCTAAAGACATTTGATATACGCCTGGCATAGAAGGTACTTCATTACGAACATTTTCACCTTCTAATACAAAAATAGGGTAAATAAAATCTTCCGTATGTAAAAACGTTTCACGCACAAGCGCACGCATGCCCCCGCTTTGTCTTAAGCGACGATGACGATTAAATTGTAAAGAGTTCATAGATTTCTATCCCCATTCTTTTATTTTATAGATTCACAAACGCATTGTAGTAATGCTTCTACAGTGTACTCTTTCGGCATAATAACATGCGGAAAATAAAGGCTCGCCTCTTTTTCCGTAATAGGCCCTATACAAGCAATTGTACATTTTTTTGTCCATTCTCTCCAGTTTGTACCCTCAAGTAAACGAACAAAACTAGTAACAGTTGAAGGGCTCGTAAATGTAATAATGTCTACTTTCCCTAACTTCAATGCTGCTATAAGCTCTTGCTTTTTTTCTATATTCACTTTCGTACCGTATACGATTAGCTCATCTAGAGAAACACCAATTTCCCGAAGTGCAACCGGAATTACCTCTCTTGCTAAATTCCCTTTCGGAAATAAAATACGTTCGTTTCCACTTAATCTTTTTACAAACTCTTCTGCAAATGCTTCTGCAACAAATGAAGTTGGAACAAAGTCTACATGATAGCCTCGCTTTTCTAACTCTAACTTTGTTTTCACGCCTACTGCAGCAATTTTAGTCGTTACGGGTAGCTTCTTTCCTAAACAATCTAGAAAAAAAGCTACCCCATTTTTACTCGTAAAAATAACCCAATCATACGAATGTAACTGCCCTGCTATATGTTGAATTTGCCTATGAAACATACCTTCCATACGCAAAAGCGGAATTTCCAATGGAATTCCGCTCTTTTCTTTCACCGCTACACTCATTTGTTTTGCTTGGTGCTGAGCACGTGTAATCAATACCGTTTTGCCAGCGAGAGCGTTCATATTATTGTTGCCCCTTATTTGCAGCAAGAATGAGTTCTTTTGCGCCTTGCTTAATTAAACGGTCCGCAGCCTCTAATCCTACTTTCTCTGGATCAGTTCCTACTACTGTCTCTTTCAATAAAACAGAACCGTCCATAGACCCGACAAGAGCTGTTAATTCGATTGCATCGTTTTCTGTAATAGTTGCATATCCAGCGATCGGAACTTGGCATCCACCTTCAAGTTTATGAAGAAATACTCGTTCTGCTGCCACTGTTTTCTCTGTTACTGCATCATTTATATGCGCTAACAACTGTAGTAAATCCTTATCATCCTCACGACACTCAATCGCTAATGCGCCTTGTCCTACAGCAGGTACACATAACGTCTCATCTAAATGTTCTGTAATAACTTCATTATCCCAGCCCATTCTTTGTAATCCCGCCGTCGCTAAAATAATTGCATCGTAATCTTCTTCTTTTAATTTGCGTAAACGTGTATCGATATTTCCGCGAATCCACTTCACTTGTAAATCTGGTCTTGCAGCGAGCAGCTGTGCACTACGTCTTAAACTACTCGTACCTAAAATAGCGCCTTCTGCTAACTCTTTAAACGACGCTCCACTTTTTGAGATAAAAGCATCACGAGGGTCAACACGCTTTGGTGTACAACCGATCATTAATCCTTCTGGAAGTACGGCCGGCATATCTTTCATACTATGTACAGCCATATCAATTTCTTTCGTAAGTAACGCATGTTCAATCTCTTTCACAAACAAACCTTTTCCGCCTACTTTTGAAAGAGTAACATCTAAAATAACATCACCTTTTGTGACGATTTCTTTCACTTCAAATTCATATGGTAAACCTAGCGCTTTTAACTGATCAATAAACCAGTTTGTTTGCGTTAATGCTAATTTACTCTTTCGTGACCCTACAATAATTTTGCGCATAATTTTCTCTCCTCATTATAAATACCAAAAGTGGAAGTTGGATAAACTGCTTAATAGAAAAATATTAATTAGCATTACGAGAAATGCCCCAATGTTCCACTGCACGATTTTCTTCCCTTGCAACACGTCTGCAGCTCGTAAATATAGGCCCGCACAATATACAAATAGAACGACAAAAGACCCGATTACTTTCGTATCATACCAATGGAAATTGTCCAATTTTGTATATCCCCATATGCATCCTAATAAAATAGCTAGTAAGAAAAATGGAACAGAAAATAAATTTAATCCGTAAGACATCGATTCTAGCTTCGGTAAATTTCCTAACCTTCTTAATCTCGCATTCCATTTTTTCTTTTTTAATAGGCGATATTGCAATAAATACATAATAGAAAAAATGAAAGATACAGTAAAAGTTGCATAAGAAATAATAGCCATACCGACATGTACGTATACAAGCTCCGAAACTAATTGCTCTGCAAGTACCGGCGACATCTTTCCGAGCGGTGTAAAAATAGAAAAAGCGCTTACGCCAAATGCGACAACATTTGTAAAAAAGACTAAAAAGTCAATCCTCATAAATCGATTAATGACTAAAGACATCGTAATCAATAGCCAAACATAAAAATAAATCCCTGATAATAAGGTTAAAAGAGGGTTCGTTTCTGAATCTGTAGCTCTAAGCAACATAAAAATAGAATGCAGAACCCATACAATCGAAAGTAACCAAAAAGCAAATCGGTTCGCCTTTCGGTTACTTTGGAAATAATCTATAAAATATAAACTAATGCTACAAGCATATAAAATAATTGCAATATGATAAATAATACTGTTATTTAAAAAACTCATCCGATCATCCTTCCAAATTATAAAGATGGAACGGATGGTGTCCACACTCTTTTATGTTCTACTTCTTCCGCACGACTCTCTACGTCTTCCATTTCTAAATCGAAAATCTTTGCAAATAACGCTAATTTTTCGTCTGCTCCCTCTTCAGCAGCTATTTCTTTCGCTACTAAAATTGGGTCTTTTAATAATTGATTAATAATACTTTTCGTATGCTTACTAATTACTTTTCTCTCACGATCACTAAGATTCGGTATTTTTCGTTCCAGACTTTCCATCGTTTCACTTTGGATAGCAAGTGCCTTATCACGAAGAGCTGATATTAACGGAACGACACCAAGTGTACTTAACCACGTTTTAAATAAAACAATTTCCTCTTCAATCATAAATTGAATTTTCTCTGCTTCTTTCAAACGTTCAGCACGGTTTGCTTCCACTACTCCTTGCAAATCATCAATGTCATATAAGAAAGAACCTTCTAGCTCATCAATCGCTGGATCAATATCACGCGGCACTGCAATATCAACCATAAATAATGGACGACCAGAGCGCATTTTCTCTACCTTTGTCATCATCTCTTTCGTAATAACATAATCCGATGCACCCGTTGAACTAATTAAAATATCAGCTTCTAATAATGCACATTGTAATTCACTTAAAGGTTTTGCATGTCCCATATATTTCTCAGCCATTATTTCTGCTTTTGAAAGCGTCCTATTCATAACTGTTACTTTACGAGCACCGCTTCCATATAAGTTCTGCAGTGCAAGTTCACCCATTTTACCAGCACCGAGAATAAGCACGTGACAATCTGTTAACTCGCCGAATATTTTCTTCCCTAACTCAACAGCAGCATAACTAACAGACATCGCACTTTCACCAATTGTCGTTTCTGAGTGCGCGCGTTTCGCTAATGTAATGACTTGCTTAAACAATTCATTAAAAATTGTTCCTGTTGCTTTTACTTGTTGTGCTTCTAAAAAGCTATCTTTTATTTGACCTAAAATTTGCGTCTCTCCAACTACCATAGAATCTAAACCGCACGTTACGCGGAATAAATGATCTATTGCACCATCTTGTTCAAAAATAGTTAAATATGGTGCGACTTCTTCTATTTCAAGCTGAAACCAATCAGCTAAAAATTTCTTAATATAATACCGTCCCGTGTGTAATTGATCGACAACAGCGTAAATCTCAGTACGATTACAAGTTGATACAATGACATTCTCTAACACGCTCTTTTGATTTTGTAATGTAGTCATTGCTCGCTCTAGCTCCGCTGCCTGAAATGTGAGCTTCTCACGAAATTCTACAGGGGCTGTTCGATAATTTACACTAACAACAAGAATATGCACGCAGCATGTCCCCCTTCACCCGTTTTATCACTTTATCTACTATCATAATACAACTTTCCTCTTATGAATCTGACAATCGTGTGAACAACTGATTATTTTTTATTTATTCTCCGTATGTAATAAAGGAGATTTAGTAAAATGAATAAAAACTTCCTACTTTATAATGATTATAAATTAATAACTCTATTTGTACGTTACCAAAAAAAGCCCTCATAATCAAGTGATGGAAACTATTCCATATAAATTATAACATCATCTTTCCTATCTTCTTTCATCATGAAGGAAAATATGTACGATTGTTCCAATTTGTAGCACAAACTTTCTCAATACAATGTATTTGACATTGTATTTATTTTTCGTTATATTGATTTTACAAAATTAAATTGTGCACAACTTAATTAGAAAGGAGCCATTCATGACAGAAGATTCTTTGCATCTAGATAATCAACTTTGTTTTTCTATTTATGCTTGTTCTAGAGAGGTTACACGCTTTTACCGACCGTATTTAGAAGAAATGGGCATTACGTATCCACAGTACATTACTTTACTCGTACTATGGGAGCAAGATGGGCTAACAGTAAAAGAAATTGGAGAACGTCTATTTTTAGATTCCGGTACGTTAACACCTATGTTAAAACGAATGGAATCATTAAACCTTGTAAAACGCGTTCGTTCCAAAGAAGATGAGCGAAAAGTGTGTATTGAATTAACAGAACAAGGAAAAGATTTACAAGATAAGGCTTGTTCATTGCCGACAACGATGGCAACAAATTTAGGAATTACAGAACAAGAATATCGTTCTTTATTAATTCAATTAAATAAACTAATTGAAACAATGAAAACAATTAATGATAGAAAAGGGGAATAAACATGGATAAATTATATACTGCTTCAGTAACTGCTACAGGTGGAAGAAATGGAAAAGTAGTATCAGATGATGGCATATTAAATCTTGATGTAAAAATGCCGAAAGCACTAGGTGGTGCAGGCGGAGAGGCAACAAATCCAGAACAACTATTTGCTGCTGGTTATGCTGCTTGTTTTGATAGTGCATTACAACTTGTCATTCGTACGAAACGTGTGAAAGTAGAAAGTACAGAAGTAACTGCTCACGTTTCTATCGGAAAAGATACAGATGGTGGTTTCGGCCTATCTGCTGTACTTGATGTACATGTCGCTGGCGTTTCACATAGCGAAGCACAAGAACTTGTAGAAGCCGCTCATGGCGTATGTCCTTATTCGAAAGCAACACGAGGAAATATTGAGGTTACATTAAATGTACGCTAAAAGTGTATAAAGAAAAAAACGCGCGACATTCGTCACGCGTTTTTTGTTTTTGTAAATTTATGAATTGCTTTCCATGCTTCTTCTTTTCCAAGTCCTGTTTCAGAAGAGAATAGAACGACTTCATCGCCACTTTCAATATCAAGCGTTTCTTTTACAACTTTTAAATGCTTTTGCCATTTCCCTTTCGGAATTTTATCGGCTTTCGTTGCAATAATAATGGTTGGAATGTCATAATGCTTTAAGAAATCATACATCATTACATCATCATTTGTTGGTTTGTGACGTAAATCAACTACTAATACAGCTGCATCTAATTGCTCACGTGTTGTAAAATACGTTTCAATCATTTTACCCCAAGCTGCGCGCTCCGTTTTAGATACTTTCGCATATCCATAACCTGGAACGTCCACAAAATGCATCATCTCATTAATTAAGAAGAAGTTTAATGTTTGTGTTTTTCCTGGTTTAGAAGAAATACGTACTAACTTTTTACGATTTAAAATTTTATTAATAAAGGAAGACTTCCCGACATTTGAACGACCTGCTAATGCGATTTCTGGTAAGTCACCGTCTGGATATTGTTCTGGTTTAACAGCACTAATTACAATGTCTGCTTTTGTTACTTTCATTGTTTCACTCCTACTAATGCGTGCTCCAATACTTCATCTAAATGAGATGCAAGCACAAACGTAAGGTTTTCTTTTACGCTCTCTGGAATATCATCTAAATCTTTCTCATTTTCCGCCGGTAAAATAATTTTTGTTAAACCTGCGCGGTGAGCACTTAATGTTTTTTCTTTTAAACCACCAATCGGTAATACACGACCACGAAGTGTAATTTCACCTGTCATCCCCACTTCTTTACTTACAGGTATACCTGTTAACGCAGAAATAAGTGCCGTTGCCATCGTAATACCTGCTGACGGTCCATCTTTTGGAACTGCTCCTTCTGGAACATGAATATGAATATCATTTTTCTCATGGAAATTCGGATCAATCTGAAGCTCTTCTGCACGAGAACGAATATAGCTAAACGCTGCTTGTGCGGATTCTTTCATAACATCCCCAAGTTTCCCTGTTAAAATTAATTTCCCCTTACCTGGCGCTACGGACACTTCAATCGCCAGTGTATCGCCGCCTGCTGCCGTATACGCTAAACCCGTCGCCATACCAACTTGGTCTGTTTTTTCAGCTTGCCCATAACGGAATATGTGCTTACCAAGTAAATCAACAACGTTTTTCTCTGTTACTACAATACGCTTACGTTCTGCTGTAACGATAATTTTTGCTGCTTTACGACAAACCTTTGCAATTTGGCGCTCTAGTGTACGAACACCAGCCTCACGTGTATAATAGCGAATAATTTCAAGAAGCGCTTCATCACGTACTTGTAAATTACCTTTTCGTAAGCCATGCTCTTGTAATTGTTTCGGCAATAAATGTTCACGAGCAATATGAACTTTTTCAAGTTCTGTATAGCCAGCAATCGAAATAATTTCCATACGGTCAAGTAATGGGCCTGGAATACTTGAAAGTGTATTCGCAGTTGCTACAAACATAACTTTCGATAGATCATATGGTTCTTCAATATAATGATCACTGAAGTTATGGTTTTGTTCTGGATCTAACACTTCAAGTAATGCTGCTGAAGGATCTCCACGGAAATCGTTAGACATTTTATCAATCTCATCTAATAAGAAGACTGGATTAACTGATTTTGCCTTTTTCATACCTTGAATAATGCGTCCTGGCATTGCTCCAACGTACGTACGACGGTGACCACGAATTTCAGATTCATCACGCACACCACCAAGGGATACACGGACAAAATTACGATTTAATGATGTCGCAATAGAACGCGCTAACGAAGTTTTTCCGACCCCAGGTGGCCCTACTAAACAAAGGATAGGCCCTTTTAATGAATTCGTTAACTTCTGTACCGCTAAATATTCCAGTACGCGCTCTTTCACTTTCTCAAGACCGTAATGATCTTTGTTTAAAATCTCTTCCGAATGAGCAAGATCAATCATATCTTCCGTTGCGTCTGTCCACGGAAGTGCTAATAACCAATCCATATAATTGCGAATAACACCGCTCTCCGCAGAACTTGCTGGTAACTTTTCATAACGATCTAATTCTTTCAGCGCAGCCTTCATTGTTTCTTCAGGCATTCCTGACTGTTCAATTTTCTCACGAAGTTCTTCAACTTCCCCGCCCTTGCCTTCTTTATCGCCAAGTTCAGTTTGAATCGCCTTCATTTGCTCACGCAAGAAATATTCTTTTTGCGTGCGCTCCATTGAACGTTTCACTTTTTGTCCAATTTTCTTTTCTAAACTAAGTAATTCTTGTTCATCTTGAATAATTGAAATAAGTGTATGTAATCGTTCTTTCACAGATATGATTTCTAAAATCTCTTGTTTCTGCTTCGTTTTAATTGGCAAGTGAGAAGCAATTAAATCCGCTAATCTTCCTGGCTCTTCTACATCAGCTACCGTTGCAAATGTTTCATTTGAAACTTTTTTCGAAACTTTAATATATTGTTCGAAATGCTCCAGTAATGTACGCATAAGTGCTTTCTCTTCTAAATCAGCTTCCACTTCTTCAGTTACCGTTTTAATAGAAACTTGCACTACATTTTCTTCTTCGATAAACTCTACTACTTCTGCTCTATGTAAACCTTCTACAAGGACACGAAGCGTACCGTTCGGCAATTTTAACATTTGCTTCACTTTCGCCACTGTACCTACACTATATATGTCATCTTCTTTCGGATCATCGATATTCATTTCTTTTTGCATTGCTAAAAAGATGATATTTTCATCCATTGCCGCCTGCTCTAGTGCTTGTATCGATTTATCACGTCCTACATCAAGATGCAGAACCATCGTTGGATATACGAGAACGCCTCTTAATGGTAGGAGGGGTACGATTCTTTCATTCGTATTCATACTAGACATAGCACCTCCATAATAAATTAAACTCCTGTTCAACCATTTTATATTACAATACATCTAGATGCAATTGCCGAGATTCTCCGCAACTGTAAATCCCGCTTTTTTTCTCTCTTACGAAAAGAAAAAAGACTCCGCTTAAGCATACAAACTTAAACGAAGTCTGGCAAATACTATTATCATTCATTCTCACATTGATTGTGCATCTGTTTCGTCTATTGTAGTATGTATATCAAGCTCTCGATGCATATTTTCTTGCATAAATGTTAGCTCAAATACTTCTTTTAACTTACGAACAGGGATAATTTCAATTCCTTTTATTGTGTACAAAAACGGTTGCATGTTTTCAGCAGGAATGATAACTTTCTTAGCTCCCGCCTTTTTCGCAGCTTTTATTTTTGCGTACACACCACCGATAGGTTTCACTTCTCCATGTATACTTATCTCACCAGTCATCGCCACTTCATTATTCACATACGTATGATGCACTGCTGAATACACACCTGTTGCCATTGCAATTCCTGCTGAAGGCCCATCAATCGGGATACCACCTGGAAAATTAATATGTATATCGTATCCTTCTGGCAACACATCTAGAGATCGAAGTACTGTTAATACATTATCTACAGAACCTTTCGCCATACTTTTACGGCGAATTGATTTCGTTTGACTACCAATACTTTCCTCTTCAACAATTCCGGTAACATTTACCGATCCTTTATCTTTCGCCTTAATTGCTGTTACTTCAATTTCTAATAACGCGCCTGTATTTGGTCCGTATACAGCAAGTCCATTTACAAGACCGATTCTTGGAATAGGATAAATGTGTTTTTCATACTTCGGTGTAAGCTGACTAGAGTGAACAACCCACTCAATATCTTCATCTTTAATGAAAGAACGTTCTTCATTTATTGCCATTCCAGCAGAAATTTGTACAAGATTAATCGCTTCTCTTCCATTTCTTGCATACATGCCAATCATTTCAATACCATTTTCACCGATTTGCATTTCTACTTTGTCAGCTGCATTCTTCGCTACTTTTTGAATTTCTTCTGTATCTAACTCACGGAAGAAGACTTCTAAACAGCGCGACCGAATAGCAGGAGGAATCTCCTCTGGCGAACGTGTCGTTGCCCCAACTAAGCGAAAATCGGCTGGTAAACCTTTTTGAAAGATATCATGTATATACGTTGGAATCATCGTATTCTCTTCACTGTAGTATGCACTTTCCAAAAACACTTTTCGATCTTCTAGCACCTTTAACATTTTGTTCATTTGAATCGGATGTAGCTCACCAATTTCATCAATAAACAAAATACCACCGTGTGCATCTGTTACCGCACCTTTTTTTGGTTGCGGAATACCCGCTTGCCCCATCGCACCAGCACCTTGATAAATTGGATCATGCACCGAACCGATTAAAGGGTCTGCAATACCACGTTCATCAAACCGAGCTGTCGTCGCATCCAGTTCAATAAATGTTGCATTTGTGCGAAATGGAGATTTTGGATTTCGTTTCGCTTCTTCTAATACGAGACGTGCTGCCGCTGTCTTTCCGACACCTGGTGGGCCATATATAATTACATGTTGCGGGTTCGGGCCACAAAGAGCCGCTTTTAACGACTTAATCCCGTCCTCTTGCCCTACAATATCTAAAAAGGATGTAGGACGCACCTTTTCCGCAAGCGGCTCTGTTAAAGAAATCTCACGCATTTTACGAAGCTGCTCTAATTCTTTTTTCGATTCTCGATCAATTGAAACTTTTTGTGTTCGCTGATTTCGAAGTAAATGCCAAAAATACAATCCGACAATTACACCAAAAACAAGTTGAACAAGTAAAAATATATTTGTCCAGCTCATCATTTATTTCCTCCCGCAATGTTTTATCTCTTAGTATTTCCGCGGAGGAACATAGCTAAACATAAAGAAAAACAGCAATTATAAAAATTGCTGTTTCTCCTTTGCATTATGCAGATGTTTTTGTATCAAGTACAGTACCGTCTTGTAACACCAATTTTGGTGCTGCATTATCAGCTACTGTTTCTTTTGTAAGAATACACTTCTCGATATCTTTGCGAGATGGTAGCTCGAACATTACCTCAAGCATTAAGCCTTCAATAATAGAACGAAGTCCACGAGCACCTGTTTTACGTTCAATTGCTTTTTTCGCAATTTCAATTAGTGCACCTTCTTCAAACTCTAACTCAACATCGTCAAGCTCCAATAGTTTTTGGAATTGCTTAACAAGTGCATTTTTCGGTTTCGTTAAAATATCAACAAGAGCATCTTCATCAAGTGGCTCTAGGTTCGCAATAACTGGAAGACGACCGATAAACTCTGGAATTAAACCAAATCTTAAAAGGTCCTCTGGTAATACGTGAGATAAAACATGCTTCTCATTTACATCAGCATTTTTCTTCTCAGAACCAAATCCAATTACCTTTTCACCAAGACGGCGTTTAATAATTGGCTCGATGCCATCAAACGCTCCACCACAGATGAATAAGATATTCGTTGTATCAATTTGAATAAACTCTTGGTGCGGATGCTTACGACCACCTTGAGGTGGAACGCTTGCTACAGTACCTTCTAAAATTTTCAGAAGTGCCTGCTGCACACCTTCACCAGATACATCACGTGTAATTGATGGATTTTCGGACTTACGTGCCACTTTATCAATCTCATCAATATAAATGATTCCTTTTTCCGCTTTTTCTACATCATAATCCGCTGCTTGGATTAATTTAAGTAAGATGTTTTCTACATCTTCCCCAACGTATCCAGCTTCAGTTAAAGATGTTGCGTCCGCGATTGCAAATGGAACATTTAAAATACGCGCTAACGTTTGTGCCAGTAATGTTTTACCACTACCTGTTGGCCCGATAAGTGCGATATTACTCTTCGCTAATTCTACATCATCAATTTTGCTGTTAGAATTAATGCGTTTGTAATGGTTATATACCGCTACCGCTAGTGCTTTTTTCGCGTTATCTTGTCCGATGACATACTCATCTAAAATTTCACGAATTTCTACCGGTTTCGGTACATCTTTGAATTCTACTTCTTCGTCTTTCGCAAGCTCCTCTTGTACAATTTCAGTACAAAGTTCGATACACTCGTCACAAATGTAAACACCTGGACCTGCAACTAACTTTCGGACTTGTGTTTGTGTTTTACCACAGAAAGAACATTTTAATTGCCCTTTTTCATCATTAAATTTAAACATATTTTCACACCCCTTACAAAGTGCTAACCTCTTGCCTTCGTATGTACACGATAAATGTATCGTATGTAAATACATATTATGTCACTACGTGGCGAGAAATACAAATAATATGACTAGTTATGTACAAATAAAAAGTTTTTAAAACTTTTGAAATATGTATATTCGACTTATTAAGGAAGTTTTCCTTCTTCATCGAAAAGTTTTATAAATATATTTCTATATTTATAAAACAAGGCACGATTAAAATCGCGCCTTGTTATTTTATTATGCAGCGTTTTCTACTAAGAAGTCTACAGCTTTACGAACTTTAAGATCTTCAGCTAAAGCGTCTACGCTTCCAAGAGCTTGCTTGATAGCGTCTACTGGCATACCGTACATTTCAGCCATTTTTTCAACTTCTGCAGTTACTTCTTCTTCAGTAACTTCGATGTTTTCAGCTTCAATGATAGCTTCAAGAACAAGGTTGATTCTTACGCGTTTTTGAGCGTCTTCTTTCATTTGCTCTTTTAACTTGTCAGCATCAGTACCTGTGAATTGGTAGTAAAGCTCAAGGTTCATACCTTGTTGGCTTAAACGTTGCTCGAATTCACGAACCATACGATCTAACTCAGTGTCAATCATAGCTTCTGGAATGTCGATTTCAGCGTTAGCAGCAGCTAATTCTACTACTTCGTCACGTACTTTGTGCTCAGCTTCATGCTTTTTGCCTTCTTCTAAGTTTGTGCGAAGTTTTGCTTTTAATTCATCAAGAGTTGCAACCGCTTCGTCAGCTTCTTTAGCGAACTCGTCGTTTAACTCAGGAAGTTCTTTTGTTTTGATTTCGTGAACTGTTACTTTGAATGTTGCTGGTTTGCCAGCTAATTCAGCAGCATGGTACTCTTCTGGGAATGATACTTCAACGTCTTTAGACTCACCAGATTTAAGACCAATTACTTGCTCTTCGAAACCTGGGATGAATGTACCAGAACCGATTGCTAGAGAGTAGTTTTCGCCTTTTCCGCCTTCAAATGCTTCGCCATCAACGAAACCTTCGAAGTCGATTACAGCTGTATCACCGTTTTCAACAGTTCCTTCTTCTTTAACAACTAGTTCAGCTTGACGCTCTTGTAAAGATTTTAATTCGTTCTCTACATCTTCGTCAGTTACAGTTGTTTCAACTTTTTCTACTGCTAAACCTTTGTACTCACCTAATTTAACTTCAGGTTTCACTGTAACTTTTGCAGTGAAGATAAGGTTAGCATTTTTTTCGAACTTCTCGATGTCGATTTCAGGATGAGCAACTGGGAAGATACCAGCTTCATCGATCGCTTCACCGTATGCTTTTGGTAAGATGATATCTAAAGCATCTTGGTATAAAGATTCGATACCAAAGCGTTGTTCGAATAACGGACGAGGCATTTTTCCTTTACGGAAACCTGGTACGTTGATTGTTTTTACTACTTTTTTGAACGCAGCGTCGATAGAGTTGTTTACTTCTTTAGCATCAACTTCGATTGTTAAAACGCCTACGTTACCTTCTAATTTTTCCCATTTTGCAGCCATTTATTCTTTCCCTCCAACTATAATAATGTATGCACATACCTCTATAGATTAAGATCTTCATTATCTCTTTTTTGAAATAACAAAAGTACAAATAATCCTCTAGCAAAAGCTTTCAGATATAATGTTCCAATCTACTAATTGCCTAAAAGACAACTACGGTATATTTTGTTCGAGAATAATATGAAACATATTAAGTAAGAGAATTACACTTCTCTTCTCTTACAAACAGGCAGATTTCTGCCTTTTGCAACCCTTACATTATAACATAGAATATGCTCGTTTCAAGAACTGAACGATTCTTTTTCATAATTATACGGGCAAATATCCTTCTCTTTCAATACGTAATAACCATTGATAGGCAATATGAAACTCTTCTAATTCAATATTATACGCAGTCATAAGCTCTACTTCATCAATAGTCAACCCGAAACGCTTTCTACCAATTCTCTCTAAAACAGCAGCCCAAATCTCCACTTTATCCATTAATAGAGCGAATGGGAAAACGCTAATTTGCAACTCTTTCCAATATGTAACCATCGCATCAAATATATCAGGATAATTTTGTTCTAATCGACTTGATAATGTATGTATAATGTTATCGGATTGCTCCTCATTATGACCTGTAAATGCCGGAATTACCTTGATCGTATTCCCAAACTTTTCTACCTCTATCTCTTCTTCTATTTGATTTTCTATCATTTTATATAAAATAGAAGTTTTCAAATAAGGGTGCTGTTTTTCGTCTACTAAAAATTTCTTTAAAACAGGTAATGCAAGATCTAAGTCTTTTAACGAAAGTTGCTGAATCGCTCTTAGCTTTTGCCCAAAGTTTTCTCCAAACATTTCATTAGTAAATTCATCTAATTCAAAATTCGAATCGACTAGTGACGTATCTACTTCATTTAACATACCTTCTGCAAATAAAGCGAGCTGTGCTAATTTTTCCTTTTGTTCCGGCATTATATCTTTCGTTTGCAAAACTTTTTCAACGGTTTCAATTACGCCTTCATAATCATTTGTTTGAACTAAAATTGTCACATACGTTTCAAGAATATCACCAAATAGTACAGCTCCTGTCTCCAGCAACTGTTCACATTTCTCTTTCGCTTCTTCCATATGCTTTAATTCTAACAAACAAATAACCGAAGCTAGTTCTGTTTGTTCCGTTTCTGCATTATACTGACGTAATATTTCAAAGCAGCGCAATGCATCTTCGAATTTCCGCTCTTTCAGTGCTAAAAAACCTTCATCAATATAGCGCGCTGATAGCTGCGGAAACAATACGACCGTATTTTCTTTTTTATCCATACGTCCGCCTCTTTTTCTAGATTTTAATTATCTTTAAAGTAAATATATCAAATGAGTAATGAGAACACAACATCTCAAAACCCTTTGTTTGAAATATGAAAATATTTAATTTTTATATTTCAATATAAACAAATCCTTACTTAAAATTTAAAATGTACAAACAAAAACCCTCAGCGATGAAAGCAGAGGATTTATCATTAATGGAAAGCTTTTATAATAGTGGGGTATATAACAAGGGTAATAATTTGGAGAACAATAATTGCCATAACAATCATGCTAAAATAGAAGATTGGTTTACTTCGCTTCATTAAAAACATAATGATAAGCATCGTACAAGCAAACAAACTTAAGAAGAACAAACTCGTTGTCGAACTAAGTATACCGCTCGGGACAAAGAACAATAACACTACACTACAAGTACCTATAATTCCAAATAACCATTCCATTCATTCACTCATTCCCTTTCCCTCTCATGGTAGTTTTTGTTTTTTACTAAGCGATTAAATGTTTTACAACATCAACTACATACGTTAATTTCTCATACGCTACAAAACCAAAAGCTACTGTTAAACCCGTTACGATTAATCCTTTCATCACTTCTTCCTCCTCGTTTTATCGTTGTTACCTTCATTATAGAGGATTAGCAATTTGTTACCATCGAACTACCTTACAGTTACCTTACAGAATTGTAAGATTTCAAAAAGAGATTGAAAAAACACCTCATATCGCTTGAGGTGCTTTCACAGAATTTCTCTATAATCACTTGCAAAATTGACTTTTTTCTCTTGTTTATTTTTCGGAGAATCCACTCTTAAACTAATAGATTTACTAAATAGTTAGGGATTGAAATAATAACAAGAATCCGTTTGAGGACAATATACGCAATACACATCTATTTCTTCTTTATTCACTTCTTTTGTAGTGACTCCGCTTGCTGTAGAATAACTTGATCGGAATCTAACTTCCAGTATCCCTTTTGCATTCAATTCTCTATATTTCACTTGTACCCTTTTAAACACACCGTCTTTGTATACTACAAGATCAAACGGCGAATGCTCTGTTTGTGGTGTTAAAATCATATATCCTTTTTCATACAAATCAACTTGAGCTTTTAAAACAGCCAAAGCTCCTTTTGTTTTTGTATGATGGTACACTTTTTATCAGCACCTTTTTACATATTTCCAAAATAATATTCGTTACTTTTCTTAACTTACCTCCCAATATTTTCTCATAAAAAGAAAACTCTTTGTTAAAATCATGTTAATATATTTTTGTACAATTAAGAATTTTTACAAGGGGGATTATATATATGTTCAAAAAAGTAGCTGCTGATGTTTTAGGGTTAAGTGATGTAGGTTCTGTCATTACACCGAAAGATTACGATAAAGTTGATGCTGATGATTATGTGATGCATGAAGATGGGGAGAAAATTTACTTTCTAATTAAATCGAAATCAGATGAATATTGCTTCACAAACAAAGGATTACTCCACCTAGATGGTACAAGTGCGACAAGTAAAAAACGCACACTACGCCGCTTTAGCTATAGTAAATATCAAATTAAAAACGTAGCACTTGAAACTGCTGGAACAATTGATTTAGATGTAGAAATTAAGTTTCAAATGGGAGATCAGCATTATTCAATTGATGTTCATAAAAAACATATCGAGGAATTAAAAGATTTATATAAAGCTTTACTTAAAATCGAAGAAATTTCATACGACAACGACATTACATTACAATATGCACATAAAAGTTTAGATATGGCATCTAATGCTTTCAGCCGTATTTCAAATGCACAAGTAAATTTGGCAGAACAATTTAAAGAAATGAACGAGATTTCCTTTAACTGGCTTGTTGATACGAAAAAGCAATATAACGTGAAAGATTATGGTTTTGTCTTCGAAAAGTTTATTAATAACTAAACAAGAAACCCTTGTTATCAAAAGATAACAAGGGTTTTTCAGCGTCCTAGAAGATGTTCAAACTCTCGGCCTGCTCATTTCCGTACTATTTTATATATTTTGATCGCAGTCTTAATATATCTTCTCCTTCACGAATGCCTGCCGATCCCTTCCTCACATTTTTTACGACAGTCCAGTTCGGATTAGTTTCATCACCGATGTTCTGTACTGTAAAGTTTCCATCACCATATTTCCGGTGACCTTCCGCCAATTTCTCCGTTAAATCATTCTCATTTGATCTCGCCATCTTTGCGCCATCTCCCTTTTTTATACAACCTTCTTAAACCTTCTAACCAATCACAGGTCTAGTCAATTGGAGATTCTCGTTTTCCGCTTCTATTCATTGTAACACACTAACAGGGATAAGTTTCGATAACGGTTGCTCAATCGTACTAGAATGGTAAAGAGTTTTATAACATTCTAAGTAAAAAATTAAGTTAATACGGATATGGATTTGAGTTCCATTATAAGCCTATTGATTTTTAAAATTAAATATGAGGAATAGGGTGCATAAATGGCGCTCTTTTCTTCATGCACTTTAATCCGTTACACATAACAATTACCATATATTACGTTATTTTTTTAAACCTTTTGCACATATATCAATTTTTAGACAAACAAAAAACCTTGTTATCAAAAGATAACAAGGTTTTTTTAGCGTCCCAGGAGAGATTCGAACTCCCGACCGTACGCTTAGAAGGCGTATGCTCTATCCGGCTGAGCTACTGGGACATGGAGCGGGTGAAGAGAATCGAACTCTCGACCAGAGCTTGGAAGGCTCTTGTTTTACCACTAAACTACACCCGCATATGTTATTTTATTTTCATTCGTTAGCGCTGTTGCCCTATCGACAATATTTATTATATGTATAACCATACATAAAGTCAACACCTTTTTTAAAAGAGGATAATTTTTCTTATCCTCTTTTAAAAACTGCTTGTTCAACTAGCTGTCCGTCTAGTGTTTCAAAACGAACTTCCATTTGATTTTCATCCATTTCTAATATAGCAAATGTCTTTTCTACACGCTGACGCGGTAATAAAATACTACCTGGATTAATAAATAAAACGCCATCGATTAATTCCGCACCTAATACGTGAGAGTGTCCGAAGCATGCAACTTGCGCTCCTACCTCTTCAGCACGGTACGCTAATGTTTGTAACGTCATTTTCACGTTATGACGATGTCCGTGCACAACTACGAAACGAAGACCATCTACATCCGTTACAATTTCGTCTTGAAAGTTAGCATAATCACAATTCCCTTTTACAACATGGAAACCTTGCAGCTCTTCATGAGCAGGCGTTAGCTCTGAATCACCGCAATGAATCATGATATCTACTTTTCCTTCATACTTCTCTTTTAACTGCTGTAATTCCTTCACAGAGCTATGACTATCGCTTACGATTAAAGCTTTCATCAATCTCTCTCCCTTATTCTCCTAAAAACCATTCAGGGATTTTTTCTTCTAGCTTACGTAGAGCACGTCCGCGGTGGCTAATGGCATTTTTCTCATCTGAACTTAGTTCCGCCATCGCTTTTTTATATTCTTCCACATAAAAGATTGGATCATATCCAAAGCCGTTTTCCCCGCGGCGTTGTTCTAAAATAAATCCTTCACATGTCCCGTTTACAATGACAGGCTTTTTATCCCCTTCAGGGAAAGCCACTGCTAATGCACAGTAGAAACGAGCTTTACGCTTTTCAAACGCTACTTCATTTAATTCTTGTAAAACTTTATCGATATTCGCTTGATCATCTTTCGGCTCTCCAGCAAAACGAGCTGAATACACACCTGGTTTTCCGTTTAAAGCATCTACAATAAGACCTGAATCATCCGCAATTACGATTGCATTCAACTGTCTACTCAAACTATCCGCTTTTAAAATCGCATTTTCTTCAAATGTTTCACCAGTTTCTTCGACTTCTTCAATATGAGGAAAATCGTGTAATGATTTTACTTCTAAATCAAATCGCTCAAATAACTCAGCAAATTCACGTACTTTCCCCATATTTTTTGTCGCTACAACAACTTGTTTCATATTTTCCACCTCTACTCTATATGAGATACGATGTCACCTAACGCTTCTTTTTGAATATCAATCAGTTGGAAAATGCCTTGTTCCGCAGCATCAAGTAATTCATTTAACTGTGCTCTGCTAAACGTCGCTTCTTCTCCAGTTCCTTGCACTTCAACAAACTGGCCTTTTCCAGTCATAATCACGTTCATATCAACGTCTGCTTTAGAATCTTCTGCGTAGTTTAAATCTAAAACAACGCCTTGCTCTTCAACAATTCCTACTGACGTTGCTGCTAAATAATCTTTTACTGGAATTTTAGATACTTTTTCTGCTTGTAATAATTTCTCGAAAGCTAATACCATCGCTACATATGCACCTGTAATAGAAGCAGTTCGCGTTCCACCATCCGCTTGAATAACATCACAATCAATCCAAACCGTTCTCTCGCCAAGCGCTTCTAAGTCAACTACCGCACGTAATGCTCGTCCAATTAAGCGCTGGATTTCCATTGTACGTCCTGTTACTTTTCCTTTACTTGACTCTCTAATTGTACGTTGTTCTGTCGCACGTGGAATCATCGCATATTCAGCTGTTACCCAGCCCTTTCCTTCTCCACGCATAAATGGCGGGACGCGCTCTTCAATTGTCGCTGAGCAAATTACCTTTGTGTCCCCAACCTCAATTAATACTGATCCTTCTGGATGTTTTAAATAATTCGTATGAATATGTATATGGCGTAATTCTGTTTTCTCTCTACCATCTACTCGCATAAAAATAACCTCCTCATAACTACTTGTTAGTATAGCCAAATTTAAATGTATGATATGTATACAATAAAAGAAGAGGAACCCAAAAAGCAATTCCTCTTTCTTACTTAAGTATATCAAATTATTAGCGATTAAAAACTACCTGTATTCACGTTTTCTGGACGATCTACAGGTCTTATTAACTTTCCGCCCTTTTCATCTATAAGATTTGCTTTGCCATTTACTTCAATAGAAACACTTTTCACGCCTTTCTTTTCTGTTAAAGATAAAACTAACGACTTCAATACGTAATTTGAAATCATATTTTTATCTGGGTTGATAAATATATTTTCATTAAAGTTTAATGTAAGATTTCCGTCTTGTAATTTCGGATTCGTAATCAGCTTAACTCCTGGATTAAAATCATTTAAGAGCGATTGATGAATCGGTCCTTTTACAAGTTCATCTACAATGGCTGCATAATCATTTTCTTTCCCTTCTACAACGCGGCGTGTTACTGGTACGTAATATTGCTGTTTATTATTATTTTGCGCCATAAAATACAGCGTTACCGGTTTTGTATTCGTTACATCCGCTACTTGTTCATCATCGAAATTGATACCGTTCGCACGGCTCACACCGTCACCAAGAGGTGTACCACCAACAGGCATCTTCGCTAATTTTTCACCATTTATTTGGAACTGCACTTGTTTTACTTCTTTAAATTGCGTCAACGTCCATGCTATCGACTCAACAATTTGACGCTCTTCTTCTTTTGCATAGTTTTTCATTTCTTTTGAGAAATCAATGACTGCCGTCCCATCTTTTTTTAAATCTAGTGTCATCGATGTATTGGCTGGAATGACCGCACGGAAACCATTGGGTAATAAATTCGTTACCGGCCCATCTTTCACAAGATACTCTAACGTTTGCTGAATAACCTCATTTGCTTTCGGAGTAGGTATAGCTAACGTTTGTGGTACAACATAACCATTTTTATCAACAAGGTATAATTCTCTATTCACCGTTTGTGCTTGCTTATCTTTCTTAGATACTTCTTTCTTTCCACCTTCCGTGTACGTAACTTGTTTTGGCGGATCAATTTGTTCCGTTGCTTTCTCCTGATTTATAAAGCCACACCCTGTTAGTAAAACAGCGCTCACAGTAGCACCAACAACCCATTTAAAAGTGGATTTAGGCATGCCATTCCCCCCTAAAATCTAAGTTTGTACTATTATGTATACGAGCTGTTTCTCTTTTTAGAACAAGCTGTGCTCCCTATAAACAAAAAACCCCTGATTTCTCAGGAGTTCACTTATATGGATTCTACTATTATTCTTTTTCTAAATGAATATGTTTCACATTTTCAATCGGTTGACCGAACCATTTTGATGCAATTTCTTTAAATAAGCCTATTTTCCCTGTTGTTAAGAAGAGATGGTCGCTTTGCTCCTCTCCCTCATTCAACATTTTACTATGGTATAAAATTGTACTTACTTCACGCGCTGTTTCATCACCTGAACTAATGAGTTGTACTTTATCTCCCATTACTTGTTTAATGACAGGACCTAAAATCGGATAATGTGTACAACCTAAAATAAGTGTATCAATATCAGTATTTTTCAGCGGTTGCAACGTTTCTCTTACAACTTCATATGCCATTTCACTTTCAAAATTGCCACTCTCTACAAGCTCAACGAAAGGCGGACACGCTAAACTTTCTACCATAACACGGTTATTAATAGACTTTAACGCCTCTTCGTATGCACCACTTTTCACCGTTCCAATCGTTCCAATAATCCCAACATGGTATGTGTTTGTCACTTTTAAAGCTGTACGTGATCCTGGGTGAATAACTCCTACCACTGGAATTGGTAATTGTTTCTGCATCTCTTCTAATACAACTGCAGTTGCTGTATTGCATGCAATAACTAACATTTTGATATTTAAATCTAGTAAATGCTCCGTCATTTCCCACGTGAATTGGCGCACTTCTTCTCGAGAACGTGGACCATAAGGGCAACGTGCTGTATCCCCTAAATATATAATGCGCTCTTTCGGCAACTGACGAATTAATTCCTTCGCTACTGTTAAGCCGCCAACTCCTGAATCGATAACACCGATTGCTCTATTCAACTTCATCACCCGTTTTCTCATTCATCATCTTATTTTATCATTATATTTTACACACTTTAAGTTCGCGCACTTAAACTGCTTCTGTATGAAAATTTTCATTTGTACCTGTATAGACTAGGACCTTTTTTATTTTGCTCCTTTTTTTCATAATTTGCAAGACAGAAAAATAACCGACCTTCTATAGGAAAGTCGGTTTCTTCTATATAAAGTACATATTTAATGCTCCATCTTTTTTCGGAAAGAAGACATTCCTATTAATAAGAAGAAATGAGCAGAAATTAACATGACGATTAAAATAAAATTAAAACGATAACTATTTGTAGATTCCATAATTCGGCTTGCTACAGCTGGTCCAAATGCCATACCGAAAAAGTTAATTAAATTATATAAACCAAGACCGACTCCAACTTTAGCTACATGTAATGTTTTCGGTATAAATGTGTTCAATGATACTTGAATGGCAGAATAACTCATAAACGTTAAAATAATCGCCAATACAATAACGACTATACTTCCATTCGGAATAAACCCTAAAATTAAAAAGCCAACAATCATAATGACAGACGCTACATAAATCATATTCACATTTCCAAACGAAGGGATAATCTTTCCAGTAATAAAACTAGACACAATACCGAAAAGTGATGCAACAAATAATACAATTCCGATAATAAACGGCGACAATCCGTGTACTCTTCCTAACAGTAATGGCAATAATAATAAATTAGCACATAACGCCACATTAATTATAAATCCGACTGTTATTAAACGAAGAAATGCTTTGTTCGAAAATAACTCAATATCGATAAATGGGTGCTCCGCTTTCTTCATACGAACCGTGAATAAAAATAAGGAAATTATCGATAACACAAATAGCCAACTATTCATATTAACACCTACCAAAACAGTCGTAATAAATACAAATAGTAACGCCGCTCCAATGTAATCAAAATAAAACACTTCATCCGTATGATGCGCTTCTCCTGGCATAAATTTTATAAGCAAGAAAATCCCCAATACTGAGATAATCATAAATAAAAATAAATATGGCCACCCTAGTGTATTTGTAATAGCCCCACCAACTAAAGGACCAATACCAACCGCTAACGCAATAGAAGAACTAATCATCGCTAAAGCACCAGGCTTCTTAGCAGGAGCAACTAATTTTGCTACCGCAATCATACTAAGCGCAATAAACGCCGCGCCCCCACTCGCCTGCACTAATCTTGCAAAAATGACAATCGCATATGATTGATTTACAAATCCAATAATAGAACCCGCTACAAATATGATGATTGAAATAATTAATAGTTTTTTCACACTATAACGATCAGCCAGTTTCCCATATATCATCGAACCAATACCGACAACTAAGGAGTAACCTACTACAACCCAACTTACTTTCGATTGACTAATGGATAAATCATGAGCCATATCCTCTAACGCAACATTAAATAAAACCGCATTCACCGGTCCTAATAAAACGATAAAACATAATGTGAAAACAAACCATTTTGAATGGTTACTTATATCTTTCCCCATGTGTAACACCTCTCCTGATTGTAGTAACTGTAAATGAAAATAAAGTTGTTTAGCGCTTCTATCGCTGCTAAACAACTTCATCAAATGTATATATTTATCGCGCGACAAATTGAATTCGAAACGAAACATGTACGTTGTTCGATATTCATGGAACTATCATAGTTTCAGCATTCCAGTTTGTCAACGAAAAATATACAAAGTAAACTAATTAAGTGTTTTTAGTTTACTTTGTTTAAAAATTGTTATACACTAATTTCCAATCCGATATAAGGAGGGCTGACATGGTTATTCAAATTTGCAATTTCTAACTTAATAAAATAATAAACTTTTATATAGAAGAAACATTACAGGAGGATTATGATGAAGAAAAAAATGTTAGTCGTATTAACGAGCGTAGAAAAATATCCAAATTTAAATCGAGCTACTGGCCTTTGGCTTGGCGAAGCTGTCCATTTCGTTAAAAAAGTTGAAGAAGCTGGTTACGAAGTAGATTATGTTAGCCCACAAGGTGGTTATACACCGATTGATCCGCATAGTTTAGCAATGGCGGAGAGCATCGATTGGGAATGGTATCAAAAGAAAGAATTTATGAATCGTCTCGGTTCTACAATGAAACCGAGTGAGGTGAATCCGGAAGACTATGCTGTTATTTATTACGCAGGTGGTCACGGTGTGATTTGGGACTTCCCAGAAAATAAAGAACTACAAATGATTAGCCGTAACATTTATGAAAATGGCGGAATCGTTTCCTCTGTTTGTCACGGAGCTGCTGGTTTATTTCATATCACATTAAGCAATGGGGATCGTTTAATTAGTGGTAAAAAAGTAACGGGATTCTCGAATGAAGAAGAGAAACTAGCTGAATTAGATCAATTTGTTCCATTTTTAACAGAAGATGAACTCATGAAAAATGGAGGACTTTACGAAAAAGCTGCAGAGCCTTGGGAAGCTTTCGCTGTAGAAGATAATCGTGTTATCACTGGTCAAAACCCAGCTTCAGGTGATGCAGTAGCTGAATTAGTATTACAACACGCAAAAAAATAACATGTAATAAAAAAGCAGGTTTTCCATTACAATAGGAAAACCTGCTTTTTTACGAAATCATTTGCAAAATAGCAATAACTTCTTTTTCAATTTCCGAATCATCAATTGCTTCTATATACTCTGGTTTAAAAAGTTGATACTTCTTTAGTTGATAAAAATCAAGTATCGCTTTCTTTAACGTAATATCGTACTGAATACAAAAAGAATGATCTATAATACGTCTTAACATCACATCATCTTGCACCATAAATAATTGTGCGTTCATTTTATTAAAGTAGCCTTGTTCCATACCAGCTTCAAAAAAGATTTGCAAATTATGATTACGATTTTGTTGTGCAGCGACTAACTGATCAGATAAGTGCGGATATGCCTCTTTCAAATCTTGTAAAAAGACATCTGAAATATACGTCACACATTTTAAAGAGTGAATAAACGTCTTTTGGAAACGTTCTGCAAAAGACATACTTTCATCTTGATTATACGCATCTCCTTCAAGAAGGTAGTTCATAAAATCTTCTACCACAGCTTCAATAATCTCATCTTTTGAAGAAAAACGTTTATATAAAGTAGCTTTACTAATATCCATATACTTCGCAATTTCATCTATTTTCAATTGACTAAAACTCGTTTTTCTAATAACAGGCTTTATTTTATTAATATAAGTGTTTGCACATGCAACTTTTCTCATTAAAAGAGCCTCCCCTTTTGTCCATACAAAATAGTATAGCAAATTCGCGATTAATTATAAATGAAGTCACTATACTCAATACATCTTTTTAGTTTAAGGGGTCATTTATACTATAGAAAAATGCCCGCTACCTTTATGAGTAACGAGCACTTTTTCTATACTTTATTTACAGCTCTTCTTATAGCTTTCCCTATTTCCATACTAGACTGCGGATTTTGCCCTGTAATTAAACGCTCATCTACTACGACGTGCGGCGTAAAATTTGGAGCCACATAAAACAAAGCCCCTTCTTCTTTCAATTTATTTTCTAACAAAAACGGCACTCGCTTTTCTAAATGTACAGCTTTTTCCTCATCATTTGTATAACCTGTTATATGCTTACCCGCACTAAAAAACGAGCCGTCCTTATTTTTCACACCGACTAAAGAACTTACTCCGTGACAAACAGCCGCTACAATTCGGTTGTTGTTGTACATATTCACAATTAAATTTGCAACATATGGATTACCTGGAAAATCTACAATCGCCCCGTGTCCACCACCAAATAAAACCGCATCATAATCCGAAAAATGAACCGTTGAGATCGACTTCGTATTTTGCAATAAAGAAGCGACATGCTTAAATTCACGAGGTATCCCGTTCGGAATAGAAACTCTATCAATCGGCACTCTACCGCCCTGTATCGACACAATATCAACATCGAACTTAGCTTTTTTAAACAAGTTATAAGGAGCTGCGAGCTCTTCCAGCCACAAACCAGTCGGGTGTCCATTCATATCATGAGCGCTTGTTGAAACTAACAATATCCTTTTCAACATATCCCCTCCTTACTACCTATTTATGTATGGAGTGTTCTTATCATTCATATAGCAAGGGAAAAAACGATAACAATAAGCTGACCTTTTGTAAAAAGTGAGCTTATTGTTATCGTTTGAATTCTTTCATACAAAGATGTTCACAACTGTATAGCTTTTATCTCCAACGCCACGCAATTGTTGTATCCTCCATATGAATAGCAGGTATATCAATCCCTAAATACCGCTGAGCATCCTCATCAAAAATAGACCAATTTTCTTCATATAAAAATTCAGGGTCTATGCTTTCAAAATCAAATATACTATCTTCGTCTACCATCTCACGAAAATATTTTTGGAAAGGTTTACTATTCTCGAATAAACGAATTGTTCCATACATCCATGGCATGTCTCCAAAAACATCTTTAATTTCACCTATCTCCATATCCTTAAAATACAACTTCATATTTGCACCTTCTTATCCATGAATGACAAGGATACCTCATCATATTTTAAAATAGTTATTTTTAACATTTCTTTCTTAAACATATCTTCCCCCTCACAGTCTGAGATACCTTTTTTAAGCTCAAAATATAAACAGAAAAATAGCCGACTCTTTTACAAAAGTCGGCTTTCTTTTTATAACTCGAGCTCTCCCATACGAAGAAGCTCAACAACTGCTTGTGAACGTCCTTTAACCCCTAGCTTTTGCATTGCGTTTGAGATGTGGTTGCGAACTGTCTTTTCACTGATAAAAAGTTCACCTGCAATTTCCTTCGTTGTTTTATCTTGAACCAGTAATTCAAATACTTCTCTCTCTCTCTTTGTGAGTAAAGGTTTAGATTGATACGCTTTTTCCTTCAACTGGTATAACCCTCCTTGCTTAAGCCAGAGCTGTGTATGTGTAAGTTGGGTGTTTATTTAGTCAAGATATTGTATGAACGAAATGTGCGGGTGGTGAATGAAAATGGGCTTTATTTCACATGTTATTTTAGACTTTTATACAGTGCGTACACTCTTTGTATCCACTTATTTCCCGATGCGCCATATTTGTTCTAGCAATATACTTACAACAGTACCTACAAATAAACCATTCCCGAATATATATTGCATAACAGAAGGCAATGATTGTAGTGCTTCAGACGGTAAAAACATAACGCCGCTGCCAAATAATACTGCAACACCTAAAATTGTTACATTCCTTTCATTAAGCTCCACTTGTTTTATATTATTTAACCCAATTCCAATTAACTGTACGAAAGAAGCCATTAAAACCGCAGATGCAACAGCGGACGGTAAAGATGCTAAATAACGAATAATACTTGGAAACAGCGACATTACGACTAGTAACATACATGCTAGTAAGAACGAACGTATATTTTTTTGTTTCGTTAAACGTATAAATCCTGCCGTTGCCGGTAATGGCACGACACCTACAGTTGAAAATATGGAGGAAATGATGTGTGAAATCCCTCCAACCCACGTTCCATCCTTCAACTGTTTCTGTTCAATAGTCGCTTTTTGGATGGTAGCTTGATTAATTGCTATAATAGCTGCCACTGTATTCGAAACTAAAATACATACCATAACGAAACTCGATACTGCCATACCTGTATTCCATTTCGGAAGCCCCCAAGCAAATATTTGCGGAAGTTGCACAAAATGATTTACTTGAGATGGAATCGTAACTTTTCCTGCAATTAGAAAAAGAATCCACCCACTAATTAAACCTATTAAAACCGCGTAACTTTTGACAAAACCTTTTCCAAAATTAGATAGTATAATAACGAAAAGAAATATACTAAACGCAATTATCGCTGTAAATCCATCAATTTGAGAAGCAGTAGCAGTAATTCCTAACATCCCTTTTAGGAATACACCGCTTAATTGTAAGCATAATAAAAGTAAAAACGTCCCTGTCACAAGCGGCGTAAACAAAAATAAAATACGTCCGATAAAACCTGTTACGCCTAATCCTATTAAAATAACACCGGAAATTATCATTCCTAATTCTAAAATTTGCAACGTACTATGTAATTGATCTTGTCCGGCCGTTGCGTAAGCAAGTACGGTAAATACGCCAACCCAAGATCCAGCTGGTCCGTCCGCAATTGGGAGTCTATGTCCAAGCCACCCTTGTAAAAAAGAAGATATACCAACTACAAAAAACGTACGCTGCATTAAATAAAATATTTCTTCCGTCGTAAGATGAAATAATCCGCCAACGACAATTGGTAGTGCGATTGAATTTGCTAATAAAAATATAAACCATTGCAAAGTTCCCATAATATGATTTTGGTTATGTTGATTGTCCAAATTTTTCATCCCTTCCATATATTTCACACAGAAATACACGCTATACTATTACGTAGCTTTTCGAAACAACTCTTTTTGTCCTTTCGATTTCTTCCCGTATCCAAATGTTGCAGTGTAAACTCCACAAACGATAAAAACAGCTCCAATTATTTGAATGGCTGTTACACTTTTTTGCAATATAATATACCCTACCACCATCGTAACGAATGGTTCTAAATTTAAAAACATAGCTGCTGTTGATGCTTGCGCTTTTCTCAATTGATTATTCCAAACTAATGTGCAAATTCCATGCATAAGTATTGCCGTCACAATGAGAAGCGACCAACTCTCTATAGAGTATTTCAACGTTATGTGAGAAAAGGTAAAAGCAAGAAACGGTAGCATAATTAAAAAACCAAAAATTGAAGAAAAGAATGTAATAAAAAACATATCATCTCTATTCCCCAATTTCCGAATTAAAACGATAGATAAAGAAAAAGATAGCATCGTTATAAAAATCCATATTAACCCTTCTGAAAAGACGAACCTCTGCCCAACACCAATTACAAAAAACACTCCAAAAGTAGCAATCCCTCCCCCTATTACTAACTTAGCTGTTAACGGTTCGTTTAAAATAAATACTGCTAGAATAGAAGTCATAACAGGAGTAAGTGCTAATATTAGCGCAGCTGTTGTTGGATCTGCGGTTTGTAACCCTTCATAAAAAGACCATTGATTGATCGCGACACCTATGATTCCAATTAATAATACACTTTTCATTTCACTCTTTTCTATATATAAGTCTTTCTTACACATAATAGCGTATGCTAGAAAAAACAAATTAATAAATAGTAAGCGAAGTGTCGTTAACAACACCGGATGAAATGTATTTACTAAAATCGCACCAAATATAAAATTACTCCCCCAAACTACTACACATATAAACAGTAATATATATGTACGTGTCACCTATTCCCCTCCTTTTCTCGTAAAAAAGAAGGATTCCTATTCTTTCATTAGGAACCCTTGAAAAAAAATATATAAATTAGGGAGATACGTAAATTAAATCAATACTCCTTGAACATGTTGCAAGGAACCTGCTACTATTTTTCCGTCTCTCATTACAGCTGGTCGCTTTGCTCGTCTAGCAATCGCTTCTGCTGAACAAGTAGCTTGTAAGAAGACGAAATCAGCTTTATCTCCTACTTTAGGCCAAACTTGATTTCCTTCTTGATCCAATGGCGTTTTTCCACCTGTAATATACGCTAAAGAAGAAGCTAAAGACTTCTCATCAATCCAGCGATACTTTTCTGCTAAACGCCCTACTCTTTCAAAAATATCAGCATTTCCAAATGGTCCCCATGAATCAAACATACTATCGCAACCTAAAGAAACGGGAACACCCTTTTCTGTAAGTAATGGTACTGGCGGCATATTTCTGTTAATTGGTACTGTCGTAATAATAGACATTCCTCTTTCAGCTAATAAGTCTGCCATATCTGCTCCTTCTTCTTTAGATACATCCCCTAGGCTAAACGCATGACTGACTGCAACACGTCCGTCCCAACTAGCCTCCTCTGTATACTGAGCTAACTTTTTAATTGTATAAATACCTAAATGCCCTGCATCATGTAAATGCAAATCAACATCAGCATTTGCCTCTACAGCGATTTCCATCATATCAAAAAGTGATTTTTCAATATTATTATCTACAGTAGCTGGATCTACACCACCTACTAAAGTTGCGCCCATTTTCATCGCTTCTCTCATAAGAGAATGCGCTTCTGTACGAAGTAAACCATGCTGCGGGAATGCTACGATTTCATATGTAAACGCATCTTTCATATTCTCTAATGTTTGACGTACAGATTCTAAGTTTTTAAGACCGATATACGGATCAATATTTACATGCGTTCGAATATGAGTCGAACCAGCATTTAAAATGTTTCTTAGTAATAACTCTGCTCTCTCTCCAGTTGTTTGAGCTAAAATCGGTAACTCCTGCTGTTCTAACTCTAATCTCTCAATAATATTTTTTACTGGTGTACATGCTTCCCATGGACCACCAAGTTTTGTCTTATCCAAGTGAAAATGATTTTCCACAAACGACGGAAGCACAAGCAATTCTTTCGCATCTTTCGTTTCATATTCTGTTTGAAGCGGTACATCCGCAAGTACAATCTTTTCAATCTTTCCATCTTTTATAAGTAAATGATGCAAAGCTGTTTCTGTACCTGTAACTACTTCATTATTAAACTTGTAACCTGTTTCTAATCGTACATTCGTTAACCAATACGCATTTTGCATTTCCATCATCCTCTCAAACAAGATTATTTATAGCCGTTTTTTCCAAACTACCAGCAACAACATTTCCTTTATATAAAACCGCACAGCGCTCTGTTTGTCTTGCTACTACCTCGGCTGAACATGATGCTTCTGTAAAGACGATATTTGCTTCATCCCCAATTTTTGGCCATTGACGATTTCCTCGATCATCTAGTATAGATTTCCCACCCGTAATAAACTGAAGTGCTTTCCCTAAAGAGCGCTCATCAATCCATCTAAATCTCTCCGCTAGACAATTTGCCTTTTGCAACATATCTCCTGTCCCAAACGGAGACCAATGATCCGTTATACTATCGTTTCCTAGCGAAACTTTTACACCTTTACGATTTAATAACGGAACTGGAATTACATGTCTACTAATTGGAACTGTTGACGTTATATCAATACCTAATGCCGCAAGTCGTTCAGCCATTTCCCCCGCTTCTTCTACAGATACATCTCCAAGTCCAAGAGCATGACTAATCGTAACTCTTCCTTGCCACCCTGCTTCTTCTGTTAATGCAGCTAATCTCTTCATTGTAAATGTTCCGAGTTGATCCGCGTCATGTAAATGAATATCAATGTCTGAATCAAACTCTACTGCAATATCCATAATTGTATTCAATGATTTTTCAATATTACCATCTACTGTAGCTGGGTCTACTCCACCTACTAAATGAGCTCCCATACGCATAGCGTCTTTTACAAGCCCTACGGAATTACTTCGTAACAAACCGTGTTGCGGGAATGCTACAATTTTTGCTGATAACTTATCTTTATATGTTTCCAGTGCCGCAATCGTTGCTTCTAAATTCCCAAGACCAATTACAGGATCAATATTGCAATGTGTTCGAATATTTGTCGCTCCGTTTTCAAGAAGTAATTGCAACATTTTCTCCGCTCTACTCTTTGCAGTTTCTAATTGCTTCGGAAGAATAGTTTGCTCCTCATGAATACGAGTGAATATACTCTTTACTGGTGTACACGCTTTCCATGGTCCACCATAATACGTCTTATCAATATGGATATGCATTTCTTCAAATGCTGGTAATGCCAGTAAACCATTTGCATTTACTACTTCACCATCTTGCTCTGATACAATTCCAGGTAATATGTTCGTAATCTTTCCATCTTCAATAAATAAACTACAAATTTCCGTTTCTGTACTTGTAATTCGTGATTCCTCATATACGTACCCACATTCAAGTTTTACATTCGTTAACCAATATTGTGATTTCACACTCACTTTGTCAATCTCCCTTCGCAATATGATTTTTCTACTTACAAACGAAACAAAAACAGATAAAAATTTCTATCAGTGTAAAATCATTTTTACACTGATAGAATTTTCTATTTTACTGTAGCTCTACACCTTCCAGTCGCAAATACCCAGATGGATCAATCCAAAATCCTTTTATATTTTTCGTAGTTGCCGCAATATGATTAATCCCTCGAATTGGTACTAGTAAAGCATCTTTTAATTCAATCTCTTGTAACTGTTTGTATAATTCTTTTCTCTTCGTCTCATCTTTTTCTTTTCTAGCTTCTTCTATTAATTTATCTACTTCCGGATTACTATAGAAAAATTGGTTACCAGTTGCTCCGTGTGAACTAGAATGGAATAAATTATATTGATTATAGTCACCATCACCTGTTGCGTTTCCCCATCCTCCAACAAACATCGCATGTTCTGATTTATTCGTTGCAGCTAAAAACGCACCATATTCCATAACTTTAATTTCTACATCAACGCCAATCCCTTTTAATTGAGATTGAATTACTTCCACTAACGCCATTCTAACTTTGCTGTCGTTCGTCCAAATTGTTGTTTTAAATCCATTTGGATAACCAGCATCTGCTAATAATTTTTTCGCAGTATTAATGTCATACTTATATCCTTTTACGTCTTTCGTATAACCGAACACTTTAGGAGTCATTACGGAGTTTATTTCAGTCCCAACATTGTTATATACCCCTTTTAAAATCCCTTTCGTTTCAATTGCATGTGCAATCGCTTGACGAACGAGCGGATTGTCAAATGGCTTTTTCTCTACATTAAATCCAATATATTCTACACCTAAACCTTCATTTTCAATTAACTCCATGGATGGTGAATTTTTCACTCGCTCTACTTCAGTTACAGGTAAATTCTCTGCAATGTGAGCTTCACTAGTTTCGATCATTCCAATACGTGTTGCATCTTCTGGTACTACTTTGAATACAACTTCATCAACCTTTGCTTTCTCACCCCAATAATTTTTATTTTTTTCAAGTCGAATTTCTTCACCTGGTTTCCATGACTTAAAGGTATATGGACCTGTCCCAACTGGATGCTGCGCTAAGCCCTTCCCTTTTTCATCAATTGCTTTCGGACTTAAAATACTTCCTTCATTACTTGCGAAAATAGATAAAAGAGGTGAGTATGGGTATTTCAATATGAACTGTACTGTGTATTCATCAATTACTTTTATTTCTTGAATCATAGAATAAACAGTTGCTCGATTTGAACCTACTTTCGGGTCTAATACACGTTCAAAGTTTTTCTTTACTGCCTCAGCATTAAATGGTGCACCATCTTGGAATGTTACGCCTTGTTGCAACTTAAATTCCCAATTTAAATCATCAATCTGTTTCCATTCCTTTGCTAACATCGGCTTAAAATCCATGTTTTTATCTCGTTGTACAAGATTTTCATACACTTTATGGTACACAACACTTGCGGAAGGGATGTTTGTAATAAAATGTGGATCTAAATTATCAGCATCTGACAGTCTAGCAATTGTTAAAACGCCGCCTTCTTTTGTCCCTTTGCTTCCTGATCCTTCATTTCCTGTTTTCGCATTAGATGAACACCCCGCTAGAAAAACTGAAAGACATAAAATTGCGATAAAACAACTCACAAGTCCCCTTTTGAATCTCATCGCCCTTCCCCCTCCACTTTCTTTTATCTCTACATTCTAAAGTGAAACTTTAAGTCTAGCTTTCTATCCCCCTACTTTCTAATAGCAGATCACTTCACCACCCTCTCTTTTTCAAGTTTGTCTATGTATTTGTAATTATAAATAACTTTGTGGAAAAAGTTTTTAAACATCTTTACTTCTATTTGCACTTTCTTTACTATTTGAATTTTCTGAATTATTTTAAAACATCTTTACTTCTATTTGCATTTTCTTTACTTATTGTTTTAAACTCGTTGACTCGTTTTAATTTTCTGATAATTTATTCATAAAGAAAGGGAGGTATGAAAAATGGAAGTTCGTCTTTCTAAAGAAGAAAACACTTCTTTACAAACGATTCAAACGAAGAACACATCGAAATGGATTATGAGCTATCGAAAACTGAAAAGAAATAAAATGGCATTTATCGGAGGTATTATCGTTCTTTTCTATATTGTTATAGCTATATTTGCCCCATTGTTAGCACCCTATAATCCATTTGACATTCAGTTAGTCAACAAATTACAACCACCATCTATGGAACATTGGATGGGGACAGATGATAAAGGTAGAGATATTTTAAGCCGCCTTTTACACGGGACACGACTTTCATTACTTGTTGGATTTTCTTCTGTATTTATAGGAGCATTGTTCGGCATTATTCTCGGTATCATTTCTGGTTATTACGGTGGATGGTTTGACACGGTTATTATGCGAATCATCGATATCATGCTAGCTTTCCCTGGTATTTTACTTGCTCTTGCTATTGTAGGCGCACTAGGACCAAGTCTTGTGAACGTAATTATCGCTATTGGCTTTTTCTCAATCCCTATGTTCGCTCGTATCGTTAGAGCTTCTACATTAACAGTAAAAAAATTAGAGTATATCGATGCTATAAGAGCACTAGGGGCAAATGACTTTACTATTATTATGAAACACATATTCCCTAACATCTTATCACCTATTATTGTCCAAGCCACTTTACGCTTAGCTACAGCAATTTTATCTGCAGCTGGATTATCATTTTTAGGACTTGGAGCGCAACCACCTTCACCTGAATGGGGTGCCATGTTAAGTAATGGACGCGACTTTTTATTTACCGCACCACATATTGCAATGTTTCCTGGAATTGCAATGTCTACACTCGTAATCGGTTTAAACATGTTTGGTGATGGATTACGTGATGCACTAGATCCGAGACTTAAAAAATAGAAAGGGGCATTATATATGCTAATGTTTATATTTCGTAGAATACTACAATTAATTCCCGTTCTTTTCGGCGTTGTATTCGTTGTTTTCTTAATTATGCAAATGGTACCGGGTGACCCAGCTCTCCTTATCGCTGGTGAAGGAGCATCTAAAGAAACTGTCGAGCAAATACGTCACCAATTAGGGTTGGACAAACCTTTTATCATGCAATATTTCTCTTATATCGGAAATATATTGCAAGGTGATTTCGGAGTTTCGATTCGTTCTAATCGCCCAGTGTTAGACGAAGTATTAATCCGCCTTCCAATCACTATTGAACTCGCACTATGTAGTATCGTCATTACAGTTGTAATCGGGATGATCGCTGGCATCATCTCTGCTACAAAACAATATTCTTGGACAGATGTTTCTATTATGATTATCGCTTTATTAGGTGTCTCATTACCAAGCTTTTGGTTTGGACTTATGCTCATTTTCTACTTCTCTGTCCAAATTCAAATATTCCCCGTTTCTGGTTGGGGAACTTGGATGCACATGGTTTTACCAGCACTTACACTAGGTGCATCTGGCGCAGCAATTGTAGCACGTATGACTCGCTCAAGTATGCTTGATGTCATACGCCAAGATTATATACGAACAGCAAGAGCAAAAGGGGTAAAAGAAAGAGTCGTTATATATAAACATGCTTTGAGGAACGCATTAATTCCCGTTATTACTGTTGTTGGATTGCAATTTGGTGCACTTTTAGGCGGTACAGTTTTAGTAGAATCAGTTTTTGCTATAAATGGACTTGGAAGATTGATTGTAGACGCTATCCGAATGAGAGACTTACCGATGTTACAAGGAGGCGTATTAATTGCCTCAGTCATCTTCGTTCTAGTCAATCTTATTGTTGATATTTTATACCGTTATTTCAATAAACGTATTGAGCTTAATTAAGGGGGTGCACAAACATGAATAAAAAGGAAGAGGTATTACAAGTTAAAGATTTAAAAACACATTTCTTTACAGACGAAGGTGTAAGTAAAGCGGTTGATGGTTTAAATTTCTCTGTCTCTAAAGGAGAAACACTCGGCATCGTAGGTGAATCTGGGTGCGGAAAGAGCATCACTTCCCTATCTATTATGAGGTTAATTGACCGCGAAAGCGGCAGTAAAGTTGAAGGTAACATTTTATTTAAAGGAAAAGATTTATTACAACAAAACGAATCTGAAATGCGTGCAATTCGCGGAAATCAAATCTCAATGATTTTCCAAGAACCAATGACATCTTTGAATCCAGTATATTCTGTTGGGGAACAGATCGCAGAAGCAATTCGTATCCATCAAAAATTAAGTAAAAAAGAAGCCTGGAATAAAGCCGTCGATATGTTGAAACTAGTTGGGATTCCTTCACCTGAAAAACGCGCAAAACAAGAGCCGCATGAACTAAGCGGAGGAATGCGACAACGCATTATGATTGCAATGGCACTTGCTTGCAATCCAGATTTACTCATTGCAGACGAACCAACAACTGCTCTTGATGTAACAATTCAAGCTCAAATATTATCACTTATGAAATCACTTCAAAAGCAACTCGGTATGGGGATTATTATGATCACCCATGATTTAGGCGTCGTGTCAGAAACATGCGATAGAGTCGCCGTTATGTATGCTGGAAAAATCGTCGAATATGCAGATATCGAGCATATATTTACTAGTCCAAAACACCCTTATACAATCGGACTTCTTCAATCTCTTCCAAGTCTCGATACAGACCAAGAAGAATTACAAACGATTCCTGGGTCCGTACCGAGTCCATACCATATGCCGAGTGGATGTCGCTTCGCTGATAGATGCACACATGCAAAAGAACTATGTCACAATACTCTTCCAGAACTTCAACTCACGCAAGATGGAAGTGAAGTTCGATGCTGGATGTTCACTGACCTTTGGGATAAATCATCTTCAGAAAAATTGGAGGTATTATAAAATGTCTACTACTACGCAAATAAATAAACGAGATTTATTACAAGTGCAAAATTTAAAACAATACTTCCCTATAAAAAAAGGAATTCTAGGACGCTCTATTAGCTATATTAAAGCGGTTGACGATATTAGTTTTACAGTTTATGAAAAGGAGACTGTTAGTATTGTTGGTGAATCTGGGTGCGGAAAGTCCACCACTGGGCGTGCAATATTGCGCCTTGATGAAGCGACAAGTGGAAAAATTATATTTCAAGATAAAGATTTACTAGCATTAAATAACTCAGCAATGCGAAAGGTTCGAAAAGATTTACAAGTTATTTTTCAAGATCCCTTCGCTTCTTTAAACCCTCGGCAAACTGTAGGAAGCATTTTAGAAGAAGCTATGTCCATTCAAAACGTATGTCCAAAAGGGGAAAGAAAAGCAAAAGTAATTGAGTTACTCGGGAAAGTTGGTCTTCCACCTGATGCAGTGAAGCGCTATCCACATGAATTTAGTGGTGGTCAACGGCAAAGAATTGGAATCGCGCGTGCTTTAGCTGTGAATCCAAAACTCATCATTTGTGACGAAGCTGTCTCCGCCTTAGATGTTTCAGTGCAAGCACAAGTTTTAAATTTATTAAAGCAGTTGCAACAACAATATGGTTTAACGTACTTATTCATCTCTCATGACTTAGCTGTCGTTCGTCACATATCAGATCGCATCATTGTAATGTACCTTGGTACCATCGTGGAGATTGCCGATAAACATTCTCTTTTTAACAATCCGCAACACCCTTACACAAAAGCGCTTCTCTCAGCAATTCCTACCATTAGTGCAGGAACGAAAAAAGAGCGTATTGAACTTAAAGGAGACCTCCCCTCTCCTTTAAATCCGCCAACAGGCTGTCGATTTCATACTCGTTGTCCGTATGCTATTGAAAAATGCGCTACGCAACAACCAAGTTTTCAATCTATAAGTAAAGATCATAAAGTAGCCTGTCATATTATTTAATGCGAGTCTGAATAATAGAAATATTTACAACGCTTTAGTATAATAATAAAAAACAAGATTGAGGTATGTATGTTAACTTATGAAGCATTTGCTGTATTAATAACTATACTTGTCTTAGCTCCAATTTTTGGAGCTATTATTTTATTATGTTTATTTATTTTTGAAAAACGAATCGACTTACTAGAAAGTGAGAAGAAAAAAATAGCACTAGAAAGAGAGTTGCAACAGTCTTTATATCATCAACTCACTCAACAAATTCAGCCTCATTTTTTATTCAATACATTAAATACAATTTTAAGCTTAGCCCGTTTGCAAAGAACAGATGAAGTTGTCCGATCGCTCGAGATCTTTTCTCTATTTTTAAAAGGAAAATATAAAACAACAGATTTGTTAATTCCTATTTCTGAAGAACTAGCGTATACAAATTATTATATTGAGATTCAAAAAATGCGGTTTCGCTCGAGGCTTTCAGTAAGCATTAATTCTTCTGAAGATTTACACAATGCCCATATTCCACCTTTCGTTATTCAAACGTTAGTGGAGAATTCCTTTAAACATGGTCTTGAAAAAAAAGCTGGTCAAGCAATTTTAAATATTCATTTATACAATACAAATAACCGAATTACACTTCTAGTATCCGACAACGGTACTCAAAATGAACCATTTACTTCCCATACAGAAGAAAGCGGATACGGACTTGAGAATATAAAACAACGATTTCAACTATTCTTTCAAGAACAAACTACGTTCTCTTTCCTCTCTACAAAAGAGAACGGCACAACAGTAGAAATAACATGGCCTTTCATCACAGAAAAAAACACAGAGGAGGTAATACAAAAATGAATGTGCTATTAGTAGATGACGAGCCGCTAGAACTGGAGCAATTAGAGTTTCTCATTCACCGCCAGTTTCCTAATTGGACATTACATCTAGCTTTAGATGCAGCTGAAGCTTTAAGTATAAATGAAAAATTCTCAATTCATTTAGCACTTTTAGATATTCACCTTCCAGGCATATCCGGCCTACAACTAGGTGAAAAATTAAAAAATAATAACGCTAACCTCGACATCATTATCGTAACCGCATATCAAAATTTCGACTATGCAAAACAATCTATTCGTCTAGGCGTTATTGACTACATAACAAAACCAATTATAGAAAAAGAACTCATCGATGTATTGCAAAAATACAAAGGAGATTCCAATATTATTTCTTACTCACGTATTATTCAAGATACATTAGTCATCATTCATGAGACTTTTTCTGACAAACTACACTTAGCAGACATCGCGGCTAAAGTACATACAAACCCAACTTACTTAAGCCGAAGATTCCATGAAGAAGTAGGGGTTTCATTTTCCGGGTATATCATGCAATATCGTATTGAAATGTCACAGAAATATTTAACGGAACACCCACATTGGTGCATCTCTCAAATTTCTGAACGATCTGGTTTTAATAGCCAGCATTATTTCAGTACTGTTTTTCGTAAAATGACTGGAATGACTCCGAAAGAATATAGAGGCGAGGGATAAATTGTGACAAAAAACAACACAGTTTTCACATCTTTACAATTAGGTATCGGAACTGGCACTGTTCTTTTATTATCTAAATGGGTCGCAAGTATATCAACACTCGCTTTACCTGAATCTATCATTAATTATGGGTTACTTGCTGGAATTCTTTATGCTATGATTGGTCCTTTCACTCTTATTTTATTAGGAATTTTAATAAAAAAAATACGTTCTACCTTCCCAAAAGGAGAATCCATTCACGATTACTTATCTTATAAACTTTCTCACAAAGGATATATAATTGTATGCTCTTTCCTCGTTCTATTAAGTATAGAAAGTATGTTCATTCAAACGAAAGTTGCTAGTATTTTACTTAATGTTTTTTTCCATATTCCATATACATTGGGTTCTTTCCTTTTCATTACCCTTTGTACAATATTCGTAATGTTAAGTAACGCCAAGCAATTTACTAAAATGGCTATTATGCAAACTGTATTAATGTTTTCTACCATGATCATTATTCCAATTTATTTTTTTGTACAAGATGGAATTACTCATGTATACGATGGGATTCGCTTATATCACCCTTATTTGCTATTTTATGAAAATATAAACGGAATATATTTTCTTTCTGCCGGCATCCTAATCGAAACGGGAAGAGTATTAATCAGCCCTGCATCTTGGGATAAAGCTTTCCGTATTCACCCTAAAAAAATCATTCCAACTTTTTTACTATCAGGGTTTATATGGATTACCATCCCTTTGGCGTTCGCTTCTCTAATTATGATAGTTATCTTTAGTGGGAGTTTAGATCATTTATATGATCTCCTAGCTCAACTTCCAAAAAAAATAGAATTTACTATTTTATTTTACTTACTCGTTATCGGCTCTTTAAGTGCAATAGCTTCTAGCTTTATTTCTTGGATGCATGGATTTACAAAACTCATTCAAGACGTTATACCGATGATACGTACAAAAATGAATCCAAAATTACATGCAACTCATTTTATTGCTATAGCTATCGGTTTTTTAGCTTTTTTCATTACAATCACTACAAACTATACAATTTTAGAAATTATTTTTTTCTTTGGTATTTTTTATACCTCTCTTATCATCACAATATTATTCATCATTTTCAGCAAACAAAAAATCAGCATCATTATACCGCTCATCTCGATTATTGGTGCCCTTACTGGTTATGCAGTTTACTTCTTAATCGACCCTTTAACAAGCATTTGGGCTAGTATAACTGTTACTCTTTCACTAAGTATTTTTTATACGTTTTCACATTGGATACACCAACAATCCAAATATAAAATGAAACTATAGTATGGGGCCCTTTTGGTAGTTTAAATTTTGCTACCTAAGGCCTTTTTACTTTTATCGCAAACTATTGTACTGCGCTATAAATTAAATTCATTATTTATGTAGCCTCACATTTACATTGTAAAATACGGTTCACTTTATAAAAAAATGTCATACAACCTCATAGTCTTCTCATAAATTTCCATATAGAATAGAAGTATATAGTTTGCTATAAAAAGGAGTTGATCGTAATATGTCAAAAAAATTATATAAATCCGAAACTGATAAAATGTTATTTGGTGTATGTGGTGGTTTAGGAGAATATTTTGATATTAGCTCTACTCTTATTCGCATACTTTGGGTTATTGCTATTTTATGTTTTGGGACTGGTTTTTTAGTTTATTTCATTTGTTTATTACTTATGCCGCGTTCGTACTAGTGACATTATGCATATACTTAATGGAAATATAAAAAATCACCTATAGCATTCTATAGGTGATTTTTTCACGAAGAATATTTCATCGTTAAATGTAATACTGCCACTTCATCTTCTTCATTCTTATAACTATGTTTCTTATTCGCTTCAAATTGAATGGAGTCAAACTCATTTAATTCGTATACATCGCTTTCTACTTGAATCAATACTTTTCCTTTCATTACCGTTACAAGCTCAATAGCACCTTCATGATGAGCTTCTGGTTCATATATACTATTCGCCCTTAAACAAGCACGGTGCATTTCCATCCCCGTTTCTTTCGTATAACGGAACATCGTTTCTAGATGCCATGCTTGTCCTACATCTACTGCAAATCCTTCTCCGCAGCGCGCAACCGCTACAGGTTCTCCAACAACCATCAATCTCGATAAGGGAATCGATAACCCTTTCGTTATTTTCCAAATGACAGCTAACGTCGGATTCGTTTCGCCTCTTTCAATCTTTCCTAATGTTAATTTACTAACCCCTGTTTTTTGAGCTAATTCTTCTAAACTTAATTTTTGTTCATTTCGAATTTGTCTTAATAACTGACCTACTTGCTGAATGACTTCTTTCGTTTGCATATCTTCATATTCTTTCATCTATAAAACCACCTTAAAATATAAAATAGTTTACTTTTTTAAACTTAAAGTATATTATACTATACATAATCATTGAATTTCGAAAGGAGTGCTATACTTCATGCGCGCAATTTTATTAGGCCTTTTATCATCAGCCTTTTTTTCTGCAACTTTTATTATAAATCGAGCGATGAATGTATCTGGAACGAGCTGGGCTTGGACAGCTTCCTTCCGTTTTTTATTTGCTCTCCCTATTTTATTCCTTATCGTTTTATTTCGCAAAAACTTAAGGGAGTTATGGGAAGAATTAAAGAAACATCCATTGGCTTGGATCGGGTGGGGTTCTGTTGCTGGTATTGGTTTCTATTCTTTATTAAGTTTTGCAGCTGTCTTTTCTCCAGCTTGGCTCGTTGCTGGAACTTGGCAAGTTACGATATTAGCAGGTTTACTACTATCACCACTATTTTTCGTTAAAATAGAAACAAAATCAGGTACGAAACTTGTACGCGGAAAAATTCCACTTCGTAGTTTATATGTCGCCTTATTTATTTTACTTGGTGTAATTTGTATGCAAGCAACTGCTGCCGGTCACATTACAATAACTCAGTTCATTTCAGGGTTTTTACCTGTCGTGTTAGCTGCTTTCTTATATCCGTTCGGTAACCGAAAAATGATGGAACTTGTTGGCGGGCGTCTTGATACATTCCAACGTGTATTAGGAATGGCAATAGGTAGTCTTCCTATAACCATTTTACTTGGTATATACGGATTTTCTACTACGGGTATTCCAACATCGAGCCAAATGCTGCAAGGATTTTTGTTAGCATTATGTTCTGGCGTTATAGCGACAATGACATTTTTCTTTGCTACTGACTTAGCAAAAGATAATCTCGCTCTGCTTGGAGCTGTTGAAGCAACGCAAGCTGGAACAATGGTCTTTACCGTGCTTGGCGAAATTGTTTTCTTGAATGGTTCATTTCCCGGCGGGCTTTCCCTACTTGGAATGATTATTATTATGTTAGGAATGGTTGCAAATAGCATTTTAAACCGTTCTGTTCCAGTCGTTAAACAGAAAAAAACAGCTTAAAAAAGAGTATGGTTCTATAACAAAGAACCATACTCTTTTTTTATTGTCCCCCTATTTTGCCTTATCAGAATAGTATTTCATTGGCTGTTTATACTAAAACCTATGTTATAATACGTTTCATGCGCAATAATAGGAGGTAAATTATGTTAAAAAAAGCAATCGCTGAATTTATTGGTACATTTGTACTAGTATTATTCGGAACTGGAGTAGCTGTCATTGGCGGCGGAATTGAAGGAATTGGGACATTAGGAATCGCTATGGCTTTCGGTCTATCTATTGTGGCTATGGCATATAGCATCGGAACAATTTCTGGATGTCACATTAACCCAGCAGTATCAGTAGCTATGTTCATCAATAAAAGAATGAACGCTATGGAACTTTGTTATTATGTATTAGCTCAAATTTTAGGTGGTTTATTAGGAACTGCAACATTGGTAACAATTTTACAATCCGCTAAAACACCTTTAGATAATTTAGGACAAAATGGTTTTGGAACTCTTGGTTTATCTGGAGCATTTCTAGTTGAATTTATTTTAACTTTCGTATTCATTTTAGTAATCGTTGCTGTAACAGGTAAAAAAGGAAGTTCTTCTCTAGCAGGATTAGTAATTGGTTTCACATTAGTTTTAGTCCACTTATTAGGTATTCCGTTAACTGGGACTTCTGTTAACCCAGCTCGTAGTATCGCACCAGCTTTATTCGTTGGCGGAGAAGCACTTTCTCAACTATGGGTATTCATCGTTGCACCAATTCTTGGCGGTATCGTAGCAGCTATCGTAGGCAAATTCATTTTAAATACTGAAAAATAAAATTTTCAATATTTCTGAATAAAAAAAGGCGAGCCCTCATTATGAGGATGCTCGCTTTTTTACTCTTTCATTTTAGACTTTAAATTTGTAACTAATTGATCTACCGTTACATTTGCAAGTACGTTTTCCATCGCTTCTTGCGCTTGCATTAAAATAATTTCTAATACTGATTGAATATTAGCTCCTACTGGACATTCAATGTTGGGATTTTCATGGAAGGAAAATAGCTGTCCTTCTTCTACAACTTCCACTGCTTTATATACATCAAGTAATGTAATTTCTTCTAAATCACGAGCAAGTGTCGTACCACCTTTACCAGCTTGTACATCAACAAGTCCTGCTCTCTTCAACATTCCTGTAATGCGACGAATCACAACTGGATTTGTATTCACACTACCGGCAATCCATTCAGAGGTACAGCGAGAGTTTCGATCTATCGCAAGTAATGTCAGCATATGAACACCTACTGTAAAACGACTACTAATCCCCATCTGCACACCCTCCTTTTTATTCATTCTATTAAAAGACGACTCTTATTATTATATACTATTTTTAATTTATACATAAAGAAAAAGCATGATTTCAATAGAAAACCATGCTTTTCTCTCGTTATTGACGCTTTATGAATTTTGCTAAATCTTTAAATTTCACTTTGTCTGAGTAATTCATTACACCGTTTACGTAAATGCGGCTTGTAAGCATATTGACGATAACAATAGTCACCAATAAAATGACTAACGTCACAATAATTTCTACAGTGCCCGCTTCACCAGATACAAGCCTTGAAAAAGTAACCATAGGTGTAAAGAATGGAATATATGAACTAACTATAGCTAATGTACTATTTGGATCAAATAATGATTTAAGACTAATAAAAAATGCTGCCATACCTAACATTGTAATTGGGAACGAAAGAGATTGTACATCCTCAATTTTTGATACAACAGCACCAACCGCTGCATATAGCATTGCGTATAGTAAGTAACCCGTAACAAAATACACAAAGAACATACTAATTACTACAGCATCCAATTTAGAAAAATCTAGTGTGAGTCCTATTAAAGATGCATTTTCTAAATCTACCCATCCTAATAAATTTGGTACAACAAAACCGAAAGAAGCAATAACAAGTAATAGTAAAGCACTAGAAACAATTGCTAAAATTTTGGCATGTAGCATTGTTAATGGTTTTACTTTCGGAAGCATTAACTCCATAACACGGGATGATTTTTCAGATGCTACAGTTGTTCCAATTGCAGCACCAAAGATAACAATAAACATATATAAAGCGAACGAGAAAACATAGCCAATCCCAAAGGAAGATGCGTGATCCTTTACTGCCTCTTGCTTTAACGGAATTTCCATCTGTAACTGCTTTGCTACTTCTGCAGATACGTTATTTTTTTCAATCATTACCGCTGTATACTGTTCCTTCAAATAACTCGCCATAAGTGTAGCAGTTGATTGACTTGGAAAACCACTATACATATACGTCACTTCTGGAATACCATTCTTTTCTGTAATACGGAATAAACCGTCTAAATCCCCATCTTCTACTTGCTTACGTAGCTCATTAAACTTCTCCTTATTTTCTACCGTTACTTTAGCAGACGGAAGTAACTTTGTTACATCACTTTCTTGCACTTTATACGTATCGCTTTCTGTTACTACAGCAAATTTATCTTTTCCTTTATCGTTATCAGCTGTGAAATGATTAAAAGCAAAAAGCCCAAACACAATTAAAAATAAAATCGCACTCGTAATTAATGATTTTTTAGATAAAAACGCTTCTCTAAAATAAAATGAAAATACATGTGAAAATTTACGCATCGTTATTTCGCCCTCTCTACAAAGATTTCGTTTAACGTCGGCTCTAACATTTTAAATTGTCGTAAAGTAACACCTTGCTCTTGCAATTGTTGTAAAATGTTGAGAGCTTCTGCATCATCTTGTACTTTTACATAAAGAAGGCCTTGTTGTTTTTCATACGATACATGTATAGCTTGTAACCCCTTCTCATTCTCTTCTGTATCTTCAATCGTTAAATTACGGAAACCATATTCTTTTTTAATATCACTTAACTGGCCTTTTACGACTGCTTCTCCTTTTTTCAAAATACATACATGTTGGCAAAAAGCTTCTACTTGTTCCATACGATGACTAGATAAAATAATTGTCTTTCCGCTCTGTACTTGTTCTTCAATAATGCTAGCTAACATCCCAGCGTTAACTGGATCCAGTCCGCTAAATGGCTCATCTAAAATGAGAAGTTCTGGATTATGAAGAAGAGCAGCAATTAATTGAATTTTTTGCTGGTTCCCTTTTGAAAGCTCTCCTGCTGTTTTAAATTTATATTCTGGTATCGCTAATCGATCTAACCAATGATCAATAGCAAGATCTACTTCTTTTTTCGTCATTCCTTCTAATCTACCAAAATATCGCAACTGGTCTATTACTCTACTTTTTGTATATAAACCTCTTTCTTCTGGTAAGTATCCTATCGTTACCCCACTAGTCCCAAATGGTTTTCCATCCCATGTAATAGAGCCTTCATTAGGTGTTAATAGTCCGAGAAGCATTTTGATTGTCGTTGTCTTTCCTGCACCATTTCGTCCAAGTAATCCTAACACTTCACCTTTTGGTAATGAAATTTGCAAGCTGTTAACAGCTTTTGATTCCCCAAATTGTTTCGTTAAGTTTTGAATTTGTAAACTCAAAGTATAAAGCCTCCCCTTTAGTATCATTCATACTCTCTTTCAAAGACTATGTTTATTCAGGATAAAATATAGCACTACACTCCATCCTCTTATTATGTAGCATCTCTCTAATCCATCATTTGTTTCATTTAGTTAAAATTGTAAATAAAATCACATGATTTGTCAATTATAATTGTCATTTCGACAATTAAACTTGTCAAAATAATTCCCATCATTTTTTCTCATCTTTCTAATATAGGACATACTACTATATATACAAAAGACAATATGCAAATGTTCATACAAAAAATATTATTTTTCGATATATAATATTAACTGGTTTTCTAACATCAAGGAGGGTACATATGAAGATGAAGAGGGGCATTACCACTTTATTATCTGTAGCGGTTCTATCTACATCGCTTGTAGCATGTTCAGGAATAACAGAGAAAACAGTGGCGAAAGAAGAGAAAGTAAAATTAACAGACCAGCAATTAATGGCTGATTTATGGTATCAAACAGCCGGTGAAATGAAAGCACTGTACTACCAAGGATACAATATCGGTCAATTGAAGCTTGATGCAGTTCTTGCAAAAGGGACAGAGAAAAAACCTGCTATCGTACTTGATTTAGATGAAACTGTTTTAGACAACAGTCCTCATCAAGCAATGAGCGTAAAAACAGGCAAAGGCTATCCATATAAATGGGATGATTGGATTAATAAGGCTGAAGCTGAAGCCCTCCCAGGTGCAATTGATTTCTTAAAATATACAGAGTCTAAAAGTGTAGATATTTACTACATCTCAAATCGTAAAACGAACCAACTAGATGCAACAATTAAAAATCTTGAGCGTGTAGGTGCTCCTCAAGCAACAAAAGAACATATATTACTACAAGACCCGAAAGAAAAAGGAAAAGAAAAACGACGTGAACTTGTTTCTCAAACACATGATATCGTCTTATTCTTCGGTGATAACTTATCTGACTTCACTGGTTTTGATGGAAAGTCTGTAAAAGATCGCAATCAAGCAGTAGCAGATTCAAAAGCACAATTTGGTGAGAAATTTATTATTTTCCCAAATCCGATGTATGGTGATTGGGAAGGCGCTTTATATGATTATAATTTCAAAAAATCAGATGCAGAAAAAGATAAAATCCGTCATGACAACTTAAAATCATTTGATGCAAAATAAACACTTCTACACGTCTATTTTTCGCCTTTCCTTCTTGTGTATCATTTGGAGCAATTGAACGGTATTCGCCGTAACCAATCGCACTAAATTTTTCTGGTTGTAATTCTTTATTTTGGAGCAATACTTGCATAAAATTAACTGCCCGCTGCGTACTTAATTCCCAATTCGATGCAAACTGTGCGTTGGCAATAGGGACATTATCCGTATGACCAGATACTGTGATTTCACGAGGTGACGCTGAAACAAGTAAGCTAGACATTTCTTTCGCAATACCTAGTGATTCTAATTTCACGTCGGCTTTCCCAGAATCAAATAGTACATTTTCTAATATCGTTACCATTAATCCCTTTTCAGTTAATTTAGTTTGAAAAGAAGAGGATAATTGCTTTTCATTAATATATTGATCAATCTTTTTTTGTAATGCTTTCAATTCATCCATTTCTTTTTTTTCTTTTTCTCTAGCTTCTTCTTGTTTTTTTGCTTGTTCTGTCTCAAGGCTACTTGCTGATAATTCCTTTTCATCATTTGGCTTCTGATCACTTAAAAACTCTTTATTTCCTGTTCCACCTGCTAGTTCGCTTCGGAACGCTACTGCCATCTGTTTAAACTTCGCTGCATCTATACTACTCATTGCGAATAAAACGATAAACAGTGCAAATAACAACGTTAACATGTCAGAATATGGAATTAACCACGTTTCATCAATATGTTCCTCATGTTTTTTCTTTTTGCCTCTTCTATTTTTCTTACTCCGCATTTTTTTCTGCTCCTTTTTCTAGCTTTTTACGCTCAGTCGCAGATAGTGAACCTAAAATGCGGTTCTTCATAATAAACGGATATGTACCTTCTTGTAACATTAATAAACAATCAATGATTAAACGCTTTTTTTCGATTTCAGCTGCAGATTTTTGTTTTAACTTATTAGCAAATGGATGCCATAATACATAACCTGAAAAAATACCAAAAATCGTCGCAATAAACGCACCTGAAATAGCATGTCCTAACTTTTCAATATCAGTTAAATTACCAAGTGCAGCTACAAGACCGATAACAGCACCTAAAACCCCTAGTGTTGGTGCATATGTACCAGCTTGAGAAAAAATTGCAGCTCCCTTTGCATGCCTTTCTTCAATTGCTTCTAATTCAGCTTCTAAAATCTGTTCTAAATCTTCTGCAGATACGCCATCAATTACAAATTTCATACCACGTAAAAGAAATTCATCTTGAATTTTGTCTAATTGTTGCTCTAAAGACAAAATACCGTATTTTCTACTTTCTGATGTCCAATGAACAAATAATTCTAGCAACTGTTCATAACTTAAATCCTTTTTATTTGAACCAAAAAGAACTTTAAATAATTTTGGAACTCTTTTTAGTTGATTCATCGGAAAGGCTATACATACTGCAGCTAATGTACCGATAAAAATAATTAATGCCGCGGCAGGATTCAATAAGGATGTTACGTCAGCGCCCTTGACAACCATCCCTACTACCACTGCTACAAATCCTAAAATAAGTCCAATAATTGTTGCAAAATCCATTCCCATTCACTCCTAGTCTATACAAGAAGTTCCTTATTCTCGATAATCGCTACATCTTCTTATGTATATATATTACATAAAAAATTCATTTCATGAAAGATAAGAAATGAATTAAATGAAAAAATACTACAATTTCACACATTTTCTGACATTTTCTTTGCATTTCTATTACGTTACGACTCTTATATTTCTTTTTCAACAAACTAGACTTATAATAAAAACAATACATATTCTATTAAGAAAGGATTGTGATTACAAGGCATCATGAAAAAAATAATTATTATTTCTGCCGCTACTATTGTAATCGGTATCACATCTTTCGCTTATTTCGGTTCCAAATCACCACTACAAAACGAGGCGAGAGCTGTCGAAAGTCAACAACATAGTAATCACCAAAAAGAAGAGATTCCTGCTTTTCCAAAAGCTGATCATAACGCCAAGAAGCTAGACAATGATTTTTCCGTTGTAACAAATCCAGATTCTAACCTTGTATTAGTTAATAAACATCGAAAACTACCAGATGGATACACACCTGAAGACTTAACAAGACCAAATGTACCATTTACTAGTCCGAAAGATAAAGAAAAAACATTGCTACGCAAAGATGCTGCAGATGCGCTTGAAAATATGTTTGAAGCAGCAAAGAAAGAAGGACTTGAACTTACAGCTGTATCTGGTTATCGTTCATACAAACGCCAAAAATCATTACATGATACATACGTTAGACGTCAAGGAAAAGCCGAGGCAGATTCAGTAAGCGCTATTCCTGGTACGAGTGAACATCAAACTGGTTTAGCAATGGATATTAGTTCAAAATCTGCTAAATTCCAATTAGAGCCTATTTTTGGAGAGACAGCCGAAGGTAAATGGGTTGCAAAACATGCTCATGAATTTGGCTTTGTCATTCGTTATTTAGAAGATAAAACAGAAACAACCGAATATTCATATGAACCGTGGCATTTGCGCTACGTTGGAAATCCATACGCTACATACATATATAAACATCATTTAACATTAGAAGAAGCGATGGAAGACAAAAAATAAGAGAGCGTTTTGCTCTCTTATTTTTCTTTCACTCTATTATTGTAGTAATTTTTTCTTCCACTCTTCAGGCCACGGTTCGCCTCTTCCCGTTTTTTTCGATGCTTGAACCATCATTCCACGACCAACTAAGCAAACTTCTCCTTCTACATTCTTCACCATATAATGCAAATCTAATGAAGAATTCCCAACTGATCCCGCCTTTACATACACCTTCAACTGTTCATCAAAATATATTTGCTTAATAAAATTACATTGTAAATCCGCAACAACAATCATCGTTTCTGAAGATTCATGCGTCCATTCTTGCATAAATCCAAGTTCTTTAAACAATGCGATACGTGCTTCTTCAAAATAGGTAAAGGCAACGACATTATTTACATGTCCAAACATATCTACTTCACCAAAACGAACCTTTACAGAGTTGTAAAACGAAAAACCACTTTCCCATTGCTCAAAGTCTTCAATATAAGAAATCCTCTTCATTGTTCCCTCTCCTTTTCACCTTCGAATAAAAAGAATAAACAGAATAAACAGAAAAATAAAGTTATAAATATTGCCTCTTCGATATGAAGAGGCAATATTTATTAATAGTTATTGTCGCTACCAAAGAAATCTTTGAACGATTGAATTGTTGTATCACGGTTTAACGCCGCAATTGAAGTTGTTAATGGAATACCCTTTGGACATGATTGCACACAGTTTTGAGAGTTACCACAGTTTGCAAGTCCTCCATCACCCATAATTGCACGTAAGCGATCTGCTTTATGCATTTCACCCGTTGGATGTGAGTTGAATAAACGAGCTTGTGATAACGGTGCTGGTCCAATAAAGTCAGATTTACTATTTACGTTTGGACATGATTCTAAGCAAACACCACATGTCATACATTTTGAAAGCTCATAAGCCCATTGACGTTTCTTCTCTGGCATTCTTGGCCCTGGTCCTAAGTCATACGTACCATCAATTGGAATCCAAGCTTTAACACGTTTTAGAGCATTAAACATGCGACTACGGTCAACTTGTAAGTCACGAACAACCGGGAATGTCTTCATCGGTTTTAAGCGAATTGGTTGCTCTAATTGATCGATAAGTGCTGTACATGATTGACGTGGTTTTCCGTTAATCACCATCGAACATGCGCCACATACTTCCTCTAGACAGTTCATATCCCATGCAATTGGAGTCGTTTGGTTTCCTTTTGAATCAACAGGATTACGGCGAATTTCCATAAGCGCCGAAATAATATTCATATTTGGACGATAAGGAATTTCAAACTCTTGATCAAACGCTTGCGCGTCTGGTCCGTCTTGTCTCGTAATGATGAGGCGGATTGTTTTCTCAGACATGTTGTTTATCCCCCTTCTCTTCACTCTTAGCAGCTACATCGTGTTTTGAAGAATAATCACGTTTACGTGGTTTAATTAATGAAATATCCACATCTTCGTAATGGAATGCTGGTGCATTTCCTTCTCCTTCAAATTTTGCCATCGTAGTTTTTAAGAAGTTTGCATCATCACGATTTGGGAATTCAGGTTTGTAATGCGCTCCACGGCTCTCATTACGGTTATATGCACCAATTGTAATAACACGTGCTAGCTCAAACATATTTGCAAGTTGGCGTGTAAATGAAGCACCTTGGTTACTCCATCTTGCTGTATCGTTAATGTTAATACGTTTATAACGAGCCATTAACTCTTCAATTTTTGCATCTGTTTCTAATAATTTTTTATTTTCACGAACTACTGTAACATTATCTGTCATCCATTCTCCAAGCTCTTTATGAAGAACATACGCATTTTCGTTACCATCGAGCGTTAAAATATTGTTAAATTTCTCTGTTTCGATTAATTCATTTTGTTCATACACAGTAGATGAAACAGCATCTGATGATTTAGAAAGACCTTTCATATATTCAATTGCATTTGGTCCTGCTACCATACCACCGTAAATTGCTGATAATAGTGAGTTCGCACCAAGACGGTTACCACCGTGCATAGAATAATCACACTCACCTGCTGCAAATAAACCTGGAATATTTGTCATCTGTTTATAATCAACCCATAGTCCGCCCATTGAATAGTGAACAGCTGGGAAGATTTTCATTGGTAGTTTACGAGGATCATCACCTGTAAATTTCTCATAGATTTCAATAATTCCACCAAGTTTAATATCTAGTTCTTTCGGATCTTTATGAGAAAGATCTAAGTAAACCATATTTTCACCGTTAATACCTAGTTTTTGCTCTACGCAAACATCAAAGATTTCACGCGTTGCGATATCACGAGGTACAAGATTTCCGTAAGCCGGATATTTTTCTTCTAAGAAGTACCATGGTTTACCATCTTTATATGTCCAAACACGTCCACCTTCACCACGTGCAGATTCACTCATAAGACGTAATTTATCGTCTCCAGGAATTGCCGTTGGGTGAATTTGAATGAACTCACCGTTTGCATAATATGCGCCTTGTTGATATACAGCAGAAGCTGCTGTACCTGTATTAATAATAGAGTTAGTTGATTTTCCGAAGATGATACCAGGGCCCCCTGTTGCCATAATCACGGCATCAGCTCCGAAACTTTTAATCTCCATTGTTTGTAAGTCTTGTGCAACGATTCCTCGGCACACACCTTCGTCATCAACAACAGCTCGTAAGAAATCCCAACCTTCATATTTCGTTACAAGTCCTGCTACTTCATGACGACGTACTTGCTCATCTAATGCGTATAGTAATTGCTGTCCAGTTGTTGCACCAGCAAATGCTGTACGGTGATGTTGCGTTCCACCAAAACGACGGAAATCAAGAAGTCCTTCTTCCGTACGGTTGAACATAACACCCATACGGTCCATTAAATGAATGATACCAGGTGCTGCTTCACACATTGCTTTAACTGGTGGTTGGTTCGCTAAGAAGTCCCCACCATAAATTGTATCGTCAAAGTGGATCCATGGAGAATCCCCTTCACCTTTCGTATTCACGGCACCGTTAATTCCACCTTGGGCACATACAGAATGCGAACGTTTTACTGGTACTAAAGAGAACAGTTCAACATTTACTCCTGCTTCCGCCGCTTTAATCGTTGCCATTAAGCCAGCCAAGCCACCGCCGACTACTATAAGTTTCCCTTTCATGCTCTCCCACTCCTTACTGGTTTGCTAGCTGTGGATCGATGAACGCTAATAATGCACTCACACCTACATAAGATAGACCTAAGAAAATAGCTAATGTTACATAAGTAGAGATTCTTTGTGAACGTGGTGATACTGTAATTCCCCAGCTAATGCAGAATGTCCATAGTCCATTTGCAAAGTGGAAAATTGTTGAAACAACACCAACTAAGTAGAATGCGAACATAGCTGGATTGTTTAAAATATCAGCCATCATATCATAGTTTACCTCTTTACCTAACATTGCTTGAATACGAGTTTCCCAGACGTGCCAAGCAATGAAAATCAGCGTAACGATACCTGAAATTCTTTGGAAGACGAACATCCAGTTACGGAAATAACCGTAAGAAACCGCATTGTTCTTAGCTGTAAATGCAATATATAAGCCATATATAGCATGGTACAGTATTGGTAAAAAGATAATGAAAATTTCTAGCGCATACCGGAATGGAAGGAGCTCCATAAAGCCTGCAGCTTTGTTAAAAGCCTCTGCTCCTCGTGTTGCAAAGTTGTTTACAATTAAATGTTGCGTCAAAAAGACACCAACCGGGATGACCCCCATTAATGAGTGCCACTTACGAAACGTATACTCGCGGCCTTTCATGTCCCCATTACCCCCCTTGAGTGATTGACTGCTGTTTTCAGATTAGTTTATGGCAATAATGTTTTTTCACTATTGGCATAAGAAAAACTGAAAAAATTATTCGAAATATTTCAGCATAATTTGATACCAAGTTCATTTTACTCCTATTTTTGTCGAAGCGTCAAGAAAACGTATACATAATTTGCATATAATTTGCCATTTCTTTTTTTCTTCTTATATATTCAGATTTTCCTAAAGAAAAATCTGTTTTTATAAATGGGAAATGTTATATAATAATCCCTATAGAAAGAGGGGAATATTGTGAGTAAAAATACAATCGATACAACATCTTTAGAAGATGTTTCATTGAACGCCTTCGCTTATGAATTGCTACGTGAAGAATTACTACCTGATTTAATCGGTAACGATTTAGATGGTATTTTATACTGGTCCGGTAGAAACCTTGCAAGAAAATATCCACTAGAAACAATTGAAGAAGTCATTCAGTTCTTTGAAAAAGCTGGCTGGGGCACTTTAAGCATTATTGAACATAAGCGTCGTGAAATGCAGTTCCAACTTAAAGGCACGCTCATTGCTGAACGTCAAAAACAAAAAAGACATTCTTCTTATCAATTAGAAGCTGGATTCATCGCTGAACAAATTCAAAAGCAACGAAACGTCGTTGCAGAGTCCTACGAAGAAAAGAAAAAACGTTCAGACTCTATTACATTTCTTGTGAAATGGGATATAAAAGATCTTATTGAAGTGTAGCATTACCCGCGGTCAACTAGACATATAAGTTTAGTTGACTTTTTCGTATTTTCATTCATTTAGATTTATTTTAAATCTTCAGAAATTATACCAAAAAATAGAAGACATTGTAAACTACAACGTCTTCTTATCTGTTAAATAAGTATAAATCGTCTCTGCGACATTTTTCGGCATACCTGCTTCGACAAATTCCTCTATAGAAGCTTCTTTCATCTTCTTTAATGAACCAAAATGTTTTAACAATACCTTTTTCCGTTTATCACCGATTCCAGGAATATCATCCAGTGCTGATTGAATGACAGATTTCCCGTGTAATTGACGATGAAATGTAATTGCAAATCGATGCACTTCATCTTGAACACGCTGCAATAAATAAAATTCTTGGCTATTTCTCTCCAGCATCACAGGTTCAGGTGGATCTCCAATAATTAAATGAGATGTTTTATGTTTGTCATCTTTTACAAGACCTGCCATCGGAATATATAAACCGAGCTCATTTTCTAGAACATCACTTGCAGCCGCCAGATGACCTTTTCCGCCATCAATAATGATTAAATCTGGTAAAGGTAAACCCTCTTTCAGCGCCCTTGTATAACGGCGTCTCACAACTTCTCTCATAGACTCATAATCATCTGGTCCTTGAACTGTTTTAATTTTATATTTCCTGTATTCTTTCTTAGCTGGTTTCCCATCAATAAAAGCAATCATTGCAGAAACAGGATTTGTCCCTTGAATATTTGAGTTATCAAATGCTTCAATACGATAAGGCGTTTCAATTCCGAGCTGCTTCCCTAAATTCTCTACAGCTTTAATCGTTCGCTCTTCATCACGTTCAATTAAATAGAATTTCTCTTCCAGGGCAATCTTCGCATTTTTATTTGCCAGTTCTACAAGATCTTTTTTCTTACCGCGTTTCGGCTGTGTCGCTTCCACTTCTAAAAAGCGTTCTACTAATTCTGAGTCTATACTTCCTGGAACAACTATTTCTTTCGGCTTAAAATGACTGCTGTTTTCATAAAATTGACCGATAAACGTTAAGAATCCCTCTTCTGGTTCATCATATATTGGAAACATAGAAACATCACGTTCAATTAACTTTCCTTTCCGAACGAAGAAAACTTGAACACACATCCACCCTTTATCAACTGCATAGCCAAACACATCACGGTCCACTAAATCACTCATAATCATCTTTTGTTTTTCCATAATCGCATCGATATGAGCGATTTGATCACGTAACTCTTTTGCACGTTCAAACTCTAGTTTCTCTGAAGCTTCATACATTTTTGTTTCTAATTCTGAACGAACTTCTTTATGCCCACCATTTAAAAACTTAATAATCTCATCTACAATTTCTTTATTTTGTTCTTCCGTCACTTCTTTCACACAAGGTGCTAAACATTGACCCATATGATAATATAAACAAACTTTATCCGGCATATTTGAGCACTTACGAAGCGGATACATACGATCCAGCAGTTTTTTCGTTTCATGAGCTGATTGTGCATTCGGATAAGGGCCAAAATACTTTCCTTTATCCTTTTTTACATTTCGCGTAATAAGTAAGCGCGGTTGTTTCTCAGCTGTAATTTTAATAAAAGGATATGTTTTATCATCTTTTAATTGAATATTATATTTTGGGTCATGTTTTTTTATTAAGTTTAACTCCAAAATGAGCGCCTCTAGATTTGAGGACGTTACAATATATTCAAAATCTACAATTTCTCCTACTAGCCGAAGTGTTTTCCCGTCATGCGAACCAGTAAAGTACGAGCGCACACGATTTTTAAGCACTTTTGCCTTTCCGACATATATAACCGTTCCTTGCTTATCTTTCATTAAATAACAACCAGGTTGATCTGGTAAAATAGCCAATTTTTCTTTTAAATGTTCGTGCACTCGTTACCCTCCATTTCTACATGCTTAGCATTTTTATTTTCACATGAAAACATACTATGCCAAAACACCCAACATACGTTCTTTTATTGTAACGGAAAGGTGTAAAAAAGGAAAATAAAAAAAGCTACCAAATGGTAGCTCCTTTATTTTAGAAGTGTTTAGAAACTAATTCTACTAACGCTTCTTTCGGTTTGTAACCTAACGCTTGATCAACTACTTTACCGTCTTTTAATACGAAAAGAGCTGGAATGCTCATTACTTCGAATTGACGAGCAGTTTCTTGGTTTTCATCCACGTCTACTTTTACTACTTTTACTTTTTCGCCTAGTTCTGCATCAATTTCCTCTAATACAGGAGCGATCATTTTACAAGGTCCACACCAAGGTGCCCAGAAATCTAATAATACAACACCTTCGCTAGTTTCTGCTGCGAAGCTTTGGTCATTTGCGTTTACAATTGCCATTTTATTTCCTCCTTCAAGTATATTCTACCAAGAGTATATCATTAACTTATATACGTGGCGAATAATATGTATCGTTATGTATTGTAACAAAAAAGTGTTCCTTTATACTATATAAAAATACGGATTAAATACTAAAAAGATGAGAGACAGGGGATCTCTCACCTTTTTCTATATATAGGGGTACTTCACTTGGAACTCAAGGGTACTCAAATCATGAATGTACTTTTAACTTTTTAAACTCTTCTGTTAAAAGTGGTACGACTTCAAATAAATCGCCAACAATACCGTAGTCAGCTACTTTGAAGATACTTGCTTCTGGGTCTTTGTTAATCGCAACGATTATTTTTGAGTTAGACATACCAGCTAAATGCTGAATCGCACCAGAAATACCGCACGCAATGTATAGGTCTGGTGTAACAACTTTACCAGTTTGACCAATTTGTAATGAATAATCGCAATACTCAGCGTCACAAGCACCACGAGATGCTCCCACAGCGCCGCCTAGTACGTCAGCTAACTCTTTTAATGGTTTAAATCCGTCTTCACTCTTCACACCGCGTCCGCCAGCGATAATCACTTTCGCTTCTGAAAGGTCAACGCCTTCTGCCGTCTTACGGACGACATCTTGTATGATTGTACGCAAGTCTTTCACATCTACTGTAATAGAAGACACGTCACCACTGCGAGACTCATCTTTTTCAAGCGTTGCGATGTTATTTGGACGCACTGTCGCAAATAAAATGCCGTCTGTTACAATCTTCTTCTCAAATGCTTTACCAGAGTAGATTGGACGAGTGAAGATAACATTTCCACCTTCAACTTCTAAAGCAGTTACGTCAGAAACTAGACCAGCTTCAAGCTTCGCTGCTAATTTTGGTGATAAATCTTTCCCAAGTGCTGTATGTCCAAATACAATACCTTCTGGATTTTCTTCAGCATATACAGCTAAAAATGCTTGTGCATAGCCATCAGATGTATATGATTTTAATTTATCATTTTCAACTGTCACAACGCGATCTGCACCGTAATGAATCAATTCATTTGCAAAAGAAGCAACGCTGTCTCCAACTAGAAGACCTACTACTTCACCGCCTTCTGCAATTGTTTTTGCTGCTGCTACCGCTTCAAACGAAACGTTACGTAGCGATCCATCACGAACTTCACCCATTACTAATACTTTACGAGCCATAGATTTTCCCTCCTGCATATATAATTTCGTATTTTATTAGATTACTTTCGCTTCTGTATGGAGCAACGATACAAGTTCTTTTACTTGATCTTGCAGCTCGCCTTGTAACACTTTTCCTGCATCTTTCTTAGGAGGCAAATAGATTTCAATTGTTTTTGTCTTTGCTTCCACATCATCTTCTTCTAAATCTAAATCATCTAATTCTAATTCTTCTAGTGGCTTTTTCTTCGCTTTCATAATACCTGGAAGCGATGGATAACGCGGTTCATTTAAACCTTGCTGTGCTGTTACTAAAACTGGTAATGAAGTTTCAATCACTTCTGTATCACCTTCAACATCGCGCTCAATCTTCACGTTTGTACCGTCAATTTCAAGTTTTGTAATTGTCGTTACGTACGGAATATTTAATGCTTCAGCTACACGCGGACCAACTTGTCCAGATGCACCATCAATTGCAACGTTTCCGCCTAAAATTAAATCTGCATCTTTATCTTTTAAATATTCAGCAAGCACTTTTGCTGTTGTAAACTGGTCACCATTTTCTACATCATCTTCAATATTAATTAATACCGCTTTATCACAGCCCATCGCTAACGCCGTACGAAGTTCTTTCTCACTATCTTCGCCACCGACTGTTACAACAGTAACTTCTCCACCTTGTGCGTCTCTTACTTGAATTGCTTCTTCAATCGCATATTCATCGTAAGGGTTGATGATGAATTCCGCTTCGCCATCGTAAATTGCACCGTTTTTAATTACGATTTTTTCTTCTGTATCAAATGTTCGTTTCATGAGTACGTAGATGTTCATTCCATTTACCCCCTTGTTTTTCAGAAAGATTCTATCAATTTTAATTTTCTGTTAATTTATATTAAAAAAATAATTGAACTACCTGCCACTAAATGAAGGCTTACGCTTTTCTAAAAATGCTGCTACACCTTCTCTTCCATCTTCACTCGTAAATACTTCACCAAAGATTTGAGCTTCGCGTTGTACACCCTCATAATAATGAGACGATTTCGTCGTTTGCAATAACTCTAGTACAGCACGGGCCGTCGCTGGGCTTTTTCCAGCAATCTGTTTTGCAACTTTAAGCGTATCATCTAAAAATGTTTCTTCAGCAAAAACTCCGTTAACTAGTCCCCATTTTAATGCTTCTGCACCAGTAATCGGTGTACTTGTTAACATCATTTCACAAGCTTTCGCTTTCCCAACATAACGTGGTAATCGCTGTGTACCTGCAAATCCAGGAATTAATCCAAGTGTTAATTCAGGTAAACCAAGTTTTGCGCTTTCAGTTGCAAAGCGCATGTGGCAAGACATAGCAAACTCAAGGCCGCCGCCAAGTGCCGCTCCATGAATTGCCGCGATAACTGGTTTTGAACATTTTTCAACGCGCTCAAACGTAACTTGTCCAAGCTGCGCTAATTCATTCGCTTGCTTCGCTTCAGTAACAGATGTAAATTCTTTAATATCTGCTCCCGCCGAGAAGAAGCGCCCTTCACCATGAATAACAACAACACGAATATTATCATCCTTCTCCACTTGATCAATTAATTCAGTAACGTCATGCATAACTTGTGAAGACATCGCGTTAGCTGGCGCATGATTTAACGTAGCCACCGCGATATGATCTTCAACTCTTACAGATAGGAATTTCAACATGATCCCTCCCATTATTGACGATAACCACAAGCTGCAATAAGTAGCCCGTGTACCGTTTTTGAAAGTGCGACCAGATCATACTTATGATCGCTCATTACCCAATTGGTCACAACTTCATCTACTGTTCCAAAGATCATTTGTCTTGCCACGCGAACATTTAAATCAGCTTGGAATTCACCTTGCTTTATACCTGTCTCTAAAATCTCATCAATGACTTGTAAGTAGCCTTTTAATACTTCATTTATTTTCAGGCGTAAGTCTTGATTGGACTGTCTTAGCTCTAATTGCGTAACGATAGCAAGAGGATCATTTTGCGACAACAGCAAGAAGTGCGTTTCTACCAACATGAATAACTTCGATACAGCGCTTTCAATTCCTGCTGTTTTTTGACGAATTGTTTCGACAAATTCTCCCATCTTCTCTTGGAATAAGGATATTAATATATCTTCTTTATTTTTAAAATATAAATAAATCGTGCCATCAGCTACCCCAGCTTGCTTTGCTATTTTAGAAACTTGCGCTTGGTGGTACCCATTCTCCGCAATCACAATGACTGCCGCATCAATAATTTGATTGTATTTCGGTCTATTTTTCTTCACTTTACTGTCCCCTTCAAGAAGATGACTGAATGAATAGTCATTCATATTCTTATAATACTGACTATTTAGAAAAGTGTCAATCCCATTTTTTCAAAAAGAAAGGGCCTTAGCCCGTTTGCTCATCCTCATTCTTTCTTTTCTCTTCCTCAATTAGGACACGGCGCAAAATTTTTCCAACTGTCGTTTTCGGCAGTTCATCTCTAAACTCATATACTTTCGGCACTTTATAGGCCGCTAAATATTTACGAGCAAACTGATTTAATTCTTCCTCAGAACACTCCGTACCTTCTTTTAACACAACAAACGCTTTAACTGTCTCTCCCCTATACGGATCAGGAACTCCAATCGTCACTACTTCTTGCACCTTTTCATGCTCATATAATACCTCTTCTACTTCACGAGGATACACATTAAATCCGCTCGCAACAATCATATCTTTCTTACGATCTTTCACATAGAAAAAGCCATCTTCATCCATGTAGCCAACATCCCCTGTATGGAGCCATCCATCTTGCAGTACGGCTGCTGTTTCTTCTGGCTTATTCCAATACCCTTTCATAATCTGAGGACCTTTTACTACAATTTCACCGATTTCTCCCGGTCGTAATGCCTCACCAGTTTCAAGCGACATAATCATTGCTTCTGTATCTGGCCACGGAACTCCAATGCTACCTGGTACTCGCTTTTCCCATAAAAAATTACTATGTGTAACTGGAGATGATTCTGTTAAACCATATCCCTCTACTAATTTACCACCTGTAACTGTTTCGAACTTTTCCTGTACTTCTACCGGCAGTGGGGCTGATCCACTAATACAAGCACGAATAGAAGAAATATCGTATTCTTTTAAAAGCGGGCTATTTAAAAGAGCGATATAAATAGTTGGTGCTCCTGGAAACAATGTCACTTTATGCTTCTTAATCGCTTCAAAAACCATTTTCATATCAAATTTTGGAATAAGAACCATTTTGTATCCTTGCATAATACTTAAATTCATAACAGCCGTCATGCCGTACACGTGGAAAAATGGAAGAACCCCAAGAACGACTTCTTCTCCTTCTTTGCAATTATATAACCATTGAACTCCCATCAAAGTGTTAGAAACGAGGTTTTTATGCGTTAACATAACGCCTTTGGGAAATCCAGTTGTTCCTCCTGTGTACTGTAAAAGAGCTAGATCATTTTCAGGATCACAAGGCACCTCAACACCTGTATTCACTTCTTTTTCTACTGAGTTCCAAAGGTGAATCGTTTCACTCTCTGATACTTTTACAACTAAATTCGACTGTTTTTTCTGCACAAATGGATACAATAGATTTTTAGGGAAGGGCAAAAAGTCTGCAATACGAGTTACGATAACATGCTCAATTTTTGTAGCAGATTGAACATTCGTTACTCTTGGAAACACTAAATCAAGGCAAAGAATTACTTTTGCTCCCGAGTCATGAAGTTGATATTCTAATTCTCTTTCTGTATATAATGGATTTGTTTGGACTACGATACCTCCCGCAAGTAATGTACCGTAATAACCAATTACAGCTTGCGGACAATTTGGCAACATAATAGCAACTCGATCACCTTTTCCCACACCGAGCTTTTGAAGATAATTTGCAAATCTCTTCACCTTATCATGGAAGACAGAAAATGTAATATCCTTACCTAAAAAGTGAAGCGCTTTCTTTTCTGGATAGCGAGAAGCCATCTGTTCTACATATTTATGAAGCGGCTGAATATCATAAGAAATCGTACTCGGAATTTCCTCTGGATAACTTTTCAACCATGGTTTTTCCACCTTCATTCCCCCTTCAAATACATAAAAAATAAATGAATGTTCATTCATGATGGTTGTTTTCATTATATTATAGTCACCATAACGTTACAATCATAATATTCTGACTTTTATATAACTATGCTTTACTTCATTAACTTCTTATTATATGTAGAAACTCTCCTAATCTTAAAAGAGTAAGAGAGTTATTATTCAACTTAACCTTATTATCGTTAACACAGCTCCTGGTGTAGTTGTTGATAATGTTGCAACAGCTAACAAGCCAAATAGTTGCAAACTAATAGCACTTCCAGCCGCAAGAGTAGTAATAATTGTTGCACTAAATGATGTAGTTGCTAACGCAGGAGAATTAATCGTCCCAGCAAGTGGCGCTCCATTAATTGTAATCCGCGAACTGACTAATAACGAAGCCGTTATATTAATTGTATATGAAATATAATAGTTCCCAGCATTTGCAACCGTAAATACTGTATTTCCCCCAGATACAGTAATCCCCGGACCGATATTTTGATTATTTGGAAGCGGGACATTTGTTCCACCAAGAAGTACCGATATCGCTGTCCCTGACGTATTATTTGCAAATGCATACGTCGCCGTAATACTTGTACCTGTGACTCCCGTCGGACCAATCTCTCCTGTTGGACCTGTTGCTCCCGTTATTCCTGTCGCTCCCGTTGGACCCGTTGCTCCTGTTATTCCTGTCGCTCCCGTTGGACCCGTTACTCCCGTTATTCCTGTTGCTCCTGTTATTCCTGTCGCTCCTGTTACTCCCGTTACTCCCGTTACTCCCGTTGCTCCTGTTGCTCCTGTTGCTCCTGTTGCTCCTGTTGCTCCCGTTATTCCTGTCGCTCCCGTCGGACCTGTTGCTCCCGTTGGACCCGTTGCTCCCGTTGCTCCTGTTGCTCCCGTTGCTCCCGTTGCTCCTGTTGCTCCCGTTGCTCCCGTTGCTCCCGTTGCTCCTGTTATTCCTGTCGCTCCCGTTGCTCCCGTTACTCCCGTTATTCCTGTTGCTCCTGTTATTCCTGTCGCTCCCGTTATTCCTGTCGCTCCTGTTACTCCCGTTGCTCCCGTTGCTCCCGTTACTCCCGTTACTCCTGTTGCTCCTGTTGCTCCCGTTATTCCTGTCGCTCCCGTCGGACCTGTTGGACCCAGCTTAGGAACTGTTCCATCGCAACTAAAACAGCATGAATCAACATGTACACCATTTTGATTATTACAACTACAATATCCATTTATATTATTTCTCCATGAAGACATGTTGATCACTTCCTTTACTTCGATCTTTTAAGTACAATCATCTAGTTAGAAAACACCTATCTAACTAACAAAGAAATAATTTACTTAATAGGATAAACACAGATACATTCCATAGATTCTAGTAATTATTACATGCAATTTGCTCTCCTTTTGCTTGTACTTTCGCCTCACCTCCACAGATTATTAACCTTACATATTCCGTTTTTCGTACACAGCCAATTTCCCATTGAAACTTCCCATATTCGCTATTTTTCGTCAAAATTTTAGAAAAATATTGACACTTAAAATATCCTCATAGTATGATTTGGGTGTTGTAATTGATAACTATTTTCATTTATGGTGCTAGTTACAAAAATACTTAATTTGGGGGCAGAAGATGAAGAAAATTCTCAGTATTTTCATAGTAGTTTTTCTATTCGCTGTTGGATGCGGACAGCAAAAAGAGGAGAAAAAAGAAACAAAAGCGGACAATAAAAATCAAGCTATAACAATTAAACACGCTGAAGGGGAAACGAAGTTAGATAAACCAGCGAAAAAAGTAGTTGTACTTGAATGGGTATATTCAGAAGACTTATTAGCACTTGGTGTTCAGCCAGTAGGGATGGCAGACATTAAGAATTATAATAAATGGGTAAATACAAAAACAAAACCGAGTAAAGATGTTGTAGATGTCGGGACACGTCAACAACCAAACTTAGAAGAAATTAGCCGTTTAAAACCAGATTTAATTATCACAGCTTCATTCCGTGGTAAAGCAATTAAAAATGAATTAGAACAAATTGCACCAACAGTTATGTTTGATCCATCAACAAGCAATAATGATCACTTTGCTGAAATGACAGAAACATTTAAACAAATTGCAAAAGCAGTTGGAAAAGAAGAAGAAGGTAAAAAAGTATTAGCTGATATGGATAAAGCATTCGCTGATGCAAAAGCAAAAATTGAAAAAGCAGACTTAAAAGATAAAAACATCGCAATGGCACAAGCATTTACTGCTAAAAATGTGCCAACATTCCGTATCTTAACTGACAATTCTTTAGCTTTACAAGTTACAAAAAAATTAGGTTTAACAAATACTTTTGAAGCAGGAAAATCTGAGCCTGATGGTTTCAAACAAACAACTGTGGAATCATTACAAAGTGTACAAGATTCAAACTTCATTTACATTGTAGCGGATGAAGATAACATTTTTGACACGCAACTAAAAGGCAACCCTGCTTGGGAAGAATTAAAGTTTAAAAAAGAAAACAAAATGTATAAATTAAAAGGCGACACTTGGATTTTCGGTGGTCCTGAGTCTGCAACATCTTTAGCAACACAAGTAGCAGATGTAATGACAGCGAAGAAGTGATTACACGATGAATAACTTACAACATACACTTCGAGCAAGTCTTGTATTCGGAGGAGGAGGAGCTCTCTTGCTCCTCCTTTTCTTTATTCATATCGGACAAGGTCAAGCAAACATTTCCTATAGTATGATTATTGATGCTCTTATCTCACCGAACCAATCGCTAGAGCATCAAACTTTAATCATGCTTCGATTACCTAGAGCTGTAATTGCCATTTTAGCTGGAGGTGCTCTTGCTGCATCTGGGGTCATTTTACAAACGTTAACGAAAAATCCACTTGCCGAATCCAGTACAATGGGTATTCACTCTGGTGCATATTTCTTTCTAGTAGCGGCTACAATTTTCTTACCGAAAGGTCTGCAAATTAACTCACTTCTTTTCACATTTATCGGTGGTGCTATTACTGCTTTATTTGTATACCGTATTTCTGGTGGAAAAAAGGGAACCCCACTTAGAATGGCACTAGCTGGTATGGTCGTTACATTAATGCTTTCTGCCTTTACTGGAACGATGCAGCTTTTCTATGAAAATGAAACAGCTGGTTTATTTTTATGGGGAGCTGGCTCTCTTATTCAAAATAACTGGGATGGCGTTCAATTTGCTTTTCCATTTATCATTATTTCTTTCCTAGTTTTACTTGGCATATCTCGCAAACTCAACATTCTCTTACTTGGTGATGATGTTGCGGTTTCTCTTGGCGAAAAAACAGCAGTAACACGTCTTATCGCCTTCATTGCTGCAATCTTTTTAACAGCAGTCATTGTTACTGTCGTTGGACCAATTGGTTTTGTCGGCTTAGTTGCACCTCATTTAATGCGCCTGATAGGATACCGTCAACACTTTACTCTTCTTCTCTCTTCTTTCTTATGGGGAGCAGTATTATTACTTGGAGCAGATGTTGCTGGTAGACTAATAGATCCAACCGGTGCCGAACTTCCTGTTGGGGCAGTCACGGCAATGATTGGATCGCCTTGGCTTATTTACTTAGTGTATCGGATGATGAAGTCAAAACAATATATGAATGATAACGGTGCGAATGCAGCTGGAGCTAGTTCCCGCTATTACTCTTATAAAAAGGTAATCATTATATCTATCACACTCTGTATTGTGACAATTGCTCTTGGTGTTACAATCAGTAGTAACGCTTATATCGAAAGCATTACAAATGTTATATCAGGCCAATTAACACAATTTGATAAAAACATGATGATGAACCTTCGTTTACCAAGAATGCTCGTTGCTGCTATCGCTGGCGCATGCCTTGCAATAAGCGGGCTTGTTTTCCAAGGTATATTACGAAACCCACTCGCAGATCCTTCTATTATCGGAATTTCATCAGGAGCTGGTGTTGGTGCTTTAACTATTATGTATGTCTTTCCTGCACTTCCTGGTTTCTTCCTACCTATTGGTGCATTTATCGGGGGACTACTTGCAGTTGGAATTGTCCTCTTCTTCTCATGGAAATCAGGATTCAGCCCAACAGCTCTTGCTTTAATAGGAATCGGTATTTCAGCTCTTGGCTCAGCGATTATTCAAATCTTTATCGTTAAAGCAAATTTGAACGTTGCTGCTGCTTTAACATGGCTATCAGGTAGTACGTACGCAAGAGGATGGAATCACTTAGAAAATATCATTCTATATCCATCGCTAATTCTTGTATTGATTATCTTTTTCTTAATAAAACAACTTGACGTTCTCGTACTTGGAGATGATTTAGCAACAGGACTCGGGCAACCAGTAAATAAAACGCGCCTTGCCCTCATTGTGTTAGCAACACTACTTGCATCTGTAAATATCGCAGCTGTCGGTACAATTGCCTTTCTAGGCCTTGTCGCACCACACTTAGCGCGAATTGTTGTTGGAATGAATCACCAAAGACTATTCGTTTGTTCTGCACTGTTTGGAGCAATCCTTCTTTCCATCGCTGACTTACTCGGACGAACAATTGCATACCCGAAAGAAATCCCTTCAGGTCTTGTAGTTGCTGTACTTGGCGCACCTTATTTCTTATGGCTGATGAGGAAGAGTGGGAAGAAGGTTAATTAAAAAAAGAGGCTTCTTATGTGAGAAGCCTCTTTTTTAATTCATTCTCATAAGCCTAAAGGAAACTATCTTTTTTTCACGAATTTAACCTATGAACATAACTAGGGGGGATAACAATGTATCAAACACTTGAAGGCTTCTTGCAATCATGGACATACGAGGCTGAGTCTACTCAGAAAATGCTTGATTCATTAACCGATGCATCTTTATCACAAGAAATTGCACCTGAGCATTGGACGTTAGGCAGAGTTGCTTGGCATATCGTGACGGCAATTCCAGTTATACTATCTGGTACGGGACTTAAATTTGAAGGAGAAACGAAAGATTATCCTGTACCAACTTCAGCAAAAACAATTGCAGATGGGTATCGTAAAGTGAATACGGCTTTTGTTGAAGCACTTCAAAGCGAATGGACGGATAAAGACTTAGCTACTATCAATGACTTCTTTGGTCGTCCTATGCCAAATTTTATATTTTTAATGACACTTATTAATCATCAAAATCATCACCGTGGACAAATGACAGTTTTAATGCGGCAAGCTGGCTTAACAGTTCCTGGCGTATATGGCCCCGCAAAAGAAGAATGGGCTGCCGCTGGAATGGAAGCACCTAAAATGTAACAACAAAAAAAGACAAGGTGTTTACCATCTTGTCTTTTTCTGTAACTTGTTTCATGTGAAACTTTATAATGCATCTTCCCTCTCTATATTTTTAATGCCGTAATATGCAATCACTACTCCAATTGCTGCCAATGCTAGTTGAAGAGGAAGAAAAGTTGCTGTAGAAAACGATGGGTTGCTATTCATTGCAATTGAGACAACGATAAGAGATGAAACAATTGTAGTTGGCACGGAACGTTTACGCATTCCGAAATATAATGGGATTAAACTCATTCCCGCAGTTGCAATGGCTAAAGGAACTAGTTTTATTCCTTCTTGCATCAATTGATCTACTGTGAATGAATTAGGAAGAATTGAAAAATAACTATCTATCCCAAAGAAAATTCCTACTACTAAAATGTTAGATACAATAACTGTTATAAATGTTACTATCGCTGTAATAGCCAACTTACTAGCCATCATTTTCTTTCGGTTAATAGGATAAGAAAACATAAGTAGTATGGTTTTATCTTTATATTCACCAATTATTAACCTTGCGATTAATACACTACCAAAAATAATAAACGTTGCTCTTACTATTGCGCTAGCCATTAACAATATCGCCTCTGGATTCCTTATTTCTGCATCACCTTCTACTTGAGCGATGATGCTCACAAAGATCATTAATGTCAGTATAACAATATTTGCAATAATTGCTCTCTTCACGTACCAACCAAGCTTAAACTTTTTCAATTCTAGCTTCATTAAATGTAGCATGATAGTGTCCTCCTTCCTCCTAAGATTTAATCAATATAAATGACTCCTGTTTCACTTAAAATCTTCGCTTCATTTTTTGCATCACCAATCGTTCCTGCTTTTATTTTTTCTGTATTTTTATCTTTCTTAAGTCCTTTTAAATCCACTATTACGTCAGCTAAATTACTTTTAGCCATAAGCTTCAATGATGCCGGGACACCTTTATACCGTACGCCAATATCACCTGATTTTGTTTCTATAAATAATGATTTTCCTTCTGTCATATCTTTCAGTAATACTTCCCCAGATGTTGAAATGATGTTCATATTTTCGTTTTTTACATTTTTCACATAATTATCGCCAGTAGTGGAAGTTATATTTACATCTTGTAATAAACTATCTTTTAACATTAAATCTCCACTTTCGGATGTGAATTCACCCTTCTCTGCCGATAATCCTGTAATCATTTCATCTCCATATTTGCCCTTTGTCACGATACTTTTTACTACTATATCTCTTATTTTCACATCACCTGATTTATTATTTAATACAATTTTATCTATTTCTTTCTTCGGAATAGCTATACATATACTATTTTTCTTCCTAAACGTGAAACCATTAAAAAATCTGTTCATCTTTTGTTTTTGCTTAATCACAATTTTATTTTCGTCATTTTCTATTTTGACGGGATCTATCTCTTTATCTACTTGTTCACCTTGAGCGGAAATTACTATTTTATTAGCACCTGTACTTTTAAATTCAATATCCCAGTTTTCATTGTCTACTTCTATTTCTTTTATATTATTTATCTCAAAAGACTTTTCTTTCTTAAAATCTTTCCACTGAAATACTTTAAAACCAAAAACCGCACTAGCAATTGTAATGAATAATATTGCAATTACTATTATTTTTTTCACCAGTCATACCCCAGTTCGTTGTTGTTTTAGGCTTGCTTCACGCCACATCGATCTTGTCGATTTTACGAAACGATAGATAACTAATGAAAATTCCTAATAAACAGAGCACGATTGGGATAGCTATAAAATCAAACATACTTACTTGACCGTTTCCAGGACCATAGTTACCACTAATCAGCAAGCCAATTATTACTGCTGAAGTAATCGTTGTTGGTGTCGATTTCTTTCTCATTCCAAAAAATAAAGGAATTAAGCTTATACCAGATATCATAAATGCACTTATAATAGTACCTGGAACGATAGCTATTATTTCACCTATCGTAGCAGGTGTTTCAATCAGTCCCATCATTGGACTCACAAAATATACGAGCAAGCTAATAATGAAAGTCGCGATAATCGTGCTCACAAAGCAAAAACAAAAAACAATTGTTAATTTCGCACTCATTAGCATTTTCCTTTGCAGCGGATACATAAATGATAGTTGGATCGTTTTGTTCTTATACTCATCAATTACTAAACGCGATAAAATGACTGAACTAAAAATAATGAATGTTATCCTAATAAAAATATTTACTAAAGCCATGTTCTGTGTGAAGTCAAAGAAGAGCACGTCTCCCTCGGCTTTCATTCCCCATGCCATAAGGCTTACTGCAGCGAAAATTGCTATAATACAAATTGCTACACTTTTAAAGTAACTAGATAATTGATGTTTCTTCCATTCGAGCTTCATTAATTTAAACATATAAACCACGCCTCCATTCTTTATATAACTGTCTCTACACTGCTAACATTCTAATTCCAGCAGTAACGAAGCTTAACATTCCTATCATTAGTAAAATTAACAACCATTTCCGCTCTGGTTTCCTATAATATAAAATCCCACTTATGAACATTACGACCAATCCACTTACTAGATTCACTAACAATCCATTAAGCATGAATGCCCTCTCCATCCATTACATTTAAGAAATATTCCTCTAAGGAACTATGTTTCTTATTAATACTTTCTATTTCCACATCGTTCATAATAAGTGCTTTTGAAATGGCTTGCTGAGACACTGCCGTATCATACACACGAATCATATTTTCGCTCATTATTTTATAATTTTTTATACCAAGTTTATCTTCTAAAATATAAGCTGCACGCTTCACATCAGGAACAGTAATTTCAATGTACTCTGTTTGTTTTCCGTTAATACTCTTCATTGAAACTTCTTTTATTAGTTTTCCATTTTGAATGACACCAATTGTATCCGCCATTAATTCCATCTCACCTAAAATATGACTAGAAACTAATAATGTAATACCATATTCTTTGCAAAGCATTTTAAATAAGTCTCGTAACTCTTTAATACCAATTGGATCTAAACCGTTAATGGGTTCATCTAAAATGAGCAGTTCTGGCTTTGTTACGATTGCCCTTGCAATACCGAGTCGTTGTTTCATTCCTAATGAAAAATCTTTTACTTTTTTATTATCTATACCTTGCAGCTTCACTAAATGTAAAGCATGGTCAATTTCATTTTTATCGTAATAGCCCATATATTCACAATGTAATTCTAAGTTTTCTTTCGCCGTTAATTTATCATAAAAGATTGGATATTCAATAATCGTCCCCATTCTTTTTAATACTTCATAAGATGTATCTGTTAACTTCTCACCGAAAATTTCAATCTCACCGCTCGTCGGTTTTATTAAATTTGTAATCATTTTCATAATCGTTGTTTTACCAGCACCATTCGGTCCTAAGAAACCGTATATCTCTCCTTTTTTCACATGCATGTTAACGCTAGAAATAACTTCTTTCCCTTTAAACACTTTCGTTAACTGATTCGTTTTTAATATATAGGTCATGTCACTTTCCCCTTTCGCACTACTTTATATTTTTATAATAGACAACGGAAATCTCTTTTTTCTTACCCGTTTCTTACAAATTTCTTACGCTGAAAAAAAGCTTGTAGAATCTACTTCTCTACAAGCTAAAACTGCATCTTTTTTAATGCAACTGTAAAAATTGTTTTTTCATACGGCTTACTAGAAAGATGAATTTTTCCATCCATCGCTTCCACAAGTCTTTTTGTAATCGTTAACCCTAAACCGCTCCCTTGGTACAATCTATTTCTTGAATCTTCAAGTGTGTACATACGCTCGAACACTTTATCAATATGCGATTCATCAATTCCTTTTCCTGTATCCCATACGTCTATATACACATTCGTTTCATCATCTCTTAAAGTCATACCAAGTGTCTTTCCATCGTCTCCATATGTAATCGCATTTGATATAAAATTGTTCAATACCCTACCTAATACTTCTACATTTCCAAGTGCATATATATTTCTTTCTGGTATATCAATATGAACATGAAAACCTTTCGACGTCACTAAATCATAAAAAGATAAAATCTTCTCACGACAAACTTCATTCATATTCACTTTTGTCATCTCGATTGCTTTGTCACCAGATTCTAATTTTGCTAAATCAAAAAACTTATGAATTAGTTCCATTACTTCTAGTGTTTTCACATGAACCTTTTCAAGTAATATTTGTTGTTCTTCTTTACTCATCGTTTTATCCTTATTTAACATTTCTGTATATCCAAGAATAACTGTTAGCGGTGTTTTCAAGTCATGTGAAATATTTGAAAGCATTTTTCTCATCGAAATTTCTACTTTCGCATGATCTGCATTCGTTTTCTGTTTTGCATCTAATAATTGATTAATTGCCACTAATAATTTTTGCAATTCTAGATCATCTGTCATAACGAGTAACTTCTCGCCTGTTTTTTCATTTACAATACTTTCTAACTTTTCATATGTGTATCTTAAATTTTCACTACTATTTTTTCTCATTTTATATTGTATGTAAATGACACATAACAATATAAAAATAATACTTATTAACAAATTGACCATATTACATCACTTCCAACTTATAACCGATGCCCCATAACGTTTTAATGTATTCTGGATTAGATGGATCACTTTCGATTTTCTCACGCAATCTTCTCATATGAACATTAATAACGTTATCGTCACCGTAATACTCTTCGTTCCAAATTAGTGTATATATTTGTGCTTTTGTAAATACACGATTTTGATTCTTTACAAACAGTTTTAAAATCTCAAATTCTTTTAAAGTAAGTTTGAGAGGCTTCCCGTTTTTTTCCACAGTAAAATTAATTGGATCAATCGTTAAATCACCAATTTGAATCATCTTTTCTGTTGTTTCTGTAGCCGAATATTTCGTAGACCTGCGAATACCTGCTTTTACACGCGCGGCTAATTCAATCATAGAAAATGGCTTACAAATGTAATCATCTGCTCCAAGTCCTAATCCAACAGCTTTATCAACATCTGTATCTTTTGCTGACATCATTAAAATCGGAACGGCACTTTTTTCACGAATAATACGTACAACCTCTAAGCCATCTAGCTTTGGCATCATAATGTCGAGGATAATCAAATCAAAGGAACCTTTTAAATATGTGTTTACCCCTTCTTCTCCGTCAGATGCAATTGTAACTTGAAAGCCTTCCTTCACTAAATACTTTTCCACCATCTCTTGAATTGAGAGATCATCTTCAACTAATAAAATATGATGTGACATATGTCTATCCCCTTTTTACAAACGTTAACAATTCAATTGTATCGTAACTACTACAGACTTGAAACAAATATATGAATTTTCAAACCAACTTCCCTTCCTTCCTTAACAATGATATGATGAAATTCACTACGATTGTTCATAATTAACTTTATATAAAGGAGACTTATCATGTCAGAAAACAAAAAAGTAAGCTTAGCTGATTTAATGCGCGAACAACTTGCAAAGAAAAAGCAAGGTAACGGTAATGGTCAAAATGCCAAAAACCAAAGCCAAGAAACAAAAAAATTACAAAACCAACAAACGAAAAAGACAAACAACCAACGTAGACGTACAGGTGTATAAATGAACGGACAAAAACGTTCTAATATCGCACCCGGCCTTGAAGTTGATATTGTATTAAAACAAGATCAACGCACCGGCAAATTAACACGTGGAATTGTAAAAGATATTTTAACGAACTCCCCTTCTCATCCGCATGGCATTAAAGTGCGATTGCAGGACGGGCAAGTCGGTAGAGTACAAAATATCGTTCAATAAGTAAAGGAGCTCAAGTAAACTCGAGCTCCTTTTTCTTTATTACCCTTTAATTTTCTCGATGAAAACTACTTTTAAATAGTCTCCTTCTTTAAATTGATCGATTGTACGGAAATCTTCTGGTAAAGAATGTTCTTCTAATATTTTATATTTACCATTCATTTCTTTAAAGGCTGTATCGATAAAACCTTTAAACTTTTTCATATCGAATGCACTACAATTTGTAGAAGCAACGATAATACCGTTATTTTCTGTAATGGCAATTGTTTCTTTTAATAAATTTTTATAATCTTTTGCTGCACTAAATGTATATTTTTTCGAGCGTGCAAAGCTTGGAGGGTCTAACACAACCATATCGAACTTCATCTTTTTCTTCGCTGCATATTTAAAGTAAAGGAATACATCTTCTACAATAATATCTTGCGCTTCATAATCAATTTCATTTACACTAAACTGCTCAATCGTTTTACTTAAACTACGATTTGCAAGGTCGACACTCGTCGTTTTACTCGCCCCACCAAGCGCTGCAAATACAGAAAAAGCACCTGTATAAGAGAACATATTTAACACGGTTCTTCCCTTCGCATATTTATCACGAATTTGTTTTCGCACGTTACGTTGATCTAAAAATACCCCAACCATCGCTCCGTCATTTAAATAAACAGCAAAGTTCACACCATTCTCTTTTACGATAAGCGGGAACTCACCGCGCTCTCCTGCTACGAAATCATCGCCTTCAATGTATTTCCCTTTCGTATCAAAACGCTTCTTCTCATAAATACCTTTAAAGTTTGCTACTTTTTGGAGAGCAGCTATAATCTCATCTCTGAAAGTATAAATCCCTTCGCTATACCAGCTCACTACATAATAACCGTCATAATAATCGATGATTAAGCCACCAAGACCATCACCTTCACCGTTTAGGGCGCGGAATGCTGTCGTATCACTTGATTTGTAAAATTGCTTTCGTTTATGTAAGGCAGATTTTATTTTACTTTCAAAGAAAGATTGATTAATTTGTTCACTCTCTTTTCTCGTTAAAATCCAACCGTATCCTTTATTTTGTTTTCCATAATAACCTTTTCCGACAAAGTGGTTCTTCTCATCTACCACTTTAATGATTGTTCCTTCTTCCTGAACATCATTTAAATTTTGAATCGCATCTTTTAAAATAAGCGGATATCCACTTTTAATTTCTTTTATAAATTTCGGTTTTATTTTTACAGTTACTTCTGATCGCATATAAAAACTTCCTTTCCATTTGCATGCTTTCTTTATAGGAAGCACTTAAAAAACGAGACTGAAAAACAGCCTCGTTTCACTATACCATATTATTGCTTTGCTAGTACAACTAGCTCATCCCCTGGCATAACAGCTATATATTTATACAATGTTGAAAAAGTAAGACTACCATCTCTATGGCGAATAAATAATATTAAATCCTCTGAATTGATTTCTTCTTTATTAATCTTTTGTTCTTCTGCAACTTGTATCGTTTTAAACGTATAACCATCTTCAATTTTTCTATTTAATTCCTCATAAATTTCATTTTGACCAAACAGTAAATGAGCTTTTTTCGAAAGGGAAATGCGTTCTTGTTCAATCTTTTCTACATCATGGATTGGAAGTAAAAATGTATTATGATGTCCAAACTGCGGTACGTATGTATTTGCGACTAATACATTATAAGAATCCGTATCTGTAACTGCAATTAAGTATTCATACTGATTCATATCAACTTCAAATTGTAACTGTTCAGAAAGTACTTGACCATTATATGTATTAAGCCCTTTCACCTTTGCACATTGCAAATGCTCTTCTGATACATCTACAATTAAGCTCGGAACACCCATCTCTTTACAGTGCAATGCAAAAGCAGATGAGAATGTACTCGCACCTGAAATTAGAATTCCTGGTGGCTCCGTATTCGCCAATCCTAATCTTTTCGCTAAAAATCCAATTGAAAATCCATGAGCACAAACGGTCGTAATAACGAGTGCAAATGTAAGTGCCGTTAATATAGAAGCATCTTTATAACCTTCTTGTAATAACTCCGTCGCAAAGTAACTTGAAACCGTTAATGCAACAATACCTCGCGGCGCAATCCAGCCAACTAGCGCCCGTTCTGCTTTTGTTAACTCTGTGCCGATTGTCGATATCCAAATCGATAAAGGGCGTACAACAAATAGCATCATAAGTACGAAGCTTATAATAGGCCAGCTGAAAATCTCCATAATAGTTGTTCTTGGAAGCGATGCTGTTAATATAATAAAAACAGTCGACGTTAGTAGTACAGAAATATTTTCGTTAAAATGACGAATATCACCGATAGAAGAAATATATTTTTTCATCCGCGCAAGCGTAATCCCCATTACTGTTACAGCTAGCATACCTGTTTCATGCATCACCTCATCCGCAATGCCAAAGCATAACAGTACCGTAACTAACAAAATTGGTGCTTTTAAATATTCTGGTACTTTCCCCTTTAAAATCATATAGCTCATAAAAATACTAAATATATAACCGAGTACCATTGCAAATAATGAACCTGCAAAGAAATACAGCAACGTATGTAATTGTACATTTTCTTTCGTTAAGAAATTTACAATTTGAAAGGCGAATACAGCAAGCAAAGCGCCAAATGGATCAACGATAATCCCTTCCCATTTTAAAATTGCTGCTGTTCTTGGTTTTAATCGCGCTTGGCGTAACAACGGAATAATTACCGTTGGACCTGTCACAATAAAAAGTCCCCCAATAATAAATGCAACCGCCCAATCTAATCCAGCGACGTAATGAGCTGCAAGTGAGCCAGCAATCCACGCGATAAACGCTCCAAACGTAACGATACGAAATACTGGTTTCGATAGCCCCCTCAGTTCACGTATATCTAAACTTAAACTACCCTCAAACAATATAATCGCAACAGAGAGTGATACGAGTGGACTAAAAACATCTCCAAGCACCTCTTTTGGATTAATAATACCGAAAACCGGACCAATTAATAATCCAGCAACTGCCATAACAACAATCGCAGGGAGCTGGAAGCGCCATGCAGTCCATTGTGAAGCAATACCTAACGTAATGATAATAACGATACTAAGTAAAAGTGATTCAACCATAATGCCCTCCTTGTTCATAGTATTGCGACAGCAAAGTATAAACCATACTTTACTTCTATATATTTTCAATTAATTCTATTTACATAATATATAATCAAGTTAAATATATAGTCAACAGAAGGACACTATACTTACATAAAGTGAAACTTTAATCAGCCCTCACCAATCAGGCTTTTACTGCCCGGCAAATAGCAGGATTAAAAATATTATCATAATTTAAGATTACCATTGACAATGATAATGATTTTCATTATCATTTAATGTATATGAATTCTCGAAAATAAAGGCTACACTTATAGGAGGAATAAACATGATTATTGTTACAAATACAGCTAAAATTACAAAGGGTAATGGACATAAATTAATTGATCGTTTTAATAAAGTAGGTCAAGTGGAAACAATGCCAGGCTTTTTAGGATTAGAAGTTCTTCTAACGCAAAATACAGTTGATTATGATGAAGTAACAATTAGTACACGCTGGAATGCAAAAGAAGATTTCCAAGGTTGGACGAAGAGCCCAGCATTTAAAGCTGCTCACTCCCATCAAGGCGGAATGCCAGATTATATTCTTGATAATAAAATCTCTTACTATGATGTAAAAGTTGTACGTATGCCAATGGCTGCAGCACAGTAAACATATTTCTTTTTTAAAGTATAGAATAGGAGAAACGTTACCACTTCTCCTATTCTATACTTTTTTTACTGTCTTTTTACTAGTTTCGCATGTACGACTAACCTTCCTGCTTCCGGATCGAGTGCATAGTCACACGTCGAAAGTGTTACAATTTGATCACCTGCTGTTACTGTTGTATCCGTTTTATACAACGATTTTTCTTGAATTTTCTCCAAAAATGATGTGTATTCCGTATCACTGCTAAAATCCGTTTCAATGTAATAAAAATCAGTTGTTGTTGTATACACCGAGAACACTTCAAGATCATATCCTTCAAATAATGTATCGTAATATAATTTACGATGCGACATGAAGAACTCTTCATCTAACATTTTCTTTAAACTTCCAAACATAGAACCATCTTTCATACGGTGACCATATAAAATAGTATTTCGATTTTGAGATTTCACATCATTACGGTAGTCCATAAAGATGCTTCCTGCTCTCATATCTTCACCTTTATAATTACGAAATAAATAGTAATCATTGTCTTTCGCTTGAACGATTGGATAATTAATTTGTGTATCATCCATCGTAATCCATCCAACTATTTCTTGGTTAATTTGCTGCAGAGCTTTGAACTGTTTACGCACTTCCCCGTCTTGTGATTGCTCTTCCATCGGACTTTTTTCATAAATGTTTTGTGCTTCGGCCATTACTTTACGATTTTCATAGTAATCCATAAAAATATCACCTAATTCATACACTGAATAGAAAAAGGTACCTAAAAAAACAACTGTAAGTATTCGTTGAAAAAAAGAATTTTTCTTCCGTTCTTTTTTACTACTCAAATTATCACCTCAAAACGGATTGTTCGCATATTTAAATACCCATTGGGACCATATACAATCCTGTATCTTCATCTTGCTTTACAACGACATCTACACCGTATATCGCCTTTATCATATTTTCTGTCACAACGTCATCCGGCTTACCTTTCGTAACAATCTCGCCATCTTTCATAACGATGATGTGATCACTATAGCGAATTGCCTGATTAATATCGTGTAATACCATGACGATCGTCAATCCATGTACTTCATTTAACTCTTTTACTAACTCTAATATTTCAAGTTGATAATAAATATCTAAATAGGTTGTCGGTTCATCTAAAAAGAGCATTGGTGTTTTCTGAGCTAACGTCATGGCAATCCAAACACGTTGTCTTTCTCCACCAGATAAAGCATGAATCTCCTTATCACGTTTACTTAGCAAATTCGTACATGCTAAAGCCCTTTCGATCGCTTCTCTATCTTCATCCGTTTGCGAGGAAAAAATATTTTTATGAGGCATACGACCAAAACTTGTTAATTTCTCTACCGTCATATCTGCTGGTGCTTCATTTTGTTGATGGACAACGGCTAACTTTCTAGCAAACTCTTTCGGTTTATATTGGCTAATTGCTTTCCCATCTAGTATGACCTCTCCGCTACGAGGATCATGATTTCTTGACATCACGCCAAGTAATGTCGATTTCCCACAACCATTTGGACCAATAATTGTTGTAACTTTACCAATTTCTATTTCACTACTAACCGACTTTAATCGATCCGTTACATTATCATACGAGAAGGTTACATTTTTAATTTCCATGAACTTTATCACTCTTTCTAAGCAAGAATATTAAGAATGGGCCACCAATAACTGCCATAATCGTCGCCGCTGGAATTTCGTTAGGTGGTACAATTAACCTTCCAATCGTATCCGCCGTCAAAATTAATAACGCTCCTGCAAGAGCAGAAAAAGGAATTAATACTTTATGATCTGAACCGACTAATTGTCTTGAAATGTGAGGAACAAGTAATCCTACAAAAGCAATAACACCTGCAATCGCTGTTGATACTGCAGCTAAGAGTACTGCAATAGCAGAAATAATAAGACGAACTCTCGTCACGTGCAAACCTAAGTTTTTCGCAGTCTTATCTTGTAGTGATAATAAATTACACCAAGCTCCTACAAACAGAGCAAGAACCAAACCAATTGTTCCATACGTAACCATTATTTCTACATCGCCCCACGTCTTCATCGTTATATTAGAAGTCGTCGTTTGCTTAATACTCTTAATGAAATATCCACAAATCGTAATGAACGATTCATTTAATCCAGTAAACATCGCATTAATAGCTATACCAACTAAAATAATACGAAGTGGACTTAACCCTGACTTCCATGAAAATGCATAAACGAGATAACACGCAAACGCACCACCTAAAAAGGCAAATACTGGTGTCCAGAAAAAGAATTGCGGGAACAACGTTATAATAACAAGTGTCATAAAACTTGCTCCTGAAGATATCCCAATCACTCCAGCATCAGCAAGTGGATTTTTCATAACAGCTTGAAAAAGCACACCAGAAACAGCAAGAGCCGCTCCAGTGAATAACGCAATAATAATACGCGGAAAACGTAAATCTTTAATCACTGCAACATCTTCATTTCCACCTGTAAATATCCCTTGTACAAGTTCAACAATACCTACTTCTAAACTCCCTTTCATCGCTGACAATGATGTCATAACGATAAGTAATGCAGTAACAATGAGGAAACTCCAAGTTTTTTTATTCATTCTACTCTTCCTTTATATTAAAATGCATCACGGATACATCATTTTTTTCAATTCATCTAACGCTTCAATTGCTGCTAAATTTCCTGTCGTTCCAAATAAACGCTCTTCTAAATCGTAAACACGATTATTTTTAACTGCAGCGAAGTGCTTCCAAATGTCATTCGTTTTAAATTCTTTATCAAACATTTTTACAACTTCATTAGGCATACCATGAGCTGCTCGTAAAATAATATCTGGATCAGCTTTCTTTAAGTACTCTGTATTAGAAGCTAAATATTCTACTTTTTCACCTTGCACAATATTTTTACCACCTAGTTGTTTCACTAAATCTCCAATATAAGAATGCTCTGTTGCTACTAAATAACTTCCCGGCACACCTAATAAAATAAGTACTGTCGGTTCTCTCTTTCCTTTTACTTCTTTTCGAATGCTAGCGACTTTTTTATCTAACTTCGTTACAACTGCTTCAGCTTGTTTTTCACGCCCATATTGCTTACCTAAATTACTAATGGCATTTTGCATATTTTTTAAACTAGTTAAGTCTACAAAGTTTGCTTTCATACCTACACCATCAAAAACTGGCTTTAATTCATATTCAAGTGTTGTAACAGATAATACTTCTGACGGCTTTAATGATTTTACCTTTTCCATATCAGGACTCATCGGATTCCCGACTTCAGGTAACCCTTTATATCTCTTTGGTAAATCTTTCATACTCGTTGGAACACCAACTAAATCTACTTCTAACGCATCCATAATTTCAGTAACAGCAACTGTCGTAGCAACAACTCTCTCTTTACTCTCACTCTTCACCTGTTTTGCTGCTTCTTTTTTAGGCGCCGAGCATCCAGCTATACTTACTAATAAAATGATAGCCATTAGTACACTTGCAATTTTCTTCACTCTCAATTACCACTCCTTTCCAAACAATATGAAACAAGTCTTGATGCACGCGAACATGCATCAAGACTCCAAAAATTACAATCTACCTGCTCTATATTTACGAACTAGTAAAGCAAGTGAACCTAGCAGTAACACCATGTATAAACCAAGTTGTGCTGTATCTGCAGTTTTTGAGTTTTTCTCTTTTTTCGAATCATTATTTGTAGCTTCGTTTTTCTTTTTACCATCTGCATTCCGGTTAAAATCAGGAGTTCCTACTGTTTTTACATTATCTACTTTTGGTGTAGTTACTGGGTTTTTCGGTTCATTCTTTGGATCTTTTTTTGGCTCCTCTTTTACCGTTCCTACAGCGCCAATCTTCGTCGGATCAAATTGAATTTGTACGTCGTAGAAATGATGGTAATTCATTGAATCGATATCTACTTTTACTTTTGCATTTAATTTTGCAAATAAATCATTAGCTTCAAATTCTACTACTCTTGTATTGGCAGCCTTATCTTCACTTACTACTTTCGCATCTGCAAATCCACCATTCTTTTCTGTTTGGAATTTCGTAATCCATTCACTATTTTTCAGTGTCATTGCAACATACTTCTTGCCATCTTTCACTGTTAATCTTGCTGGACTTACAACATATTGATTCATCATTGAAATTTCTTCTGTCTTATCTTTTAACACTTTAAAAGCAATATCATACTGACCATCTTTTAAATTTTTCGGATCAACTGTTGGGTTTTCATTTAGATTATTCGTTCCATCTTGGTTGTTACTTCCACCTTGGTTGTCGCTTCCGACTTGATTACCATTACCATTACCATCTTGGTTAGTATCTCCACCTTGGTTACCTAAAGCTTTAATACTTCCTTTATCGAATGCAAATTGAATATCATAGAAATGATGATAATTCATCGCATCGATATCTACCTTCACTTTTGCATTTAACTTTTTCGATAAATCAGCTATTTCCGCTTCTACTACTCTTGTATCTTTCTCTTTATTTATACCTAATACTTGCGCATCGACGAACGCACCATTCTTTTCAAACTCAAACTTCGTAATCCATGAGCTATTTGTTAATGTGAAGGATACATATTTCTTTCCATCTTTCACTTTTAATACACCTGGATTCTTCGTATATGTGTTCATCATTGAAATTTCTTCTGTTTTATCTTTTAACACTTTAAAACCGATACTGTATTCACCGTCTTTAAGAGCGTTTGGATCAATTGCTGTGTTACCGTCTTGGCTGTCGTTTCCGCCTTGGTTGTTGTTTCCGCCTTGGTTGTCATTTCCACCTTGGTTGTCGTTTCCACCTTGGTTGTCGTTTCCACCTTGGTTATTGTTTCCGCCTTGGTTGTCATTTCCACCTTGGTTGTTGTTTCCGCCTTGGTTGTCGTTTCCACCTTGGTTGTTGTTTCCGCCTTGGTTGTCATTTCCACCTTGGTTGTCATTTTCACCTTGGTTGTCTAACGGTTGAATACTATCATTATCAAATGCAAATTGAATATCATAGAAATGGTGATAATTCATTGAATCAATATCTACTTTCACTTTTGCATTTAGTTTCTTAGATAAATTAACTACTTCCACTTCTACTACACGTGTATCAGCTTTCTTATCTTCACTTAATACACTTGCATCAACAAATGAATTATTCTTTTCAAATTCGAACTTTGTAATCCATGAGCTATTCGTTAATGTAAAGGATACATATTTCTTTCCATCTTTCACTTTTAATACACCTGGACTCTTCGTGTACGTATTCATCATTGAAATTTCTTCTGTTTTATCTTTCAATACTTTAAAACCAATATTGTATTTACCATCTTTAATGATATCTCCGTTTGGTTGTTTGCCTCCGTCTGGTTGTTTGTCTCCGTCTGGTTGTTTGTCTTCACTTTTAATAGGTTCCAATTTGTCTTGTTCAAATACAAGTTGTACGTCATGCGTTTGTTTATAATTTCTTGATGCCATCTCAATAAATACTTTTGTATTAAGTTTTTTCGATAAATCAGCTACTTCAAACTCTACTACTCTTGTATCTTTTTCTTTATCTTCACTCACTACTTTTGCATCAACAAATACACCATCTTTTTCCGTTTGGAAATTTTTAATTAATGAGCTACTTTTTAACGTTACAACCGCTTTTTTCTTACCATTTTCTACTTTCAATACTCCTGGATTTTCCATGTAACTATTCATTTTAGATTCTTCATCTGTTTTATCTTTTAACACTTTGAAAGGAATGCTGTACGCACCATCTTCAATTGTGTTAGAATTTGGTTGTTGATCTGGGTCAGGCTTTTGGTCGGGCTTCTGACTTGGATCCGGTTTTTCATTTGGATCTGGCTTATTAGCTGGGTCCTCTTTTTCATTTGGTTGTTCCACATGAATCGGTGTAATACTATTTTGATCAAATGCAATACGAACGTCGTACTCATGATGATAATTTAAAAAATCAATATCTACTTTTACTTTTGCATTTAATACCTTCTCTACATCTTCTACATCAAATTCTACTACTCTTGTATCTTTTTCTTTATCTTCACTAATTACATTTGTCGCAACTAGCTTACCTGCTTTTTCTGTTTCAAACTTCGTAATCCATGAACTATTCGTTAATGTAAAGGATACTTTCTTTTTCCCATCCTTCACTTTTAAAGTCCCGGGGCTTACTGAATATTGATTCATCATCGATTCTTCATCTGATGTATCTTTTAAAACTTTGAACCCAATTGAATATTCACCGTCAGCCAACTTGGTAGCTGCTTGAACTGCAAGTGGTTGTAATGTTGATACGAATGTAAATATCATTAAAAACATAGCAACAATGATTTTTGTATACCTGTTCAATGGAACGACTCTCCCTTTTGAAAATTATTTAATACTGTTCCCATCAAATACAAAGCGAATATCATATGAAGCATTATAATTAATAATTGGAATATTAATTTTCACCTTGCCATTTAGTTTTTTTGACAAGTCAGCAACTTCAAATTCTACTACTCTAGTATTATCTTTTTTGTTTTCACTTAACACGGTTGTTTCTACAAATTGACCATCTTTTTCTACTTGGAAACTTTTAATAGAAGTACTATCTTTCACTTTAAATGAAACATATTGTTTTCCATTTTTAACTGTTAATGTTGCTGGGCTTTCAAAATAACTATTCATTCTAGACGATTCATCTTTATCGCCTTTCCATACAGTAAAAGCAATATTATATTTTCCATCAGCTAGTTTTGTAGCAGCCTTTGCATCTTGTAAACCTAGTGTTGCAATAAACGTAAATAAAACAGCAAATACGGCAATAATCATTTTAAATTGTTTAAACATATATTCATCACCCTTCAAAAGATTTATTTACTCAATTTCACTTTACGAATTAAGAAAACACCTGAAATAAGAATTAACGCTGCAAACAATCCAATACGTGCTTCATCGCCTGTTTTTGGATTATCTGTTTTTTCAGCTTTTCCATTTTCATTTTTTGTTTCTTTGTTCACTTCTTTAGCTGTTTCCTTACTCTCTACTTTTGTTTTCTCTTCTTTGACTTGTGTACCTGTTTTCGTTTGATCATTATTTTTTGTTATAGCGGCCGCGCCGTTATCTCCACCTACAGCTTGTACATTTGCATCAAAAGCAAAACGAATTGTGTAGTGGTGGTCATAGTTTGCACTTGGTACGACAACATGAATTTTTACTCCTAATGGTTTTGATAAATCATCAATTTTAAATTCAACCGTTCTTTTATCAGCAGCCTCGTCCTTGCTAACTACTTTTGCATCAACAAAATTCCCGTTTTCAGGTGCTTTAAATTCTGTAATCCAAGCACTATGATTCATCGGAATTTGTACTCTCATCTCACCATTTTTCACAATTAGCTTAGCTGGTTTTTCAAAATAATCATTTGCCATTGAAGCTGAATCATTTTCCGCTTTTTGAATGACATAGTTAATGTTATAAGTACCGTCAGCTAGTTGTGCTGAAACTTTCCCATATGGCATGATAAGAAAAGCTAGCATACATACGAACGTTATAATAAAAGCGGGTAATACAGAAATCTTTCTCATTTGGCTTACTTCCTCCTTGTTTATCTTTCATCCCTATTTTTTTGAAAATGATAATTATTCTCAATTTGTTAGAAAAAAATAATAATCTTCTTATCATTATTTAATTGTAATTTATTTATGTAATGTAGATATTATTGATTATCATTCTCACTGTATGTTAAAAATAATACCCCTCCCTATTCTTTATAAAGAGCGATTCGTATTTTAACATAATTCCTTTTCTTGTTGATTATCATTCTCAATGAAGCTCAAAAAAAATAAAACTAACCATTTTCCTACTCTATCACCTCTATCTACCAAAATGATATCGTTATAGAAAGTCTTATACCTTTCACTCCTCACTTTCCTTCTAATATTTCCACAACTAAGTCAATCTTAGCCTACTCATAATTTTTTTGTCAACTATATTACGTATAAAACTTTAAATATCTAAATTTCCTTATATCCGGCTTTTTCTACAAAAAAAGAGGCTTTCTTTCATAGAAAGCCTCTTTTCTCTATTTTTCTACAGCAACTTCTTGCTTTTGAAACAATGAAATGACATATCCAATTACAATACCTACTAGAGCAGGAACAAACCAACCAATCCCAACACTATATAATGGAATTTTATTTAAAATTGGTGTTAATGCTGCAATCTCAAGATTTGCATTGTGTAATCCATCAAAGAAGCTAATCATGAATGCTCCTACAATACCACCTACATACATTACTAAAGGAAGACGAATATAGTTTTCAACAAGTGATAATATAATCAGCACGATACCAATTGGGTAAATTGCGATTAAGATTGGTAATGCTAATGCATTTAACTGAGTTAAACCAAGATTCGCTACCATAAATGCTAATACACAGAAAATGAAAACAACTTTTTGATAAGAAAGCTTCGGTAATAAAGAAGAGAAATATTCTCCGCAAGCTGCGACAATCCCTACTGAAGTTGTTAAACATGCTGCTGAAATTGCGATTCCTAATAATAAAGTTCCGTAACTACCAAATAAATGATTTACAACGTTTGTTAAAATAATTCCTCCGTTTGCTCCCATTCCAAGAGAGACACTAGAAGCTCCCAGATAAGCAAGCGCTAAGTAAACGAGTAGTAAACCAAGTGCTGCAATAAATCCTGCAAAAATTGTTACTTTTGCAATGCTATTTTTATTTGTAATACCTTTTCCTTTTAAAGCATGAATAACAACATTTCCGAAAACAAGTGCTGCAAGTCCATCTAAAGTTAAATATCCGTCAATAAAACCTTTAAAGAGCGGAGCACTATATGCTTCTGTCGGTGCACCAAATTCTCCAATCGGTGTAATAAGTGCTTTCACTACAATAATTGTAATAACAGCTAATAAAATCGGAGTTAATACTTTACCGATGCGGCCCACTAATTTTGATGGGTTTAAAGCTAAATAAAAAGTTACAGCAAAGAAAATAAATGTAAAGATAACAAGCGGGTACGATTGACCAGCTATCTCACTTGGTAAGAACGGTGCAACACTCATTTCATAAGCAACTGTTCCTGTACGCGGCACGCTTACGAATACACCTAAACATAAATAAATTGCAGTAATAAAAACTAGTGCGAATATAGGGTGTACACGCCCCGCTAACTCATTAATATCTCCCTTAAGAGCTATAACGATAACTCCTAATAAAGGCAACCCAACACCTGTTACGATAAAACCAAACAATGCGATCCATACATCTGTTCCAGCGCCTTGTCCTAACGCTGGTGGGAAAATCATATTACCTGCACCGAAAAATAGTGCAAATAACATTAAACTTATTGCAAACATCTCAGAAAACTTTAAAGATGATTTCATTTCTACTAACCTCCTAATTTAATTTAACAAAATATTCTGAATTAAAATCCGTCATATATCCTCTTTCAAGCATACTTCCCCGTAAAAGAACGCAAAAAACACCCGTCCCTAACAAAGGGACGAGTGTTGAAATCGTGGTTCCACCCTTATTCTAATAAAATGAATTTATAACGAAATAAGCTCATTTTATAGCTCGTGTAAATTGATAACGGTTTTATCCGCCAAGAATTACAATGCATTATGCATGCAGTTCACTCTTGAAGTTTAGAGGTGGTAAGTTCGTCTTTCCGTATTAGGAAGCTCACAGCCTAAGGCTTCCCTCTCTGAGAATCGTAAAAAACAACTCATGTCCTCATCATTACTTTTATAAAATATCTTGTCGAAACTTGTTGTTTTTTATTATATGGGCTATTTTTTAAAAAATCAATAGTTTTATTTTTTCTGACAAAAAAATATAGGGAGAAAATTTTTCCTCCCTATAACTGTCCTATTAATAATTCTAATTCTTCAGCTGTAATGTCTCGCCACTTTCCTACTTCAAGATCATTTAGCTCTATATTCATAATGCGTTCTCGCTTTAACTTTGTTACAGTAAACCCGAAAGCTCGGCTCATTCTACGAATTTGTCTGTTCATTCCTTGCGTTAAAACGATGCGAAACGTAGACTTATCCACTCTCGTCACTTTACATGGCTTAGTTATTCCATCTTTAATCTTTACACCGCTGGACATCTCATTAATAAACCAATCTGTAAAAGGTTTATCAACTGTAACAACATATTCTTTCTCGTGCTCATGATCACCGTGTAAAATTTGATTGGCAATCCCGCCGTCATTCGTTAATAAAATAAGTCCTTCTGATGCTTTATCTAATCGTCCAACAGGAAAGATACGCTCTGGGTAATTAATATAATCAATAATATTACCTTCAATATGCTCAGCTGCTGTGCAGGTAATCCCAACTGGTTTATGAAAGGCAATATACACCTTTTCTTTCTCTTCTTTTGCAATAACCTGTCCATCAATCGTTACAACATCACCTTCATTAACAAGTGCACCGTGCGTACATATTTCGCCGTTAATCGCTACGCGCCCGGCTTTAATAAGGCGATCTGTTTCGCGTCTTGAGCAAGAATTTGCTTCGCTTATATATTGGTTGATTTTCATAACTTATTCCTTTTCATATATATTAAAAGCGTCAATCTATGGCAATATTACTCTGCCACGATTGACGCTCGTTTACTTCGCAAAAACAACTAAATAAATAACCCCAATCACCAAAAATATTCCACAACAAGCTAACAATACTTTTGCAAGTTTGTCCATAAACATATAATGGTTTCCCCTTTGTTTCGTTGTTTTCTATTTTAATTCGACAACTGTTACGCCTAGGCCTCCCTCGCCCATGTCACCGTAACGGAATGTTTTTACACCGCGGTGCTTCTTCAAGTAATCTTGAACACCTTGGCGAAGTGCTCCTGTTCCTTTACCGTGAATGATTGATACACGAGGATAGCTTGCAAGCTGGGCATCGTCTAAGTATTTCTCAACGCGCGCCATTGCATTTTCAAATCGTTCACCACGAAGATCAAGCTCTAGCGAAACATGATAGTCTCTACCTTTTACTGTTGCAACTGCTTTTTTCTCTGTTTGTTTCGGTGTATTAATGTATTCCATGTTAGATTCTTTTACTTTCATCTTCAGAATACCAATTTGTACGCTCCACTCTGTATCGCTTACTTTTTCAAGCAATTGACCTTTTTGACCGAACGTTAATACTTTTACTTCATCACCTGCACGTAACTGTTGTTTCGGCGAAGTATTTTTCACGTTTACTTTTTGTTTCTTCACAAGCTCTGGTGCTGCGCCTTCTAGACGGCTCTTCGCTTCAATTAGCTCGTGATCTTTCACGTTTGCAAGCTGTGCTTTACGCAATTGACGAAGTTCTTGAATAATGCCTTCTGCTTCTTTCTTTGCAGCTTCGACTTTTTCTTCCCCTTCTTTTTGCGCTTTTAATAATCGTTCATCACGCTCTTCGTTAAATTCAATAATTTGACGTTGTAATTCGCGATGCAGTTTTTCAGATTGCTTACGAAGTGCTTCTGCTTCGTTCCAGTCACGCTCTGCGTTCTTTTGACTTTCTTCTAACTTCGCAATCATATTTTCAATTTTGTTTGTATCTGTACTAATGTGGTTACGAGCTTGATCAATGACGCGATCGGATAATCCAAGACGTTTCGAAATTTCAAAGGCATTACTACGTCCTGGTACACCGATTAATAATTTATACGTTGGGCTTAATGTATTTACATCGAACTCAACACTCGCATTAATAACTTGCTCACGGTTATATCCGTATGCTTTTAATTCTGGGTAATGCGTCGTAGCAACAACGCGAGCACCGCGATTACATACTTCATCTAAAATTGAAATGGCAAGTGCAGCCCCTTCTTGCGGGTCTGTTCCAGCACCTAATTCATCGAATAAAACTAAGCTTTCAAAATCAGCTTTTTCTAAAATATCAACAATGTTCACCATATGTGAGGAGAACGTACTTAAACTTTGTTCAATCGATTGCTCATCACCGATATCAGCAAATATATTTTTAAATACACAAATCTCTGACTCATCCATTACTGGAATGTGAAGACCAGATTGCGCCATTAATACACAAATACCAACTGTTTTCAGCGTAACTGTTTTACCACCTGTATTCGGTCCTGTAATAACAATTGTCGTGAAATCTTTACCTAACATAATGTTATTTGGCACGATAACTTCTGGATCAATAAGCGGATGACGTGCCTGTCTTAAATCCATATAACGCTCGTTATTTACGATTGGCTTCGTTGCTTTAATACGCTTCGCATAAAAAGCTTTCGCAAATATGAAGTCAAGATTTGCAACTACTTCTACGTTTGATAAAACGATATCCGCTTCTACTGCCACTTCTTCTGTTAACATTAATAAGATGCGTTCGATTTCTTGTTTTTCTTTCACACGTGCTTCTTGAAGCGCGTTATTTAATTCTACAATGACTTGCGGTTCAATAAATAATGTTTGTCCAGAAGCCGATTGATCGTGAACAATACCGCCATATACACCGCGGTATTCTTGTTTTACTGGGATTACGTAACGTTCGTTACGAATCGTTACAATCGAGTCAGACAGCATCTTTTGCGCGTTTGAAGAACGCGTCATGTTTTCTAACTTTTCACGAATACGGCTTTCTGCAGTACGAATTTGAGTACGAATACCGCGCAGTTTATCACTTGCGCTATCGACTACTTCCCCACCATCACCAATACAATTTGTAATTTTCTTTTCTAAATCATATAAAGATACAATTTGAGCGACATGAGTTTCTAAAATGGGAAGCTCAACACCATTATCAACCATATCTTCAATGAAACGTTTCATATTGCGACTACCATACATCGTATTCGCAATATCAAGTAGTTCATTTGGACTTAACATACTTCCAATCTTTGCACGCTTCACATTAGAGCGAATATCCGTAATACCACCTAATGGTGCACTACCCTTTAGACGAATAACTTTCGCTGCTTCATCCGTTGTATCTTGCATTTCTACAATTTCTTCAAAATCAGTGCTCGGCACTAAATGCTTCACTTTGTCACGACCAAGTGAAGATGCTGTATGTTCAAGTAATTGTTCTTTTACTTTATTATATTCTAATACACGCAACGTTCTTTCTAACATGTTGCAGGTCCCCCTTGTGTTACTTATTACGTTTAATATAGTCTAATAAACGTTCAATATCCCACGTGTTAATTACGTTATCTTTTTGAATCCAACCTTTACGTGCTGCCGCTACACCTGTTTCCATATCTTCTAACATTTCAAGTGTATGAGCATCCGTGTTAATCGCTACTTTTACACCGGCATCTTGTGCTTGTTTTAATAATTTCGCACTTAAATCTAGACGGTTTGGATTCGCATTTAATTCTAAAACTGTATTTGTTTCTTTTGCGAGTTCGATTAATAAGTCTGTATCTACATCGTAGCCCTCACGACGTCCAAGAAGACGTCCTGTCGGATGGGCAATCATTGTGACATGTTTATTCTCTAGCGCAGCACGAAGACGTTTCATAATCGTTTCACGGTCTTGTGAGAAGCTAGAGTGAATTGCTCCAATGACATAATCTAGTTCTGCTAATACTTCATCATCAAAATCAAGCGTGGCATCCGGTAAAATGTCCATTTCAATTCCGCGTAAAATTGTAATGTCTGGATACTTTTCGTTCATACGTTCAATTTCTTTCGCTTGTTCACGAAGGCGCTCTTTCGTTAAACCGTTCGCTACTTTCAAGTATTGTGAGTGATCAGTAATTGCCATAAACTTATATCCACGAGCACGGCACGCTTGTACCATCTCTTCAATAGAAAAAGCACCATCACTCCATGTTGTATGCATATGTAAATCACCTTGTATATCAGAGAACCGAATTAAGTTTGGATACTCTTTAATTAATTCAATTTCTTTTCCATCTTCACGAACTTCTGGCGGGATAAATGGAAGACCGAAATGAGCAAAGAATTCTTCTTCCGTCTCAAATGTTTTCACTTCCCCTGTTTCCAAGTTCTCTACACCGTACTCACTAATTTTCTCGCCTTTATCTTTTGCGATTTGACGCATTTTTACGTTATGGTCTTTTGATCCTGTGAAATGGTGAAGAGTTGTAATAAACTCTTCTGGTTTTACTAAGCGGAAATCAATCGAAATATCATATTCATATTGAAGACGAACAGAAACTTTCGTATCCCCACTCGCGATTACTTCAATCATATTATCAAATTGTAGTAAATGCTCACGTACTGCAGCTGGTTCTGTCGTTGCAATAATAAAATCTAAATCTTTCACTGTTTCACGAACACGGCGCAAACTACCAGCGCGAGAGAAACGAATTACCTCAGCAATATTCGACAATTTCTCCTCTATTTCCCCGGCAATAGGCAATACCATTGCGATTGGTAAACGCTCCGGACGAGATCCTACTTGATCGATTGCTTCTAATATTTTCTCTTCTGTTTTTTTGCCGAAACCAGCTAAAGCTTGTACTTTATTTTCCTCACAAACCGCTTTTAGCGACTCCATATCAACAACACCAAGTTCTTTATATAACTTAGCTACCTTTTTACCACCTAGGCCTGGCAATTTTAATAACGGTAATAAGCTACTTGGAACCTCTTTTTCAAGCTCTTGTAACACTTCAGATGTTCCCGATTCTATATATTCTTGAATAACTGCTGCTGTTCCTTTTCCGATTCCCGGAATCTTCGTGAAATCTTCAATCTCAGAAAGACTACGATCATCACTTTCTAATGCTGCTGCCGCTTTACGAAATGCAGATATTTTAAATGGATTCGCGCCCTTTAGTTCCATGAAAAGCCCGATTGTCTCTAATAATTTAATTACTTGTTTTTTATTTACTTTCATCATTGTCCCGCCTTTCTTTCATAGAAAAAAACTTCTCTTTCCGAAAAAAGAGAAGTTATACTCTGCTACCTGTCTGCCATAGTTCCTTCACCTTTTCAGAGAGAATCGGTGTATCGTCTACAATTATTTTGCTAATTGATGATTGTTGTAATGGTGTTTGTAATTGTTCAATCGGAAGAATGTTCCCAATGATAATTAAGACAAACAAAATAATATATACTTCTAAAAATCCGAGGATTGCCCCCGCAAACGCATTTACTTGCTTTAAAACCGGTATTTCTGCAAACATATTTAACAAATTACCAAGTAATGAAAGTGCAATTTTTGTAATAATAAACAATATGATAAACGCAAGCGCTTGATAAAATACTGTCTCAATATTATTTGCATCAATCCATTCTGGAACAGATACGTTTTTATCAAATGGATACGGAATAAATTTCGCAAGTGGTGGCGCTAAATCTTTACAGTACCAGTATGCAACAAGGTATGCGATAATAAAGCTTGTTAACTTTACAAGTTGCAAGATAAACCCTCTGCGTAAGCCGAGGAAAAATCCCATAACAAGCAGTAAAATGATAATAATATCAATCATGTTATTCCATTCCTTTTTTTGTCATACTTTCTTTCAATTTCTCATGTTCTTCTTTTAATTTTATGTAATCGTGTATGACGTTTACCGCCGTCAATACCGCTAGTCTACTCGTGTCAAGCGAAGGATTCTTGGCATTGAGTTCGCGCATTTTATCATCCACAATCGCTGCTACCATGCGGATATGACTTGTACTTTCATCGCCAACAACTGAATATTGCTGACCATAGATTTCTACATTAATTCGACTTTTCTTTCCCTTTTGTTGTGACAACTCACCGGCCTCCAATCACGTACAGAATCCTAAAGTTTATCATACCATGAACCTTCATAATATGGAAACAGAAAGAACAATCCGATATGATAAAAATAACAATATAAAAAAAGGGGCGACCATTATGTCAAATTCTATCGTAATTCAAACAAATTCTACAGTAATTGAAGACATGAAACAACAATATAAACATTCGCTTAGCCCGAAAACTCCGCAAGGCGGGATCTTCATGGCAAAGGTGCCATCTTGCACAATTACAGCATATAAATCTGGAAAAGTAATGTTCCAAGGTGGACGTGCTGAAGCAGAAGCTGCCCGTTGGCAAACTGTCTCCCAAACTCCAAAAACAGCTGTAAAAAAATCTGTCGATTCACACCGTTTTGCACCGCCTGCTTCCATCGGTACAATGTCGATCGTAGGGTCAGATGAAGTGGGTACTGGTGATTTCTTCGGACCGATGACAGTCGTTGCTGTATATGTAGATGCGAAGCAAATTCCACTACTAAAAGAGCTTAGTGTAAAAGACTCTAAAAACTTAAATGACGAACAAATTACTGCCATTGCAAAACAACTTCTACACGTTGTTCCTTACAGCTCTCTCGTTCTTCATAACGAAAAATATAACGAGCTATTTGATAAAGGAAACAACCAAGGTAAACTAAAAGCTTTGCTACATAATAAAGCTATTACAAACTTATTAACTAAAATTGCGCCTACAAAACCTGAAGGCGTCTTAATCGACCAATTCACACAACCTGATACATACTACAAATATTTAGCAAAACAAAAACAGGTACAGCGTGAAAATGTTTATTTCGCGACGAAAGGAGAAAGCGTCCATTTAGCTGTTGCCGCTGCCTCCATTTTAGCTCGTTACTCATTCGTAAAACAATTTAACGAACTAAGCAAAAAAGCTGGTATGCCGCTTCCAAAAGGTGCAGGTAAACAAGTTGATATCGCCGCCGCTAAATTAATTCAAAAGCTTGGTAAAGAACGATTACCTGAGTTTGTGAAACTGCATTTTGCTAATACGGAAAAGGCGTTTCGCTTACTAAAATAGTATCGACAAAAACAGGAGCCTACAAACTCCTGTTTTTTGTTTTATCCTACTATTGTCCTTATAGTTTTGTTATAATTACAATATACAGATTATTCTAACATAGGAGGAGATTCCCATTGCTACTTCTACAAATGATTCTAAATATTTTACTAGGCAATCCACACGAAAGACAGTTTGAAATTAGAGAAAACATTCAGCTACTAAGTGAACAACCAGCATTCAACGATTTAATAGAGCGTTATGGCCGATCTTTCTTATTAAACTTTCGGATTCGAAGATTTATCGGGAAACACGATGCCCGCTTGTTAATACATAATCCAGCACAACTACAACACTTCTGTGAGGAACTTGAATGTATGATTAGAAAAAGGAGGGTTTTCATGTGAACGCTGTAAAAGGTAAAAAGATATTATATGTTTTCGTACACCTCGTAGGCCCACTTTCTTACCTCACTATTTCTACCATTTGGGGCGCTTTTTTCACTACTAAATCTACATTTGAAAATATATCTGATAATCTCGGCGTTATGGCCATCTATTACGTGTTCATGAGTTTACTGTGGTTTTTCTATTTCGATCGATTAGACAAAGATGTAGATAACATTACAAAAGAGATTCATGATAAAAAGATGTAACACATAAAAAAGGAGAGTCGCCAAGACTCTCCTTTTTATGTTAGCTTTGTTTCTGCTTCTTATTAGATGAAGATACTTTATGAGAACCTGTTTCATGTGTTGTCGTTCCTTGTCCTTCTACTTCTGGAGAACCTAGGCCCGATCTTGAATGATCTTTTTTTACTTTTTTACTCATTTATATTCACCCCTTCGCGTTACTTTTTGCTACGAGGTAGTAAACTATACAAAATAAAAAAGCGAGAGAAAACCCTCTCGCTTTTTCATATTTTAGAATTCAGAAGAACCTGGAGTTCTTGGGAATGGAATTACGTCACGGATGTTAGCCATGCCAGTGATATACATTAGGAAGCGCTCGAAACCTAGACCGAATCCAGCGTGTTTTGTACCGCCGTATTTTCTAAGTTCTAAGTACCACCAGTAGTCCTCTTCGTTCATGCCTAGTTCTTTAATTCTGTCTACTAAAACGTCCATTCTTTCTTCACGTTGGCTTCCGCCGATTAATTCGCCGATGCCAGGAACTAGAAGGTCAGTAGCAGCTACTGTTTTACCGTCGTCATTTAAGCGCATGTAGAATGCTTTAATGTCTTTCGGATAGTCAGTTACGAATACAGGGCGTTTGAAGATTTCTTCTGATAAGTATCTTTCGTGCTCTGTTTGTAAGTCAATACCCCATTCTACTGGGTATTTGAAGTCAGCACCTGACTCTTGAAGTACTTTAATTGCTTCTGTATAAGTGATGCGACCGAAGTCAGAGTTGATTACGTTGTTCATGCGCTCTAGAACTGTTTTATCAACGAAGCTGTTGAAGAATTCCATTTCTTCTGGTGCATGCTCTAATACGTATTTCATTGCATATTTCAGCATATCTTCTGTAAGGTTCATTACGTCACCTAGTTCAGCAAATGCAATCTCAGGCTCAACCATCCAGAACTCAGCTGCGTGGCGAGTTGTGTTTGAGTTTTCTGCACGGAATGTAGGTCCGAATGTGTATACATCACGGAATGCTAATGCATAAGCTTCAGCGTTCAGCTGTCCACTTACTGTTAAGTTTGTTTCTTTGCCGAAGAAGTCTTTTGATTCATCAACTTGTCCGTCTTCGCCTTTTGGTACGTTGTTTAAATCTTGCGTTGTTACGCGGAACATTTCGCCCGCACCTTCTGTATCACTACCAGTGATGATTGGTGTGTGAACATGTACGAATCCACGCTCTTGGAAGAATTGGTGAATCGCAAATGCTGCGATAGAACGTACGCGGAACGTTGCAGAGAATGCATTTGTTCTTGGACGTAAGTGAGCGATTGTACGTAAGTATTCAAACGTATGACGTTTCTTTTGAAGTGGGTAATCAGAATCTGATAAGCCCTCGATATCAATTTTTTCTGCTTTAATTTCAAATGGTTGCTTCGCTCCAGGCGTTGCAATTACTTTACCTTCTACTTTAACTGAAGAGCTAAGTGGAAGTTTTGCAATTTCTTTGAAGTTATCTAATTCTGTATCGAAAACGATTTGAACGCTTTTGAAGAAGCTACCGTCGTTTAATTCGATGAAACCAAATGCTTTTGAATCACGTAAGTTACGAATCCACCCTGATACTTGTACTGTTTGACCTGCGTATTTATCTGTATCTCTATACAGACTTTTTACTAATGTGTTTTCCATAGTGAAATTCTCCTTTGCTGATATATTTAAATACAAAAAAACCTTTCATCCATAAAGGGACGAAAGGTTAAACTTCGCGGTACCACCCAATTTGTCATAAAGACCAACTTTAACTCGTATGTAATACATACTTCCCGGTTTGTAACAGGCCGGATTCCCGTCTAAGTCTACTCTTGAATACAAGATTCAATTTCGGTTAGCAACTCCAAGGTGTTCTTCACATATACCGCCTCATCAGGCTCTCACCGTCCCTGACTCGCTTTGGATTATAGTATATACTACTTTTCCTTATCATCGTCTTTCATTTTGTTAAACTAAAATTAATGTACTACATTCGTGAGAAAGATGCAAGGTGCCAGAAAATATATCAGCGATTTTTGCAATATATCGACCGTAACTCCAAATATATCAGCGATTTTTATAATATATCGATCGTAACTCCAAATATATCGGCGATTTTTGTAATATATCGACTTACCGACATTTTCCGACAACCAATCCACTAAAAAAATTGCCGGAATAAATCCGGCAATTTCTTATTACTTACGTAACTCCGCACCAAATTTCTCTTCTACCGCTGTTAATACGCGGTTATGTGCTTCTGTTACTTCTTCGTCTGTTAACGTACGCTCTGGATCGAAGTAGTTCATAGAGAATGCAAGTGATTTCTTGCCTTCTTCCATTTTTTCACCTTCGTATAAGTCAAACAGCGTTACGTCTTTCAGCAGTTCTCCACCAGCTTCAGCAATAACTTGCTTCATTTCGCCAGCTTTTGTTTCTTTCGTTACGACAACAGCCATATCACGTGTCATAGATGGGAAACGTGGAATTGCTGAGTAATAAGTTTCTTCTGCGTCTGTACCGAATACTTTTACAAGAGATAGTTCGAATACGAATGTATTTTTCACATCTAATTGTTTTTCTGCTTCTGGGTGCAATTGACCGATGAAACCAATTACTTCGCCATCTAATACGATATCAGCTGTACGACCTGGGTGCATACCTTCACGTTTTGCTGGTGCATATGTGATTTGGTTTGAAACGCCAAGCACGTCAAATAGTCCTTCTAGTACACCTTTCACAACGAAGAAGTCTACTACTTTTTTCTCACCTTGCCATGCATGGTGAAGAGCAAGACCTGTCATAACACCTGCAAGATGTTGTTCTTCTTTCGGAAGTTCTCCTGCTTCTGTCGGTAAGAAGATAGAACCTACTTCGTATAAAGCAACGCTGTCGTTTTTACGAGCGACATTGTATGAAACTGCTTCTAGTAGTTGCGGTACTAAGCTTAAACGAAGTTGGCTACGTTCTTCACTCATTGGAAGTGCAAGGTTTACAGGCGCTTTTTCATTTGGCTCAACCATATATTGTTTCGCTTTATCAGCGCTTGTTAATGAATATGTGATCGCTTCATATAAGCCAGCACCTTCTAAGAAGCGACGTACTTTACGACGTTTCGTTTGTGCTGCTGTTAATTTACCACGAGTCATCGTTCCAGAAGGTAATGTAACTGGAATGTGGTCATAACCGTATAGACGGCCCACTTCTTCTACTAAGTCTTCTGAAATTGTAATGTCAGGACGGCGTGCTGGTACATTCACGTGGAATGTTCCTTCTACTTCTGTAAATGGGAACTTTAAGTTTGTGAACATTGTACCCATTTCACTTGCAGAAATATTTGTACCTAATACACGGTTTACTTTCTCAGCAGTAACCGATACTGTACGCTCTTGTACTTGTAAGTTGTCAGCTTCTACGACACCTTCAAGTGCTTCACCGCCAGCGTATTTCGCCATTAACGCAGCTGCATGTTGAATTGCTTCGAAAGTACGCGTTGGGTCGATTCCTTTTTCGAAACGTGCACTTGATTCACTGCGAAGACCTAAGTCTTTTGATGTACGGCGCACAGTTTGACCTGCAAAGTATGCAGACTCAATTAGAACGTTTACTGTCTCATTTGTAACTTCTGAATCCGCTCCGCCCATTACACCAGCAACAGCTAACGCTTTTGTGCCGTTTGTAATAACAAGGTGGTGGCTTTGTAACGTACGTTCTTGATCATCTAACGTTTCAATTTTTTCGCCTTCTTTTGCAAGACGAACAACGATTTCTTTTGAACCTAATTTATCGTAATCAAATGCATGTAACGGTTGACCGTATTCCATTAAAATGTAGTTTGTAATATCAACTACGTTGCTAATCGGACGAATGCCAGCTGCCATTAGGCGAGTTTGCATCCACATTGGTGATGGACCAATTTTTACGTTCTTCACCATTTTTGCAATGTATAATGGGTTTTCTTCTTTCGCTTCTACACTTACAGAAATGTAATCAGAAGTTTTTTCTGCTGTTTCTTGTAAGTCGATAGCTGGAAGTTTTACTTCGCGGCCGTAAATAGCAGCTACTTCATATGCAACACCTAACATATTTAAGCAATCTGCACGGTTTGGTGTTAAACCAAGCTCAAGTACTTCATCATGTAAGTTTAAAATTTCAAGTGCATCCGCACCAACTTCAGCGTCACTTGGGAAGATGAAGATACCATCTGCGTATTCTTTTGAAACTAACTTTCCATCAATACCAAGCTCTTGAAGAGCACAAACCATACCGTGAGAAGCTTCACCACGTAGTTTTGCTTTTTTAATTTTGAAGTTGCCAGGAAGTACAGCACCAACTTTTGCAACTGGTACTTTTAAACCTTTTGCAATGTTAGCAGCACCACAAATAATCTGAACTGGCTCTTCTTCACCGATATCGATTAAGCATTTGCTTAATTTATCAGCTTCTGGGTGTTTTTCACATTCTAATACGTGACCAACTACAACACCTTTTACACCTTTATTTAATACTTCAACACCTTCTACTTCAATACCACTCTTCGTGATTTTGTCTGCTAGTTCTTGTGCTGTTACATCTTTAATATCTACATACTCTTGTAACCAACGATATGATACGAACATACTTATCCTCTCCTTCCCTTACGCTCGTTTGAATTGTTGTAAGAAACGTACATCATTTGTATAGAAATGACGAATGTCATCTACGCCGTATTTCAACATTGCGATACGCTCTGCGCCCATACCGAATGCGAAACCTTGATATTCTTTTGAATCATAACCAGCCATTTCAAGTACGTTCGGGTGAACCATACCTGCGCCTAAAATTTCAATCCAACCAGTTCCTTTACAAGTGCCGCAACCTTTGCCGTGACACATCATACAAGAAATATCCATCTCTACAGATGGCTCTGTGAATGGGAAGAAACTTGGACGAAGACGGATTTCACGATCTTCACCGAACATCTTTTTCACGAATACTTGCAGTGTACCTTTTAAGTCACTCATGCGAATGTTTTTATCGATTACAAGACCTTCAATTTGCATGAACTGGTGTGAATGCGTCGCATCATCGTCATCACGGCGATACACTTTACCAGGACAAATAATTTTAATTGGGCCTTTTTCTTTATTATTTTCCATCGTACGTGCTTGCACAGAAGATGTATGTGTACGTAGTAACGTTTCTTCTGTAATGTAGAATGTATCTTGCATATCACGCGCTGGGTGATCTTTCGGTAAGTTTAATGCTTCGAAGTTGTAGTAGTCTTTTTCTACTTCTGTTCCTTCAGCTACTTCATAACCCATACCGATGAATACATCTTCAATTTGTTCAACAACAGCTGTTAACGGATGGTGACAACCTGTTTCAACAGGACGACCTGGCAATGTAACATCAATTGTTTCAGTAGCTAATTTCGCTTCAATTACTGCTTTTTCTAAGTTACTGATTTTGTCATCTAGACGCGTTTGAATCGCTTCACGTACTTCATTTACTAATGCTCCCATACGTGGACGCTCTTCTGCTGATAATTTTCCCATGCCGCGTAATACTTCTGTAATTGGGCCTTTTTTTCCTAAATACGCTACGCGTACGTCGTTTAAGCCTTTTAGCTCTTTCGCTTCTTCAATAAGCTCTAACGCTTTTTGTTTTAGCTCTTTTAAACGTGCTTCCATTTGGAACCCTCCTAATTTTAAAAATAAAAAAACCTCGCTCCCAAAAAGGGACGAGGTAAATTCGCGGTACCACCCTAAATTGACAGAACATGTCTGCCCACTCATTAGTTATAACGATCAATTCTGACCGGAACGCCTTTACATATACATGGTCCTGGCGTCAACTCCAGAGGTGAATTCACTTCCGTCTACCATAAGAATGCTTTCAGTCTAAGGCATTCTCTCCCTATATGGCGATTTTGTAAGCTACTCTTCTCTATCAACGTTTTTCGTTATTTAACTTTTAATATAATATACTTCAACTTATTATAAGAAGTTTTTTATTTGTTCGCAACTGGGCTTTGTAAATAATACGTTAAAATCCCTGCTGCAACTGCAACATTTAATGATTCTGCCCCGCCATAAATCGGAATATACAAGTTTTGATCTGTTTTTGCAAGAATTTCTTGGCGTACGCCGTTTCCTTCATTTCCTACAATTAATGCAAAACTTCCTGCTGGTGTTACTTCACCGTAAGGAACTCCATTTTCAAGAGCTGTTCCATATACAGGAACGTTATTTTCTTTTAGTTTGTCTACCCATTCTTCTAAGTTTCCTTTTACAATTGGTAAGTGGAAAATAGAGCCTTGTGTAGAGCGGAGTACTTTACTATTATATGCATCAACACAACCTTCTCCAAGCACAACGGCATGAATACCAGCTGCATCAGCTGTGCGAATAATTGTCCCTAAGTTACCTGGGTCTTGCAAGCCATCTAATAAAAGAAACTTCCCATCAGTAAGAGCTACTTCACTCTCGTGTTTCTCACAAACAGCAAATACACCTTGCGTCGTTTCTGTTTCACGAAGTACTTTTACGATTGCTTCCGGTACGATATACATTTCTACATCATTAACTGTCCAATCTTTCGGAAGGTCTGTCTGATCTGAAACGATAAGTTCTGTTACAACTCCTGCTTTTAAAGCTTCCTCCACTAAGTGGAATCCTTCTACAAAAAATAAACCTTTTTTATCGCGTTCTTTTTTCGTTTGCAGCTTTTTCCACTGCTTCACACGCGGATTTTGTACTGAATCAATGTTTTTCATAATATGTATTTCCCTCTCTTCTTGTCTTATCATTATAGCCTATTTTTCATACATATTTACATAAAAAAGAACAAAAACTAACGTCAGTTTCAATTCTGAAGAAGAGGTGAAAACAATGAGTTTTAATTTACGCGGTGCTGTATTAGCAAATGTATCTGGTAATACACAAGATCAATTACAAGAAACAATTGTTGATGCAATTCAAAGCGGCGAAGAAAAAATGCTTCCAGGTCTTGGTGTTTTATTTGAAGTCATTTGGAAAAATGCTGATGAAAATGAAAAACACGAAATGTTAGAAACATTAGAGCAAGGATTAAAAAAATAAGCAATTTAAAAATCACCTTTACATAAGCTAAGGTGATTTTTTTCTTCTCCTAAACATTTCTACTTTACTAACGCTACTCGATGGAGTACAATGTTCAAAATACATTTAAACCGATCGATTTTTCTTCATATACACCATTAGATAAAAGGAGTGAATGTTTTATGCACCGTATTACGCTTGAACAAATTTTTAAACACCATATTACACAAAAATACGTAAATCGTTCTGGGATGGTCCACGCGATCGCTGTCGCTTACCATGCGTTTCACTTAGCTAAAAAGCATCACGCCTCAGTCGATGCTGCGACAAAAGCTGGTTTCCTTCATGATATCGGACATCATACGTGGTACACAGGCGGCGAATGGGACTATGACTTATATAAAAAGAATGATATACACGCAATTAAAGGAGCAGAAAGAGCTCATAAATTGCTTATTAGATTAGGAGAGCACCCTAAATTAGCAAAAGAAATTTCTATCGCAATTCTTCTTCATACAGATTCTTTCTTAGTGGAACAAGAAATTGAAAGAACATCTCTACAAAATATTATTAAATGGGCAGACGAAGCAGATGAAGAACCGGGCGGAGCGCATCATTATCGAACGATTTCTTATGAAAAAGCACTAAAAGCAATTCAACAGTTAGACCGTTTAGTAGAGCGTGAATTGCAAATAGAGCAATCGAAATCGAATAACAAAGCAGAACATAGTTATCAATGAGAAAGAGGCATCACTATAGGGTGATACCTCTTTTATTATTTTATGGAAAATAAACCTTTATATGTAATATTTAAATGTTACATTCAAAAAACAAATACTTTACAATTAAATATACAAATATAAAGAGGTGATTTTACATATGCAATCTGCTACACAACTTTCTAATGAACAGAAATACTCTATGTCATGGGGACAATTTATTAGCTCCGTTTTATTCGCTTTTTTCGGAACCGGACTTATTACTGTGTTCCTCGCAATGCCATTAACAATTTATACAGCAGGGCTTACAGATAAAAAACAAATTGCCCTGTATGAATCTATTGTAAATACCGCAAGTATCGTATTACAACTAGCCTTGTTGTTATTCTTCATTTTCAAATTCGAACCCGCAAAAAAATTACTACTAAAATCTTTTAACTTTACAGCACTTAAAGAATGGCGCACATATGTATACTTACTCCTGTTCTTCATGATAAATATCGTACTCAATTACATACTGTTAAATTATGTGTTCCAAGACGCAACGAAGCAGCAATCTTCCGCACTAAACTTAGATGTCTTTAAGCAGTATCAAATATTATTACTTCTCGGCTTCGCCATATTCACACCCATTTTTGAAGAGCTTATTTTCCGTGGTTTTATACTTCGCTTCTTCTCAGAACGCTTTCCATTTTGGATTGCAGCCATCATAACAAGCTTCTTCTTCGGTATCGCTCATACATACTCATTTGGAGTCATGGTCATTACTTTCTTCATGGGATTATTAATGGCGATTTTATGCAAAAAAACAAAATCCATTATTCCAGCTATGTTATTTCATATAATAAATAATACCTTATCTTTCTTATAAGCTAGCCCTTTAACCTATATGATAAAAAGGAGGATTCTTTTGCAATTACACACAAATTTAGATTACCGTACTAACACATCATGGTTACAATTCATTGGAGTTTTATTCTTTCTTTTACTATGCCTCCCAATAATAATTGGGATTTTTCTAGCATTGCCTTTTTGGTTATACGAACAAGCTAATCCAAATACAAATAAACTTTTACTCGAGTCTATAAGCAATAGTAGTTATGACTTAGTATCCTTACTACTATTAATCTTATATATTATGAAATACAAACCAATGAGAGCACTAGTATTACCTGCTATTAATTTTCAAGTTTTAAAATCTTTTCGAATGTACATATATGTTCTCATTTATTATGCAATTAGCCTTTTGGCAGATATGTTTATATTAGATGAATTATTCCCTTTAGCCGTACAAGAACAATCTGATGCATTAGAACTTTCAACACTAGAGCACTATCCTCTCCTCTTGATTCTATCTGGCGGAATTTTTGCACCTATTTTTGAAGAGCTTATATGCAGAGGAATTTTCCTTCGTTTTTTTGAAGAAAAGTTTACTTTTTGGCCAGCTGCAATTCTCTCCAGTTTACTTTTCGGTATTGCTCATACGTATTCTTTAGGAATTATGGTTAGTGCATTTGTAACTGGAATTTTCGCTTGTTTATTGTATAAACAAACGAAATCCATTGTTCCAGCTATACTATTACATATTTTGACCAATGTAATTGCTTTTTCAATGTAAAAAAGAGGTATCACGATGATACCTCTTTTTCTATTCACACTTTCCGATTACTTATAGCATTACTATCCATTTCTAGAAATTTATATATATTTATTAATAATATCCAAAATAAACCTCATGTAGTAAAATATAACTGATTACACAGAAGGAGATTACATATGTTGAGCTTACTTTGGGTTGTTTATATGCCACTTCTTGTTTTATGCGGATTTTTCGGTGGTATTTTTTTAATTGTTACTAGCGTGAAACACCGTAAATTATTTGTCGGTTTAATGGGGCTACTTAGCTTTTCCTTTGTCACACTACCTTTTGTTTTTTGGGGCATGGGAATGGAGGGCAATACAATCCTTCCTATTTCAACTACTTTATATTGGATACTGTTTTCTTTAACTGGATTATTGGCAGGATTAAGTGGATTACAAGCAAAAATTAAAAGTATACGTAATATGGGATTCATTATTTTTATCGCTGGTATATTAGGGGTTATCTTCTGGTTACTCATGACTGTGGGTGATTCATACTATATATAATATTTTTTGAAACTCACAAATCGGAGGTAGTACAGAAGTGTTCGGAATATTAACTTGGATGATTTTAGCTCTTACTTTCATGTTATGTGAATTCATCGTCGGTATTTTTTTAATTATTGGTGGCATGAAACATCGGAAATCACTTACCACTATAGCTGGTTTCATTTGCATATTCCTTATCGTTGTTCCTATCATTTGTATAGGTTCTGGAATAGATTTAGAGGGGATGGGTCCAATTTCGGGAACTTTATATTGGTGCTTCTTCTCTTTAGCTGGACTATTAGCTATTATAAGCGGAAGACAAATATCGAGTATTCGTTCTATGGGGACGATTTTGTTTATAGCAGGGCTTTGCTCCGTAACTGGTTATCATCTTTTATATGTAACTGCATAAAAAGCACAAAAAAGCAGGGAAATTAATTCCCTGCTTTTCTATTTGCTTTATTGCCTGATGGTAAGAAGAACGATAACACCCAAGCAATCCCTGCGAGTATCGTCGCAATTAAGAAAGCATCGTTAATACCGTTAATTGCAGATAACTTCGAAATTTGTCCAAATAATAGCTGCGTGCTCATCGCATCTCCTGCTTGCGCTGAGCCAGCTAAGGCAGCTAAGCTTTGCCCCATGCCATGCACTTTATCAACTAAAATCGGATTTGACGTTGTTAACATGTTTCCATAATCTGCTACGTGAGCAGTCGTTTGTTGCGTCATAAGCGTGATTAATATCGCTGTTCCAATTGAACCAGCTACTTGTCTTGACGTATTTTGCGTTGCTGTACCGTGAGAAATTAATTTCATCGGTAGCGCGTTCATACCAGCTGTCATAATTGGCATCATAATGAATGACATACCAATTGAGCGTATAATATAATCCGTCATAATAACGCTATACGGTGTATCCATCGATAATTTTGTAAATTCATATGTCGCATACGTCGTAATTGCCAATCCAATTATAGCTAATGGACGAATGCCATATTTATCGAATAATTTACCCGCTACTGGTCCCATGATCCCCATAATTAATGATCCTGGAAGAAGTAGTAAACCAGATTCAATTGGCGTGAAGCCACGAATGTTTTGCAGATATACCGGAAGCAATAACATACCTCCGAATAATGCCATCGTAACGATTGCGTTAATTACTAAAGTAAAAGTAAATACTGGATATTTAAACACTTGTAAATCAAGCATTTTATTGTCCGTTGTTAACTCTCTCCAAATAAATAACGCTAAACCAATTACACCGATCACAAGTGAAATAATGACTTCTGCACTAGTCCAACTATTGTTTCCAGCTTCACTAAATCCGTACAATAAGCTTCCTAGTCCAATACTTGAACTAACAACACCGAATACATCTAATTTCGTGTTAGACACTGGCTGAGCTAGTGTAAAGAATTTTAAAGACAGGAACGTAATAATTAAACCAATAATAAACATCGCATAGAACATTAAGTTCCAGCTATAGTTTTCAATCACCCAACCTGTTACAGTTGGTCCGATAGCTGGAGCTAAAATCATCGCTACACCTAATAATCCCATCGCTGCTCCGCGTTTATGAGGCGGGAACAACGTCATGAAGATATTCATACCAACCGGCATTAAAATACCCGCACCAACCGCTTGAATTACGCGGCCTGTCATCATCATTGTAAAGTTTCCTGAAATAGCACAAATGATAGATCCTACCGTAAAGAATAACATTGCAGCTACAAATAATTTACGATACGTAAATCGTGAAACTAAAAAGGCACTAATCGGTACTAAAATACCATTTACAAGCATGAAACCTGTAATTAACCATTGTGCTGTTGAAGTTGATACGTTAAATTCATTCATTAACGGAGGCAATGCAACGTTAATGATTGTTTGGTTTAAAATAGAAACGAACATGCCGAGAATTAATACAGCTACAACTGCTTTTACGTTCACATTCTCTACAGGCATAGACATTTGTTTTTTCGGCACTTCTTTTTCTTGTTTTACTTCTTCTTGCTTTCCTGTTTCTAACTCAACTACATTAGAAATTTCTGGTTCTTGCTTGTGTTCAATGTCTTTCTCTTCTGTTTCTACCTTACTTACTTCTATTTTACTTACGGCTGGGACTTGTTCTTCTCCCATTTTCGTTTTTTTCTTTCGTAAAAGACGATTTACAAGGAAGAAGACGATTATACAAAATAGTGCATATCCTGCAATTACGATTGAGGACATCTCATCTCCCCCTTACTTATGAATACGAACTGTCACATTCATGCCAGGAACAATATTTACTGATTTACTATGATCTAAAGAAATTTTAACTGGTACTACTTGTGTTACTTTCGTATAGTTCGCTGTTGCGTTGCTTGATGGTAACATAGAGAATGTGTTCGCTGTTGTTAAGCCTACTTGCTCTACTTTTCCTGTTAACGTTGTATCTGGGTATGCATCTACATACACATCTACATCTTGACCTTTTTGAACATCATCAACATCTGTTTCTTCAATATTTGCTGTTACCCATAAATTGTTCATATCAAATGCATAAGCGATCGGGCTACCTGCTCCAACGAAAGCATTTGTTGTCGCGTTTGATTGTACAACTGTTGCATTTTGTGGAATTGTTACATCTACTGTTTGTTCTCCATTCGCTGCTGCTACAGTAACAGCACCTAATTTATCATTCTCGTTGTAGTTCTTACCTACTTCAGCTTTCCAGTCAGTTAATTTACCTGCTACTGGTGATGCAATCGGAATTACCTTTCCATCAATTTTTGCATTGTCTGTTTTTAAGTAATTTTCCGCTTGATTGTAATAGTAATAACCGCCAATACCGCCGCCAACTAGTACAATTAATGTGATAATGTTGATAATCACCATTCTTCGAAACTGATTCATTGCATTCCTCTCCTTATATCGCATATAATTTTTTTCTAAACTATTTACGTCCTTATTGTTTAGACTATTTAATTGTTAATTATATTAACTTTTAAACAAAAAAATCACACCATCTGCGGTGTAAATCGAAATTTATCTACCTGCGAGCGGTGCTGATTTCTGAAGGACTATCGTTTATAATTATAAATAATTATTTTAAATCTACAACCGACAATTTACGTATGAAATGTCGCTTAAACAACAATATAATACCAATATGTTGCTTAAGTATAGAAAATTAAACGAGGGGAAATAAAAATGTCTATTAAAAATACAAATGATCCACGTGTAAAGCGGACGAGACAACTCATACAGGATGCTTTTGTCGCTTTAGTAGGCGAAAAAGGGTTTGAAAATGTAACTGTTCAACATATTGCAGAACGTGCTCCTGTAAATCGTGCTACGTTTTATAGCCATTACCACGATAAATATGACTTATTAGACAAAAGCATTGAAGAAATGTTAGAGAAGCTAACAGAAGTTATTAAACCGAAAAATAGAAATAAAGAAGATTTTCAACTTGCCTTTGATTCACCACACCCAAATTTCTTAGCACTGTTTGAACATATCGCAGAAAATGCGAATTTCTATAACGTCATGCTTGGTGATAAAGCTGCCGGAAACTATACGTATAAGATGATGAAAGCAATTCAAACACATTTAACATTAAGCCTCTCTATTTCACAACCTAACGATGAAAAACTAATGGTTCCGCGTGATATTCTCATTAGTTATGTTACCGGTGCCCACCTCGGCATGATTATGTCATGGCTAAAGAGAGGAATGATATATACCCCGCATTTTATGGCCATGCAATTAACTCGTTTAATCATTTTAGGAGCTCATACTGCAGCGGGATTAGAACGACCTTTTTAAAACATAAAAAAGCGAAGGAGAGGCTCCTTCGCTTTTTCTATTAATTAAATGTAATGTTATGTACAGCCTCTTTATCAAGACGTTTAATAACTTCTACAATTAACTTCACTGCGTTTTCATAGTCATCACGGTGTAACATTGCCGCATGAGAATGAATGTAACGCGTTGCAATGGTAATTGCCATAGACGGAATACCATTTACAGCAATATGAATTGCACCTGCATCCGTTCCACCGCCCGCTACTGAATCATATTGATACGGAATTTGTAATTCATCAGCAACATCAACTACAAAGTCACGTAAACCGGTATGACCGATAACAGAAGCATCATATAAAATGATCTGTGGTCCATCACCCATTTTACTTTGCGCTTCTTTTGACGTTACCCCCGGTGTATCACCAGCGATACCAACATCTACTGCGAATGCGATATCTGGTTTAATATAGTTTGCAGATGTTTTCGCACCACGAAGACCGACTTCTTCTTGTACAGTCCCTACGCCGTATACAACGTTTGGATGCTTTTCATCTTTTAATTGTTTTAATACGTCAATTGCAATTGCACAACCAATTCGGTTATCCCATGCTTTTGCAAGTAACATTTTTTCATTCTTCATCACTTGGAATTCAAAGTAAGGTACAACTTGATCTCCTGGTCGTACGCCCCACTCCATTGCTTCTTCTTGGCTAGAAGCACCAATATCGATGAACATGTCTTTAATTTCAACTGGCTTTTTACGCGCTTCTGGAGGTAAGATATGCGGTGGTTTTGAACCGATTACACCTGTTACATCTCCTTTACGCGTTACAATTGTCACGCGCTGCGCAAGCATAACTTGTGACCACCAGCCACCAACTGTTTGGAAACGAAGGAAACCTTTGTCATCAATTTGCGTGATCATAAAGCCAACTTCATCTAAATGACCTGCAACCATAATTTTCGGGCCGTTTTCTTCCCCTACTTTTTTCGCAACTAAACTTCCTAAATTATCAGTAGAAAGTTCGTCCGCAAACGGCTCAATATATTTCTTCATTACTTCACGTGGTTCACGCTCGTTACCCGCAATACCGCGTGCATCTGTTAATTCTTTTAGCATTGTCAATGTCTCGTCTAATTTTGTCATTGCCAACACCCTCCTTTTTCTTCAGTCACTTCATTATACAAAAGGAAATTGAAATATTCAAAAAATAAATTAGTATCCTTGTGTTTGACGCTGATGATTTACTTCGTTTTTATCTAAATATGCCTTTTCAATCTCTTCTTGCTCAAACTCAAGTGCTTGTCCAAGTCGAAGATAGCTTGTAAATAATTCAATATAGTTCGTAATAGATGGTTGATCTGTAAAACGAATCACCTTCGCATATGTGTCTAAGAAAATTTCTACTTGTGTTTTATTCGTCTGTGCACACTTATAGAATAAGAAGTTTTTATCAATACCTAAATCAATTCCGATTGATAAAATAAAATGCAAACCATCTACGTATTCTTCTAATATTACTTCACGTTCTGATGCTGGTTTGTTGCTCCAATATTTAAAACAACGTGTTTCATTTGCAAGTTCTCCAATTTCAACAAGAAGAGCTAACATTTTTTCTTTTAACAATTTTTTCGGTTGTAAGTCATGCTCCTTCGCAATACGGTCATCTAATTCTTTTTGTAATTTAAATAGTTGTAGTAAGTCCATTCTATTGTCCTCCTCCAACATCGTATGTTACGCAACAATGTTGTTTCATCTCAAAGTTCATTATTATTTTTCGTTTCTTATTAATAAGTCAGCCATTTACCTCTTTACAAAATAGCTTGTCCTTAATTTACAAATACGTTTCAATCATCACGATTAGATTGTTCACTCCGATTGGTGATAGTTAATACTTATCCAGGAATTACCCACTAATAAAAATGTTATTTTATCTGATGAAAGTTCCATATCATCTTTCCATTATAGCAGTGTCGTTTCAGGTAGGAAAGATACTCTTCTTTCCAAAGAGTGATAATTAAAAGAAGCCAGGAGGATTCTCCTGGCTTCATATATATATTCTTCTATATTACTATAACTTTTATATTGATTTTGTCATATCGATAACGACATACTTCTCTTTGCAAACAAATAAAAAAACCTTAGAAGAAAAATCTTCTAAGGTTTCAACTAATTAATTAGTTAATGTTGTTTTTTGCAACTGTTGCTAATTCAGCGAAAGCTTTTTCGTCATGAACAGCTAAGTCAGCAAGCATCTTGCGGTTAACTTCGATGCCAGCATTTTTAAGACCGTGCATTAAGCGGCTGTAAGAAAGACCATTCATACGAGCTGCTGCGTTGATACGTGTAATCCATAATTTACGGAAGTCACGTTTCTTTTGACGGCGGTCACGGAATGCATACATTAGAGATTTCATAACCTGTTGGTTAGCAACCTTGAATAATGTATTTTTTGAACCGTAGTAACCTTTTGCTAATTTAATTACTTTTTTACGACGTTGACGAGTAACTGTACCACCTTTTACTCTTGGCATAATATTACCTCCTAATTGTTCTATATATCAGCCGAACTTATTTTAAGTTGTCAAGCATTTGACGAATGCGTTTGAAGTCACCAGCGCTTACTACACCAGCTTTACGTAGTTTACGTTTAGCTTTTGTAGATTTGTTAGCGAATAAATGGCTTGTGTAAGCGTGAGAACGTTTCAGTTTACCTGATCCAGTCTTTTTGAAACGCTTTGCAGCGCCGCGATGAGTTTTTTGTTTAGGCATAGGTATTTCCTCCTCTATCTATTACTTATCGTTTTTCGGTGCTAAAACTAAGAACATACTGCGTCCTTCCATTTTAGGCTTAGATTCGATTGTACTAACTTCAGCACAAGCTTCTGAGAAGCGATCTAAAACACGTTGACCGATTTCTTTATGAGTAATGGCACGTCCTTTAAAGCGAATTGACGCTTTAACCTTGTCGCCTTTCTCTAAAAACTTGATAGCATTACGAAGTTTTGTGTTAAAGTCGTGTTCATCAATTGTTGGACTTAAACGAACTTCTTTCATGCTAATTACTTTTTGATTTTTGCGCTGTTCTTTTTCTTTCTTCTGTTGCTCAAAGCGGAATTTACCGTAGTCCATAATGCGGCATACTGGCGGTTTCGCATTTGGAGCAACTAATACTAAATCAAGATTAAGATTTGCAGCTAAGTCTAAAGCGTCATTACGAGACTTGATTCCAAGTTGATCGCCATTTGCGCCAACTAAACGTACTTCACGTGCACGAATTTGCTCGTTAATCATCATATCCTTGCTAATAGTAAGCCACCTCCAAGGTTTTCTCAGAACATAGTTTGTAGTCATAGAACCCGACAAAAAAAGTGCGGGCATACGACACCCACACTTGTAAAATCTTAAGTAAGAAATACATTTACCTGTAAACTGCGAATGCGTCCATCAGGTGAGAAGCGGGTGCTTCTACTTGTTCCACAAAACAATATTCTATTATCCTTGATGAGTTTATCATAGGACATGACGTCTGTCAAGAAGACGCTATGTGTTTTACTAACAACAAGAAATATTGTAACAAACAACTAACATACTTGCAATACTTTTTTACGATAAGTGTTACATGGTTTTTTTTTCTAATTTTTCTTACTCATATTACACAGAAAAGCCGCGGTATACCGCGGCTTTTTCTTATCGTTTTCCTTCTACTTTAATCATATCAACAAAAGCATCTAATGCGATTGTTTCTGATTTTTGTTCACCGTATTTACGTACGTTTACGCCGTTTTCAGTTACTTCATTGTCACCTACTACAAGCATGTACGGAATTTTTTGCATTTGTGCTTCACGGATTTTGTAACCAATTTTCTCTTCACGAGTATCTAATTCAACACGGATACCAGCACGGCGCAATTCGTCTTGTACTTTCTTCGCATAGTCTAAATGTACTTGCGGAGAAACTGGAATTACTTGTACTTGAACTGGAGCTAACCAAGTTGGGAATGCACCTTTGTATTCTTCAATTAAGAATGCTACGAAACGTTCCATAGTTGATACAACACCACGGTGAATTACAACTGGACGGTGTTGTTTACCGTCTTCACCAACGTAAGATAGTTCAAAGCGTTCTGGAAGTAAGAAGTCTAATTGTACAGTTGAAAGTGTTTCGTCTTTTCCAAGAGCAGTACGAACTTGAACGTCAAGTTTTGGACCGTAGAATGCCGCTTCACCTTCAGCTTCGTAGTAATCAAGACCCATTTCATCCATAGCTTCTTTTAACATACCTTGTGCTTTTTCCCACATCTCATCATCAGCATAGTACTTTTTAGTATCTTCTGGGTCGCGATAAGATAGACGGAATGAGTAGTTCTCTAAACCGAAATCTTTGTACACTTCTAGAGTTAAGTTTACAACACGTTTTAACTCTTCTTTAATTTGATCTGGGCGAACGAAAATGTGCGCATCGTTTAAAGTCATTCCGCGTACACGTTGTAATCCAGATAACGCACCTGACATTTCATAGCGGTGCATTGTTCCAAGTTCCGCAATACGGATTGGTAATTCACGGTAGCTGTGAATATCGTTTTTATAAACCATCATGTGGTGAGGGCAGTTCATTGGACGAAGAACTAACTCTTCATTATCCATTTCCATTGATGGGAACATACCATCACGGTAGTGATTCCAGTGACCAGAAGTTTCATAAAGCTCTCTGCTTCCTAGTACTGGAGTATATACGTGATCATAGCCTAAGCTTGCTTCTTTATCAACGATGTAACGCTCGATAATGCGGCGGATTGTTGCACCTTTTGGTAACCAAAGTGGTAAACCTTGTCCTACTTTTTGGCTATTAGTAAATAGTTTTAATTCTTTACCTAATTTACGGTGATCGCGCTCTTTCGCTTCTTCAAGCATACGTAAGTGCTCATCTAATTCTGCTTTCTTAACAAATGCAGTACCGTAAATACGTTGTAGCATTTTATTATTGCTATCGCCGCGCCAGTAAGCACCCGCAACGCTTAATAATTTAAATACTTTAATTTTTCCTGTAGATGGAAGGTGAACACCACGGCAAAGGTCGAAGAATTCGCCTTGCTCATAAATTGAAATAACTGCATCTTCTGGAAGATCATTAATTAAATCTAATTTTAACTCATCGCCGATTTCTTCAAAGCGACGAATTGCTTCTGCACGTGGTACTTCATGACGAACGATTTCTAAGTTCTCGTTCACAATCTTTTGCATTTCTTTTTCGATTTTCTTGAAGTCTTCAACTGTAATTGCTTCTTCCATATCAATATCGTAGTAGAAGCCATTTTCAATTACTGGACCAATACCAAGCTCAACCTTAACATCTTTATATAAACGTTTTAACGCTTGCGCTAAAAGGTGAGCTGTTGAGTGGCGTAAAATATATAAGCCATCTTCAGAATCTAATGTAATGATAGAAACTGCACCATCTTCTTCGATTGGTGTAACAAGATCAATCATCTCATCATTTAATTTTCCAGCCACAGCTTTTTTCTTTAAGCCTGGGCTAATAGAAGCTGCGATTTCTTCAGTTGTTACGCCTTTTGGAAACTCCTTCACAGCTCCATCAGGGAAAGTAATTTTAACTACATCTGCCATCACTGGTCACTCCTCTTTTTCTCAAAATAAAAAACACTCATCCCGTAAAAAGGGACGAGTGTTGAATTCGTGGTTCCACCCTTGTTCCAATTAACCTTATTGTTAATTGCTCAAGTTCAACATAACGGTGTTGTCCGTTAGCAATTACTAGAAAACCGTTCACTGCTAAAGTTTAGAGGTGGTAAGTAATAATCCCGTACTAGGAAGCTCACACCCTAAGGCTTCCCTCTCTGAAAATCGTAGAAAACTACTCATGTCCTCATCATGACATTTCAATATATTTCATTTATGTAGGTAATTATATGCTCAAAAACTTAGAAAATCAAGGGCGTTACCTTTATTTTTTAAATTTTTCACATTGCGCTCAAACTCATGTAATCCATGTAATTGTACCCGTTCTTGAAATACATTTCGCAAAGTAATAATCATATTATGGTCTTGTTCTTTCGTATATAAATAAATTTTTTTCGGCGAAATAGAAAGAAGTGGTGCAATTACTTTCGTATCAATATATACATCCTTTTGTTTTAATAAGTCTTCATCCATATATTGAACCAATTTCTCTTGTTTTAAACGTCTACCTTTATCATCATAGAAAATAAAACTTTCATCAAAAATAAGATGCACACATGACAAACGTGATTTCCGGCTACGGACTTGTTGCCGGAGCGTCTCAATAAACATTTGATATTCTTGTTCTAACTTATACTCATCAATCGCAACTTCAGCAAGCTTAGCTACCATTTCCCTATATGTACGAAGACGAAAACGAACATATGATGAAAACGAGAATGAAAGCGGATCACAAAGCCAGTTATTTAAAGAGGATTTAATATATGATTCAAATGTGTGACGTGTTAATTCACGAGCAATCCCTTTTCTTCTTCCTTTTAAAATCTCTTGTGCCATATGCAATATTTGATGACACTCTTCCTCTTCTTCATAAAAAAACTTCTCTTTTAAGATTGTATATATCCACTCATTTTGTTTCACATTCACAATGAAATATACCATGACTGGTAATAAAATCTTTTCAATATAATTTGATTCACATACTGGTATGTGAATCACCACTTTTTGGTCCTGTAAATACACACTCGTTTCCTTATATAACAGTTCCGCTCTTTTCAGTAGTTGTCTATATACGTGCATAGCATCATTTTTTTCTTCGAAGCAAATTTCAATCACTTTTGTCCCCCCTTTTATCCCTGCTCTAAAGGACTGTATCTATACGTTACAAATCCTATAAGAGTCCGTCCCGCGTGAAAGTTCACTCTTAGTAGAATTACATTTCTTATCGTTAGAAAATCCACTCGATATGGCTTGCTAATTTTATATATATTAAGGGAGGGAGAAAAAAATGATACAAGCTACTCGGAATTTTCAATAAGAACTTTTCATTTTATAATTCGGCTACTTTAAAAAGCGTTTAACTACGAAAAAAAGAGCAAGCTTTTCAGCTTGCTCTTTACTTATGACGACGGTTTTTCCCGCCAATAGGAATTGGTTTCGCCAAATATTTAATGCGTTCCATAATACGAGCTGCTTTCATTTCTTCCGCTTCACCACGCTGCGTATATGTTAAATGATGTTCTAGTTGTTTAAAATCAAAGTTAGACGTAAAGAACGTCGGTAAGTTTTCTAACATACGGAATTGCAAAATTGCACCGAGTACATCATCACGCACAAAGCTTGACATCGCTTCTGCTCCAATATCATCTAGCATTAAAACTTGTACGCGTTTCACCGCATCAATCTTTTCCCCAATCGAATTATCTTGAATTGAACTTTTAATTTCACGTAGAAATTCAGGGAAATATACGAGCATTGAACTGATTTTCTTTCGAGCAAGCTCATTCGCAATTGCTCCTAACAAATACGTTTTTCCTACACCAAATTTACCGTACAAATATAAACCTTGTACTTTTTTACCAGGTTCATATGTACTTAAAAATTCATTGGCTGCACCAATTGCATCAATACGAGCATCTAAATCTGAAGGGTCTAAGTTTTCCATCGTTGCTTGTAAAATGTCAGTCGGCATATATACACTCTGAACGAGCTTTTCATATTTCTTTCTTTCGTCATAGGCTACTTTTCTCACGCAACGATCGTATTGAATATCAATCATCTTCCCTTGGATAACGAGCTTTGGCTCATACCCTTGCAGCATGTTTTTACACGAACCTAGATCCGGACAATCCGCGCAACCTACACTTTGTCCAATATATTCGTATAATTTCACAAGACTGCGCTCGATCATAGAAGTTGTTACTTCCCCTCGATGTTCGTCTATAAATTCTTTCACACGCGGATGTGCCATTACTTCCGCCTTTAATACTTCATATCTATTTTTAAAATTTTCATTTTCCATTAATTTTGCAAATGAATTTTGAATATGCTCCATTTCCTCACCTCAAAGAGCGTTCATTCTCTTCTATTAATCACGCTTATATTTTTTTAACACTTCTTCTAGTCGTTTCCGTTCATCCTCTAACGTACTTGCACCTTTTTCAGCACTTGCATCTTTTTTCACAGTTTCTTTCTCTTGTTCTTTCGGCTCTTCTTTCAGCCAATCTGGTACCATTTCTTTTCGTACCGTTTTCTTCGATGTACGGCCTTTCTTCTTCGTCTCAGCCCATTCTTGATATTGACGGTTTTCTTCTTTCGCTAACGCCATTGCTTCAGCTACTGTACCGACCTTTTTACGTGCCCAATGTCCAGCAATCTTCTCCACATACGTTTTCGCAAGTTTCATATCTGAGCGTAGCATAACGTAATAAATAAGTACATTCACAACACCTGGCGTTAATTTTTGATTGATCATTACATCTTCAACGATTTGCAAGTCAGCCTTCGTCGCCTCTGCACCACCAGAGATTTCTTTCAATAGTTGCTTTGGTGAGATTTCCTCTAGCTGTTTGATTAACATCTCTTCTTGCGTAGAAGGCTCTTTTTCTTTCATCATACGTGCAGCGTGAGGCTGTACTCTTTCACTTAATACAGGTAACGCTTGACCGTTTTCGAACTGATACCAATCACGTGCTCCTTTTCTAAGCCTTTCCATATCAATTGTCTGCATCTCTGTCACCGCACCAAGAACGATATTTTGCATCGATAACACATCTACATCATACACGTAAGCAAGTGTAATGACACATTCTCGCACTTGATCTGTAATCGCCTTTTTAGGGACAAGAGCGGACAAGCCGTCTACAAATAAGGAGAAATCAAAGAAATCATTCCAAACTTTTGGAGCGTCCCCCTTTTCATTACTTGGCATAGCTGTCGTTTTTGGAATACGAAGGTCTTCTTGCGCATGCTCAAGCTGCCCTGGATTAAACGAACCAAACACATCGTTAAAAGAACGCGTAACATTTTCATAAGATGCAAAATCAAATTCTTCTTCTAAGAAATAATGCTTTACTTGATTATATTTTGTCCGACTCAATCGATTGTATAAAAAGATACTTAAAACAATATCATCAAAAAACTGCTTCGGAGATAAAGGTGGTTGCAGCTCATATATAAACATTCGAATATCTTTTTCTTTCTTAATATATACTTTCAAAAGTCCAATTGCCTCTAACTTTACTCGTTCCTCATATACTTCGGGAAGCTGCATTTGCATAGTCACCATAAGGGAATGATGCGTATTCTCTTTTCCAAATACACGATCTTGCTCTAACTCTCCCCATAGCGTCATGTACAAGCTAAAAGCTCTACTACCTATTAACGGCTGATATAACATCGTTAATACTTTTCGGTCGTAATTATGCAATAACCCTTTCGCACTTACTTTATAACGATCAATCGGCAATAGCTCCATCCATGACTGTTTTTCCATTCTTGCTTTTCCTTTCTCTCATCCAATCTTCACTATATAATTTCTTAGCGAAAAAGAGCTATTAGCTTTCGCTTCTAGCTCTCTTATCTCATTACTTACGGTATGTAAAGAGAATACAATACAGATGCTACTCTCTTTCTTTTTGCAGTATATCTTTTAATTCTTCAATAAATACATTTAAATCTTTAAATTGGCGATATACAGAAGCAAAACGCACGTAAGCAACATCATCGATATCACGTAGTTCTTCCATAACAATTTCACCAATCATATCACTTTTCACTTCTGATATACCTAAATTACGAAGTTCACGTTCCACGCTTTGAGTTACTTCTTCTAATTGTCTTAAAGATACTGGCCTTTTTTCGCACGCTTTAATTAAGCCACGTAAAATCTTTTCTTTATTAAACTCTTCTCGTGTTCCTTCTTTTTTTACAACGATAAGAGGTGACTCTTCCACTCTTTCAAATGTCGTAAAGCGGCTTAAACAGCTTTCACACTCTCTCCTTCTTCGAATAGAGCGCCCCTCGTCTACCGGACGCGAATCTAACACTCTTGTACCATTATGAGAACAGGATGGACAACGCAATATATTCACTCCTTTACACTATACTCTTTATTTTTTCTCTACTTACTTCATCTGACAATATATATACATTATTATATAACTCATTTTAACTCTCTTACCACTTTAAGTTTAAGCGCATTATTTTATCATCTCGTTTTTAAAAATACGATGATAGATGCGTTGTTAACTTATTCGTAAGAGCTCCATTTATTCAACTAACGAGTACGTTATATTTTCCCTTTTTTATAAACTAAAAAAGAGGTGCATTATACACCTCTTTACATTTTAAATCAATTATGTTCTTTTTTAAAGAGCTTTTGTTTCTCTCTGCTTAATTTCGAAGCTACCAGTGCCTCGAGGAAGCTCGATGCTCTCACGCGTTTTCGCGTTTAAACCTTCTGCAATATATTCTGCAGCAACATTTGGATCAATACGATCCCCACAAGTATAAACATCAATACTTGCGTAACCGTGCTCCGGAAAGCTATGAATTGTTAAATGTGATTCCGAGATAATTACTACTCCACTTACACCTTGTGGTGCAAATTTATGGAAAGCAACCTCACGCACTTCAGCACCAGCTCTTAGTGCTGCATCCACAAATAATTGTTCAATATACGGCATGTCATTAAGCTTGTCGAAATCGCAATCCCAAAGTTCAGCGATCACGTGACGACCCATCGTATCCATAGTATCCATTCTACAGTTCCCCCTTGTAAATTTATTCTAACTGTTCGAATTGAAAACTAATTTGCAATTTGGCTTGCTCCACTACCACGGGGGAAAGTTAGTCCAGAGAGGTCCTAACCCTTTAAGTAGTGACTACGTACCTCAGCTCTTAAGTTTACGAGTGTTAGTATACTTTGTTTATTTTCATTTTGCAACAACAGTTTTTTCGATTTTCTGTCATATTTTCCTCTTTACTTTTCCCTAAAAAAAATAAATGATTCACAAATACAGTAACCCCAACGTTTCGTGGTATGTCCACTTTCAAAAATATACTCCTATAATTTTTTTCCTTTTCAGAAAAAAATAAAAAAAAGAGGGCAAATATTCCACTTGCCCTCTCCCTTATTCACTTAAATATGTTGCACATTTTCTTGCTTCGCTAATTCGTCAACAACTAACGTTACAAGATCTACAACACGACGAGAGTAGCCCCACTCGTTATCATACCAAGCAAGCACTTTCACTTTACGATCACCCATTACCATTGTAGATAAACCATCAATGATAGCTGAGTGTGTATTTGTATTAAAGTCAATAGATACTAAAGGCTCTTCGCTGAATTCTACAATGCCTTTTAACGCACCGTTTGCAACAGTTTTGAATGCATCATTAATAGCTTCAACTGTCACATCACGTTTTACATCTACTACTAAGTCAACAAGAGACACGTTTGGTGTTGGTACACGAAGTGCCATACCGTGAAGTTTTCCATTTAAATGCGGAAGAACTTTTGCTAGCGCTTTCGCAGCACCTGTCGTTGTCGGAATAATTGATTGTCCGCAAGCACGTGCTCTTCTTAAATCTTTATGTGGGTTATCAATATTTTTTTGGTCATTTGTATAAGCGTGAACTGTCGTCATTAAACCGTTTTCAATTCCAAACTGCTCATCTAACACCTTCACAACAGGCGCTAAACAGTTTGTTGTACAAGATGCATTTGAAATAACAGTATGTTTTGTAATATCTAATTGGTCTTCGTTCACACCAACTACAATTGTTACATCTTCATTTTTACCAGGCGCTGTTAAAATAACTTTTTTCGCTCCAGCTTCAACGTGAAGAATTGCTTTTTCTTTTGAATTAAATTTACCAGTTGCTTCAATTACAACTTCAACACCTAAATCTGTCCAAGGCAATTCCTTTGGATCGCGGTTGTTTAAAAGGCGAATCATTTTCCCATCAACTAATAAGTGATCTTCAAATGCTTCTACTGTTCCGTCAAACTTACCGTGAACTGTATCATATTTAATTAAATGTGCTAACGTTTCAGATGGATAGCTTGCATTGATTGCTACAATTTCGAATGCGCTTTCTTTTATTGCCTGACGAAATACCATTCTCCCAATACGTCCAAATCCATTAATTGCCACACGAGTCATAATATGTTATCCCCCTTGAATGCGTTATACTATTTATCTCCAATCCCAATAATAGTATAACACAAAAAGGGGATATGTCACTAAGCATTTTCATTAATTTCACAATTTTTTAGTCAATAATGTTCCATTTCTTTAAAATCGCCTGTAATTGTGTTTTCGTTCCCATAATTGTGCCATCATTATTTATCACTTCATCTGCATTTTTCACTTTTTCTTCTAACGGCATTTGAGATTGAATACGAGCTGTTGCTTCTTCTTCTGAAAAATTATTTCGCTTCATTAAACGTTCTAATTGCGTATGTGGCTTAACTGCTACAACTAAAACGCGGTCAACGAGACTTGTTAATTTACTTTCAAATAAGAGAGGAATATCTAACACAACCGCTTGCATACCTTCTTTTATGTACATTTCCTTTTGCCTATTCATTTCCTCACGCACTGCAGGATGAACAATTTTGTTTAACTGCAATCGTTTCTCTTCATTATAGAAAACGACACTTCCTAATTTCGGTCGATCCAGTTCTCCATCTTCTTGTAATACTTCCGTTCCAAACACTTCTACAATTTTGTTATATGCTGGTTTTCCTTTTTCTACAACTTCTCTTGCAATAATATCTGCATCAATAACTGGTATACTGAGCTCGCGAAACATTTGAGATACTGTACTTTTTCCGCTTGCAATACCTCCCGTTAATCCAATTACTACCGTCATCATAACCCTCCTCATAATAAAAGGCGCGAAACTAATGTTCCACGCCCGTACTTACATTTTCCAAATTCCAATAATAATGAGTAATACCCCAGGCAGGAATGTAAATTTTTGCAACCATTTCATATTTGATAAAACCGTTCCAAGTTTCATTCCAATAAATAAAAACAAAGAACTCATCACTGCAACTAATATCGCCATCATAGCAGGTGCATACCCTAATAAAGACGCACCAATTCCAGCACCGAATGAATCTACAGAAAGAGCGATACCAAGAAGCAATGCTTCTCCTGCAGAAATGGTGCCTGATTTATCGAAATCTGCTACAGTCGGTTTCCGTAAAATTTGAATTACTAACCCAAGCGAGGCAATCTCTAATTTCCAGACCTTCTCCTCTTGCTTCGGTTCTTCTTTTTTCTCACTTCGAAAAAATTGATATAATACCCAAATCCCTATTCCAATAAGAACAAGCCCACCGATACGCGTTGCGATAACAGGTGAAAATATTTTCGCGATCATATGTCCAATTCCCATTGAAACAAGCATAACAGCGGCTGAACACATTCCGATAATTATAATTGATCTTAGTGGAATTCTTACGCTTCTTAAACCATATGTTAGCCCTACACTACAGCTATCTAAGCTTAATGTAAAAGCTAATAAAATAAGAGATAAATAAAGGTACATCGGTAAGCTCCTCCCTTATACATAGCTCTGCTGTATGTATATGACAAATGCCTATCCGATGTTATCTCTTTTCTATATTCTAGGCTGACAAATCGGGCAGTAATGCGTTCCTCTTCCGCCAACAACTGTTTTTTCTAATATCGTACCGCAAGTCACACACGGTTCTCCTTTTTTTCCATATACATTTAGAAGTTCTTGGAATGAGCCAATTTGCCCTTGTGAGTTGATATACGTTCGAATCGTACTTCCGCCACGTTTCACGGCTTCGCCTAACGTTGTAACAGTCGCCTCATAAATCCGCTCAATTTCTTCCGCTGTTAAAGAAGACGCTTCTCGTTCTGGGTGAATTTGAGAACGGAATAAAACTTCATCTACATATATATTTCCAAGTCCTACTAAAAGACGCTGGTCTAACAATACAACTTTTATTTTCCGATTTGTCTTTTGCAATCTCTCATGTAAATACTGTGGTGTCAATTCAGCATCAAATGGCTCTGGACCTAAGTCAGCTAGAGGCATTTGATTCATTTCCTCACCTTTTTTAAAGAGATGCATCGTACCGAACTTTCTCACATCTTTATAATGTAATTCAGTTCCATCTGTAAACAAGAAACGGACGTGCGTATGCTTATCAATTGGTTCATCCTCTTGATGCAGTAAAAACTTACCTTCCATACGCAAATGTGAAACAATAACATAATTCGTTACATATAAAAGCAAAAACTTTCCTCTTCGCTTTATATTTTCAATCGTCTCGCCTTTTAGCATTTCTTTAAAGATTTCTGCATCATCTGGGCGTTTTACTATTTTGGGATAGGTAACAATGACGTCTTCAATTGTTTTTCCTGTTACAAGATTTTCAAGTGTCCGTCTGACGTTTTCAACCTCTGGTAATTCAGGCATTTCATCACTTCCTTATTTTGCGTCGTACCAAGTTGGACCGTAAGAATAATCAACTTTCAGTGGAACTGCCAGTTCAATTGCATGCTCCATTACTTCTGGTACAAGCTTCTCTAATTTTTCAACTTCTTCTTTTGGTGCCTCAAATATTAATTCATCGTGTACTTGCAGAAGAAGACGCGCTTGTAATCCTTCTTCTTCTAAACGATCTGCCATAATAATCATCGCTTTTTTAATAATATCTGCTGCAGTACCTTGAATTGGTGTATTCATAGCTGTACGCTCAGCAAAGCTACGCAAGTTGAAATTACGACTCGTAATTTCCGGAATGTAACGGCGACGATTTAATAATGTAGCCACATATCCTTTTTGCTTCGCATCTTTTACGATGTCATCCATATATTCTTGTACACCAGGGAAACTTTCTAAATACTTTTCAATAAATTCCGCTGCTGCTTTTCTTGTAATTCCTAAGTTTTGTGAAAGACCATAATCACTAATACCATACACAATTCCGAAGTTAACAGCTTTCGCTTGTCGTCTCATATTTGAAGTTACTTCATCTTTTTCAACGCCAAATACATCCATCGCTGTTTTTGTATGAATATCCATGTCATGTTGGAACGCTTCAACTAGCCCTTTATCATTGGCAATATGAGCTAATACACGAAGTTCAATTTGTGAATAATCGGCCGCGTACATAATCCATCCTTCTTCTGATGGAACGAATGCCTGACGAATCTTTCTTCCTTCTTCTAATCGAATCGGGATATTTTGCAAGTTTGGATCCGTTGAACTTAATCGACCTGTTTGCGTTAATACTTGATTGAAGCGAGTATGAATTTTAGATGAATCTTCATGTACAACTTTTAATAAACCTTCAATATAAGTTGAATTGAGTTTCCCTAATTGACGGTAATGTAAAATGTTTGGAATAATTTCATGGTGATCCATCAGCTTGTCTAATACATCTGCTGATGTAGAATAACCTGTTTTCGTCTTCTTAATAACCGGTAAGTTTAAATTCTCAAACAGAATCACACCAAGCTGCTTCGGTGAATTAATATTAAATTCTGTTCCCGCCAGCTTATAAATTTCCTGTTCCATTTCCTTTAATCTACCTGCAAGTTCTTCTCCCATATTACGAAGACGTTCTGTATCAACTTTTACACCTTTTACTTCCATATCAGCTAATACACGTGCAAGTGGTAATTCCAACTCTGTAAACAGTTCATATTGCTCATTCTTTTCTAACTCTTCAACAAATGTTTGCTTTACATCATATAATACATGCACTTTACGAGCTACATGCTCCGCTACTATCTCTAACTCTGGAACAGCACGCTTCGCACCTTTTCCGTAAACTTCTTCATCAGATTTCACAGCATGCGTTTCTTTCATTTTCGCTACAGTACGGAAATCTTTATCTGTATCAGCTGGATCAAGTAAGTAAGCAGCGATTAATAGATCAAAGTCAATCCCTTGCATATCTATACCGTTCCATTTCAGCGCAACGATCGCACGCTTCGCATCAAATGTATACTTTCTCATTTCTCCATCTGCAAGCCACTCTTTAAAAGCATCTGATTTAAGTGCAATGTCTGTCTGAATAAAGTAACATCCATTTTCATTTTGAATACCGAAACCTTGAATGTCTGCTTTATGATAGTTATCTTCTTGTACTTCAACGATAAGCGCACTATCTTGCTGAAGCATTTCTTCTGTAACTTCTTCTACAATATCAAATGTAATATCATCTAATTCAGCCGGAGCTGTTTCTTCTGGCGTAACACCTAATTTGCTTAAAAGAGATGTAAATCCTAAATTCTCGAACATTGGAATGACATCACTTGCTTCATATCCTTTATACTCCATATCATCCACATTCACAGTAATCGGTGCGTCTGTAATAATGGTTGCAAGATCTTTACTCATAAGAGCTTGGTCTTTATTTGCTTCCAGCTTTTCTTTTAATTTCTTCCCGCTTACTTGATCTATATTTTCATACACTTCTTCAACCGTTCCAAACTGTGTTAACAATTTAATCGCAGTTTTTTCACCAACTCCTGGTACACCTGGAATATTATCTGATTGGTCTCCCATTAAACCTTTCATATCGATAATTTGCTTTGGTGATAAGCTGTATTTTTCAAATAAAGCTTCTTTCGTATATTCGTCTACTTCCGTAATCCCTTTTCGAGGAATACATACAAGCGTGTTATCAGAAACAAGTTGAAGTAAGTCTTTATCTCCTGAAATAACTTTTACACTTGCGCCTTGTTCACTCGCTTCTTTCGCTAGCGTTCCCATAATGTCATCCGCTTCATAATTTTCTAATTCATAACGTGGTACATTGAATGCATCAAGCATCTCACGAATAAACGGGAATTGCTCTGATAACTCAGGCGGAGTCTTTTGACGTCCCCCTTTATACTCACTATATGTTTTATGACGGAATGTCGTTTTCCCCGCATCAAATGCTACTAACATATGCGTCGGTTTTTCTTCCTCTAATATTCTCATTAACATCATTGTAAAACCGTAAATTGCGTTCGTATGTATACCTTTGTCGTTATTTAAAAGCGGTAGTGCAAAGAAAGCACGATACGCGATATTATTACCATCTACTAATACGACCTTTTTTTCCAAATCAGAAACCTCCCCATACAAATTTGAAATGATTTTTTTCACAGAAAAAAACCGTTTCTTTCCTCTCTCTATATTAACATGACTAATAGAGAGAAGAAAAATAACGGTTATTTTCTTTCATATATAAAACAGACTTATATTGGCATAAAGGGAAGTGACGAGAACAGCTTAACTATTCTCGTCCAAAATTACTCCTTGGATGAAGGGGTTTTCATGTATTATATTAACAGAGCTTTATTAATATTTAATTAAGCCATTGTTAATATATTGTAAACATCCTTCATCCTATTTTTCAGTTGCTGATTTTGGTAAAACAACTGTAAACGTTGTCCCTTCCCCAACTTCACTATCCACTGTAATCGTACCGTGATGCGCCTCAACTAAATGCTTTACAATCGATAACCCAAGGCCTGTACCACCAGTATTTCTACTTCTCGCTTTATCCACTCGGTAAAAGCGTTCAAAAATACGCGGAATTTCATCTTTACTAATACCAATTCCAGTATCCGATACTTTTATATAAGCATTATATTTATCTTCCGCTAATTCTACAGAAACAACGCCTCCAGCCGGCGTATATACAATTGCGTTATTCATTAAATTAATAAAGATTTGTTGCAAGCGACTTGGATCTCCAATGACAGAGACACGTTTTAGCGTATTTACTTGTAAAGAGATTTCTTTTTCTCCCGCTTTATTATCAAGCACCATATGAATATCTTCAAGAAGCCCCTTCATATCAACGGTTCCCATACTCAATTTAAACCCTTGTTGCTCAATCTTTGATAAATCTAATAAATCTTCAATTAACCCTTGCATACGTTCACTTTCTTTTAAAATAATGTGTAAGAAATGTTCGCAGAATTTTTTATTATCCATAGCACCGTCTAAGAGCGTTTCTGAAAAACCTTTAATAGAAGTAATCGGCGTTTTTAGTTCATGAGAAACATTCGCTAAAAAGTCTTTTCTCATTTGTTCTAACTTTTTCAGCTCAGTAATGTCATGGAATACAAGGACAATCCCCTTCCATTCATGGTTCGTCCCGATAATCGGTGCTCCATATACTTCGAAATGCTTTCGCTCAATTCCAAGTGGCAATAACATTTGTTTGCGCACTTTCACTTCTGTCATAAAGATTTCTTCCACAAGCTCTATAATTTCCGTATGATGAAACGATTCATAATATAAGCGATCTAAATATTCTTCATCTGTGACGTGGAAAGTTTCCTTATACGAACGGTTTACAAGGTTTATATAACCGCGGCTATCAATTAAAATCATTCCACTTCCCATATTTTCAATTAACGTATGCAGACGATCTTGTTGCATTTCTTGTTCAAGCGTCATCTCTTGTAAATTACGAGCTAAAATATTAATCGCTTTACTTAACATTCCCGTTTCATCCGAATGACTTTCATAAGCGCGCGCTTTATAATTACCTTTCGCTAATTCGATGGCAACTTTCGTAACGGATTCAATTGGCCTAATATATTGCCCTGTAATTTTCATACCTAAAAATACGACGACGAGACATGCAATAACGAATCCAATAATTAATAATCCCCACGTTTTTTGATGAACGTCTTTCAAAGGCTCAATTGTGCTTTTCACCAAAATGTATCCTTGTTTCCCTGTTACATCTTGCACGAACACCGCATGGTAAAATTCGTTATTTTGATCTGCTTCTTTCGTAATGACTTTATTTCTTTGTTTCTTTGTTTCAGAGGAAAGTTCTTTCATTATCCCTTGGCTAAACGCAGACTGTTCTCCCCCGCTATATTGAACTTTCTTTTTCTCATCTACAAAGGCAATAGAAGCCTGTATTTTTTCTTCTAACTTTTCAAATACATATGGATTTTTTAAAACATCATCAAAACCTTGTTCTTCTGCTAATACCGCAACATACTCTGTCTCTTTTACCATTCTCTCTTTTGCATGATCTATATAGTAGTTTTCAAACACGGTTTCTAGCAATAAACCGAGTCCCACTAAAATAAACACAATAAGAGAAACAAATGTAAAAAGAAGCCTGGAACGAAATTTATTCATCCCCTTTTGGCTCCTCTAATTTATATCCTAAACCACGTATCGTTTTAATGTACGTCGGTTTTTTCGTATTTTGTTCAATTTTATCGCGCAAATGGCTAATATGAACGTCAACAATTCGTGTATCACCAGCAAAATCATAGTTCCATACAGCACTTAATAATTGATCACGCGTCAACACACGGCTCTTATTTTTCGCAAGATAAACAAGTAGTTCAAATTCTTTTGGTGTTAATTCAAGCTTTCTTCCTTGGAAATAAGCTTCATAAAATTCCGGCAAAATTTTAAGTTCAGCAATTGTGATGCTCTCTTCATCTGACGTTTCTGTAACTTGCTCTTCTTGTTGTAATTTCGTACGGCGTAAAATTGCCTTCACACGTGCAACAACTTCCCTTGGGCTAAATGGCTTCGTCATATAATCATCCGCCCCAAGTTCAAGACCTAGCACCTTATCAAACTCATCATCTTTTGCTGTTAACATTAAAATTGGCGTCATAACGCGCTGCAATCGTAATTCTTTACATACTTCCATACCATCCATTTTTGGAAGCATTAAATCTAATATAATTAAATCTGGACGTTCTGTTGTCGCTTTTTGCAGCGCCATCTCACCATCCATCGCTGTTATTACTTCAAAACCAGCTTGTTGTAAATTAAATTCGATTAAAGTTAAGATAAACTCCTCATCATCAACTACTAAAATACGATTGTTCATTCTTTTCCTCCAAGTTATAGACTTGAAACCTTCTTCATCCTAGTATTTTCCCCGTTATTCTCATCATACTAGAAAACAAGGTCCCTCTCAATATAATTGTCTATTCATGGAGCTCGTTTATACTACTGTTTCGTAATATAGAAGCATTTATAAATTCATTCCTTCTACCACCGTTACCCAAACTTTATAGATGACCCCATCTATTCCAAAGTGTTCTTCCTTATGAACTATCCACACTCTCTCCTGCGCTAAGAAAAAAGATAGAGCGTACGCTACTTTATAATCCAGCTTTTCATATCTATCAAATACTCTTCCATACATCTCGTTTACGACCCCTTCTGCCCGCATTTCAGCTTCTCTTATCGTTTCAAAAATAACGTCTTCTCTTTTTCATCTCACCTTAAAAATCACTCCTTTCATTGACTTAAATCATTAAATAAATATATATTAATTATTGTTAATTAGAAAATTGGAATATAAGAGATGAGGAGGTTCTATTATGCGACTATTACTACCTATTCTAACTTTAGTAGTAACATGTATTCTTACTTTCAACGCTCCGAGCTGGGATACAATTAAAACGGGTTGTTCAGATTTCGCCGAAGGGTTCAAAGAGGGATTCTTCAACTAAAAATAGCGCTAGCCCCCTTATGAAAGGTATGCTAGCGCTATTCACATTTTCATGTTTTAAAAATTATCTAATGCTCTTTCCATAATAGAGACTGATTTATAAGGTGGCGTTACTGTTAATGAGCCTTTCACAACAGTATCCCCTTTTTCATCATGAGCAGATACAAGCATATCAATTGTATGTTCCTCCTCAGAAACAGCCACAACTTCAAAATGGATTTGTAACGTTTCATAATGGTGAACATGCTTCACGAACGTAAGGTCCTTCCTAGTAATATGACTACCTGGACCTGGTAAATATTTCGTAACTGCCGTTGTAATCATTCCAGTTAGCATAATGCTTGGTACAATCGGCTTTTCATACGGAGTTTGGGATGCGTAATCATGCTGAATATATAATGGATTGGCATCATTCGTTAACCCTAAGTACAATAACAAATCTTTATCCTCAATTTTTTCAGTGATAGATAATTTCTCTCCTACTGTAATTTCATCCATTTTACGACCAATTTGAACTTTTTTCTTTAACATGTTACAACCCCCTCCGATTTTTTCACCTTATTATCCTACTAAAAGCGATACTTGATCCGACATTTACTATGATGAGGGCAATGTATAGTATAAATCTACAGTTTCATTATAGGACATTACAAATGATAGCGTTTTCATATTATTTCAAAAAAACATTTGTATAAATAGTAGAAAAAGATTCGGGGCCCCGAATCTTTTTCTACTTATATTTAATGATTAAACAAGAACCTTCATAACATTACGTACAGATTCTACAGAGCGATCTAACGCTTCTTTTTCATCTGCAAGAAGTTCTAATTCAATAATTTTTTCAATTCCGTTACCACCTAGAATTACTGGTACCCCTAAGTAAAGGTCACTATAACCGTATTCACCTTCAAGGTACGCAATAGCCGGTAATACACGGCGTTGATCTTTTAAGATTGCTTCTGTCATTTCAACCAAAGAAGCAGCTGGTGCGTAATATGCACTACCGTTTCCTAATAAGCCTACAATCTCGCCGCCCCCTTTACGGGTACGTTCTACGATTGCTTCTAAACGCTCTTTCGGAATTAACGTTTCTAACGGAATGCCACCTGCATATGAATAACGTACAAGAGGTACCATATCGTCACCGTGTCCACCAAGAACAAATCCTGTAATGTCTTTCACAGAAAGATTTAATTCTTGTGCGATGAATGTACGGAAACGAGCTGTATCTAATACGCCCGATTGACCGATAACACGCTCTTTCGGGAATCCTGCTTCTTTAAATACAGAATATGTCATTGCATCAACTGGATTTGTTAATACAACAATAATCGCATTTGGTGAATGTTTTGCAATGTCGCGCGTAATACTTTTCATAATTTTGGAGTTTGTTGCTACTAAATCATCACGGCTCATACCAGGCTTACGCGCAATACCTGCTGTAATCACAACAACGTCAGAATCAGCAGTATCTGCGTAATCAGATGTTCCAATAATGTTAGCATCAAAACCTTGTACTGGGCTCGCTTCTAACATATCTAACGCTTTCCCTTTTGTTGGATTTTCCAGCTGTGGAATGTCCACTAATACAACATCTGCAAGTTCTTTTTGTGCTAATAAGAATGCTGTTGTTGCTCCTGTAAATCCTGCACCGATGACTGAAACTTTCTTGCGTTTGATTGTCATAATTTACCCCCCGCTTTAATTATGCGTTTTTGATTATCGCTACATCCATGTTTTTAATAAGTTCATTAGCGAACTCAGAACATTTCACTTCTGTTGCACCTTCCATTAAGCGTGCGAAATCATAAGTTACTACTTTTGAAGCAATTGTTTTCTCAACTGAAGCAGTTACTAATTTCGCAGCTTCGTTCCATCCTAAGTGCTCTAATAATAATACACCAGAAAGAAGAACTGAAGATGGGTTTACTTTATCTAAACCTGCATATTTTGGAGCTGTACCGTGCGTAGCTTCAAAGATAGCATGTCCAGTTACATAGTTAATGTTTGCACCAGGTGCAATACCAATTCCACCTACTTGTGCAGCAAGTGCATCAGAGATGTAGTCTCCGTTTAAGTTCATTGTTGCAACAACATCGAACTCACGTGGACGAGTTAAAATTTGTTGTAAGAAGATGTCTGCAATAGAATCTTTTACGATGATTTTTCCAGCCACTTCAGCGTCTGCCATCGCTTTATTCGCTGCATCTTTACCATCTTTCTCAACGATGCGATCATATTCAGCCCAAGTAAATACTTTGTCGCCGAATTCTTGTTCCGCTACTTCGTAACCCCAGTTTTTGAAAGCACCTTCTGTGAATTTCATAATGTTTCCTTTATGAACTAATGTAACAGAAGAGCGTTTTTCGTTAATTGCATATTGAATTGCAGCACGAACAAGACGCTTTGTCCCTTCTTCTGAGATTGGTTTAATACCAATACCAGATGTTTCTGGGAAGCGGATTTTATTAACACCCATTGCTTCTTTTAAGAAAGCAAGAACTTTTTCTGCTTCTGGAGATCCTTGCGCATATTCAATTCCAGCATAAATGTCTTCTGTATTTTCACGGAAAATAACCATATCAGTATCTTCCGGACGTTTTACAGGTGAAGGAACACCTTCAAAATAACGAACTGGACGTAGACATACATATAAATCTAATTCTTGACGAAGTGCTACGTTTAGAGAACGAATACCACCGCCAACTGGAGTTGTAAGTGGACCTTTAATCGCGATTAAATATTCACGAATTAAATTTAAAGTTTCTTCTGGTAACCACTCGCCTGTTTGGTTGAATGCTTTTTCCCCTGCAAGCACTTCTTTCCAAACGATTTTCTTCTCACCATCATAAGCTTTTTCAACTGCTGCTTCTAGTACACGAGATGCAGCTGCCCAAATATCAGGACCAATTCCATCTCCTTCGATAAATGGAATAATCGGATTGTTTGGTACATTCATAACACCATTAGTTACAGTAATTTTTTCACCTGTCGTCAATGTGATAACCCCCATGTTTGAAATTTCATATGTATGAAACTGAGGGAATAACCCCTCAGTTCAAACCGTTAGTCAAATTAAAATATTCTAATCATTACATCTTTCCGAAAAAATCAGACTTTTGAAAGCGTATTTTCACTATCAAAATAGTGTTATTCGCTTATCGTTGTGCAATTGGAACATACACTTGATGTGTTGGTCCATTATAATCAGCACGCGGACGGATTAAACGGTTATTTTCATATTGTTCTAGAATATGAGCTAACCAGCCTGACATACGGCTAATTGCAAAAATAGGTGTAAATAAGTCATGGTCAATTCCTAAACAATGGTATACAGAAGCTGAATAGAAATCAACATTTGGTGGAAGACCTTTTTCTTTTGTTACAATGTCTTCAATTTTGATAGACATATTATACCATTTCTCTTCTCCTAAAAGCACGCATAATCTCTTAGACATTTCGCGTAAATGTTTTGCACGCGGATCACCCTGCTCATATACACGGTGGCCAAAGCCCATGATTTTCACTTTATTTTGAAGAGCATTATGAATATATGATTCTACATTTTCTTCTTCGCCAATTTCAGTTAGCATCTTCATTACATTTTCATTTGCCCCGCCGTGAAGAGGACCTTTTAACGCACCGATTGCTGCTGTAATACCAGAATATACATCTGAAAGTGTAGCTACACAAACGCGTGCAGTAAATGTAGAAGCGTTTAACTCATGATCTGCGTGAAGTACAAGCGCCTTATCAAAAGCTTCAATTTCAACTTCATTTGGCTCGCGATCATTTAACATGTACAAGAAGTTTGCAGCTAATGATAAATCATTTCTAGGCTCAACAACATCTAAACCTTTACGGATTCTTGCATAAGCAGCAACTAAAGTACCCACTTGAGCCTGTAATTTAACCGCTTTCAAATAATTGGACTTTTCGTCCATAATTTCAGCGCTCTCATCGTATAATGATAGCATGGAAATTGCAGTTCGTAAAACAGACATCGGATGTGCGATTTTTAAATCTACTTGTTTCAAATATGCTAAAATCTCACCTGGAACTTTATAGTATTCCGATACAATCTCATTAAATTTCGCTAGTTCTTGCTCGTTAGGAAGCTTGCGATGCCATAATAAGTACACTACTTCTTCAAATGTAGCATTCTCAGCTAAATCATCAATATTATACCCAACATAAGTTAATGTATCATCAATAATAGAGCTCACAGATGATGTTGTTGCTACTACCCCTTCTAAACCTCGAATAACAGTCATGACATTCTCTCCTTTTCCTGAAAATTCTCCCAACCTTGCTCCTTATATCTATTTGCTCCCCTTTTGAATTATGAACGCCCGTTCACTCTTTAGGCAAGCAAAATGCACGATCATGCAAATTTGTTGCGATGTTCCCCTCTTATTGTCCATTGTCTACATGGAAAGCATGAGCGTGAATGTCTCCCCGAATCCTCACGCTCAAAACAACAAGTTAGTGAGGAAAATTAATTCCGAAGAGTTTTATGATAAAAACAACATAAAACAATATCATTATAAAATTGTTTTATGTTGTTTTTATTTTATCTGGTGTAAAGTCTCTGCTGTTATGTAACTTTTCAAAGTTTCTAATCCTATTATAAACAATTATCTGACTTTTGTGAACAGAAAGAATTCAAAAATTTTATATTACTATAAAATTCCTTATTTAAACATCTGTATAATACTCATTACTGCATAGGCAATTCCAGCCCCAATTAATGGACCTACAGCGACCCCATTAAATAAAGCAACTGCTATAATTGTCCCGAAAACGAGCGCAGTTGTAATATGAGGATCTGTCGTTAATAATTGCACGCCGCCTTTTGCTAACAAAGCAACTGCTACCCCTGAAGCTAAAGCAATCCATGCATAATACGATTTCGCTGCTTCTCCAAGTTGCTTAAACCCTATTTCCCCCGTCGCAATCGGTACGAGTACTGCTATTGTAATAACCGTAACACCGAGGTTAATCCCTTTCGTTTGTAGATAAGGAAAGACTTTATCCCCTAGAAATGTAAATTTCAATAGAAATAACACACCAATAGCTACAGTAAGCGATTGGTTTTTCGCAATAAGTCCTATAATAAGTAGTATGAATAAAAATAACGTTGACTGACTAATCATGTTTGCACTTCCTTTCTGAAAATAATGAACTCATTTCCAAACAAAAATACCTTTAAACCTATCGTTATACATGCTATATCGATGCCTATTCAACATGAATCACTTCATTTTTTTGCGTATTTTAAAATGACAAACTGAGACTTTCACCATCCAAATGTAAGCATGTATACATTTTAAAAAACGGGCGTCTCTCCTTTCTTTTCTAATTAGAAACAGGTAAAATAAAAAGAAGAGAAAATGAAGTTTTTACCATATAGTAGAAGCATCAACACCAAGCTTTCACAGTCACTCACGTACTGAAAAAGCAGGAAAATTCCATCATTCCACTATAACATAAAGTGAAACTTTAATCAGTGGGGCACACTCGTTATAAGTTGAACGAATTAGGATAATCCAAATTGGAATGGGAGGTATACATCTTTGAATCGAAACTTACTATATATGATATTGCGACTCGTATTTGTCATTGTAGCGACGGTAGCAGGGTTCTATGCATTACTATATGTGTCAGGGCTTATCTATCCTTTTATTATCGCTTTCGCATTTGCTTATTTGATTAATCCTGTCGTCAATTTCCTAAATCAAAAACTACAATTTCCTCGCGCACTCGCAGTACTCGTTAGCTTAATTCTCGTATTTGGAGCTATCGTCGGACTCGTGACATATCTTGTAACAGAAGCGATATCTGCCACAACATACTTACTACAACTTGTTACAGTAAAATTTCCGGATATCGTTACATTCGCTCAGCAGTTTGCACTTAATCATATTATGCCTCTCTATGATGATTTAATTTCTAAATTTAATCATCTTGGGGAACCACAGCGCTATACGATTACACAAAACATTCAAAACTTAGGAACCGAAGCAACGACGCAAATGAAAGAACTTTTAACCGCTATTATAAGCGGGTTAACAAATTTCATTAGTGCACTACCAACTACTTTAACTGTACTTGTTTTCGTTTTATTAGCCACTTTCTTCATTAGTTACGATTGGCATCGTCTTGCTCAGAAAGTAAGAAAGTTTTTGCCTAACCGTGTTCATGGCTATGGAAAAACTATTTTTGTGGATTTGAGAAAAGCTTTATTCGGTTTTGTTAAAGCGCAACTTACACTCGTATCTATGACAACTGTTATTGTACTAATCGGACTTTTAATATTACGCGTACCATACGCCATTACTATCGCGATTATTACAGGGGTTGTAGATTTACTCCCATATTTAGGAACAGGAGCTGTCTTCGTTCCTTGGGTTATATACGTATTTTTCACTGGCGACACTGCTTTCGCCATCGGTCTTCTCATTTTATACATCGTCGTGATTGTCCAAAGACAAATTATGGAGCCAAAGGTACTTTCATCTAATATCGGCCTTGATCCATTAGCAACACTTATTGCTCTATTTGTCGGATTTAAGCTCTTTGGCTTCTTAGGATTAATCATCGGTCCAGTCACCTTAGTACTACTTAATACATTGCACAAAGCTCGTGTATTCCATGATTTGTGGAAATATATTAAAGGCTCACCTTCAAAATAATAGTTTCTAATTCATACACAACAAAAAACTTACATGTAATCAGTGGGAAATTCCCACTGATTATTCCTTGTACTTATTTTTCATACTCATTACATAAAACAAGAGAATTGCACTCAAAAAAGATAATTCTCTTGTTTTTTTGCATAAAAAACGCATATTTCTTGGTGATTATACATATTTATTCTATTTGTTTTATTTTTATTACTTACATTTATTGCTTTTTATGTAAATGAATAAATATACAAAATGATATAAAATTAGACTTACATTAAGCTTTTTACTGCTTTCATTTCATTTTTTTCGTGCCAATTCATTCTTTTATACACAAAAACAAGTATCCCCCCTAAAACACACTTATTCAGAACTACTAACTCCTCAAACCACATATCCAATTGAAAAGTACACAGCAAATATAACAAAGTAAAACTTTAACCCGTATAGATTTTGTCCCCTATTGATTATTAACCTTTACATTTGCCACATGTTAAGGCAGCATAAAGCACATCTTGAATTAACTAAGAATTAACTAAGCTTTAACCATCCTCTCATCCTATTACAAGCAAAAAAATAGTGCTTAGATCGCTATAATCTAAGCACTATTTCTGTACAATAATAGTTGAGTTCTTTCTAAACTTCCATTCCATCCACTTCATAATAAACGGTTTTAATAAAGCCCTCGTCATCGGAATAACAAAGATAAAACCTATTATATCCGTTACATATCCAGGGAGTACTAAAAGAATACCTCCTACAAAGATAAAAATACCATCTAGTACTGCCGCTCCTGGCATTTCTCCTCTATTCAACTTAGATTGAATCTCTCCAAGCACTTTAAACCCTTGTCTTTTCGCCAAATATACACCTACAACACCTGTAAATACGATCATAGCGAACGTAGACCATAAACCTATTACATGACTCGATCCAATTAAGACTGTAATCTCAATCGCCGGTATTAATATTAACAAGAATAGTAACCACTTCACAGTTCTACACCTCTCTCATATACCATCACTTTTAACGCCCTCAAAACGCTCATATACACCCTATGAAATCCAAATGCTTAATTCCCTTCAAAATTCATACTAGACAGCTTTTAGAAGCAATTTCAGGAACCTCAAGCTAGTTCTATCTCTTTTTTTGTGTAAAAAAAAGAGAAGGACTCCGATCCTTCTCTCCGTATTACTTATAGCACTTCCGCATGTCCATTATAAACAATTCCGCGTGCTGCATCAACTGTTACTTCTTGGCCATTTTTTAAAGTTGCTGTTACGCCGTTTACACCAACGATAACAGGAATACCGATTGATACGCCTACAACAGCCGCATGGCTTGTTAGGCCGCCTTCTTCTACAACTAGAGCAGCAGCTTTTTCGATTGCAGGAATCATATCTTTATCAGTGCTTGTTGTAACAAGGATATCACCTTCGTTTACGTTCGCTACAGCTTCAGCAGCTGTTTTCGCTACAACTACTTTACCTTTTGCAGCTTTACGACCGATTCCTTGTCCTTTAGCAACTTCTTCACCAACAACGTGGATTTTCATTAAGTTTGTTGTACCAGTTTCAGCAACTGGAACACCAGCAGTGATTACTACAGTGTCTCCAAGTCCGATTAGACCTGCATCCATACCTGTTTGAATCGCTGTATCTAACATTTCGTCAGTAGAAGCTGCACGCTTCTCAGCCATAAATGCTTGTACACCCCAAACGAGTGCAAGACGACGTCCTACTTGCTCGTCAGATGTTACAGCTACGATTGGAGATTTTGGACGATATTTAGAGATCATTTTCGCAGTATATCCACTTTCTGTTGGAGCTACGATTGCAGCTACATCAAGAGCAAGTGCTGTATGCGCAACAGATTGGCTAATTGCATCTGTAATTGTTGGAGTGAACTCTTTAATACGTTTTTTGAACATATCTTCATATTGTAATGATTTTTCAACACGTACTGCAATGTTAGCCATCATTGTTACTGCTTCTACTGGGTATTGTCCAGCAGCCGTTTCACCTGAAAGCATGATTGCATCTGTACCATCGAAGATTGCGTTAGCTACGTCACTTGCTTCCGCACGAGTTGGACGTGGGTTACGTTGCATAGAATCTAACATTTGTGTTGCAGTAATAACTGGCTTACCTAACACGTTACATTTTTTGATTAGACGTTTTTGTACTAATGGTACTTCTTCTGGTGGAATTTCTACACCCATGTCACCACGAGCTACCATTAAGCCGTCAGAAACTTCTAAGATTGAATCGATGTTGTCGATACCCTCTTGGTTTTCAATTTTTGGTACGATTTGGATGTATTGAGCGTTATGCTCTTCTAATAATTCACGGATTTCTAATACGTCAGCTGCTTTACGTACGAATGAAGCTGCGATGAAATCAACTTTTTGCTCGATACCGAAGATGATATCTTTTACGTCTTTTTCAGTGATACCAGGAAGCTTAATGCTTACGTTTGGTACGTTAACACCTTTTTTATTTTTTACAGTTCCGCTGTTAAGAACTTTTGTACGGATGTTTCCGTCAGCTTTTTCGATTACTTCTAGCTCAATAAGACCGTCATCGATTAGAATGCGAGAACCTGGATCTACATCGTCATAAAGACCAGCATAAGATACAGAGAACTTCTCTGCAGTACCTAATACTTGCTCAGTAGAAAGAACTACTTCTGCACCTGTTACAAGCTCAGCTTGTCCGTCTACGAAGTCATGAGTACGGATTTCTGGACCTTTTGTATCAAGTAAGATACCAACTGTTTTACCAGTTTTCTTTGAAGCTTCACGAATGTTTTTAATACGAGCGCCGTGCTCTTCATGGCTACCATGAGAGAAGTTTAAACGAGCAACGTTCATACCTGCTTCGATTAATTGCTCTAATTTTTCAATACTTTCACTAGCAGGACCTATAGTACATACAATTTTAGTTTTACGCATATTGCACCTCCGAAAATTATGAAACCGTTCCCAAATATCCGACATTACGCCGATTAGATGGATAATTCTTTAGATAATTGATACATATCTTTATCGATTGTATGCTTTTGAGCTAACGCTTCGATAATGTCATGATCAACAAGTTTGTTATCTTGAATACCTACACAACGTCCACCTTTACCAGCAATTAATAATTCAACTGCTCTTGCGCCAAGACGACTTGCTAATACACGGTCTTGTGCACTTGGTGATCCACCACGTTGTACGTGACCTAATACAGTTACGCGAGTATCAAAGTTTGTTGCTTCTTCAATGTGCTTACCGATGTCAATTGCACTTCCAACACCTTCAGCTACAACGATAATACTGTGTTTTTTACCACGTTCACTACCGCGTTTCAGACGAGCGATAACATCTTCCATGTCATACTCTTCTTCTGGAATTAAGATTGTTTCTGCACCATCAGCTAAACCAGCCCATAATGCGATATCACCAGCGTGACGTCCCATTACTTCGATAACATATGTACGTTCATGAGATGTAGCTGTGTCACGAATTTTATCAATTGCATCAATAACAGTGTTTAAAGCTGTATCGAAACCAATTGTGAAGTCTGTTCCAGGGATATCATTGTCAATTGTACCTGGTACACCAACACAAGGGAATCCTTGTTCAGTTAATTTTTTAGCGCCTTGGTAAGAACCATCTCCACCAATAACAACAAGTCCTTCGATACCGTGTTTCTTTAATTGCTCGATACCTTTTAGTCGTACTTCTGGGTCTTTAAACTCAGGACATCTTGCTGTATATAATTTCGTACCACCGCGGTGGATAATATCGCCAACAGAACCTAGTTCTAATTTTTCAATGTGACCAGAAATTAATCCAGCGTATCCATGGTAAATACCATATACTTCAATATCATGGAAAATCGCTTTACGAACAACTGCACGAATGGCAGCATTCATACCAGGTGAATCTCCACCACTTGTTAATACACCAATACGTTTCATTTGTACTCACCTCATAAAGATTATTTGCCTTATAATAAAATAACACGAAAAAATATAAAAATACAATGGAGAAGATGTGTCTTTTCATAATAAAAACGTGCATTCGCGAAGTGGAACGCACGCTTTTCTTATTTTATCCAAATGGAAGCGTTTGAAAACGAAACTTGCCCAATTTTCATATATTTTTCATAACGTTTTTCGATTAATTCATCTTTCGAAATTCCGTTTAATTGTTCAAAAGTTTTTCTAAGCATTAAATCTATATTTTCTGACTGTTTCAAAACATTACGGTGTGCTCCACCTTTTGCCTCTGGAATAATTTCGTCAATTACACCTAATTCTTTCAAATCTGCCGCTGTAATTCTCATCGCCTCTGCAGCTTCCTTTGCTTTTCCTGCATCTTTCCAAAGAATTGCCGCTGCACCCTCTGGTGTAATAACAGAATAAGTGGAATTTTCTAGCATATGAATGTAATCTCCTACTCCAAGACCTAGCGCACCACCGCTACCACCTTCGCCGATAACGATACAAATAACAGGTACCGTTAAGCCTGCCATTTCAAATAAATTGCGGGCGATCGCTTCACTTTGACCACGTTCTTCAGCAGCTTTACCAGGATAAGCTCCTTTCGTATCAATAAAACAAATAATTGGACGATTGAACTTTTCCGCCTGCTTCATTAAACGCAATGCTTTTCGATATCCTTCTGGATGAGGCATCCCAAAATTACGGCGAATATTTTCTTTCGTATCTTTTCCGCGTTGGTGCCCAATTACAGTTACAGGCATCCCTTTATATTTCGCAATGCCGCCGACAATCGCTGCATCATCGCCAAATAGACGATCTCCATGACATTCAAAAAAATCAGTAAATAAGTGCTCAATATAATCGAGCGTTGTCGGTCGTTCTGCATGACGAGCAATTTGAACACGGTCCCATACTTTCATATTGCCGTATATATCTTCCTCTAAATTTTCTAGCTTGTCTTCCAAAATACGAATCTCCTCACTGAAGTCCATCTGGCTGTTTTTCGTATAGTCTTTCAGTTCACGAATCTTATTTCTTAGCTCAACAACTGGTTTCTCAAATTCTAGCTCTGCCATACAGCCATTTCCCCTCCTTGATGAACTTCTAAAATCTTGCGAAGCGATTCTCTCATATCATCACGATGTACTACCGCATCTAATTGACCATGTTCTAGTAAGAATTCTGCCGTTTGGAAATCTTCCGGTAGTTTCTCACGCACGGTTTGTTCAATTACACGTCTACCAGCAAATCCGATCAGTGCCCCCGGTTCTGCAAGATTATAATCACCAAGTGAAGCGAAACTTGCTGAAACCCCGCCCGTCGTTGGGTGAGTCATAACAGAAATAAATAATCCTCCTGCATTACTATGCTTTTTCAAAGCTACGCTTGTTTTTGCCATTTGCATTAAACTTAATATCCCTTCTTGCATACGGGCACCACCCGAAGCAGTAAAGATAATAAATGGAACTTGTAAGTCGTATGCCTTTTCAACCGCACGGGCAATTTTTTCTCCTACAACAGAGCCCATGCTCCCCATTCGAAAACGAGAATCCATTACTGCAACAACAACAAGCATGTCATCAATTGTTCCTTCACCAGTTACAACCGCTTCGTTCAATTCAGTCTTCTTACGATCGCTCTCTAGTTTCTCTTCATAATTTGGAAACTCGAGTGGATTTAATGAAACCATTTCTTTGTCATACTCACGGAATGACCCTTCGTCCAATATACTATCCAGACGTTCCCACGCATTCATAGGATGATGATATCCACAATTCACACATACTTTTAAATTTTTTAGAACTTCTTTCGTATACATGATTTTTTTACATTTCGGACATTTTGTCATAACGCCATCTGGTACATCTTTTCGTACTTGTTCTGAAGGTATTGCAGCGTACTTTTTCTTTTTCACGAATAAATCTCTTAGCACAATTTGACCCCCTTCGTTGAGAGCTAAGGTTAGCGTAAGAAGAAAATTGGGCTAACACCAAAGTTTGATGTTAGCCTTATCTTCTCAATCTGTCTAATAACCTCACTCTTTACGTTTAACTTTAACCGCTACGCGATAGAATGTTTGTCATAACGTGTCATGGTCATTTCGACAAATTTTATACATTACGAGTGAAACTGTATATTCTCTACTAATTCATCGTAAATTTTTAGTGCATCATTTTCTTGTTTTTCTTCCAAAGTAGCATAAAGCTTTCTATACATATCGATAGAATCTCCTGAAACTTTACAAGAAAGAGTTGATACATAATCATTTACGATCATCCAAATGCGATATAGTAAATAATTATCGACTTGTTCAATAAGTGTTTTAAAGAACGTTTGGTGAAGCATTGGAATTGAGTTTTCATTTCCTTCAAGCACTTGATGTAATTTACTTAGCACTTTAGAAAACGTTTCTTTCGGTAAATTACATACAATTCGAATCATATCTTTCTCAAGCAATCGTTTTGTTTGTAATAAATCACGAATTGTTTTCTCATCTTGCAGCAAGAACGGAGCAATCAATTGTACAAGACCGTTATCGTAAAAGTTTCGAATAAACGTCCCTTCACCACGTCTCGTTTCAATTAACCCTACAAGTTCTAAAGCACGCAACGCTTCTCTTACAGAGGAACGTCCTACGTTTAAACGTGAACTTAACTCACGCTCAGACGGTAAACGATCCCCTGCTATCAATCCATCCTCTTCCATAATGGAACGGATTTTTTTTACAATTTCGAGATATACTTTTGTATTTGATGATGTCAATGGAAATTCCTCGCTTATTCTTTACCAATCAGCGCTAATTGTTTTGTTTTCTCAGCAACTTCATTTGGATCCACTTGACGGCGAGCTACCCCTGTCTCCATTGCAGCTTTCGCAACGTAAGCTGCTACTTGAGGCGCTACACGCGCATCAAACGGTGCTGGAATGATATAGTCTGCATTCAACTCATCTTCTGCTACAAGCTCAGCAATGGCTTGTACAGCTGCCATCTTCATTTCTTCGTTAATTTGTGTCGCATGTACGTCAAGTGCACCGCGGAAAATACCAGGGAACGCTAGTACATTATTTACTTGGTTTGCAAAGTCAGAACGACCTGTTCCAACAACAGCTGCGCCCGCTGCTTTTGCCAATTCTGGCATAATTTCTGGAACTGGATTCGCCATTGCAAAAATAATTGCATCGTCATTCATTGTACGAACCATCTCTTCTGTTAATGCACCTTCTGCAGATACACCAATGAATACGTCCGCACCTTGTACAACATCAGCTAAAGAACCTTCGATACGATTCTTATTTGTATATTTTGCAACTTCATCCTTCACCGGATTCATACCTGTAGGACGACCTTCATAGATCGCGCCTTTACGGTCACACATAATAATGTCGCGTACGCCATAGCGATATAAAAGTTTAATAATTGCAATACCTGCTGCACCTGCGCCATTTGCGACAACTTTAATGTCAGACATTTTCTTTCCAACTAGTTTTAGCGCGTTCACAAGACCTGCTACTGTTACGATAGCTGTTCCGTGTTGATCATCATGGAAGATAGGAATATTTGTTTCTTTTTTCAAACGTTCTTCAATAATGAAGCAGTTTGGTGCTGCGATATCTTCTAAGTTAACGCCGCCAAAAGTTGGCTCCATTAATTTTACAGTTTCAACAATTTTATCTACATCGTTTGTATTTAAGGCAATTGGGAATGCATCTACACCAGCAAAGCTCTTGAATAATACAGCTTTACCTTCCATTACTGGAAGAGATGCTTCAGGTCCAATGTTACCAAGACCAAGTACAGCCGTTCCATCTGTCACAACTGCTACCATATTTCCCTTCATTGTATATTCATATACCTTACTTTTATCGTCATAAATTTCCTTACAAGGTTCTGCAACCCCTGGAGAATATGCAAGACTTAAATCTTTTGCATTTTCTACTTTTACTTTTGATACAGTTTCTAATTTTCCTTGATGCACTTTATGCATGTGAAGTGCTTCTTCACGAAGTGTTGACAAACTATCCACTCTCCTCAAATTATTCTTGCTGATATCAATTTCTCCAAGTGGTCTGACCACGAACACTACTACTATAATAATCGAAGTGTAGGGAAATTGTCCATTATATTTTCACAACCACATTTTCTTCCCCGACAATTTCACGAAGTGCTCCTAAACATTCTTCACTTGGGTGAATCGATAAACTTCGAGATAATTGTACCATTTTATGTTCCTTTTCATAATAAATTAGTACTTTCGCAAAACCCGAATAGTCAAACAATATTTTAGTAACCTGATTTAAAAGCTTTTTCTCATACTGAGACGGCAATTTCACGTAAACAGACGCATCTTTCTTTTCCTCATACGCATCCATTTCTTCTAACGGATATAGTCCATTTACAATCCATTGTAACTTATGATTTCTAAGCTCAATCGTGCCGTCAACTAAAACAATTGCTCCTTCTTGTAACTTATCTGAGAAATGTATATACGTTTCGGGGAAAAGAACCGCTTCCATTTCATCATTTTGATCACAAAATGTAATAAACGCCATCTTTTGCAACTTTTTCGTACGAATCACTCTCACGCTTGTTATATACACAATAGCTCTTTGTACTTTTTTCTTATGTCGCATCGCCTGAGCGAGAGATGGAATTTCTAATTCTTTCGCTAACTTCACATACTGCGCTGTCGGATAGCTTGATAAATAAAAACCTAGTACTTCCTTCTCTTTATTTAACTGTTCAATAAAGGAGAGCTCTTCTCCTTGTACGTATTTTGATTTCGGAACAGCATCTCCTAAATCACGCGCAAGATTTGCATACTCTAACGCTCCTTTAAGACTTTTCCATAAATTTGTTCTCGAAACACCAAAATCGTCAAAACATCCAGACCAGACGAACGCCTCTAAATTTCGCTCTGTTACAAACTTTGATGGCATGCGCAAACAAAATTCAAATAAATCTTCAAACATTTTTTTCTCTCGTTCTTCAAGTAATGCTGTCACGGTAGCCATTCCAATGTTTCGAATGGAAAGTAAACTGTAACGTATTGCATTTCCTTCTATTTGGAAATTGTAACCACTTCTCTGAAGAGATGGCGGCAAAACATGAAAACCTTTTCGCTTCGTTTCCCGTATATATTGCACAATCTTATCTTCATTTCCAATTGCACTCGATAATAGTGCCGTCATAAATTCCAGCGTATAATTCGCTTTTAAATAGGCAAGCTGATACCCAATCATACTGTAGGCTACAGCGTGACTTCGGTTAAAACCGTAATTTGCGAATCTTACAATTAAATCGTAAATTTTCTCTGCAGATGTCTCGTCATAACCATTTTGTAAACACCCTTGCACAAAATGCTTACGTTCCTGATCTAAAATATCACGATTTTTTTTACTCACTGCACGGCGTAATAAATCGGCTTCTCCGAGCGAGAAGCCCGCCAACTTCGACGCAATTTGCATAATTTGTTCTTGGTATACAATTACACCGTATGTTCTTTCTAAAATCGGCTTTAAGTCCGGATGTAAATATTCAATTTTTCTTTTTCCATGTTTTGATTCAATAAAGGTTGGAATTTGTTCCATCGGTCCTGGTCTATATAACGAGTTAACAGCAACAATATCTTCAAATTCATTCGGCTTTAACCCGCGAAGTACATTTCGCATACCACTTGATTCGAGCTGGAATACACCTGTTGTATCCCCTCTACCTAATAATTGGAATGTCTTTTCATCTTGAAGTGGTAAATTTCTTATATCAATTTCTTTCCCTGTTTTTTGCACGATAAACTTTATAATATTTTCAAGTAACGTTAAATTACGTAATCCTAAAAAGTCCATCTTGAGCAACCCAAGTTCTTCTAACGCATCAGCTGGGTATTGCGTAACATACACATCGTTATGCCCTTCTTGAATCGCTACACTTCCCGTTAACGGTTCTTGACTCATAATAACGCCAGCTGCATGAATAGACGTATGACGTGGCAAGCCTTCTACACGTTTTGCAATCTCAAATACACGCTCATGTAAAAGATTTCCTTGAATAAACTCACGAAGCGATTGTGACTCTTCATAAGCATCTTTTAACGTTATCCCAAGCTTTGATGGAATAAGTTTTGAGAATATATCAATATCTCGCGGCGGAAGCCCCATTACACGCGCAATATCTCTAATTGCCGCCTTTGCTGCAAGCGTCCCGAACGTTACAATTTGCGCAACACGAAGCTGACCATATTTATCTTTCACATATCGAATCATCTCATCACGTCTTATATCTGGAAAATCGATATCAATATCTGGAAGTGTCACACGTTCGGGATTTAAAAATCTCTCAAATAATAAATCGTATTCAATTGGATCAATATCTGTAATTTCTAATACATACGAAACGAGTGATCCAGCAGCTGATCCACGACCTGGTCCTGTTAATATATGATTTTCATGCGCATACTTCATAAAATCCCATACGATGAGGAAATAATCACTAAACCCCATACTAGAAATAACGTTTAATTCATGATTCAAACGGTTTATATGTACTTCTTTCGGCGTACCATAACGTTTCTGTAATCCTTCTTCACAAACGCGGCGCAAATACATATCATTCGTCTCGTTAGATGGAACAGGGAATTTCGGTAATTGATTTACATGAAACGGTATTTCTACTCTGCAACGTTCTGCAATTTCTACTGTGTTATAAATCGCTTCTTCTACGTGAGAAAATAGGGCTTCCATTTCATCTGATGATTTTAAATAATATTGATCTGTTTTCAGCCTCGGCCTATCGGGATCTGTCATTTTCGTTCCACTTTCAACAGATAATAAACATTCATGAACAAGTGCATCACTTTGATTGATGTAGCGTACATCGTTCGTCGCTACAACCGGAATATTTACCCTATTCATAAATGCAGGTAATTTTTCTTGCAGAAGCAGTTCATCTTGAATCGCATGATGCTGTAAACTCATATAAAAATTGCCGAACATATTTTGATATGCACGAGCTACTTCTTCAGCCTGACTTTCTTTGTCTTCTAATAATAATTGTTCAATTTCTCCATCTTTCCCTGGTGAAATTGCAATTAGCCCTTTCGCATAATGCGCAAGCCATTTCTTCGGAATACCTTCTTTTGACTTCGTCATAATGCTACTAGAAATCTTTAATAAATTTTGATAACCTATTTCATTTTCAGCAAGTAAGACAAGCGGATAAGACTTTTCTTCTTCTTCACTAAAAATAGAGGCTGTTAAACCGATAATAGGATGTATACCATGTTTCTTACATGCTTTATAAAACGGGATAACGCCATACATAACATTTTCATCTGTAATAGCCAGCGATGAATAACCGAGCTCTTTCGCCCTGACTACAAGCTCATCAATTTTACAAGCACTTTTTAATAAACTAAAAACGGTTTGACATTGTAAATGCACAAACTTCACTGTTGTACCCTCTCTTTACCTATTTGACTACTTTTATTATAGGTGAAGAGGAAAGCGGAAATCAAAACATACTTCTTATACTTTGTCCATATATATGAAGAAGAAAGGGGAATGACGATGGATGTAAGAGAACATACTTTTTTCTCTCTGCTTATTATTAGTTATTTTATTGCCTTTGGGGTTATACTTGGTGGTTCATTAATTGGTGGATTTGGTGCATTTCTTATCGGAAAACCAACTCTAACTTACATTAATCAATTCGCCCAAAATTTAAGAATTTGGGCACTCGTTGCAGCGATTGGCGGAACATTTGATACTTTTTATAGTTTTGAAAGAAGTTTCTTTGGCGGAGATATGAAAGATATCGTAAAACAAATTCTCCTTATTTTTTTCGCAACGGGTGGTATGCAAACCGGTCTTATTATTATTAAATGGCTAACGCAGGAACATGCATGAGAGTACCAAGTGCCAATACAGCAAAAAGATGGTATTTAGTTTTAGCTGGCGCTGCTGTTGGAGGTGTATTGAGCTGGTTTATTTTTTTGTACATATACGGTGTTTTTCAAGAAGAACAAGCTATTAAAATAGCAGAACAAAGAGAAATTATCGAAAAACAAGAAGCAAAGCTCCACGTCCTTCTAGAAGATCAAGAAAAATTGAACACAGAAAATAAACGTCTCTTAACCATTCAAGAGATTAAAATAAAACTTATAAATCAAGAAAAATACGATTTAGACAACCTTACAATTGAAAATATGACTACTTCTATCCATAATGACCTCCAGCATCTTTTAACGAAAAACATACAAAGTATCGCAAAAAATAAAGACCTACTCAAAAAGGTAATCGAAAACAAGACGTACAAACATTACGATCGGCTATACCGTTTTAAAGTCGATACAATATCTTTTGATACAGTGCTTGAAATTAGCATTACGATAGAGAAAGAAAAATAAAGAAGGAGGGCTTTAGCGCCACTCCTTCTTTTCGTTCTAACATATAATTTCTTATTTACAAATCTCACGTAAATCAGCAAATAGACGATCCGCTTCTTCCCAAGAAGATGCTTTTGCACCAGAAGCCATCGGATGTCCTCCGCCGTTATATTGCATTGCTAATTTATTTATAACTGGTCCTTTTGAACGAAGGCGAACACGAATCACATCGTCTTCCTCTAAAAATAGAACCCACGCCTTTAATCCATCAATGTTACCAAGTGCTCCAACAACACCGGATGCCTCAGAAGGAAGTACATCAAATTTTTCTAATACTTCTTTCGTTAATTTAATGTAAGCTGCTCCTTCTTCTACCATCGTAAAGTTTTGTAAAATATAGCCGTTTAAACGAGCGATTTTTTCTTTCGTCTTATACATTTCATTGTATAAATCCGTGAATTTCACATCCATATCAACAAGCTCACTTACGTAACGAAGTGTTTTTGCTGTTGTATTCGGGAATAAGAAACGACCTGTATCCCCAACAATCCCCGCTAAAATAAGACGAGCTGCTTCTTTTGTTATTTGTAACCCTTTATCTTTTCCATAATTATAAAACTCATAAATCATTTCACTTGTAGAACTTGCTGTCGTATCTACCCACGTAATATCTCCGTATGGATCTTCATTTGGATGGTGATCAATTTTGATTAACATCTTCCCTTTTGTATAGCGTTGATCATCAACACGTTCTTGGTTTGCTGTATCACAAACGATAACAAGCGCATTTTCGTATACACTATCTTCAATATCATCCATTACTCGTAAATATGCTAATGACGGTTCATTGTACCCAACCGTATAAATATTTTTCTCTGGAAACGATTCTTGTAGAATGGTACTAAGACCGCCCTGTGAGCCTAACGCATCTGGATCCGGACGCACATGACGATGAATAATAATTGTATCAAACTCTTTAATTGCTCCTAAAATTTTCTCATGCATATGTATAATCTCCTTTTTATTCAACTTCTTCACTTTAACGTGCAGTAAAAGCCCAATGAATGTGGGCTAATCATTAGCGCGCGGAAACATCCCCACACTAATGAAAGTCTCACTTTATCCTCCATTATAACGGAAAGTATTTCATACATGCGAACAATTGCTTTATAATAAAAATTAGAAAGTTTAGATATTTCTTTTTTCTCCACTATTATTTTTCATAAAGCGATGGGAGTGTGCATTATGCCAGTATTAGTCTTCTGTATTATCGTCTCATTTATGTTGTACCTCTTCTACAAAACAAAATACTTTCGTACAAACCGCCCAATGGAGAAAGGTTGGCTCTCAGGAAAATCCGCAATGGCACTCGGTTCATTCGTCTTATTCTTTGGAATAAACCAATTCTTTTTAGAACTTTCAACCGCTCGTATTATCGTTGGTGTCTTATTCGTTCTATTTGGTAGTGCAAGTGTATTTAATGGATTTCGCCAATACAAACATTTCTTACCATTAGCAGTTAAAGAAGCAGAAGTCTATGAAACAACGTAAAAAAGCATCAACACTATGATGCTTTTTTACGTCCTCTAACTTTTAAAATCATATATGCGACAAACGCAGATGGTATATTAAATGGGTTGCCTTGCACATGAAGATGTAATTGTTCTTCTCCAAAAGACATTCTTTCGTATAGTTCTCGCTGAGATAATCCTGTTTTTTTCTTTTTTTCATGTAAACCTTGTAAGTATAAATATTGAATCGGTATCATTATAAGAAAGTAAAATAGTGCGATACTACCAAAAAAGAGTACTGTTGATGACATAATGCATACACCTTCCCGTAATCCATTTTCTTACAATTCAATCATAACATAATCTAACATCTAATTAAATTAATATTATGTTTTTTAATCAAACAATTGTCTCACCGCATAATTCCTCTTCGACATACTGCATATATCGCCGAATGAAATTACCTGGATTCTTTTTAATTGGTTCAATATCAAGTCTTAATGGTATTTTTCCTGCCATATAAAAGATTCTTGAAGCGGTCCCCAGTCGAATGGATGATTCTGAAATATTTTCCCCATATCCCATCATGAAATTCCCCCATACTTCTTCTAACTGTCCCGAAGTAATTAAATGCAATCTCGGAACACCAATATCAAACTCTTTATAGCCAAATCCACATTCATCAAAATCGAGTAAATACCAACCCTCTTTGTCTACAAGAATATTTCCAAAATGCATATCTCCGTGAACAAATTGTTTTTCTCCCAATTGTATTGAGTTTGTAAGTTCTTGTATTCTTTCTGCAATTCTCAAGCATTTATTTTTATCCTCATAAGATAAAAAAGAAGTATTTAATAAACATTGTAAAGGCTCATGAATCATCTTTTTCTCGCTATATATAGGTCTTTCATAACCTCCCCAAGTTTGCGGCACACTTTTAAGCACTCCATTTGTTTTTTCATGAAACATTCGCATTAATGACCCAAGCTTTTCATAATCTTTATCCTTTGGTTCTATAATTTCACTTCCATTTATAAACCTAAAGACAACAAAATACTGGATACTTCCTTCATCTTTCATAACAGGTGTGACCCAGTCACCATCTTTATTTACAACTACTTCTGGTACTAACATTTGTTTTTGCAACCCTATTAACCAATGTATTTCAGCTTCTATTTGCTCGGCTGTATAACGTCCTTCCCTATACTGCCTAACTACAAATTTATTTTTGTCCGATTCGAACATATATGTGTGATTTTCTCCCCCATGCAACAATGAAACTTTCGTAAGACTAATTAAATTATATTGCTTACATAACTGCTCTTTAATGTAAAAATCCATTCTTCTCCCCCTAGTTCGTATAGTGAAGCATAGTAATGATTAGTAACGTAAGCTTTCCTACTGACTAACAAGCAATTTTCTATCCGTACCGATACATATCCTGCTATTTTTTTACTTCTCTTCCAAAACTCTGACCGAACTTAAGTAATAGCTTCAAAATCCAATAAAACAAAATAAAATTAAGGAAAAAACCTAATGGATGAAACGAAAATTCCCATCCACCATAATAAACAAATGTTTCAACTGGTATACCAAAGTAAAGAAAATCACTCTTATTTTCTCCAGTTGTAGGGATAAAAGAACAAATAATAGCGAAAATCAAACTTATTACATACAATTTCTTTTTATTTAAATCCATTATTCTATGAGTTATCACATGAACAGTAATTACAAGTATTAAACCTAAAAAGAAAAGTACTACTCCCATTCGACACCTCCACAATTATTGCTCCAGCATCTTCAAATTATCGCATGCCCTATTTATGAATATGAAACAAAACGTAATTTAACATTCTCTTTTGCAATTCAAAATATAATACATTCGATAACTAAATTTTAAAACCCTCTAATGTAGCGTTCTAAAAAAAATGGAACAAACCAAAGCGGCTTGCTCCATCTTTTTATTTATCAATCAATTGCACCATAAGTAATGCTTTCCCAACAACATTACCTTCATGATGTACTTCTACATCAACCTTACCAAATTTACGTCCAATTTCTAATACTTTCGGATGAACGGATACAACGTTGTCAATTTGAACTGGTTTTACGAAATAAATTGTTAAATTCTCAACAATTAAATCACTCTTCTTTTGCGCACGAATAACGCGATTCGTTGCTTCTGTCACAATCGTTGCGAATACACCGTAAGATAGCGTTCCGATTGAGTTCGTCATTTGCGGCGTCACTGAAAATTGATATAAATGCTCATTTTTCGCTTCTTTCGGCGTCATAAATTGATTCGTTACAATATCATCGATTGTTTCACCTACTTGCGGTTGACGCTGAATCATTTGCAACGCCTGAAGTACATCTTGACGGCTAATAATACCTTGCAACTTATTTCCTTCATCAACAACAGGAAGTAACTCAATACCTTCCCACACCATCATACGTGCCGCAGCTGCGACAGACATTTTGCCATTTACCGTAATTGGATGCCTTGTCATTACCTTATCAATTGGTGTTTCTTTTGCAACACCAATCATATCCTTAGAAGTCACAATACCTAATACCTTTTTATTTTCATCAACAATTGGATACCTTCCGTGCATCGTCTCTTCGTTATATGCATGCCATTGCTGCACTGTATCATTTGGTTTTAAATATAACGTCTCTTCAATTGGCGTTAAAATATCTTCAACGAGTACAATTTCTTTCTTAATAAGCTGATCGTAAATCGCACGGTTAATTAACGTTGCAACTGTAAATGTATCGTAACTACTTGAAATAATCGGCAGTTTTAATTCATCTGCTAATTTCTTCACATGATCTTCCGTATCAAATCCGCCCGTAATTAACACCGCAGCTCCGGTTTCTAACGCTAATTGATGTGCGTTCGTACGATTACCGACAATAAGTAAGTTTCCAGCTTCTGTATAGCGCATCATCGCTTCTAATTTCATTGCTCCGATTACGAATTTATTTAACGTTTTATGTAGTCCTTCTCTGCCTCCAAGTACTTGACCATCAACAATGTTAACGACTTCTGCATATGTCAGCTTTTCAATATTTTCTTTCTTCTTTTGTTCAATTCGAATTGTTCCGACACGTTCAATCGTACTAACATACCCTTTATTTTCTGCATCTTTAATTGCACGATAAGCTGTCCCTTCACTTACACTCAAATCTTTTGCAATTTGCCTTACAGAAATTTTATGCCCTACTGGCAGGCTATTAATATGTTCTAAAATTTGGTTATGCTTGGTAGCCAAATGGTTTCACCATACTTTCTTTTCCCTAAATTCTTCATGTGTTGTATTTTTAGTATACTATATTTTCAAAACTGTTACACTCTCTCTTTGTATATCTGTACTATTTTTTTTATAACAAAATACGCCTTACATTACACCACTTCTTCTATTACAACAATGTAATGGTATTGTCATCTCGTTCGATAGTTTGTTCAGCCGCTTCCATATACAATGAAGACAAGAAATGAAACAAAGGAGCGGATACATGATGAAAAAATTATTAGAAGTTGTAGGTGCTGTATTGTTAGCTTTCGTAGACGGGAAAAAAGTTGCAATGGAATTGAATGAAACACCTGAGCAGCCACTTCCAAAAAGAGAAGAATCATCAAAACAAATACAACCTTTAAAAGCTATCCTACACACGTAAAAAACCCTTCACTTGTCTTTTCAAATGAAGGGTTTCTTTTCTATAGTGTAATACTTTCTCCAGCTTCTAATACTTTCCCTGTACAATTTTGTAGCTTTTCTACAAATTGATATGGATCTTGTTCAATTACTGGGAACGTATTGTAATGCATCGGTACAACAGTTTTAGCCTGAACCCATTTTGCTGCTAAAACAGCATCTTCTGGTCCCATTGTGAAATTATCACCAATTGGTAAAAATGCTACATCAATGTTATTTAGTTCTCCAATTAATTTCATATCAGAGAATAGAGCAGTATCCCCTGCATGGTACAAAGTTTTCTCTTCTGCTGTAAATAAAATACCCGATGGCATACCAGTATATGTAATCGTCTTATTTTCTTCATCAATATAACTAGAACCGTGGAATGCTTGTGTAAACTTCACTTTTCCGAAATCAAATTCATGCGAACCACCTATATGCATCGGATGTGTATTTACACCTTGCCAACTTAAAAATGTCGCTAGTTCAAATGGTGCTACAACAACCGCATTATTTTTCTTCGCAAGTTCTACTGTATCTCCAACATGATCACCATGACCATGCGATAAAAGAATCGCATCTACTTTTACATCTTCAGCCTTTAAATCTGTTTTCGGATTTCCTGTTAAAAACGGATCAATTAAAATAACTTTTCCATTCGTTTCAATCTTTACAACTGAATGTCCATGATAAGATACTTTCATTATTACATTCCTCCCCTATTCACATTCTCACTTTTTATTCTACATGATTTTTCAATTCCCTGTCTTTTCTAACATCTATTTACTTGTCATAACGCTTTCTTCCGAGTTAAAGTTATATTTGTAATTAAATATCTCGGGGGTGCCAATCGATGAATGCTAGATTAGAAAATTTAATGCAATGGCTAAAAGAAAAAAACGTAGAAGCTGCGTTCTTAACTTCTACACCAAACGTCTTCTACATGACAAACTTCCACTGTGAACCACACGAAAGACTTCTTGGTATGTTTGTATTCCAAGAAAAAGAGCCTATTTTAATTTGCCCTAAAATGGAAGAAGGCCAAGCACGTAACGCCGGCTGGGCACATGAAATTATCGGATTTACTGATACTGACAGACCATGGGATATGATTGCAAAAGCAATTAAAGACCGCGGCATCAATGCAAACGCAGTTGCAATTGAAAAAGAACATTTAAACGTAGAGCGCTACGAAGAATTAACAAAACTATTCCCAAATGCAGCTTTCACATCAGCTGAGGAAAAAGTTCGTGAACTTCGTTTAATTAAAGATGAAAAAGAACTTTCTATTTTACGCGAAGCAGCTAAAATGGCAGACTATGCTGTTGAAGTTGGTGTAAATGCAATTAAAGAAGATCGTAGCGAACTAGAAGTATTAGCAATTATTGAACATGAATTAAAAACAAAAGGCATACATAAAATGTCATTTGATACGATGGTATTAGCTGGTGCAAACTCTGCTCTTCCACACGGTATTCCAGGTGCAAACAAAATGAAACGCGGCGATTTCGTACTATTTGATTTAGGCGTAATCATTGACGGTTATTGCTCTGACATTACACGTACAGTGGCATTTGGCGAGATTTCTGAAGAACAAACTCGCATTTACAACACTGTACTTGCTGGACAACTACAAGCAGTTGAAGCATGTAAACCAGGTGTTACACTTGGCGCAATCGACAACGCTGCTCGTTCTGTTATCGCAGATGCAGGTTATGGTGACTTCTTCCCGCACCGCCTTGGTCACGGACTTGGAATTAGCGTGCACGAATATCCAGATGTAAAAGCTGGTAACGAATCTCCATTAAAAGAAGGTATGGTCTTCACAATTGAGCCAGGTATTTACGTACCAAACGTAGGTGGCGTTCGTATTGAAGATGATATTTATATCACAAAAGACGGGTCAGAAATTTTAACGAAGTTCCCGAAAGAATTACAATTTGTAAAATAATAAAAAAGGCAGCTTAATTGCTGCCTTTTTATTTCTCTGCTATTTCAAATTTCTCTACTATCATTTTCACTGGATAACTCTCAAACGTTTGAGAAGACCATACTTTTATTTTATCCCCTGTTTTTAATTGATCATATGCATCTTTATCCTTAAAAATTAGGACTATATCTGATGGATAATCTTGATTCATTTGTTGTTCTATATAATTTTGTAACTCTATTTTTGTCTCAAACGTTTTATCATCGGCCAAAAACACTGTTTCATTTCTTAATATGATATACCCTTCTTTAGGTACTTCTTTTACTGCTACTTGCTCTACTGATTTTGTAGTACACGCTGCTAATATGATTAGAACCACACCTAAAAACATGAACATAGAAAATTTCATATGCCTATCCATCCGCAACTCCTTACCCTACACTATTTCCGCTTTAAAACCATTTTCTCCTCATACTTATCATCCCATTTAATCACAATCTCTATCGGTTCATCTTTAGATAGAGGCGCACAACTTACACAAGAAGACTTCATTTCAATCTTTGCTCCTTTATGATTTTCTGACGTTTGTGTCATTGTGCTAAAGGCTCCATTAATAGCAATCTCTAAATTTTTAAATTCTGTATTTCCATCTCCGCCCTTATACCGAAATGTAAACATTCCATCTTCACTGTCATCCTTAATATGGCCTTTATATTGTCCCGTCCAACTTTTGCTCTCGCTAGAAAAAGTAAAATACCAAATCGAGCAGCTTCCTAAAAAGAAAATACTAATGAAAAAGAATAATGCTCTCTTCATCATGCCCCTCCATTCAAATGCACTTATTTATTGTCCATTTCTTCCTTCTATTATACTATTAAAATACAGAATTTTCTAAAATAGGAGGTTTATATGTTACAACAACAGTTAGAAGAAATTCGTAATAATAATTACATACTGGATAACAAAGTTAACATTGATTCTTTAAGTTCCAATATGCTTGAACATATCGGTGTTACTGATAGCTATTTAAGAGACAAACTTATTTACTCTACTTTCTATCATCTCATCAAAAAGGAATACATTTCACACACGCAATCGCAGAAACTACTATTAGAAAGCATCAGTGAAAAATATTTACTGTATAAGATTCATTCAAGTGACGAAGATGCGGTATTTACCCGAGCATTTACAACATTATTAATTGCGCTCATTATTGATGCTGATACAAATCATAATTTCTTATCACAGACTGATATTTCAAATGTAAAAGATCAACTAATTCTATATATGAACAATGAACATGATTTCCGCGGATATGTGCAAAACCACGGCTGGGCACATAGTATCGCTCATGCTTCCGATACATTTGAAGCGCTTGTTCGTAGTCCTAAACTGGAAACTTTACATTACGAAGAAATATTACAAACTTTATTAAACAAAGTCTGTGTCCATTCTATTTACTACAAATATGAAGAAGACGAGCGTCTCGTTTATCCGATTGTCGCAATGCTACAAAATGGCTTAAAGGAAGAAGCACTCATATTAGCCCTTCATGACTTAGTAGCTCAATTACCCGCAAAAAAACAAACATTACATATTGAATCGTACGAGTTTCTATATGGGAACATAAAATCTTTCTTACGCAGCTTATTTTTCAGACTGCGCAAGCTTTCTATATGTGAAGAAACTGAATGTGAAGTTGAAAAATTGCTACAAGAGCTTCCAAAATATTATTAAAAAAAGAAGGCCACTTAGAAAGTGCCTTCTTCTATTTCACTAATATTTAATTGAAATTTCACGATCCAAACTGAGAAAAGGTGGACAAGAAGCGCAAACGCCATACATGCTCCGCTTAAAAAAGTTAGTATAGGATGCGAATACACGTGCCCTAATCCATAAGATATCGCCACGAAAAACATTGTTATGTAAATATAAATTGCTCCATGTATTTGCCTCATATGAACCTCCTTTTCATATAGTATAACATAAATTTTCTGATTATTCACATTAATAGACTGTAATTAATATTTCTCAACTGTTACACCTCTAACAGCCGCTTTAATATATGGTGCTCCTTGTAAACTTTGTAAATCCTCTGTTTTGCCTGTTACAACTACACCGTATATTGGTAGGTCTTTCGGTTCGAAGTTTTTCATTTCATTATAATTTTCCCTAAAATATTCTTGATATCCCCCTTTATTTTCGCTTAAAGATTTCATAGCATCAATAAACCCCATTGAGTTCCCTTCAATATCCTTGTACTCGTCTTCCTTCTTATCAGCATAACTACCCTCAAAGCCAAAAACGTTCATTGATACCTCTGCATTTAACACTGCTCCAGTTTCAGGATCCGTTAACCCAGTATACGTCTCTGCTTTCGTTTCATCATATGTATCTACCCAAAGCCACACAGGTCGTATTCCTTCAGGGAGCATTTTTACTACTTCCTCCGCTGTATATGCCTTATCAAAAGATAGAGCTACCTCTGCGACTTTATTCTGCAATTCACTAATTCTCTCTAAATCATTCACATAGTTTAAATACTTTACAAAAGGTAAATAAAACCGCATTTCTCTTTGCATTGTCTGTCTATTGTAATCTTGCCTTGTAGCAAATTCTGATTGTTTATTTATATTCTCTTCTTCTAAACCTGTATTTCCATTATCATTTTTTTGACTGTAACCCAAAATCGAATACTCATAAATTTCATCAATCCATTTAACTGGTTGTCCTTGAATGTTTTTATAGGAACTGTACATCATTGTACCGCTAGCTATTCCCATGCTTAACTTTGTATGTCCATTAAAAATAATATTAGGCCCTTGAACACTGTGTCTGAAATATACTCTCTGATCCATTTCCCGCTTATTCTTTTCATTAAAATAAATTAATAAACTGATACTACCTACAATCAAGACTAATGTCACAACTACTGAGATTACTAGATTTCTCCAAAACTGCTTCCTCTTCGCCTTCTTCATCAAAGTCTTCATCTGCTTATCATCCATATTCAAATCAAAGTCCTTCCGCCCCATCGTTTCTCCTCCTGTACAATTTTTTAAATTGATTTCTTGCACGGTACAAACTTGTTTTCACTGTTTCTTCTTTCATATTTAATAAAATGGCAATTTCCTTATAAGATAGTTCATATTCATATTTCAACAGTAAAATATGGCGATATTCCTCCGTCATCGTCTCCAATATTTCTTGTACCTCGCCTTGTAGTTCACTTGTTAAAAGCACTTCATCTAATGACTTTTGACCAATAAGAACGACAGATTCAATCGCAATTGGATTTAGTCTTTTTTCTTTTCGGTGTAAATCTCGGTGCTGATTGATCGCAACTCTAAAGAGCCACGGTGTTAAATGTTCTAACGGTATTTCCTCCATAAGCAATAAAGCTTTATACAACGTATCTTGTACAATATCTTCTGCTTCTTTTCTATTTGCTCCAATCTTAATTAAGTATCCAAACACAGCTTTTGACTTCTCTATTAATAACGTTTCAAATGTATCATGGCTCATCTAGCTCTCCTTTCTATATACTCAACGTTTGAGAGCGTAAAATGTATACAGCTTTTCTTAAAAAAATTTTAATAATAAAAAGCACATCCATTTTGATGTGCTTCTCTCAAAAATACTATTCTATTATTTCATCGCGTCCTTCACAACATCTTGAATCATAACGACTTCTGTTTTCATATCAACAGAGGGTGCTTCTTCATCGATACACTCATACCAAAATTCCAAGTGCTTTTTATCAATTTCATGATGAGAATTTTCGACAAGAGCCCCGCCTTCTCCTTGCACAGAATACCAATATAAGTACTCTTCTCCATCTCTTATTTCCCGGAAAATTGTCTCAACGTACATCTTTTCGTCGTTTAGTGTCAAAAGCACTTCTTTCATATTGTCATTCAGAAGCTGCATCCATTCATCTACACGATGACTTTTATCTTGTTTCACTTTAAATCTCGTTAACTCCACATTCATTTTTATTCCCCCGTTTTCTTACGTACAAATAAACTATATTCTATCGGATTATGAAAACTTAATTTGTTAGCTAATTTTTGAGAAGAAATATTATCTACATAACAATCCCAGCACGGTGTAATATCATTTTGCATGCAATGTTCAATGAACTGCGTTGCAACAGCTTGGGCTAATCCTTTTCCTTGATGCGCTTCATGCGTCACGATATCAATTTCAGCAAATCCATTCCCGCTAAATATCGAAACACATTCAGATATAATCAGTCCCTCTTGTTCTATATAAAATCCAAAACCATCATTCAAAAATGCTTCAATTGATCCCCAATAATCTTTATAATATTCCTCTGTAAATTCACTGCTTCGTTCTATATCTCTTCTATCAATACGCTTCACTTCATATGTATTTTTGTTACAATCTCGTTTTCTCTCTTCAAAGGTTACGCTTTGAAACTTCATTCGTGGAATGTTCCGAAGTACATGACTAAAACGCTCTTCAATCATCATTTCCCACTCTTCACTCGAAGTGAACACTGTAAATCTCTTCTCTGTTTTTTCAATAGCCTTTTTTATCAACGAAAATAAATCTTCGTTATAATTTTGATCATCAGTATCACCAAATAAATAATAAATACCGTTAGCTGTACGAATTAGTCCTGCTGTTAACTTCTCGTTTACAAAAACCTCACCATCTATCACTTGATCACATACCGCATAAGCAAACGTCGTCGTTTTTATATGACTTTCTAAAATCGGAAGGATTTTTCTATACTCGGCTACAGATAATTTTTTCATAATTGCTCCACTTTAATCGTATCAGCCTCTATATTTTCAAAACAAAGATTTACCGTTCTCTTTAATGCTCTCGTTCTATGAATCGTACACGCCGGAATTAAAATAGAATCATTTGGCTTTAATACCGCTGTTTCTCCATCTTCAAAATCAATAAGTAATTCTCCCTCTAGCACAATAAATAATTCATCCGAATTAGAATGATAGTGCCAATCATATTCACCAGTAAATACAGCGATTCGTAAGCAATGACTATTTACATTTGAAACAACGAAGTTTTTATGTTGCTCTTGAATGTCCTTTGTTAATTCTATTAAGTTCACAGTTTCCATCTTTCGTCCCACCCTTTCATTAGTCGTTCTTCTGAAAAAACAACTTAGTCTCCACCACCTCCGCAATCTCCTCCACTATCACTTGAGCTACTACAATCACTGCTACTATAGTCACCAAATCCGCTTGATGAACTTGAAGCGGATGAAGATTTTTTATTCCTTTTTCTTTTCTTATCTTTCTTACTTTCATGACTAGGCCATACTGTATCAAATAATATAAAAAATAAGACTAATTGTATTGCAACAAGGAGAAATTCTAAAATACTCTCAATAATATTAGGAGTTATCTCCAAACTGTAAAACACTCCAAATGAATACATACACAAAATTACATACAGAGCCATACAAATATACCGAAATGTTTTTTCTATCATAAGGACTACTTTTTTTGAAAGAGGTATGTTCTGTTCCTGCTTTTTCTTTATATATTTTTGTCTTTTAGCTTGCTTTTGCTTCCTCTTTTTGCTCCCCATCCAATCCCCTCTTCGACTTACATTTTTCATTTAATTCCAAATTATCACAAAAAATAACTTTGTAACAAGCTATATTTCACGTAAAGTTTTATTTACTTTTTGTAAAGCTTCATTTACTTATTACCTAAAAATGGATATAATAAATGTAACAAATTTACAAAAAGGAGACTTTGTATATTTGATTAAAAATAAGGTAAAACAATTCCGCGTCGTTAGAGACATCACCCAAGAACAATTAGCTTCCTCTGTTCAAATCACTAGACAATCCCTCATCGCTATCGAAAAAAACAAATACAACCCAAGTTTAGAATTAGCATTGAAATTATGTGAGTTTTTCAACTGTAAAGTAGAAGATTTATTTCAATTAGATAAAACTGGGGAGGAAAAAGAATGAAAAATACTTCTAGTCAAAAGTTCATTTCACATCTTACTATTTTATTGTTAGGATCATCTTTACTTTATTTCAATAGTAATGACGAAGAAAAGATTAGTTCTGTCCTTCTATTCGCTGGCGTATACGTACTCTTATCCTTGATACTATTCGTAGTGAAAAAAATATTCTTTAAGAAAAAAAAGAGCGTTTCCGAGAAATATCCATTACCTGAAATGGATGAAAGAATCGAGAAGATGAGTTTAAAGCTTATGGCACAAATTTTCGGTCTCTCTCATTTAGTCGGCTCTGCGATACTATTTATTTTATATATCACTGACAAAAATTCGATGATACGAGTTGAGTATGCCTTATATTACGTGTTCGGCATTCTTTTCTTTACCATGATGTTCGGATTGAAAATTGTAAAGAAACTAGATAATTAACTCAAATAAAAAGCCCCTCCTTATGAAAGGAGGGGCTTACATGTATTTCTATTATGATAAAGCAGGAGCTTTTTCAAGAAGCTCTTTTGCATCAGCGTATTGTAAACCGTGAGCTTCTGCAACCGCTTCGAATGTTACATATCCATCTAATGTGTTAATACCTTTTAATAATGCAGTGTTGCCTAGGCAAGCATCTTTATAGCCTTTGTTCGCAATTTGTACTGCATATGGTACTGTTACGTTTGTTAATGCAAGAGTTGATGTACGTGGAACCGCACCTGGCATGTTTGCAACTGCATAATGAACAACGCCATGTTTTTCGTAAGTTGGGTTGTCATGAGTTGTAATACGGTCAGTTGTTTCAAAAATACCACCTTGGTCAATCGCGATATCTACAACGACAGAACCTGGTTCCATTGATTGAATCATTTCTTCTGTTACAAGTTTTGGCGCTTTTGCACCTGGAATTAATACTGCACCAATGACAAGGTCAGATTCTTTTACAGCTTCTGCAATATTGTATGGATTAGACATTAACGTTTTTACTTGGTTACCGAAAATGTCATCTAATTGACGAAGACGTTCTGCACTTAAGTCGATGATTGTTACATCTGCACCTAAACCTACTGCAATCTTCGCTGCGTTTGTACCAGCTTGACCACCGCCGATAATTGTTACTTTGCCGCGTTTTACCCCTGGAACGCCTGCAAGTAAAATACCTTTACCGCCTTTGTTTTTCTCAAGGAATTGTGCACCGATTTGTGCAGACATACGACCTGCTACTTCACTCATAGGTGCAAGTAATGGTAATGAACGATTGTCTAATTGTACTGTTTCGTATGCAATTGATACAACTTTGTTATCAATTAATGCTTTCGTTAATTCTGGTTCTGGAGCTAAGTGTAAGTATGTGAATAAAATTAAACCTTCGCGGAAATAGCCGTATTCACTCGCAACTGGCTCTTTTACCTTCATAACCATATCTTGATTCCATGCTTCTTCAGCAGTTTCAACAAGTTTCGCACCAGCTTGTACGTATTCTTCATCCGTAAAGCCAGATCCTAAACCTGCTCCTTTTTGAACAAAAACTTCATGACCATTTTGTACTAAATGTACTGCTCCCGCTGGCGTCATTGCCACGCGGTTTTCATTGTTTTTAATTTCTGTTGGAATACCGATACGCATTATTAGTTCCCCCTTGAGTTATGAAATGACCCCTGAATCATTTTTTAAAGCGCTTTCTACGCTCTTATATTTTAACATAATATCTCAATATTTGACAAAAAATAATACAAGTTTTCCGATAGATTTAACTTTATATTAAAGGACAGTATTATCCGCACCTATCAGCATAAAGGATAAACTGTCCAATCATTCGAAACTTCACTTTATTTTTCTCTATCGATGTCTATGAATAACATCTACTGCACCAGTTACTTCAATAATTGTACCGGTAATCATATCGGAATCTTCCTCGCATAAAAACGAAATCGTTCTTGCGATATCTTCACCTGTTCCAGATCTACCAATTGGTGTTTTACGTTCTTTCAACTGACGTGCTTCTTGAATTGTCGCTTCTTTCATTTCACCAATAATATCACCAGGACATACCATATTTGCAGTAATACCATATTCTGCTTCTTCGTAAGCAACAGTTTTCGTTAATGAAACAAGTCCTACTTTCGCTGCTGCAAAAGCTGAACGATAAATCCATCCCGGTGCACTATCTGCCCCTTGGAATCCGTAATTAATAATACGGCCAAAGTTCTGTTTTCTCATAATCGGAACGACAAGCTTCAACAAATGAAATACAGCTGTTAAATTACCCTGAATCATTTCATTCCATTCATCTTCTTCATAATCGACTAACTTTTTTCGTTCAAATACATATGGACCAGCATTATTAATTAAGAAATCAATTTTGCCAAAACGGCTTATCGCTTCTTCTACTATTTTATGTAAATCTTCCTTTTTCGTGACATCCGCTTGCACGAATTGTAGACGCTCTTCCATATTTTTATATGTTTCTTTCATCTTTTTCATAGCCGTAATATCGCTATGATACGTTACTGTTACTGAATACCCTTTAGCCAATAACTTCTCTGTTACTTGCTTTCCTAAACCTTTCGTACCGGCTGTAATGAGCGCGTGTCTCACAAAACGGCCCCCTTTTAAATTGCTATAGTTCATATGTAACAAGTTCTTGCACCAATTACAACTAAAATGAATCAAAACAGAGTTTTCGAAATTCTGTAACGTTTCTGGCAAGCACATTACCAAAATTTGTTTTATAATAAAGTTGTAAACGGTAATAAAAATGATTGGGAGGAATTTACTATGAATAATACATATACAAATATTTTAATCGCGGTGGATGGTTCTAAAGAAGCAGAAAAAGCCTTTAAAAAAGCAATTCAAGTCGCAAAACGCAACAATGCAACATTAACTATTGCTCATATCGTTGATGTAAAAGCATACTCAGCAGTAGAAGCTTATAGCCGTGCAATTGCTGAACGTGCAAATCTATTTGCAGAAGACTTATTAGAAGACTACAAAAAAACTGCGCTTGAAGCTGGCCTTGAAAAAATTGAAACTGTATTAGAATTTGGTAATCCTAAATCAAAAATTTCAAAAGAAATCGCTCCAAATCATAAAGTAGATTTAATTATGTGTGGTGCAACTGGTTTAAATGCTGTTGAGCGTTTCCTAATTGGTAGCGTCTCTGAACATATTATTCGCTATGCGAAATGCGATGTCCTTGTTGTTCGTGGTGATGAGGAGCAAGGTGAGCTTTAATTGATAAATAAAACACCAAGTCCACACGGGCTTGGTGTTTTTCATTTCACATATTTTACTAGAAATACAAGACAAGCTATAACAGCAACGGTAATTGCCAATATATAAGGCGGAAGAAACTTCAAAGACCACAATGCCATCATAATCGTAGCTACTGTTAAATAAGATTGCCTTGCATCTTCTGTCATTTTTTTACGAAGGCAGAATACATACAAATAACCGATTGGCGGCGTAATAAAGCAAAGAACATATATAATTTTAGATTTCAAATACCATTTTTGTTCCCCTAGTTTCTGTATATCTTCTTCTATTCTCTTATGCTCTTGTTCTCTCGCTTCTTCTACAAGCGGATCTTCCTCTTCTCCTCGCTTTTCTTTCATATAAGGAAGAAAGTGCATGAAAAAATAGTATGCAAATACGAACGCTCCAAATCCAATATTTACTCTTTCTAATGGAATATGTTCAATAAAACAAGCAGCGGCAATCACTAAAGAAAAACAATACGTCGTTATCCAAAATGAACGTTTTCTCTTTTTTCGTTCCATTTCTTTTTTATCTTGTACATGTTTTCTTTTCGAAAGCCATATCGAAATACAGCAGTCTACTACAAATAGAATAAAGATAAATATCCCGATATGTACTGTTTCTACATCCTCAAATGAAAAGATATTTGGGAATGCAACGTGCAATACAATTAGCGTATACAAAATTAACCCTATAAAATAAATACGTCTCATTTTCCATCCCTTTCTTATTTCCTAACATTACATTAACATACATTTTTTAGAAATAAACGGACAAAATATATATGTTTAGAAAAGGAGGGTGCTACATGGATGATTCTGAACGTATTATTTTAGATGTGAATGGGAAAGAAATCGAAATGTTAGATACAATTCGCGCACATTTTAGAGAAACACATGGAATTGAGCTAAGTAATGGTGCATTACTGCGAGATTTAATGGATATTGAGTATATTCGAATTACGGAAGATCGACATAAGTATGATTAAAGGAAAAACGACTGCAGGCGAATGCCATCAGTCGTTTTTCTTTCTTTATTTAAGCTCTTGATGCTTCCCGCCCATACCACCTGGCTCATTGCTATCTTGGTGTACAGTTACTTTATTTGTTTTCGCATCTTTCGAAACTCTATATGTATATGATTCGTTTGGTTCATCTTTAAACTGTACATTCATACCGTAAGAACCGATTTTACTATAAAAGGCCGGTTTTATGTACGAAATATCACTTTCTTTATATCCTTTTTCTTGCAAGTGCCACATCGTTGCAAGAATCGCTTCCTCTCGCTTTACTTGTTCACCAACAAAGATATATTTGTCCAAGAGAAATACTTTAGCATTTGCACTTAAGCTAATTAACAGTAAAACAATAAATATTATTTTTTTCATAGACTTCCCCTAAATTGTTATTTTTCACTATATCATAACTTAAATACTAGTAAAAAAGAAAGTACGCCAGACTTTAACAGACTGGCGTACTTTTCAACTCAATTCTTAATAGCTTCTTTCGTTAATCCTTTCGCCTTCCCCAAAGCTTTTTCAATTTGCTCAAACCCAGTCCCACCAGCACTGTTACGACGCTTTACAGCTGCATATGGTGACAGCACTTCATACAAATCTTCTTCAAATAGCGCGCTCATTTCTTTATATGTTGCAAGTGGGACATCTACTAAATAAATTCCTTTTTGTGTACAGTGTAGCACTAGCTTTCCAACAATTTCATGAGCTTGACGGAATGGTAGTCCTTTACTTGCTAAGTAGTCAGCAATTTCTGTTGCGTTAGAGAAATCTTGCGTTACAGCTTGCCCCATTTTTTCTTTGTTTACAGTCATCGTCTCTAGCATGCCTGCCATAATATGAAGGCAGCCTTCTACTGTTTTCACTGTATCAAACATTCCTTCTTTATCTTCTTGCAAATCTTTATTATAAGCGAGCGGTAATCCTTTCATGACTGTAAGTAAACTAAATAAATTACCGTACACTCTGCCTGTTTTACCACGAATAAGTTCCGCCATATCTGGATTTTTCTTTTGCGGCATAATGCTGCTTCCTGTTGCGTATTGATCGCTCATTTCAATAAATTGAAACTCTTGGCTACTCCATAAAATAAGTTCTTCGCAAAAGCGTGATAAGTGCATCATAAGCATAGATGAGTTACTGAGGAACTCCAGTATGAAATCACGATCGCTTACTGCATCTAAACTATTTTCATAGATTCCATTAAATCCAAGGAGCTCCGCACTATATTCTCGGTCAATTGGGAATGTCGTTCCAGCTAACGCACCTGCTCCTAATGGCGAAATGTTAATACGCTTTAATGAATCTTCATAACGATTTACATCACGCTCTAACATCCAAAAGTAAGCGAGAATATGATGAGCAAATGAAATTGGCTGGGCACGCTGTAAGTGCGTATAGCCAGGCATAATGGTTTCAATATTATTTTCTGCTTGATGAACAAGAACAGTTTGCAATTGTTTTATAGCTTTTATAATATGCTCTACTTTTTCTTTTAAATATAAGTGCATATCTGTCGCTACTTGATCATTACGACTTCGGCCAGTATGAAGTTTCCCTCCTACTTCACCGATTTTTTCCATTAACATCTTTTCGATATTTAAATGAATGTCTTCCGCTTCAACGGAAAAATGCAATTTATTTTGTTTCGCTTCTTCTAATAAATATTGAAGACCTATCTTTATTTTCTCTGCTTCTTCTTTCGTAACGATGCCTTGCTTTGCTAGCATCGTTACGTGCGCAATACTCCCGTTTATATCTTGATTTACTAATTGTTGATCGAAGGAGATGGATGCCCCGAACTCTTCAACCCACGCTTCCGCTTCTTCCGTAAAACGTCCGCCCCAAAGTTTGCTCACGCTTCCACCTTCTTTTGATTCACTTGGCTGTATACTTTCGTCGGTAAACCGAATAATGAAATGAACCCAACTGCTGCATCATGATTAAATTCATCCTGAGCAGTATACGTTGCTAATTTTTCATCGTATAAAGAGTACTCAGATTTACGCCCTTCTACAATTGCATGACCTTTAAATAATTTCACACGCACCATGCCTGTTACATTCTTTTGCGTTTCTTGTAAGAAAGCATGAAGCGCTTGTTTTAAAGGCGAGAACCATAAACCGTTATAAATAAGCTCTGTTATTTTTTGCTCAATCATCGGTTTAAAGTGTGCTACTTCTTTTACAAGTGTTAAATCTTCAAGTTCTTTATGCGCCGTAATTAATGTCATTGCTGCTGGGCATTCGTATACTTCACGTGATTTAATACCAACAAGACGATTTTCTACGTGATCGATACGTCCAACGCCATGTTTTCCAGCAAGTGCATTTAACGTTTTAATAAGTTCTGAAAGTGGATATGCAGTGCCATTTAAAGTAGTCGGTACGCCTGCTTCAAAGCCAATTTCTACAAATTCTGGTTTATTCGGTGTGTCTTCTAATGCCAATGTCATCTCATATGCATCTTCTGGCGGCGCTGCCCATGGATCTTCTAAAATGCCGCATTCATTGCTGCGTCCCCATAAATTTTGATCGATTGAAAACGGGCTATCTAAATTAATTGGAATCGGTACATTATTTTCTTTTGCATAGGCAATTTCTTCTTCACGTGACCATTTCCATTCACGTACAGGTGCAATTACTTCTAAGTAAGGATTTAATGCTTGAATAGAAACTTCAAAACGAACTTGATCATTCCCTTTCCCTGTACATCCGTGTGCAACTGCAGTCGCTCCTTCTTGTTCTGCAATTTCTACTAATTTCTTTGCGATAAGTGGACGAGATAACGCCGAAACGAGAGGATATTTCCCTTCGTATAACGTGTGTGCTTGCATCGCCATCAATGCATATTCGTTTGCAAATTCTTCTTGAACATCAATCATATATGATTTAATTGCACCTACTGAAAGTGCCTTTTCTTTTACAAATGCTAAGTCTTTACCTTCCCCTAAGTCTAAACAAAGCGCGATAATATCATAATTCTTCTCTTGTAACCATTTAATTGCAACGGAAGTATCAAGACCTCCGGAATATGCTAATACAACTTTTTTCTTCTCCATTTTGCATCCCCCTAAAGAATAAATATTCATTTTCTTTTATAATAATTCACACTTTAACACCTTTTACAAAATGTATCAAGAGCCATTTTCAAATTTTTTCAAACAATTTCGTCGAACTTCTTTCTGTTTTTTTGTACAATATAAGCAGGAAAACGGGGGTGAACTTATGAAAAAGTATTTCTTATACGATGAACATCTAGGAATTGAAATTCCGCATTTACAAGAAGACTGGGAGGATATCCCCGAAAAAATGCAGCATGCAATTTTATTAAAATGGGAACAAGTTCGCGGAAAGATTCCTGATCGTATAAAAGAAATCGAACATTATATTAATGCAAAACAGCATCATTTAAATCACGAAGAAGACTTTGAAATTTCTTGCAAACTGAATTCAGAAATTGCCGATCTTGCCTCCATCATTAATGATCTTTGGCTTTGGTATCGACTCACTCAAAACGTATCTGAGGGAAAAGCACACCAATGAAAAAAGCATGCCCCTCAATTATTTTGGGTCATGCTTTTTTTGTCGTAACACGATTTACAATATATCTCTTGGGCTGTTTTCGCTAAACATACATCAAACGGGCCAACTAATATACTTCTCTCTTTCGGTAACTTTACAAAAGCAACTAGCTCTTCTTCATATTCAATCTTTTTCTGACATATAACACATGTTAATTCTTTTCTTTTGAACATGTCTTTTAGCATATCTTCACTTCCTCTTTCATCTATCTATATTAATATACTCTCATAATAGTTAAGACTTGTAAAAAAATGACACATTCCGAATTGAATCATTCATATACTATGTACAAAAGGAGGCCTTAAAAACTTATGCGCGCTTTCGTTATTATCGCTTTAACTTTTTTAAGTGTGATTAGCTGGGATGCGTTTTTTAAAGATAAAAGTGGGGAAAAAGATACAACTGAATAAAGCCCATTTTTTCTTACTTATTGGACAAACCGTTAAAAACTGTCCAATTCTCCAAAATAACTTAGGCTTTTCTACAAAAATATTTAAACATAACAATTTTTGTAGATTTCCTCCGGTTATTGTCGGTTTCCATCCGCATACATTTTTTGAAAGTATGATATAATAATATAAATCTTGAAGGAAGGGATTTTGATATCATGATCGCTCGAAGGAGCATGTGGCATCGTATTGACGAATCATACACGTAGCGTATTTTCCAGCTCAGATACTTTAGTCTAGCGAAAAAAATACGAGAGTGGGGAAATTATGATTGCCCGAAGGATAATTTGGCAAAAAAAAGACTCTTCTTACACATAGCGTTTTGTTTAGGACTTAATTGTTACTAGCTAAACAAAACAAAGAAGAGCAGGATTGCTAAATGAAGAATCCTACTCCACGTTTTGTTTAGTCGTTTTAAGACTTAAACTAAAACGAAGGTAGGGAGAATTGATGGACGAGAGGATTATTCGTTATTTCTTCAGCGACATATAGCGTAGTTAGTTTTTTCGTAAACTAACTGAAAGCTACATGTGAGCTCGTAGTTAGTTTACAACACAAAAAGGACTACTAACTACGGAAAGAAGGAATAACGATGAGGAACATCCAAAGTCGACAAATTATTAAAGAAATTTTTATGGTTTTAATCGGTTCATTTATTTTAGCAGCAGCGCTATATCACATTCACTTCCAAAACCACTTAACAGAAGGTGGCTTTGTAGGTATTGCACTATTCATCCAAAATTTTTATGATATTTCACCATCTATTTCAACTGTAATTATGGATATCCCAATTATTTTACTGTGTGCTTCATTTTTAGGTAGAAAAATGGTTGGCTATTCATTCTTAGGTTCAATTTCATTCGGAGTATTTTATTCTCTTATGGAAAATTATTCTCCATTTACGGTCGATTTATCAAACAATTTATTTATAGCTGCAGTAGTTGGCGGTGCGTTAGCTGGTATTGGACTCGGTTTTATATTGCGATTTGGCGGTGCAACCGGCGGAGACGATATTTTAACAATTGTATTAAGTAAAAAAACACGTTTTACAATTGGGCAAATTTTCTTCGTCTTTGACGCGATTGTTCTTGCGCTTTCATTATATTATTTAAATTGGACAGAAATTGCTTTTACTATTCTTTCGATTGCCGTACAGGCAAAAACATTGGATTTAATTTATTATCCAAAAACAGAAAAAGCAGAAGAAAAGCAACCAGTATCTATTCCAATGTCCAAAAAGCATGCAACAAATTAAAAAAGCGAAAGGCCTCGGCCTCTCGCTTTTTTTTATGCTCTTTTTTCCTTCTCGACTATGTGGCGCACTTGATAAAATCTATTTGCAAATTCAGTAACGTTTCTTGTTAAACGATAATTCACTGTAGACCCGATCGCCATTCCAATTACCGGAATACCTTGGAATAATTTACGACGAAGAGCATAAATCGAGAATGTTTTCAAAATTTGTTTTAAGATGATTTCAGTAGAAGCTGGTTGTAACACCGCTTCGTCTCCTTCGTAGAAGAAGGAATCTTCTTGTTCTAGCTCTTGCAGTAAATTGTACCAAGCGTATTGCTGAAGTCTTCCTGGTAGTAATGACGCATGAAATACCTTTAACGCAAGCATCATTTCATAAGGCTTGTTCACATCATGTCCAAATGATGTTGCAATAAGTTGGACAGCCTTCACATTTAACGCAATCATAACCGGAAAATCAGCCGTTAATAATAATAAACCTCCAGCCCCCGTTGCTCCGCCTTGTACGAATGAATATAGACGATGACGAGCTGTTTGCTGCTCTGCTATGTATGTTAATTGATCGATAGATAATGCTTTTAAATCTTCTAGTTGCTCAATCGATTCATTAAATAATCTCGATGTTCCTAAAATACGATTACGCGCCTCTAACTGTGATTGTGAACTTTGAATCAATGCATGCAAATGAAAGAGCCATCCATCTGCTTTCGTAAAGAAATCTTTTCGTTTTTTCTCAGGTAATTTCGCAATTGTAGTATGTACCCATTTATCAAACATTCTTTGAAAATCGGTCGCTTCTTGCTCAACTAATTGCGATTCCCATTCTTTTATACTGTCTAAAATGGCTTGTTCTCGCTTCGATCGCATCGTAACAACCACCTCGTTCGATTTTTTTCTATTGTAACATACTTCCGCTTATTCTTTGCAAATATGCTTGTCTATCTTTATTCACATACCATTTTCGAGTAGCATAAAATAGTAACAAAAAGGATGAGATGAATCACATGAATCTATCCGATATAAAAAAAGAGTATCATGCAGTATTTAGCTTAGGACAAAACTGCTGGCCTGCTTGGGCGTTATATCAATTCGAATTATCACCCTTTTTTGGCGTTATTGATTTTATGCTAAGCCCCTCACTAGAAAAAGTGAATGTATTATTACAAAATCGATTTGACCGTTTTTTACAGTTCGAAAATTTATCCTTCATCTCATTTTGGGATGATGATGCGAAATTAAGACTAAGGGACAATCTTTATGAAATCGACTCCTGTCATGACTTTAAAACAGATGTAAACACACCAACTTCTTGGCCTTCTTATACAGAAATCAAGCTAAATTATGAGCACCGAATTAATCGTTTTCTAACAACAATTGAGACGGCAGAATCCATATTGTTTATTCGAACTGGAGGGACATACGAAGAAGCACGTTCCTTGGAACACATTTTATCTCAAATAGTCAAACATAAATTCTCCGTTCTGTTACTGATTCCTGCGGATGTACCTAATGTTGTGGAAGAAGATTGGGGATTACAGCATATTTGCGTTATAAAATGCCCTATTATGGATGTATATCAGTACAATGAAGTATTTTGGAATGACTTATTTGATGGGATCACAATTCGACCACATTCTTAAATATACGACACCTTTTATTACAAAACACATTATAATCATCCTTATACAAAATAAATAAGGAGTGGTTGTATATGTATCCACGTGCAAAAGCTTTCGGTCTTGCTATACATGACAGTCGCCTTCTCGTACAAGAATATCATACAGGCGATGAAACATATTACCGACCTCTTGGTGGTTCAATTGAACTTGGTGAAAAATCCGCACATACTGTTATTCGTGAATTTCAAGAAGAGCTTCATACAGAAGTGGAAATTACCGATTATGTAGGTTGCTTAGAAAACATCTTTCATCTTAATGGAGAAATTGCTCATGAAATCATTCAACTATATTCTTTACGCTTATTAGACACATCACTATATGGAATGGAATTACTGAATATACAAGATGAGCAAACAGTATCGTATGCGAAATGGATTCCCCTGACAGCATTCATTCAGAAGAAAAAAGTACTCTATCCAGATGGAATTTTGAACTATCTCCAATAGAAAAAAGACGAAATCCTATAGGATCTCGTCTTTCTTTTCATATAGTATATTAACCAATATCCCCAAGACGTAGTACGTCACGAGCGATCATAACTTCTTCGTCAGTTGGAATTACAATAATTTTTACTGGAGAGTGTGGGAAGTTGATGAATGCTTCCTCACCGAATACGTTATTGCGTTTTGCATCGAAGTATACGCCCATGTACTCAAGGCCTTCTAATACGCGTTCACGAATAATCGCACTGTTTTCACCTACACCAGCTGTGAAGATGATTGCGTCTACACCTTTCATACGAGCAGTGTAAGAACCGATGTATTTGTGGATACGGCTTACGAATACATCAAGTGCTACTTTCGCACGGTGGTCGCCTTCTTCTTCTTTCGCAATGATGTCACGTAGGTCACTAGAGTAACCAGTAAGACCTAACATACCACTCTTCTTGTTTAATACGCTAACTACTTCTTCTACTGTTTGGCCTGTTTTTTCCATGATGTATGGAATTAACGCAGGGTCAATGTTACCAGAACGTGTACCCATTGTTACACCAGCAAGTGGAGTGAAGCCCATAGAAGTATCGATAGATTTACCGCCTTCTACTGCTGCGATACTTGCACCGTTACCTAAGTGACAAGAAAGTAAGCTTAAGCTCTCAAGTGGACGACCTAATAGTTCAGCCGCACGCTCAGTTACATATTTATGAGAAGTTCCGTGGAAACCGTACTTACGGATACCGAACTTTTCGTAGTACTCATACGGTAAGCTGTATAGGAATGCAGATTCCGGCATTGTTTGGTGGAATGCTGTATCGAATACTGCTACTGCTGGTACGTTTGGTAATACTTCTTGGAATGCTTTAATACCAACAACGTTTGCTGGGTTATGAAGTGGTGCTAAATCGCTTAATTCTTCGATATCAGCTAATACTTCATCAGTAATTAGAACAGAGTCAGCAAATTTTTCGCCGCCGTGAACAACACGGTGACCGATACCGCCAATCTCATCTAGAGATTTAACGATTCCGTTTTCAGTTAATTTTTTAAGAAGCATATTAACTGCTACTGCATGATCTGGAATGTTTGTAATTTCTTTTTGTTTTTCGCCATCTACAGTAATAGTGAAGATACTATCTTCTAAACCGATACGTTCTACTAAACCTTTTGTTAATACTGTTTCACTTGGCATTTCAAATAATTGGAATTTTAAGGAAGAGCTTCCTGCGTTAATCGCGATGATTTTTGACATCTAGTCTTTCGCCCCTTTTTCTCTTGGTAGTTGTGTGGATGTTTCCACAAACCGCTCGATTTTATCTGATCAAATTTACTAAATATGAAAACGTTTCATCATTAGCAAATTTTATACTCACGATTTTAATTTAAACATCGTACGACATATATTTCAAGTGAAAAAATTGTAACACCAAGAAAAAAAATATATTACAGATTTCAAAAAAATTCAGTTAAATCTTGTATATATTTAAAAATATGACATATCATATAAAACTGTACTACATGAATTACTAACCCTGTTACATATACCTAACCTTATTTATGCGTTGCAAACCAAGTATTTAATTGGTCCATAATGTCCTCCATCGCCTTCATGTTGGAGAATTTAGGTAACTCCACTAATAACGCCTGTTTTGGCATCGTTACACTAGGGCCTTTCTTTTGGAGAACAAATATACTTTTTGCATTTTTCTCGTTTTTAAACATGGAAACAGGTAGCTGTAATAAGCCTTGGATAAAACATGTTTCTTTAATAAATGCATGTAATTTCGGTGCTTGATCACTTTCAAAAATGAAGTTCGGTACTAGGAAGAATAAGTATCCGCCTTCTTTCGTATGTTTCACACTTTGTTCAATAAATAGGTGATGTGCATACGACATTCCTTCATCTGCTTTTAACTTATATTCACTTGCACCGATTTCATTTGGATAGTAACCAATCGGTAAGTCTGAAATAACTGCATCAACTGGATCGATATAAAGCGGTGCTAGTCCATCTTGATGGAAGAATTCGATTGCGTGCTTTTGTAAATTCGCATTTACTAAAGCAAGTTTAATTAGCACTTCATCCACTTCTACACCAAATCCACTCATTGTTAGTCCTTCTTTAGCGCTGTTAAACACTGTAGTCATTAAGTTTCCTGTTCCAATAGCAGGGTCTAACACAGTAATTTCATTTTGACCTTGCATAAATTTATGGAATAAGTAGCTCATGAACATACCAACTGCATCAGGCGTCATTTCGTGATTCGCTTGTACGCCTTCTTTCATTCCTTTTAAGATGGCTAACTGAAATGCTTTACGAATTTCTTCACCTTTATATGTTTCTTCATTAAACGTACTATATTCACGATTCAGCCTTTCAATTGCTGCTTCGGATAATTCCTCTTGTAAAATCGCTCCTTCAAACAAGTTATCACCTGTTTCTACAAGCGCCTCTAAATATGTTACATCTAATTCTTTACGTAAAACTACCGCAGAAGAATCAAAAATAGAAAATAATGTTTCTACTGTCTGACTCACGTACATTCCTCCTTCTCTCTTTTACACATAACTTATATCATACCATAATCTAATTTTTTCCCAAAAGAAAAAGCGACCTCTTTTTAAGAGCTCCCTTTTAAGTGATATATGATGTAGCATCTTCTCTCATATATCGGTTCCATAGCAATACATGAGAGAAGATGACCTCTTTCTTACAAAGAGGTCATCTTCCTTCACATTACTTTGCAGCTTTAGCTGCTTCTAATGCTGCTTCATAGTTTGGATGGCTTGTACCTTCGCTTACGTATTCTACGTAAACTACTTTGTCATTGCTATCTACTACGAATACTGCACGAGCAAGTAAACGAAGCTCTTTCATTACTAAGCCGTAAGCTTCACCGAATGAAAGGTCACGGTGGTCAGAAAGTGTAACAACATTTTCTAAACCGTTTGCTGCACACCAGCGTTTTTGAGCGAATGGTAAGTCAGCGCTAATTGTTAATACTTTCGCGTTTTCAATACCTGCTGCATCTTGGTTAAAACGACGTGTTTGTGCATCACATACACCTGTGTCGATTGAAGGTACAACACTAATTAATTTTACTTCGCCTTTGTATGTCTCTAAACTTACTGGAGATAAGTCATTTGCTAACACTTGGAAGTTTGGCGCTTGATCGCCAACTTTAACTTCTGTTCCAACTAAAGTCATTGGGTTACCTTTAAAAGTTACGTTTGCCACTTGAAAATCCTCCCTTATTTAAACAAAATATGTACAATGTAAATGATAATTTGTCCCTATCGATAATGCAAATAAAATCGCTTTATTTACAAAAAAATTAAAGAAGCTAATCCATTGATCAGCTTCTTTATTCGTTAAATTTGAAATTCAGGATCGTCTTCTTTTCGTTTATCCATCATTTCTTTCACTTTATCAACAGCTTGTGGCGCTAATTCAATTATTTTATCGATGACGTGTGTTTGCTTATCTAAGTGTAACACTTTTACGCCTTCTCCATTTATAACAAGAAAAGCAACAGGATTAATAGAAACTCCTCCACCGCTTCCCCCACCAAATGGATGGCGGCCTGAATGTTCTACTTTACCAAATTCACTTCCACCAGCAGCAAATCCGAAGCTAACTTTCGATACGGTAAGAATTACACTTCCATCTGCCGCTTTAATTGGATCGCCCACAATTGTATTTACATCAGTCATTTGTTTTAAATGCTGCATTGCAGTTGTCATTAAACCTTGAATTGGATGGTCCATTCTATATCCCCCCTATGCTTGAACAGATTTTTCTGTCGTACCAGATCTTTGTCTTCTCATAAACACGAGTAATTTCACTGCTGTTTTTATAGTACGGAATATACGAAAAGATGCTGTTAACTCACATCTTGACGCAAACCCTTTCCCTTGAAAAACAGGAGTAATTTCAAATTCTGGTACATCGACAATATGCATATATTGTCCTACAACGCCAGCAGCCATTCCTTTTGTCCCCCATGCATATCCTGTGACAATTCCAGTACTAGCTGCGTCGCCTGCTCCAATTTGTGTATGCCATTTCCAACCATTGATTTTCACTCGTTTGAGAAAATCTTTAACAATAGTATGAACTTCTTGAAGCTTTTTTATCAGTTCCCCCATACTATCAAGTTGTGCCATAATTTTATTGTCTAGTCCGCCGTCCTCTTCAGCCTTTTCAATTTTTTGTCCTGTTTTCTTCTGCTGTTTCTCAATTCTTTCCAACACATCAAATGTATATCGAATCATCCATATTTTCACTTGAAGCAAACATTGCTTTTCCATTTCTGAATATAAAAATGTCACTTTAAGCTTTATTTTCGACAATAGTATAAACAAAATAAAAAGGAGAAGAATTATTATTCCAATTACGAGCCACTTCATACGTATCATCCTTTCACTCCGTACCCATTATCGACAACTTTATTCATCATTAAACAGCGTTTCATAAGATTGAATATAAAAATTTTTCTAAAAATAAAAAGGTATTTTGACAATTTATATCGAAATATATTATTTGAACATATCGTCAGAGAACGGACTCTAATGATATGTAGCACGAAGCATAGAAAATTTAACTGCAGTGGAGGGATACATAATGGCAGATCGTCGCAATTTATTTTTCTTTTATGGTGATGACAAAGCAAAGCTCGTTGAAAAAATGAAACCAATCTATCGTATTTTAGAAGAGAATGGATTCACCATATTAGATCATCCAAAAAATGCAAACGCTATCGTCAGTGTTGGAGATGATGCAACTTTCTTACAAGCCGTTCGTAAAACTGGTTTTAGGGAAGATTGCTTATACGCAGGGATTTCTACGAAAGACGAAATTTCATTCTACTGCGATTTCCATATTGATCACGTTGATACAGCCCTTCAAGAAATTACAAAAAATGAAATTGAAGTGCGAAAATATCCAACAATTGAGGTAGATGTAGATGGTAGCACATCTTTCCATTGTTTAAATGAGTTCTCATTACGTTCTAGCATTATTAAAACGTTCGTTGTAGATGTTCACGTTGATGATTTATATTTCGAAACTTTTAGAGGTGACGGTTTAGTTGTTTCTACCCCAACAGGAAGTACAGCTTACAATAAATCGTTACGTGGTGCAGTTGTTGACCCGCTTATCCCTTGCTTCCAAGTAAGTGAATTGGCATCTTTAAATAACAACACATATCGTACACTTGGTTCACCGTTCATTTTAAATCACGAACGTACATTAACTTTAAAACTAAGACCAGACGGTAACGATTATCCTGTTATCGGTATGGATAACGAAGCGCTTAGCATTAAACAAGTGGAAAAAGCTGTTGTACGCTTAAGCGATAAACAAATTAAAACAGTTAAATTAAAAAACAACTCTTTCTGGGAAAAAGTACAGAGAACGTTTTTATAGTATTAAAATAACCGTAGAATTATGGTGGCCCATAATTCTACGGTTATTTATTTACCCCGACAACAATCTCTCACTATCTGGGCAATATTCTTGTCAATTTTTGTCGGTAAGTCGATATATTCCGATAATCGCTCATATATTTTTATGAATCTTTTCTATAGACGACTTGGCCATCTATTACGGTCATTTCTGCCTGTACTTCTTTTATTTCTTCTGCCTCTATTTCAAAAATATCGCGGTCTAATATTGTAAAGTCTGCCTCATATCCTTTTGTAATTTGCCCTCGCTTCGCTTCTTTTCCAATTGCATAGGCACTTCCTGTTGTAAATAAAGAAACAGCCTCATATACCGTTAATCTTTCTTCTGGCATATAACATACACCGTCAATAAAACTTCTACGTGTAACAGCGCTATATATGCCTAGAAACGGATTCACTTGCTCAATCGGAGCATCTGATCCCCCGTTACAGTGTAATCCTGCCTCCAGTAACGTCTTCCAAGCGTACGCATAACGAAGACGTTGCTCGCCCAGTTTTTCAATGACTGATGGAAAATCCGATGAAACAAAGACTGGTTGTATATCAATAATGGCTTGTAAGTTTTTCATTCTTTCAATCAACTCTTCACGAGCTAGCTGACAATGAATAATGCGGTCACGTAATCCTTCTGCTGGCGGATACAATTCAAGTGCATCAATGACATATTCAAGCGATAAGTCACCGATAGTATGAATCGCAACTGGCATATGTAAGTCTCGTGCTTTTTTCACTAACTCCGCAAGTTCTTCACGTGAGAAAATCGCAACCCCATTCGTTTCCTTCGCATCTTCATACGGTTCACTTAATAAAGCTGTTCTTCCGCCAAAAGAACCGTCTGAAAAAATTTTCATTGCCCCAAACTCAATATAATGCTCATTTTCATATTCTTTTCGTTCATGTGCTACTTCATGGTGAACGAGTAAATGTGCTTTAAATGGCATTTCTTTTATAACATGAGAAAACGCATTATGCGTTTTTCTAAATCCACCGTAATAATTTAAATCTTCCGTATGCCCGCCAACGAGTCCATATTGCCAGCAGTCTTTAATTGCTGTTTGCAAAGCTCTTTGTAAGTAGGCTTCATCAATTTCAGGCTGGACATGTTTGATTAACTCTTGGCCTTGTTCATATAAAAGTCCTGTTAATTTATTGAATGAGTCCCGTCCAACTTTCCCGCCTTTTGGATCTTTTGCCTTTTCTGTTATGTTCGCTTCTTGCAGTATGTATGAGTTCACCCATGTAACATGGCGACAAACGCGCTTTAATAAAATGGGATGTTCTCTTGAAATTGCATCTAAATCTTTTGCGTGAACATCTTTCGTATCCTTAAAGTTATTTTCATTCCAGCCCTCTCCGATAATCCAAGAACCTTTCGGCGCTTCTTCTACTCGCCTCCGAACGAGAGTCAGCACTTCGCTATAAGATGTGCAATTTGATAAATCTAAACGAAGTAATCTCTCCCCGTGACCAATAAGATGCATATGGCTATCAACGAGGCCTGGAATCATCGTTTTGCCTTTTAAATCGTGCAATTTAGCCACAGCATATCGGTTTTCTAACTCTTCTTTCCTTCCATTATCAACGATCCTGCCATTTTCAACATAAATAGCTTCTACTTTTTCATTTTCTTCCCTCATCGTGTAAATGTTGCCGCCATACCAAATTTCCCCCATATATTTCATCTCCTTTGTTTTATTGTATAAAAAAAAGCACCATTTCAAAACATGGTGCTTTTCTAAACATTACTTTTGTTCAGTAGTAGACGTTGTAACTTGCCATTCAATATTAAATTTATCTTTTACTTGTCCGTATGCTGGGCTCCAGAACGTTTCTTGAAGTGGCATAATAACTTCGCCACCTTCTTGTAACTTATCGAATACTTCTTTCGCTTTTTCTGCATTACTAATTTGAATTGCGATTGTTACTTGAGATCCAATTGCATGCCCTTGACCTGGGAATGTATCAGAAATCATAAGATCCGTATTACCAACTTTTAAAGTAGCGTGTAAAACGCGCTCTTTCGCTTCAGCTGGAACCGGGTATTCTGGATTTTCAGGCATATCACCAAAAGTTTGCATGATTTCTACTTTTGCATCTAACGCCTCTTTATAAAACTGTACAGCTTCTTGCCCACTACCATCTAAAACTAAGTACGGATTAATACCTAAAATCATACGGACACCTCTTTTTTCAATTTATAAAATCGAACTTGTGTTCGTTTTTATATTATCATTGTTTGCCATTTCATTCAACTATTTCCTTCACTGTTTTCAAATTTATTTTGACGGAATCTCCATCTCTTGTTTTCTAAGTTCAATACGGCGGATTTTTCCAGAAATCGTTTTTGGTAGTTCATCTACAAATTCAATTTTGCGAGGGTATTTATATGGTGCAGTAAGTTTCTTGACGTGTTGTTGGAGTATTGGAATTAATGTTTCTTCGTTCTTTTCTATATTCTCTCTTAATACGATAAATGCCTTCACGACACTTCCGCGAATTTCATCAGGACTTGCGACAACCGCACATTCTCTTACATAAGGGTGCTTTACGAGCGCATCTTCTACTTCAAACGGCCCGATTGTATAACCAGAGCTAATAATAATATCATCACCGCGCCCTTCAAACCAGAAATAGCCGTCTTCATCTTTCTTTGCTTTATCACCGGTAATATAATAATCACCGCGGAATTGCATCGCTGTGCGCTCATCGTCTTTATAGTATTGTTTAAAGAGGGCTGGTGTTTCAATATGAACCGCAATATCACCAACTTCGCCTACCCTTACTGGCATCCCTTCCTCATCTACAATATCAACGTGGTTGCCTGGCGTCGGTTTCCCCATTGATCCTGGTCTAATATCCATCCCTTTCATTACACCAACAAGCAATGTATTTTCCGTTTGCCCATAGCCGTCTCTCACTGTAATATGAAAGTGCTTTTGGAACGTTTCAATGACTTCTCTATTTAACGGCTCACCTGCGGATACAGCGCTATGTAACGCTTCTAAATTGTACTCGCTTAAATTTTCTACTTTTGCCATTAATCTATACTCAGTTGGCGTACAACAAAGTACATTCACCTTATTATCGTCTAATAAATTTAAATACGTTTTTGGTTCAAACTTACCGTGGTATACAAATCCTGTTGCCCCCGAGCCTAGAGTTGCTAAAAACGGGCTCCAAATCCACTTTTGCCAGCCTGGACTAGCTGTTGCCCATACAACATCATTCTCTTCAATTCCGAGCCAATTCGGAGCGCTTGTACGTAAATGAGCGTATGCCCACGCATGCGTATGAACAACACCTTTTGGATTTCCTGTCGTTCCTGACGTGTAAGATAAAAAGACCATATCTTCTTTATCTGTCTTCGCCATTTCTAACATGTCACTTTCTGTTTCTAACGCTGTTTTTAAATTGATCCATCCATCTACTGACTGCTCGCTCAGAACGAACTTTTGAAGGGATTCCATCGCTTCTATATCATCAAACTGTCCAATGTAAGGCTCATAACTTACGATTGCTTTTACTTCCCCGTGTCCAATGCGATATTCGATATCCTTTTTGCGTAACATTTCCGAACTCGGAATTACGACAAACCCTGCTTTAATCGCTGCGATATACGTCATGTACGCTTCAATTAAACGCGGCATCATAATGAGGAGCTTGTCCCCTTTTTGCAGACCACTCTTTATAAAAGCGTTTCCAATTTTATTTGCACCTTTCATTAACTCAGCGTATGTAACTTCTCGTCGATTCCCTTTATCATCTTGCCAAATTAAAGCAAGCTTCTCTTTATCACCTGTATATTTCTCTATTTCAGAAACTAAATTATAAGACGGTGGTGCCAACAATTCCTCTCTCTTCATAAACATCCTCCTTTTTCTTTATGCCTCCCTTATATAATAAAGAATTTTCTGTCAATTTTGAACCCTCATCTTTTGACAAATTTTTTAGTTCTGTCGAATATATCGAACACAACTTAGAATATATCAACGAAAAATTAAATATATCGACTTACCAACAAATAACGTCGCAACATAAAAAAGAAAGAGCGGGAGAACCCGCTCTTTCTAAGCCATCATATGGGATTATTTTTGGTAACCGCCTAATTGTTGCTCAGCTAGTGAAACTAGACGTTTAGTGATTTCGCCACCAACAGAACCGTTAGCGCGAGCTGTTGCATCAGCTCCAAGTTGAACACCAAACTCTTGAGCGATTTCGTATTTCATTTGGTCTAATGCTGATTCAGCACCAGGAACCGCTAATTTATTTGTGCTACGTGCCATGTTATATCACCTCCTTGTGAGTATAGAGTGTGATAAATAACATGACTTCATACACGTTTTAGATATGGTAATTTATGGTTTTAGAAAAGTTCTTCGAATTTTTCTTCTTCCGCTACTACTTCTACCGTTTGTAATACCATTGTTTCTTTGTTCGCTACAGCTTCATCGATTAATGGTGTGAAATCGTATTTCGCTTCAAAACGATTTGCTTTTTCACGCTTCGGCTTCGTCGCTGGACTTGCTGGTGTGAATACTGTACAGCAATCTTCGTACGGACGAATTGAAATATCATATGTGCCGATTTCTTCAGCGATTTTAATAATCTCTAATTTATCCATCGTAATAAGCGGACGAATAACTGGATAGTTTGTTACTTCGTTAATCGTATGCATACTATCTAACGTTTGACTTGCTACTTGTCCAAGACTTTCACCAGTCGTGATTGCTAGTGCGTTACGCTCCTCTGCGATACGCTCTGTAATACGCATCATCATACGGCGCATAACTGTCATTGAATAGCTAGATGGGATTTCTTTATTAATCGTTTTTTGCACTTCTGTAAATGGAACAAGATGAAGTGTTACACGTTTACAGTATTTCGTTAATTCTTGTGCTAAATCGATTACTTTTTGTTTCGCGCGCTCACTTGTGAAAGGCGGGCTATGGAAGTGAACTGCTTCCACAGATACGCCGCGTTTCATCGTTAAGTACGCTGCTACTGGGCTATCAATACCGCCAGAAAGAAGTACCATTACTTTTCCCCCAACGCCAACTGGTAAACCGCCAGCTCCCATACGCTCATCACACATAATATAGCTATAACCGCTACGGATTTCTACGCGTACATTTACATCTGGATTATGAACATCCACAGTAATATCTTCTGTATTTTCTAGAATATGTCCACCAATCTCAGGTAATAATTCCATCGTTCTCATTGGGAAATGCTTATAAGAACGGTGTACAGTAATTTTAAATGTTTTCACATCGCCTTTTACTTGTAAGAAAGCTGCTAATGCACCTTTTTTAATGTCTTCTAATTCTGATGGTACTTTCATCGCTAAGTTAAACTTATGAATACCAAATACATCTTTCAATCTTTCAGATACCGCTTCATGATCTTCGCCATTTAATTGGATGTACATGCGATCATGTGTTGCATCGATTTTAATATTTGGGAATTTTTTCAGTTTGAACTTTACGTTATCTTTTAATGTGCTTACAAATTTAGAACGGTTCTTACCTTTAGTCGTCATCTCTCCATAACGAACTAAAATATATTCATATGTCATCATATTCCTTTACCTCATCACTTCATATAATTTTGGCATCGTCTCTTTCACAATACCTTCAAATTGCTTTACTTCTTCCATCGTGTTTTCTGGCGCCAAACTAATGCGAATAGCACTTGCAGCAGCGGCATGCGGTACTCCCATTGACACTAACACTCTGCTCACTTCATTTGCTTTTGAAGAACAAGCAGATTTCGTTGATACATATACACCGTGCTCTTCTAAAGCATGAACGACCACTTCTGGTTTTAAACCAACAAATGATACATTTAAAATGTGCGGTGCTGCATATGCAAGCGACGTATTGATTGTTACATCTTCCATTTCTTTAAAGAAACGGACAAGCTCTGCTTGTAAACTGTGTAAATGAGCTACCTTTTCTTTCACTTGTTCCATTGTCATGCGAAGTGCTTTCACCATCGCTACAATGCCAGGTAAGTTCTCTGTACCAGAGCGATACTTCAGCTCTTGTTGGCCACCTGATAAAATTGGATCTAACCTTACGCCATCACGTACGTAAAGAAGACCTGTTCCTTTTACACTGTGGAATTTATGTCCAGATATTGAGCAAAGATCAATATGAGAAGCGTATAAATTAAGCGGTACTTTTCCTATCCCTTGTACATGGTCCACATGGAATCTTATTTTCGGATAATTCGATAATAACGTTCCAATTTCAGCAACGGGCTGAATTGCTCCAGTCTCGTTGTTCACGTGAATAATTGACACAAGAATCGTATCTTCACGAAGCGCTCGCTTTACATCCTCTACCGATACAACACCATGCTCATTAACCGGTAAATATGTTACATCAAAACCGAGATCTTCTAATTGTTTATATGCTTCAAACACAGACGCGTGTTCAATATTCGTTGTAATGATATGTTTACCGCGCGAACGATTCCTCATCGCTATTCCTTTAATCGCAAGGTTATTCCCTTCCGTTCCACCTGATGTGAAAATAATTTCAGAAGGTTTAACGTGAAGAAGCTGCGCTGCAATTGTTCTTGATTGTGTTAATAGACGCTCTGCCTCTCCTCCAAGCGAATGAATAGAAGAAGGATTCCCAAAATATTTCCCCGCAACCGTTACGTACGATTGAAGAGCTTCTGGATATGGCTTTGTCGTCGCACTATTATCAAAATAGATCATCGTTCTTCCCCTTTCAGCGCTGTCACATCATATAATCATATCACAAATACGTGTCATTACGCTAAGACTACTCAAAGGTTCCGTTATATTTTGAAACGAATAACCTTACTGTATTCCGCTATTCATTATAGCAACATCGCCTGCAAAATTACACAAAAAAACAAACCCTTATGAAAGGGTTTGTTCATTGTCTACATATTCAGCTATTTTTTGAACAACGCCAGGCTCAAGTTGCTCTAGTACAGAAGCCGCTTGTTCTAAAGCCGCATCGTATTGATATTCACGGAATAATTTCTCCGCATAATTTAAGCTCTCTGCAAGGTTCTCATCATGACTGCGGTAACGATTACCGTATTGAATTAATTTTTCAACTAAATACGCCTGTCCAATTAACTCTTCTGTCATTTCAGCTACACCATTAACAGTTGTGTAAGCTTCTTCTAAACTGCTATTTACAGCATTCATATTTAACGGCTTCACTTCTAATTGCTCATATACAGCTTGCATTGCCATTTGTCCTCTTTTTAAATCTTCCATAATACTCTCTGGAAGACCTGGCAAATTCGACTTTTGCATAAAGCGTTTCGTTTCAAAAATAGTATTTCGCATTTCTTGTAACTTCTCACGCGCTTCAAATTCTTCTTTACGCATCGTTTGCAGCATTTCTTTATATTCTGCATGAAGTACTTTTAATGTTTCACATTGCTCATAAATCTCTTCTAGTTCCTCACGAATAATAGAGAAGGCAATATCTTGTTCCGCAACGCGTAATTGCAACATTTCAAAACGTTTCGTTAAAATGTGCATTTGCTTTTCAATTACTTTTTGAGACTCAATGTCCTTATCTTGTAACTGATAACTTTGTTTCACAAGTTGTGTTTCTGCTTTTGTTTCAATCGTTTCCGTGCGAATTTCTTCTAAGTCTTCATAAACAGAAAGTGTTTTTTGCTCCACATAATGTCTCGCATGTACTTCTTGTTCCAGTTGATCGTAGAAGCCATCTAAACGTGTTTTCAAGTTTTCTACTTTTTCAGCCGCTTCCGTTATGTGAAGCTCTTGTATATCTATTAAACATGTTTGTAGTTGTTTCGTCATATCGCGAACTTCTTTAGGGACTTCCAAATAATCTAATACATAGCCTTGTCTTACCATATCATTATGTCCGTGTAATAAATCTTCCAGCTGAACTGGTAACGTCGCTTGACACTCTACCAATAAATCTGGAATTTGGTGAATAATGATTTCTAAATCTGCTAAACCTTCTTCCAAACTAATAACAATTTCTCTCGCTTTTAAATAGTCGCCATTGTTTGTTGCTTCTTCAAAGGTTTTAAATTTCTCAGATTCAGCGTCTAGCATCTCTTCGATTTTCTGCTCTGCTGCTCCATACATATGTCTATGAGCAAGAACACTCTTCTTCATACTACGATATGTATCACGTAACTCTTCAATTTCTGAGCTATTTTTTTCATGGCTTTCTAACAATTGCTGTAATTCATTTAAAATGTCTGTAATACGATTATCAGCGTCATCTAAACCACTTATGGATTCATTCATCGCATGCTTTGCTTTTCGGAAGGAGAATTGCGAGGCGAATTTTCGCGCTTGCGCTAAATCTTTGTCAGCTTTCGGAATCGTTGTTGATACAATTTCATCCCATTCTTCACGCCATTTACCAAACAGTTCTTCTGTTTGGCCCGTCATATTTAAATCTTTCACCCGTTTTAGCTCATCTGCCACAGGTTTATCTTTTATCTCTTGTTTCCACTGCTCAAGTGCTTCAATATCTTTATATGAACGATTTCTTATCACAAGCTCTATCATGAGCAGCACTAGAATAGAGCTTACTACAATGATAACGATCGTCAGGATAGAATCCATGCAAAAAAGCCTCCTAGTTATATCTCTTTTTTTGTCCGTTCCGTTTATGAAATGGAAGGCATTATGTATAAAAAGGGAATTCCCCTATATTTAACAACTAACAATGTACTAATCATACCATGTAATGGCTTGTTTTTGACCTAGTTTTTTTAAAATTTCATGTTTCTTTCAATGCAATTGTAATCTTTCTCAATATTCCGTTTGGATTACCTCTCATCATCAAATGAATGCAACAAAGGGCCTTCTTCCATATGAGATACGAAATAAATTTTGCGCACAAGTGGCGGTTCAATAGAAATCGCATGCACATTCCCTTGCTTTACCGCTTGCTCTACTGACATTTCTGGAAGTAACGTGATACCAAGTCCAGCACCAACCATTGCAAGCATCGGTTCTGCATAAGAAGTTTCAAATGCAATGATCGGTTTCGCACCTATCCCTTGAAACATATGCGTAATCATTTTCCTAACATCACAGATTTCTGGGTATACGATTAACTTTTCATTTTGCAAATCTTCCATTCGGATTACTGTTTTCTCTTTATAAAGATGATCATTTGAAACGACACAAACAATTTTTTCTTCTCGTATTTCTTTTATACACGTAGCGCCTTCTACTACTGAATCGATGAAGATCGCTTCAATCTTCCGTTCTTTAAACAGTCCCATCAGTACTTTTGTATGCTCAATTTTCCATTCTACTTCAAACCCGTCACCTAATATATCTTTACATTTTGATATATAATGTGCTGCTAAACTTGGCAATATGCCTATCGAAATGTTCCTCTTCTCTTGAAACTTCTTCATTTCAGCTTTCACTTCATGTATGTGTTCCAAAACCGGTAACATTCTTTTTATAAATAACTCTCCAGCACTTGTTAATTCTACTCCTTGCGCGGAACGCTTCAATAAAGTAACCTCTAAATCCGCTTCTAACCTTTGAATTTGTTTACTAAGCGCCGGCTGAGAAATATGTAAAATCTTACTCGCCTTTGATAAACTTCGCGTATTCTTCACTTCAATAAACGATCGTACTGCCTCTAAATCCATCGTACACACCTCTAACAAAAAGTTATAACTGTCATAAAAAATCAGTATTTCCTTCTATAAACAATTACTCTTTATACTTATTTCATCAACTTACTATAACGAAATGTAAAGGGGAAAGATACTCTTGAACAAAAAACAAATGCTACTCGGATCTCTTCTATGCTTACTTGCCGTAACGGCCTGGGGATTTATGTTTCCTGTCATGGCAAACGCCTTACAGTTTATCGATCCGTTTTTCTTCACAACGATTCGCTATGGATCAGCAGCTATTATTTTTCTTATTTTGTTATTAATGACCGAAGGGACAAAGTCACTCCGCTTAGAAAAGAAAACTCTTTCATTACTCTTTTACGGAACAGTCGGTTTCGCAGGATATGGTTTTCTCGTTTTCTACGGACAACAACTTGCCGGAACTTCCGGAGCCATCCATGCCGCGATGATTCAGTCTCTTATGCCACTCATCGCTTTATTATTGCAGTGGATAACAAAAAATAAACGCCCACAAAACTACACATTCCTTTGTATGTTCGTTGCACTAATTGGCGTTATGCTTGTCATTTCAAAAGGAAATATTCACTTATTATTTGGAGCTGCCAGTCACCTCTCAACAAATATACTTATGCTATGCGGCGTTACTTGCTGGGTCATTTATACAAACGGTGGTGCTAGTTTTCAATCTTGGTCACCACTCAGATATACGACGTTAACTTGTTTATTTGGCTCGATTTCACTCATCGTTATCGTCACCTTTTTAACTTATACAAACGTCGTTACTGTACCTTCACTATCTACAATTATGAACGTTCGTTTTGAACTCTTATATATGTCTATTATTGCAGGCGTTATCGCAGTATTTTGCTGGAACGCAGGAAATCGCTATATTTCATCTATTAACGGCATATTATTTATGAATTTAGTTCCTGTACTTGCACTTATCGGTTCCATCTTTCGAGGTTATACAGTCGACAAAATTGAAATTGTGGGCGCCTCATTAACAATTATCGCGCTATTATGCAACAATTTATGGCAAAGAAAAGAAAGCACAAAAATCCCCACCTCCGTTCGTTAGGTGGGGATTTTTTACATATGAACAGCTCTTGGCCATTCATAGTACATATTCGTTATACATAATGTTTGTTCCATCCATTGTTCAATCTCTTTCGTGTACATTTCTAAGAAAAAAGTCTCAGATGGAAAAGAATGCAACACTTCTGATATATATTGCGGATATAAAAACGGCATATTCATCATGCCTTTTAATTGCGTCATAAACATTGTAAAAGATACCTTTTTAAATTCTTGTTTCATTTGTCCCTGTCTAATCATTTGCTCTATATAATATCTTTCTTTAGAAAAATAAACGGTCATCACTTCGCGAATTAATGTCGTATCAAGCGAAAGCTCTCGGTAAAAAAAACGTGTCAGTTCCCTATTTTCAAATTGATATCGTAAAATCCCGCGTACCATTTGCACCATCACATCTTTAGCCGACAAATATTCTCTCTGTTCAAACGACGTTTCAATCACATGAATATACCCTTCCAAAAAATCAGTAATAAGCTGCTCTAATAAACCTTGCTTTCCAGCAAAATAATATGAAATATTCGCTACATTCACATCCGCTCGCTTTGCAATGTCTCGCACCGACGTTCCATCATAACCTTTCGTGTTAAACAACGATATTGCCGCATCAATTACTTTTTGTTTCGTCTGTTTCATGCGCTCACTTCCTCTCACTGAACAGCTATAGTTTAAATTTCTTGACTTTTAAGACAAATTCCTTTAATTTTCTATCGACAAAGTCATGTGAAATACATCGTATTTTGCTAATATTTTACACATCTCGATAAAAAAGGAGCTGTTTCCATGTTTACTAAAGAAAGTTATGCAGGATCTCGCGTGCAGCAATATGAGACAGTAATAAAACAACTGGATGCATTATTAACTGGCGAATCAAACATAGTCGCAAACTTATCAAATGCGTCCGCATTATTAAACCAATTCCTAGATCGCGTTAATTGGGTTGGCTTTTACGTAACAGAAGGAAATCAGCTTGTTCTTGGACCATTCCAAGGAATGCCTGCTTGCGTGCGCATTCCATTTGGACGTGGCGTTTGCGGCGTTGCAGCTGAAACGAAAACAACGCAGCTTGTAGCAGACGTTCACCAATTCCCAGGACACATCGCTTGCGACAGTGCTTCAAATTCAGAAATCGTCGTACCGATCATAAAAGATGGGAATGTCATCGGTGTACTTGATATTGATAGTCCTGAAAAAAATCGTTTCGACGAAGTAGATCAGCGCTATTTAGAAAAATTTGTGGAAACACTCCTAAAACATATGTAACAAAAAAGAGCTAGTTATCGATTGAGTACATTACGTACAAAACCGATAGCTAGCTCTTTTTTTATTGATTACTAACAGTAGATATTTTCTTTAATGCTTGCTCTAAATCAGAAACGATATCCTCCCACGATTCTAAACCGACAGATAAACGTATTAAATTATCATAAATACCCATTTCTTGTCTTAACTCAGCTGGAATCGCAGCGTGCGTCATCGTTGCCGGGTGCTGAATTAACGTTTCTGTATCTCCCAAACTGACTGCAATTGTAATAAAGTAGAGGTCATTAATAAACGCTTGCGTCTCTTCTTTCCCGCCTTTAATTGAAAAAGATATAACGCCGCCGCCCCGTTTCATTTGGCGAGATGCTAACTCCCCTTCTGGATACCAAACACCTTCTACCGCATCATGATTTTTTAGGAACGATACAATTTTTTCTGCATTATCACAATGGCGGTCCATTCTTACCGCTAGTGTCTTTAATCCGCGTAACAATAACCACGCATCAAACGGTGCCATAATACCGCCGATATCTTTTCGCATCGGGCGAATTTTTTCAGCTAACGCTTTCGTTTTACAAATTGTTACACCCGCTACAACATCACCGTGACCACCAATATATTTTGTCGCACTATGAACAACGGCGTCACAGCCAAGTTCAAGCGGTCTTTGTAAATAAGGTGAACAAAACGTATTGTCAACAATGACAAGTAAACCATTTCGCTTCGCAACCCGAATCACTTGTTTTAAATCAATTAATTTCATTGTCGGATTAATCGGTGTTTCAACGAAAATAAGCTTTGTATTTGGGCGAATTTTATTTTCAATATCAGCCTCTGTCTCCATATCACAAAACGAATGCGTAATCATAAATTTTTCTTCCAACACTTCCAAAAAGCCGTACGTGCATCCGTATAATCCATTTGAACAAATAATATGATCTCCAGCTTTTAGAAAACCAATTAACGTTGCGGAAATAGCTGCCATACCGGACCCGAAAGCAAGCGCTTCTTCTCCTCCTTCTAACACTGCCATACGTTCTTCAAATAATTTCACAGTCGGATTTCCAAGTCTTGAGTAAATATAAGATGGATCCACTCCCGCAAAACTCGCCTCTCCTTGCTGCGCAGTCTCAAATGTAAATGTAGACGTTTGAAATAAAGGCGGTGTCAAACTTCCTTTATGTTCCTCTGATGTATAACCGTGATGAATTAATGCTGTCTCCATATGCTTCTTTTTCATAAAAACATCCCCTTTTATGTTTTTATTGCCGCATATTCATCATTAAAAATTTGATGAACGTTTTACTTCATTTTATGTAAGCGTTTTATTTGTGTTTCTATCTCTTCTTTTATATCGTTTTAAATTCCTTCTTGTTCATTTCCAAAATTTATATGCATAAAACAAAAACGTACTCGCTTGACGAAACTCTGGGTAAAAGATATAATAGCGTTTGTGTAAAATAAAAAGGCAGCCTTGTAATGTGAGTTTATCGTTTGTATTTTGTTCCTCTACGGAGGTGTATCTCGTAACTCCCTGCTGCTGGAGCGAAGGTACATGAAAACAAAATGCCCGTAAATATCGATTACGTCTGTTTTTATTTTACGTAAATAAAAACATTTTAAAGGAGGAGTCAACTATGGCTCGTTATACAGGTCCAGCTTGGAAACTGTCTCGTCGTCTTGGAATCTCTCTAAGCGGCACAGGAAAAGAATTAGAAAAACGCCCTTACGCACCAGGTCCTCACGGTCCTAACCAACGTAAGAAACTTTCAGAATACGGTTTACAATTACAAGAGAAACAAAAACTTCGTCACATGTACGGCATGACTGAGCGTCAATTCCGTCGCACATTTGACCAAGCAGGTAAAATGCCTGGTAAGCACGGCGAAAACTTCATGATCCTTCTTGAAGCTCGTCTTGACAACTTAGTTTACCGTATGGGCTTAGCTCGCACTCGTCGTGCAGCTCGCCAATTAGTAAACCACGGTCACATCATGGTTGATGGCGCTCGCGTAGATATCCCATCTTACCGTGTAAAACCTGGTCAAACTATCAGCGTTCGCGAAAAATCTAACAACCTTGTTGTTGTTAAAGAAGCGATCGAAGTTAACAACTTCGTACCAGAATACTTAACTTTCGATGCTGACAAATTAGAAGCTACTTACACTCGTCACGCTGAGCGTGCTGAGTTACCAGCTGAAATCAACGAAGCATTAATCGTAGAGTTCTACTCTCGTTAATCTCGGTACTCTGCAAAGAGTCGTATTAAAAGTCTTAGAAATCTTGTTAAATCAAGGTTTCTGGGCTTTTTTTATTTTATTTAATAATGCAAGATAAGTCATAAAAAAGCATGTAATTGGGGCCACTTTGGGGCCACAATAAAAATGGCTGGCGTGTGTATAGAAATGGGTAAGTGTTAACAGAATAAGAAAATGAATTATGATACTTTAATTACCTTTATTATTCATGTTCTCTTTCCTTCTCAATATAAAGTTTTGTTTATGGAAGAATCTTATTAAAGCTTCCCTCACATCCAAGGTATAATAAAAAGCCACATTCAGTTGTTGAATGTGACTACATTAATCCTTCTATTAATTTATTTTCTTCCTCAATATATTTATCAATTAAAACCCATATAACCTTTTTATTTTGCTCAGAAGCTCTCTGGTAATGTGATTTTTTCTTTTCATCCGATGTGCTTAAAAAATCAGCACACCAAGTAACATATTCATTACAGTTTTCCCTTAAATCTTTTGTGAATTTGTTTTTTCTATCTAAGTTAATCCAAATAAATATTTTGTGATCTAACAATTCAAATTTCATTTTTTGCTTTTCTTTTTCATCAGTTTCTACATCACACCTTCTACCTATATCAAGAACTTTTGTAATGTGTTCAAATAAATCATTTTGCATTCTTCTTTTCTCAGATAATTCTACGGCGATCCTACGATCTTTTTCTTTATTTTCATTCAAGGTTCTAGCGTTATAAATTGATACAAATAATGTAGCTAATGAAATAATCGATGTAATAATTAATGCTATATTCACTTTGTTTCCCCCTTATGTTGTAAATAAATATTACCACATAAGGTTATTAACATATAAGAAATTCCACTTATTACATTACTTTCTTTTTAGCTTTTTCTGTAGCTTTCATTTCCGCCAATATACGAGGTACCGAAGTTCTCATAAAAAACTCAGCCATTTTTAATGCTGTTTCCTCACTAGGTGGATTATCTAATATAGTTCGTTCTTTTCTTTCTATAAGATTCTCCCTTTCATTCATAATTTTTTACCTTTTTTCTTTTTATTTCCTTTGTAAGTTAGTATGGTTCGTAATTTACCATCTTTCAGGACAACTTTTCTATCATAATCCGCTAGAATTTCCTCGCGATTGATTTTTTCTACTTTTTCACCGTACCTCCAATATCCAGCACGAAGCAGAAATTCAGAATATCCTTCTGGAATCGGTAATTCATAACCATCTAAGGTAATTCTAGTTACCTCAATACCTTCTCGAATTATCATTTAATCACCCTTTCAATTTTGAATATGGATAAGTTTGATTTAATATAAAAAATACCTTCAAATATTTTATAAGTGAATATAAAAAAGGGTATGAATAATGTTCACAACCTTTTTCGTGATGTCATAGTAAGGGCGCGCCTCATTTTTTCTTTTTAGTTTTTATACTTTCAACTTTTTCTATTGTTGTTCTAAGTTTCCCATCTTCCCCCACAAACCAATGGTATTCATAACCATCTTTTATGTATCTACTTGGGCACGGTTCACTACTTTCACATGGTGTTCCATACTTATCAATCAAATCGTAAATTATTTGTGATACTTCTCTTTTTCCAACAGGTGTATTAATGTAAGGCATCATAATTCCCCCGATTATTATCGTTATTGTTTATTCATAATAAAAAAATCACCCTTTCAGTTGGAATATGGATAAGTTCGCTTTGAGTTAGATTAATACCTTTACACAAATAAAAAGTCTCATGGATTACATAAATGGAATTATACACAATTTAACGGACAAACGTTAGTTGGATAAATATTTTAATGTGCAACAAGCATCAATAAAACAATTAAATTATGTTATAATAACCAAATTGGAATATTAAACCAAAATAATTAAAGGAGGATATATAAGTTATATGTCATTTACCGAAATTGCTGATATGGCTAAAATCGCAGGGGCAGCTGTAGGGGTTTGGGGGATTGTAAAAGGATTGGGTTCATTCTATATGGAGTCTTCCACTGCCAATGAATTCGATCAATTATTTAAGGACAAAGTTACACGGAAACAAATAAATATCTTTTCCTTTTGCCAGGACATTCTTATTATTGCACTGTCTATATTCATTGTACCTGCATCCTATTTCAAGTTCTTTATGCCTAATCTAATAACCAACTATGCATTTATTTTAGAACCATTGTATAAACTAAGTTATATATTAGTTACTCTACTCTTTTTAATTCTTATACCAATAAGTCTTTTACCTAAAAAACTCCTTAAAGCTAATTGGTTCAATCGATCTATAAAATGGCTTTCTATAATTCATATGTTTAGTTTTATGTTTTTTTATTGGTGCTTTTTCCATGTAAACATCCCTCAAAGTAATAAATACAATTTCATACTAATTGCTATCATTATTCCTTTATTTATGAGCTTTTTTTATCTATATTTAAGCAAACGATTCAATAAAACTTCTCAACCGCAATACCTTATGGAAATCATAAGTGAAGAAAAAATATCAGAGTTACAACTCATACATAATTTTATTATCGATGATAAAAGAAGTGTATTCCATGAAAAAAATAAACAGAAAGATGACACTTTTTATGTATGTGACTTTTCATCAAATGTATATTTAAAATACTCAAAAATGAAAACACGAAAAAACTCTTCAAAATAAAATCAACATGTCGGAAAGAGCATCCATAATGGATGCTTTTTTTTATTTAACTTTAAAATAAAAATTATTTCGTTTTAATTCACCCCCTTTATTTTCAAAAAATTTTATCTAACGATAGCTTTGCCCCCTACGCTACCTATCCTCCCCAGAGAGAGAATTTTAATTTTTGATAGGGGGGCTTCCGGAATAAAGGAATTACTCTTTTAACATTGAATAACTTTATAAGGTTAATACACAAATATATCCTTTTCTAGTGTGATGCATTTTTCATTTAAGTAAATCTATTATTCTACTGTTATTTTAAAATATAGAATATGGTATGATGGAAATAAATACATATTACACCATGCAACTAATAAAAAAACTAATAGAGTTATAGTGTCTTAACTAGGAAAGGAAAATTACCTATGAATCATTTTTCACTTGCAAATCCACATATTAGAAGTAATGTAAATCTAAGAGATCCTCAAGTTTTTGCCTACGAAAGTTTATTACAACATTACTCTAACCAAGAAAATGACAGAATGTCCTTAGTAGTATTACCAACAGGTACAGGAAAAACAGGCTTAATGGCAATTGCCCCATATGGAATAGCTAAAAAAAGGGTATTAATAATTACCCCTCAGACAATTGTGAAAGATACTGTTTTAGGTTCATTAGATCCAATGTATCCAAAGAATTTTTGGTTATCAACCAAAGTTTTTACTGGGAAACCTCAGCTTCCAACCGTAATAGAATATTCCAAAGAGATAAGCAATGGTATTTTAGAGAGTGCAGATATAGTTATTTTAAACGTCCATAAGTTACAGGAAAGACTAGAAAGTTCTTTATTAAATAAAGTTGATTCTACATTCTTCGATTTCATAATAATTGATGAAGCCCACCATTCAGAAGCACATACCTGGAAAAAAGCTATAGAATATTTTTCAGACGCTAAAGTACTGAAGGTTACTGGTACTCCATTTAGGAGTGATGGTGTACAAATTGAAGGAAAAGAAATATATAGATATAACCTCGGACAGGCTATGGCAAATGGATATGTAAAATCTCTTGAGAGATTTAAATACGTTCCAGAAAAAATGTATTTTACTTTGGATAAAAAAGATGATGAATTTTATTCCTTAGAAGAAATCTTAAAAATTAAAAAAGATGACTGGATTACACGGAGTGTCGCTTTATCGCCAAAAAGTAATATCAGTGTTGTTGATAGATCAATTGAAATGCTAAAACAGAAAAAAGAGAAAACCAATAATAATCCTCATAAAATCGTTGCTGTTGCATGTAGTATTGAACACGCATTACAGTTAAAAGATATTTATGAAAAAAGAAGTATGAGAGTAGCGATTGTTCACAGTAAAATGGACAAGAGTTCATTAAATGACGAATTTGATAAAATTGAAAGGCATGAAGTAGATGTAGTCGTAAACGTAGCATTATTAGGTGAGGGATATGACCATAAATTTTTATCTATTGCTGCTATTTTTAGACCTTTTAAATCTGATCTACCTTATCAGCAATTTATCGGAAGAGTTTTAAGAACAATTTCAATAAGTGATGGATATAATATTAACGAGGAAGATAATATTGCCCAAGTTGTACATCATCAAGAATTAAATTTAGATGCATTGTGGGATAACTATAAAAATGAGATCCGTAAAAGTGATGTTATCAAAGAAATAAAAAAATTAGCAAGAAAAGAAAAAGCGTTAAAACCAACCACCCCACTTGAAGATTTAGATTTTGGTAATACCGAAGAATCAAATGAGTACTTAACCGATGCGGATGCTTTTATGGATACTGAACTGTTAAAACTAAGAGAGACGAAATTAAAAGAAGAACAAGAACGAATACAAAAATTAATGAACGAATTCGGAATCAATGAAGAATTAGCAATTAATTTAAGTAGACAGATGAATGTTGAGGATAATGCAAAAACTGAACGATTACTAAGACCAGACTTATATCAAAAGAATCTCCGATCCATGCTTGATTCAAAAATTAGAGAAGAAATTGTACCTGACATTATTACATATTTCAAACTCGATCTAGCTGGGACTGAAATTACAGAACTACGTCATGAATTTATTGCTAATCCTAATCAAAAGCCTTATGATAATAAAGATAATAATGGAGCTACCTTAGCAAAGTACCTTAATATGTCATTAAGGAATTTTAATAGAAAAAATCGTAAGGAATGGGAACTTGATGATTACGAACGTGCAATTAAACAAGTCGATACTTACTCTGAATATGTTGTTCAAACATTAAAACATCATTTTAAGGAGAAATGAAAAAATGATAAAAATTGTTGAAAAGTTATATGAGGAGACATATTCTCCTAAGCTGACACCTGAACTATTAGTATCTAATTTAACATTAGATAACTATACAAAAATTAATTTCGAGAAAGTTCATGGAATACTTGAGGCTCACGTTTTTTGTTTTTTAGAAGATCATACTGAAGCAGAATATATATATAAATTTAAAGATAACTTATTGATTAAGTTAGAATCTAACATTGATAATATTAAGGAGACAATTTATTGTAGAGAAAAAGAAAAGCAAAAAATTCTTGATCAAATTAATTATTTTAAAGAAATAAAAAAAGCATAATCCAATGTGAAAGTAAATAAACATTAAAATACACTCACGCTGAAAAGTGAGTGTATTTTTTATCTTATAAAAAAGCCGTCAACAAAACGGCTTACATGTTAAATCTCCAAACGATACACCATTGGTTCTACTTCCTAATAAATCCAAATTCCATCATCGAGATTGTACGAATACCTTGTATCTTCTTATTTTTTATTTTCTCTTTCAAAAATTTTTGTATATGGTTGATTACAAATATTCATAACTGTTTTTGCTCCGAATAGCTTTTCTGTATTTTGAATTCGATCGTAAGCATCCACAATACCTTGGCCTTGATTTAACAGATTTTGAAATTGCTTAGAAGAATACAGATCATTTTTCACCTTCAAAAACAACCCAAAATCTACTATCCAAAAATCCCCCTCTTCGCTTATCATAATATTACCGCCATAAAGATCTCTTGGTAACCATCCTCTTTTGGCACATCCTTCAATAAATTCTTGTGTCTTTCTTTTATGTGTCTCATAATTATATTGAACTCGAAACCAGGAATAGCCACGCGCATACAAAAATACGGTGTTTCCATATATTCTTTGCATAACTATATATTCTCCATTATCACCACATTCATATACCTTTGGAACAAAAGGCAAGCCTTGTAAATCTATTAGGACTTTACTAGAATTTTGCCAATGCCATCCATTAGAGATCTTCAATACTAACTCATCACTTAAAGCATAAACTGTGTACTCCACTCCACGACCTATTTTTTTTAGTTTAGTTAAATCTACATTCTCTATCTTAAAGCTACTATGAATAAGACTCTCTTTTTTGGCAAGCATATCACTTTTCTAACAACTTAATTCCTTCTCTAAATTTTTCTGATGCTTCATCAACTGAAAACGTAGTATCAAATCTTCTTAACGTACTATGAAAATCACATACAACATTAGTGTCAACATAAGGCGTTATCACTCCAACAACATTGTTTAATTCAATATATTTACTAGTTTGTGTTTTCTTTGCCTTATCTAATAATTTTTTAATCTCATTTGAATACTTCTCAATTTGTTGTATATCATACTCCATCTCTTCTTTAAATTCTTGTAAGTATTCGTTATACAATTTATTATACTCATTGAAAAGCTCATTACTCTTATCAGAAGGATAACGTGATGAAGGCGCTTTTTGTAACATTTTCTTAGATGCATCAATCTTTGAATCAATATCTATAATCTGTCCAATAAGACTTTCACCTTCAGATTTTTCCAAACTTGTTCTTTCATGCTCTAATTTTTCAATATAACTACTAATCTCACTTCTCTTCTGTTCAGCAACTTTCATCGGTTGTTTAATTCCTGCAGCAAAAGCTTTTAATTTATTTAATGAATTCATTCTATTACTCTCTCCTTTTTTAATCATACATTTCATAAAATTATCCCCCTAATCAGATTCCATTACTTAAATACTTGGTGTATACGTAATATAGCATCCAGCTTCCTCATCCACTTTTTTTACATCAAAGCGAACATATCCAGCTAAAATTTGTCCATAAACATCATTTTCAATCCACTTTATCGACGCTTTTTGGCGGTCAAATAAAGTGCAATATTCATAGGCATCTCCCACAAAGCCAACTAAATCATCTTTTTTATTACCGATGATCTCATCATCTAAAACAACAACCTCTCTGCCTTTAATACGTTTACCAGATGCCACAGTGATATCGTCCTCTAATAAATAACGGCCAGTATTATCTTTCAACAAATCTAATTCGTTAAATAATGATGAAGAAATATAAAACTTGTTATTATAGAATTGCTTTAATTCTGTATTTAACAAAGTAATAATCCCATCTAAACCTACTACTACTTTAGGGGTAGCTGTTTTTAAAATATCAGCAATTTGTTCAGTCTTCGTATTTAAATCTTGATCTTTAATACCCTCTGCAATTAGTGCTGCAATGTCAAAATCAGCATCGTCAATCGCTTCTTGTGAAACTGGAATATAACCTCTGTATGTTTCAATTGCATATTCAACTTCAGTAAATGTTGGTTTTGCTAACTCAGGATTTTTCGCAAGTTCCTCAACAGATACCATTTTCCCATTTGATTTATAAATAACAGGATACTTTCCAGAACCATGATTAACAGGGACAATACGTACATATTGTGTTAAATCAACTGTATCTACTTTTTCCTTTTGTGGTGCTAATAACTCTTCTGGAATTAATGCTCCGCCTTCCACAGATGTGAAACCTGCTCTCGTTTGACCTTTACGACGTACATAAGTGTTGATTGCTTCTCTAATTTCGGTATTTGTTGACATAATTATTCCTCCTATTTTCTTCTTTGGTTAGGCTTTTTATTTTGTGCTCTCAACCTTTTATTTGCCCTTCGAATCCGTCTCCAACCAAACAAAAAATTATCTACTATCTTTTCTCCCTTAGTTCGATTGGCTCGTTTTTGAATTCCACCTTCTTTTTTCACGAATAATTCTTCCACGATATTTCACACCCCCTTTTTAATTTTTAAAAGGTCGCTCTATTGGAAAAACCTCCCCCTCTCGGTCCCCAATAAGTTTTTTTATTTATTTTGTAAGTGGGGGGGATTGTTTAACGAACGAGAATAGATTTAATTTATTATTCTTTTGATAGAATATTTTCTACACAACGTCATAAATCTATGTTTCTATTCTTTCAATACCTTCCACAGCTTTTTCTGACTTTTATTTCTCAGTGTTCCTAAAAACTCTCATAATCTCAGCATGTTTCTTGTTAATATAGCCTGTGCTGTACTTCAGTTCTTCAGCAATTTTTTCTAATGTCATTCCATCCATATATTTCAGCTTGAGTATCCTGTTGTCTAATCCTTTGAATGTACTGACTAACTTTTTCATATCATATAAATCATTCATCTTATGAGCCAGTTCATACTCAATTGCTTCAATATGCACTTCTACTTTTGCGCCATCTGACTCAGCAGTTAAACGTACCTCTCGCAAATCACCACTGATCCAACGTTTTAATTCAGCCTTTGTTTTATCTAAGTTGTATTCCAAATAAGCAATGTCCTGTTCTAACTTCTGATAGTCTTTCAACCAATTCAATTACATATCACCTACTTAGGTTTACTCTTTGATCACAATTTCTTTACCAGATAATTTCATCTTTTTAAGAACATAGCCTGTACGAATATAAGGACTATCTTCCTCAAAACAATGTGCATCTCTGTGTCCTTCACCTCTTCCGTGATGATGGAACTTTCTACAGTATTGACACCATGTGCTGAGATTTCCTTTTTCATCACGTTCAATTGCTAATACACTTGGAACTTTTTTAATTGCCATTTCTACACACCTCTTTAATAAAAATTGGTTTATTGCTACTTTTCGGCAACAAAGCAACAAGTAGGCAATAATTCCAATTCCTTGTCACTCTAAGGCTTGTACTTATTTTATTGCTTATTGCTGGCCGTCATATCTCATTCGTGCATTTATCTCACAAATAATTAATACGTATATTTGTTATAAACATAAATACATTTTTAATAACTCATTAATAGAAACTAGCAATACGAACACTATAAACCCTTACAGCTCTAAGACTTGTACTTATTGCCGCTTTATTGCTGACTCCGCAATACAAACACTCTAAAGCCTTGCAACTCTAAGGTTTATGCTTATTGCTATTTTATTGCTGGTTTTGACTTAAACCCTTTAACTGTTTTCCATGAACCATTAATTTTTGTCATCTTATCTTTCCATTCCATTTCATACTTAGTACATACTGAATCTTTGAATTGTTTTTGCCCTAACGGATGCTGAACGTGGTTATCTTTGCACCATTCGTCATATGCCTTCAAAGCATCCGTACCCCTGACTTCTTCAAAAAATTGCTTATCGTATTCAAAAAAGAAGTCGGCAAGTGGATCATTGTATTCCATAAAGTTCTGTTTCGCTTCCTCCGCCTTCTCGTTGTATGTTAAAATATCAACCGTGCGTTTTTTCATTTCTTTTATAGCATCTACCGCCAATTTCAAGACATATTCCCTTGCACTTACTGTTTCAAGTTGTTTCATGCTTTCCATTTCTGATATACGTTCTGAGTCGTTCATAAAATTATGATCAAACGGTAAAATATGCAGTCGTTTATTAATCTGATTGCCGTATTCCCTGAAATTAGGATAATGATTACTAGCTGTAATACATACCGTGTTCATTTGTACTGTTTGACTGCTCTTTCCCTTAAATTCGATATCGACATACCCACCTGTAATGATAGTTTTTAATGTTCCACTATCACGTATTACCTCATCGGGTTGATCATCTACGATATTTGCCAATTTCCCATAAATGCTACTACCCGCAAAGGCATTTTCCGCCAATTTCTGCGGACTTATCGCTGATATGTTCTCCCCAGAATTAAATGTCTTCTGTATCATATATAAAACCGTAGATTTCCCGTTATGGGCGCTACGTCCATACAGATAAAACATTTTCGGAACTAACAAGGTGGGATACAAAACCGCTCCAAACATTTCATGAATATTTTTGATAGTAGGTAAATGTCCATCAGATACTTTCATCAGCGTTCTTTCAACAAATGAATCAAAAGCATTTGAATTATATTTTGTAGGTATCTTTTTGGTTACAAATACCTCTGGTGTAAACTCTTTAAATTCCATACTATCAAGATGCAATAAACCATTTTCTACTGCTATATAATTCTTGGATTCTTCATTTACTACTGGTGACATATCCATAATGTATTCTTGTACTTCACGCACTTGATTTCTTTTTAATATCTCTGCATCACGAACGAGTGAACGTAACTTCCTACACGTTTTATCAAGTTCATATATTCCAGTAGCTTTGTTGTAAACATAGATATCACCATCTTCATTTGGAAAACGTACAATTTTATTTTCCTGTAAAATGTACTCGACCATGATATGATGTAAAAAACTAGTCCTTCCGTTATTTTCGCTCCACCATGAGCCTTTTTTTATACCATTTGTTTCAACTTGTTCATTTACCAAATAATGAACATCATTTTTTCGGTTGTAATCAGAACTACGGTTATAATCCGAAACAGAACTGTGGGTAGATTCAATTGCTTTTTCAATTGTCATTTCCCCATATGTACGGCCATCACTTGAATGTGGTTTATCCCATTTATCACGAATTAAAGCTGATTCTCTAAACATGGAATCCATCTTTGCAGCATCTTTATCCGTCCAAAATGCTAGATGATTACATAAAGCCATATCCGTTGAAGAATGGTCACCATTTATCAAAATGCCTTGGAATAAATCTTTAATGGCTGCACCGCTTTTACTATCAAACATTCGCTCCCATAGTTCTGCATCAGATAGAATACTTATATTACTTTTCCTTGAAACATAAGGTGTTTTTGGTGCTGCAGGTACTTCCTTCTTCTCTATATACTTCTGAAAAAGAACTTTTAAGTTTTCAGTTGATTCCTCCACAGGGAGGTTATTTATACTGTTAGCCGTGAATGTGAAGTATCTTCCGTGCCTATATATCTCAAGACCTAGGGCAGGACTTTTCTTTCCTGTGCCCGGCCCTCTTAACGGTAATTTTCCCTTTGCAATAATATGAATCCCCTGACCACTGGGCGAGTATTCTGTATAACTTGGAACAATCGTCATAATGTCCTTTGCTAAATCTGTAAACCCCCCTTCCTGGACACAATGATCTATATCAATCCCTATGAACGCATCTTCCTTAGAAAACATAAAACCAATACCGCTATAATCTCCCTGTTGATACTCTCCCAAAACTTCCTCAAAAGTAGACCAAGTATTACGGTTATTTGATTGAGCCATAGATCCATTAAGTTGATATGGTACCTTTGTTGTTTTCCCCGATCTAACTTGCGATTTCCACAAGACCCAATTAGGAGTTTTTTTCAATTCTGTTGGTATATTATTAAAATTATCAAGCATATATATCACCTCCTATTGCTGTCTAATTAACTTGATGCTAAAATATAAGTAGATAAATAATTACCTTTTGAGATATACGAACCGCTAATTCGTATATCTTTTTTATTGATTTTTACCATTTTTCACAACCTCATTGAATAAATCTGTATTGATTTTATCGAATGTTTCAACACTGTCATTTAATTCAGCTTGTAACTGACGTACGACATGCCACAAGATTCTAATTGTTCTATGATGGTCTCTGTAATAATTTCTTTCTTCGCCTTTCATTTCTACTTCGAACATTTTGTCATTTAATTGGTATAACAATGTTTCTACATCGATTAAAGTATCTGTATGCCCTTTAATTTGACCTACTTCATGATCTAACCCGAATGCTAAAGTTCTTAAATTCCCCATGTTTCTAACACTCCTTATTTACTATTCATTTCGTACAATCTTTTCTTAGCTTCAAACTCCATAGCTTCTAAAATCTCAGGATTTTTTCTGGCTTCTGCACATCGTTTTATAATTTCATGCCCCTTCATCATCCTTGCTGCCGATAATACCCCGTTCATATGTATTCACCTCACTCTTTTTCAATTAAGGTTGCTACCCCCATATTAGCTATAAGTCCCAACATCACGTTTATTTTCAGTCCGCTCGACCATCTGATCAACAACTTTATTTTTCCTATGCACACGCCAGCCAAAGCGTTATCGTCTACCAATCATTCACAATCTCTTCTATTGCTTCCAAAGCCCTCTTATAAAACCACCAACGTTTTCTATTACGTCGTCGCTCTATTAATCTCATACGAGGGTCTGACAAAATCTCATCTTCCAAAAATCTTTTGCTCATTGATGTAATGGTTACTAATCTTTCAATATCAACCATTAACAATGTTTCGTGAATCTGCTGGTCTATCTGTTGCTGTATGTACTCCTTGATGGCTTTTTCATCAATATTGACTTGCACATTTGCAGGAATCACTATTTTCACCTCTTTCTATCTATCAATTAAATTATGCTTCTACTTTTTCACAACTTTGCATAGCTCCATTAATTAACCATGCCTCGACTGTCGGACGGTGAAAAAGAATTTTACCTTTAATTCTTGCATGGGGTATTTCTCCCATACGAGCCATTGAATATACAGTTGTCAAAGAAACACCTAATAATTCCGCGACTTCTTTTACAGTTAATGTAATTTTCTTCATGTCTTCCCTCCTTTATTGCTGTTGCAATAAATATAACACCACTTTATTGCTTTTGCAATATTTTATTGCAATTTATTTTCATTTTATTGCTTTTGCAATGAATAATGTTTATTATTGATAAAAAAGGAGTGATTTAAATGAACAAAAAAAATATTGGTATGTATATTAAAGAATTGAGACAAAAGAAACAATTAACTCTCTCCAAACTTTCCGAAATATCTAGTATCTCTCAACCATACTTATCACAAATTGAAAAAGGGCAAAGAAACCCTTCGTTTGATATCATCAAAAAACTATCTGAAGCTTTTGAAGTTGATTTTACTGAATTAGCATGGAGAGCTGGATTATATACAGATGCAGAAATACAACAAAGAAGAGAAATGGAAGCATTTTATAATTCCATGACACCTGAAGAAGAAGAAGCATATATAGAAAGAGACATGAAATCTTCTCTCCTACATGACTATCGTCAACTACACTATCCTGATTTAAAAATACTTTTAAATGGGAGCAATGTATTTTTTGGTGGCAAATCGCTAAATTATGAACAGAGGCAAACAGCTACAAAAATATTAGAAGTTTTATTTGAAAAACTTGAAGTAAATTGCCCTTCAGATGAAGACATTGAAAAAGAATATGACGATATGAAGAATTTTAAGTTTGCATTTTTAAACCAAGATTCATCTGATCGTGACAAAGATAAATAACACCAATTCAACACTTATCCATTCCTATGCATACGCCAGCCAAAGCAATGAAAGGAATGGTAATAGTGAAATTGCATAAATCAGCAAAAGATCCGGAAATATACTATTATTTCAATGCAAGTAATGAAAAAGTGTGGATGTACCGTCACAAGTATTACGACAGTACAGGTAAAAGGAAAGAGAAAAAGAAAAGAGGATTTAAATCAGAAAAAGAAGCCCTCAAGTCCCTTTTAGAAGTGAAAGTTGCAACAATACGTGGTGAAGCTAAACAAGTAGAACACGATCAAATGACCGTTGGAGAATGGTTGGATACTTGGTATAACACTCATAAAAATAGTTGGAAACCAACATCTCGGGCTCAACGTGAAATGGCCATTCGCTTACAAATGAAACCATTGCTTGGCCATTACAAGTTACAAACGTTGGATAGAACCACATATAAAAGAGAATTCTTGAATGTACTTGAAAAGAAGTACAAACCAAGTACAGTTCATTTATTCCACACCCTTTTTAAAATTGCCATTAATGCAGCTGTGGAAGATGAAATATTATCCCGTAATCGTTTCACAAAAATTAAACTTTCAAGTCAAGAAACTATTAAAGAGGAAAACACTAATTACTTCACTCCTGAACAATTAGTTGAATTTTTAAAAGTAGCTAAACATGAAGAAAACACCACGAACTATACATTTTTATTAACTGTTGCATACACAGGAATTCGTAGAGGAGAAGCCTGTGGATTGCAGTGGAAAAACATCGACTTTGATAATAAAACAATTACTATTGAACGTACCAGAGATAATAAGGGTATACGATCACCCAAGACAAAAAACAGCTATCGAACAATTCTAATAGATGATGTACTTGTAAGCCAACTAAAAACATATCGTAAGTGGTGCATGGAAGTAATGCTATCTTTTGGATACAAACTAAAAGATGAATCTTTCGTATTTACATCATATCAAACCGGGAAGCCTATAACAGATAGCAGTGTACTATATGCATTTAGAAGGGTATTAAATAAAACAAATCTTCCCTCAATAACAATACATGGCTTACGCCATACACACTGTACCATACTATTAAACCAAGGTTTAAATGTAAAAGTGATTGCAGAACGTTTAGGGAATACTCCACAAATGATTTATGAAATTTATGGCCATGTATTGAAGGAAATGGAGTCCATGTCAGTAGAGTTATTTAGCCAGAGTTTAGCAGAAAGTGGGGCCAAATTTGGGGCCAGTTAATAATAAATACGCTTCAAACACTGATATAATAAGACTTTATAATACTATCGAGTTCTACTCTCGTTAATGACAAAAAGCCAATCCTGTGGATTGGCTTTTTTCGTTTATATATAAAATAAAGTTATTTATTTTCCTCTTTCTGAACATATACATAAGCATCTTTCTGCTCTTTATGTACATCCACCTTCGAATTCTCTGCAAGCTGACCCGCATTTAGCAAAGAAAAAATAATGAGCGCTTCTAGTGACATTTTGTTTTACCACTCCTTTCTAGTTGTTATACATTTATCATACCGCTTACATGTGATTTCCGTATGAACTCGAAAAGGAGATTACAACAAAAAGGTTACAGGCATATGAATACACGATATAATAACCATAAAATAGGAGGTGGATTCTTTTTGACAATAAACAAAATGGTTCAACTCGGAAGTTCATTTATGCTATTTATTACTTCCGCACTTATGAGTTGGTATCAGGGAAGTAATTTAATAGATAATCCTGATGAATGGAAATATAGCGCTAAATTTACGAATTACTTTAAAGGCACCGTTTCAAATTACGAAGATATTTATCAAATCGATTTCTTTATATATGCAGCAAAATTTTATCCAACAGCATTTATCGTTATGCTCATTAGCTTACTTTATATGCTTATATTAATTCTTTATACTCTATTTAAAAGAAAAGATCCGGGGATTTAAATCCATACATAAAAACCCCGAATCATAAACTTTTCAACCTACAATTCGGGGTACTATTTGTTTTATATTCGTTTCTAATTAGTAACGAATTAAGAAATATTTCTTCTTACCGCGGCGAATGATTGTGAATTTACCTTCGATGCGGTCTTTTTCTGTTACAACGTAGTCTAATGCTTGTGTACGCTCACCGTTTACGTAGATTGCGCCGTTCGTTACATCTTCACGCGCTTGACGTTTTGATGGAGAGATTTTGCTTTCTACAAGTAAGTCGATTAATACTGTATCTTCTGCAGTGCGTTCTACAGATGGTACGTCTTTGAATCCTTGCTCGATTTCGCTTGCAGTCAATTCTGCTACAGAACCGCTAAATAATGCAGCTGAAATTTTAATCGCTTGCTCTAATGCTTCTTCGCCGTGAACAAGTTTTGTCATTTCTGCACCTAATGCTTTTTGTGCTGCACGTTTTTCTGGTGCCTCGGCTACTTGCTTTTCAAGCTCAAGAATTTCTTCATGAGATAAGAATGTAAAGTATTTTAAGTATTTAACAACATCGCGGTCATCTGTGTTAATCCAGAATTGGTAGAACTCGTAAGGAGTTGTTTTCTCTGGGTCTAACCAAATTGCGCCGCCTTCTGTTTTACCAAACTTCGTACCGTCAGATTTTGTAACAAGTGGAATTGTTAAACCGAATGCTTTCGCATCTTCTTCTGATTTACGGATTAATTCAAGACCAGCTGTAATGTTACCCCATTGGTCACTACCACCGATTTGTAGGCGGCAATTATGGTGTTGGTATAAGTTTAAGAAGTCGTATGATTGTAAAATCATGTAACTAAACTCTGTGAATGAAATACCAGTCTCTAAACGAGATGCTACTGTATCTTTTGCTAACATATAGTTTAAACCGAAGTTTTTACCAATATCGCGTAAGAATGAAATGACATCTAAGTTACCAAGCCAGTCATAGTTGTTAGCCATTGTTGCTGGGTTTTCCACGTTTTCGAACTCTAAGAAGTTTGAAAGTTGGTTTTTAATGCTTTCTGTGTAGTAAGCAACTGTATCTTTCGTATTTAATGTACGCTCTGCTTTTTTACCACTTGGATCACCGATCATACCAGTACCACCGCCAACAAGTGCGATTGGTTGGTGACCAGCTAATTGGAAACGACGTAACATTAATACTGGTAACATATGACCAATGTGTAAGCTATCCGCTGTCGGGTCGAAACCACAGTATAATTTAACGCTTTCTTTTTCTAATAATTGCTCAAGGCCCTCAGCATCTGTTTGCTGATTAATTAGACCGCGAAATTCAAGATCTTGTAAAATACCCATATCCTACATACTCTCCTTTAAGTTCATTACTGGCGTGAAGGTTGAAAACATAAAAAAATCGCCCCTTCAAATAAGGGACGATTTTGATTATCGCGTTACCACCCTAGTTGCAGACCAAAAAAGCCTACCACCTTATTTACATAACGGCTTAGCACCGTCTTTTCCCTTTTGAATACAATTCAATCGAAAAAAGATGCTCTAGGGGCGTAATTCGCGATCATCTATGTGCTGATTTTCACCGGCCATCAGCTCTCTAAAACAGGGAAATGATCACTACTTCTCCCTTTCCACGCTCAATTATTCATATACTTTTCTTTATACCATCATTTATATAGGCGTGTCAAATAAGGTCGGGTTTCTCTTCTTGCCAATCCTTTACAACGTCATAAAGAGTATCGTAATAAGAGAAAGAATTGGAACCCCAACTAATAACGATACGTGAAACACAACTGATAAATCATTCCCAATCGTAGCCTCCACAGGATCTTTCGCCGGGGAACCAAGAAACCCGATTAATCGATCGAATCGACTTACCGTTTTTGGAAAGTCCGGTACTTCTACATGGTCACTATCTAAATGCTGTTTTAATTTATATTCACTCTTAAAGGGATTTTCGCTCAATTTCGTCCACCTCCAGCAATTGTTTCAATTTCTTTATCCCGTTATGGAGTCTTGATTTCACCGTTCCGACTGGAATATCTAATACCTCTGCAATCTCTTTTTGCTGCATATCATGATAATAAGAAAGGATCAGGACCGCTCTTTGCTCTTCAGGAACTTTCAAAATCGCGTCCCTTACTGTGAGCCGATCTTCGTGAGAAAATTCTTTTTCCGGAATCGGCACTAAAAACGGCAAAAGCGTACGCCACTTTTTTCTTCTATTTAATTTATTAATCATAAGGCGATAACCGATTTGAAATAAATACGTTTTTATTTTTCCTTTTTCAAGTTCATACATATGTTTCTTTCGTTCTAACGTCAAAAACGTATCTTGCACAAGGTCGATACTCAATTGTTCATCTCGATTAAATCGATATAAAAATGTGTATAGCGCTGGTTTGATTAAAACATATAGTTTTTCCCCAGCCTGCTTATCTCCCCTTTGATACGCAAGCATGAGCTCCTCCTCAATCCCAATCTGCGCCATGATTTTTGATCTCCTTTATTCCTTTTAACGTTAACGAAATGCGGGAAATTAAATAGCAACTTGCGACAATAATCCATACTTGTGATTGATTCGTAAAAAATTGAACGTACGGATTTTGAATTGTCTGGCCGGTTGAAACTAAAATATTTAATGCTTGCACACATATGCATGCATACACTGCAAGACAAGCCGAAATCGTATCAAATACATTCCAACGAAAGTACACTTTTGTTTTTGTAAAATCAATTTTATATCCTTTTTTCCGTACTATATACTTTCTATCAAACGGAATAATGATGGAAAACATCACAATCATCATAACTCCAGCTGTGATCATCGACACTTTAAATCCGATTGGCATCGGTAATAGTAAACCACAAGAAAATACAGCTATAATTCCAATTAAAGCAAAAGTAAGAAGTAATTTATTAGACATATAAAAAGCCTCCCTCATCTATTGTTTCATAAATGTATACAGACGAGGAAGATACTTCGTTCAAATATTATTTTAGTTTTTTAATAATCTTTGCAGGATTCCCGTAAACTACTACATGATCTGGCACACCTTTTGATACAACTGGATCAGTCGTTATCTACATTTCTCCTAGTATCATTTTTTTCTGTTTTCATTTTATTCCCTCTTTAACTTCTATGTAGGTTAAAGAGGGAATAAAAAAGAAAGGCCTGAACGCTATTTCGTTCAGGCCTTTCTCTCTTAATCTTCCATCGTTGATAAGTCACCTGTTGGTAAGTTTAACTCCCACGCTTTTAATACGCGGCGCATAATTTTACCACTTCTCGTTTTCGGTAATTTATCTCTAAATTCAATTTGTCTTGGCGCTGCATGAGCTGCTAGACCTTTCTTTACAAATTGACGGATTTCTTCTTTTAATTCTTCAGATGGTTCGTACCCTGCACGAAGCGCGATAAATGCTTTAATAATTTCGCCACGCACCGGATCAGGGATACCAATTACACCAGCTTCTGCAACAGCAGCATGCTCGATTAATTTGCTTTCCACTTCAAACGGACCAACGCGCTCACCTGACGTCATAATTACATCGTCAATACGCCCTTGGAACCAGAAGTATCCATCCTCATCCATGTATGCAGAGTCACCTGATACGTACCAATCGCCTGGCATGAAGTAAGACTCATACTTTTGCTTGTTATTCCAAATTCCGCGCATCATAGCTGGCCAACCTTTGCCAATTGCTAAGTTACCCATTGTGTATGGTGGCACTTCATTTCCTTCATTATCAACAATCGCTGCTTTTACACCTGGAATTGGCTTACCCATTGAACCTGGACGGATTTCCATACAAGGGTAGTTACAAATAACTTGTCCACCTGTTTCTGTCATCCACCACGTATCATGAATACGAAGTCCAAAGGCGTTCATACCCCAGCGAATTACTTCTGGATTTAACGGTTCACCAACGCTTAATACGTGACGCACTTGTGATAAATCGTATTTTTTAATTGCATCTTGTCCAGCACCCATTAACATACGGAACGCTGTTGGTGCACTATACCAAACTGTTACACCGTAATCTTGCAGTGCTTCATACCACGCTTCTGGACTAAAGCGTCCGCCTAAAATAACATTTGATGCCCCGACTAACCACGGTGCAAAAATACCATAAGCAGTTCCCGTTACCCAGCCTGGGTCAGCTGTGCACCAATATACATCGTCTTCTTTTAAATCTAATACCCACTTCGCCGTTTGATAGTGCTGAACCATTGCGTTTTGCGCATGAAGCACACCTTTTGGCTTACCAGTAGAACCAGACGTGTAATGTAAAATCAAACCGTCTTCACGGCCTAACCATTCAATATGTAATTCTTTTGAAGCTTGTTCAAATAAAGGATTGAATGCTACCGTTTTACCGCCTTCTTCTACATTATCTCCAACAAGGAAGACTGTTTTTAAAGCAGGTAAATCATTTAATGGTACACGCTCTAACAATTCAGGTGTTGTAATTAACACTTTTGCTTCGCTATCTTCTAAACGATCGCGAACTGCGCCTTCCATAAATGCTTCAAATAGCGGACCAACAATTGCTCCCAATTTCACTGCACCAAGAAGTGCGAAATATAACTCTGGAGAACGTGGCATAAAAATAAAAACGCGATCGCCTTTTTCTACATCGCCATAGTTTTTTAGGACGTTTCCTGCTTTATTAGAAAAATCCTTCATTTCCTTAAATGTATACTTCTCTTTTCGAGATCCGTCTTGATAATAAAGGGCTACTTTATTCTTTCGATCGGATTTCGCATGCTTATCAATTGCTTCATACGCCATATTTACTCGGCCTGTTTCATTCCAAGTAAAGTTTTTATTAACCTCTTCCCAGTTAAAATTCGCGTATGCCTCATCATAATTCGGCAAATTATTTTCTCCTTTAATGACAGGAAGCGTTTCTACTTTCATACTTTACATCCCCCTCCTATGTATTCTATTATCTATTATAATAACATTATTTAAAATTTTCAGTATATTTGTTGATTTTTAGACAAATTTTTAATGACAAATTTCGATTCACATCGCATATATTATAAAGTACGATATGAATAGATTCACAAACCCTCAAGGTGGTGAGCAATACATTGATTCATAAAAAAATATATAATGCTAGAAACTTAAAAACAGCGAAAGGCACTTTAATTATTGAAGGGCCTGTCTCTACACATAACTTAGAAATGTATGAATTTCATACAGATTTAGTTGCGTTTCGTCCTGCCGAGCAGCAATATAAAGCAATTGTCGAAATTTCTAAATTGCCAGAAGCTCGTCTCATTATTGCTAGACATGACCAAACGATTGTTGGATATGTTACATACTTGTATCCTGATCCACTTGAACGATGGTCAGAAGGAAAGATGGAAAACTTAATTGAACTCGGGGCGATTGAAGTTGTCCCTGCCTTCCGTGGTTGCGCTGTCGGAAAGAACTTATTAGAAGTTTCCATGATGGACGATTATATGGAAGATTACATTATATTGACGACTGAATATTATTGGCACTGGGATTTAAAACAAACAGGTTTAAATGTTTGGGAGTACCGAAAAGTAATGGAAAAGATGATGAATGCTGGCGGGTTACAATGGATGGCTACAGATGATCCTGAAATTTGTTCACATCCTGCTAACTGTTTAATGGTCCGCATCGGTAAACGCGTTGATACGGATTCTATTCAAGCATTTGATCGTCTACGTTTTCACAATCGTTTTATGTATTAATAAAGGGGGCAACTGGAATGATTGTAGAAGAAATTATGAATCAAGATGTGGTGACACTACGTCCAAACGATACAATCGAAACAGCAATCCGAACGATACGCACGAAAGGCATTCGGCACATTCCAATTGTCGATCAAAATAATCATGTCGTAGGCATTATTTCTGATCGGGATGTAAGAGATGCAAGTCCGTCTATTTTAGATGAACAAGTTTCACTCGATATGCTGAAGCAACCACTTGAACTTATTATGAAACACCCTGTTATGACTTGCCATCCTCTCGATTTCGTTGAGGAAATTGCTACTTTATTTTTTGAAAATAAAATTGGCTGTCTTCCTGTTACAAAGGCAGGAAAGTTAGTTGGAATTATTTCTGAATCTACTGTACTGCACACGTTAGTGAAATTAACAGGAGCACATCAACCGAGTTCACAAATTGAAATTCAAGTAAAAAATGAACCTGGCATTCTCGGAAAAGTCGTTGCTATTTTTAGTGAGTTACAAATTAATATCGTGAGCGTTCTCGTCTACCCAGCAAAAGATGAGAATGATAAAGTACTCGTTTTCCGCATTCAAACGATGAATCCGCTAAAAGTGATTGATGCACTTGAAGCAGAAGGCTACCGCGTATTATGGCCAAACATTATGGGGATGCAAGCATGAGTAGCGCGTTTATTTATTCAGATGACTTTCGGGGCTATTCATTTAGCCCTGATCATCCCTTTAACCAACTGCGCGTCACACTTACGTATGATTTATTACAAAAGGGCGGTTTCATCTCTCCTTCCCAAATCATCTCACCACGGATGGCTACAGATGAAGAGATTGCCTACATTCATACAGAGGAGTACATAAATGCGGTAAAACGTGCTGGAGAAGGTAAGTTAGAAAAATCAATTGCGATGACATATGGACTCGGAACAGAAGATACACCGATGTTTCCAAATATGCACGAAGCAAGCGCATTACTCGTTGGTGGTACGTTAACAGCTGTCGATGCTGTTCTTTCTGGGAAAGTAAAACACGCACTTAACTTAGGAGGCGGCTTACATCATGGCTTCCGCGGCAAAGCATCTGGCTTTTGCATTTATAACGATAGTTCCATCGCAATGAAATATATTCAAAAGAAATACGGTTTACGCGTTTTATATATTGATACAGATGCTCATCACGGTGATGGTGTACAGTGGTCCTTTTATGACGATCCTAACGTATGCACCATTTCACTACATGAAACTGGTCGATATTTATTCCCTGGAACTGGCGCTGTAAACGAACGCGGACAAGGTAATGGCTATAGTTATTCTTTTAACGTTCCACTCGATGCTTTTACAGAAGACGAATCGTTTTTAGATTCCTATCGAACTGTCGTAAGAGAAGTGGCCGCATACTTTAAACCGGATATTATTTTAACGCAAAATGGTGCTGACGCACATTACTACGACCCACTTACACACCTTTGCGCAACGATGAATATTTACCGCGAGATACCAAAGCTCGCTCGCGAAATCGCTAACGAATATTGCGAAGGTCGCTGGATTGCTGTCGGCGGCGGTGGCTATGACCACTGGCGCGTCGTCCCAAGAGCGTGGGCACTCATTTGGCTCGAAATGAACAACATCCAAAACATCTCAGGTTATCTCCCTCCAGAATGGATTGACGCTTGGAAAGGACAAGCAGAAACAGAACTTCCCCTCACATGGGAAGATCCAGACAACATGTATAAACCTATCCCCCGCAAACCAGAAATTGAAGAAAAGAACGCATTAACTGTAGCAAAATCCCTTGAAATTATTCGGAATAATATGAAAAAATCTTTGTACTAAACGAAAAGGAGGCTCGTTTTTGAATAGCCTCCTTTTATTTATTGTTGATTTCTGTCGGTGAGTCGATATATTTTAATAATCGCTGATATATTTCAAGTTGCGCCGATATATTTTGATAATCGCTGATATATTTTGAGTTGCGCCGATATATTCTAATAATCGCTGATATATTTTTATGTACTAACGGACATTATGGGAAAAGGTCGTGATATTATGTGGAAACAACAAATGGTCAACACGAAACGCGGCACATTCGAGCTTTTTACTAAAGGCAGTGGCGAACCACTTTGCATTACACATCACTATTCCCAATTTAATGAGACTGGTGATTACTTTGCGGATGTTTTCACTGCTACGCATCGTGTATTCCTCATTAATTTACGAGACGCTGGTAACTCGGTAAAAGCCAATTCAGAAAAAGAATTAAGTATGATTGAAACGATTCACGATTTAGACGCTATACGAGAAGCTTTACAACTTCCAACATGGCATTTCGCCGGTCATTCAACAGGTGGTATGCTTGGACTTTTATATGCGATTACATATCCAAATCCCTTACAATCACTAGTCGTCGTTGGAGCCGCAGCAAGTAATTATACTGAAACACCATTTTGTATTTATCATCCGGAACATCCTCAGTTTCATTATATGCAACAGCTCATTGAAAACTTAAAAAGTCACCACCTTACAAATGAGGAACGAAAAGAACTATCTACCAAACGAACAAAATTATCTTTATATAAACCCGCAAACTACAATTCTTATTTTGATAAACCAATCAAAAAAACAATGTCCGCTAGCCGGATGAACGCTTTTGCTCATGAATATCCATCATTTGATTTACGAGAGCATTTACCTTCTATAAAAACAAAAACAATAATTATGTGCGGAAGACACGATGTGCAATGTCCGATTCAGTATTCTATCGAGATGCATGAGGGCATACGTAATTCTATTTTTGTGATATTTGAAGAAAGTAATCATTATCCTTTCTTAGAAGAAGCTGCTCAATTTATTTCTACTACTCAAGAATTTTATAAATCGTTACACTAGTACCGTTATTATTAAAGAAAGCTCACAGCCTCTATAAGACTATAAGCTTTTTTCAAAAGAAATATTTCATACTAGAAACAACTAAAAGAAGAACAGAAAAAACCATTAAACTCAAATCAAGTACTACTGCCTTTTTATCTCCTTCTTTTAAACTTATCATAAAACTAGAAATGATTTTAATTATAAAAAAGACCATCATAAATAACCCACCGAAATGATCATTCGTATAATCGTCATCATAAAACATTTGTATTGCACCTATTAGTAATAAAACAAGTATGATATTAGTTCCAACCTTTAAAATCTTGTTTGATTTATTATCTTTTAATATATCCCCCAAAATGTAGCACGCCCTCTCACACTCTCCTATGTTTTTATCTCTCTTTATAGTTTAACATAAATTACCTATTCTCCCCTTTTGATCACATACAAAAAAAACCTGCCAAAACTTTGACAGGTTCCCTACACATTAAAACGATAACCAGCCCCCCACACTGTTTCAATATATTGCGGGTGAGCAGGATCTCTTTCAATTTTTTCACGTAACTTTCTAATATGAACGACAACAGTTGCTAAATCACCAGCGGAGTCTAATCCCCAAATGCGTTCAAATAACTGTTCTTTATTTAATACTTGGTTTGGGTTTGTGACAAAGAATGTTAATAAATCAAATTCTTTCGTTGTAAAGGCGATTTCTTCATTGTTTATAAAAACTTTCCTCGCCCTTTGATCAATAGAGATTCCGTGAATATATAGCGTATCGCGTTGCTTACTTACATTTCCTAATAATCTTTCATAACGAGAAATATGGGCTTTTACTCTTGCTACTAGCTCACTCGGGCTAAACGGTTTCGTTATATAATCATCCGCTCCTAATCCGAGCCCGCGAATTTTATCTATATCTTCTTTTTTTGCTGAAACAAGTAGAATCGGAATATCTTTTATAGCTCGAATTTGCTTACAAATTTCAAATCCATTCATTTTCGGAAGCATAATATCTAAAATAATTAAATCGTAGTCTTCTTGCAGGGCCATTTGTAAACCTGTTTCTCCTGAATGTTCTACATCAACTTGAAAATCATTAATTTCTAAATAATCTCGCTGTAATTCTGCAATGCTTACTTCATCTTCTATTAGTAAAATTCTTTTCAATTTACTCACCACATTTCTCTACTTTTTCCAATGAGAAGAAAATGCTTGTGCCTTCCCCAAGCTCGCTTTCCGCCCAAATATTCCCGCCATGTTCTTCAATAATTTGCTTCGCTATCGCTAAGCCAAGTCCACTTCCACCTGTACTAGAATTTCGCGATTGCTCTGCACGATAGAAACGTTCAAAAATATAAGGAAGTGTATCAGATTCTATACCTGATCCGTTGTCCATTGCTTTCACAATCACTTTATTGTTATCACTCCATACTGTTACAGTAATTTTCTTTTCTTCTTTATCCATGTATTTCACACTATTATGAATTAAATTTGATATCACTCTATTTATCTTTTCGCAATCAGCCTTTACATAAAGTGGGGATGCATGTAATTGTAAGTTAACTTCTATACCTTCTTTACTTAAATCCATCTGCATCTCTTCTATTAATTCTTGCATAAACATATTTAATTCAACCGTTTCAAACTGAAAGGGAACTCGATTCAAATCGAGCTTTGAGAATAAAAATAATTCATCAATGAGTGTATCCATATGTCTTGCTTTCGTATGGATAGTCGTTAAGTACTTCTCCATTTTTTCTGGCGTATTTGCTACTCCGTCTTTTATTCCTTCTACATATCCAATAATAGATGTAATCGGTGTTTTTAAATCGTGAGAGATGTTTGAAATGAGCTCTTTTCGATTTTCTTCATACTGCGTTTGCATCTCTATCGATTCTTTTAATTTCTTCCTCATTTCCTCAAATCCTTGATTTAATTGCCCGATTTCATCGTGCGATGTAACTGGTATTTGAAAATCTAAATTTCCTTCTTTAATTTTCCCAGTCGCATCTTTCAATACAAAGATTGGTTTTATGACACTTCTTGAGACGAGGTAACTTAATAATCCAATAAGTAAAATAGCTAACAGTAAAAGTGATACGAACAAAATCGGAAATAACTTTTGTGTAAGATCTACAAATGAACTTTGCTTCTTTAATACAAATATACTCCCCTCTTCTTCCTGAGGAAAATAAAAATCAAACTTTACATATCGATAAAATGTATCGCCTAATTCCGTTGTACCACGACTATTAATATTTGCTGATTCAAATTTCGGGAGGGCTTCCTTTAAAGCCACACTTTCAAATACTTTTGTAGCATAAGAAATGGTTTCTCCCTTTCTTACAACGATTTTCACCCCTTCTTTTTCAAGTGATGAAACGAACGATTCATCTAATAGTTGCGATTGATGTTTCTTTGCTGCCGTCTTTAACTCAATATACGCATTCTCTTCTTCTGACGTAAGCGGCTTTTGAATATAGGAGCTTTTATAGAAATTTTTCACTGCTTCCAAATCACCTGTTATCGAAAAAACGATTAAAAATCCCGCGACTAATATAAGCGTAATGGAAACGAGAATGACAGCGATATAAGAAAATAAAAACCTTGTTTTAATAGACATATGTTACATCCTCACTTTATCAAACCTTATTACTCATAAGCATAAAAATATATGTTCAAATACTCAAGCGATTTTATAGTAATTTTAGCGTCAGTTTATAAAAATTTAATGTTCTTCTTTTACAGTTGAAATGAGGAGGTTGAAATTCCATGTTCAAAAAAACATTAAGCATGATATGTTGCGTAATTTTTTTACAAGGTTGCTCACAAGAACAAGAAGTTAAAAAGGAGATGACAAACATGGAGACAGCGCTACTAACAGCTACTGAGAAACAAGAAACGAATACTGTTATATCGTTACTCAAAAAAGGGGCTGACATAAATATAACAGACAATAAAGGACGTACCCCTCTTATGATTGCTACATACAAAAATGATGTAAAAACCGCAAAAGCGCTTATCGATGCTGGTGCTGACGTAAATATCCAAGATGATATGAAAAACAATCCCTTTTTATACGCTGGGGCAGAAGGTTACTTAGATATTTTAAAACTAACAATTGATGCTGGCGCAGATCCATCGCTTACGAATCGATATGGCGGTACAGCTCTTATCCCAGCCTCAGAACATGGTTATATTGATGTTATAAAAGAACTCCTCACGCGAACAAATATCGATGTAAACCATGTAAACAACCTCGGATGGACAGCTTTAATGGAAGCCATCGTACTAAGTAACGGAAATGAAACACAACAACAAGTCATCCGCCTTCTTATTGAGCACGGTGCAGATATAAACATTCCAGATAATGATGGTGTTACTCCGCTAGAGCATGCTCGTGCTCATCACTTTGAAGAGATAGAGAAGATTTTGCTAGAAGGACATAAGTAAAACGCTAATTTTTGCCTTCCTTTCCCGCCCTATGCTACATTTAACTCGTTATAACAATATGAATAGGGTGGGAATACAAATGAACAAACCTAAAATTGGAATGATTGGACTTGGAAGTATCGCACAAAAAGCCTATCTTCCAACACTTACAAAAGAAACAAATTGGAATTTTGTAGGGGCATTTACACCTAACGCGGAAAAAAGAAAACAAATTTGCCAGCAATACCGCATTCAAGACTTCCATTCTATTGAAACGTTAGCTTCGGAATGCGATGCAATCTTCGTTCATAGTTCAACTGCATCGCATTATGAAATCGTTTCTGAACTTCTGAAAAAAGGAATCGATGTTTACGTTGATAAGCCGCTAGCTGCTACAGTAGAACAAGCTGAGAAGCTAGTCGAGTTGAGCGAAAAATATAACCGAAAGTTAATGGTCGGATTTAATCGCCGCTTCGTTCCTATGTATGTTGCGGCAAAAGGGCAAGCTCATCATATTTCATGGATTCGAATTGAAAAGCATCGTACAAATAAAGTCGGGCCCTATACGTACGACTTTACGATGTTAGATGATTACTTACATATTGTAGATACTGCTCGCTGGTTAGCTAACGATGAGCTTAACGTCGTTCATAATATGATGCAAATCAATGAAAAGAATGAACTTCTTTACGGACATCATACATATACAACTGCAAATGGACTGTTACTTTCTACCGCAATGCACCGCCATGCCGGTACAAATTTAGAACAAATTGAACTTGTAACGGCGGGAAAAATCATTCGTGTAAAAAACATGAACACATTTGAAGTTGAACAGGAAAACTCTGTTTCACAAAGTGGTTCCCCCTCATGGGAAACGACGTTAAAACAACGCGGTTTTGAAGATGCTGTTCATCATTTTATTGACTGTGTACACGGAGACACAAAGCCGTTAGTAGATGGATTAGAAGGATTAAAAACGCAGCAAATGCTCCAATCTCTACTGAATGATATAAACAAAAATTAAAACGGATACATTTTTCAGAATTTACTTTCATTCCCATTTCCCCTTTATTTCTCACGCAAATTTCTATAGAATATGTTGATAGGAATTATAAATTTCATAATGAATCGTGGAAAGGGTGGGATTAACACATGTGGAACGAGTTTAAGAAATTCGCGTTCAAAGGGAATGTAATCGATTTAGCTGTCGGGGTTGTAATCGGTGCTGCATTCGGTAAAATCGTTAGTTCTTTAGTAAAAGATATTATTACACCATTACTTGGTATGGTATTAGGTGGCGTTGACTTTACAGATTTAAAAATTACATTCGGTAAATCATCTATTATGTATGGTAACTTCATCCAAACTATTTTTGATTTCTTAATTATCGCAGCTGCTATCTTTATGTTCGTTAAAGTGTTCAACAAACTAACATCTAAAAGAGAAGAAGAAAAAGAGGAAGAACTTCCAGAACCAACAAAAGAAGAAGAACTTCTTGGCGAAATTCGCGACTTATTAAAACAACAAAACTCTTCTAAAGATAGAGCATAATTGAACGGATAAAAAGGCATGTCCCATCGGGACATGCCTTTTTTATATGCTATAACGTTTCCGAATTCATATGAATAAATAAAATAATACCAGCAACCATAAGTACCATAATACTACTTGCAAATAGTGTAATCCCCATAAACATTAAACTTGTGCTCATATCCACCGATACACTTTCAATAAAAATAGAAGTTACATACGTGATAAGGGCAATTCCTGCAAGAATACTTCCTGGAACAAATCGCTTTAAACCATTTTGTTTTAACGTCATATATGCAAAAATAGCAGTCATACAAAGCGTAATTATCCAAAGAACGATCATCTCTTTTCCCCCCTCACAAGCCTTTTCTTTCTATTATACATGACATTGCCCTATAATAGTTATTTTTACACTTATGTGACATATAACAAGGAATCATACAATCTATATAGAAGTCTTCCAGATAAGCTATAGTACTTGGGAGGGTTTCAATTGGAAGATGATATTGTAGGATACTTTAAACAAGTAGAGCGATATGATTATATTATAATTGACTTAGACAAAAAGTTTTTTTACATGGAAGTTGTACAACTAAAAACAAATATAACTTCGCTAAAAATATCACTTAACTTAGATAAAGATGAAACTATTATTGCTGGCAATGTGAAACAATATGATCCTTCTAGGTTAGAACAATTCATACAAAACTTTAAACATACTGCACAAACATGTCTTGAACATAATTTACGAAGTCCTGAAGAACTTTTTGCATTTTGGAAAGGAAATTGACCACCAGAAAAAAATGGATATTTTTCATATATATTGATATAATTACCATATATAAATATTCTTTATAAGGGAGTGTTCATAATGATTTGGATTTCACTAATCGTATTAGCCTATTTCATCATTCTCGTCCCAATACAGTATAACTACATTAAAATACTCAAAGAAAAACAGAAGAAAATGAATATGTCACAAAACGAACTATATGACAACATGTCTTATGAAGAATCCCAAATACATTACCATTACCAAAGTAACGTATTTACAATACCTGCTTCACTTGTCGCAAGTATTATTTATAGAGTGAAACATGCAGCATAATATGTACGCTGTAAAATTATTGTTTGAATCTGTTCATTCTGGTGAGCCTGATCCTACGAAAATGGATGAGCATTATGAAGAAAATCACGATACACTTTTTGAAGAAAGTATTATTCTTGTTAAGGCACACAGTTTGGAAGAGGCCCATGCACTAAGTGAACAAATCGCTATACAGTCTGAGCATACGTACGATAACATGGACGGCGAGCAAATAACGTGGACGTTTCGAAAAGTATTGCATGTGTTTGAATTAGACAATGCCCCATTTGAAACCGGAAAAGAATTATACGCAAGATTTTTACACGTTAAGAAAAATGAAACGGTGGATACTATAGTTCAAACATACTATCCTGAATATAAATAAAAGCTCACAGCAATCGCTGTGAGCTTTTTTATACTTACTTCGTTGAATCTCTAAATTGGATACGGTGAGGTAAGATAACAGTGTGATCTTCCACTTTTTCTTTGTTCATATACTTTGTTAACAGACGCATTGCTACTGCACCGATATCATACATCGGTTGTACAACTGTTGAAAGTTGCGGACGAACCATTAATGCAAGGCGTGTATTATCAAATCCAAGTACTTCTACATCAGTTGGTACGTTTAATCCAGCGTCTTGTGCTGCGTGGATTACACCTAGTGCCATTTCGTCAGAAGATACGAAGATTGCTGACGGCTTCTCATCAAGGCTCCAAAGCTTTTCGAATGCTTCGATACCTGAGTCATATGTGTAATCTCCATCGATTACAAGATTTTCATCATATGAAATACCTGCTTCTTCTAGAGCTTTTTTATAACCTTGTAATTTCTTCGCGCTTCCCGCTTTATCAATGAAAGGACCAGAGACGAAACCGATACGCTTATGTCCTTGTTCAATAAAGTGCTTCATTGCGTCGTAAGCTGCTTGTGTATAATCAATGTTTACTGATGGCGTTTCATTTTGCTCATCAAATGACGCTGCTAATACGATTGGTACTGGAGACTTTTTAAATTCTTCAATGTGAATGTCTGTAATATCTTCACCCATGAAAACAATTCCGTCCACTTGTTTTCCAAGCATCGTATTTAATAAATGGAACTCTTTCTCTTTGTTTTGGTCAGAGTTACTTAAAATGATGTTATATTTGTACATTGTTGCGATATCTTCAATTCCACGAGCAAGTTCTGCATAAAACGTATTTGAGATATCAGGAATAATAACACCTACTGTAGTTGTCTTCTTACTTGCTAATCCACGTGCTACCGCATTTGGGCGGTATCCTAAACGATCAATTGCTTCTAATACTTTCTTTCTTGTTGTAGGCTTTACATTTGGGTTACCGTTCACAACGCGTGATACGGTAGCCATTGAAACGTTCGCTTCGCGCGCTACATCATATATTGTTACGTTCATCTCATCGCACACTCCTTCTATTTTTGCTATCTATTTTTATGTATCGGTTACTTGAATGAAAAAAAGACATCAACTCTATTTGCAGATGCCACCAATCGTCCCGAGTTCTTCCTTTTACTAATGATACGATAAAAACGCAGGGTCATACAATATTTTCCCGCAAAAGTTTCGAAAAAATTCGCTTCTTTTCTCGTATTTTCGTATTTTTTATGAAAAAAAGGGCATTTTTTGTAAAAATATAGATGTTTCATAAGTAGAAATCTTATTTTAAGCAGTACGCTAGATAGTAATTGAAATTTATATCAGCGATTTTTTGAATATATCAACCGCAACTCGAAATATATCAGCGATTTTTTAAATATATCGACCACAACTCGAAATATATCAGCGATTTTTTAAATATATCGACCACAACTCGAAATATATCAGCGATTTTTTGAATATATCGACTTACCAACAAAAATCGACAATGATGGCCACTTGATGCGCTGGATCTAGAAGTACTCGGCAATTTGCGAAGATCACAATGCGTTACATCGCCAATGCAAGGGCAGGAAGGTACAGCGGAAATATGGAGCGTATTACGCAGCGCTCTGTCCTATCTTACACTTTTATTTACAATAAAAAAAGACAGTTTAAACACTGTCTTTTTTTATAAGAAGGAAACAAACGGTTTATCGCTGTTTTTCTCTTTTATAACAATTGCCTCGATTTTATTCTCGGACTTTATCTGCAATTGTACTTTTGCATCTTTCGGTAATTGTTCTAACATAATTTGAGCAGCCAATTGAGTAAGAGCCATTAATTCTGTTTTACCGTTATATTTAATAACAATATTCATATTTAATGTATCCATTTGATTTTTCTTATAAGAAACTTTAGCATTTACTGGAATAAAGTCTCCAGGAGAAAAACCTTTCATTTCCTTAGCAAAGTCATCTATTTTTGTATTATCTTCTCCATGTGCTTGTGTAAATTCATCAGAAGGATATGAATACGCTTTTTCTTCAATCGCATTCCAATTTCCAAGGTTCGTATCATTCTTTTGAACAGTAGCACTAGCAATATACGTACCATTTTTTAAAGAACTTGTACTTTCTTGCTTAAAGATAGCAAACGTAATTGGGGATTTATTATACTTGTCATTTTTATGAATAGCTTCAATCAGTTGATTGGCAACTTCAGTCCCCTTAGACATTGCTTCTTCATTCGATACACTTGAAGACATAGCTAAACCGATCATAACACCAGATAAACTTAGTTCGTTTGAATTCTGCTTTCCGAAATAGTCTTGTTCTATAATATTTGTCAAAACGGGCGCTTTTACTTTTGCGACTAGTTCATCAACTAACTTCTCAGGAATATACTGATTTAATTGAAGCACATGATTTTCTGTATCAAATTGCTCTTTCGCAATATTCATTAAACCATTTTCATACTCTGCTAAATCTAATTTAGAATTTGTTGTTATATTAGCTGTATTTATAACCTTTTGTTCTTTTAAAGGAATTACAGTTCTATAATAATCTTTAGAAACAGCAGTTCTCGGAATCATACTTTTTTCTTTCGTATCTTTCTGTATAACTTCATCCTTCTTACTAATCGTATCATTACTACAAGCTCCTAGTAATAGACTTACGACCGCGAAAGATAATGCCATTTTCTTCATTACTTAAAACCTACTTTCAACAATCTAGTTATTTAATTTGAACTAATAACAGTGTACCATTAAATATATTTCAACAAAAACAAAAAAAAGAAGCAAGCACCTTTCGCTTGCTTCTTTTTACTTAATATTCTCTTCTAAAGCGTCTTTTTTTATGTTCCAATGAGACGTATTCCATACTACCATCCCATCTTTTATGTATAACACTTGCGGAGATTCATGTTTAATGCTGTACTGTTCTGCAACACGATTCGAAACATCTCTCGCATCTTGTACGTATAAGTAATACGCTGGCACTGCCCTTTCTTCACTACAATAAGCTTGAAATTCTGTATAGGCACCATGACTAATCGGGCATGTCGTACTATGTTTAAAAAGAACATAAGGTTCGTTTTTTTCTACTAATACTTCAAGCTCTTCAATTGTTTCAACTTTTGTCATATTCATCACGATTCACCTCTCATACGAAGTCTAGAGCGCTTCTCTTTCTTTTCAGCTTTTTTCTCAAGTCTTTCTAATTTACGCTCTTCTTTTTCAACCTTTTTCTCTTGTCTTGTCGCACGATAATGATTGTATACTTCAATTGCTGCGCTACTCCACTGTACAACTTGCGCTACTTTATCTGCATTATTTTCAATTTCGTCCGTAACAGACTCTGATACATTACGAAGTTTCGTATTTAAAGAATGGATTGTCGTTCCAATTCCATCTACACCCGACACTACTTTATTTAATGATTGTGACTTCTGTTGAATGTCATCAGCTAACGCATTTGTCTTATGTAATAATTGCTCCGTCTCTACGCTAATCCCTTGCATTTGCTTTTCTAAACCTTCTAACGTGCTTGCAACGTTTTCTAACGTCTTCTGAACCGATAACAACGTTCTGCATACATACACTACTAATACAGCGAAAGCAACCGCGATAATAGCTGCACTTACATATAAAAGAACTTGCATTTCATCACTTCCTTTATCTTTTTCATACTTTCCCCTATTATACAATCATTTTCCGTTTCGTTCTAATCCCTATCTTTTCATTAGAATTTTCATACTTATTCGTTAACTTTAACATAAATCATTCAACAAATTCCACTAAGTAGGTTACAATAGGAGAGGATACATAATTAGTAGGGAGGCTTTACATATGAAAGATCCACGCATTGAAAAGTTAGCATACAATTTAATTAACTACTCTATTCGCTTACAAAAAGGCGAAAAAGTATTAATTGAAAACTTTGGCTTACAAAAAGAACTTGTAACTGCACTTGTAAAAGAAGCATATGCAGCTGGTGGTTTCCCATTCGTTTCTTTAAAAGATCATCAAGTAGATCGCTCTTTATTAATGGGTGCTACTGAAGAACATTTCGAACAAATCGCAGCGTATGAAGCAAGCGTAATGAAAGATATGGACGCTTATATCGGTCTTCGCTCTGGTGATAACATTAACGAACAAGCTGACGTACCAAGTGAGAGAATGCAAATTCACGGTCAAACAGTTGGTAAGAAAGTTCATAGAGACATTCGCGTTCCAAAAACACGCTGGGTTGTTCTTCGCTACCCAAATGCTTCTATGGCACAGCTTGCGAAAATGAGCACAGAAGCTTTCGAAGACTTCTACTTCGAAGTATGTAACTTAGACTACGGTAAAATGGATAAGGCGATGGATAGCCTTGTTACATTAATGAATAAAACAGATAAAGTGCGCCTAACTGGACCTGGAACTGACTTAACATTCTCTATTAAAGACATTCCAGCAATTAAATGCTCAGGTCATTTAAACATTCCAGACGGTGAAGTATACTCTGCACCCGTTCGTGATTCTGTTAACGGTACAGTTTCTTACAACACGCCATCTCCTTACAACGGTTATACATTTGAAAATGTACAACTTAAGTTCGAGAACGGCCAAATCGTTGAAGCAACTGCAAACGATACAGAGCGCATTAACAAAATCTTCGATACAGACGAGGGCGCACGCTACGTTGGTGAGTTCGCAATCGGCGTAAACCCATACATCTTACATCCAATGGGAGATATCCTATTCGATGAAAAAATCGATGGTAGCTTCCACTTCACTCCTGGACAAGCTTACGACGATGCATGGAACGGTAACAACTCGAACATTCACTGGGATTTAGTATGCATCCAACGCCCTGAATACGGCGGCGGTGAAATTTACTTCGACGACGTACTAATCCGTAAAGACGGACGCTTCGTTGTACCTGAATTAGAAGCTTTAAATCCAGAGAACTTAAAATAATAATAAAAACGCTCGGAGTTTTCTCTGAGCGTTTTTTTAATATTTTAATAAGTCTTTCGCCACATCTTCTGGCACTTTAAAACTCATTTTCTTATTTTTCATTTCAACTTCAACATAAGGGACATCTTTATATACTGTCATCGTACCAATTTCATGTAACTCCTTTTTATCTTTACTCGACTCCGATAATTTTGTTGTATCCTCTTGGTACATTTTAAATGTTTTCCCTTGCGGAGTATCTAAAGGAGCCGACTGCATTTCCCACTTATCCATTTTCATGACTTCAAACAGCTTTTCAATTTCTTTCTTATCGGTAATTACTTTCTTCTCACTTGAATCAGTAAGTGATTCAATTTCAACTTTTTGTGCCTTTTCTAAGTTCATACCTGCCTTTTCCTTCTTCGTACTACATCCTATTAAAAGAATCGATGCGGTTAGCAGAAGTACAAATAACATAAGGACTTTTTTCATTTCTAATCCTCCTAACTACATAGACCTACTTTTCTCGCTTTTTGTTTGCTGAAAGTGAAAATAATACAAAAGTGCCACTGCAATAGTACCAATTACTATCGGAACATATAAAGGCAGATTCCATTTCGTATATACTCTAGTGCAGCCAACAATTACAAACAAAATTTCCAAACAAAATAAAGGTTTTACATATTTCATTTCTTACCCACCATTTCTATTTTCACATGTGGATTCTCTTTTTCTACAAGTGATAAAAACTGCTTCATATGTTGCGGCATCGCAAGCAGGTGTACTTTATATGAATTCGTCGTAATTTCAAGATTTTTCCCAACTTGACGAATGATTCTTATCTCTTTCAATACGATATCGTCATTTAAAATACCGTACTTTAATACACCATTTTCTACTTTATGCTTTTTAATAAATACTTCCCAAACGAGCGGGACATTTACAATGAAACATAATCCCATCCCAATTAACGCTGACATCCACTGTTCTTTATTTGCGATAATCATGACGAGTGGATATACAAACATAAAAGCTAACGTGAGACAAACGAAAAATACTACTGACTTACTTCTTTGAATCGGAAAATTCATACATGCACCCCCACCCTAAATTATACCATTAATTCCATTTTAATTCATAAAAAAAGGCCATTTCTAAATGACCTCTTTAAACCATATACCTTACTTATCTTGAATCTCTTTCCATTCTGAAGCTAGTAAACTATATACTGCGATATCATGAAAATGATCATATAGCCATTCTTCATCTCTTAAAATACCATCTAACTTAAACTCTAAACGCTCTGGAATAGCACGGCTTTTCACATTTTCAACACCGCATCTAATTTCCATTTTATTTAATTTTAAATTCTCAAATGCATAGTGAAGTACAGCCTTTACGCTACGCGTCATAATACCTTTCCCGCCAGCATCTTCTGCAAGATAATATCCAAGACTTGCCGCTTTCTTCCCCCAGCTCACTGGATGAATACCTACCATACCAACGAGCTTTCCTTTATAACGTATGCCACTTTCAAAACCGTCTCCCTCTGCAAACTTCTTTAACCACATCGGACAAATCTCATTATAAGCATCAGCAGATTTCGTCCCATCTACCCAAGGAAGCCATCTTCTTAAATGATTACGGTTTTGATTTATTAATTGATATAGTTCCTCTTTATGATGCTTCTCTAATAACTGTAATTCAATTTCGTCGTCTACTCGGAGTGTGAACATGGTTTTCGGCCCCTTTTTAGTTTTCTTATTATTCTAACATCTATAGGTAAAAAATGTTAAATAATTTATTTTCATTTAAATAAAAAACAACTATATATGATTGATATATAGATACGTATCATATATAGTTAAAGTATGGAAAAAAATGATAATTTTATAATTCAATTACGTAAAGGTGTTTTTGATCTCGCTATATTGTCCTTAATAAGCAAACAACCTATGTACGGATACGAGATTACAAGCGCATTACAAGCTATCCCTGTGTTTCATATTCCGAACGGTTCGATTTACCCTATATTAAATCGAATCACGAAAAACAATTGGGCTATTTCCTATTGGGAAGAGTCCGGTGATGGCCCAAAAAGAAAATACTATCGCATTACAGACGAAGGGAGAGAAATTTTAAATAGTCGCTTACATGATTATGATGCAGTGTATCATGCTCTAATGTTACTAGCTAAAGGAGAGGATAAAAAATGAACAAAGAACAATTCTTTTCAAATGAACTCATTATTTCTTTCTTACACGATTTTCAGAAAGGTTTAATGAACTTACCTACATCAGCACGCGAACAACATGTGCTAGAAATCAAATCCGATTTATACGAAAATGCATTAAGTAAAGAAAGTGAAAGAATACCACCAGCAAACATCCCTTCACAAGTGATTGCAGAATTTCTTCCTCCAAAAGAACTAGCAAAGGAAATTGCAGCAGAATATACAGACGTTATTGAAGAAGCACAACAATCTACAAATACATTTATTAAATATTATTCTGGCCTATCTATCGGTCCACTTGGCGCTCTATCAGTACCTATTGTACTAGGCTTCATCAATATTTCAGCTAATTTGCCCTTTGTACTAGCTTTTATAGCAAGTAACATTTGGTTTATCTGTAGAGAAAACCATTGGAATACAGACTTATTAAAATACTTTAAAACAATAATTTCCATTAGCTCAAGGCTTTTAATCGCTCTTCCTTTTACTTTTTTCGCAATTCGCATCATCATAACAAAACAATTCGATATGTTTTCATTCTATTATTTAATTGGATATGTACTTTTTAGTTCAATTTATATCTTTTTGTTAAAACAACTCTACAAAAAGAATAAACAATACCAACCTATCAATGCTTTTTAACATATATCTAACACAACAAAAAAAGACGCACAGCCACCGCTATGCGTCTTTTTTATTACTTCTCTGCAACTTGAACTTCTTTTACGTAAGCTGCTTCGAATTTTTGGATGTCTCCTGCGCCCATGAAAATGAGAACGCCGTTTTTATGTTTCTTTAATACATCCGTTGTTGTATCTGTAATTAATTCTGCACCGTCAATACGCTTTTGCAGATCTTCGATTGTTAATTCACCTTTGTTTTCGCGCGCTGATCCAAAAATATCACATAAGTATACTTGATCAGCTTTGCTTAGGCTTTCAGCGAACTCATCTAAGAACTTTTCTGTACGTGAGAATGTGTGTGGCTGGAATACAGCGACAACTTCACGCTCTGGATGTTTTTGACGAGCTGCTTCAATCGTTGCATTAATTTCTGTCGGATGGTGTGCATAGTCATCAATGATAACTTGCTCTCCCATTGGCTTTTCATTAAAGCGACGTTTTACGCCTTCAAAAGTTGTTAGCTGATGCTTAACTGCTTCTACATCAACGTTTTCATAATGGCAAAGCGCGATTACTGCTAATGCATTTAATACGCTGTGGTTGCCGTAGCCTGTAATTTTGAACGTGTCATAGTACGTATTACGAACGAATACATCGAAAATAGTACCGTCAGTTCTCTTTTGAATGTTACGTGCTTGGAAATCATTATCTTCTCCAAATCCATAGAAAATAACAGGTACTTTCGCTTGAATTTTTTGAAGTTCTTCATCATCTCCACATGCAATAATGCCTTTTTTCACTTGCAATGCCATCTCTTGGAATGCACTGAATACATCATTGATATCTGTGAAATAATCTGGATGATCAAAATCAATGTTTGTCATAATTGCATAGTCTGGATTGTAAGACAAGAAATGACGACGATACTCACAAGCTTCAAATACAAAATACTTACTATTTTCTACCCCATGCCCTGTTCCATCTCCAATAAGGTAAGATGTAGGGTGTGCACCTTGCATTACATGGGCTAACAAACCAGTTGTTGATGTTTTTCCATGTGCACCAGTTACAGCAACACTTGTGTATTGGTTCATAAGATCACCTAAGAAGTGATGGTAACGATGTACTGGGATGTTTAATTCTTTTGCTGCTACGATTTCTTCATGCGTATCAGGAAATGCATTTCCCGCAATAATCACTTGTCCTTCTTTTACATTACTTTTATCAAAAGGAAGAATCGAGATATTACGCTTTTCCAACGCTGTTTGTGTAAAGAAACGCTTTTCATAATCAGACCCTTGAACAGTATGCTTCATGTCATGAAGAATTTGCGCTAATGAACTCATTCCTGTTCCTTTAATTCCTACAAAATGGTAAACTGTCATCTTAAAGAACCTCCAACATTTCGAACTAATACAACGGCCTATCTATAAGACAGTATATGAATCTTTTCTTATTTTGGTAATCATCATACATTTTTGATGTAGTGAAGTTATTCTTTCCTTCACTTATCAGGATAAACTCGTACGTACTTCTTTTTTATGTTCATAACAAATCCATTATAGCAAAAAAGAAGCCGCTATACTATGATAACAGAAAAACTGATAGGGTCAATCACCTATCAGTTTTTCTCTCTTTTACATATCTTCTCTTTTTTCTAATTGAACACGCTCTAAACGTGGGTTTGGACGATATTTACGACCAGCTTTTGCTTCTGGTTTTCCATTTAATTCTACGTTATCACCAGTAAAGCCAATATTCATTTTTAATAAGCTACTTCCTACTCCGTATATATCAACAGGTACGTTTTGAGCTTCAAATTCACGAATACGCTTCTCATCAAATCCACCAGTTACAACGATGTCTACATGCTGGAATCCTTCCTCATCAAGTGCTTTACGAAGTGCGAATACAAGCGATGGGTTTACACCACGTGGATCGAATGTTCCAAGTACTTCTGGGTGGCGAATGAAGTATTGATCAATCATCGTGCGAGACGTATCTACACGTACACCTTTTAATGTTGATCCAAATTCACGCGCTACGCGAAGTGCATCTGTAATGACATCATTGTTGTAATCTATTAATACAACTAATTCATCTTCTGGGAATTTCTTATGATATGCTTTTGCCGCTTCCACAACATCACCATTAAACATTTGAATTAATGCGTGAGGCATCGTCCCCATACCACTTTTGCCCCACCATTCATTCATCGCATGCGTCGCTTGTGCGCTCATACCTCCGATGTATGCTGCATAACCGTCACCAGCTTGTTGTGTATAATGATCATCACGGTCTCCCATGAAAATAACTGGTTTTTCTTTATCTACGCTACGCGCAGCTTGGACAACGTTATATACGTTTGTTGCAACCGATGTACGACGAGCTAAAATCCCATCAATGACACCTTCTAAAAATCCGAAATTTTCATAAGGACCATGAATTGTTAACACTGTTTCAAATGGACTAATTTTATCGCCATCTTTTAAAGAGTTAATTTCAAGTTCCTCAGGATTTTTAGCGAATGTTTGTAGCAATGCAATGACTTCATCTGTTCCGCAAAGAACTGCATTTTCCTTTTGGAAAAATTGCATCGTTACAACACTTTTCGGGCGAAATTCTTCGATGATTTCTCTAGTCTTTAAAAAGTAAACGGCAGAGAACCAACCTTCTCCAACGCGTTCGTCAAATTTAAATGTTTTATTTGTTAGTCTATTTATTTCACCTTTTAATTTTAATTCAATTTCTTTCATGTCGCTTTACTCCCTACTTTACTATCCAACATTTTCTCTTAGTATACAGCAAAACCGTTTACTATACATTTGTTTCCTGCATAGCGGCAAATTCATCCTCGGAAATAAGGACATCTCTCGGTTTCGTTCCTCTACCTTCAGAAATAATTCCTTGCGATTCCATCTCTTCAATGAGACGTGCCGCGCGATTATAACCGATGCGGAATTTTCGCTGTACAGAAGATGTGGACGCTCCCCCTTGTTCTACAACAAATTGACATGCATCAAGGAACAATTCGTCTTCCGACTCGGCTTGTTCTGTTTTCGCTAATAAATCCTCTTGCTTAAATAAGTAATTTGGCTTCATTTGCTTTTTCACATGATCAACTGTCTTTTCAATCTCATCATCCGATACATATACACCTTGTACACGAACTGGCTTAGATGTACCGTTCCCTAAGAATAACATATCACCACGGCCAAGTAATTTCTCTGCGCCCCCAATATCAATAATCGTACGCGAATCAACTTGAGATGATACAGTAAACGCAATACGCGTTGGAATGTTTGACTTAATTAAACCTGTAATAACATCTACAGATGGACGCTGCGTCGCTACTAATAAATGAATACCACAAGCACGTGCTTTTTGCGCAATACGACAAATTGCTTCCTCAACATCACCAGGTGCTACCATCATTAAGTCGGCTAACTCGTCAATGACAATAACGATATAAGGTAATGTCTCTCCCGGAATTTCTCGCCCACTTACAATCGTATTGTAGCGAGTTAAATCACGAGCACCTGCGTGCGCAAACAATTCATAACGGCGCTCCATTTCTTCAACTGCCCATTTTAATGCAGCTGTCGCTGCTTTTACATCCGTAATAACAGGTGCTACAAGATGCGGAACAGAATTGTATGGTGCAAGCTCAACCATCTTCGGATCAATTAACATTAACTTCACTTCATGTGGTTTCGCTTTATATAAAATGCTTGTTAAAATGGCGTTAATACACACACTTTTACCAGAACCCGTTGCACCCGCAATAAGTCCGTGTGGCATTTTTCGAATATCCGTTACAATTGGATCGCCTGAAATATCAAGTCCAAGTGCAACTGTAAGCGGTGATTCACTCTTTGTAAACACAGGACTTCTTAAAATTTCACGAAGAAATACTGGCTTACTTTCTTTATTTGGAACTTCAATTCCAATCGCACTCTTTCCTGGAATCGGCGCTTCAATACGAATATCTTTCGCAGCTAAACTTAGCTTAATATCATCACTTAAGTTTGTAATTTTATTTACTTTTACACCTGGGTCTGGCTGTACTTCAAAACGAGTTACTGCTGGACCTTGCGATACATTAATAACATGTGCGCCAACGTGGAAATTATTAAACGTTGTATCTAATAATTCTTTCTGTTCTTCCAACCATTCCGTATTATCTAACGCTGCTTGCTGCGGAATCGATAGTAATGTTAATGATGGAATCGTATACGTCGGTGGCGTTTGCAATACATTGCGCACATCATTCTCTCTTTGATTTACAACATATGCTTTCTCTTCTACTTCCGTACTTGAAATTGGCTTTTGTACTTGCTCTGCCACTACTTGTTGTACTGGCTGCACTTCTTCCACTTGTGGCTCTACTACTTGCTGCACTGGTTTTTCTTCCACTTGCGGTTCTACCACTACTTGCTGCATTGGTTTTTCTTCCACTTGCGGTTCTACCACTACTTGCTGCATTGGTTTTTCTTCCACTTGTGGCTCCACTACTACTTGTTGCATTGGTTTTTCTTCCACTTGTGGTTCCACTACTACTTGTTGCATTGGTTTTTCTTCCACTTGTGGCTCCACTACTTGCTGCATTTGTTTCTCTTCCACTTGTGGCTCCACTACTACTTGTTGCATTGGCTTTTCTTCCACTTGTGGTTGTTCTTCTACTTGATGTACAGGCTTATTCTCTACTCTTTCACTCATAGAAGATTGCATTCCATTCGTTCTAGACGCATGTCTTTCCATTAATCGCGCTCTATCTTGTTTCAACATAACAACATTAAATGGTACGTGACGCTTTTTCTCACGTTTTGGTTCTTCTTTTTGTACAACTGGTTGTTCTTCTACCACTGGTGCTTCCTCTGCAACTGGTTGTTCTTCTACGACCGATGTTTCCTCTGCAACTGGTTGTTCTTCTGCAATCGGTGCTTCTTCTACAACTGATTGTCCTTCTACGATCGGTGCTTCTTCTACAATCGGTGCTTCCTCTACAACTGATTGTTCTTCTACGACCGGTGCTTCTTCTGCAACTGGTTGTTCTTCTACAATCGGTGCTTCTTCTACAACTGATTGTCCTTCTACGACCGGTGCTTCTTCTGCAACTGGTTGTTCTTCTACAATCGGTGTTTCTTCTACAACTGATTGTTCCTCCGCAATTAAAACATCCGCAAAGCTTTGAACATCTTTTTTCGTTTGTTCATCAGCCACAGCAACATGTATGAATTCATTCTTTTGTTCAATTGCTTCATTTAACACCATTTCTTGTTGCATTTCCTCAAGTGCTACAGGTTCCACTTCTTCTGGTGCTTCTGTTTCTGCAATTACTTCCACTTCTTCTAACTCTTCTGTTTCTGCAACTACTTCCACTTCTTCTAATTCTTCTGTTTCTGCAGTTACTTCCACTTCTTCTAACTCTTCTGTTTCTGCAACTACTTCCACTTCTTCTAACTCTTCTGTTTCCGCAATTACTTCTACTTCTTCTGACTCTTCTGTTTCCGCAATTACTTCTACTTCTTCTGGTTCTTCCGCTTCTGCAATTACTTCCACTTCTTCTGGTATTTCTACAACAATTGTTTCTTCAAGTTTTTCTTCTGCTTTGACAATCACTGATTCTTCTGGTGCTTGTTTTTCTACTTCAATAGTAGGTTGTTCTATTTCTGTACTACGTTTAATTTCTTCTGATAATATTGTATCCTCGTGCTCTACTTTAGAATCTACTAATTCCTCTTGTAGAATGTTTTTGTCCACTACATCACTTTCTTGCTTCGCACCTTCCATGCGCTCAGCAATTGTTTCATGAAGTAATTCAGCCGCTGGAACTTCCTGCGGTGCACTCATTTCTTGAACCACTTCTTTTTCTTCTACTATAGGCTCTTGGCGTTCGATTTCATAACCGTTTTTCTCTAGCCATTGATCGACAACTGACTTTTCTTCCTTTTTACTCTCTTCATATTGTCGCTCTCCTTGCTCGTTAGCAGCTCTATGACTAGAAGAAGTCGGTGCTTGTCCTTCTGAGAAATCAGATAATGTATATCCTTTTTTCTCTAACCATGCATCAACGACTGATTTGCCCTCTACAGATATTTCAAGGTCTTCTCTTTCCTTTACTTCCTCCTGCTTTTCTTCCTTTTTCTCTACTGAAGGACGATTATATCCGTAAATTGGCGAAATCATTTCTGTTGGACGAAATGGTCTACGGTTACTTTCTTGCGCTGGTGTAGATGCTTTCTTTACGACAGGTTCTCGCTCCGGTTCATATTGCATTTCCGGTTCTTCATATGTAGAAACTACCTTCTCCACATACTGTCGTCTGCTTCTTTCCACTTTGATTCCTCTTTGAATAGGCTCATTTTCATATGTTACAGCTTGAACAGGTTGTTCTTCAAAACGCCCTGTTTCTATAACATCCTCTTCATCGAACCCATTATCCGGTACTAATGGAAAACGGCATTTACCTGCATTCCTACTTGCCATTTGTGCTTCTCTTGCTTCAGTGTAGTGGTTTACACGAGGAATTTTCGGCTGACTTTCAACTTGCTTTGGTACTTCTTTATTCATCGCTGTTTGTTCTTCCTCTTTGTTAAACAGCTTTTTCATCCAATCTAACATGCTTACCACTCTTTCTACTAAATAGTAACATCCTTTATTGTATCAGCATTCGGCAAAAAGTGCAGGTAAAATTAAGCATGTCATATTTATCCATATTATTCTAATTTACGAGTGTTTTCATATAGAAAAACGCAGCCTTACACGTAAGACTGCGTTTAAGCTTTACTCTTCCAATATTCATCTACACTATCCGTTACACTTTGCACCGGTCTCAAAGTTTTTTATAATTGTTTTATAATCTCATCTATATTTCCAATATGAACGGGTTGCCACACTTCTGTACCACGCTCTGCCGTATACACTGGATACGCATCATCATCGATATTCACGAAAACTGGGTCTCCCATATCTGTTTCATATCCAATAACAATCCATTCATCTTTCCATTTTCCGTTTTCTTCACTTATTAATGAATTTTGATGTTTATCATATCGATAACCGATTTGTCCTTTTTCTAATTCATTTTGACTAAACAAATATATCTCATAAGTACCTAACTCGATATCTTGCTGTTTTGAAGTTTCAATTCGTTTCAGAAGTTCTGCGATTTTTAGTCGTTGTTTCATACGTCTATCCCCTTCTATTTTTCTAAATTTTAACTAGATTGCTTATAAAATACAATATAGATTTTGTGAAAAAAGGTGACATCCTTATAATATGAATGATTTTTTGAATATATCTGTCACAACTCGCAATATATCAACGATTTTTCAAATATATCTATCGTAACTCGCAATATATCAACGATTCGACAATGAATATCGACTTACCGACAAAAGATGACAAAATAAAAAGAGAGGCTGCCCAAAAGGACACCCTCTCTTTTCTTATATCAATTAAAATTTAAACTCTTGTCCAACTTCAAAGCTATCTTCTAATACAAGAATACCTTTTTCTTGTGGAGCATCTGGAAGCTCTAATTCACGTGCTGAACAAATCATTCCAGCAGAAGGAACTCCGCGAAGCTCAGCTGGCTTGATTAACATACCGCTTGGCATTACAGCGCCGATTTTTGCAACGACAACTTTTTGTCCTGCATCAACGTTTGGTGCGCCACATACGATTTGTAATGTTTCTGTACCGATTTCTACTTTACAGATGTTTAGCTTATCAGCATTTGGATGTTTTTCTTTTTCAGCTACATAGCCTACAACAAATTTTGGAGAAAGATCTGCTTCTACTGTTTCTTCAAAGCCGTTCTTCGCTAAAATTTCGTTAATTTTTTCTACAAGTTCTTTCGTTAACGTAAGGTTACCTGTTTCTTTTACTTCTAAGTAAGAAGATGCATTAAAGATGTTGAATCCTGCTGTTTCGTTGCTTTCACGATCGTATACGCGAGCAACATCTCCTTTGCGATCAAAAGTACGGTTCTCTAAAGTAATATCTTGTAAGGCAACAATTAGAGTGTCACCAATTCCTTCAAGGTTGTAAAAAACGTTCACTTCGTTCATCCTTTCTCTTTTCCATCTGTCTTCTTCCGATTCTTCGCTAAAATAAAGATTGGTTCAAAGTCCCCATCTTCATATACGAATGAAAGTGATGTAATCGGAACATGCCCTTCGGCAAAAAATTTCATTGTCATTTGTGCAATAATATCATAACCGATTTCGTTGACGATATCAGCAATAATTAATACATCTTGGTGAGGAACAGCAACAACCATGTCACCAGAAATCTTTTCACGCATCGATTGTAGTAACGATTCGTTTAAAATACGAGTCGCATCATATCCATCATTTGTGTTTAAAAAGTAGAATGTATTACCTGCCACTGTGTCTTGTTTAAATTCATAACCTAATGAGCGAGCGTTGAATAATGCCATTTCACGCACTTGTTGCTCTGTAAGCCCTAATTTTTGTAATAAACGCTCATCAATAAGACGATATGTTTTATTCGAATCTAGCGCATAGTAAATACGTGTTTCCGCCGTATGATCCGTCATAATGAACGGATTTCCTTCTTCTGCTTGTTTCGGGAAAGAAGTAGAGCGAATAACAGGTAAAATTTTTGCCGCGCTATTTTCTTCCTTATGCATCGCAATTAACGCTTCTTGTACGTAATAGGCAACCTCTTCGATTGCTTTTTCTTTATTCACTTCCCATTTTGCCACAACTCCTGGAAGCGATACGTTAATACCTTTTTTCGAGTCTTTCTGTTCTATACGTAGAACCTCTTTCTCGCTATCATAGTGAAAGTCCCATTCCGGACGAGATAATTTCTTCATTAACTCATCTTTCATCTTTTTACTTGTCATCTTCATCTCTTTTTCCTCCCTTCCAAAAAAATAACCTCCCCCGCGAAGGTAGAGGTTGTTTTACAATTCAATTGGCAAATTGCCTTATTTTAAACCTTCAATGAACTCTTCGATTTGTTCTTGTGTTTTACGATCTTTGTTTACATAGCGACCTGTTTCTTCACCTTTATTGTACGCTACAAAGCTCGGAATGCCAAATACGTCTAATTTTACGCATAGATCAATAAACTCGTCACGATCTACATAGTAAAATGAGAAATCACTATATTTCTCTTCTACTTCCGGCATAAATGGATCTACAAAGCGGCAGTCTGGACACCATTCTGCTGAGAACATAAAGACTACATTCTCTTCATTTTTTAATTGTTGGAATTGCTCCATGCTTTCTAATGATTTCATCTATATTTCCTCCTCTAACGAGTGCATTTTTTCATGTTATAATCTTTCTTTTATACTACCATACATCGCGCACGGTGCAAGGTTTATGCTTGCTTTTCGTCATACTTATATTGCCCAACAAGTAACTTAACAACGTGTACAAATAATTCCGTGCGATCGACATAATCATCTGTAAAAATACCGATTGCACCTTCGTGGCTACGAATATCTTTTCTCTGTACAAACTCTTCCATCACTTCACTTAACTCCTTGCCCTCTTCAAGAGGTGCTAAAAAATCATCCGGTAACGTAATACGTGCCCCGCCGGCAACAAATATTTTACCATCACTTGTTGCTAGCGCGCCCCAATTACACATAAATAAACCGTACTCCGTTTTCATCACGCCGCCTTCTAGTCCAATACCAATTTGAGCTTCTCCTTTCTCTAGCGCTCGCTTCGCTCTATTGATCGCTCCTTGCATCGTCTCTTCATCTGAAAACGGTTGTGCTGCTACTCCTGAAGGAACAGAAAGAGATGTAATTTCGGCATCACTCCAAACCTTCTCCACAGCTCCAACCTTCGTTTTATTCTTTGATCCAACTACTACTTTCATTTCGTTCACCTCTATAAAATTCATCATCTTACTTTAATCAAGTTATTCTTTATACATGGGAGCACCGCCACCATGACCAATTACTCGATTACCTCTTCACTCTAAAAAGAAGAGGTGATCGAGTAACATTGCGGACCTCTACACCAAAACAGCCTACCTCTCTCTTCATACTCGGGATCTTAATACATCGTTCGAGCATCTATTCAACCTAAAAAAAGAAGGGTTTTTCGCCCTTCCTCCTTACGCGTTATTCTTAATTGTCTCTAACGTCGTTTTATCTGTTGCTCTTACAAGCTTCGTAATTAGCTCTTTCGCTGCTGCATAATCATCAACATGTAAAATAGAAGCATGTGTATGAATGTAACGTGCGCAAACACCAATTACTGCTGATGGGACACCTGAGTTACTTGTATGTACACGTCCCGCATCTGTACCGCCTTGTGAAATAAAGTATTGGTACGGAATGTTGTGTGTTTCTGCTGTATCTAAAATGAATTCACGCATTCCTCTATGTGTTACCATCGTACGATCGTAAATACGAAGAAGAGCACCTTTTCCTAATTGACCGAACTGTGTTTTGTCACCAGATGCATCGTTTGCTGGACTTGCATCAAGCGCATAGAAAATATCTGGTTGAATCATATTTGCAGCAGTTTGTGCACCGCGAAGACCAACTTCTTCTTGTACAGTCGCACCAGAGTATAATGTGTTTGGTAATGTTTCGTCTTTTAATTCTTTTAGTAATTCGATTGCAAGACCACATCCGTAACGGTTGTCCCAAGCTTTCGCCATAATTTTCTTTTCGTTTGCCATCGGCGTAAACGGGCAGATTGGTACGATTTGTTGTCCTGGTTTTACACCAATTTCAATCGCATCTTCATAGCTATCTGCACCTATATCAATTAACATGTTTTTTATATCCATCGGTTTTGCACGTTGCGCGTCACTTAATAAATGAGGAGGGATAGAACCAACAACCCCAATAACAGGACCATTCTTCGTCATCACTTGTACGCGTTGCGCTAATAGTACTTGGCTCCACCAGCCGCCTAACGGTTGAAAACGAAGCATTCCGTTTTTCGTAATTTGCGTAATCATGAAACCTACTTCATCCATATGACCTGCTACAAGAACACGCGGGCCAGTTTCGTCCCCTTTTTTCAGACCAAATACGCTACCTAAACCGTCTTGTACAATTTCATCTGCATATTTGCTTAATTCTTGCTTCATAAAACGGCGCACATCATGTTCAAAACCTGATGCACCTTGTAATTCTGTTAACGTACGAAATAATTGTAATGTCTCTTTATTCACGAAGTCCCCTTCTTTCAAACCTTAGTAGAATACCTCTTTTATTGTAACGAAATTTTCGAAATGTTTCTAGTTTCTTCTTTTTTAGCTGTATTTGCTTTATAATTATTATCGGTACACTATTTTTATTTTATAGAATTGAGGTGAATGTATGAGCTGGAAAGGTTTAGTAGCAGGTCTTGGCGTTGGGTTCGCAGCTGGTTATTTCGTTGCAAACAAAGTACAAGAACAATCCCATATTTCTTCAGAAAAAGCATTGAAAATGGTGAAACAAGCATTAAGTCATAAAGGTGAAATTACTGGCTCTTGGGTACATATGGTTCCAGAGACATTTGAAAAATATGATGTCGCATATGAAGTTTATCGCGGCGGTCTTACAACGATGTTAAATGATATACAAGAACGATTTGAATTTTTAGTTGATGCTAAAACAGGTACTGTTTTAGAGGTTATAGCAGCATAAACAGGAGGGTTCCCATTAGGTGAACCTCTTATTTTTTAATTGTGGGTAGGGATTGAAATTATATCGGCGATTTTTCGAATATATCGGCGTATCTCGATTTATATCAGCGATTCCTCATTTATATCGGCGCAACTCCGTTTATATCGGCGATTTCCCAATTATATCGACTTACCGACAAAAGCCGACAATAAAAAAGAGGTCGCTCCAGCAAATATTCTGGAACAACCTGCTCTTTTTATGCTTCTATACTCGTTTTTCTCTCTATCTTTTCTACAATATGCCCTTCCTCATTCCACTTTACTGCACGGTAATATGCGTCATGATAAAATGTAAACCAAGCATCCTTTTCAGCTCCATACTTCATCCACTTTTGCTTATTTTCAATCGATGTCATCGGATAATCATCATAAGCCATGACCCATAATACATTTTGATGGGCGTGCGTCGGCAATAGGTCTGCTAAATGCAGCATCGTTTCCCCTTTGCTTTCTAAAGCGATCACTGCGTGTCCGTCACTATGGCCGCCTGTATGCGCCATTTTTATTTCATCCGTAATTTCTATTTCTTGCTGAAACGTAACAACTTGATCTACAATCGGCTCCCAATTTTCCTTCCAATATGTATTACGTGATCTAATATTTGGGTTCCTCATTTCATTCCACTCTGTTTCGCTTACATAAATTTTTGCATTTGGAAAAGCTGGCACAAGGTAATCACTTTCCCATTTTGTTAAACCAGATGCATGATCAAAATGAAGATGCGTCATTAAAACGTAGTGAATATCTTCAGGCTTTAATCCTAGTTTTTCTAATGATTCATAAACCGATGATTCTTCTGTTACACCTTGATTTCGCTTCATCTTCTCATTCAATTTACCGTTTCCTATTCCAGAATCAATGAGCATATTACCGTCTTTCGTTTGCAAAAGTAACGGATCTGTTCGTAAATAAATATGATTTGTATCATTATGTTTATATTTACGTGACCAAAGTACTTTCGGCACAACCCCAAACATTGCTCCTCCATCTAAATGTGTATTCCCACCTTTTAGCCACGTCACTTTTATATCTCCAATTTGTAACTGTTCCATTTTTCATCCCCCTTTCCTTACAATACTAACATAAAATTCTGATTATTTTAGACACAAAAAACCTATGCATTACTGCATAGGCTCTGTACGATATTTTGCTTCTACTCGGTAAATGCGATGACCTTTACTAGAGAATTTCTCTTCGTACTCAGTCATAATGTTACCTTCAAAGTCGCTGTTATGAAGATCTAAGCTTAAGTAAGTTAGTAACATACCATACTCAGCCATACTCATAAGAGAATATTCAAATAAACCTTGGTTATCTGTTTTGAAATGAATTTCTCCGCCTTCTACTAACACTTCTTCATAATTGCGTAAAAACGTTTTATACGTTAAACGACGCTTCGTATGACGTTTCTTTGGCCATGGATCTGAGAAGTTTAAATACACGCGATCAATCTCACCTTTTGCAAAGAACACTGTTAAATCTTCAGCATCTTTATTAATTAATTTCAAGTTCGGTAATTCTTCTTCAATTAATTTATCAAGTGCATCTACAACAACACTTGTGAATTTTTCAATTCCAATATAATTAATATGAGGATTTGCTTTTGCCATATCATACATAAAACGGCCACGACCTGTACCTACTTCAATGTGAATTGGCTGTTCATTTCCAAATACTTCTTTCCAGTTACCAGCGCGCTCCTCTGGGTTTCCGATTACGATATGTGAATACTCATTAATTCGATCCATTGCATATGGTTTATGTCTTAAACGCATAGATGTTTCCCTCTCTTTACATAGCTATTTTAAAGGAATAATTCCTTCTTTCTGTTTTAATCAATCTACCAAACAAAAAACCAAGTACGTACGAGCACTCGGTCCGTTTCTTTCAAGTATAAGATGTACCATTTTGATAAAAACTACATACAGCATTAAACATTCCATGACGAAACAGCTTTTTCTCTTACTTTTCTAAGAAGAGAAAAACAATCGAAAGGATGATCCGTTCATGCCAATTAATCAACAACATCAATTAGAAGTGCTGAAAGATATTTTAGTCAATCACCAAAGTGATTGTTGCGGGACAGTTTCTGAATGCGAGCAATTAGAGCGTCTCATTCAATCGTTACTCGCAAACGATAATATAAGTAGTGACGCTAAAGCAATGCTAAACGATGTATATTCTTATAGTCAATCGGGTAAATCTTCCTCTAATTTGGACAACCACATTTCCAATAATCAAGAACAACTTACTCAGTGGATTGCTGGAATGGACAATTTTTCTTAAGTATTACTCTGAAGCAAGTAGTTGCTGTAAATATTGATGCCAATATTCAGCTTCTGCTTGCTGCTTTTTTGTTGTATGCCATTGAATAGATAAAATCGTTTGCGCTATCACATACCATCTCATACGTTTAAGCAGTGATTCATCCATTTCAATATCATAATAACCGAGCCACTCACTCCATTCTTGGCGCGGAATGTACCAATATAATAACATACCGAGGTCTAAAGCTGGGTCAGCAATTACAGCTCCATCCCAATCAATTAAAAACAACTCATCTTCATCCGACAATAGCCAATTGTTATGGTTTACATCACAATGGCATACAACGAATTCGTTGTATTCAATATCTTTTAATGAATCCATTAAATATTGAAGACCTTGCTGAATTGTTTCCTCATCCCTTATATCTCCTCTTAAAACAAGTTGCAGTTGTTGTAATAACTCTTGTGCGTGAAGCGGCTGCTTCCCAAGTCTCTGAATCATCTGCACAAGTGCTTTAGAGGAGTGTATTTTCTTCAAAAGTTTCGCAACACGTTCTAGTTTCATATCCTCTGGCTCTAACTTCTGTCCCGGAAGCCATTTTTGAGCAGAAATTACATCACCGTTCGTTACCCTTCTTGTCCAAAGTAATTTTGGAACAATTCCTTCTGCTGACAATACCGCTAAAAAGGGCGATGTATTCCGCTTTAAAAATAACTTCTGTTGTCCGTTTTGCGCAATATATGCATCGCCCGTTACTCCACCAGCCGGTACAAGACTCCACTCTTTTCCTAATAATTGTTCCAACCATTCCATATTCATTACCCGTTAACAAATCCTTATCTTTTATAGTTATGAAAAGAAAAACCGCAACATTTCTACACATGTTGTGGATTCATATATATTTTACTGTAAATGAAAAGAAAATTTGGCATAAGCCAAAAACTCTCTATTTTATTTTACAAAACCAGCCATAGAATGACAACTTATCAAAATCGTCACCTTTGTCAATTCTACATTTATTACATTCTCACCGTCAAGTAGCGATTTGTCACATTATCGTCAATATATACGTGCTAATTGGAGAGAGCCTAAGTTCCTTTCCTCTAAATGAAGAAATTGGCTCTATTTTCGCTTGCTTTTCGTTTACTAACACATGCCACGTTTCTTCTTTCGGAAGTTGCACCGTTTTCGCTTCTAAACTGCTATTAAATAAAACGACAATCTCTTTCCACGGTCCAAACAATTCTACGTACTCTAAGTGGTATGCAAGTACTTCTGGAGATGTTTGCAAAAAAGTCATGTGCTTTTTTATTAAGTCTGCGTTTTGTAATCGGAATGCTCCGTGCTCTTTACGAATCGCAATTAAACCTTTTATATAGTTAACGGTCTCTATTTCTTTCTCTTTTCGATCCCAATCTAATTGATTAATTTCATCATTTGCATTATAACTATTTTCATTCCCTTGCTTCGTACGATAAAACTCTTGCCCAGCATGTAAGAAAGGGATGCCTTGCGACAGAATCACCATTGCAGTTGCTAGCACGTGACGTTTTTTCAAAATCTCTTCCGACTCTTCATTACTGCGCATTAGTTTATCCCACATCGTCATATTGTCATGACATTCTACATAGTTAATGCTTTGCACAGGCTCTAGAAACAAACCTGTTTCTTTCATACTCAAAAGGCTTCCTGATGCTATATACCGCAAATGATTACGGTCTACATGCCCACCAAATGCAAAACCACGTTTATTTATATGAAAGGTACTCCCTTTTATCCCATCACGAAATTGATCATTAAATTGCGCAATATGCGTCATTTTGTTTGCATTATTTAACGTTGCTTTTTCCTCTAGAGGAAGTGGTGTTTGCAGATCCCACCCTTCTCCTAATAGCAATGCATCTCGCTTTATGTTTCGCACTTCTTTTTCTATTATATTGATTGTATCGACATCTAAAATCCCCATTAAGTCGAACCGGAATCCATCAACATTGTATTCCGTAAGCCAATATAAAATAGACTCTACAATGAATTTCCTCATCATTTTCCGTTCAGATGCTATATCATTTCCGACTCCCGTCCCATTAGAAGGCATACCATTTTCACCATGACGAAAATAATATCCTGGGACAAGCTTTTCAAATGATGATAGCTCTCTTTCATACACATGATTATATACAACATCTATAATCACCCTAATGCCGTGTTCATGAAATGTTTCAATCAGTTGCTTACACTCTAAGATCCTGTTATACGGGTCAGATGGGTTTGTAGCATAAAACCCCGTTGGCGCGTTGTAATATAATGGATTGTAACCCCAATTATATGCAGAAGAAGGATTCGCCTCATCTACACCACCGAAACAATATAAAGGCAATAATTCAACATGTGTAACACCTAAATCTTTTATATGAGACAAACCTGTTAACGTCCCATTTCGCCCTGTTGTTCCTTCTTCCATTAGCCCTTTATACGTTCCTTTTTTACTCACTCCACTGCCCTCATGAATAGTAGCATCACGAATATGCAGTTCATACAATATAGCATCTGTCATTGCTTGTAATGGTGGTAATTGCTCTTGCTTTGTTACATTTGTTTTTTCCAAATCGATAACAACGCCGTACTTCCCATTTACAGTCACTGATTTTGCATAAGGATCCACAGCTTCATTCCATATTAAATTAATACAAACAAGAAATGTATACTTTTCCCCGGCTAAATCGCCTTGTAATGTATGAGCCCATACCCCATTTTCTTCTCTGTGCATTTCGTGATCGGTATATTCTTTATCACTTTTATAAATTCTTACTTTCGCAAGCCTCGCAGTTGGAGCCCATACTTTAAATGTAGTTGCTTCTTTTTGATATACAGCCCCTAAATCTGTACCTTCGTAATAATACTTTTCATCGAAAATCTCTGTTCTTATGACAGCACCTATTTGTAAATCTGTTTCTTCATTCCGTTCATCTCGTACTGTATAATACTTCCCCACATCTAGCGGCTCTTCTATAAAGCACTCATACTTCGTTGCATCCGGAAGCGCAATTGTATGAGCAATCGGTAAATCTTTCACGTTACTTCCTTCTTGCAAACGAAATGTCCGACTTGTTCCATACGCATGTGGGAGCAAAATTGTAATTTTATTCATTTCATCTAAATAGGCATCAAATGGACGTTTTACTTTCAACATAAAAAATCACCATCATTCTTAAAGTTAAAATGAAACGAGCTGCAAATGATAAGGCTTTTCTTATCAGCGAAGCCCTATACAGTAACACATTGTTCTTTATAGTATATTCACCTGTATAAAAAACGTTTTCATACATTCTATTTTTGTAATTTTATTTCAGCAATCGCTTTATACTTCGGCGCTTCTTTCACGTGAGATTCGTATAAAGTAATCGTATCCGCTTGAAATGATATTTCAGGCACTTCCTTTATATGTTCTAAAACAAACCTTTTTTCTCCTACCCATTTACGAGCAACAGTAATATGCGGATGATACGGGCGCGTTTCTAAAGAAAATCCATTCCCTTCACAAATAGCGTGTACTTGCTTTTGTAATGGAAACAAATCTTGATTCTCGCTTACCTTTGCCCAAAAAATACGCGGTCTGTCTTCCATACCAAACGTTGAAAACCCTTGTAATGTGAACGATAGTTCTTTCGTTTCTATAAGTGTTTGTAATCCATTCTGTATTCCTTCTAATTGTTCCTCTGTCGCACTACCTAAAAATGAAAGGGTAATATGATAGTCTTCTTTATGTACCCACGAACGAAATGGTAATTCCTCCTGCATTTCCTCTCTATAGTTAGACAGCACTTCTTTTATATGATTTGGTAACGTAATCGCGACAAAATAATGTGGCTCCATGTACATCTTCTCCTTCTTTCTATTGTTGCTTTTCTTTCTTATCTCATTCAGGTAAAAAGAAGCCGCCCTCCAAAATAGAGAGCGGTCATTATTTATATATCCATTATTTCGCTAATTCATGAATTGCTTGCGCATAAATTGCTGTTGCTTTTAATAAGTCCTCAATTTCAATATACTCGTCTTTTTGATGTGCAAGTTCTTCTTTTCCAGGGAACAATGGGCCAAATGCAACACCAGCTTTTAATGAACGAGCGTAAGTACCGCCGCCGATTGCTAATAGTTCTGCTTTTTCACCTGTTTGCTCTTCGTATACACTCTGCAACGTACGAATTAATACGTGATCTTTATCAACGTGATGCGGGCGAGAGTTCGAATAATCCGCTACTGCAAATCCATGAGTACCTACATATTCTTTTAACTTTGCAATCATTTCTTCAAAGTTAGTCGTAACTGGATAACGTACGTTTAATCCTAAATTACCACCATTCTCTTTCGTATAAGAAAGGCGACCAACATTCACTGTCAATGGACCGCTAACTTCATCTTTATAAGCAATCGTAGCCTTTTCTCCAAAAATATCACCAGTAAATGTTTCTGTTGCAAACGTTGCAAATGCATTTGCTTTCCCATCAAGAGCAACTGTCGTTAAGAAGTTTGCCAGTAATAAACCTGCATTTTCTCCTTTTTCAGGAGTAGATCCGTGAGCTGAAATCCCTTTAATTTGCAATGTCACCGTATTACCTTCTACAATTGCTTCACCTATTTTTTTAGCAGTTTGTAAATACTCTTCATATGCTACTGTAAGTGCATTTACATCTTCTCCTGTAACAACCGCTTCTGCAAAATCAGGAACCATATTTAAACGGCGACCTGACTCAAATGAAACAAGTTCATATGCACCTTTCTTCTCTTCACTACCATTTTGCACAACTTGTATATCAGAAATTCCTTTTTCTGCATTAATAATTGGGAAGTCCGCGTCTGGTGCAAAACCGATTGTTGGCATTTCTTCATTTTTAAAGTAGTGATCTACACATTTCCAATTGCTTTCCTCATCTGTTCCTAAAATCATACGAACGCGTTTTGAAAGAGGTAAACCTAATTCTTTCACAATTTTCATCGCATAATAAGCTGCCATCGTTGGGCCTTTATCGTCAATTGCACCACGTGCAAAAATCTTTCCATCGCGAATATCTGCACTATATGCAGGAGTCGTCCAACCATCTCCTTCTGGTACAACGTCAACGTGACAAAGAATACCTACTAATTCTTCTCCTTGTCCCATTTCAAGATGACCTGCATACCCTTCTAAATTTTTAGAAGTAAAACCTTCCGTTTCTCCTTTATGTAACATGAAAGATAGAGCTTTTTCTACACCTTCACCGAACGGTGCGCCCTCTTTTGCCGACTCTTCTTCCCATACACTTTTAATTTGTAAAAATTGTTGTGTATCACGAATTAAATCATCTTTTCGTTTTGCAACTTCTTCTGTCCAATTAATTGCTGACATCACGCATCCATCCTTTACTATATTGTTTCTTTCATCATAACAAACCGAAATCTCTTATGCCATACACGAAAACCAAATACCGAACAATTGTAATATTTCAGATATTTCTCATTAGTTTTTCTTTTATTTTTTCAAAAAAATTTGCAGGAATTTGGCGTTTTACGTAGAATTTTATGTGTTAGTTGACTGACCATATATAAAATGTCAACTACCAATATTTTTCTATATGAATATTTGTTAAATTTCTGTAAAATTTAAGTAGATTAAAGCATGAATTTTATCATGTAGAGTACAATGGTAGTAACGACCTTCTTTCCTGAATGGGGTCAAAAAAACTAGTAGAGGAGTGGTTTTCTCTTGAAACCTACAACTACTCGTATGCTAACACGCATTAAATCAATTTATATGTACATCAATGAAAACGGAACGGTAACGACGAAAGACCTTGTAGATGAGTTCGGGATCACACCGCGAACGATACAACGTGATCTAAATGTGTTGCAGTTTAATGAACTCGTGTATAGCCCTTGCCGCGGTAAGTGGACAACAACAGGAAAGAAAGTGAGAATGACCTCATAACGAAAAATAATTGTATGTAAATAAATACATACCCCTTTCTAACTCATTAGAAAGGGGTCTTTTCTGCGCCTAAAAATAGCACTATTTCTCATTGTCTACTTGATATGTTTTTAACATCTCTACTTCTTCATCTGTTAACTCTCGGTATTGTCCAAGTTCAAGCTCTTCATCTAACACTAACGGTCCCATCTCTGTTCTCTTTAAGTAGACTACTTTTTTCCCTACCGCTTCAAACATACGCTTCACTTGATGGAACTTACCTTCTGTAATGACAAGCTCGATTTCAGAAATATCATCGCTTTTTAATATTGTAAGAGCACCTGGCTTTGTCTCATAGCCATCATCTAAAATAACACCTTTAGCAAACTCTTTTACATCCTCTTCCGTTACTACTCCTGCAACGTGTGCATAATATTTTTTCGGCACATGCTTTTTCGGAGATAACAATTGATGTGATAACTTCCCGTCATTTGTTATTAATAAGAAACCTTCTGTATCAATATCAAGTCTTCCAACTGGGAACGGATTAAAAATTGCATCCTCTAACTCTAATAAATCTATTACCGTTTCATGATTATCATCTTCTGTCGCTGAAATAACGCCTTGTGGTTTATGCATCATTAAGTAAACAAACTCTTTATATTCCACAACTTCACCGTGAATCATAACTTCTTGTTCTTCTACATTTACATGAACCTTTGCATCTTTCACCGATATTCCATCAATTTTCACAACGCCGTCTTTCAATAATTTCTTTACTTCTTTTCTACTACCATATCCCATATTTGCTAATAATTTATCTAATCTCACGTTTTTCACCTTCTTTATTTATCATAGAAAAGGGGACGTAATTACGCCCCTTTTGATTTCAACTTTATTTTGAATCTATTGCCAAGTTTACGTTGGATCTTCTCTAACGCTTCCCCGCCAAATACTCTTTCAAGTACTCCTGTGCGAATCGCTAACAATCCGTAAACAAGGCCGCCAAGACCTGCACAAATCGCAACTGTAATAAGAGCACCAATTCGGCTATCAGGCGAAATCATGAAGGACAGAATCCATTGTGATAATTTCACCGTAACGACCATTACAAGTGTTAATACTGCAATTTGGAATGTTCTCTTATATACAACACCGAATGAATAGTGTGCGTATTTTTTAATTTGTTGATTTGTGTACCAAACAGAAGCTAAGAAACCAACAGCTGTCGCTAGAATTGCCCCTACTGTACCGAAGTAACGAATAAAGACTACGTTACATACAAATTTCAAAATAACACCCATTATAAGTGCGATAATCGCATGCTTTTGTTGGTTAATACCTTGCAAGATTGCCGCTGTTACTGTAAATAAAGCAAATAACAACGCAACCGGTGCATACCACATTAATACTTGTCCACCTAATGGATCTGAATCGTAAAACGCAGTATAAATCGGATATGCAAGTGATGAAATACCGACAACTGCTGGCAATGTTAAGAACATATTTGCCTGGAATGTTTGTGTAATTTGTAACTTTAAATAACGGTATTGCTTTTCAGTAAATGATTTTGTAATCGCTGGTACGAGCGTCAAACTAAACGCTGTCGCAAGTGATACAGGAATCATAATTAATTTATGCGTCCACATTGTGAAAATACCGAGCGCTCGCTCTGCAATATCACCTTGGCCAATCGCTTGCATAATTGAGTTAAATGTCAATGTATCAATTTGTTGATATAAAGGAATTGTTAACCCAATTACAACGTAAGGAATCGCATATGCAAATAATTCTTTAAATAATTGAACAGTACTCACTGTCGATTCTGGTACAGTTTGTTCAATTAAATATTGATCCAAATGTTTTTTACGTTTTAGCCAGTACCAAATGAGTACACCGAGCGCTCCAACTGCTGAAACGAATGCAGCAAATGTCGCTACCCCAACTGCCGTTGCAACTGTACCGCCAAGTACTTTAATAACGATAAAACTACCCGCTAATAAAAAGACGATACGAATGATTTGTTCAATAATTTGCGAAACAGTAGTTGGTCCCATCGATTGGTGACCTTGGAAATAACCACGAATTAAACTTGCTGCCGGCACAACAATAAGTGCAAAACTCACAAGACGAATAATCGTCGTAACTTCTCCTATATTACTGTGTACACTTTGTTTACCAAGCATTGCTTCTGCAAACAACGGCGCCGTCATGTACAGTACTAGGAATGAAAGAACTCCTGTTACTATCATCATAACCATTCCCGAGCGGAACATTCTCCGGCTCGTTTTATAATCGCCAAGCGCATTATATTTGGAAACGAATTTTGAAACAGCAAGCGGCACCCCTGCCGTTGCAATACTTAAAAAGATCGTATATGGAATGTATCCATATGTATAGAGCGTTCCGCCTTCTGTCCCTACTAATGCATGAAACGGAAAGACGTAAATCATGCCTAAGAACTTCACTAAAAATGTCCCTAACGTAACGATGAGCGTTCCGCGCAGAAATTTCGAATCGGACATACAAAAATCCTCCTACATCTACATAAAGTGAAACTATAATTAATTTACTATTCGAGCATTCGAGAACTATTAGACTTCCCTTAAATCTTAAGGTTTTAGTCCTATGGTCCACAAATAGCAGGATAGTGCTGAACTCTAACTTTTGTATTGTACCACAATTCTCTCCTTAAGCAGTACTTCACTCTATTTTTCTTTTAAGGGAAAACATGCTATTCTTTTAGGCAGGAAATGTAGAAAATGAGGTCGATATATTATGCATTATGATGTTATTGTCATCGGCGGCGGGCCTTCTGGGCTAATGGCTACAATCGGTGCTGCAGAAGAAGGCGCAAGCGTCTTACTTCTTGATAAAGGAAATAAACTAGGGCGTAAACTTGCGATTTCAGGTGGTGGCCGTTGTAACGTAACGAACCGTCTACCACTTGATGAAATCGTTAAACATATACCAGGAAATGGCCGCTTCTTATACAGCGCTTTTTCTATTTTTAATAATGAAGATATTATTACATTCTTCGAAAATCTTGGTGTAAAACTGAAAGAAGAGGATCATGGCCGCATGTTCCCTGTTTCAAATAAAGCGCAATCGGTAGTAGACGCACTTTTAACACGATTAAAAGATTTAGGTGTAAAGATCCGCACGAATACACCTGTTGAAACGATTGAATATGAAAATGGTCAAACGAAAGCAGTCGTACTAAAGACTGGCGAAGTGCTAGAAACAAATCACGTCGTTATCGCTGTTGGCGGAAAATCTGTTCCTCAAACTGGTTCTACTGGCGACGGATATGCTTGGGCTAAAAAAGCTGGACATACAATTACAGAATTATTCCCAACAGAAGTACCAATCCTTTCAAACGAACCATTTATTCAAGATCGTTCATTACAAGGACTTGCTTTGCGAGACGTAAACTTAAGTGTATTAAACCCGAAAGGAAAGGCAATCATTTCTCACAAAATGGACATGCTCTTCACTCACTTCGGTTTATCTGGTCCTGCTGCCCTTCGCTGTAGTCAATTCGTTGTAAAAGCACTGAAGAAGTTCAAAACGAATACAGTGAAAATGAGCATCGATGCATTGCCAGAAGAAAATAGTGAACAACTATTCCAGCGCATGCTGAAACAAATGAAAGAAGATCCGAAAAAAGGAATTAAAAACGTGTTAAAAGGTTATGTACCTGAACGTTACTTCCTATTCTTATTAGAAAAAAATGAAATTGACGGTAGCGAACAAGCTGGACAAGTTTCTCACGAAAAAATTCGTGCACTTGTGAAAGACTTTAAAGAATTTACTGTAAACGTAAATGGTACGCAGTCAATTGAAAAAGCATTCGTTACTGGCGGCGGTGTATCTGTTAAAGAGATTAACCCAAAAGAAATGTCTTCTAAATTCACGAACGGCTTATATTTCTGCGGGGAAGTTCTTGATATTCACGGTTATACTGGTGGCTATAACATTACATCTGCTCTCGTTACTGGTAGAATCGCCGGAACAACAGCTGGAGAAAATGCAAAAATGCAATATTAAACTGAGAAACAGGGATTCCTGTTTCTTTTTTTATAGGTACATGAAATTATTATCGACGATTACGCAGATATATCAGCGATTCTGTAATTTTATCGGCGATTTTCCAAATTTATCAGCGATTCTACAACTTATATCGGCGATTTCTCAAATATATCGACTTACCGACAAGAAGCAACAAATATCCGCTCCATGTAACTTCCCATTGCTTTTTTGTTGCTTTATATACCTTAGTACCTTTATATTTTATATTGTTGAATATTTGAAAAAGGGTAAGGGGAAAACATATGAGAAAAAAAGTCATGATGTCTTTAATGCTAATGACGTTTCTTTCTGCAGTAGAAGGAACGATTGTTAGTACAGCAATCCCTCGTATAACGAGTGATTTGTCAGGCGTTGAACTTGTTAGCTGGGTTTACGCAATTTACATGCTTGCCACAGCGGTTTCAACTCCAATATACGGAAAGCTAGCTGATTTATTTGGCCGTAAAAAAGTTTTACTTATTGGAGCTACAATCTTTTTAGTCGGTTCTGCACTTTGCGGTGTCGTTACATCAATGGAACAATTAATCTTCTTCCGCGCACTTCAGGGTATCGGTGCTGGTGCTGTTATGCCGATCACAATGACGATTATTGGAGACTTATATAGCGAAGCGAAAGACCGCGCGAAAGCACAAGGCTGGATGAGTGCTGTTTGGGGCGTCTCAGGTGTTATCGGACCATTAGTCGGCGGATTTTTAGTTGATTCTCTTTCTTGGCGTTATATTTTCTTCTTAAACGTTCCATTTGGAATTATCGCTTGCTTAATGATTGCAATTTATTACAAAGAATCTATTAAGCCTGCTAAGCACCATATCGACTATCTTGGTGCAACAGTATTCTCACTAAGTACGATTGCTCTACTATACGCATTATTAACAGGTAGCAGTAAGCAAAACTGGGGAGATGTAACAATTATCGGCCTATTAATCTTCGCCGTCGTTTCATTCATTATTTTCTTATTCATCGAGAAAAAATCTCCGGAACCATTAATTCCGCTAGCACTTTTCTCTAACCGTACATTATCTACGATAAATATATTAACGCTTATCGCTGGCGCAATGATTATTAGTATTACAATGTACCTTCCAATTTGGAGCCAAGGTGTATTAGGAAAAAATGCGACAGAAGCCGGACTTATTTTAATGCCAATCCCTGTTATGTGGACATTTGGCGCTATTTTCTCCGGTAACTTAGTCGGCAAATTAAAAACGAAACAAATCATTTTACTTGGAGCTAGCATTTTATCAGTCGCTACGTTCTTATTATTTACATTATCAACAAATTCACCATCGTTCCTTATTTATGTAGCAGTCGGATTATTTGGCTTAGGAATGGGGCTTGTAACACCTATTTACATGGTAACAATTCAAGCAGCCGTACCAGCTCATACACGCGGAACAGCCGTTGGTTTAAACACATTTATTAATACATTTAGCCAAACATTAGGTGCGGCAGTATTCGGTACAATCTTTAATACGATGATTCACGCACGTGGCATTAAAAACCTTGATCTTGTATCTGGCGGACACGGCGGAGCTACAGCAAACGTAGTAACTGAATCACAATCTGCATTAGCATCAAGTGTACACGTTATTTATATGAGCACTTTCGTATTAGCAGTATGTACATTAATTATCGCTTGGCTTTTATTAAAGCCCGCTACACAAACAAGTGAGCAATAAGAAAGAGGATGACCATTTCGGTCATCCTCTTTTACTCTTCATTCTCCACAATATGTTTCAGCATGGACAATTTATTATCCCAAAAACGTTCATAATATGAGAGCCACTGTTGTAATTCCTCTAATGGTTCTGGATGCAAGCGATATATCTTCTCTCTTCCGCTCTTTCTTCCGCTTACTAAATTCGCTTCCGAAAGAATATGAAGGTGCTTTACAACCGCGGTACGACTCATCGGAAAATGATCCGTTATTTTGGAAATCGGTAACTCTTTATCACTTAATAACCGTATTACTTCTCGGCGGGTTGGATCAGCAATTGCTTGAAATACATCATATTTCGCTGCTGATGAGGACACTTAGCCTTCGACAACCTTTTTCAGTTTTTCATTTACAATTGCTACCCAGCCTCCGCTCATTCTGTCGCGAATAATAGAGCTCTTCGCATTCGCTTTCGGAAGAATTTCATCAGGATGTTTCCAGCCGCCGTGAATTAACGTAAATTCTGTTTCATTATCCCCTAAGTCCTTCAAATGAAATGAAACAATCCAGCCATCTGTATCCCATGAGAAAGATAGATAGTTTGGCTCATCGATTTCTAACACTTTACATGGTGATGGTCCAAACGGTGATTGCACATGAAATTCATGTCCTACCTCTAATACAAAATCATTTGGCATAAACCATGAGGCAATCCCTTCTGCAGTGGATACTACATTCCACACCTTTTGAATAGACGCGTTAAAAACGATCGTTTGTTTAATATCAGTTAATGTATGTTGTTGTTCCATTTTCATTCTCCTTTATTCGGCCTCAAATATAACACCTTTTGGTTTCATTTAGATAATATAACACCTTTTAGTTTCATGTCAACGCTAACTCTTTTTTACTGTTGAGAAATTCTCAACATTTTTTCAACAGGACAAACACCCTCTGCACATTTCCTCATAATATACTCACAAAGGCAACAAAAAATAAAAACTTCTCTCAACATGAAACTCCATCATTCATCTTGAAAGAAGCGCCTTACGTATATCATGCGTATTTCGTCTCTCCTCCTTCCCTCAGGGACACTACGCGAGATATAAAAAATCAGAAGGAATATGCCCACCATTTGAGTCGGTAGTTATTTCTCTTCTCCTCAACATTTCCTTAGGAGCGAAATGACTGCCGACTCACTTTTTTCAAACAAAAATAAAAAGGGGATGAAAGCTATGTTCTATTGCATTAACTGCTCTGATATTCACCATGAAAAACATCCGAATGATAAAGTATTTAAAAACGGTTTTTATATTGATCCATTTTTAGGTGATCGTTATCACCTTGGTATGTGTAAAGATGCCCAAAATCATGAGACAGGGGAGCCTCTTTTAACGACAAAGAAATTAGGCGCAACCCAATCTATTATGAACGTATTACCGACACATGTTGTCCCAACATAAAGCATAAAAAAGAGCTGGCTCATCCAGCTCTTTTTTATGCTTTATAAACGATCATTGCTGAAAAACAATAAATTTGATTTTCGTCATCGTTAATAGAAACACCGACTTGGTACTTAATGTCTACAAAGTTACTATCATCAATCTTTTTCAAAAAAACATTTACAGCGTCTTCTAAGTCTTTTTCGTGACTTTCATCAAATACTTTTACACGAATCATGTTAACACCATCCTAGATCGCAGCCCTCCGCCGCTTGATTATTGCCACGGTGCGTATCTATGATGCGATAAAACTTTCCGTCTTCATATATATATCCGTCTTCTAACACATATTGTTTACCTTCAGTATAGACATAAAACTTACCTATCATAAATTTACTCGTATACAATTCCAAATAATCTGGTCTAAATTTAGCTACCACTTTATTTGTAATATCAATTTTTATTGTGCGCCCCACCTTCTCTCCCTCCTTTGCAAAGAACGGATTTAGGTATATTGTATTAGCGATTTTACATTTTATGCTTAAAAATAAGTGGATATGCCTCCTTTCTCCACCTGTACTATTTTTCTAAAAAAATCATCCATAAATAAAAGCAAAAAAATATATATATAAAAAGAGCTTTTACTTATTGACTCAAATATAATTATTATGGTATTATATAAAATTTGACATTTTAATTAACTTATGCTATCATTAAAGATGGTTACCACATATGGAGGTGGATGATTTGTTTCAAATTGGTGATAAAATCGTTTATCCAATGAACGGCGCAGGAGTCATCGAAGCCATTGAAGAGAAAGAAATATTAGGAACAATACGTCAATATTGTGTAATACGTATCATTAGTAAAGATATGCAAGTAATGCTTCCGATGGATCAATTACAAAAATCAGGTATTCGTTATATCGTAGATAAAGGTACGTTAGATGATATACTTCTTGAATTTCAAAACGGGGAATCAGATACATCACTTTCCTGGAAACAAAGATATACAATGAATATGGAAAAAATGAAAAACGGCAATCTGCAAGATAGTGCAGAAGTTGTTCGAGATTTACTTCGCCGCAATAAAGAGAGAGCTTTAAATGCGAGCGAAAAACAAATGCTAGATAACGCCCGAAAAATGATGATTAGTGAAGTTGCACTCGTACAAAATGTTTCTGAACATCAAGCAACAGAATATCTTCAAGATACAATGAATCACTAAATTTAAAATAGCTGGCCGCTATTTTTTTTTGTAAAAAAAGGACGAAGAGTTTTATCTCTTCGTCCTTTTCTATTACCCACGTCCAGCTTGAAACGATGGATATAACGTCATTCCGCCATCTGCAAATAGCGTAATTCCAGTTACATAACTCGCCTCTGACGAAGCGAGCCAAGTTGCTACTGCTGCAATTTCTTCTGGTTTTCCAATGTAGCCCATCGGTATCATACTTTCTACGTCAGCACGTTTTTTAGGATCAGCAAACTTTTCTGCATTGATCGGCGTATTAATTGCACCTGGTCCAATATTATTTACTCGAATACCTTTTGGTGCATATTCCATCGCTAACGTTTCTGTCATTAATTTAATACCGCCCTTACTGGCTGCATAATGCACGAATAGCGGCCACGGAATTTTCTCATGAACACTCGACATGTTAATGATAGATCCTTTAATATCGTGTTCTACAAAATATTTAATCGCTTCACGGCTTCCTAAAAAAGCGCCTGTTAAATTTGTATTAATTACTTTATTCCAATCTTCAAGCGGCATTTCATGCGACGGTACCGCATTTTCTATCCCTGCATTATTAATCATAACGTCAAGCGTACCAAACTCTTTCACAGCAGATTGAATGAGGTTCACAACATCAGATTCAACCGTCACATCACCTTTTACAGCAATCGCCTCTCCGCCTACTTTTTTAATTTCTTCTAATACATCATGCGCTTCTGACTCCCGTGAGCGATAGTTAATAACCACTTTCGCTTTCTCCTTGGCAAACCTTATTCCCATCGCTCTCCCAAGACCAGTTGCTGATCCTGTAATAACGACAACCTTTCCTGCTAAATCGCTATACATTTCCATACCTCCTTTAACTTTTTGCTATACCTAACATAATTCCGGCGGCAATAATAAAAACGATACCGACAACGATACCCGTTAATTGGCGTTTCGTTTTTCTTTCACCTAATATAAGAATCCCGCCAAGTGTCGAAATAATAATTCCCATTTGCGATAGCGAGAAACTTGTTGCCACTCCAACACGCGGCTGTGAAATGAATAAAAACATATTTCCAGCTGCCCAAATTAATCCTGGAATAATATTTCGTATTGCATATTTATTAAATGGATGATGTTTAAAAGTAAGCAAAATCCCTCCTAACACCATACCAACTGCTTGTGGTAACAAAGCTGACCAACCATCTACGTTAAATAGTCTAATCACTACTACATAAACTAAATAACCGACTGTTGAAATTAATAAAATGATAATGCCCCTTTTAAAATTCCCCGCTTGCTCTGCATTCTTTTCTTCTTCACTTTGAAGCGATGTTAAAATAACACCGATAATAATACACACAAGCGCCAATACACCAAGGACGACTGATATTGTTGTGGACCACTCATGAAATACGATGACTCCAAATAAAGTCGTCGAAACTAATTGAAGTCCCGTTGAAATCGGCATCGTTCTCGAAACGCCCATTAAATCAATACTTTTTAATTGATTCGCCTGACCAAGCGCCCAAAATAAGCCTGACACAATTCCAACTCCGATAACAGTTGGGGTCAACACTGGTTTCATAAAAATATAAACAACAATCGAGAAAATAAGTGCGCCAAACGTTGTACCGAGCGTTTGACTATAAGGCCCCCCGCCCAGTTTTACGTTAAATAGCACAATACTTCCCCAAAATATAGCTGGTAAAATCGCTAAAAATATATCCATCGCTCATTACCTTTCTTTACTAAATGTCATAGGTTATCACTCTGAATCAGTAGAGTGAGCTTTTATTTTTTCTTTTTCCCTTTCACAAATCTTTTCTGCAATAGCACCAGAAACATTCTTTTCTCGCTCCACTTTCTTTATCCTTACGTGATCTAAATAATCTTCCAAAGTAAGCGTAACTTTATCATTCGGTGGATTATGCGCTCCTTGAAATGTAAGAAATTGTAGCGTCACTTCATATCTAGGAACGAACTCACCATTCTTGCCGAGACGCTTTATATTGATAACTGAAGCACATTCATATTGGTCTTCCGTCACTTGTCTTATCACAGAATAATATCGATTTAATAGCGCACTTTCTAAAAGTTGTTCATTCGATTCTTTTGCCAAAGAATAACTTGGAAAAAAGGAAAAGATAGAGCATATCATTGTTAGCATTACACATAATTTTTTCATAACGCCCTCCTTGTTCTATACGTTAGTGTTCTCAAAAACGCCATAAAAAAACGACTTTCCCTACTTAGGAAAGTCGTTTTAATGAATCCAATATTAACCACCGCTCACTGGCGGGATTAGTGCAACAACATCACCAGATTGAATCGTATCTTCTTCATTTGCATATTCTTCATTAATCGCAACCATAATTGGTTCTGTGACTGGTACATTATATTCTTTTGCAACAACATCTTTTAACTCTGCAACCGTAATACTTTCTTTCTCTATTTGTAATTCACTTCTTCCTGCTTCTTCTTGTAAGTTAGCAAATAACAATACTCGAATCATACTTATAGCTCCTTCCCAGGCTCTCCCGCCGGATATGGCGTTTTTTCTAATTGATCGCCAATCCAAGAGTCTCCATCTTCCCAAAACTCCTTTTTCCAAATCGGAACAATTTGTTTTATGCGTTCCATAATATATTCATTTGCTTCATAGGCCGCTTTACGATGCGGCGTTGAAACAGCTACAACAACCGCGACATCAGAAATTTGCAGTGTACCGATGCGATGTGTAATCGCAACGTGTGTACCTGGCCATTTTCCCTTCACTTCTGATCCGATTTTCTCTAGCATCTTTTCTGCCATCGTTTTATAAGCGACATATTCTAAGTATAATGTACGGCGCCCTTTCGTAAACTCTCTAACCGTTCCAATAAATGTTGTAACAGCACCGCATTCGCGGCGAATTACTCTCTTTGCTACCTCTTCAATTGAGATTTCTGTATCAATTACTTCATAATACGTATTTGTCATTTCGCACTCCTTACCGTTTGTAAAAACCAGTCTATGTACAATTCGTCTTCTGTTATATGAAATACTTTATATTCTTCTCGTAAGTTTGTAGGAGCATCATACCACGTAATAACTGCTACTATATTCTCTACTTTATGTAAAAGCTCAACGTCTTCCGCAGAACGAAGTAACACTACTTTCGGATAGCTCTCTTGTTTATAACCCTCAATTAAAATTGTATCTACTTCAAAAAACTCATATAAGCGAATAATTTCTTGCAAAGACCATTCCTCTCTTAATGAAGAAAGGGAAAGTAATCCAGCACCTTCTACACTACTTACGATAGCACCGGCCTTTCGGTGCCTTTCACTATCTTTTTGCGCTACTTCTGGAAAACCTCCGTGTCCGTGATGTTTAATGGTAGCAACTTTCATTTCGCTTTCAGTTAATACATGTACAATTTTCTCAACAAGTGTTGTTTTCCCGCTATTTTGATACCCTACTATTTGTAAGATTGAAGGGGCTTTGCCCACGGCCAATCACATCCCTCAGCGTGCTCTAACAATAATACAGACACTTTCATCCCTGCCTCAAAACCTCTCGTTCCTCCAGGCAACACAATAAAAGCATTCGCATCTGCAAGTGAAGATACCGCACTCGATTTATCTAAACCGACCGGCATCGCGTGTAATGCCCCGTCCACGATTGTCACCTTCGCTCTTACAAAACGAGTAAACGGATTTGGTTTTGGAAAATCTTTTTGTAAAATAGCATCTGCTCTATATACGTGTGGTTCCTTCGCATACAAATAAGTTTTTATAACCGGATGCACAAATAACTCAAATCCCACATAACAAGCTGACGGATTCCCTGATAAACCGAAAAGTAACTTTCCATCCACTTCAGCTACTGTCGTTACACTGCCCGGTCTCATCGCTATTTTATTAAAGAGTACATTCGCCTGTAACCTTTCATAAATAGCCGGTAAGTAGTCATAATCTCCTACCGACACACCGCCTGTCGTAATTAAAATATCCACCTCTTCTATCGCCGATTGAACGGCTGTAAAACATGCATCTAACTCGTCGGCAAGTTGACCATAATAACGGACTTTACCCCCAGCTTTCATAATTTGGGCGGCAATCATATAAGAGTTACTATTTCTAATTTTCCCCGGCTGTAATGACTCATGTACTTCTAACAATTCACTTCCTGTCGTCACAATACCAACAACTGGCTGTTTTACAACCTTCACATTACTGTATCCAAACGTCGCTAATAAGGCCGCAACACCTGGATTGATTACAGCACCTTTCTTAACGAGAACTTGATTTTGTTTTATATCTTCTCCTTTAAATGACACATTGTCGCCACTATGAAAAGGACGCTTTAACTTCATATATGTTTTTCCGTTCTTCTCAAAACCTTCCGTCAATTCTAGCATTACGACTGCATTACAATCTGCTGGAATAGCTGCTCCTGTCATAATACGAACCGCCTGAAAAGATCCTACTTCTTCTGTAAAAACAGATCCAGCCCCGATTTCCCCTATTACTTCAAACTCAATTGCATTCTCTTGATTTGCTTCTTTCGTATCTTCTGCTCGAATTGCGAAACCATCGTAAGGAGAACGATCAAAATGAGGAACGTCATGATCAGAGACAACATCCTCCCCAAGAATTCTCCCGTAACTTTCCGTAATAGAAACCTCTTCTACTTCACCAATTTTCGCATATTCCATTACTCTCTCTACTGCCTCAGCAACTTGAATCGGAATTCGTTTTTCTACCATCGTTTCTCACCCCATATTTGCAATTTTTTTTATCTCGATTAAACTTTATATATTGAATAGAAATTACTTCAAGGAGGAATTCCATGTCTTCATTCACACACTTTAATGACCAAGGACGCGCGAAGATGGTTGATATAAGCGACAAAAAAGCAACCGTTCGAACAGCAATTGCGTGCTCTAGCATTGTCGTTACGAAAGAAATTTACGATAAAATCTCTCATAATGAAATCGGGAAAGGTGACGTATTAGCAGTTGCACAAATCGCTGGTATTATGGCTGCGAAACGCACTTCTGATATTATCCCAATGTGTCATCCTTTATTATTAAAAGGTGTTGACGTTTCTTTCGATTGGAAACAATCCGATGAACAATATCGATTACTTATTGAAGTAAAAGTTAAAACAGAAGGTAGCACCGGTGTTGAAATGGAAGCTTTAACAGCTGCTTCCGCTACTGCCCTTACTGTGTATGATATGTGTAAAGCTGTTGATAAAGGTATGATTATTGGCGAAACGTACTTACTTGAAAAAACAGGTGGAAAAAGTGGAGATTATACGAGAAAGTCTTGATCCTCTCTCTGTTGAACCTAAAGGGTTTCTCTTTAGGTTCAACCTATGTATCTTGTATATAAACGTTTTGCTACATTTATATCATTCGTCCCATGAATAAACGCCCTACCATCTGTAAATAAAACAAAACGAAATTCCTCTACCAGAAACGATACTAAATATGGAGTAGCTTTTACATCCACACTTCTTTGTAAGCGCTTTTTAATTTCTTCTAAATTAAATTCATTTCGCACACCTGGACGGATTTGTACTGTATTCCGGCCACATAACACTTCTGTTTTTGTTTGTGCTTCAAAAGTTAAACTCGGATATGTACGTAACCTTCCGCAAGATAAACACGTGTCTTTTTTCTGTCTATTCACTTTAAATGCCATCTGTTGATTATTCCAAAGATCAAACGATAACATCGTTTCACGAAGTGCCTCAAAGTCTTCTACTAATATTTTCAACGCTTCTGTTATTTGATGCGCAACTACTAATTGCACCGCCGGCTGTATAATACCAGCTGTATCACATGTTGCTCCGCTTGCTGGATGCTCCATTAAACAGCGGAAACACGGTGTTTTCCCTGGTACAATTGTATACGTTACTCCGTAGCTTCCGACACAACCACCATATATCCACGGAATATTATACTTTTGTGAAATATCATTAATAAGAAGACGCGTTTCAAAATTATCTGTCGCATCTAATATTAAATCTACATCCTTCACTAACTCTTCCATTTCCTGCACTGTTACATCAGTCACAACCGGATTTATTTCCACCTCAGAATTAATCGCTTTTAAATGCTCTGCCGCTGCTACCGCCTTCGGTTTATACTGCTTTGCGTCTTCTTCTGTATATAATTGTTGCCTTTGTAAATTACTCCACTCTACATAATCACGATCCGCAATTGTTATTTTTCCAACACCTGCTCTAACAATCACTTCTGCATTTGCTGCACCAAGAGCTCCAGCACCAATAATAAGCACATGCTTCTCTCTAATTTTTCTCTGTCCTTCTTCTCCAACACCAGAAAATAATATTTGCCTTGAATATCGCTCCTGCATACGATAGCCTCCCTTCTTATCCTCCTATATAAGACATTTCAATTTTCGGACGATTTTTCGCACTTTCTTCTGTCCGTTCATCCGAATACCTATCTTTTCTATTCATCCATACATCTTGTATAACGCTTAATAGCTCATCATCTGAAAGCTTTGCTCTAAGAAGTTCCCTTATGTCGACACCTTCTGTCGCAAACAAACAAGTATAAAACTTTCCATCTGCCGAAATTCTCGCTCTCGTACAAGAAGAACAAAAGGACTCAGAAACAGAAGTAATAAAACCGACTTCAATATTTGTTCCAACGTAACGATATCGCTTCGCAACTTCACCAAAATAATGCGCTTCAGCTGGCTCAAGCGGATACACGCGATGAATCATCTCAATTAACTCTCGCTTCGTAACGACCTGATCAAAGTTCCATCCATTTGTACTACCAACATCCATAAACTCAATGAACCTAAGCGGGATTCCTTGCTCTTTAAAATACGTAGCCATCGGAAGTACTTGATGATCGTTCATCCCTTTTTTCACAACCATGTTTACCTTTACATCAAGTCCTGCTTCTTTTGCAGCCATAATCCCCTTTATAACAGGTTTCGTATTAATATTCCGGCCATTAATAGCCTTAAATACATCATCATCTATTGCATCCAAGCTAACATTTACTCTATGTAATCCAGCTTCTTTTAATACTTTCGCTTGCTTTGTTAAATGAATTGCATTGGTCGTTAACCCTATATCTAATAGCCCGTCAATTTTCACGAGACGTGCAATAAGTTTTGCTAAATCTTTACGAAGTAGTGGCTCGCCACCAGTAAGTCTAATTTTTCGTACACCGATGCTAACAAATAGTTTTGCTACACGCTCAATTTCATCAAACGTCAGTAAAAACTCATCTTTCAAAAAAGCATAATCTGGCCCAAACACTTCCGCTGGCATACAATATGTACATCTAAAATTGCAACGATCAATGACAGATATGCGTAAATCTTGAAGTGGGCGTTCAAAAAAATCTGTAACCATCTCCTGCATCGCCACCCTCCCTTTCTGCCAAATTTCTCTCTTTTCATTCTATTATAATATATTTTTGAACTGCGATGTTTTTACTCATGTGAATAAAGTAAAACTTTCCTAATCAATGAGACTACATGCAAATAAGGAGATAAAAAACCTTGAAGCATAAAAGCCCCAAGGTTTTCTTCTTATTAACTCAATCTAATAATCGTTAAAGTAGCTCCTGGCGTTGCCGTAGATAATGTAGCCAACGCAACTACTCCAAATAGTTGTAAGCTAACGGCAGCTCCAGCAGGCAAGCTAGCAATTATTGTTGCACTAAATGAACCAGTAGCCACTGTCGGGGAGTTTATCGTTCCCGCAAGCGGACTGCCATTTACAGTTATACGAGAACTTACAAGTAAACCTGCTGTTAAATTAATTGTATAGGCTATATAATAATTCCCTGCATTCGCAACTGTAAATACAGTATTCCCACCACTAACAGTTATTCCCGGTCCAATATTTTGATTGTTTGGTAACGGAATATTCGTGCCACCTAACAAAACAGAAATAACACTTCCTGATGTATTATTCGCAAACGCGTACGTTGCAGTTGTGCTAACCCCGGTCGCTCCTGTTGGACCGGTATCTCCTGTTACTCCCGTATTTCCTGTTGTTCCGGTGCTTCCGGTCGGACCTGTACTTCCCGTTACTCCCGTTGCTCCGGTGCTTCCTGTTGGACCTGTGCTTCCTGTTGCTCCCGTTGCTCCGATGCTTCCTGTTGCCCCTGTACTTCCTGTCACTCCCGTACTTCCCGTTGGACCGGTGCTTCCTGTTGCTCCTGTTGCTCCCGTGTTTCCTGTTACCCCGGTGCTTCCGGTTGCTCCCGTATTTCCTGTTACTCCCGTACTTCCCGTTGGACCTGTTTCTCCGGTTGGACCCGTGTTTCCCGTTGCTCCGGTGCTTCCGGTCGGACCTGTGCTTCCCGTCGCTCCCGTATTTCCTGTTGCTCCCGTACTTCCTGTTGCTCCTGTATTTCCCGTTGCTCCCGTACTTCCTGTTACCCCAGTACTTCCTGTTGCTCCCGTACTTCCTGTTACCCCAGTACTTCCTGTTGCTCCCGTTTCTCCTGTTGGACCCGTGTTTCCCGTTGCTCCGGTGCTTCCTGTTGGACCCGTATTTCCTGTTACCCCGGTGCTTCCTGTTACTCCCGTTTCTCCTGTTGGACCCGTATTTCCTGTCGCTCCCGTTTCTCCTGTTGGACCCGTATTTCCCGTCGCTCCCGTATTTCCTGTTGGACCCGTACTTCCTGTTGCTCCTGTATTTCCCGTTGCTCCCGTACTTCCTGTTACCCCAGTACTTCCTGTTGCTCCCGTACTTCCTGTTACCCCAGTACTTCCTGTTGCTCCCGTTTCTCCTGTTGGACCCGTGTTTCCCGTTGCTCCGGTGCTTCCTGTTGGACCCGTATTTCCTGTTACCCCGGTGCTTCCTGTTACTCCCGTTTCTCCTGTTGGACCCGTATTTCCTGTCACTCCCGTTTCTCCCGTTGGACCCGTACTTCCCGTTGGACCTGTTTCTCCGGTTGCTCCCGTATTTCCGGTTACCCCGGTGCTTCCTGTTGGACCCGTACTTCCTGTCACTCCCGTTTCTCCGGTTGCTCCCGTACTTCCCGTTGGACCTGTTTCTCCGGTTGCTCCCGTATTTCCGGTTACCCCGGTGCTTCCTGTTGGACCCGTGTTTCCCGTTGCTCCCGTTTCTCCTGTCGGACCCGTACTTCCTGTTGCTCCCGTGTTTCCGGTTGGACCCGTACTTCCTGTCACTCCCGTTTCTCCTGTTGGACCCGTGTTTCCGGTTGAACCCGTACTTCCTGTCACTCCCGTTTCTCCCGTTGAACCCGTACTTCCTGTCACTCCCGTTTCTCCTATCGGACCGGTATTTCCCGTCGCTCCCGTATTTCCTGTTGGACCCGTACTTCCTGTCACTCCCGTTTCTCCTGTTGGACCGGTATTTCCCGTCGCCCCCGTACTTCCCGTTGGACCTGTTGCTCCGGTTGGACCCGTGTTTCCTGTTACCCCGGTGCTTCCTGTTACTCCTGTTGCTCCCGTGTTTCCTGTCGGACCGGTATTTCCCGTCGCTCCCGTATTTCCTGTTGGACCCGTACTTCCTGTTGCTCCTGTATTTCCCGTTGCTCCCGTGTTTCCTGTCGCTCCCGTTTCTCCCGTTGGACCCGTACTTCCCGTTTCTCCTGTTGGACCCGTACTTCCCGTTGGACCTATTGCTCCGGTTGCTCCCGTATTTCCGGTTACCCCGGTGCTTCCTGTTGGACCCGTGTTTCCCGTTGGACCTGTTGCTCCGGTTGAACCCGTGTTTCCTGTTACCCCAGTACTTCCTGTTGCTCCCGTTTCTCCCGTTGGACCCGTACTTCCTGTCACTCCCGTTTCTCCTGTTGGACCTGTGTTTCCGATTGCTCCCGTACTTCCCGTTGGACCTGTTTCTCCTGTTGGACCCGTGTTTCCTGTTACCCCAGTACTTCCTGTTGCTCCCGTTTCTCCTGTCGGACCGGTATTTCCCGTCGCTCCCGTATTTCCTGTTGGACCCGTACTTCCGGTTGCTCCCGTTTCTCCTGTTGGACCCGTGTTTCCTGTTACCCCAGTACTTCCTGTTGCTCCCGTTTCTCCCGTTGGACCCGTGTTTCCGGTCGATCCCGTTTCTCCGGTTGCTCCCGTACTTCCCGTTGGACCTGTTTCTCCGGTTGCTCCTATTGGACCTGTACTTCCTGTTGCTCCCGTTTCTCCTGTCGGACCCGTACTTCCTGTTCCTCCCGTTTCTCCTGTCGGACCCGTACTTCCTGTTACCCCAGTACTTCCTGTTGCTCCCGCTTCTCCCGTTGGACCTGTGCTTCCTGTTGCTCCCGTTGGACCCGTGTTTCCGGTCGATCCCGTTGTTCCCGTGTTTCCGGTCGATCCCGTTGTTCCCGTGTTTCCGGTTACTCCCGTACTTCCTGTTGGACCGGTGCTTCCTGTCACTCCCGTTTCTCCTGTCGGACCGGTATTTCCCGTCGCTCCCGTATTTCCTGTTGGACCCGTACTTCCTGTCACTCCCGTTTCTCCTGTTGGACCCGTACTTCCCGTTGGACCTATTGCTCCGGTTGCTCCCGTATTTCCGGTTACCCCGGTGCTTCCTGTTGGACCCGTGTTTCCCGTTGCTCCCGTTGCTCCCGTACTTCCCGTTGGACCTGTTGCTCCGGTTGAACCCGTGTTTCCTGTTACCCCAGTACTTCCTGTTGCTCCCGTGTTTCCGGTTGGACCCGTACTTCCTGTCACTCCCGTTTCTCCCGTGCTTCCTGTTGGACCTGTGTTTCCGATTGCTCCCGTACTTCCGGTTGCTCCCGTTTCTCCTGTTGGACCCGTGTTTCCTGTTACCCCAGTACTTCCTGTTGCTCCCGTTTCTCCCGTTGGACCCGTGTTTCCGGTCGATCCCGTTTCTCCTGTTGCTCCCGTTGGACCCGTGTTTCCCATTGCTCCGATGCTTCCCGTTGGCCCCGTTGCTCCCGTTTCTCCTATTGGACCTGTACTTCCTGTTGCTCCCGTTTCTCCTGTCGGACCCGTACTTCCGGTTGCTCCCGTTTCTCCTGTTGGACCCGTACTTCCTGTTACCCCAGTACTTCCTGTTGCTCCCGTACTTCCCGTTGGACCTGTTTCTCCGGTTGCTCCCGTGGTTCCCATTGCTCCGATGCTTCCCGTTGGCCCCGTCGCTCCCGTTTCTCCGGTTGCTCCCGTGTTTCCCGTTGCTCCCGTACTTCCTGTCGATCCCGTTTCTCCTGTCGGACCCGTACTTCCTGTTGGACCTGTGCTTCCTGTTGCTCCCGTGGTTCCCATTGCTCCCGTACTTCCCGTTGGACCTGTTTCTCCGGTTGCTCCCGTACTTCCCGTTGGACCTGTTTCTCCGGTTGCTCCCGTGGTTCCCGTTGGACCTGTTTCTCCGGTTGCTCCCGTGGTTCCCGTTGGACCTGTTTCTCCGGTTGCTCCCGTGGTTCCCGTTGCTCCCGTACTTCCCGTTGGACCTGTTTCTCCGGTTGCTCCCGTGGTTCCCGTCGCTCCCGTACTTCCCGTTATCCCTGTCATTCCAGTTGGAACTGGAGGAAAAGTAGGGCCAACTAGGTCTGACAATATCTTGAAATTGGAATTTAATGGACTTTTTATTTTGGATTTACCACCATTTCCTTCCATTACTTTCACCACCTTGAAAGGTAAAGTACAACTATAAAATATATTTCATATAAAAACGCACCTTCTACTTAAATTGTATTTTCTAACAACGTCACCAATACTACTTTTAAAACAATTACTCCTGTTTTTATGTAACATAAGCTCTTTTTCCAAATAAAGACTCCCCTAATTTCTTAAGGGAGTCCCGCAGTTGAATCCATATTATCTGTATTCGGGACAGCTTGTGCTATACCCGATGTATTTACACTTTGCCCCATATTTGTTCCTGTTACAGTACCAGCAGGAGTGCCTCTTGTATATGTTGTCGTCACCGAATCTCCAGGCTGTAAACAAAGTTTTGTCTCCGTCCCTATTACTGTAACAACGTCGATCCAAGTGCATCCCATCGAACCACTATACGATTTCGTAGCAGTAAATGAAGTATCACTCAAATTATCACCGGTAAATATATTCCCAGTGTTATTCACAATAACAAACTCTTTTATATGAGCAGGCATAATCACACTCTACCTTTCCTCTATGAACCTAATGTACGTGTACTCGTTGCTAATGGTGGAAGAAATACTGATGTTCTAATCACCGCTTCTGGCTGTCTTTTTCCATTTAAAAAGATAGCCGCACTCGATCCCCCAGCACCTGCATATACTTTTGCTACAGCTAAAGGTGAGATATCATAACAATCGCCGACATTAACAGCCCCTATATTATTTATAATTTTTACTTTCCGCAAGTTAATCCCCATTTACCTATCCCCCTTTTGTACACTGTATGCAAAAGAAAAAAACTTGAAACAAACACGTTTCAAGTTTTTTAAACTACTTATTTAATTTCTCCTTCATATTGAAGCATACCGCCAAGCATGTTCACTGTTTTAAAGCCTTGCTCATTTAAATAATGGCATACATTTTCACTGCGCATTCCCGAGCGACAAATAAAGATATATTCATTCTCTTTATCAAAGAAATCTACTTTATTTGGGATATCGCCCATTTTAATATGTACAGCTTCTGGAATTTTCCCTGTTGCTACTTCTTCATCTTCTCTTACGTCTACTAAAAATAACGTTTCTCCGTTTTCTAAACGCTCTTGCACTTCTTCTGTAGTAATTGTTTTCACTTCTGTCATATTCCGTTCCTCCTTATATACAATAAAAACCTTTAGTTTCTTCCTTGAATAATCATTCCTCATCAATTTTAGCATGCGAAAGAAAGAACGCAAAGAACGGAGAATTTATTTCTCAATTTTCTCGCAAAACTTATTCTTTACAAACATAACTCGTGCATTGTATCCTCAATATACTTGTTTTATGAAGGGAGTCGATTAAAATGACACTTTTTCTTTTCATTATGAGCATTGTGTTCTTACTCGCTGCAATTATTGCACTTAGTATGAAAAATAATAAAAAGATAAAATCACCACAAGAAATGTCATTCTTATTTCTATTACTTAGTATTGCATTCTTCGGTATAGCAATTGCCACATATATTTTCCGTCTACAAATCATGTAAAAAAAGGTGCCTACTACATACATTGCACCTTTTTCACATCATTTATTTTCTACACAAAACTAGATACTTTCCGATTTAAAAACTCATACACTTTCTTTTCAAATAAATGAATATCAAATACTCCCGCCATATGCCCATTTATACTTTCTATCTCATATACTTCCGCATACTTCCCTTGTTTTTGCAATAGGTCTACCATTTTATAATTATAACGTGACGGCTGAAGCAAATCTTGTTTACACGGAATCATAAGTACATTTGCTTCTACATTAGACAGCGCCTCTTCTAAAGACGAAAATCCATGCGCAATGTCATGTAATAAAACTGCTTTCGCAGTGTACATCCACGAATTTGCATCTACTAACTCTATACTTCTATATATCAATTTATTTATCTCTTTCTCAAATGATGTTAATGAAGAAACCTTTTCATACGGTTCTACTTCTATACTATTACGAGGGAAGGTTGTTTCATAAAAATGCTCATCAAACGCATTCATAAACATCATTCTATTTGCTAACTGAAGCCCCTTCATTGGCTGCTCTTCTCCATATTTCCCGCTCTTCCAACTTGGATCCAGGCGGATAGCCTCAATTGCATTTTGCGCTACATTTACCGACGTAATAATTGGATTTTGTGGGTTCGTAATAACACCAATCATCCGCTCTACCATATGAGGGTAATGAACAGCCCATTGCTGTGCAATCATCCCGCCAGCTGATGGTCCCATTACAGCGTATAACCTTGGGATTCCCATATCTTTTATTAACTCATATTGCATACGAGCTACATCAAGAAATGTAAAAACCGGAAAGTCCATCGCATATTCATCTCCAGTTTTCGGATTAATCGATTTCGGTCCCGTTGTAATTACATAAGTGTTCTTCACCTGCACATTACAAAGATTATCAGCGCATATAACAAAGTATTTATTTGTATCAATTGCTTTGCCCGGTCCAATTAAACCATCCCACCAGCCAGACTCTTCATCATGCGCTGTATATTTTCCTGCCGCGTGACTAGTTGCACTAAAATAATGACAAACCAAAATCGCATTTGACCTTTCTCTATTTAAAGTACCATACGTCTCATACCCCATTTGAACAGGAATTTCCCTACCATTTTCAAATGTAAACTCTTTTAAAATAAAATTCTCCTTTTTTACAATTTGCACAGACTCGCCCTCTTCTCGTTATAGTATGAACTGCTTACTAAAGGATTTTTTCTATGCAAACCAATCTCCTCCTTCTTTTCATAAATGAATGAATAATATACAAAATTAGCCACAAAATAGCACTATATTACACAATCAAAGAGGGCATACATATGATTTGGAATTGGCTACGTAAGAAAAAAAAATCAAATACAACAGAGAAAAACGAAACAGATAATTCGGAGCAAAAACCTAACAATCAAGAGGATGACAACAAAGAACAGACTAGAAGTACGAAACATAATAAAGGTAACAATAGCGAGCAAAAAAAAGAGGAACACAAGGACTCTTCTCAAGATAAGCAGCAAAATCAATCGAATCAAAATCAGCAACAAAGTGCTAAACAAGATGAATCTTCTCAAGAGCAACAGAATCATTCTAAGCAGAACGACTCCGATCAGGGGCAACAGCAACACTCTAAGCAAGACGACTCGAATCAAGGGCAACAGAATCATTCTAAGCAAGGCGATTCGAATCAAGGGCAACAGAATCATTCTAAGCAGAACGACTCCGATCAGGGGCAACAGCAACACTCTAAACAAGACAACTCAGATCAGGATAAGCAACAAAATTCTAAAGGTAATAGTATTTATGATTTTTCGAAACCAGAAAAAGATCGTATTCATTCTTTACAAGATTTAATAGAGAAACTGAAAAAGTCTAGTGATTTTGTGAATTATCATACATCTGACGATGAAACGATGCCTTATTGGATTTCTTACTATCGTCCTTCACTTGATGGTGAGAAATTGCAAAAGTATTTAATGCCTACTCTTTTAGAACGACCTAACGCATCACTAGAAGAGCTGAAGGAGCATATTCCAATGAGCGGCATTACAATTACAAACGATTTACAAAAAATTGAGGACATGGTTTTAAAGGGACATGCGATTGTTCAAGTAAATCAACAAGATCAAAAATGTATGCTCGCAAATATTGCAATTGATAATTATCGTGCACCAACTCCACCTTTAAATGAATCGACTGTTATTGGTCCGCAAGAAGGTTTTGTAGAGGACATTGACACAAATATTAATTTAGTTCGAAAACGTCTTCCTGTTTTAGATTTACAAACAAAAGAAATGATTGTCGGTGAGTTTTCCAAAACAAAAGTTGTCATGATGTATTTAGACAATCTCGCTGAAAAAGATAATGTAGATTTTCTCGAGGAATCATTACGTGCTCTTGAATATGATCAAATTAATGATAGTGCTTATATACAAGAATTGATGGGAGAAAAGTCGATTTTTCCTCTTTATATCAATACAGAACGCACTGATAGAGTTACAAAAGCATTAATCGATGGAAAAATCGCTATTTTTGTGGACGGTTCTCCAAGTGTTTTATTAACACCTGTATCCTATTTCGATTTTTTCATTTCACCAGAAGACTACAACGTCTCTTGGCTATACGCTACATTTTCAAGGATTTTACGCCTTATCGCCGTTCTATTCTCGATATGCGCTACACCGTTATACGTTGCAGTTTTAAATTATCATTATGAACTCATTCCAAGTGATTTACTTGAAACTTTAATTTTATCAAGGGCACAAGTACCATTCCCACCTTTAATTGAAGCTCTCTTTTTAGAACTCGCAATCGACTTATTGAGAGAAGCTGGGGCGAGGTTACCGATGAAAGTTGGTCAAACGCTCGGTATTGTAGGCGGTATCGTAATCGGACAAGCATCTGTACAAGCTGGTTTAACGAGTAATATTTTATTAATTATCGTCGCCTTATCAGCACTCGCTTCCTTTATTACACCTATTTATAAAATGGGGAATGCGGTTCGATTACTACGCTTCCCGTTTCTCATATTTGCAGAAATAGGAGGACTTTTCGGGATTTCTCTTGGGTTTATCTTTTTATTTACTCATCTATTTAGACTTACTTCCTTACGTAAACCATACGCTTTGTTTTATCCAACAAGACAACAATCTGTTAAAGATTCTTGGATTCGTTTTCCTTTAACAATGATTGATACAAGAGATGTACAAGCAAGGCCACAGCATGTAAAAAAATCAGCAAAAGGAATTTCAACAAAACATAGATCGGACTTTGATGATTAAGAAATGAGGTGCATTCGATGAGTAAAGTTCAAGAAAAATATCAAATATCTCCTATCTTCGTTTTCTTCTTAATTCACGGTGCACAGTTTGGAGCTGGCGTTCTCGGCTTCGCTAGAATCATCGCAAAGGCCGCTGGATACGACGGATGGATGGGCGTTCTAATCACAGGACTCTGTATCCATCTCCTTATATGGATGATGTATTTTTTATTAAAAGAAACAAATGGAAATTTAATTGATTTACAAAGGCAAACGTTTGGAAAGTGGATAGGGAATGTCTTTAATATCATTTTTGCAGCTTATTTTTTAATCGTTAGTATTTCCGTTATTCGAACGTATGTCGAAATTATTCAAGTATGGATGTTTCCTACCGCTTCCACCTTTATGTTAACACTCTTTTTGTGCTTAGTTAGCTATTACATTATCTCTTCTGGATTTCGTGTCATTACTGGCATTTGTGTCATCTCTGTCGGTGGTACAATTGGGTATTTGTTTCTGAGCCTATTTGTTTTGAAATACTCACATTGGGACAACTTACTCCCTATATTTACACATTCTTTTTCAGACATTTTAAAATCCGCTCAACTGTCAATCTACAGTATGACCGGTTTTGAGATTTACCTCATGGTGTATCCATTTGTTAAAAAGCCTATGCAATCTCATAAATACGCTCAGCTTGGAGCACTATTTTCAAATCTTCTATATCTATTTAGCACCCTTTTAGCCTTTGCATTTTTTAGTGAAAAACAATTGTTAAAAACGATATGGGCCCAACTTTCTATGACCCAAGTCATTCAATTACCATTTATAGAAAGACTCGAATATATCGCAATTTCAGGCTATGCACTCGTTATTATTTCAAGTTTTATCCTCCCTTTATGGGCGTCAATGAGAGCAACGCATGAAATATTCCGTGTAAAACAAAGAGGTATTTTAATCGCTTTTATCATTATCACTCTCATTGTTTCGCAACTTTTAACAAACAGACAAGATATTAATAACTTTATTAGTAATGCATCGAAGGTTAGTTTTTGGCTCATTTACGTATACATCCCAATCCTATTTATTATTGTGTGGGTGAAAAGAAAATGGAAAAAATCAAAAGCAAATTAGTACTTATTTCTTGTATAGCTCTTTTTAGTTTAACTGGATGTTTACAAAAAAATATTATCGATGATGTACAACTGATTCAAGGAACCGTTTTTGATACAGCAAAGGATAATAAAGTAAAAGTAACATTCGTTTGTCCCATTCAGAAAAAAGGAAATAAAGTTCAAGTTTTTGAAGGAACTGCAAATGCGGTAAAACAAGTAAAAGCAGACACATCGTTAGAATCTTCTCAACCTTTTGCTAGTGGGCAAATGCGTGTCGCTCTATATACGATAAAACTTGCAAAAAAAGGAATGTCTACTTCATTCGATACATTACTTCGAGATGTGAATATAGGGAACGCTTTATATGCAGCTTTATTAGATGGGAATGGTACTGAACTTTTAAAAGGCAAATATTCGACTTCATACAACGTTGCAATTTATATAAAAAAATTGCTAGAACATAATATGGAGACCGGACCTTTACCAGCGGATAATCTACATATAGGAGCATTTCGCTATTATCAAGAGGGGCAAGACTACTATATTCCAATTTTAAAAAAACATGGGGATAAAATAAAAATTACCGGTATTGGTCTTTTTAAAAAGGACAAATATATCGGTAAAATTGCGGAAAAAGATATGTTCATCTTTAAAGGACTATTAGAGAAACATAAATTAGATTCACATGAATTTAAAACAGATTCTGCGTACGTAATGATTAATAATATTCGTTCTGTTCCAACTTACGATATAAAAATTAAAAACGGGAAGCCTTCCTTTTTCATTCACGTCCGTCTTGATGCACGTATTCAAGAACTATCAAAACAAATTAACTTAGAAAATAACAAGAACACAAAAAACATTGAAAAAGATGTCCAAAAACAATTAGATAAACAAGCTGCTAAGTTAATTAAGCACCTTAAATCTTTAGGCGTCGATCCTCTTGGGCTAGGAGCTAAATATAAACAACATTATCGCCCATTCAAATTAGAAGAATGGAGACAAATGTACAAAGATGTTCCAGTTACTATAAAATACACCGTAAATATTACAAATTCTGGTGTGATTGAATGAGAAATGATTGAACTCCTCTCCCCGGCATGATACAACGGAAAGAGGAGTTTTTATTTTAGATAGAGAGAGAAGATATTTATGGGGGAGCTTATGTCTAAAAAATTAGTAAAGCCTATTTTAAATGGTATTTTATTTCTCGGCGTCTTTTTATTTGCTCATACATATTTAAAAAATGTTTCCTTCACACGTTATTTACTTGTCGTTATACCAATGTTGCTCGTTGGTATGTTTGGCATCGATCTTATTTTATCTATTTTAATAAAAAAAGAAGAATAGCGAACAGGGCTGTCCCAAAAGTATTCCGGGATGGCTTTCTTTTATTAATGGATTATGTTTTGTCGTTTAGTCGATATAATATTTCCCTATCTTAACTAAAAGATGAAACTTTTAAACAGTCCCTTTTCATTTCATAATCAGCTTATGTTACAATGAGATTCGGCACTAAGCGAGAAAGGATGAAACAACATGACAAACGAAAAAGGTTTAGATAAAGGGTACGAACTTGTTGCAAAAATGCATGAAGTATTCGGACATCCTGTGACAAATACTCCAACAAAATTAACAGAAGAACGTGCAAAAATCCGTGCGAGTTTTATGCAAGAAGAGCTAGAAGAATTTCTAGAAGCAACGACTGTTGAAGATCAATACGATGCACTAATTGATCTTATTTACTTTGCATTCGGCACGTTTGCCGAAATGGGCGTACGTCCTGATAAAGGATTCGAAATTGTAAATAATGCAAACATGGCAAAACTATTCCCAGACGGGAAACCTCGATTCCGCGAAGGTGACGGGAAAATTCTAAAACCTGAAGGCTGGCAAGCACCAGAACCACAACTTCGTGCTGAAATCGAACGTCAACGCCAAGAAGCTGAAAAAAACTGCTAGGAACTCCTAGCAGTTTTTTATTATGTCTTTTTTCCTGTGGTGTATTAATGACCCACGTGTCCAGCGTGCCCTGCTGCTCCACTAATACTAGCCGCTCCTGCCGCTGCCCCCGCTGCCCCTGCTCCAATTCCACCTGCCCAAGGTGAAGATTGTTGTTGATATTGTTGATATTGTTGGTGCTGTTGGTGCTGTTGGTGCTGTTGGTGCTGTTGACTGTGTTGGCCGTGGTGACCATGTTGACCGTGGTGGCCTTGATGACCGTGGTGACCGTGATGATCATGGTGGCCTTGGTGGCCTTGGTGACCTTGATGAGTTTGATAAAGAATAGCCTGTGGATGTATATGATGATGGCCGTGGTGATGTACTTGTTGTTGATGATGCCCATGATGACCGTGGTGACCTTGGTGATGATGGTGGCCTTGATGACCGTGGTGACCTTGGTGATGATGGTGGCCTTGATGACCGTGGTGACCTTGGTGATGATGGTGGCCATGATGACCATGGTGACCTTGGTGATGATGGTGGCCTTGATGACCGTGGTGACCTTGATGATGATGGTGGCCTTGATGACCGTGGTGACCTTGATGGTGGTGATGTCCATGATGACCATGAATAACTTGCGGAAAACCACCTATTCCTCCAGCTACAACACCTACTCCTGTTACCGGAAATCCTGTCTGTACGCCAGCTACTGATGTTGGAAAGCCTCCTGTTACTGTAGGCATTCCAGCCCCTGATGTCGAAAAGCCCCCCATTGATGTAGGCATTCCTGTTTGTACGCCAGCTACTGATGTTGAAAACCCTCCAGGTGATCCACCCATCCAGCTCGGAATTCCGCCATATCCTTGTTGACCAGCTCCACCCATTAACATCATTTGTTCATAACTATCCGATCCACCTCCGAAAAAACCGTGTGGTGCATTATTGTCCATCCCTTTCATTCCTTTCACCTCTTCTACTCAATTTAGCCTACCTTTTTTATCATATTTCATATAAAAAAATAGGTGTTTGTCTGTATTGGAATTCCGCTTCTTTTCTTCAACGAATGAAAGTATGCAGAAAGTATTTAACGCGAACGGTTTTATACGTAGTGGAATAGTTGAAAATTTAGATGAAGCTGATCCAGAAATTATTTTCTACACAAAAAAGCTCAGAGCATAAATACTCTGAGCTTTTATTTAGAATGAATTAGTTTGCAACAACGTTAACAAGTTTTCCAGGAACTACAATTACTTTACGAACTGTTTTTCCTTCGATTTGGTCTTGAATTGCTTCAAGTGCAAGTTTTTCCATTTCGTCTTTTGATGCGTCTTTACTCATTGTTAGTTTTGCGCGAACTTTACCCATAACTTGAACAACGATTTCAACTTCATCTTCTACAAGTTTAGACTCATCGAATGTTGGCCAGCTTGCATATGTGATTGTTTCATTGTATCCAAGTTTGCTCCATAGCTCTTCCCCGATGTGAGGTGCAACTGGTGCAATCATTTTTACGAAACCTTCTACATATTCTTTCGGAAGTGTTTCAGCTTTGTATGCATCGTTGATGAACACCATCATTTGAGAAATCGCTGTGTTGAAGCGAAGCTCTGCATAGTCTTCTGTTACTTTCTTGACTGTTTGGTGGTAAGCTTTTTCAAGATCTTTATTTGGTGCATCAGTAATTTTCTCACTTAATTCACCGTTATCTTGAACGAATAGGCGCCATACGCGATCTAGGAAACGACGTGCTCCATCAAGACCATTTTCAGACCAAGCGATTGAAGCATCTAATGGTCCCATGAACATTTCGTATAGACGAAGTGTATCTGCACCGTGGCTTGCTACGATATCATCAGGGTTTACAACGTTACCTTTTGATTTACTCATTTTCTCGTTGTTTTCACCTAGAATCATACCTTGGTTGAATAATTGTTGGAACGGCTCTTTCGTTGGAACTACACCGATATCGTATAATACTTTATGCCAGAAACGAGCATATAGTAAGTGAAGTACAGCGTGTTCTGCACCACCGATATAAATATCAACTGGAAGCCATTGTTTTACTTTTTCAGGATCTACAAGTGCTTCGCTGTTGTTTGGATCGATGTAACGTAGGTAATACCAGCAGCTACCAGCCCATTGCGGCATTGTATTTGTTTCACGACGACCTTTTTTACCAGTCTCAGGATCAACAACATTTACCCACTCGTCAATGTTAGCAAGTGGTGATTCACCTGTACCTGAAGGACGGATGTTTTCTGTTTTCGGAAGAACTAATGGTAATTCTTCTTCTTTCACAGCTGTCATTGTGCCATCTTCCCAGTGAATTACTGGAATTGGCTCACCCCAGTAACGTTGACGGCTGAATAACCAGTCACGTAGACGGTATGTTACTTTTTGATTTCCTGCGCTCGTTACTTCAAGCCATTCAATCATTTTTGCGATTGCTTCTTCTTTATTTAAACCATCAAGGAATGCTGAGTTTACGTGAGCACCATCACCTGTGTATGCTTCTTTCGTAATATCTCCACCTTTTACAACTTCCTTCATTGGAAGATTGAACGTTGATGCAAATTCATAGTCACGCTCATCGTGAGCTGGAACCGCCATTACAGCACCTGTTCCGTAAGTTGCAAGAACGTAATCAGCGATCCAGATTGGTAATTTCTCACCATTTACTGGGTTAACTGCATAAGCACCAGTGAATACACCAGTTTTCTCTTTCGCAAGTTCTGTACGCTCTAGATCACTCTTCATTTTTACAGAATTAATGTAAGCTTCTACAGCTTCTTTTTGATCAGCAGTTGTAATGTCAGCAACAAGCGCATGTTCCGGAGCAAGTACACAGTAGCTTGCACCAAATAGTGTATCAGGGCGCGTTGTGAAAACTGTGAACTTCTCATCTGTACCGTCGATGTTGAAGTGTACTTCTGCACCTTCAGAACGACCGATCCAGTTACGTTGCATATCTTTTAAGCTTTCTGGCCAATCAAGCTCGTCTAGATCTTCTAATAGACGATCTCCGTAAGCTGTAATTTTTAACATCCACTGTCTCATCGGACGACGCTCAACTGGATGTCCACCGCGCTCACTCTTACCGTCAATGATTTCTTCGTTTGCAAGTACTGTACCAAGTGCTGGGCACCAGTTTACAGGTACTTCATCAACGTAAGCTAAGCCTTTTTCAAATAGTTTTAGGAAGATCCATTGTGTCCACTTGTAGTAGTTTGGATCTGTTGTATTTACTTCACGGTCCCAATCGTAAGAGAAACCTAATGATTTAATTTGGTTACGGAACGTATTAATATTATGCTCTGTAAATTCAGCCGGGCTGTTTCCAGTATCAAGTGCATATTGCTCTGCTGGAAGACCGAATGCATCCCATCCCATTGGATGAAGAACGTTATACCCTTGCATACGCTTCATACGAGATAAAATATCCGTTGCTGTATAACCTTCTGGATGTCCTACGTGTAGGCCTGCACCTGATGGATATGGGAACATATCTAGTGCATAAAATTTTGGTTTTTCTGTCTCATCTGGCGTACGGAATGTTTTATTCTCTTCCCAGTACCCTTGCCACTTCTTCTCAATTTCTTGATGATTAAAGCTCATGAGATACCCTCCTTAAAATTCTATTTATTTTCACCGCCCAAAATACAAAAAACCTCTCATCCCTAGAAAGGGACGAGAGGTTATAGATTCCCGCGGTACCACCCTAAATTAATGTACAAAAAATATACATTCGCTTAGATCCGTAACGTGGATTAACGGCAATTGCTACTATTAGTTTCACAACTGCAACTCAAAGGCGAGTTCATAACGAAACGTGGATTGACTTGCACCGACCGTCAACTCTCTAAACCAGCTTCTATTACTACTACTCCTTCTCACTGTTATTACAAATATGAGTTAAGTGAACTACCTCCGCCTCGTATCTCATAAGAGCTTACTTAAAGCAGGGCTTCTCGGTTAATCGTTACTCTTATTAACTAACGAATTCGTCTTAAGACACCCGAGCTATCTCCCTTGTTCCAAAGGTTGTTTTATTTAAATATATTCTAAAACATGTTAACATGTTCCGTCAAACTAAACTGCAATTTTTTCTTCAACTGTTTCTTCTACTTTTACTCGTTTATCATAAATGCTCGTTGCGATAAGCGCTACTACAAGCATTACCATGATTGCTATAAACAATACTTCCATATTATATAAATCAACAATTGCTCCGCCAACGACCGGCCCGAACATTTTTCCTACAGTCGCCGCACTATTTACAACACCTTGATAAAACCCTAACTTATCTTTTGGCGCAAGTATATTTGCAATCGTTGGAACTGCCGGCCATACAAATAATTCACCAATTGTTAATGTTACCATCGCAACGAGGAACATCGTAAATTGCTGCGCTTGACTTAATACAATGAATGACACTGCAAAAATAAGAATACCAATCATAATTTGTTGTTTTAACGAACGCTTCATCCAGCGAATTAACATACTAACTAGCGGCTGGGCACAAACAATCATCGCTCCGTTTATCGTCCATAATAAACTATAGTGACGAAGACTAATATTTAACTCTTGCATATGTGTTGCAATCGCCCCTTGCCACTGTACGTATGTAACCCAGCATAAAGCATATGCTACACATACAATAAGAAGTGCTTTGAATCCAGGTGTAAGCGACCAACCTTTTTTCGCTTCAACTTCTTTTTGCACTCCTGGCTCTTTCTTGTCTTCCATACCACGGAATCCAATAAAAGCAATTAAGAAGAATACAAAGTATAAAATAAAGTTTGCTAAGAAAATATAATCAAAACGATACGATGCAACTAATCCACCACACGCTGTTCCAATCGCAATACCAACGTTTTGTCCAACATACATCGCATTAAATGCTCGTCTTCCGCCCTCTGGCCAAACCGTACCTACCATCGCATACATCGATGGGAAGACCATTCCAGAACCAAAGCCGATTAACGCTAGCCAAACAACATATAACGGCCAACCGTGGAAGAACACAAGACCTAAAATCGATACAAGTGTAATCACAATCCCTACTAAAGTTGATTTATAACCGCCCCATTTATCAAATAAAACACCACCGAGCAAGTTTCCGATTACACCAGTAAGCGAGTTGATCATTAATACCATTCCGGCCACAGATAAAGATTTTCCTAGGTGATCATGCAAATAAATTGTATTAAAAGGCCATAAAAAAGAAGCACCCGTGACATTAATAATCATCCCAGCTACTAATAGCCATACTTTCCTTGGCATAGTCTCCCCTCCTATTCTATTTTTTCGTTCATCTATAACAGTAAAATTGTAGTCGTTTTTAAATAGGAAGGCAACTGATTAATAGTTGATGAAATTCAGATAATGGCTTTGCGGTAAATGAAATTATATTGATTGCCACTTGAAAATATATCAGCGATTTTGGAAATATATCGGCGCAACTCGAAATATATCAGCGATTATCAAATTATATCGGCGCAACTTGCAATATATCAGCGATTATTAGAATATATCGACTTACCGACAAAAAACGACAACAATAACAATATATAAAGAGGCTGCATGAACTTCATGCAGCCTCTTTATATATTACCCAACTTCTTTTTCTCGCTTTGCACGTTCTTTAGCACTCCATTTAAACAACTTATCTAGTAGAGAGTATATTCTCCCAGACTCTTTCGTTAATAACGGTCCTAACGATGCTAATATTAAAACGTACAGTGCAGAGAACGGTTTAATCGCTGCCATTAAGCCACCCGCAATCCCGATATTTGCTACAATAATGGAGAACTCTCCGCGTGATACGAGTGTTAAGCCTATATTCGTAGAAGCCTTATGGGATAACCCGGCTTTACGCCCCGCAATCATTCCAGCAGTAAAATTACCGATGAGAGTAATGAAAACTGCTCCTAATGCCAACCATACTGCGCCTCCAAGCGAAAATGGATCTATACTTAAACCGAAGCTGAAAAAGAATATGGCTCCAAAGAAATCACGGAATGGGACGACGAGCTTTTCAATTCGATCGCTATGCTCCGTTTCAGAAAAGACGAGTCCTAATAATAAAGCTCCAATCGCTTCCGCAACATGAATTGTTTCGGAAAATCCTGCTACGAAGAATAAAATAGCAAATATTACGATTATGAAAATTTCGTTAGACGAAATATCTAATACTTTATTTAAAAACGGCGTAGCTTTTCTAGCGATTACAAAAAATAGGAGCATATACCCTACTGCAATTAACACCGACGTAAGAGCACCTGCAAATGACGTTGCCCCTCCGAGTACTAATCCTGAAACGACTGATAAATATACCGCTAAAAAGATATCATCAAACATAATGATTCCTAAAATCAACTCCGTCTCTTTATTACCAGATCTTCTTAAATCAACAATGACTTTTGCAACAATTGCACTTGATGAAATTGTAATGATTCCAGCAATAATTAACGTCTCTAATAAGGGGAAGCCCATCACATATCCATAAAGCAAACCTAATAGGAAATTAAGTGATATGTGGACAGTCCCCCCAAAAGCAATTGATTTTCCTGATTTAATTAATTTTTTTATTGAGAATTCTAAACCTAAGTAGAATAGGAGGAATATGACGCCAACGCGGCCGAGGAAGGAAATAACTTCTCCGCTTTCAATAAACCTTAAATCGATAAGTCCTAAATCAGGGGCATGCGGCCCCACTAACATACCAAGAATAATGAGAAACGGAATAATCGAAAACTTTAACTTCGCAGCGAGGATAGCTGCAAAAGCTACTAATACTAACGCAGTTCCAACTTCAAAGATTAAAGTATCCATCGATTATGAATCACCTCCTGCTGAAAGCAATTCATTAATAATTCTTTTCACTTCATGTCTCGCGCCCGATAACACAAGCATATCGCCAGCTTCAATAATAGAGTCTGGTCCTGGATTAAAGAATTTCTTCATATTCTTTTTTAAAATAGCAATAATCGTTACGTTATATGTTTTTCTGACATGTAAGCTACCAATTGTTTTTTGTACGACTGGTGCATGATTTTCCACCTTAAACCATTCAATTGATAATCCTTCAAAAGCCATTTCAATCGTATCTAATGCTTGTGGTCTATATACCATTCCGCCCAATATAGCTGCAATTTGTCTCGCTTCCGAATCACGAAGAGAAATACTTGAAATACTTTCATCATGATCTGCATCAAAATGATACATTTCTCTTCGGCCATCATCGTGAATAACAATAACCAGCTTTTCATTGCCTTTTGTAATTACTTCAAATTTACATCCAATGCCCGGTAATTCACTCTCTCGAATATTCATATTCCCGCCTCCTAAAGTTTTTTAGTTACGGCTTTTACAAATCAACATCAATCTCTGTTTTAAATTCTTCATCTTTTGAGATTCCTAAATACTTGAGCGTCTCTGATGGCGTTGCGTGATGAAAATGCTTTTGCAATAGTGCAATTGCTATCCCTCTTTTGTATGCATGAAATCCAAACGTTTTTCTCATTGAGTTTGTTCCGATTTTACCAACAATCCCAACCGCTTCAGCAGCATTATGAATTACACGATACGCTTGTTGACGCGTAATTGAATTTGTCGTTTTATTAGATTGAAATACGTAGTTTTCTCTTTTCACATCAATAGATTGTACATACTCTAAAAGTGCTTCTTTTACTTTTGTATTTAAATAAATATCTTGTTTAAACTTTTCATCCTTCACAGGAAGAGAATAAAACTCTTTAACAGTTCCATCTTCATGTAATACATCTTCAAATTTCATACTAAGTAGCTCAGTAATTTTTAATCCTGTGTTAATTCCAATAACAAATAAAAGATAATCTCGCTGCGAGTGCTCTTTTAAATACTTTTTCATCGCCTCAATTTGGCTTATATCTTTTAATGCCTCTACAACTTCCATACATGTATTCTCCTCATCTTATGAACGGTAATTTTCTCATCATGTTGTCCATTTTACCTTATCACGCTATGAGATTTCCATGTATTATCCATTATTTTTACAATATACTTTTGTGGTTTCAGCAATTTTTAATGTGGAAACTTACGATTGTACAAATGCGGTGTGGTTAGAAAAAATGTGGGGATAAAGGTTCAGTCTCTTTTTACTGATCGGATTCCTCCTTTCATTTTCCAGCTGCTTCTACTTTTATATTATGTTACTTATTTATACTATATTATATATTTCAGTAACATTAAAGTGTTTTTTCTGAAAATAACAAAAACCGAGCAGTTTCGCTCGGTTTTTTATCAATCTTCTTTCGGAAGAACAATTCCTTTATATAATTGAACGGTAATGAAGTAATAAATCGTGTAAATAACTACGAAAATTACAATTGGTACCCAAATACGGAAGTACGGATCGATTAAAATAAATCCAAAAATATTCATACCAACTAATACGTGAGCAATACCTACAATTGCTGGGAATAAGAATACTAAGAATAACTCTTTATAAATGGATTTCGTTAATAATTCACGGCGCACACCGATTTTACGAAGCATTTGATAACGCGTAATATCTTTTGATGCACCAGAAAGAATTTTAAACATGAGACAGCTTGCCATCATTGCTAAGAAAGCAATTCCAAGGAAGAATCCCATAAACACTGTTCCGCTTGCAACGCCGTATAACATGTCGTAAGTTTGATATTTACTATCTAATCTTTCAGCTTTTACATTTTTATATTTATCTAGCTGCAACTCGTCAAGTTTTTTCCATTCTTTTGTATATGCTAAGAAATCATCTGCTTTTCCGATAAATGCTATACCTTCTTTACCATTTACAGTATCGTATAATTTTTGATCTACAATTTTAATTGCATGATCTTCATGTACGTAGAATGGCTGGATTGTTCTAAAAGCCTCGTTCCATTCTTCTGGCATTTCTTTAGCGTTCGCATCTTTTTCATTCATTTCTCTAGAAACTGCGCCTACTGGTAGTTCTTGTGAAACCTTCTTTGTATTCACTAAATCCTTCATCGACTTCATATTTGTCATATCTTTTACGAAAGGACGATTTTTTTCTAGATCTTCTTTTACATAATAAACGTATTTATCATCAACTTTGTAGCGATATTCATTTTTTTCTTTAAATGTAATACCGTCTAAAATTTTCTTTTCTTCAGCTGTAGGATTATGAACAACTGAATCATAGATTACTAAACCATCAGACAGTTTGATAGCGTTATTTTTAAACGCCATACCACCTGAAATTGCACCTGCTCCAAGCGCAACTAACATTGCTACCGTTGCAAGCACTTTCGTTAAACTATTAATACGGAAGTTTAATTGTGCAAATGTAAAAGCGTTAAGTCCTTTTTCACTACGCTTTTTATTACCTTTTAACTTTTTAATAATAACGGGAAGAAGTGATCCAAATAGCATGTAAGTACCAGCTGTTGTTGTAATTAATGCAATAAGGATTCCCATTTCTCTTAGTTTTGCCATGTAAATCATTGATGCATAGCCAATGCCTAATAAAATAACCGCAAGGAATGCTATTAAACCTGTCATTTTTCCTTTTACCGCAACACGTTCTGTTTGTGCGTCTGCATGTACAAGTTGCAGTACAGAAATACGTGATAATTTAATACTGTTCATAATTGCTGATAATACAAATAGTGCAAAGAAGAAGATGCACGTAACAGTCATAGATGGCAGGTAAAATGCTTTATAGCCTTTACCAGCAAATTCTAATTGTTTCATTAATAGCTGTCCGATACCTTCTGCAAGTCCTACACCAACTATAATACCGATCGCAAGAGACGCAGCGCCTAATACGATTGTTTCAATAAACATAAGTAATGTAACTTTATGTTTTTTCGCTCCTAACATCATATACATACCAAACTCTTTTTGACGAAGAGATAGTAAGAAAGAGTTCGCATATAGAATATAGAAGAACGTTATAATAGCCAGTAAAAATGAACCTGCTTGGAATACAAATCCAATTTGGCCAATCGTAGAATTTTCCTTAAGGAAGGCTTCGTTTAACGCTAACGTTTGGAACATATAAAAAATTGAAATCGACATGACAAGACCAACAAGTAAGACGATATAATCTTTCAGCTTACTTTTTAGCCCTGACATGGAAAGTTTAAATAACATGCCTTAGAACCTCCTTTCTTACGCTTTTTGTGTGCCTAAGTCTGCTAGCACATCTAAAATTTCTTTATAAAACTCTTCACGTGTACCACCTCGGTGAATTTCTTTATATAGCTCACCATCTTGAATGAATAAAATACGCTGACAGTAACTTGCACTAAACGGATCGTGAGTAACCATCATAATAGATACGCCTTGCTCTTGATTTAAGTTTGTCATCGCATCAAGTAAACTCGTCGCATTTTTAGAATCAAGCGCTCCTGTTGGCTCGTCCCCTAAAATAATAGCTGGCTCATGTACTAAAGCGCGCGCTGCTGCTGAACGTTGCTTTTGTCCACCAGATACTTCAGATGGATACTTTTGAAGAATTGCTGAAATGCCTAACATATCTGCTACTTTTTCTACTTTCGGCCCAATATTACGTGATGGAACACCTTGAAGTGAAAGTGGCAATGCGATGTTTTCGTAAATAGATAAGTTCTCTAATAAGTTAAAGTCTTGGAAGATGAATCCTAATTTTTGCGAGCGGAAATCAGAAAGCTCACCTTGTTTCATTTTCGTAATGTCCGTACCCGCAATTTCAACAACGCCGCCTGTTGCTTTATCAAGCGTTGAAATTACATTTAATAATGTCGTTTTACCAGAACCAGATGGTCCCATAATGCCAACAAACTCACCCTCTTGAATTGAGAATGATACACCTTTTAATGCGTGTGATTGGTTCTCACCTTTTTTACCGTACACTTTTTGAACGTTTTTCACGTCTACAACTGGTTTCGTCATATATATCCTCCTACGCTTGTTTTTCCATTACCTATTTTGCGCCTTTTGGAGCTGAACTGCTATTTGTTAACATTACAATTACCTTACACTTTTGTAAGATAAAAAAGGTGTGTTTGTAAGCTTGGGTTTTACTACTAGTGACATAGTAAATCGGTAAATGAAATTATATTAGCGATTTTCAAAATATATCGACTTATCGACAAAAGCTGACAATACAAATAGGCTGTTCCACAAAAGGAACAGCCCACTTCTCTCTTTATTTCTTTAAAGGTGTTACCGTCCAGTACGTAATAACACGCCAAATCCATTCTAATGGACCCATTTTAAAGATTTTCATCCAAATTACACTAAACACAATTTGAATTGCATAAATTGCAATACACACATATAACGTCTGCATGTAAGTTAAATTTCCTGCAAAGTTACATACACTGCCTGCAATTAAAATTATTGCAGTTTGTCCGATATAATTTGTTAATGCCATACGGCCATAATATTTCAGTGGTGCTAACAATGTTTGAACTAGTTTTAATTGTAGTAATAAAATTAATGCTCCAACATAGAAAGCTGAAATAATAGGTCCCACTGTAACACCAATTTTTAAAAATTGGCTTGCAGCATCCATTGTTCCGTCTTCATTCATTAGTATCATATTTACAAATGGATCAGCAGGCACGTGTCCGTATTGATACCATACAGCTACGACACTTAAAACAAACATAATACCTGTAAAAATAGCGACTTTCTTTATGTTCTGCGTGAGATTTTCAAATACACGATATTGCCCTGCAGCAAGCCCTAATAAAATTAAGCCAAGTGGTAATAGTTCTTTAGCACCCATTACGCTAAAAGCAATTGTTAAAATAAGACCAATAACTAAGTTCACTTCTTTTTTCGCTTTATAAAACGGTAAAACGATTAATCCGCAAATTGCATATAACGTTAATGCTTCTCCAGGCTGAAACATTTGATGAATCAAGCCGAAAATAAATAGTGCAACTAAACGGCGTAGAAATAGAACGTATCCATTCTTCCCTTTTGCAATTGCTCTAGAAATAAAGATATAGAATCCTACTCCAAATAAGAATGAGAAAATTGAGAAGAAACGACCCTCTACAAATAAGTATAGAAACCTTTGATAGCTGGCATCTACTGTATTAGGATCTGGAATTTTAATGTTAAGTAGTGCAAGAATATTTACTAAAATAATCCCCAGTAATGCGAAGCCACGAATGTAATCTAACTCATCAATTCGTTTATTTGTAATATTGTTCCCCATAAAGCAACTCCTTGTCTAAAATATAATCCTCCCTTACTCTACTGGAAATGTGATTTTACAACTATCGGTAAACCTTACAGCAATCTTACATTATTGTCATATAGCAAAATAAAACCAGGTCATATTGCGACCTGGTTTACTCTGATTGTTTCGATTTTTGCGGTTGTCCTTTTTTACTATTACGCTGTTTTACTTGAACAATTGGATCAAATTCATTTGAAAACTCTGCGTTATGTCCATTTTGCGTTTTTTGCTCTGGGTTATTTTGATCTGAACGTTTCGCCATTACATTCACTCCTTATTAGCGCGGTGTAATAATCATTTGATGTTGCAGTTGGCGAATTGCCATGCGTGCTCTATTTAATTGCTCACGTTGCTCATCATTCGCATGTTGTTGCATCGTTTGTAAATCGTTATACGCTTGTTCTAATTGTAACTGCGCATCCGAATACTCCATCGTATTGTAATGCTCTTGTCTCATGCCTTGGTCTAATTGTTCTTTCGCATATTCCACCGCTTGTTCCGCTTGTGTAATATACGATTCAAGTGATTGACGCTCTGCCATAATTGTCCCTCCTTGCTTCAATTCCCCTTTAGTGTGTCCCTTCCATATGAACCTTATGAGTATGTTATAATGGATTTTGTTTCATTTTGACTCGGCTTAGGAGGGAAAGTAATGAAGGTTCAAAACCCTTTTCCATATACGAACGACAATAAACGTTATCATACATGGAATTACCATTTACGAAATGAATTTGGTGAAAAAATCTTTAAAGTTTCATTAGATGCTGGCTTCGACTGCCCGAACCGTGACGGTACAGTTGCTTATGGCGGTTGTACATTTTGCAGTGCTGCTGGATCTGGTGACTTCGCTGGCGATCGCCGCGATGATGTTATAACGCAATATCATGAAATGAAAGAAAAAATGCGCTCAAAGTGGAAAGACGGAAAATGTATCGCTTATTTCCAGGCGTACACAAATACACATGCACCACTTGAAGTGTTAAAAGAAAAATTCGAACCGCTTCTAGCTGAAAAAGACGTTGTTGGTCTTTCTATCGCAACTCGCCCAGATTGTTTACCGGACGATGTCGTTGCATATTTAGCGGACTTAAATAAACGCACATACCTTTGGGTTGAACTCGGACTACAAACTGTTCATGAACGTACTGCAAACCTTATTAACCGCGCTCACGATTATCCGTCTTATATGGAAGGTGTAAATAAATTACGCAAACATGGCATTCGAGTTTGCTCTCATATTATTAACGGTCTTCCCCTTGAAAATTACGACATGATGATGGAAACAGCTCGCGAAGTAGCGAAGCTTGACATACAAGGAATTAAAATTCATTTACTTCATTTATTAAAAGGAACGCCAATGGTGAAACAATATGAAAAAGGACAACTCGAGTTCCTTTCTCTTGAGGATTACGTAAGTCTTGTTGTTGACCAACTTGAAATTATTCCAGAAGACGTAATTGTGCACCGCATCACAGGTGACGGTCCACCTGATTTAATGATTGGTCCAATGTGGAGCTTAAATAAATGGGAAGTATTAAATTCCATCGATGCAGAATTTGTGCGCCGCGGAAGCTGGCAAGGAAAATATGCAAATGAGGAGAAACAAAAATGAAATTAGAACGTGTATTACCGTTTGCTCGCTCGCTTCTGCAAACGGCTGTTAAAGAAGGCGATTACGCTGTAGATGCAACTTTAGGAAACGGTCATGACACTTGCTTCCTAGCTGAAATCGTTGGAGATAGCGGAAAAGTATTTGGATTTGATATTCAAAAAGAAGCAATTGAAAGCTCAACGACCCGTTTAAAAGAAAAAGAACTTTTCGAACGTACTGTTTTAGTTCACGATAGTCACGATACACTGCTATCCGTATTACCAGAAGATGCAAAGGGAAAAGTAACAGGCGCAATCTTCAACTTAGGTTACCTTCCAGGCGGAGACAAGCATATCGTTACAAAACCGAACTCAACAATTTCGGCAATTGAACAATTATTAGAAGTAATGGCACCTGAAGGTATCATCGTCCTTGTCATTTACCACGGACACCCAGAAGGACAAGTAGAACGCGACGCTGTTCTCAAATTTGCCGAAGAACTAGACCAAAAACAAGCACACGTACTGCGATACGGCTTCATTAACCAGCAAAATAACCCGCCATTTATTGTGGCGATTGAGAAACGATAATATATCAACGATTTCTTAATTATATCTATCGTAACTCGGGATATATCAACGATTTTTTCGATATATCGACTTATCGACAAAAGATAACAAAAAAAGACGTGCGCTCATTGCACGTCTTTTTGTTATTCTCCTATATAATGGATATATATACTATTTAAAGAAAGAAGGATAGAACTTTGCTAGTAGAACTAAGGGGAATTCAAAAGAAATATGGCAAATCACTTATACTAGACAACATTGATTTATCCATTCCAGAAGGAGAAGCGCTCGCTATTATTGGCGGGAACGGGACTGGAAAAAGTACTCTACTCAAAATAATTGCAGGCTTTATTTCACCTACGGCAGGGACAATTCAAAGAAAAGAACATATACAAATCGGTTATGTACCTGAACATTTTCCTGAAGGGATTCGTTTTACATTAGAAGATTATCTATATCATCTGGGCCACATTCACGGTTTATCAACAAAATATGTAAAAGATAAAATTCCGATGCTTCTGGAATCTTTTCATTTACATCATGCAAGACATTCTGTTGTACGAAACTTTTCAAAGGGCATGAAACAAAAAACAGGTATTATGCAAGCATTACTTACGGACGTACATTTATTAATTTTGGACGAACCCCTTTCTGGACTCGATCCTAACTCTCAGCAAGAATTAGAACATATTTTACTCTCATTAAAACAACAAGGTATATCTATACTCTTCACATGTCACGAAAAACAGCTACTAGAAAACTTCGCCGATAGAATTGTGACGTTAGCAAATTATACAATTGCAGAAAATATCTCTGCGCAAAAAGGAGCAGAACAAGTCTATATTGAGGCAATCGTTCACGACACATTTTCAGCGATAGAACTACGAAAGCAATTAGGATTTATACACGTTGCACACAATTCAAATCAAAACCTTATTCAATTGCACACCGAAAAAGAATATACCAATGACATACTTCAGTTTTTATTACATAAAAAAGCATCTATCACACTGCTACAACCTAACTTTTAAATCGAAAGAAGGTTTATTATGTTTGCTCTTATTCGTTATCACTTTCTCGACTATACAAAATCGTATAAGTACGTCCCTCCTATTGCGATGTACTTTATGAGCTTACTTTTTGTATATGCATATAAACCGACTCCTATTGTACCGACATATTTAGAAACAGCTCTCGCGCTTTATTTGTTATCTGCCTGGATTACAGTCACAATTTTTCATACGGAAGACCCTGTACAAGAGCAAATCACTATTTCACATACAAATAACATTTCCGCATTATACGTTGGTAAATATATTACGGCTCTTCTCATTTGTACTGTATTATCTTTTATATCCGTAATCTACCCAATTATTTTGCAAATGTTTAATGAGAAAATGACAGCTTCTTTATTTCTAGTCGGATTTCTCGCTCACATGTCTTTCTCTATACTAGGAATTTCAATCGCGACATTATTTACTAGAAATACGATTCAAAAAGCAGGCACTGCCTGGCTTAGCCTTACATTTATATTGCTTATAACGATTGCATCTATCCGGTTTAAAAAAGAGTTCTTATGGTTTTTACCACCTGTCGAAAGCTTTCTAATGCTTGGACAATACAAATATAATATACTGACTCACACGCTATGGCTCACAGCATGGGCTATCGTATATTCATTTTTATTATTTACCTTATTTCTTTTTATCGTTCGCAAAAAACGTTTTTAATTACATATTAAAGGAGACGAAACAATGATTGGAATACTAGCAGGAATGGGGCCAAAATCAACTGGACCATTCGTCGATACAGTTGTAGCAGAGTGCCAAACAATATACGGAGCAAAGCATGACATGGACTTTCCTCATATGATGATCTATTCGTGCCCAACACCGTTTTACATGGATCGCCCTATGATCATGAAGCGATGAAAAAAGCGATTATTGAAGGAGCACAAAAACTCGAGAGTACTGGCGCAAGCTTTATCGCTATGCCGTGCAATACAGCGCATCTTTATTTTGAAGAATTACAGCAATCTCTTTCTATTCCTATTTTGAATATAGTTGATGAAACGTTAAAAGCAATTCCTGAAACTGCCAAAAGAGTCGCTCTTCTTGCAACGGAAGCAACTGTTCAAGCTGGTATTTACCAAGATGGGATTGCAAAGCGTAATATAGAGTACATTCATTACGAACAATGGCAGGAAAGCATTAATCAAATTATTACTTATATTAAATCTGGAGAGGTTGAAGAAGCTCGCGAATTGTGGAGTGCCCTCGTTTTACAATTGAAAGATGAAGTTGATACTGCAATTATCGCATGTACTGATTTGAATGTAGTGGCGAGTGAGGATTTTGTTGATTCTGCTCAATGTCTTGCGAAAGCAGTTGTTAGGATGTATGTAGAAAATATAAGGGGGTCCCAATGAATATACCTTTTGAAATGGGATATACGTTTGATAAAAACCTTAGAGAAAAACCTTTATCCCTTGTTGAAATGAAGCAAGGGATTGTACTTTTGAAAGAGCATTTACATGAAGGACCGTTATATGGGAAAAACTGCGGATTAATCGGTGTTTATGAACGAATCACTGGCAACCTTTCTGACAGTAAGTATTACTTACAGAAGGCCATTGAATATTACACACAAACAGACAACATCCAAGGGCTCTTTATTAACAAACTTCGCCTCGCACATACATACCATTGGGAAAGAAATTTTTCTGCTGCAAATACAATCTTTGCCGAACTTCTACAAACACTGCCAGACTTACCCGCTTATGAAGATTTTTTCTACCAACATTACGGAAAAAGTAAATTAGATGAAGGTGACTTCCACACCGCCCTTACTTGTTTTCAAAAAGCGCTTCAAATCAGGCTACAAAAAGGAGATGAAGAGCTAATTCATTCAACTACACTTTGCATAGAACATTGTATGTCTCGGCAATTGAACATGGATGTATAATTATAATAAAATTGATTAAATTTAAAACTATAAATAAGCATAGTACCGTTCTTACGGATGGTATTATGCTTACTTAATTTCCAAATCCACATAAGAATTCATAACTTTTAGAAACAATAGCGTCTTTCAAAATACAATTAACTTAAAAAACATTAGACCCCTTTATTATTTCTTCTGTACTTAACAATGTAGCTTCTCGGATTGTAACATTATTATTTTTCATAAAAGACTGCACAATGTGATACCCTACAGCATAACCCGCACCGGTTGATAAGCCTACTGGTTGATAACCTTCTTTTTTGGCGAAATCATCTCCAAACATATAGCTACTTACCTCCGCAAACCCTTTCACATTAAGCCCTTCTTTTATTACGTAAATAGAGTATTCAAGGTCTTCATTGTCAATTGAAGTAACCCATGGCCCTAAAAATTCTTTACCATACAATGCGGTAGCAAAAGAATCGGCGAGTCCCTCAATAATTATATAATCAGCTACGGTTACATCTCCATGATTCCATTCAAAATAAGAGAATCGTAAATTATGATGAAATTCATGTGCAATGAGTGCCGGAAATCTTGGAACATTGTAGCTATTCGGGCGAATTATTGCTATAACATAACCAGGAATACCACCAAAACCAGTATAACTGTTTTGATTTTTTAATTTTTTTGGGTCTGCAATATACATACCAAATCTCAGTTCCTCTGCACTTACTCTTAAATCATGCTCAGAAGAGAAATCTATACATTCTTTTAAAGTTTTTTCAGCAATTTTTAATGCATTCATCTTCTTCAAATCATTTAATGCTTCTTCTGCTAATTTTGTCTCGTTTATATCTAAATACCCTAGCATTCGTGTTGCCATCATAACGTCATAACCTTTTGGATCCTTAGATTTCATCGGTACATTAATTGCATTCCACATTCCTTCAAATGGTTTCATCATTGTATGCCTAAAAAAATTCTCCCTTTCTTCAGGTGATAGTGAAAGTAATATATCATATTGACTTATAGTATCTTCTATAAAAATTTTCATAAATATCCCCGTTTCATCATGTACTTATCATTAACTACGTGAGCAAGTTTAAGAGCATTTAATATACTATCTTCATCGTTGCTATTCTCTAGATGGTTTAAAGATATAAGTACACACTCTAAATCATTGTACATTTCATCAAGCTGAAGACTTGTATCTTTAATACTCAGTTCATTTAAATTTAGACTGCCGATAAATTTAAAATTTTTTCCTACTATCTTTAGATTCAGGATTTTAATTAAGTCTAATAAATCCTTTCTTGATAAATGAATTTGTCCTATATTATTTCTTTTTGGCGTAATTAAGTTCAATTCACTATAATATCGTATTGTCCTTTCTGTTAAACCTGTAACTTTCTTTACATCCCCCGTAGTAATCAGATTAATCCACCTCCTAAGAACAACTTAATCTATGACGCTACGTTATAGTCAAGCTAGTATTTAATCATGGTATATAAAAAAACATCTTCAAAATTGAAGATGTCTACTTTTGAACTATCTTAAAACGTTTTAAAAATTTTATTGTCATAATAGATTATCGCTTTACTAACAAAATTCCCAGCCAGCTCTCCAAAACTTTTAACTTTCTTCACAATTCTTTCAAAGTAATCACACTTAATCTCGCTATATTAAATAAGTAGTTATTCATATAGGGAAGGTTAGGGGAACTGAAAGTATGAAAGTAAATCGTTCGCTTCATTACATTTTTTGGCGTTGGCATTTTTATGCTGGGCTTTTTATTACGCCGCTTCTTATTACGTTGTCACTGAGCGGAATTGGGTATTTATTTCGGGAGGAAGTTGAAGATTTCATCTATAAAGATTTATATTTTGGGAAGAGTGCTCAAACAGAATCTATTTCGATGTCTGATTCTATTTCCTTAACAGAGAAAAAATATCCACATTATAGCGTGGCGAAAATTAGTGAGTTTAATGGGGATTATAATACGAGACTTACCATTGCAAATGATTATACTGGGCAACAAAAATATGTGTATTTAGACAGCAATAATCAAATTGTTGGGGATCAAAATGCAAGTGAAACGTTTGCCAATATAATGAGGGAATTACATAGTTCTCTTTTAGTTGGTGGCACTGTCGTAAACTATACTGTAGAACTCGCGGCATGTTGGACAATCTTCTTAATTGTAACTGGGTTGTACATGAGTATACGCCAATTCAAAAACACACCGGCATCCAATAAGCGAGAAAAAGCAAAACGACGTCATTCTATTATCGGTATTATATTTACACTTCCTCTCGTTCTGCTAGTTGCATCTGGATTGCCGTGGTCAGGTTTTATGGGTAACCAAATTTATAAAATTGCATCGTCAAATGAATCGCTCGGGTATCCGAAATTGTATATGGCACCGCCTGAATCGAAGGTAAAAGAATTGCCGTGGGCAACTAGAAAAGAAGCTCCTCCTGAATCGAATTCAAATGAACCGAAAGCAATTTCAGTTGATACATTACAAAAAGGGATTGAAATAAAGAAACCGTATGTTATTTCACTACCAGCTGATCCGAAAGGTGTGTTCACTGTTTCGAAATCAAGCGGTTCCGGTATTACAGGTATGCATGTTGCACCAAATGAAGAAATAACAGCTTATTTTGATCAATATAGCGGCGAACTCATTTCCAAAACGGACTATCGTGATTATGGATTACTTGCACAATGGTTCACTTACGGTATCCCGCTTCATGAAGGTCATTTATTCGGATGGCCCAATAAAATATTATGCTTACTAACGACATTATCTTTATTGCTCCTTATTTATTACGGAGTAAAAATGTGGCTAGCAAGAAAGCCGAAAGGAAAATTAGCAGCACCTCCTAAGCAAAGAGATAAGAAAAGCATAATCGTTTTCTTTATCATGATGGTTATACTAGGCGCTGTCATGCCTTTATTTGGACTGTCTGTTTTAGTTATTTTTGCAATTGAACTTCTTATATATGTACGTTCAAAAATACGATCATAATGAAAAAGCATTTGTACTCCCATGTACAAATGCTTTTTATTTACTATTTTCTTTTTTTCTACTACTTATTAAAAAGACAATATCTACTATAATAATCAATGCTATGATAACTTGAGCTACATAATCCATTGTTGTAGGACCGCCGGCTTTATTCATCATCATATACATTCCAGTTACAAATGAAATGGTAAGTAGCACGAGTAACGTTACTTCAATATTGTCATATAACTTTTGAAACAATCTCTTCATTTTCGCCACCACCTTTACCATATTATAACAAAAAAACCACTCTACATGAGTGGTTTTCTTCATCACTGCGCCGTTTTCTTTCGGTACATCTTCCCGTTCCAATAGAAGAATCGTGAAGTGAGACCACCGTATTTTACAATGCGCCGTGCCATTTTGTGCATATTCTTTTGTGCTGATACTTTTTGGTCTGATAAATAAATACCAAGTAATCCTCGGCTTATGAGACGATGAAACTTCGCATGAGGCAAATCACCAATGCTTTTCTCTGCTTCTTCTACAAAATGTTTCATACGATCTAATATAGCTTGCTCGTTTTCATAATAACTACAGAAATTCAAATCCCCGCCGATGCGGTCTTCTTCTTGATCAATAAAATAATCAAGTAAGATATGAAGTCCTTGTACGTAAGGAAAATATCCTTGTCTAATTTTCGCAATATCTTCATCATGTAATTCATCATGAAAGGCATATGCGACAAGACAGAAGATTCCAAGAGTAGAACCGGCACATGCTGAAAATTCAAACCAACTCATCTCAGGTAAGTTTTCTTTATGTGCTTCAAACCATGTTTGTAATCGTGGTTCTCTTTCTTCTAATTTCACATGTTTATGAATTTGCAAATCACAATAATAACAAGCAAGTTCATGAAGAATAGGAGCAATTTTGTCATAGTGCTTCGTTTTCTTTAAAACATCTTGGCATGTTTCAACAAGTTCATCTAAATAACCACCATCATCTTGATCATCACGATAGCGATAATAATTACCGCCACCTTCTACTTCAGGTGATAATGCCATTAACATAGATTCATGCAGTGCGGCAAAATCATTCGGATCAAGTGATGTACTGCGATCACATAAATTATCTAAATAGTCGCTGATCGTTTGATACGCTACGATAAAACGAATACATTCCTCTCGGTGCTCATTTGCTAATAGTGCTAAAATGCCACCGCCTTCGCAATGAAACGTTTTATGCTCAATACTTGCGATTGCCTGACTATGAAGCTCATCATTCGGAATATGGTAGGCACGCTCTTTCCACATCGCTAGCTCATGGTGTACAACCGGAAACACATCACGGTATACTTTCGCCATGAGCGTTATGGGATTACTCGGTACGTTCACTTCTTCCTTCATCTCCTCTATTCAATGTACAAATAATTTACTTATTTGTTTCTATTATGTTATTGATGCGTATTTCAGTAAATGACTGAATATAATTCAAAATTTCATCACGCTCATACTCATTTAATAACTCATGATAACAATTCGGCCATTCTTTAAAAGCCTTATCACTTATTTTAACATTATTAAACCAAGTGCGGACACGTGTTTTATCTACAAGTTTATCCTCACATGCTTGCATTAGCAAGAGCGGAACATCTGGAAAATCATCTATTTTTTTATGAGCGATTTCAATAGACTTAATCAATTCACTATACCAACGTACTGATACTTTGCGCAAGAACAATGAATCGTTCTCCATCGCATCTCTCACTTCATGATTACGCGTTGACATTTCCACTGTAAGATTCGTTGCAAATTGTAACTTCGGAGCGATAATATTTAATATTTTTGAGGCAGCTTGAAGCGGTGCTGAAGGTCCAGCTAATGCGCCTAAACATGGCGAACTTAAAATAATGCCGTCTACATCTTCTCTCTTCGTTTCTTGCATCATACGAATGACGATAAGACCACCCATACTATGACCAAATAAAAAGATAGGTAATCTATACTTCCTTGCTTCTTTTACCCATAATTTAACTTCCTCTATATATTCATCAAACGAATCAATATGTCCTCTATTTCTTGAAGTCGTTCCATGTGACGGAAGGTCCCCCATCACGACGTGGTAGCCGATATGATTCCACATTTCCGCAACGGCTTCATAGCGTCCGTGATATTCCATTGCGCCGTGCACGATAACGATTACAGCCTTTGCTTCTTCAGCTTCATAATTCCACATACGGCTCTCCTCCATTTCACTCTTTTTCATAATTTGGTACACTGAAACTAGTCTCTAGGAAAGGAAGGCTTTACATGATATATCCTTACAAAGAAAAAAATCCGAAAATTGCGAGTAGTGCTTTTATCGCTGACTATGTTACCATTACAGGCGATGTCTCAATTGGCGAGGAATCAAGTATTTGGTTTAATACAGTCATCCGCGGTGATGTGTCACCAACAATTATTGGAGACCGCGTAAATGTACAAGATCAATGTACACTCCACCAAAGCCCACAGTATCCTCTTATTTTAGAAGATGACGTAACAATTGGGCATCAAGTCATTTTACATAGCTGCCATATTAAGAAAGATGCTTTAATTGGAATGGGATCTATTATATTAGATGGTGCTGAAATTGGTGAAGGAGCCTTTATCGGTGCTGGAAGCCTCGTTTCACAAGGAAAGAAAATTCCGCCGAACACATTAGCTTTCGGTCGTCCAGCGAAAGTCGTTCGTGAGTTAACAGAAGAAGACCGTAAAGACATGGAGCGAATTCGCACGCAATACGTTGAAAAAGGCCAATATTATAAATCACTACAAAAATGATCTTACTGCTGCCATAATACTGGCAGCTTTTTTTATATAAAATCTAACTTTTTCTTTACAAAACATTATTACTCCCTCAACAAAATCTTATTAAAATAAAAGCTAATATCTCCATATATATGTAGATGAGGGAGGAGAATTTTCATGAAGGTCAGTGGATTATATAAAATAGAATGTTACATTTTCAGAGGAATTAACCGCTACTTTGATCAAAAAACGTTAAATCTCTTTTTCAGCAATATTACTCATATCGGTGGCGCGACTTTCTCTATCGCACTCACACTGTTCTTTTTAATTTTCGCAAGTGGAACTTTGCATCAAGCTGCAATTGCAACTGCTATTTCGCTAGCAATTAGCCATATTCCTGTGCAAATATTAAAAAGATGGTATCCACGAAAACGTCCTTATTTAACAATTCAGGATGCAAAATATCCAGTCCATCCATTACAAGACCACTCTTTCCCGTCTGGTCATACAACAGCCGTTTTCTCTGTCTTTATTCCATTTATTTGCTATAATCCAAACTTACTTATTTTCCTATTACCGTTAGCATTATGCGTCGGTATTTCGCGCATTTATTTAGGGCTTCACTATCCGTCTGATGTATTCGTCGGTATGTGCCTAGGCACTTGCTCTGGCATCATCTCTTTTTATCAATTCATCCCACTTTTCACATAAAGGAGTGATATGATGAGAGTCGCCATTTTTACCGATACTTTTACGCCACAAGTGAACGGGGTTGCGAAAACGTTAGAGCGGTTAACACGATATTTTCAGAAAGAAAAAATCGCCTATTCTGTTTTCGCCCCTCAGCATACAGCTGAAGATAATTTCGTAGCGAATGTGAACAAGATGAGAAGTATCCCATTAACAATATTATATCCAGAATGTCGCTTTTCTTTTCCTACTCCGCGCATTAGACGAGAACTTCTCTCCTTTAAACCTGACATGATTCACATTGCTACACCTTTCAACATGGGACTTTGTGGATTGTATTATGCAAAAAAGTTAAACATCCCAGTTGTCGGTTCTTATCATACTGATTTCGATGCCTATTTACGTTATTACAAAATCGAATTCCTCTCTAATATGCTTTGGAATTATTTAAAGTGGTTTCATAGTCATATGCAAAAAAATTTTGTCCCCTCTCCTGAAACATTACATCAATTAAAAAATAAAGGCTTTCAGGCTCTCTCTATTTGGGGACGGGGTGTAGATTGCAATCTTTTTCATCCCGCTTACAATACAGAAATATTCCGGAAAAAATATAATATTACAGCGAAGTATGTCCTTTCCTATGTTGGGCGGATTGCCCCTGAAAAAGATATTGATACGCTGCAAAATCTTATCGTTAAATCAGCGCATACTCGAAACGATATTCATTGGCTTATAGCAGGGGACGGTCCTCTAGCAACAAGTCTTCGTGAAGCTGTTCCGAAAACAAATGTCACGTTTACTGGCTATTTACAAGGCGTGGATTTAGCTGAAGCATATGCTTGTTCTAACATGATGGTATTTCCATCAGCTACTGAAACATTTGGAAATGTTGTACTTGAATCGCTTGCATGCGGTACACCTGTCATCGGTGCAAATAGTGGCGGGGTTAAAAATATTATTACAGATGGAAAAACGGGAGTTCTTTGTCCGCCCAAAAATGAGGACGTATTTCTATCATCCATTTATTCTTTATTACAAAATGAAGAAAAACTGGAGCAGATGGGAATAGCAGCTTCATCTTATGCGAAATCAAAAAGCTGGGATGAGATCTTTCGTGGCTTGCTTAGCCACTATGAAGAAGTCCTTCAGCATAACGCATCAGAGTTGCTTGCTTAAATAGAAAAACTCCCTTCAAAAAACGAAGGGAGTTTATTACACATTTATAAAATTCACTTAAATAATTAATACACAAGGTTAAATATCGATTTATTCCTATATTCATTATAACAAAAATAAACATAACTAAACAGACTTGTAATAAAAACCCATAAAAATTAATATATGGTTATACAGTATTTTTACTCTGTATAGTGATTTTAAGAATTCCCCTTAAAATCAACTTACTCACATACCTTTATACAGTAATTGTTCCCCAATTTCTGTATACCAAAAAACCTTTCATTTATTTGAAAGGTCTTTTTGAGCCTGCACATATTCTTCTTTCGTATTTACATTGATAAACCAATCCGCATTTGCTTGTACATCTTCACCAGAGACATACTTCACATTACATTGTGATAAAAGCTGACCCATACTTCTTTTTTCATCCTGTAGCAAAGCATAAATCTTTTCTTTCACGCGGTTATGGTACGCTGCAAGTAACGGCTGTTTTCTTCCATTAATAATAGGTACAACTGCATCATATTCATTACTCGTTTGCCCTAATAAAATGGTGAACCACTCATGCGAAACATTTGGCGCATCACATGGTATAATAGCGTACCAATCTGCTTCTATATATTCCATACCTGATACAATTCCAGCAAGTGGCCCGTTCCCTTTATAGTGCGGAATATCTTCTATAACAGGAACTTGTACGAGTTTCTCTACTCGCTCTTTTATATCAGAATGACTAATGACTACAACTTCTTGGAGCGTACTTGTCATCACTTTCAAAATATGCTCAATAAACGTACTACCTTGCCAGCTCGCTAACGCTTTCGGCTCACCGAATCGACTCGACATACCTCCTGCCAATACAATTCCAGCATACTTACTCATTGGCGATGCAGCTCAAATGTAATATGACCTAATTCCGGTAAAATCAATTTATTCATTGCAAGACGAACTGCGCCGCTAGATCCTGGCATCGAGAAGACAACTTTGCGCCCAATTGTACCACCAATCGCTCTACTTAGCATTGCGCTGCTTCCGATATCTTCTAAATAACTAATCATGCGGAACAACTCACCAAATCCAACAATTTCTTTATGTAATAACGCTGATACTGCTTCAATTGTGACATCACGCTTCGTAATACCAGTTCCGCCATTTGTTAATACAACATCGACATCTTCCCTATGATAACCAGCTAACACTGCTTGCTGAATACTTTCTTTATCATCTTTCACAATTTCATAAGAGGTCACTGTATGGCCTGCTTCTTTTAACAATTCATGTAATAGTTGTCCACTCTTATCCGTCTCTTCTGTACGTGTATCGGAAATTGTTACGATCTTGCAGCGCACTTCTTTTGGCGCTTGTTTTTTATGTTCGGTTACGCTCATTTTTTTATCTTTCCTTTCCTAAAGGCTTTTCTTCATTTTATCATACATACCTTTACACAATTATGTATGAAGCCGATAATACGCCATGATACAATATAAGTATACTAACCCACAAAAAGGAAAATGTATTTTCTTCTACTCCTAGACTACACATCTTTAGCTACCCTTTATATTTTCTTTCTAATGGAATTCAACTTTAAAACTTGTACTAAAAATAAATCGGAGGTCTACCTATTATGGAACTATACAAAAAATTAACAACAACATTCATCCTCTTATTTGTTGCTTCCATCACTGTCGGCTTTTCTCTAAAAGGAGCAATTCCATACGCTACATTAGTAAGTATTATATTCGCAACGCTTTTTTTACTAAGCAGTGCATTTTGCGCGGGTAAAGCACGTCAAATGAAAGGATAATCATCTATGTTCCGTAAGAAACCCACCCTTTGTAAATCATGTGAAAAAGAAATACAAACGTATGAAAAGGCTTGGATTCATATGCCACTTCCGGCAAATGGCATGACGAATATAAAAAAGTATATTGAACTAGAAGGCGAAGTGTATTGCAGTTCATGCATTCAAATTGTAAGTAAAACGAAATAAAAAAAGCTTTGCGCTCACTGCGCAAAGCTTTTTTTCATATATTATAGACCAGCTTGCTCTTTTAAAGCTGCAGCTTTGTCTGTACGTTCCCATGATAGATCTACATCAGTACGTCCGAAGTGACCGTAAGCTGCTGTTTGTTTGTAAATTGGGCGACGTAAGTCTAGCATTTTAATAATACCAGCTGGGCGAAGATCGAAGTTGTTACGAACTAGTTCTACTAATACGTCTTCAGATACTTTACCAGTGCCGAATGTATCAACTGAAATTGATACTGGTTGTGCTACACCGATTGCGTATGCAAGTTGTACTTCTGCTTTTTCAGCAAGACCAGCTGCTACGATGTTTTTCGCAACATAACGAGCTGCATATGCTGCAGAACGGTCAACTTTCGTTGCATCTTTACCAGAGAATGCACCGCCACCGTGGCGAGCGTATCCACCGTAAGTATCAACGATGATTTTACGTCCTGTTAAACCAGCATCACCTTGTGGTCCACCAATTACGAAGCGGCCAGTTGGGTTAATGAAGAATTTCGTTTCTCCATCGATTAATTCTGCTGGTACTACAGCTTTAATTACGTGCTCTTTTAAGTCGCGATCGATTTCTTCCCATGTAACATCTGGGTGATGTTGTGTAGAAATTACGATAGTATCAACACGTACTGGTTTACCATTTTCATCATACTCAACTGTAACTTGCGTTTTTCCATCCGGACGTAGGTATGATAATGTATCATTTTTACGTACTTCAGTTAAACGGCGAGCTAATTTGTGAGCAAGCGAGATTGGAAGTGGCATTAACTCTTGTGTTTCATTACATGCGAAACCAAACATTAAACCTTGGTCTCCTGCACCAATTGCCTCAATCTCAGCGTCAGTCATTTGACCTTCGCGTGCTTCTAGCGCTTGGTCAACACCCATAGCGATGTCAGCAGATTGCTCATCGATAGATGTTAAAACTGCACAAGTTTCTGCATCGAATCCGTATTTTGCGCGTGTGTAACCAATGCCTTGAATTGTTTCACGAACGATTTTTGGAATATCTACGTAAGTAGAAGTCGTAATTTCCCCCGCTACCAATACTAAACCAGTTGTTACAGTTGTTTCACAAGCTACACGTGCATTTGCGTCTTTTGATAAGATCGCATCTAAAATTGAATCAGAAATTTGGTCACAAATTTTATCTGGATGTCCTTCAGTTACAGACTCAGATGTGAACAGATGACGTTTTTTTGTCATGTGGTAAACCTCCCTACAGTAATTGTATATATTGTACGGAACTCATCCTTAATTTGCCACAGATTGCGACATACATTTATTCTCCCACACAAGCATACAGAAAAACCTTTCCTACTTTATATAGAGGAAAGGTTTAATTTGCTACTTGCATACTGCTTTTTGCCCTTCGCTCTTATCGTTCGAGACCTGTAGCCTCGCACAGGTTTTAGCACCTATTCACCTGTATTTACCACTACAAGTGAGGTTGCTGGGCTTCATCGGGCCTGTCCCTCCGCCAGCTCGGGATAAGAGAGTATCCGTCCCAACCTATACTAAAGAAATGATATTCATTTGTCAATTAATATTCACATTTTCGTGAAAGTTTTTCTCAATGCGCCTAAAATGAAATATTAATAAGGAAATAATGTATTCACACAAACAAAAAGAAATAAATAGTATACATTATTTATATAATTGTGTTATACTCTTGTTGGGGATTACGAGAAATATTTCATTAAATGAAAAGGATGGTATATAAATATGAGTACTGTGAATGTCCAAATTGGTTTACACGAATTATTGAACGGAAGCAATGCACAGATTCAACTAAGTGTTCCGCAATTAGTGGAAAAAGTATTAATGCGAAATGAAGGGAAATTAACTTCGACTGGTGCCGTTTCTGCTTCAACTGGAAAATATACAGGACGTTCTCCTAAAGATAAATTTATTGTGAAAGAAGCATCGGTTGCTGACAAAATTGCTTGGGGAGCTGTGAATCAACCGATTTCTGAAGAACATTTTAATAAATTATATACTAAAGTTTTAGAATACTTAAAAGAAAAAGAAGAGTTATTCGTCTTCAAAGGATTTGCAGGCGCGGACCGCAATTACCGTCTACCAATCCAAGTTATTAATGAATATGCATGGCACAATTTATTTGTACATCAATTATTCATTCGTCCAACTGAAGAAGAATTAACGACTCATGAATCAGAATTCACAATTGTTTCTGCACCAAATTTCAAAGCTGATCCAGCTGTTGACGGTACAAACTCTGAAGCATTCATTATGGTTTCATTCGAAAAACGTATCGTACTAATTGGTGGTACAGAATACGCTGGAGAAATGAAAAAATCAATCTTCTCTATTATGAACTTCTTACTACCTGAACAAGATATTCTTTCTATGCATTGCTCTGCAAACGTAGGTGAAGAAGGCGACGTAGCACTATTCTTCGGTTTATCTGGAACAGGTAAAACAACATTATCTGCTGATCCAAACCGTAAATTAATCGGTGATGATGAGCATGGTTGGTCTGATAACGGTGTATTCAATATTGAAGGCGGTTGCTACGCAAAATGTGTAAACCTTTCTCACGAGAAAGAACCACAAATTTTCGATGCAATCACATTTGGATCTGTTTTAGAAAACGTTATCATTAATGACCAAACGCGTATCGCAGACTATAACGATACTACTTTAACAGAAAATACTCGTGCTGCATACCCTATGCATGCGATCGACAATATCGTATTGCCAAGTGTTGCTGGACACCCAAATACAATTATTTTCTTAACTGCTGATGCATCTGGCGTATTGCCTCCAATCAGCAAGTTATCAAAAGAACAAGCTATGTACCATTTCTTAAGTGGTTACACTAGTAAACTAGCAGGAACAGAGCGCGGCGTTACATCACCGCAAGCAACATTCTCAACTTGCTTCGGTTCACCATTCTTACCACTTGATGCATCTCGCTATGCTGAAATGCTTGGTGAAAAAATCGAGAAACACGATGCAAAAGTATTCTTAGTAAACACTGGCTGGACTGGTGGCGAATACGGCGTTGGTAAACGTATGAACTTAGGTTACACTCGTGCAATGATTCAAGCAGCATTAAACGGTGAACTTGCGAAAACTGAAACAGCTAAACATGACATCTTCGGTCTTGAAGTTCCACTTCACGTACCAGGTGTACCTGACGAAGTGTTAATGCCTGAACAAACTTGGGCTGATAAAGCTGCTTACAAAGCAAAAGCAATCGAACTTGCAAATGAATTCAAAGCGAACTTCAAAAAGTTCGACAGCGTTTCTGAAGATATTATTAACTTAGGCGGTCCAATCGCTTAAGTGCAAACTTTCTGTTGGAATAACCCTTTACTCATATGAATAAGTGTCGTGTAACCGTAAAGTTCCGCGTACTCACCGACAAAACCCAATGCGGCTTAACGGTTACACACACTTACATAAAAAAGAAGCTTACGTTTTTTACGTAAGCTTCTTTCTATATCTTATATAAAGTGAAACGTTAATCTCTTCATCTGTGACTTCGTTTGTTAACTTACAGAAATTTCACTTTATAGTTATTTATTTTTAGTTTCCTATGATATAATTTACATATATAGGAAGGAGTGGAACCTATGAAAAACTTTTCTCATACAGGAAAAATTTTATTCAGTTATGGAGCAATCCAAATGTTTTGGGGACTTGTAATGCTTAACGTTAGTTTATTTGAGCATACAAGTGAAACGATAAAATATATTATTCTAATTACTGGAATAGTTTTTTGTATTATATCCAACTTTTTTAAAGAACCTAAAAGTCATACTAATACGTAATTTCATGTTAACTTATTGGAAGCAAAAACCTTTATTTTATGCAACGTTTCGCTTCCTGTTGTACTATCATCCCTTACTAGGCTAAATCCATTTTCACACATACAACTTACGGATACATCCCTCTAGTTTCACAACGTATGGAGCTAAAAAAAGATTTGGCGGCTTCTATTCCTCTCTGGAGCCTCTATTCCATCTAAAAAGAGGCTTTTTAGCTCTTCGTTAATTCTTTCTCATCTTTCATACTATAGTATCCTAAATTCACAACAATTAAGAAATAACCGCCCATAATCCCTACTGCAAATGCCCACATTACCATATGGTGCTCAATTTCGTACATAATAATGGCGCCTAAAATAGCAGCCGCAAAACGATTAAACATACCGAGCGTCGGCGCTTTCGTTTTCTTTACGATACTATCTCCAAGCTTCTCAATTCGTCTCCCTAAAAGCCAAACGCAATACATACTTACGATAAGTCCGATTCCTGCACCTAAAAAATGTGCTGAAAACGGTGTTAACATCCAGCCTAGTAAAAGAATACCTAGTATATAATACGATTGAATTTTAAACGACCTTAATGACATACTAATCATGCTGTTCTCCTCTTCAGTAATTTTTATCTATCCAACAAGAAATTTTTTTCAAGTTTATACTGCTTACATTCATTTCACTCAAATTAAAAACAACATAAACGGTATGTTTATGTTGTTTAAATATTTTTAGAAAATAATATTATACAAGATTTCAAAGATCATATCCTCATAATTTGTGACGTTTTTTCAAACATTTTTCGTCCATTTATGAAAAAAATGATATCAATCTATGAACATACGGATATGATGTAATAAGCACACAAATAAAGGGGGCGTCTAATGATTTATTTTTTAATGGCTCTCATTCACCTCATTATCCCTGCACTTATTGGGCTTTCATTGTATTGGTACACGAAGAACCATAGTATTTTCTACGCTGTCCTCGGTGTCCTTCTTCCGGGTATTATTCTGATCACTCTCTTCCGTATTCCATTTTTAAACTTAATTCCACTTATTACTGCGATCTTATTTCTCGTCTTCTTACCAAAAATAAAAAAATAGGAAAGCAGATCATAGGTGATCTGTTTTCCTATTTTGATATAGGTTCTCCTGCAGTAGAATGAATGTTTACTTTCTCCGATTTCACAAACCATAGACCGAAGAAAATAATAATTCCACCGATTATTTGTTGAAACGATACATATTCATCTGCCCATACAGCTGCAAATAAAACGGCAACAAGCGGCGTTATATACATATATACCATCGTATGTGACGCCCCAATTTTTTGAACGCCTACATACCACATCACTAAACCAAATACTGTTACAAAGAAAATAGAATATAGTAAAGCAAATAGGGTCATTCCATGTGTAATGTGAAATGGCATTGTAAATACATGTGGTCCACTTAATAATAAGAGCGGAATCGCGCCAACTAATGCTGACCATGCGGTAACACGTAATGCTGAATATTTTTTAATTAATGGACCAGCTAAAACAGGATAAAGCCCCCAGCATATTGATGTAATGAGTCCAATCCCATTCCCGTAAAAAGAACTAGCCAGTGAATGCCCTGCTACTAAAACTAAAGCTACCCCACCAAAAGCAATGATAGAACCGATGAGCTTTCGAGAAGAAAACTTTTCTTGTTTTAAGAAAATCGCAAATACAGTTGTAAAAATAGGTGAAATAGAAATGAGTAAAGAGGCATTTGTAGCGGATGTATATTTGACAGTTTCCATAAATAACGTTTGATACAGTACAATACCTACAACGCTAACGATAATTAATCTAGGTATATCTTTTCTCTCCATATAAACCGACTTTTCAATAAGAAATGTAAGGAGTAACATAAGCGGTGCCGCTGATATCATCCGAAGTGCAGTAAACTCAATTGCTGTAAATTCTAAAAGTCCATATTTCGCAATCGTAAAATTAATCCCCCAAATGATAACGACTGCTAAAATTAATAACTCAATTCCCCATTTTCTCATGCGTATCCCCTCCGCAAATAAGATTATACAGAAAATTCAATCACATGTACATTTCATTATGTGAAAAAATCTTTGTATTGTATGAAACGTTTTGGGGCATGAAATTATATCAGCGATTTTCTGAATATATCAGCGCAACTCTGATTATATCGGCGATTTTCAAAATATATCGGCGCAACTCGAATTATATCAGCGATTTTTTAAATATATCGACTTATCAACAAAAAACGACAATAATAGCGACTTATACAATAAAAAAGGTGGCTCCAAAATACGTTTTGGAACCACCTTTTCTTTACTACACTCGAACGTGTAACTTCATATTTGGATTATAAAATTGGCTCGGGCTCTTCAACTGAAAAGTCCCTCCACCTTCATGCCAATCAACTGTTAATTTATCATCCATAAATACAAGCTTTGTGCGATCTGCGATAAAATTCATTGCGCTAGATTCGATATCCACATCGCGCTCATCTTTTTCTGCTACAGCTACTAAATCGATAATGCCGCTCATTACACAACCGCAACCTTCATTATCGTAAAATAACTTTATATATTTCGCCTCATTTGGAATCGTATCCATAATTTTTTTATATGCTGCTTCTGTTACAGTAACGTACATATTCTAAACTTCATCCTCTCTTCTCGTATCCTTCATATATTGTACCACCATTTTTCTTTAAAAATATATACAGAAAATTACGAACAATATACAATGTATGTAGTAAAGGAGGTTGTATCACTCATGCTCAAATTACTGCGATACCCTATCTTCTTAAGTCTACTCGGTAGCTTTTCTATTTCTAGCGGAATGCTATTACAATATATACTTCCTTATTCTCCTTCTATTGGTTGGATTTTAGGTTTTATTTGTTTCCTAACCGCTTCTTATTTTGCTATGAAAAACAACTAATAGAAAAAGAATCAGGTCAAGGAGGATAATGCAACATGCCAGCTTTAAAAGAAATAGAACAATCACTCAATCACTTGTTCCAAATTGAAAAATATGGAAAAGATAGTGCCTTTAGTCGATTTATCCCATCTGTATATGATCCTATCCACTTTCCGTGGCAACAATTTTTCGAAATCAATTTTGTAGAGCTATTTAACGGTCTTATGATACGAGGAGCTGAAACTGTAAATAAAGTATTTTTAGCCGTTTTTCCTACAAATGACGTTCTTGAAACATTCATTTCACAGTCCACACCTGGTGATTTACTTTTTATGCACCACCCACTTGTAATGGAATGCGGTGATCCGCTTGGAAAATCAGGTCGTGGTTTTATTCCAATACCTGAAAAATATTTGCAAGCGATAAAAGAAAAACAACTTTCTATATATACATGTCACGGACCAATGGATGTTCATCAAACGCATGGAACGAGCATTTCAATTGCAAAATCTTTACATGCTCATGTAATTGACGGCTTTGCATATGAAGGCCCAGAACAAGAGCCAGTTGGCCTTATTTGTGAAATAGATGAAACATCAACAGAAGCACTCCAAAAGCGTCTCAAAAATCTCTTCCATATTCCTTACACAGACTTCGAAGGTAAACAACATGATTCTATCAAAAAAATTGCAATTATTGCGGGATGTGGTGATGTCGTTTCTCTTATGAAAGAAGCAGAAGCAAAAGGTGCTGAAGCATATATTACTGGGGAAATCCATTGCCATATCGACAATAACTACGGCAAACATAAATACTCGCTCATTATGGATTACGTAAACGAAACGGATATGTCACTCATCGGTGTATCACACTCTGCCTCTGAATATTTAGTGAAAGAGACATTGATGTATGAGTGGTTTAAAGAGAATTTTGAAGTGGATGTTACTTTGGTTCCACAGGAAAAATGGTGGTTATAGTATATAAAAGATATATCCATTTCAATTCTAAAAAAATCAATAACAGACAAACTCACTATATATTACCACCATAAAAATACCCATATTTTAGATTCAAAATTATATATAATACACCAATAGTGTACACACTTCCGGATTTTTATTCACAAAAAAGGGAGATCACTCTCAACTAAATGATTTCCCTTTTTAAAATATATTTTTTATTGTATCGGCAACATAACCTTCACCGTCGTTCCAACCCCAACTTCACTTTCAAAACTCATTTTACCGTTGTGATCTTTAATAATTTTTTCTGTAACTACTAAACCTAAACCTGTTCCCGTTTCTTTCGTTGTGTAAAAGGCTTCGTTTAACTTAGGAATTTTTTCTTTTGGAATGCCGCAACCCTCATCCTTCACTTGAATAATGATTGCATCTTCTACAGTCACTTTAATTGTAATCGTTCCGCCAACTGACATTGCTTCAATCGCATTTTTAATTAAATTAAAAAATACTTGTTTTAATCGTTTTTCATCGCATGTAATCGATGGTATGTCTTTACTATAAATACCTTGTATGTGCACGCCTTGATTTAATGCAGGCTTCCCCATAACTCGAATAACATAAGCGATAATTTCTTCTATATTATGAACTTCTGATTCTATTGATTTAGATTTCTCAAATCCACTAAGTTCTGTAGCTATTATATGAATTCGTTCTACTTCTTGTTTCATAATATCACTATATATTTTGTCCTCTGGATATTTAATCGCTTGCTTATTAACAAATTTATCTAAATTAGCTAAAGGTCTTTTAATTTTGTAACCAATAACTGTAGCCATTTTCCCAACAGTTGCTAGCTTTTCTGTTTGTTGTATTTCTTTATCCATCATCTCAAGCGTGCGAACGTAAGAGTGAAATCTTAAAAACATAATCCAACATATGATAGTAAATACGCTATATAATGCCATCGGGATTAAAACGAGTGACGAGTGAATGATGATTCCTGTAAGAGCGTATTTTCCAATAAGTATGCTCGGAACTAACCAAAAATATCTTTTATTCACAAAGAGTGGGGCAAATAAAATAAAAAATCCTTCTACTATATTCCCACCATCAAACTCAGCATCACTACCATAGTAAATCATAAAATTATGGATAAAATCTAATAGATTATATCCAATTAGTATAATATATTTCACTACAAATGGATTCTTCCATTTCATAAAGTATATTCCAGTGCAAAATAGGACCACCATCAGAAAATAAAGCCATAAACCTAAACCATCTTCAAATTGTCCTACTCCTTCTTGCTCTCCTCCTATTAAAGGTACAATAAATTCGTAGGCAAGATCGTATACAAAAAATATAATGAAAAATAAACTTAAAAATATTTTTAGCGCCTTCATTTCTTCATTTTTAAATATACCGTCTTTATTCATATGGTAACTCCTAGCTTTTCTCCCACTTGGATTTCACTATTTCCACGTTGTTTCGGGAGAATGATATCTATTCTAGTTCCAATATCTCTTTCACTTGAAATATGTAATTTACCAAGATGCTGCTCCGTAACAAGCCGATTCGCTACCGTAAGTCCCAAACCAATCTTATCTTGTTTCGTTGTATAAAAGGCTTCTGTAACACGAGCCAAATTTTCTTTCTTAATACCGTAACCATTATCGATTACACTTAGCATTACATAACCTTGTCCTTTATTTTCTAACCGTAACTCTAATGTGCCACCTTGCTCCATTGCCTCCAGAGCATTTTTTATGACATATAGAAAAACTCCTCGCATTTTCCGCTCATCACATTCAACTTCTATTATGCTTTCTTCAACATTAGAAATAAGCTGGACACTACATTCATTCATTTTTTCGTGAAGAATTGCTACTGCTTGTAATACAATTTCACCTATATTATGTTTCTTATAAATAGAGGGTTTACATGTAGCAACTTCCATCAATTCACTTATCATATTATTCATATTTTCTATTTCAAAAATCATCTGTTTGTAAATAGGGTCCTCCCCATGCTTCTCTCGTTGTAATTGCGTAAACCCTTTTAATGAAGCAAGTGGATTTTTAATTTCGTGTCCCACTGTCGCTGCCATTTTTCCGATTACTGCTAATTTTTGTGATTCACTAGCAACCTTAATGCTTTCCTTTACTGCTGAAAGGTATTGTATAAATCGATTTAAAATGATGTATGCTGCTATTAATACGAGTGTATACATAATGAGGAACATAAATCCTTTTACTTCTTTTAATACAAATAAATAAATCACATATTTCACTACAATAGTTGACAGTACAAACACAAAATATTTTTTATTTAAAAATATAGGTACAAAGAAGATGAGAATAATTTCTATTATATTTCCCCCATCAAATGCCGCCTCATTATAAAGCATATACGAAAGTATATTAGCAATTTCTATTCCTAAGTATGCAAATACACATGCATATTTAACAAGATTCGCTTTCTCTTTTTTTATTAAATATACATTCACACCGAGTATTGCAGTTCCGCAAATAACTTGCCATAGTACACTATATCCCTTATCTGTTAGTGATTTATTCTCTAATACAATTGCATAGAAAATTTGGTATGAAACAACAATGACATATAGCACCCACAAAAGGATTTTTGCATTCCTTTCTTCTTCTTTATATGATAGAAAACTGTCTTTCACTTCAACACCCCTTCAAAAAAAAATCTCGAAGTAATACCATTTATTATAATAAATGATTTTCTTAGACAAACAAAGAGAAATCGAACATTTGAGGTAAATCATTCCAACGGCACAATGTTTTCAAGCTATATGCAATCATAAAAATGATAAACAATAATACGTATATTATGTGGGAGAGATTTTATATAAGCGGCAAAGAATGAAGGAAATCCTGTTGTCTTAATAGAACAAAACCCTACGCTCCGGGTGAATAAATGTATGAAAGCTATGACGAAACAAAGCTTTTTGGAAAGAGCGTATGAATAGGAGGATCATTCATGTTTGTTACCGTCGAGAAAGATGTGCATATTTTTGTGCAAGATATTAATCCCGGCCCCAGTAGTAAAACTGTGTTCTTCGTCCATGGCTGGCCTTTAAATCATCAAATGTACCAGTATCAACTTAATGTATTACCACAGCACGGTTTCCGCTGTATTGCTATGGATATACGCGGAAACGGGCAATCTGATAAACCTTGGACTGGTTACACATATGATCGTTTAGCAGACGATATAGCCATCGTTTTAGAAGCACTTCAAGTCGAAAATGCTACATTAGTTGGTTTCTCAGTAGGTGGTGCTCTTTCTATTCGGTACATGTCTCGCTATAATGGTCATCGCATTTCTAAACTTGTATTAGTCGATGCCGTTTCCCCTTCTTTCGTTAAAAATCCAGAATCTCCCTATGGTGTCCCAAAAGAACAAGCAGATACTCTCATTAATCAAATGTATGCCAATATGCCTAAATTTTTAAATGATGTATCTTTATCATTTTTTAATAGAAACTTAGGATCTGCTACGTTAGAATGGTTTTCTTATCTCGGCATGCAGTCTGCTTCCTATGCTCTCATCAAAATATTGCAAGCAGCCGCAAATGAAGATGTAACGAAAGATTTAAGTAAAATTAACGTACCAACAAAAATATTCCACGGTATTCACGATCAACTTATCCCATACAAAAGCGCTGAACTTACGCAAAAACGAATTAAAAATTCTCAGTTACATCCTCTTACAAATAGTGGTCACGGCTCCCCAATCGATCAAGCGGATGAATTAAACGAAGAACTTATAAAGTTTTTGCATTCATAAAAGACGTACTACAAGTTTTTACAAAGATAAAATTCACATATTTCTCACAAATCAATTAATAAAACGATTACATTTTCATTTATACTAAATGTACAGGTAATACTCCCTAAACCCAGCTTGTCTGGTTACCCCGTTAAATACTATAAAAAAGAACTTGTATCGTTATACAAGTTCTTTTTGTTTTTCTATTTAAAAAGTATCTCTTTACTATACTGCTTTCCAGCAAGTAAATCATATTGAAGCATTTTATATTGCTCTAACATTTCTTTTTGTTCTTTCGTTAAATCTGTTATCTCTTCCCCATCTTTATTAACCTTTAACTCATCTCTAAGAACGGGTATTTCTTTATGCATTTTTGATAAAAATTGATAAAATGGTGATTGGTTTAATCCTGCATAATCAAAAACAAGACTAGAGAAATAAATTGGGCTTACTAAACCTAAATTGTCATTTGGCAAATCGAAATTCGCATACATTAGCAATGGTGTTTCTGACATAATTAATCTTTCTCTTACCGTCTCTTCATTTTCTATATATCCTGCTTCTTTATAAATAGATTTATTAGTTCCTAACATAGGTAAATGATCTCCAAAGAAGACTAATAAAGTAGGCCTGTCTAACTCATCAAGCTGCTCTACTAAATATTGGAGAGCTTCATCAGACAACCTTACACCTTCTGTATATGCTTCTAATTCTGCCTTCGATTCCTCTTCTGTTAATCCACTAATTTCTATTTTGTTTTCCCCAAACATATTTGGTTTATATGGAAAATGATTTTGCATCGTCACCGCATGAATAAATGTAGGTTGTTTTCTCTTTTTTAATTCATCTATTATTTCTTTACTCATAGATAAATCACCGATATTATCTCCAACTACTTCTTTGTTTTTCATCGTATCTTCTGCATTAAAATTATCGAATCCTAATGTTTTATATACATCTTCCCGTTTATAAAACGATCGGTTAAAAGCATGGATTGCACTTGCATAATATCCTTGTTTCTTTAATTCACTTGCAACTGATGGGATTTCTTTCTGACTTGGAATAGCTTGCTGATACGGTATAGAACCTGGCATTAAAAGACTCATTGAGTAACTCGTTAATGCTTCAAATTCTGTGTTTGCTGTATTCCCTCCAAATGTAGGAGCTATCGTTTGTCCCCCTGGGAAATTCTCTGTATAACGATGTAAATTCGGCACTGGATCTTCGCTAAATGAAAGATTCGTTAGTTTTGTCGGATCCCAAAAAGCTTCACTCATAATAAATATAATATTTGGCTTCTCTACTTTTGTTTGTGCCTTTACTTTACCGCTATATTGTTTTTCTATATCCTTTGCAATTTGCTGCATATTTTCTTTTGAATATCCCTCTGGCTCTTTAATAACTGTCGTATCTAAGTTACTTAAAAATCCAATAATAAAACCATTCGCTTTATAATTTGCAGCTTGATTCCATGCACGAATATCTACTCCACCTTTTATAAATAAATCATTCATAAAGGTAGTAGGATAGTTACTATATCCATACAACATAAACCCAGATCCACATATTAAAATAATCCTCATAATAATATGTGATTTTATAACTGGAATATACTTTCGTATATACGTAACTACAAGCACAATCAAAACAATGCCAACGATTGTCAGGAACATATTCCAAAAACTGAAATAATCCATAACCATCGGTATAACGGAATCCATATGACCAACCTGTGTGAAATCAGACGGATAGAATGGTTCTCCTCTAAAAATAAGCTTAAAATGGTTCACCATCATAAAAATAATTAAAACTAAGCTAGTTATCGTTGTACTTAAGAAAACTCTTCCAAACAAATTATATGCAAAAACGTATACCATATAAATAAATAACAGACTTAATATATACTGCCCATATTGTAAATACACCCATGTATTTACTACTATAAGATTCATATCCTCCTGCACGATGATATACATCCAATTCATTGTATGAGCGATTAAAAATAATACGACATACACTCGAATAGCCGGCCTAAGCTTATGGCTGATACCTTTATTCAAATGAATGATGTATAGTAGTGCACTCCACAAAACAATAATGAGTATACTTAGCGGTATTTTCTCATTAAAAAAATCTTTCGTTTTCTCAAATTCGAAAGACCTTAATATAACAAAGAATAGCGTTTCTAAACAGATCGCCCACATTCCACTAAGAATGATAGAAATTAATAGATTCTTTCTCGGTTGCTGAGTAGAGAAACTAAAATGAAATTCATCTCTTCTTCGTTGCTGTGTAAAAACATTAAAACGCAATTTATTCCCTCTTTCCTTTACCCCTTCGTCTCGCATCAACAAACATATTGTCATATACAAAATAACATATTTGTATACAGTTAGTCTCCCTATGTGTTTGTATTATACACATATCCCCTTAATTTTCCCTTAAAAAATACAACTTCTTCATCTCTTCTATATTCTAGTAGCATAATAAATGAACTATTCTTCATAAAAATATTACCATAAGAAAAGAACCTACCAACAATGACAGGTTCTCCTTCATTTTAACAGACATGGACATATTTATCATATAAGAGAATACATCCATGCTTTCCATATAATACATACAAGTACGATAAATACAAAATCAAAAAAATCTAATCTCGGACCCTTTTTCATATTCATCTCGAGCCACATATGAATCCATTTTATTTTTGTATATTTTTGAATGTTTTTCTTTGCAAATCGGTAAACGAGTACTTGCATAATAAAAAATCCGACTACAAAAATGAACAAGAAAATGAGAAAATCGACCACAAAATTCCTCCCTATTTTTGCAGTGATTTTTCTACTATATGATTTCTCAAAACCCACTCTTCAAATTGGGCACTTCCAAATTCCCAGCTAAGATCATGAGCATGTACAGAAAAAACGTAATGGCCAGCATATTCGTCCATAAATCTACCCGTCTCAATTTCATCTTTCTGAACACCATATGCTCCAAAATTAAAATACACATCCCAAACGTCTTCATTCTTCCTTTTATAAGCAATCGATTCCATATCACATTCTGTTCCGAAATAATCAAGATGTAAATGTACGCTATCATCATATTCGTACTCCATTTTATCACCCCTTATATTTGTACTTCTTTATCCCCCAAAAAATTCCTGCTATCTACACTCACATATGGGCACTTACCTACATATCATGCTTGTAGAGTGACTTCTAGGAGGTGTTATACAGTGAAAAAAGTAATAGCTGTTTTTTGCATCATGTTATTAGCTGTTTTTACATTTGCTGCTTGCAGTAGTAAAAAAGAAGGTACGAAAGAACAAACTCAAAACATTCGCATCGGCGAAGTTACCCACTCTCTCTTCTATGCCCCGTTATATGTCGGGATTGAAAAAGGATTTTTTAAAGATGAAGGATTAAATGTTGACCTACAAACAACAGCTGGCGGAGATAAAACGATGACGGCCCTATTATCTGGCGGTATTGATATCGCCCTCGTCGGTTCTGAAACGTCCATTTACGTTCATCAACAAGGAGCAAAAGATCCTATCATTAACTTCGCACAACTTACACAAACAGATGGAACATTTTTAGTTTCGCGTAAAAAATTAGATTCTTTTAATTGGAATGACGTAAAAGGTGTTACGTTTTTAGGACAGCGTAAAGGCGGTATGCCGCAAATGGTTGGAGAATACGTTTTAAAGAAAAATGGCATTGATCCTCACAAAGATACAAACTTAATTCAAAACATTGAATTTGCTAACATTGCAAATGCCTACGCATCTGGTACGGGAGAATTTGTCCAGCTCTTTGAACCGACTGCAAGTATATTCGAAAAAGAAGGAAAAGGTTATATCGTCGCTTCGTTCGGAAATGAATCTGGTACCGTTCCTTATACCTCTTTCATGGCAAAAGAAAGTTTTCTGAAAAAGGATAAAGCTGCTGCTGAAAAATTCACACGAGCACTCTATAAAGCACAACAATGGGTTGATACTCACAGTCCAGAAGAGATTGCTGATGCCGTTTCTCCGTTATTTAAAGACACTTCAAAAGACATTACAGTAAAAGTAATTGAACGGTATAAAAAGCAACATTCTTATGCGACAAATCCGCTATTAGATGCTGAAGAATGGAAACAGCTCCAAACGATTATGAAAGAAGCTGGCGAATTACAAAAAGAAGTTCCACATGAAGCGCTCGTCAATACAAAAATTGCCGAGAGCGTTATTAAGAAATAGAGGCGAAGTGTATGAGCTTTTTACAAATACGTAACGTTTCTCACTGCTTTTTCGCAAAAGAGAATGCCAAGCTGATTCTCGAAAATATGAGTTTACAAGTGGAAGAAGGCGAATTCATTTCTATACTTGGTCCAAGTGGTTGCGGCAAAACGACACTCCTCTCCATTATTGCCGGGCTGCTTGATCCAATTGAAGGTATCGTCTTTTTAGATGGTGAGCCCATTACAACGAAAACTTCATCTATGGGGTATATGTTGCAGCAAGACTACTTGTTTCCTTGGAAGACAATTGAAGAAAATATTATGCTCGGACTTCATATCCGAAAAATTTACGATGAACAGACGAAAGAACATACTTTACAGCTTTTAAAGCAAGTCGGTCTACATGATGTAGAGCAGCAATACCCTCGTGAATTATCCGGTGGTATGCGTCAACGTGCCGCCCTCGTTCGAACGTTAGCGACCGACCCAAAAATTTTATTGCTAGATGAACCATTCTCGGCGCTCGATTATCAAACGAAATTGAAACTAGAAGATCTCGTTTTCAGCTTACTACGCAAATATAAGAAAACTTCACTACTCGTAACACATGATATTGAAGAAGCAATTGCGATGAGTGATCGTATTTATTTACTACAAGCGAACCCTGGGAAAATTGCCAAAACATTTATCGTCCCAGAAAGCATTCGTTCCTTATCACCGTTAGAATCACGCCACCATCATGACTTCCCATCCCTCTTCCAAAATATATGGAAGGAGCTGGAGCGCCTTGGATAATATAAAGCAACTACATGAACAGTTTCGGAAAAAAGAACGCAGGCGCGCATGGTTAGCACGCTCTTTGCAGCTTTTACTGCTCATTCTTTTCTTTGCACTATGGGAAATAGCTAGCAAAAAAGAATGGATTGATCCTTTACTCTTTAGCTCTCCTTCAAGCATTTGGGATCTCTTCCTTAATAAATGGATGGACGGTTCGCTTTGGATCCACATATGGACGACATTACTTGAAACGGGAGTAGGCTTCATTCTTGGAACAGTGCTCGGAGCTATTATTGCTACTTTCCTTTGGTGGATACCACTTCTCGCCCGCGTACTTGATCCATATCTCGTCGTCCTAAACGCCATGCCAAAAGTGGCACTTGGGCCGATTATCATTGTAATCTTCGGTCCAAATATTTCTTCGTCAATTGCAATGGGAGTAATCATTTCCATCATCATTACCATTCTCGTTATTTACAGCGCATTCCAAGAAGTTGATTCTAACTATATAAAAGTGATGGACACATTTGGCGCAAATAAATGGCAATGTTATAAGCAAGTAGTTCTCCCTGCATCTTTCCCAGCCATTATTTCAACGTTAAAAGTGAACGTTGGATTATCGTGGGTCGGTGTTATATTCGGCGAACTTCTCGTCTCTAAACAAGGTCTTGGCTACTTAATTAGCTACGGGTTCCAAGTATTTAATTTTACTCTCGTCTTACTGAGCGTACTACTCACCTGTGTCCTCGCAACACTTATGTATGTGTTTGTTGAGGCATTTGAAAAACTTCTAATTGGTAAACGAAAAAAAAGCTGACTTAGGGCGATAGACTATAGTCAGCTTCTTTCTTTTACTTTTTATCACACATCTTTGTTTCGTTTTTAACGTTTCCATCCGCAACCGTAACTGTATGGAAACAATCTTTCACACGTACTGTAACGACATTATCTTTTCGATCTATTACATGATAATCATCATACTTTTTATTTAATGCACTACGAATTTGCTCCCCTTCAAAAATCGGAAAACCGTGAGACATTACCCAAATGAGACCAGCAACAGCAAGAATCGTTTTCATACGTTTCATTACCTCCTCTAGAGTAAACTTATAGCCCCTATAACACGCGCATTATAATTGTGTCTAAATTGTGACATTTTTATACTAATTCTATTTTATAGTGATAGTTCCTTCTTCTTTTTGATAAAAAGACAGAATTTTCAATTTTATCAACATAAAAAACGCAAAGAACTAAAATTCTTTACGTTTTCTTAACTAACATATATAACTCACATTAGTTTCCACTTTGTTGTTCTACCGTTTTCGAAATATCATATAATCCCGACAACACTTCCGCTCTCATTTTTACAAGCTCAGGGAATTGATAGAAAAAGGCGATTTTTTTATACTTTAACTCCGATCCTTCTTTCACCTTTTTTGAGTCTTGTAAAATAAACGCTGTAAACGTATCTGCAATATCTTCCGCTACATTTGTCGTTCCATACTGTGAGACAAACTCATCATGCTTTTCTTTAAAAAATTCAATTTGCGTTTCTTCACTTTCTTCTACTTTCTTTTCTGTCCACTCCTGCTCAATAAGCTTCCAGAAAGAATTATAAAATTGATTAATATAAGAGGTTTCCTTTGCACATCCCTCTTGTAAGAAAAGATTTCCACATTTATTTCGGTACGTTGAAATATCTTTATCCTCTTCAAAATCCTTTATATAGTTTTCATCTACTGGTATTTGCTTATGTCCGAGCGTCAACACGTGAGCCGTCTCATGAATTAATGTTTTCATCACTTCATCGATATTTACCGCAGAATCAAGCGTATCTAAGCTAAGAGTCCAGTCTTTCGGATTCTCTATACTAGGCATAACGTGAGCAACAACACCGTCATAACCATCCGTTATTAAATCAAATTCTGTTATATTCCCGCGATATTTAGCTGGAATAAGCGTGCGATACATATCCCATAAATCTTCATGATACCCTCTATCTTGACGTTGTTGTAACACCTCTTCTTTCGCTTCTTTATCTTCAGCGAATACTTTATTTAAACGTTTCCGTTCTATTTTTTCAAAATAAGGATCTACAATTTCATCACCATCAATATAATAAGAAGCTAAAAAGAAATAATTTTCATCATCATCTTCTTTTTTCTGCTCTGCCTCTTTCATATCCGCACTTTCATGCTCTTCTATTTCATAATCTTCTACTGCTTCAAGCTCAGATAATCCATCTATTTTTTCATATACTTTTTGAAGTTTCTTATCTCCTATTTCCACACATTCTTCGTCTGTTTTACACACTTCTTTTTCTTTCACACTCTTCATAGAACTATCGCACCCTGCCATTAAACCCATTGCGACGATAACCCCTACTAACTTACCATACAGTCTCTTCATACAATCCTCCATTATTCCATTCTACAAAAATATCATAATCATTTTTTAACGAATATGCGATAATGAATTATAAAAAATGTAAGGAGGTTTCCTATGATTCGGGCAGTCTTATTCGACTTAGATGGAACATTATTAGACCGGCGCCAATCTTTAGAACAATTTATTCATGATCAATATAATCGCTTTGCCTCGTACTTAATGAACATAGAAAAATCCGAGTATTGTTCTCGATTTCTTACACTCGATAATAATGGCTATACGTGGAAAGATAAAGTATATGCCACTCTCCTTTCCGAATATAACATTATTACTTTAACGCAAGAACAACTGTTGCACGACTACATTACAAATTTTCAAAATCATTGTATCCCTTTCAAAAACATGCATGAATTACTTCAACGTTTAACACAACAAAATATTAAAATTGGTATTATCACAAACGGCTTTACTGACTTTCAAATGAACAATCTTCACGCACTAAACATACATAAGTATACAAATATGATTCTCGTTTCAGAAGCGGAAGGAATTAAAAAACCGCACCCTGAAATTTTCGAACGAGCTTTAAAAAAGCTAGATGTGAAAGCAGAAGAATGTCTTTACGTTGGGGATCATCCTGAAAATGATGTACTGGGTTCTGAACAAGTAGGGATTCTTGGTGTATGGAAGAGAGATTCATTTTGGGGTGATTTTGAGCATTCGCGTGTGGTGGGTGATTTGTTGGAGGTGCTTTCGTTTTTAGAGGTAGAGACAAAAACAAAAAAATGGTAAAAGGAGGCTTCGTTTCCCGAACGCCTCCGCTTCCTTTATGATTCATATACTGTAAACTGTGGTTTACTCGGATGATCTTGAACTAGCGCATCATCTGGAAACTTTGAAACTTTTTGATATAAGGCAATGTCACCCATGCAACCTGCTGTTAGTAGAATTCCTAAAAATGAGATTGATGGCATATTCGTAGCTAACCCAATTACAATTGGCAAAATTCCAGTCGGTAAAAACGGAAGCATTAACACCTTCTTCATTTGCTTTACTGTAATCGCCTGTTTAGAATGAGCATATGCAACACCTAATTTCCAATTGACGCCCCATTTTAATTCACTCCACGGAACGCCTCCGATATAACGAAACCCTATTAAATGTATCGCCTCATGAATACAAACGATAACAAGCAACGTGATAATAAAAAGAAACATAGTTAGTAATGTAATTTCAAATTGAACCCCGCCTGAAAGAAATATATGCAAATAACCAATTCCAAACGCCAAAGCAAATATTATAAGAAATGCATAGATATTTAATTTAACCATCGAAAGAGTAACAGTTGTTTCTTTTCTTTTATCCATCTTCTCCCTCCTAAAATGTAAATATACCTTTACAAAATTGTATAATATATCCAAAATCACGTAAAGATATATTTACATTTATTCTTATACAAAAAAAGAAACCGGCCACTTTACTTCGTAAAGCAGCCGATTTCTTCTATATGTTTCATCGTACGCGCCAATACATCGTCGCGCATTATAAAGCTAAATTTTCTATCCGTTTTAATGTTGTCAGGAATGTCTGTTAATAAAACAGATCCTTTCGTTTCTTCGTAATGCGTATGTTGTTCTACCGCACTAATTGTTGCAAAATAAATGTTTTTAATGATTATTTTGTCTTTTCCAGATACTTTATATTGTCCTAAGTAAGTTAAATCAGAAACTATGCCGCCGGTTTCTTCATGAACCTCTCGAACTGCCGCTTCTTCCGGTGTTTCCCCTAGTTCTACTTTTCCACCTGGAAATTCAAGACCGCGACGTAAATGATGCGTTAATAACCATTGATCCCCGTACCGGCATACAACCCAAACATGCTTTGGCTCAGGAGAAAATGGATAACGTTCAAACGATAATTGTACAGTGTTGTGGTAATAATCTTTAAATTTGTACATGCCATTACTCCCCTATTGATGGTTACAAGTTTTTCCTACCACAAATTGTAGCATATTCTCGCTTTTCTGCATAATATTATCCAATTATAATCCATTGATTATTCCCATTTGCGCGACTAATTCTTTCGTCTCATGATTTCCTAAATCGTAAATCATTTTATATGCTTTTTGTAGTTGTTCATCATATCGGTCATTATTTGAATCGTGATGATACTCAACAAATGGAACGTGGGAGCGTACAAATGAACCTAAATCCTCTACATATGCTTGATCGAAGTACTCTCTTAATTCCGTAATTTCCTCATCATTTGCGGAAATCTCAAAATTATACGTATCCGCTGTCTTCACTTGTGAAATTTGACCGTTTCCTATTGATATATAATATGTTTTTTTCTGCTCCATGTAACACCCTTCTTTCATCCTTTTAATTTCTATTGTTTTCATCAATTACAAAATTATGTAAAATAAAGAAAAGGAGGGATTTTATGCTCAAAATATTAATTATCGGTATGATCATCGTCCTAGTCATATTAGTACTCTCTGTCATGACGATTAATAAAGGGTATGCTTACAAACATTCTGTTGATAAACCAGAAGATAACCCTTACTCAAAAAATAATAAGGAGGACTCATAGTATGCTTCGTATACTTCGCATCACAATCGCACTCACTGTAATAATTGCGTCGGTAATTGGGCTCTATACAGGTCAAAATAACTTTCTACCACTTTCACAATTTCTATTAGGAACTTTAATGTTTCTCATTGCAATTGAACAAATAAAGAAAAAAGATTCAGGGACAGGATTTATTTGTATTGCTGCTGGAACTTTCAGTTGGATTGTTCTTATCATTAGCTATATAAAATAAAGGGGGGACATGCATGCTAAAAGGACTGCGGATTACTTTATCACTTATTGCTTTATCTATAGCAGCCTATAGTTTTATCAGTAGCAACAAAGAACTTATGCCTTACCTATTCATTTTATTAGGATTAATGGCTTTCACTATAGGACTAGGAGAAATAAAACAAGACAGAAAATCTAGTGGCATACTTGCTTTTCTCGCTGGATCTGGTGCTTTATTTCTTAGCTTCTCAGAACTATTCCGATAAATAGTCTATTTAAAAGGAGGTTATATAATGCTAACCGGATTACGGATTGTTTTAGGACTTCTCACGCTTCTCATAGTCTCGCTTTGCACTTATATCCAGATTACCGATCATTTCTCACTTCTCCCATACGTACAATTTATTCTCAGTTGCTTCTTTATTCTTGTCGGAATTAACGAATTTATATCCGGACGAAAATCAATGAGCATTCCGTTTTTTTTCGTCTCTATTCTTACACTCTTCGCTCTCATATCAAACTACCTTCGCTACGTATAGAATGAAATCTTGAGCAATTTCGCATTTACAAGCACGTAATAAAATAGGGATGATTTTTTGTCAACTTTTGTCGGTAAGTCGATATCCAGTGTCGAAACGTCGATATATTAAAAAAATCGTTGATATATTTCAAGTTACAGTCGATATATTCGAAAAATCGTTGATATAATTTCATTTATTATCATGCCACAAAAAAAACTGCCCTTTCACAGGCAGTCTCACTTTATCCAAATACTTTCTCAAGTTCATCTTTATCTTGGCTTAACCAGAAGTTCATTAAGCGTTTTGCTCCTTCTAAATCGTGAAGCTTCGCTTGACCACATTGTGTTTCATTTGCAGCTGGAATTTCTGTAATTTGAACCGCATCTTTTAATGTTAATTCTAATAAATCAATGATTTCTCGAACTGTCGGTGTTCCGCTTACTACAAGGTAGTATCCTGTTTGGCAGCCCATTGGTGAAATATCGATAATATCAAAATGCGGATAACGATCAATATATTTACGTAAATTAAATGCTAATAAATGTTCTAACGTATGAATAACATCTGGTTTCATTGCTTGTTTATTCGGTTGGCAAAAACGAATATCGAATTTATTTACAATACCGTCACTACCTACATTGTGAACTCCGCAATGTCTTACATAAGGTGCCTTTACAATCGTATGATCTAATTCAAAGCTTTCTACTGATGGCATACAACATCTCTCCCGCTTTTAATTTAATTCCGTTATATCCAATATGATATAACGGAAATGCACATTAGTAAAGTATTATGTACAGTCGTGCTATAATACTTTAAGAATATGCCGAAAAGGAGACCATTATGAAACAGATTTTTATTGGGATTATACGCTTTTATCAAAAGTTCATTTCTCCGATGACACCGCCAACTTGCCGTTTCTATCCGACTTGTTCTCATTACGGATTAGAGGCGTTTCAAAAGCATGGCGCATTCAAAGGCTTTTGGCTTACTTGTAAGCGTATATTAAAATGTCACCCTTTCCACCCAGGAGGATTTGATCCTGTCCCAGATAAAAAGGATGACAAAGTAAATTCTTAATTGTCGTAACCATTCACAACTAAATCTAATTTTCCCGTATCAGGATCGATAACAAGACCGTGAACAGGTACTTCTTCCGGAAGTAATGGGTGGTTGCGAAGTACTGATACGCTATGTTCTACACTCTCTTCCACACTAGAGAAACCGCGCAAGAATTGTTCTAAATCGATTCCAGAATAACGAAGCATATCTAATTTTTCTTCTGTTATACCGCGCTCTTTCATTTTCTCAATTGTACTGCTCGCTTGAATTTTTGCCATGCCACAATCGTGGTGACCAACTACACATACTTCATCAGCGCCAAGTTCATATACAGCGACTAAAATACTACGCATAATACTTCCAAACGGATGTGAAATAACAGCACCTGCTACTTTAATAATTTTCACATCGCCGTTACGCATATTCATCGCTTTCGGCAATAGTTCAACAAGTCTTGTATCCATACAAGAAATAATTACCATCTTTTTGTTTGGAAATTTCCCCGCTACAAACTCTTCATACTTTTTCTCTTCCACAAATTTCTCATTGTATTGCAAAATCTCTTCTAATGACTTCATAGTAAGGAACCCTCTTTTCTCTCGTTTACACTACATGAATAGTGTACCAAAATATGAAAAACTCAAAAAGGATATCGCTTTATAGTAAAAATAAGATATTTTCAGATAATCGACATAATTCTTTCAAAATATACACACAGCTTTGTAACAAGTCTCACATACTATAATCCTATTTTCACTATAAACTAATTGTAGATAATGTAAAAAAGGAGTGAATATTTATTATGTCCGACGTTCTGTTACTGAGTCGTTTTCAATTTGCAATTACTATTTTTTATCACTTTTTATTTGTACCTTTGACAATCGGACTTGTCATTTTAGTAGCATGTATGGAAACTCAATACGCCCGCACATTGAATCCAACATACCGCAAAATGGCAAATTTCTGGGGTAAATTATTTACAATTAACTTCGTAATGGGGATTATAACCGGGATTACGATGGAATTCCAATTTGGAACAAACTGGTCTGAGTACTCCAAATATATGGGAGATATTTTCGGATCCCCTCTCGCAATCGAAGCACTCGTTGCCTTCTTCTTAGAATCTACTTTCATGGGAATATGGTTATTCGGTAAAGACAAAATTTCACCAAAGTTCCGTGCCTTCTGTATGTGGATGGTTGCACTTGGAACAAATATTTCCGCCCTTTGGATTATTACAGCAAACGGCTTTATGCAAAACCCTGTTGGCTACGTCGTACGTAACGGCCGCGCTGAATTAAATGATTTCTGGGCACTCGTTACGAATCCATACGCTTGGAACATGTTCTTCCATACTGTAATTGGTTGTTATATTGTTGGTGCTTTCTTCGTTATGGCAATTAGTGCCTATCACTTATTACGAAAAAATGAAGTTGAATTCTTCAAAAAGTCATTTAAGTTTGGTTTAATGTTAGGCTTATTCGCCGCAACAATTACACCGTTTATAGGACATCAATCTGGTGTATCAGCAGCTAAATATCAACCAGCTAAAGGTGCTGCGATGGAAGCTGTTTGGGAAACTGGAAAAGGACAAGGCTTCTCGATTGTTCAAATTCCTGATGTAAAAAACGAAAAGAACTTTGAATTCCTTACGATTCCAAAGTTAGGAAGTTTCTTCTATACAAATTCATTTGATGGCGAAATTGTTGGTTTAAAAGATATTCCGAAAGAAGATCGTCCAAATGTTAACCTTGTGTACTATAGCTTCCGCTTAATGGTTGCACTTGGTATGTTCTTTATGGCATTAACTTGGTACGGTTTCTACTTAAACCGAAAAGGAAAACTGGAAAACTCAAAACGTTACTTAAAAATTACAATATGGTCTGTTTTACTACCATATATCGCAATTAACGCTGGTTGGATTGTTGCCGAAGTAGGTCGTCAACCATGGACAGTTTATAAACTAATGCGTACAGCAGAATCTGTATCACCTATATCTGTCCCGCAAATTTGGTTCTCTTTAATTAGTTTAATCTTGTTCTATACTTTACTTTTAATCGCAGACGTATATTTAATGCTGAAGTTCGCGAAAAAAGGACCAGCAGCATTAGAAGAACCTGCTACTAAGGGAGGCGTGGCTCATGTCTCATGATATGCTTGCAATCATCTGGTTTGGTCTATGGGGCGTGATTTGGACAGTTTACTTCATTCTTGATGGGTATGCACTTGGTAACGGAATGATTTTTCCTTTCGTTACGAAAGATCGACAAGAACGAAATCAATTACAAGAAGCAATTGGCCCGTTCTGGGGCGGTAATGAAGTGTGGTTAATTACAGCTGGTGGTGCAACATTTGCTGCCTTCCCAGTCACTTATGCAAATATGTTTAGTTATTTATATACACCGTTATTCTTAGTATTACTTGCACTATTTGCTCGGGCTGCTGGACTGGAATTCATGCATAAAGATGATTCACCAATTTGGCAAAAAACTTGTAAATGGGCATTTGCAATTGGTAGTTTCTTAATTGCTTTCCTATTCGGTGTTACATTTGCTAATCTTTATTACGGACTGCAAATCGGAAAAAATGGCTATGAAGGAAATTTACTTAGCTTACTAAATCATTACGGTATTTTAGGAGGGTTGTTCTTCACTGCTATATTCGTCGTATCCGGTGCCCTTTGGGTTATGATTAAAACGACTGGTGAAGTATCCGACCGTGCTTATAAAATCGCAAGACCATTTTCAATGGCAGCTGCTATCATTTTAGCTATTTTCTATGTAGCAACTGCAAATCGTACAAATTTATTCCAAAACTTCACAGAGTACCCGGTACTATTCATTCTTCCAGTACTTGCAATGTTAATGAGTGTACTCGCGCTTATTATGGTGTACAAACATAAAATCGGCCTTGCATTCACATTCGTTTGCTTAACAATCGCAATGTTTATGACAACTGGCTTTGCGGGTATGTTCCCAAGAATGTTACCATCTCGTATTAATGATGCTTATAGTACAACGTTATACAACGCAGCTGGTAGTCAATTAAACTTAAAAATTATGTTCTTCGTTGCAATGGTTATGGTACCAATTGTTATTGGATATCAACTTTGGAGTTACAGTATCTTTAAAAATAAAATTCATAAAGACTCTGCTAAAGGGTATCACTAAAATGAAAAAAGACACTTCGTTTGAAGTGTCTTTTTTCTACGTATGATTTTCGATAGGATGTTATATTTCTAATCTAACAACTATAATACAGAAGAATCATTAACAGCTCACAGTTAGATTGTAGCACAGGGCAAGTTCATCATTTTATGCAACTTTGCATATTTCTCTATAAAGTAAATTGTATTCCTTGGTCATTCGCATCACTATCCCCTACATCTGCTGTACTAATCCCGCTAAATGTTTGTACTTTAATCCCTGTATTCGATGATCCCGATCCATTATAAGCTTGCGTTTTTTCAATCGGCTGCACATTATATTTATCTCCTAAATTAATCGTTCCGTTACAGTTTTCAATAATAACACCTTCCACAACTGATGGCATTTTGTCACCCACTTTCATTTCCTTACTTTCATTCTATGAAAAGCGCCTAACAAAATAGCATGTTTCCATAAGAAAAAAGCACTCCAACTGAGTGCTTTTTTCTTATTTACCTTTTTTCTTTTTCTCACAAGCAATCCCATCGCCATCACGGTCTAAATGCTTACCATAATATGGACTATCTCTTGTAATATCATAATATCCCGCATCGTTTGCTTCTTTACAGTTAGCAAAACGTTTCGGATCTGGTTTTACTTCTGGTTTTACTTCTGGTTTCGGTTGTGGCTGTGGTTGTTTTGCTCCTGGTCTTTCTTCAAATGGTAACGTTGCATTATATAAGAACTGAACGTATTGCTCACGACTTACATGCATTTTAGGTGCGAATTTACCATCACCAGTTCCAGCCGTAATATAATTTGATTTAATTGCAGTAATCGCAGGATTCGCCCATCCATTTCTATCGACATCCGGGAAATTATGATCCCCTCTAATTTGCAATTGGAATCCTCTTGTCAAAATTTGTGCCATTTCTTCACGAGTTAACGAATCTTTCGGTCTAAATTTTCCTGTGTTATCTCCAACGAATACACCCATCTCTGTTAAAGCAAGAATCTCTTTTTTAAACATAGTTGAACGATCCGTAATATCTTTATATGGATTGTTATACTGTTCTTTTACTGTCGGTTTTAAATGACGGAACATAAGAGCGGCAACTTGCTCACGCGTTACATCATCCCCAAATCCAAAAAGTCCATTTCCATATCCAGCAACAACGTTTTTATTTGCTAAATCCATAATTGCTTTATAAGACCAATGATTGTTTGGAACATCTTTAAACTCTGCGCTTGCCTGCGCTGTTCCAATTGAAGTAAATGCTGTAGTTGCAACAATTGCACCTGTTACAATTAATTTTTTTAATCCCATACTTAATTCTCCTTCTCTTTACCATAATAACCATTTAACAATATAACAAATTATTTAAATGTATATTGTCATATTTTGTCGAACACAAAAAAGAATCCAAAAGGATTCTTTTTTGCTAAGCATGAATGGCAAGTCTGGAGACAGTTGACTTCTTCAAAAATTTATTAGGGGTAATATTTTGAAAAAGAAAGCCTTTCATATGTAGGTTAACACCACTGGAATATATAGTAAATTGATAATATTTATACGGAAGATTGCTAATGTTTAGTATAGATAGTTTCCACTATGCAAACAGTAAAAACTGTCTATACTAAACAATAAAAAGGCGCCTTCAGAGAAGGCGCCTTTCATAAACAAACACTATAAAACAGAATTATTTATTGTTATACGATTGTTAGATACAAAAAGTAGAGGGAAATGTTTGTATTAAATTCTGCTTTATATAGTCTGCCTACCACTTATATTTTAATCCTCTTCACTTGAAAATAAATCTAATATGCATAATTACATACAAAAAAGAAAAGACACTCTATAGAGTGCCCCCTCAACCATTTTACTTTTAATATATCGCTTTGAATATATTGTAACATACGTATCCATATATTTTATTGAGAAAATTCAAAATCCTTTTTCTTTCATTTTCAATTATAAAATCATGTAATATAAAAGGTATGTCAAATTCTTATACAAGTTGAGGTGTACTATATTTATGCTGTATTTCGGAATTATCCCTCTTATACTGTTTATTATTTTTCTTATCTCCTATTTAAAAGATCCACGAAAAATAATAAACGGCTTTTTATTTAATACCTTTATCTGTTTTTTCCTTCTTTTTTGTGTAATTATATCTGTGAATTCAAGTAGTGATATCTTACGCTATAGTATCATTTTACCTATTTTAGCACTTATCATTATGATTCCTTTTGGTATTGTTGCTTTAATGTTTGGGTTATTTCTTAATGCTAGAATTTTAATGAAGCGAGAAGGACGACGTTTTACTAACTGTTTAACGCTCCTTGCAGCTTTAGGGATTTTATTCTTTATGTTACTTCCTATTATAAGTCCAGCAAGTTTGTTCTCTTCACATTTAGAGCCTATTTTCGCTGGTATTTCTCTTATAACAGTATATTTCTTTATACACTTATCTAATTTCTTAACTGCTTATTTTCTATACCAATTCAACAGACCAAGACGTAATCAAGATTTCATCATCGTTCTTGGTAGCGGCTTAATTAATGATAAAGTACCACCTTTACTTGCAAGTCGTATTCATAAAGCAATCGACTTTTACTGGAAACAAGCAGCTGTGAATACACCACCAACAATTATATTCTCTGGTGGCCAAGGTCCAGATGAAGGGCTTCCTGAAGCAGAAGCGATGCAAAAGTATGCTGTTGAAAAAGGAATTCCGCTTGAACATACAGTACAAGAAAATCGTTCTGTCAACACATATCAAAATATGTTGTTCTCTAAAGAAATTATGGATTCTTTAAAACCTGAAGGTAAGTATAGAAGTATCTTTACAACAAACAACTTCCATCTTTTCCGCGCTGGTATATACGCAAGGCAAGCCGGTCTTAATAGCCAAGGAATTGGATCAAAAACTGCCTTTTATTACTGGCCGAACGCGATGATTCGTGAATATGTTGCGATTGTCGTAATGGGACGTAAACGTCATATGAAGTTTTGCGGAGTTATTTTAGGATTCGCTTTATTTGTATCAGTACTTAGTTTTATATTCTCTTAATAGCATCCCATCCTTTGAAAGGATGGGATTTCTTATACTTATTTCAAAAAATATTTTAAAGATAATATGGTGATAATATTCCCTGCATACATCCTTTAAAGAGAATTTTTTCAAATTAAATGTTAAAATGGAAATTAGGTGTGAATTACGTAACAAATAAGAAACTAGTTTGAAACGAGGAAATTATATGGAGAAAATTATCAAAAACAAGCCCAATAAGCTAAAAATCGCTTCAAAAGCTTTGATGATTATTATTGGGGCATTTATCACAGCGTACGGATTAGAAGCAGTATTAATTCCAAATAACGTATCAGACGGTGGTGTAACTGGTTTGAGTATCGTTAGTTCAAGATTATTTGGATTGCCATTAGGAGCTCTAATCGCAATTATTAACATTCCTTTCGTTTGGTTAGGATATAAGCAAATCGGTAAAAGCTTTGCAATTTATTCTATTATTGGGATTGCTTCATTAGCAATAGGTACCGTTGTCATGCACGGAATACCAGCTATTATTGAAGGCGATACATTATTAGTTACAGTTGTTGGTGGTATCATTATCGGTTTTGGTATGGGACTAGCATTACGTAACGGCGGGGCATTAGATGGAATCGATATGCTAGCTGTATTACTTTCTCGCAAGTTACCATTTGGAACGAGTGACCTTATTTTATTCTTAAACATGTTCGTATTTATTTTCGTATCAACAGTATTCGGTCTTCAAGGAGCTATCCTTTCGGCAATTGCTTACTTTATTGCTTCGAAAGTGATTCATATCGTTGAAGTTGGTTTAAGTGGTTCGAAAGCATTTAAAATTATTACAAAAGAACCTGAATTAATGGTAGAAACAATTCGTGATCGTTTAGGCCGAAGTGCAACATATAACGAAGTGTACGGTGGTTATTCAAGAGAGAAATTCAAAGAAATTTCTTGTGTAATTAACCGTTTAGAAGAAAGTAAAATGAAAGAACTTATTAATGAAATCGATCCACACGCCTTTATTACAGTTTATGACGTAGCAGAAGTAAAAGGCGGTAACTTTAAGAAACGTGATATTCATTAATCGTTATGAAAAACGAGGGTGTGCCAACATATTGGCACACCTTCTTCTTTTACCATTGTCAGTTTTTGTCGGTAAGTCGATATATTGCAATAATCGCTGATATATTTGGAGTTGCGGTCGATATATTCCAATAATCGCTGATATATTTTTACTCGCCCCATCTTCCCCCGCTTTTCATCCATGCTACGTATTTTTGAAAAGCTGGCACTTCTTGTTGAAAACGTAGCGGAACATATAGAAAGAGCGTACATGTACATAGTATCCATAGAATACTTACTACAAAGTGAAATTTCATCGTTGTACTAATGAACAAACTTAAGAATAATACGAGGAACATAATTACACTAAATCTTTTATACATAGTCATACTATCCCCTCCTTATAACTTAATTGTACCAGTTACAAGGAATTCATTCCCAGGATAAAAAAGACCGAAAAGCAAATTCCACTTTTCGGTCTCTACACTATCTTCTCTTCGTAATCTTTCCTGAACCACCGACCCTCGTTTTCGGGGGAGATGTATTCCTTGGCGGCGTTTTAATAGATGATTTCGGCTTCACATCTGATCCGCTTGAACCACCTGGATTTTTCGTAATTTTCCCTTTGCTTCCAGTAGAAGGCGGAGGCGTGTTGCTTCCTTTTTTCGTAATACTTCCTGTATCTCCTACAGAAGATTTCGAATCTACATTATCGCCTCGCTTAATGATAGATCCTTTCCCTTCCTTCGTAATTGGAGGCGGGGTTTTCTTTTCTTCTTTCGTAGGTGGTCTCTCTGGAATAACCGGTTTATGACTTTGTCTGTCATTATATCCGCGATAATCACCGTACGATGATTTTCGTGAACCGAATATATCGTTTAAAATACTTCCCATAATATATCCTTGCAGGAAGGACGGTTGATAATTTTGACGGACAAACTCTTTATTACTTATTTCAATTAACGTATCAGATGGCTTCTCTTTATCCTTTTGCAAGTTATAAATCTTATCAGAATAAACGAGGAACATTTGATTTTCGTCTTCTTTAGATGCTTGCTTCGGTTCTCTTTCATTAATGAGTTCCTTCGCTACTTCAGGAACTGACCGATTGGCGGCCCTATACACGTAAGATTCTTGTTTACCTTCTTTTGCGACAGATTCAAGTGGATAACGGTCTTGAATCGACTTTGTCTGTCCGCCTTGGCAACCTGATAAGGCATATCCAGCAACAACAAGTAATATAACGATAGCAAGTATAGGGATCACGAACGATTTAATCATGGTAAACAATCGGTTTGACATGATTACGCCCCCTTACGTTGCTCTTATAATTTGTACATCAGCAGGAATAATTGCTTCTCCCTCATACATCATTGTGCGACCATTTTGCCATTCAATACGCAATAATTTTCGGTTATCTGATTGAAATTCCCATACATACTGTTCTTCTGAAGCAGAGAATGGTGTTTTCCCCATCACAACAACACGTCCGTTATATTGCTCTTCCATATGATACTCTGTATCATCCATTTCAATTGTCGTCGGAATTTCATCAATTGAATCTAGACGACCATCGATTGGTGTATATAATTTGTAATACGTATTCTCACGGTCTTCAATTTTTAAATAACGAATATCTTTCCCGTCTTGCAGTGTTAAAACAATTTCTTTACGAGAATGCATACTCGTTTTTCCAGTTAATTCGTACATGACTAATGAAACTTCAACCATATCGCCAGGAGCTAACGTTAATAAACTTTTCTCTGGTTTCGGTGGTTCTGGGCTTTTCATTATATTTTTAATTCGTTTAAATAAACTCATGATCTACCCCTCCTTATCTCTTTATAAACAAGCACCTAAAATAAGTGCACCAACAATATGTAATGATCCGGCCAACATCGCGTGTGCAACACTGCCTTCTTTTGTACCTTCTTCTAAATCTAAGCCAGCCATTTTCTTTAATACAAATTCGATAAACATTTCTACCACTAATAAAATAACGAAAGAAACTGCTGAAGCAAGTAGCGCTTGCCATAAGTCATTTGCTTTCGTAATCGATTGAGATAAAATGTACCCTTGCGCAAATAATTTCATAACGAAACGAGTTGTTACAGCTGTATTCCCATTCTTTATTTCTTTTAAATCATTGTATTTCGTAAAAATTGAATCAACCCACATAATTGCAAATAAAAGTACTGCACTCGCTCCAGTCCATACAAGCATGGCAACTACATTCATCCATGTCATTGCAAAACCTCCTCTAAAAAGTAATAGAAAACCGACATGAATTTGTTTAGACATGTCGGTTCATTTGTCTCTATTTTATATTATTTCTCATACTGCTTCATAATACGAGCTAATTCATCATCAACAGCAGAATTTTTGTTTAAGCTTGCGAATTCATCATCTAATGACTTTTCTTTTTTGTACACTTCACCGCTTGCTTCTGCTTCAGCCTCTAATTGAAGAGCTTTCTCTTCCATACGGCTTAAACCAGCTTTCGCTGAGTTTGAATCAAATCCAGACATCGCCTGATTAATATTCTTTTGTGCTTTCGCCGCATTTACACGTGCTACAAGTGTCTCACGTTTATTTTTCAGCTCAGTTAATTGCTTACGCATTTCTTCTAGCTTCAGGCGAAGATTATCAGCAGCAGCTTTGTTTTGCTCATAGCTTGCTTTATACTCATTCATCTTTTGCTCTGCATTTTGCTTTTCTTCAAGAGCACGACGCGCAAGGTCAAGATTGCTTGCTTGAACAGCCATATGAGCTTGCTCTTCACGTTTTTTCACAAGTGCTTCTTGCTCTTCAAATAAGATTTTGAATTTCTTCTCAAGTGCAATTTGAGCCGCTACACTTTTCTCTGCTTCTTGTACATCCGCTTGCATATCGCGTAAATATTGATCCGTCATCTTAACTGGATCTTCCGCTTTTTCAATTAATGAATACACATTCGACATTGTTAAATCTCGTAATCGTTTAAATACAGACATCTAAATTCCTCCTATGATATACCTCATATTTTAAATTCACTACTTGGAAAAATAAAAATCTTCCTTAACAGTAAAGAATAGTCATTTTTACAGCTATGTGTTTATTATAACAAAATGAAGATGTACTTACATGTTATTTCCAAAATACATCCATTATAATATGACATTCTAGATGCAATATTGTATTTCTAATATATTCTCATTATCTCCCTTTAAAATTAACTTACTTTTTTGCGATTTCACTAAATTACATAAGTGTAATATTACTGTAAGCTAACTCGATAGTTACGTTTCCATATTTCTTATACACTAATACTAGAAGCAACGAACAAGCTTCTCATCATTTCAGAACTAATACAAAAATGTATTTACTATAAAACAGATAAAAGGAGAAATCATCATGAAAAAATTAGTAGGAATCGGATTAGCAGCAGCAATTTCATTCGGAGCATTATCAGGTTGTTCTTTATTAGGAGAGAAAGCAAACGGTTTTGTACTGTACGGAACAGAAGAGCAAGTAACACAAATTGCAGATAAAAATAAAAAAGAAGTGAAAGAAAAAGACTTCTATAAAATGAAAATGACAACATTAGACGGTAAAAAAGTTCTTGTCATGGATAAGAAAACTGGTGAAGAACTTGTGAAGAAAGAGTTACTTAGCAAAGTGGATGCAAAAGACGACACGAAGCCACTTGATAAATTACCAGCTGTAACAACAGAACAAGGTGTATTATTCGCAAAAGAGAAAGTAGAAAATGCTACACTTGATGGGGCAAAATTAAAATACGAAGGCAATACAATTATCGGAAGTGGCCGTACATATACAGATATGTATGCCATTGTTGATGACGCAACTTACAGCAATGTAAAAGGTGATGAAAAATCTGTTGGGGTATTAAAATTTGATAAAGACCCAAGTAAAGAATTTCCTGGAAAGAATGATGTAGAATCATCACAACTTGTAAAAATTAAGAAGTAAAACAAAAAAGCTTCGCGAATGAAGTGCACCCCAATTGTTAGACACATAATTAACAATTGGAGGTGCATTTTTCCCTAAGGATTGGAATAGAGTCCAGGTAGTTGATTCTATTAAAGAAGCATATACCAATCGTGTTCAAATCGCTCCAAATAAATACGTAGGGCAAACTTCTTCTGGATTTAAGGTTGAGATGATTATTGAAAATGGAGAAATTACCACTGCTTATTCAAAATATACGAGAAGATAGTGAGGTTGTATTAATGAATTATTCACATGAATTTTGGCGTGACCCATTTGGTGGACTAAGAATTCGTTTACCAAAAGAAATTGCTATTGTATCTGACTTTATAGAAAATCTAGATGAAGATGAAGCGGATGAATACATAGAAGTTTTAGACCATGTCGTAGAGGGAAAGTACCCTAGTTATGAACTAGAATACAATGCTACTGCTGTATTTATTGAACCTAAATATACAAGCGCGATTAATTATTACATTAGCCCACCAAATAATCAATGTAAATTAGAAACTTCAGAATTTAGGAGATTACTTTTGCTTTGGAGAAATAAAGTGATGACAGAAGGACGAGATATTAAAGTAAATTAAAAAGACTGCCTGTAATGAAGTGCACTCCAATTGTTAGACACATAATTAACAATTGGAGGTGCATTTTTTATGGTTAAATTTTCTTCAAAAGATAAAATACAAGCAGTAAAACGATATCTAGAAGGTACTAAAGGTGGAAAAAACATTGCTAATTCTATAGGAGTTCAATCCTTAGTTAGTAGTTGCTTAATATATTTTTCTAACTTTTTGGGTTCAATTCAAATTCGCAAAGCTTTCTTCTATTTATGAGCAATTTTCTCCATATCCGGACTACAAGTATTCGACTGGCATGATTTATTTAAAGAACATGCCGCGCATTTTCCTTTTTTACTTTTCTTTACAAAGTTAACTAACGTGTATGCTGCATAACCAAAAATGATAGCTCCAATTATAATATTGACCATCACCCTAATACATCTCCTTTTAGACTCCGAGTAAAGATCCAACTTGGTATATAATAAACGTTAATACATAAGCAACTACGAGCGGATAAACGACTGAGAAAATCGTCCATTTCGCTGAACCCGTTTCACGTTTAATAACGGCTACTGTCGCTAAACATGGAACATATAATAAAATAAAGAACATAAATGCATAAGCTGATAATGCTGTATAATGTGCTCCCATTACATTGCCAAGCACATCTTCTTTCACCGCATAAATAATTGCCATTGTAGAAACGACAACTTCCTTCGCTAAAAATCCTGTTAAAAGGGATGCTGCAGCTTGCCACGTTCCAAAACCGAGCGGTGCAAATAGTGGTGCGATAAATCCACCAATCATCGCTAAGTAACTGTCTCCCATATCAACACCAAATCCTGATGGACCTGCATAGTTTAATAACCAAATGACAACCGAACCACCGAAGATAAATGTACCTGCTTTACGAACAAATCCTTTTCCTTTCTCCCACGTACTTAACCATAACGTTTTCGCTTGTGGTACGCGGTAAGGAGGTAGCTCAATAACGAAAATAGATTTTTCCGCTTTTAAAATGGTAAGAGACATAATTTTTGTAACTAATAACGCAAGAACAATCCCTGCAACGTATAAAGAAAACACAACCGTTGCCTGACTATGAGGGAAGAATACGCCCGCAAATAACGCATATACAGGTAAACGTGCCGAACAAGACATAAATGGTGTTACAAGAACTGTAAGTAAACGTTCTTTTTCTTGTTCAATCGTTCTCGCTGCCATAATACCTGGAACATTACATCCAAAACCGATAATCATCGGAATAAACGCTTTTCCGTTTAAACCGAAGAACTCCATAATTCTATCCATAACAACTGCAATTCGCGCCATATATCCTGAGTCTTCTAATAATGAAATGAAAAAGAATAGTGCAAAGATTTGTGGAACGAATACTAATACAGCACCAACACCAGCAATAATACCTTCTGTAATGAGTGCTTGAATAAAATCAGAAACCCCAACACTTGTAAGTCCAGCTGTCACCCAATCCGTAAGCTGCCCAGCAAAAAACTCATCTAACATATCTGACAGTGGTGTCCCAATCCACGTAAACGTAACCTGAAAAATAAAAAACATAACTGCTAAAAAGATTGGAAGTCCTAAAATTTTATGTGTAATTAATCTATCCATTTTTTCTGAAAAAGGAATTTTTCCTTCTTTCTCATGCTTCATAACATTTGTTTTTAACTTTTCAATATACGCTTCACGAGTTTTATAAATATGCTCTTCCAACGTACAATCAAGTTTTCCCTCTAAGCGAGATCGAATGGCTTTGAGTTCCTTATAGATTGGTAATACCTTCATTTCTTTTTCTACTACTTCGTTATTACTTAAAAATTGAAGCGCTAACCATCTCGGATGCTCATAATTCGCTTTCTCTAAAAGAGAAATTACTTCTCCAATTCCTTCATCCATTTGTATACCATATGAAATAATGAATGGCTGTTTCTCTTTTTTGTCATTTTCTTTAAGAGTTGCAAGTAATTCTTCACAACCTTTTCCGCTTCTTGCAACGACAGGAACGACTGTTACACCTAATAGTTCCGATAATCGTTTAACATCAATTACAATGCCTCTTTGCTTCGCCACATCAATCATATTTAAACCAATTGAAACTGGCTTACCAAATTCAAGTAATTGCAACGTTAAATGCATATTTCGTTCAAACTGCGAGGAATCCACAATATTTAACATATGCTGAAATTCTTCTGTTAATAGAAAGTTTGTTACAACACCTTCATCACGCGAAACTGGATTTAAATCATACACACCTGGTAAATCAATTAATGTCCCTTGCTTATCTTTTAATTTACCAACCTTCTTTTCTACTGTTACACCGCTCCAGTTTCCTACGTATTCATAAGAACCAGTAAGTGCATTAAATAATGATGTTTTCCCTGTATTCGGATTCCCTAGCAAAGCTACCTTATTCACGCTAATTCCACCTTTATCATTTTCGCGTCACAATGACGAATACTAATTAACTGTCCACGACACTCCAATGTACAAGGACCTTTGAACATCGCTTTCTGCTTCATACGAAGTTCGCTTCCTTCAGAAAGACCAAAAGCAGCTAGCCTTCTCTTTAATAAATAATCTAAAGACCGCATACTTTTTACTAACACTTTCTCACCGATTTTAATATCTACTAAGCTCATAACCTTCCCCCTCCGAAGAGAATGATAATTATTTTCAAAAGAATTATAGCACACTCTATTTCTCTTGTACTATACCCTTTTGCTTCATATTTATTAACATTTCGCTACAATTCTATTTCAATCATTGTCATACTGTATTCGTTTGCCATTCTCATCCATTTCGCTTACAATAAACAATAACAAATAAAGAATTTCGTTATCACAGGGGGAGCTATGCCGCTGAGAGGGAACACTTCGTTCCGACCCTTCGAACCTGTTAGTTAATGCTAACGCAGGGATTGTGCAAACGTCCGAAATACATACCTCTTTTTATTTACGTATTTCGTATCCTCCTATGATATCTATTCTTTTTTGTACAACTTGGATTTAGGGGGAAACAACATGCGTAACACCAATTTACAAGCGATGATCGAATCTGCTATTCTTGCAGCCTTCGCCATGGTCATCGACATTTTACCATTATCAATTAAACTTCCAACAGGCGGTTCCATCTCATTTGCTATGATTCCTATTTTTATTATCGCATACCGCTGGGGCTTTAAATCAGCTTTCTTAGGTGGTTTAGTTTGGGGACTATTACAAATTGTCGTGGGAGATGCTTACATTTTAACACCTATTCAAGCATTCATTGAGTACTTCATTGCCTTTGCTTTTATCGGATTTGCTGGCTTATTCTATCGTCCAATTCAAAAAGCACTTTTAACGTCCAATGAAAATAACTTAGAACAATCAAATTTAGGTAGCCGTAAAGACAAACCTTCTTCAAAACAAAACGAAGGTAAGAAAGTTCTTGGTTATATTATCCTTGCTACATTTATCGGTAGCTTTGCTCGCTATTTCTGTCACTTTATTGCTGGTATCATTTTCTGGGGACAATATGCACCGAAAGGTCAATCAGCTGTGCTATATTCATTAATCGTAAATGGTAGTACAATGATTGGTTCCTATATTCTATGTACCGTTTTACTTATATTTTTATTCCTTACTTCACCACGCTTATTCAAGAGCATCAATGCTTATCAAATAAATGCAAACAAAAAGGGCGCTTAATAAGCGCTCTTTTTTTCATATCGTAATATCAATTAAAAATACAATAAATACGCAAAAGAAAATAAATACCATTATACTTAGCCAATTGCTATGCACGGTTCATCGACTCCTTACATAACCTCATTTTCTAAACAAATTATACTGATTAAAAATAAAGATTAGGTAAAGATAATATGAAAATAAATAAAAAAAGCGTAGATCATATTGTCTACGCTTTTTTCGGTAAATAGAAATAAAATAACACACCATCTTCTGTATTTTCTGCCCCATATTCAGCATCATGTAGTTCTAAAATATTCTTTGAAATGGCAAGTCCAAGACCTGTTCCTCCTTGCGAACGCTGGCGAGCTGCATCCACGCGATAAAAACGATCCCAAATTTTATCTAATTGCTCTTCTTCAATGTGAGTACCTTTATTTTCAATACATACTTTTATACGACCTTTCTCATCTATTGTAGAAATAATAATATCTTCTTTATTTGGTGTATAACGTATCGCATTCGTAATGAAATTTACGATGACTTGTTCAATCCGGCCTTGATTTGCCATCACTTCAAATGGACCTATATTTTTATGAACACGAAGTTCTTTTTTCTCTATTTCTACAGACAGATGTTCACATATATCTTCAATTACTGTATCAATATAAAATAAATCCATTTTCATTTTATATGTGCCTGACTCAAATTTAGCTAACTCCAGCATATCCAAAATTAAAGTATCCATTTTGTCTACTTCCCGTTCCATCGCTTGAAAATAGTACTCTTTTTTATGCTCAGCTACTCCATCTTTTAAAATAGAAATACAGCTTTTCATAATACTCAGCGGTGTTTTTAGTTCATGCGAAACACCAGAAATGAATTCTTTCCGCGTCTTTTCTAACTTTCTTTCCTTTTCAATATCTTGTTCTAGCTGTCCAATATGGGAATTTAATTTGTTAGAGAGTGTATTAATATTTTTCGATAAATCACCAATTTCATCTTTTGAAGTAATCGGTATTTGTTCTGTGAAATCTAAATGCGCTATTTTCTTCGTCGTATCATTTATTTTTAATAACGGTTTTGCAATTTGTTTTGAATAATAAAACGAAGCTAAAAAAATAAGAACGACTACAAATGCAATGATGTAAATGTAGTAATCTTGCACCATTTGTACAGCTTCATCTACAGGTTGTAAAGAAGCCATCGCATATATATAAGTTACTGATCCATCTTTTTCTTTTATTGGCTTGATTAATAATTTATATTTAATATCATTTTTTTCATAGTCCATTGTTTGTGTTGCATATTGTATGTGCTTGCTCTCTTTCAATAATAAATCCGTTTGAAATTCTTTTATGTTATCTAAAAAGATACTATTTTTATAAATTGGATTTATAGGACCTGTTACATCCGGAAGCTGAACTTTCGTAACACGCCCTCTTATGTGAATATCTGGTTCTTGGGCAGCTTGCTCCTGAACTGCCGGCTTCTTTTCCTTACCGAATTGTTCCTCAGCTGCTTTCTTTTTTTCCTGATCTAATTTACTCATTTTCTCATTAAATGCTTTTTCTAACGGTTTATTAGATCCATTCAAATTTTGCTTACCTAACGAAAAAGAGAATGGAATAAAACTTTCTTCTTTTTTCACTCCAGAAAAATAAATTTCTTGCCCTAAAAACGGATTGGATGATTTATTATCAATCTCTTCTATATTGATGAGATTGTATAAAGGAATGTTGAATATTTGTTGTCCAAAATTCTTCTGTTGCTTACGATCTATCGTAACCTCAAAATAAAAATCATCCGCATGCTTTAAATTCCCGTTCTGATCTAATGTCGTAATCCACGTATTATTTTCTCTTAAAAAGTCTTGCTCCAGTCGCTTAATTTCTTCTGTATTTCCTGCATAGTTTAAATAATTCTTCTCAAAGGAATTTAAATTCACTTTAATATCTTCTACTTTTCGATTCGCATAATATTGTTTAAAAAATAGCGTTTGTCCAATAAAAATCGTCGCTAAAATTAACATACATAGCGCTGTTGTGAGGGTAAATAATTTTAGTACAATCCCTTTTCTCATACATTCCCCTCAAATTTATAACCTGTTCGTACTACAGTTGTAATGTACTTTGCTTTCTCTCCTAATTTGTTTCTTAAATTACGAATATGGCTATTAACCGTTCGATCATCACCAGCAAATTCATATCCCCAAATTCTTGATATAAGTTGCTCTCTTGTTAAAACAATCCCTTGATTTCTCATAAAATACGCTAATATTTCAAATTCTGTATGTGTTAAATTAATGTCTGTTTTATTTACCGTAACAGTACGCGATGGAAAATGGACATGGATACCATGGATTGATAATGTATCATCTTCATTCTCTAAAAGTTGCTTTGTCACTTTTCTACTCTCTAACAACCGTTTCGCTCTTGCTAATAAAATTGGTGGGCTATATGGCTTCGTCACATAGTCATCCGCCCCAAGTTCAAATCCAAGTAACGTATCATCTTCATCTACACGTGCCGTCAACATAATAATAGGAACTTCGGATGTTTTACGGATTCTTCGGCAAACAGACCATCCATCGAGTTCCGGCAACATAATATCAAGAATAACTAAATCAACCTCTTCTTCTTCAAATACAACTAAAGCCTCTTTCCCATCCCTCGCTTCAAACACTACATATTGCTCACTTAAAAAATAGTCTTTTAATATTTCACGTAATATATCTTCATCTTCCACAATTAAAATGTTTTTTGCCATAACTTATGTATCCCCCTCCCGCTTTTCGAAACTACAATTTCATTTTGAATAACTACCAGTTAACTTCGCCTCGATAATATATCTATCTGGCGCATCCCCTATATAATCAAATGGGTAACAAGTCGTCAGTGTTAGTATCGGTTCTTCTTTTTTTATAATAACAGTACGATCATCCGCATGGGTAATCCATATTTTTTGAATTTCATATGTGTACGTTTTATTATCATACTCTAAAACAAGAGTGTCTTTTTCTTTCAACTGTCCTAAATCTGTAAAGACAGTATCCCTATGCCCACTTAGTACAGTATGTCCTCCTCCAGATGGCGTTGTCGTTACATCACTAACGAACATCCCAACTCCTTTTTTCAAAGTTGCATCATCCGCTCCCCAATATATAGAAAACTTCTTCTTTAATTTCGGTATATGTAACATCGCTACCTTTTCTCCTTCTTTATGTTCTGTTTGAGAAGAAGGCACTTGAGAAGTTACCAGTGTTTCATAAGGAAGTTGATTATGTTGTATATTTTTAAAGCTCTTTATTTCCTCATTCGTTAATTCTTGCGCAGAACTTTTTCCTTTATACCATTCCACAGCGTAATAGGATCCCATAAGTAGCCCGATGGCCATTAATATCATTCCGATATAATTAAGTAACTTCACATTTCATCCCTCCATGCCAAAAATGGTAGGAATAACCTACCATTTTTAATATATGAAATTATCCCATTCTTTATAGGGCAATATTGTAATTACGCCTTAACTTTATTGCGACGTTTCAAACCGAATAACGTCCCTATCCCTACAAGGCACGCGCTTAGTGCCATCATTGCTACATTATTTGATGCAGTGTTTGGTAATTTTTCACCTTGTACAGCTGGCTTTGCTACTTCTTTTTTAGTTGCAGCATTTTTTTGTTGTACTTGTGCTGCTTCCTTTTTCCCTTCCTCACTCTTTTGCTGAGCCTTTATTGCTTCTTCTTTTTTTGCCATATCATTTTTTAGCTGTTCTTGCGCTATTCTCTTTTTCTCTTCTTCAATTTTTTGCTGTTCCTTAATCGCGGCTTCTTTTTTCGCTTTATCTTGTTGCAGTTGCGTTGCTTCTTCCTTTGTTACTGTTCCAGTATCCGCACTTGCTACTGAAGAATATCCTACTGTTAAAAGTGCTATTGCACAGATCGGTAATAGTTTCTTTTTCATTTTATTTCTCTCCTTTTATACGTTTTACATCACTTCGCATCGGATGTATCACTAGAATAAACAAGAGATATAAATATAAGATGCAGATGAAATATATTTCATTTAAAGATTTCATTGTAAAAAATAAAAAAACATCGCAATATATACGATGTTTTTTCGGGTGTGTGTCTCAATATTTACATGTTACTTTCGCGTGATTTAGAAGTAGAACGGGCCGGAGCGATAACTAATTGTCTCGGCTCAGTTTTCTTTAAGTGATTTTTGACGTTACACTTACGACGTTGAACAACCCACGCTTTAATAGGGTTTGTCAAAATAACCTTTTGCTCTTCGTTAGGGGTCTCTTCTTCAAACCTACAACTCTCGCTCCACTTACTCCATTTCATTGTAAATTTAGAAGAAGAATGATCGTCTTCTCGATCAAACAAGTGCAAAAAATCCATTTCGCCAGCTAGCATTACGGTGTTGCTAGTTGCTAAAAAAGAAAAGGTCGTCCAACGTTTCTCCATGCCCTCCTACTCCTTTTTCACATATAGAGTGCCTAAAACTTAATTTACCTAAAATATGCTTGCCTTTTACCTTACACCCATAGTTTATCCAAAACACTACTATGCAACTATCGATTTCCCTTACAACTACCTTACATTTTTGTAAGAAACAAAAAAACCTTCACTATGCCTATGTGAAGGTCTCTTATTTCTTATCTATATGGTCTTTCATATCATCAAGTCCAGCTTCTTGCAGTTGTGACATCATACCATGGGAAATTGCGCCTAATACTAAAGTCATTCCAATTAGTGAAATCCGAATCGCTGGTACATCAATTATATAAGCCAACAATCCAAGAACAATTGTTAATAGTAATGCTTTTATAAATGTTACAGTTGTGTACTGTTTCTTCTTCATTATCATCACCCTTTATGGAAGCGTTTTCTTAATATAATTAGTATATCATATCATCAGATGATTTTGTTCGTATTTTGTAAAAAATTACTATCTCCTTTGACTTTTTCCTTTCTATCCTTTACAGTCGAAATGTTCACAAGTTTTACACTGTAGGAGGACTCCAATGAATATTGAAATAAAAGACACTTTAATTTCTGAAGAACAATTACAAGAAAAAGTAAAAGAACTAGCACTTCAAATCGAACGTGATTTTGAAGGAGAAGAAATCGTAGTCATCGCTGTACTAAAAGGATCTTTCGTATTTGCTGCTGATTTAATTCGTCACATTAAAAACGATGTAACAATCGACTTTATTTCTGCATCTAGCTACGGAAATCAAACAGAAACAACTGGAAAAGTGAAACTATTAAAAGATATCGATGTAAACATTACTGGAAAAAACGTAATTGTCGTAGAAGACATTATCGATTCTGGTTTAACACTTCACTTCTTAAAAGATCACTTCTTTATGCATAAACCAAAGGCACTCAAATTCTGTACGTTACTTGATAAACCTGAGCGCCGCAAAGTGGATTTAACAGCTGAATATGTTGGCTTCCAAATTCCAGACGAATTTATCGTTGGCTACGGCATCGACTGCGCAGAAAAATATCGTAACTTACCATTTATCGCTTCAGTTGTAACGGAATAATCGTATAACTTAAAAAGTCGATAGTACATAAAATTTATATCGGCGATTTTCAAAATATATCGACCGTATCTTAAATTATATCGGCGATTTTTCAAATATATCGACCGTAACTCAAATTATATCGGCGATTTTTTAAATATATCGACTTACCGACAATAACTGACAATCTTAGCGCCCTATTAATAGGAAGAAGCTGTTCTGCAATACATCGGAACAGCTCCTTTCTTTCCATTACAAAAAAACAGGGAGAGATGAAAAATGACAAAGACAAAATTTGAAAAAGTACTCCTCATCGTAAATCCAAAAGCTGGACAAGGCGACTTACATACAAATTTAACGAAAATCGTACCACCTCTTGCCGCGGCTTTTCCTGACTTACATATCCTTCATACGAAAGAACAAGGTGATGCAACAAAATATTGCCAAGAGTTTGCTAGTAAAGTAGATTTAATTATCGTCTTTGGTGGTGACGGCACAGTATTTGAATGCACAAACGGCTTAGCACCTCTTGAAATTAGACCTACACTTGCAATTATTCCAGGCGGAACTTGCAATGACTTCTCTCGCACACTAGGCGTTCCGCAAAACATTGCAGAAGCAGCAAAACTTATCACTAAGGAACACGTAAAACCAGTTGACGTTGCAAAAGCAAATGGACAACATTTCTTAAACTTCTGGGGCATTGGACTCGTATCTGAAGTATCAAACAATATCGATGCAGAAGAAAAAGCAAAGCTTGGAAAAATCGGCTACTACTTAAGCACAATTCGAACTGTCAAAAATGCTGAAACATTCCCAGTAAAAATTACGTACGACGGACAGGTATATGAAGACGAAGCTGTTCTTGTTATGGTTGGAAACGGTGAATATCTTGGCGGCATCCCGTCCTTTATTCCGAACGTAAAATGTGATGACGGAACACTTGATATTTTCGTAGTCAAATCAACAGGTATTCAAGCATTTAAAGATTACATCGGAAAGAAACTATTTGAAGACTCAAACGAAAATGACATCTTCCACGTAAAAGCGAAATCCATTCATATTGAAACAGAAGAAGAAAAAGAAGTAGATACAGATGGAGAAAGTTCGCTTCATACACCTTGTAACATTGAATTATTACCAGGACACTTTACGATGATTTATAATCCTGCGGTTGTGTAATACAAAAAAACGAGCTAAAGTTTTAACATTTTAGCTCGTCTTTTTTATTACAAAGATATTTTAATATGAATTTTCGTAATCAAACTCCACCCAATTTTTCCAGTGCGTATTAGCATCCTTCTTCACAATAATACTTGGATCTTTCTTCTCTATTGCAGCGGCTACTGATTGGAAGAATTCATTTTCACTTACTTTTTCATCTTCAACATGTTTCCATTCTTCCGTTTCATACGCTACTTCCCAGTTGCCTTCTAAATCAAACTCTTCTAAAATCTCTTCTTTACTCCACCATAATAAATTTCTTGCTTCATTATTAGTAGCAAGCATACGCATGAAATATGTTGGATAAGACTCTATCGTTTGTACTTCTATTCCATGATTCACATAATCTTCTTCTGTAAATTGATATTCAAAATGATGCTCGCGAATTTTTAAACTGCCGTTATAAATATCCGGTATAAAATTACCTTCATCATCAAATAATTCATAATCTCCATCATTTAATTGCAAAATTCCATCATCACCAATTGAATGGTTTATTCTATCTCCATATACTTGAATATCATTACATACACCTAATGAACCTACACCGACAACTTGAAACACCATTAACCAATCCTTATTCTCTTTAAAGAAAAGAGAGAATTTCACTTGTGAAATATCCATATAAGCATTATCAAAAGCAGGAAATTCATACTTACTTTGCTTTTTATCTAATAGTTTCAAAATATCTTTTTGCATCTGTAGCATCTTCACCTCTATATAAACTTTTTAATTTTACTAGAATAGCTATACTTACCTCTGACATTATAATAATCCTACTTAAAAATAGCAGAATGGTCTATTTGCATACTCTAGTTATTTTTAGATAAAATGAAGAAAAGAAGCACCTTCATATAAGGGAGAGGACATACTTTGTTCAACCAACAATTAGTGAATTTACGCATTGATTTTGCATTTAAACAATTGTTTGGTACGAATGGTAGTGAAGATATTCTCATTGCCTTTTTAAACGCGATGTTACAAGAGTCTTTAGAGTCACCTATTGCTTCTCTACAATTAGAAGATCCACATTTACACCGAGAACACGCAAATGATAAATTATCAATTCTAGACATTTCAGCAACATTAGGCACAGGGACAAAAGTAAATATAGAAATACAGCTTAATAATAATCACGATATGATGAAACGCAGTTTATATTATTGGGGAAAATTATATACATCTCAGTTACAAAAAGGGATGCCCTACAGTGCACTTCGTAAAACCATCACCATTAATTTATTGAACTTCATAATGTTTTTAGATCACAAAGAATTTCATACAAAGGGCACATTGTGGAATACACAACAACAGAAACTCTTGAGTGATGACATAGAAATTCACATTGTAGAAATTCCAAAGTTAACAGAACAGTGGCATGAAGAAAAAGTAAATCCGTGGAAAGACCCATTTGCTCGTTGGCTTTTATTGCTTTCAGCAAATGAGGATGAGCACTTAACTAAACTATTGGAGGATATTGCTATGAACCAAGACCCTATTTTACAAAAAGCAATAAACAAGTGGGAACGTATGAGTCAAGATTCCTCTTTCCGACAAGCCTATGACGCAAGGGAGAAAGTTTTAATGGATGAAGCAGCAAAATTCGCCCATGCAGAGACAGAAGGTATGAAAAGAGGCATGGAAAAGGGCTTAGAAAAAGGTATAGAACAAGGTATAGAACAAGGTATAGAACAAGGTATAGAACAAGGGCGAAAAGAAGGAGTTCAACAGGGAAAAATCCAAATGATTAAAAGTATGTATGATCTTGGCATACCACTTGAAACGATTGCTAAGGCAAGTAAATTGAGTGTGCCTGAGGTTGAACATATTTTAGGACATAAATAGCAATGAAAAAGAGCTTGAATTGTTTCAAGCTCTTTTTCATCAACTTCTTGGCATACCCCGCATTTTTTTATAGCATTGAAATTCCCCAACATTTCCTTCAAAAGGAAAATCCAGCACCATGCAAAGTGATTCGGAGGACTTACTTGAACTAAAATATTACATTACATTTCGAACAAAAAGGAGCAGAATTCCCTTTTCTAATTTTCGCATCACATTTTGGACAATATACGTATCGTTCTTCTATCTTTTGTCGTTCTATCATATGTAAAGATACTACCCTCATACTACACATAATCCCAATTAATATAAGACTAACAACGAGTAGCATACCTCTCACTCCTCCCCTTTAAATTTTACCATAAAATAACAAACCCGATTCTCTCATCGAGAATCGGGTTTATATTTACAATCCTAACTTTGCCTTTGCACCGTCAGGAATTTTATCTATCGTTACTTGCACTTTGTCATGTAAAACCTTTCCTCTTGTCAGCACATGCCAATACGAACCTTTTTGTAATTCACCTACTCCATCAATCGTTACTTCTTTTTCTTTTCCATCCTTATCATAAGCTTTCACCGTATATTCACGGCCTTTATTTCCGCCTAATTCTTTTCCATCATTATCAATAATTGCGTAATGATTCTCTATATCAAGAAATGGGTTCATCTGATCTAATAGCTTACTCCCGCTTAATAAGTATGCCGCCCCTGCGACGATAACAATCATTGCTCCAAAAATAAATCTTTTCATCTATATTCCGCCTTTCATTATGTTTTCTTGAGAACATTTCTAAGTATAGAGCGCATTCCTTAATAAAAACTCGTACAGTTTCTTAACTTTTTCTTAATGTAGAAGAAATGTAGCGTTACATCTAGGTACATGAAATTATATCGACGATTTTTCAAATATATCGAACACAACTCAAAATATATCAACGATTTTTCGAATATATCGACGTTTCGACAAGGAATATCGACTTACCGACAAAAACTGACAGTAAAAACAACAAAAAAGGCTGTCCAAAATGTATTTTGGAACAGCCTCCTCTACTTACTAACTACCGCACTTCTTTTTACATAAAACAAACTGCCAATTAAAACAACAACTACGCCAAAATATACGCCATACTCTATCGCAACTGCTACAATTCTTTCAATATGTTGTCCGAATAAAGAACCGAGCACGAAATAAATGAGTGTCCAAACAAATCCTGTCGTATAGGAATACAAAGCATATATCCGAAATGACATGTTATTCATTCCAACTAAATACGGTACGATATGTCTTACAACTGGTATGAAGTAACTTGTAACTAACGCATAATGACCATATTTCTCTACCATTTGTTGAGATTTCAAAAAATATTTTGCCTTTTTCTTTTTCATTAGCTTATCAAGTACTTTCGCACCAAATATTCTCCCTAATATATAACCTAGCGATAGTCCTGATACAACACCTAAATATGTTAATAACAATGCTGGAATGACACTTAATATCCCTAATGAAGAGACAAAACCACCACTCATTACGATCATTTCGTCTGGAATTGGCATACCGATAATACCTAACCATAAACAGAAAAATAACGCCCAATAACCATACTGCTCAATATAGGATAATAATTCATGCAATTCCATTATGCATATACTCTCCTTAGCTCTTTTTTACAGCTAAAGACGTACGCTGGCGGAAAATTGAGCCACACTTTTTCTAATGTAATTTGAGGAAAGAAATGCTGTATAAATCCTTTTTTCACAAGTGAATATTGAAATGTTATGAATTCCCCATTCTCATGTATTGCTTCCATTGTATTATTTAAAATGCGTTTTGAAACTTCTTCTGATAAAGAAGCAAAAGGCAATCCAGATAAGACGTAATCAACACATTCTATATGGAACTCTTCCATATACTTCTTTATATTTTCAGCTGAACCATGCACAACAATGACGTTCTGCTCATCTTTAAACTTTCTCTTTAGCTCTTTGCAAAACACTTCATTTATTTCAATAAGAAGAAATATTGTTTCCTGCTTCTTTCTCTTCATAATTTCTTTCGTAAAGACTCCTGTACCAGGCCCTAACTCTACAATGCATTTTGCTTTATTAAAATCAATTACATCTACCATTTTCTTTGCTAATATTTTTGAACTTGGCGCAACTGCACCAGTATGTTTCGGATGTTTAATAAATTCATGTAAGAATGTTATGAGCTGCATGTAAACTTCTCCCCATTCGTTCAATAGTTTTTAACTTGTTTCTAAGTATAACTATCGTTTCTTAACAAAAATTGAGGAGATTTCTTAAGATTTTATGAAGAATAAAAAACAGCTATCGCCTATAGCGATAGCTGCCCCTTTATTACTTCGCACTCACAATCTTATAATAAGAGCGAACTGTTAAGAAGTAATATCCAATATAAATGACACCGTATACTCCGATACTAATTAGAAGTGGGATCATGATTTCATACGGTAATATGTTCCCTAAACCTTTTAGTGCAAACAAGCTGTGCAAAATTCCGATTACTAACGGGATCGCAAAGATAAAGCTTACTTGTTTTGCGATAGCTTTCTTCATCTCTTGCTTCGTTACACCGACTTTATGAAGGACGACGTAACGATCACGGTCAGCACTTGCTTCTGTTAATTGTTTAAAGTAAATGATTGAGCCTGTCGCTAATAGGAAGACTAATCCTAAGAATAACCCAATAAACATCATTAAGCCTGTCGTTTCAAGCCCCATTTGGAATCCTGTATAGAAATCATGAAATGGTTTTAAAATTTCTGATTCACCAGCTGGCATAACGCTTGCTAATTTCGCTGTTAACTCTTTACTATTTCGCTCACCTTTTACATCAATATTTTTTACAATGCGCGTTTCGTTTACTTGTTTCGCCTGCTCATATGTTTGATCTGGAACGATTACAAATAGTTCATTTAAGTTTGTAACACTTCTACTATCTACACCTTTAATCTTTAACTCTTTCGATTCATTTCCAACAGGGAATACAGCTGTATTTCCTGTGTAAAGAGGACCAAAATCAAGTGTTTCAATATATAAGCTATCATATACAAAAGCTTCATTTGCACTTAAATTTACAGGTTCTATATCTAAATGTTTCGCGATTGTATTAAAGTTTGATTGAGAAATAAGCTGGTACTGCTTTGTCACATTATAGTGTGTGTTCAGAACTTGATCCGCTCTTTCACCTTTAAATGTTCCTTTCACAGGAATCATTTCAAGTTCTGATTCATATGTCACTGGATGATTACTCTTTTCTCCAGCAAGTATTTCATTTACTTTTTTATCTAATGCTTCATCTTTTTTCTCATAAGAATAACTATACGGTGCAGCCACTTTTGATTGCGTAAATGTATTGTAATACATCGTAACTGACGTACCAACCGCCGTTAATGTTACTGCACTTAAAATCGCAATTGTCGCAAGTGATTTCGCATTTCCTTTAATACGATATAGTAATTGTGATGTCGTTACCATATTCATACCGTTATAAAACGCTGACTTATTATTTCTTGCACGTTTCAATATAAATACTGTGAAGAACATGAACAATAAATAAGTTCCTGCTACTGTCGCTAATAAAATGTATAATGCAACGACCATAAAGTCTGCATACATAACTGCTTTCATGTACATTAACGCTAAGAAATAACCTGAACCGATTAAGAAAACTGAAATTAATGCCATAATAACAGAGCCCTTCGGCATTGCTTCTCCTTCACGTTCTGCACGGAAAAGTTCAATTAGCTTGAATCGATAAATTAGACGATATCCTTGAAGTGATGTATATAAAATAATCACAAAGAAAATAATTGCTGTATCAACAATTGCAGCCATTGGTACTTCAAAATGTACATTTAATTTTAATCCCATCATGCTTACTAGCAGCTCAAGGAATAGTTTTGAAAGGACACTACCAATCGCAATCCCGATAATTAAAGACATTAATCCCATTAACATATTTTCATAAAAGAGCATTTTACCAATCTGTCTTTTACGAATACCTAATAAAGAATATAACCCAACTTCTTTTTTACGTTTTCTTGTAAAGAAACCGTTCGAATATATAATAAACACCGCTACGAAAATAATAAGCATCACACTGGAAACTTGGAATGCCCCGCTAATTTTTTTAGAAGCTTCCGCTGCTTTTTCCATTTGTGAATTATATTGCAGTGCTTTAAATGTAAAGTAAATAACGATACTAAAAATCATAGATGCAAAATATACAAAGTAGTCTTTAAAGTTCCGCTGTATGTTGCGGAGGGCAATGCTAGATAAGGTCATCAGCCATACCTCCGGAAATAGAAGACATTACATCAACGACTTGTTGGAAGAACTGTTTACGCGTTAACTCGCCGCGGTGCAATTCTTTATATAACTCACCATCTTTAATGAAAATAACTCGCTTGCAGTAACTTGCCGCAAATGCATCGTGCGTCACCATTAAAATTGTAGAGTTATCATATTCATTTAGCGACTTCATACTTTCAAGTAAATCTGTCGCTGATTTAGAATCAAGTGCTCCGGTTGGCTCGTCCCCGAAAATCATACTTGGATTTGTAACGATTGCACGTGATGCCGCACATCTTTGCTTCTGTCCACCAGATACTTGATATGGGAACTGACTTAAAATATGATCAATACCGAACTTTTTCGAGATTTCAAGAACGCGGCGATCAATTTCATTTGCCTTTACTTTCGATAACGCAAGAGGTAACGCAATGTTCTCTTTTACCGTTAACGTATCTAATAAGTTATAATCTTGGAAAATGAAACCTAAATGATCGCGGCGGAATAACGCTAACTTATCATCATTCATTTTCACGATATCTTTTCCATCAATTAAAATCTCACCGTTCGTCGCATTATCAATTGTAGAAAGAACGTTTAGTAAAGTCGTCTTACCCGAACCAGAAGGTCCCATAATTCCAACGAACTCACCTTCTTTTACTTGTAGGTTAATCCCTTTTAACGCTGCAAATTTATTACCACCCGTGTCATACACTTTTTCAATATTTTTTGCTTCTAATACTGTTTTCATCTCGACATCCCTCATTTCATCTATTCTCTATTTTCACTATATACATTCTCTACTCTTGCCACTATCGATATTTCTTACACAAACATGACAGTTATGTAAGTCTGGTGAGCAAAGAAATCAAAATTTAACCTAATGAATCAAAGTACTTTGTTACTATAACATTGGGATATCATGCCATCCATTCATTCTCCTTACAGGAACATTACAATTTTGTAAGGTTAAAAATATACCCTACAAAGTTGTGCATGAAATGTCGGATGGAGCTATTTTTTTCCTGCTATTCTATTTAACAAGGAGGTTATGGTTATGGATTCACTTAAAAACATGAATGCAGCAATGCAGTATATTGAAGACACCCTTACACATGAAATTGATTTTAAGGAAGTCGCAAAAATAGCTTACTGCTCCGAGTATCATTTCAAAAGAATGTTTTCTTTCCTAGCTGGCATATCACTATCAGAATATATTCGCTGTAGACGTCTTACTCTCGCTGCTTTTGAACTAAAAAATAGTGGTGCAAAAGTTATTGATGTGGCTATCAAATATGGTTACAACTCACCAGATTCTTTTGCACGTGCCTTTCAGAACTTGCACGGCATAACACCTTCAGAGGCCCGAAGTAGTAGTCATTCTTTAAAAGCTTATTCACCCATGACCTTCCAATTATCCATCCAAGGAGGACATGAAATGAACTATCGAATTGAAGAAAAAGACTCATTTCAAATTATAGGTATTACAAAACGAGTACCAATCGTTTTTAACGGTGTAAATGAAGAAATTGCTTCTATGTGGAAAAGTTTAAATCCAGAGATTATTCAAACACTAAAGTCCCTTTCAAACATGGAACCTACTGGAATCATTAGCGCTTCTACTAACTTTTCTGAAGGCAGAATGGAGGAAAAAGGTGAACTCGATCACTATATTGGAGTAGCCACAACAAAGGATTGTCCCGAGCAGTTTAAACAGCTTGAAGTTGCAGCTTCAACATGGGCTATATTTGAAGCTGTCGGTCCATTTCCTGAAACATTACAAAATGTATGGGGACGCATTTATTCCGAATGGTTTCCTTCCTCAAACTATGAACTAGCGGAAGGACCGGAAATATTGTGGAATGAACAGAAAGATATATCTTCTCCAAACTTTAAAAGTGAAATTTGGATACCGGTTTTGAAGAAATAAAAATAAAGCTGCTTTTCCTTTTTAGGAAGGGCAGCTTTGTTTTACATTTTAGTTCTTTTTAATTGTCAATTATATATACGCCCTTTTTACTTTTTACGCTTTTGCCCTATACTGTTTATTAGCTTATCTTTCAACATAATGAAAAGACTTGAAACACATGATACACTATATCTACAATTGTTTTTTTAGGAGGAATATACATATGTATAAAATTTTAATCGTTGAAGACGATCCAAATATTTCATCATTACTGCAATCTCACATTCAAAAGTATGGCTATGAAGCTGTTGTTGCGGAGAATTTCGATGATATTATGGAATCGTTTAACGCAGTGAAACCACATCTTGTTTTACTTGATGTAAACTTACCGAAATTCGATGGGTTCTACTGGTGCCGCCAAATTCGTCATGAATCTACTTGTCCTATTATTTTCATTTCAGCTCGTGCTGGTGAGATGGAACAAATTATGGCGATTGAAAGCGGTGCGGATGATTATATTACAAAACCGTTCCACTACGACGTTGTAATGGCGAAAATTAAAGGTCAATTACGCCGTATTTACGGTGATTATGCGCCAAATATTTCTGAACGTATCGTTGAAGTAGAAGGTTTAAAACTATTCCCAGAACGTCCTGAAATTCACTTCGGATCTGAGCAAGTTCTTTTAACGAAGAAAGAAGCTATTTTAGCAGAAATGTTATTATCTAAATTCCCTCGTACAGCGAGCCGTGAAGATTTACTAGCTGCCCTTTGGGATGACGAGAGCTTCGTTGAAGAAAACACATTAAACGTAAACATTACGCGTCTTCGTAAAAAGTTCAATGAGCTTGGTATTGAAAATGCTATTGAAACAGTGCGCGGACTTGGGTATCGTTTTAACGCAACTTGGAGTGAATAAGCATGAAGCTATTTTTACGTGATCATTTTGCATTTTTTCTACTGTACATATTAAACTTCGGTATCATCTTCGTTCTTTATGATGCAGTAGATGGATTCCAAAATAATAAATTTTACTTCGTTGTTTTAAGCTTATACTTATTTATTTGTTTCCTCGCTTATCGTTACGTTCGCAATCGTAGAATGTACCATAGATTAAGTGAGCAACCAGAAAAAATGGAAGATGCGTTTATTGAAAGAGCAACTGCTCCGATGCCTCACGGTGTAAATGAACTCGTGCGTACGCAGTATCGTCTCTTCCAAAAAGAACTACAATCGTACGAAGTAAAACAACAAGAACATCAATTATTCATTAACCACTGGGTGCATCAAATGAAGACACCCGTTTCTGTTATGCAACTTATGGTACTCGAAATGGAAGATGAACATTTAATTCCGAAATTCAAAAAAGAATTAGAACGCCTAAACCAAGGGCTTGATATGGCTTTATACATGGCAAGGTTAAATAACTTCCATGAAGACTTCCATGTTGAGACGATTTCATTAAAAGATACGGTAACGAAAAATATTAATGGATTAAAAGAACTATTTATCCGAAACGGAGTCTTCCCTGTTTTAGAAGTTCATTCTGATTTAAAGGTTGCTTCTGATGCGAAATGGCTAAAATTTATCATCTATCAGTTAATGACAAATGCCGTTCGTTACTCTGGTGAGCGCGGAAAGAAAGTATTCTTATCCGCTTATCGAAATGGAAAAGATATTATTTTAGAAGTTCGTGATGAAGGTGTTGGTATTCCGCAAGAAGATATTCGACGAGTATTCGAACCGTTTTACACTGGGAAAAATGGTCGTACATTCGGAGAATCTACTGGTATGGGACTTTATATCGTAAGTAAAATTTGTGATTACTTAGGTCACTCTGTCAAACTAGATTCTGAAGTTGGTAAAGGAACGACGATTAAAATCATCTTCCACAACGCTGCAAATAATCAATCAGAACATGCGGAGAAGGTGACCGAAGCATGATCGTGACATATGCAAGCAAAATGTATGAGAACTCACTCTCATACATTTTTTGCAATAAAACTACTTCTATATCTTCTAACCGGAGGTATAATTTATGACCTTTTGGCAATTTGCATTTAAAAACGTCACGCGCAACTCGAGAGCTTATTTTGCTTACTTTGTAAGTAGTTCTTTTTCGATTGCCGTTTTCTTTTCATTTGCTGTTTACTTATTCCATCCGAAATTACAAAAATTTGGCATGGTCTCTGAAATTTCAGGATTAATGATATTTTCAGAAGTAGTAATTGTATTTTTCTCTTTCTTCTTTTTACTATATTCCATTGGTACTTTTTTAAAAGTTAGAAAAAAACAATTCGGCGTTTTGACCGTTTTAGGAATATCTAGAAAACAATTACACCGTCTCGTCTTCATGGAAAATATGTTAATCGGTATTTTATCTATCTTTTTCGGTATGCAGTTTGGACTTGTCTTCTCGCAATTTTTCTTATTAGTGACAGCAAAAATTACGCACGTACCAGGCATATATTTATACTTGCCTATTAACGCGTTTATTTTAACGACAATCGTCTTCCTTAGTCTTTTTATCGTTGTATCTACATTGACACCGATGCTCATTCGTACAAAAAAAGCGGTACACCTTTTAAAAATAAATAGTAAAAAACGAAAAGAAAGAAAACCGTCCATACTTATTTCTTTATTTGGTGCGATTTGTTTATTTGGTGGCTATGCGTTAGCTGGAAATCCTAAATATTTCGTATCAGTAAGCCCACAAATAGGTGTTATATATATGGTTTCAAGTATTTTCGTCATTCCAACGCTCGTTACAATCGGTACATATTTCTTCTTTTCACAAATTAGTTTCTTACTTATTTATATTTTAAAGAAAAGAAGAAAGTTTTATATGAAACAGATTAATATGCTTTGGATTTCTGATTTAGCAAACCGTATTCGAACGAATATTAATATGCTTTTTATTGTAGCAATGCTATCTACTATCGCTTTCACAATGATTACGTTTCTATATGGGTTCGGAAAATTTATTAAGCTAGACGTTAATCGAACTTCGCCTTTCCCAATTTCTTATTTTTCTTATGATGCGAATCCTTTTGTTACAGAGCATTTAAATTGGCTTGAGCAACAATTACAAAAAGAGCATTTTCCTTATGAGAAAATAACAGCTGATATATATGAAACACCGCTAGAAGAAGATAAAGGTATAGCTATTTATAATGACGTATACGCAATTAAGCAAAGTGACTATAACAAACTTGCGGATTCTTTACGAATGAAACAACTATTTATGAATGATAACGAGGCATATGTTTTAACGGGGACGTCTTATATCACTATATTTAATGAATTTGAGCAAAGCTACAAAAGAGATTACATTACACTCTCTAGTACAAATACGAAATTAAAAGTTAAAGGCTATGAACAGATCCATGCAATTCCATCTAATTTTTCATATCAAACGATAGTTTTGCCTGATATTATCGTGAACAACTTACCTAACACGGTAAAGCATATATCGGCGTACAATTACAAAATTCAAAACTGGGAACAGACATATGAAATTGCTAATACTTTTATAGAAAAAGTGCAAAAAGATCGAAATAAATCTCAGTATGAAGAACCTCTTATTCGATCCTTTGAATCAGCAGGATCGTTATATAGAATAACATCTGGTAGTGCTGCATACTTCCTAATTGGAACATTTTTAGGAGTTATTTTCTTCATTGGAGCCGGTAGCGTTCTTTACTTTAGAATGTATACCGATTTGACGAACGAACAAGAGAAATATATAACGATTTCTAAAATCGGTGTAACAGGTGCAGAGATGAAACGATCTGCAACCATTCAACTTAGTATTTTATTTTTCGTTCCGTACATTATGGCATCCATTCATACAATGTTCGCAACAAAAATGTTACAAGATGTAATTGGCTTATCTTTGTTCAAAGAAGTTTCAGCCGTTCTTATTATTTTTGGGTTCGTTGAAATCGTATTTTTCTTATTCATTCGTTCACTTTATATGCAAAAGCTATCACAATATACTAATACACATTAAAAAGGTTATTACATGAAAAAGGTGGGATCTCTTCCCTCCTTTTTCATGCCCCTTATATTAGGAGGTTTAGGTGAATGACATTTTGGCAGTTTGCATTTAAAAACGTCACACGGAACGCCAGAGCTTATTTCGCCTATTTTGTAAGCAGCGCGTTTTCTATTGCAATTTTTTTCTCATTTGCAGTTTACTTATTTCATCCTAAATTGCATATGACCGACGTAAATTATGCTCTGAACATATTAATGACAATTTCAGAAGTTGTCATTGTATTCTTTTCATTTTTCTTTTTACTATATTCAATCGGTACTTTCCTAAAAGTACGAAAAAAGCAATTTGGGATTTTAACAGTACTTGGCATCTCTCAAAAACAATTAAAACGACTCATATTTATAGAAAATATGTTAATTGGTGTTCTTTCTATATTTTTTGGCATGCAACTTGGACTTGTCTTTTCACAGTTCTTTTTATTAGTTACCGCCAAAATTACACATGTACCTGGTTTATATTTATATTGGCCTACAAGCGCCATTATTTTAACTATCATCATCTTTCTCGGACTCTTTATTCTCGTATCATCTTTTACACCGATGCTCATTCGTACGAGAAAAGCTGTACGTCTTTTAAAAGAAGGAACAAAACAAAAAGAAAGAAAAGCATCTGTGCTCATCTCTCTATTTGGTGCGATATGTTTAATATCAGGATATGCGTTAGCCGCAAATCCATTATACTTTCTATCGCTAGGTGACATCATTGGGCTTTTATATGCCATCTCTAGTATATTTGTCATCCCATCGCTTATTGCAGCTGGAACATATTTTTTCTTCTCACAAATTAGCTTTTTACTCATTCGTATATTAAAAGCGCGAAGAACGTTTTATATGAAACGCATTAATATGCTTTGGATTTCTGATTTAGCATCACGCATTCGAACGAATATTAATATGCTTTTTATTGTAGCGATGCTATCAACACTCGCTTTTACAATGATTACATTCTTATACGGTTTTGGGAAATTTACAAAGTTTGATGCGATAAGGGAAAACCCTTTTCCTTTTACATATTTATCACATACTGAAAATACGTTAGCGGATGAGCATTTAAACTGGTTAGAGCAGAAGTTTAATGAAGAACACTTTACTTATACAAAATTTAAAACGGATATATATGAAGTATCTTCAGCTGAAAATAATACGCAACTCTATTACGCAATTAAACAAAGTGACTATAATGTACTTGCTAAGGCTTTAAATTGGGAAACGCTCACGGTAAATAAAAATGAATCTTATATTCTTATGAAAGACTTAGATGACCAAGTTATTGGAACACTTCACAATAAAGAACAGAAAAATACTCTTACACTTACTCAAAACAATTTACAACTACAAGTGAAAGAATATAAAAGTTATAGCCCATTCCCAAACAGCTTAATATACCAATTACTCATACTATCTGATGAAAATGTAGAAGCCTTATCGACTGTTTCCAAGCAAATGAGTGTATATAACTTCAAAGTTACAGATTGGGAAAAAGCACATAATATCGGTTCATCGTTTATAACAAAAATCCATAACGACAATGCAGCAATTCAAGCAGAGCACCCTCCTTTCCATGCAAGTGAAGCGAGCGATTCTCTATATAAAACAAAACTAAATGTCGCTTCATTTTTCTTAATTGGTACTTTCTTAGGTGTTATTTTCTTTATCGGAGCTGGCAGTGTTCTTTACTTCCGGATGTATACAGATTTAACAAACGAGCAAGAAAAATATATAACGATTACGAAAATTGGCTTAACGGAAACTGAAATGAAACGTTCAGCGACAATTCAGCTTGCGATTCTTTTCTTCGTGCCTTACATTATGGCATCCATCCATACGATGTTCGCGACAAAGATGTTACAAGAAGTTTTACATCTCTCGTTCTTCGCTGAGATTACAGTCGTTCTTATGATTTTTGGAACAGTTGAAATTTTATTTTTCCTTTTAATTCGTTCCTTTTATATGCAAAAATTATCACAACACATTAAGTTTTAAAAAATAGAAAGGTGATTATGATGGAAGAAGTATTACACATAAAAAACGTCTCGAAAGTGTATGAAGGAAAAGTCCCTCATACTGCTTTAAAAAATATAAATTTACATGTAGATAAAGGAGAATTCGTTGCCATTATGGGTCCATCTGGCAGTGGGAAATCTACATTTTTAAACGTTATCTCTACAATTGATTCGCCCACTTCTGGGGAAGTCGTTATTAACGGCAAAAAGCCACACACATTTCGTAGAGAAAAATTAGCTGTTTTCCGTCGTCAAGAGTTAGGGTTTGTTTTCCAAAACTTTAACTTACTCGATACATTAACGATCGGAGAAAATATCGTATTACCTTTAACATTAGACAATGTTCCTTTAAAAGAGATGGACAAAAAGCTCGATAGCATCTCAACAAAACTAGGAATCGATCATATTTTAAATAAACGTATTTTTGAAGTTTCAGGAGGACAAGCACAGCGTACTGCAGTAGCACGCGCCGTTATTCATCATCCGTCTCTTCTCCTTGCTGATGAACCGACAGGAAACCTAGACTCGAAAGCAGCTATTGATGTAATGGAGTTATTTACGAAATTAAATAAAGAAGAAGATGCAACGATTTTAATGGTTACCCACGATCCGTTTGCAGCAAGTTATTGTAATCGCGTTATTTTTATTAAAGATGGGGAGCTTTACAACGAACTGCACCGAGGATTGTATCGTGAGAAGTTTTATCAAGAAATATTAGATGTTTTAGCATTACTAGGAGGAAGACGTGGATGACATTTTGGCAATTTGCATTTAAAAATGTCTCGCGTAATTCCAAAGCATATTTCGCTTATTTTGTGAGTAGCGCGTTTTCGATCATGGTTTTCTTTTCATTTACTGTATACGCGTATCATCCACGCTTACAAATTATGAATAAATTACAGGAACAAGATCCATTGATGAACTTAGCCGGCATGGCACAGTTTGTTATCGTTTTGTTCTCGTTCTTCTTTCTCTTATATTCTATTGGGACGTTTTTAAATGTACGGAAGCAACAATTTGGCGTTTTAACTGTTCTCGGTATATCTCAAAAACAATTAAAACGTCTTTTGTTTACTGAAAATATGATTATTGGAATGCTTGCTATCTTTGCAGGTATTCAAGGCGGTCTCGTGTTCTCTAACTTTTTCTTACTCGTTACTTCTAAATTAACAAATGCAAAAGGCCTCTATTTATATTGGCCAACAGAAGCTATTATCGTTACAACAATAACTTTTATTATTTTATTTTTCATCGTCTCTACATTTACACCAATGTTCATTCGTACTCGGAAAACAACTCGATTACTTAAAAATAATAAAAAAGAAAAAAGCGAAAAAAGACCGTCTATACTCATTTCATTATTTGCTTTAATTTGTTTAGGGCTATGCTATTATATCGCTGGTTATCCGCAAGGCTATATAACAGAAAAAAATGTACAAAATGGATCTGTATTCTTAATTATGCTATCTATTTTACCGCTCGTAGTGGTGGGAACATATTTATTCTTTTCACAAACGTTTCTTCTCTTTATCTTTATTTTGAAAAAGCGGAGAAAGTTTTATATGAAGCAAATAAATATGTTATGGATTTCAGATTTAGCTAACCGCACTCGTAGTAATATTAATGTACTCTTTATCGTTTCTATGCTATCTGCACTTGCATTTACAATTATTATCGCGCTATTTGCTATCAATAATAATACGAAAGCAATGATATTAGAACGTTTTCCTATCCCCTTCACATATACATCTAAAGGGGAAAATTCACTTGAACAAAAACATATTGCTACAATTGAAACGGAGCTTACAAATGCTAATTTTCAATACAGCAAGCATCAGTCTACATTGTTAAAAGATACCGCTTTAAAAGAAGACATTACTCTTATGAAAATGAGTGATTATAACACGCTTGCAAAACAATTAAGGAGACCAGAAATAAATCTTGATTCTACACAAGTTTATATTATTTCTCGTTACTCACCAGAGCTCTTAAATCTTGTATCAAATCCATTCGCAAAACAAAATACAATTACAATCGGATCTAATAAAAAAGAATTTCACATTAAAGGATTTATTAATAAATCCATTGAACCCGCCTTCGCATTCCCTTATTTAATGGTTGTACAAGATGATGTATTCAATAATATGATTCCTCATATTGAAACAATCATAGTGTATAATTACTTCGTTGAAAACTGGGAAAATGCGATTGCTCCTACGAAAAATATATTAAAACATATTAGAAATGATACAGATAACTTCTATGAGGCACACAAAGATGCGGAAGGTAATTTTCAACCCCCATTTAATATTTATACAGCTGCCGATGACCTGAAATACAGCAAAGGAAATTCAATTGCTACTTTCTTTATTTGGGCATTCCTCGGTTTTATTTTCTTTATCGGTGCGGCTAGTGTTTTATACTTCCGTATGTATAACGACTTAACAAATGAAAAACAAAAATATATTACGATTACAAAACTTGGTTTAACAGAATCAGAAATGTTTCGCTCTGCAACGATTCAATTAGGAATTTTATTTTTCGTTCCTTATATCGTTGCTGGTATTCACACATTATTTGCGGTTAAGTTTTTACAAAGCATACTCGCTTTTTCTTTACTAAAAGAGTTATTAATTGTACTCACTTTCTTTGGGATTATCGAGATTATTTTCTTCTTCCTAATCCGATCTCTGTACATTAATAAATTATCACAGCACATAAAAATATGAATAAAATGGCCTTGTGCGTATTGCACAAGGCCATTTTCAATAGTTTTTAATTAGCAGCAATATCCACCGTAGCCGCCAGCATAACCGCCGTAACCACCATAACCACAACCGCCGCCTCCGCCGAAGCAGCTAGCACCGATGATGATTAATAAAATAAACAATACGATTAGAAGCGCAAAACCGCCGCCGCACCCATGTCTGCGGTTACAATCATCATGTCTGTGTTCACACTTTTCGCTCATTACTCTATTCCTCCTTTAGTATCATTCATAACAAGTTCACCTTGCTCTAAATGAGGGGATTCCATTTATAGTATGTTTTCAGGGCGAATAGGAAGCTTGGCTTACTTAAAAACGGGCTTGTTTTGGCAATTGGGCTTCATCAAAAAAAGATACCTATCCAGGTATCTTTTAAAGAAACATATTCAATACAAGGGCAAAACCAAATGCAATAAAAGATAACAATGTCTCTAGCACCGTCCACGTTTTAAACGTTTCTTTTACTGTCAAACCTAAATACTCTTTTACAAGCCAGAACCCTGCATCATTTACGTGAGAAAACATTAATGAGCCTGCACCGGTTGCTATAACGAGCAATTCTAAATTCACACCAGACATGTGCTGAATAACTGGTGAAACAATTCCTGCTGCTGTCGTTAATGCTACTGTCGCTGAACCTGTTGCAATTCAAATTAATCCAGCTACCATGAAAGCTAATACGATTGGTGATAACGATATATGTTCTGCCATTTGCGCAATCGCCGTTCCAACGCCGCTTTCAATTAATATTTGTTTAAATCCACCGCCTGCACCGATTATTAAAATAATGGAACCGACAGGTAGTAAGCTTTCATCCGTTAATTTTTTAATCATCTTTTTATTAATTCCTTGTCTTATTCCAAGTAAATAAAATGCTGCGAAACATGAAATAAGTAAAGCAATTACTGGGCTTCCGATAAATACAAAAAATTCAGTTATCTTTTTCGGTAATGAAATATATGGCGCAACTACTGATAAAATCATTAAAACGACCGGCAGTAAAATGATAAAAAACGAAACTTTACGGCTTGGTAAATCAGTTGATACTGTCGTAACTCGAATAAGCTCTGGTTCATTTTCAGGTATAACCCTTTTATGTATCCACTTTGCAAATATCGGTCCTGCGATAATAGCCGTTGGTAGCGCGATAAGTAATGAATATAAAAGTACCTTTCCTAAGTTCGCGTTATAAATACCGATTGCTGTCATCGCTCCTGGATGTGGTGGCACGAGCCCATGTACGATAGATAATCCCGCAATAACAGGTAACGCAATTAATAATATATTTTGCTTCGTCGTTTTTCGAATGGAAATAACGAGTGGTAACAAAATGACAATCCCCACTTCAAAAAATACCGGAATCCCTATAACAAATCCTGCAAATAACATAGCCCACGGTAGTTTCTTCACACCGAAAAATCGAATAAAGAAATCTGCCACTTGCATGCCGGCCCCTGAATCGGACATCATTTTTCCTAAAATTGTACCGAGAGCTAAAATACCAACTAAATGCCCTAGTACGCTACCAACACCAGATTCATAGGCAGTCACTATTTTCGTTAAATTCAGCCCAGACATAATCGCTAAAAATAAACTTGCAACTGTTAAACTAATAAATGCATGCCATTTCCACCATGATACACCTAAAATGACAATTGCAATTGCAAGTAATGTGACGATTAATAAGTATATATCCATCTCCCATTCCCCTTACTTTATAAAAAAAGAGGGAAAATCCCCTCTTTTTTATACGTCATAATTCACTACATAATGCTGCATTTCTGTATTGTAGTAGCCTTCGCTGTATTCAATTACTTCGCCAACTTCATCGTAAGAATAACGCATACGTTTTAATAGCGCTGTCCCCTCTTTTTCACCTAACGCTTCTGCAACGAAACTAGGCGCAAGCCCAACAGCAAATTCATCTCTGAAGTTTTCTAAATGAATGCCTCGGTCCTCGACTAAATCGTAAAGCGATTGCAAGTCAAAGTCCGATAAATCTGTACTTGCCATTTTCGCTGAAAAATAGTGCGTATAATGAATATACGGTGCATCATTTAACGTATATAAACGTTCAATACGAAAACTCTCTTTACCGAATAATAGAAATGGCACTGTTCCTTCTTCATTCTGAACGATTTCTGCTTTTAACAATTTCTTCTGTACTTTATAGCCTTCTTCCACTAACACTTCAGTAAATTTCTTTCCCTTTGACAGTTTTGTCGCAGAAGTATTGCGGATGACTTTCGTTCCTTTACCGCTTTTCTTTTCTAAATATCCTTCTTGAGCGAGTTCTTTAATCGCATTTCGTACTGTAATTTTACTTACTTTGAACTCTTCTTCTAACTGCGGTTCGGAAGGAATATTCGTATGAATTGCATATACACCATGCAATATTCGATCACGAATAATGTTTTTTATTTGTAAATATAATGGTCCTTTTTTCCTCGTTACGTTCACCGTTACACCCACTACCTTTCTACATCACCTACTGATGCCGTCATTGCCCGAAGTATATCCTTCTCTGATGACATTGGCGTATCACCGACGATTGTATGTGCAAGCATTCCAGCTGCTGACGCAAATGAAACAGCTTTCTCTGGTGCAAACTCTTCTATCTCGCCATGAATAATCCCGCTCGTATAAGCATCTCCAGCACCTATTCTATCATATACAGAAAACGTAAGTGTTTTTGCAAAAGTGAACGCACCATCTTTACATATAAATCCGCGAAGCGAGTGTGTATTATCGCTATTAATAGAGCGATGTGTACCAGCAATTGTAGCGATATGATACGTTTCAGCAACTTGTGGAATAAGGTCCACAAGTTGCTCCTCTCGCTCTGTCTCTTCTGTTTTCATCCCAAGAACGAACATCGCATCTTTTTCGTTCATCATAACGATATCAGCAAGAGCCAGCATTTCTTCATAATGCGGTTTCGCCTGTTCATATCCGTCTTCTCCCCAAAGAGATGGACGATAGTTACAATCAAAAACGACAGTACCTCCGTTTTCTTTAACAGCTTTCGCTAAAGATTTCATATGATGGCGCACCGTGTCATTCATCGCAAGTGTAATCCCACAAAAATGAACAATATCAATTTCCTTCGCAATTTCTTCAAATTGATACATTTCTTCACATGCCGTATTGAAGCTACTTTCTAATCGATTCGAATATGTAACGCGGCTTGCACGTGCGCCAAATCCATTTTCTAAAAAGTACATGCCGACATATTTACCGCCTCTTGAAACAAGCGAGGTTTGCACGCCTAATTTTTGAATGTAAGATAATGCAGCATCTCCAACCGAATTTTCCGGTAAAGTAGAAATAAGAAACCCTTCATGCCCGAGATGAGAAAGTGCTGCTGCCACGTTCACACCTGTACCAGAAAATGAATATTTTAATGTGTTAGCTTGCGACAACAATTCATATCCTGGTACTTGCAGGCGCATCATTACTTCGCCGAATGCTGCAATTTTCTTACGCATATTGATCAACTAACTTCTTCACAACTGCTAATAATTCACGAACATCTTCTACTTTCGTATTGCCAGTTTCTTTATCAATAATAGAAGAGTACACGTGCGGGATCACTTGCTCTACGTTTGCTTCAAGCGCAATACGTAAAATTGTTTCAAAGTTTTCTTTATCAATTCCGCCCGTTGGCTCTAATGCGAATCCTTCTTCTGCACAAGCTTTCGCGACTGCGCGATATTCTTCTTCGTGAGCTAGCCCTTTCATTGGGAAGTACTTCAATGAATTTCCGCCCATATCACGTACAAGTGCGATCGCTGTTTTAATTGGAACGATTGCTTTTTCTTCTCCAGCTGCACTAATTGGACCAGTAGAAATATTTACGTACCCTACTTTTCCTGTTGGTGATACTAAACTATTAATCCAGCTATCTTTTCCGCCGAGATTTGCACGCGTTGCTCCAACTGAAGGGAACACTTGATTAATATGGCTACCAGGATAATGCTTCGCAATTTCAGCTACAACTGCTGCTTGGCGATTATCTCCTGCGCCTAGTCCAATTGATACAGCGTCATCAATTTCTTTCCCGTATGCTTTCATCGCTGTAACAGCTTCTTCTACTGTTGGATAATCTTTTGATAATACACCTACTACTACATAACCTTCTGCTGCTTCAAAAATATCTTTTGCATTTTCTATATTGTTCGCTAATACATTTAATGCTACGCGGCCTTTATAAAAACGTTTTTGAATGTTTGTCATTTTAGTTTCCCCCTACAATTTCTCTCAATTTTTCTTCAATCACATGTATGTCATCACCTTGAAGTGGACGTGGATCAATATCAAAGAATCCTTGTCTTACTCCGTAATCACGTGTGTAAATTGCGATTTCCCCTTCGCGTAATGCAGTCACAACGTCTTTTGCCGATTTATTTAATTCATTCTCGTTAATATGAATACGTGCTCTAAAGATTGCTCTTCCCGCTTCATCTTGAACGATCGTTACATTTACACCGTTTAATTCTTTTAGCGGCATAAGTACTTGTAACAACTCTTTTTCTTGCTCACTCTTATCTTCTTTTACTCCGTACTCATCAAGCGCTTGAAGTAAGCCAAATGTTGTTTCTTTCCCAACCTTCATACTTCTTCCGATGCAATGTAATTGCACTTTCAGCCACTCAATATATTTTCGTTTCCCGCCAACAATGCCAGAAGTAGGTCCTTCAATCGCCTTTGAACCGCTATAAATGGCAAGGTCTGAATACTTCACATATTTTTGAATGTCTTCTTCAGCTGCCGCATCTACGATAAGCGGTACGTTATTTCGCTGCGCTACTTCCCATGCTTCTTCAACAGAAATCATATTTTTTTGCACGGCATGATGGGATTTTACATACAGAATCGCCGCTGTATTTTCACCAATTGCATCTTCAATATGTTCTGCTTTCCCTTCATTTGCGTAGCCAACTTCTACAAGTTTTCCTCCGCCTAAGTAAATCATCGTTTCAACAGGAGCACCGTATTGAACGTTATGGCCTTTTAACATGATTACTTCGTTTTTCGCGATGACCTCTTGATGAAGTCTTTCACTTTTACGACGATTTCCTTCTGTCACAATTGCTGCGATAGAAAGCGCAATTCCGCTCGATGCTGAATTCACAACAACCGCTGCCTCTGAATCTAGAATTCTCGCAATATGATCTCCTGCTTTATCTACTAAATCAGCAATTTCCACATAATTTTGTCCCCCATGTTTCATTGCATCCATAACTGTATCTGTCGGAGCGGATACACCTAAAATACTCATTCTACCGCTCGCATTAATCACTCTTTTTAATCCGTACTTAGCATTCAATGAATGACCCATTGACTACAACCCCTTTCGTATCAATTCTTCTTTCAGCAATGCGCTGATCCCCTTCTGAATCTATTAACTTAACCTTCTCATCTTTCACCGTAAATAAAGTTAAATTTGCAATATCTCCTTCTTGAATGCGGCCAAGCTCAGGTTTCTTAAGCCATTCTGCCGCATGTTTCGTAACCGCATCAATCACTTCTTCTAGCGGATAACCTAAGTAAAGGAATTTCGAAAGAACGTGAGCCATACTATACACTGGACCGTGCACGCGATTCTTCCGGTAAATATCTGTACTAATTGTATTAAAGGTAATATCGTGACGCTTTGCTGCCTCTGCTACTTTAAAAGAAAAACTAGCATTACCATGCCCAACATCTAAATGCACACCGCGATTCACTGCATCTAGTAACACAGGTAACGGTTTGCCTTCTTCATCAAATAAATTATTTTCTTTCCCGTTTAAATAATGTGTAATGACATCATCTTTTTCTAAAAGAGGTACAACTTCCTCAATGCGAGGAGGCGCTGAACCGATATGTACCATAATCGGTAATGATGTTTCACGGGATAAGTCACGCGCTATATGAAGTGGTTCAATTCCACTATCACAAACGACACTTTTACTCATTCTCGCCTTTAACCCAACGATTACATCTTTATATTTTTCTACTGCTTCTATTACTTTTTCTTTATCGATCCATTCCATATTGGATAATTCATCAATTCGTTTCAAACCGATGCGAGAAATATTTAAAAAAGCAAATAAATTCGTCTTTGCCTGTTCTCTACTTTTTACTAAATCTGCAATGCGATCAGCTCCGCAGCTACCCGCATCAACAATTGTCGTTACCCCTTGCTTAACGCCAATTTCATCCACCTCATCGCCATACGGATCAAACTCTGGAAAAGCATGAACGTGTAAATCAATCCAACCACTCGATACGTAAGTACCTGAGTAATCAAGAACCTTTCCACCCTCGCCAGCACCAGCTTTCGTCACCTGTGCGATTTTATTATTTTCAATTACAATGTCAATCTCTTCCCCGTTCACACGTCTCACATTACGTAGTACGAATCGTTCTGTCATTGTACTTCCACCCTTTTCTATAAGAAGCCATAAGAATACGCTTACATTAAAGTTTCATTTTATATCTCTTTCACACGTTTAGCGTAACACAAAAAAAGAGAGAAGTAAATATAACGTTATAATGTTTAAGTTCCAATAATGGAGACTATTTGCATTTCGTAAATTTTATATGTTAAGACATTTCTCTGTCATAAATAAAAAACCAAAAAGCACTTAAATTGATAGGCTTTTTGGTGATAGATAAATTTATAAAATGAAACTTTAATCAGTGTGGATTAGCCTTCACCAACTTTTGAGGTGGAAGCCTTACTGCGCGCCAATAGCGGGCTAGAACTAAACAATTGAATTATTAATTAACCAATCAGTAAATAATTTATTTCCTTCACACTCATCTAGATCTTTTGTACGAACATGGAGAATTTCATATCCATACTTATCATAGAATGGATACTTAGAAAATTGATGATTTGATAAATCATCATAGTAAGAAATATCAAAATACACTACCCATAAATTTTCATTACATACTTTATAAGCTATAGCCTCATATGTAAAAACCTCTTCAATATCCCTGTAATAAAATAAATGCATATGAATCAAATCGTCAAAGTTATATTTTTTCATAGATATAAGCTCCTTAGACATTATCTAAAATATTTGTGTGCACCGACATTAGGAGGACTATGATAATGTAAGATAGGACCTTTTCCATCAATATAATGATAATCTATGGCAAAAACTCGGTTACCAGTAGCTTTAGAACGTACTTGTATTATCATTCCACCCTTAGCTGCTTCTAAAATATATTGCTTCGGAGAATTGAGTGCCTTTTGTACATATGGACGCGCAACCGCCCAGGCTTTATCCGCAGCAGTTCTACCTACTTTTGAAACTAATACTCTTAATGCACCAAGAACAATAGCAGGCAAGATTTCCTGCTTAACAACCAATTCGCCAGTAAAAGGATTTTTTTCAACAACAGATTCAATCCTTAGTTTACTTACTTCTTCCTCTAGTTGTAAAAAAACAGGGTCATTTACTAAAAAATCATACTCTTTTCCGAAATTTTCAAAATCGAAGTCGGAAGTATCAACCTTTGATAAATCAATGCCTAGATTGATTTCAGGGATATACTCCGTTACAATACCATCATCTTCCGTTTCAATACTTGCATCAGCAATTGATGGTAAAGTAAAGCTCAGCAATAATGCAGCAGAAATCATTCCCGTGATAAATTTCTTTTTCATCTACCATTCTCCCTCCTAAATATGTAACAGCAGAAAACAATAAAAATACACTTTTATTATCTCGCAATCCAAATGATAAAACATTCAGAAAAATTAAACTAGTCTATTAATAACCTTCAATATTTGTTACTATTAATTTGTATAAAACAATTATTTAATGATGTTTAAAATAAATCTCATAACTAATTCACTCGGTGCAAATATAGAGCAATTTATATAATTAATAATTCCTTTTCGTTCCTATTTCAAACAATCGCCTTTATCAACTGATTAAAAAGAATGATCTTAACTCTCATCGATATAAGTAGTTAAACATTTTTTATAATCCGATATTGTGTATAAAACAACGATAAAGCATAGACAAGTACCTAATAAAAAAATCGCACTTTAATAAGCTTTTTTAGCACTCCTCCTTTTACTTGCTAGTTTAAAAACAATCATATTTCGTATCCATTGATTTATTTCGCTAGCTTGATAAGTATGTGACGGGAGCCAACCAGAAAAAAAGCTATCTACTTCAGATAGCTTTTTCTCTATTCCTGAACCGTCACAATAACCCCGTCCATATTATTCCCGGAAATTTCATACTGCTTATTCACTGGAACGTTCACTTTCATATTCCCTGAAACTTTATAATAAGAAACCGTATATTTCTTACCTTCCACATCGGTTGTGATTTCTTTTTTCTCTTTTAAGAAGTCTAAATATTCCTCTAATGTCATTTTCTTTTTTTGCATAATCGCACTATGAGGCAAGCCGACATAACGGATGTGCCACGGTTCATATTGAATGCCTGTAATATGACTTTTATTTTTCGGATAACGTAATACAAATCCGTGCTTCCATACATTCTCTTCAATCCATTTTCCTTCAGGCGCTTTTTCCATTTTCTTTTGCGTTGAACCAACGTCCAGTGATAATCCTAAATTATGTTCACTATATCCTGCTGGAAGTGCATAATCTGATCCCATTTCTTTATATAATTTACTTTGCTCTTTAAAATCTCGATACCCGCTATTCATTAAGAAATGTTGTACACCATCTTTTCCAGCCGCATCGACCACGTTCAAAAACTTTTTTACAACATCCTTTGATAAACGAAGATTTCTATCAAATATTACATAGCCCCTTACTAATTCACTATTATGATTTACATTTATAATATCGGACCTAATACTATCTTTTTTTACTGGATAATCTTTGTTAACTAATAATAGATCCCCTTTATAAATTTGTTCTTTTGTAACCTCTATCTTTTCCATATTTGCATTCTTTACTGCACCATTTTCCCCGCCGATTTTCACATCAATTTCCTTTTGAAATAACGGTGATATATAAACGCCTACACAGATTGTGCATGCGATAAAAAAAGAAATAAATACCCACTTTTTCATTTCTAGTTCCTCCTTAACGTAACTTACGTCTAGAATAGAAAAAACTATTAAAATAAAAAGTGGGATAAAGTTTAAATTTTTATTAAATTGTTAACTTCTTGTCTTTTGGCAATCGTACTTCAAATATCGTTCTAACTACATTACTTTCAGCAGAAATCGTACCGTTATGTTGCTCGACAATATTTTTCGCAATAAATAGTCCAAGGCCTGTCCCGCCACGGTTCTCAGTTCTCGATTTATCACCTGTATAAAACATATCAAAAAGATACGGTAAATCTTCTTCTGGAATGCTATCTCCGTAATTCATAACTTGTACGACAACTTCTTCATTATCGATATACCCATTCAGATCAACAAATTGCCCATCATATCCGTAGCGAACGGCATTTGTTAACAAGTTTTCAAATACTCTAGCTAACAATTTTCCATCACCGTTAATCGGCAAATGCGGATCAACATTCAATCTAGCTTCTAAATGATGTTTTTCTAATAACGGATACAATTCCTCATCTAGCTGTATAAGCAGCTCACTTATATCAATCGGCTTTTTATTTAGTTGTAACATGCCATAATTCATACGTGTAATTTCAAATAATTCATCAATTAAGCTTTCAAGCCTTTGCGATTTCGTATATGCAATCGTGGAAAAATGTTTAATTTGTTCTTTTGTTAAATTCTCATCTTTAAGAATTAAATCTAAATACCCTAACACGGATGTTAATGGTGTCCTTAAATCATGGGCTAAATTCACAACAAGCTGGTCTTTACTACTTTCAGCAAAGTCCCCTCTTTCCACAGCTTCTTTTAACTTTTCACTCGCAACATTTATTTCACGCGCGATGTCTCCAAACTCATCATTTGATGAAACTTGAACTCTATTCGTAAAGTTACCGTTCGCAAGATGATGAATCCCGTTAGAAATCTCACTAAAATACTTTAAATACGGTTTTGTCAAAAAGAAGAAAAAGATAATAGATAACGGGATAAAGAAAATTAAAAAGAAGTTAATGTCTCCAAATTCCCTTACGATTGACCTAAATTGTGCTAAAGGCTCTTCATAGCGAACCATCGTTTTATAATATAACTGCAATCCTTTATAAATTATATAAGTTACAGTTGCAGCGAGCACCATACTTAACGCAAATAAGGCAATCATTTTAAAACGAAAGCTTTTCATCATGTTATCCATTGAAAGTATACCCTACTCCCCACACTGTTTTTATTAGCTTATCTTTTCTTTTATCTTCCCCAAGCTTTTTCCGCAACGTACGAATATGTACCATAACTGTATTTCCACCTTCATAATAATCATCTGCCCATACTTGCTGAAAAATATTTTCCACATTGTACACTTTCTTCGGATGACTCGCTAATAAATATAAAATATCAAACTCTTTCGGTGTTAACTCAATTTGCTCTCCGTACACGTTCACTGTTCTTCGCTCAGGATCAATAGTAACTCCGCCTACCTGTAAAGCAGATTTATTCTCAGCTACTTTCGGCTGATTTAATGTAAGAAATCGGCGTAATTGTGCATTTACACGTGCGACTAATTCAATCGGTGTAAAAGGTTTCGTCATATAATCATCTGCACCTAATACAAGACCTGTCACCTTATCAAAGTCCGAAGTTTTCGCACTCAAGAAAATGATTGGCATATGATGCTTCGCTCGAATTTGGCGCGTCACCTCATACCCATCCATTTTTGGCATCATAATATCTAAAACCACTAAGTCGATTGGCTGCGTTTCAATAATATGAATTGCTTCTTCCCCGTCTGCTGCCTTCACGACGTGGTACCCTTCTTTTTCTAAATGTATCTCAATTAAATCAGCAATTTCTGCCTCATCATCCGCTATTAAAATTGAAATGCGCTTCATTTTACTCCCCCTTTTATACGCTCGATTGTAAACTAGTCTATCCAATTTGTACAATACGAAAAGGTTACCCGTTAGAGTAACCTTTGTAAATAAAATTATATCAGCGATTTTCCAAATATATCGACCATAACTGGAATTATATCGGCGATTTTTCAATTATATCGATCGTAACTCGAATTATATCGGCGATTATTAAAATATATCGACTTACCAACAATTAACGACAAAATCCTCTCGCTATTTTAAAGACTCCACTTACCGCTCAAAAACAATCCGTTGCTTCGTAATTTCCGCCAGCCTTCCGCGGTCCACTTTATACTCAGTATCAACACTTTGCGGCACCATCACTTTCCCGCCCTCAAGCGTCACTTCCGGCGAAATAATATCCTTCTCCCAATGTCTACTAGAAGCGGATATATCGCCAGGAATCGTAAAGTTCGGCAATGAGGCGAGGGCAACATTTTGCGCTCGTGAAATCCCCATCTCTACCATACCGCCGCACCAAACGGGTATGTTATGCTCCATACAATAATTATGGATTTGGATTGATTCTGTTAATCCGCCTACTCGTCCTGGTTTAATGTTAACGATTTGGCAACTACCAAGTGTAATCGCAACACGCGCATCTTCTAAACTATGGATACTTTCGTCCAAACAAATTGGCGTTTCAATCTTCTTCTGTAGCTGTGCATGATCGAGAAAATCGTAATCTGCTAGCGGTTGCTCAATCATCATCAATTGGAATTCATCTAGTCGTTTCAGACTCTCCGTATCCGCTAATGTATACGCTGAATTTGCATCAGCCATTAACGGGATATGCGGAAACTCTTTACGAATTTCTTTCAATAACTCATAATCATGCCCCGGTTTTATTTTCACCTTAAAACGCTCGTATCCTTCTTCCGCATACTTCTCAATTTGTTTTAACATAACTGGAATCGTATTGATCCCGATCACAACACCGACTTCAATTTCAGACTTCGTTCCGCCAAGCAATGTCGCTAACGATTTCTTTTGACGCTTCGCATATAAATCCCAAACAGCCCCTTCAATTCCGGCCTTTGCCATTCGGTTTCTTTTTATATGCTGGAACAAACTCGGCACTTCATTCGGATGAGAAATTTCAGCCTTTAATAAATCCGGTAATAAAAAGTCTTGCAGTACGTGCAGCGCTGTCTTCACTGTTTCTTCCGTATACCACGGTTCAGAAAATGCAACGACTTCGCCAAATCCAATGTACCCGTCCTCATCTTCTAATTCAATGACGATACTCTCACGTTTTTCATACGTTCCGTAGCTTGCAGCAAACGGGATGACGAGTGGCATTTCCGTTATATGAAGTGTCGCTTTTTTTATTTCCACTTACATCTCCTCCACTAATTGTCTTAACTCTCGTCTTAACAATTTTTTCGAAGCATTTCGTGGTAATTCTTCTAAGAAGCACGCTTTTTTCGGCACTTTATATTTCGCTAATTTCTCCTCGCAAAAATGAAGAATTTCTTCTTCTGTTATCTCTCCACTTTTTACAACAAAAGCAGCGGGTACTTGTCCCCATTTATCGTCAGTCATACCGACAACACCAGCTTCCGCTACCATCGGATGAGAAAGCAACACTTCTTCAATTTGAGCCGGATATATATTCTCTCCGCCAGAAATAATTAAATCACTGCGGCGATCTAATACGTATAAAAATCCTTCTTCATCTAAATAACCGAGGTCGCCAGTATGAAGCCATCCGTTTTGAATAGTCTCGCGCGTTGCATCTTCACGGTTAAAGTAACCGCCTGTTACGTTTGGTCCTTTTACGACAATCTCGCCTTCTGCAAACGGCGGCACTACTACGCCGTCTTTTTCAATACGAAGTTGGCATTGAAATAGTGGTTTGCCGGCTGATCCTACTTTCGTTAACATGTAATCCGCGGATAACGTACAAATTTGCGAAGACGTTTCTGTCATACCGTACGTTTGATATACAGGAATCCCTTTATCTACACACGTTTCTAATAACGGTTTCGGCGCTGGTCCTCCGCCAAGTAACATACATCGTAAAGAAGATGGATATGTTCCTTCTCCAAGTCGCTCTAATAAATCAGTTAACATTTTAGAAACGACAGAAATAATCGTAACGCCTCTCGTTTGAAGTGCTTTATGAATAAAATCAGCATCATATTTCGGAACGAGTAAAATGCGCATGCCGTACATAATATTTTTCATTAAAAGAGATAGCCCGCCAACGTGGAACATCGGCATACAAGCTAACCAGCAATCATCATCACGAAGTCCTAAATTAAGCGAAGAACCAACCGCGCTTGCCCAGTGATTCCCGTACGTTAAAATAACGCCTTTCGGTTTTCCAGTCGTACCTGACGTATAAATAATTGTCATCGCTTCTCTTAAAGAGAATTCTTCTTGTATAGAGGCTTCCTCTTTTGGTCCATTCATCACTTCGGCGAATGAATAGACAGGAATATCTTTAGCCTCAAAATCTTGATCTGTCACTAAACAAATAACTTCAGCATCATCCATTTGCCAAAGTAGCTCTTCTCTTGAAAGACGCGTATTTAAAAGCACAGCTACTGCACCTACGTAAGATAGGGCGTGAATAACTGTAATCATCTCCATACCATTTTTCATCAGAACAGCCACCTTTTGCCCACGCTTCACTCCTACATGCGTGAGGTGTTCACAAACAGATACTACTTTTTCATGCAGCTGCATAAAAGTAACTTTCTCTTCCTCTATTTCAATTGCAGTGCGATCTGGTGTTAAAAATGCACGTTGCTTTAACCAATTTGGCATCGTCTCCATCATTCATTCTCCTTTCATGAAAGAAAGAGACTTGATATGACATCAAGTCTCTTAGTTGTTTTGTTTCCATCTCACACTCTGGACGAACCGCTTCCGCTTTTAATCTCATCCAGCTGCGCCTCCTAGCCCCTTCCGTCTAAGAACCTTCCGCACAAGAAAGAACCTTAGCCAACGGGGCTAAACAGTCGGCTCCGCTTTTGGTTTGATCACGGGAAACGAGGGAATTGACCGAAGTCCGGACTGCGTTTTTCTTTGAACGCGTCGCGACCTTCTTTTGCTTCGTCAGTTGTGTAGTACAATAACGTTGCATCTCCAGCTAGTTGTTGAATACCAGCTAGTCCGTCTGTGTCTGCGTTGAATGCAGCTTTTAGGAAGCGAAGTGCCATTGGGCTGTTTGCTAAGATTTCTTGTGCCCATTGTACTGTTTCTGCTTCAAGTTCTTCTAATGGTACTACTGTGTTTACTAAGCCCATATCAAGCGCTTCTTGAGCGTTGTATTGACGGCATAGGTACCAAATTTCGCGAGCTTTCTTGTGGCCTACCATACGAGCTAGGTAACCAGCTCCGTATCCACCGTCAAAGCTTCCTACTTTAGGACCTGTTTGTCCGAATACAGCGTTGTCTGCAGCGATTGTTAAGTCACATACGATATGAAGTACGTGTCCTCCACCAATTGCATAACCTGCTACCATTGCGATAACTGGTTTAGGAATTGCGCGAATTAGACGTTGTAGGTCTAATACGTTTAGACGTGGGATTTGGTCGTCACCTACATATCCACCATGACCGCGAACTTTTTGGTCGCCGCCAGAACAGAATGCACGTCCACCTTCACCTGTTAAAATGATAACGCCAACATTTGCATCATCACGAGCGTGTGCAAAAGCATCGATTAACTCCATTACCGTTTTAGGACGGAATGCGTTATGTACTTCAGGGCGGTTAATCGAAATCTTCGCGATACCATTGTATGTTGAATAAATAATATCTTCGTAATTGCCTTCTTTTACCCATTCAATAGCCATTACAACTACCTCCTTATATATTTCTGATCTCCTCTATAAGTGTAACTTCATTCTTAACTGAAAAAAGCATCACTGCATAGTTTTTAGAAATCCCTTTACTATTGTATCAAACTTTTCCGGTTGTTCCACATGAATTGCATGGCCAGCACCATCAATTTTGACAAATTTCGCGTCAGAGACGCATTTTTCGATATTTTTTAATATGCGAAAGAACTTTTCATCATACTCTCCGTTCATTAAAAGAACAGGCATCTTTAAGTTTTGCAGCTCATTCCACCATGAAGGCTGAGCCCCTGTTCCCATGCCGCGCAAGCTATTTGCAAGTCCGTTTGAATTGTTAGCAAGTCGTTCTTTTCGCACTGCTTCTTGTACGTTTTGCGCTAAACTTTTTTGCGTTTCAAACAGCGGAATATTTTCCCACATTGTTACAAAACTTTCGATGCCTTCTCGCTCGATTTTATCGGCAAGTCGCTCATCTTTTTCACAGCGTTCTTTTCGCTCATCTTCCCTTTCAAGCCCAGCTGTACAATTTTCTAATAAAAGAGAACGTACATATTCCGGATATAGACATGCCATCGTAATCGCTAGTCTACCGCCCATTGAATAGCCAAGTATGTGCGCTTTTTCAATATGAAGGTAATCTAGCAGCTCTTTCATTTGCAATGCCGCATTTCGAATATCATAATGCGTCACATCTTCAGGGCTTTCTGTTTTTCCGTGCCCAACAATGTCTACTAAAATAACTTGAAATTGCTCGCTCCAAGAAGGAACGAATGAACGCCACGTTTCCATGCTTCCCGTAAAACCATGAAGAAGTAGAAGTGGCTCTCCGCTTCCGACTACTTCATATTCATACGATACACCTTGCAGCGTTACGTTCATTTTGATTCACCTTGCAACGATGTAGTAATTACGTCCTGTGTTTTTGCCCATAACGTACGGTGCAATGTTAAGTTTTCATCACGGTTCGTACAAATTTCCACAACGTGTAAACCTTCTGTCGTTACTCCCTTTTGTACTTCTTCACGGAATTGCTCCCAACCATTTACACGGCTAAATGAACCGCCATACATTGTAACAACATGCTCATAATCAAGCCCAATCGGTGTTCCAAATAACGATTCGAAATGTTCCTTTTTCTCATATTGCGGTAAGAATGAGAAAATACCACCACCGTCATTATTTACAACGACAATTGTTATATTTAATTCATGTAATTTTGCGGCTAATAATCCATTTAAATCGTGATAAAATGATAAATCACCGATTACTAATACGAGCGGATCGCAAATCATGCTCGCTCCTAAAGCTGTCGAAATGATTCCATCAATCCCATTTACACCACGGTTAGCCATCACTTGAATATTTTTATCCGATGTGAAAAAGAATGAATCTGTATCACGAATTGGCATACTATTACTCGCAAATAAAGTTGCCCCTTCTGGTAATACGCGGACAATATCCGTAATGACCCTTCCTTCAAACGCCGTATCATATGTTTCCATTTCACGAAGCGTTTCCTTCGTTTTTTCGTTTATATGTTGCCACATTCGGAACCAATCATTCTTTTTCATAACTGGCATTTTTTCTATTAGTGCACTGCAAAATGCAATATCACTTGCTTGAACAACTTCTGTTGCAACGAGAGCTGGATCTCTCCATTGTCCTGATTCGTCAACTACGATATGAACAGCTTTCGTTTGTTTTTTAATGAACTGCGTTAATGCTTTTGAAACAGGCATACCACCGAAGCGAATTAAAACGTCCGGCTTCCACGTTTCCTTTAACAGCTCATTTCGTAAAAATGTATCGTAACAGTCGATTACCATCGTTTTATCGTGGTGTCCGCTACGAATGTTAGAAAGTGGATCCGCTAATATTGGATATCCCGTTTTTTCAGCTAGTTGCGTTGCAAACGCTGCGATTTCTGAATGACTATCATCTCCACAAATAATAAGCCCCTTTTCCATATGTGAAAGGCGCCCTACAAGAGAATCTACATATTCACTCGGCATCACCGCGTTCCCTTGCTGAACTACTCCTGTATATTCTCCGCGTCCTTTATCCCATAAACTTTCTAATGAGAAGTCCGGGATAAGCGGTTCACGAACTGGAAAATTAAGATGAACAGGTCCTTGCGGCGCTAAACAAGCACTTGCTATCATGCGCTGCGTTGTCAAGCGAGCGTAATGATACATCGCTTCACTCGCTTCTGGAAGTGCCATCTCTGTAAATTGCTTCACAAACGTACCGTATAAATTAATTTGATTCATCGCTTGTGGTGCACCGACATCTCTTAATTCATGCGGTCTATCTGCCGTTAAGACGATAAGTGGCACTCGTGAATGAAAAGCTTCACATACAGCTGGGTAATAGTTCGCTGCTGCCGTTCCTGACGTACATAATAATGCAACCGGACGTTTTTTCGCTTTTGCGATACCGAGCGCAAAAAATCCTGCAGATCTTTCATCTACATGTAAATATGTGTTCATTCCTTCATGTTGTTCCATTAGTAGAGCAATCGGCGTTGACCGTGAGCCTGGACTAATGACAACATCACATACATTTAGACGCGTCAGTTCATCCACGAACGCGCCTAAATAATATGATAATGCTTCTATATGATTGTTCATTTCATTAATTCCTCCAAAGCACCAAGCATCGGTCTAAACTTTAAACTTGTTTCTTCATATTCAAGTTGTGGTACTGAATCAATTACAATTCCGCAACCGGCAAATAAAGATGCTTTCTCTCCATTTAATAATCCACAGCGAAGTGCAACCGCAAATTCACCATTTCCTTCATCATCTATCCAGCCAATCGGTGCACCATATAATCCTCTGTCTAACAATTCAACATCACGAATTAGTTTCATCGCTTCTAAACGAGGTGTCCCGCCAAGAGCTGGTGTTGGATGTAATTCTTCTACCATCGTTAAAAGACTCGCGTCACCTTTTGCCTCTACAGGCGTATATAAATGAATTAAGTTTTTCGTTGTTAATAGACCTGGACTTTCCGGAATATTAACGAATTCGCAGTGCTCATTTAATACCGACCTGATCATGTTCACAACATAACCGTGTTCAGCTAAATTCTTTTCATCATGAAGAAGCGCATTACTATTTCGCTTACTTTCTTCTATAGATTGACCATGACTAGTTGAACCCGCAAGACACATCGAAGTAAACTTCTCATCTTCTTTGCGAATTAACCTCTCTGGCGTCGCTCCTAAGAAGCATGCCCCTTTATAATCAAAAGAAAATACGTAACAATCCGGTTGCCCAATGCGGAGTGCTTCTAAAACAAGAGCAGAATCAATATGATGATCCATCTCTACTTTTAGCTCCCTCGCTAATACAACCTTCTGCACGTTCCCCTGCTTCATCTCATCTTGCACTTTCTCAATGGCCTTCATCCAGCCTTTCGGATCCACTTCTACTTTAGAAGTAACTGTTAATTTTGATCCTTCTAGTGCACATTTACTCTCCTCAAAAATTTTCTCTTCTAAAGAAACAATTTCGTTATAAAGAGTTTCTGCACAATCTGTTGCTGAAACGAATGTATTCATTGTTAACCATGCTTTTTCATTTTTTACAGTTAATAAAAATGCTGGTAGTGAAAATGTCGTATCATCAAATTCTTTCCATAAATCTGTTTTCTCTTTTTCTTGGTCAAATGAAAATCCACCAAATAAAAGAGGACCTGTTCCAAACTCGTATTTTTCCCTTTGTACAAATGCTTTCTCTTTTACTTTATCCCACTCGTCACGAGCAGTTTGAAAGCGTTTGTGAGAAGCAGTTGCTATAGTGAAAACAGAGCCAATTCCAGCAAATATTACATGCTGCGCTGGGTCTGCAAAATAACATCTATTTTCGAATGAGATCCTTTTTCCTGCTGCATAAAACAGAAGCGGATCCATCCAGTCTATTTGTTTTACGAAGCTCACCAATATTTTTTCATCAGTTGCACGCTTAATGGCCGCACTTAGAACTTCTTGCAAGCCTATTTGTTTCGTTTGAATCACAATTGTCTCCCCCCTATGGGCGAAAAATAGTCATAATTACGCTTGATTTTAAGATACACCTCAAACGAAAGGCCTGTCAACGTTTAGCATTTCTGAGAAATTCACCTTCTCTTCCTAGAAAATAAACGTTGACACTAAATGATGCTTTTTCTACACTTAGTTGTGTACAATATGTGACCAAAGGAGGATTCAACATGGAAATGAACGTCGAAACGAATTCCTCTCCTACGGCGCCAAAGCCAAGTAAGCAAACAGGCTGGCGCATTTGGTGGAGTTTACTACGTCCCCATACATTAACAGCAGCTTTCGTTCCTGTTTTCATCGGAACAGCCTATGCAATGCAGGTCGGAGGTATAAATCAAATACATCTCCCTCTTTTCCTTATAATGCTTCTTGCTTGTCTTCTCATTCAGGCAGCAACAAACATGTTTAATGAATACTTTGATTATAAAAGAGGACTTGATCACGAAGGTTCAGTCGGTATCGGCGGCGCTATCGTTCGCGATGGCATTCAGCCAAAAACAGTGCTTAACTTAGCATTTGGATTTTTCGGCATCGCAATACTATTAGGTGTTTATATTTGTATGAATTCTAGCTGGTGGCTTGCTGCAATCGGTCTTGTTTGTATGGCCGTTGCTTACCTTTATACAGGCGGTCCACTTCCAATTGCATATACACCATTTGGAGAGTTAACAGCCGGATTATTTATGGGTGTCATTATTATTGGGATTTCATTCTTTATTCAAACTGGAACTGTAACATCAGAAGTCGTGTTACTATCTATTCCAAGCTCGATTTTAATTGGTGCCATTTTACTAGCTAATAACATCCGTGACTTAGATGGCGATAAAGAAAATGGTCGTAAAACGTTAGCCATTCTCGTTGGACGTGAAAGAGCCGTTGGTGTACTTGCTTCTATGTTCATCGTTTCCTACATTTGGACAATTGCTTTAATTATCGTGGGCATCGTATCACCATGGATGCTTATCGTATTTTTAAGTGCACCGAAAGCATTTAAAGCGACGAAAGGCTTTATCGGCAAAAGCATTCCAATGGAAATGGTACCTGCAATGATAGCAACAGCAAAAACAAATACAATCTTCGGTCTCCTTATGGGAATCGGATTATTACTTGGATATTTCCTTTAAAAGGAGCTGCTAATGCGGCTCCTTTTTCATATACCAATTTCAGCTCATAATTCCTACTCGCAACGCTCATACTATGTAAAGAAACTGAATTGTAGGAAGGTGGACGACTATGTTAACTCCACAACAAATAAATCAATTTAAATCCGTTTTAGAAAAACAAAAACAAGAACTAGAGCAAACGATACAAACACATGAAAATGAAGATCGTGCATCTGAACGCGAATCTGTTGGAGAATTGTCTAGCTATGACAATCACCCCGCTGATATGGCTACTGAATTATATGAGCGTCAAAAGGACTTCGGACTTATTGAGCTTTGGCATAAACAGCTAGAAGATACGAAACATGCCCTGCAAAAAATAGAAGCGGGTACGTACGGCATTTGCGAAGTGTCTGGCGAAGAAATTCCATTTGAAAGATTAGAAGCAATGCCGACTGCTACAACATGCATACAGCACACGACAAACAAATTAAATATGGAAACGCGACCAGTTGAGGAAGAAGTATTATCCCCTTCTTTTCATAAGCACGATGAAGATCATTCTGTTGAGTACGATGCAGAAGATGCGTGGCAAGATGTTGCCAATTATGGAACGTCTGAAACGCCGTCTGATTTAGAAAGACAAGATTCAAAAAACTACAATGGCATGTACGTAAATAGCGAAGAGAATGTAGGCTACGTAGAGGATTTTGAAAACTTTATCGGTACAGATATGTATGGGAAAAATCCGCAAGTTTTCGCTACGGAAGAGCATGAAGAATATGAACAAATGCTTGATGACTTTGAAGAGCGTACGTTTAAGGGCGAATTATCTTCAAATGAGTCGAGTTCCAAAGAATAAAAAAAAGCATTCCGAAAATCGGAATGCTTTTTATCGCTAGCTAATTAGTTTTTTGTAACGTTAGCAGCTTGTGGTCCACGGTTACCTTCAACGATTTCGAAAGAAACTTCTTGACCTTCTTCTAAAGTTTTGAATCCGTCACCTTGGATAGCTGAGAAGTGAACGAATACATCGTCTCCACCTTCAACTTCGATGAAACCGAAACCTTTTTCGCTGTTAAACCATTTAACTTTACCTGTTTGCATGTCATGTACCTCCTAAATAAAAATGAAACTATGAATCCACATGAAAAGGTGGATATAAAGGACATGAATGTATAACAAGCTTACAGCCTTTAATTCAACGTGCTTTATTTCCGTACCACATTATGTAGCTCAATAGTGACTTCACTATATCACGCTATATCAAAAACGTCAAATGAGAACACTTTCATTCCATCATTTTTTTATAATTTTAATATAATGTTGAATTTCCATATTCATATTTTATTGGAAAATTAACAAAACTATAGTGTTCTAATTCTAATAATTTCTGTACAATATAATTACTACATATTTATGAGGTGAAAAGAATGCAAGCACATGAAATCGAGTATAAATTATACGGCGATGATATGCAGTTTGTTGAAATTGAGTTAGACCCAGAAGAAAGCGTTATCGCAGAAGCTGGCGCAATGATGATGATGGAAGATTACATCGAAATGGAAACAATCTTCGGGGATGGTTCTGGACCATCTGGAGGTTTATTCGGAAAGTTAATGGGCGCTGGTAAACGTCTCGTTACAGGTGAAAGCATGTTTATGACTGTATTCACAAATACAGGTCACGGCAAACGTCACGTATCCTTTGCTGCTCCTTATCCAGGTAAAATTATTCCTGTAGATTTAACAGAATATCAAGGGAAAGTAGTTTGTCAAAAAGATGCGTTTCTTTGTGCCGCAAAAGGCGTTTCTATCGGCATTGAGTTTACGAAAAAAATAGGAACTGGTTTCTTCGGTGGTGAAGGTTTCATCATGCAAAAACTTGAAGGTGATGGACTTGCTTTCATGCACGCAGGCGGAACTGTATACAAACGTGAATTAAAGCCTGGCGAAAAACTTCGCATTGATACAGGTTGTCTCGTTGCCATGACAAAAGACGTTAATTACGATGTCGAGTTCGTTGGAAAAGTAAAAACAGCTCTATTTGGCGGCGAAGGTTTATTCTTCGCAACGTTAGAAGGCCCTGGAACAGTTTGGATCCAGTCCTTAACACTTAGCCGCTTATCAGCACGCCTGACAAGCCCAGCTGCTCAAGGCAGTGGTGAAGGTAGCGTTTTAGGTGGACTTGGTCGTTTATTAGATGGGAAAGAGTAAAAAGGGCCCTTATGGGGCGCTTTTTATTTTGGTAAACTATACTTTTACTCTTTTCCCTCACGTAACTAAATGTATACGCCTCATTTTCAAAACTCTCCAAAAGAATGAATCAAGTCCCTCACTGCATATATTGAACTATACCTTTTCTTAAGGAGGCTCCCTTAATGCGTACTCCTTTATCCTTTGATAAAGATACTGCCATACTGTTAGCTTCTTGTTGTGAGTTAACATATGAACAATATAAACAAAATGGGATTTTTGAAATACCAAATGGTTTTCAATATGTACAAGGCTTTCAAGGAAAAACCATTCAAACGACAGAATGGTTCGGATTCATATTAGAATCTGAGGATACGATTATTGTAGCTTTTCGCGGGACACAAACAGATACAGACTGGATTATCGATTCACTCGTTAACCAAAAACCATACCCATATGCTTTAAATAGCGGAAATGTCCATAACGGCTTTCTTTCCATTTATGAGTCTTGCCGGGATTCTATTATGGATATGCTCGTATCACTACCAGCCCATAAAAAACTTCTTGCAACAGGTCATAGCTTAGGCGGCGCGCTTGCCACACTACATATACTTGATGCGCGTATCAACACCGCCTTCGCACAGTACGGTCTTTATACATTTGCCTCCCCAAAAGTGGGCGATATTGCATTTCGTAATTATTATAAACTACAAGTAGCTAGTAGCTTTCGCTTTGTTAATTTATTTGATGTCGTTCCTCTTCTCCCTCCGCGCAATGTCCATTTTAATGAACAAGACTGGGAATATGCACACGTTCATCACAACATGACTTTTACAAAAAACACAAAATCTATTGCAAATAATCATGCCATGACAACATACAAAACATGTCTGACTTCTCATTTTTAACCAGTAAACAATTGGAAATTAAATATCCTTATACTATAATAATATATGAAGTTATTTTTGGATGAGGGGACCTTACATGCTAAAATTTATCTTTGCACTTTTTCTCATTGTAATTTTTTCGTTTACGGGTTTCTTTACATTTTCATACTTTGCGACAGGAGAATATGATGGAACAGGTATCATATATACTGCTATCCCATTTCTTTCTTAAGCAAAAAAAGAAAACCGAGCTTAATGAGATTAAGCTCGGTTTATTTATTAATTTCAATTTTTTTCGGTAAATCGATATATCTTAAAAATCGCCGATATAAATTTCATATAGCCTTTTCCGGCCTAGCAATCTCTTTAAATTTGTGTAACTGTATTACCAATACCCCAAATCTCATTACTATACTGTAAAATCGTTCGATCGCTCGCAAAATGACCAGATTGTGCAATGTTTAAAATCGACATTTCTAGCCACTTCGTTCGGTTTTCATAAGCTCTACCAACAGCTTCTTGCCTTTCCGCATATGGACCAAAATCTCGCAGAACGAAATACTCATCATTTTGAATAACGAGAGAATCGTAAATTGCTTCAAATTCAGCTCCCGACTGTGCAAAGAAACCATTCGTTAACTGATCTACTACCTTTTTAATGTGCCCATTGTGGTGATAATAATCACTTGCACGATATCCACCATTTTGATAGTAATGAAGAACTTCTTCGGCCGTTAAACCGAAAATGAAACAGTTATCATCACCGACTCTATCTTTTATTTCAATATTCGCTCCGTCTAACGTGCCGAGCGTAATCGCACCATTCATCATAAATTTCATATTCCCTGTTCCGGATGCTTCTTTACTCGCTGTTGAAATTTGTTCACTGACATCGGCCGCTGGGAATATATCTTCCGCTAAAGACACTCGATAGTTTTCTAGAAAGATAACTTTCATATACTGGCTTACATACGGATCATTATTCACTTTCCTTGCGAGTTCATTAATTAATTTAATAATCTTTTTCGCATAGTAATAGCCAGGTGATGCTTTCGCTCCAAAGATAAAAGTACGCGGATAAAATGTAAAACTAGCATCCTCTTTCAAACGGTTATACAAATATAAAATATGAAGAACGTTTAACAATTGTCGTTTGTAAGCATGTAGTCTTTTTACTTGCACATCAAAAATAGAATTAGGATCAATTGTAATCCCCATTGTATTATGAATACGCTCCGCTAAAATCTCTTTACGCTCTTGTTTTACCTCTGCAAATTTCTCTTGGAAACTCGCATCGTATTGAACTAATTGTAACTCTTGAAGCTTAATCGGTTCTTTCTTCCACTCTGTTCCAATCGCCTCTGAAATAAGGTTTGTCAGCTGCGGATTCGCCTTCATTAACCAGCGTCTATGAGCGATTCCATTCGTTTTATTATTAAACTTATCTGGATAAAACTCATAAAACAATCGCATTTCACGTTGCTTCAAAATTTCCGTATGAATTTTTGCTACACCGTTTACGCTATGGCTACCGACAATTGCCAAATGAGCCATTTTCACAAGATCATGCGCAATAATCGCCATCTCTTCAATACGATGCCATTCATACGGATAACGTTCCCAAAGCTCATGACAGAAACGTTCATTAATCTCTTCAATAATCATATAAATTCTCGGTAATAACGGTTTAAAAATGTGAATTGGCCACTTCTCAAGTGCTTCTGATAACGTCGTATGATTCGTATAAGAAATCGTTTGCGTTGTTATATGCCAAGCCTCTTCCCATGCTAGTTTTTCTTCATCTAATAAAATACGCATTAGTTCTGGAATCGCCAAAACTGGATGTGTATCATTAATATGAATCGCAATTTTTTCATGTAATTGACGAAGGTCACCATATCTTTCTCTATGCAAACGAACAATATTTTGCAAGCTTGCTGATACGAGGAAATACTGTTGTTTCAAACGAAGTATTTTCCCCTCATCATGCGTATCATCTGGATATAAAAACTCCGATACCGCCTCTGTTTCACGCTTATATTTCAAAATATCTTTGCAATTTTGCGGGAAAGGAACTGGTTCCGCATTCCAAAGTCTAAGTGTATTTACAGTACTCGTCTCATAACCTACTACTGGAACATCATATGGTACTGCCATAATTACTTCTGCATTCGTATGCCTGAATTCTAAACGTCCATCAATGTAGAGCGGTTCAACATTGCCAAAATAACTTACCTCTACAGCTTGATCATGCCTTCTTACTTCCCATACGTTTTCATGAAGAAGCCACTGTTCTGGAAATTCAACTTGATAACCATCAACAATTTTTTGATCAAATAAGCCGTGTTTGTAACGAATTCCACATCCATGACCTGGTAAATCTAAAGATGCAAGTGAATCAAGGAAACAGGCTGCTAATCTTCCAAGGCCACCATTTCCAAGACCCGCATCTGCTTCCACCTCTTCTAACTGCTGCAAAGAAATTCCAAGCTCAGAAAGTCCTTGCTCACATACATCCCTGATACCTAAATTTAATATGTTACTTCCAAGCAAACGCCCAAGTAAAAACTCAATGGATAAGTAATACATTTGCTTTCGCTCTCCAGATCGATAACTTTCGTTCGTTGCAATCCATTGACTATTCATATACTCACGTACCATGTACCCAAGCGTGTTGTATTGATCACGAGTTGTAGAGTCTTTGAAACTTTTACCATACATCGTTTCTAACTTTTCTAGAAAAGCTGATTTGAAACTTTCAACATGAGTAAACATTTCTTCACCACCTACATGTTATTCCATGAGACCTTTATACAATTTCTTATAAGCAAGAGCTGATTTCTCCCAGCTATAATCTTCAGTCATCGCTTGTTTTACAAGCCTATCCCATACCGGTTTATCATGATAAAATTCAATTGCACGAAGAACCGTGTGCAACATATCATGTGCATTGAAGTTCGTGAAACTGAAACCATTTCCTTCTCCAGTTTCTTCATCATAAGATTGTACCGTATCATTTAATCCGCCTGTTTCCCTTACAATTGGAATCGTACCATACGCTAATGCGATAAGTTGTCCAAGGCCACACGGCTCAAACAGTGATGGCATTAAGAATAAATCACTTCCCGCATACACTTGGTGAGCTAACTCCTCATTAAAGCCGATATACACTTTTACCTTCTCAGGATACTCATATGCCATCCACTCAAAGAATTGTTCATATTCAGAATCACCTGATCCTAAAATAATACATTGTACATCTTCTTCCATTATTTCTCGGAATACAGTACGTACTAAATCAAGACCTTTTTGCTTCGTTAATCTCGTTACCATTGAAATAATTGGTGTATCTTCTTTTTCTGGCAAACCAAAATAACGCTGCAACGCGCGTTTATTTTCATTCTTTTCATATAATGAATCTGCATCATACTGCGCAGTAATATACGAATCCGTTTCTGGATTGTACACGCTCGTATCAATTCCATTTACAATGCCGCTAAGCTTATCATTATATTTTCGCAGTAATCCATCTAACTTCTCACCGAAAAATTCATATTGAATTTCTTCTTTGTACGTCGGGCTAACCGCTGTAATTTGATCAGAAGCGATAATGCCCCCCTTCATAAAGTTCACATTTCCATAAAACTCTAACTGCTCACTATGAAAATATTCATCACCAAGTTCTAACAAGTCGTACATCACTTCAGGAGGAAATACACCTTGGAACTGCAAATTATGAATTGTATATACCGTTTTAATATGCTCATATAACGGGTTATCTTGATACTTTTCACGCAGTAAGAAATTCACCATAGCTGTATGCCAATCATGACTATGAAGAACATCCACTTCGAAATCAAGATGCGGAATACACTCTAATACTGCTTTCGAGAAATAAGAAAAACGCTCTCCGTCATCATAATGGCCATACAGAGAATCTCTCTTAAAATAATATTCATTATCTATTAAGTAATACGTAATCCCGTCTTGCTCACCTTTTAAAATTCCACAATATTGATTTCTCCAGCCAAGCGGGACGTTAATTACTTTATGTAGCGTACATCCATCCCTTAATTTTTGCGGAATAAGACTATAATTCGGGAGTATAATGCGAACTTCCACACCTAATTTTTTTAGCTCTTTTGGGAGCGCACCTGCTACATCAGCTAATCCTCCAGATTTCACAAACGGTACACATTCTGATACTGCAAATAAAATATTCACTTGTTGTCCCACTGCACGAAAAGCTTCTACTACTTCCCTTGCAGCTTCCTCCCTTCGAGTTTTCATTTAAATTAAAACTTTAATCAGTGGAGGAAAGACCCCCACTGATTTCTTAAGAATAACTATTAATCGTACTGTTTTGAACGCTTCCTTTTTCTACAACGTATGGCTCATCGGCGTTTCCTTTTAAGACAACACCGTCACCAATTTTCACGTCTTTATCAATAATAACACCGTCTATTATACAGTTATCTCCAATTTGGCTCTTTTGCATAATAATGCTATTACGAACAATTGAACCTTTCCCAATTTTAACAGAACGGGAGACAACACTATTTTCTACTTCACCTTCGATAATACTGCCGTTTGCAATCATTGTATTTTTCACAGCTGCACCCTTTACATAACGAGTTGGTGGTTCATCTTTTACTTTCGTAAAGATTGGTGCTTCTTTCTTAAATACTTGCTTCCAAATAGCAGGTTGCAAAATTTCTAAGCTATGTTTATAGTAGCTTTCAATCGAATCAATAATAGCTACATATTCTGTATGCTCATACGTAGCAATATGCAGTGATTTCCCCCGCTTTTCTCTCACTACATCGAATAAGCTATATTGCTCCATATCTTTATATGCCTCAAATAAGTCTAACAATAATTGTTTCTTTAACACGTATGTTTGAAGCGAAACCCCTTCATGGCAAACTTCCGTAATATCAGCTGCCGTATGTATATGTCGCTCTAACACTGCTTGAAAATTTAATGCTGTTACGAGATGGCTATTCGTAATAACGACGTACTCTTCTCTGCTTCTTAGAAAATAATCAATATGTCTTCTAAAATGTGCAAAAGATCCAAATTCATCTTGGTCACATTGGCAATTTGGGGGGAATAAAAACAGTCCGTCTCGTTTTCTATCTAAATCCCACTGTTTGCCTGAACCAACGTGGTCCATTAGTGAACGGTTTTTATGGCTTGTAAAAACTGCCACACTATGAATATTAGAATTCACCATATTTGAAAGCATGAAATCAATGAGTCGATAACGGCCCCCAAACGGTAACGCCGCTAGTGAACGATGCCCTGTTACTTTCTTTAAGGAAGGAAAACTTCCCGTTGCATTAATAATCCCTAACATTTTTTCTCCCATTCATTTCATCCCCCTTTTCTATTTCCCTTCAGCAATAAGTACTACATCGTCAACATTCTTTTCTGGACGAATAATTGTTCCATCTTCAATAACCATTTCCGATCCAACAATCGCTCTTTCAATTACAACATTTTTTCCAATCTTCGCCCCTGGCATAACGACAGAATCAATAACCATACTACCTTCTTCCACCGTCACCCCTTGGAATAAGACAGAATGCTTCACATCCCCTTCAATGACGCATCCTTCGTTAATAAGTGATTCTTCTACTTTTGCCTTTTCCGCAATATATTGAGGCGGTTCGTTTGGATTAACAGAATAAATACGCCAGTCACGGTCGTTTAAATTCAGCGATGTTTCATCGCGGAGTAAATCCATATTCGCTTCCCATAAGCTCTTCACTGTACCAACATCTTTCCAATATCCTTCAAACGGATACGCCATTAGCTTCTTCCCTTCATCTAATAAAAGCGGAAGTACATCTTTTCCGAAATCATTACTAGATTCAGGGTTTCTTGCATCCATTTCTAAATACTCTTTCAAAATTGCCCAGTTAAAAATGTAGATTCCCATTGATGCAAGATTACTTCTTGGAAATTGCGGTTTCTCCTCAAATTCAACAATCTCCATCTCTTCGTTCGTATTCATAATGCCAAAGCGACTCGCCTCATCCCAAGGCACTTCAATAACAGAAATCGAAACATCCGCTTCTTTCTCAATATGGTAATCTAGCATTTTACTGTAATCCATTTTATAAATATGGTCGCCTGATAAAATGAGAACATACTCTGGCTCATATTGACTTAAATAGTTTAAGTTTTGATAAATGGCACTTGCCGTACCTGTGTACCACTTCACACCTGAAGACTCCGCATAAGGAGGTAATACTGTGACTCCACCGCTTACTCGGTCTAAATCCCACGCATTGCCAATTCCGATATAATTATGAAGTTCTAGCGGTTGATATTGCGTTAAAATCCCAACCGTTTCAATACCAGAATTCGCGCAGTTACTTAGCGTAAAATCAATAATGCGATATTTACCACCAAATGGAACAGCTGGCTTGGCTAAATTTTTTGTTAATGCACTTAATCGACTACCTTTTCCCCCTGCTAGTAACATTGCTACGCACTTTTGTTTTTGAGCCATCTTGTTTTTTGCTCCCCTTTCTCGTCTTCACTGGTCGTAATATGGATACGCCAAATGGTGGAATTGTAATTTCTACATGTGCTGTTTGATTATGATACGGTTCTTGAATCGTCTTAAGACGTTTCTTATTTACTTGCCCTGATCCGCCATATTGCTCAGCATCACTGTTTAAAACCTCGTTATAATACTCGAAATCTGGTACACCTACTTTATAGTTTTCATATGTAGCTTTCGTAAAATTACATACGACAACTAACGCATCTTCTTGTTTATCCCCTTGGCGGATAAAAGAGAAAATACTTTGCTCATTATTATTAGCATCAATCCACTGAAATCCTTCACGCGAATGATCAAGCTGCCAAAGTGGTTTAGAGCGCTTATACAATGCTATGAGCTCTTTAAAGTAATCATGCATATAACGATGCATTTCAAAATCATGTAAATTCCAATCTAAATCTTCAAGGTCTTTCCACTCATCAAACTGCCCGAATTCTCCTCCCATGAAAAGTAATTTCTTTCCTGGGTGAGTAAAGAAATATCCATATAATAAACGAAGTTGAGCAAACTTATCCCAGTAGTCTCCTGGCATTTTATTTAATAACGACTTTTTCCCATGAACGACTTCATCATGAGAAAGCGGTAATATGAAATTTTCAGAGTAAGCATATAGTAAAGAGAACGTCATTTTATCATGAATATATTTTCTGTACTCTGGCGCACATTCCATATATTTCAGCACGTCATTCATCCAGCCCATATTCCATTTGTAATTGAATCCAAGCCCACCTTCATACGTTGGAGCTGTTACAAGTGGCCAAGCTGTTGAATCCTCTGCTGTCATAAGAAAATCTTCATCCTCTGCAAACACCGCTTCATTTAACTCTCGTAAAAAGGAAACAGCGTGCTCATTACTTTGCTCTTGTCCTTCTTTATTCCAGTACAGCATGTTCGCAACTGCATCCACCCTGAAACCATCAATATGGAAATATCGCATCCAAAATAACGCATTTGAAATTAAGAAATTACGTACTTCCCTCTTTCCTAAATCAAAGTTAACAGTTCCCCATACTGGATTTTCTTGCACATCTTTATCTTTATATTCATAAGTCGGTGTCCCATCAAACAAATATAAACCGTGAGCATCTTTACAAAAATGCCCCGGCACCCAATCTAAAATGACACCGATTCCATATTTATGACATTCATCGACAAAATGCATCAAACCATGTGGCGTGCCGAATCTACTCGTTGCTGCATAATATCCCGTCCCTTGATATCCCCAAGAACGATCATATGGATGCTCAACAAGCGGCATAATTTCAATATGTGTAAATTGATGTTCCACCACATAAGGAATGAGTTCTTCTGCCATTTCTCTGTAAGAATACAGTGTTCCATCTTCTTTCTTTTTCCAAGAACCGAAATGTAATTCATAAACTGTCATCGCTTCTTTATAAACCGATTTTTTCTTTTTCTTACGGCTCCAGTTTTTATCATTCCATTCATATCCCTTTATATCAAAAACTACAGATGCCGTATTCGGTCTTACTTCTGCATACACAGCATACGGATCTGCCTTAAAAATGACATCACCAGCCATCGTTTCAATCGCATATTTATATATTTCTCTTTCTTCTATATGCGGTATAAATAGGGACCAAATTCCCTCTTCTGTCACTTGCAGCATCTTATGTTGCTCATAATCCCATTCATTAAAATCTCCAACAACACTCATTGCTTTCGCATGAGGAGCCCATACTGTAAATCGTACACCTCGCATCTCATCTTCCGTCACAATATGTGCGCCAAAGATGTTATAACTTTCATAGTACTTTTCGGTATGAAACTCATCTCGTTTCACTTCTTCACAATTTATTACACTCAATATGCTCACCTCACTAAGATGACAGAATTTTTTATACTTTACCAATTCTGCGAAAAACTGAAATATCCTTGTTAATTTATAAAAAATATACGTTTTTTTCTTAAAAATGTTTAATTTTTTTCACATTTCTATATAAAATATCGAATTTTGACGAATATTCATTGAAAACGCTTTATTTTCTATTAGTCCTTCACCTTACTATTTATTTCTCAACCTCTATTTTATTCACTTTATTTTCTTTTTCACGTTATTTACTACTTAAAATCGTAACAAAATAATCTTTCATAAAAAATATTTCTCAACATTTCTCACCACAATTTTATTGAAATGCGAAATTCTTAAGTAGATATTTTAGTTCTCAATAAAGAATGTTAAATTTTAGTAAATATAACTCATACTAAAATACTGTGTTTACTCTATCTATATCCAAAACGAAAATTAGATAAAAAATTAAATTAAGGTTCTTATGCCAGTAAAACAAAAAATTAGAGATGGAAATTGGTACGGCAACGGCTCAGCTTATCACTTACATTCGGTGGTTTATTCGCTTATTTCAGTGATTCCAAAACATCGAGTAACTCATTTCAAGCTGTCTAACAACAAAATTAGATACTGAAAGCTACTTGGTCACTATTATTATGTAAGACCTGACGAAAACCTTGCAGGTAATGTAAATGGTGATACAGATATTCGCTTCGTTAAAAAGAACTTCTTGAAAAAAGGTCCAGATGCATCTAAATCACAAACAGCTGCTGAAAAATCAAAAAGCGGTACACTGGCAGATATTTTAAAGAAATTGGGATTAACGCCTAAAAAATAATAATAAAGAGCACTCTATATAAAGTAGAGTGCTCTTTTCTATAAACGACCCTGATCCAGCAAAAGGGGTATATTGGGGATATACAAGGGAAACCGGAAAAGGAATTTATATGAAATTATATAAATTCAGAGGTAGGAAGCAGTTTCCCGCCTCTGAACTATTTAGCAATTATTATAGTACTGGTGCCATTGTTTCTTTTAATACTTTTACAGAATGAGCGAATTTCGCTTTTTCTTCTTCATTTAACTCAAGCTCTACGATTTCACGTACACCTTCACGGTTAATGACAGCTGGAACACCTACGTAGGCATCTTTCTCACCGTATTGACCTTCAAGGTATGCAGATACAGTTAATACGCTGTTCTCGTTGTTTAAAATTGCTTTAGTTACACGAAGTAGTGACATACCGATTCCGTAGTAAGTTGCACCTTTACGCTCGATAATATGGTAAGCTGCATCACGTACGTTTTCGAAAATTTTATCTAAGTCTTCTTGTTTGTACTGTTCGTTGTTAGCTAAAATTGTTTCTAGTTTTTGTACACCGATAGTAGCGTGGCTCCATACTGGAAGTTCAGTGTCACCGTGTTCACCAACGATGTAAGCATGAACGTTACGTGGATCTACATCTAAGTAGTCACCTAACATATAACGGAAACGAGCAGAGTCTAAAGTAGTACCAGAACCGATTACGCGCTCTTTTGGTAGACCAGATTCTTTCCAAGTTACGTAAGTTAAAATATCAACTGGGTTAGTTGCGATTAAGAAGATTCCATCAAATCCGCTATCCATAATACCGCGAACGATTTGTTTAAAGATCTTTGTATTTTTCTCAACTAAGTCTAAGCGAGTCTCACCTGGCTTTTGTGGTAATCCAGCAGTGATAACTACTAAATCTGCATCTTTACAATCTGCATAGCTACCGCTCCAAACTTTTGTTGGTGATGGAGAGAATGGTACCGCATGGCTTAAGTCCATTGCTTCCCCTTCTGCTTTTGCTTCATTAACATCTACTAATACGAATTCTTCAGCTACACCTTGGTTGATCATTGAGTAAGCGTAACTACAACCTACAGCTCCTGTTCCTACTAATACTACACGATTGATACCTTTTTTCATGGTAATTTCCCCTCTCTATTGTTCACATATATTTTTTATGATTGTTTAAGTAATTAATTAAAATACTAATTTAATGTTGTTTAACTTCTTTACACTCATATTGTAGCACGTATTATTGTGAATTACTTCACAAATTATGACCTATTTGTGAACTTTTTCACATAGAGTGTAAAGTTATTGGATCAGGTATGGAATCCATTTCAATGGAGGCGTTTTCTTTAGATTGTGAAAGGGTTTTTCTATGGTTTTTGTCGGTAAGTGAAATTATATCGGCGATTTTTAGAATATATCTACCGTAACTCAAATTATATCAACGATTATTGAAATTTATCGACTGTAACTCAAATTATATCAGCGATTTTTGCAATATATCGACTTACCGACAAAACTCGACAATAATAACAGCATAAAAAACGCCATCCTTTCTGTATATTTCTACAAAAGAATAGCGTTTTTTAATTATATGGATACAAACTTATCTTAGCTGGATAGTGATATTTTTTCCATACACGTCAAGTTAACATACCATCACTTATTAACATTCAATAGACATGGAAACCTAGCCAAGCTCTTCAATTATTGTAGCAATACAGTCGTTTTCAAATCTTCAGCACCTCCATTTTTTAATATATCATTTAGACCACTAAGATACGCGGGCTCAATTGTTAAGGATCTTGGAGGATTATCCATCGGCGGAAGAGCTAAAACAATATGGTGTCCATATAGTCCCGTACTACCAACTTGCAAGCTGACTCCTTCGTAGATTTTTCCTTTATCATCAGTGACAGTATAATCAAGTGCTGGCCAGCTATCATTAGCTTCCATTTCTTTCGGATAATCAAAGGTCAAATCAATCCTCGTTGAAAGTGAAGAAAAGGTTATTTGATCTACTGTTAATGCGTACAGATTATCTTTCGTCAATGTTTTTATATTAGGAATGAATTTACGAATCTCACCTTCAACTTTTGTAAGAGGAAATGCTACATTCCATGTTCCTGTTTTTCCAAATAAATCTTTCCCATGTACGGAAACATCAATTTTATCACCAAATTCACCATAATTAGCCAGAGTGAATTCATGCTGCTCAATAATGGTGTTTCCTTCTTTTGACTTCTGTGAAGTAGAAGCAATTGCAGCTTTGACTTCTTTTCCATTGATGGTTACATAACTAAATCCAGGTTTCTCTTCATTGGTATTTGAAATAGTATTTGCTCCTTTGTATTCCACCGTGATCACTAAACGTCCACCATCGTAAACAGCTTCTTTTACCTTCATCGTTAAACCACTATGGTTATCTTGTCTCTCAATTGATGTAGCAAGCTCATCCTTTTCAATTTTATGAGAAGCAATATCCTTAAATTGTGCATAAATCGGGCCTATAACTGGAACACTCGATAATGTCTTTGCCATAGTAGGAGAAATGAATCCAAAACCTAAGAGAGAAACACATATTCCACAAGCAACAAGACTAGAATACTTGATTGTTTTTGTTCTACGGTATTGATTCTTCTTAGCTTGAAGAATGGCTGTTTTTTCTCTTTGAATTAACCTGTCTTCTGGTATAGGAATATCATTGATATGGTAATTAAATTCTTCTTTATTCATAACTATATCCCTCCTTTAAAATGGGGCGTAAAGCTTGCTTCGCTCGATGTAATTGAGATTTTACCGTTCCTTCTGGAGAATTAAGAACCTCAGCAATTTCCTTAATAGATAAATCGTGATAATACCTTAATAAAATAATAGTTTTGTAAGTAGGATCTAAGAAATTAAATGCCTCGGTTAAATCCAATGATTGTTCTAATTTATTCATGCTCTCTTCTGTACATAAATTGGTGAATATTTCATCATCCACAACAAATTGTCTAGAGGATTTTCTTACAAAATCAATGGATTTAAAAACAAGAATTTTGGTAATCCAACTTTGAAATTTCTCGGGATTTTTTAATTTTTTCAATGAAAGATACGCTTCATAAATTGTTTCTTGGTATATATCCAGTGCATCTTGTTCATTTCTTACATAAGAATAGGCTGTTCGATATAATTTCGGACGAACAAAAGTAATGAGTTGTTCAAATGCTTGATCATTTCCTCTTGTTGCTTGTTTTACTAGATAGGATATGTCCATTTTTATGTCTTCCTCCCTTTACTAATATAGTCGAATGAGAGAATAAAAAGGTTGCAAAAATAAGTGCATATACATAAATCTTCTACAATTTATTGCAATGATTAATACTCAGCATTAAAAAAAGACACCAGAAATCCAGATAGAAATATTAGTTAGACGATCTAAATAGAAAAAAGTATACAAGAAATCCATAAAAAAAGCAGACTATTCAAAGTCCACTTTTACACAACAAAAAAGAGATAGCAGATTATGCTATCTCTTTTAGTATGACCCGTACGGGATTCGAACCCGTGTTACCGCCGTGAAAGGGCGGTGTCTTAACCACTTGACCAACGGGCCAATTACTGGCAGAGAAGAAGGGATTCGAACCCTCGCACCGCGTTCGCGATCTACTCCCTTAGCAGGGGAGCCCCTTGAGCCACTTGGGTACTTCTCTATAAATATGGCTCCGCAGGTAGGACTCGAACCTACGACCGATCGGTTAACAGCCGATAGCTCTACCACTGAGCTACTGCGGAACAATTATGGTGGGCCTAAATGGACTCGAACCATCGACCTCACGCTTATCAGGCGTGCGCTCTAACCAGCTGAGCTATAGGCCCATAATTGAAAAGCGGGTGAAGAGAATCGAACTCTCGACCAGAGCTTGGAAGGCTCTTGTTTTACCACTAAACTACACCCGCATTAAATTGTAAATGGTGAGCCATGAAGGACTCGAACCTTCGACCCTCTGATTAAAAGTCAGATGCTCTACCAACTGAGCTAATGGCTCATTTTGAAAGTGGTGCCGGCTAGAGGACTTGAACCCCCAACCTACTGATTACAAGTCAGTTGCTCTACCAATTGAGCTAAGCCGGCTTGCGACTTCAAAATGGTGGCTCGGGACGGAATCGAACCGCCGACACGAGGATTTTCAGTCCTCTGCTCTACCGACTGAGCTACCGAGCCTTTATGTAAAAATGGCGGTCCCGACCGGGGTCGAACCGGCGATCTCCTGCGTGACAGGCAGGCATGTTAACCACTACACCACGGGACCTTGGTTGCGGGGACAGGATTTGAACCTGCGACCTTCGGGTTATGAGCCCGACGAGCTACCAGACTGCTCCACCCCGCGACGATAAAATATTTAATTAAGAAAAAATGGAGGAGGTAGAGGGATTCGAACCCCCGCGCGACTCTCGCCGCCTGTCGGTTTTCAAGACCGATCCCTTCAGCCGAACTTGGGTATACCTCCGAGATATAAACTTCTAATGGTGGACCTTGTAGGACTCGAACCTACGACCGGACGGTTATGAGCCGTCTGCTCTAACCAGCTGAGCTAAAGGTCCTTTATGGTAGCGGCGGAGGGGATCGAACCCCCGACCTCACGGGTATGAACCGTACGCTCTAGCCAGCTGAGCTACACCGCCATAAATGATATTGAAATAAGTGGAGCCTAGCGGGATCGAACCGCTGACCTCCTGCGTGCAAGGCAGGCGCTCTCCCAGCTGAGCTAAGGCCCCATGTTTTTGGGAATATCGGGAAGACAGGATTTGAACCTGCGACCCCCTGGTCCCAAACCAGGTGCTCTACCAAGCTGAGCCACTTCCCGTTAATAAAAGCGCGCCCGAGAGGAGTCGAACCCCTAACCTC